>CBDHHL010000060.1:0-16931 GCA_965263355.1 Leptolyngbyaceae cyanobacterium | reverse complement strand
AATCTCGTCGGCTTTAGTTCTAAGGGCTGATAACGTCTCAGCGATCGCAGGATAATTTTTATGATTCCTTGGCAGCGCCATATCAAGGATCTCTTCGCCCAACCGCTTTTTGTCAGCTACAGACATTTTTGCAATTTGCTTGTGGCTTAAGTGTAAGGGCTGAATCCACATGCCCTCAACACCGATGCTGTGCAATGTTGTGACCATCAGTTCAGGGTCAGGCAACCACTGAGGCACGACTGGATTAACGCCAACACAAACACGATGGCCATGGGCGATTAGTGTTTCAATCATCTCTAGCCGTAACGATGGCCTAGGCGCACCAGGGGCAGATACTTTCTTGCCAATATCATCGTCCAACGTCTCTAAGCTCACATAAAAGACCGTGGGCTTAATCAGGTCTAATGCTGAACAATGATATTTGTTTGGTTTTTTGAGCAGCCCATGGCCCCCTTTGGTTTGAAGGGAACAGGGGATATCTAATTCTGATAGTGTCTCTAAGATTCGTAGGCTTAGTTCGTAGTTATTGCCTGCAAATGGGTCTATGTGATTACTAAATTGGATCGGGTATCCGGAACGCAGTAAATGTTTTTCTAGGGTTAGCTTGCCAGGGGAAAACGCATTTTTGAGTAGGCCGAATATCTGGCTAGTGTTAGCGACGCGATCGGGTTTATTCAGGTTGGCAAAGCAGAATGGGCAATGGTGTCCGCATACATTGAGGCTAAGCTCTAGCGGGCATGGGGCGTTTAATAAAAAGCCTCCATAGTATGTGGTTAATGATTGCTTTTCCATTGCCGCCACATCTCCTTAAATGCTTTGCCATCCGTAGCATATCCCAATCGTTCTTTGTCCTGATTCCATTCAAACATTTCATCCTGAGTCAATACGATCGCTAACGGCACTTTATCGCTATCGCCTAATGGCGGCATTTGCTCAGGTTCAGGGTTTTGTTGGGGTTCAGGGTTTTGTTGAGGTTCGCGATCGCTGTCGGTGGTTTCTTCGTTTTTGTCCTGACTGTCAGTATTGTCTGTATCAGAAGTGAGCCAATCCCAATCAGCATCATTTATATATTCTTTGACTTTAACCCTTTTGGTTTTATATTTTTCTAGTACTTCCGTCATTAAATCAGTGTTTTTCACTGATGCCCAATTGTCAGATACAGACAGCTCTCTAGCTCTTTGGTATTCAGGGGAATCTTCAGGGGCAGATAGATCCAAGTCTTCGCGAACGGTGACCACCAATGTTTTGCCGGTGGCCTTAACGTACACGACATCTTCAGCGGCGTCTAATTCTCCTGCTTTTTCGGTGGTTTTATTCCCGGCAAGTAGAGTCAGATTTTTATCAACAACTACACCACGACCTAAGCCTGTACGCTGAATGGACTTAGTTAAGACATAATTGCCAGCTTCGGTTCCTCTGTTTGCGTTGTCTGGATCAAACTGTAATTGCTCAATGGTGCCAGACTCAATGCGGCTAAAAAGTGGGCCATGTACCGTGTCTTGTTCCATGCCTTAAACCGTTATAGGACAAAGGTTTTAACACTCCTATGTTATGTCATGTACCATAGACATGGTGCTTTTTGTTCCATGTTAAAATCTACTTAGTACATAAATGCCACGTCCCCCTGCTGGTCATATTTCTAGAAAATGCGCTGGGAAGCGAACTAATGGACAGCCATGCAGAGCATGGGCTCAACATACGAGTGATTACTGTGTAGCCTGTGAGAGAAGAAGGCGTGGACAGTTTAAGCCTGGTCCTTTAGCGCCAAATTATAAGCATGGCATTTATGCCAAAGTAGTTCCTGCTAGGCTTCTTCAAGCGTATCAGGAAGGGTTAAGAGATCCTGAGTTATTGTCCGGCAAGGATGAGGTAGCTTTACTCAGATCAAGGTTGACAGAGTTAATAGAGAGGGTTGACACAGGGGAATCTGACACAGCATGGGATCTTTTACATGCGGCCAAATATGAATTTGAACTAAATGTAAGCCAGCCTGACCCTACAGCAAAAGCAAAAGCACAGAAAGCGCTTAATACGATTATGGAGCTGATAGACACAGGCCACACTCAAAGATTGGCATGGGCTGACGTGGAGAGGTTAACGGCATTGTTGGATAAGCTCAAGATTTCAGAACGTAGACGGTTAATGGAGCTAAAAGCATATGTCACGATTACGGACATGCTTACAGTTTTACAAACAATAAAATTAAATTTACAAAAGGTTGTGCCTCAAGAAGTGGCAGATAAAGAGTCACAGCAGCGGATATTTGATGCGATGGCTACAGCAGTAGAACAAATGCTGGCTATGAATGGGAAGAAAAATGCAGCTTAGTCATGGGATGAGTACGGTTTTATCAAGCTTTTTAGAAGAGCTTCAGCAAGAAGACGTTCAGCAAGTCGATGTGACTAAGAATTTCTATACGACTGGCGAGCAATTTATAGAAGCCGTCAAATCTTTTGGCTGCAATGAGAACGGAGACCCGATTCGTTTAAGGCCATGGTTTATTGAATATCTAAAATGGTTGGGAGAATTACGAATCCCTAAAAAAGCTATTAGTGGGGCTCAGCAGTCTGGCAAGTCATTAGGATGTACGTTGTTTTTAGCTTATGCGGTGCAAGAGCTGGGCTTAAAAATGATTTACTCTTATGATTCTCAGGCCGCTCGTAACTCTCAGGTGACGTTGAACCTTAGGCCGATTCTGAATGCTTGGGAGGAAGCCAAAGAATTGAATGGAAATAATTTAGATCGCAACACTGAGATATGGAAATCATTATCAGGCGGTTTTGCTAAATATGTTTATTCGAGTGTTAACCGCAATGTAGGGCAGAGAAAGGGCTTAGCGGCTGCTGGCGGTGTTAACGTGGGCTTCCAGGCTGATGGATTGATTGATGAAGAACGTTCTCAGTCGCCGCCGGGTGCGAGGGATGCTTTTTATAGACGATTAGCTGAGTCTAAACTTAAGCCATATCCACCGCATATCAATCTAGGAACACCGGGGGGTGGGTTAGGGATTGAGTTAGATTTTCAGCAATACGATCATCATTTTTATCCGTTTTATAAATGCCCTGAATGTGGCGCTGTTAAACCCCTTCATCCAAAAGGATGCTTATTAAAACCGGTGACGTTGTTTGAGCGTGGGGAAGAAATACAACGGTGGTTTTCACCATCGGGCAAGCCGTTAGAATGGTGGCATTCAGACCCAGACAAAATAGAATCGTCTGCCTATATTGGATGTTCTGAATGTGGGGCTAAGTTGCCTGACGAAGTGAGGATCGGGGCTTGGTTCCAAGGAGTAAGGTTTAATATTAAATTTGATATTGAGTCAGTAAAAGATATTACGTTGTCTCAGTTTCTCCAAGGGTTACCTGATGGCGAGCCAAAAGAGCAAATTAGTAGTGCGTTGATTATTTCGCCATTGCTCAGGGATTCAGACACAGCAGCGACAATGATACGCCAGTTGCTTGGGTCCAAAGATATTGCTGATGCACATCAACAGGTGCTGGGTATCCCGTCAGAAGCAGGCAGCGGGGTCATTACAGAAGAGATGATCCAACGGTGCATCGAACTACCTATCCCTGAGCGTGAGCCTGATTGTGTAGTTGCAGGGGGAGATCAGGGGGTTAATCAAGACTGGCTATGGGTAGCTAGATGCTGGCTACCTAGTGGATATGGTCAGATGTTGTCGTCTGAGATTGCGGATAAGACGGTGATGGAGGTTGTTTTTTACGGACCAATCCAGCGTTCAGAGGTAGGGGCGATTATCCAAAAATATAATATTGATGCTATTGCCTATGACTCTAAGCCTGAGGTTGCTGACGGTATCGCGTTAGCCCGCAACCATGGCGTGTTCTTAGGAAAGCAGATGAGCCTGCCTGAGTATGATATTAGGTCAGAGAATAAAATTCACGATGGTGAGAATTATTGTTTGTATAGTTTTAGACAAGAAGACTTCCAAGACCAGGTAGCCGCGTCGTTTGATTTGATTGCCTCAGATGGGTATCCGTTATGGAGGCTGCCAGAGAGTTTCCATAAATGGTTGCAGTTAAGGAATGATGATCGCTCACCTGTTAGGCACCTATGCGCAATGCAAAAAGATGGGGAGCTGGGTAAATGGGTTAGGCCAGATGATCATGTTGACGATCAGTTTTTCGCGGCTATGTTTTTGAAACTAGCCTTTAGGTTATGGTTGGATGAGAAGAATACAAGTGTTTTTGTTGTAGGCAGGGCTAAATGGTAAGCGATGCAGTCGGGCCAGATTGGAAGCCAGCATCCTGGATAGGAAAGTATACGATCTTATGGCAGCGCATTAATGATGTGTATCAGGCTTTATGTACTTCCGATTTAAGAAGGGCTTACTTAGAGCAAGCCAAGGCAGAGACTGACATTAGTTATCAATCTCGGGTTGAACTGGCGACTATGGATGAGTCGCTAAAAAAAGCGATTGCTGCGAATGCTGGATTGTTAAATGAATTTGAGGTAACCGAAAATTCGCCAGACGAGTTACAAGGCGAAGCAACCAGTGTCACAATTGAGAATGACAACCTAAAAACGTATCAAGGCAAGGTTTTACATGGTGCATTCAAGTATGGAGTCGTGTTATGCGGTTGCCATATTGCGCCACAGTCTGAAGACCCAGACGGAAGGGTGCCATATTTTAGTGTGGTTTCTCCAGACGATTTGTCATCCCCATTAGTTCAGCGTCGTTATGATAGGCAATCAGGACAATACAGGAATGTATTAACTCGAATTGCGATCCGGTCGTATGAGGACAGACCTAGCGATAACGGATTTTCTGTACAAAAGGTTGAAACCTATTGGGTATATCGGCACGGGGAAGATGATGTTGTCTCAAAAGAACGCTGGGAACGCAGAAAGGCTGAAACGACGCAAAGCCAGGGCAAATTAGCCATCATGGGGCCACCTGAGGTGATCACTAATGCAGCAGGCGAGCCGTTAGGACGGTTACCGTTTATATGGTTTTCATTAGATCCAACGGCTAAGGTAGGCCAGCCGGTTATTCCTCCATTCATGAGCTTAACCGATAAGTTGATTCGGTTATTTAATATGGAATCTGAGTTAGACGCAATTCAGCGGGCTGTCAATATTCCTATTCCTGCTCAAGGATGGCCTAACAAAATTCCAAATGAACCGCCTGAAATTCCAATGAGTCGTGATTTTGTTTGGCATTATGTGCAAGGTGGTGACGTTAAATTTGTAGAGCCCGCAGGGACTGGCATGATGATTAGCGACCAGCGGATTCAAACATTGAAAAACGAGATCAGAGAAGAGAAAGAAAAGTATATAAATATTAGCCAGACAGCAACGGCGGCATTATTAGAGGCTGGTCAAACTCAGATGACGATGCAGTGGTTTGCAAATGCGATTGAATCTGGATTTGAGGAGTTGTTTAAGTTATGGGCGTTGTTAAGCGATCGCAGTTATAACCCTGAGGAATCAGCGGGTGGGATAAAGATTAGCCTTAAATTCTTAAAACCGTCGGCATCCCCTCAAGAATTGCAGTTAATCCCCTTATTGCTTGAAACGGGTGGCTTCAAGGATACATTCGAGGTTAGAGCATATTTAGAAGCGATTAATTTCTGGACTAAAGAAATGGAAATGAAAGCCGAACTTAAGCGAGAAAATTCAGATGACGATGCAACCCCTCCAATGCTGATGGACCGGGGTGACCAATTAGTTTTAGGTTAATGCTATGCCATTTTTACCTGGTGACCGCTCACGATTGGTTGATGCACTGCAGTTAGTAGTAACGCAGGATGACCCTATTAGCCTGTTAGCTACACTAATGATTGATGTTGAGCTAAGAGATACAACGAATTCGACTGACAGAGCGGGTCAAATAAGATTGCTCGTAGATAAGATTGAATCAGCTCAAGATAGCCTTGATTCGATTGACGATGCTGTTTTGACTGAGACTCAGAAAGGGCCAATCACGGAAGAAACTGTTGTTGATCACTATACCCGGCAATATGGCAGCGGCAGCGGTGGAGGCCAAACAACTGAGGGGATGAAGATTGAGCGATTAAATAATATGCGCCAACGAATAAGACGGTTATTAGACCCATATGGTTACTTGAATCGTTATAGAGGTGTGGGCCGTGCCATTGATGGATAGGTTTATTCCAGCTGAAAGCCAGGGGGAAGGGCTAAGTATTAGCCAATTGAATTTATTAACTGAGCTACGATTAATTGACTATAAGAAGTCTCGACGGCGGGCAAAAAAAGAACGCAAACAATTAATAGAGGCACCGACTCATGACGATTCAACGCAACCCATTGGATAGAGACGGCATTACCCGTAAAGGACAGCGATGGAGGTTAAACCCGCTAGTCATCCCAGACAAAAAGGTAGTCTATTGGGATCTTAGAGGGTTTACTGGAGCAGTAAAGACTAGCACTAAGCCTAATTGATTGAACTTGAAGGCGTTTATTTTGACTCAACTATTGGCCGTTATCGCTTTAGTGACGGTCGACGAATATCAACGGCTGAACTCAGGTTAGTTGTTAATGGGGAAAGATTAAAGCTCGAAGGCAGACTATTAACTATTACTGAACGATATTTATCAGGCGAGCTAACGACAGAAGAGTGGCAACGCTTGATAATGGCTGAAATAAAAGAATCTAATATCATAATTCTTATATTGGCAGCGGGCGGGCATATCGCGCTAAATGCAAACCGGCAAAACCGGCAATATTTTGAACAGCTTCGAGATGATCTGACCGGCATTGCAGCAGCCTTAGCCGCATTCACTTTAGCAATGCTGGCAGGGCAGAAAACACCAGGGCAAATAAGAGGCTGGCTTAAGCTGCAATCCAAAAAAGTATTCAGGACGTTTCATAGAACTGAACGGCTAACACAAAAAAGCATCCTTAGCCACAATGAGGCATTAAGAATGCTAGACCCGTTTGTGATTCATTGTCCAGAATGCCCAGCCTACGACACAGGAGGGCAATGGTTAGCAATAGATGATGTAGTGCCTGCTACGGTGGCCTGTACTTGCGGCCCTAACTGCAGATGTACCGTAATTACTCGATTTAATCCAGCTAGAGCGATTGGAATAATCGGGGAAGCCTCATTAGTTGATGCCGTCATTTCCCCCTGAAATGATAAAACACGGCCAAAAAACCAGCAACTAAAGCATTGATGAGAATACTACTCCGCAAAATATTTGAAGCTTCCGGCAAAAGCGCCAAACACTGCAAGCAAATAATCACACATAATAATAATTTTATACTAATCATTTTTTAGCCTTAATTTCCAGCCGAAATAATTCTCAACTCTAAACAGCATTATTGCGTCCGGCGCACCCTCACCACGTTCATACCTGCGCCATGTTTTACGACTGCATTTGGCAATTTCAGAGACAGCTTGGAGAGACACCCGTCTAGAGTCTTTCCGTCGTGTCTCCCATAAGATATTGCCAAAGCGTTTATAGTCGTCCATATTTTACCCGCAATGGGTTAATTGTTCTCATTTTCCCAATTTTAGCAATTACGGCCATTTTTGGCAGCTTATATTTGAGGATATAAGTCTTTTAGGAATAGCATTCTATGTCCGGCAATCCCCAAGGGATGGAGACTAACCTGGAATCTCAGGAAAAAGCAACTCCTCCAAACGCAACGGCTGACAATCAGCCAACTGTAGAAATCAAGAACCCTAATGCCTTGGTCAACGCTCACGAACGCGTCAAGGCAGAAAATGTAGAGCTAAAAGCCACGCTCGAAGCTTTGCAGAAGAAAGTAGGCGTAATTGAAAGTGTCTTTGGTCAGCTTGACGCGAATCAAGCTGAGCAAATTAAACAGCAGATTGCAGAGGCGGAACGCTTGAAGTCTGAGAAAGAACAGACTGAGCAACGTTTGATTACATCGACAATTGCGAAACAAGAGGAAATTTTTAAACCTCAGATTATGCAATTAGAGCAATCAAATTTAGCTCAGGCGCAAACGATCCAATCATTTTTAGAAGACCAGGCATTAAGCCAAGTTTTCTCTACAAATAATGGATCTGATTTTTACGCTTTCAAATCTTTATTCCCCCAATATTGGAAAGCTGAGTTTGTTGACATTGAAGACCGTTTTGCCCCTGGTGGAATACGTAAGCAAGTCAAACGATTTGTAAAAGTTGATGGCACTCCGGTCACTGATGAGTCAGGCGTTGAGCTATCAATCAACCAATTATTCCAACAGGCCAATAAAGGTGTTTACGGGAACCCATTGAAAGCATCTTTCAATGAATTTAATGCAGCTAGTGGTGATGGTTTTTACCAGGGTGCGACTGGCGAATCTGGCATTAAAAACCCATTCACTGAACAGCATTGGAATGTAACGGCTCAAGGAAATTTGCTAAGGCAGAATCGGGCATTAGCTCAACAAATGGCAGCACAAGCGGGAAAAAAGATCGGTTAACCCATCCTTTTGAATAATGGCATTCCTAGCGGACATAATAGTACCTGAAATCTTTGTTCCATATGCAGTTGAAAGAACAGCGCAAAAATCGTTGTTACTTTCCTCTGCCATGGTTGAACGCAACAACGAACTAGACCGATTGGCTAGTGGAGGCGGCAATAATATAAACATGCCGTTCTTCACCGATCTAACTGGTGATGATCTTGTATGGGATGAAACTGCTGAGGTTCCTGGTCGTATCCAAACGGCTCAAGACGTAGCAACCATCCTGTATCGGAAAAAAGCATGGACTTCTAGTCAATTGGCTAAATATAAGTCTGGTGATGACCCCATGGGTGAGATTGCTGACTTAGTGGCTGATTATTGGGCTAGACGGATGCAAACGGCATTAATTAGCACATTAACAGGTGTTTTTGCTAGTGCAACAATGCTGGCTCAGCATGTTAATGATCAAAATGCTACGCCAATGAGCCGAACAATTGCAGTGAATACACTGGCATTGCTAGGGGATGAAATCAACGCACTTGGTTTCATGTTCTGTCACTCCACGGTTTATTGGAACCTGGTCGCACAAGAACAAATCAACTTCATCGTCCCATCAGAAATCGATACCACACTAGGCGGGCCTGACGGTCAAATCCCAACTTACATGGGCAAGATTGTCATTGTTGATGACTCGGTACCATCCAATGGCGGAGCTGGGCCATATACAACGTATTTTGCCGGTGCTGGTGCGATTGGCTATGGTGAAGCTCGGATGGACCCAGGGGACGCAGTTAAAACAGATGAAGACATTTTGGCGGGCACTGAATTTTTAGTGAACCGTCGAATCTTTATCCTTCATCCGTTTGGTGTTCGTTGGGGTGGTACTCCTGCGGGTTCTGCCGCAACCAATGCTGAACTAGCGGTAGGCGCTAGTTGGACCCGTGTTTATGAACGCAAAAATGTACGTCTAGCGGCTGCTATTACTAGTCAGTAACCATGATTTATTCTTTGCACTATCCCCAGAAAATTGGCAAGAATGGCGCGAGGCCAACAACGCAAGCTGATCAAACAGCAGCCCGTAAAAAGGTTAATGAACCAGCGGATCGCGTTAAGGAGTTAATGGAGTCTCATACAGTTGCAGAACTGCGTGAGATCGCCAAAGGGCTTGGCTTGACAGTAGGGGGTAGGGCTAAAGAAGAGACGATCGCGACTCAAATCTATCAACACGAGGTAAAGGATCATGAGCCCAGCACAAATGCAACGGATGGCCAAAATAGCACGGATGGCAATGCGCAATCCAATGACTGAAAGGCAAGCGACCACCACCGCAACACCTTATAACCGAATTAAAAAGACTGGCGGCAACCGCCGTACAGTTGATTACTCTCGACGTTATAACGGCGGTATGTAATCGATGGTTCGTCGTGGCTACAGGAGACATAATCGGGTACTAATCGGTGGCAGTTCTCGCAACCTGGGGAACCATAACCTTTTAGTAACCCGTGGCAAATCTGTTAGTGACGAACCTAGGGTAGTTAATGGCATAGGAGAAATCCAAGCCAATGGAACGTTCAACGTCAGGGCAACATGGCTAGTCCCTAGTGATCCTGACATCATAATTACTGGTTACGAGATCGAGCATGAACAGGTTGAGGCTCCTACAGTTGCATGGACAGGCACTCAAGTTGTGACCGGCCTGACAAATACATTTATTAATTTGCCTGAGGGAGTCTATAGGGTTAGGGTTAGGACTTTACACGGGTCTGGGCCTAGTGAGTGGGTAGAAAGTTCTACTATTAATGCATTTATAAATATTTCGTTTAATTGGAACGGCCAACCATCATTCCATACAGTGGCAGCATAATAGATGGCAAATATTCAGGCTAGAGACGCTAACAATAGTATTGTCTTTCTGAGTGCGACCGGTGCCGGGACAGACCCCGATCCGTTTGTACAACAATTTGCCAGTTCGTCGTCTGGCTCGCCAACCGCAACGCCCTACCAAATTAATGGCACTGGGCCTATTCTGTTTGGCATCCTATCAGCCGATGGAACGACCCTGGCCAATATCCCATCAGGGGCAACCGTAACAATTGGCACTGGACCAACAGAAGCCCAGCTGACAGCAAGTTCTTCCACTGGCGGTTTAGGCTCGCTTGAATCTGTCACTTACGATATTAGTGATGGGGCCGGTGGCACTACTAGCACGGGGAACAGTGGCTTTGCGGTCATTGGTCGCGACGATCTTGTTTATCCAACGGCCAATGACGCGTTTGCCGATGAGAACGGAATTACGATTGGAACCGCTAATGGGAATGCGATCGTTACGGCAGTAGTTGGAGCTTCGAGCACTAACGACCCGATACTGTTAGTTTCTGAATCTGTTCTCGAAATCCCGGCCACAGGCGACACAGTGGCCACAGCGGACAGGCCAATTGCAGGCGGACTCGTCACAGGCGCAACTGGGTTCACCGTGTCGCCTGTGACGACGTTTGCGACTATCACGTTTGAAATCGCTCAAGATAGGCTTGCTCAAATCAACACTGAGAGTGAGACGACGGCAGTCGCAACAGAAAATGAATGGCTGTTAATTTACACGACCGATGGCACTACGCCGAACCCCACGATCGCATCAGAGTTAGGGCAATGGGCAAGCAACGGGACTACGATAACGATTAGCCGTAGTGCATTGGAGGCATTGCGAGTATTCGGCAACCAAGATATTGCGGGTGCAGCTACAGCATTTAGCCGATCTCGAATGACGATCCGTCAATATCAAGGGGCGTTCCCTGGGCCTAGGGTTTCTAGGAATAAACCTGATTTATCTTGGTTCTTGACGGGTGGGGTTACGGGGGCCAATACGGCAGTCCAACAGAGCGCATCGGCTCCGGTCGTACTTAGTGCCAATCTCAACACTGATCAACAGTTAGTGCCTGCGAATCCAAGTAGAGTAAACGTAGTCATTCGAAATAGCACGAATCAAACCGTTTATGTCCAATACGGCTCTACTGCTGCCCAAACGACCGGCGGGAATTATGTCTACACGATTCCAGCTGGCCGATTTGAACCGGATGATTTTAATGGCGAGATTCGAGTAATCGCAGAAGCGGCGGCAACTGGTGAGATTGTCGCGAGGGAGGTTACACAGTAATGGCTCCTATTGGTGGGAAATTCATTTCGTCCAGGTTCCCTGATAGCATGGCTTGGCTTGCGATGCCTGCTAATGGCGCGCCAGGTTCAGCTCAGCCAACGAATATCACGTTTAGGCCAAACAGTAACGATCCTGAGGATGCAAAAGTCCCATTAGTCCGAACAACGTTTACATTTGGTACGGGCGGAGCCGCGAGAGTTTCACAGGCCAGGATTAAAGGAGCAAAAATTAAGCTACTGGACTCTAGCGGGGCTGAAATCCCTGAAGGTTCTAGTACCGTTGGCAAGGACTTCGAATTTCAAAACGGCTTTTTCTATAGGGGCCACTACAATTTTGGCTTCCAAAATTGGAGCAATGGCGAGTATATCGATATCGGGCTAATGGACGCTGATCTATTTGAGGCTCAAGTAATCGCCTCAGATCCGGGTCCGCACGCAGCGGGCCTATTGAATTATCAAGCGGACGGCACTGGGGAGAACGACAATTTGGGTACGTTGCGGCTATTGGCTGGTGAGTTTTATTTGGACTTATCAGGAGAAACAAGCCCTAAAAAGTTGTGCCTGGGGGCTTACAACGCTGACGGAGGGTCGAACACCACCAAAGGTATAGCTTGGTGGCACATGTCTTTATTCATTTATGAGGTGATGGTATGAGTACTGAAGTATTGAAGGCTATCCCTATTGGAAAGTTAGTTGCTGGTCAATCAGTGACTATTGAACTAGCTGATAAAAGCATGGTTGAACTATTTTTTAATGCAGCTAATCAGCTTGTTGTTTTCAATAAAGGCGATGACGATTTGTACTATGCCGGGGCCTATCTTGAATCAACAGAGGAGGAAGAGGAATAATGCCAGCTATCGGTGCTTTTCTCCCGGCGGTTCAATCATCTAGCTCTACAACAACGCCTCAGAATACTTACGAAGAAACGATACGATTGAATTCTCAATTTGCTGCTGCGACCACTGCAACAGTGAATCGTATTGCTACCAATGGTGGCCCTGGGGCTGCAACAGGAACAGACGGCAGTCAATTCACAATATCCTCTGCTGACTTTGCAAGCATTCAAGCAATATATGTTGTTCCGTCAATTGGCAACAGTAACGGTTCACAGCTTTGGTATCAGGGATTGAATTACACAACTGGGGTTAATGAATTTGGCGTTGAAGGGCCGACGCCGCAGCTTGGATCGCTCGATGGGGACACGTTCACCCAAGATATAACCTGGCAGGCTGGATTCGGACTAACCGGCACAGGCACCGCAGCCGAAGCGATCACAGTCACTCTGAACGCGGCTGCCTTGACCCATATAGATGGAAACAACAGCGTGACCGTTGATACTGACGGCAATTGGTTTTTCTATCCCAATGCGCCACAAGTCGATGACCCAACAGCATCACTGATAGAGGTTCGTTCAAACGGAGTCGTGATCACAACGTTCACCGTTCAACATTGTGCGTTTGAAATTAATATTCGGAGGTCCTTTTAGTGCCGTACACAGGAAAGGGTAGGGGCTCCTTCCATTCTTAGATCCCATGGAGCAGGGACGGACTTTAGTTTTTGTTGTTCAAAGAAGCTCTTAAGGAGGTTGTCGCATGACCTTACTGACTAGTGGACAAATATCAAAACCAGCTAGTACTTTGACGGCTAGCTCTGCCAATGCAACGAATCAGTTAACTCCTGTCCAGTATCAACTGAATGATGGGACGCTTGACCGTGGCTGGTTTAACCAAGGCACTCAAGCTTTATTTTTAGATGTTAATGGCACTAACTCAGTTACGATTGGGGCAGGGCCAACCGAAGCCATACTAAATAGTATCGAGGGAATATCAGGAGAAAGGGCAACAGAATTTAACCGAACAACCTTTAATCTGAGCACTCAAGACGAAATATCAACACCGGTAACCGTTCCAACGGGCAGAAAGCTTGTTTCTGTCCTAGCAGCGATCAAAGTTACTAATTATAGTTCTGCTCTTAATGGGCCACTTGTTTTCTATCCAGAAATTTCTTTTTTTGAGACAGCAGCAGCTGATGAATTTGATTTGATTGAGGCAGATTCAGCGGCACCAGCCCAGGGGGATACGGTCGGGCATACGGGTTCAGATTCAGGAGCATTGGAGGGCGCATATGCCGTCAGGTTGCGTCGAGAAGATAGCACAGCAGATATAACAGCGACAGTTGATTGTAGATTGATCCTTACTCTGAGATAGTCATGAGCGTAATTAACAGTTTTATTGCACAACTTAAACTATCTGCTCAACCTGAAGTAGGTGCTACTGAACAAATCCCAAACATTACGGATACGCAAGTTTTTCTTAGAACGGTTGGCAATGTCCCAAATGATATAACTGGGGTCACTTTTTATGTGTCGTCTGCTGTCCCTAGCAATGCGACGATATCAATTAATGATTCTATTCCCTTACCGCTTGGTAGCTCTATCGGGTTTGGGTATGCCCCTGGCAATACGACAGCGCTAGAAGACTTGATATCAGGATTAGTGACAAATCCATCGTTAGTTGCTTCGGCAGGGTCAATTATTACAGTAGATGTGACATATTACGCTAGAGATATGTCTCCTGTAACGGGCGGTCCAACTTTATCGTTAGCTTCAGCCAGTGTAGAGGACGTGAACCCTGATCAGATTCTGCTTACGTTTAGCAGCGCATTAGATGGCGCTAGTGTCCCCGCAACAACTGACTTTACAGCATCAGGCGGAAAGACTGTAAATAATGTTGCCATTGCAGGCTCAGCAATCACCCTAACCGTAGATTCTGCTTATATAAACTCTGATACGATCACAATTTCTCACACGCCGGGGGGTAACCCGATTACGGGCACTAATACGGCAACGGTTGGGGCATTTAGTAATTTTGCAGTAACTAACAATATCGCTGGAGTCACAGACACTACAGCACCCACAGCTGTGTTAGTTGGAGTCCTACCCACTGCAACAACGGGAGTTGCAGCGACGGTAGTAGTTGACTTTACTGACGAAACGGACTTTAACCCAGCGTCTGTGACTATTGGCTCATTGTCGGCTGTTGATGGCGCTAATGTGGCGACAATTGCAATTGCAAGCACTACAGCTATTGGCAACAACGGTGTAAGGGTTGATTTTGACGTGACAGCCCCTGTGGATGGCAGTTACACAGTCACAGTTCCAGTTAATAGTTATTCTGACGTGGCAGGTAATCAGGGGGCATTGGTCAACTTGGGGACAATGACAGCCAGTGGAGCCGCAGACACTACAGCACCAACAGCTGTGTTAGTTGGGGTCCTTCCCACGGCAACAACCGGATCTCCTGCAACTATCACGGTTGACTTTGATGATGAAACGGCATTTAACCCAGCATCTGTTGGTATCGCATCGCTTAGCGCTGTTGACGGTGGCAATACAGCAACTATTGCAATAGCGAACACTACAACCATTGGCAACAACGGTGTGCGTGTTGATTTTGACGTGACAGCACCTGTAGACGGCGATTACACAGTCACAGTCCCGGCTAATAGCTATACTGACGCAGCGGGGAATCAAGGAGCGCTGGTCAGTCTAGGAACAATGACATCTGCTGGATTTAATGGCACATTTGCAAGTCTAACGGCTGCAGATACTATTGTATGGACACTTGCAGGGCAATCCAACGCAATAATTGGCCCTATTGATGGGGGATCTATTGCCCAAGATTTTGGTGCATTTGGAGACAGTCAACCTTGGTCTTACAACGTCGTTAATGTTGGCCAAGGGTCTACAGGTTTTCTTAGAGGGACTGGAGCTTGGGTGCCTTCAGATACGCTTGCAAATCAGTTAGTGTCAGACATAAATGCCGCTAATGCCGCTGTAACAGATAAGGCTACTCTTAAGTGGGGTCCTATTATATGGTTCCAGTGGAATAGTGATGCTGGAGCAACTAATCAAGCACTTTATCCAGAGCAGCTTTTGAATCTAAAGGCGTATATCGAGGAAAAAACAGGTCTAATTTTGCCTTGGCTAATCATTAAGCCCAATGCAACTTCAAATAACTTTAACACTGGAATTCAAACAGTATTCACTGACTTGGCAGGAAACAACGCTGATATTTACATTGCAAACATTGACTCTATTGACCTTCAAGCTACGCCTGGTGGAGACGGTATTCATTATTCTGATGCCCAATATGGACAAATAGAGGATATTCTTACTGCACAAATCAATACAGACCAACTAATCAGAGAGCACTCTGCAGCTAATGTTGGATTGCCTGTCATCACACCAGCAGGTGAAGTGTTTAGGCACTCATTCACAGGCACTTTAGGCGCAGATATCAGTACAGTTCCCCCAGATACAGGAACTATTTTTGATTATAGGAGCGGCGGAGAGTTTCAGATTACATCTGATAACAGGGCAGAGAATATTGGGACTATAACGGGTTACTATCAGCCTAAACCTTCACCGGCAAACATTTATGACGGTATTGTGAGAAGAATAGACTTTGAATTACAAGATTCTAGAGCGTCTAAACCCAGTGCAACATTCTTTTTGCAGCTATACCTTAGGTACAACGAGTCTTTAGGTACCGCTGGCAATGCCGATCTGAATCAGTCTCTTGTTTTAACTTTATTCCCTAGGACAACCAACAGCATCGTTTTAACTGACAACGATACTGGCAGTATTCTTTCGCAAGAAAATCAAAATTTGAACCTGTCTAATGCTTTTAATGTAGTAGTTGAGTTTTCGAAAAACACCATCAAATATCAGCTTAATAGTGGAACCGTGAGGGATTTACTTAATAGCACATTTACTGACCATGATGGAATTTTATTAAGACTGAGAAACAATGATGTGTTTGTAGATAATTTTGTCGTTACTGAACAAGCAAGCTTTACCTTGTAAAGCTTGCTTGTTCACTTATTAAAGATGACTAACCGAAGATTTGGCTATCTGTGGCGATTGCGGACCGTCTTAGAATGCACAGATTGCCAGTAGTTTAATCAATCTGGAAAACAATGCCTATCATCAGACGACAAACCCCAACCTCATCCACGGATACACTCGCAGCCACGGCACAAGATCGCACGGTGGTTACAGCCACGGGTAGCGCTGCTGCGATCTCTGCGATATCTGCTACCTATCCAGCGACAGCCAATAACGGCAATACGCTGATAATTGCAGCAACAGATCGAGATTATGTAGTCAGCAGTAATGGAGCGATCTGGGCAATTGAAGCAGACCCAACTACAGACGGACAGAGGCGTTATGTTGTAAATAATGAAAGCGTCACTACCCGAACATTTGCGAGCTGGAGTGCAGAGGATAACAGATGGCATTCTGACGCATTTACTACTGCAAACGAGGTTCCTGATTCCCAAGAGGACAAACTGGCAATGTTTTTGCCAGAGAT
>CBDHHL010000059.1:0-9134 GCA_965263355.1 Leptolyngbyaceae cyanobacterium | reverse complement strand
GGCCCCAGAGCAAACCGGACGAATGAACCGGGCCATTGACTATCGCACCGATTTCTATGCATTAGGAGCGACACTATATCAATTTTTGACGGGGCAATTGCCATTCAGTAGTAATGACCCCTTGGAACTGATCCATTGCCATATGACTCAGCATCCCATCGCTATCGAACATGTCAATCCAGAAGTGCCTGCTATGGTGGCTGAGATCGTAGCCAAGCTGATGGCAAAGAATGCCGAGGATCGCTACCAGAGTGCCCTGGGACTAAAGCATGATTTGCAGCGGTGTTTGAGCCAGTGGGAGGAGGCCGGACAGATTATCAAGTTCGAACTAGGAGATTGGGATGTGAGCGATCGCTTCCTAATTCCTGAAAAACTCTATGGTCGGGAGGCAGACGTCCAAGCATTGCTGGATGCTTTTGACCGAGTGGCTCAGGGGGCATCAGAACTAATGCTGGTGGCGGGCTATTCCGGAGTGGGTAAAACTGCTGTTGTCAACGAAGTACATAAACCCATTGTCGAAAAACGTGGCTACTTCGTGAAAGGTAAATTTGACCAATTCAATCGCAATATTCCTTTCTCCGCAGTGGTGGAAGCGTTTCGCGATTTAATGGGGCAATTACTGGGCGAATCCGATACCCAATTGCAAGGGTGGAAAGCAAAAATTCTCGAAACCGTAGGTGCAAACGGACAAGTCCTCATTGACGTAATTCCTGAACTCGAAGCGATTATTGGTCCCCAACCGCGAGTCCCCGAACTCTCGGGTAGTGCCGCCCAAAATCGGTTTAACCGCCTCTTCGAGAAATTCATTGCTGTCTTCACTACCCAAGACCACCCGTTGGTGATGTTTTTAGACGATTTGCAATGGGCGGACTCAGTCTCCTTAAACTTGCTAAACGTTTTGATGGGCGATACTCAGACGGGTTATTTACTCTTGTTGGGTGCCTATCGCGATAATGAGGTCTTCCCGGCCCATCCGCTGATGTTGGCATTGGGCGATCTGGAGAAACAAAACACCACACTTTCGACCATTACATTAGCGCCCCTATCAACCAACCATATCAACCAGTTAGTAGCAGAAACCCTCAGCTGTAAGTCGACATTAGCGACACCATTAACAGACCTGGTTTATCCAAAGACAAACGGCAATCCCTTTTTCACAACCCAGTTTCTAAAAGGACTGCATGAAGATGGATTGATTACCTTTGACTATAATTTGGGCTATTGGGAATGTGATTTGGTACAGGTGCAAGCAGCTACCCTCATCGATGATGTCGTGGAATTTATGGCTAGCCGGTTGCATAAGCTACCAGCCGCGACGCAAAACGTCCTGAAACTGGCCGCCTGTATCGGCAATCAATTTGACCTGGAGACTTTAGCAATTATTTGCGAAACCCCTTCACCAGACGTGGCTGACAATTTGTGGAATGCCCTTCAAAGCGGGTTGATTTTACCCCAAAGTGAAACCTATAAGTTTTTCCAAGGGATGGAAGATCAAGAACAACATCAGAGTATTCCAGTCAGTTATCGCTTCTTACACGATCGGGTTCAACAGGCGGCCTATGCTTTAATTGCGGAAGACCGCAAACAGATGACCCACCTTACTATTGGGCGTTTGTTATTGCAGAAAACATCTTCAGAAGAACGAGGAAAAATTCTCTTCAAAATTGTCAATCAGTTGAATATGGGGGTTTCCTTAATTGAACAACCAAAGGAACTCGAAGATCTCACACAGCTGAATTTAGTGGCCGCCCAGAAAGCCAAATCTGCGGCTGCTTACGGCGCGTCTGCAAACTACTTAACGATAGCGATTGAGCTGCTACATACTGAGGCAATGTCGCCTGAACCTTGGCACACTCACTATGAATTGATGCTGCCATTACATAATTTACTGGCTGAAGTAAACTATCTCAACGGCAAATATGACATATCACAGCAACAGACACAAATAATTATTGACCATGCCCAAGCTCTCCTAGATCACGTTAAAGCCTACGAAATCCGTATCTCACTGTTAGTCGCCCAGGGGCAGTGTCAGATGGCGTTGGATGTAGGATTAGAAATCTTGAATTTGCTCGACGTTGCCCTCGATGATGCCCCCTTACCCGATATCAATATTGATTATCTCTACACCCTACCGGTAATTACCAGTCCCAAAATTATTGCAGCGTTATCTATTCTCAGTAAACTATGGGCTCCAGCTCAGATTGCCGGTTCCCAGCTATTGCCAAACGTCATTCTAACGATGCTGAATCTTTCTGTAATCTATGGAAACTCAGCCATTGGTGCATTTGCCTATTCGCTTTATGGAATGTTGCTTTGTGCCAAGATGACGGATATTGAATTAGGCTACCGCTTTGGGCAGCTGGCACTGCATACCCTGGAACACTATGAAGATGCGGAACTCACCTGTAAAGTCAATCAACTCTTCCATGCCTTTATTCGTAATTGGAAAGAATTAGCCCGCGATCGCGTCGAATGTTTAGCGGATAATGTATTAACGGGCTTAGAGACGGGGGATATTGAGTTTGCCTGTTATGCCGGTATTAATTATTGCGATAATCTATGCTTAATTGGTGAACCCCTCAACACCGTTCACCAAAAACAAACCTACTATATTGAGTTAGCTAAAGATCTCCAACAGTCAATACAGCATGGTGACCTATCTGGTTGGGGGCAAATGGTGGACAATTTAATGGGTATGGCTGAGGAGCCCACACAGCTTGTGGGGCAGAGGTTTAACGAATTTTCACAGATCCCAAAACTTCAAGAGATCGGAGCAGGGAGTTCCTTATTCTTTGTCTATACCGCTAAAACTATTCTTAGCTATTTATTTGAAGATTATGAGCAAACCCTGATTCATTCCCAGTCAGCGATTAACTACGAACAAGGTGGAGAGGGTATGTTATCGATCACTCAAATTCCCTTTTACCGGTCATTAGGGTTGTTAGCCCTCTATCTTACTGCTGATCCGAAAAGACAAACGCAAAGCTTGGACGAGGTCAAAACGCAACAACAACGTCTCAGCATTTGGGCAACCCATGCCCCCATGAACTATCAACATAAACTTGACTTGGTCGAAGCCGAAAAATGTCGCGTGTTGGGCCAAAAACTAAACGCCTTGGAACTATACGATAAGGCAATTGCCGGTGCTAAGAAAAATAAATACCTCCAGGAGGAAGCCTTAGCGAATGAACTGGCCGCCAAATTCTATCTCAACTGGGACTTCGACTCAGCTCAGCCGAACGGCAAAGAGAAAGTGGCCGCAGGTTATATGCAAGAGGCCTACTACTGCTATAGGCGCTGGGGAGCAAAAGCTAAAACGCATGACTTAGAACAACGCTATCCTCATCTCCTCGTGCCCATTTTCCAGCAGGCCCAACTCGATTCAATCCTCAAAACAACTCACGCTAACACCATCCTTAGCAGGGCAACGACCAGCTTTGATGAAACCCTGGATTTAGCCTCTTTAATGAAAGCAGCACGCACCTTATCGCAGGGCATTGACCGCGATCTCGTGATTACCAATTTAATGCACGTTATCCAGGAAAATGCGGGGGCTGAGATGGTGTCCCTACTGTTGTTCCACAATGGCAATCTAAGTTTAGAAGCTCAGTTTATCAATGGCCAAATCAAATGGGTAGAATCGGTGCCCATTGATGCCAGTCAGGCGGTGCCCTGGGTAATTGTCAACAATGTCAAACGAACAAAGACTCCCCTTGTTTTAGCCGATGTTAGAACTGAAACGAAGTATTTACAGGATGCTTATATTCAAACCCACCAACCCCGTTCGATTCTCTGTCTACCACTCTCAGACCACAGTCGACTGGTGGGTATTCTCTACCTGGAAAACAATCAATGTTCTAATGCATTTACGCAAAGTCGTGTGGAAACGCTTACTCTGCTTTGCGCTCAAGCGTCGATTACCCTGGAAAATGCTCGCTTATACCAACAAGTTGAAACCTATTCTCATACCTTAGAAGGTGAAGTTGAGCGTAAAACTCAAGATCTGAATCAAAGAAACCAAGCTTTAGAGCAGGCCCTTAGGGAGTTGAAACAGACTCAGGCCCAGTTAATTCAAACTGAGAAAATGTCCTCTTTAGGACGAATGGTGGCTGGAGTTGCCCATGAAATCAATAACCCAATTACCTTTATTAAAGGTAATCTTGAGCATCTGGAAGACTATCTAAAAGACTTGCAGGGGCTGTTGGCACTTTATCAAAAAGAATATCCTCAACCTGGTTTATCGATTCAAGCAAGACAGCAAGAAATCGATTTAGATTTTCTATTTGAGGATATGGCGAAAATCTTACTCTCTATGGAGGGAGGCAGCGATCGCATTCAGGAAATCGTCCTAAGTTTACGTAACTTTTCCCGATTAGACCAATCGTCACACAAAGCCGTGGATATACATCATGGCATTGATAGTACCCTATTAATCGTGCAACATCGCTTATATGCTCAGGAGACATTGCCGACGATCACCATTATTCGAGAGTATGGGGATTTGCCGTTAGTTCCCTGCTATCCCAGTCAGCTCAATCAAGTCTTCTGGCATATCATCAACAATGCCATCGATGCGATTCGAGGGAATCCTGCCTGTAGTGCCAAGCCTGAAATTCGGATTTGTACAACAGTAGTGGATAAGCAACGGGTGCGTATTGCGATCTCAAACACCGACAGTTACATCCTACAGGAGATTCAAGAGAAAATCTTTGACCCGTTTTTCACCACTAAGGCAGTTGGTGACGGCAAAGGGGTAGGACTATTTGTCTGCTACTCGATCATTCAAAACCATGGTGGAACCCTAACCATGGGCTCTCAGTCCAACCAAGGAACAACCTTTGAAATCACCTTGCCCTATGGATGATCACAGAGATTCATGAAACTTTCCTGTCTTTGATTGAATGAAGCCTATCTGGTTGACCTTATGCGTAGCCCTACCCATCCAGCAATACCCCAACTGTTGCCTAACTATACCTTTGTAGGTCCCATTTATCAGGGAGCTCGAACGACAGTCTATCGGGCCATTGAAACAGCTACCCAGCAGTCTGTAGTGATTAAAGTTCTGACTCAGGAGTATCCGAGTTTTGCAGAACTGGTGCAATTTCGCAATCAATATATAGTAGCGAAAAATCTGCCTATCTCAGGTGTTGTCCGACCCCTCGGTTTGGAGTTTTGGGGTAATGGTTACGCCCTGGTCATGGAAGATATTGAAAGCATTGACCTGGGGCAATATGTCCAGCAACATCCCCTGAATCTGGCTGAAATACTCAACATCGCTATCCAACTAGCCGATATCCTCCACGATCTCTATCAGTATCGGGTCATCCACAAAGACATTAAACCGGCCAACATTCTGATTCATCCAGAGTCTAAGCAGGTCAAACTGATTGACTTTAGCATTGCCTCTCTGTTACCCAAGGAAACCCAGACCATCCAAAGCCCTGGCAGTCTGGAAGGCACCCTAGCCTATCTGGCACCCGAACAAACTGGGCGGATGAATCGGGGGATTGACTATCGTACTGATTTCTACGCCCTCGGCGTCACCCTGTATCAACTGCTCACCGGTCAACTGCCCTTCACCAGCGATGCCCCGTTGGAATTGGTCCATTGCCACATGGCAAAAGCACCGGTATCGCCCTATGAAATCGGAAGTCAAAAGTCAGAAGTCAGAAGTCGGAAGTCAGAAGTCCTCCTCACGCCCTCCCACCTTCATCCCATCCCCAAACCACTTTCAGACATAGTCCTCAAGCTGATGGCCAAGAATGCTGAAAACCGCTACCAAAGTACAGTTGGCTTGAAATATGATCTTGAACAGTGCCTGCTCCAGTGGAAAGAGCAGGGAGAGATTACTGACGTTGTTTTGGGCCAGCGGGATAGTTGCGATCGCTTTCTCATTCCTGAAAAACTCTATGGTCGCGAAACCGAAATCCAAACCCTGCTAAATGCATTTGATCGGGTTGCTCAAGGAATCTCGGCGGTAATGCTGGTGGCAGGCCTCTCAGGAATTGGTAAAACCGCTGTCATTAATGAGGTGCATAAACCCATCGTGCAGCGGAGAGGGTATTTCATTAAAGGGAAGTTTGACCAGTTTAACCGTAATATTCCCTTCAGCGCCTTTGTCCAGGCATTTCAAGACCTAGTTAGGCAACTACTCAGTGAATCGGATGTAGAACTAGGACAGTGGAAAATCAAAATCCTTGAAGCCATCAATGACAATGGTCAAGTACTCATTGATGTCATCCCTGAGTTAGAACAAGTCATTGGTCCACAGCCTCAATCAACTAAGCTTTCAGGAACCGCAGCACAGAATCGTTTTAATTTACTGTTACAGAAGTTCATCGCTGTCTTCACCACACCAGACCATCCGTTGGTGATGTTTCTCGATGATTTGCAATGGGCAGACTTAGCCTCATTAAACCTGATCAAGGTATTAATGGCAGATACCCAATCAAGCGGCCACTTAATGCTACTGGGAGCCTATCGAGATAACGAAGTCTTTCCGGCCCATTCATTAATGGTCTGTTTAAGGGAATTAGAAAAACAACAAATAACAGTTTCGACCATTACACTAGCACCGTTGTCGATCGATCATGTCAATCGATTAGTCGCTGAGACCCTGAGTTGTAATGTAGAGATCGCTACCCCTCTAACAAATTTAGTCTATAAAAAGACAAAGGGTAATCCCTTCTTTACAACTCAGTTCTTAAAAGGACTACATGAAGATGAATTAATTACATTTAATTGGGATTTGGGATATTGGGAATGTGATTTGGTGCAAGTGCGAGATGCAGCCATCACCGATGACGTGGTGGCATTTATGGCTGGGCGATTGTATAAATTGCCCGAAGCAACTCAAAAGATCTTGAAGTTAGCCGCCTGTGTTGGTAATCAATTCGATTTAGAAACCTTAGCGATTGTCTGCGAAACGACCTTGGAAGATGTAGCCACCGATTTGTGGCGAGCCTTGCAAGAAGGGTTGGTTTTACCCTTAAGCGACGCCTATAAATTTTTTCAGGATGGGAAACAAAACGACGAAAAAGCGACAGGAGTTTCGGTAGGGTATCGCTTTCTGCACGATCGGGTTCAACAAGCTGCCTATTCCTTAATCCCTGAGCAACAAAAACAAACAACCCATTATCAAATTGGCAAATTACTATTGCAGTATATTGCGTCAGATAAATGGGAAGAAAAAATATTTGATATTGTCAATCAACTTAATCAAGCTGTTTCATTAGCTGTAACTCAATCTGAAAGAAAACAATTAGTCGAATTAAACCTCATCGCAGGCAAAAAAGCGATTGCAGCAACGGCCTACGCAGCCGCTACTAATTATTTGGAGATTAGTAAAACGTGCCTAGATGCCAATAGTTGGGAAAGCCACTATAAGCTAACACTATCTGTCTATGAAGCTACGATCAAAGCAGAATATCTCAATATCAACTTTGCTCGTGCTCAAACGATATCTAATTTTGTTTCAGAAAAAACGACCAGCGTACTCGATCGGGTAAAGCTTTACGAGCTACAAATACAGATGTATATGGCTCAGGCAGAAATGACAAAAGCCTTAGATGTAGGTATCTCGGCTTTAGAACTTCTGGACATTGATTTAAACCATGCCCCTACAAACTCTACCATTCAGTTACCTGAATTGTCGGCCATAGCATCATTACCCATGATGCAAGATGCACATCAAATCATCGTGATGCGTATCTTGGGAGCCATTTTCGCCCCCTCCTATACAACGCAACCAGAGCTTTTATTGCCCATTGTCTTAACAATGATCGAGCTGAGTTTAAAGCATGGACACACCTCGATGACTGCATTTGCCTATGTGATTTATGGCTTGTTGTTGTGTGGTTCTGAGAAGGATTTGGAGAGGGGATACTACTGTGGCCTACTGGCGTTAAGTGTCTTAAATCGATTCTCTGCTCGAGAGCTAGAATGTACGGTTCATAATCTATTTAATGTTTTTATTAGACCCTGGAAAGAGCCATTGGCAAACAGTTTAGAATCATTAGAAAAAGCCCGAGACGTGGGCTTTGAGACGGGTAATATTGAGTATGCTAGCTATGCAACAGCTCATCGCTGCACATATCTTTTTCTATCTGGAGAAAATCTACTAGAGGTACGTGAACAACAAACCATTGCCATGGAGATTCTGCAGCGAGTTAAGCAAGCGCACTCGCTTGGTCATACTGGTATTTGGCAGCAGCTAGTCTCTCATCTGACACAGGGAGCCGCTGAGTCCAGTCCACCTTCCGTCAATTATTTTGATGACGAGAAAATATTACCTGCTCTTTGTGAGGGAAATGATAAAACACTACCCTTCACAGCTTATTTAACAAAGTGCATTCTAAGCTATTTCCTGGAAGATTATTCGACTGCTATTCAATCAGCAGTGAATGCAGAAGCTTATTCTGATGTTGCCATTGGCATCACAGCAGTGACTTACAACTTTTACCATTCTCTTTCTCTACTGGCTCGCTATACTGATGAGTCGATATCGAGAAATGATTTGATCTCGATATCAGATAGCAATTATACATCTCTGCTAGAGCGAGTAGACGTCAACCAACAGTTAATGAAAGAATGGTCTGTGCTGGCCCCTGAAAATTGTGAACATAAATATTTCTTGGTAAAAGCAGAAAAATATCGAATATTAGGACAAAAAGTAGATGCGATTGAACTATATGATCGCGCCATTGTTGGAGCCAGAGAAAATAAATATATCCAAGAAGAAGCGCTTGCCAATGAACTAGCTGCCAAGTTTTATCTGGCATGGGGCAAAGAGAAAATTGCCGCAGTCTATATGCAGGAGGCCTATTATGGCTATTCCCGTTGGGGCGCTAAAGTTAAAGTCACTGATCTAGAGGCGCGTTATCCTAGATTACTACATTCTATACTACATTCATCAGCACCTGCAGGAGATGTATTGACCACGTTGACAACTCTTTTATCCACAACTTCAGTTCATACCAGCGCATACAACAGTGTCAGCAGTGCTAACCTCAATCAAGCCTTTGATTTTATTAGTATCCTCAAAGCCTCCCGAACAATTTCTGGCAGTATTCAGCTAAATGACTTGTTGCGTCAGCTCACTCAAATTATCTTGCAAAACTCAGGGGGTGATA
>CBDHHL010000058.1:0-13721 GCA_965263355.1 Leptolyngbyaceae cyanobacterium | reverse complement strand
CGTTTCACCGTCTTTTCAATCGTTAAACCACCAGGCTCATCTGGTTATGTCGACGTCCTTTACAAAGAGCCCATGCGCTTGCGTATTGATCTCGATTCCACTCAATTAGGGCTCCCTCGAAGCCACTTAGGAACAAAGCTCACGCTGGAGAGTGTGACTGAATTGGTCACTCTTTTCCATCAGTGTGACGTCTTATGTCCATCTCCCCCCATCACGTTTGGAATCGCCTGTCCTCAGACCTCCAAGCCTGCATCATCAAAGACCTGATTACTATCTTCGAGGAGGTTATCGATGACAACATCCGAACTTGTAACACCCCAACATCTCAATCGCAAAGCCCTAATCTATATCCGCCAATCGAGCCCGAATCAGCTCCTGAACAATCAAGAAAGTCTACAGTTGCAGTATGCCCTCAAACAACGAGCGCTGGAGCTAGGCTGGAGCCCAGCGAACATTGAGCTGATTGACCGTGACTTAGGCATCACCGCCTCCACAGCTGAGCATCGAGAAGGGTTTTAAAGACATGATTGCCCAAGTCACATTAGGGACCGTCGGCATTATCCTCTCCTACGATGTGACCCGCTTATCACGTAATTGTTCTGACTGGTACCCGCTGTTAGATTTGTGTGGCTATCGGCGGTGCTTGATTGCAGATCGAGAGGGTGTCTATGATCCAGGCAACGCGAACGGACGGTTGCTATTGGGATTGAAGGGTCAAATCTCCGAGCTAGAACTCCATACCATTCGAGCCCGTCTACGGGCAGGTGTTCTTAATAAGGCCCAACGTGGAGACTTAGAAGTCCGTCTACCCGTTGGCCTGGTTCGAGACGAACAAGGCATTGTTCAGAAACATCCTAATCAGGAAGTCCAAGACCGCATTAGCCTTGTGTTTACAACATTTCTGAAAGTGAAAGCTGCCAGTCAGGTAGTCACGACATTTAACCAGGACCAGGTGTTGATACCGCGCCAAAATCGATTTGGAGATATCATTTGGCGAACCCCAGGAACCGCAGCCATCCTGTCAATGCTGAAAAATCCAGCTTATGCAGGAGCCTTTGTGTATGGGCGCACTCGAAGTGTTCGGAGTGGTTCCAACCCTCACCAAGTGACGTATCAGACGGTCCCGCGTTCTGAATGGAGGATTCTCGTGAAGGACAAGTATCCAGCCTACATCTGTTGGGAAACCTATGAACAGATTCAAGCACAGCTACAAGATAACTACGCGGAATATAACCATAAGAAAAATCGAGGGATTCCGCGACAAGGGACTGCCATGATCCATGGCTTAACGTACTGTGGTGAATGTGGCCATAAGATGGTGGTTCAATATAAAAAGGCAACGCGTTATATTTGCAACTATCGCCATCAACATTATCGTGAAGCTGTCTGTCAGTCTATGCTCGCAGATAGTATTGATGCGTATGTCGTAAAATCGTTCTTTGAAGCACTGTCACCTCTGGAGCTAGATGCCTATACAGAAGCGATTCAAGCACAGCAAACATCGCTTAATTTGATTGAACATGCCCAAAAGCAACAATTAGAACGATTACAGTATCAGGTTGCTTTAGCTGAACGTCAATACAACCAAGTGGATCCAGACAACAGATTAGTCGCGTCTGAATTAGAGCGTCGATGGGAAGATGCGTTACGAGAACTCAGGCAAGCTGAGGACAGAATTACGACTCAAACAACAACCAAGCCACACCCCAAGCTCTCGCCCGAGCTTCAAGCCGCGTTCATGGATATTGGCAAAAAGCTGCCTGAGCTTTGGCAAGATAATGTGCTCACAAGAATTCAGAAAAAATCTCTTTTGCGTTGTTTAATAGACAAAGTTGTTCTTCATCGGGTTGCTAGAGATACCATACGTATTCGTATCGTTTGGAAAGGAGGTGATGTGACCACAACAGATTTATCGGTCATTGTTGGAGCCATCTCAGACTTGAGTAATCGTGATAAACTAGAACAGCGTATTATCGATCTGAGTCAACAAGGGTTAGACGACCGCTATATTGCTACTGCCCTCACTCAAGAAGGGTTTCGCTCACCCTCACAACTCACCCTGTTACCCAGTACTGTTCAAAGAATTCGTTTGAACCATCGGATCTTTAAACAACGTCCCCCGTCTCAGCCTCGTCAGGTACCAGGGTATGTGACGATTCCTCAGCTCGCAGCGTCCCTCAACTGTCCGTCCCACTGGATATATCGTCGGATTAAGAAGGGCATCATCACCATTACACAGGATCCACAATCCAAACTCTATCTATTTCCCGACCGCCCCGATACGTTAGCAAAATTCCAGGCCTTGATAGCGGGAACCGTCAAAACGTTGAATTTTTGAAAGGAGTATCAAGATGCACGATAGTTTTCCCCACCTCGATAGGTCTGACGCATGGAAAGTTTCTGAGTGCCTTTCCATCGGTTATAGCGACGACAAAATTGACCATAACTGATGCTCCAATCGCCCCGGTCTAACCCTTCTTGCCACAGCAAAGCCAGGGTCACCCCTTTACGACTGAGTTCTCGATAGACCGGGGCAAAATCGATCTCTGTTTTGCTGAGCGATGACGCGCTTTGCTTGCCCAACCTCTGGTGAGCCTCACTATCGCTGAGTCCTTGAAGCTCCTCATAGTTCAGGCCTTTGGCTGTTGCTCGACGGATGTAGTCTTGGACCGTCGAGCGCGCAACCGCGCAACTACGCGCGATTTGGGTTTGGTTATACCCCAAAGCGTGCAGACGAATGATTTCTCTAAATTTCTCCATAGACAGTAATTTTCCTTGTTGTTTTTTCGTCATTGGGGCTCATTAACCTCACGTTCTTGTGCGAACGCAGTCTAATGGCCTCCGATGCATCGGGATAAATTACCTGTCCAAATAGATCTTATTTTGATGTCGAAGTACGCATCACTCAGGTGCCGAAGTAACATCATTCAGGTGCCGAAGCTGACATCACTCAGGTGCCGAAGTAACATCACTCAGGTGCCGAAGCTGACATCATTCAGGTGCCGGAACATCATCATTTAGATGCCGAAGCCACATCACTCAGGTGCCGAAGTTGACGTCATTCAGATGCCGGAATAAACATCATTGGGGTGCCGAAGTACACATCATTTTGCAGGTAGCTTCATATGCAGTTTTAGCGTCACTCATGATGGCCTCCTAGCTGAGCATTAAGAAGCCTCTGAATACGACGCTGTTCATGGGGGGCAAGCTGACTCCAAGCTGTCTGCTTCAAATTCTTTGGCAGGTTATTTAGGGATTGAATGGTGTCAATACTTGCCGTCTTTAGGTGATTGGCTAAAAGACCAGCAATTCGCCGTTGCTCAAAGTCACTTAGGAACGTTAAGGCACGGCGCAAGCAACAGTCTGAGAAAAGGAAGAGACCACATGTCATCTGTTCCCAAGAAACAGTAATAATTAAAAAGGCTGCAAGTTTTCTGTCTGCCTCATCGAAACTATTTAAGGTTTCTTCTAAAGACTCTGGTTGCTCAGATGAAGAAGTTTCATCTGTTTTTCTGTGAGGTTCTGTTTTCATGTAACGGTACCCAAAGAGCAGTAGAGATGGATACCAGGACAATGCAAAGTTCTCTCCTAAAAATGTGTAGGAGAATCTATCAAGCTGTCACTCAGGTTTGAGTAAGCTATGTTAGCCTTGAGAAAGATAGTTTTCAGCACAACTGATGCTCTTAAGTTGTCAGCTTAAGAAGCATTTGTCCTGGTTATAGAGTAAATTGGTCTGCCTGCTATCCTGCTTCATTCAGGATGGGAGGTAGGGGCGAGAATCGTACTCGCTCGTAATAGGTCAGCATCTGTATGTTGAAAATTGAATTCGACTTAACAAGCCCCAGAAAGTTGGCGCTCTCTGGGGGCCTTTCTGTGTCCAAGTCTACTGGAAAGATATTGGATTTGGACCAGATAAGACTAAGGTGCAACGTTGTACATGCGTTGCACCTAGTGTTTAGGCCGTACCGTATTTATGAGGTACGGCATGGTAGTTCCGCAAAGTAGAGCCGGTATCATTCTGCTCTGCTCGGTTCATCAGAACCGATGGAATTTCTAGAGGTACCCATTCGGTTTGCCCTCCAATAGTTACCTCTTTAGCCAAGGTGCTGATGTACATTAATGCTTGGCCAGGAGGATCACAAAAGGGTTTTTGAAACGTATGAATGTTTCGATGCACATCCTTTCCTACTGAATTGCTAGCTCTAAAAGCCATCATCCAGCGAGTAGTCTCTTTTTGTAAAAGCTCAGGATTTATAATAAATTCCTCACCACTTTCTGTAACTTGACGTTCCATGAAAATTGGAGGTTCGTATACAAGCCTATCCATCTCAGCTATTTCAATCCAACTCTTTCCCTTTTCGGGGTCTTTTAAGAATTCTGGTATATTATCGATTTCTTTAATACAGTAGGTCAGACCTTGATCTCTTTCCGCTACGCTTCTATCTAATTCTGCTTGAATATATTCAACACAATAGGCTGCAAGTTCTATATCACCAGCTGTGACAGGAAACCTATCAATCCGCCCCTTAGCTCCTCCATATTTTTTGGGCTGCTCAAAACCTACTGAAAACTTTCCCCCAATAGCTTCGATAAGCTTAACCTCATTAGCTATATGTCTAAGCACTTGTGGCACAGCTTTCCAGGGTACTGGAACATAGTCTCTATCAAAACCAGTTATCTCAGTTACACCACGTCTTGATTCAAGATAAGTTCCATCGTCTGTGTTCTTTACAATTGAGGTGCTTGTATCAGCATCGAATGGGTCAGGACCTCCTAACATTACTTTTATTTCAATTAAAATAGACGTTTAACGTAGTTATTATTTGCTAGCTTTGATCCATGTAAGCAGTTGCCTGAAAGATGGATAAAGACGGTAAGCAAGAAGACTATAGAGGATACATCTTTGCTGATGCTAGACAAGAGTTCTTACAAGATCTCGTCTTTTTTCTCTATAAAGAAAATATCTTGAAAGATAAAAAATCACAGCTAGAAAAGCAACCTGCATCAATTATTCTAAGGACTCAATCAGTCTCGTCGTTTTTGAAAGAATTTAGCAAAAAATCTGAATCTTACCGGGGAATAAAACGTAAACTTGGTACCTTTAAAAATCATTTTTCCTATCTTGCTAATAATTTAATTCCTATATTTTGTGAACACCTGCAAGAGAAATCGATTGAAGAGTTAAAAGAACCAGGATGGGAACGAGTACTTAAGTTTACTGGTCCTACAGATTCGCTTGAACAGTGGACTGCTCATTTTAATGAGTATATTAAAAGAGTTAAGGAAACTCTCCCACCTCTCAAAGTTTGCAAGCAAATTCACGAAGAAATAAAGAGCAAGAAAGCTCTTCAAACTCAAACAGAGGAGCTATCTTCCCCTCCTGCTGACATAGAATACAACCTTCCCAGTGAGCTTTCACAATTCGAATTTACTGGCCTCACACGGACTAAAGATCTAGAAAATATCCATGAACTATTAAAGGGTAAAGATCCCATTAAATGCCTTACTCTGACGGGTATGGGTGGGATCGGTAAAAGTAGACTTGCTGTTGAATACGCTGTTGAATACGCCAGTACCTACCCTGATGGCCGTTGTTGGGTAAAAGCAGGCAAAGATAAAATAGCATCACAAAAAGAAGAAACTGAAGAGATCCACTATCGTATAAGCCAGATACTGAGCTTTGCGAAGAGGTTCAATGTTTTCATCGACGAAAAAATAATAGCTCCAGAAGATCAACTAAATGAAGCCTGGAGACAGCTAAGAGACAAAAAAATTCTTTTTGTCTTTGACGATGTTAAAAGTAATCGAGAACTAAGAGAAGTAGTTGCCAGACCTAAAGCTCAAAATAAGTTCTCTTTCCTTGTAACTAGTCGCTATACTGTTTTAGGCCCAATTGCTAAGCTATACGAACTGAAACTGCCGAGCCTCAATGACTCATTAGAACAATTAAAAACTTTGATTGGCCCCAACCGGGTCGATGACGAGATAGAAGCAGCTAGGGAAATTCTAGGGGAAGCTGTAATGGACAGACTCCCCCTGGCTGTAAGACTACTTGGAAGCTACCTTTTAGCGGAAGGAGTAGCTGAAAGACTGACAAATACTCTGGAAAGACTAAAAGCCTTACGCCAAAATTGGAAACCAGGGGAAGAAGGTCTCATAGGTGATCTCGCACTTGAAGACGTAGCTCAATTTACAGATGCCCAGCGAGGAGCTGGAGCAGTCTTTGATTTAACCTGGAATAGGCTTAAACCATTCACTCAGATGGTAAGCAAGCTACTGACATGCTTTCCTTCATCATTCGTTGATTGGGAAGTTGTGGACGAAGCTTTAGAAAAAGGATTTACTGAGCTTGATGATTACAGTTTTACCAGAGAGATCGACGTACAGCAAGAGCAGAATTAGTGAATCATAGCCTACTTTCAAGGAGTAACGATCAAGATGAATCAAACGGTTACACTTATCATGCTCTTATAAGAGATTTTTTTAGAAGCAAAGCAGTAGAGAAAGATAGGCAACAATGGCTCAACTTCATTGAGGAGGAGGCTATTAAAAGTACAATAAGGAAGATCCCAAGGCTAAGCAGGTATAGTTCTCCTGGGGATTTCTCTAGATATAAACGTAGGTTGAAGTTGATTGAAAAAGCTTACCTAAACCTAAATCTAATAGAAATAGAAGATGATGTAATCATATCGTTTTTAATCTCTTTAACTCATCTCTATCAATACTCAGGAGATCTTGACAAGGCAATTTCTATTGCAAGAAAAGCTAAGAGATTTACAGAGGAGAGGTTTGGTCCAGAACATCCTTATGTAGCCGTTAGCTTCAATAATCTAGCAGTATTTTACTCTACACAAGGACGATATGAGTTAGCAGAACCCCTCCTAAGAGGGGCGTTAGAGATGCGAAAGCGGCTGCTCGGCGATGAGCATCTCGATGTGGCCACTAGCCTCCATAGTTTAGCCGGACTCTACTTTGACCAAGGACGATATGAATTAGCAGAACCTCTCCTAAGAGAGGCGTTAGAGATGCGAAAGCGGCTGCTCGGCGATGAGCATCCCAGTGTAGCCACTAATCTCAACAATCTAGCCGGACTCTACTCTGCACAAGGACGATATAGTCTGGCAGAACCGCTCTATAAAGAGGCATTAGAGATGCATAAGCGGCTGCTCGGCGATGAGCATCCCGATGTGGCCACTAACCTCAACAATCTAGCCGGACTCTACTCTAAACAAGGACGATATAGTCTGGCAGAACCGCTCTATAGAGAGGCGTTAGAGATGCATAAGCGCCTACTTGGAGAACAACATTTATCTGTGGCCGTTAGCCTCAACAATCTAGCCGGACTCTACTCTGCACAAGGACGATATAGTCTGACAGAGTCACTCTATAAAAAGGTGTTAGAGATGCGAGAGCAGCTGCTCGGCGATGAGCATCCCGATGTGGCCACTAGCCTTAATAGTTTGGCAGAATTCTACTCTACACAAGGACAGTATCATTTAGCAGAGCCGCTCTGTAGAAGAGCGTTAGAGATGCGAGAGCAGCTGCTCGGCGATGAGCATCCCGATGTGGCCTCTAGCCTTAATAGTTTAGCCGGACTCTACTTTAGACAAGGACAGTATCATTTAGCAGAGCCGCTCTGTAGAAGAGCGTTAGAGATGCGAGAGCAGCTGCTCGGCGATGAGCATCCCGATGTGGCCTCTAGCCTTAATAGTTTAGCCGGACTCTACTTTAGACAAGGACGGCATCAGCTAGCAGAACCTCTCCTAAGAAAGGCGTTGGAGATGCGAGAGCGGCTGCTCGGCGATGAGCATCCCGATGTGGCCTCTAGCCTTAATAGTTTAGCCGGACTCTACTTTAGACAAGGACGGCATCAGCTAGCAGAACCTCTCCTAAGAAAGGCGTTGGAGATGCGAGAGCAGCTGCTCGGCGATGAGCATCCCGATGTGGCCTCTAGCCTAAATAATCTGGCAGAATTCTACTCTGCACAAGAACAGTATCATTTAGCAGAGCCGCTCTGTAGAAGAGCGTTAGAGATGCGAGAGCGGCTGCTCGGCGATGAGCATCCCGATGTGGCAATTAGCTTTAATAATCTGGCTGTGGTCTATGAAAAACAAGGGCAGTATCAGCTAGCAGAACCGCTCTATAAAAAAGCGCTAGAGAAAAAGCGACTACTTGGAGAAGAACATCCAGAGGTGGCTACCAGCCTCAATAATTTAGCTGTACTCTACTTTTATCAAGGACGGTATCAGCTAGCAGAATCGCTTCATAAAGAGGCATTAGAGATGCGAAAGCGACTATTTGGAGAACAACATCCAGAGGTGGCAATTAGCCTTAATAATCTGGCTGTAGTCTATGGAAAACAAGGGCAGTATCAGCTAGCAGAACCACTCTGTAAAAAGATGTTAGAGCTAAAAAAGCAACTCCATGGAGAACAACATGTAGAGGTGGCCTCTAGCCTTAATAATCTGGCTGTGGTCTATGAAAAACAAGGGCAGTATCAGCTAGCAGAACCGCTCTACAAAAACGCATTAGAGATGCGAAAGCAACTCCATGGAGAACAACATATAGAGGTGGCCTCTAGCCTTAATAATCTGGCTGTGGTCTATGAAAAGCAAGGGCAGTATCAGCTAGCAGAACTGCTCTATCAAGAGGTATTAGAGATGCGAAAGCAGCTCCATGGAGAGCAACACATAGAGGTGGCCTCTAGCCTTAATAGTCTGGCCAGACTGTCCCTTAAACAAGGACAGTACCAGCTAGCGGAGGCTCTCTATCAAGAGGTACTAGAGCTAAAAAAACAACGGCTTGGAGAAGAACATCTAGAGGTAGCTACTATTATTGATAATCTGGCTGTGGTCTATGAAAAACAAGGGCAGTATCAGCTAGCAGAACCGCTCTGTAAAAAGGCATTAGAGATGCGAAAGCGACTACTTGGAGAACAACACATAGAGGTGGCCTCTAGCCTTAATAGTCTGGCTATGGTCTATGAAAAACAAGGACTGTATCAGCTAGCAAAACAGCCTTGGCAAAAAGCACTAGAAATACTGGAACAACTACTTGGAGAAGAGCATCCAAATTTAGCTATTATCTTCAATAATCTAGGGAAGCTATATACAAATATAGGGGATTATAAAAGAAGTCAAGAATATAACGGCAAGGCTCTAAGTATATTCTTACAGAAACTACAACCAGATCATGAGTTGATTGCTAAAAGCTACTATAACCATGGAGAACTCTACTTTAGTCAGAATATGTTAGAAGAAGCCCTACAGTATTTCTCTAAAGCTTTGGCAATCAACATAAGAAAATTTCCTGAAACACACCCTGATTTAACTAAAACTCAATCTATGCTGGAGGAGGTAAAGAGAAGACTGTCTACCTCTTCTTAAAAATTCTAGTCTCTGTACAGTCTGCCTTAGATGTCACATACCGTCTGGCAGTAATGTTTTGATACGATAAACTTAAGTGGCAATGATTAACTTCTTAAACACACTTATAAATAATAAGTAGATAGCCATAAGTAAACGTAGTTCTGAATCGCTAAGCTGCTTGTCTGGCAGCATTCGAGATATTGAATAGTTTTGGCCACCTTGTATGTTGAATAAGGAAGCAGTAGACCGATACCACCTAGGTCATGAACCCGTTTCATAGTCCGTTAAGTAGCTAGAGTCACTGCTTCAATTCATCGCTCTGAGAACTCGAAAAATCGCCAGGTTCCGATTCGGAGACCGTATCTTGCAAGAAAGAGTGCAGAGGATGGAGTCCCCCAAGCGTTCCCTTTTAAGGAGGTGTATGCATGCAATCACAATCAGCGACTGCTGAGTTGAACTGGGTTGGCATTGATGTCAGTAAAGATAAACTGGATGTCTACGAGCTAGCGACACAAAGGCTATCAACGTTTCGTAACGACTTAGATGGAATTGAATCGCTCAAGCAGTCCATAGCCGGTCAGACTAATGTCGGGGTTGTCTGTGAATCAACCGGTGGCTATGAGGTTTTGATGGCGCTCACGCTGTATCACGCTGGTATTCGAATCAGCGTTGTCAATCCTCGGCCCGTGCGTGACTTCGCTAAGGCCATGAATAAACTTGCCAAAACGGATGCACTCGATGCCTATGTGCTGGCGCACTTTGGTCAAGTCATGACACCAGCGGCAACGGTCTTTGCCTCAGAGGTCGAAAGAGAACTCAAAGCTTGGGTTACTCGTCGGTCACAACTGGTTGGGATCTTATCGGCTGAGAAGAATCGCCGACAGCAACTCAAAGGGAAACTCAAAGATAGTGTTCAAACCCATATCGATTGGCTTACAGAGCAGATACAACAACTCGATAAAGATATTGAACGTCTAAGTGAGACCAAAGCAGAATGGCGACAGCGAAAAGTGCTATTACAATCCCCTAAAGGGATTGGTCCCATTGTATCCACTGCAAAATGATGTGTACTTCGGCACCCCAATGATGTTTATTCCGGCATCTGAATGACGTCAACTTCGGCACCTGAGTGATGTGGCTTCGGCATCTAAATGATGATGTTCCGGCACCTGAATGATGTCAGCTTCGGCACCTGAGTGATGTTACTTCGGCACCTGAGTGATGTCAGCTTCGGCACCTGAATGATGTTACTTCGGCACCTGAGTGATGCGTACTTCGACATCAAAATAAGATCTATTTGGACAGGTAATTTATCCCGATGCATCGGAGGCCATTAGACTGCGTTCGCACAAGAACGTGAGGTTAATGAGCCCCAATGACGAAAAAACAACAAGGAAAATTACTGTCTATGGAGAAATTTAGAGAAATCATTCGTCTGCACGCTTTGGGGTATAACCAAACCCAAATCGCGCGTAGTTGCGCGGTTGCGCGCTCGACGGTCCAAGACTACATCCGTCGAGCAACAGCCAAAGGCCTGAACTATGAGGAGCTTCAAGGACTCAGCGATAGTGAGGCTCACCAGAGGTTGGGCAAGCAAAGCGCGTCATCGCTCAGCAAAACAGAGATCGATTTTGCCCCGGTCTATCGAGAACTCAGTCGTAAAGGGGTGACCCTGGCTTTGCTGTGGCAAGAAGGGTTAGACCGGGGCGATTGGAGCATCAGTTATGGTCAATTTTGTCGTCGCTATAACCGATGGAAAGGCACTCAGAAACTTTCCATGCGTCAGACCTATCGAGGTGGGGAAAAAATGTTGGTGGATTATTGTGGGATGACCCTGACGCTCACCCATCCAGTCACCGGCGAAGTGAGAGCGGTACAAATCTTTGTCGCCTGCTTGGGAGCCAGTAACTATACGTTTGCCGAAGCGACCGAGAGCCAAACTCTGGCCAATTGGCTGGGGTCTCATCAACGCGCCCTTGAGTTCTTTGGGGGGGTACCCGAGGAGATTATACCGGACAATTTGAAATCAGGGGTGACGGATCCCTGTCGGTATGAACCGGGCATTAACCGGAGCTATCAAGGGTTTGCCGAGCATTATCAAGTCGCTGTGGTGCCCGCTAGACCCAAGGCTCCGCGAGATAAATCGAAGGTGGAAAAAGCGGTGCAAGAAGTGGAACGTCAAATTCTGGCTCGCTTACGCAACCAAACCTTCTATCGGCTCAGTGACCTCAATGACGCGATTCGACCGTTACTCAAACAACTCAATGACCGGACGATGTATGCCTATGGTATGTCACGCCGTGAGCTGTTCGAGCAGGTAGACCAGGGGGCGCTTAAGCCCTTACCGAAGTATCCGTTTGTCTTTGCTACCTGGAAGCAGGCCAAAGTATCCCCGGATTATCACATTAGCCTCGATAAACACTATTATTCGGTGCCCTATTGGCATGTGGGGCATCCGGTGATGGTCAAAACCACAGAGCACTTGGTGGAGGTGTTTTATGATAACCAGCGGATTGCCACCCATGCCCGGTGTGTGGCTCCCTATCGCCATACCACTCTAGACCATCATATGCCGCCGGAACACTGGGCGTACAACCGTCAATCGAAAGAAACGTTTGTCGCGTGGGCGCATCAGATCGGTCCCCACACCCACACTCAAGTCGAGGCGATCTTCAAAAGCAAAGACCACGATGAACAAGCCTTTCGGTCTCTTAAAGGACTGCAAAGCTTAGCCACCCGCTATGGCAGCGAACGCCTAGAAGATGCGTGTAAACGCGCCAATACCCTCGGCATGTCTGGGTATCGGCGACTTAAGCATATTCTCCAACATCATCTTGACCAAACGCCTGTGCTTGTCGAGGTGCCACCCCTTCCCAGTAGTGACCACGACAATGTTCGTGGCAGTGCTTACTACAACTGATAGTCCGTTTATGGAGTCCTCTAATGCAATCCACCATTGACCAACTTAAAGACTTACGACTCACGGGCTTACTGGAGGCCTGGTGTGAACAGCACGAACAGCCCACCTACCACGATCTGAGTTTTGATGAGCGCTTTGCCTTGCTCGTCGAACGGGAGTATTTGCGACGCCAAAATCAACGACTCAAACGACGCCTCAAGCAAGCCCAACTCTTTATTGGGGCCGCCTTGAGCGAGGTCGATTTTAAGGTGCCACGGGGACTCCACAAAGCTCAATTTCTCGAATGGACCCAAGGGCAATGGCTTTGCCAACATCTTCATCTCATTATGGTGGGGCCGACGGGAGTAGGAAAAACGTTTCTCGCGTGCACCCTGGCCGACCATCTTTGTAAACAGGGGCACACCGTGCGTTATTTCAAAACCGCCAATCTCATTACCGAACTTAAATTCGCTAAAGCTGACGGCTCCTTTCCTAAATTCCGTAAGCAGTTGGCTTCCTTCGATTTGCTCATTTTAGATGAATGGCTTAGAGATCCCCTAACCCCCAATGACGCTCGCGAACTACTCGATTTCCTCGATGACCGCTATCGGCAAGCCTCCTGTCTGTTTGCCTCTCAATTTCCCATCAAAGATTGGCATCCAAAAATCCAAGACTCCACCCTCGCCGATGCCATTCTTGACCGCATTGTTCATGATTCTTTGAAACTCACTCTCAATGGCGAATCTATGCGCAAACTTACCAGTCAACTCACGCCTAAAACCGAGGATGACAAAAATGAAATTTCTAGTTCGAATTAATCGAATTTTTAACCCTCAATTTCGGTCAATGATGCACCCGGTGAAGCAACTCTAGATTATGCTTTTATTACCTGGACCAATAGACTCTTTTTGGGATGCTTGAGGTAGAGGTGCCGAAGTTGGCATCACTGAGTGCCGAAGTCATGAGAATAGGCAGTATCCACCGGGTTACTCGTTCATTTGCCAGAGTTAGGCCAGCTCAATCGCAAGCAAATTGCCGCTTTGGCAGGGCTAGCTCCTTTTAATCGTGATAGTGGGCGCTATCGGGGCAAACGGATGATTTTTGGAGGACGAGCTTCAGTTCGCACACTGCTCTACATGGCAACACTGGTTGCAGTTCGGCATAATCCACCACTACGAGCTTACTATCAGCATTTAATCGCTAAAGGTAAGCTCACAATGGTCGCAATGGTCGCCTGCATGCGAAAGTTGCTCACCTGTCTCAATGCTATGGTCAGAGACAACACACCCTGGAATGACACCCTGGTCACGGTCTTTTTCAAAACGGCCTAAATAACTTGACTTTGAAGATAATCGCTACTTACTTTCAGCATTTCGCTATTCATAGCCGTGGGAGACTAGCCATCTAGTCTAGTTACTACACCAGTGCAAACTTATCCCCTTCTCAAACGATAC
>CBDHHL010000057.1:0-14834 GCA_965263355.1 Leptolyngbyaceae cyanobacterium | reverse complement strand
CACCAAGCCCAGTAGTCCATTCAACAACAGCAGCAGTCGCATCTCCTGCGGTTTCGGCTGCATAGTTTGGCGGGTCTGGCTGGTCTGAGTCTGCATGGTTGACAATCCCTAAACGACCTAGGCCATATTGAAAGTATTTGCTTCCTGTGATTAGAACGAACAATCCAGCCAATAAGAAAATTGTGAAACCTAAAATGCTGGCAACTGTTCTGCCTAGTTCAAGTGCTGCAACGGCGATAGACTGAATAATTTTAATCGTTGCGCCAAAAGCAGCTTGAACATATAGCCACGCTAACAAGGGAAGTTCTTTCCAGTCGAACCCTGGTTTACTCTTTTGTTCACTTGGTTTTTGCTTAAAGTCTTCAAGAATATCTCGAAGCTCACCGAACATATTTTCAAGGTTGCCAATACGCTGGTGAGTAGAATAACCACCACCATAATTTTTAGTTTTGCCCATGTTCTTACCTTCTAGGTTAAACTCGATCCACCGATGATCTGATGGATTTTTGGCCTTGTTACACGGGATATCGCTGGTTTGTGCAGTCCCCTGTAACCCACGCACAAAAACTAGATCCAATAACGATCTATGCCGGGAACAATGCGTGGGTTGCTCTCTATTTTGGGGACGAATCCAATCAATATCCCCTCCAACAAGCTTGTAAAAAGCAGGATCACGACTGCCGCCTTCCCTGCTCTCAATATCTAAATTAAAATCACCAATTGCAACCACTCGCGACTTAGTCAGCATCCAATTTCTAAGCCTGACCGCTTCACAAGCCCTTGCCATTCGATTGCGGCGACGTAGATGAACAACAACTATCCAGAAGTCGTCTCCAGCTTCAGGCTTTAAGTGCAGTGCAATACTGGCCCTGCCTTTACCGTCGCAGTTAACGTTATTGAGTTCTTGATGCTCTAAAACGTTAATTGTGTCGGCAACATATATCGCCAGCGTTTGGCTCCCATACGGCTGGCTGTACGCCTGGTAGTGCCTGCCGGAAAGCCTATAGAGTTCTTCGAGCCAACTTATATCTTCGCCTGCTTGGACTTCGGCAAAAGCGTAAATATCTTTGCCGGGTGGGAGATGTGGCACGATTTCGCTCGCACCCTTCATAAATCCGTTCCAAAAAATTACTGATGACATCCAAATAGTAATTCACGGCGTTGTTTGGATATTAGCCTAGTTTTTTGATTTTGGCACTGGTAATAATTGTTACGCAAAATACAAATCCGGATGTTGCTGCCAAAATTGTGAATGCTTTAACAGTCGTGCATTAACTACTACTGATGTTTAATCAATTAGCAAAAGCGATCGCATTGAATAAGGCCAACGAAGTTCTTCGCAGGGATCGGCGTATCAGTATTCCAGCTCAAAAATCTATCAACACATGGGCTTTGGCTGAACTAGGCAAGCCTGCTTATTCAGATGATGGAATTTTACAGGACGGGTTTGCTATCGGGGGCTGGGACTTGTTCAGCCGTTATTTTTGGGTCAATCACTCCACTGGCAAAAAAGCGAAATTTTCAAATGCCACAGGTAATCGCAAAAAGTAACCTACATCGCCACAGGATAGTCAGGCAATGCAGGCTTCTTAAAAAAGACTTATTTTGGTTTGTCGGCAGTAATGGTGACTGGCTTTGTATACGGTCGGACGGTGCGATCGTGGGCGGTTGCTGCGAACTATTTGTTGAGATGTGCGTTGAATAAAGCCAACATCACTTGATGGGCTTGCTGGTCTTTTTCTGTAGTGCGTTCTGCAAAGTCGCGTTCGTCCATTCTGTAGACGATTCTTTCAGCAGCATCACGGCATTCAGTCATGAGCTTTATCGAGCTTGGATCTAAATAAATAGGTGTCATAATTATCTCCCAAACAAAATTTCTTGAGGCCAATATCCGTCTTTAAGCATGTGCAAGCAATCTGCTATTACACAACCAGCCAAGATAGGCAATGCAATTAATATGCCAGGTTTGCAAATTAGAAAGAAAACCCAGCCACTAACAATCAATCTGATAATTGTTCCAGGAATAATTGAATGGCTAAACTTTGAACGATGTGCAACGGCTAAGGCATAATCCTTCCACCACCACACCCAAAAACGACGATACCAACGGCCCTTTTTAAGACTTCTAGAGTTCACGTCATTGTCACACGTTCCCCATAGTTCCCACAGTGGAACAGTTGCGGCAGTAACGAAAAATTGCCAAGGCAAGTTTAGAACGATTGCACCTCCAAGCAAGCTGCAGCCGACAGCGATCGCGGCTGTAACATGGCCAGTGCGATTAGAGTTAAATATTTTCACGATTAACCACAATCTCCTCTAGAGTTTCTAGCCGTTGGGTGTGATTTTTCAGGATGTTCACTTGTTTGTTTAGTTCGTCAATTTCTTCTTGTAAGAAAGCAATTTTTTTACTTTGTTTTCTGCTAACGCCAGAAGTGAAGATGTTTTCTATCGCCATGATAGCCATGGCTATTAAGCCAAATAACAAAAAATCCATTTTAATCATCGCCTCGCATGCGTCGCATCATTTCAATTTGATCTCGTCGATCCATTCTCATCGGCTTATTGCCTTGACCGCCATTACTGTGACCACCTGGACCATCAGGGAAAAATGTCCACAGAATTCCTGCTAGCAAGAATCCAAAAATAACTTCTAGTGGCATGGTCATTTAGCTCCAAAATAAATTCCTAAAAAAATCGAACAAACAAACAAAATAACGCCTACTACAATTCCAAATCCCCAAGCACCAACTAACCCACAGGGTGCGCCTAACAATAAAACAGTCCTAAAAACTTTGATTGCGAACTGCCTTTGAGCTTCAAGTTTTAACGTGGCCAGCTCTTCACCGCCTTCTTCTGACATATGGATTTGAGTCTGCCAAAAATTAGTTATGCCTTGTTCGTACCGTTGATGGTACGAATCCTTGAGGATGGTTAATTGTTGCTCTGCCAAGGTAGTTCCCAACTGTCCTGTTGCATCAACAAGACGATTAGTAGATGGGGATTTGACTTGTATTTCTGTGCTTGCCATCCCGACCATCCTCCAAATGCATACACGCCCATCATGCAGGCTAAAAACAAAAATCTTTTCACTGTTGCTTTCTCCAAACCACTACGCCTAACACGATCGCGCCTACTCCGCTAGCCATTGACGCTGTATCAATGCTGCGAGCCCGATAGCTCTTTAGGTCACCGGATGCGATCGCTAGTAATAACTGAGCTAAAAACAATACTCCGAAACAAGCCCCCACCCCGCAAGCTAATGAAAAATATTTAGGTTGCTTGGCAATGGATTGAGCAGTGATATTAATAGTTTTTTCAGCAGTAGTAGCAGTCCAACCTGGGAGATTGCCATAGTTAAACGGATCAACTGACATGGCCCACCTCCAACCGAGAGTAAGGCTGTGGTTGCTGTTGCCTTGGTGCTCTAACCGTCCAAAGTAAAAGCCACATAGACAGCAGTGCAAAAATAGCCGCTATAAACAATGACTGATACTCTTTTAACCTATTGGACAATAAAGACTTTTTTTGCACCTGACTGAGGATAAGTGAAGCCTCGGTTGCATCCCCTTCGTACTCAAAGCAAGTGCCGTCAGGGCTGGTAATTTTGATTGTCGCAATAGGCTGCTGTTCAGCCCTGACGATATTTGACATTTTCCTAATCTTCCTCAACCACTAATAGATCTTCAGCAATAGGCGCATATGCATCTTGGACGGAGGCAACAAGCATATTTGCTACTTGCGCATTCACATCTTGCATAAACTGCACAACGTCTTGTGCAGCTGCATCCATCTCTTTTAAGTAGGCGTTAGCTGTAGCCGCTTTCCATGCAGTTGCGTTAGAAATAGCGACTTGTTCCGGCGTGACCGGAGCAGACACTTCAGTCTTGATATTTTTTGCGGCTTGAGCACCGTCCAAGTTGGCAGTACTACGCTTTTTAGTGCGCCGTTCAATTTTATTGCTTTGACTGGCGTTAGCAGTAGCTAGCGCGCCATCCTTAGGTTTTGCCTGAAATTCACTCATTATCATTCTCCCAATAATCGTTTTCTTTTTTCAACTAATGCTTGCTCGAAGCGACTTTCAAGATCATCGCGTGACCCACCGACTAGATCCACATATCCCAGCTTTGTCTCATCAGTAGGGCAATCAATCGCGTAGTCCTTGCGATCACCTCGCCAGCATGGATTACAACTTGACTTCCAAAGCTTCCAACAAAGAAATGCATACAAAATCCAAGCATCATGACGATCAATACAACCGTTAGAGCAATTCGCCCTAGAAACATCAATCTTCAAATACTTGCAATCCTGAGCCAAGGCAGAATGCGAACGACCAAAAAGCTGTCCCGCTTCTCTTAGCGTTAGTAAGTTAGGAGGCGATTCAACTTTTTGAACACTCAACCAAGGTAACATCTGACTGTTTTCTAACTTCTTATCAGTATCTTAGCAGTAAAAAATCACTTGTCAACGGTTTATTTTTGGTGCATACGGTATACAGTTCATGTTTTTACCCTGTTCTGTATAATTCGCTACCGTTTTAGTCGTATAATATGCTTCACAGAATTATTCTGACTTAGGATAAGTTCTTTGACTGGAAAGGGTTCTAAGTTGTAAAGGGTCATCGTAAAGGGTTAAGGACAAAAAGTGCAGATTTACAGCAAAAAGCCCATCTTTTTGGGTACAGATGGGCTGAAAAAATATTTAGTTGTTTGACGCGGCTAGACCTTTTGGGCGCTGTACTTAGCTAATGTGTGCTGATTGACGCCCACCGGCATCCAAGCCCCATCGATAAAGCAGATGCGAGAATGACCCGCTAAATCTGCGGAGACGGGCGGCATTGTAATTCCCTTGAAGTTTCTGGCAACTTGTTCATAAAGTCCCTTGTCAAACGTAAAGGTTTGCCCTTTCCATTCGATAGAGTCTGTAGGCGATACGGAGACGTAACAAAGATTCAATTTTTTCACTGCCTTAGCATCATCTACCAGGGTCGTTGCCGTGAACTCTGGCGCAAGCGTCCAGATTGCCCGCTGTCTTTTTGCGCCTGCACTGGTTAAAGTTGCAATTTTATCAGCGACAACATGCATCAACTGATCTAGTGTCTCTGAATAGATATTACTAACTGAACCCGTGTAAGCCAGTTCGTCAAATATTAATAAGCTGTTTGGCTCCTGGAACCATTCCAGCACTAACGCGATCGCATCCTGAATTTTATTGACGGCAGTATTGGCATCGACAGAGGATAAATCGCAGCGGACAGATTTTGCGTGTTGCCAGTATACGCCGTCTTCCTCTTCGCCATAGCTGCATAGATTTATGTGAAAAACTTTAGTTTGCTGCAGCCGATGCAACGCGAGTGAAGCACAAGCTGCCAGGTAACTTTTGCCCGTTCTCTGCCCTCCAAAGATAGCTCTAGAGATGAATGGCGATTTTAATAATGTTAAAAATGCGGTTGGCTTCGTCCTTTCAGTCGGTTTAGCTGCGGGTTCGGCTTGAACCTTAGGCAGTGCCATAGCTCCTTTGACTGATAATTCAGCTAATTTAGCTTCAGCTTTTGTCGCAGCTGCTGACTCGGCAACAGGCTTCATCGCCTCTAATTCACTTGCAGTAATTAACTGTTGCTGTTGAACTTCAGCGTCTAAAATTACAGCCTGAGTTGCCAGTCTGGTTTCTTCGAACTCTTCAGCCTTGCCAACCAGAAAAAATGCCCATGTTGCCATACCAAACCCAGCGGCAGAGGCGATAATCTTTAGCCAACCATAGCTAGGGCTAACGTCGATAACCTGTTTATTGGTCGATTGAGCAACAGCCCATGAACTGACTTGCTGACCATCTTGCAAAGTATACGTGGGTTCTAATCGACCTACACCTGCTAAAAGAGTGAGGCTAACTGATGCAGCTCCAACGATTGCAGCTTTAATCCTTCCGTCCATTGCTCCGGCCCTCGCTCAAAAATACAAATGCTCCAATAATTCCGATAACTCCAATTGCTACCCAGTGCTTAAGCCCGACTAACTGCAATATTTCAGCCGCATCCCAAGCCCCTAATGCAATCCCTGACACCTTAGCCAAGCCCGCCAACGTAATCGATAGCCGCTGGTCACCCGGTGTTAATGCCGCCCATGCCAATAGCGCGATCGCGCTAGCTCCCATAGCGATACCAATCACAGGGGCAATAGGCGGCATAGTCCTAGCCAGCTGTGTCAAAAAGCAACTAAGCGATGCCATCCCTACATAAAGGCACGCACGACGGGAACGGCCCCATACGGTTAACTGTGGTGCCTGTAATGGCGGTTGTGCGTTGAATAATTGTTGTTGTAAATCCATTAGCTAAATAATCTCCTCAATCCTTTTTGTTTCCCGCCTTGCAACCGCTTGTGATGCTTTCTGCCTAGCTCAATTAAGAGGCGTTGACGCTTTGTTTGCTCAACTTCAACATCACTAGCCGCTTTAGCTTGAGATAGCTGCTTAACGGTCTCTGCTTTGGCCTCCATAGTGGTCATATGCCCTTGGTGGCCTAGGCTAGACTTCAGTATTTGTAATTTTTGTTTGTCAATTTCTCTAAGTTGCTCGTCAGCTGCCTTATATAAATCAGCCTGGGTTTTAACCGTTTTAGAGATAGACCTGAGCTTAGATTTAACAGCCCTAGCGTAAACGGTGGCATACTGAGCCTGTACTTTTGCTAGCTCAGCAGACTGAGCCATTGCCGTTACATCTTCGGGCTTTACGTTAGTTAGGTCCGTAATGACGCCAAGTTGCTGAAGTCTCTGGTCTAGCATACACTTAATTGATACTGAATTCAGCTTAGTTTAACTCAATCTATACTAATATGGGAACGAATGAATCGGACAAGACGCTTCGCATCCAAGGCATAATTGATCCAGGGATGGCAGCCGCTATTCGTTCATATATGACCTTGGCTGGGGTCGACTCGCCAACGTCAGCAGCGATCACGTTGCTCAGAAATTATCTGTATAGTTCCGAGTATCAAAGATATTTAGATAATGTAGCGTCACATCCAAGAGAAAAAAATAACTATGAATAACCTAGAAGAATTGCGCCAAGACCTAACCGCTGCCACCATCGCCCAGCTAACAAATGCGTTGGGAGTGTATGCGTTCGCCGTTTCTACTTTCGATTGGCCGGAAGAAATCACAATTGGCATGGCGCTGAAGATGCTAGACGAGTTATTCGAGAACTCAAATCGGTTCTCTAGGGTGGAAAAAGATTTTGTTGATGAGGCTAAGAGGCGCACTGAAGCCGCTATCATAGATGCGCTAAAAACTCAAAGACAAATTATTGGCCAGATCAAGCAGTCTTTACCGGGTGAAAATGATAAAAAATAAACCATTGGTTCGCTCAAGAAAATTAAAACCGTGCAAAAAGACGATGAATTTGGTTAAGCTGCAAGCGATCGCAAAAGTAAATAAACAGGCTGAACAGATATTTAATTCAAGTTTTTAAGCCATGACTTATGTATTGAAAGAATTGAAAGCAGAATCCACCGAATGCTCAACCAAACTAGAAATCGTTTTACGAAAATCAAACAGTTTGTTGATTATCACTGCTGAATCAACGCAAAGAGGGAATGCTTGGGCGTTTGCTTCTTGCTTGAGTGGCCTGATTGGGACTGACGTAGAGGCCCATGTCACTAAAACCCAGGTTTCAATTGGCGAATGTCTGCTGCCTGGGGATGCGCTTAGTGAGTTAACCACGCTTGAAGAAGTTAGAAGCACGGGCTTCTTGACTAGAAGAGAGAACAGAATCATCTCGGAGACATGGGAAAGATGAGTAAGCAGCAAATCACTCAAGAAATACAAGACCTATGGCTCAAAGCGTTTCTAAGGGAGCTGGATGAATTATTTGGGGGCAACGGTCTATCTTTGGTGCTAGAGACCCAGGGTGGCTCGCTGATGATTCGCCTTATTAAGGCAGAAGATGCTGACTTTGACCCAAGTGATTGGGTGAACCTGGTAGATTTGCCGTTAGCCAAATGAATGAAGACGACCTGAAGCAACTTATTTACCACCTTTGCGGTGCGCTCATGCATCAACACTATTGCCGGTTAGATGCATTGGCCAAAGATGACGATGCAGATTGTAGAGAACATTTATTGAATAAATTCCCCATCATTCAGGGAACGAAGCTGCAGCAAACACTTAAAGAGTTTGGCAACCGTGCGTCAGACAAAGAGGCTGCGAATCGCGCGATCGAATGGCTGAATGTAAAGCTTTAGCCTTCATCCATCAATGTAGGACAATTTTCAGGAATAACGAATGCTTCAAACCGTTGGCCTAGACCTTGCGCTGGCCTATTTTTGAGTGCCTTAACGAAGCTTTGATTATTTAACCCCAACGGGATAGCCTTACCACCAATAACAGCGTTTAGTCCATCGCGTCGATAGTAACCCCAAGAGCTGGCACAGGAGCAATAACGAAGTTCATAGGCCAAAGCTCTGATGTCTTCGCATTTTGGACAAAATATAAGTTTCATCAAAAACTTTAATAGTAGCCAGGTCAGATCAAGCCATCGGCTTTTAGCGCGTCCAAAACAGCCTTTCGTATATACTCCTGCCTACCACCGGGAACAGCCTGCAAAGCCTCGATGATTTCTACCGGGAAACGAATTCCGACAGACTGACTCGCCTTTGCAGCTACATTTTTCCCTTCTGGCTGAAATCGTGTGTCTTTTCTCATGTCCGATATGCCGCAAAAAGCAAAAGAGAACCCCGTGAGGGCCATTGTCCTCTCAGACTGCCTCACGGGGTTTTCTAGCGGGTTTGTATGGGCCGTACGCTGTTGACCCCAGTTGTAACCGCACTGACGACTGGCCGTTTTAATTTATCCACCTCTGCCAGATTTGGTGTCCCGATAGCCTCAGGGGAGCGGTGCCCCGCAGGTTCAATCGGCTTTTTATCGCCTCAATGTCCGCTCCCCTTTGCGGTATATGTATATAATATCCCATGTGCACATGGGTGTCAAGGGATTTTTCAAGAAAGTGGCACATGTTACTGTCACATCACCCACGCGTACATGGGAAGATTTCAAATCTTACTCACCACAGTCACTGTTGCACCTGGAGACAAACCCACGCGTACATGGGAAGATTTCAAACCACAGTCACCGTCGCCCCTGGATTATCGGCTTTTGCCTCTCTCAATGCTTGATCATAATCTTGGTAAACGTATTCAACCGTTGGACCATTATTTATCTTGAACTTGAACGTCTGTAGCTTCTGCTTCATAATCTTGACTTTTTCCGAACATTTCCAGTGACATCCTCCCCCACTGAAAGTGGGGGCTTCCCAACTTTATCGAACTGATTCGTTTCAGTTGAGATTTCCTGGTTATTCCGAATACTCGGCTTGCACCACTTACCTAGCGTTTTACCGCCCCGGCAGATCGATTGCTCAGGCTGTTTCCAGTTCCCGATTATCCACGGGTAAAAAATGATTTTTCTCTACGCCACGATTGCGAATCACTTGACCGCTAGCCACGTCCCTAGGCTTGACTGAACCGCATTCAGTGCAATTGTGAATTCTATCAGCAAGGGTCTTTTTGACGGTAGCTCCGCAGTCTGGGCATTCTTGGGAAGTTCCACGATGATCAACCGTATCAAAGAATTTCCCACGCTTAAACGCGACTACTTTCGTAATCTGACGTAATTCACCGAGTCCGGCATCAAGTGTATGCTTACCCAACATTCCTTTAGCCATGATCCGAAAATCAATGTCTTCAAAAAATATCGAGTCGCACCCATCTAACAACTGGTGAGCCAGTTTGTAATGATGATCTCTACGTTGTGCCGCTACGTGACGGTGAAATCGTGCAATCTTCAGTTGTTGCTTACGATAATTTGACGACCCTTTTTGTTTTCTCGCTAAGCGACGTTGCAGCAATTTAAGCTTGCGTTCGGCTTTAACTAAGAAACGGGAACGCTTTATCTGTAAGCCATCTGAGGTTGCGACAAGGTAATCTAACCCAAGGTCAACGCCAATAGCGTGACCGTGGAAACCAATAGTCGGAACGTCTACAGCACATTGGATGCAGATATTCACATACCATTGATCGGCCTTTTTAATGACGCGACAATTTTTAATCTTGAACCCTTCCGGTATCGGTCGGTGAAGATTAATAGTCACTTTTCCTAGCTTGGGAAGCTTTAGTATTCCGTTCTTTTCATCCAGCGGGGATGCCTTGAACTGAGGAAACAAGGTCGATCTAAATTGACCATGCTTTTTGAACCGTGGATACCCGAAACCTCTCTCACGCATGAAATCAAACGATCTGTGAAGTCGCTTAATGACCTGCTGTAAGTTCTGAGCAGGAACCGTTTTTAGTCGTGGTTTATCTTTTTTGGCTTTAGACAAAGCGTTGATTTGTCTGACTTCTGACGGATACGGTTCATCCGCTGCTAGGACGTATTCACTAACGATTGAACACCGATCAATCGGACATTTCCGGCTGTTTGACCAGTCTTTAATCTGTCTTAAAGCATAGTTGTAAACGCTTCTAGACGTTTCGAGCCAGTCACACAAGATCATCTCTTGTTCAGCATCGGGATATAAACGATATTGGTAGTTCAGTGTTAGCATACCCTTAGTATAACTGGTTCTACTAGAGATGTGTTAGCTAGTAGAATTAAGTTTTCGTAAAGTTAAGGGGGACTGGCATTCACCACAGCACTGAAAGTGCGAGTCCTCTGCCCTATCCCCCTTAACAACCCCTAACTCAAGATAGCTTCTTCTTGAGTCGCGAAGCATCGGTCAGACACTAGAATATTTGTTTTCCATGTCCAAAAACCATCTGAAGACTGGAAATATGTAACTTGATCCACTACTGCAACTCCTATTCGTTTTACTGATCAGAAAAAGCTAAATGTATTTTCAGTAAATCTGAAAGATGTTGTTTTTCAATTTCGAGAAGAGCTTTTTCGTTATTTTTTTGACACAATTCAGCGTCGAGATTGATATACTCTTCGTTTGTGCTTGTTAGATGGCTTAATGCAGCTTTGCGAGCGTCTGCATTTTTTAACGTTTTATCACTATTAACTTCCTGGCTTAATTCAGTAAGCTTTAGTGACATCGTTTTATTAATGCCAGCAATTAAATTAGATGTCGCTAATATATCTAACTTAATTTGATGCAACTTATCAGCTAGATCAATGCATTCGTTTTTCATTACAATTCCTCTGCTAGTTGTTTAATAAACTCTCTAATGCCCTGCTCATTCCTGGTGTAATCGACGAAACTTCGATTCCGTCTTACACCAGTCACAAGACCCGCAGCTTCTAACTGCCTCAAATGCCTAGAAGCCGTAGGATGATGCACACCTAAGGCGATCGCAACCTCGCCGCTAGTGAGCACGCTTTCTCTTTTCAGCACTTGCATAACCTCCAGTCGGCCAGGGTTAGCAAGCGCTGAAAGACAATCATGTACGCTCATTTTCCGTTTTTAGGCAAGTAACAGAGAGTTTCCCAACATATAAACCGCTGTGTTTTCGACGCTTTGACGGCTCGATAAAGACTTCAGCGATATCCCCAGACTGATAACCGTTAATAGGTCTTAGCGGATAGTTTGGATGCTGTTTATTCTCGGCAATGGCTGCAGCTTTGCAATCCTCCAGGGAGCCTGTTGCTGCAACTGGCTGGCCATATGGCGAATACTCCCAGCGCATAGCTGTGAGATTGAATCCGATGTGGCCCAGTTTCTCTGCCTCGTTCAGGACAATCCATTGAGTGCTGTGAGTTTGGCGAAATGTTATGGTGGTCATAAGGCTAAATAATTGTGGGATCTTCTCCCAAGCATTGCTGTAAAGTTTGCCTCGAAACTGTTGGGAAAGGTTGATAGACAAGAGACACAGGCTTATAAACCGTTCGTCTATACTGTTTAATCTCAAGTCCTCAGAGCTACAAACTGGCGGTCATTCGCAGGTGAGTCGCATTAAAGCGTCACTTTCTCAACGTGGATACTTAAACCCTTGCTTTCGCAACTTCAGTCATTTCTGAAGATTCTGCACGTTACTTCCCTGCTAAGCAGGTTTGACTACATCTGTACGGATTTGTCTAGGTTTTTAGTAACGGTCCAGTTAAGTTCTATGCAGCCCTGGTAAACTTCACCTGGCAGATAAATAGACCAGGAGTCGATGCCTATCTTAGTGAAAGTCATTTTCCATTTTTGGAAAGTGTTCAATTCCAATTATGGATGTTATTTCCAAATCTGTCAATACTAAATTGCCGCAAACTGTTGAATTGATTGATTAATCTGCTCTCGCTTCTGCCAAAGGCTGCCTAGCCTTTTGGACTGTTTTTTCTCTAGCCAAACACCATGCTCAAGATAGTAGCTAATTTCATGAGCCTTTAGCCCTCTATGGGCCAAAATCTTTTCTAATGCCTGAAAAGAAAAGTCGTCTAGTTGCTTAACATAATTGCCAGAACGCCAAGCCGCAATTGTTTGATGACTTGCTAGTCCATCGCAGCGATCGCTTAGGTCTCGAACCGTTGCATCAATTCCAGCTGCTTTAAGTATCTTTTTCGATAGCAGCTCTGATAATCTTTGTTTATATTGCGTTGATGCTCTCATGGCCGTTAAACTATGAAACTAAAACTTTCAGGCTAATTATTTCGATGGGGGGAAGTGCCCCTAGTGACAACATACCCTGCTTACATTCATGAGCAAGGCTCAAGTCAGGCTTACTTGCTAAATTTACTCCTCTGTAAATAGTATTTACAGATTCCTTTGATTCTAGGATATCAAATTGTTTGGGAGGTCGCAGTAAATCAATTAAGTATTTTGCTGAACCATCGCTTAAGTTATCGGCTTTATCGCCGACTGCTATCTTCCATCGCCAAACATCATCACATCTAAATGATTGATAGCTAGGCAATGCCCACCATTTCTGACGTTTCTTAGATTGCTGGTTCCATTTGCTGCAAAGCCAATTAAATATCTCTTCTCGACTTCGAACGCGTGGTGGATGGTTGCGAGTATTTAGCCAAAAAATATCAGGCTCTTGAACTAACCCATGCCAGTCACTATCAACGGTAGCCAAATAAATCTGATCGATTAATCCTGAGCTGCTATCTAGCCATAGCCGAACAATAGCAGCGGCTACGTCGTCGGCTTCTTGTGATTTTATATCAATCAAAGAAGCACTGCTGCTTAATATGCCCTCCATCGCAGTATGGAATGATGCGGGTTTAGGTTTGCGGCCTGCTTTGTAATCGGGGAATAGCTGATTACGCCAGTAGGGCTTAGAGTCAATTGCCCAAACGCATTTAGCCAGTTGATTGCAACGCAGGAATCCAGCTTAGTGAATTAACCCATTCTGCCGCCATGTAGGCGTAAACTTTAGCATTAGTTTCGGTTAGGCCTGCCTTGTCAATCTGGGCCGACATTTGGAAGGCGATCACAGACGTATCAACAATAATTAGGTTGTTCACTATCACACAAAAATATAAACATCAAATTTTTTCCCAAGATCTGTCAAACCCATGCTGTGAAAGGGTTATTTAGATTTTTCGCTCAATCAGCCATCAATTTGTAAACTAAACTTTGAGCTTTAGCGATGCATTCTTGAAATTCTTTTTCCTGAGCAGAGTCGACGGCGTACCACAATGTTTCTAGCCCTGGGATTGCAAGAAACCCGTCAATTTCGTACTCTTCACAAAAACAGTCAATCAGGCAGATCATGACATGCATAGCATCGGTTAATGGTCTTAATTGCAGCCAATCAGCCTTAGCTTTTTTGTTGGCTTTCACTGGCTCAGGGGGCTTAGCAAAATGCGTTTTAATGTTCGGCTGGCTGGCTAATGTCTTAGCTAATGCATTCCCTGGGATAATCGGCATCGGAACCCTAGCTTCAAACAGCATGTAACTAGTGGTCGGCTGATCACTAACTCCAGTAATTAAAAATTGCCGAATCATCCAGTGATGACTCCAGATGGTGCTTTTGGGCATCCCTGATACATCGTGAGCAGGGTTAAAGCCCATATTGGTCATGCCGTTAACGCTGTATCCATCGCGAAATGTACGCAAATGTGATTTGCCCCAATTGACTAGAGCAATATCATTAGAATCTCGTTTGCTAGGCTTAATTTTTTTGGCTTTTTCGTATTCAGTTTCTATATACGAAACAAGTTCTTGCCAATCACCAACCGGATATCTAAGCCCAGTCGTTGCCGCCATGCCATACAAAATTACTGGACTGGGGCAATAGATATTCGCAACCAGTGGCCATAGTTCTTGAAACAATCGAAGGGTTATCCAGACATCTTGAGCACAATATTCAAACAGCGTCTGTGGCCCTTCCCCTCCAACTGTTTTCAGAATCTCAATTCCCAGTACGTCACTAGCTAAGCTGGCCAGATCCATGTCGGATGCCTGAGTTACCCAATCGGGAGCAGGCTTACCATTAGCGATCGCAACCTTGTACTTCTCATACTGCGATCGCTGTTCTTTATGCACACCTCTGACAAGCATTGCCAGGGCCATCACATCTATAAATAGACAACGCTCTGGTCCATACTCGGCATAAGAACTACTAAGAAATTGCGAATCATGGGCAGCGCCGTTCTGAGTGATTATGATGCAACCAGTTGGGAACGGAATAGTACGCCGCTTAGTTTCCGTCCAGCAATACATTGGGTTTTGCTCTTGCCATGCGTACCAGTAACCGTCGGCCCCATAGCAAATGCATAGGCAGGGCAACCATGCGTCTATATCAGCGTTTGCCGTGAATGCTTGCAATTCAATGGATTCAACATCGAGAACCATGGTTGCAGGCAGGTCATCAGGGGAAATGCATTGCCAGCTGCCCTCATCAAGACGAGACCAACCACTGC
>CBDHHL010000056.1:0-2531866 GCA_965263355.1 Leptolyngbyaceae cyanobacterium | reverse complement strand
CCAATAATTCGCTGTGTGGGGTCCTCGGTGGGAATAGCCCGAGCAAAGGCCCGGATAATGGCTTTCTCTAACTCAGGCCATAGCATCAGTGTAGAAAAACCGCCGTATAGCCGCACATCGAGACTTTCATACCAGCGATAGTCCAGGCATTCCAACACGCCAAATTGGCCGACCGGATCGGTATCGCTGGCGGCAGACCAGAGGGTACCGCCGCTGGCCATGTCGTAGAGTTCGTTAAACAGGGCCATTTTGAACCAATCGGGCAGATCTGCCTGGTCTAAAATCGGTTGCTGCCAATCGATGATGTGTTGTTGCCAGGTTTGGTAATGGGTCAGGGCATCCTGGGCCAGTTTCCAGGCATTGCGCCCGCCGCGATCGCAAAAGTCCGTATAGCGTCGATAGGCTAGCTTGCCCGGTGCAAACTCGGTGACGGGCAAATCCCAGCTGAGCACGAAGGGGATGTCTTTAGTTTCACCGGGAGCCAGGGTAAACTTTACTGCGATCGCACCCCCCACCTGTTCCTCCCCCACCGCAGATGTTGTATCTGCAACATTACTTAAACTTCCATGGGTAGCAAAGTCGGTCCATAGGTCACTGCCATCGCCATCGGGATTCCAGCGTGTGTGATACGTTACTGCTGCGTCGGTTGCGATCGCAATACAAAACTGCCCCTTTCCTTCCCTGGGGCTGCCGCTCCAGGCTCCATCCATGACAATGCCCGTTGCCGTGCCCGTCGCATTCTCAGCCGTTACCAGCTGATTAAAATGACCGGCACTCTGCCGCAGGGGGGGGACATAGTCATAAAATGGGCTACCATCCTCCCGCTGCTGAATGTCTGACGATGCCTCAGCATTGGTAAACCAACCCACCATATTCTGCCAGCTCAGCAAAATACTGAGGGTGATGGGCTGCTCTGTGGAGTTATGGGCGGTCCATACAAATATGGCGACTGGATAGCTGCTTTCCTGGTAATTATCTGGCCAAATGGGCGAAAACTGCTCACAGGTTAGCTCTGTCGTAAAGACGTCCCTATAGGAATACCAGCTTCGAGGATAAAGGGCGTGGTAGGTGCCGCCATTGGGTAATTGTGGTTCGGGATCTGGCGTTTGCTCTGAATGGCGGGCGGTGCTCACCTTACGGTTGGTGGGGTACCATTGCCAGCTGCTTAAGCCTTTGCCTGTGGTGGCCATGGCATAGGCCTGTGTTGCCTCAGCTGTTTGCTCGTACACCGCAAACTGACAGGCTGGAAACTGGTCAAATATATGCTCTCCGCCATCTAAATGCCAGAGATTAAACGTGCCGTTTGGGGCTCGACCGATACACCCAGCTCCCAGTCCCCCTAGCGGGATGCCATGCTCGGGACCGTCGTCTAAATTGCTGGCATAGCGCACAATGTAGGGCGTCTCCCAGGTTGCGCCTATGGGCCAGGTCCAAGCAACAGCAGGAATTTGGGAAGTGGGCATAGATTACCGTCAAAAACAGCAATCAGCATTATCGCACTGCTTATAGCCAGCCGTTAGCGACACCCACAACTAAACCGACACGAAATAATTGCCAGCCAATAAAGCAAAGCAGCAGCACAAAAACAATCCGATTTGTAATGTCTTTAGGAGAATCCATGGCAGCGCAATATGATTTTCCTTCACTATAGTATTTCTTTTTAGACTGTATTTTTCACAGGGTAGAATCGTTGATTTTCTTTGAAAGAATCTAGATTTGCAGTCCGGCGACCTTAGGATGGGGAACGTATTGCGCAAACCTATCGTTTATCCGGTCCAGCCATGTCAGACTCCCTACCTACCTTGGCCAGTTTAGAAATGCACCCCTATCTAGTGGAGGGGGAATTACCGCCGGGTTTGGCGGGCAAGGTAGGTATTTATGCCATTTTTGATCAGGCTCAAACGCTACAGTATGTGGGCTATTCACGGGATATCAATGTGGGTCTGACGCAGCATCTGGTGCGCTGCCCTCATCAGTGTCACTGGTTTAAGGTCTACACGGTCGCTCGTCCCAGTCGCACCCTATTGGAAGAGATTCGAACTGCATGGCTGGCGGAATATGGCACGGTGCCTGCGGGTAATGGTGATCAACAACTGGTGTGGGAAAAACCGATTGATGCTAAAACCTTTATGACGGAGGCGGAACGGGATGCGATCGCAAACGCCGAACCCTCTCAAACCAACAAACTCCTCAAGCAGTTAGCGCGCCGCGTTGAAGCCGATGTTAAGGCCCAAGTCGAAGCCCGAGGAGCCCAAATTTCCATTAAGTTCAACCCCAAGCTAAAGGAACAGGGACTTTTAGCCTTGAAATAGGCTATATCGGCGTAAAGACTCACCTAGGGGGATGGGTGAGGATTCTGTAGGGGCACTCCCTTGTGGATGCCCTGCGATATCGACGCTACTAACCAGGATTTCGTATAACTGCCCAAAGGACCCAATCCTCTTGTTGAGCAACCACTTTGCCTGGAATATCGGGATGCCAGGATTGGCGGGTCAAAATATGGGTGGCCTTAAAGTCGGCTGCGATCGCACCCAGCTCTGCCCCCGTCAGCTGACTAAAGCGCTGGTCTAACACCGCCTCTACAGACCCAGGCAGTTTCCCCAGTAACGCCTCCATCCGTTGCTGCCAGGTGACCATGCCCGCATCGGTAAAGGGAAATCCTTTAAAGTTCACCACCACTGAGCGCTGGCTGTAAAACCGGAACAGCCGATCCGATGGGGGGACAATCACTAACGCATCTAGCGGCGAATTATTGCGAAAATTGACCGCCAGGGTTTTCACCGGTTTGTCCACCACAGGGGCCAGCTTAATCGCCCGATGTAAAGGACTCAGACTGCGATGGGCCACCACACCACCCAGATGCAGTAACACAAACAAACTACACCCGGCGATTACGGCATATGCAGCCGGTCGTAATCGTTTAAATAACCCAGGAAATTCATCGGTTAAAAACGGATAGGCAAAACTTAGAAATAAGGCCACATGGTAGGCATAGGTCACCCCCAAGACAATTAAAAAGACGGTGTATAGTAACCACAATCTGCGATTTGGGTTAAAGCGCTGCCAAAACTGTTTTGGTCCTGGTTTCAACAAACTCAAGCCAACAGCAATCAGGGTGATCAGACCGCCCGCATTATCAATTACTGGCGTGGCGATTAACAGCAGTGCCAAGGCCCGATTGCTCTGATGGTATAGCTCACTGGCATATGTAGAGATCGCAGCCAACACCAGCAGCAAAATAAACGGCGTCGTTCTAGCAAATTGCAACTTGGCCACCGTCGCCACTGGATACAGCTCCACCAGACCATATCCCACCGCTAACAGACCACAGCCAGTGACCATCGTTAAGCCCAGGGTAATTTTTTGATCGAGACCCAGGCGTTGAGACCCATAGAGACAGGCAAATCCTGTTAGCAAGAAATATGTGAACCGTCGCCAGCTACTGACGGGAAATATGGACAAAATAATATGGTGGGGATGGCGCACATAGCCATAAAGCCAGACAAAATCGGCATTACTGAGCAAATCACTGCCCGTATTCCCGGTCAGTACCATAGGGCTGTAAACTAACCCGGCCAACAGTAGCAGCGCTCCCCAAGCCCATAATACTTGCTGGAGACGTTTGGCTCTGACACTGTGGACGATCAGTGCGGGGGTAAATAACAGTCCTGGTAGGACACCAATCAAAAACTGCAGCAGACAGCTGATGCCCAACAGTACATAGCCCCGTAGCCAGCGATGCTGTAGACAAAAGTAAATGCCCCATACCGCAATGCCCATGGCATAGACACTGGGCAATGGAGTGCGGCGAAAGAGATCGGTAAACCCGACGGTGCCATCGGCAACGGCCAATCCTAAAAATGCTAAGCCCGCCGCTGACAGTTTTGAGCCCCCCAAATGACGACCAATGGCATAGAGGCCCAGACTAAAGGCCATAAATGCGATCGCAAAGTAAATAAAACATACCAGTGGCAGACTCAAGCCCAGCTTTACCGGCAACGCCAGCCCATAGTAGTAATACGACCTGGGCGTAAACTGGGTCATCGCCTGCACATAAAAATCCTGGCGATACAGCCCTGGATCCAACAGTGCCATTACCGCAGGCATCTGATTGAATATATTTTCCCGTGAAAACGTATAGCCATAGGCCACCAGCCCACTCAGTGCCATCGCCAACTGAGTTAGCCAGGGAGTTGCTTGAATCGTTTTCACATCAGCCATAGCAGTTGTTAGACACTAGCGCTCAGGGTAAAACGCAACGGCATCCCGATGCAAAACAACATTTAAAAAGGAGCCGACCCATAGCCAGCTCCCTTTCCGTCAGATTCAAGGTTGGGGTAATGCCAGTATCCTAAAACGTAATCCCAAATGCACTTTCTAGAATGCGCTGCACGATCTGCATACCGGTCACTGCCTGCCAGCCAAACAGACCCACAATCACAACATTGATACTAATGTGAGTTAGACGGGCAGTTTCGTTGCCCCGCTGCATCAGAGGTACAAGGGAGACTGCGATCGCAATCAAACCCGTCATTGATAAACCTGCCAACAGGTGAGGCCCGACAAACAGTTTGCCATTATTGATATAGGTCACAGCCATACCACCGATGGTACCGAGCACCATAAGCGCCAAAATAATCGATCCCATCTGGTGGTGTTTAACAGCAAATTTGCCTTTGATCAGTTCCTTCTTTTCGTCACCGCTAGCAAAGCGCACCTTACGGCTTTGAATGCCTAGATACATGGCATAGAGCGTCAGGCCAAACAGGGCCCACATCATAATCGGATGGAAAAAGTTCAAATATGGCTTAATCGCCTCAATGGTTTCAGGGCTCATAGTGGGTGATTATCAACGCGTTACAAAACTTAGTATATTCTGCTTCCTTCCATTCTGCCGTCGTATTTGAGCACCTTTCACCAGCAGATAACCTGGCTAATTCCAGAGATAACACCTACAACAGCGTCCTAGTTCAGGTTATTCCGAGCAAGATTTGTCAGAATAATCCAATAGAACGTCAACCCTCAACGTTCATACTTTTAAAGTGGAGCATCTGCTCAGAACCATTCCTATTTCGTGCCCTAACCGCTTCGTTCTTCCTATCCACCATGAAGGTCAATCAACGTTTTGCCCTGCTCCTAGCAGTAGGCTTTAGTCTGACACTACTGCTTAGCCCTGTCTTGCCAGGTCGTGCCGCTTCACCCGAACGCCCTGAGCACATTGTGCAAATGCGCAATGCTGAGGACTCTTCAGAGCCAACGGTGGATCCCATTGAGGAAGAAAGCAACCCGACGGATCCTGCAGGCGATACCTCAGAAGAGGTGCCCGCAGAAGAGGTGCCCGCAGAGCCTGAATACGATCCAGAAGCGGCGGCCCTGGAGCAGGAAACCTGGTTCCAACGAGAGCTGATTATTGAGGCAGATAGGCTTTACTTAGCTGGGGATATTGCGGCGGCTGAAGCGCTTTACCGTGAGGCGAAAACCTTTGGTTGGAGAAATGAGGACGATTTAGAAGATGTTCCTGCCGAACCTTTTAATGATCCAGCCCAGCTCTCCCCCGGTGGAGCGGTTTATTGGCGTGAATCTGCCCGTGGGCTAGAAGCGGGCCGCGAATCCCAAACCCTGGTTCCCCTGGACTTACTGACGACAGAAATCCCGGCCTTTATTCCTGGCCATCTACTATACGCCGAGGTCCTCCAAACGTACGAGCGTCCAGAGGAGGCCGAAATGGTCTTAGAAAAGGCTCTGACGCTTTATCCCTATGAGCCTAATTTGCTCAGTGCTCAGATTGAGCTGATGATGAGTCAAAAACAGTGGATTGAAGCCTCCATTGCCGCGCGTCAGTTTGCCTTGCTCAATCCTGACCATCCTGAGGCAGACGGCTATGCTGCCCTGGCCGATGAAAATTTGCGGCGGTTTAAGTCGTCCACCAATGCCAGAATTCGTGAGAATGCGATCGCAAACATTATCACCGGAGCCGCTGGCTATATCCTAACCGGTGGTTTATACGGGCCGTTTACCGCCCTCAACACCAGTTTTATCCTGCTTCAGGGCGAAAAATCCTTGGGTGAGTCCGTGGCCGCCTCTGCCCGCGACCAACTGCCCATGTCTCAAGATGAAGAACTGCTGGCCTATGTGCGTGGCATTGGTAATAAACTCGCTGCTGCCGCCGGTCGAGATGACTTTGACTACACCTTTGATGTCGTCATCGATCCTGAACTCAATGCCTTTGCCCTACCCGGAGGTAAAGTGTTCGTTAATTCCGGTGCCGTTCTCGCCACCGACTCCGAAGCCGAATTAGCCGGTCTCCTGGGTCACGAAATATCCCATGCCGTTTTATCCCATGGCTTTCAGCTAGTTACCCGAGGCAATCTCACCGCCAGCTTGACTCAATATTTACCGTTGGCTGGGATAGTGACTAACGCCATCGTCTCTGACTATTCCCGCCAAATGGAGCGACAAGCCGATATCGTCGGCACCCAAATTCTTGCCTCCAGCGGTTATGCTGCCGACGGTATGCACGGCCTAATGCTGGCCCTAGATGACCGCTATGGCGATCGTCAGGTTGTACCCTGGTTATCGTCTCACCCCGCCCCTCAAGAACGCGTCGATTATTTACAAGCCATTGTCGAAAATGGTGGCTATAACCGATATGCCTATGAGGGAGTCCTGGGGCACGAAGCCATGCAACGACGAGCCGAAGCAGAACTCGCCCTCCATGACGCCGACAATAGCGAAACCGTTGAGGATGAACCTGTTGCTAACGATGAAGACATTGAAGAAGCTGTCGAAGACGTCCAACAAGAACAGGAAGACGCTATTGATGAGGCAGCAGAGTCTGCACCAGAGAGTATTTCTGAGGAATAAATTTGACAATTGTCAGAGTTGCGTTTATGTCATATTGCTATCAGCAATGAGATAAACTGCGTTCATGGAAACTCAGGAGTTGCGGTTCGCTAAATATTTCACTGCAGGCATGGCCTTTGTGCTGTTAGTGCTGGGTGGTAGCCTATGGCCATTTACCTGGTGGGACATGTACTCCACCAGCGATGGTTACACGCCACCGACTAAAGTAAGTCGTCTCGAACTCCATGTTTTAGATAGTGCTGGCCATCAGCATGTATTACGTCCGATGGACCTCTACACCCTAGATAACGATACCTCTAACCAAACACCAGGGCATAGACTGATGCAAGCCGCCGTAGAAGGCAATGCAGAACAGCAAGCAATTTCTCGCCCTTACTTGATTCAACAACTGGAATTTCTGCTCGACACCAAAATCGAGCAGGTGGAGGCCTGGCGTCACGTTTGGCATGTTGACTTTGAGCAACACCCGCCGCTAGATATTCAACAGCCAACCCAAAGCGTTTTTATTGATCGCTTTACTGCTCATACTACAAACTAAGTGTTGTCTAGATAGCCCCTATGAAATTTTTCCAGCAGCTTGAGCGTCGCTATGGTCAATGGCTCACACGCCCTGCGAAAAATGCAGCTGGCCGCATGGGTCTCTATCGCATCATATATAGCGTCTTCTATCTATGGTTTCTCAGTCCTCTCAGATTTGCGGAACTTGGCCTGGTGCCCACTAACCAATGGAAACCTACCATTTTGCTAAAAGTGTTATCGCCACTGCCAGATGTTGGCTATGCAACCCTAGAAATGCTTTTGGTGATGGCATTGATCTTGCTATTGCTGGGCTATAAAACCCGTCTGGCCAATCTGGTTGTTTTAATTGTCGGGTTTGGGTTAGCTGGGTTTCGCACTGGCTTTTTAATTCAAGAGCGAACCATCGTACTGATTGTGTTCTATGTTCCCTTATTTATGTTGTTTTCTAAATGGGGGGCGACCTATTCCATCGATGCTGTACTCAAACAAAAGCAAGGACAGCTAGTTCCATCTCCCCGAGAGTCTTCCTGGCGTTATATCTGGCCAGCACGGGGACTGTTGGTGATCTTAGCAATCTTGTTTTTATCAGCCGCCATCGTCAAATTTTTGGAAGTCTCCTGGCTGGTTGAACCGCAATTGGTGGGGGATTTTATCCTGGCAAAAGGGGTTAAAAGTCATCTCAGTAATGGGTTTCCCATTTATCCCCTGGGGCCTCAGCTGGGTCGCACCGCTGCCTTAGCCATTCCAGCCCAATATGCGGTACTACTGTTTGAAACAGCGTTTATTTTGGTTCTCTTTAATCGGGTTGCCCAGGCCATCATCTTGCGCTTAGCTCCTATTTTTCACAGCTTCAATACACTACTGTTGGGCATTCCATTTACAACAGTTTTAAGCATCTATGCTGCCTTTCCAGATTGGCAAATGCTCTATGAACGGTTTTATCCCAAGCTATTACGAGTAAAGGGCTTAGACAAACTATCTCCCTCACTGTTAGTGACTGGCTCCGTCGGTTTGGCAGTACTCATTGGCCTGCTTTGGAATACCACAGCCATCCCGCGTCAACTCTTTGGCCTCTTTGGCGTACTTAGCTATCAAACCCTATGGTTTGCACTCCTGCCGTTTATAGTTCTGTGGATTGTCAGTCCACTTTGGCAACGTAGGCAGCACCATCAGTCTTTATCCAACCAGGAACGCCTCTAACCTCTGAAATACTTTCTATCTGAGGGCAGGCTAATGGGGGTAAAGAAAAGTATAAAGTACTGACGAGAATCATGTTTCAGACCATGTTGTTTACCCGCAACTTTAGTCTTGATAGAGCATAGGATTAGTCCGTTAAATAAGGCTGCGATCGCACCTTTAGATAAGGATGCGATCGCATCGCCCTAGCTAATCTTCACTTTTTTAGTCAAAATCGCCATCACCTCATTGGGGCGTCCGGTGGGTAGCGGACGGCTCCAGTCGTTGGGCTCAGTGTAGTTGAGCTTATGCAGTAGTTTGATGGTGGTCTGCACAAAGGTCAAACTGCCCAGCAGCAGATGTCGTCCCATTTCGTAGGAAGATTCTGGTAGCGGGTCAGGGCGACGGGTGAGCGCTGATGCGCCCTGGGTTGGGTCTTGAAACATGGTTCTGGTTCTCCAGAGAAACAACAAGGAAAGCCAGAACCTAACGGCTCAGCCCCCGCGATGCATGGCAAATCGCAGGGGCTGAGGCATAATAAGCCCATCCCAAGGATTGCACGGTAATCCGCGGGTCAGCCATCGGTTAGGTGTTGCGAGCACCTGCCGATGGTGCCAAGTTATTAGGTTCTAGTAGAACAGCTGCACTTGCAGCATTGGGTTACTTTAGACCGGGGGTTAGGCTTTCGTCAAGCTAGCAAATGGGCTGTATCACGCTGTTATCAAGGCACTGAGGAGATGCTTCTGGCCGGAAAAATGCTCATTTCACTGGTTTAACCGTCAAAAACGGTAGATATTGACCCCATCGAACAAGGATAGTCTTAGCGACCCCCTAAAACATCACACTCACGATAAGTCTTGGTAGATGGCTCAATAGTTTATTTGAACTATTAAAGCGAGGTTAAAGCTTTCTGGATAACTCCGACTCTGGGGGTATTATCCAGAAAGTTTCTGGGTTAATTGCTTATAAGGTGTTTATCCAGAAAGTTTCTGGATAACTCCGGCTGGAAGGTAGTTATCCAGACTTAGTCTGGATAACTCATAGTTATGCGCGCGACTCGAAGTCGTTCGGGGGAGTTGGAGAGACTCCCAAATGACTCTCCCCGCCAGTGTTCAGGCGGATGTCCGCCTCGGAATGTTCGACCAGTAATGGGAGGGCAGCATCAGCAGACGAGGTTAAATGTCGCAGTATCTTCTGAGCCAACAAGAGGGTGCAGGCTAGGGCAAGATTGCTAAGGATAACGCAAGTGAATCCTTGATGAGGCTTCGTTAATGTGAGTTCTCGAAATGGCTGATACGAGAATATTGGAGCATATGGGGGTTGGTAGCGTCTAAATGCCAATCAAGAACATCCCGCTCTCGGAGTAAAGAGGAATCCTAAAGCAATCATATCTCCACCCCGTGCGGAACGAGGAAACCCCGATAGAGTCCTGAAAATACTTTATTTTCCAGGTAAGCGGAGGGCAACCAAAGCTGAACTCTCTAGCGGGCACAGGATATCCCAAGAAGCGAAAGCTGCCAGCCGAAAGGCAACCGGAATTCATAACGGGGCAGATAGGGCATTTGCCCAACCTGAAAGGGGGCTGACGTGGGATAGGTGATGGACTTGAATGAAGGTGAGATGAAACTTAACTGATTGGGAAAAGTTAGGTGCAAGCTTCGGCTTGTAAACGTAACCATCAGGACAATCTGAAAAGGTTGTTAAGAATCGGAAAAACTGAATTTCAAGACATTGCTTGAGCCGTATACAGTGAAAGTTGTACGTACGGTTCTGAGGGGAGGAAGCGGGATATATTTAAAACCTGCTTCCTTACCCGACGGCTTTGTTCCCGAACCTGAGCAGTTTGCCTAGATCATCTGTGAAGGAGCAATGATGTGCAAACTGACTCGGCATTCCATACAACGCTGATATTTAATCGATCGAGATGCCCTATAGTTAGAAAACAAGGTTCACTTTCTTTTTCTTTTACGAGGTCTTTTGTCATGCCCCTTCAAATAGCAGCCATAGCAGGCTTGATAAGTGCTGCCGCAGGTGCGCAAAGTGCCACAGCTGCAATGATCAGTGCTGCCACTGGTATTGCCAATACAGCGTTAGCTTTTGAAGAAGCACATAGAAAACGTGAGGAAGCAGATTCGCGCAGGGGCAGCTTAGTTGTGAAGTATGGAACGGATGTATTTGACAAAGCTAAGAAGCATAAAATCAAAGCTGTTGCTGTTTTAGTTACGAACTTAGATTACTCAATCAGTAATTCAGCAGTTAGGTTGGGAACAGCAGAGATTGGAGGCTGGGGATATGTCGTATATGGACTAAATATAGGAACAATTACAAATAACGATCCTGAAAGACGAGGCTATCATAACTGGTATGTTAAAGGATCTAAACGAGATGTGACACAAGACGATAATGTCGTATCGGTTTGGGGACCATGATCATAATAATAATCAATCAAGAAAAGCTTTGATAAAGACTCTCTCATTTTCATCAGTAAGGCTTAGATTTTCAGGATATTGCTTAAATAAAAACGTAACTGTCCCTACCGTTGGTTTTGTAGGATCAAAGAAGGCGGTTCTTTTCCGGTACGCGCAGCCGAGTAAGTCTGGGTCAGGAAATCAAGAATATTCCTACTCTGAGCCTTGAGGGAGGTGGTGATCGTCATCAATCGAGCCACAAACTGGCTAGATGATGATGTTCTGGCATGGTTTCGTGAACAAGTGCATAGTGCAGGTGGTGGAAACTACCAAACCTTAATTCACGAAGCTTTACGCTAACACGTTCAGGCCACTCGACAACCGCTTGAGGAAACGTTGCGGAAAGTAGTTCGTGAGGAACTTGAACGAATTGAAAGATAAGGCTTTTGCTGAGGGCTAACAAGTCGCCGCACCGGAACGGTGAAAGGTAATCGGTCGAGTGGCCAAGAGGATCTGTGTCCGGTGAGCTTAGTCGTTGGGCTGCTTCTCGTTCTGTATAGAGGTAGTGCCCAAAAACTGACTGTGGCACTAAGCTAGTTAAAGGAAAAATTTTCATCGAGACCTTTGGACCTTTGGACCCAAAAAAAGCCATGACAAAAAATCCTTTTTCTCCTGGAAAGCTAGTTTCACCAGAAAGCTTCGTTGGATGGAAATCTGAACTTGGTGTTGCGTTTGATCGAATCGCTAGTCGTAGCTGTCTGGCAATATGGGGTGGTTCGGGAATGGGGAAATCATCTTTTTTGGAGTTGTTGCTTTCTCCTCAAATTTGGCAACATTATGGATGCCAACGTTCTGAGTCTATTGTTGTATATCTAGATTGCTTGAGCATATATCCTTTCCTGCCAGCTGCCTTTTGGAGGGAAATTCTAATCCTGATCAAGGATGAGGTTGCTGACGGTAGTAGTGCATTACAAGCCTGGATCGATCAATCTCTAGAAAAGGCTGAAGTAACCAAGGATGAGTTACGCCAGCTCTTGAAGCGGGTAGGAAAACAGAAGAAGTTTTTAGTGCTATTGCTAGATAACTATGATGCTGCTTTCCGTTCACATGACCAATATGAAGAAAGCAGCATAGAAATTTTCCTAAGCGAAACTCGCAACTTAGCGGTTCAGAGTAAAGGCTGTCTTTCAATTATTGTCACTTCATTTCGGCGTCTTAACGAGCTTGGTCCAAAGCTTTCTCCAGATAAGTCTCCATGGTATAACCACTATTTATTCCAACCTTTAAAGCCATTTACTGATAGCGAAATTGATGTACTGCTAGGCTGCATGCCTATGACAGCAGAACTACGAGATGGGATTAGAGAAATGACTGATGGACATCCTGCATTAATTCAACATGCAGGGTATCTTTTATATGACAAACTTCAGACTGGAGAAATACCCGATCCCGAAGCATTTGCACGAGACTTCCTAAGTTCGGTTGAGCAATTTTTTCAACAGATGTGGGAAATGTCAAACCAAGAAGAACAAATGCTTTTGATGTTAATTGCTTTATCTAATTTGAAGGGTCGAATAAAGGGGAAAATTTATGATTTGGGTGATATCAGCATCATCCTTAGTCAACGGGAGCGTGAACTGACGGATTTAGAACAACGAGGAGTCATCATCCGAATTTCCCAGGAGGGTAGACATAACTACACATTTGCCTCATCGTTGATGGAATGGTGGGTTATTAAAGAAATTGAAAATAGTAATGAGGAAGAGCTTCAACAACGTCAAAAGGTTTTTCTTAATTTGATGAGCACTAAGCAAGCAGAGCAGATTAGGGGTGGGATACGTTATTTATGGCAGCACAAAGATGAAGTACCATCTATCATTGAATGGACTAGTAAGCTAGTTAGTGCTGTTCCGAAAGGGTTTGTATCAGGCTAGATTTTTGTTTATTATTTCAATGCGTGCTTTATGTATAGTCTTACTCCTCAAGTTCATGGCTAAGGGTTGATGCTCATGTTGTCTTCACAATCTCGAAGAAATCCTTACGACATTGGTAGCCCAATCGATAAGCCAGAGCTTTTCTTCGGGCGAGAACGTCTATTTCAATTTGTTGAGGACAATTTGAAGTCAGGCGCGAAGGTTATTTTGCTACATGGCCAACGGCGCATTGGCAAGTCCTCAGTACTCTCTCAAATTCCAGCTTGTGTTGGATTAGATGAATTTGCTTTTGTCTTGCTTGATCTTCAGGATAGAAGCCAAGCACATCTTAGTGATATTTTGCACTATATTGCTGTGGAGATTGTCGATCAACTTGAATTGCAATTAAAAGACGTAACATCACCTTCTGTAGAGGAATTGAAGACAGACTCAAGTATTTTTCATAGTGTTTTTCTGCCTAAGATTTATAGAGTATTATCAGGCAGACACTTGGTCTTCTTAATGGATGAGTTTGATGTCTTAAATAGTGATAAGTCAGACGTAGCAGTTGAAAATTTCTTCCCCTATTTACAGTCAATTATTTATCGACAAAAGCAATTAATTCTCATTCCAGTAGTCGGGCGACGGCTGGATGATATGCCCAAGTTACTTAGTTTATTTAAAGAAGCACCTAGTCGAGAGATTGGTTTACTTGATGAAACAAGTGCTAAGCAGTTAATTGTTGAACCTGCTGAAGGGATCCTGAAATATGATTCAGCAGCTATACAAGAAATTCTTGATCTCTCAGCGAGACATCCTTACTTTACGCAATTAATATGCTTTGCACTGTTTGGGTATGCACGAGATCGACAAAATTGGAGAATCATTCGTGGAGATGTAAGGAAAATTATAGATAGGGCAATTGAGATTGGTGAAGCAGGATTAGCATGGTTTCGAGACGGATTGCCAATTCCTGAAAGAGTTATCTTTTCTGCTGTGGCAGAAGCGCAAAAAAACGCTAATAAAGAATTCAATGCTTTAGATATTCAAAGTAATATTAGTCAAACATCTAATGTCTCAGTTCGTTTAAAGCTGAGTGAACCACAGGATTACAAAGGCTTAACTTATCAATGGTTGACCATAGAGATCCTCTCTGAGGACAGACGTATTGAGCCGAAAGTTCTCTCTAAATTAGAGCTGCCTGAAGAAATTAATACGAATACTGGAATAGTTATTACTGGTCCTGCCCCAGTCTGGATATATAGCTATCTCATGCGTAAGTTGCCTTCGGTAAGCTGGATCGCCTCTTATGATCCAAGATTAGGAGCAATTGTAGTCAGTACAGAATTACAGCAAATTCATATTGGACAGATTCTAACACTTGGATTACCCAATGTAGAGTCTAAATTAGCTCTTCCAGGAGAGTTATTAAAGGAGTATGGAGTTGTTTTGACTAAACCATTAGTTGATGCTGAAAAACGTCTTGTTGAATGGAATTTTCTAGACTCTGTAAAGGATTACAAAGCTTCGACGTATAAAGTCAAAATTGAACTTGTCCGTCATTGGTTAGTCAATCGATACCCACTTTACCAGGAAATAAGGGAACTGGAGAAACTAGATCCAAAAGCTGAGCGTATCTATCAAAGAGCGACTAATTTGCATCGAAAAGGTGACATAACAATTGTAATTGATTTATATAACCAGGTACTAGATTTAAATTCCAATCATTTTAGTGCTCTATTTGATATGGCAGCAGCGTACTTAGAGGTTGAGGATTTTGGTAGAGCCTCAGCACTCTATACAAGGGCTTTTCAGATTGATCCATTAAAAACCGAGGAAAATTATGTTCAAGCACTTTTGGGATATGGTCGAGACTTAAGATTACAAAAAGAGTTTAAGCTAGCCAAAGAGCAACTTAGAAAAGCATTAGATATAGAGTCAGATAACGATGAGATTCATAGTTTACTAGCATTCGTTACGCATGAAATAGACCATGAATAAAGCCGCACTGTTAATTGGAGTAAGTGAGTATGAATCAGATTTTTCTCCACTTCCTGCTGCAAGGGCAGACACTGAAGCAATGTCTCGCGTTTTAAGGGATCCGGAGTTAGGAGGTTTTGATCAAGTATCTGTATTGCTTGACCCAAGTAGGCAGCAGATGGAGCAAGAGATAGAAATTTTATTTTCTGCTTCTCATAAAGATGACTTGGTATTGTTATATTTCTCAGGTCACGCTGTTAAAGATGAAATGCGCAGACTTTACCTGACTACCACTAATACTCGAAAGAGTAATCAAAGGCTTGTCAGATCTACCGCTGTTTCTGCTAATTTCATTCAAGAGGTAATGAGCATTAGCCGCTCTAGAAGACAAGTTATTATCCTAGATTGTAGTTTCAGTGGGGCTTTTGCTCGAGACATGTCGACTGTAGCTGTAAAAGGCAACGATAGCATTGATGTTGCTTCACAGTTAGGTGGTAGTGGAAGAGTTATCCTTACTTCTTCCTCGTCTGTAGAATACTCTTTTGAACAAAAAGAATCTAATCTTTCAATCTTTACCCGTTTCTTGGTTGAAGGTATTGCAACAGGGGTAGCTGATCAGGATATGGATGGATTAATTACAGCTGATGAGTTGTATCAATACGCCCGTCAAAGAGTTCTAGAAGTTGTTCCCTCAATGCAGCCAGAAATCTATGTTGCTAGGGAAGGCTACAAAATTATTCTAGCAAGATCTCCACAAGATAATCCAAAGTTACTATATCGTAAAGAAGTAACGAACTTAACCTTGGAAAGGAACAAGGTCGACCTATCGCCAGTTGCCAGACGAAGATTGCACGTTATTCGCGGAAGGTTGGGGATTTCTGAAGCAGAAGCAGGACAGATTGAAGAAGAAATCTTGAAACCCCACCGAGAGTTGCAGAATAGATTAGAAGAATATAAGAATACTTTTATTGAAGTTGTAAACGATTCTGGTTATCCTTTGGATACAGATACGATATCTGATTTAAAGGATTTTCAGCAACTTCTGGGGTTGAGAGAAGAAGACATTACAGAAATCGAAGAACAGGTAATTTCTGATCTATCTATTCACACCAATTCAGTATCTTCAAGTGTTAAAGCCTCTTATGATGATCTCAGTTCTGATCGAGGGCTAGACTACAGTCAGTTACGGGATCTACTGAGATCTCAAAACTGGAAAGCAGCTAATTATGAAACATATATAACCATACTTAAGCAAGTTGGTCGGCGAGAAGGTGACTCGATTAGGGAAGAGGAGATTAAGCAATTTTCTTGTGTAGATCTCCGCACGCTTGACCAGTTATGGGTGAAATATAGTGAAGGTAGATTTGGTTTCAGTATTCAGAAACAAATTTATCTAGAATGTGGTGGTAGGTTTGATGATGATTACGATGATAATGCCTATAAAAGGTTTGGAGACCTTGTTGGGTGGCGATCAAAAGGTATTTGGATACCCTACTATGACTTGACCTTTGGGTTATCTGCTCCGTTAGGACACTTACCTCGACCTGGGGGATGGGTCAAAGTGGTGCCAAGCCTATTTACTCGATTAGAGGTTTGCCGATTATAAATAGAGTTTCAATAGAATAAGCTCCATGTGCTAGCAAGCAACATGAGGAGTTGTAATGAAGGGAATATTGCAGCTAGATTGCACCACTGCTAACTTTAGAGCTGCCAAATAAATAAATCATCCTATAATAGTCAGAGCAGTCGACTATTTCTAAATCAGCTCTGTGGCATCCACGTCTCTTGAATTAACTGATTCTCTCAAAGCCCTATTTATAGAAACCGCCAACCAGCTAAAGGGCACCCATCGTCGTCAGTTTATGGCCAAGGTGGTCAAGGAGTTGGGGATAGGAGGCCAAACCCGTGCCGAACAGACGTTGGGATGGAACCGTGGCACGATTCGTAAAGGGATGCAGGAGTTAACCAGTGGGACTCCGATTGAAGATGCCTTTGGCCGTCGAGGACGTAAACGAGTGGAGTCGAGGTTGCCCAAGTTACAAGACGATATTCGTGCAATAGTCGATCCCTTCACCCAAGCAGATCCGAGTTTACGCAGTGAGCGGTTGTATACCCGTATCAGTGCTCCCGAGGTACGTCGTCAATTGATCGAGCAAACGGGGTATCGTGACGACGAGTTACCGACCTCAGAAGTGATTCGTCAACGGCTCAATGAGATGAACTATTGTTTAAGACGAGTGATCAAAGCCAAACCCCAAAAGAAAATTCCCGAAACTGACGCCATTTTTGACCAAGTGGGTCGGGTCAATGCGGAGGCGGATGCCGATGAATCGACCTTGCGCATTTCCATCGATGCTAAGGCGACCATTAATATCGGCGACTATGACCGAGGGGGAAAAAAATCGGGTTCCCACCCTGGCAGCAGACCATGATTTTAAGCCCACTCAGACGCTGACACCTGTGGGGATTTATTTGCCTCAATACGACCGTTTATCTTTGTTCTTTGTGACCTCCAAGGTCACCGCAGACTGCCTCGTTGACCTACTTGAACAGTGGTGGAACGACATTAAAGTTGAGTTTCCCCAGATTCAAAAGTGGGTGATTAATCTCGACAACGGTCCCGAAAACCAGTCACGACGCACTCAATTTATGTTTCGATTGGTGCAGTGGGTGAATCGAGAACACATTCCCTTGCAGTTAGCCTATTATCCCCCCTATCACAGTAAATACAATCCCGTTGAGCGCACCTTTGGTTGGTTAGAACAACATTGGAATGGGGATCTGCTAGACAGCGTTGAGACGGTACTGAACTTTGCGGCCACGTTAACTTTTAAGGGCAATCACCCGGTGGTGAAATTGATCACTCAGATATACGAGACCGGGGTTAGCTTGTCGGCGAGTGCTATGGATGAGCTGGAAAAACAGTGGCAACGACTGCCAGGATTAGAAAAATGGTTCGTTGAAATTCCCGTCACCGCAACAACATAGCTATCAGGTAACCATTGGATGCTTTTTTCCTTGGGCTGCTCTAACAAACCCGCTGCACCGGAACGAATCCAAGATAGAGTTGAGATGCAAAGGTGATCTACGTCCGTTAAGCGAGAACGTTAGTCGGCTTGCATCACTGCCTGAAGTTGCACTTAACCTCAATGATTTCGATAAAGCAAATTCTTGCAGCATTAATCGCAACTGGCCTTATTACTGGAACCGTTTACCTTGGGATTCGTTCTGGAAAAGATAATCGTTTTGTCGTTTGGTTTGGTATCGCCTCAGCTACTGCGGCTCCTACTGGCTTAGCCTTGCTGGGATATGCAATTAGTCGTTCTGATGGCGAAATTATTCAACAGCTTGCTAAAGTTCCAGAAATTGAAAGGTTGATAGAGCAAGCAAAAACTCAGGAAGAGAAGATTCAAATTTTGGAAGCAGAGCGATTAAGACTTTCAGAAAGTATAAAACTTGAGTCACAGCGATAAGCTGCTTTAGATAAGATAAATAGCTTAGAACGAGATGCTACAAGAATTTTAGATGAACTTGAGAATCTCGATAGAGAATTAGTTTTGCTAAATGAGCAAGTTGGTGAAAGTTCAATCAGTGAAGAGATTAGACGATTAAGAGAACGTGTAAAAGCACGTGAGGATCGAGATGTTATTTTCCGAATTGGTTCTAGAGTTTATCGAATTGATAGAGATATTATTAAGGCACTACCCTTCGGATTAGGTAATCCCTTGCTAGCATACGTTCGCATTGCAGATAAATTGGAAAAAACAGTTCTGCCAAAACTTCGTTAATGAAGGCGAGCACTCCAAAAATCAGGTGGCCCAATAGCTAGAGCAACGCTGACTTCCTTCAGCTACACTATGCTAGAGGTATAGGCTAATCCATCGAGGCTTGTGTATGACTTTAGCGGATCTTTTACCTACACTTAGGCAATTGCCAGAGTCAGAAAAACTAGAACTGGTAAGGCTTCTAGCAGCTGATCTCTGTAGTGATATGAATATTTCACCATTCGAGCCTTTCAAGACTTACTTTTTGCCAACGCCTTACAATGCTTTTGGTGCAGGCGCTATTCTGATGCAAGCCATGCCAGCAGCTGATTGATTAGGGTGGCTCAGATATGCGCTTCAGATATTCAACGACTGACTCGTCCCAAAATGAGTTTGATAGCCTGCCTCGCATTCCATTATTCCTCAATTATCAAAACCGCAGCGTAGAGGTAGTTGGATTAGTAGACAGTGGCGCTACAGTAAACGTCTTGCCTTATGAAGTCGGACTTGAGCTGGGAGCGACTTGGGATGATAAAAAAGCTGTAATTCAACTGGCAGGTAACCTAGGAGGCCAACCAGCCATGCCTCTGTTTACCATGGCAGATGTCGAAGGTTGCGGTTCTGCACGGCTAGCCTTTGCCTGGGCGAGAGCTGAAAATATCCCAGTTATTCTTGGTCAAACCAACTTTTTTATGGAATTTGACGTGTGCTTCTATCGCTCCAAAATGGAGTTTGACGTCAATCCAAACGCTGAATGAGTCGCCTAACCCTACGCAGGAGTGGGCGGAATGAATACTCTAGGTGTAGATCTAAAATTCTGGCCACCGCTCAGCTCCTCGTTACGATGCAATTTGTCTAGTTGCGCTGCTGGCATCTACTCAAGCTTGCTTGAGAGTGCGGTCTCTGATGTAATTCTCATGTCTCACTAATCAATGTATTGCTTCTGATTTGACAGAGCTTAACTGTTCTTTGAAATGCCTCATAATTTTGAGACTCCTGCAAAGTCTTGTACACATTTATCCCAAATTAGTGAGCAGTCATGAGATAAACTAAATCCCATGGATGATCAGGATCTACGGGTAGCCAAATATTTCACATTCGGTATCTCTTTCCTCTTGATGGCCTTGGGAGGAGGTGTATGGCCGTTTATCTGGTGGGAAATGTACTCCAGCGGTAACTATGATCCACCGACCGAAACCAGTCGCCTTGAACTGCATGTCCAGGCCAGTGATGGTCAGCAACACATCCTACGTCCTATGGACCTTTACACCATTGATGACGATTCATCCAGACAGGCCGCTGGGCACCAGCTGATTTACCGCGCCATCACCGGTACCGATGAGCAAAAAGCTATTTACCAGCCCTACCTGATCCGTCAAGTTGACTTTGTCCTCGATACTGAAATTAAACAGATCGACGCCTGGCAGTACGTCTGGAAAGTTGACTTTGACCAAGATCCCCCCATTGATATGGGTCAGCCAACGCAAACCATTCTGGTAGACAGTTTCAACGCTGATGCCATTAACTCCATGCTCTCGCAATAACCGCCTATGAACTTTTTTCAGCGTGTTGAGCACTGCTATGTTCATTGGCTGACAAGACCGGCCCAAAATGCTGCCGGTCGCATGGGGCTTTATCGCATTGTGTACAGTCTTTTCTATCTGTGGTTTCTCAGTCATATGCAGTTTAGTGAACTGAGTATGGTGCCAACTAGTCTGTGGGAGCCAACCATACTATTTAGAGGCGTATCACCCCTGCCCAGTATTGCCTACCCCACCATGGAAATTCTCTTGGTAATGGCATTAGTCTTGTTACTGATAGGGTACAAAACTCGGCTAGCAACCCTGACCACATTGCTTATGGGATTTGGGTTAGCTATTTTCCGTACCGGACTGCTTACCCAAGAACGCACCATACTAGTCACAACATTTTATGTCCCCTTGTTTATGCTGTTGTCTAACTGGGGGGCCACCTATTCAATCGATGCATTACTGAGACAAAAACAAGGCAGGCCTACTGTTGATCCTAAAGTGTCTTCCTGGCGTTACATTTGGCCCGCTCGGGGGCTGTTGGTGATTATCTCTCTCTTGTTTTTATCGGCAACCATAACAAAGTGTATTCAGGTAGATTGGCTAGCCAATCCTCACTTTGTGGGTGATTTTGTTCTCACTAAAGGAGTAGAGAGTCATCTCAAAAATGGGTTTCCGATCCATTCCCTTGGTCCTCAGCTAGGTCGCACTGATCTCTTAGCGATTCCAACCCAGTATGGCGTTTTACTGTTTGAAGGGGTATTTGTTCTAACCCTTTTTAGCCGTATGGCCCAAGCCATAATTTTAAGGATAACCCCCATCTTTCACAGTGCTAACACGCTGCTGTTGGGCATTCCCTTTATATCGGTGCTGAGCCTATATGCTGCGTTTCCCGATTGGCAAACTCTCTATGAGCGGTTTTATCCCAAATTTTTAAGACTCACGGGGTTGAAAAAACTGTCTTCCATGGGCTTGAGTACAGGTTCCATGGGCTTAGCCATAGCTGTTGGTGCATTCTGGAATACCACTCCGATTCCCCGACAGCTCTTTGGCCTATTTGACCTGTTTAACTATCAAACGCTGTGGTTTGCCCTACTGCCGTTTATCTTAATTTGGATTTTGAGCCCTCTGTGGCAGCGCGCTAGATCTGGAACGCCATATCCATGGGAGCGGCTGTAGGGCTGGCGAAAATATTGCGAAATGTAACCTATTCGTTACCTTCAGGCTGCTCGAAGTCAATGACCTTGGTAAACTAAGAGCCACGTATGTTGCTAGTGGTCTGTAGATTTACTAGTAGCACGAACTATTAATGCGGTTTCATAGCGCGTTGACCATAAATATCTTGATAGAGGACTCATGGTAGATTCCCTAAAGAAACCTCAGGAAAATACTCAATTTGACGAGCTACGGCCTGGGGTTAAGGCACCTTCGAAGGATACGCTCCTCACCCCCCGCTTCTATACCACTGACTTTGACGAAATGGCCGCGATGGACATGTCCGTCAATGAAGATGAGGTACGCGCCATCATCGAAGAGTTTCGTGCTGACTATAACCGCCACCACTTCGTACGGACCGATGTGTTTGACCAGTCTTGGGATCACATTGATGGTAAAACCCGAGAACTGTTTATTGAGTTTCTAGAGCGTTCTTGCACCGCTGAATTTTCTGGATTCTTGCTTTATAAAGAACTTGGTCGTCGCCTCAAGGACACAAACCCCCTTCTAGCTGAAGGTTTTACCCTGATGTCCCGTGACGAAGCCCGTCATGCAGGCTTTTTGAATAAGGCCATGTCTGACTTTAACCTACAGTTGGACCTTGGCTTTTTGACTAAGAGCAAGAGCTACACCTTCTTTAAGCCCAAATTCATCTTCTACGCCACCTATCTGTCTGAGAAGATTGGCTACTGGCGCTATATCACTATTTTCCGTCACCTTGATTCCCATCCAGAAAACCGGATTTATCCTATTTTCCAGTTTTTTGAGAACTGGTGTCAGGATGAGAATCGTCACGGTGACTTTTTCTCCGCCATCATGAAGTCTCAGCCTCAGTTCCTCAATGACTGGAAGGCTAAGCTTTGGTGCCGTTTCTTTCTACTGTCGGTATTTGCCACGATGTTCCTGAATGACATTCAGCGCAGTGGTTTCTATGCGTCTATTGGGTTAGATGCCCGTGAGTATGACATTCATGTCATCAAGAAAACCAACGACTCGGCGGCTAAGGTATTTCCTGTGAAGCTGAATGTGGAGCATCCTGACTTCTTTAAGCATATGGATACGGCCTCTGATGCGAGCTTGCAGGTTTCTGCCATTGGTAAGAGCGATCAGCCTAAGCCTCTGAAGCTACTGCGTCAGCTACCTCACATTGCCACAATTGGTGTGAAAATGGTGCAGCTGTACTTTATGAAGCCCATCGATATGGCAGCAGCTCGTGGAGTTGTTCGCTAGAAACTGAGCTTTTTGAAAAAGCTTGCTAAAGAAACCACAGAAACCGGGCTTTTTGAAAAGTCCGGTTTCTTTTTTGTTTAGTCCCGATACCACAGGGCTAAGCCACCGCCTCGTCCACGGGCAGCAATGCCCTGATTCGTTACCCAAAAGTATTTGAAAAACGCCTGCTCCTTGAGGGGCTGCTGGTAAAAGTCTTGCTCCGCTACCTCTGGCTTTATGCGTCCTCGGTAAAGAGTCAGCCGCCCTAGGGTGATGTGCATTTGCGTAAAATCAAAGGCTAAACACCTGGTTTTAGGCCAAAATTTGACAGGGCCTGTTAAGGCAAGTTTCAGCGCTCCCAACGCCACGGAATTTTCGACCGAGCCATGATCGTCAACGGTCTGATACGTCAGTTGAATGTTGATGATCTTCGGCAAATATCGCCCCGCACCTAGGGCCACGCCTGCTTTTTGGCGCGTTTTTTTGGTGCCTGTAATAAAGCACAGACGCCAGGTACCTATGAGATTGTTAAATGTGTACGCGGTTTTAGGACTTTTTTCAACAGCTTGTAACGCTGTCACCAGATCGTTGGCATTGGGTCGTCCATCACGCTGAGTTGCCCGTTCTAAAACCGCCGTACTTGTGTTCATAGTGTTATTTCTAGAAAATGGTTAAATCCCAGTCGGCGTCGTTTAAGCCATCGGTACCGACTAGCTGGATGCGAATATCTAGGTAGCGATCGCAATACACCTTACATTGCTTATAGCGAGGATTAGGGCTACCAAAAATAGCATCTTGCTCCGCATAGCCCTTAAGCAAATCAATCCGATCTGCTTCTGAAAGTGCATGCAACTCGTCAATAGATGTCGATACGGTCATAATTTTACCTGAGCGTAGAAAGATTACTTCTCAGGCTAGAACCAACTTTCAAGCAGGTGGAGTACTCTCCTAAAAAGCTTAATCTCTAGGGATATGAGTTCGGAATGCGGAGTTCGGAGTTCGGAGTTTGGAACGCACCCCCTTCTGACTTCCGTACTGTTAGGTCGTCCAGAGGACTTATTCTGACTTTTGAATTCAGTCCTAGTGCAGCGTCAAAGCTTAATTTTAGGGTAAACCCCTTTTGAAAATGCTCCTGTGTAAGACTTTCAGAGATCACCTACCCTAATTTTTAGTCTTGACAGAGCACTAGTCGAGATTTCCCGGTTTAAGTTGATACCCGGACTGAGGGCAACCTGGTTTATATCCCGACAAAATTCTCAGCTGGCATTCACCCGCCCTTGCTAAGCTGAAACGACCTTATAGTTACTGAGATTACAATGGTCAGCTACCGTCTTGAGCGTATCCACCTCGAAGTCACCAATGTTTGTAACTTCAAGTGCGATTTTTGCCCAGACGCCATTATGGAACGTAAGCGTGGCCATATGGAGCTAGCACTGTTGGAAAATGCCCTTGATCAAATCGCCGAGCGTAATTTAGCGAAGATCGTCGCCTTTCATCTGATGGGAGAGCCCTTAATCTATCCCCATATCTTTCAAGCCATTGATATGGCCTTAGAACGAGGGCTGAACTTACATCTCACCACCAACGGCAGCACCTTTCACATCAGTCCCAGCCATCGGCAACGGCTGATTGACTCTGGCATTCCTAAAGTGACCATTTCATTGCAAACCCCGGATCCTACTACCTTTATTATTCGGGGTGCTCCCCCAAAGCTTAAACCTGAACAATATTTTGATGGGATTACTCAATACGTTAAATCTAACCTGGCCGCTTCCCAATCCAAAACACGGGTACATCTTAAATTTTTAGATACTACTCCCCACCCGTTTTTAGTCCCCCATAAACAAATGCATGTGGTCGAGGGTAAAGCCCAGATGCAGCAAGAGCTGACCGCCTGGGCTGATCGCCTCTTAGAGGGCTGTGCAGAACGGCCCAGTGATGCAGAATTGCGTCAACGGATTGCTCGCCATAAACCCGGTCGTTGGCAAGTGATTGAACTAACCCCAAAGCTGGCCCTAGAGACATTTCCCCTCGATAGTTGGGGCAATGTGGAAAACACGACGGTCATCCCTGCAAAATTTGGCTACTGCAATGGCACATCTGACCAGGCAGGCATTTTGTATGATGGCACCGTTGTCCCCTGTTGCAAAGACTACGATGGCCAGATTCCCCTAGGCAGCCTGCATACCCACTCCCTCACAGACATCTTGGATCACCAGCAGCCAGCCTGCGGTCTCCGTCAAGGATTTAACCGTTTGCAAGTGACCAACCCCATCTGTCAACGTTGCATGGGGGCTGACACATCCAAAAAAGCGCTATTGCGACAGGTGGGATCCGTTGCCTACTTTAAAGTTTATAACCCTATTATGAAATCGCTACAACCGGGTTGGGGAGAAGTTTAGTGATAGAATGATTTGTCAATCATTGTTTGAATGCCCATGGTCCGGCAACGTATACAGCACTCTTTAAACTGGCTGAGCCAACAACTTGCTTGGCTGAAAGCAGATAAAGAGAACCGTCACCATTCAGCATTGCCACCAAACCTATCACCGCCCCCTCAACAGCGAGCGGTCGTTCACCCTCAAACACGGTTGCCGTCCTCTTCTGTGCCTATTCAACAACAATCGGAAGACCTGTCTACTGAGAGAGCGGCTTTACAAAAACGCCCCCCTAATCCAGCGGCTAATCGGGCTGCAAACCCCTCTACTTTTCAAGTAGTGTTGAGTAATTATCAGTATGCTCCCAGCTCGGCAGTACAAGGTCTAAGTCATCAGTTGGCCAACCCTAACCAGTTACGATCTGCTGGCATCCAAGAGGCATGTTGTTCAACCCAGACAAAAGACGAACAGATTACTCCTCTAAACCATGAGAGAGATTTAAAGCATTCTGGCCCATGCGCAACAACTCTACGTAGCCGAGAGATCCCTCCTCTCCAGACAAAGATATCGTTATCTCTACCGTTTATAAACTCTCCTGACAACATTACATCGATCAACCGCATTGCGATGCCAATTCCGGCGACCATAAATGAAAGTACTCAGGTAATTACGAAAACAGGGGTGGTGAAACTATTATTTAAATTTAAGAAGAACAACCATCACGGTTATATTGCGCCCGATGATGGTTCGAAAGATATTATTTTTCACAAAAAATACATTGGCCATGAGGTGTTCTGCCAATTAGAGCGCGGCATGGCTGTGGAAGTGACAGCCCACATTACCGAGGGTAAAGCCTATGCCGATCATGTTCGTATTATTTAGCATTATTTAGCGGTTGTTGAACTAACACTTTGATCAGAATAATTTAATATCAAAAAAATGTAGTTCGGTTTTTTTGAACTTAGAATTTGAAATAGTTACTTTTCTGCTCTGATTATGGTTGCTATTGCAATAGTCTACTTCTCTGGCCAAGGTCACACACATCAAATGGCCGAAGCGCTTGCTAAGGGTATCGAGACCGCTGGTGGCACGCCTCATTTGCTACGTATTACTGGTGAGCAAATCGTCAATGGTCGTTGGCAGGATGATGCTATGTTAGCGACCTTAATGGCTGCGGATGGCATCGTATTTGGCTCTCCTACCTATATGGGCGGTATCGCTGGTCAGTTTAAGTGCTTTATTGATGCGGCTAGCGCTACCTGGTTTCAACAAGGTTGGAAAGATAAGATCGCAGGCGGCTTTACCCATTCTGGTTCCCCTAGCGGCGACAAACAAGGGACTTTACTATATTTGGCGATTAATGCTGCTCAACATGGCATGATCTGGGTCGGTAGTGCAGAGATGCCCAACCCTGAAACCGGTATCAATCGATTGGGGTCTTTTATGGGACCCATGGGGCAAAGTGATTTAGACATGAGTGGTGCGCCTGCCAAGGTAGAGCCGGGTGATTTAGAGTCAGCTAATCTCTATGGTCAACGTTTAGTGACTATCGCGAACAAATTAGTTGCCTAAGGTTAACAACCTTTGTCTGAATTGTCTTCCAATCTGGACTCCCTTCTACGTCCCATATCGTATTACCGTAGAGGACGGTAAATCTCTGCTCAGTGTCAAAAGGAGCCCTTAGGATGATTCAAGCTGTACGTACCTCAGTTGATTGGAACCTGCTGGCTGAGCAGGCCCTCGCCGGTCATATCATTGACCATCAAGATGCCCTGAGAGTGCTGCAGGCTGACGACACTGAGCTTTTGGCACAGTTGGCAGCTGCCTATCGGGTGCGTCATCACTACTGGGGTAATCGTGTCCGGCTACATTTTTTGCTCAATGCTCAAAGCGGTCTCTGTCCTGAAGATTGTCACTACTGTTCACAGTCCAAAATTTCGTCAGCAGAGATTGAAAAATATCCACTGATGGCAAAAGATCGGATTCTGGCTGCAGCTAACCGTGCCCACCAGCTTAAGGCAGGGACGTTTTGCATGGCAATTTCTGGCCGGACGCCATCTACCCAAACATTTGAACAAATTTTAGAGGCCGTACGAGCGGTCAAGGCTGATTATCCTATGCGAGTGTGCACCACCCTAGGGTTGCTAAATGAAGAGCAAGCGTGTCAGCTCAAGGCAGCCGGTGTGGATCGCGTGAATCATAATCTTAATACGGCTGAAACCCACCACGATGAAATTTGTACGACCCATGGATATCAGGATCGCTTGGCTACTGTCAAAGCAGTCCAAGCGGCTGGTCTGACTACCTGCTCTGGTGGCATCTTAGGGATGGGGGAATCAGACGACGATATTGTTAACCTGGCGCAATCCTTACGAGAGCTGAATGTGACCAGTGTGCCGGTGAATTTTTTGATTCCGATTGAGGGGACTCCCTTTGCAGACCGTAGCGAACTTACCCCCCAACGTTGCCTCAGGATTCTATGTCTGTTTCGGTTTTTATTGCCATCTCAGGAAATTCGGATTGCAGGTGGTCGGGAGGTTCATTTGCGATCGCAGCAGCCCCTGGCCCTATATCCAGCTAACTCAATCTTTGTCGGTGATTACCTCACCACTGCTGGACAAAGTGCTACCCAGGACTATGCTATGGTCCAAGACGCAGGCTTTAGTCTGGAATCTCCTGATGGCAAACCACTTCCTGTCAATGTTTGATCAACACCGATTGCTGTAAATTAGTAATCACAGTTAGAATAGTGTATCCGAAACTACACTGCCTTAAGTTGGGTAATTGACTTAGCCCACGGACTAGCAGTTAATGTATCCATCTCAAAACGTTCCAAAGTTCGTCACTGTTTTTTGACATAACTGTCTTTATTGATTCGCGTCTGTTGCTGCTATAAACCTTACTTAAAGCATTGGAAAATCCTACTGATTAAAGTGTTGTCTATACCTATGGAAAAGGCATACTAGAGCAATACATAATCTGGTAGTCAGTTCATAGCGCTGCTTTTGCGCTATAGATTTCCTTTTCGTACTAGAGCAGTAGGAATACTATTCACATCACGAGCAAACAACTGTTATGACCCGTCGCATTTTTATTGGTGATATTCATGGCCATTATGACGGTCTAATGCAGCTACTGGAAGCAGTAGATCTCGATCGCCAAGATGATGTTTACTTTGTTGGTGACTTGATTGATCGGGGTCCCCAAAGTCGTCAAGTTGTAGATTATGTTCGTAAAAACGCCTATCAATGTGTGATGGGAAATCATGAACAGCTATTGCTTGAAGCGTTTCCCAACGGTGAGGCCCACATGCCGGCCTTCCAAGGATGGCTCTACAGCGGTGGGCAGTCGACGTTATCTAGCTACACCAGCGTTGATACTCTGTTTGACCACATTAATTGGATTAAGAATCTACCGCTATATCTTGACCTGGGAGATATCTGGCTGGTCCATGCGGGCTTAAATCCGCAGCGCACTATTGAAGAGCAAACTAGCCATGAATATTGCTGGATCCGCGATATTTTCCATAGTCACCAACAACCTTATTTTTCCGATAAGCTGATTATTACTGGACATACCATCACATTTACGCTTCCTGGCATTGAACCCGGAGAAATTGCCAAAGGCCCCGGCTGGATGGATATTGATACGGGAGCTTACCATCCTAAAAGTGGCTGGCTAACGGCATTTGACATAGACAATGCCATGGTCTACCAGTTCAACGTCTTTCACAATATATTGCGAATACGTCCGGCTAATGAGGCAGAGGCAGTCGTAGAGCAGCACAAGATTAAACAGCGTTCGAGTCAGTTGGTAAATTCCTAGGCTGGATATTCATCAATGTGCGAGATAGGCTATCACGACGGATAGGTTTACTCAAATAGTCATTCATCCCTGCTTTAAGGCAATGGTCACGGTCTTCAGAACTGGCATTAGCCGTCATCGCAATAATCCATGGTTGGAAGATTTTGGACCCCATTTGACGAATGCGACGGGTTGCTTCTACACCACTCATCTGTGGCATGCGCATATCCATTAAAACGACATCATAGGTGCTTTGCTCAATGGCTGCGATCGCAGCTCCACCAGTTGCTACTGTGTCGGCCTGGTGGCCTAGTAATTGCAACATGTGCTGTGCTACTCGCTGGTTGACCGGATTGTCATCGGCGACCAGTACCTTTAAACCAATAGAGGCTCGTTCCAGCCCATGACGGTTCTCTACTGCTGCAGTGTTTAAGGTCCCATTATGAATCGCTGCAGATGACTGACCTGAGTCTAGATGCACTTGCATCAGCGCCCGATAGAGAGCGGCTTGTTTGATCGGTTTCCAAACAATTGCCATATGCGGCTTTGCATCTTGGCTTAGCTTTTCCTTAAGGTCGGCCATCAAAATCACGGGCATTTTAGGCTTATCCATTGCCTGCCTTAGCGATTCAATGGCGCTCATACTATCAATTTTGGTAATGGCCGCATCTAAAATGACGCCGTCAAACTGTTGACCTTGCTGGGTTAAAAGCAACGCTTCTGCAACACTGCGGCAAAATACCACACTAATATCTAGGGCTTCTAACTGCCAGTATAGGTTTTTACGACGAGTTGTATTTTTATCAATGATCAATATGCGTTGATTAGCCCACCCAGCTAACGCAGCAGGTTGCTCGGATTGAACGGTAACTGGATCAACCAGGGCTCGGATAGTGAAGAAAAATATGCTGCCCTTATTCACTTCACTTTCAACCCACAGACGCCCCCCCATAGTTTCTGCTAAACGTTTGCTAATGGTCAGGCCTAAACCAGTACCACCATATTTGCGAGTCGTTGATATGCTGGCTTGACAAAACGGCTCAAAAATTTGGGCAATGCGATCCTCTGGAATACCGATGCCCGTATCTCGAACTGCAAACAGTAACAACACAGATTCCTCCGCCGGGTGCTTCCAGCGAGTCATGGGAGCCCCCATATCATCGTTGGAAGCTGGCTGCACAATGACAGCAACCTCGCCCTGCTCTGTAAATTTCACCGCATTGCTTAATAAATTAAGCAAAATCTGACGTAATCGAATGGGATCGCTCACAATCACGGGCGGTGTATGCGGATCTACCATATAAACTAGCTCCACAGGTTTATTGGTAGCGCGGGTTGCAACAATATCTAAACTCTCCTCCACGGAGTGTCGCAGATTGACAGGATGCTCTTCTAGTACCAGCTTGCCCGCCTCAATTTTAGAAAAATCAAGCACATCGTTAATCAGTGCTAGCAGTGCCTGACTACTATTTTGAATAGTCTCACTAAACTCTCTCTGCTTAGGATCAAGATGGGTTTCTTGCATCATTTCCGAGATGCCAATAATGGCATTCAGGGGAGTACGTAATTCATGACTCATGGTACCCAGAAACTCATTTCGTGCTTGTAATATGGCACTGCTACGCAGGCGATCAGTAAAAACGATCAGGCCCTCGATCATGGTCAATAGTACAATTGGTGTTGCTATGGGCAGTACATAGTTTTGATAACGTGCACCCAAACACAATGCTAGCCAGAGAACAATACCACAGCCCCACAGCCCCACTTGTTGTAAAAAAGAGCGACCCTTTAGCCCCCAACTGATGAGAGGAGCTGATATTAGTAGCCCTAAGACAGCCCATGGCTGTTTCAGTACCTTGAGCTGATTCGCTTCTAGGAGATTATGCATGACTGCTACATGCACATAAACGCCGCCTACCGGATCGTTGCTATTAAACGGGGTACGCAACTGTTGATCAATTGCAGTTCCTGTAGCACCAACAAATACAATTTTGTCTTTAAAGGTACTCTTAGGAATTTTCCCCTCTAGCACATCTACAAGACTTGCATAGGTGAGTGAACCATCCTGGACAGGACCTGGCCAATTAAGGTTGAGTGCTTGTTCTGAGGGTAAATCCAGAACATCTGCCGTGAGGCTGTAGGCGTAGGCGGTCGCCGATGCAAGAGAACGACTGTTAGCAATATAGAGAGCATGGCTGCGAGTAATACCATCAATATCAGGTTCTTGGTGAATATGCCCGATTGCGATCGCATTTTTCCGTAACTGAGCAGTGGGTTCTAGGGGTTTGTTATCGGTTTCATTGGCTGTAGCTAAAACAACCCCACCATGGTCTAGCATCGCTCCAGCCAACGCCTGATCATCAGGTCCTGGCTCAGGCATCAAAATATCAAAAGATATTAATGTTGAGTCTGCTTCAGTTAATTTTTGAATAAGCTCGGTATAGTGTTGCCTGGATATGGGAAACTGCCCTAGCGTTCTCAACGTTAGATCGTCAATGCCAATGACAACTAGATCTTCGTTCCATGGCTGTGGACCCCGTAGGCGGGTCAACGAATCAGCCGCAAGATTGTCGAGATGTTTAAAGGTTCCCAGTGAGGATAACGCAACAACAATACCACTGACCAGTAATCCTGGTAGTAAGGGCTCACATCGTCGTAATGACTTACTCCAGTTAGGGAACAACCAACTCATAAACCTGCGTTGTGCCAAGTGGGGTAACGACAGTTGCATCAATCTGATTTCCAGGGGCAGACAACTCTAAAACAAAATTACCGTCTGGGTCAACTTCTTGCGTTTCGTCATCAATGACTAACAAATTAACGGTAGACGTACTGCCTTCTATGATGATGGTGGAGCCACGGCGTTCTAGCCTGAGAATATTCAGGGATGGATCCTCAGTAATCGGCACGGGTTCAGAGGGCGGTTCACCTGGAATTGTATAATTCTGGAATCCAGCATTCACCGGAACTGATACCCCCTGAGCTTCGGAGGCCACGCCCCCTTCCAAGACAACTAGGGATGAACGACCACTGGGCTGAATAGAAATCCCAAAGTCTGTACCGCGTACCCCATTCACTCCCGCTGGTGTGCGAATCTCTAGGTGAGAATCTGGATTGGTAAAAGGGCGTACAAATACTCTGGCTTGACCACGACTCACATCTAGCTTAGTTACCCTGCCGCCGCGTTGGGTAATGTAGAAATCTATAATGCTGAGGATCGTATTTTCAGAAACGCCAACAAAACCAACGTCAGTATCAACGACGAGTCGTGCTAGCGATCCGGCCCCTGTACGTATGCCATCACCAATGACTTCTAAGCGCTGACCTGTTTGAGCCGGACGCCACTGACCACCCTGTCGAGCATCAACTGTGCCACTGATGTTGCGTAGTTCCAGCCATCGCTCCAGACGCACTGAGAGGGGACGAGCACTAGTTTCAAGCGAAATCCCTGATATTATTATCACACCTGCTAGCAATGCTAGACGCTGGGGATATGCATGACGAGATAATGCGCTGTGATTAAACCCAAACATACTTTCAGGTCCTTCTACACATAATGTGTACAGATTACCAACTAAATCATGACATTACTTTCTGGCTATTGTCTTTATGGTCATAACAATGGCTTGGGGATTCAAGCTATTTGGCCGAACAGCTCTGTTCATCTAAGTTTTGGCCTTTTATAGCAATAACAGCCACAAAAAATTAGCGCTTATTGTCCCAAGCGAGAGCGATGAATTATCCGCACATCCAGCTCCAGGGAGTGAGCAATTTGATCCGCTAACTCCTTAGCATCTCGATAATTACTAAACGATGCGATGTGAATATAACGCCCCAACCTTGAGGACGTTAAAAAAGCATCAGGCACACAGGTGCGGATAGTTGACAAATTTTCCTGTAGGCTGTGATTTAGCAGAACAGTATAAGGACGGTTTCTAATTTGACCAATGACAATTTTGTCATCGGTTTCAACGGTATTAAATTCTTGAGGAGATAGTAAGAATCTACATGCTTGAGATTGCTCAGGTTGCGCCAAGCTCCTGGCACTCGGCAGCAGGATAAGAGCGCTCGCTGTAGTCAAACAACAAATGAACTTGCGAAAAGCGTTCAAGTTTGTATCACCAATACTAAGAGACACTTAATTAAAACCGATACCCCGTCATCGTAGGCTTTAGCAGCAATAATCACACATATATTAGACATTACATCAACTGCATTAGACATTACATCAACTGCAATTTATTGCAATATATTGAATCCGTTTTAGGATTAGCTACCCTGTTTAGTTAATTGCTGGGTTGTGGCAAATAACTTTTTGCTGACACGGTGTCCCAAAAAATGAGCGGCAGTTAAATTATGACTTGTCATAGCTGCCTCGGTCATCCATTGGCCATGGAAAAGGGCCTTTGCTGGTTTGGGAAGCAGTAAAGGTGCAGTAGCAGATTGATGATGCTCAGAAGCAGCGATTTTTGCCTTAGTTTTCATCCCTGGTGGTGCTTGAGTCAGCCCACTACCCATATTTGCAGCCAAAAAAATAAGGACAATTAGCCCTGTCGCAACAGAGCGAAGAAACTTGCCCATCCATAAACTTCGAACGAGGTCTAGCAATGAAACCCTATGGTTTACTGATGGAGACATAGACGATATTGCAAATATTCAAAAAAGTACGTTTTAACGGAAAAATAAGTGACTGGAACTGAGGTGTATTTACAACAGTATTACAAAAAGCAATATTGTGTATTGTTTATTTTTATAAGTTAGTTAGATGCTGTCATTACCAAATTGGCGTCAGTAGCGAATGCGGGGATCAATGTAGGCATTCAGGATGTCAATGGCAATACTGACAAGGGCGACAATAGTGCCAAAGAAGGTCATCAGCCCCTGAACGACTTCATAGTCTCGCTGAGAAATGGCTTCAAAGAAACGATTAGCTAGCCCTGGCCAGGAAAATGTAACTTCGGTTAAGACGGTTCCCCCTAATAGGGAGGCAAACGTCAGTCCCAGGATGGTAATCACAGGAATTAGGGCGTTTTTTAAGGCATGGACGGTGATGATCCGAAATTCAGGAATGCCTCGAGCGCGAGCAGCCTCTATATAGTCAGCCCGTAGCGTCTGTTTGAGGTTTACCCGCACCATGCGTTCAAAAACACCGCTAATTAAAATGCCCAGCGTCAGGCTAGGTAAAGCCAGGTGATACAGGGTGGTGCCAAATTGAGATACGTTGCCATGGAGCAGACTATCGAGTAAATAAAGGCCGGTTGGTCCATCTGGCGGTGTCTCTACGAGGGGAAACCGGGTGCCAATGGGAAACCAGCGTAGCTGCACCGCAAATACGAGCTGCAAAATCATGCCAAACCAGTACATGGGGGTGGCATAGGTGAGAATGCCAAACAATCGTCCGCCTGCATCAATGGGGGTGTTGGGACGTGATGCGGCAATGGAGCCTACGGTAATACCAACGATGGCTGCTATGGTTAAACCACAGAATGTAAGCTCAACTGTGGCTGGAAAATGGTCGCCGATGATTTCCCAGACGGTTTGACCCTGGCTGGCAATAGAACTGCCCAGGTCAAGTCGGAGTAAGTGCCCAAGGTAATCCAGATATTGGAAGAATAGGGGTTTGTCGAGGCCGAGTTGCGATCGCAAAACCTCCTTTGCCTCAAGTGGTGCCCTGGGACCCAGCAGCGCATCCACGGGATCTCCTGGCGTTGCCCGCATCAATAAAAACACCACCGTTGTGATTGTCCAGATCATCAACGGTGCCAGCATTAACCGCGACAATATGTAATACCGTAGTGCATTAGCCCGAGACGCCATTCATTTTCCCCATATTTACCTAAACCAATCCCCTACAGGGGAACCAATTGTCTATTTGTCAATTTGCCATAGCAAAAATTGCTGGTTTGGCTCAATGGCTACTCCATCGATCTCCGCTGTGGCAAACACATAATCCTTGTTTTGCCAGAGTGGAATATAAGGCACATCATCAACCATGGTCTGTTGCAGGTCCTTAAACAAACCATTGCGTTTTGCCTCATCCAATTCCGCACTTTGTTGAGTCAGCAAATCGTTGGTCTTGGCACTATAGTAGAACGACCCATTCCCCTGGGTGGCCCCTTTCTCACAGAGGGTCTCCTCTGACCCCTGATTACAGCTGAGGAACGGTTGTACAAAGTTATCAGGGTCAAAGTAATCTGGGTACCAATTCGCTAAGACACTCGGATAAATCCCCTTCTCAACGTTCTCCCAAAGGGTGGCTGATTCCGCTGTGCTGACTTGCACATTCACCAGCCCAGACATATTTGTCTCAATGGCTTCCTTGAGCGTATTGGCGACAACGCTGCGGGTGGTTGACGATGTAGGGTACCAAATTTCAAACTCTAGGGGTTTGGCGGCTGTAATCCCAGCGTCTTTAAGAAAACCCTTGGCTTTCTCATAGTCACCGTCCCCATAAACGGTTTCGAAGACTGGTTCGTAAACGTCAAAGCTCTTGGGAATCAGGCTATACAGCGGTTCTGCCTGACCTTGAAAGGCGCGCTCATTAATCAAATCGCGGTCAATCATCGCTGCGACCGCTTTGCGCACATTCAAATCATCAAAAGGGGCAATCTTTTGGTTGAGCGACATGTAGTTAACCACAGTCGAGCCTGCTTCGATCACATTCCACCCCCCCTGATCAGCTTCCCGCTCCAGGGCCGCAATTTGATCGGGGTCCAGAGTCTGATAAGCCACATCCAGACCACCAGAGCGGAATGTGTTGTACAGGTTCGCAGGGCTAGTAAAAATCTGGATATCGATGCCATCATTCGTAGGTGCTGCACCCCAATAGTCTGGATTAGCATCCAGTTTGATCACATCGCTGCTGAAGGAAGCCAGCTTATATGGACCAGATCCCACAAACTCCTCAGGTTTAAACTGACCCTCGCCAAGGGTGTAGGCGTCAGGTGGAACTGGGGTTACTCCCCAGAATGTCAGCAGGGATGTAAATGCGGCAAACGGTTGTTTAAGCGTAATGGTCAGTTCGTATTCACCCGTTGCCTCAACGGCATCAATCTTTTCTGATAGCAAGAAGGCTGGACGCCCGCCATTGTCCATAAACCGCTGAATGGAAAACGCCATTACCTCAGCATTAAAGGCTGAACCATCGTGTAGCGTCACCCCTTCCCGTAATGGAATGACATAGATCAGACCATCCTCACTAACGGTGGGCATCTCTGTGGCCAGTTGGGGTTCTAATGTCGTTGAACCCGGCGCATAGGTGTAGAGGCGATCTCCCAAGTTATATAGCAAGATGCCAGGAAAAATTTCATAGGCATCGGCAGGATCCAGGGTACGGGCACTCAGCGTAGTTCCCATGGCCACGCGACCATCTGGTGTGGTAGCTGCTTCCTGTTGTCCATCGCCACTGCCACCGCCACAGGCAACTGCAAAGACCAGGCACAGACTAAAAAGGCTGATGTAGCAACCTAGTGAGCGCCATGGTTTTCGCCAACTATGCCTACCCCAGAACTGAACTGACATCGATGATCTCCAATACGCTAGTGGACCGCAGCAGTATATCGGTAAATTGCTTACGTTTAGAGCATGGTATCAGTTTGCTGATATCCCCTAACTTAGCCCCTTGCCAAATCCTGCCAGTCTTATAAAATGAACGTCACACTAAACTACTCGCTGTTCTAAACTATGTGCGTTATTAATCAGGCTTTAATAACGCCTTGATACATAACCCCTAAAGGAACTGCCTTGATTTGAGCCTGCCGGTTAACTAGTCAGGATTCGACATAGCAGCACTGCTGGCCCACTATGACTAGGAGCCTCTCCCATGCAAACTATGAGTAAATTAGGTTTTCAACCCTCAGGGAGGGTCTATCTCTTAATGGCCATTGCTATATTTGGTGCGGCCAATGCAGTCACTCGCAAGCTGACTGATCTGGGGGAGATGAATCTAATTGATGGGCGCAACCCTATTTCATTTTGCAATGTATTATTTATTGGTAATTTGTGTGCCCTGATCCTGTTAGCTGTTATCTATGGTCGGGAGTGGCGTAGGCCAGCACTGCGACAAATTAAATGGCAAGACTGGCTCTCTATGGTTGTAGTAGCTGTTTTGGGAGCTGCTGTAGTGCCCACCCTAATCTTTACAGCACTGGCGATTACTCCGGTCAACAATGTAGTGCTGATTAGCCAGATTGATACGCCGCTGGTGTTGGCATTATCAGTGTGGGTGTTAGGTGATCGGGTCAATAAGTGGGTCGTGGCTGGGGCAATTGTTTCATTTATTGGGGTTGCGCTGACAGTTTTAATTCAGCCCCCTGGAACTGAGATGGTTTCCATGGGTATGGGTATGGCCATAGGTCGTGGGGCTTTGCTGACATTGATTGCTGCGATTATCAAAGCTGTGGCAAACCTGATTAGCAAAATTAGTTTGCGTGAGATTCCGCTAGGAATTTTTAGTGTCTTTAGGATGTTTGTGGGAACTGTTTTCTTCTTTGGAGCCACTGTGGTTCTTTACGGCCCTGAACATTTTATAGATGTAAGTGCTCCGTTTTTGTGGCAGTGGATGGTGTTGTATGCAGCTGTGATTGTTGTGGCTGGTCAGTCATTTTGGTTTAACGGCTTAAAACGAAGCACTGCTAGTGAAGTTTCATTTGCCACTGCGTTTAACCCAATCGTAGGAATTGTATCGGCATTTTTATTATTGGGTGAGGTGCCGACATTTGGTCAATATCTTGGCGGCGTTGTTATTCTAGGGGGTATTGTCTTAAACCAAATTGGGGTACAGCGCTTAAATCAGTTAAGACGCCCTTCTCAACGTCCTAAAGCTAAAGAGATGAGTGAAGCCGTGAGCTTTAAAGGCATTTAATCCTACGATATTGACTACGACTCACGGCCAGCTTGCACACCGCAATGAAACTGGCAAGTAGTACGACCCCTTGGCTAGGATAGGCGTAAAGTCTCTAGCTAATTTTCTATGAATAAACTCTTTAGTGGAATTGGGTTATTAAGTCTTTCGGCCTTTATGCTACTGGGTTTTAGTAAAGCAGATCTCAACGATCAGTCTCAAACCGTTAAGGTAATGAGCTTTGGTTTAGGGGTAGGGCTGCCCATGGCAGCTGGTATTGGATTACTGCATGGTCATTGGCGCGATCGCAACCTCCTCAAAACCCGTAGCATGAATTCCCGACTGGTTACACTCCGGTCAGAAATTCTTAGGTTAGCCCAGGCGAACCAAGGAAAACTCACAGAAATTGAGATTATTTCCGAATTGGGTATTGAACAGGCTGTAGCTCATGAAGTCCTTAAAGATCTATGTCATCAAGACTTAGCCGAAATCGAAATGACTGACTCTGGACTTCTAGTCTACTCGTTCCCAGACATCCAGCAGCTACCTAACAAACACACCTCACGCAGATTGCTCGATGCTTAACTCCACTGGGTTTGAACCGCGATATCACTGCCCTGTATGTACAGGGCTACCCATGCAAAAGCTCAAGATTACTCGCAAAGATAGTGGAGTATTTCTCACCCTTGATTACTGCAAACGCTGTGGTGGCGTTTGGTTTGACAAGGATGAAGTTAAACTGGCTCAACAGATTCAGTCTCCAAAAATCCGTCAGAGAATTTTACAACAGCCTCAAGCAAGAAAGATTTATTGCCATAGCTGTAACACCTTGATGGATCGTAATCTGGACCAATGTCCAGACTGTGGTTGGCATAATCGCATTGCTTGCCCAGTGTGTGAAAAACAACTTGAGAGAAAACAGCACAAACAGTTAATCTTAGATATCTGTCGTAGTTGCCAGGGCGTTTGGTTTGATCAAGTAGAGCTATTAGCTTTATGGAATGGCCCATTGATAGGGATTGCTAACGCCTCTAAGCATCAACCAACATCAACCTATACTACACAGCAATATCAGGGTAATGTCGTCACCCAGGCGGTGGGAGATGCTGTTGTCCAGGGAACTGTAGACGGTCTTACCTACGGTGCTGATATTCTAGAACCAGGTGTGCAGCCCCTGGCAGAGACAGCTGGTAATGCTGCGAAAGGGACAGTTAATGTTTTAACCAATACTCCTGAAGTTGCTGGAGATGTTGTGGAATCCTTAGCTGAGGTGACAGGGGCAGCCCTGGAGTCGTTGCCAGAAGCCGCCACTGTTATTCTGGAGGTCACTGGAGAAGTCGCTGGGGGCATGGCCGAAGTTTTGGCCGACGTGATCGGCGCACTTTTTTCAGGATAACTTAGCGCAAAGTATGAGCTATCAACAGGCGATGTAAGTGGGAGATGATGCGGGGATGACGCACTCCTCAATCAGCTTTATTAATGGTCAGGCTCACACTCACGCCCTAGTACAAGCCGACCATCCGCTAATCGATAGGTACTGTGTGGTTCAGTGATTGGGCTATGAGCCTCTGCCGAGCTAGGTTCTGTAAACGAGCGAATTTCACCTAGCTCATAGGACGCTTGCAGGCGATTGGGCTGTACAGGCAGACCATCACTGCCTGTGATGACCAAATTGCTATCCGTATCACGCCTACGAGCAATACAACTATTGGCGACCAGTGCTTCAGGATTGACCAGATTGTCGGGTAGTTCGGTCAAGCTGTCTTGGATAAAACTAACATCGGCCAGGGTGATTGTTCCGGAGGCTAGGCGACCTGTAGCGTTAATATCGACCCGGTCATTGCCTTCTAGGGTACGGGGGTCAGTGCCAGGGGGAGCAAAGGAAAAGTCTTGGCCAAAGAAGGCAGTTTGACTGAGATCTACATCGCCGCCGCGACCGTCAGCCGCAAAGGCGAGAATATCACTATCGTCGAAGGCAACAAGGGCATTGGCGTTGATGGTAATGTTGCCACCATTATTGGCACCAGAGTTAACAAAGGTTTGGATGTCGCCATCACCAAACAGAAAAATGTTGCCTGCTTCAATTTGAATTTGTCCACCAGCATTAAACTCTGCATTAGTTGCAATAATGCCATCTTGGAGTTGAATGCGATCGCGAATAATCAACACTATATCGCCCGCATCCCCCTCACCAAAACTCGATGTTGCTAATATTCCCCCATTAGTAAGTTCAAGATTAGTAGCCGTTACTTCAATATCACCACCATTTCCTGTAGCACCTAGGAAAACTAGGCTGGTTGCAGAAGTTGGACTCACAGCCCCTGTGATCGGATTCATGCCATCAAAGCGAGCTGTTTCTTCAACATCAAGAATAATATTTCCTGCATCCCCCTCTCCAAAGGTTGCCGCAGTCAGCAGTGCCCCATTGGTCACTTCCAGATTTCTGGCTGTTAGTTCAACATTGCCGCCACGTCCTATTCCACCTATCTCAACACTACTGCCCACAGCACTAGAATTAGAACCTGTGATCGGACTCACTCCATCAAAGCGAGCTGTTTCTTCAATATCAAGAATAATATTTCCTGCATCTCCCTCCCCAAAGGTTGCTGCACTCAGCATTGCCCCATTGGTCACCTCCAGATTCCTGGCTGTTAGCTCAACATCGCCGCCACGCCCTACCCCATCGGTCTCAACACTACTGCCCACCGTACTAACATTAAGGCCTGTAATAAGATTCACTCCATCAACGCGGGCCATCCTTTCAATCTCAAGAATCACATTACCCGCATCACCCTCTCCAAATGTTGATGCTAGCAATAGAGCCCCATTGGTTACATTCAGATTCCTGGCCGCCACTTCAATATTACCGCCATGACCTACACTTCCAGATGCAACACTGCTTCTTGCAGCACTAGGAGAAAATCCTGTTATCGGATTTACTCCATCAAAATGAGCCGTTTCTTCAATCTCAAGAATCACATTGCCCGCATCACCCTCTCCAGATGTTTCTGAACTGAGCTGTGCTCCGTTGGTTACTTCTAGATTTCTAGCCGTCACTTTAACATTACCGCCACGACCTACCCCTCCCTGTTCAACAGTGCTTGCAGCACCAGCAGGATTAATCCCTGTTACAGGGTTGACCCCATCAAAGCGAGCTGTTTCTTCAATATCAAGAATTACATTACCTGCATCTCCCTCACCCAAGGTTGATGCAGAGATCTGTGCTCCGTTGGTTACTTCTAGATTTCTAGCGGCTAATTCAACATTACCGCCACGACCTACCCCTCCCTGTTCAACACTACTGGCAGCACTGGTAGGATTAATCCCTGTTGCAGGGTTGACCCCATCAAAGCGTGCTGTTTCTTCAATATCTAGCATCACAATTCCTGCATCGCCTTCTCCAAAAGTTGATGCCAGGAGCTGTGCGCCATTGCTTACTTCTAGATTCCTGGTCGTCACTTCAACATTACCGCCACGACCTACCCCTCCAATCTCAACACTACTCCTTGCACCACTGCCAATACCAGTCACTGGAGATACCCCATCAAAACGAGAAATCTCCTCAATATTCAGAATTACATTACCTGCATCGCCTTCTCCAAAAGTCGATGCCAGGAGTTGTGCGCCATTGCTTACTTCTAGATTTCTAGCAGTTAATTCAATATCACCGCCACGACCTACCCCTTCAGCTTCAACGCTACTTCCTGTACCACTCACAATTCCGTTTACTGCATCTACACCATCAAAGCGAGCCGTTTCTCTAATATCAAGTACAACATTGCCCGCATTTCCCTGACCAAAGGTTGATGCAAGCAGCTGTGCTCCATTGGTTACGTTCAGATTGCCAGCGGTTACTTCAATATTGCCTCCACGTCCGATACCGCCAAGCTCAATGTTACTCCCAACACCAGTAGGGCTAAGACCTGTTAAAGGGTTAATCCCATCAAAGTTTGCTGTTTCTTCAATATCAAGTACAACATTGCCCGCGTTTCCCTGACCAAAGGTTGATGCAAGCAACTGTGCTCCATTGGTTACATCCAAATTGCCAGCGGTTACTTCAATATTACCTCCACGACCGATACCACTAGGCTCTACACTACTTCTTACTCCGCCTCCTACTCCAGTAACTGAAGACACCCCCTCAAAACGAGCAGTCTCTTCAATATTAAGAATCACGTTGCCTGAATCACCCTCGCCAGCAGTTGATGTAAACAACAATGCCCCACCAGTTACTTGTAAATCTCTAGCGTTTACTTCAACATTACCGCCACGACCAATGCCGTCAGCCTCTACACCGCTCCCTGCACCACTAACAGCTCCAGTTACTGCATCCACTCCACTAAAGCGTGCCGTTTCTTCAATATTGAGGAGCACACTACCAGCATCGCCCTCGTTAAAGGTTGATGCAATCAGCTGTGCACCATTAGCCACTTCCAAATTTCTAGCGTTTACTTCAACATTACCGCCACGACCGACACCGCCAAGCAAAACACTGCTTCCTGCACCACTGAATATGCCAGTGACTGCATCCACCCCATCAAAGCGTGCGGTTTCACTAATATTCAGAATCACATTCCCTGCATTACCTTCACCAAAGGTTGATGCATTTAGTTGTGCCCCATTCGTTACTTCCAAATTGCTAGCGGTTAATTCAATCTTGCCTCCAAGACCTGAACTACCTGGCCTGATGACACTGGAAATACCTCCAATAGCCCCAGTTACTAAATTCACCCCATCAAAACTGGCGGCTCCTTCAATATTGAGAATGACATTCCCTGCTGGGCCATTGCCAAATATCTCTGTGGAGATGGCGGAACCATCTCGCAGTTCTAAATTTTGTGCATTAATCCGTATGCTACCCCCCATGCTAGTTACATCAGGGGGGATAGTACTTAATAACCCTGTTATTTTATTTTGAGGACTCTCCAGAGCAATATCATTTTCAGCTAACAGAGTAATGCCACCACCGTCTAAATTCACTGAAGATGTTGCAATTAAACTATCAACAACATTGATGTTATTTCGAGAATCAAAAATGATCTGGCCACCAACGGTTGAGAGATCACCTGCAACGACTCCTCCAAAATCTAGTTGCCTAGTTTCAATTAAGATATCGCCGTTTAGCAAAGTGTTTGGAGAATACTGATTGGTTAGAAGAACTAGACCATCAGAGGCATCTATAAAAACATCACCAATCTCAATATTGGCATTAGATGGACTATCGGTTAAATCCAACATAAAAAGACTATCTGTCAAGGGATTCAAGCCCGTTACCATTTCCAGTGGAGGATTACCTATGCTTTCTGGTAAAACGCCTGCTCTCACATCTAATGTCGGCTGAGTTCCTCCATCAATAGACACAACTGTGCCATCTGACAACTCAATATTCTCTTGTAAAAAATCAATGCTAAGGCTACCTGGATCCACTGCATTAATAATGACTGCATCAATCCTGACAGAGCCTCCCGCAATAATATGTAGTGAGCCACCGATGTATGCTCCAATCGTCACATCTCCCAGGGCTCGAATAATTGGATCAATGGGACTAAATAACTCCCCATTACTTCCATCCAACTGCTCTATCCGAAAGTCTCCACCGCTTAAATAATGGGCATCTCCACCCACCTGACTGGCTGAGCGCAGTACCATATTGCCATTTGAGAACAATCCACTCTCCGGATGACTCAGCGCCACAATATCAACCTGCTGATTGCCCTGCACCAACAGATCGCCCCCGGCAAAGCCGATAAAAGGAACTTCAGCCGTATCGCGAATCTGTACTGTATCAGTTGCTAACAACGATACGTCACCTGCAGCGGCTACCTGACCTTGCAAATCTAATCGATTCCCAGCCAAAATCAGGTCGCCCCCAATGGCTAAGGCCCCTCGATTGACTACCTCCCCTGACGTATCTGTCAAATAATTCCAAAACGATATGCTAGGACTCACCGCTAACAATTGACTCTGGCCTGGGTCCACTGCACTAAATACCCCATTGCCGATGGTAACCGCCTCTGCAGTTGTGCCATAAAAAGAACCCGTCACATCTAATACGGCAGCCTCACCAAATACCAGACCATTCGGGTTGATCAAAAACAAACTGGCAGGGCCATCTACCCCCAACGTGCCATTGATTGCCGACGGATTCTCCCCCGTTACCCGACTCAAAATAGACTCAATGCCAACCGGATTAAAAAAATACACCCGCTGGCCAGAGTTGACATTGAACTCACTAAAGCTATGAAATAAATTGTCGCCACGGGTAGCACCGTCTTCAATTAAGTCGGCACGATCTCCTCGAATTAGCTGGTCGTTAACTATATTAGAGGTTTCTGAGCCCAGCGTTTGATCTGGAATAATTTGTGCTTGGGCTGACAGGGGAAGAAGCCCTATAGGCACTAAAAGTATCGTGCATATCTGTGAGCTGAGCCTGGATAAAAGCATGGTGCTATGCCAAATGCTAATGCTAGACATTTCTAATTATCAAACGTTCACTGTAGGATTTTGGAACTATAAATTCTAAGCAGCCCTGTAGCATCAGTTATTGAATAGACGTACGTTGCCCTAAAGCTACATACTGTTAATCAAAAATGCATATGGTCATACTAGTGGGTATAGTTTAGCAATGGACATTACTCATGATCAGCCTCACATTCACGGCCTAGTACGAGTCGTCCATCTGCTAATCGATAGGTACTGTGTGGTTCAGTGATTGGGCTATGAGCCTCTTCCGAGCTAGGTTCTGTAAACGAGCGAATTTCACCTAATTCATAGGACGATTGCAGACGATTGGGCTGTACAGGCAGACCATCACTGCCTGTGATCATCAAATTACTGTCTGTATTACGCCTTCGAGCAATACAGCTATTGGCGACCAGTGCTTCAGGATTGATCAGATTGTCGGGTAATTCGGTCAAGCTATCTTGGATAAAGCTAACATCGGCCAGGGAGATTGTGCCGGAGGCTAGACGACCTGTAGCGTTAATATCGACCCGGTCATTAGCATCTAGAGTACGAGGATCGGTGCCAGGGGGGGCAAAGGAAAAGTCTTGGCCAAAGAAGGCAGTTTGACTGAGATCTACATCGCCGCCGCGACCGTCAGCCGCAAAGGCGAGAATATCACTATCGTCGAAGGCAACAAGGGCATTGGCGTTGATGGTAATGTTGCCACCATTATTGGCACCAGAGTTAACAAAGGTTTGGATATCGCTATCACCAAAGAGAAAAATGTTGCCTGCTTCAATTTGCACTTGTCCGCCCGCATTGAATTCTGAATTGGTAGCAATGGAACTATCTTGGAATTGTATGCGATCGCGAATAGCAAGTATTACATTACCTGCATTTCCATCACCATCACTCACTGTCAAAAATCCTGAGCCATTGGCAAGTTGAAGATTGGTGGCCGTCACTTCAATATCACCACCATTACCCGTAGCGCCTGGTGCTACAAAACTGCCCGCAAAAGTAGTATTAATTGAACCGGTTGTAGAGTCTAGCCCATCAAAACGAATAGTTTCTTCTACGTTAAGACGAATATTACCTGCATCACCTTCGCTCAAAGTTGAAGCATTGATTCTTGCACCGTTAGTTACATCTAGATTTCTAGCCGTTACTTCAATATCACCACCTCGACCCATACCTCCTACACTGACACTGCTCGCTACTTCTGAACTGAATCCCTCTAGATTCTCCCCATCAAAACGAGCCGTCTCTTCTACATTGAGACGAATACTGCCTGCATCACCTTCACCAAAAGTTTCCACACTGATTTGCGCGCCATTGAGTACTTCTAAATTTCGAGTGTTTATTTCAATATCTCCCCCGCGACCTCTACCTGCATCAGTCACACTGCTGCGTATACCAGTAGGGAGAAGTCCTGTTACAGAATTTCTCCCATCCAAGCGAGCAGTTTCTTCAATGTCAAGAATCACATTGCCCGCATTACCTTCACCAAAGGTTTCTGAACTGATTTGTGCTCCATTCGCTAATTCTAAATTTCTAGCGGTTACTTCAACATTACCGCCACGGCCTATCCCCCCGGGCTGAACACCACTCCCTACTGCACTAAAACTTTCAGTGGCTGCATCCGTTCCATCAATCCTGGCAGTTTCTTCTATCACCAAAATGACATTACCCGCATCGCCTGTACCAAAAGTAGCAGCATTCAACTGTGCTCCATTGGTGACCTCTAAATCTCTAGCGGTTACTTCAATATTACCCCCACGGCCTACACCGCCAGACTGGACGCTACTTCCTACCGCACTAACAACATCAGTTACTGCATTTACACCATCCAAGCGAGCTGTTTCTTCAATATTCAGAATGACATTGCCCGCATTGCCTACACCAAAAGTATTAGCACCGATCTGGGCACCTTCAAGTACCTGAAGACTACGGGCAGTCACACGCACATCACCACCGGTACCAATGCCAGTAGGCTCAACATTACTAAAGGCTCCACTAGAAACTCCGTTGATAGGACTACTTCCCGCAAATCGAGCAGCTTCTTCTATCACTAAAGTCACATTGCCGGCATTGCCCATACCAAAGCTACCGGCAATCAGGCGTGCACCCTCAAGCACCTCAAGATTGCGAGCAGTTACACGTACATCACCACCGGTACCAATACCAGTAAGGCCAACACTACTAAAGGCTCCATTAGGGCTGCCGTCTAGGGGGTTACGCCCCTCAAATTTAGCGGTTTCTTCTATGACAAGAATGACATTGCCAGCATCGCCTTCACCAAAGGTACCGGCATTTAGCTGGGCACCGTCAAGCACCTCAAGATTACGTGCCATGATACGCACATCACCACCGGTACCAGTGCCAGTAGCTTCAATGCTACTAAATACTCCACTGGCCAACTCGTCTATTGGATCAACACCTTCAAACCGAGCAGTTTCTGCGATATCTAGAATGACGCTACCTGCGGAGCCATCACCCAACGAACTGGTAGACAACTCAGCACCCCCAAGCACCTCAAGATTGCGAGCAGTAATACGCACATCACCACCGGTACCAATCCCATCAGAGGCTACGCGACTAAAGGCACCACTGTTCACCCCATCGATAGGATTACTGCCTTCAAACCGAGCAGTTTCTGCGATATCTAAAATTACGCTGCCAGCATTTCCCTCACCAAAGGTATTAGCACCTAACTGTGCCCCCCCAAGTACCTCAAGATTGCGCGCAGTAATACGTACATTACCGCCGTCACCCGTTCCGTTAGGGCCAAGTTCACTAAAAGCTCCCGTAAGACGGGTACCATCCAGACCATCAAAAGTGACTGTTTCACTAGCTACAATCACAACATCTTTAATATCTTCTAACGCTGTTGCAGCAATGGCGCTATTGAGAACCTCAACATTGTTACGGGCATCTAAGTAAACAGCGCCACCAACACCGCCAAAATTCGTTGCATTAATACCAAAACCAATTGCGCCATTACCTGTAACAACTATATTTTCGCCAGGTAACTCTAGATTAGGTTCATATTGATTTGTTAGCAGCACCACACCATTTGCCACCCCCAGTGATGCATCACCAATTGTAATATTGGCACTAGTCGGTGTTTCCTCGGCAACAGAATCATTGGAGAAAAAATCTATCAAGTTATCAAATCCAGTTAAGAGGTCTAATGGAGGAGTACCCAGGGCATCTGGTCGTACTCCAGCGCGAACATCTAGCGTAGGCTGAGCATTTCCATCAATCTCAACAATGGTGCCATCTGACAATGTGATCGTTTCTTGGAGAAAGTCGATGCCAATGTCTGTGCCCTCTGCTGCAGTAATTAAGGCAGTGCCGATAGAAACAGCGCCACCAGCTAAAATATGTAATGATGAGCCCACGTAGGTCCCAATTGTGACATCTCCCAGGGCTCGAATAATTGGATCAATGGGACTAAATAACTCCCCATCACTTCCATCCAACTGCTCTATCCGAAAGTCTCCACCGCTTAAATAATGGGCATCTCCACCCACCTGACTGGCTGAGCGCAGTACCATATTGCCATTTGAGAACAATCCACTCTCCGGATGACTCAGCGCCACAATATCAACCTGCTGATTGCCCTGCACCAACAGGTTGTCTCCGGCAAAACTGATAAAAGGAATTTCAGCCGTATCGCGAATCTGTACTGTATCAGTTGCTAACAACGATACGTCACCTGCAGCGGCTACCTGACCTTGCAAATCTAATCGATTCCCAGCCAAAATCAGGTCGCCCCCAATGGCTAAGGCCCCTCGATTGACTACCTCCCCTGACGTATCTGTCAAATAATTCCAAAACGATATGCTAGGACTCACCGCTAACAATTGACTCTGGCCTGGGTCCACTGCACTAAATACCCCATTGCCGATGGTAACCGCCTCTGCAGTTGTGCCATAAAAAGAACCCGTCACATCTAATACGGCAGCCTCACCAAATACCAGACCATTCGGGTTGATCAAAAACAAACTGGCAGGGCCATCTACCCCCAACGTGCCATTGATTGCCGACGGATTCTCCCCCGTTACCCGACTCAAAATAGACTCAATGCCAACCGGATTAAAAAAATACACCCGCTGGCCAGAGTTGACATTGAACTCACTAAAGCTATGAAATAAATTGTCGCCACGGGTAGCACCGTCTTCAATCAGCTCAGCATTGTCGCCGCGAATCTGTTGATCATTAACTACGCTAGAGGCTTCTGCGCCAAGCGTCTGATCGGGAATAATTTGCGCTTGGGCTGGCAGGGGCAATAGCCCTAAAGCCGCTAGAACTACTGGGCATACTGATGAGCTAAGCCTGGATAAAAGCATGCTGCTATTCCAAACGCTAACGCTAGGTATATTGGATGATTACGGATTCACAATAGAATGCCGCAATTATGTATTTTACCCAGCTTCATAAAATCAATAATTAAATTGACGTGCATTTTACTAACATCACATCTTGTAAATCGAAACGTCATAAGGATGTGATGAGTTTTATAGATTGCTCCGTAGGTTAACCTGCCTTTAAGCTACTGCTATTCAGCCTACGCAACGTTATGGTGTTATCCCAGCCGCTCTATCACGCTAACCCTCGTCCCCAAGCCTACCAGCCTGCACAGCGACCTAAACCATTAGTTATGGTTGCCCTATTTAGCGCAATTTTGCTTTGGGCATCTGCCTTTCCTGCTATTCGGGTTGCCTTAAACGCCTATAGTCCCGTAGAGGTAGCTACTCTGCGCTATCTTGTCGCATCGATACTGCTTTTAATTTATGCGCTAGTTAAACGTATGCCTTTGCCACGACGGCAGGACTGGCCATTGATTAGTATCTGCGGTTTGACGGGGTTTACACTCTACAACGTATTTTTGAATGCAGGGGAACTGACAATTTCTGCCGGCATGGCTAGCTTTATTATTTCGTCGGAAATTGGCATTATTGCCCTGCTGGCAAGGCTCTTGAATGGTGAAAAACTATCGATGCCAGGATGGTTTGGCATTGGTCTCTGTGTCGTTGGTGTGGCGGTTATTTCTTTTGCTAGTAGCGCTGGGTTGCAGTTGTCTTTTGGGGCATTGCTAGTGTTTATGGCCACACTGTGCATTAGCGTCTACTCGGTTATTCAAAAACCACTGCTACAACGCTATACTGCCATTCAATTTACAGCCTATGCCATCTGGGCAGGTACCCTATTTTTGATACTCGTTGCACCCCGTGCAGTCATCTCAGCGCTCCATGCCCCTCTGGGTCCTACGCTATCCGTTGTTTATATGGGACTGTTTCCAGGTGCGATCGCATATATTGCCTGGTCCTATGTCTTGTCTAAGCTGCCAGCTTCACAGGCAGGCAGTTATCTATCATTAATTCCCGTTGCAGCCTTATTCCTTGCTTGGGTATGGTTGCAAGAGACACCAGCCCTGGTATCTCTTGCAGGCGGAATTATTGTTTTTTGTGGTGTCCTACTGGTTAATCGGCAAGTCAGTCATTAAACGGTAACCAGCCCGTAAGACACCCTGTAGCTTCACACTAACTGTGGCATGCAGTTGCTCGACGTCAACGCTGCAGCACTAACTATGTCTAAGACTTAGCGCCAGCCCCTTGGGAGTCCTTGATAATTTCAATTTCTCCGGTGGAGCCAGACAGTACTACAGTTGCAATCGTTTTTCTAGTTGGTTTGCTGGGTTTAGGTTGCGGCGATGGGTTAAATAGTACAATCAAAAATCCGCTTAAACTTAGACCGATCAACATTTCTAGTGGCATGGTGCAATCCCTCGCGTAATGTCGGCACCTACATCATTTGATGCCTTGTAGCCTTATCTTGCCAAAGGAAAAGTCTAAGCCGAAACCTCTAAAGTATTGAGAGTTGTCAGGTATTTTAGGACCTCTGAAGATAACTAGTCATAAAAAGTCATTCTCATCATTATGACTTTTTATGGCGTACTACGGCAATCAACCCAGTTGCTTTCGTAAAAAGTCATAATGTCATATTAAAAAGTCATAATAGGCATTTAAAAAGTCATATAAATTACGTTAGACTCCTTAATAGAGAAGGGTTGTGTGTGTCTATCTAAATTGAGGAGTCCATGTTGGAGCTAGAGGATGTTTTAGACTACGTTGACCGTTGTGTTTTTGATTATGCTAATCGCCATTTGACTGAGATTGAGAAAGGCATTATCCGTTGGAGCTATGAAGGCCTTTCTTATAAGGAGATGGCAGTTCAGATGGGCTACAGCCAAAATACAGTGCGTGCTGTCTATGGGTATCAGCTTTGGAAATTCCTTAAACAGGTATGGCCAGGGGAAAATATCACTAAGACTAATTTTCTAAGCACCGTAGAACGTCTTTGGAAAAAAGAACAAGATGTATTGATAAATGGGACACAACAAGATCGTCCACCTGAGTCGATTTCCCAAGACCTTAACCCAGGTAGGTTGGACGAGCTTGATAGTAATCCCCAAGAAACACCATTATTACGTTTGGTTAGTGCCCTTCAATCAGGTTGTCAAGCAATCGTTTTAACGGGGGCTAAGGGCATTGGCAAAAGCTACTTATTAGATAATTTGCCTCTAGTGCTGAACGGTCATTTTACTGAGATCATCTATCATCCCCTCAATGAGATCCCAACTTGGAAAACATGGTATCAAACCTTATCTTCTCTGGGATTGATTGATTTTCTCAATGGTTCTGATAAGGATATGCCTGGTGCAGTTTCTCAAATGCGTCAGCAAGTATTGAGAACCCTGAATCAAAATCGCTATCTACTCATCGTTGAGCATGGTGAACAGTTTATAGATAATCCTGACTATAAAGCCTTTTTTGGAGAGATTGCTACAACGCTTGATCATCAAAGTTGTTTACTTTGGGTGAGCGCTATTCAGCCTACTGACATTGATCGGCGAATTCCCACTGAAAAGCTGCAAGGGCTTTCATTTGACGAGGCCAGTGCTCTGTTGCCACAGGAATATCCCTATCTTAGGGATTCGCTTGCTCAACATGAGATTCATTGGAAACAGCTGGTCAAACTGTGTGGCGGCAATCCTGCACTTTTGCATAAGAGTATTGAGACTCTAAAATCATTTTATGCTAATCAAATTCAGCAGTTTACGGCCAATCTGTCATCATTACCCCTCCTGTCTGATAGACATCTGGAGCGGCTTACAGATGAGCTATCGGATGCAGAGCAGGCATTACTCTATCTATTTGCGTTGCGTCCCCTTTCTTGGCTAGATGTGCAGGCCTGGTTACCCGTGAGTACCCTGAAGAATACGCAGCTGGTGCAAGCCTGGGATATGCTACATCGGCGGCATCTTTTAGAGTACTTTTCAGAAACGCATGGGATCTGCCAAATCACACCGCCATATTTGGGCCTTTATTTACTCCAACAGTTGAAAGAGATATTTTTAAAGGAGCTAATTGACGAAACCCTAACACTGTTTCACATATACCCATTATCTTTACCCACAGTCTCTGTCAAACAGCAAGAAACTCTTAAAAACTACCTTTTGGTGCCGATTGCCAACACGCTTAAATACCGGTTTCTATCGGAGGATTTAGCCGCTAAATTTAGCCGCCTCATCAGTCAGCTTCATACATTACCTGTCTCCTCCCGTAGCTATGCAGCCGGTAATCTATTTAATTTAGCGACCTACTTAGGGCTGTCCCTCGCCGATGTGAGTTGGGCTAACCTCACCCTATGGCATGCTGATCTGAGAGTATCTAGATTGCAAGGACTCGATTTTCAGGGATGTCGATTTCGAGAGGCTGTCTTGATGATGGGGACCTATGAGTCATGTGCGATCGCACTACACCCCGATAAAACCGCCATGGCCATTGGCGACTCCCAGGGTTTCTTACAGGTCTATCAGTGGGTTAACAATCGATTTATTTTAGCCTGGTGTGATGAGCTGGAAATCCCAATTCAACAAATCGTAGTTACTGATAGCAATACGTTAATCGTGATTCTCATCGATCAAAGCATTGTGATTTGGGATTCACTGACCCATAAAGAGCAATGCTACAGCGATATATCTGGCATTGCCACTATTTGTAGTGTTGACCTGACGGATGATTTGCTGGCCATTGGTCTGGGGAATCGAGAAATTCAGCTTTGGAACTTAATGCTAGGCGAAGAAATCGGTGAATCCCTGTGTGAGGCCAATGATATTGTCAGACACTTGGCTTTTAATCCAGACGCTAGCATCTTGGCAGGCTATGACAACAACAGTTCGATACTCATTTGGTACCACAATACATCGACTAATGATTACACAATTGCTGAGGCTCCATTGCCTTTAAACCCCTATGGAGATTTTTTAGTGTTTCAATGGTTTGGGGATCAGCTAAATGTAGTTGAAACTGTAGCCGATGATGCGTCCAATCAACACTTATATAAGGCCATCATGCGGTGCTTTACAGTCACTGACCCAATATTGGCAGAAGATTCAATCAGCTTTAAGGTCAAAGAATTGAATACTAATCTTCGACAACCTTACCAGGCGACCTTCAGTAACAATGGAAGATATCTAGCCCTGTGTGACATAGATCACACGGTTTGGGTTTGGAATGAAATGATGTCGTTACTAGCGTTGATTACGTTGCCAGAGCTGCCAGAGCAATTTTTTATCAGTAATGACGGTCAGCAGCTTCTATGCCAGAATAAATCTACCGTTAGCATTTGGGACCTTCAGGTCGAAGAGATTTTGCAGACTTGGAAAACTGTCAGTGATCTAGATCAATACCAGAACTGTAAGTTTTATACAAAACAAGGTTTTTCAAACGAGGAACTGTATGCAGTTCAAAGACTTCAGGGTATTGTTGTGGACTGAAGTAATCGTGGAGATGTTACGAACCCTGAACAATGCAGCAAGACATACGAAAAAACACTAGAATTTTCGTATAAATTGCGCTAACACTTAAGTATATAGATACGTAGTCTCATCAGAATAGGTTTAACAGGGACCTGACGTTCAATGTACTCCACCGACGGTGAATTTTTTGCTAACCGACCAGCTACTCGAGCAGAGCGTATAGTTTATGGCTATGTGCGGCAGCTTGCCAGGATAGAGGATGCTCAGCAAGCCATCGATGCATTTTATGGTCTGCTTTTCAAAGCTAATGTTACTCTACCAGAGTTGGATTCTAACTCGGTACGCCCTGCACTATTGCATATCTTGGAGTCTCCTAAGGCTGATGAAATTTTGCCCTATGTGATTAATCGTTGCTTTTACACGATTGGTAACATTTGGCGTCTGGATACTGGCCGCCATGCCCAGTTGCGGGAATTAATTTTGAGAGCCAACGAGATTCCTGAGAAACGTCCAAGGGATCGGCGGGTCAAGCAGCTGATAGATGCGATGGATGGCTACGTCAGCAATGACAATCTTTATGTACCGCTACAGCGCCAGATGCGTTTGCTCTGGGACACCCCCCAGGAAGAAGACTGTTCATCCTTTGCCAGTTGTTTTAAAGATTACTTCTTTATTTATGAGTCAGCTGCCGTTACCCGCGATGTTCCGTTGCATCAACGTAAAAGTATTCAGCTACAGCGAAGGCATCAGGCACAGCATCTCAACGAACGTCTTAATAAGTACTGGAATGATTATCAGCAGGGCTTAATGCCAGTGAATCCTACACGATTATCTGATGAGCATCTCAAGGATGCGATTTGGGCATTTCACCCTGGTAGAAATGGAAGTTACGTAAAGCAGGCAACTGAGTTGGATAAGTTTTACCGTTCTCGTCAGAAAAGGGAGGATTTTCTTGCCCATTTCCATGACTATGTTATGGAGCCATTTGTAGAGGCTAACCCACGATTTAAGACGAATCGGTTTAGTAGTGCGGTGAAAACTGCCTTAGTGGAGAGCTTGGGAGCAGAAACAGCCCCCATTACCGATGCTTCCATTACCTACATATGCAGTCGGTTGTTAAAGATGTTGGTGTGTAATACATTAGAGCGCCCTGACGTTGGTCAATTTAAACATTTAATCAAAACAGTGGGTCACCAGGCACTGACGGCAGTGCTTTTAAAGATCGTTTTATTCAAGCGTACGGTACGTTCCTGGTTTGAAGATCGCTTTGGAATCTTGTTTCACATGTGGGAGCAATCGTCAGTCGATTCGATTGACTGGCTTGTGCAGTCGTTTGAATATATGAATGTGGCACTCGCCTTAAATGCCCCCTGGGTGAACTACTTACCTAAGGATAGATGTGCCGCCGCTTGAGGCTTGGATTCTGCTCACTCATTCTTCTACGGGCTCAAACCGAATAAGTTGCCCATTCGACTCGTCGGTTAGAACATATAAGAGGCCATCTGGCCCCTGTTGCACATCGCGCACCCGCTGACCAATGGCAATAGATGTTTCCGTCACAAGGTTGCCTGCATCATCTACTTCTAGATGGCGAATATCTTGGGAGACGAGGCCACCCGCAAACAAATCACCTTGCCATGCGGGAAAAGAATCACCTGTGTAGACTGCTAGTCCAGAGGGGGCGATTGACGGTGTCCAGATTACCTTAGGGTCCATCATCCCTGGCAGTGATGTTTCTGGGGAAATCAGTCCGCCTGAATATTCGCGGCTATGGGTGGCCACTGGCCACCCATAGTTGGCCCCAGCTTCAAGCCGATTTACCTCATCGCCGCCACGAGCACCATGCTCTGTGGCCCATACCTGGTTTGTAGTTGGATCAAATGCGAGACCTTGCATATTGCGGTGCCCATAGCTCCAAACTTCTGGTGCGGCGACGGCATCGTTGGCAAAGGGATTATCCTCTGGGATAGACCCATCATCGTTTATGCGGATCACCTTACCCAGGTGGCTGTCAAGGTTCTGGGCCTGCTGGCGGATGAGTTCACCGTCGAGTTGAATGGGAGGATTGCCGCCGTCTCCAATGGAGGCCAGTAGGGTCTCATCGGGCAACCAGACCAGACGAGATCCAAAGTGCTGTCCTCGATCTTTTGTTTGGGAAACTTCAAAAATGACTTGCCAATTGCTTAGGGAATTGGCATCAAAGGTAGCTCGGGCGATGCGGGTGCGGTTGGCTGACGTTGTTCCGTGGGAATAGGAAAAATAAACCAGGCGGTTTTCGTTAAAGCGGGGATGTACGGCAATATCCAGTAATCCCCCCTGGTTCTCCGCAAAAATATCGGCAGGGAGTCCAGAAATCGGTGTCGGATCTAGCACACCATCGCGGGCAATGCGCAAGCGCCCTGATCGCTCAGTAATCAGCAGGTTGCCGTCTGGTAGCCAGGTCAGGCCCCATGGATGTTCCAGGTTTTCCAATATAGTTACCATCTGGAAGCCTGGGTTACCGTCAGACGGTGATACCTGCGTAATAGCAGTAGCCGTGGTTTTGGTCGATGTATCAGTAGGTGATGATGTGGGGGGTGTGGCGCAACCCAGGGTTCCGAAAAGTGCGATCGCACTTCCCATTGTCATCAAGTGACAAATAGTTTTAGCTCGCAGCAGCCGTCGATCGATTCGAAACATCGTTATTAAAATCAGAATCTACACTTGCTGAATCTCGTCATCAGCGTCGTCAAATAGGCCTAGTGCTGGCCCTAAGAGCGCCCCAAATACAAATCCGCCGGCATGGGCCCAATAGGCAATTCCCCCATCCGCCATCCCAACATTGGTCGGGATGCTAAGGCTAGCAATGCTGTAGGCGGCTTGCTGTAGAAACCAGAAGCCTAGGTAGAAGATGGCTGGAATTCTAAAGGGTAGGAATATAAACCCTAATGGCACAATGGTCAGAATCCGCACCGTCGGAAATCTGAAGATGTAGGCCCCCATGACACCTGCGATCGCGCCACTGGCCCCCAATGACGGTACTTCAGAAAACATGCCAAAGTACCACTGGGTCAATGCAGCCAGGACACCACAACCCAGATAAAGCAACAGATATCGAGCCCGACCCAACTGTTCTTCGACGTTATTACCAAAAATCCACAGGTACAGCATGTTACCAGCCAGATGCAGGGGACCCGCATGGAGAAACTGACTGGTAAACAGTGTGGACCATTCATAGAGATCGAACGGAATGGACCGACCACCAAAAAAACTTTCTGTCAGCTGCTCTGGCACTACCGCCCAAGTGTGGAAAAGCACCGTCAACTCCATAGGCGACGACAGCGTCAGTTCATAGATGAAGACTAAAACGTTAAGGACGATTAGCCCGTAAGTTGCATAGGGCGTAATCTGAACCGGGTTTTCGTCGCGAATAGGGACCACGCTGCACCAGAAGACACATCTGCTTACAAGATATCAGGGTAAGTGCCTCCTTGAGACTCGGAGCGAAAGGACTGGTGAGGATAGATACATTCGTGATGGGATGTATCTTAACAAGATCCGCAAAAAAATCCCAGATTCAGATCGTCAACTGAGACCAATTATTTGTCTAAAAAGAGAAAATAGTCGATTTTATAACACTACTAACTTGGTAGAAGATTTACAGTTTCACAACATAAATGATAACGCTCTCTCGAATATGTGCCACTTTGCAAAGTGGCTCTTAGTCAGGCAACAGTGATTTGATATTCTCACTCTAAAAAACAGGCTTGCCACAGAATTAGGTGTTCTGTTATTCAAAAAACAGTGCTAGATATCACAGGAAAGTTTTTTTACGACAAATTTTTCATCAGCATCTAGTATCTTGAAATCATTATAATTAATAAGGTTCAGCTATCACGGCAGGCTATATTCTTCATTGAATCTACGTATGACTGATGTGCTCTTTAGAGTGTTGCTAGACATCATCTCTATCACAAAAGATCTCGGTACTTTTTCCGGATTTCATTAAAAAGTAATTTAATCGCCATTAAACGCGCTTCTTCATTAAACGCTCATAATCTTTTCATTCTAAGCAGCTGCCATTAGGCCCCATTCGAGATAACTTGTTTGAAGTGTGTTCTAACAATCATCTTGCAAAGCACAAGAGATGCTTTGCGCACTTAAAGACAACGCTCAATATTTGGCAACATATCGATCTTCATAATTTAACTAATTTGTTACCTGTCTGCATGTAAGAGGCCTTTGATGATGCGCTTCTTTTATCCGTCTGGGGTTGAGAGCAACTGAAAAGCGGCTCTAGAATCTCGATGCGCTTATACAAAGTCTCCTGCTACAGGTTGCATTTGACACAAGAGTATCTTCTGTTGTGAGGCTTTCACGATGGGACGGTGCCATGGGATCGTAGCAAACGCTTGGCTAAAAACAGAATCAAAGAGATAACTCACTTCATTATGAATAATACTGACAGCACATTGCGTTCCGCAGCCGATAAGAAAAATATGACCATCGGTGCAGCGGTCAAAATCAATCGTATTCGCGACGATCAACAGTACCGAGAGACGGTGGCGAGAGAGTTTAACAGCATTACCGCTGAATACGAAATGAAGTTCCGGTTTATGCAGCCTGAAAAGGGAAAGTTTAACTTTCGCGATTCGGATGCCTTAATGAGTTTTGCTAATCAAAACGATATGGATCTCAGGGGGCATGCGCTCGTTTGGCATATTTCTAATCCACAATGGCTCGAGAACGGCAACTGGAGTCGTCAAGAACTCCTAGATATTCTAGAAACCCACATCAAGACCGTGGTGGGTCGCTATAAGGGACAAATCAAAGTGTGGGATGTAGTGAATGAAGCCGTTGGTGATGATGGCAAATTACGTAATTCATTTTGGCTACAAAAGATTGGTCCAGAATACATAGAACTTGCCTTCAAGTGGGCCCACGAAGCCGATCCCAACGCTAAATTACTGTACAACGACTATAGAGCTGAGGAAGTCAACAAAAAATCTAACAGAGTCTATCAATTAGTATCTGACTTAAAAGCCAAAGGTGTACCTATTCATGGTGTGGGCTTTCAAATGCACATGTCTGAAGACGATCCTCGTAACTTCAAGAGTGTTGCAGAAAATATGAAACGTCTTGGCAAGTTGGGTTTAGACGTTGAGTTTACAGAGGCTGATGTACGTGTTAAACAACCTGCGACGGCTGCAAAACTAGCTAACCAGGCAAAAATTTATCAGACAATTGTCGAGACCTGTGCAGACGCAGGTAATTGCGATTCAGTCACCATCTGGGGAGTTACCGATCGTTACTCCTGGATCCCTGATTTCTTCAAGGGATATGACGATGCTCTGCCCTTTGATGAAAACTATCGGCCTAAACAAGCTGTCAATGGTCTTTTGGCAGGGTTACAGGACGCGCCTACTAAAACACCCAAACCAGATCCCCAGGACAGTTTAGACACAGGTAACGGTCAGGATAGTGTTGATAACACCCAAGATGGTGATAACAACGCCAATTCTAATGTCGGTGGTGGTAATAACTCTAATCAAGGTAACACTGGTGACTACGATGTCATCTCTGGGAATGGGAATGACGTGATTAGATTGGGTAAAGGCCAGGATAGCGTCGATGCTGGCAATGGCAATAACAAGATCTATGTCCAGTCTTCCAATAGCCCTAAAACTATTCTGGCAGGCACAGGTAATGACAAAGCACACGCTGGATCTGGCGATGATTATCTGGATCTAGGTACAGCGACAAACTATGACGTGGCCTTTGGTAAAGGCGGCAGTGATACATTTGTTGTAAACCAGGGTAAGGGCTTCTTAAGCATTAGAGATTTTGCCCAGGGTACCGATAAACTAAAGCTGAAGGGCCTGACATTTGCAGATATAGACCAGACTACCAAAAATGGTAAAACCTGGCTGTCAGCAGGGGGTGATACCTTAGTTGAATTGACAAACTTTACTGGTACCTTAACGGCAAACGACTTTGTGACCTCAGGGGCTGATACCTCCAAGAATGTTGATAAGCCACAAGCTGACAACAATGTTGTTGATGATGTAAATCAGAATGATAATGATAGTGAAGGGCCTACGGTAGATGCCGAAACTAGCCCTAATAGTCCTAAAACCAGTGATTACGATGTCGTTGCTGGAGACGGAAATGACTTTATTAAGCTTGGTAAAGGCCAAAATAGCGTTGATGCTGGCAATGGCAACAACAAAATCTATGTTCAGTCCTCCAATGGCGTGTCAGATGGCAATAAAGATATTCTCACCGGCACTGGTAATGACAAAGTGCACGCTGGTTCTGGTGATGATCGTCTTGATTTAGGTACGGCTAAAGACTTTGATGTGGCCTTTGGTAAAGGCGGCAGTGATACCTTTGTATTGAACCAGGGTAGTGGTGTTTTAATCATCAGAGACTTTGAGCATGGCACCGATATGTTGGAACTGTCTGACGGGCTGAGCTTTGGAGCCCTAGAGCAGGCCAGCAGAAATAATAAGACCTGGTTATCGACCGGAAATGATGTCTTAGTTGAGTTGACCAACTTTAATGGCACTCTGACCGCAGAAGACTTTACTACGGCTGGGTAAACAACGCTTAGCATGTGTGAGTCTGACTAGACCGTTGACGGAGCGTTTGGGATGCCATTCAAGGTGTTGCCAAATAGCTATCAGTTATCTAGGCCTCCTTAGGCTAATACTGTAGAGCTGATTCTTTTACCGAACATTCTAGTAATAAGAGTTGTGTAAAGGAAATCAACGGTTATCTAGGTCCCCCTCGTCCCCCAATTCTGGGGGACAATACTCAAAGCCCCCAAAATTAAAGGTGTTGGGGGCTCAAGACGATTGAGCCTCTTGGACAGTTGCTTGATCAACGGCCCCTTACGTCAACGCTTGCTTATGAGATATTAGGAATATGCAAAGTAATATTCAATGAACATGGCTGCAACTGCTAGTACCGTATACTCTCGTATGGAAAGTATACAGACTCCCATAATTCCATTAATTAAAGAACTTATCCAAAAAAATCCCGGCACTATCCCGTTAGATCAAGGTGTGGTTTCATATGTTCCACCTAATCATGCCATCAAAGCAATTCAAGACTTTTTAGCTTACCCCCAAGCGCACAAATATCAGGCAACTATTGGTATCCCTAAACTGTTAAATAGCATCCAGCAAAAATTATACCGAGATAACCAAATTGATATCGGCAATGATAATTGTATCGTCGTTACTGCTGGTAGCAATATGGGATTCTTAAATGCCATATTAGCCATTACCCATGCCGGAGATGAAATTATCTTAAACACTCCTTATTACTTTAATCATGAGATGGCAATTGGCATGATTAGTTGTCATCCTGTAGCAGTTCAAACTGATACAAACTATTATCCGCAAATAGATGAATTGCGCAAATCAATTACATCTAAAACAAAAGCGATAGTTACTATTTCTCCGAATAATCCGACTGGAGTTGTTTATGATGCGTCTACTCTGAGAGAAATTAGTCAAATCTGTCAAGAGGCAGGCATCTATCATATTAGTGATGAAGCCTATGAATATTTTACTTATAACAACGTAAAACATACCTCTCCTGCTTCTTTTCCTAACAGTGTAGCCCACACAATTTCCCTATTTAGCCTGTCTAAAACCTATGGATTTGCCAGTTGGCGAATTGGGTATATGGTTATTCCTAAAAAGTTGTTGCCATCAATTTTGAAAATACAAGACACTAATTTAATTTGTCCTCCAGTTATTTCGCAATACGCAGCCCTAGGCGCATTAAATGTTGATGCTGCGTATCTTTCTGAACATTTGTCAGTAATCTCAAAAGTTAGAGAGCGTATTCTTCAACAGCTGGAGAATTTGCCTGGAAATTGTCAGATAGTTGTTCCTGATGGCGCATTTTATTTCTTTATCAAGGTCGATTCGGATTTATCAGATTTAGATTTGGTTAAACAGCTAGTAGAGACGTATAAGGTCGCCGTCATCCCTGGACAAGCATTTGGTATGCACCATGGTTGTTATCTCAGAATTTCCTATGGCAATCTCACCCTAGAAAATGCATCGTTAGGCGTGGATAGACTCGTACAAGGTATCAAAGAGTTAACATCATAGACCAGTCTCAATCATCGCCGAATTCTCAAATATCCAGCTTTTTCCAACAGCTTTTGTCCTTCATCCGAGAGTAAAAAATTGGCATACGCTTCACCCACTTGTTGCTCAATACCACCATTCTGATTAATCACCACATAGAGCGTATCGCTTAACTGTCGCGAGTAATTACCACTACCCAATTCAGCCAGATTGACTTGATTTCTCTGGGCTGGACACTGCGAAACTGGAACAGCAGGTTCTTGGTAAGGAACAATTTTTTGTCCCGCTGCGTTTACCAAAGGCACTGTTTTAATTGAACATTGGGGAATCAATACCGCTGCCGTATGCACATAGATACCTCCTGGCGTGCTTGCTAATTGACGGATTGCCTCAGAAGGAGTCGAAAAAATTTGTATATTTTCACTTTCAAGGTTGGGGCGCGTATCTTCAAACGCCTCATTTACTTGGCGGTCAAACCGTGTGATGGCTAAATCAGGCCCATTTACCGTACGCCAGTTGCTAATTTTCCCTTCCAAAATAGCATTGAGCTGGTCAATGGTTAATTGAGAGATTGGTAAGTCCTGGTGTACTGCTGCCACATCAAAGCTTTCTGCAACAGGCACTAGTCTTACTTGTATCCCCTTGGCTGTAAGCTCTTCCATCAACTCATTAGTCGGTAGACGAGACGCTAAGGAAAATGCAACCTCACCCTCTACTAACATGTCTAACCCTGCCTGGCTAGAGGGCTCCACATCATCTGGCTGAACATACCGCAAACGAAACTCAGGTCTCGCAGTCTGGATCTCTAAATCCACCGAACCGCGAATGGGAGCCCAAGTGGTACTGCCGCCATAGTTGAAGATTCCGGCAGGTACCTGGGGCACTTGAGCAAAACTTTCGGCAACAGGCTGAGAAGAATTGTCAACAACTGACTGAGAAGAACTTGTACCTGCAGTGCTGGGTAAACCTTGACGCAACGCTAGCTCTGGAGATACGACATCAAGCTGAGGCCGAAGTAAAAACCAAAGACCAGTGGCTAAGCTGCATGTAACACCCAGCACAATTAAGCGTTGATAAACAGACGGCGAAAAAAATGAAGCCTGTCGTTGTAGCGAGGTTCGTGTAGATCTTGCTGTCCATGAAAAGGGTTTTATTCCCGGTGATTGTCCCTTAGACCCTTGCCCAACAGGGTGATTCTCATCTAACTCTTTGATGACATCATCTGCAGTGATATAACGTTCTTTCTCATCAAGTTGCAGGAGTTTATCTAAGATATGTTCTAAACGTTGACTAATGGAGACATTCAAATGCCGCTGCCAGTTTTCTATCCAGCTGTAATCATATGTCTGAAACAAGTGATAAATATCTTTTTGGGTAAGTAAATGAAAACAAATCATACCCAGACTAAACAGGTCACTGGCTGGACGGACTCTGCCTCTCATCTGCTCTGGAGCGGCATAGCCTGGTGTACCGACCACGGTACTGCTTTTGTCCCAATTATTCTGTTCTGCCAATAGCTTGGCCACACCAAAATCGATTAAGAAGAGTTTGCGATCGCTCCCCCTCCGCATCACATTTTCTGGCTTCAGGTCCCGATGAATTACCTGGTGTCCATGAATAAACCCAAGAATCGGTAACAGCTCCTTCAGAATCTCCCAAATCTGAGCTTCACTAAAGGCTCCCTGCTGCATCAATTCCTGCTGTAGATCCTGCCCCTCGATAAACTCCTGAACCAGGTATAAATAACGATCATCCTCAAAGTACGCCAGCAATTGAGGAATTTGGGAATGACTGCTCAGCTGATCTAATCTTTCTGCCTCTTGCTCAAATAAACGCTGAGCTTCTTGTACAGCATGGGTACTGTTCCCTTGATAGACTAACTGCTTAACCACGCAGGGCTTCTTGCGATTATCCAGATCTGCTGCCAAATAGGTTTTACCAAACCCACCCTGACCAATCTGGCGCACAATGTCAAAACGCCCCCTCAGGGCTAACAAAGCCCCACACCGAATGCAATATCGATGCTGATCAGGATTTTGAGCATAATCGCAGTTGAGACAGTAAGCCATAGCAGCAGAGCGTCTATCATCTAAATTTTTACAGACTTTGGCTTGCCCATCTGAAGAATTCAGCATCTGGCGGTCAGGAGTTAGTAGAAGGCTGAAGGATGATTCCTAATGCCTGACCTCTGATTCGTATCCTTGGGAAAGTTTTTTACTTTAAGCTGCGAGCCAATTTAGATATGCAGCCTAGATCACAATAAAATCCATGAATGCGATAGATCCTCCATACTATAGGTAATCCACGTTTCCATTACGTTATGCAGATCCATCGCCTTAACGCCTGGTCAGATAACTATATTTTTCTGCTGCAGGATGGCACTAATGCAGCCGTCGTTGATCCCACTGAGGCTCAGCCTGTCCTCAATCAGCTAAATAAATTGGGAGCGGCACTCATTGCGATTTTCAATACCCATCACCATAGCGATCACGTTGGTGGCAACCGTCAGCTACTTGCCAAGTATCCTAGTGCTACCGTGTACGGCAGCGAAGCAGATCGAGGCCGTATTCCTGGTCAGCAAATTTTCCTGACTGAAGGCGATATCGTCATGTTTGGTGGCCAAACCGCCCAAATTTTCTTTGTCCCTGGCCATACCCGTGGCCACATCGCCTACTACTTCGCACCAGTTGACGAGCATCAACCCGGCGAACTTTTCTGTGGCGACACCCTATTTGCTGGGGGGTGTGGACGTCTGTTTGAAGGGACTCCTGCTCAAATGGTTGATTCTTTAAGTAAATTACGTCAGTTGCCAGATAATACCCGTGTGTGGTGTGCCCACGAATATACCCTTAACAACCTAAAGTTTGCTGTCACTGTAGACAGCCAAAACCCTGATTTGCAGAGTCGCTACCAGCAAGTACAAGCTGCCCGTAAACGTCAGGAACCAACCGTCCCATCGCTACTGGGCATCGAGAAGCAAACAAACCCGTTTCTGCGCTGGGACCAACCTGCACTCCAGGCAACAGCCAAAATGCGAGAACCTGCCCGTGTCTTTGGTCGCATTCGCGGTATGAAAGACATGTTTTAGCCAAGACAGCCTCCTCCTATCGGGTGAGCTAGGCGGATGACGCCATGGGATGTTCTCCGCTGTAGAGTAATAGAGAAGAAAAAATCTGACGTTCCCAATGTTGAAGGTTTGGGGGCCTGAATCACGGCAAATACTCTGTCTGCAATCCCCATGCCACTAGACATCCTCATTGTTGAAGACGATCCGATGATGCGTCTAGGACTGACCCACTCCTTAGTCTCTAGGCCCACTGTGAACATCATCGGTGAAGCAGAAGATGGCTACCAAGGCATTGCTATGGCACAGAAACACCAACCAGCCTTAATCCTGATGGATGTGGGTATGCCCCGTCTTGATGGTATTGCTGCTACACAAGAGGTGAAACGCACTATGCCCCACATTCGTGTGGTCATATTTACCTCCCATACAGATCAAACTGAGGTGGTTGCTGCGCTCTCCAGCGGCGCGGATGCTTATTGTATCAAGGGTACCAGTCTTGACACCCTGATGCAGGCCATCACAATAGCCGCCGCCGGAGGCGTTTATCTCGATCCACAAATTGCTCAACAGGTGATGAGCTGTTTAACTCATCCGGCTCCAGCCCTAGCCCCAGAGCATCCCCTTTCAGAACGAGAATTGGAAGTCTTAAAACTGATTGTTGAAGGTTACACCAATCCTGCCATTGGAGAAAAGTTATTCCTCAGCACCAATACTGTCAAAACCTATGTCAAAGGCATTATGAACAAACTTGTTGTCAATGATCGGGTGCAGGCTGCTGTGCTAGCTTTGCGTAAGGGATGGGTGGACTGATAGGGGCAATTTCACCCAAAATGTACTACCCTGGTCAACTTCAGACTCGACGCCAATAGCACCCCCATGGGCATCAATAAGTTGTTGTGCAATGTGCAGCCCTAACCCGATGCTCAAATGGCGACGGCGATGTCCCTGAGCATAAAGATTAAACAGCTGAGCACATTGCTCTGTGGTCATACCCTCACCATTATCTCGAACGGTGCACCGAATATAGGGATGTGGCGATGATGTTACTGCGGCATTTATCCAGATCGTAATCCCTGGTGGATTATGGGTGAGGGCATTGATAATCAGATTATGGAAGACTCTCCATAGCTGGGTATTGTCACCCAAGATTGTCGGTAAGTCAGCAGATAGTTGATTGTGAAGTATCACGTTAGCTGTGGCTAGCTGGGGAGATAACTCATGGCCAATGGCCTCGATCAACCTATGGAGATCAACATTCTGGCGTTGCAGTGATATTCCTTTCAGGTTGTTGTTATGGGCTTCTAACAGGCTATTAATCAGAACTAACTGTCGCTCTCCACTTTGTTGCATTTGCTCTAGTATTGGTCGAGGCATTGGTATAGTATCGCCATGCTGCTCTAATAAACTTTTGACCAACAGCTGAGTCCCTGTGACAGGATTGCGTAGATCGTGGGATACTGCATGCAAAAAGGTTTCTACTTCCTGACGAGCGACGAACTCCTGATGGCGTAATCGCTCATAGAGATAAACGCCCAGGTCTGCCACAATACAGACCCACACTAAATAGATGTAGGCCGATACCGTGCCAAAAACAATATCTGAACGTTCTGTAGCATCGTCTGCTGTAAAAAAGACAAGGATGACTAAAATCGTTAGAGGGACGAGGAGGGTGAGTTGCGATCGCATATGCAATTTCCACCGCACCGGCACCAGTGTGGACTGCGCCAAAAACACCATAGACCACAAAGCTATCTCCGCATCACTGATATCCCCCGCTGCTATACCTGCAATCAACAGTGTTAGCGTGACTCCAGCCGATACCCCCCAAAAGATCAGCCCCTGGTGACGCTTACCCCAGGCTGTCAGTTGCAGCCCTAAACCTAATGCTAACGACAGGCCAATCACACTATCGATGATCAAGGTATCGAAGCCAATATCCTCCGGTCTTAACAGCCATAGGCATATCTCGAATACGATGGTTGAGGCCAGCACAAACGCTAACAGCCAAATCAGTAAACGCAAACGCTGATAGAAAAAACGCTGTCGCCATTGCCGATAGGCACTGAGCACGCTCGGTGACATCGTTGGTGTAGAAAAATAAGTACGCCACCAAGCGCGTAAACAATTCAGCATGGCATTGGAAATGTTAGAAAGCGGATTTGTCAAGAATTTGGCAGGCAAGAGAATCAAATAATGCCGTCAACGATTAGAGAATATGAGAGGGGCAGTATCACGGCCATTGTTGTTTTCCCCTCCCATTCAATCAATCGGTCTATTGCAGGGCAAACGAACTGATAAACCGATCAACATCTGTCTCGTCATTGTCAACGGCCACTAATAAGTAGGCCCGTTGTTCCACCAAATACAAACGCATATCGATAGTGCCGTCATTATCGCTGTAGCGATAGCGGCGGCCTGGGTGACCACTCAGCTGTACATCCACCTCTGAGCCAAGGACTTCATCCAGTCCTTCAGCCTCAAAGGTGTAGTCTCGCAGCTGATCTAGGACGCTATCGGCTCCCTGGGTCAAAAAGGCGGTGGGCAGGTCGGCATAGGCCACCATATATTGAGTGGTGGTGGTTCCAGATTCAAACACATGGATTTCTACGGGATCGCCGTCAATATCATCCGCTTCAGTAGTGACCTCAGGTGGGTTGGGAAATGCGATCGCAAATTGTCCTGTGGATGACGAGTACAATGACCCCTGAGCCAGCTGCCAGGGTGCCAACAATGGCTCATAGGCAGCTACTGGCATCATTGGCAATATTCCCAGACCGGCCACAACAACAAGGCCCTTAATGGTCAGCCGCTGAATAAATTGGGTTCTACTCTGTTTAGTTTGCATAGTAAGGATTTTCCAAAACTAGTCGATTAACACACTCAGCTGTTTAACGCTCCTACAGACTAGTGCTGGCAACCTAATACTCACTACGCCCAGTCGTCTTACCCAATCGGGTGATGAGGTATCGATAATTTAAATTTGCTTCTGTCAGACCTAATTCTATAGAATGTTAGACTGCACTAGTTTTATTACGGGTCAAAGAAGGAGACTGGGCCGCATAAACCGTTTTCACGTTGAGGGACTGTGTCCAAAACGTATTCAAAGAACGATTTATCTGGGCCTGAGCAAAAGTACTATGGCAAAACGGGTTCAGTTAGTTCTAAGTCAAGATATTAGCAAGCTGGGTAAAGAAGGCGACCTCGTTGAGGTATCTCCTGGTTATGCTCGCAATTATTTACTACCTCGCGGGTTGGGCTATCGAGCTACGCCTGGGGTGCTTAAGCAGGTAGAGCGTCGTCGTGAAGAAGAGCGTCAACGCCTTGAGCAGATTCGGAAGGATGCGGAAGCGATGAAAACTGCGATCGCAACCATTGGTCTCTTTACCATTAAGAAAGAAGTGGGTGAAAACGACGCTATCTTCGGTACCGTTACCGCAGATGAAGTGGCCGAGCTAATCCAAACCAACACGAGTAAGGAAATCGACAAGCGCGATATCGAAGTTCCGCCCATCAATAAGTTGGGTGAGTACACTGTGTTGGTTAAGCTCCACAGCGAAGTGACTGCTGAATTACGACTGCGGGTTGCCTAAGCCAAGCATCTCCAAGTCAATCGATATCTTTTACATCAAGCCCTGGAGTCACAAGATGCTCCGGGGCTTTTGTGCCTCTGCAAACGTGCCATTACTGCCCAATCGTTAAAGGGAACCAAGGTTTTCGGACGCTGCCTTGACTCTCTGGCACACTGAAATTAGGGTCTTGCCTATGGCTAATTGTAGGTGCGATCGCGAGCTGCCTTAATTCACAGGGAGTATGGATAGATTACGGCGTTACATGTAACGACTGACTCTGCAAAGTCGTTGACTTGCTATAATACATGTGAACTATATTGCGAAGCTTCAGTTCTGGAGGTGCATAAGGTTTATTTTCCCATCCAATTCATTTCCATCCTCATATCGCCATGGCAAAACTCTACATGTAGAGTTTTGCAGTCTCACTTGACACTACATATGTGTATCTAGGATAATTGTAAGCAGGGAGTGGCCGGATAATTAGCACGATTAACTGGCATGCACTTCAAGCATTTTCCATGCCACCGATTGCTCCCCCCTTGTCTTTTTTCATGTCTAAAACCAGGGGCTTACTGCTCAAACAGTTATAAGTTTCAGCCCATTTGGGTGTGTATCACCTGTCGTATCGTCTGAAGATTGTCATGGGTCAAGAACGTCAGTTTCAAGCAAATTTTGATCGCCTACCGCCTCAGAATATCGATGCCGAAGAAGCCATTTTAGGGGGCATTTTGCTGGACCCAGAAGCCATGGGTCGCGTGACTGAAATTTTGGTCCTCGATGCCTTTTATATTGCTGGACATCGTGAGATATATCGCGCCGCCGTTGATCTCCAGGCAAAAGGCAAACCCACCGACCTGATGACCGTTGCCTCCTGGCTGAAAGATCACAGCCTGCTGGAAAAAGCCGGGGGACAGGCTCGACTGGCCCAGCTGTTTGACCGTACCATCAGCTCTGCCAACATTGACCAGTATGCCAAACTGGTGATGGATAAATACACTCGTCGTAAGCTGATCCAAGTCGGTGGGGAAATTGCCCAGCTGGGTTATGAAACTGAGACCGCATTGGAAATGGTCCTGGATCAGTCGGAACAAAAAATCTTTGGTCTTACCCAAGAGCGCCCCCAGCAAGGGCTCACCGCTACATCGGACATCCTGACCGAAACCTTTGACGATATTGAACAACGGTCCATGGGTATGGTGCTGCCCGGTCTGTCCTGTGGGTTTTATGATTTAGATGCTATGACCCAGGGGTTTCAGCGTTCTGACCTGATAATCGCTGCTGGACGCCCGGCCATGGGAAAAACCTCATTCGTGCTCAATGTGGCTCGTAATATCGCAGGTGGCCATAAGCAGCCAGTGGCTGTCTTTAGTTTGGAAATGTCTAAGCAGCAGCTAGTATATCGTCTGCTGTCGTCAGAGGCCAGGATTGAAAGCGGTCGTCTGCGTACTGGGCGTATTGGCCAGCATGAATGGGAACCGTTGGGCCATGCCATTAGTTCGCTATCGCAGATTCCTATCTTTATCGATGACACTCCCAATATTTCAGTCACTGAGATGCGCTCTAAATGCCGTCGTCTTAAGGCTGAAAATGGTGGTGCATTGGGCCTTATCCTGATCGACTATCTGCAGTTGATGGAAGGTAGTAGCGATAACCGGGTGCAGGAACTGTCCAAAATAACGCGATCGCTAAAAGGTCTCGCCAGAGAACTCAATGTGCCAATTGTTTCTCTTTCTCAGCTCAGCCGTGGTGTTGAGTCACGTACTAACAAACGCCCCATGATGAGCGATCTAAGAGAATGTGTAACCGGAGATACGCTCGTCTGGTTAGCAGACGGTAGGCGTATACCCATAGCAGATCTGGTTGGGCAAACCCCTGACGTCATTGCGATAGATGCTCACGGTAAGTTGGTTGAAGCAAAAACTGATTTAGTGTGGAAAGTAGGCAGAAAATCAGTTTATGAAATCACTACCGCTAGCGGGCGAAAACTCAAAGCAACCAATAAGCATCGTCTTTATACCTTTGATGGATGGCAACGTTTACAAGACATCAAAGTAGGTGAACGTCTTGCAGTTGCAAACCACATGCCTCGAATGAATCAACTCTCAGAAAACGAATTTATAGCATTACAAGGTAAATCTTACGCCAGATCATTCCATAACAACTTGAGACAGTCCCGAGCAGTACTGTCTAGCATTGGGTCCTACCATAGGTCAGAAATAAACAAATTTACTCATTCACAGACTGTTTGGGACACGGTTGTCTCTATTGAGTTTGTTGGAGAAGAGGTAGTCTATGATCTAACTGTGCCAGGTCCAGCCTCTTGGGTAGGAAACGGTATTGTTTCGCATAACTCTGGCTCGATTGAGCAGGACGCAGATCTAATTATGATGCTATATCGCGAAGAATATTACGATCCCGATACGCCTGATCGGGGTCTTGCAGAGGTGATTATCGCCAAACACCGTAATGGTCCAACCGGTACAGTGAAATTGTTATTTGAGCCACAGTATACTCTTTTCAGGAATCTTGCAAAGCCCAATTCGTAAGGAAAACAGAGGGTTTTTCTGCTCAATAACTGAGTTCTACACCTACCGATATCGGTAGGCTGCTAAGGTTTATTTGAGCGGGGGAGATCGGTCAAGATATACCAGAGAGCAGTTTGAACCTTGGTTGCGATATATGTGCTTCCAATAGACCGCAATACTACTGAAGAATCATTGTAAGTTTTATCTTTTCATCGTGAACTAATAATTGTCCGGATAGTTGAGCAGACTAGAGTATAGGTAAAAAACTTTTGTACTGACTTTAGAATAAGTACGCAAAATAATTTTCAGTATTTGCAAGCATCTATACCTCAACGTTTGTTAGATATTTGGAGAGCTAGATATGTTGCTACAGTAAATGATATATCTACCACTGAAGCTGACTTTAGAAAATATTCATTAGAGTTCGTAGCCTCTGATACTGGTCGTAAGAAAACACTGGCAAAATTGCCTGAAAGACTGATAAAAGAAGCCTCTCATGCAGCGGCAGCTAGAACTAAAAGCTTATATTTGCAGCATGAGTATTTACAGTTTAACGACACCGTAGATTTATCTAAATTTACAATTCAAACTATTCCTGTCCTTTTACAGTGTTATCAACAACAAAAACCACTGGTAGTTTATTCATCCAAAGTTAATACTACAGCAGGAGCTTCTTCTGTAGTGCAGTTTGGCCTTCCTACCATTCATACGTTAGCTAACCATCTAGAAACCTGCTTTTCAGAGTTTCAGACTCAACATTCTGCGTCAAAAGATTGGCTAGTTCAATGTTTTCTCACATCTCAAATTAGTCTGACGAGCGCTTCTCTACTGTCTGTTTTAGACCCTGTAGAGCAGGCAATGCTCAAACCCTATTGCGATCTGTTAGAAGAATATGTCTCTATTCCTTGGTCTCAGCTTTGTCTGGTAGCCGCCCAATGTGATCAGCTTGCGCCGCAATACCAACTAATTGAGAGAATGCTGGTGAGTCTCTCTGATATTTCTTTGGCCGCCTATAGACGATGGAGTAAACAGTTTAATACGTATGCTGGGCCTAGAGGAGGCATAAACACCATAAAGATAAGGCGTTCGTCACTGCGCGACTTTGGTATGTTCCAAGTTTATCTATGGTTATGTTTACTGCAGGGAAGATTGGATGTCATTGAAAAAGAGCTGGTGTTTTTTTGTACTTACATCTTCAAAGGTATTGGCCTCCCTTGGCAGATGATTATTGAAGGGACTCACTTACTACTTGAAGAGATTTTGAGCCGGTTAACCGATAATGAGAGGGAGATCGCTGCACGATATGCAGACGGAATGATGCAGGCTATTCGAGCAGCGGGCTGAATGGTAGCCCAAAGGGGGCTACAGCTTGATTAAAAACTGCTCTACTCTTCCACTCGATAGCCTAGGTCCGCCAGGTGCGATCGCGACTGTCGCCAACGTGATTGTACCTTCACAAACACCTCTAAATACACCTTGCCAGCAATCAACTTTTGCATTTGCTCACGGGCTGCTGTATTGATCGTCTTCATCATCGATCCCTTTTTGCCAATCAAAATACCCTTCTGAGAATTTCGTTCCACAAAAACTGTTGCCAACACATTGGTAATCGAGGGAGTCTCTTCCACCCGCTCAATAGTAACTGCCACCGAATGAGGAACCTCTTCGCGAGTGTGAAGCAACACCTGCTCCCGAATCAGCTCGCCCATAATAAACCGTTCCGGTTGGTCTGTTACCAAATCAGGTGGATAATAATAAGGACCAACATCCAACTGCTCAATTAAACAACGTTTCAGATCATCTAAACCCGTTTCCGTCACGGCTGAAAATTTACACACAGGCCAGCCATTTTCTTCAGCGATAGAGTGATAGCTAATATCAATCATCTGAGCTTTAGTATCGGGCTGCAAATCAGCTTTGTTAATGCCTAAAACAATCGGCACTTCGCTTCGCTTTAACAAATCCGCAATAAACAGATCACCACGGCCTAACTCACTGGTTCCATCCACTACAAATAGGGTGACATCCACCGAATTAATGGCAATGCGCGCATTCTTTACCAGCACTTTGCCCAGCTCGTGGTGGGGCTTATGAATACCAGGGGTATCCACAAAAATTACCTGAGCATTCGGTAAGGTCATCACCCCCCGCAGTCGATTCCTCGTAGTTTGGGCAACCGGTGAGGTAATCGCAATCTTTTGCCCGACCAGGGTATTCATCAGTGTTGACTTACCTACATTGGGGCGTCCCACAATGCCAACAAATCCTGAACGAAACCCCGGTGGCGGTGTTGGGGTTCCCCCCAGATTAATGGTCATGCTTGTTTTGTCGTTCTCAACGATTTCCTTACCAGGCTTCACCTGTAATATGTACTACTACGTCACGGCGATAGCCATGGTTACGGTGCTCCCACACATAAATTCCTTGCCAGGTCCCTAGAGCTAATCGACCATTCATGATAGGAATTTGCTCAGATGTGTGGGTTAATGCTGTGCGTAAATGGGCAGGCATATCATCGGGACCTTCGGCGCTGTGGTGATAGTAATTGCCCTCTGGGATGAGTTTGGCTAAAAAGTTTTCCATATCAACTAATACATCAGGATCTGCATTTTCCTGGATCACTAAGCTGGCTGAGGTGTGACGTAAAAATAGGCAACATAGCCCAGTGCGTACACGAGATTCACGAACAGCATCCTGCACCTGCATCGTAAAGCGCTGTAACGATTTAGGACGAGTTTCTAACCTGAGCACAGTCTGATAATGCACGGACGTTGATGTGGTAGGAGTCATGGCGATGCCCTCTGAAATCGAGACTCATAATGCTTTTCAGCATAGAGCAGGACTTTCATCACGACCCAGTTAAAACCTATAGTTTTCCCTAAGGTCAAGCTAATGTAACGTCCGACAATGATGAGCTTAGTGTTTTGTCACAGCTAAACCAGACTAACGCAGCGTCAACGCTAAAAATTAGGTTCTGTATTGATGAAGAGTATTAGCGTCAGCTATGTCCCCACAGCTATAGGGTAAAGAGTTACTCTTCATCCCGCCTGACTCTTCACTCTTTACTAGCTTTATCCTAAATCTTAGGCTTGACGGACCAATAGCTTGATGATGAGCAACCTAAAGTTTATACCGAATGAGCGTTGTATCAATGGCTCAGTCGGGAATCTTGAACTTACAAATACCAGGTGCTTTTTTAAAGCTTAAAGCCACGTCCACTAGGTGTTTTCACTTAAAAAACTGAGATGTGGAACGTGGGAGCGGTCATCTACTCCTGAATCCTAATCCCATGCTGCCTCCAAGTCCGATTATTGTCATCATGCAGGGAGTTGCTGCATGGAACCATTGGCGTCGCATCAAAGCGACTGAACCCCATCCACCTCAGCTCAGGGAAGCATTGCTCATCCGAGCAGAGTTACCTAGAGTGAACTTGAGTGGTGTAGATAGTTGTATCAGCAATTTCTCGGGTGCTAACCTATTCCAAGCTGACCTTACTCAGGCAATTTTCTATACAGCAAATTTATCCCAGGTCCGACTTGATTTGGCCCGTTTGGCAGGGGTGGATATGCGTGAGGCTAACCTTAGAGATGCTAGTTTACTGAGGGTGCAAGCCGAGAACACCAATTTTGTGATGGCAGATTTGCAGGGAAGCAATCTGCGGGAAGGCATCTTTAGTGATAGTAATTTTTGTGAGGCATCCTTAAAGGGTGTGGATGGCTGTATGACTCAGATGAATAACTGTAATCTGAGCTATACCAACTTACAAAAAAGCCTGTTCTATACGGCGGATCTGCGGCAGGCAAATCTGCGACAAGCTAATCTAAATGCAGCTGATTTTCGTGAGGCTAATCTTACCCAGGCGATTTTAGAGGATGTGAATGGTTGTAACAGTAACTTTGCTAGAGCGATTCTAGATCGCGCCATTCTCACAGGTGCCCTGCTGACAGGGGCTAATTTGATGATGGCTAATTTGAATCTGACGATTCTCAATCAGGCAAATCTGAACAACGCACAGATTCAAAACGCTATTTTAACTGGGGCTAGTTTGGTGGGCACTAGCCTCTGTCATGCTCAGCTGCAAAATAGCAACCTGGCTCAGACGGACTGTCGTAAAACTATGCTGAGCGAGGCCAATTTAGAAAATGTGAATTTGCAAGGCGCTGATCTGAGTGGTGCCAATTTGAGCAAAGCGAATTTACAGGGCACTTGCTTAAAGAATGCCAAGTTGACCTATACCAACCTCAGTCACGTTGATCTCAGTCATACTGAGCTAACGGATGTAGATTTAAGCAATGCTATTTTGACTGGTACTCAGTTGCCTAAAGACTATGCCTTGCCCACCAAAATGGCCATGGTTAATGCCCAACTCAGGCAAGCTGCCTAGTTGATGCACCATTTTGGTATTACCTAAAATTTTGAGTCTTGCGCAATATTAAGTCAAATAATCACTAATAGCATTAGCAATGACTTCATTGCCATTATGGGATAGCTTGTCTCCAGTAGGCGGCATTAACGGTTGGTCTAAAAACGACCAGTTGCCATCAAAAAAAGCATCACTGCCTAAAATCTGATGATGGGCATGACGTTGGATGCCATTGAGTAGAAGAGGGGCTTCAGCAAACCCTTCACGGGGGATGGTGAGCACCCCTCGATCTAGACGACAGGCTTCGGCAAAGGTGCTATAGCCAGGTTTGGAGACAATGCGATCGCACACCACCATCAGATCCGCAGGTCGCAGACCAGTCTCTGGAATCTTAATCAGGTTGGGCAGGTCCGGTGCCTGCCGATCAAAGGTAATAAACTGCCAATCAGAATAGCTAGGCAGTGCCTTTTCATAGGGGATTTGAGCCAGACCCAAGCCACCAAAGGTGAGCAGAATAGTGCGATCGCTGGGGGTGGTAATACCAAACTTGGCCCGTATTTCATCAGCGGTCAGCTTAGGGTTGCCCCCCGTCAGACCCACATCGATGATGTTAGGGAATGCTGTCATTGCTTCATGGAAGGGTAGGCGAAAAAGGCGATCGCAATCCCCAAAACAATCCGCAATCCAATCCGCGATGGCTTCAAATTCACCACCCCAGGGTCGATAGATAAAGTCCCAACCAAAGTTACCCATCATCCAGCAGGGCAGGTCTACCGCCTTAGCCAGCTGGGTCAGCAAGGGGGGAATATCGCCCAAAATCAGATCAATGCCAGTGGTTTTAATAAACTCAATTTCTGGCGCAAGTATTTCATCCTGATGATTACAAATCCACTTGAGTTTCTCCAAGGTGGCGGCCTTATCCATGGTCAGACTGTCACTCTGCAGCACACCAATATCAAAACTCACTGGTCTGTAGGTTACTTGCCCAGGCTGCAGGTAAGACTGTAGTAGCCATTGAGGAGCCGTCGTTGCCAAAATAATGTCGATGTCAGGACGATGCTGTTGCAACGTCACCGCTACTGACGCGGCTCGCGTGGCATGGCCAAAACCATGATTAGTAATTGCTAAATACAGTTTGGGCATACACCTGACTCTTTTAGGTAAATAACTCTAGCGATTATCCAAAAATACGGCTCGCACAGTAGTCAATAATATCCTGCAGTGCAGGGGGTACAGAACCAGCCAATGTACTATCGAGAATCGCTACAAATTCGTCGCTGGTGTGTCTATTTTGCATGGTGTCAATGGTGCATTGACAATAGGCTTGTACAGAATTGATTGCATCGGCTGACACATTGGCGGCACCACCTGTGGCTCCGTATATACAACCGTCCATCCATTCGGCAATCAACTCAGGGGTATAAATCGTATCTGCTTCTGTGGAGATAGGTTCAGTAGGAGCAGCCTCTGTGGGAGCAGCCTCGATGCCATTGGCAGGTTCCGGATCCGTCGATGTCACTGGCTCAGTCGAAATAGAACTGGAGGTTGATGGCTCCGTCTCGCTACTCGTTTCTCCACATAGGTGGCCTAAGTGAACGGTATTTCCCTCGGCATCCAACATATAACAGGAAGGATTAGCGTCAGCAGAGGGACCTACCATTAACGTCGAAATTACGGCAATGGCAGACAAAAGAATCGCTTTTTTCATCACAATCTAAGTTGGAAAAACGAGGGGAGTAGGAACAATGGGTATCAAAACCTAAATTTCCCAAAACTAAATATGTGTTTCCAGTTAGTTTCATAGGTTTCAGGATAAACGTTATAGATGCTATTGGCGTTGTCGTTGTTCCCCCTACGGACAAATAGGCCAACTTAAAATAGCAACGGGCGAGGCACTCGATGCTACCTCACCCGTTGCTGTTGTTTCTGTTTAAGAGTCTGGAAGTTTACGATTGACCTAATTTTGAGCCAAAATCGGCCATTAAAAAGAGGTCTTGATTACAAAACAGGGACAAACTGTTCTTTCTCAGGCACTGTGGTGTATTCGGCCACGATTTGACGGAACTCTTCTCCGTCAAGGGTTTCTTTTTCGATCAGAATATCTACGACTCGATCCATCGCGGCACGATTTTCCTGGATCAGGCACTTAGCATTGTTGTAGCATTGCTCAACGATGACGCGCACCTGTTCGTCGATACGTTGGGAGACGGTTTCTGAATACTCAGAACGATTTCCCCAACTACCGCCAAGAAAGACTTCACCCTGAGGATTTTCCAGAGCTAGCGCTCCTAGCTCGGCGGACATGCCAAAGCGAGTGACCATCTGCCGTGCCATGGTAGTCACCTGTTGCAAGTCATTGCCTGCTCCTGTGGTCACCTCAGCCTCACCAAAGACGATGTCTTCGGCAGCACGACCCCCTAATGCACCGGTAATTCTGGCTAATAGCTGGGCACGGGAAATCAGCATTTGGTCTTCACTGGGGGTAAACCAGGTCAAACCCTGGGCCTGACCACGGGGAATCAGGGTCACCTTCTGTACGGGATCATGGGCTTTTACCAAAGTACCAATCAACGCATGGCCAACTTCATGGTAAGCAATCAAACGCTTACTCTTGCCGTCAATTAGAGGCGTACCTTCCATACCAGCAATCACACGGTCTACCGCATCATCAATTTCCAACATGGTAATGGCTTCTTTGCGGCGGCGAGCGGTTAAAATGGCGGCCTCATTGAGCAAGTTGGCTAGGTCAGCGCCAGTAAAACCAGGGGTGCGACGAGCGATCGCATCCAACGAAATTTCGTCGGCCAATTTCTTATTGCGAGCATGGACTTCCAATACTTCCGCACGGCCCTTGATATCTGGCGGATCAACCGATACTTGGCGGTCAAAGCGACCGGGACGTAACAAGGCAGAGTCCAGCACATCTACCCGGTTAGTTGCTGCAATCACAATGATGCCGCTATTGCCCTCAAAACCATCCATCTCAGTGAGCATTTGGTTAAGGGTTTGCTCGCGCTCATCGTTACCACCCCCGATACCGGAACCACGGGAACGACCAACCGCATCAATCTCGTCAATAAAGATGATGCAAGGCGCATTTTCTTTCGCTTTCTTAAACAGGTCGCGAACGCGAGAGGCACCCACACCCACAAACATTTCTACAAATTCGGAGCCGGAGATACTGAAGAAAGGCACACCCGCTTCGCCGGCAATCGCTTTCGCCAGCAGAGTTTTACCGGTTCCTGGAGGACCAACCAACAGCACACCTTTGGGAATGCGGGCACCTACTGCTGTAAACCGCTCGGGCTTCTTTAAGAAGGTTACGACTTCCTGTAGCTCTTCTTTCGCCTCGTCAATCCCGGCCACATCATCAAACATGATGCCTGTCTTGGCTTCCATCATGAAGCGAGCCTTGGACTTACCAAAGTTCATGGCTTGACCAGGACCACCTCCAACACCGCCATTAGACCGACGGAAGAGGAAAAACAGACCAGCAATTAATAGAAAGGGAAACAGTAGATTTCCCAAAATGCCTACTAAAGCACCATCATTGCGAGGCGGATGGGAATCTAAGCTAATATCCGCATCGCGAAGGCGCTCTACTAACTCAGGAGCACTGCCAGGCAAGTCCACACGCCAGCGCATTACACGATCATCTAGCTGTGGATCAACCGCTTCAATAATGGCTGTGCGGCCACCATCATAGAGGTCAACCGCCGTCACTCGGCCAGCATCTAAATAATCTAAAAACCGACCATAGGTCATCCGGGTACTGGCCGTATTACGACTTATGTTTGCGGGGTCTCCGCCCACAGAACCCTGCCAGAAGAAAAACCCAATCAACAGGGCTGGCAGCGTCCAGAGCAAAATGACTCTCCAAGAAAGCTTCATATCTCGGTGGCCTCGTTTTGATTAACAGTCCTAACTGCGTAAGCAGATTCAACAGTATGTTCTAAAAGAAAACCGCAAAAACTCAACGTCAGCCAACGGTAATTCGATAAGCTAATTGAGTTTTATTAGTTACATTGTTTACTAAATGTAACGTAATTTCTCAGATAGGAGCAATCTGTTACGTAGTGAACATGCCAGGGATCGATAACTAATGGGTTAGCTAGAGAGTGAGATCGCACTCTCCAAACGTCCCTGGTCAAAGCCTCGCTGGTGCAAAATCAACCAAGACTCCACTAGATCCGGACCTTGCATATCTCCCATTAGAGCCGCCCGGAGGGATCTCATAATCAGCCCCTTCTTGACGCCCAAGGTCTTCGTCACCTGATTGATCAGCCCCTTGGCGTCGCTCACCTCATGGAGCCCCTCATGGGCTTTTAGAGCATCTAGTACAGCTTGCATTGCCTCTGCTACACCGTCTTTTTTAAGCTGCTCTGTCGCTGCCTCAGAAAAGTCCATGGCAGGCGTAAAGAAAAACCGGCTCAAGTCAACACAGTCAGTTAACCGGGTAAGGCTAGGACCTGCTAGGGCAGCTAGTTTAAGTAACCAGTCTTGATCGGTGGCTAAATCAAACTCATATCCCGCCTCCTTTAAGTAAGGCGCTATTAGCCCTAGCAGGTCCTCTGGGGATGTCTGATGGAGATACTGGCTATTAATCCAATCCAACTTATCCCAATCAAATTTAGCCCCTGCCTTATTCACTCGCTCGAAACCAAAGATTTTGGCCGCTTCATCGAGGGTAAATATCTCTTGTGCATCAGGCGCAGACCATCCCAACAGGGTCATATAGTTAGCCAGTGCTTCGGGGGTAAAGCCCATGGCCTGAAAGTCTGAAATCGAGGTCACCCCATCCCGCTTAGACAGCTTGGCTCCCTTCTCATTTAAGATTAGTGGCGTATGGGCAAACTGCGGCACTGGCATACCCATTGCCTCATACAGCAAGATTTGCTTTGGCGTATTGCCCACATGGTCTTCCCCCCGGATAACGTGGGTAATCGCCATATCAGCATCATCCACAACCACAACAAAGTTATAGAGCGGCTGACCAATTTCCGTACTAGAGGACGCCCGCGCAATCACCATATCGCCCCCCAAATCACGTCCCTTCCAATGCACTGGACCGCGCACCATATCGTTCCAGGTGATATCACGGTCATCGTCGATCTTAAAACGGATCACTGCCTGACGCCCCTCGGCTTCAAATGCAGCAATTTCTTCAGGGGTAAGATCACGGTGCTGATTGTTATACCGAGGTGCTTCACTGCGGGCCTTTTGTTTTTCCCGCATTTCGTTCAGCTCTGCCGATGTTTCGTAGGCACGATAGGCCAGTCCCTGATCCAACAATGCTTGAATTTTGGGCTGATACAGACCCATGCGCTGGGTTTGATAAACAGGCTCTTCATCCCAGTTCAATCCAAGCCACTGCAGGCCATCCATAATATTCTGGGTGTATTCAGGTTTGGAACGCTCTACATCTGTATCTTCTACCCGCAAGATAAACGTACCGCCCTGGGCACGGGCAAACAGCCAGTTAAAAACCGCAGTTCTGGCTGTCCCAATGTGAAGATTGCCAGTGGGACTCGGCGCAATCCGAACGCGAACAGACATGGTGATAATGCCGAAAACGAAACAGCTAGGTCTATCAGCGTACTATATGGCAGCCTACAGAGTATGAGACCTGGGTATTCACCTGGTAACATCCGTCCCTGGAAAGTACGGAGTTTTCTACCCTACAGGCCTGATTATTCGCGCCACACTGGGGGTGTACCTGGACACCTGAGATTTGGGTATGAGCGAACTTAACAGAGGGACAAACGATGGTTGTTCTACCCATTATTGTGGTTTTACTGGTGATCCTGATGCTACCGCTAGTGATTACTGGTTTCACCCTGGATATGGTGACAGTTGCCGTCGCTAAGTTAGGGTTTTCTCCTTCCCTGGCCATTTTGCTATTAGCCGCCATTGTCATCGGCAGCAGTATTAATATTCCCCTTTACCAACGTAGCTTTCGAGCCGCTGGCATGACCTGGCATCAGCGGTCTAGTGTCGTTTCTCTGAACGTGGGTGGGGGGCTAATTCCCGTTATCTTGGCGGTGTATCAGTTGACGCGGGGCTATGTTTTACCCATTCTGGTGACCACTGGCATCGTTACCCTGGTCAGCTATTGGGCGGCCCAAGTTGTTCCTGGGCAGGGAATTCGGATGAATGCCATGGTGTCCCCCTTGACGGCGGTTGTGTGCGCCTGGTTTGTGGGGGCAGTGGCTGCTCCCAGTATCGCCTTTGCAGGGGGAATTTTAGGCACGCTCATCGGTGCAGATTTGCTGCATCTGAGTGAAATTGAACGACTGTCACCTGGTCATCTCAGTATTGGTGGAGCGGGCATCTTTGATGGCATAGCGCTGTGTGGTTTGTTTGCATTGCTGTTGGCTTAGTACTACGGGAATGACGATGGGTAAAGATCCCGCAAAGTTGTCTGACACCTATCGATATATTGGAACAATGATGGTGTCTATAATTCTCTAGGAATTAGACCAATTTATATTGATAATTTAGGGCAAAGCCTTATGTTGAGTGAAAAACTTCAAGACGCAACCGTACTCGCTAGTATTGCTGATGATTGCGCCAAATTAATCGATAAGCTAGTAGCTGCTAAAGGTGGTCTCGGTGGCATGGCAATGAAGGCTGCCTATGGTGTCATCAAAGGGATTGGCGCAGGCTACATTCCTGGTGCTATTAACCGATTACTGCCCGATGCCCTAAAAGCGCTTGACCCGATTTGGCAAGAGGGCGCTGAAGCCGGTGACCCGGTCCAATACTTAAGCGACAATAGCGATCGCACCGCTGATAGCATCTTGAGTGTGACCGATGCCCGCATTGCCAAAACTAGCAATGGCGTAGTGAGCGCAACCTATAACAAACTGCGCAAGTCTGTAAAAAATGATGTCGAAGCCGCTGTTCCTGATCTGGCTCAAATCATCAATAGCTATGTGGCTTAACCCAGGATAAAAATTCTATCCATCCCGTGGAGGGTTAGGGCTGATTTTTTCCAGTCGCTGATTAACGCATCAACCTTGACGTTGTCGGGGTTGATTTTTGTTTTAGGTGGTCCTGGGTAGGCATGGTTTAGAGCCCTGGCCACAAACGATATAAAAAACGCGTCCTAAAATAAAACAAAAGTAACTGACTGCTTGCCATGCGCCCATCATCATTTTTCACTCAGCTATTGACCACTAGTCTGATGGGGGTCGCTATTGGCTTAGGGCTGGGCTGGAGTAAGCAAGCCGCTACAGTCAATCAGCCTACGGTGGTGCAAACGGCAGCAGTACCCATGGAGTTTTTGGTGCTAGCCGGGGGGGGAGCCCCCTATTACAACGAAATTGCCCTTGAAAAAAATGTGCGTTACTTTCAACGCACGCTGAGTTCTCTGGGTATCAGTCTCAGTAATGCGCGTCAGTATTTTGCCAATGGTAATGATGGTGAAGCTACGGTGCGTTATCTCAACCTGGTAGGGCAAGAGCAGTTTAAACCCCCCGAAATTGATCACCTTGATGGCCCTGCCACCGTTGAAAATGCTCAAGCCTGGTTTGAACGTCTAACCAAGAAATCATCTCCATGCCCAGCGTTTTTCTATTTCACGGGGCATGGAGCCTATAACAATGAGAATCCCGATAACAATGCGATGATTCTTTGGGAAGAAAAATTGGTTTCGGTGCAAGACCTGACTGGTTGGCTGGATCAACTGCCCCCTGCTCAGCCCTTTGTCACCATGATGGCCCAATGTTTTTCAGGCTCTTTTGCCAATCTCATCTATGAACAGGGTAATCCTGACAATCCGGTTGCGTTGCAGACTCGCTGTGGTTTTTTTGCCACCGTCGCTGAGCGTCCGTCGGTGGGGTGTACTCCTGCGGTGAATGAGGCTGATTATCGAGACTACAGCTCCAGCTTTTTTGCCGGTCTCAGTGGCCTTGATCGAACAGGAAAACCGGTTGCTTCTGCAGATTACAACACCGATGGGACTGTTTCCTATGCTGAGGCCCATGCCTTTGCAAAAGTCGATGAAGAGACAACAGATTGGCCTGTCTCTACGGTTGAGGTCTGGTTGCAAAAACAGGCCAGCGAAGCAGAGATCGATGCTATCTTTGCTCAGCCGATAACGGCTTGGCTAGATCAGGCTCCACCCCAGCGACAATATGTAGTTCGTCAGCTAAGTGAAACGTTAAAGCTGGAGTTGGATCAAAGCTATGCGGAGCAAATGCCACCTGTAGATTTTGAGTCGGTCACAGGGGCTTACTGGGTACGCCTGGGTATGGAGTTGATCAATATTGCGATGACACAACAGATTCGCCAGGGTGAGGATACTTCTGCCCAAGCTATTTTGGAGAAACTAACGGGTTGTGAGAGTGGTAGTTTTGCTAACTTTAAGCACTAACATTTTGCTGGTTAATAGTTATAGGACTGCGCGGAGTCGAAGTCCTATAACTATTGGTTCTGAGATTGGATTTAATTGATTGCTCTGTCCTAGAGCGTCTCATCTGGTGTAGTACAAGGGAAAAAATCTCTTGTGCTATGGACTAACTTTTAGCAGTCCTCCATGCTTTACTGGGATTTGACTGTTCGGATTTACGCCTTTGAGGTCGCTGTAGAGTTTGATGTACTCTATGGCAGAATTTTCCCAGCTAAAGTTTTCTGCCATCGCCCGCTGTTGCAATTTTTTCCAGAAGGGTTTGTACTGGAATCCTTCCCAGGCACGTACCATGCAAGTGAACAGCTCCAACGGCTCATAGCGATCAAAACAGTAACCCGTGCCGGTGCCCTTGAGCGGGTTATGTTGGCTAACCGTATCTACCAGACCCCCTGTATGGCGCACAATGGGGATACAACCATAGCGCATGGCAATCATTTGACTGATGCCACAGGGCTCAAATCGAGATGGCATCAAAAATGCATCAGACCCAGCATAGATTTTTTGGGCCAGCTGGCTGCTATACATAATGTAGGCCGAAACTCGACCAGGGAAACGACTGGAGAGTTCTAACAGTTGGGTTTCATAAGTGCGATCGCCAGACCCCAATATCACTACCTGCGCATCGGTATATGCCAAAAAGCGGTCCATGGTCTGCAAAATCAGGTCAATGCCCTTTTGTTCGACCAGACGGCTAACCAGACCAATCAGAAAGAGGTCATCATCAATGTCCAAACCCATTTCGGTTTGGAGTGCCTTTTTATTGACAGCTCGCTTTTCTAACGTCTCTGCTGTGTAAGTTTGGGCAATTCTCTCATCCGTTTCAGGATTAAACGCATCCAGATCAATGCCGTTGACAATGCCACTGAGCTTCTTACTAATGAACGACAGCAGCCCTTCTAGGGTTTCACCGTATTCTTTGGTTTGAATCTGCCGAGCATAGGTGGGGGATACAGCATTGACCCAATCAGCGTGAAGCAGAGCCGCAGACATCGTGCTTTCCCCCTGCATATACCCAGGACACCAGGTCATTTGCTCTAGCTTCCAGCGCCAGGGGCCTTGATAGGCGAGATTATGGATAGTAAATACAGTGGAGATGTCGGGAGTCTGGTGCAGCCAGACCGGAATCATGCCCGTATGCCAATCATGGCAGTGAACAATATCCGGTTTCCAGTGCTTAGTGCAGAATTCGGACGCCCCATTGGCAAAGAAGGTAAACCGCCATTCTTCATCTGCAGTGCCATATATTTGATCAATTGCAAAGGCCGGATGACTAAATAGATAGAGGGGAACATCGGATTTGGGCAGGACAGTTTCATGGACGTCAAACGGTGTGACCATGGCATCGCCAGACCAAACTGGCTGTTTGGGGACGTCCACTTTTTTGGCCATGGTGCCGTAGTAAGGCATAAAGATCCGCACATCGTGCCCCATGGCCCGCAGTATTTTGGGGAGTGTGCCGACCACATCCCCCATGCCACCTACTTTTGCTAAGGGTGCGGCCTCTGCTGCCACAAATAAAATTCGCATGTCGTCTCTGTTGCCCCGATGAAACATCCATCCTCCACGGATCAAGTCTAGTGGGGGATTGGCTCTGTGCATAGTGCTGCAGCCTACGGAAGGGGGATTAATTCGCAGCAATCTAGGCCTTTCATATCCTGTAGAGGCGTTGCAGGCAACGCCTCTACAGGATGGGACCTAATATTTTGAATATGAACGTAGGCAGAATTAACGGTTTTCGGCTGCGATCGCATCCAAAATCCCTTGGGCTCCGGCTTCCTTAGCCCGCTTTGCCAACGTCGTACCCATGGCATCTGCAGTGTCAACTGGCCCTGCAATCGTATCTTTTACTAAGGTTTGACCATCCAGGCTCGCCACAATGCCAGTCAGAGTAAGGGTGTCGTCCTCAATCACCGTATTAACGCCGATGGGCACCTGACAACCGCCCTCTAGCTCACGCAAAAATGCCCGCTCTGCATAACAGCGCTGGGCCGTGGGTAGATGTTCTAGCGTTTTAATCACCGCCAGAATATCGTCATCTCCACTGCGGCACTCAATCCCCAAGGCCCCCTGCCCGACAGCATGGAGCGATATCTCGGCAGGAACGACCTGCTGAATCCGATCAGCCATTTCTAAACGCTTGAGGCCAGCCACTGCCAAAATAATGGCGTCGTACTGGCCTTCATCCAGTTTGCGCAGACGCGTATTCAGGTTGCCACGAATGTCTTTGAACTGAAACGAAGGATAGTGATGCCGTAGCTGGGCTAGACGACGTAAGGAAGAGGTCCCAATGATAGCCCCTTCCGGTAGCTGATCTAGGGTTTTGCCCGCGTGATTTTCGTGCACTACCAAGGCATCGGCAGGGTCTTCGCGCTCGGTGACACACCCTAACATCAGGCCTTCAGGTAGACGGGTGGGTAAATCCTTGAGGGAGTGCACGGCAAAATCGACGGTGCCGTTTAGCATGTCGTCTTCTAACTCTTGGGTAAAGAGACCTTTGTCGCCAATTTTGGAAAGGGAAACATCGAGAATTTTGTCCCCTTGGGTTTCCATGGTTTTAACTTCAAAGTTAATCTCAGGGAAGCGTTTTTGTAGCTCACCCTGCACCCAGTGGGTTTGCACCAGGGCAAGCTGACTTTTACGAGAACCAATCCGAATAGTGCGGGTTGCTACATTTGGGGACATAGTTAACAGATTTGTTATGGTTAAGCAGCCAGCAAAGCTTGCTGACAAAAGAATTACACAGGATCTTAAGATTACAGCACAGATGACCGCACCAGGTCGCAAAGCCGCGAGAGTACAAAGTTCTGTAAATGAGTGTTTATTTTAATTGCCAAAATCTGAGGTGGTTGCAGTCCTACAGCAAGCGATTGGCAGGGAGCGTATTGGCGTTCTGTCTAATGTCACTGCCTGCCTATGGTCAGCGGTTGGATCCGGTGTTGCTCGATGCGTTTCTGACAAATCCGCTGGAAGCGGAGCCCAGGGATCCGCTGCTGCCGACGACGGTGGTCGAGCGTCCCCTCAGTCCTCTGGAGCTTTATGAATTAGAGCTAGAGCTTTTTCAGATGGATGCCCAGGCCCGAGAGTTGCTGCTAGTTGACCAGCCGGATGCTGCGTTTGAGCTATGGATGCGAGAGGTGCAGCTACGTCGTTTATTTGGGTTAGAGGCTGAACTAGAGGCGCTGAATCGGATTGGTCAGCAGGCGTGGAATGCTCAGCGATCGCAAGAAGTTCGTCTGATGGCGGTCAGGCTAAAACGCATTTGGGCCGCAGAAAAGGAGACAGCCACATTAGAGCGGGTGGAAACCATTGCCACCATTGCCCAAACCTTGAGGATGCGCGATACCTCAACGGAGATTTATCAACAGTTGATTGAGATGACGGCAAATGATGAACCCACTCGGCAAAGTTGGGTCGTTGTATTGGCCAGTCACTATTTACAGTGGTTTGATTTTGATAATGCCGCTCAGCTATATACCCAGCTTGCGGCTAATGCCAAACTTGAGGGCAATACAGTAGAGCAAACCCAATACCTGAAAGATCTGATCTATAGCTATCAGCAAGCCAAGGACTATGCCCAGGTACTGCCTGTGCAAACTGAGCTGCTTAGGCTGTACAGGTCTACGGGCCAAAACGACCGAGAGCCCCCCCTAGAAATAGACATGGCTCGCAATTTTCGGGCCATCGGTATTTATCCCCAAGCTTTGGAATATTACAACTTGGCCTATGTGACCGCTCAAAGCCTGCAGCTTTATGGTCATGTGAGCACGGTACTCAAGGACCTGGGTGACTTATATGCTGAGCAAGGCCTGACCAATGAAGCGCTCACTATGTATAACTTGTTGGTGCGGGCTGAACAGCAAGCCTATAATCATCACGGCATTTTAGACGCCTATGACCGTTTAGGACAGCTGTACCTCAGCATTGACGATACTGAAAATGCTCGGATTGCCTTTCGAGCTGGGGTGGCCTTTGCGGAATCCCTCAAATATCGTGAAGCTTATTTTCGTGGTCAAGTAGCTAGACTCAGTTTAGATAATCCTCCAGAAGAGACTCAGGTCACTGAACCCGATGAGGATTCTGTCGATGTTGGCGATACCTTACGAGACAACCTCAGGGATAATCCCCCCTTTGATGTTGAACCTGTGGAGATTGAACCCACTGAGGTAGACTCCGACTTGGACGTACCAGCTACAGCTACGGATGATATCCCTGATGCGAAGCCTGAGGTAGAAGTCATTAGTGACGAAATTATTGATGCCACTCCCGACATTCCTGACACTCAGGGGGATAACTAAACCAGCAGCTTGCAACCAATGATGCCTAGCAAGACCAGAACTAGCTGACGAAAGCTAGCGGCATCAATATATTTGGAGAGCCAAAGCCCAAGGCCTAGACCCGTGGCAAAGAAAGGCGCTGCATAGCCGACCTGGGTAAATAGGTCGGCGCTAAAGTCGCCTTGCCAGAGATGAGTTGCGATCGCAACCGAAGACAATACGCAGATTACCCCCGGTACATTGCCTTTGAACTGCTGGGGACTCCACTGGTTGCAATTGCCATAGATGACAATGGGTGGGCCGCCAATATTAAATGCTCCAGTCAGCACCCCGGAGGCAGCACCAAAGGCATAGGCCCAGGATCTGCTGGTTAACTTTGGTAACGATAGCTGCAGCAACGAGTAAGCCACATAGGTCAGCACCATAGCACCTAAGACCTGTAGCGCTAAATGCTCCGGCACATAATGCAGTCCTAGAACTCCCACAGGAATGGTCACTAGAGCCGCTGCTGATAGATGGACAATACGCGACCATTCAAAACTATCCCGGTAATACCACCAAAGGACAAGATTGCTAAGCAGACCAATAGCGATCACTAAAGTAACTGCCAACCGCAGCTCCATAAAAAACGGTAGTAGCGATACTGAGACCAGCGCAAATCCAAAACCTGTGAGGCTGTGAACTAAAGCAGCCAGACCTAAAATTAAGCCGATCCAGAGACTGTCAGCGATGCTGGCATCGAGGATATCCATAAGGTCATGCCATGATTACGTACTCACTAGATCTTACTGATTATTAAGAAAAATGACTCTATGTAAAAACCGAATATTTGCCTAAGGATTAAGGAGTGATGACAATTTGCTAATTAAAAATATTTTTAGCGTGAATAGTTGAATATACAACCAATTGGATGAAAAAATTACCTAAGTCGATGCCTATGCCTTTAACCTATGTCGGTGACCTACGGTACTCCCAAAGAAATTGCTCGCCAGATGACCAATAACTGTATTGCTATGCGATTACGGCAGCTTAATCGCATGGTGACTCGGCTCTATGATGAGGCATTACGTCCCCTGGGGTTTACCGTCAACCAGCTCAACATTCTGGCGACGATTGTGAGTCGGGGGCCTATTCCACCCAGTCAGTTGGGGCAAATGCTAGGTATGGAAAAATCTACAGTGAGTCGCACCATTGACCGCATGCACAAACATGGCTGGATTGACATCGGACCTGGCAAAGATAAACGTAGTCAATCCCTCAAGGCTACGCCTCAAGGTCGACAGCTCTTGGTCGTAGCCGCTCCGGTATGGCATGAACTCCAGGCCAATGTGCTGGATTCCACGGCTGAGAATGCAGGATTGTTGGCAGCCTTTGGCATCGGTACCCAACTACCTGATGAGGATAATTACGATAATGACGCCGATGATTTCTATAGTGATGAGTTTGCGTCAGATTTTTATTCCTAATCTGAAAAATTGTCTAGGGGCGTTGCATGCAACGCCCCTACAGGTTATTCACCCATCAATGCCAACGCCTTCTGCTGCATTGTTTTAAAGATGTTGTAAAACCCATTGGCACGCGATGGCGTCAGGCTTACATCTAGCTGTGTCTCTTTAATAAAATCGGGTTCCAGCTGTACGATATCCTGCGGTGGTAGCCCTTGAAGACCCTCAATCAATAAAGCCACTAACCCTTTAGTAATTTGCGCATCCGAGTCACCCTGAAAACTAACATGACCTTCATCATCAGCCTTAGCAGCAATGTACACCTGAGAAACACAGCCTTTTACCTTGTTGTCAGGTATTTTAGCTTCTTCCGGAAACCCTTCTAGACGCTTGGCATACCATAGGAGCTGCTCATAGCGACGGCGTGGATCTTGAATCCGTTGAAAGCGTTTAACAATTTTGTCTAAAGCTGGTGGACGAGCGGAATTAACGGACATCTGCAAATGCAATCTTGGTGGCATTATTACTAATGTCTTTAGTGTAAACCGCTCAAGTCTTTATCAAGGGCTGTGAACTGAATGTAATCGTCCCTTTTTGCATAATAAATGTCGTTGACTGAGCGTAGTCGCAGCCAATGACATCTATGGGACTGTTATACATCCGGCAGTCTATGGTAATCAATCACCATTCTCTTTACTGATCATAAAGCGATTTGCTACTGTCTCAGGCTGCAGAGCCGATAAGATCACATGGTCTGAATCAGTCACAATTACAGCTCGAGTGCGTCTACCATAGGTCGCATCAACCAGTTGTCCTGTGTCGCGAGCATCGCCAATCAGGCGTTTGATGGGGGCAGACTCAGGGCTAACAATAGCCACAACGCGATTCGCAGATACGATATTGCCAAAGCCAATATTGATAAGCTTAATGTCCATAGTTTTGAAAGCAAGCATTCAATACATAAAACCTGAAAAGCAGCAAGAGCTACTGTGCGCAAAAAAGTGTTATCTCAATTGCGTAAATGACTAAATCCTGTTACCGAAATGTTAACGAAAAAAAAGCGATTAAACATGAGAAAAATGAGGCGTAACCATTGAAAATGAAGAATTTTGTCTGTATTAACCCAGCTTTAGATTGCCCACCTCGTGGTTAAAGAGAACAAAAAAATCGCTAAATCATTCATAAATTTGCAAAATCACTGATAACTGAGGATAAAAAGTGCAGCCGGTTGATATAACAACCCTTAGGGCAGTATGTAATGAGCTAGCCACCGAATGGTTGCCTGCTCGTTGTGAACAAGTAGTGCAACAAGATCGTAACACTATTTGTTTGGGGTTACGTACATTTGACCGACGGGGTTGGCTAATTATTTCCTGGCATCCTCAAGCCGCTCGCATCCATATAGGAGCTGCTCCTCCCAAACATCCCGATACCTTTACATTTAGTCAGCAATTAAAACATCAATTTAGGGGGCTGGCCCTGACCAAGATTGAATTTCTTGCACCTTGGGAGCGTGCGATTGATTTGCAGTTTGCTCGTCGTCCTGATGAATCTGCAGAATGGCATCTTTATGTGGAGATTATGGGGAAATATAGCAATGTTTTATTGACTAATGCTCGGCAAGAGATTATCACGGCAGCCCATCAGGTGAATGAACAGCAGTCCAGTGTTCGTACGATTCGTACCGGTGGGCCATACAAGCCACCACCAACCATTGTAGGGACGTTGCCCCGTTTGGATGAGTCATTTGTCGACTGGCAAGAGCGGATTAGTTTGGTGCCTGGTAAGTTGAGCAAAATGATGGTGAAAAGCTATAGCGGTCTGAGTACTGCCCTGGCTAAGCAGCTGAGCTATGCTGCGAATCTGGGACCTAATCAAACCACCGACAGTTTGACGACAGATGATTGGCAGCAGTTATATCTACAGTGGCAACGTTGGTTGCAATGCTTAGAGAAAAACGATTTTCAACCGACCTATACGCATCAGGGATATACAGTTTTGGGCTGGACTGCGTCATCTGTAGGAGGGGATTTTCCAGGCTCTATTCAAGAGCTGTTGAATGATTATTACACCACCCATCTCAATCAGCAGTTTTTTTCTCAGCTGCATCATCAGCTGCGCCAAAAAGTGAAAACCCTGATAGGTAAGCTGCGTCAAAAAGCTGCTAATTTTCATCAGCGTCTGGAGGATTCTGACCAGGCTGAACGCTATCGGCTAAAGGCTGATTTACTCATGGCCTATCTCCATGAATGGCAGCCGGGTATGTCGTCGATTCAGCTGCAGGATTTTGAATCAGGAGAACCGGTGACCTTGGCCCTGAACCCTGAGAAAAATGCAGTGCAAAATGCCCAGGCATTTTATAAGCGTCACCAAAAACTTAAGCGTACCCGTGATGCTGTAATGCCCTTGCTTGAAGAGGTGGAAACCGAACTGCTCTATCTTGAGCAGGTAGAATCGGCGCTAACTCAGACGGAAAGCTATGGCCAAGCTGACGATCTTACGGCGCTTGAGGAAATTCGTGATGAACTTGTGCAACAGGGGTATCTAGAGAACCCCTATCAGCGTCAGAAACAGCGTGGTCGGGATCAGTTGCCCAACTTCTATAAGTTGCAAACCCCTAACGGTACTGAGGTTTGGGTAGGGCGCAACAATAACCAAAACGAAGCTCTGTCGTTTAAGGCTGCTAACGACTATGACATATGGCTTCACACCCAGGAAATTCCTGGTAGTCATGTCCTCCTTCGTTTGGCTCCTGGAGCTGAGGCCAGTGATAATGAGCTGGCGTTTGCCGCTAATATTGCTGCTTGGTTTAGTCGGGCACGTCAATCTGAGCAGGTGCCAGTGGTTTACACAAAACCTAAACATGTTTATAAACCTAAAGGAGCCCGTCCTGGCATGGTGATTTATAAACACGAGCAAGTGCTTTGGGGGCAGCCGCAAAAGGCAAAAGCGTATTTGGATAAAGAAGGTGCGGAGCTTCAACCGTAGGTTGGGTTTTACATGTCTCTAACCACCCCTTGGTTTTGTTGGGTAAAGCTACGCGAAATCCAACAAAGCTAATGCGCTATTCACCCACTGCTTGATCAGTTGCTCAATGCTTTCTACTCCAATCGCTCAACGCCTTTATCCCCTCAGTGTGGCGCCTATGATGGACCGCACAGATCGGCATTTTCGTTATTTTATGCGGCAGATTACGCGGAAAACGCTGCTCTATACCGAGATGATTACGGCCCAAGCTATTCTCTATGGAGATCGCAACAAACTACTCGGCTTTGATCCGGCTGAAAAGCCCCTATCGCTTCAAATTGGCGGGGATCATCCTCAACTGTTGGCTAAGTGTGCACAGATTGCTGAGGACATGGGATATGACGAAGTCAATTTGAATGTGGGCTGTCCCAGTAATCGCGTGCAAAGTGGCAACTTTGGTGCCTGTCTAATGGGGCAACCAGCATTAGTAGCAGATTGTATATCAGCGATGCAGGCGACTGTCAGGATTCCGGTGACCGTAAAGCATCGGATTGGGATTGATGAGTGCGATCGCTACGAAGACATGGTGAAATTTGTCACCACTGTAGCGTCAGCTGGCTGTCGTCGGTTTACTGTTCATGCCCGTAAAGCATGGCTACAGGGGGTGAGCCCCAAAGACAATCGCAATATTCCTCCCCTGCGCTACGACGACGTTTATCGCCTTAAAGAGGAATATCCCAAGTTGTGGATTGAAATCAATGGAGGAATCAAAACCTTAGAGGTTTCCCAGACGCATCTGCAGCATGTAGATGCGGTGATGATTGGTCGCGCCGCCTATGACACACCCTATATTTTTGCCCTGGCTGACCGTGATATTTACGCAATGGGTGAGCCCCTAACACGTCACCAAGTCGTGACTGCGATGCTGCCCTACATCGCCCATTGGACCGAACAAGGTACAAAGCTTCACTCCATTACCCGTCATATGCTGCAGCTCTTTCATGGTCAACCTGGCAGTCGGGCCTGGAAACGTCATTTGACTGACCATAGCTGTCGACCAGGGGCTGGTGTTGACACCGTAAAAGCAGCCTTGGTTCAAATCCCAGATCCAATGAGTAGAATTACTTATCATGCTGCCCCTTTGTCAAGGTAAATTGCGCTGACATTTTGAAAAACAAATACCCTGGCCACTAAAATTTTGCCTCTTAATAAAACTTAAAAAATAATTACATTTTGATACAAAATAAGGGGTAACCAGTTAGTTCACCCCTTAGATGTCACGAATAAAAATTACGGTGTATGGCCGAGTGCAAGGTGTGGGCTTTCGTTATCACACACGTAAAAAAGCTCAGGCATTGAGTTTGACGGGCTATGTTATCAATAAGCCCGACCATACGGTAGAAATTGTTGCTGATGGGCCTGATGACCAGCTTAAGGCGCTAATTGAATGGACAAAAAAAGGTTCCGAGCGTTCAAGTGTTACACGCATCGAAGTTGAAAACTGTCTGCCAATCAATCGTTTTGACGAATTTGTCGTTGAGTATTGAGGCTGTTTACAGCAAGGTAAATAGCAATGCCAGGGCTAATCCAGCCATAAATGCCAATATAAATACGTCACGTCCAAAGTTCTGGAGTGCACTTCTGCGATGAGGTGCGCGTCTATTTGAGGCTAATCCAGGGGTCGAGATATTGCTAATGGCAGCAGCCCTTGGGCCCTGGTTATAACTGTGGGGCGGTGGATAACTATGGCTAGGCGGCGCAGTCTGTGGAGGGATTGCCGCACCATGTCCGGCGATCTCTCCAGGCTGTTGCTGTTCAGGCCAGTCAACTGTAGGTTCATCCAGGGATGCAAACATGGATTCCTGGATGACAAGGCTAATTTCGTAGTTATTCCACCCTTTTTCTTTTAACACCGCTACAGCTGCATCGGGACCACGGTTCAGAAAATCAAGCTCTGACTGATTAGGCTCAGCATGACCTACAGCTAAAGAGTCATCCGGCGAGCCAAACACGTTCTGGAGTTTATCCAGTTCCCTGGACTGAGTCTGCATATCGACAAATTCCTGAGCGCTGATTTTAGTATTTTTCAGGACAGCATTAATTTGCTTGCATGACCAACCATCTCTACATAAGGTGCGAGCAGCTCTGATATCTATAGCTTGCTCCAGTAAGGCATCATGATGCTGAACGTTTTTCATATAACCCTAGACTTATCAAATACTTAGCTAGATAAATACGTTTGCCCGAACTTGGAGCACTTCTGGATTGCGTATAACTGCTATGACTAAGTGGACGTGAACTGAGCAATTCCTGACCCTAAATTAGCGGTCTGGATACTCTGATTTATAACTACATATAAACGACATACGAAGGGAACAGTGATTCTCCTGATATGTCTCGCCAAAAACTTCACAGCAGGTGAAGAATCAATGAAACTCCAATAAAAATTGACAGGCCCACCCAAAATAAGATGACGAATATCTGAACCCTAGAGACAGTCGGCTTCTGAGGAATTGTCTGCGGGGATTTACGTAGATTACTGCGTGGTGTTTGATACTCTTGCTGGAGTTCATGTATTAAGGCCAATCCTAGATCCCCTAACGGTGTCTCTGGTGCTTTAAGCACTCTGCGAATTTGCGAAAAATGCCAGCCATGGTGACTCAGCACAGCAGCAGCTTCTTCTACGCCGCGATTCATGACTCGCATAGTTGGCACTCGGTTGATATCAACCTCCATGAGCTTAATATCAGTGGATGAGGTTACGGGAGCTGGTCGCAACGCTGGGGGTGGACCAAATTGGCGCTGTAGCTGGTCCAGGGTGGTTGCTTGCTGTCGGATGATTTGAAATCCTGTGGGGCTAATGTCACCGTTCTGAAGAACACCATTGATTTCAGCCAACATCCAGCCTGCTCTACATAGCGAATGAGCGGCTCTTACATTCAGGTCATGCCTGGAAAAGCCATAGCGATCAAAATCTTCCATGGGAACTGAGTGTGACTGAAAATCGACTATGCCCACATCCGGAATAATAGATGTAACCCAGTAGTTTTATCGGGATGTGGTTGAAAAACTATGGTAATGCCCGAGAACAATTACGCTCTATCGCTATCGTTAGGAGAAAGTGATCTGTCCCTAATGTTTTGAAGATTTCTAAATCTTAGCAGGGTTACCGACTAAAAATATCAGGGATTCTTGAGCGAGTTCAGAGCCTTAATAATTAATCCATATCCTACTTAGCTTTGAAGCAACTTCCCATTCAAGTTTCGATGAACCTTAAGACCTATTCTTCATGGTCAGTGCGATAGACCACACAGTGGTTTTCTGAGAGAGCAAAGCAATAGAGCCAATTGTTGTTTTAGCGGCTAGCGATAGGAGTGATATCTGTATTGAAAGTTAATTTAGGTAAGCAACGTTAGCCTGCAGTCTAAACTTATATCACCATTGTCAGTAGCGTACCGACTTATAGAGTTAAGGGAAAATTATGTCTGGACCAGGGATTGCGTTAGCAGTTGGCCTAGCATTTGTTCATGCATTTGTTTCTAAGCTAAAGATTTTTTCCTTTATTCCTGAATTTCGTTGGATGTCCTTTGCGGGAGGCGTATCCATTGGCTATGTTTTTCTTGAAGTTTTTCCAGAGTTAAGCCATGCTCAAGAAGCGATAGAACATTCTGAAATTCCATTGTTTGCCTATTTGGAAAATCATGTTTATTTGCTAGCATTGCTGGGCTTGTTAATGTTCTACGGTTTAGATATCTTAGCGCTCAAATCTCGCCAGACTAACAAAATTAATAACAATCAAGATAGTGCCCACCATACTGTTTTCTGGATTCATATTGCTGGTTTTACTGTGCTTAATGTGATTGTGGGATATTTACTACAGGAGTTAACCAGCCATACTCTGTTGCAGTGTTTATTATTTTTTGCAGCTATCGCACTGCACTTTTTTATTGTTGATCATGGCTTACGGGAGCACCATCAGGTTCCCTATGATAAGTATGGACGTTGGCTATTGACGGCGGCGATTATGGTGGGTGCGATCGCAGGACAATCCCTACACCTCGGCGAAGCTGGGATCTCTCTTGTTTGGTCTTTTCTAGCTGGCAGTATCATCCTCAATATTTTGAAGCACGAACTACCCGATGAAATACAAAGTTGTTTCTTCTCCTTTATGACGGGTGCTGCTCTTTATACAACTTTGTTGTTGATCGTTTAGGGATTATTCAGTTAACGTGAGATGTTTTTCTCTGATTTTTTCAGTGAGATTCAGAGGGGATAGTGATAGATGTGTCTGCCTCAGATGTTATGGGATGTATGGCTTGTGACAAAATGTGCTACTATCAGACTCTCTGCAGTAAGCTGTTGACAACTTGCGACAATCTTGCTGTGCGATGATTATCGTGAGCCATGGTGCTCGTCGTTAAGATGACTGGGATGCGGGCTGTAAGGTCGCCTTTAAGGATCCGGAGCATAAGGTACAGGTTTCTCTACTTTTGGGCAAGCTCTACTTTTGGGCAAGTGTGATTGGACACCCAGCGGTTAATCTTTGTAAGATTTGATTAATGGACATCACGGGCATTTGCCGTTTAAGTAGCAGAGAATATGACAGATGCTAGGGCTCCAGAGCAGTCTGGGGAAACGTTGCTGACGGCTGTGGAGCCGTTGAGGTCGACGCCTCACTCATTAAGGTATCGTGCGATCGCAATCTGGCTAGTGGGGTTTACGGCCTTAGGCGGTATCGCTATTTGGGGCTATAGGCGGTATGGCAGTACTACATCAGAGCCAATTGCCGTGCCACTCCATACGGTGGAGCGTTCGACTGTCGAGCTAACAGTAACCGCCAGTGGCACCCTGGCATTGGGGGGGCAGCAGACCCTGAAGTCCCCTCAAAATGAAGCCACGGTAGAGCAGGTGCTGGTGGATGTGCGGAGTCGAGTAGCCGCTGGTCAGCCGCTGGTGGTACTGCGCGATCGCAAGAGAGAGCAAGATGTGCGATCGCAGCAAGTCGAAATCCAAAAATTTCAGCTTCAACTCACCCGTGACAAAGAAAAAGTCACCGAAGTGCAGCAGCAGGTGAATGCCGCCCTAGAGCGATATCAAGAATCCCAGACATTAGCGGCTGAGGGCTTTATTCCTAAAGACGAGGTGCGGCGCGATCAAACAGAGCTAGACAATACCCGTTCCACACTCAAGGACAGGCAATTAGCCGTCACCAAAACCGAGTTGGACTTAAAGACGGCATCTGAGCAGCTGACCCTATTAGAGCAGCAGCTCAACGATCGAGTTGTCAGCTCCCCCATTGATGGTGTGGTCCTGGATGTGCAGGTGAGTCCTGGTCACGCCATTGCCACTGAGACTGACCTACTGACCCTGGGGGACCCCAGCCAAGAAATTGTTGCTCTGCAGCTGTCAACCTTAGATGCGGCAAAAGTCAGCATTAATCAACCCGCCAGAATTCGTGCCATTGGCCCTGATGCCCAGGATTATGATGGACGTGTGGTGGCCCTAGCTCCCCAGGCTTTAGCCGCCGGCAATCGCCGAAATTCCTCAGATGATCAAGCCAGAGTTACCGCTCAAGTACGCTTAGACAGTGCTAGTCAGACTTTGATTCCTGGCAGTTTTGTCAGCGTTGAAATTATTACAGAGCAGCAGCAAGATGTATTAGTAGTGCCGCCTGAAGCCGTGCAGCGAGATGGCGAGCAACCGTTTGTCTGGTTGCGAAATCAGCGAGGGAATGCAACTCAGCAGCCGATTGAATTAGGCCTCCAAGGTCTAGACCTGGTAGCGGTGACTAAAGGACTGAGTGTCAATGATCAGATTGCCCTGGTGCCACCGACGCTGACCATTGCCCCTGGTACACCCATTAGTGACTCCTCTGAATTTTTCTTGCCCGATGCATTGGACCCAGAACCATAACTGCCATGGGACTGCCCTTACCTGACCTTTTATTGATGACCTGGCGCTCCCTGACGAATCAGTGGTTACGGTCTAGTTTGACGGCGTTTGGAGTATTTATGGGGGTGGGTGCGGTCAGTGCCACCCTGAATATTCAAACCATTACCCGCGAGCAAATTAATCTCAAGCTAGCGGAGCGTGATCGGCCCTTTGTCAGTCCCTGGGTCTGGACACGGGAAGGTCCTGAACCTGAGCTAGATGAAACCTTTCAAAAAGCACTGACAAACTCAATTCCTGAAATTCGCGCTATTAGTGCCATCAGCAATGTTTACAGCATTGATACGGTGCAGCATGAGGCAGAAGAAGCTGAAATTCGCGCCCGTAGTGTCTCTCTTAACTATTTAGACACCACAGGACGACGGATGCTGCAGGGACGTTTTTTTGATCAAGCGGATGTTGATCAATATCGTCCTGTTGTCTTAGTGGATGAGCAATTAGCCGTCAGTCTGTTTCAGGAGAAATCCCCCTTAAATCAGGCAATTTATGCCAATGGCAATCGCTTTGTCATTATCGGTGTGATGGAGTCCAAATCTAACTCTGAGTGGGGTACAGGGGGAGAACTTTGGATGACCGAAACCTTTGCTACCGTTTTATCGGGAGGACGTCGATGGGATTCATTACAAATTAGCGCCTACTCCTTGACCCAAATCAATGACTTAAGTGACGCAGTGGAAAACTTCTTGATCGAGAGCTTTCCCCAGGCAGAGGTGCATGTTTGGAGTAATGCAGATGACTTATTTGAAGATTTAGAAGTCCAACAGATTGCCTCAGCTGCCCTCACCGCTGTGGGGTTGATTGCCCTTGTGATTGGTGGCGTCGGCATTGCCAACATTACGGTTGCGACCGTGTTGGAACGAACCAAAGAAATTGGTATTCGTCGTGCCATTGGGGCATCTAAGATAGAAGTGATGAGCCAGTTTATTTTAGAGGCTGTGATTTTAAGCTTGTTGGGGGGCGGAGTCGCGGTAGCCACTGTCCATGGCCTGACTCACGTTGCTACAACCGTTGTTATTCAAGCCCCCTATCGATTTTCTCCTCGTAATGCTGCCCTGTCTATGGGGGCGGCGGTAGCGGTTGGTGTGGGAGCCAGTTTTATTCCAGCGTTGCGTGCCACCCAAGTTGATATTGTTAAAGCCCTGCGGAGTGACTGATGCGATTACAAAGTCAACTTAACCAAATTCTGTTTGTCAGTACTTTGTTGGGGTTAATTATGTACCCTGGTTTAGCCCAAACTGGCCTGCCAGAATTGCCCCCAGCCGATGTGCCGCCCCCTAGAGCAGCTCCTGCAACGACAGACTCGTCAACCACAGATGACAACGACAATGGCTCTGCAGATATCTCTCTGACTGCGGCAGACGTGGTTAAGTTATTATTAGAAAATAATCTCGACCTCAGAAATGCAACTCTGGATAGAATTGTTCAACGGCAAGAATTAGAAGAAGCAGAAAGTATCTTTTTACCAGATTTTATTCCCACCCTCAGTATTGGCCTCAGCGATCAAGAAGATGCTGTGCCTGAAGTGACTCGTGAAGCATTGCTACGGGCAGAATTTTTAACTCCCTTGGGTACTGATATTGAAGTCAGTGTCGATGTAGATGATCGAGAACTTGATCTGAGTCTGACCCAGCCGTTGTTGCGGGGAGGGGGTAGAGCCGTCAATACCTCACAGATTGAGATTGCAAGACTACAGGAAGAAAACAACCAGCTGGAGTTACGACAGCGTTTAATTACCGATATTACCAGTGGTGTTCAAGCTTATCATGGGTTGATTCGCACCCAGGCTGCTTTGCGAATTCAACGTCTGTCATTGACCACACAGCAACAACAGCGACGGTCGATTGAGGCACTCGTCGAGGCGGGGCGTCGGGCTCAGTTTGAACTCGTGGAAATTGATGCTAACCTGGCTGCTACGGAAACAACTGTGCTAGAAGCTGAAAATGATCTCGAACAGGCCAAGTCTAATCTCCTCAATCTGTTGGATGTATCCGATTCGTTAGAGATTACAATTCCTGACCAAGCCCTCTCTATGCTCAATACCATTGATCGAGAGTTTGTAATGCCATCTCTGGCTCAGTTAGCGGCGGTTGCCTATGCAAATCGACCCGATTATCAGCAACTACAATTTGAGCTAAAAATTGCCAAACTTGAAGAAATAGTTGCGGTTGATAACCGACGCTGGAACTTGGACTTGCGGGCTAATGCCAGTACGGGGGATTTTTCCGAGGCGTCAACGGAACTCGTGTTAACGCACCTGCTGGACGATGAATCTACAAAAACGGCCTTTGAACGTAATCAGGTCAGGCAGCAACAGCTAAACAATGACCTCGAACGTCTGAATTCGGATATTCGCTTAGATGTGGAGGATCAGCTAAGAAATGTGGAATCAGCGCGCAATCGTATCGAAGCAACACGGCTGGCTCGTGAGTTAGCTGAGCAGCGTTTAGAGAATGCCCTTACCAGAGAACGCTTGGGACGGGGGGGCGATATTTTTGAGGTGTTAGAGCTACAAAATGCGGTGGTCGCTACCCAAAATAATGAGGTGAATGCAGCCATTGACTTAGCGGATGCGATCGCATCCCTTAACCAATCTCTAGGCACAACACTGACGGTCTGGGCTGAGCAAGTAGAAGCCAGTCAATTGTTGGCAGTGCCTCCATCCTCAACACTCTCTGACCCCTAAAGGTGAGGAACGTAGAGAGGGAGTGTCAACGGTTGTGTCCGTATTCCTAGACATTCAGGATAGCAGGGTCTATTAATTGAAGGCTTGTCGTAGCTCGCAAGCAACTCATAGACGCAGTACATATCCTTTAAGCCATCAGTTTTGTGTCAGTTATGAAGCCCTTCTAATGGTCAGTATTGAAGGCTGGCTGCTTTGTGCTGGCGTAAATACCTGTACGTCGAAATAACTCACATAAGAAAAATAAATGCAATAGTTTGTAACGTTATCGTTACATTGCGTTACTATTGTTTACATAGGTTGCAGCACGTTACTTATCACTAGCACTTCTAATTCTCTTCAAGTAACGGCCACAAAAGACCTTTTATGTACTTATTTTCAAGGAGCCCACATGTTTGCACCTCTTGTAATTTTGCTTCGTAGTCAGCTTGGCAAGCGTGAGTTTAATCAAATGCGTGGTAAGGTGATTGCTCTCCATTCGAAAGTGATTACAACAGTTTGTAATTGGTTTGGTATCGACCGCACCGAGCGTCAGAATTTGATTCGTTTGGCTCGCGACAATGGTAAGAGACTTGGTTTCTTGGCATAAAATCTGTACGACATCTTGGCTACTTGCATCCGATATCGCAGAGCAACCACAAGGGATTGCTCCTATGCATTGATGTATTTTTATCGGGGTTAATGAACTCAGATTTGGTATGAGTTACAAGGCATCTAGCGTTTTGTAGATAGCTAGACGACGCACAATCTTTCTCTCCCTTCTCCTCTCAACAGAGATACAACACAGTAGAGCCCCTACCCAACGGTAGGGGCTTTTTCTTGGGGTTTGTCCTAATGGTGAGAGTGAGCTAGAACACAGGTTGAGATGATGAAGATCACAAATCCTTCGCCGAAATTATTGCGAGAGACCCTGATTCTTAACTCAGAGCAAAACACAATGCTCAACACACTGTCCTTCAGGGGCATCTACTATCCATTTTACCTATCATTAAGACTTCTTTTTAGACTGTTTCCGAATGATGATGATGTCACCATCCTGAAAATCTGATTCTTGAGTGTCCTTAACCTTTGGGGGTTTATGCGTGCCAGCACCTTGAGACATAAGAAGCAGTAGTACAAAAGGTAATGAAATGAAGAGGACTGGGGACATTATGTTATCTCCTAAGAAACCTTGGTAGACCTGATGTAAAACTTAGAGCTGCCGGACTAACTTGCCCTAAGCTGACGCATATCATTTGCTCAATTGATTTAGGGAGTACGAATAGTGACTACCCTTTGCTCCCGATAGTCCTAATGTAGTACGTTTGTAAAAGTACTGAGTACTTAGCAGACAGTTGCTGAATTGGCCTAAAAATTTAGGTCAAAATACGGAAGCTTCATAATTAGTTCCCTCTCGGCTACAGATTCATTGTATTGTTGAGTCCTTTTCCCCGATAGACCCCCCATGGGTACCTTTCTGATGCGATCGCTTGATTTGATGTGCCTATTTCTAACAAATGGATAATCGTACCTGTGGTGTTATGCTGTTTCCCTTAAAAAAAAGAACCTAGGAGCTGCAAAAGTTAGCTACTAGGTCCGTCTGAATATTTTGAACAAGATAGGGGTAATTCCTGGCATTAGTACCTTATCTATTCCCAGGTGATTTTCCCAAGAGGGGATGAAGCACTGACTTTTACAAAAAAATGCTGCTTGAACTAATACAATTGAGCTAGGTCTGAACAGAGCACATCTGAGCCTGTCTAGGATCAAACGTTTCAGGAAATTGTGTGCTTCCCGGTATATAGTCAGCGTCCTTTAGATTGGCATTTTTTAAGCTAGCCTCACGTAGGTCAGTGCCGATTAGCATGGCACCCCGTAAATCTGCATCCTGTAAATCAACCTTAGTGAGGTTGGCATAGCTCAGGTCAATACCGCGTAAGTTCGCCTGCCTGAGATCCACATTGCTCAGTTCACTGTAGCTAAGATCTGCTCCTTTTAGATCCACATGACTGAGATTAACATCAGCTAGAGATAAGCCAGAAAAATCTCTCTGACCGCGACTGTAGTTTTGGAGTAGGGTCGTAACATCAGACATAGTCTTTACCTCTATTCAGTGATGAGGGCTGGCGCATGGCGACTCTGAAGCGTCAGCTAAGCATCTAGTTGCTGGCAGGCTACCATCATTGAAGATAATAGGCTGCACTGGGATTGCCAATGTAGGTGCCGATACTGATCCAGTGTGGTTTTTTAAGTGTCTCCCATAATTTAGCGATTTCATAGATTGATGGTGGTAGATTTTGACATCCGTTAATAGACAACAGAAGTGTTGCTAAAAAGGCCAAGACAATTTGGTATCAAATCACCTTTTTTGCCTCTTGATTACTGTCCGGAGCTTCCATCGGTCTACTCCTGCTCAACGCTCTTTATGATGCTTAAACCACCTCTAAGTTTCAACTTAGAGGTTCCTCGACGGCAAAACTACAGGTCTGGACTTGGACAAGGTTTCATTTACAATTTCCAACCAAAATGATTGCTGCGTGCCATTACGTCAAAAAATATTGAGAAACATAGACGGTTTTGGCTTAGTTGCGTCTGCAACCTATAGCCTTCAAAAAACCGCATATAGAAACGCTAGTAAGACGACCTATGGCACAATCCTCTAACTCACAGCCTGCAATCGAATCGATTCTGCAAGAGCAGCGACTGTTTGAGCCGTCCGCTGAGTTCGCGGCAGCAGCAACTGTTTCTGGTGCTGATCAATATCAGGCTCTTTACGATAAGGCGGCGGCTGATCCCGCTGCATTTTGGGCTGAGCTAGCTGAGCAAGAGCTTCACTGGTTCAAAAAGTGGGATACCGTTCTCGATTGGCAGCCTCCTTTTGCCAAATGGTTTGTCGGTGGCCAAATCAATATTTCCTACAATTGCCTGGATCGTCACTTGGATACCCATCGCCGAGATAAGCCTGCCCTGGTTTGGGAAGGTGAGCCCGGTGACTCTCGTACCCTGACCTATGCTGAGCTGCATAGTGAAGTGTGTCAAATGGCGAATGTGCTGAAGGATATGGGCGTAGCTAAAGGCGATCGCATCGGTATTTACATGCCCATGATCCCTGAAGCCGCTGTGGCTATGCTGGCCTGTGCCCGCATCGGTGCTGCCCATACAGTCGTCTTTGGTGGCTTTAGTGCTGAAGCATTGCGGGATCGCCTCAATGATGCTCAGGCGAAGGTGGTGATTACCGCTGACGGTGGTTTCCGTAAAGATAAGGCCATGCCGCTCAAGCCTGCCGTAGACAATGCCCTAGCAAATAAGGCCGTGCCCTCTGTCACCAACGTTCTAGTGGTTCAGCGCACTAAGCAGGATGTGGATTGGACAGACGGTCGCGATGTTTGGTGGCATGATGTCAAACCAGGGGCTTCCACTGATTGTGCTGCTGAGCCCATGGATAGTGAAGACCTGCTGTTTATTCTTTATACCAGCGGTACCACGGGTAAGCCTAAAGGTGTGGTACACACCACGGGTGGCTATAACCTATATACCCACATGACCTTGAAGTGGGCCTTTGACATTAAAGAGGATGATGTCTACTGGTGTACCGCAGATGTCGGCTGGATTACAGGCCACAGTTACATTGTGTATGGACCCTTGTCTAACGGTGCCACTAGTGTGATGTACGAGGGCGCTCCCCGTGCATCTAACCCTGGCTGTTTCTGGGATGTGGTGCAGAAATACAAAGTCACCATTTTCTATACCGCGCCTACGGCTATCCGTGCTTTTCTCAAGATGGGGGATCAGCACCCCAATGCCCGTGACCTGTCTTCTTTAAGGATTTTGGGCACCGTTGGTGAGCCCATTAACCCAGAAGCCTGGATGTGGTACCACAAAGTGATTGGTGGCGAGAAGTGCCCGATCATCGATACCTGGTGGCAGACGGAAACGGGTGGCTTTATGATTACGCCGCTGCCAGGGGCGATCGCAACCAAACCCGGCTCAGCCACAAAACCCTTCCCCGGCATCCTGGCCGAAATCGTTGATGCTGAAGGTAACCCTGTTGGTACGAATGAAGGGGGCTACCTGGTGATTCAGCACCCCTGGCCCAGCATGATGCGCACCGTCTACGGCGATGACGCTCGGTTCCGCCGCACCTACTGGGAGCATATTCCCCCTAAGGATGGTAAGTATGTTTACTTTGCCGGTGATGGTGCCCGTAAAGACGAAGACGGCTACTTCTGGATCATGGGTCGTACCGATGACGTGCTCAATGTGTCGGGTCACCGTCTAGGCACCATGGAAATTGAGTCAGCCCTGGTGTCTCACCCCGCCGTGGCCGAAGCGGCTGTGGTGGGTCGTAAGGATGAGATTAAGGGTGAAGATGTGTTTGCCTTTGTGATTCTAGAAGGCACCCACAGTCCTAGCGATGAGCTGAAGGCTGAGCTAAAGCAGCATGTGGTTAAGGAGATTGGTGCGATCGCACGCCCCGGCGAAATCCGCTTTGCTGACGGTCTGCCCAAGACCCGCTCCGGCAAAATCATTCGTCGCTTTCTCCGTAACCTGGCCAGCGGTGAAGAACTCGTCGGCGATGCCACCACCATGGAAGACCAGAGTGTTCTAGAAAAGCTGCGCTCTGAATCATAAACCACAACGCTAAACCACACTCAAGCAGGCAGCAGAGCTAGAATTAGCATGGCTTTGCTGTCTGTTCCTAAATCTGAGGGCAATGCATCAGTCCGTAGGGGCAATCCCTAAGGACAACGGCACCAAGTAGATATCACTAACGTGATGTTATTGGAAGCCTATCTACGTGCCAAACGTGTTCGTTACCTATCGCGATTAGTTTGACGCAGTGGATAAATTTCTAGCAGCTTTGGCTCAAGAATAATTACTTCAAGAGATATTTCTTGACAAACTATGGTAATTATTCGTATCGATCCATCAACTTGGGATCAAAGTCGTTGCTATCTATTGCTTCTGCCGGGCTGCTAAACGCTTCCACCTCTTGAGTCCATGCTTCTAATCGTGCTGCTTGACTAAGGACGATGTGGTAAGGCACGGGACGAAAAGTTTTGAACTTACCTGTGGTTTTCTGAGACTTAACCTGGCTAGCCAACACGGGGCGAGGCGGTTGTGGATTAGATCGGCTCATGGATGCTTACGTACATAAGAATTGCTCCACTCCACTTTAAAGGAGCTATTCTGGCTTGGAATGTGTGGTAAACCACCTTAAAACCGCACCTCAGGTAGGGAACTCGTTTAATTGTAGCGATGGCTGTAATCAAAGTTTAGTAATACGTCCTCATAATCTAGCTCAAGAAATCGGTCGAGGGGCATATAAAGCCAGCGTAATGAAGAATGAGGATCTGCCTTAGTCATTCGAAAGCCGAGAGATAGGGCAAAGTCTTCTGAGCGGGGATGAATGGCGATGGTGTAAATATCACTGAGATTGGGGAAATCGTCTCGCATTTTGTTCAACGTTATCTGAGAGTCTTTGATCAACTCACAGGCGTTTTCATAGGTCCAAATATTGGGCTGAATTTGCCAGCTGCGCACAAAAACTGTGTAACAATCAGGCTCTCCTTTGGTTGCGATTTTGATCGGATCTTCTTCTCTCTCATCAAACCGACTAAGGTGTAAACTTAGGCTAGGAGAGAGATCAAATTTCTCTTCTGAGTCAGGGTGAGCGGGCAAAAATGCAGCGAATCCAACCGGTTCTCTAGTAGATGTTCGTCGTAATACCCTTAGACCCTCAGAATATTGTCGTGCCCATTGTCGGAGTCCTCGCTTAATACTGTGGAGCATTGATTCCGGTCGTTCAGGGTCGTAGCTATAAACCTTTTCTAAAATGTTAGCGACTAGGGTGGCATCGTTACGAGGGTCAAAACCATCGGCATAGAACGTATCATCATTCTCTGTTTCGGGTAGCTCAAACCCATGGGGAATATTTAAGCTGAGCCGGGTGGCCACACCATCGGCTTCACCTCGTTTAAGTAAGTTTTTAGAGGCTAGCTTGTCCAACATCTGACCGGCTGCCCGTGGTGTACCCTGGGTCTGTGTATAAAATAAGTCAGCTGCATCGCTGTGGGAGCAGTAAAAGCTACTGATCTGTCGCTTGAGGGTACTGATCGGTGCATGGTCCATTCCATGCTGCATCAGATAGCCATAGCCCCACAGTCGGACAAAATAGGTCGCTTGTCTGAGGGTTATCTTTAAACCTGGCTGATGCACAATATGCTCGATGTATTTAGTTTGTACATCTAATGGAAACCACGCCTCAACATCCGCTGGTTTTAGCCCTGGATTCATGGGAATGCCTCTCCTGTATGCCATGAACTATGGGGGCAATGATTTTGCTTCACCCCTGCTTCACCCTGCTTGATCCTAGCTCATGCCCCTATTGGGTGCCACGTTATGCTTGGGCTGCAACCATGGTCTTAACCGTAGCTGCTGTCAGATTGCGATCGCTACAGTCCTCTCGTCGCCGCTGTTCAGCCACATTGCGTAGGTTAGGAGTGTGATCAGTCAAACCAATCAAACTTGAAGTTTGCCCTCTAGACATTCAGATATTGACTACGGCTGATCGCTTGTTCCCCATTTCGCAAACAGAACTATGGTGCTAAGTACCGCAAGCGTAAGTAACCTCCCAACCCCTATGGATGAGGTGTTCCAATCTGTTCACAGCATAAACGAGGTCAAGTCCAGCACAGATAATCTGGACTTGATTTTTGAAACGTTGCTAGGACAGTTGTTTCCATTTCGCGGTTTCATCCTATTTGATCAAGCTGGCAATTTACTCCAAAGTACGACTAGGGCCGATGAATTTTGTATGCTCTTGCGCAAAGGTGTCAAAGGTCAGGCGTTTGGTGCTGTTGATTATCAGTCAGTAACAGGTATACCTGAGCAGGTGACGACACTCCGTAATTTCCTGATGGAAAGCTGTGAAGACTTTCCTGAATATACGCTGCAGCTTTATGACACAGCGTTTCTGCCAGGGGGTATTCGTCTGTATCTCAATGTGGAATGGATTGATTGGGCAGATCAGCCGACAAAATGCATTCTGGTCACGATTGAAGATTTAACCCAGATTGCCCATCACCGGGCCATGGCAGATGCCTATCGTTATGAGCTGACCGAGCGGGAAGCTGAAGTTTGGGAGCTTTATCTGCAGGGGCTTTCCTATCGGCAGGTCGGTGAGCAGTTAGTGATTGCGCTAAATACGGTTAAAAAGCATATGAAAAATATTTTTCGTAAGTGCAATATTGAGTGTCGCTGTCGGCATTTAGTGTAGAAACGTGCAATCATGTGCCCAAATTTACACCCCTATGGATAACCGTATATCGGCTGGAGGTATTGAGCTTCAGTCGATATGCAGATTCATTAAATAAATTTCTCACAGTGGCTATGTGACATAAAACACAACGTTTAGCCATAATGATCACCAAGAGCAATCTGTAAGGGTTTAAGCTAAAAGTGTTTCCTTAACTTGGAACAAATACAGTCAGCGCTTTTAGTTGCACAAAAACACAAAAAGAACAGATTATGCTCTCCACTATCCCGGTGATTCAATCTACTAACAGTCATCCGCCTGATGTCATGGAAGTTTTGTCTTCAATGTGTCAGGCTGCCCAAGCTGAGACTCCTCAGCCAATTGCTCGATGGATCTTAGAAGAAGGTCAACTCCTGGGAGTGGTTGTGGCCTCATTCTCCTTGCCAAAGTTTCGTAATACTTCAACCTGTAGTTAATTTTCTCAACTTAAAGTGTGTGGTACGACATACTATAATCTATTCTTGGAGATGGTCAGCGTCAGTTTGACTGTCCTCTGTTTCCTATGTCTCATGGGCAAAGCATCGACCAGTTTGGGTGTAGTAGTAACTTTACTCAGGCATCATCAAGCTACCATTATTAAATGTTAAGTTTAGGTAGAATTCCTGATGTGTGATCTCAGTCAAGTATTACTGAAGTAGCGAGCACTTATTTTCACTGGTCCGTTTCGAAATATGCGGAAAACATCAGATGGCGGCTAAAAATCTAAATCATTGGCTTTGAAGTACTAACTGACGTACGACACTCATCTATTGTGGTCGTTTTCAGAGTAGGCGCTTCAATTCTGGCGATACTGCTTAACGTCTGATTCCGTTAGCGATGTTCCCTGAGGAGTTAACATGTTACGCCTTGTGTTCCCCTTGGCGGTCGTACTTTTCGCCCCCGTCTTAGGCATACTCTCTCCAGCCTATGCAGAATCTACGATTCGGGTGATTAATAGCGGCCTTTTAGAGATTGATCCCTACGACCCACAGGTCTTGGAGACAGCAGCCCCCGCTGTCCTTGAAATTTGGAGTGATGAGCCGATTAACTTGCAGGTACTTTCGGCCAGCATGGCCTCTGGGCCAGCACCTGATCCTGCGGGCACAAATCATGATATAGAAGTGAACGCAGCCGGTCGCCGAGGCAGTAGTGGTGATCGTTTAGCGTTGCCGCCTGGGTTCACCCAGGTCGAAGTCGATATCCGAGTCAGGCGACCTGTTGATTTTCCAGCGGGTGACTATCGCTACAGGTTTACTGTGTTGACAGATTAAAGGGCTTACTCGGAGTCGCACAAGTTTTTAATTGTCCTTAGCAGGGGCCATTCAATTTAGCTTTTTGGGGTGTCAATCATCTGCCAATGGTATTGGCATTGATGCTAATGGCTTCAACATTTGCATAACTGTAGGCTAACCATTCACACATGTTCATCTGATGATGGCTTTAATCAGGGGCAGTAGTGCTCTGGGCTCAGCTGCATTTTTGTGTACTACAGAGACTATCCATTACCTGGAATGTGCTGAGTAGTAGAGCATGCTACGCAACAGTTTAGAAAATAGGAAAGAGTTTGTATGACTAGCCAACCGCATTGTCTAACAATCCCAGCACTGATAAAAAGTTTCTTAGGAGCGTCGTCACTACTGCTGTTGACAACGACATTTTCTACCAGTGCGCTAGCACAGGTAAGTACTCCAAGTACTAATAACACCACGGCTGACAGACCCTTCAGCTCTACCGCTCCGAATGCCTCGTCGTCGGTAGATGTACCCTTTACGGGTGTTGTTGACCTGGCCTGTGTGTTTGACACCCCTGATCCTGGTCGCCTTGTGCCCGTAGGGTCACCCATTGCTGAGAAACTCAGCAGTCTGGCGTCAGGAGGACTGCCTGGACAGGTTAATCTAACGTGCAATGGTGATACCCAGCTAGTGGTTAATGAGCCGGTACAAACTGGCGGCCCCAATGTGGTGGTATCCCTGGCTGAGGCCTTTGTTGACTCCCCTGTGGGAAATACCAGTGCAAATGCATCGCCGTTGCCTATTCCCCGTGGCGTCGAGCTTCCTCTAGAGGTGGATATGCGCGTCACTGCACAGGATTTGCGGTTAGGATTTCCACCAGGAACCTACACCTATAAAGTGACCCTTACAGTTGCACCTTAGAGTCAGCGTCCCCTGAGCGGCGTCGAAGGGGACGCTGGTTGGGGTATATTGGTTAACTCCGAAGGAGACGCTTCGCGAACGACTTCGCTCAGACAGCGGTGTCTCTGGAACAGTTAAACCTTAGATAGCAATATTGATCAAAAAACAAGAGATAAAACCTATTAAAAACACGGCTTTAGTGAGTGAATTTAATAGGTATTGATTTCTTTATAAAGCTTTTTTTGAGCTATTTTATGGCTCTAAAATTTTTGTTTTATTACGGCTTTAAGGGTTTTAGTCGTGATTTTTGCTGTCAATAAATAGGGTTTTAAGATTAGGGGCTAAAATATTTTTCTTAATATTTTAGTCCCTGTGTTTTTCCGGAGAATGACTGTCTATTAAGTAGTCTTTACCAGACCTTTAAAAAATATCTGTTTGCCTATTAAATAGATTCTTTTTTAGAGGTTTAAATCAGTTAAAACGTTTTTCGATTCCTTGGAGGATTATTATGATTCGGCATTTAGCATTAGCATCTGTTTTAGCCATTGGAAGTAGTGTAATTCTTGCTCCTACAGCCAAAGCAGATCCTGCAACAGCAAACGTTCCATTTACTGGTACTGTTCCTGCCTTTTGTGAGCTTGACAACGTCCTGCCAGGTACCTTAGGAACTATTGGTACACCTGCTACCGCCCTCTCTAGCAAGGCTCCTGGTGGTAACTCAGGCTCTGTTGAATTGACCTGTAATAGTGCTTCTGAAGTAGATGTGACTGCTGTTACTAAAAAAGCTGGCCCATCTCTCAATCCATTCAATACTATGACTTGGCTCAATGATGGTACTGGTCCTATTAGCTATCCTGATCCAGTTGTGGATGAAGTAATTGAGGTTGATCTTAAGGTCGATCAAGGTGGAGCGCTTCTTCCCGCTGCTGATTATGAGTTCGAAGTAACAGTTACCGCAACTCCTTCCTAAGAGAAACTAAATGTATCTCATTAGGTGCAATAGGATAAGTTGATTTGCCAGAGTTTTGCAATAGCAAAAACTGGTTTGTTTACCTCTAATAATCATAGGGAATGTGGTGGGAAAGATAGAATTCCTGACTATAAGTAAACTATCGAATTCTCATTCTTTCCTATGATTGTTAGACAGTGACTTTTTCTACTTAATGATTCATTATACAGGTTTGTATCTACCATTTTGTTAATGGCAATATATTGAATGAGCTTTATCAGGGTTTATCTAGAAGTAGATGACGGCTTTAAATATCCAGTTTCTGATAGGTTTGTTTTTTCTTCAGAGGACTGTGAAAAAAATCATATTCATACTTTTAGTGGCTTTGATCTCTGTTCATCAAAAGCTATAGGTCAAAAAATGGCCATTACATTAATCGACTCTTTGAGGCTGTAAGGTAATTGATTCATTTATAGCGAAGAATCTCTGCCCTTTTATCGTTAGCTGATGAGATGTTGTTTATCAAAACAGTCTTAGTTAGGCGTTGATGTCATGTTTGGTATAAAGCAGTTCCCTTTTTGGCGTTGTCTATCAACAGTAAAAATATTGGGCCTTGGGCTTGGATTTTCTGCCCTATGGGTAGGGACCGCTTCAGCACAAGTAGGGATTTCTCCCTTAGTGATTGAAGTAGAAGCTGAGCGTGGGCGGGCTCAGGGAGTGATTACCGTTACTAACGAGACGGATGAGGTTTTCCGTGCCAGAGTCTATATGGAGCCCTTTACCTACGATCAAGAAGACGGGTTTCAATCATTGGAGACATCTCCCAATGATTTAACCTCCTATCTACGATTTTCTCCCATTGAGCTAGAGGTACCTGTTGCTGGTTCGCGAAAAATTCGATTTGTGGCCCAGCTCCCTCCCAGTCTGGCAGAGGGTGAATATCGAGGTATACTCTTTACTGAAAATTTAGTTGAGTCAATCAATGAAGAAGGCGTTCGTGTTGTGCTAAAGACACGAGTTGGTTCCACCATTTATGTACGCCATGGAGATCTGGCTCCTGAGTTAACTGTTGATAGGGCATTTGTAGATGTCGAAGACAATCAGTTAGAGTTGTTGGTTAACAACTCTGGTCCTGCATCAAGTCGTCCCAGTGTGAGCTGGCAGCTAAAACAGTCTGGTGCAGAAGTGGCCGCTGGTGAAACTGAGCCGTTTTCGGTGATCGCAGAAGGGTCTCGACATCTCCCCCTAGGCTCCTTGGATGATACATTTTCAACACTATCATCCGGCCAATATCAGCTGACTGGTGAGCTGATCTGGCCAGAAGATGAAGAGTGGGAAACCCTGCCGTTTGAGTTGGATGTGACGATTCCTAGTACAGTCTCTAGTGTGCAGTAAGGGTAATGATGCCTTGCTGGGAGCTGCTCGTGAAGTCTGAGCTAGTATCCTCAGATGGTATAGGAAAGTTAGTTGATTCTACAGTTGTTGATTCATAATGCAGGCTAGCTGTGCCCTCGTTACAGTTGGCCTGACGATTTGCCATCACTAGTTTTGGGTCTAACTGGTCTGCTGGTGATAGTCCTTCAAATGCGCAGGTGACGGGCACTGTTCCTGTAAACAAAATATCTGTACTGGCACTTTCTGCAAATGCGGTCTTGGCTGACAAAAAAAGACTGCTGCTGCCTATAAGCAAAAAGCTGGCAGCAACACGGCTGTGTAAGCGTGCAATCATGCTGATTTAGATGGTGGATTCATCATTTAAGGATGGAGATATGAACGCAGACGCACCATTTAATTCTCTTCAATCTAATTGAGCAAGCTGACTCAGTCTTCAGCAGTCTCCCTGTTTATTGCATAGGAGTGATCCGGAGTATTTCCGTGAACTACGGAGATATTGTTGTCAATTTCTGGGTACAGATTTGTCCCCCACACATTACGCTTGCTGCTTTTAAATGATGGTCATCCTGTGCTGAAGTAAGTGAAAACGCTTGTATGAAAGACTTTCAATCATTGCTTCGGCTCTTTGCTAGGAATCTTTTGTTGGCCTGATTTTACAAAAAAAAGTTCCTATTCAAAACCAAAAATGGTTGTGAGGTTCCCATGACATATGCTATTGATATCCCCAATCTACCCCCCGCATTACCAGTCCCAGATCCAGGCTCCAATGTAGAAGTTGCAGATCGGATTTTACCGGAAACGACCACTGTAGTAACACCACCTGTGGTGGAATCAGCACCTACTTCATTGCGGCAGGGACGGGTGGGGATTCCAAAACCGATGTTTGCGAAATTTGGTCGTTCTGGGCAAAGACAGCTGGTTAGCCTGAATGAGACGTCACAACAGATTGAGAGCAATTCGGAAACCCTTACAGCAAATGAAACTGTTGCCAGTGAAACTGTTGAGGATAAACTTGTTGGGAATGGATTGTCTCAAACTGTAGAACCCATTTCTGAGACACTTCAACTGCCGTCGCCACAGCCTGTAGATATGTCTGCTAATGCGGTGGATAGCAGTCCATCAGTGGCGGATTTTCAAAATCAGACAGTTGATGGTTCTAATGTGTCTGCAAACACGGTGGATAGCAGTCCATCAGTGACAGATCTTCAAAGCCAGACAGTTGATGCTTCTGAGGTGACGGAGAGGCTTAATGCTTTACAGGGGGAAGATACGCTACCCGTCCTCAATGGCATGGCAGCAGCTGATCTGCTGGTAGAGCCTGATATGGGCACAGACCTTAACTCCCAAAATGTCAGTGGTGCAGAGGATGATGCTATTGACGCTGCTGAAATTTTTACCAGTCAATCAGCAGACGAGGATATTGAAAACAATCTACCTGATTTGGTTGATATAGAAACTGAAGCTAACGACACCACACTTCCTGTATTAGAGGATCTGGAGGTGGACGACTTAGAGGGTGATACTTCATCTCTAGAGGATGCTGAGGCCAATGATGAAGAGAGTTTAGAGGCGGGTGAAGCTGATGGGGAGACTGCAGACCTAGAGGACGGCAGTACAGAGGATGCGGACGCGTCGGAAAACGATTCTCAGTTTGAATCATTCGAAGTCTTTCCAGTGGGTGTCAATATTAATGAGCGTGCCGTCTTACTGAGTGAATTTGTAAAAGGAAAAATCGATGGTTCTGAGGCCGTTGATTTTGAAAATTGGCTGATTCCCTATGATGCGGTTGTTCAAGCGTTACGTTTGCAGGTAGATGTTGACGCCGATGGCCAGTTAGAAATTAGTTCGCCGGGTTTTGTCACAAAGCTGGATCCTGATTCGATTCAAATAGATGACGATTTGGGCCTGGTCTTTTCGGTCAAAGAACTTGAGGAGCGATTTCAAGTTGATGCTGAATTTGATATCAGTGAATACGCAGTTCGTCTGTTGCCTCCTTGGCTGGTGGGTAGCCGTGGCTCTCGTTTATTTCGTACCTCAGAGGTACAGCTAGAGGGACTGCCGTTGATACAAGCGCCCCAGTCGACTGTGACGGCCTTTGAGCAAGAGTTAGATGTCGTCAGTAATGGTGATCGGGATACCTCCTATCAAGGGGATTTCTCAGCAGTGGGTACGCTTTGGGATGGTAGCTGGTACCTCAGTGTTGACCAACCTGAATTTTCTGACTCACGCAGCTGGAATTTGTCTGAGGCACAGTATTTTAGACCCACCGATCAATTTGACTTGGTATTGGGCTCCCAGGGGCCGTTTTGGGACTCAGCTGGAGCCAATGATCTGTGGGGGGCTACCTATGTACAGCGTCAAGGCTATGACCCGAAAGACCAACGTAGTGGTAGTGCTGATGTCGGCCAACGGTTGCAATCTGGTAATCAAATTGGTCGGACTATTACAGGTGAGGCAGAGCCAGGTACGTTAGTTCAATTGACTGAAGGGTTTAGTAATCGGGTAATTGACCAGGTTTTGGTGGACTCGTCAGGACTATATCGGTTTAACGAGGTTGATGTTGGTCGTAATATTCTCAGTCGTAACTATCAGGTTTTGTTATATCCCAATGGTCGCTTAACAGATCTACCAGAGGTTCGTGTTGTTAGTTTTTCAGACGTGGCGGGTCAATTACCAACGGGGGCGTCTGCCTGGGTTGTTTCTACTGGATGGCAGCGTGATACGGGCTCTAACAATTTTCTCGGAGACTTTGGTGAACTGCGAGGTGGCGCAGCCTACCGTTGGGGTGCTTCAGAAGAGTTGACTTTAGGGGTTGGCGCTGTCTATGACGAGAATTTTCAGGGGTTAGGTGAGTTATTCTATCAGCCTACTGATGTTCCTTTACAGGTAGCTGCCCGAGTGCTAACAGCTGATGATGAAGGCACATGGGATGTGGATGCAGCTGTACGGTATGACCCATCTGATGATTTGAGTGCTCGATTTACGAGTAATCGCTTTGAACGTCGGTTTAATGTCGACTGGCGTGTTAGTCCTGAAGTAACGTTACTGGGTATTGCTAGCGATCGCGAAGCTGAGGCCATCGGTGCACAAGTTGCCTTTGGGGGTAGAGATGCGTTCACATTCGCGAGAACAACTATCAATACAGATGGTGATTTTCGCTGGAATTTTCTGCAAAGTCTAGGCGATTTAGAGATTGATTCTCGCGGTGATGAAGTGAGCACGCTATCAGAGGTGAGTTATAACCTGTCTGGATCGAATACGTTTGATTCAGGCCACTCAATTTTTACCAATTACGAAACCCGTAGCCAAGAAAATAGTGGCAATCTCGTGACAGCAGGGTGGCGATATCGATCACGAGAGCGGGCCTCCGATGGTAATTTTGCCTGGGAAGCCCAGGCAGGATATGCCACTGGCAGTGAGGGCTCAGGATTAATTGCTTCGGCCCAGACGACGATACTACCTGGGATATTACTAAGAGCGCGTTATCAAGGGGTTTCTGTCACGTCTAGTGAAGATTCTTTCCGCTTAGAGTTAGTCTCCAGCATTAATTCTCAACGAGGATTTCGCCCTGGTGATCGGCGGGCTGATTTTCTCAGACCGCAGGGGGGTATTTTGGTAGAACCCTATTTTGATCGTAACAACAATGGTCAGCGCGATCAGGAAGAAGATTTCTATACGGACGATGCTGATCTGTTGTTGGTGCTAAACAATGAATCAATTCGAACTTATCGGCCAGAAATCAATGATGATGGTATCTTAATGCGTACAGCTCCAGGCATCTATCGTTTGGACATTGACCCAGCTGGTTTCCCGTTAGATTGGCAGGCGGATACGGGGGCCACAGCTATAGAAGTTGTCCCTGGTAGTTACACTCCAGTATCCATTCCTCTGATACCTTCTTATACGTTTATTGGCGTTGTCACAGATACTGAGGGTAATGCTGTAGGCGGTGCCCGAGTGGAGGCTATCTCGGAGGATGGCAGTTCTCGTCGTTTTTCTGTGACGAATGATGCTGGTGTGTATGCATTAGAGCGTCTTGAGCAGGGTTCCTATCAGCTGCAGATTAATGGACAGTTGGCTGAACCAGGTTCTGTAGTACTCTCAGAGGATACGGAGTTTTTCCAAGAGTTGAATCTGCAGTTACCTAAAGAGCTGTAACAGGTCAACTACCTTCTCGCAACCCGATACCCTACTGGGTGTTGTCATGAGAACGCACTCAAGTTTCGCGACTACTTAGTAGGTTTCTGTCATAGAGCTGCTGGCTCTATGACAGATAGTGGCTTTCTAAGCTAGAACACGCTGTCGTCGGGTATCGTATCTGGCTACATAGCTAGCCGGACTGACCCGCAGATACATAACGTCATGAATCATGTTTGAATACTCTTCACTGGGTTGCTGAAATGTCAGATCGTTGCGATCGCAATTTTCCCTGTATGCCTCTACAGCTTTTTCAAATATCGTCTGAGTATCTTCCATGGTTACCTCGATTTAGTAACGTGGGTAACCACCCAGGTAGCATGCGCCCTTGCGCTCAAACTAACAGTATGCTACCCAGCTATTTAATTTAGTCTCATAACTCTAGCATGGGAATAGCAATCTTTGCTCAAGCTTCTGCTATATCTCCACGTAAAAAAGAAGACCAGCTATGGAAGTAGCTCCTGTCTCAGCACTTGGTGATTGTCATCACCTGATTGTCTCAGCCAATTTCAGAAATGCCTTCAGACTTTTTCAGTTAATGTCCAGATGAAACTCAGGTCATCCCGACATTCTAATAAGTGTTTAAGCCCTTATCTAACCTGATAACTGGAGGCTCCTCAGATGAAATGTAAATGTACCGCATTGACTGCTCTTGCTTTTACAGCTGTACTTACGCTCTTTGCCCCCCTTGCCCAAGCTGAATCTCCACGATTTCGTTTCAGTAATGGTCAGCCAGATTCTACGTACTATCCCTTCGGGCGTTCGTCTGAGGCTGTTGATGGTCATGCTTTTTCTGGTGGTGCTGACCTGTAGTACGTGAGTTGTCTACCTTTGTTGTCAACAACAACCTCAGAGAACGTTTTTGTTTGGTATCAGAATGATGGCAGCTAGTCTTGTTATCATTCAAAATCTTTATGTCCCATGGGCACCTCTATGTATTCAAATTCTGTTGAAATCACGAATGTATTTTCAAAGGTTTCAGCATCTCAAATGGTGAGAATAGGTAATTAATCGAGGTGCCCCCATATAAGGTTTTTCCACTAGTGGAAAAAACAAACTTTAATCTTTCCTCCAGTGGAATGGCTAAGCTAGTTGGCTTAGCCATTCTTACTATTAATTCAAGGGATACAACACACGTTTTAGGAGGCTTTAGCCATGACATTTACCCAGGTACACGATCTTTAATTGTCTTACTGTTTCGCGATCGCAATGACTGCTTTGATGCCAATGCTATGGTGGGCGTTGCTTAATTGGCAGCATACTGTCTAAGACGAGTTCTTGCCTAATAGTCTCTGATCCTGCAAAAGTCATCTACTTTAAAGTAGGGTTGAGGATTTTTAATTTGGTATAATAGGATACTCTATCCCCGCTAACACACTTATTTACACGCTTATCTGGAATTGACCTATGCGACTCACTCATGTTGGAGCACCTTTCACACCTTCTACCCAAACCGTTAAAACTTCCGAGACCCAGCCTAAATTTTCCTTCTTAGGCCTTAGATTTCAGATGAGAGCCCCTATTGCTACTCCGATAAAACCCGATTCAAACGGCTAAGCTATGGTGCATTTTCAACTTTCAGGGTACTAAATAATATTTTCAGAGTTCATCACAACTCTTCCCATGGTTTTTGGCAGTATTGTCAAAAACCATTTTTTATGGAATATCCCAAGTATTAAGTGCTGATGGTCTGACAAAAATTGACCGTCAGAATCTGACTGTCAGAGGTTCTTGGGGCTCTGATGTCTTCAGGGTAACGCAGGCCAGTAAGATCGCTATGTAGATCGAAATGGTGGGAGCTGTGATCCTATGATTAACCTGTGTACTTGTCTCAATCTGGTTAAAACTTGGTTACAAAAGCTAGCTTGTATCAGTTTATTACTGGTTGCGTGCTGTGGAGTTTTGACCCATGGGGCACTGGCGGCAGTGGCTCCTAGTCAACAACCGATAGAAACGTTACAAATACACTTGGGTAATGAGGCTGGTTCCCTTGTGTTTGAGCCTGATACATTGAATTTTCAGGCAGGCAAACGCTATAAATTGTTGTTAGCTAATCCTAGCCCTGTTAAACATTACTTCACGGCTAAAGACTTTACAGATGTGATCTGGACACAAAAAGTAGAAGCAGGCCAGGTCGAAGTTAAGGGGACTGTTCACGAACTGGAACTGAAACCTGGAGCTGAAGCGGAGTGGGTGTTTGTACCTCAGAAACCTGGCGTTTATGAACTCCATTGCTCCATTGCTGGTCATGCTGAGGCTGGCATGGTGGGCGAGCTGTTGATAACGGCTGGTGTCTAAAACTTCGGCGGCAGCGTTATGCCATCATTTTTTGGAGTAGTTCGGCTACCTGCTCTGCACTGTCAGTCACGGCTAGTGCTTTTGCCGCAACGCGCATGCAGTCTAGTTCTGTTTTGGTTTCCAGTAATGCCAGTACCCGCTGTTGGAGGGTGTTGCCATCGAGTTCTGACTGTCGATAAACCTTGCTTGCACCCACATCGCCAAATGCTTTAGCGTTATAAGCTTGATGATCGTCCGCTGCAAATGGATAGGGGATTAAAACAGATGGGGTGTGGGTCATGGCCAGCTCAGTTAACGTCCCAGCTCCGGCTCGACTAATGACCAATGTGGCTCGCTTAAATAAAGCGGCTACGTTTTGAAAGAATGGGCGATGGATGTACTGAGGATGGTGCAGACTTTCGGTATCTGGATCGTTAGTGCCAGTTTGATGGATCACCCAGGCTCCTGCCTCAAGCCAAGCTGGAGCTGCTGCTCGTATCAGCTGATTAACGGCAACGGCTCCCTGACTGCCACCAATGACCACAATGAGGGGCACACCGTCAGGGACTTTAAAGTCTTCGAGGCTGGCGTGACTGTCAGTAAGAAACTGAGATCGCACTGGTGTCCCTACCCATAAGGTCTGTGCCTGCTGTGGCAAATACTGCCGTGTTTCCTTGAACCCAATCGCTACCAGCGAACACCAGCGGCTGAGCCAACGGGTTACCTTCCCTGGCATAGCATTGGATTCATGCAGGATAGCGGGCAATCCTAAACTGCGTGCTGCAATAATAGCTGGCGCAGCAATATAGCCACCGGTGGTAAACACCCCTCGGAATTGGCCGTTCTGCAGGAGGCGACGAGTGGCGAAGGTCGCTTGTACAAATTGGATTAAGAGTTTCAATGTGCCCAGCCCTAGTTTTCCCTGAACGCCCCCCATACGGACCGTATGGAGGGGATAGCATGTTGGGACAAGCTCAGTTTCTAGGCGGTCAGGTACACCCAGCCATTCGATTGGGCCAGGGAGATGTTCGGCGGTTGCGATCGCTGGAAAAAGGTGCCCACCAGTACCACTGGCAGCAATCAATAGCTTATTGCCTGCACCATTTTCTTGTCTGTCGTCCATAATGTGAGAGACTCTAACCATTTATCAGTAGCAGTAGCCTCAAAAATCGGCTTAATTACTGTTTCTAGATTAGAAATTGGGCTTTAGGGTGATATTGAGGGTAACTTAACCAGCAGTTATTATCTGCTGAATCGGTCCGAATGAGGCAGTGCTTTCTAAAGATTGCATTTGCCAAACCAATCGGTTCTAAGATAATGCTTTTTGGCCGCTTTGCCTTTGCTAAATTTAGTCCATTGTTAAACTGAACTGTCACAGATACTACTATCGAGGATTTTACATATGATGCATCCTTGCCGCTGGTTGCTGTATTCATTGAGTGTGCTGGGGATGAGTATATTTGGCTTGCCTGCCCAAGCTGCTCCTCCAGAAACGGCACCAGCAACCTTGGTGAATGCCTTAGAACAGATCGAATCTGCGTCTAATGAGCAAGATCTTGAGGGGGTGATGGCATTTTATGCTGACGGTTTTACTAATAATGATGGCTTTAGTTATGACGCCCTCAAGACAACATTGCCTCAACTATGGGAACGTTACGATACCCTCACCTATCGGGTAGAGCTACAGTCTTGGGAAGAAATGAATGGTGGCTATTTGGCCGAGACAGTCACTTATATTGATGGTAGACAAACTACTCCCCGTTCCCTCACCCTAGAGTCGGTAATTCACTCCCGCCAGCAGTTTATTAACAATCAAATTACATCACAAGAAATTGTATCTGAGCGTAATCAGCTAAGTTCTGACGCTACTCCACCGGAGGTTGTGGTGATCTTGCCTGAGCGAGTAGCACCAGGTAATAGCTATGGATTTGATGCCATTGTTCAAGAACCCCTAGGTGAACGTTATTTGCTGGGTGCAGCCCTAGATGAGGGCACCACCGCAGCAGATTTCTTTACCCCTCGTCCCTTAGATCTAGAACTCTTATCCGCCGGTGGTTTGTTTAAGCTAGCAGATGCGCCAGCTGTAGAGGATAACCTTTGGATATCTGGTTTATTGATTCGGGAAGATGGTCTGATTTTAATCACCCGTCGGTTGCGCATAGATTAATCAACTCTAATTCCGATGGAGTGGGCTACCGTCTGGAGCCACTGCCCCCCAAAGATTACTGTCAATAAAAACTGTATTGACAATAGTTGCGCCGCGTAGGTCGGCAGCGCGCAAGTCGGCTTTGTTGAGGGTGGCCGTAGTGAGGTTAGCGCGTCTCAGGTTGGCTCGATGCAGATGGGCAGAGGTCAAGTTAGCGTTGGTCAAATTAACATCCCGCAAAACTGCCCATGCTAAATCTGTGCTTACTAAGGAAGCCTCACTTAAAATGCTATAGCTGAGGTCAATTTCTGGTAGCTGTAAATGGCTCAGGTCACACCCCCGCAAGTCTAATCCATGGAATATACGCTCACCCTGTTGGTAACGCTTGATTAAAGTTTGAATGTTCGATTGCATAATGCTGTTCATCAAAGGAGTCTAGTAGGCTTACTTATCTACTAGTGATGACCTCCGTGCAGATGTGACCGGTAGGTATAGTGGTCAGTACAGCGATTGGATCAGCAAATTGGCTATAGTCCAAGTTGTATAAAGCTTTGCGTTAAAAGGAATACAGCATTTTATTAATTCACAGTCTCTGGGGTATGAATCGGTAATGGCTGTGGCAGTTGTCCTTGCTGTTCGCAACATTGCTTCATGGCAGCTTTGGTCAAGGACCCCATTACCCCATCAATCGCTCCGGTGTAAAAGCCCTCTTCTTTAAGGTATTGTTGCAGGCTTTTACATTGTGACGTTTGCAGACGATGGGCTAGGTCCTGAAAAGCTTGGTTTAGCCATGATTCGTTAAGGCAGGCTTGTAATTTTTTCTGCTGGTCAGCAATATCGTTCTCATCAATCAAACTATATAAGTGTGACAGCATATGATCTGCTTCATCGATTAAGAAACTTATGAGCGAATCGGTTTCAGCCATTGCCAAAATACCGTCCAAACGATCAGTATCACTATCGTTCAGGTCAGGCTTGATGGATAACTGGCAATATGCATGGATCAAATCATGATGTTGCTGGGCATGATTGCTAATGCTGACATTGCTGGAATTGCTAAACATGGGTTTGTCTCCATTAAACGGTGCTGAATGAGTACGCTAAGTGGTTAGTGGCTGGGACCATACTACTGTGACGGCAAATTTCAAATGGTTTCCTAATTGGCTGAAGTCGTTACGATAAACTACGGTCCTCTGTGGGCAAACCTACGTATTCTTGAATAAATATAGATAAATGCGTAATGTCACGGGGCCACACTGAACATCACTATGTAAGAGAATCCCCTGCTCATTGGTATGGCTGACCAACCTGAATTGCCGTTATTGGATGTTTTGGATCTTGCCCTTTCTGAAATTTTAGGTCGTGGTAATTCCTATGCTTATTCCACATTGGCTACGGTTCGCCGCCATCTCTATCAGTTTCGACTGATGCATCAGTTTGAACCCTATGAAATTTTGTTTGAGGCCTATCTACGGGGAAAAACACGTCAGCGTAATGGTGAAGTTATTTACAATCCCCATGCCTGGCTCAAGCGCACTGCGTTCAATATCGTGCGTGAGAAAAGCCGTCAGGCCCAGCGGCAGGCATCCCAGAGTTATGATGATGTCGAGTATCGTGTCGGGGCTGAGCCTGACTATGTACTGGAGTCGATTGATTTGCGCCATGAGATTGATTTACTCTACAAGGCTCTCAGAGCCTTATCTCGTGAGGATGACCATACGGCTCAACTATTGGTATGGCGTACGATTGAGCAATTGTCGTGGGCACAAATTACTAGTCGTCTAGAGCAGCTGGGGGAAACCGATATTCCCAGCCAAGCCACATTGCGCAAACGGGTATCACGGGCCAAAAAACGCATGCGCCACATCATGCATAGCTATGGGTTACCTACAGGTTAAGGGCATGGCATGCAATGCTGCCATCTACGATATCCCTATACCTTCTGGCAGGGTTGTTTTAACGTTGAATGTTAGAACTGTTTCATCAATGCCCTTGAGCTTTAGAGGGCTGAATTTAACGATTTCTTGTTCGTCGAGGTAGTCGGCGACAGCGGCGGAGACTAAAATGCTTTCGCCGTCAGCGGCTTCTTGGAGGCGCGCAGCGATATTAACGCTAGGGCCGATGGCGGTATAGTCTGTTCTTTGAGCACTGCCAAACATGCCGACTACGGCAGTGCCTTGATGAATACCACAGCGGAATCTAACAGGGGGAACGCCCTGCTGACTCCAACGTTGGTTCAGCTCTTCTAGGGCTTTATACATATGGCGCGCAGCTGCGATCGCACGCCTGACTTGTTCATTGGGACTCAGGGGTTCTGGCGCACCAAATAAGGCTAGAACAGCGTCCCCCATAAATTTATCAACGGTGCCGCCACTGGTAAAAATGGCATGGGTCATGGCTTCAAAATATTCGTTGAGGAGTTCGGCTACCCGGCGAGATCGCAACGTATTAGACAGTTGGGTAAATCCCACAATATCGCTAAATAAAACGGTCACTAAGCGAGGTTCGGGCTTGAGATTGAGCTGTAGGGTTCCATGGGCAGCCTTTTGCACCAAGGAGTCTGGTAAAAAGCGCTTGAGGACAGATTCAGTGAGGTACTGGTTGAGTTCTGCTATCCGGTGTTCGTTGGCCTTAAGTGCCAATAAATTACGTACTTCAGCCAAAAGTTCGCGATCCTTAAATGGCTTCGATATGTAAGCATCTGCTCCCTGTTCGACGCCTTCTAAGCGAGTGTCATCATCGACCTTGGCTGTGAGTAAAATGATGGGCGTACCTTGCAGTTTGGGATTAAGGCGGACCTTCTGAATGAGTTCTATCCCGGAAACCTGGGGCATCATCAGATCCGTAATAATCAATTGAGGCTGAATGTGATTGGCTACAGCAAGGCCAGTTGCGCCGTTATCTGCTGTCTTGATGCGATATTTCTGTTGTTTCAAGATTGTTGCTACATAATTTCGTAAATCTGGGTTGTCATCAACGACGAGGATGGTTGTACTCTCTGGAGCTACAGTTGCATTTGATAATGCGGCTATTTCTATGTTTGGTATTGTGGGGGAAGAGAGTGGCTCAATCGCTGCAGTGTCTTCAGTATCTGCAGTTGGGGTTGGTTCTAATGTAGTTGGGGTTGGCTCTAATGTGGTGTCAGCCACTACTTGATTGTGGAGATCGGCGAGTTCTACCGCTGCTCGCCTCTGTTCCAGGGTACGGGCAGTTTGATTGACACGATCCGCAGGTAGATGGTCAGCTCCTGTCGGCAGTTCAACGGTAAATAAGGTGCCAGCCCCATAAGAGGAGGATACTCGAATTTCCCCGCCATGAAGTTCGACCAACTCTTTCACAAGTGCCAGACCTAAGCCTGTGCCCTCATGGGTACGATTAGCAGAGCCATCGGCCTGTTGAAAGCGTTCAAAAATGTAGGGTAGTTGTTCTTTTCGGATACCAATCCCTGTGTCTTCGATCTCCAGATAGCAACGGGTTTCAAAGGTATTTAAGGTGATTTGAATGGCCCCTCCTGCTGGGGTGAATTTAACGGCATTGGACAGAATGTTATAGAGCACCTTGTCAAATTTTTCGAGGTCAAGGTAGACCGAAGGGCAGGGCTGAATTTGAGTGGTTAGAGTAATGCGTTTGCGATCGCAATAGGCTTGAAATGCCTCAGCAACGCCCTTAACAACTTGATCAAAGTCGCAGGGATAAAAAGTCGCCTGCATGCGCCCGGCATCAAGCCGCTGGAGGTCCAGTAGCTGGTTGACAAGTCGCAGCAATCGACGCGAATTGCGCAGGGCAATGACCGACTGATCTAGGGGCAGTCCAGTACCATTTTCCACAGCCGACTCTAGGGGACCGATGGTCAGGGTTAGAGGGGTGCGAAATTCATGGGAAATGTTCTGAAAAAATGTAGTCTTTTGCTTGTCTAGTGCCATTAATTGTTCGGCCTGTTGACGGGTGGTTTGGTATAACCGAGCTTGCTGCACTGCGATCGCCGCTTGATTGGCAACTGCCTGGGCCAAGTTGATTTCTTCCATATGCCAGTGACGAGGTTGGGTCTGGCGTAAACTGATGCTACCGATGATTTGACCGTCAGTAATTAAGGGCACTACCAGTAGGGCCGTTGTCTGTGCCTGAAGAGATAAATGGCTAGGGGTGTGAATGGTCGATGTCGATAAGTCATCAAAGACGACGGGCGATCGGCTGACTAGCAGTTCCTGTAGAATGGGGTTCTCGCTGATTTTGACCTGAGATTTTGGTAAGGAGAGAATCTTTTCCTGTTTGGCATCATACAAGCCGACACAGTCGACATAGTCATCGTCCTGGGTCCATAACGAAATTGCACAGCCGTCAGTTTGCAGAGCTTGTCCCAGTTTTTGGGTGATGGCTGAAAAGATTTGTTTTGGCTCTAAGCTACTGTGAATTGCCTGAGTGATTGTGTTAATTAAGACTTCTCGCTGTGCCAGAGCCTGGACTCGTTCGTAGGTCCATGCCTGCGCCAATGCCAGGGCCGCTTGATCTACCAAAGTCCCCAGGGTTTTTAGCTCCTCTGTTTGCCAACGTTTGGCCTGCTGGCAGTGATGCAGTGCCAAAATGGCCAAAGGCTCACGTTTGTTGGTGAGCGGTATAAGAATACTAGATTGGGGGCTTAAGATTCGATAAGCCTTATGGTCAGGGAGATTGGGTGCCGTCATCACCTGTAGGCTATCGCTATCAATAGCGGTGTCTGCCAGAGTGTCTCCATCAATGTTCGCGGCTGAAGCCGCTTGGTAGGTCCAGAAGTTCTGTCCCTGCCCTGGCGAATCATACAAAGGCCGTAGGACACAATAATCCGCTTCAAATGCTGCTCCCACTGTGCGGGTGATTACCTGCAGCATCTTTTCGGAGGTTTCGGTGCTGTGAATAGTGTGGGTGATTTCGTTGAGGAGAGTTTCTTGCTCAAGAATACGATCAAGTTCTCGAGTTCTTGATTTGAGGACTAAGTGAGTTTCGATAGCCTGTTGAACTACCCCTCGCAGATCCTCTTCCTCCCAGGGCTTAGTAATGTACTTAAATACCTTGCCTGTATTGATAGCGTCGACTAGGTCATCTACATCAGTGTAGCCTGTCAACATTATCCGCATTGTATTGGGGTAGCTTTGCGCAACTTGTAAAAGCAACTCTGTGCCGCTCATATGGGGCATGCGCTGGTCTGAAATAATGGCAGCGGTATCTGGGTTCTCGGCCAAACTTGTCAATGCGTTTTGACCACTGTCTGCCCGCAGAACCTTAAATTCTCTATAGAACGTTCGATAGAACAGGTCTAAATTGTCAGGTTCATCGTCAACGACTAGAATTTTGGGCTTGACCGCGTGGGCTTGTCGATTACGTGTTGGACTAGACATGCACCCTGTTGGTTATCTGATCGACTGTAGGAATGAATAGACTGCAGAAAATGTAGTGCGCCCTTGGACCGTGTTTTTAACCATTCATTACGATGTGAACATTACCTGCTTGAATGGTCCTATTACCAACTAAGAGTTCCCCAGCTGGTCAGCCGCTCACCATGTCAACACTTAACTGGGAAAGAGTCCATACTCTGCCCCAAAACTACCGACTTCGGCCTGCCTACCCTGCAGATTTATCCCAGTTAGTTGAGTTACTACTGACGAGTTTCTACCCTGAGGGTCGCTTGAATCGTTGGCTATATCCATTGATGCGTCTGGGTATTCAAGAGGATATTAAGCGGCGTTTAAAGAACTCTTCGCATCAGTATGGTTGCTTAGTGGTTGTGGAGAAGTCTGCTGAGGCCAAAATAGTAGGCACGGTAGAAATTTCGTTGCGATCTCAGTTCTGGCAACCTCTACAGCCCCGTCGCCCCTATATTGCCAATGTTGCGGTAGAGGCCCACCATCGTCGTCGTGGCTTGGCTCAACAAATGCTGCTGGCTTGTGAATATATTGGTCAAACTTGGGGCTGTCAGAGGCTTTATCTCCATGTTGCTACGGATAATCCCCCTGCTATTGCTCTATATCGCAAGATTGGTTACGCCGCCTGCGGTGAGACACCTTTCTGGCAGCAGCGACAAATGATGGTTAAAGAGTTATTAACCTGAGTGTTTAATGTACTCAAAATAAAAAGTGCTTAGAGTTATACCTAGAAAACTGTTATTTACGTATTTATAGAAAGTCTAGTGCACTTTGGATACAGAGTTTATTACCCCTTATACCGTGAAAATATCCATATCCTCCTGATAAATATTATTTTTTATGTAGTGAGTATGAGGAGGGACTGGTAACTATCAAAGACTGGATAAAACTCGATTGATTTAGTACACGAAAGTCATCGTGCTCGTATCAAATAAGAGTAATTAGTCTGGATTACCTTAGCCCTAGGTAGACGCTCTAAAATGATGGATGCTCAATCCAAGCCACCTTCACTCTACTCATCGTCGGTTAAGCCATTTGGCCGAAAGCGCGCCCACATATTTAATGTGCAAGCACAACCACCTCCCGTTAATGCTATGCACCTAGAAGATAGTACGGTAAAGTGGTGGGCTGAGCGAGCTAAGCAGCCTCTTGGTTCTAGTTCTAATTTGCCTGTGAATGAAACGTTAGCCGTTGACAGTTTGCTCAAAAAAATTAATCGTGGCGATTTATTAGTCGTCAATAGTCGTCGTCGCAACGGCCTGATTCTTTTTCGAGAGTTTTATGCTGAATTTGCTGGTCCTGGCGCAGCCGTGGGCGGTGATTTTGATCAGGGATGTCATAAAATCATTCCCCTTGGAAATTTATCTTTAATTGAACCTGATGATCATGAGGACCATCAAAAAGCTCTAAAAATCCGTCTACAGTGGATTCGCTTAACTCAGAATTTTACTGATCAACCTCGTTCCACCGATCGGGCCCAAATGATTTTGGATCAGTTTAAGACTTACTTTGATAAAAGCACCATTGATAACGTCCCGAACGAAGCATTTGCTTTGATGGTTGGGGTTCTGCCTCAAACCGTTCGCCGTGTACGTATGGAAATGAGCCGTTAAACGCCATAGTCTATAAGGGTATTGAACGGCCCTTGCCGTTATTGAAGCAAGGCCTGTAGGTTTTTCCGTGTGCGCTGATTTTCTTCGGTGGTGCCCAAACTAATACGGAGTCCTCCTCCCGTATAACGGATTAAGGTGCCTTGCTGAAGTAGGTATTTAAAGATGTAATTCAGTCCCTCAGCTTGGGACATCCCAAATTTCGACAACCCCTGATTGCTTAAACGACAATAAATAAAATTGGCTTTGCTAGGCCATAGGGAAAGCATGGCTTGCGCCTGTAGCCAAGTGACCATTTTTTTCCGTTCTGTGATGGTGTTATCTACAGCCGCTAAAAGTGAGGAGCGGTGTGTTAAAGCAGCTAAGGCTGCTGCTTGGGAAAAACTTGGCAAATTGTAGGGAAGCCTCACTTTTTCTAGAGCGTTAATCAGTTCGGGCTGGGCAATGGCATAGCCGACGCGGTGGGCGGCGAGGCGAAAGGCTTTAGAGAACGTTCTCAGAACTACCCAATTAGTACGGCTCAGGCTATCAGCCACAAGGGTGTGTCCACTAAATTCAAAATACGCTTCATCGATGACGACTAACACATCACTAGGCAACTGTCGTAGCCAGTCAATTTCAGGCGTTGTCAAAGGATTGGCGGTAGGGGAGTTGGGATGCACCATAAACACAGCCCGGATCGTTTCCTGTTCAATTGCAGTTTGGGCCCTATCTAAATTGATACAAAAGTCACCTCTGCGACCGACATCGACAACTGGAATACCTAAGGTTTGGGCCAGGATGCTATACATTGAAAATGTGGGGCTAGCTACCAAAATTGAACCGTTGTCAAGGGCCGTTGCAATCAGCAGAGAACGGATAAGTTCATCAGAACCATTGCCTACCGATATATTGTTTACTGATATGTCAATGGTTGTTGCAGCGTCAGCTGTTTCTGCTACATAGTCAGCAATGGCCTGTTTAAGGTCTGTATGGCCACCATCTGGATAGCGATTAGCTGCCAGGATTTGCTGATAGTGGCTGGCTAAAGACGCCTTTATCTCTGCTGGCAGATCAAGTGGACTCTCATTAGTATCAAGCTGATCATAGGGCTCGGGAATGGGTGGGTGAGGATGATAAGCCTTGAGGTTGGCTAGATCAGCACGCAAGAAAGGCAGCATGGAAAATTCTATGGGCAGCAGGCTACCTATTGTGCCATTTTGTTAGGACTGATCCGTAATGTTAGCTGTTATCAGTTACAAGTTTTGAGGGCTGATTCAGCTCAAAACTTTGGTAGCTCACAAAAATCCTGGATATGTTGCCAAATGTTTGCCATGGCGTCGGTCATGCTATGGTCCGTGTCTAATGAATGCAGAGTAACCCAAGGCCGATGTTGGGCATAGAGACGGCTGGCCTCTAGCGCAATGACCTCATCCTGTTGACCATGCACAATCAACGTGGGGACTGGCTTTTTTAATTGACTGTCTGGATAGCGTTGGGCATCGGTTAAAAAATCATAGTGCAACTGCTGTTGAGATTTTAGACCATAGTGATATACCGATAGCCAGCCTGTCGATTTCCAGTGGCACAGTTTTTCTGGTCCTAGTCGTGATAAATATTGGCTCAAAAATTGAAAGGCGGGAGCCAGTAGAATCAGCCGTTCAACATAAGCAGATTGCTGGGTTACCCAGGCGGCGACAATGCCCCCCAGACTTGAACCGATGAGGGTGGTAGGCCCTTGGAGTTGTTGGATTACCTGATTAATTTGGCGAGTTAGGGTGAGATGGCCAAAGTCTGCTTGGTTAAGATCCAGCAGTTGCAGGTCAATGTCGCAGTTTTGGAGGTGATATCGCAACCACCTGCCCTTGTAAGATTGAGGGCCAGAGGCAAACCCATGAAGATAAATGTACTTGTCCATCGCCTTGCGTGCTTCACCATGCTTACAATATGATTTTCTGATCATCTGACTCGCCTCCATGACCCAACAGTTTCGTATTACTCTTCTTTCCGGCGATGGTATTGGCCCTGAAATCACAGCGGTTGCTGTTGATGTTCTCAAATCGGTTGGTGTAAAGGTAGATATTCAGTTTGACTTTACTGAGGTACCCATTGGCGGTTGTGCTATTGATGCGACTGGTAACCCGTTGCCGGAGGCAACCTTGGCGACCTGTCGCCAAAGTGATGCAGTCCTGTTGGCGGCTATCGGTGGCTATAAGTGGGACTCACTACCCCGTGACCAGAGACCAGAGACAGGTCTGCTAGGACTGCGGGCGGGGCTGCGGTTATTTGCTAATTTGCGACCTGCCACAATTTTGCCTCAGTTAATTGACTCCTCTTCTTTAAAGCGAGAGGTGGTTGAAGGGGTGGATATTATGGTGGTACGCGAGTTAACTGGCGGCATTTACTTTGGACAACCCCGTGGCGTATTTGATGCCGATGGCGATCAGCGAGGGGTGAATACCATGGCCTACACCGGAGCTGAGGTTGATCGCATTGGTCGGGTGGCTTTTGAGGCTGCCCAAAAGCGCCAGGGGCGTCTGTGTTCCGTGGATAAGGCTAATGTCCTGGAAGTTTCTCAGCTGTGGCGCGATCGCATGACGGCCCTCGGTCAGGACTACACCGATGTGGAATTAACCCATTTATATGTGGACAATGCCGCCATGCAGCTACTGCGTTGGCCTAAGCAGTTTGACACCATTGTCACGGGCAATTTATTTGGTGACATTCTTTCCGATGCGGCAGCTATGCTCACTGGCAGCATAGGCATGCTCCCTTCCGCTAGCTTGGGTGTCTCGGGACCCGGTGTATTTGAACCTGTGCATGGGTCAGCTCCAGATATTGCGGGGCAAGACAAAGCCAATCCCCTTGCGCAAGTGTTCAGTGCTGCCATGATGCTGCGCTATGGTTTGAACCACCCCCAAGCTGCTGCCATGATTGAAAAGGCTGTAGATACAGTACTCAATCAGGGCTATCGCACCGGCGATATTATGGCCAAAGGGATGACTGCTGTTGGCTGTAAGGCAATGGGTGAGGCTCTTTTGCAAGCTCTGGATGAAGAAGTCTGATCTGAGATGTAGCTTAAGCATCCTTGAAGTAATGCTGATGAGAAAGGTCTGGCACAATCCATCGATGCTAGCTAGTATTGGTGTACTGAATAGGGGCAGATCTGTTTCTATTTGCAGACATAGGGTATTTTCAGCAAATGACGTGCTACGTTTGCCAACAAATCAGATCAGTCTCATTACAAAAGTACTATCTAGCTAGAGGGAGTATTCAGTCGTGTCATCTTTACAACGGCCAGAGTATGGTAATTACGGTGAGGCGGCTGTGCATCCCAGCGTAGCAGCATCTGGGCTACAGCGTAGTCCACTTAATTTGCGCTCCCCGTCATCTATGTTAGATCCGGCATTGCTACGAGCGGCTCGTCACATTTATCGTACTTATTACGAGGTCCATCCTGACATTGTTGACCGACCGATTGGGGTAGCCATTGGTCGTACTACCCGACGCGGCAAACTCATTTTTGGCCCCAAGCCTATACTGTTACCCCATGAGAGTTTTATTCCGTTAACTCAGCTAGAGCCAGGCCTGCATTAGATGCCACTAGTACCGTATCTGTTTGTCTTTGTTTTAGGCGCTGCTGTTGGTAGTTTTCTTAACGTTGTTGTTTATCGCTTGCCAGCTGGACGTTCACTACTGTTCCCCCCATCCCACTGTCCTCAGTGTCACACGCGCTTAAAGACCTATGACAATGTGCCCATTTTGGGTTGGTTATGGTTGCGTGGTCGCTGTCGTTATTGTCGGCGTACTATCTCGTCACGTTATCCATTTGTAGAATTGCTGAGCGGGCTGTTGTATGTAGCTATCTTTCTACGATTTGGCTGGACGCTTGAAACGCCTATTTATTGGGGCTTAATTAGTTGGTTGGTGACCCTTACCCTAATTGATATCGACACGTTTACCCTGCCGAATGCTTTAACGATGTCAGGTGTGTGTTTAGGTTGGCTAGCCCAAGGCGTTTTCCTAGCTGACCAAACGATTTCATCAGCCTTGATCGCTAGTGTTGCTGCCAGTATTTTGGGCCTCTGGCTATTTGATGGTATTAGGATATTAGGTGACATCATGATGGGCAGGACCGCTATGGGCGGCGGCGATGGTAAGTTAGCTGCTATGCTAGGAGCCTGGTTAGGCTGGCAAGGGTTGCTGCTAAGTATACTGCTGGCTTCATGTTTAGGTGCCTTAGTGGGTGGGCTCGGGACCCTATCAGGCAGGTTAGAGCATCGCCAACCCATTCCATTTGGTCCATTTTTAGCCTTCGGTGCAGGAATTAGTCTATTTTTTGGGAATGCCTTGATACGAGCTTATTTGAGGCTATTCTTCCAAGGGTCACTGTAATCTATGGCCGCGAATAAAATTGCTACTGCCTATTCCCGGTAGGTGAACAAGCCGGTAGGATTGGAGGGAGCTATGTATCGAGAACAGGGTCTATGTCCCTTTTTGACTGGTTTGCAAATCGTAAGAAAGAAAGCCCCATTAGCCAGGATCGTCAGGAGCGTGAGATTGCTGACGGTCTTTGGACCAAGTGTGGTGAATGTGGAGTGCTGACTTATACCAAAGATCTGCGGGCTAACCAGATGGTCTGCCCAGAATGTGGCCATCACTATCGTGTTTTTAGTGATGAGCGGATTGAGCAGTTGATCGATGCAGATACCTGGCAGCCTTTGAATGAGCAAATTGCGCCTCAGGATCCTTTAAGGTTTCGAGATCGCAAAGCCTACAGTGACCGGCTGCGCGATATGCAAAGTAAAACAAAACTCAATGATGGGGTGCAAACCGGGGTTGGCCAGATTAATGGCGAAGGTGTTGCCTTGGGGGTAATGGATTTTCGCTTTATGGGCGGGAGTATGGGCTCGGTTGTAGGCGAAAAAATCACTCGTTTAATTGAGCATGCGACTGCGGGCCATTTGCCAGTTGTCATTGTTTGTGCATCGGGTGGTGCCCGCATGCAGGAAGGCATGCTTAGTCTGATGCAAATGGCGAAAATTTCAGCGGCGCTCGAACGTCATCGTGATAGCCGTTTGCTTTATATACCAATTTTGACCCATCCCACCACAGGAGGGGTAACTGCAAGTTTTGCCATGCTAGGCGATATTATTTTGGCCGAACCGGATGCCACTATTGGATTTGCCGGTCGCCGCGTAGTTGAACAAACCCTTCGGGAAAAGTTGCCAGATGACTTTCAGACATCAGAATATCTGCTGAAACATGGCTTTGTCGATAAAATTGTGCCCCGAACCCAGCTTAAAGATGCTGTTGCTCAGTTAATTCGGTTGCATCAGCTACCTACCCAATCTCCTTCCCTAAGTCAGGTGTCTCTGGAGAGAGCTGTTAATGGTCAACCAGTGCAGATCAAACCGGTGATATAGTCAACCCTTCAACTGTCTTGGGAATTGACCCTATCGGTGGCATGATGGTTATTAACTATTGGCTACCTGAAATAAACCTTATCCACCTGCAAAACAGTGGTTGTTTCCTCAGGGAATCTCTTGTTTCACCTTGGATATGGTTGATCAGCTAGCCGTAAAATCGCGAGCATTGTCTACTTTTTAGACTCAATGCTTTTTGCTGTTTTGCGTATTTTATGGGCGATCCATTTCGAGGAGAATCATGTTGAAAAAATGCATTTGGCTGGTGGTCGCGACTGTTTTTTTGGTCGGTAACCTGTTTGTAGGTAGCAATGCGATGGCGGCTGAGCTAGATGAGGCGACCCGTACTATTCCCCTGAATGAGCAGGGTGACACAGTAGTGCTTTCCCTAGAGCAGGTTGCTCTGGGCCGTAAAAATTTTAATTACGCCTGTGCTACTTGCCATGTTCAGGGTATTACCAAGACTAACCCCAACGTTGGTTTAGAACCTGAAGCGTTAGAAGGAGCATATCCCAGTCGTAATAACTTAGAAGCTCTAGTCGATTATTTAAATAACCCGACAACTTACGATGGTTTGACTGAAATTTCTGAGCTTCATCCCAGTATGAAGAGTACTGATATTTTCCCCAAGATGCGTAGTCTAACTGACGATGATGTAGAGGCGATCTCCGGTTATATTTTGCTTCAGCCCAAGGTTTTAGGTGGAATGTGGGGGGCTGGTAAGACTCGTTTCTCTGCCCCTGCTACATTTTAACCAGGTCTCTAAAGGCTTCTGACCATCAGGAGCTGAACGTTTTGATTAGCCTAACAAGGGGAAGCGTTTAGAACCTTCCCCTTTTTTTATAAGCGATCGCAAAATTGACAAGATTCATTGAATCAGGGGTTTGAATCGGGTAGTTTTCATCGATTGCGCTAGGTTAAGTAGGCATTGTACGAGAACACGATGATCAAACGGCGCACAGTATTATGGGCACTATTAGGGGCTGCCGTTGCCAGTTGTCGGCCCAGTTTATCTAATGCCTTAAAAGTGAAATTGCTAGCGCATTCAGTGCCACTCCGAGTTTTGAAGGCATTTAGTAGGGAAACCCCAGCTGAGTTTGAAGTTGAAACTAACCTGGTAGATATTTATCAACAGTTGCAACGGTGGCAGGCTCAAACACCACGAAGGCCTCCCTTGTGGCGACGATTGTTAACGTTAGGCAATACGCCTTCAGACGCAGTAGCATCAACTGTAAAAACACATCTCGTCTCCCTCAGCGACCCCTGGTTGGAGCATGCAATTGCTAACAACCTAATTCAACCGTTACCAGAATTTGAGCTAGTCAAAAATTTGCCGGAGCCCTGGCAACGTTTGCTCAGACGTGATAGTCAAGGGCAATCGCAGCTTCAGGGGCAGCTTTGGGCAGTTCCTTATCGTACTCAAGGGCTGATGATTGCCTATCAAAAGCCCATATTTAAATCTAATTCCAACCTCAAGCCGATTACCAAATGGGCAGATCTTTGGCGACCAGAATTGGCCGGAAAAATTGCTATGCCTGACCAGCCCAGGCTAGTTGCAGCTATTGTGCTAAAGGCATTGGAATATTCTGTTAATGATGAAGCTGTTTTGGCTCAAGACGATATAAAAGAACAGCTTTTAGCGCTATATCGTCAAGTTAAAGTGTTTGATTCCCAAGATTATCTGAAAGCGTTAGTCAATGAAGATGTTTGGTTGGCCGTTGGCTGGAGTGGCGATATTTTAGCGACGTTAGTCCGCTATCGTCGTCTTGGCGCTGTTCATCCTCAGGAGGGAACTGTTTTGACTAGCGATCTTTGGGTTGCCCCAGTCGATGCAAAACTGACTGATGCAGCTCAATCATGGATGAAGTTCTGTTGGCAAGATCCGATTGCCACTCAGATTTCTGTGGCGAGTCATGGGGTATCGCCCTTGTTTTTCTTGCCTGATGTGCAGTTGCCCGTTCAACTGTACAAAGAAACGTTGTTGGTATCAGGGCACGGGGAAGTGTTATTGCCCTTATCTGCAGAGGGGCAAGCTCAGCTGGCTGAGTTGTTTAGCGCCGACGGCCACCCCGAATAGCTCCTTGGCCAAAATAATTTAACTCCACAACGCAAGTGGGCGTGGAGGAATCATTTGCAAAGTCACACACCTGTAGACCCACTAGACGATTACCTGTAAAAATCCGTAGCTGATAGCCGTAGGATTGAGCGCTCTCGCCAAACTGAGTAATTAATGAATAGCGCTCTAAATAATTAAGTAACGGCCAGAGCTGGCTGTTGATTACCACATCTACATGGGAGATGGCTTGGCCAGTCTTTGTATTGATAGTGTTATCGTATGCCCGCCAACTATCAATCAGGCGGCTGTTGATGGCTTCTCCTACCTGTTGCTCATGCCACCAGAGGCTTGGTACCGTGAAATGGTCAGGTGAGGGATTATCATCCGTTGCGATCGCGCTATCATCCGTGCGTGGTTGCTGGTCATTGAGTCGGCAGATGGCCTCTAGCTTCGCTGCTAATAACAGCTGGGATGATGGTCTGTGCGCTGGTGTATGCTCATCCGTGCGTGGTTGCTGAGCCCTCAGCTGACAGGTTGATGGTTGCTCCTCTGGCTGTTGTGATTGGGCTAAGCCGTAATGTCCTGGCAGTATTAAGTAGAGAGTCGAAATAGCTGACCCCAGAATGAGTTTGAATTTCATGGTGACAGAGTCGACAATGAACTAGTGTGACACAGCCTTAGCTCGTAACTTCATCCAGAATTAACTGTTGACGATGCACATGTCCTAATAACAGTGAAGCCGTTTTGGTTCCTCCCTGTTGCTTTTCTAGCATATGCAACATCTGTTCAGGCCGGAGCATATTGCCATCATTTCGACAGCTACCTATATATCGAATCACTACATCACCAGTAGTCGTGAGTTTATGGATAACGCTTGCAGGCAAATGAGCGGGCAATGCATAAACGATTTCTAGGCTATGAAGGCGTGCTCTCAAATCAATCTGTTTAACCTTGCCAGATTTAGTGGTGTGAATATCCAAGATTTCATCCGTAGCTAGGATCTGATCAATCCAAGCTTCCCAAGGAATGTCATCCTCCCCCTGTTGGGCTGTGATTGCCAATAAGTAGTCAGCCTGAGCTAGGGCTTTAGTAGCTGATGGGGCTTTGAGATCGACTACTTGAACACCGTAGATAGGTAGGGTGTCCGATAGCTGCCTCTGCAATTGCTGTTTAAAGTCAGCAATATCCATAGTTTCAGTTAGTTCAAAGTCAACCACCTCTCCTGTACTTGTGGCTCCGAGTGGTAAAGCATTGGCAGGGGCTATGCGGGGGCCAGGATGGTAGCCACCGGTAAATGAAATTGGTAAGGCAGCACGGCGAACGGCGCGGTCCAGCATTCTGGCTAAATCCAGATGACCAATCAAAGCCATATCCCCTAATTTTCCAAGGGTAATACGTAGCCTCTGAACTCTCTCAGAGCAAGGTTTACCATGTCCCTCAAAGGTGGGTATGGGTAATGGAGGGATCACAACATTGTGGCCAAAATCAGTACCGCATACGCCACAATGAGAGCAGCTTGCAAATGAACAGTCGGGAACCACTGCTGCTGCCAGGGCACGACGTAGCTCTTCCTGAAGCCAATGCTTATCGATCCCCGTATCCAAATGGTCCCAGGGTAAGGGAGCATCCATGGCTGTTTTCCAATGGTCAAAACTGTTTGCCTGCTGGTTGTCTAGCTGTTCGTTGTTGGATTGTTCCAATGACTCACCTAGATTCCATTCCCCCCGTTCCACCTGACGGTACTTCCAGGTTAATCCGGCATCATCAATAGCTTGGGTCCAAGCATTAAAGGCTCGTTCTAAACTTTCCCACCAGGCATCCATGCCTGCGCCCAGTTCCCATGCGCGGCGTACTACCGGGGCTAGGCGTCGATCGCCCCGACCGATAAAGTCTTCCATGGCAGAAATTCGAACGTCTGTGAAGTTTACCTTAACGCCACGAATAGAACGGAATGCCTCGCGGAGTATGTCTTGTTTGCGTTCAAACTCACTGGTGGAGACGGAATGCCACTGAAAAGGGGTGTGTGGCTTAGGGGTGAAATTAGAGACTGTAATGTTAAAATTTAATGATCGACGCCCTTTGGTATGGCACTCCTGACGCAGCCAATGGATAGTTTCAGCAATGCCAAGTACATCAGCGTCAGTTTCGCCGGGTAGACCAATCATGAAATAGAGTTTGACCTTATCCCACCCTTGTTCATAGGCCGTTTTGACACCGCTCAGCAGTTCTTCATTTGTCAGGCCTTTATTGATGATGTCCCGCATCCGTTGGGTACCGGCTTCAGGCGCAAAAGTCAGTCCTGTTTTGCGAGTGCCACCAACGATATGGGCAATATTTTCGTCAAAACGGTCAACCCGTTGACTGGGTAATGAAAGAGAAACGTTGTAGTTCTTGAGTCGGTTTTTGACTTCTACACCAACAGCAGGCAGAGCTAAGTAATCTGAGCAGCTTAAGGAAAGCAATGAAAATTCGTTATAGCCCGTTGCTTGCATACCCCGTTCGATTGTATCGATCACATCTGCTGGAGCGACATCTCGGGCTGGTCGGGTCAACATACCCGGCTGACAAAACCGACAGCCTCGGGTACAGCCGCGTCGAATTTCAATGGTTAGACGATCGTGAACGGTTTGTACATGGGGGACTAACCCGATAGCATAGTCAGGCATTGGGGTGGCGACGCGGCGGAGAATGCGTTTAGGAATATCACTGCGATTAGGATGGACCGATCCGTCATCAGCCATGTCATAAAGCTGGGGTACATAAACGCCAGGGACCTGAGCCAGATCCAACAAAATTTCCTGACGAGTCATGCCTACAGCTTTGCCTTCTTCAAGCACTAAGCCAATTTCTGGTAATAGTTCTTCGCCGTCTCCTAGGGCGATAAAGTCAAAAAAATCGGCGTAGGGTTCAGGGTTAGAGGTGGCGGTTTGGCCACCTGCAAAAATCATGGGCCAGCTAGATGTATTCCAAGGGCCATCGCTTATACGTTCTTGCCAGGTTAAGGGAATACCTGCCAGAGTTAGCATTTCTAAAATATTAGTGGCACCCAGTTCATAACTGAGGCTAAAACCCAAAATATCGAAGTCAGTCAGCGGTCGTCGTGCTTCAACAGCAAACAGAGGGGTGTTGCTTGCTGTTAGTTTTTGGGCCAGATCTGGGCCGGGGAGGTAGGCGCGATCGCAAAGCTGTCTAGGCTGCTGATTGATAATGCTATAGAGGATGATATGCCCCAAGTTTGAAGCGCCTACTTCATAAATTTCTGGATAGGTCAGGACCCAGCGAATTGTGGCAGTTTCCCATGCTTTATGAATTGCCCCCAACTCATTCCCTAAGTAGCGAGCAGGACGAGCAATATCTGGGGTAATCAGTTGGTTTACAGCGATAGCCACGGCGAGGAAAAAAGCAACTCAGACATAAACTATAGCTGATTCTAATCACTCTCGAATGCCACCACTCAGCTACCTAGAAAGGTGTTCAGCATCAGCCAAAAACGACTACAGGCGAACAGGGTAGTTAGGCTGGCCTGTTCGCCTGTAGTCGCTAAAACCTATAAAGCCTCATCAAAAGAATTGGTTGCGGTCGTTAAAGGGGGCAGGAATGACCTCTCTAGAGATAACGGTTAAGCAGCCTGTAACTTTTGACTGTCTACCATCGCTACCGCTCGATCAATCTGTGCCAGCTCACACACAATGCGTACTGGGGGGGCAACATCACATAGACTCAAACGCTTACGATGGCGCTTAGCAGTATCGCACCCGGCCATTAGGGCCAAAAGCCCAGAATTATCCACACTGTCCACAGCTGCCATATCAATGGCTACCTCGTTGGCATTGTCAGATGTGATTGCATTTAACATCTCTTGCATAAAAGCATCAACTGTAGCGGATGTTAGAGCGCCTGCAGGCCGCACAATTGTTACTGATGTTTCAACACTACTCATAATCTGTCTCCTATCAGTTTGATTAGATTGAAATGTAAGTTTTGGACCACGACCTTTCCATATATTCTCGAAGCTAACGTGTGAAGTTCAGCTTGCCCAGATACCTAACGGCTATTTGCGGAATCTTAATGTGTGGTCCAATTCTTTGAAGTTTCTAGAAAGTCCGGCTTCCAAACGGTATCAGATGCTACCCCGTTGATGGTGCAGCTGATGGGCTCTAATGTTTAGTGATGCGGATCACTGAGGTTGCTAATTTCAGCAGTTTCACTTGAGATAACCCCAAAGAGGAGTGAACCTATTCCAGATAGGCAATGCTCCTTGGGATGCAAATATTGATTGAAAGCTTGCTGAAGCCACCATGCACTCGTTTGCCATTCGCCAACTGGTAGAGAAAGCTCTTTATACAAAGCGGCTCACTCCTGATATTGAAGAACAAATTAATTCTGAACTTTCTCGTTTGGGCTACATTTCAGAAGTTGACTATGAAGCCCTTGAATTACTCATGAGTGAAATGGATGAAGGACGTATTCAGTTAGTTCCAACGGTTCGATAGTCGCTCTTGTAAGACTTCACCGGATTGAAACTAACTTTGTAGATGATTGAGGCGTATCGTCATCAAGGCTTCTATGGTTCCAGCATATGTGCACAAAGTTTTGAAAATGCTGTTTTGCCAATTTGTCGTTCCCCCTATCCTCAGCAATGCGTAAGTGGAATAGCAGGGCAAAAAAGTCGGTGTCAAAGGCCAGTTTGAATCGATTGATGGGCCAAACTAGGTCAGGAGCCGTTTTAAGGTCATAAAGGTCCAAGTTGCAGGTTTCAGGATCAGTTGCAGCTTCGGCAATCATCATTTGTTGTTGACGAGAGCCATAGGGGAGATGACATACCAGCATTAAAGGCCGACACCACAAGCGCACAGATCCAGCTAACTGGATGGCTTCAGCGTAGAGACGCTGGTCCAAGCACTCAAGGTAAACAATTTGTCCGGGAGTTATGGTAACCATTTTGAAAAAAAAGTTTCAATTAAACAAACGGATATAGGTCAGTGATTTCATGGGGATTATGTCCCCAATCCCTTGAAAGAAAAGGACTTTTGATTATGTGGCCACGTGGCGGAATGAAATAAGATGCAAAAGTTCAATTTTTGTTAAATTAGCTAATAAGCTACCACTAAGCGTGTTTAGAAACATTTACTTAAATTATTTATTTGTTGCTTTTTAAGCTTGCTGAAATTGGCTCAGATTGGCAATCCCTTATCTGATGTCTATTTAGAGGTTTATGTCTGGGTTTTGAGATAAGTTCTGGTTAAAATTAAAAACAGTGTGCGTAGTTTATATTTGGGGCTTGTCTTCAGATTAGTCTTTGTCTGAAATTAACTTTGCTTGATTTAACGGGTAATAAGACCATGGTGTCTACTGGGACAATTGAAAAAACAGTTACGTCCAATAAGCGGCAGCATGCTCCCCGCTATCGGGTGTTATTGCATAACGATGATTTCAACTCCATGGAGTATGTTGTGGAGTCTTTGGTAAAGACTGTCCCTAGCCTCTCAGTGCCACAGGCAGTTGATATTATGATGCAGGCTCATAATTCAGGAGTAGGGCTAGTTATTGTTTGTGAGTTAGAGCATGCTGAGTTTTACAGTGAAATGCTACGGTCTAAGGGGCTCACAAGTACCATTGAGCCGGATGAGTAAAAAACAGTCGAGGTTAGATTCCTCTTATATTCGGCCATGGCCCATTAATCCAAAATGATAACGTGGGCCAAGCTATATCAGCGTTTGACTCATATTCCATTGATTTGGCGAATTGTCGTTTTTTTGACGACATTGTTAGTAATATGGGCTCCATTTTCATTTATCTTCTATGGCATTGGTTATTGGAGTGGCCGCTCCAATGTCACTAACGCATTGGCTTTAATCATGCTATATGGATGTTTTATTGCCCATGCTTGGTGTTGGAGTTACTGGGGACATGCTTTGCATAATCCTTTCCAGGCCTATGGTTTAGTCCTCTGCAGACGATTTTTTCGTGATCTAGTATTGGCACTCATTGGTGGCTTTAGCTTGGTATGTCTTCTATTTGGATTAGAAATTTTTGCGGGCTGGGCTAGCTTTTATCCGCAGCCACTCATTAAGGTTGCGCTAGAAGGCTTAGTCATAGGCTTGGCGTTTGGGTTTGCAGAGGAGTTGCTATTTCGTGGATGGTTGCAAACTGAATTGGAAATAGACCTACCTCGGCCTAAAGCTATTTTCTGGAGTAGTGTGCTTTTTGCTGCGGCTCATTTTATTAAACCGTTGCCCGAAATAATTAGCACCTCTCCTCAGTTTTTAGGGCTACTTTTGCTCGGGCTGATTTTGGGCAGTAGCCGCTATATCCATCTCTGTCGGTGGTTGTCTCATAGGCGTCCGTTTACCAGTTTAGGTTTGCCGATGGGCTTTCATGGAGGCTTAATCTGGGGCTATTACATCATTGATGTAGCAGATTTAGTTGTACCGTCAGGTAATGTCCCTGAGTGGGTAACCGGTATCCATGGCAATCCTTTATCTGGGGCCTTAGGGGTATTCATTTTAAGTTGTTTGACTATTCTGGTCTGGCTTAATGCGGGCTCAGAATAGCTGTCAGTAAAGCCTTTTGAGCATGGAGACGATTTTCAGCTTGGTCCCAAATACGAGATTGGGGGCCTTCCATAACATCATGGCTAATCTCTTCGCCACGATGGGCTGGTAGGCAGTGAAGGACAATGGCTTGCTTATCTGCCAAATCAAGCATTGACTGATTAATTTGGTAGGGCTGAAATTTGGGAATTCTGAGTGCTGCCTCAGATTCTTCTCCCATACTGGCCCAAACATCGGTATAGAGAGCATGGCTACCTTGGACGGCTGCTTTAGGGTCAGTGGTGACAATCACATCGCTACGTCCTTGGCTAAGGGCGACTGCCTGGTCAATGATGGCTTTCTCGGGGGCGTATCCATCGGGTGTCGCTACTCGAATATTTACCCCTGCCAAGGCACAGCCCAGCATCAGCGAGTTGGCGACATTATTGCCATCGCCCAGATAAGACATGGTTAAGTTTTCTAAGTGACCAAACGTTTCTCGAAGCGTGAGCAGGTCTGCCAAAATCTGACAGGGATGTTCTAGATCTGTCAGGGCATTAATCACAGGAATTGATGCATAAGCTGCAAACTCCTCGATTTCAGATTGTTGAAAGGTGCGAATGGCGACTACATCCAGATAACGAGAGAGGACTCTGGCGGTATCTGCAGTCGGTTCTCCACGCCCCACTTGGGTAACACTAGCATTTAGATCAAGGACTTGGCCTCTTAGTTGATACATGGCTACTGAAAAGCTGACACGGGTGCGAGTAGAGGCCTTGGAAAACACTAGTCCCAGGACTTTATTGAGGCATTGGGGCTGCTTGGTTCCTGCCTTGAGTTTTGCGGCGAGTTCCAAGAGTTCATTTAGTTCTGCACTAGTTAAATCTGCCATGCTAAGCAGATCCCGTCCCTTCAGTGAATCCATAGAGTCTTTGGTGATAAGCGGTGGAGTCAACAAGATACTACTATTTAGGCTAGGTCAGTAGACTCGATGTGTTTAGGGCTGCTTGGGAAAGCATCAGCGGAAGTTTTGGGATGGTAGCTAATGGGCATTTATTCACGGTTGATTTTCCCTCGCTTACTGGACTTGACGATGTCTGGTCAGGAATTGAGTGGTTATCGTCAGTTGCTTTTGCAGTCTGTTGAGGGTCAGGTATTAGAAATTGGTTTTGGTACGGGGTTGAATGTACCTTACTACGGTGATGGAGTGACTATGCTGACGGCAATTGATCCCAATGATGGCATGGCTGCGCTCTCAACCCCGCGCATACAAGCCTCAGGCATAGATATCAGGTTACAAATGGCCAGTGCTGAGTCACTCCCCATGGCAGCGGCAATGTTTGATGCGGTAGTTTGTACCTGGACCCTATGCAGTATTACGAATATTGAAATAGCCCTCCATGAAGTTTATCGAGTGCTCAAGCCGGGGGGCAAATTTTTCTTTATCGAGCACGGTCTTAGTCCTGACCCAGGGATAGGTATTTGGCAGCGTCGGATTACGCCATTGCAGCGCCGGATTGCTGATGGCTGTCATTTAGATCGACCTATGGCGAATTTGATTGAGGCGGTTTTTGACCAGGTCGAATTGCAGGAGTTTTACGCCAACGATTTACCTAAGCTGATTGGTTATTTTTATCGGGGTATTGCGACCAAGAGATGAGGCGAGATAATTCAAATTTACACATCGCCCTTAAAAATTTTGGCGGTTGCGATCGCAATTCGTTCAATATCAGCATCTAACAATGGTGGCCATTCTACCTTTGCAAGTTTGCCGTGCTCATAGAACTGACGACCTCCATAGGCTAGCTGATGTAGGGCATAGACTAAGCTGCGTTCTAGATTTTCAGCAGTTTTGAGATTTTCCATCACCGTTTTTAAGGCCAGCAATAGCGCAGTGACTTGTCCAGGCACTGGCGGTTGTTGCTGCTGTAGGCGTGCCAAAAATGAATCGGGTAGGGTCAAATCCGCTTGAGTTATCACTACCTGTCGAGCTGTCTTAATATCCATACTGTGAAGAGAAATACGTTAGAAACGACCATCGTCAATTCTGAAGCAGAGACGAAGTTATTCGATAAGCTTCATAGAGACTTTACGTGCTAGGGATGCCCAAGACTCAAATTAACAAGAGAAACTAAGATTAGGGTTATTTAAAGTGTCTCTAAACTTTTGTAGCCGTATCAGCAGGTGTGGTTGGATAGAATTGCTGCTGCTCAGGTGTTACTCGGCTTTGACTGGGCAATATTTAGTCAATGGCAGCCACTCTATTTAACCTCTGTTAGTCACTACAGTGGGAGCAATTGCCAATATGTCATTAGAAATTTCACACCATGGCTAATTCATGCTTTGTTCCCTTTGTTGATCTATCTCAGCAGCATCGTCCATTACAGTCAGAGTTAATGGCAGCCATGGCTGCTGTGATTACTCGAGGCGATTACATATTGGGAAGTGCAGTGGTCCAATTTGAGCAGGCATTTGCTGCTCTTTGCAATGCCTCTTATGGGGTAGGTGTGGGTTCTGGGACTGATGCTTTGACGCTGGGGTTACAAGCCTGTGGTGTGGGAGCTGGAGACCAAGTGATTTTACCAGTCAATACCTTTGTCGCTACCTTGATTGGTGTGCTGCAGGCAGGGGCAATTCCTGTGTTTGTAGATTGCGATCTAGACACTGGACTGATAGACTTGGCCGCCGCCGAAAAGGCAATTAATTGCAGGACACGGGCAATTATTCCTGTGCATCTTTATGGCCAGATGGTCTCTCCTGAGGGATTACGTTACCTGGCTGAAACTTACGATGTGATTATTTTTGAAGATGCTGCCCAGGCCCATGGAGCTGAGCGGGAAGGAATGACGGCTGGTAGCGTTGGGCTAGCAGCTGCGTTTAGTTTCTATCCCAGCAAAAATTTGGGTGCAATGGGCGATGGGGGCATGGTAATTACTCAGAAAGATGTGGTTGCACAAACGGTGAGATCGTTACGCAACTATGGGTCAACACAAAAGTATTACCATACGGATCCTGGAGGAACTAATAGTCGTCTTGATACACTCCAGGCAGCTGTGCTACAGCTTAAGCTAGCTCATCTAGCAGCTTGGAATTGCGATCGCAATCGACTGGCCAGACGCTACGACGACGCTTTGAAACCGTTAGCGAGCCTAGGGCTATTACCTATGGTCAATCATAGTGGTAGTGGTCATGTCTATCATCTCTACGTTATCCGTTTGACGTCCACTTGTCCGGTTGATCGTACCCGTCTCCAGCAGGAACTGGCTGCCCACGATATCCAGTCCGGTATTCACTATCCGGTGCCCTGTCATCTTCAGCCCGCGTTTCAAAATTTAGGATACCAGGCTGGCGATTTCCCTCGGGCTGAGCGACTGAGTCAAGAAATTTTATCGTTGCCCATGTATCCTGGCATGACTGATGAGCAATTAGAGCATGTCGTAAAGACTGTTACGGCATTGGTTCAATCTTGTCCAGTTTTGATCTAGCTCAATCTCATGCTGCAGCAAATATATCTACTATGAAATGTATCCACTATGATTAGTCTTTCTCGCTCTAAATCTTCAAGATGGGCACTTGAGCTGATAGTCATTAGCGGCTTAGTCATTCTCTATGGTCCTTTGCTTTATCACTGGGTTTGGGATGGCTGGCTTAACAAAGGCATCAGTATTCAACATGAGTACTTTAGTCATGGTATTCTCGGCATCCCTCTAGCGCTAAAACTAGTTTGGGATAAGCGCCAAGCTTGGCATCGGCTAGGGGATAAATTACAGTGGTCCGGCATTGTCTGTTTAGTCATCGCATTTATTCTTTATGCCAGTGGGGTAATGGATGCGGTCAATCTGTCGTTGCCTCTGATGCTAACGGGCTTGCTTTTATGCCTCAAAGGCCCAGCAGGTTTGCGGCTGATGCTCTTTCCCTTAATCTTGATAGTTTTTTCCACACCTACACAGCTACCCTACTTGATTGAGCCTTACATCTTGCCATTACAGCGATTTATTGCAACTGTAGCAGGCACTATTCTTCATGGCCTTGGCTATGAGGTGGAAGTCAACAACATTTATTTGAGCATGAATCAGCAGTTGGTGGAAGTTGCTCCCCATTGCGCTGGTTTAAAGATGCTCTTTACAAGCCTGTACATGGGATTAGTACTAACCTACTGGACAGGAATATATCGCTCTAAATTGCGAACAGGAGTCTTTTTCATTGGCATTGTGATGGTCAGCGTGGTCGGTAACATTCTCCGTAATACAATTTTGACTTTCTTTCATGGCAACAGCATGTCAGAAGCCTTTCACTGGCTGCATGAAAGCTGGGGCGGGGATGTTTATTCTGCTGTGATGTTAGGCTCTTTGGTCTTGATTGTGAATGTTATCCAAACTCATGTTCCAAAGCATTTGGCGCTTACGGGTATGCGTCAAGAGTCCTATCAGTCCATAGCGCAAACAGGGACTCCCCTGGATTTTTAGATATTTTCGTAGCTCTAGATGTCGTAATTCTGATCTAGGGATGTTGTAGCAGATGGTGCTGTCATTGTTCTCTTCAGGTTTTAAATCTAGCGTTTGGCAAAGGTGGTTAGTCGCTGGGTTGCTAGCTGCAATGATTACAGCTGTTGCCGTGCCTCAGTACTTATCTGGTCAGTGGCCTTGGCACTCACCTCCAGGAGTGGCTCAAATTCGTGCCATTCGAAATCTAAAAGAAACAGGATTAACCATAGACGACTGGTCCGAAGATTTTCAACAAAAAATATCTATTGGTGGTTCCCAGTGGTCAGTGCAGCAATTGACCCATGTCAATGGGGCAGCTCCAGCCCAAATGATACTTTTCTTAAAACCCCAAGGGCAGTCTGACGACCAACCAGAAGTTGAGTGGATCGATTTGGAAGGCGCTCAAAAATGGCAAACTTCCAATCCTCGGCGTCTCAGGATAGGGACTTTGAGGATCAATACTTTTAGAGCATGGACATCTCATCAAACCTTTGCGGTTGCTCAATGGTATGCTATGCCCGAAAGTGGTCATCCCGCTCCACATCATTGGTTTTGGCGAGACCAAAAATATCAGTGGATTAGAGGTGAGCGCTTGCCTTGGGTTGCAGTTAGTTTGCTTGTGCCGATGCCACCCTTAGGGGATGTATCTCTTTTTTATTCAGAGTTAGAGCGTCTTAGTCAACTGGTGCAAATGTCCTTAGGAGACACTGTGTTTGTCCCTGCTCCCTAGGAACTAATCATGTTTCCATAATCATGGTTTATCTGAAAACCTCTGATAGTGTAGAAGATAAGCTACAGTAGCTACATTGAGAAACTTATAGCTTTTACAAGCTGACTAAACTTCATATACGTTTTTATTAATTTTTGAGTTGGTATGATACCCGTCAAAAATGCCCCAATATTCCAACTCGTTTTGGAGAAAAGGTTAGCTATGTTGGCTAGCCAGATTGTGTTAAGTACAGCCTGCTGGTTTCTTTGGCAGGAGGCTAGTGTATCTCAGTCAGTATTACCACTATCGGAAGATACTATCGAGGAATCAGCGCAGCTTGAGAAGCCTATGACTCCTGACGAACAGGATGATGATGCTTTGGTGCTTGAAGGCGCAACAGAGTCAGAGGTCCCGACAGTGGAAGTGTTGGAACGTCGACCAACGTTAGATGATTTAGATTTACTGATTCGTACTGGCTCTTCTACTCCTGGATCAATTGAGGATGCTTTCGAAGAATATCGTTTAGGTCCTGGCGATGGTATTTTTGTGAGTGTTCAGCGCTTTCCTGACCTCTCATTTCAGGCAACTCTTGATCAGCAAGGGAATGTGATTTTGCCCATTGAAGGAGCTGTGCCTTTGCAAGGCTTAACGCTTAATCAGGCGGAAAATAGAATTCGTGCTGTATATAATCAGTACGTGGTGCTTGCAGAAATACGTTCCATCGGCTTAGCAAATGCACTTCAGGGGGTGCCCTATCAGATCGCTGAGGTAGAGATTAATCGACGTATTCTTCCTAACTATCAAGCTTTAAGGGGTGATAACCCACGTCAGTATCGCGTGCCCGATGTCACGTTGACTTTAACGGCTCAGCGTGGAGTGGAAGTTATTATGTTGGGAGAAATTGAACGTCCAGGTTTATATCCCTTGCAAGCTCCGCGGGTGACAGCTGCACTCTTGGCTGCAGGAGGGGCACGTAGTACAGCTGATTTGCGTGAGATCCGAATTCAGCGCCGTTTGCCAAATAACCGTGTGATAGAGAAAACAGTTGACCTGTATACGCCCGTCCGTGATGGCTTGCCACTGCCGGAGGAACGTCTTGAGAATGGGGATGTTGTAATCATTTCTCGACTTGATCCAGCCCAGGCATATGATTATGACGTGAATTTTGTTACCCGTTCTACTTTGGCGCAACCGGATATTTTAGTTCGAGTATTTAATTATCCTGGTGGCGTTGTTAGAGGGCAACGACTGCCTAATGGTAGTACATTTGTAGATGCATTAGTGGGTGATGCCGTAAGGGGAGGGGCTGGTATTGGCTTACCACTTAACCAGGCTAATTTACGTTCAGTCGCATTAATCAGGTTTGATCCAGAACAGGGTAGACCGGCAATTACTAAGTTAAATGCTAAGGATGCACTCTATGGGGATCCTACCCAAAACCCGCCTCTGCGAGACAACGATGTGATTGTAGTGGGTCGGAACTTGATTAATCGCATTGCTTTTGCTATAGACACTATCACTCAACCCTTTCAAGATGTCCTGAGCTTCATACTCTTTTTTGATGGTATTTTCAACGGTGACTTTTTCAATTAGGGCAGTTTGTTCCCATGGCATATCTTCATGCAGGATATGTATGGAATGATTGAGCTATGATTTCTTTAAGTCTAGATCAGCGATCTGGATGTCTGATGTACGGATTCACTTCACCTGATCAAATGATTCAGGGCCTTGATTTCATCTAGTTCTTTTTATCCGAGGACTGTCCATGGTATCTCCTGTTATCAAGCGATATTTATTAGCTGTTCAGCGATATAAGTGGGCTGGACTAACATGCTTGTTATCTATTTTGGGCGCTTCGGGAGTTGTGGCTTTGCAGCCACCGCCGCCGGTTGAATATATTGCCAAGGGAACGTTGGTCGACAGTGGTCCTTTGGTTTCATTAACGACTACGGCTACTACCATTGAGCAGGCTGGTAAGGGCATTCTGGATGAAGATCAGTTGCTCTCTGAGTTGTTGCTTGACGAGGCCTCTCGACAGTTGATTGCTCGGGGCATAGATTTGACTCCGGGGGATATTCGTAGTAATACGATTGTGAGGATCGGTGGTGGTAAAAAGGATCAACCAGGGCTAAGAGCCGACGTCAGTTTTATCCATGCGGATGAGGAAATAGCAGTCATTGTTCTCAGCGGTCTTTTCCAGCTTATGGTTGAATTTAGTCGTGTACGTAATAAAGCACGACTACAGGCAATTATTGATGCTCTCAATGAACGACTTCCTCCTATTGAAAGTGCTCTTAGGCAGGCTGAACAAACTCTAGAGCAATATGATCGTCAGGAAGGACCTGCTATTCAAGCTGCATTAGACGGAAGTTTGCTGGGGCAAATTTCAGGCAGTCAGCAGCAGATTCGTCAGAATCAAATTACATTAGCTGGAATTGATGCCCAAATTCAAAGTTTGCAGCAGCGGTTAGGTCTGAGTGCTGATGAAGCTTATGTTTCATCAGCACTCAGTGCTGATCCTTTAATTGCCAATTTACGGGCGCAAAGTTATCAGCTCGAAAATGAACTGAGCTTATTACAGGCATCGGATCATCGGGCCGATCATCCCGCTGTGGTGACCGCTTTGCGTAATCTGAATGCTATACAATCCCAGCTAAATCGACGCGTGAGTGATGTTTTGTCTGGGGATGGTCAAACTGCAGCTTTACCAGCTGGTGTTATCAATATTAATGGCAATTTAGATCCCGCTCGCGCTGCCTTGGCAAATCAATTAGTGACCTTGCAAACTGAAAAAGATACTTTGATTAGTCAAAGTCAAGTACTAGCTCTGTCAGCTCAAGATCTGCGTAAGCAATATTCTAGTCTGCCGAATAAGCAACTGGAGCGTGAGCGACTAGCATATCAGGTTGGTTTGAAAAAAGCACTCTACGATCAGATTCAAGCGCGAATTGTTGATGCCGAGGCTGCTGAAGCTGAAACTGTGAGTAGTTTGACTGTAGCTAATCAGCCCCTAGCAGCAATTAATGAGCCTGAAAAGCCCAATCCGGCGACTATTTTACTGGCAGGAGGGCTACTGGGGTTGGTCGCTGGTGGAGGGGTTATCTTCTTGCTAGATATGCTTGACGGTACTATCCGTACGCCTGAGGATTTGGAGAAATTGCTACGTGATCAGGATATGCCTATACTGGGCGCTGTGCCCATTATTCGTACTCGTCCAGCAAAGGCTGCTCCAATTTTGGCGCAAGCAGATTCTCAGTATCATAGTAGCTACGAGCGCTGCTTGAGTAAACTGCGATTGACCGGTTTTGAGGATAGTGTAATTGGTCCCAGGGTGGTACTAGTGACTAGCACGATCGCTGATGAAGGTAAAAGTATTACCGCATACAACTTAGCTATTGCAGCTGCGCACGCTGGACGACGTACGCTTGTAGTGGAAGCCGATTTGCGTTCGGGATCGAAGGCGCAATATCTAGGTTTAGTTAACGATGAGCGAGTTTTGATGGAGCCATTGCGCTACTACGGTGGTAGCGTTGGCGATAATATTCGCATGGTTCCATTTATTGAGAACCTATATGTATCTCCCAGTCCTGGACCTCAACGTCAGGCGGCTGCCATACTTGAATCCAGTGAGATGCGTCGTTTTTTAGATGATGCCCGTGAGCGCTTTGATATGGTGATTTTGGATACACCTTCCCTAAGTCGTGTGGATGATGCGTTGCTTCTAGAGGAACAGACGGATGGCATGATGTTGATAGCTCGGCCTGGTGTTACCGAAAGAGCTGTCTTGAATACTGCCCTTGAGGAACTCGATCTTAATGAAGATATCCGCTTGTTGGGAGTTTTGATTAATGGTGCTAACGTTACTCTTCAGGATGAAGATAATGTTGATTTCGAAGATGACGACGGTTATCTGGTAGATGAGGATGTACAGGAAACTCCACGAACTGTTGCTGCAGTGCCAATCGATTTTTAGTAGCGTTTTCCTCATGCCAATTTGGCAGGTTTAATAGCTCTCTATAAATGCTTGATGTAATTTTCTCATCGGTTCAGAGTCTATTGATGCCTGGGCTGTATAACCTTAACAAGGTTTAATTACAGAATATGCAGGGGTTTCTACATTCCCTGTTAAAATCCTGTCTATTGGATTGGAAAACAGAGTTTGCTTAGGAACTCATTACCTTTATCTCTTTTATCAGACGTATGACGACATACTATTACGCCGTAGCCAGTCAGCGCTTTTTGTTGGAAGAAGAACCCCTAGAGGAGGTGCTTAAAGAGCGACGACGTCATTATCAAGAAAAAGAAAAAGAGATTGACTTTTGGCTCATTAAACAGCCCGCTTTCTTGGAATCCCCTGATTTAGAGACCGTTAAAGCAAGTTGTCCACAACCTGCTGCTGCTGTAGTTTCAACTGATAAAACATTTGTTACCTGGCTGAAGCTGCGACTGGAGTATGTTGCGACTGGAGAGTTTACGGTGCCATTAACGTCGGTGAGTGATCCGTTAGTCTCCTTAGCAACTGCGACTTAATAAAGCTATAATCCCTAGTCAAACTGAAACTCTGGGGACTGTTTTACCCACAAATCCAGTTTTGGATATGCATGCGATTTAGTTAGCTGGGGGATCGAGTTATGGGCTATCGGTGGCTAGGTAGAGTAACGGTATTTTTGCTTCTGAGTATTGGTGGACAGGGGGTGGCTCAGAATTATCCTGATTGCCCTCCTCCTGCAACGGGAGAGTATTTATTACTAGTGCGTGGTGATGATCAAGCCACTCGAGATCGCGCCATATCCGTACTGCCAGTTGATAAGCCAACTCTAGTCTGTAGCTATTTAGGAGACCCAGTTGTGCGAGCGGGAGGGTTTAACTCGCTTGAGGTGGCTAACTCTTGGGCTTTGTACTTAAATGACATTGAAGAATTGAATACCGTTGTTGTAGAGTCATCGACTCTAGCAGGTGTATCAGCTCCTGGAGCAGACTCAGCTCCTGGACAAGAACCAATCGTGGCCGTATCAATACCTAGCGAAGCACAACCTACGGAAACTGAAACGACGCCGTCCTCATCACCTATAGAGCCTGTGGAAGTGGTCTCTGTTAAGGCTCCTGGTGATCAATCTGGTCAGTTGCCACAGTATGAGCCCAGTCTGCTAGGAGAGGGTGTTGCAGTACTGGTGGACTATCAGCAAAATCCAGCTATTGGCCGCGACTTAGCCCAACAGGGCAATATCGGTCTAGCTGTTTACCTAGAGCACCCCTATCTGTTGGTTATGCATACCACCGACTCATCGGCGGCAGCAGCTAAATTACAGCAATTAGTGGATAGTGGGCTCACTTCATTCTTGGTCGATGGTCAGCAGGTAATTCGACTAACCGATACTATTCGATAATCGATCTGGTGTTAATAGGTTGGTGCGGCGAGTAAACCGATAAAGACGCCGAGAGCCGCACCGGCAAGAACTTGGACAGGTGTATGTCCTAGCAATTCTTTGAGTCGATCTTCTTGAAATTCCTGATCATTGAAGAACTCGTCTACGATTTGATTGATTACCCTTGCCTGTTTTCCAGCTGCTTGTCTAACTCCGGCAGCGTCATACATGACAATGACGGCAAACACGGCGGTCACTGCGAATGCTGGGCTAGACCAGCCGATGGTTTGGCCAATACCACAAGCTAAAGCAGCTACCAGAGCAGAATGAGAGCTAGGCATACCACCTGTTTCAACTAGAACATGTAAGTTGAGTCGTTGATGGCTGATGACTTCAATAATTAGCTTGAGTAACTGAGCACTGACACAGGCGACCAGCGACACGACAAGAACGTGGTTCTGAAAGATTTCGTTGAAGGCTTCCATATAGATCCAGATGTAAATGAGGTATTAATTCGTACGTGCGGTGATGTAATCTGCGATCGCAACCAAAGGCTGCTTTAAGTGACTAAAGGTTGCTAGTTCATCCTTGGCAGTTTGGATTAAGGTATTCGCCTGTTTTCTTGATTCATCCAGTCCCCAAATACTGGGATAAGTTGCTTTTTGAGCTTGAATGTCTTTGCCAATCGATTTCCCTAGCTCTTCCTGGGTGGAGGTGATATCCAAGATATCGTCCACAATCTGGAAGGCCAGACCAATATTTTGAGCATAGCGAGAGAGATGTGCTACTGCCTCCGTTTCTGCACCTGCCAGGATCGCGCCTGAGATTACCGAAACCTCAAGTAGGGCGGCTGTCTTGTGCATATGAATAAAGTTAAGGGTTTCAATAGATGTATTAGGTTTGCCTTCAGATGCCAAATCTACAATCTGTCCACCCACTAGTCCAGCTGCCCCCACTGCTTTACCCAAGCGACGAATAACTTCCAGCACAGCCTTGGGGGAGACATGTTCCGTGCGGTCAGCAATAAACTCAAATGCGTAGGCTAAAAGTGCATCACCTGCCAAAATTGCAACATCGTCACCATAAACTTTATGGTTTGTCAGCTTGCCCCGGCGATAATCGTCATTGTCCATAGCTGGTAAATCGTCGTGGATTAGCGACATGGTATGCACCATTTCTAAAGCACAGGCCGTGGGCATCGCTTGCTCGATGGTGCCCCCTACCAATTCACAGGTGGCTAAACAGAGAATTGGTCGCAATCGTTTACCACCCGCCATCAATGAATAGCGCATTGACTCGTAAATGGTTTCGGGATAGACCACTGGCAGTGACTGCTCTAAAGCTGCTTCTACCTCAGTACACTTGGTCGCGAGGTAGGTTTTAAGATCAAAAGCAGCGGCAACATCAGTGGTCATCATGATTACACAAAGGGATATATGAGTTTGTAGGGCTATGGCAAACGCAATTTGCTATGGCAAGGCAATTTGCTAATAGCGTCAGCGCTCACTTGAAAACTTGCGCCAAAACAAAAGAGCTAACGTTAACTATTCATTAATCATTAAATCGCTTACGGTAGCTTAATACTGTATTCTGCAACAACATGGTCACTGTCATAGGGCCAATTCCACCCGGCACAGGGGTAATGGCTCCAGCGATGGGCTCTACCCTGGCAAAATCTACATCCCCAACCAGCCGAGATTTGCCCGCCTCAATATCCTGGATACGATTGATGCCCACATCAATGATAGTTGCCTGAGGCTTGACCCAATTTGCAGCTACCAGGTTAGGACGACCCACCGCCGCCACTAGAATATCTGCCTGTCGGCAGAGTTCGGGTAAATTTTGGGTTCGGGAGTGAGCAATAGTGACGGTGGCATTTGCTTCTAACAGCATCAGTGCCATAGGTTTCCCCACTAAAATACTACGTCCCAGGATGACAGCCTTTTTTCCACCGGGCTCAATCTTATACTCCTTGAGAACAGCCATTACACCAGCTGGCGTGCAACTGCGCAGACCAGGTTCTCCACGCATTAGTCGACCCATATTTTCTGGATGAAGACCGTCGGCATCTTTAGCTGGGTCAATACGATTGAGTAAAGCGACCGAATCTAAATGTGCAGGTAGAGGTAACTGAATTAAAATGCCATCTACTCGGTCATCCTGGTTTAACTGATCAATCAGTGCATTAACAGTTGCTTGAGAAGTATCGGCTGACAAATGGGCACCAAAGGAAGCAATCCCCACTCGTTCACAGGCTCGTTCTTTATTTCTGACGTAGGCAGCGCTGGCCGGATTGTCTCCAACCATAATAACGGCTAAACCAGGTGGGCGCACCTTCTGCGCACTCTCATGGGCAAGTTCCGCTGCGAGTTGGGACTGAATTTTGTGGGCAAGTGCTTTGCCATCTAACCGTTGGGCCATGAAGTTTTTGCTAACTTTATCGGCGAGTCTGCCGACGTAGCTAGTCAATTAGGGGATACTAGCCACATAGGCTGTTCTCAGAGTACCAAAGGCTATTCCCTGGCCCAAACATCAAGTTATCAATAGCGACCGGTCTAATCCTTAATTGAATGTTATTAGACTTTAACCCTGACAGCTTCTTTATGCGATGAGTTTTTTTAAATGTAGATTGACCTTAGTCGGGCTGAGCATTGGTGTTTTAACTTTTTGCATAGGTTGCCAGCCCCCATCAAGGAGCCAAGTGTCTAAAGAGCCAGTGCTCTTTCGGTCTAAATCAACTATCAAAATTGATGCGTTACGTCAGCCTCAGCAAGTTGAGCAGTCCATTTCTTTGGCTGGTGTAGTGACTCAGCGTGTATCACTGTTGAATAGTTGGCTGTATCAGGTTGATGATAGTACTGGACAAATATGGATTTTGACCCAGCAGGTTGCTCCAAAAGTAGGACAGCAGGTATACGTAGACGGGATTCTACGTTACGAAGCGATTCCCATTAATGGAGCAGACTTGGGAGACTACTATTTGGAAGCAAAACAGTATCAGTTGCAATCGACTGACACCCCTTGAATTAGCTACCTAAGGATGGTGAAATGGCTAGTGTGCGTAAATGAATAGGGGTAACTGCATCATTGGACGGTACAGCGTTGTACATGTCATTGGCTATCAGGTACTGGTCTAAAATCGTTTGAGCGTCATCAATGGATTTAAGCTGATAGGTGACAAAAAAGCGATATGATGCCTGACCTGGAGTCAAAGCAGAACTATTTTCCCAAATGTCGAGGTAGATGCCTTTCTCATTAGGTCGCAGTCGATAGTTCAAGATTTCCTTACCTGATGCTTGAATGTTATTCATCTCGGTACGGGTGTTATTTATTACTTGACTACACTAAGCATAGTGCCCGTCTGTTGCCAGACTACAACTGCTGACTGTCATAAATTAGTGCTATCGCTGATCGGCCAGATATTACAGCTAGTTGGCAGTTGTCTGTAAAAACCGCTTTGTCTAAACGGTGATGGCCAAATTTTGCATGAAATTACCATGTAGACCATAAGGAATATGATGAGGAAGTTTGAGTGTAGCTACGGGGCCTTCAGTAATTTTTTGGGCGTCTAAAATTGCCAGCTCTGAGCAATAGCGCTCAGCGTTATAGATCAGACTTAATATCCACCCCTCATCCTCTATTGTCCCCTGGGGATGAGGTACAAAAATGGGTTCACCAACAAAACCTCGAGGGGCAAAACTCCAAATGTCTTCTTGCCCTGTGGTTAAATCTCGTTTCATTACAGCCTGGAGTGGTGCATTGCCATGGGGGTGATGGGTGACACCGATGTATAGATACCGATAGGGGCGACCGACCTGATGGGGATGCAAGGCTGGAAACTCGCAGCCTCGCTCAATCAAGCATTCAGCCTGACTGGTGCATGTAGTTAGATTTAATTCAAACCGCCATAGCTGCCCCTCGGGAATACGACTAAAATCCGCTTCTAGGTAATTGTCTGCACCTTTCAGATCAGGGAAATCTTGATAACAAACCGAATCTAAATATACTTTGCTGTTAGCCTCAAACGCATTGGCATGGTGGAAAACAAAACAGGGTGGCAGGTCTATAGTCTGGATTGGACGTATGCCATCTCGAGGAATAATTAGGGCGTGAGTCGGTTGTTTAGGATTGAACTGAATGCATTCGGCAGCGCCTTTAAAGCCTGTTAGGTAAGGTACCGGGTTAAAGCTCACTGGATTTTGAAAGAAGATGCAGTAGTTAGGGGTAATGGCAAAATCGTGTAAAAAGGCAAACCCTGGAATATCACGACGGTGGGTGTGAACCAGACGACCCTTTGGGTCAAATTCGTAGAGGGTAATAGTGCTGGAAAGACCGGTTTTAACGCCAAAGTTAACAAGACAGGGTTGATCGTTGGTCAGCTCGCAGCAAGGGTCAATCCGAGGATGGGCCGAAAATGCCTCTCCAGATCTAAGCACACCGTCTAAATAATCGGGCCCAAGAGTTTCTAGGGTAGTTGGATTAAGCTGATAGGGTTCTGACGCTTCCCACAGGGCCAATAGTTTGCCACCCCAGTAGATTACATTGGTATTAGCAACATTCTTCAAGCGGAGGTCAAAGGCATTGGCTAAAGGACCGCCGGGTTTTTGAGTGCCAAAGACACCACGGAACAATGGTTTACCAGCAGCTTGTTCTTTGACATAGCCTTCGGTACGTACAAAGCGATTGCGAAAGAATGCTTTGCCATTTGCAATAGTGATTGCCGTAATCATGCCATCACCATCGAACGGATGATGTACCGGATGTCCGGCAATGTCCAGTAGTCCTGGACCATTACGGAATAGTGTGCCTGCTAAATTAGCTGGAATCGTGCCGTCAATATTATCGATTTCGTAAGCATATTCATTTGGTTGTGAGCGATAACCGCTACGCCAATCATCTATATCAAAGCCAGTGGATGGGTTAGGAGATGCGAGTGTTTGCATAGGAAATATGTTTTGTCTTTTTTCTTGCAAGATGAGCATTGCCTACTGTCTGTTAAAAATCAGTAGGGCTTACGATGATGATGTTGTTAGCACGGGTTCTGTCTTATCGGAATCTTCATTTGATTCTCCAGGTAATGCAGCTAATTCTGAGTTTGAAGAGGCTGACGTGTTGGGAAGTAAAAACAACAGCGGTAACGGCAACAATGTGGTCAAATTGGTAATCGTCACCAACAACCATAGATTTTCAAAATCTGTTTCAGTCACATGAAGCCATTGGGTTAAAAGGGCACCCAGCTCATGGGAAGTCAGCATTGCCAAGTTCACAATTGACATCAAGAGCGCAAATAGCGTTGCTTCTACACCAGAGGGGCATAGTCGTGCTGCCAGCACTAGTATCGGCATAAATGCTATCTGTCCCATGGCTGTAAGAATGGCATTATCACCTAAGCTAAACCAATGATCTTCAATGCCAAGACTGCGGTTTGCATGGGTCACTAATAATAGTGTTGTCATTCCTCCGAGAGAGGCCAGTACCGTGGACCAGGCAAAAATAGTACGAAATGGGACGGCTTTTAAGAAGCGCTGAAAAATAGCGATGCCCAGCAGCGCGGCTAAGCTTGTGATTAATTTGACCCGACCTAAAAATTCAGGTTCAAATCCTAAATCATTAGTGGTGAAAAAAAAGAAAGCTGAGTCTGCACTTGGTGTGGATTGCCATAGGAATAAAAAGAGCGCAGGCATCCAAATAGTTCGCTGGCTAACAGCCAACTTAAGCTGTTTGAAATGAGTCCAGACAGTTTGAAAGCCTAATTTTTCCTGGACTGGTTCCTCTGTAATGAGCCAAGCAACACAGGAAACAATTAGGGGAAATGTTGCAGTAAGAGCGAAGACAACATGAGGGCTTGTTTTGTCTAGTAGCAGTCCGCTGAGATAGGCTGTGAGCAAGCCACCCAATGCAGAGGCTCCCCAACAAAGTGACTGTAATGTGCCAGTTTCACCCTGAGATTCTTGACGAGCTCTCTCTACCACTAGAGAATCAATAATTACGTCTGAGACTGCCACAGACAATGAACTGAGTAAGAGCATGGTAGTGGCTAGCCAGGCCGTATATACCAGAGTAGCTAATGCCAACCAAGCTACTGCTCCTAACAGACCTGATAGGATTAGATAAGGTCGTCTACGATAACCGAAGATAGGCAAGCCGTCGGACAAAAAACCAAATAGAGGCTTGATAGTCCAAGGTAGAGTACTAACACCTATCAACGCTGCCATCTCTGCGGGACTGAGGCCTAAATCATCTTTGAGAAAAAAACTAACTGATAACCGAGACAAGCCTAAGATGCCTTGTACGAAATAAACCAGCAAAATTGCGGTTAACTCAGGAGTTAGAGGCCGACCCAGTAAAATACGTTTTTCTATTAATTGTTTAAGCTTGTTTGAGTCGGCAGTTGTAGTCATATATGACAAAAAACTTTAAGAAATGTCAATCTTCTTAATCATAGCGACTCTTCTAACATCGCTCTAGTTCAGACGTTATTAATTCAGCAAATAAGGAAAAAGGGGACACAAACGTGCCCCCTGGTTTCAATTACTTAAACAAAGTGTGAGCTGCTGATGTAACTATGACTTATCGCGTGTATCTAATGCGTCAAGACGATATTGCTGAATAGTAGTGTTCGTAATTGGAGCGCTACTTTTTGTTCTCACATCTAGCTCTTGTAAACGACGTTGCTGCAGCGTTGTATTAACAAGTGAATCGTTCTTAGTGCGGATGTCTAGAGCATCTAAGCGGCGCTGTTGAAGAGTTGTGTTCGCTAGAGAGTCGTTGTTAGAAGATTTTGCTATAGCAGCAGGTGCGATCGCAGCAGCAGCAATCAAAACAGATAAACCAGAAAGTACGAAGCGTTTCATAATAGGTCCTCCAAACAGTAGGAAGGTGAAATTCTTTCTTACCTACAAATATGGAAAGCACATCTGAAGACCCTCTGATAAAAAACTGAGAGTCTTTAAAAAATACGATGATAGGTGGCTGAGTATTAAATGTGATTTAAATCACTCTTTGTTGGGTTTATCATTCAGGAATGCGTACAGCGACGGTACTGGCTTTGAAATTATAGATTTTGCCCTCTAATTCAATCGGTGTGCCGATTTTAATTTTGCTATTGCCAAAGACGGGGCCATCATCGGTGATTTGGGCAGAGCCAGTTAAGGTAATCAACATATCTGCTGTAAAGCCAAGTTCAGGACGGGGGTCAGGAAACGATGTGACTGAACCATCGGGTTGTGGCACTGCGGTACTGCGAGGTAAGGCTTTCACCTCTTTGACCACGACCTGTCCGTAGGGCTGATTACGAATGATGATATTAGTGGTCCCCTCAGCTTTTAAATCATCCAAAAACTGTTGGGGGTTAAGCACAGTTAGACCACGGGCTATGACATCCACTTCAATTTCCTGATTCACTGCCCCTACTTGAGCGACAGAACCCGAGGTGCCGGGGTAGAAAAAAACAGCGACTGCCACCATCAGGATGATCAATCCTGCACCAACATCCAGCAAGCTAATTTTGCCAAATAAGCGTCCCTTAGAATCCAAAATAGCCATAGCTCCTGGCACTCCGAATAATTCCCAATAGTTGAGCCTGTACAAAAACACCCATTAGCTCAAACAATAATGTAACAGACATGCAATGTCCCCCTAGGGCATGGGGAATGCAATCGTTAGTATTTAATCATGGGTTGGCCAGGTTAGATGGATGTAAACCGATAAATCGGTAGATGGACAACACATCCGCCATTGGACTCGTATCGTCTTCTAACTTGACTGTCTACACTAGTTTTCAGTGTTAAATCACAATCCATTAACTGTCACAGCCCATGGAGAAAGCTGCTCAGGCTATCGCTATGGTCAAATTATGGATATTGTCTCAACATTGGTTAAGACAGCTTCAAGGTTGACCCTATCCATCTTTGCTTTATTCGCCGTTTCATTACAGTAAGCTGACCATGTTAACTGGACTTTTCCGCAGGGTTAATCGCTGGCAATGCCGCCTCATCTATGGTGCTATAGCCTTTTTGATGACGCTCGGTTTGGGGATGGTTATTCCCAGACCGGCTCATGCTGGATTACTCGACATCATTTTGCCCACTATCCAGGTGTTTCAAATTACTAACATGTCAGATTCTCAAGAAGTGAATCTTGGGAAGCAGGTGAATCAGCAGTTGCTGAGTCAATCATTTCGACTACATCGAGATGCTCAATTAACGGCCTATGTCGACCAGATTGGTCAGAATCTGATTCCCCATAGTGATCGTCCTGATATTCCTTACGTGTTTCAGGTCGTTGAAGATGATGGGATTAACGCCTTTGCTACCATGGGGGGGTTTGTATATGTGACAACTGGTTTACTGGCGGCGGCTGATAATGAAGCAGAGGTAGCTGGTGTCCTAGGTCATGAAGTTGGCCATATTGCTGAAAAACATGCCCTTGACCAAATGCGAGATGTGGCTATTGCCCAAGGCGTTGCTGGAGCATTTGGGCTGAGTCGGAATCAGATGGTTGCCATTGCCGTGGATGTGGCATTGACCTTACCTAACAGCCGCAAGGATGAATTGGTAGCTGATGAACATGGGTTTGTCACTATGGGTGAAGCGGGTTACGACCAAACGGGGATGGCCACACTGATGGAAAAACTAGACAGTGGTAACAGCCCACCAGCTATTTTTAGTACTCACCCTAATCCCAGAGATCGGGTCACTCGGTTAGAAGAGATGGATCGTGACTCAGCCATTCCATCGGCAACAGCAGGTACCGATACAGAAGCTTATAGTACTCGAGTAGCATCATTGCGATAAGCGGAAATGCCCCAAAACATTAAATTTGGATCAAACCAGGTTCTGTTGTTCAGGATCTGGTTTTCATTTGCGGTGTACTGCTGTTGATAAAACTCATAGAGGTATTTACCATCGCCACCTGTAAAGATAATTGTGGTCTGAGGATAGTGCCGTTGCCAGCTATGAATAAACTGATGAATGCTTGCTAGCATGCTATGAATTACGCCACTTTGAATCGCGCTGGTAGTGTTATTAGCCCAGCGTGATGGCAAGTCCGAAGGGGGGCTGACGGCAGGTAATGCAGCGGTATAGTGCTGTAGCGCGACCAGATGAGAGCGCACCCCTAATAAAATAGCCCCTCCGACAAAGGTGCTTTCGTTCCCGGCTGTAAACGTCAAGGCTGTGCCACTGTCAATCACCAATGTGGGCCATCCATATCGTTGACCAGCGCCCCACAGAGTAGCCACTCGATCTAGCCCCATGGTGGTGTAAATATTTTTTAAGGGAAATTGCTCAATCCATTGGATGGAAGCCATATGCTTTAGGTGCTGTGCTTGGGCAGGCACCACTGAGATGGCCCAAATCGTGATGGCCTCAGTCGGCACATTTAGCATCTGAGAGGGCACCTTGTCTGCCCACAGGCTGCGTAGCTCTATATCTGCGGCATTTTGATTTGTAATATGGCTATTGTGCCAAACCTGCTTGAGTTCATTGTCTTGGAACCAGGCCCAATGCCATCTTGTGTTGCCAATGACTAATGCTAGCCAATTAACCATACTTGATTTACTGATTGGCTGGATGCAGATTAATACAACCTAATTAGTATAGTCCAATTAATATAGTCTAATTAATCCCATTAAAATAGGGACCAGTCATTTCTAACTGATCCCTTTTTAACTTGGCAAAACTCAAAAACAATCGCTAGTCTACTGTTAGTTTGGGTGAAGAAATAGATAGGATTACTTAACTAAGGTGTACAGTTCAAATTTGCTATATGCCTTATATCGATTGAGATTTGGCTGCTAATTTCAAATAATTAAAATTAGCATAACCCAGTTTAGACTTATAGCTAAATCTGAAGGAGATTTAGGGTTTGAAGTGTCAGGAATTAATTGATTTACCTGATAGCTATTCAGTTGTTTCTATAAGCTAAATGTAGCACTAGACACATGGTGATCGAGCTTAGGTTTACTCAAGTTTACAACCGTTGACATAAGTCTTTGATTAATTATCTTTGTCAATTTAGAAAATTATTTTCAAGGGTATTTGTAACGATTGTGACCTATTTTTGAGGTTTGTTTTTTTAGTGGTTAACTAATATGATCTATGGCTAATTTGGCTGCTCCAACCATGCCTGCGCGATTTCCTAAGGTAGCTGTCAGTATTTTTAGGTTGCCTCGGTAATGGGGCCGGATACGCTGTGAGATTTCCATTTGAGTGGCTGGCAGAAAATAGGCGGCAGCGGCACTAATGCCACCACCAATAATGACGGCTTCTGGATTTAAGACGTAGATAGAACTAACGATGCCAATGCCCAGGAGGCGTCCGTAGCGTTGCCAGAATGCGATCGCATCCCCATTTCCTTGGTCTGCCAACCGTGCCAACTCCCCAGGTTCCATCCCCATCTCTCGACGAATGGCCTGGGCAGACACATGTTGCTCTAGGGAACCAGTATTGCCGCTGTGACACTGGTGCCCCTGGGGATCTAAGGTGACCAGCCCCAGTTCTCCGGCGCAGCCATCGTGACCGAGAAAGAGTTGACCATTGAGAATGATGCAGCCCCCAACGCCGGTCCCCAGGGTGAGTAAAATTAGATTTTTGTAAGCTTGGCCAGCACCGAGCCAGGCTTCCCCCATGCCAGCACAGTTAGCATCGTTGGCTACGATAACAGGTCTCTGGATGCGGGCTTCGAGGAGGTCAGCAACGGGTACATCTAGCCAATCTGGTAAATTAATGGCAATGCGAGCAATGCGGGCAGTAATATCGGTAGGCCCAGGAGTGCCGATACCGATAACAGTGGCCTGATGGTCTGGATCGAGGGTGGCGATCGCATTTGCTACCGCTGCCATAACAGGTTCTGGAGATTGTGGTTGAGGCGTTGGGACGCTCAGTGATGCCAGACATTCTCCTGTGATGGAGAACCGTCCTAACTTAATGGCGGTACCGCCTAGATCAATACCGATAACTTGTGGCATGGGAGTTATTGGTTTGCTTTGCGGGCGATGGCACCCGCTTGAAATACGTCGCAATATTGTTGGTGCCCACCGGGAAAGACCACATTAAGGGTTAATGGATCGCGAGTATCCTGTGGATCACCAGGGCCTTGGGTAACAATGGAAAAACCGTTTTGGGTTTCTACTGGAAGGGCTCGCCGATTTTTGAGTTCGCCGCCACTGCTGTCGACATAGGCAACTAGGTTGCCGCTATTGAATGCCTGACCGATGTTTTGGATGAGTTGGAGGAAGTTGCGATCGCTCCCCCCGCGCTTAAAGACTAAACCATTGTCTGTCTCCACGGCCTTACTTGTCACTGTATCCCCAACACCAATAATCAATGGCATATGTGTTGGGTCAAAATTTTGCTTCACCAGGGCCAACATGTCTTCCATCCTCTTGGGGGCTTGTCGGGCATTAAAGCCAATTCCCAAGGGATGTACTCCTATTTTCTGAAAGTAATATCGATTGAGCAGGGCCAGCACCCCTGCTTCTTTAATGGCTCCGCGCAGCATAAATTGAAAGTCAGTGGTGCCCGACGTTGTTTCATCTGCCCACCAAACAAGTTCATCATCGTTGTTGTCTCGCCCTAAGTTGGGCGTATAGTGAACGAAAAAGGAATCACTCAATCCTTGCTCTGCCGCCTCTGCGAGTAATTGGTCTGTCAGCAGCTTCATTTGTTTCTGAATCTGGCGATAGAGAGCTGGGTTTGCTAGTTTTTCGTAAAGTGTGTTGAGATTGGCTGTGGGAGACGCCACATTATCCAATACAGATGCATTAATGCAGTGGGTAATATCCTCTGAGGAGAAGCTATGGTCAATATTGTTCAAGCATTTCCACAGTGTTGTTTCCAGGCGGTTAGGTACTGCTTTAAGAAAGGCTAGTTCAGCATCACTCACTCCTGGATGGTTCAGTTGACCAAAGCGGTTTTGCCACTGGATGCTACCTGCTGCCAGTCCCGGTAGGTGTAAATCCCCCACATCTCCTCCTAGGGCTTTGGCCACAATGCCATTGACTCCACGTTTCCCGATATGCTCACCATTGGTTAGTACAAAGAAGTGACCATCGTAGGCGGTGGTTGCTTCTACATAAGTCTGTGTGATTCTACGATTAAGCGGGTCTTTGACCAATCCCATGCACACGCCATCCAGGTCTTGAATAATCAGTAGGTTTTCGGTGTGGGCAAGTATCTTAGTGAACGTTAAGTGATCTAAAGAGAATGTTTGCTGATGAAGTGGTACATCTGTTTCAAGGATGGCGATCATCATAGGATTTGTGTTACAAGAAGTAGCCGTTTTAGTAAAATTACGGTATCACTCGTTACGATACCCCTTGCAGTAACGAGTCACTAGTGAGGGCTCGACCCATGGCTACACTTTATACTCTGCATCCAGAGTCGCCTCAATCTTTCAAAGTCGAGAAAATTCGTAAGCAGTTGCAGAGTGGCGCGGTAATGCTCTACGCCACGGATACGGTGTATGCTATTGGCTGCGATTTGCTGTCTAAAAATGCGATTAAGCGGGTACGTCAGCTCAAGAAATTGTCAAATGATAAACCCCTGACATTCCTATGCTCGTCGCTGTCGAATATTGCTGAGTACGCCTATGTGAGTGATCCCGCTTATCGGACGATGCGTTATTTAGTGCCAGGTCCCTATACGTTTATTTTGCCTGCCACTAAGCTAGTGCCTAAGCTGGTGATGAACCCGAAGCGAAAGACGACAGGAATTCGGGTGCCAGATAGTCCGGTATGTCAAGCGCTGTTGAAAAGCTTGGGAAATCCGATTATTTCTACATCGGCCCACACGGGGGATATGGATGAAACCTATTTTTCGCGGTACGAATTGTTTGATGCCTTAGAAAAACAGGTAGACATAATTATTGACAGTGAGGCGGAACCGAGCTATCTAGCATCTACGATTTTAGATATGACTGAGGATGAGCCTATGGTTATCCGTAAGGGTTTAGGCTTTGATGCTGTTGCAGAGTTCGCGTACGCAAAACTATTGCCTCGATAAGCTCGATCAGTATTATTGGTTACCTGAAAAATATGTCTTATCTCAGGCTTATGTCAGGAAAACTTAGATGAAGGCCTAATTAGGAATCTGTTTGAATTTGATATACCTAATTCTAATGGGATATCCCATCTAAGTTCTGAAACTTATGCTGCTCGTGAAGTGACTTTTGAAGAATATAAAGACTATTCACGATATGTAGGAGAATGTCTAGACAGGATTCTTCTAATTGATTATTTAAACCAGTTGTCTGTGAATTTCTTCAATTGTTTAGATGAATAAGGTATGTGATGCAATTCTTGTCCCAGGAGGAGGAGTTCGTTCTAACGAAGTTTTGCCTCTATGGACTCAACGCAGGTTAAATCGAGCAATTGAGCAAAGACAAAATGCTTACATTATTGCCCTAAGCGCTGGCACTACCCATAAGCCGCCACCGTTAGATGCAGACGGCTATCCAATTTTTGAGTCTGTTGCTGCAGCACGATATCTGTGCCAACAGGGAGTGCCTCCAGAGAAAATCCTTGTTGAAACCAGTTCTTACGACACCATTGGTAATGTGTATTTCTCTCGCATGATTCATGTTGAACCATTGAACCTGAAGCGACTCCTCGTCATTACCTCTGAATTTCATATGGCTAGAACAAAAGCCATTTTTGACTGGATCTACCGTTTAGAAGGGTTGCCGCTAGATTGCCAGCTCTCTTTTCAGACTGTTAGCGATGAAGGCATAGATAAAGCCTTATTAGAAGCACGACAGCAAAAAGAAGAAAAGAGTTTGAACGCACTGCTGGAAACTGCGAGTAAGATACATTCTCTTAGAGCTTTTCATCAATGGTTGTTTAGAGATCATGGTGCCTATGCACTAGTCGCGAAGGTAGTGCGAGAGTCTGGTCAGGTGTTAAAGAGTTATTAAAGATAAAAAACAAAAGAATACGCAAAAAAAATAGACTGCCGATTTGCATCGCACAGTCTAATCATTGGCTTTCAGAATCAAAGAGACCGATCATACTGGCAGCTACCTTCTGTCTCGGGGAAGATTGCTGACGTGCTTAGCTTGCACATTTATAGAATAGTCAGTATCTCTAGTAATTGGATAAATCACTGATGAAGAAATCAGTAGTCAGTGTGTTCTACGTATGAAACCGTTTGACGAGCAGTTTTTACACCAGACTTACCGCGATTTTCCATATCTCTCGCCTGAAGCTAGAGCGGTTTTCTAAGATATTCATACGAAATCTTGGCTGATAGCCCCCAGTATTGCCAGCCAACCACAAGGAATTGCCCCTACGGGCTGATGGCTGTTTAATCGGGGGTAATGAATTTAGATTTTGTATGTTTTCTGTTGGCTGCCTATTACCTACAACGCTATTCAATCAGGCTGAGTAGGTCAGTGATTTTGCCGACTTGTTTATGGGCGTGAATGTCGGCATAGAGTGCTAATGCTCGTTGCCAATTATGGTGAGCAATGTCTGTTTGCTTCAGACTCACATGGGTATGGCCTATTTCAACATAGGCATTGGCCAAATCGCACTTTGCCCCAATGTCAGTGAATAGTTCAATCGCTTGATAGTGATAGTCTAAGGCTTGCTCCATCTGTTGATAATTGCGGGCAATAGTAGCTAAACCATTGAGAGCCTTGGCTTTTACCTGTAAGTAATGCCCTGCTTCAGCAAAATTGAGGGCTTGTTGATATAGTGTGTTAGCTTGCGCCCATTTGCCTAGCTGACCGTAGGTTTGTCCTAAGAGTTGAATAAAGTAGGCCAGTCTTCCAGATTGTTGGCTGGGCTCGGTAAATTTGTGAAGGCAGTCAGTTGCCAACATTGAGGCACGTTTGGGTTTATCTTGAAACGCGTAGGTTAACGCTAACGCAACGGTTGCTTTGTCTGCCCAGGCTTGATGGGGTGTGCCCTGACCAAGAGAAATCACGGTCTTAAAAGCTGTTTCAGCCCGTTCTAACTCCCATAGATCCATCGCATACAGACCCAGACTTAAGCGTGAATCGATATTGAGCATTTGCAGATAATAGTGATTCAGTCGGTCAATTTTGTCGAGAGTTGCTAAATGTTGTTGTGTGTTTGAGATTGCATTCTCTTGACATTGAATGGCTTGATTAATGTCTCCTGTGATCCAATAAATATCACCGAGGATATTACGAAGTTCACTTACTTGAGAGGAGGGGGCAGACACCGACTCTAAATGGGATAATACCTCTAAAATTAAGGTGCTCACTGGTTGCAATAAACCCATGCGATACAAGCTGCTGGCCAGCGGTAAAAACTGTTGCCATTGGTTGTGACGACTTTTTAGCAACACTTGGGCAGCTGCCTGATATTCATCGATTGCAACATAGTGGTAGTAGGCTTCCAATGCTTTTTGTGCATCTAATAGTTCTGTTAAAAGTTCTATACTATTAGTCCAGTAGTGAGCTGCGACTCGATTCGCTGCGTACCAAAGGTCACTCTGTCGCAGTCGTTCAATAGCTACAGCTCTAATTACTGGATGGAGCCAGTACTGTCTGTTTTCCAACTCAAGCAGTGAGCGATTCCGGAGGGAGGCAATGGCTCGCTGACTATCGGGACTATTGCATTGGGCGAGAATGGCTGGTAATGAGAGGGAGGCAATAGTTTGGTAGCGATAACAGCTGAGGCGACAGAGGAGCTGATACGCAATTGGATCCAGGCATTGCAAGCGATTGATCTGGCTAATGACTAGATTCTTAAGATCAATTTCTGCTAATGGATCTGCGCCATAGGCTTGCCAATAAGCCTTTAGATCACCATTGAAATCTGTTTGAACTGTGCTACATAAAATCTCCATTGCCTTGGCATTGCCACCATAAGCGCGGTGTAAATGGTGCAGAATCTCATCTGTCCTTGGTAAGCGCAGCTGATAATAGGTAAAGCACTGTTTCCAATCTGTTTGAGTGAGTCGAGTTAATCGATAGTGATAGGTTTTGATGCCAGGTTCGCAGAGGCGATCGCGACTGGTGATTAATGTTGTTGTCTGAATTGAAAAATCCGCTAAGAGCTTGAGTAGTTCTATATAACAGAAAGCTTCAGGGACAAACTGACCATTGCCGTCGAGGGCGGGTTCAAGATTGTCAATCAGAATGCCAACTCGTTGTTGTTTAAGATGACGTTTCAATCGGCTGAGGCTAATGCTCAAATCCTGGCCTGGTTCGTCATTAAAATCTTGACGTAACCATTCGTCGAGAATGTGGTCAACGACGGTCAAGCTTGAGGTTTCCTGGGCAATATGCCATTCTAAAACGACATCGAATGTGGTTTGGCGTAAATAATGTTGGGCCAGGGTAGTTTTGCCTAATCCTCCTTCGCCTTGAATCAAGATGATTTTATGCCCCTGGGCGCTGAGGTTGGTGAGGGCCTCAATAGCGTTAGCACGGCCAATAAAATGAGGGTTGATAGGCTGGGGTTCAACCTTATGCAGGGTGCTTCGGGTTAATAGGTTGGCTGTATTTGCTCGGGGCCATGCTTCTTCGGCGACGTGGACCATTTTCCGTTTCGCCCGCTTTAACCAGTACACCAAGCGTGAACGATAATTACCTTTGGTAATGCGTTCCCCTAGAATATCGGAGAGTATTCGCCATAGCTGGGAGGCAACATCTTTAACATGCCCTTCGCTGTAGCCAGCGATGGTTGCGATCGCACGATAGGTTTTACCTCCCCACACCTGCTGCAGAATACAGCATTGCAGATCACTGAGATGCTGCCCCGTTTTTTCATAGAGCAAAGAGTCAGTAAATTCGATCGCACTATCCACACCCATCGGCCATGGTCAATGGTTTTTCCACTGATAGACTACCGCTATCTTTCAGAGCATTGCGCATAGGATATTCCGACTTTTCCAGACCTTTAAATTCGTACCCTTACCTACAATCTCAGACAAAGAACCCTATAGGGTGTAACCAAGCAAGGGGGTACACTGGTCTGACCTGTCTTGTAATCAAAGGATTTTGATGTATCTTCTGTAGTCTAATGTTTGCGGACTATTGAAACGTCTAAAATTCAGTGGTGGTAGGGCATCCTTGAATCATGCTATGGCGCTTAATCCAGAAGCATTGTGCTGATGGTTATCCTAAGGCCAATGGTTCTGTAAGCGTTAGTATTTTAATTTTTTGTTGATTGACTATATCGGTTGCGTGACAGCACAGACAGGCCATTCACGTTTAATACATATTTGGAGCAATACGTATTTTTTATTATGACGACCCAAACTCTGCAAACTCTACCGTCCGATCTTGATCCCCGTGGGCTACCTAACCATGTTGCTGTGATTATGGATGGCAATGGTCGCTGGGCTCAGAGCCAACAAGGTCTACCCCGGATCGAAGGCCATCGTCGTGGGGCTACCGTACTCAAGGATTTGCTCCGCTGTTGCAAAGACTGGGGCATTGGGGCGTTAACTGCCTATGCCTTTTCGACCGAAAACTGGCGACGTCCCCATGAGGAAGTTGATTTTCTGATGGTTTTATTTGAGCGGTTGCTGCGCAAAGAATTAGCAGAAATGCATCGAGAAGGTGTGCGTATTCGTTTTATTGGCGATCTGGCTGGCTTACACACATCACTCCGCCGTGAAATGGAACGTTCCATGGAGCAAACGCAGCACAATGATGCTGTGGAGTTTAATGTGGCCATTAACTATGGCAGCCGTCATGAAATTACCCAGGCCTGTCGCTCTGTGGCTGAGCGAGTAGAACGCCGCGAGCTTTCCGCTGATGCCATTACTGAAGAGCTATTAGAACGCCATCTGTATACAGCTGGTAGCAGTGATCCAGACCTGCTGATTCGCACTAGTGGTGAGCAGCGGTTAAGCAACTTTTTACTGTGGCAACTGGCTTATGCTGAAATGTACTTTACCAATGTGTTTTGGCCACAGTTTGATCGGCATCAGTTTCATCAAGCGCTGTTAGCGTTCCAAAACCGTGATCGTCGCTTTGGGGCTCTGTCAGAGCCAGTCAAGGCGAAGGCTTTGACGGCGTAAATGGGCAAAGACTAATAGCTCCTAATTATCCTCTTTTCTCTGGGGTAGACGAGGAGAGCTAGCTTCCAAGTCCTCCTCCCCTAGGGGAGAAGGACTTAGGGTAAGGGCGAATTAACGGCTGCAAACACTGCTGAATAATCTTGGTCTGCTAACCCTTGCTCTGCGGCTTTTTGAACCATTTGAGCAACAGTTTCAGCAACGTCGGCGTTAAAGGTTTCAGCCGCCTGCACAAATAGATTCATATCTTTAAGTAGGTGCTTAGTGGGAAAATTGGGATTGGCAAAGTTACTATCGCACATACGCCGGAGCTTCTTATCAAACGTCGGTGCATATAGGGCACTTTGGCGCACAATTGCCATAAATTTCTCAATGTCGATCGCTTCTTGCTGTACTAAACCTAAGCTCATGGCAAAGGCGGTGGTCAACGTCCCAATCAGCTGATTCATGGCCAGTTTGACTCCGCTACCTGCGCCCACTGCTCCCATTAACTGAGGCTCTGGTCCAAAGCATGTCAAAACAGGTTGCCATTGCTCAAACTGGTCTGGCGATGCCCCCACCATCACAATGAGTTTCCCCGCGCTAGCTTCGGGAATACTGCCTAGCACAGGTGCTTCGAAATAGTCACCCCCGGCAGTTTGTACTAACTGGGCAATGGCTTTGCTTTCCTGGGGCGCAATGGTGCCCATCTGTAAAACAGTGCGGCCTGCTAGCTGAGCCGTAGCATCTGGACTGAGCAGAGTTGTGTGAATAGCGGTGGCATCGGTCAGCATTAAGATAATTAGTCGAGATGCTGCGATCGCATCAGCCGGTGTGTTACTAGATTTTATCCCATCTGCTAGCAGTGATTCGACTTTTTGAGCCGTACGGTTCCAGCCATATACCTGATATCCGGCCATTTGTAACCGACGTGCCATGGGTGCCCCCATTAGCCCTGTACCTAGAAAACCAATATTCAACTTACGTCCCTCGATATCAGTATGTTTGGATGGCAGCTGTCCTGGATTAACCGGAATCATCTGTAAAACTAAGAAGTGATAACGCTCAGCGAGCGGAGTTTAAGTTACACCGTCCTTAAGATAGAGCGGTGTTTTAGACTAGATAGGCCTTAGCTGCAGCAAAGTCAGTGTATGTCTAAATTTTATATGTTCAACTTTGACCGTTTCCACCGTTTAATTCATCAGGTTTTCGCTCGTCAGGTTTTCGCGTGGAGTGCTGTAGCCGGTTTGGTTCTAACTGGATGCACGCCTCGGGAAGACTGTGCGTTGATTAATGGGGCGCTAGCTGAAGGAAGCTTACGTATTCAAGAGATAAATGAGGGTAACCTTGGTGGCTCTGGCTACAATCAGGGAATTGAGCGTCAGGTGGGCCGCATTTACTATGATATTTCCCAAGTGTTGGACAGCCTGCGGTTGACCAATCGCCAGCTACAAACGGTTCAGTTCCAGTTGGTTGAAGTCTATCAGCAAGCCTCGGACTATCGTTATCAGGCGGCAGAGTTAATTTCTGCTAACCCTACACCCAACGCGCAACTAAAGGCTGATGTGCGCAAGCTGCAATTAGATTCCGAAGCGAATGTGGGAGCGGTGACAGAGACCCTACGCCAACAGTGTCCACTCCGATAGCAGAGTGGACACTGTTGGGTGCTAGTTCAGGTAAAATTCAAGGCGATCAACCGCAGGCGGGTCGGATTTTAACTTACGCTGCATCGGCGTCTAGCAGTTGAAGATTGGAGAATATGAATTCCATATTGCCGTCATCGGCAGATGCGATCGCACGCCGACTCAACACAAAATAGCTTCCTACCTGGTCGTATTCATCGGTAAACTCGCTGCGACCTTTGGCCTGTTCCCCTGTTTTCGGATCGTGATATACCGAATCATAGGTATGGGATAAATAGCCTGTGCCCGTATCATGGGTGCTAAAAGTATTGATAGTGACCACTACCCCATGAATGTGACGATGCACTAGAACAACCTCGTTGTTCAACACCTTATATTTGTCGCCGGTAGATTTACCCTCAACTAGAATTTCTACAGCCCCTCGCTCATCAGTTTCACCTAGGGCAAAGGTATTTTTACCATGGGTATCTTCAAATTCACGGCGAATTCGATGGATAGCAACCTCCCATAGTTGCCCCTTAACTATTTTTAGTGCTGCTTCGTCCTCTATATCAAAAACTTCAGCCGAGAGATCGGGATTAACACGAGCCTTACCAACATAGGTCTGCTCACCATGCTTAAACTCGATATCTGTAGTGTAGCCAGGGAAGTTGCTATCCCAGGTGTAGCGGTTTTCATAAGCAGCACGCATCATATCGCGTGCAGAAAGCTGTACAGCAGTCATGGGTAATTCTTGTTGGATTACATCCTTATACTTTAGTCAGTTTTTTATCCCTTGAGCGGATGGATAAACCATGTCCACATTGAAACCTGGAGATTCGTCTACAGAAAAACGATCTTTCTAGAGGTTGACATGGTTTATACGCCACTAATACCAGGGCGTTTACTCAAGCGAGTTATCCCAAAGTTCTGCTAGACGCTGGTCACGACCACAGCTAAATCGATAGAACCGATAGCGGGCTGGATGGGTCTGATAATAGTTCTGGTGATAATCTTCAGCTGGATAAAAGGCTGATGCTGCCAGAATTTCTGTTACGACAGGTTGCTCAAACAGATGACCAACAGTCTGCTTTGAGGCTTCGGCCAGCTGGCGCTGAGTATCGTCGTGATAAAAGATAGTAGACCGATATTGACTGCCGCGATCGCAAAACTGTCCGTGGGCATCAAGGGGGTCTACATTACGCCAAAATGTCTCTAAAAGTGTCTCATAGCTAACGAGATTAGGGTCATACTCAACTTGCATTACTTCCGCGTGGCCTGTGTTGCCTGATGATACTTGGCGGTAGCTAGGGGCGATGACAGTGCCTCCCATATAGCCTGAAGTTGTATTTGTGACTCCCTGTAAAGCATCAAAGGGATGTTCCATACACCAAAAACAACCCCCTGCAAATGTCGCTTGGGCTGTTTCAGCCGTAGCCATAGCAGGCCCTAGACACCATAGGCACCCGATTAGCAAGCTGAAAAGCATTGGCTGTAACAGCTGCTTTAACTGCCATTTTGTGAGAATGCTAACCATAAAAAATGCTGCCCTATGGGCAATTAAATACTGGGAATGACAACGGCTCCCAGCATAAAGGACAATGCAGCTAGTAGCCAATAGTCCACATAACGTCTAATCATTAGTCTGATTTTAGCCTCATCATGCATCTTTCCTGTTGTCTATGTCGAGCGAATCTATCGTCGGTTGACCTTGATTGTCGCAGGTTGGTGAGACCTCCCAAATACAGGCCTTATGGTTTACTGACGTCACCATCATTCACCCAAGAGCCAGCTCCATCCGGCAATGACGCTGAGTTAACTATCATAACGTCAGGCGTCATTAGATCGACTAACTGGTGAATAGACAACTCCTGGAGTGGAATATGCGAATGCTGGCGCTTAAAGGTCAAAATCTGAGAAGCGATTGCTAAATGTTTGGTTCCCAATATTCCCCAGCGTGTCGGTAGTTGAGCCTTGACCCATGTTGTAGGCACCATATTGACACGCCATGTGGGAGTCAGCTGTTGACGTACCAAGGACAGAGTCATTCCCGTGATGATGGCTAAGGGGAACAAGACTGCTATCCCTCGGGCCCGCCAACGTTGGTAGGTAACAGTACGTTGACTCAGGCGCATAAATCTTTGGGCCAAAATTGATAGCTTTTGTGAGTCATGTGTCAAGAACTGACTCACATCTTTCAAGTATTGTTGTCCAAGTAAATAGTCTGAACATTGCGTTTCTCCACGCTGGTGCCAAATCCAGGCACGCGCTTCAATATCTCGTTGGTGTCGCAGGGTTTTACGGTTAGCTTGTAGCCACTGGCGTAGTAAGGACCAATCCGATATTAGAGATTGATGGGCTAGTTCAACGGTGTCTTCGGATACCATCAATGCTGTTGGCAATTGTGCCATTACACTGGTATGTTTAGCTTTTTTGTGATGACTTGTTTTCCAAGCTACGTCAGCTATTTTTTTTCCCTGGGTTTGTGAGGCTAATTGTGGTTTATCTAAGACTATCAGTCGAGCCTTAACCAGTTTCTTTAGTGTCCGTTCAATCAGGTCACGGGGAAATTGCTGATTGATCAATTCAGATTTATGAGCTTGACGACATTTATCGAGATGACCTTCTCCTAACTCACATAGCGAAAGAAATATTCGTTTAGCAGCAGCTTGTTCGTCTGATGGCAGTGACTGATACAATTCTGTTGCTCTATTTGTAATTATTTGCGGCAGACGTCCTAGTTTTATGTAGCTATCCAAGAGTAAACAAGGTGTACCTGTGCTATGAGCCATTGGGGTACGATATTGCCAAAGCTCATATAACGTGCTCTGTAGCAAGGCTAATTCACCTGGGGCACCGGTCAGATCAAGCGTTAAATTGTGCACCAGATAAGGGTCTAGTTTAAGTCCTAGCTTTTCAGCCGGTTTTTCAATCACATCTCGAATAGCTTGATACTTCATTGGGGGAATAACGATCTGATGATTCTCTACCAAGGAAAATAAATCGTTATAGTTTATGAGATGGTCGATGGCGTCTGCTCGCAGACTAATAATGATTCCTAGAGGTATGGAGGGACAATGCAGTGCTTTAACTAGTGCCCCAATCACCAAGTTGCGGTCCTGCTGAATATGAGGATCAGGTGTTGGCGCGAGGAGTTCTTCAAATTGATCGATAACTAGCCAAAATTTCGTCGCTCCAGGTTGTTTAAGCAGTGCTGCTGTCACTAAGTTGACTAATGCAGAGCAATCTTGTCGTAGAAGTTGCTCAGCTTGCCATAGCTGTTTAGCAATGTCGACTGCTTGATTAGCAATGGTAAAGACTGACGCTAGTGTTCTCAAGGGCTGTGCACCTGGAGTCATATAGCGGACTAGCCAATACTCACTGCCCGAAATTTCATGGCCTGCAGAGATACGAGGGATAATACCAGCGCGCAGCAAAGATGTCTTCCCGCTACCTGAAGCGCCGATTAGGGTACAAAGATTGTGTTGCTGTAACGACGTTAGGATTGATTGAATCAACTCCTCTCGACCAAAGAAATAATCAGTATGCTTTTCCTCAAAAGGATGAGGGCCTCGATAGGGGCAGAAATTAAAACTATATTGCTTTAGACGAGAGATTATAGAAAGACTGTCTGACTTTGGTAATGGGTGTTCTCCTTGTCGGGTAATAACAATTTCACTGCCGCCCTGTTCAAATAAAGGCTGTTGAATTTCATTGCTGAGTCGATTAGTGATGGAAGCGACTAGATCGGCGGTTGTAACTCTACCACTGTGTTTATTTTGAGGTAGCAATCCAGAGATGATTGCTTGGGTAAGTACGCTGTAGTCACTGTTGAGTGATTCATAGGCTTCTTCATACTCGCGAGAGGCTGCTATAAATAGGTAGCTGTGTCCATCAGCCCCCTGCCATGTTTCATCCTTTAGACAAAGGAACTCTCCACTATGGCAACAGTCTAAAATAATAATAATTTGACGGACGGGACTATGTCTGATGAGACGGCGTAGCCAGGAGAGTGATAATCCACTGTTAGAAGACTCTGGTTGGGTATCGCTAGTTGCTAAATATCCTTCTCGTATGCCTATTTCTCTTTGTAGGCCATGACCTGAGAAATAAAAAAAGGCAACCTCCGGGATGTGCTCTCCTTTGGGTAATAGCAGACGGACTAAGCTGTTTTCTAGTTGCTGAGTGGAAACAAAACTTTGCTGGCCGATTTGTGGGCGTTGATCTTGAATGATCTCAGGTAACCTGCGCACGCGAAAGTCGCCATGGGTTTCGAGCAGGCTGGCTATGCCCTCTGCATCTTTTCCGGCTGCCGTCAGTTCAGGCAGTTTCTGATATTTATTAATTCCGACGATCAGTGCATCCCGTGACATAATTCATATATTCCAATGGTTATTTCGTAGGTGTTATACATATTTCCTGTAATCAAGGAGAACAGCACTGTCAAATAGACTGTTTTTTCTGAGGGAAACCACTCTACAAATCACAAAATCTCTCTGAACTTTCAAGAACATCACGGATGCCCGTCAGTAAGTACCCTTAGTGTTCTTGGGGACAGACCCTTTGCATTCTCAACATAATAGAAGTTTTTGCGGATGGTCTAGAGGGTGATCCCCTCTGTTGGCTAGCATCAAAAAGATTTGGTACGTCAAATATTGTGGGCCATGCATAAAAACTCGTAGAAGGCTTATTGAGTCATCAAATAGAGTTGATATTTTTTGAACGGCGATTAGTACTATTGCTTAAAATTTCAAAAGGGATTGTTCCCTGAAAACCGTGTTTATCAGGTTAATTTTGCCTCACGAACATAAAATTTTTCTGATCAATAAAAAATTATTGATATGTCTCAGCCAATTAGCGGATTTTAAGGCGAAAATATTCCGTAAGACTACTTAAATGTTTGAACAAATACTTAGATGGTTATTGGATGTAGGTATTGCTTTCGCGTCAGTTACACGTATTTTCTAAAGCAAGGACTCAATCTGAGTTATCTATCCTGTGAATAACCGGTGCAGCCATTTGGCCGATAGAATTTTACCTATTTTTTGAAGTAAAGCAGTTAGATAAAAGTATTGATTATGTTTGAATTTTTGGGTGCTTCTAGTTATTTATTTTTTTAGGTAATAATTAAAAGATTACTGCGCCTAAAGGTGATGTATTGCATCAAGAATACTGGGGGAATCATAATCTCTTGCTGACGATACTATAAGAAGCAGAGGGTCTGATACTCAGACGATAAAAAGCTTCTACCATTTTTATACTCATGTAGGTGACTGTCTGTATTTAATGCACATTCCATATTGACACCTAAGTTGAGTTTGCAATTAGGTGTATTTTAGTGCTGTGGGTGGTTGCAAATACTGTGTTTTTGCGGCTTTGTGTTGACTCAGTAATATAGCTTAATTCTTGGCTGTAAGGAACAAACTTGGGTGTCAGGATTTCTAAAGAGATAACTTTAAGGGTAAAACGAAAATTTGGGGACAGGGTTTTGTGGAGTGAAGAGTATTTCATTCTTGTTGTGGGCAAGTTTTACGGCTGATAAGCGATGGCCTGTCATAGGGCTCATGGTGGTTTGATAGATCCGATTTGTTCACATGGAACTCAGTCATGTTTCGCGCGATAGGGTGCTTCTGCATTGCATCAGATCATCGGCAGGCAATTTACACATTACAAATAGGTGAGAGCAAGACGATATGTCACAGGAGATGCTGACGGCTGCTATAGATGCAGTCAGGGTTGGACAATTCCAGGAAGGTATTAGTGGCTTGAAATATGTTGCGTCCCAAGCCCGTCCACCCAGCAAACTTTATTATTCAGCAAATATTTGGTTGGTGCGCGCTTATAAAGAGAGTGGTCAATTGCCACAGGCAATTAGGCTGTGTCGTCAGTTGGCAACGAGTTCTCACCCTAAGGTGCAAGTTTGGGCGCAGCAGGCTTTACCAGTGTTGCGACAGCCTGCAAATGTTTCTGTCCACTTAGATGTTTTTTAGGGGCTTAAGGAAAATTGGCAACCTTACTGTGAATCCTTTGGTATTGAGTTTGTTCTGCTGCTTCGATGATGTAGATCGCTGTCTTAATTGCTCTCTAACCAGTTAAACTGGTTAGCACACAAGCAATCTTTACTGATTTAGTCGGGGGTTACCATGTATTTGCTGTCGGTTACCCTCACCAACTTTAAAACCCACCGCGATCGCAACTTTGAATTTCAACTGGGTACCAACGCTATTTGTGGTGTCAACGGTGCGGGTAAAACCAGTATCTTAGAGGCCATCGCCTGGACATTATTTAACCATCGGGGTAGCTATCGGCAAGAAGATTTGGTGCGTAATGGCAGTGGCAGTGCCCAAGTTAGGGTTGCCTTTGTCTCTAGTTATGATGGTCGAACGTACGAGGTAGAACGCTGTACCAGCCGTGGATATACCCTATTTGATCCTCAGCTGGGAGAGCGCTTAAACTACAGCCGGATTAAAGATGAAGTAGAGCCCTGGTTAAAGCAGCATTTGGGAGTGCCCATCGGCACAGATTTAGGGCAGCTATTTGCCAATACGATTGGGGTCCCCCAGGGGACCTTTACTGCCGATTTTTTGCTCAGTCCTGAAAAGCGTAAACCTATTTTTGACAGTGTCTTAAAGGTTGAGGAATACCGTCAGGTCCATAAAGACTCGAATGCACTGCGACGGTATGCTGAGGGGCAAGTGTACCTGCTCAAAAATCAGTTGCAGCAGTATGAAGAGCAGTTGCAATCGTTAGATAACGTGCAGGCACGTCATGATAGTGTCTCTGCAGAGATTACGGTTAGCGAACAACGGCTAGCTAGTTTGCAGCAGGACCTGGTGCAGCTTCAAAAACAAAAAGAGTCCCTGGCAGCCCAGGCCCAAAACATACAGAGTTTGCAACAGCAACAACGGCAATTAAGCTTGCAGCTAGAGGCTAAACAACAGGCTCAACAAGTGCTTGAACAAGCTCGGTTAAAGTCGCAGCAGGCTCAGGAACTCTGTCAAACCTATGCATCAGCCCATCGCTGTTATCTAGATGTTGAACATACTCTGAAGACGTTAACACAGAAAAACAAACAGCGTCAGCAGTTGCTGCAGCGTCAGCAAACACAGCAGCGTAATCTCGATCAGCAAGCGGTGACGATGGCAGGGTTACAGGTAAAGTTAGCCCAGCGCAGTCAGCTCCAAACTCAGATTGTGAATTTGGTGCCTCAATGTCAGCAGCAAGAGGACTTAGAAACAGAATATCAGGCACTGCTGAAAAAACAACAGTCCTTAGCCCAGGTGCAGTTGCGTTCTCAGAACTTGAAAGAGAAATTGTCTAGCCACCAGCGAGATATGCAGCAGGCTGAGACTGAACTAACTGCCCTGGATGCCCTTCAAGCAAGTGTAGAGACTATTCCTGTTTTGGAACAACAGCAGCAGCGTTGGCAACAACAGCTGAGTCGTGTGGAGACGGCACAACAGTTTGAAACAGAGTTACGACAGCTGGTCACGAACCATAAATCTCAAGCAGCAGACTATGGGCAACAAACAGCCGCCGCCCTTGATGCATTAGATTCACTCCAGCAGACAATACCCCTATTATCTATTGGTGTGATTGATCAGTTGAAAACTGCGATCGCAACTGGCCAAACCTTAAGTCGGAGTACATTGTCGGCTCTAGAGACTATTCTTAATGATCTCTCGGAACAAGTCGATACTGAGCAACTCACGCACAATTTAGAGTCTGGCCAAACTCAGTTAAATCTGGCCTATGGTCATCGAGCACAGCTAAGGAATCGCCCCCGGCTGAAGCAAAAGCACAGAGACCTGATGGCCCAACAGCAAAAACTACAAACTGATCTTGCTACTTTGGAGCAGCAGCTTCAACAACTTGAGCCCCTGAATCAGCGTTTGACTGATTTAGAGAAAGCTATGGAATCATTGGGGGACCCCAACGGTCGTCGCCAAGTGTTGCAGGGACAGCTGCAAGCTATGGATAACGTTGAGGCCGACTATGAACGACTGCTCACCCATCGTGAAACGTTGGAAACAACTCTGGCTGACTTGACGGCCCAGCTTTCTGGTTTTGCCGATTTAGATCAAGAACTAGCACAACAGCAGCAGTTACGTCAGGCACATCAGCCAGGCTACCTGATTTATATCCAAAATGAAAACGATGCCCAAGTGTTAAAGCAATTGAGTGCTGATTTGGAGATAGCGAATCAGCTGATTATTGATTTGACTGAGCAACAGACCAGTTTGACGGCAGAGTTAAGTCAGCTCTCGGTTGATTTTGATCCGTTGGCACTGCCAGGGCTAGAACAGCGTTATGCCGACGTAAAGTCTCAGTGCGATCGCATTACCGGCAGTTTACCCCAACAGCATAAATTACAGACAGAACTTACGGAGCAGCTTAAGACTCTGCAGCAGGTAGTAGAAAAACGTGATCACGCTCAAATTGAATTAAAACAGAAGGAACGCGTTAAACGGTTTATCAACTTTGCTCGCAAAGCCTATAAAGAAGCTGGTCCCCGCATTACTGAGCGCTATGTACAGGGAATTTCTCAAGAGGCAGATCGACTATTTCGAGAACTGCTCAACCGTCCAAATGTAGCCTTGGAATGGACTCGCGACTATGAAATTGTCGTCCAAGAAGGGGGGAACTCACGTCGGTTTATCAATTTGTCAGGAGGGGAGCAAATGTGTGCTGCTCTGGCTGTGCGTTTAGCGTTACTCAAAGTGCTGGCCGATATTGATATCGCCTTTTTCGATGAACCTACGACCAATATGGATCGTCCTCGACGGGAGAGTTTAGCCGAGGCGATTGCTCGACTGAAGACGTTTAAGCAGTTGTTTGTGATTAGCCATGATGACACCTTTGAAAAGGTGACTGAGAACGTGATTGTGGTGGAACGCGAAAATTAGTGAGCCGCAGAAAAATAAAAATGAAGGTAAAAAGGATACTTGGGTTTGGCACCGCAGCTCTTTTTTGATCGCAATAATTTTTACTGGTGGTTTTTATAAAATTGTGCGTCAAAATCCATCAAGCTATGTGCTGTTTGATCAGCTCAAATAATGCTCGCATGCCCATGGCTTCTCCACCTTCAGGCCGACCGGGTAGGCTACGGAGGTTATAGGCCATGAAGTCTACATGGACCCAGGGAATATCTGGCTGGATAAATTCTTGTAGAAATAGAGCTGCTGTAATTGAGCCACCGTAGGAGCCATTGGCAATATTATTCATGTCGGCAACGGGGCTATCTAACATTGAGCGATAGGCATCATGTAAGGGGAGATTCCATAGTGGGTCGTCTAGATTTAGACCTGCCTTAAGCAGTGTGGCAGTAGTGTCGTCATGGTTGCAGAAAAAGGCCGGTAGTTCGGTGCCAAGGGCCACGCGGGCAGCACCTGTAAGGGTGGCACAGTCGATAATTAAGGCTGGCTCCTCACTACTGGCTTCCCATAGGGCATCGGCCATGACTAAACGACCTTCAGCGTCTGTGTTGCCGACTTCAATCGTGGTACCTTTGCGGGAGGTCAAAATATCTAAGGGCCGTAGAGCATTACCTGCAATACTATTTTCAACGGCTGCTACGAGTACTCGCAAATTGATAGGTAACCCTATTTCCATGATCATTTGCGCTAACCCGAATACTTGGGCCGCACCTCCCATGTCTTTTTTCATGAGACGCATGCCAGTGGCTGATTTCACATCCAGACCACCGCTGTCAAAGCAAACGCCTTTGCCCACCAGGGTGATTTTGGTCGCATCTGGATTTCCCCAACGTAAATCAATCAGCCGTGGAGCACGGGTGCTGGCTTTACCAACGGCATAGATCATTGGGTAATTCTCGATCACTAAATCGCCACCAGCAATGACGCGTACTTTGGCTTCGTAGCGATCAGCCAGGTTACGGGCGGTTTCTTCTAACTGATCAGGTCCCATATTGTTAGATGGGGTAGTGACGAGGTCTCGAACAAGATAGGTTGCTTCAGTTGCAGCTTTAACGTAGGTTAAATCTATATTATTGGGGGTTTGTAGAGTGGCGAGCGGCCCGACTTTAGTTAGTTTGTAGCGATCAAAGTTGTAGCTCCCCAGTTGCCAGCCTAGATAGAGTTTTGTGGCGTTGCTGACAGCAAATGAATTGCCCAGGGTGTAATTACCGGTTGGTAAGGTTTTGGGTAGTGCGGCCAGGGTCCATGTATCAATTCTCTCAGGGCGGCCTACTAATACTTTGCTGAGGTTGCCTGTCGCATCGGGGACTAAACATGTTTTCCCAGCTTGGCCGGAAAATCCAGATGCTTGGCACCAAACAATGCTGTCAGGATGATCGGTCTGAAGTTCCTCTTCGTTGACTAGGTAAATTGCGATCGCATCTGCCAAGGGGGAACCTCCACGCGTTCAAGATACTTGTTAGACGAGTTTAGTTTGCCTCATAGTTGTCAGCAACTGTGTACCATCTGAGCATTATCCCCAGAATTAAATCTTAAAATCATCGAGCTTCATGGATGCTCAAATAAAGTCTGTTGTTCTTCGACTAAGGGACGGATACAGCAACCTTCAAGGTGATCGTTGACTAAACCCATCGCTTGCATAAAAGCATAGGCTGTAGTTGGACCAATAAAAGACCAGCCACGTTTTTTCAAATCCTTGCTCAAGGCGATGGATTCTGGAGTTTTAATCAACTGGGATAGGGTTGCATAGTCAAAGCGAGTAGGCCGTTCATTAGGCTTGTATTGCCAGAAATAAGCCGCCAATGACCCCCACTCGTCTACTAAGTCGCAGGCCCGTTGAGCATTATTAATCGTGGATTCGATTTTGCGACGATGGCGCACAATACCAGCGTCTTGAAGTAGTCGCTCGACATCAGTTTCCGTATAATGAGCAACTTTTTCAAAATTGAACTGTTCAAAAGCAGCTCGAAAATTGTTCCGCTTGCGCAAAATCGTTAACCAGCTCAACCCTGCCTGAAATCCTTCCAAACAGATTTTTTCAAACAGTTTAATATCGTCTTTAACTGGATAGCCCCACTCATGGTCGTGATAGGCCAAATATGTAGCACTATCACCAGGCCACCAGCAGCGAGGCTGTCCATCAGATCCAGTAATCAGACCGTCCACTATCTTATGGCTGAGTATTTACGGCTGAACGATATACTCACCATCAATTGGATCAATTCTGCCCTGGACCACCAACGTCTGATAAATCATGGCCGCTACTTCAGCCCGAGTAGCCGGTTGATTTGGATTCAAGACAGTGAGGTCAGGGTGATTGACTACCAATCCAGATTGGGTGGCGGCGGCTACCTTAGGAATGGCCCATTTCTGAATATCATCAGCATCACTGTAACGGGTAACAACCTCTGCAGCGTCTCCCTGCACAGTAGCATTGGTACCTGTGACCATAGCAGTCAGTGCCTGATCACGGGGCACGGGTAACTCTGGCTTAAAACTCCCATCGGGAAAGCCATTCATATAGCCACCCTTAACGGCTTCGTTGATAAAATCAAAGGCCCAGAAATCATCAGCAACATCAGAAAATGAAATTGCAGATTCTTCTTCTGATAAGGGAAATGCCTTCGTAATGGCCCGAGCAAGTTGGGCACGACTGATAGGCTCATCCGGTTTAAAGGTGTCATCTTCCGAAACACCGTCAACAATAATACCGTCAAACACATCTCGCTCGCTCAGAGCGTCAATGTAAGGTTTAGCCCAGTAAGCATCCGGGACATCCGTAAACTGTAATGCTTCCTGGGTAACTTCTAGAGGAGGAAGAGGTGCTGCCGGTTTTTCAGGAGCTGCCGCCGGTTTTTCAGGGGCCGCTGCCGGTTTTTCAGGGGTTGCAGGCTGGGCTGCCTGCTTTGGTAATGTAGGCGTCACCGATGGTCGAGTATCACTGGTAGGCTCTGGCGGGCTAACCGTGATTTGATTGTTGGGTTGAACTCTCGGAGGTGTTACTTTCTCTGTTGAGCGATCTAAACTTCTGAGAGTGCCAGCACCTGCAGTACCTAGCGTTTCTGTGCTATCAAAGCCAATTGGATCATTATCACTGTCAGGCTCTATGCCGATGGCTAGATTATTATCTAAATCACCCACCAGATTAGGAGTTCCATCTGCACTGAGTATATTTGCGTCGCCAAATAAATTAACTCCGGACCGAGTCAAACCCCAAAATAAGATACTTCCCAGGGTTAAAAATGCTACGAACATTGCTATTAGCTCGTCGTCTGTAACTAAGCGACGGCGACCATTATTGGGACCTGGGTCAGACGGAATTTGTGACACGGTGGACTCCTGATAGTTTAGTAGAGGATTAATCAAAATATATTTCCCATATAAAGATAAGGCAGAAAAGGATTGGTTTAGGCGTTATTACTTACATTTCTAAATTATTCTTTCTATTAAGCTGTTACGTAAGTGTTTATTTCTTGACAGTTGGTCATGCCTTGACCAATGCCTTTGTGACTGATGATGGCTCGATTTCAAAAGTCCCGATTACTAACTGGTTTTACCCATAGAGTTAAGCCTTTTTTACTGGCAACCGTACCTGCTATGGGCCTGAGCAGTTGTGTCATGGTGGGGGCTCAGCTGCCTACTCTGCGTCCTGTGTCTGCGCTAGTGACCCATATTATGGCTAGGGCAACGGCTGTTGATACTCTGATTAGTCGAGTACAACAGCGTTTGGATGTTCCTCACCCCCTAGAAAAAGAACCAATCTCCCTAGATGGTTTAGGCCCAGTCAGACTGGGGATGACGGTTCAGGAAGCTGCCAATGCTGCTCAAGTTAGCTTTGTAGTAGCTCCCAGGACGGAGTCTGAAGCTTGTCAGTACTATTTCCCAGAAATCTATGATCCTGATAAGGCTGCACGGGTTGGTTCGATTGATGGAATTGGCCTAATGGTGGTCAATGATCAGGTGATTCGGATTGATATTTGGCCGGGTAGTTCAGTTAAAACCCTCAGTGGTTTGGGTATTGGGTCTACCGTTGAGGAGGTTGAGGCAGTTTACGAGGGTCAAATTGACGTAACCCCTCATCCATATGCCGAGGGAAGTTATCTGACGTTAACCCCAGACGCTGCTGGCAGTAGCTTGTACAGTCTAGTGTTTGAGACAGATAAGCAGGGGCAGGTCACTCAGTTTCGTACCGGGCAGTTTCCTGCGGTTACATGGGCTGAAGGCTGTTCTTAAACGCGGTTTGGTTTAACCTTGATACACTCATAGGGGTATTCGTTTCTTGTTGATCCATGGTCAATCGGCTCGCCCAAAGCCAGAGTCTTTACTTGCGGAAGCATGCCCACAATCCGATCGACTGGTGGCCTTGGTGTAATGAAGCGCTAGAGGTGGCACGCCGGGATGATAAACCCATATTTTTGTCGGTCGGATACTCCAGCTGTCACTGGTGTACGGTGATGGAGGGGGAAGCATTTTCAGATGTTGCGATCGCAACCTATCTAAACGCCAATTTCTTACCCATCAAAGTAGACCGCGAGGAACGTCCTGACCTCGATAGCATTTACATGCAAGCACTGCAAATGCTGGTCGGGCAGGGTGGTTGGCCCCTCAATATTTTTTTATCACCCGACGATTTAGTTCCTTTCTATGGGGGCACCTACTTCCCTGTTGAGCCCCGTTATGGTCGTCCTGGTTTTTTGCAACTGCTTGAGATCCTCCGCAACCTTTACGATACAGACAAATCAAAGGTAGGTGCTGTCAAATCCCAAATTTTAGAAACCCTGCAACAGTCTGCCTTATTGCCTGCAGACGAGAATCTGAGCACCGAATTACTGACGCGAGGGCTGACAGCCAGTGCCAAAATAGTTCTCCCGTCTGGGCAAGGCACAAGTTTTCCCATGATTCCTTATGGGCTGAGTGCTTTACGATCTGTGCGATTAGTTGAGCCTACAGATTCATTAAACCCTGAGCAAATTTGTTTGCATCGGGGTCTGGATCTAGCCCTAGGAGGCATCTATGACCATGTTGCAGGGGGCTTTCATCGCTACACCGTGGATCCCAACTGGACGGTGCCCCACTTTGAAAAAATGCTCTATGATAACGGGCTGATTATGGAGTATCTTGCCGAGCTGTGGAGTCAAGGACATCACGAACCAGCCTTTGAGAGAGCCATTGCCGGGACGGTGCAATGGTTAAAACGAGAGATGTGGGCTGGCTACTTCTATGCAGCTCAGGATGCTGACAGTTTTATTACAACCAATGATGCGGAACCCGAAGAGGGGGCATTTTATGTGTGGCGTGAGGCCGATTTGCGAGCCTATTTAACCGATTCAGAATTTTCTGCTCTAAGCGCTGACTTTTTCATTGCAGCTGATGGTAATTTTGAAGGCAATATTGTGCTCAAGCGACGGCAGTCTGAATCGCTCAGCGCCGAAACAGAGACTGCTCTGCAAAAACTGTTTGTCATTCGGTATGGTCAAGCTGACGTAGACACCTTTGCCCCAGCTGTTGATGCGGTAGCGGCTAAAAACACCACCTGGCCAGGGCGTATTCCCCCAGTGACTGATACTAAGATGATTGTTGCCTGGAATAGCCTAATGATTTCAGGGCTGGCTCGTGCTGCTGCCGTATTTGATCAAGTGGAGTACCTAGACTTAGCGGTTGCTGCAGCCAAGTTTATTTTGGATAACCAATGGGTAAACGGACGCTTGCATCGGCTTAACTACGATGGCACTCCAGCTGTCTTAGCCCAGTCAGAAGACTATGCATTATTTATCAAGGCTTTACTTGATGTTCAGCAGGCTAGCCTTGCCTTTTTGGACAGGGGAACCGAAGATTGGTTAGCTCATGCTAAAGCGACTCAGTCCGAGTTTGATCGATGGCTATGGAGTGATGCTGCCAGCGGCTATTACAACACAGCGAGTGATGCCAGCGATAGTCTTTTAGTACGAGAGCGTAGCTATCAAGACAATGCTACGCCAGCCGCTAATGGGTTAGCAGTGACTAATCTCATAAGGCTCTTTTTGCTCACTAAAGATTTGACGTATTTAGACTGTGCTGAAAAGAGCTTACGATCTTTTAGTGTGGTGATGGATCAAGCGACTCGCGCCTGCCCAACACTGTTTCAGGCCCTGGATTGGTATCGATGCCAAACTCTAATTTGTACGACTGCCGAGCATGGCAAACAGTTGTTACGTGAGTATCTACCGACAGCTGTCTTATCTCTTGAGGCTCATTTGCCAGAGGGAGCTATAGGAATGGTTTGTCAGGGAGTTACTTGTAAAGAGACGGCAAATACTCACACGCAAATGATCGAGCAAATAAAGCATAGTCAACAACCCTAGAGAACTGTGACTGTAAACTGTGGTAAAGACTACACCACTGATTGTGACCTTAAGCATGTCTCTGCATGAATAAGAGTATGCACTTGCCAATCGTCATTGGTTTTAGGATAGTCACTACGGTAATGGCCGCCACGACTTTCTGTGCGAAATAGAGCGCTTTTAAGTACTAATGTCGCTACTGTGAGTAAATTTCGGGTCTCTGTCCACAAACGTAATGTTTCCAGCGTGAGTTGAGCCGGTAGCTGATGATTTGCTGGCTCTTTTAATTCCTTCATGACCTGAGTTATGGGCATTATGTCAAAATCTGTTTGCCATTGAGCTAATTTCTCTAAACCAGTATTCATTTGGCTGGCTTCGCGAGAAATACCTGCACTTTGCCATAACAGTTGCCCAATAGCTGTGCGATGTTGCTTAAGCCATTGGTTAGATTCATTAAGTTCGGCAGGGGGGCCTAGGTTATTGTGGGCAATGCTGGGTTTGGTAAGGTTATCTAACGGTTCAGGCGTGAGATTGTTTAGCTGTGCCCCAAATACAAGACATTCAAGCAATGAATTACTCGCTAGTCGATTAGCTCCATGGACACCCGTGCTAGCATTTTCCCCAACAGCATAGAGTCGAGAAATCGTAGTTTTACTATTTAGGTCAGTGACTATGCCGCCCATCCAATAGTGGGCGGCAGGGGAAACAGGAATCGGGGTCTCCAACACGTTAATCCCTGCCCACTTGCGACATTTACGGATGATATTTGGGAACCGATGCTGCACTCGCTCTGGATCAATAACCCTCAGGTCTAGATACACAACAGATTCATCTGGATTTTTTTGAAGATGCTTAAAAATAGCGCGACTGACTACATCTCTGGGAGCTAACTCGCCATCGGGATGGTAATCAAAGGCAAACCTACGACCATGGAGATCGACTAGATGCGCCCCTTCTCCTCTCACAGCCTCACTAATAAGAAATCGAGGTGCGCCTTCCTGGGTCAACGCTGTGGGATGAAATTGCATAAATTCCAAATCCCGTAGAATGGCTCCAGCGCGCCAAGCCATGGCGACACCATCACCTGTGCTGGCAGCTGGGTTGGTGGTTTGTGAGTAGATTTGACCACCGCCACCGGTTGCTAGCACCACGGCTTTAGCCTGTACCCAAGTTAACTGCTGGTTATATACCAGCTGTACACCACAGCAGGCTTCTTGATGAATCCATAGGTCCAGGGCTAAGGCCTGATTAAAAACATGGATGTTTGAGCGTTTGATTACCTGGGCTGCCAATGTAGTAATTACAGCGCGCCCGGTGGTGTCAGCAGCATGGAGAACTCGCCGTCGTGAATGAGCTGCCTCAAGAGTCATAGCTAGCTGATTGCCTGTGCGGTCAAACGCGACTCCCATCTGTGTCAGGTTCTGGATACAATGTCCAGCCTGTCTAACTAAAACGTCTACCGCTTCGCGTTCGCATAGACCGGCACCAGCTTTGAGGGTATCGGCAATGTGGAGTTCTGGGGTATCGTCAGGTGCGATCGCAGCTGCAATACCTCCCTGGGCCCAGTCACTGGCAGATACAGACAGTGTATCTTTGGTGATCAAACCGACTTGTAACGTTGCCGGTAAACACAGGGCTGAATACAAGCCAGCGGCTCCACCACCGACGACCAAAACGTCAAACTGTGATGGTAAGGACGCAGGGGAATAAGACGCACGTGCCAATAAAATTTGCTCCTGACAGAGGGATTAAACCACTCTATCAAGAGCAATGAGCGATAAAGACAATACAAAAGAATCGCAACGTTTGGGCTCTATCTGACCTTCAAGTCCTTGAGCCCAGTATTGAAATTAGGTTTGAGCCTGAATTCCATGCTTGGCAATCGGCACAGGCTATGAGGGCTTACTTATAAGCACCGTTATTATAACGGTCATCACCCTCAACTAATGCAGGGTTAGGAGGAGAGATGGTGAAAACATCCATATTTTCTTGGATACGTGATTTTTCAACATCGCTCAGCCCCGGTATCTCTAGAATGTCATCTAGATTCTCATAGGGGGCGTTCCGAATGATTTTGCCTGCGATTGTTGGAAATAGACCCCGATACTTTCTGAATGCCGCAACGTTAGTGTTATTCACATCAAGCTTATAGCCATATTCTGTAGCTAACTTGTCATCCACTGCGTTGCGGGGCAGTGTAGTTTCAGCTAAGAGTGCTGTACCGTTATTCAACATGCTTGCTACCGCAGGTTGAGCATTGCTCACCAAAGTACCAAATACCAGTCCAAGCGCCATTAATAGGCCAAAGAATCGTTTCATCTCTCTCCGCCGGATTTATTCAAATCTAATACACAGCATTAATGAGAAGCGTATCACTTTCGCTGTTCGAATGTTGAGTAATGCTGATAATCCGTTGCGGACCGTTACGCAAATGTCCCCATAGTATTCACTTAGGATGACTGGACAGATGAGGATTTCACAGGCACTGAGGCGTTGTTGCGATCGTAGCTGATCAGAAATCTATCTAAGTCTGAAAACGTGCAAGCATAGGTAGTTAAGGGTTTATCATACCCCTTGAGTAAAGCTGAATAGCGCTTGAATGTTTGCTCATTGGCCCCCAGCTTACTCAAATACTTGTAGGTTTCTGCACCCAAAGCTACATCTAACCCCAGCTGTTTGGTTGAGCTTTCGAAACGAAAAGCTGCATTAACAGTATCTCCAAGGGCAGTGTAATCAGGCCGATCACCAGTACCAGTGTTACCGACAACGGCATAGCCAGTGTTGACACCAGCCCCCACTCGTAATGGAAAGGGTAACAATGGAAATTGCTGATGAAGTTTCCGTGTCATATCATTCAATGCACTGATAGCACGACTAATATTCAGCATTTCCTCAGCTTCTACCTCTTGGGTGCCATGAATCCAAACGGCCATCACAGCATCACCGATGTATTTATCCACCCAACTGCCATATTCGCCGATGATATTACCTGCATGGCGAAACCAAGTACCAATTACCTCAGACAGAGTCTTTTCATCGATCTGCCGAGTCATCACTGTGAAATCTCGGATATCGACCACCATGACTGAGATCAAACGACGCACATGTAAAGTAGCCGTTGCCGTAGAATCGTGGGAACTGATCGAAGTGTTGTTATTGGTAACTGGTTCTGGTGCAGGACAGTAAAACTGCAGCTCAGTTTGTCCAAAGGTTAAGGCGTCTCCATTACGAAGTGTGACAGGTACGCTAACGCGACGGCCATTTACAAACGAGCCATTTCGACTACCTAAATCAATCAAATAAAACTCCCCGCTTTCCATAAATTGCAGCATTGCATGGTTGCGGGAAATCCAGCGATCAGGCAAGACAAAATTGTTATCGTCACTTCGGCCAATAGTCCAGCAACTATTACCAATCAACGATAGGTGACGTTGACCTGAGTCTGTTTTAAGGACCAAATAAGGTCCAACTTGCGGTTTCTTTTCAGGGAATGACACTATACCTCGATGATTCGAGTCAGCCTATGTCCTATACCTTAACGCTACAGTTCTTATCTGCACTATAGCCTTTGTGCTTATTTATTGTGCACTACATACACGATACTGCTGATCTGCAGTCCGTGCGGTCAAAGCTCCGTACGTTATCCATATCTTCAACTAATTTTGCTCAGCTGTACGCTAGATGCCTACCGTGAAGTAATCTGCCCAATTTGTCAAGAGATTGACTTGTTTGATCAAGCTAAGTGCTGCGCTATTGACGCTTTATGCCAGGTTAGCTGCTAATAAAAATAAGGCGTCTACCAGAATTGTGCTCAAGACTGCTCCAGCAAAGGCCCACCAGTGAACCTGATTGGATTTGAGGGCTAGCGTGCCGACAATAACGAGAAATACGAGCAATATTATCGCCCGTAACACTGCTGTTGGGTTTTCAATTTGCAAGAGAGCAGATTGCAGGACGCTGCCAACAGCCGTTGGCTCTACTTGCATCGCCTGACGCCAATAGGGGATTAAATCAACCCAGTAAAAGTAGAGATCGGTAATAGCAGTCCCCAGTAAGGAGCCTAAGTAAAAATAACTACCTACTCTATAGCGGTTGTGACTAATAAAGATAATGACAATGGGTAAGCCAATGGCCTCCACTGGTAAATGGACATAGGGATTGTCCCTAAGCCATCCCCAGTAAAGACTGCCAGCAAGCCAGGTCCATGTAAAACCGATGGCTAAATCTCCCCATAGCTCGAGCTTTGGCTGACGCAGCATATGCACACCAATGATGAGCCAAATAAACGTGATAACTACACTGATCCAGGGGTGAAGACGCACCAGGGGAGCCTGAATAAACACAGGTAAACTGACCAAGAATGCAGCGGCTAAAAAAGCATGCGATCGCTGTCCGGCAGACTGAAAATTTAACCGTTCAGTGAGTTGGGATTGAGGCGAAGTTTCGGATAACAATGCTGCCTAATGAATTCAATGGAATTCTGAGTGAGGTTAATTATTCTTAACATAACATGTTAATTAAGCCGCTCAGGAACCGTAGCTTCATAAATGGCGACTTAGATGATATTGCAATATGTAAATACTTTAAGGATGCTCAATTATAAAAGATGTCGATATGGACTTCTTGAGCTTATCTATCTATCAGATAGTACGTTAGCGGATATTGGTTATTTTTCAGTTAAACTTCAGCTTTTTTTGAGGATTGTTTTAAGACTAATTGTGTCAGTGACTGATGTAATTGTTTGACGACCTATCAGTTGCTGAGCAGTTTTGGCAGCGGATTAAAAGGCGTCTTAGTTGAACCTTTGGGGTTCTTTTATCGGTGAAGGCTAGTCAGGGTAGTCCGGATAGGGTTATGAATGGTTCGTGTCCTTTAGGAGCGGTCTGCGCTAGACCCAGTTGATCAGTTCGAGCTTTGGAGCATTTTTCATGTCTGTTTGCCAATCATTGGATCTTTTGGCCCAAGCGCCGACCAGCCAAGCAGCGCAAATTAATTTATTTCAAGCCATTGTGATTGGTATTGTGCAGGGGCTGACGGAATTTTTGCCGATTAGTAGTACGGCCCATGTCAAAATTGTGCCTGTTGCGCTGGGCTGGGGAGATCCTGGGGTGGCGTTTACGGCAGTTATTCAGCTTGGCAGTTTAGCGGCAATTTTGTGGTACTTCTGGGACGATCTGGTTAAGGTGACTTCTGGTACCATCACGGCGGCGTTGGCAAAGCGTTATCAGTCTTCTGATTTCCGTTTGGGGTTAGGGATTATCCTGGGCTCAATTCCAATTGTGTCTTGTGGACTCCTAATTAAGCTATTTTTTGCAACGGAATATGAGAACTCCGTGATTCGTAGTACCCAGGCGATTGCCATTACATCCATTGTCATGGCTTTACTTTTGGGTGTGGCTGAGAAAGTGGGGAAGCGCCAACGCAATTTTGAAAAACTAGATTTATGGGATGGCATTGGGGTTGGTATAGGGCAGGCCCTGGCTCTGGTTCCAGGGGTGTCTCGTTCAGGTTCAACCCTGACTGCTGGACTGTTTTTGGGGTTAGAGCGAGATACGGCAGCTAGATTTTCTTTCTTGCTAGGGACTCCAGCAATTTTGCTGTCTGGTTTGGTAGAACTTAAAAGCCTGCTGGATGAAATGTCGCAGGTGGGAGATGCGAGTTTGGTGCCTCTGATAGGTGGACTGATTGCGGCAGTGATTTCGTCCTATCTTGCGATCGCATGGCTAATCAAATTTTTGAGACGTCATAGCACCTGGGTATTTGTCTGGTACCGTCTCGCGTTTGGTGTAGCTATTCTGATTGGCTTAGCGACAAATGCTATTCAAAACCTATAGGGCATTCCCTCAAAACCATGCCCACAAGCAGCTGACTCCATGAGTATGATTAAGTAATTGTCTAGCCTGATAGTGTATGCGTAGTGCATCTATCCAGCCGGCTGTCATTACCCGTGTTCTGAAGGATTCCATTGCAGAGGACATTGGCTTTGAGCCTGGCGATCGCTTAGTGTCGATCAATGGTGAGCGTCCCCGTGACCTAATTGACTATCGATTTTTATGCTCAGATGAGTGGTTGACCCTGGAAGTATCAGATGCTGCTGGACAGCTCCATACGGTTGAAATTGAGAAAGATTTTGACGAAGATCTGGGATTGGAATTTGAGAGTGCTCTGTTTGACGGGTTGATCCAATGCAACAATCGCTGTCCGTTTTGTTTTATTGATCAGCAACCCCCTGGTAAACGTGACACGCTTTATCTAAAGGATGATGACTACCGTCTTAGCTTTCTCTATGGCAGTTATCTTACTCTGACCAACTTATCCCCAGCAGAATGGGATCGGATTGCTAGGTTGCGATTATCGCCGTTGTATGTATCCGTTCATGCAACTGAGCCAGATGTTAGGCAACGGTTACTCAAAAACCCTCGGGCTGGGTTGCTGTTAGAGCAGCTCAAATGGTTTCAGGAAAATCGACTACAGATTCATGCTCAGGTAGTGGTTTGCCCTGGCATTAATGATGGTCTTCATCTGGAGAGAACGTTGAGGGATTTGGCCGAGTTTTATACTGGCGAAGTTCCTGCTGTTGCTTCAGCAGCGGTAGTGCCGGTTGGACTGACACGGTTTCGGCCCATTGAAGATGAGCTAATACCGGTGAATACTGCTAAAGCTAATGAAGTGATTGAGCAAGTAGAACGGCTACAAGCTGAATTTCAAGCAAGATTTGGCTCTACATTTGCATGGCTGGCAGATGAATGGTTTTTAATTGCACGGCGGAACTTACCGCCGGAATCACATTACGAAACCTACCCTCAAATTGGCAATGGTGTAGGGTCGATTCGTTTGTTTCTGAAACAGTTTGAGCAAGCCGCCCAGACATTGCCTGATCGAGTTGAGCCGCCTAGACAGTTAACATGGGTGGTTGGTAATGCTGTAGAACAAGCATTTAAACCGATCGTAGAGCGGCTAAATCAGGTTCAAGGCCTCACTGTTACCATGGCTGCACTCAATAGCAAATATTGGGGACAGCAGATTACAGTTACTGGGCTGCTGACAGGTTACGATATCTTAGGAAAACTGAAAAAAAACAGCCTGGGGGATGGAATATTGCTTCCGTCCTTGATGTTAAAGCGAGGGCATCAGGCCACACCAGAGGAGAGTTATTTCCTTGACGACATGTCCTTATCGGAGCTGAAACATCAGCTGCAATGCCCAGTGTGGCCTGTGGATGATATCACCGGGTTATTAAGGGCCTGCGTGACATTATAAGCTGTTTATTTTTTTAAGAATGGAATTCTAATTTTGGAAGCTTTCAGTGTTTAGCTGTGATCTCGTATCCTGTATTGGAATTCATGACTCTAGGTTGGCTGTCTCTTGGCTTGAAGGGGTGTATACCTTTTTGAGCACCCCTAAAGCTCTGCTTGTGTAAGAACTTACTAGATTTATTAGCTATATATTTGACGCAAACACTATGGGATACATCAACCATTCCTTTTTAATCCGGATAGCTGTGTTTGGAGGAACGCTTTCATTGCTTCCTCTGCCAGTGCTTGCCAAGATATTAACCGATGGCCCAACAACACCAAGCGTAACCCAGGTAGGCTCGATGCCTGATGAATCGCATAAGTCCTTATTTAATCCTGTCCTGCTAAACTCATTACCGAATTCAGAGGATGTTTTTGCTCCAGCTGCGATTGTAAGTGTTCCTTCAAAGACCTTTGTAGCTCAATCAGTCATGGACTACGGGGTATCCCAGCTAACCCAGGTGTCTCAGTTACCTACCTTGCCGCCAGATGCTGAGCCAGGGGGGGATAGTGATGGTGACAGTGAAAGTGTTGAGCCCCCTACCAACGAGTCAAATGGGCAGGTTGATAGTGTTGATGTTGATATAGACGATGCATCATCTGAGGATGCAAGCCCTGGTGCACCCGTTGTTAGTGATACGGGGGAAATTGTACCGGACACAGGACAAGCAGAGTCTACTGCTAGCGATGATTTGCTAGATACAAGTGACTTCCCGCCTACGGAGTTACTGGCTGATCCAAACCCATTAAATGTGCCGACGCTAGAAGCTGAAGTAACGTTACCAGAAGGGGATAAGCAGATTATCTCGCTTGAAGAAGCGATTGAACTGGCTTACTTTAATAACCAAGATTTGCAAGCCGCTTTATTGGAGTTAGAGCAGGCAGAAGCCACTCTAGCTGAATCCCGTGCCGCATTTTCTCCTGTAGTATCGGGGTCTGCTAATGTGACCACGCAGGAAACCGAAAGTACACAAACACTGTTTGGACAGGTTGGGAATGATGGTACTGACACCACGGTGAATGCTGCTTTACAGGTAACCTACGATGTGTTTACATCAGGACAGCGTATTTCTACATTGCGAGCGGCTAAAGAGCAAGTACGTCTGAGTGAGCTTGAGGTTGATCGCCGCCGTGAAGAACTGAGACTAAATACGACTACGCTTTACTACGATTTGCAAGAAAGTGGCGAGCAGATTCGCATTAATCAGGCGTTTGTAGATGAAGCAACCCGTAATAGACGTGACAATGCGTTGCGTCAGGAAGCTGGTGTGGGCACTACATTTGATGTGTTGCGTGCTGATGTACAGCTGGCTAATGCCCAGCAGGATTTGATTCAGTCCCAAGCTCAGCAGCGCATTGCTCGACGCAATCTTGCACGACTCTTGAATTTGCCCTCTACTGTCGATATTAATGCTACCCCTGTTCCGGCTCCAGAGAATTGGGAGGCTACTTACGAGCGTTGGAGCTTAACCCTCGAAGATAGCGTCTTACTAGCTTTTCAAAGTCGTGTGGAGCTAGAGCAGCAGTTAGCTCAACGGGAAATTGGCTTGCAGCAAGCGCGGGCAGCTCGAGCGGCTGTTAAACCTCAAGTTAGTTTATTTGCTAACTATACTTGGAGTGATTTTTTTGATAATTCTTCAGATAACTATAACTTTGGAGCCCAATTAAATTGGTTGCTTGTAGATGGTGGTGCTGCTTATGCCAGAGCCCGTCAGCAGGAAGCGAGTGCTGCTATCGCTGAAGAACGTTTTTCTGAGGTTTTGGATCAGGTCCGTTTTGAAGTTGAACAAGCGTACTTTACGATGCGGTCTAATGAAGAAAATGTACGCACCGCTAGAACGGCTATTAATCAAGCTGTACGTGCCTTAGAGTTGGCTAACTTACGTCTGGATGCTGGTGTAGGTACCCAGCTAGATGTTTTGACAGCTCAATCCGAGCTGACCCAGGCTGAAGGCAATTGGGTCAGTGCGGCACTCGGTTATAGCCGTGCTCTAGCCTCTTTACAACGGGCTGTCAGTAATTTGCGGTCTACCCTATAGCATTTATCACTCTGTTCCTATAAGGGATAACTAGCTTGCTTAGGAAGGTTAGCCTCTAAGTTAGCAGTGATAGCAGTATGACTACTTTCACATAGCTTTTCGATCACTTGATCAGCGGTTATCAGTCGCTTTAAAACAACTTGGCCAATGGGGATCGCCGTGTCATCTTCAGGCCGAACTTCGACCATTAAGACGTCGTCTTCAACTTGATATAGCCATAACTTTTCGGTGGCTTCTTCGATGTAAAGCCTTAACTGTTTAATGATTGGTTTGCGCTGCCAGGCGATTTCATTCCATAGGCCGCCAAACTCCCATACTCTGCCAGTGGTCCAGCCGTCGGACAAGAAAAAATATTTCACAGATCCTGAGTAAGGTCGAGGGTGCAATGGCATTATCTCTGGTCATGTTGTTTTTTTCACGGGGTCTCTAAAATCTTGATGCTTTCTTTTGGTAAGTGATGCCAATGATTGAATGCCAGTTGATTTTTTGTTCTGTCCGGAAGTAGGGGTGAATGCCGTGGACAGTTAGCTGGTAGATGCACCCTGATGTCTGACTCCTGGGTCCTTTTAGGGCTTAGGAGTTTTTTTTCAAAATTTTTAGGGCCATATTTGGAGTCAATCGTTGAGTCAAATAAAGGATTGTGAGAATGTGCACGCTAATTTTTGTTCTGTCCGGAAGTAGGGGTGAATGCCGTGGACAGTTAGCTGGTAGATGCACCCTGATGTCTGACTCCTGAGCCCTTTTAGGGCTTAGGAGTTTTTTTTCAAAATTTTTAGGGTCATATTTGGAGTCCAGTCGTTGAGTCAAATAAAGGATTATGAGAATGTGCATGCTAATTTTTGTTCTGTCCGGAAGTAAGGGTGAATGCCGTGGACAGTTAGCTGGTAGATGCACCCTGATGTCTGACTCCTGAGCCCTTTTAGGGCTTAGGAGTTTTTTTTGCCCAGTAATCTTTTGAGAACTCCTGTGATGAATAGATTAAGCCTGTGATCGGTTAACCTCTTAATATTCTTTTTAGTGTTGCTTTTTACTTATGGAGTAGATGCTCCAATACGCCCCAAGGGGAACGTTGACTTGGTTGTGTCTCTAAAGCAGCATTAATTTATTTTTTAGGTAAAAAGGGGCCGACTTGATGGCAAAAATGCGCGTAGGCTTATTGTTTGGTGGTTGTTCTGGAGAGCATGAGGTATCTATTTGTTCGGCCCAGGCGATTGCCCATGGGTTAAGCCTCAAGGGGAATTTTGAGAAGTATGAAATCCTACCCGTTTATATCCGTAAGGATGGTGTGTGGGTTATGGATGCCCAGGATGTATTGACTTCCGGTAAGCCATTAGTGATTGGGACGGATGAAATATCACTTATCGATCGCCTACCGAAGTTAGCAACTGATGTGGATATCTGGTTCCCTGTGCTCCATGGACCCAATGGTGAGGATGGAACGATTCAGGGACTGTTTGAGCTGATGCAGGTTCCCTATGTGGGCTGTGGCGTCTTGGCTGCGGCAGTGGGTATGGATAAGCTGGCGATGAAGTCTGCGTTTGCACAGGTGGGATTGCCCCAGGTGAACTATATCGAGGTGTTGCGATCGCAAGTCTATTCCAATCCCTGCGTTTTTCCGAAGCTATGCGATCAGATAGAAGATAACCTCGGCTATCCATGCTTTGTAAAACCTGCTAACTTGGGCTCATCTGTAGGTATTGCCAAAGCTAAGGATCGTCAAGAACTAGAGGCAGCCCTTGATAGTGCCGCCAGTTATGATCGCCGCATTATTGTGGAAGCTGGTGTCATTGCCCGTGAAGTGGAATGTGCAATTCTGGGCAATGACAATCCGAAGGCATCAGTCATTGGTGAAATTAGCTTTGATGCCGATTTCTATGACTACGAGACCAAGTACACCAGTGGTCAAGCCGATTTAGCGATTCCGGCACCGCTGCCAAGTGATGTGGTAACCACTATTCAGGAGCAGGCTGTTCAAGCATTTCAAGCCATTGATGGGGCTGGTTTGTCACGGGTAGATTTTTTCTATGTAGAGAGTACTGGCGAAGTACTCATCAATGAAATCAATACTTTTCCAGGATTCACTGCGACTAGTATGTATCCTATGCTATGGCAAGCGTCTGGGATTGAGTTTGCTCAGCTTGTGGATCAGTTGATTCAATTAGGTCTAGAACGTACCGGTCGGCAAGGTTAGGTGACATTGATCCGCTACCCCAAATCCGCAAATTGACCCCGTTTCTAACGGCATCAATCTTTGGAGCCAACCCTTTGTGGTCAATCTGTCATATTGAGTAAGTAGCCAGGATTTCGTATTCGTTATGACAAAAAACAAGGGGGTGAAAATCAAGCAGATATCACCCTCTTGTTCTTTGATTACCTAGCGATGCCAATACCTAACCCTATAAGGTTTCTAAAAATACCAACAGGTCAGCCATATCCTGAGTACTGGGTTGAAACTGCGGCATGGGTGGAGTTTTGCCACTGATGACCTGTCTAATTAAGGCGACCTGTGACTTACGCTCTGAAACACTCTGTAGATCAGGACCAACCTCACCAGCTCCGTTTGAACCATGGCAGGTGGCACAGTTCTGCCAAAACAATTGCTGACCCCGTTCGAGGTTGCCCACAGAATTTAAAACATCGTGAATGTAGGGATCAGAAATCTGGACCTTGTGAATGCCCCAAACAATTAAGATGATGCATATCAAAATAGTAGTCGCTGCTAAGGCAAACTGTACAACCAGCCGACTATCCTGGTTGGTCAGGGGGGACTGAGTAATGGCTGGACTATCGACAGTATTTTGGGTCACAAGCAAAACGTAACACTTTTTTATTACGCGTATGATACACAGTTTAAAGTTTTCTCAGGAGAGAGTGCAAGTTGTTTCAGCTTGAAAATAAGGGTGAAATCTTTAGCTTTTATTAAACTATTAATGGTTTAGCTCTGAATTTTAGCAAACGAGCCAGATGTTCACTCTGGCCGAATTATTGGGAAATTGATTCTAGGGCTAGGCTCAATTAAGGCAATGTCTTAATATAAAGGTAGAAGAAGTAATGTGTAGCTGTCATTGCTTCTGTTAGCTTGTAAGTCATTGAGGAAAATGCGGCGTGATTGAACCTTTACTATCAGGAATTGTTTTGGGTCTAATTCCGGTAACGTTGGCCGGTTTGTTTGTCGCTGCCTATATGCAGTATCGCCGTGGTGATCAGCTCAACTTCTAGAGCTGAGTTTTTTTGATAAGAGCTTTTACTGAGCCAGTGTTCATAGTGAACATTGGCTTTTTGCTGACAATCATGGATAGCGGCAGTTTTACGGTCTAGCCGTGGCTAACTAATCCGGCGGCTAGACATGCAGTTCCGTAGGCTGCTTCAGTGTGCAGTGATGGCACTAACGGAGTGCTGAGAGCCTGAGAACGTAACGTCTGCCATGCGGTATTTTGGGCCCCACCTCCGGCTGTGTAGATTCGCTTGATAGGGCCACTGCCCAGGGCTATAAGTTTTTGATAGCCTAGGGCTTCGATCCTGGCCATGCTTTCTAGTAAGCCATGGAGAAACTTTACTGGGTCTGTGGGACGGGGTGTCAATTGTGGTTTTAGGTTGGGGTCGTTGATAGGAAATCGTTCGCCAGTGCTGATGAGGGGATAATAATCGCAGCCGCTAGGTTGGCTAGTGTTGATTTGTTTACTCAGTAAGCGCAATTCATTATCACTAAAGTAGTGGCTTAAGACTGCCCCACCTGTATTGGATGCTCCACCCACCAGCCATTTGTTGCCAAGACGATGGCTGTATATGCCACTGGCAAAGTCGTTGATAGCAACAGAACTTAACAATTTGAGAACTAGCGTGGAGCCCAGGGAAGTGACAGCGTCTCCTATGGACCTGGCACCGCTGGCTAGGAAAGCAGCAATGCTATCGGTTGTGCCGGTTTTGATCATGCAGTTGACCGGCAGTCCAAAATGCTTAGCAAGATGGGCTTGAATCGGTGCGACGGCTGCGCCTGGTGCGATCACACGTGGTAGCCAATCACTTATTAGTTCTAGGGTTGTGAGCCAGGCAGGATAGTTCAAGGTCTGTGGATCAAATCCCAATTTCAGGGCGTTGTTATGATCACTGATGCCAGGTTGGCCATGGAGTAGGCTGCTGATCCAATCGGCTTGATGGACTAGGAAACGGGCATCGGCAAGCAAACTGCCAGGTAGATTGTGTTGCCACCACAGGGCCTTAGCCAGACTAGATGTGGCGCTATGGGCGGGGCTCATAGCTGGGGCAACCGTGGGGACACCGCCACGAGCATCGTTATAGAGCAGGGGAGGCGTGAGCGGTTTGTGATTGCGATCGCATAGCAAAACCGTAGCCGACGTGCCATCAATGGCAATTGCGCTGATCTTTTGCCGCACATCCCCTGGTATCTGAGCAATCAACGCCCATAATGTTTGCTCCCATCCGTGTGCATTAGGTTCTAGCGATGGGTACTGAGCGCGTGTTTCCCCAACAACTTGTCCCTGTACATCAATTGCGATCGCCCGTGCACCTGAGGTGCCAAAATCAATTCCCAAATAATTCATAAACAAGCATAAAAAATGAGGTACTCGACTGAGTACCTCATTGCAAAACTATTTTGCTTAGATAGGCTTACACACTGACTTCGCCTAGTTCACGGGCAAGATGGTCAAACGGCGCATCTACAAATGTAGTGTCCCCAATTCCTTGGGCCGCTAGCTGCTCTTTCAGGACATCCTTCATAATCTGTATGGCAATAACTGTGGGTCCCACAGGCACTTCCAAAGAATTATAGGTTTCACGTAGACCATTGAGTACCCGCTCTGTCAGAACATCACAATTGCCTGCTACAAGGGCATAGCTGCTATAGCGCAGGTAGTAATCCAAATCTCGTAGGCACGCTGCATAGCGCCGCGTGGTGTAGGAGTTGCCCCCCGGACGAAGTAATTCAGGCACTCGCTCATATAACGCAGTAGCAGTAGCTTTTACTAAGCTAGATGCATTGGCACTGACATAGGCTGCAGCTTTAACTCGATCAGCACCACTCTCAAAATAAGACTTTAGAGAAGCGATGGCGTCGCGATCGAGGTAACGACCTGTGATGTCGTAGGTGCTAATTAAACCCGTCACCGTATCCCGCATGAAACCTTTCTCCCGATGCGATTAATGTGCGACTCAAAAAATCAAGTAGGAACTTATAACCAAACTAGGGGTGAAAGTCCTTGTTCAAGCATTGATCAGCCATTGGAATGAACTAAATATGAGAACAAACGCAAGAGCTATCTGGCTGCTTGTCTAAGTATTTTTCAAGTGTCTTGCCGCTGCCATATAAATCCTGAAACTCGTTCAGCGACAACGCTTATCAACACTCAAATACCAGAACTTAGTTTACCACGGTGGATTAAACAGCAGACAAAACACCATAGCGAGACAGGGATTGGGCTACTTATTTTTTACAATGTGCAATGTTTCGCAACAATTGTTTGTTGCACCTCAGGTGGAAGGAGTTGTCTGAATTGCCCCGCCAGCATGTAGAGAAAACCTGAATTTGTAACAAGAGATACAATCGCTCGTTATTACTGTTCCTAGGATTATCCCAGCCTAGGCAGAGTCAATACTGATGTTTACTCAAACGCAGTGCTTTGTTGAATGGTCTGGCTAGCCTTTGAATCTTAGCCGGTTTCAAGGGTTGTATGGGGATGAGTGAAGTTCTCTGTTTGCCATGTCAGGTGGCCCGAGTTGAGCGAATATGCTTGCCGCTACTTAGGAATATAGAAAATTTCTAATAGGTACACATTTTCGGTCTCACTCATTGTTTAATGTTTTGGCCGTTAAACGTGTTGGCCTGTCCGTACTGCAAAGCCTACATTTCCCTCAAGAAGTTCAAAGACGGCTTTAGTGAATGCATATATAAGGAGTAATCCATGGCTCAAACTGCCGCAGAAGTTTTGCAGATGATCAACGATCAAGACATCCAGATGATTGATCTGAAGTTCATCGATTTGCCTGGTATTTGGCAACACCTCACGGTGCATCGCAGCCAGATTGATGAAAGTAGCTTTACCGATGGAGTGGCATTTGATGGCTCAAGTATCCGTGGGTGGAAGGCCATTAACGAGTCTGACATGTCGATGGTGCCTGACCCGGCGACGGCTTGGATTGATCCCTTTATGAAGGAGCCTACCCTAAGTTTGGTTTGCTCGATTAAGGAGCCACGTACTGGCGAGTGGTACGACCGTTGTCCCCGTGTAATTGCTCAAAAAGCATTGGATTATCTAAAGGCCAGCGGCATAGGTGACACCGCTTATTTTGGCCCTGAAGCTGAGTTCTTTATTTTTGATGATGTTCGCTTTGATACCACGTCCAATGCCAGCTACTACCATGTAGACACCGTTGAAGGCCGTTGGAATACGGGGCGTGAAGAAGAGGGCGGTAACTTAGGATATAAGCCTGCTTATAAGGGCGGGTATTTCCCAGTGTCTCCTACCGACACTTCCCAAGACATGCGGACTGAGATGCTATTGACTATGGCAGCTTGTGGTGTGCCCATTGAGAAGCATCACCATGAGGTGGCAACGGGTGGTCAGTGTGAACTAGGTTTCCGCTTTGGGGAAATGATCCAAGCAGCTGACTGGTTGATGACCTACAAGTACTGCATCAAGAATGTCGCGAAAAAGTACGGCAAGACTGTTACCTTTATGCCGAAACCTTTGTTTGAGGACAACGGTTCTGGGATGCACACTCACCAATCCATTTGGAAGGATGGACAACCATTAATGGCGGGTGATATGTATGCAGGCCTCAGTCAGTTAGCCACTTGGTATATTGGTGGCCTACTTAAGCATGCACCTGCAGTACTAGCATTTTCCAATCCCAGTACAAATTCTTATAAGCGTTTAGTGCCTGGTTTTGAGGCACCTGTTAACTTGGTGTACTCCAATGGTAACCGTTCTGCTGCAATTCGGATTCCCCTGTCTGGTGATAGTCCTAAGGCTAAGCGTTTAGAGTTCCGCTGTCCTGATCCAACATCTAATCCTTACCTGGCCTTTGCGGCAATGCTTTGTGCTGGTATCGATGGAATTAAGAATCAGATTGAGCCCCCTGCTCCTATTGATCAAGATATCTATGAGCTTAGCCCTGAAGAGTTGGCTAAGATTGCATCCACTCCAGGGTCTTTGAAGGAAGCATTATCGGCATTAGAAACTGATCATGAATTTTTGACTCAAGGGGGAGTCTTCACAGAAGACTTTATCCAAAACTGGATTTCCTACAAGCTTGATACGGAAGTTATCCCCATGGATATTCGTCCTCACCCCTATGAGTTAGCGCTCTACTACGATTGCTAAGCGATTCGTCTGCAATTTATTGCTCACTTAATACTTAAGTAAAAAACGCCAGCCTAAATGCTGGCGTTTTTTATTGCTCAATGTTTCTAGTGCTGTGTGATACCAAATCCGAGTTCATTAACGCTGATAAACAATGTATCAGTCTTGAGGGGCACTCTCTTATGGATGCCTTCCGATATTGGGTGCAGATAGCCAAGATTTTGGGGTACCAACTTAAAGCGGGAAGTTTTCCTAAGGATAGACATCAGAAGTCAGGAGCCAGAAGCCATATCCCTTCTAAATTCTGGCTCCTGGATTCTAGATTCCTACTTAACCAGAATTTCCCAGCTTGAGTGGATACCCAGATTTTGTATGAGGTTAAAAAATTAGCGGTAGACAGCAACAAGATATAGAAAATATTGACAACGCATATTCAAAACTTAATATTTATTTTTTGATTTAATCATAAAACCGTATCATTTTATACGGTTTTATTGACTATAATTGAAGATGAAAAGATTGTGTGGCACTCTAACGGTGCCTCTGAAATCACTTTTGTAGGAGGTTAATAGGGATGTCTATTCAGGAATCTGCCAGACTTCGCATCGCTTGTAATCGCCATGCTGTTACTAATCGACAGCGTTCTTTGTTGAGCCGTGCTGCTACTGATGTAGGTATGCCCATCGATGCAATCGGTGCAGGCATTAGAATTCAAGGTAAGCCCAGGTATGATGTACAGCATATCTATGGTCGAAGCCATGCGGCCATGAGCTAGCGATTGTTCTACTGTTTGAAATGAATATTCCCCCGGGGTGAGATCGCGCCGGGGGAATTATTATGCAAAATACTTACAAGATTCACGAAATATGCTTATAACCATAAAGATTTGAAAATAAGCGGTACAAAATGTTAATTTGCGGGAGTCTACATATAAGGACTTGCTCCTGGGGCTAACGTCATTAGTTCCGTTATTCCGCTCTTTTTAAAGTCTCCTATGGCTGCTCTTGTTGCTCGTGCTGCTGTTGCTCCTGGTTGTCAACCTAAAACAGCTCATCCTAAAAAAGTCGTTATAGTGGGCGACAGCCTGATCTATGGTTATGGTGATACTGAGGGGGGTGGCTGGGTTGAACGTTTGCGTCGCCAATGGATGGATCCATCACAGCCAGGTCCAATTATTTATAACTTGGGTGTTCGGGGCGATGGCGTGAAGCAAGTTGCCACAAGACTAGAAGGTGAATTTAAGCTGCGTGGTGAACTGCGTCGTCGAGTGCCTGACGTTTTAGTGTTGTCAGTGGGCTTAAATGATAGTGCACGTTTGGGGAGACCTACGGGACGTCAGATGACGGATGAGGTTACATTTACCCGAGAGCTACACGGTTTATTGGATCAAGCCAGTCAACTCTGCCCCACTTATTTTGTAGGAATGGTGCCTGTAAATGAAGCGCCGATGCCCTATGCAGATGTACTTTACTTTTCCAGTATTGATCAGGCTCATTACAATCAAATGACTCGTCATGCTTGTGAAGCCAGGGAGATTCCTTATTTAGACCTGTTTCAGCGATGGAAATCGAAAGGACAGGCTTGGTGCAACGAGCGACTTTGTGAAGATGGGTTACATCCAAATGTTTTAGGGTATCGTACCCTTATGGCCGATATTTCAGCATGGTCACCGTTGATGCAAGCATTAGGATAGCTTTACTGAGCAGGTGTTGCGGCTAAGAGTAGCCAAACACAAGCTAGCAGAGTGGTCAGTAAGGTCTTGATCAGCATAAATGGGAACCCTGTATGTCCTAGAAGCTACCCTGTTTCCTGAAGGCATACATAACCAGTGCAGCGTCAATGCTAAAAATTAGGATTCTGTATTAATCAAGAGTAAAGAGTTACTCTTTACTTGCCTCATCCTAAATCTCAGGCTTGACAGACTAATAGTTGTTATTCTCACTGGTTCGAGCTTACTAGATTACTGAGTTAGTTGCTCGGTCCAGTCATCGCCAACGCGAATGGTAATATCAGAATCAAGGTCTCCAGTCGAGTCAGCGACGACTTTCCCAGTACCCAAGACGGCTTCTAGAAAATCAGCACCATTTAGATCACCTCTTTGAGCAATCACGGTTGTCTGATGATGAAAGTCTGGCCAATCCTCAATCAGGTATACATTTCGAAAACCTTCATTGCGTAGGTGATCGGCTACGGCTTGGGCCATATAGGGGTCTCTCGATGCATTTTGGATGGCTATACGCAGGCGGCTAATGGATCGTCGCGGAGTGTCGTGTGCTAGCAGAGCATCAGGTTCAGTATCAAAGAACTCCTGCATGACCTCGTTAGTGCGATTATTGTCAGCAATCCAATAGCTGGCCCTATACTCTTCAGGATTACTAAACTGACCTGGCAGCATCACCATATTGAGGGATTCTCGATCTAGCTGCAGTCCAAAGCCTGCTAAGGCAAGTATCTCTTCGGTCGATAGATTCGTATCGATATGATTTTGCAGAATGCGAACAATTTGGGGTAATTGGGTAATGACTTTGGGGTTGAGCATGCGATCGCGCAATGCCTTTAGCAAGATTTGCTGCCGTTGTACTCGACCAATATCCCCTAAATTATCTTGCCGAAACCGGGCAAACTGCTCAGCTTCATTCCCATTGAGGGTTTGCCAACCAGGTTCTAAATCAATCACCAGATTTTGGGTTTTGTCCTCATATTTCATGGGTTTAGGGACAAACACCTCCACTCCGCCAATTAAATCGACAATTTCGCGAAATGCAGCGGTACTTATCCGTACATATCGGTCAATTTCAACTTGATTAAAGTTATAGCTGACGGTTTGAGCAGCCAGTTCGGCTCCACCTTCCACATTTGCCTGATTGATTTTATCGACGCCATAGCCTGGAATTTCCACACGGGTATCGCGGGGAATAGACATAACGTTGATTTGTTCCGCATCAGGATCAACTCGCGCCAGTAAGATAGTGTCAGTGCGGCCGACCAGATCATCTGGTCTGGCACCTTCGATATCCCTTGCTTCATCCAGACCCATCAATAGGATAGTAACGGGACGAGATACCTGATAACGAAATCCAGATTGCCACAGGTCGCTCAGGGGAGGATTCGCGGTGGCTTCACCCAGACCCTTAGGCAGGGGAACAGTCAAGATAAAAGCAGCTCCGGCTGCCCCAGACACCACTGCGGTTGTTCCGAAAATACCAGTCCAGGCAAAAAATCTAAGTAAGTTGCCGACGAATAGACGGCGTTTAGGCTGATGTGAAACGGCCATAGAGTCGGACTTAGATGGCGAAGAGGGAAACATAGACTGTTTATTTAGAATGCCCGGACGAGGGTTATTTCGTCTAGCAAAGAACTTAATAGTGGCCCCTAAAGTCAAACTACGTAAGCACCCATTGAGGGGCAGAATGTAATTTGACATTTTGGGTTGGTTGGTTGTTAAACCTTGTCCATGTCCAGAACGGTCGTTTTTCCGTAGGGGAAGCTGCAGGTTTTAACTTAGACATGGTTTAAGCAACAAATTTGCTTATGGGTTACTCATGGGTAGATAACGTTGCCAAACTAGCCTGAACTATGGGGTTAAAGACATTTGACATGGTCTACACATAGTTGAGAAGTTAACTAATATTAAGCTACCTGTTCACTGTGTGTTTTGAGTAGTCGCTAATATTGTTCGGAACTCCATAGGGACACATCATTTTAACGCCGTAATTTAACTTTATTAAGTAAACAATGACACAACCTATCAATCAAACTCTAAAGTTAGTGCCGATTATTTTAGCTGGCGGTAAAGGGGAGCGCTTTTGGCCCGTAAGTCGTCTCAAGAATCCCAAGCAGTTCTTATGTTTAGACGGTAGCGGTCGTAGTTTGATGCAGTCTACAGCTGATCGGTTGTTGCCATTGGCTGGTGGCTGGGATGCAATTTGGGTAATTACGGCATCTCATTTGGCAGAGGGGGTAAAACAACAGCTACCCGAGCTGCCCGCTGAGAATATTTTGGTGGAGCCTCAGGGGCGAGATACTGCACCAGCGGTCGCTTGGGCAACGCTAGAGGTGGCTAAGCGCCATGGGAATGATGCGATCGCATGTTTTTTCCCTGCCGATCACTACATCACCGATGAACCCAAGTTCCGAGCTACGATTCACGCTGCAGCTGAACTAGCCCAGAGTCAGCAGGCAATTGCCACACTTGGTATTCAACCCACTTTCCCCTCCACTGGGTATGGTTATATTGAGCAGGGCGATGATGCAGGAAAATATGGTGACTTGGCGACTTACCGCGTTAGTCGTTTTACTGAAAAGCCCGAGCGCAGCGTTGCTGAAGAGTTTCTAGCCAGCGGTCGCTACAGCTGGAACAGCGGTATGTTTATCTTTCCGGCTGGTGTGATGATCGACGAACTCAAAACCTATGCACCTGAATTGATGGGACCGTTGCTCAGCAAGGGAGTCGATGCCTATGCCGAATTAGAAAAGCTCAGCATCGACTATGCAGTGATGGAAAAAACCCAGAAAGCCTACGTGATTCCTGCTAACTTTGGCTGGGATGACCTGGGTGATTGGAATGCCATTGAGCGCTTAATGAAGGGGGATGCTGCCAATGTGGATATGTGTGAGCACCAGGCCCACGATACCAATGGTTGTATTGTTTACTCCTCTAATGAAGATGAGGTGGTCGTCACCATTGGCTTAGAAGATGTGGTGATTGTGCGTGATGGCAATGCCACCCTGATTGTGAAAAAAGAACGCACCCAGGAAATCAAAAAAGCTGTTAAGGCACTGGGTAAGGAAGATAAGTTTCTACATTTGCTATAGCCCTTATACCTCTGCTTACAGTACCTCCCCTGACCAAACAAGGGGAGGATGTCCTAAAACACGGGTCGAGATCGCCAAGATAGGTTTGCCTTAAAAGTTCCTGGAGATCTTGATGTTTTCAGACATCAATGCCTTTCTGTGTCAGCTAATCTATTTTCTCAATTACATCGATTGCCAAAATGCTGAGGATGGCTAATCGCTGCTAACCGTCGATAATTGTAAATATTTTATCTGTATCCCACATTCCGCCATTAAATTGGCACATCGGATAATTAATAACGAAGCCAACGGATCACAGCATCTAAAGAGACATGAATTCTCAATAGAATCTAACTATTGAGAATGATCTGGGAATAGTTCAAATGAATTATCTAGGTACTCAAAGTCTCTATGGAAAAGGCTTTCAAATTTAATATCTGATTGTGACAGTTGAGAGTGTGGAATGTTGGCTGTATCTGTATGAAAGCCATCCGCATGGGGTGTCTCGTCTAGTGGGCTAGTATAGATATACTTATTCCTCGTCTTCAGCATGGTACTTAAGTACGATCCGACGCAGCGTTTGCCCTCTTCATTCGAGCTACCCGACTCGGACGATACCCCGGTGGATAACGAGTTACAAAATCTGATTCCTAACCTGTTGGCCAGCACCCTGGCCCTTAACTGGGCAACCCGTGATGACTGGTTCTTCGGTGTTGATATGGGCGTATATTTTGCCCCCAAGGAGTCTGCTATTGTTCCCGATGGATTTCTCAGCTTAGGTGTAGAACGCCGGGTGAATGGCGAAGACGGTCGTTTGAGCTATGTGCTGTGGGAAGAAGATAATATTGTCCCTACCCTGGCATTAGAAGTAGTCTCTAAAACCTATGGAGGTGAATATGAGCGCAAGCGAGAACGCTACATTGATCTGGGCATTCCCTACTATGCGGTGTATTTGCCTAACCCCAGACGGTATCAAAACCGAGATCCTCTGGAGGTTTACCATTTGGTCAACGGTGGCTACCAGAAGATAATATTGTCCCTACCCTGGCATTAGAAGTAGTCTCTAAAACCTATGGAGGTGAATATGAGCGCAAGCGAGAACGCTACATTGATCTGGGCATTCCCTACTATGCGGTGTATTTGCCTAACCCCAGACGGTATCAAAACCGAGATCCTCTGGAGGTTTACCATTTGGTCAACGGTGGCTACCAGCGTTTAAGCGATGCAGGCCCGATCTGGCTACCGGAAATCGGTCTGGCGTTAGGGCGAGATCGGGGTATCCATCAGGGATGGGAGCGTGAATGGCTCTATTGGTATGACGAAATGGGTAAGCGATTACTCACTCCGGAGGAGAGCGCTGTTCAAGCTCAGATTCAAGCAGCTCAGGCTCAAATGCAGATTGCTCAGGCACAAGCTAAAGCTGAACGTCTTGCTGCTAAGTTACAGGAGCTAGGCATTGATCCGAATGAGGTTTAGTTAATAGTTAATTTTGGTTAGCCATGTGTTGCTTAACCTGTTTCCCATTCGTCAATATGCCGTAACGGGCTTGAAAGCTGTTTTGATATTGACGTAGTTTTCTGACGTGAGCATCTAACGATGTTTTAGGGCCTTTGGCTTCTATCACTAGTCGAAACCAATGTTTTTGGTTGAGTATGTTTGCTGCGATCGCAAGTACATCTAATCGCAGATTACCTATCGTGACTTCCTGCCCCCAATCGCTCGGGGTATATCCTAGGGCAGGGAGTAAATAATGAACAATAAACTTGCTAACAACCTCGGTTTCATTACGGCATAACTCTGGATTAAAAAAGTACGTTTTTTCAGACAAGGTTTGAGCACAAATATTGATTTTTGTTGCTAAGTTATGTTCCTTTATCCAAGCTAGTTTGCCTAGAACAGCAATAACATCAGAAGATACTCAGAAGTTCTTATTTTTCTGCGTTAGGGCAGTGACATAAAGTTTTACGTGCAATTTTCTGAAATTATGCACATTTTCTAGAAAATCTCTTTCAAGTCTTCAAGCATTGGACAGCTTCAAGCATTCCCCGGGCTTTATTGAGGGTTTCCTGATATTCGTTGTCAGGGATTGAGTCGGCAACCAATCCTGCTCCAGCCTGAACGCTGATGCGATGGCTGCCATCTTCTTTGCCTTCCACTACCATGGTGCGGATAGTAATGGCGCTATTGAGCTGTCCTTCAAAGTCGTAGTACCCATAGACACCAGAATAGGGGCCTCGACGACAGGGTTCCAGGTCGTTAATAATTTGCATAGCACGGATCTTAGGCGCTCCACTGACGGTGCCGGCGGGAAAGCAGGCTTTGAGCAAGTCCCAGGCAGTTTTTCCAGGAGCCAGTTGACCAATTACGTTACTGACAATATGCATCACGTGGGAGTAACGTTCGATGATCATTAGTTCATCTACGCTGACGGTGCCGCTGGTACACACGCGGCCCAGGTCGTTTCGGCCCAAGTCTACCAGCATGATGTGCTCAGCAATTTCTTTAGGGTCGGCTAGCAGATCTTCCGCATAGGCATTATCTTCGGTCGGTGTTTTACCGCGAGGACGGGTACCAGCAATAGGCCGCAAAAGCGCAGACAGGGTATTGTCATTTCCTTCACGGGTGGCTTTGACCATTACCTCAGGACTGGAGCCGATAATTTGCCAATCTTGGAAGTTGAAGTAGGCCATGTAAGGTGACGGATTAACTAGCCGTAATGAACGATAGAGGTCAAAGGGATTGCCACTATAGTCGGTGGTCAGGCGTTGGGAGATGACTACCTGAAAAATATCTCCAGCTTTAATATGGGCTTTGGCGGTTTCGACACAGTGGCAAAACTCCTCCTTGGTGCGATTGCTGGTGTATTTCAGTTCTGTCGCTTGGTTGCTGCTGGGGGGAGTCCAGGAGAGACGACTGTCTTGGTTAGATAAGGGCAGGTTGAGTTTGTTGACCAGGGTGGTGATGCGATCGCAACTTTCTCCATAGATTTGGTCTAAATTAACCGTCGGATCACGCAAATCGGCATAGCTGACGGCCCAGATTTTTCGCTTAACCTGATCAAAAATCAGCAGGCTATCCACCTGCATCCACAGACCGTCGGGCAGGTCGTCCCGATTGGCAGAATGGATCGTCACTGTCGGCTCGATCCACTTAATCAATTCATAGCCCCAAAATCCAAAGAGTCCACCAATACCAGGGGGTAATTCAGGTAATGTTACTGGCTGGTAGGGAGCAAGACAGTTGGCCAAAATCTCAAACGGGTTACCTGTAAAAACCTGCTCATCCCCATTTCGAAATCGCTGAGTAGTTGTTTCCCCTCTGGCTTCTAGTGTCCATAGGGGATCGCATCCTAAAAGACTGTAGCGACCAAGATGTTCACCCCCTTCTACTGATTCCAGCAAAAAACTATAGGGTTGACCTGCACATACTTTGCACCAGGCTGATACTGGAGTATCCAGATCGGCCACCCACTCCTGGTATACCGGAACAAAGTTACCTTGTAGGGCAAGGGCCTTAAACGTCGCTAGGTCTGGATAGATCATGGAATATTGGAGTGGTAGACACAGGCTCAATAGCGTTGAAACCTTGAGTTTGCTCTACAGAAAACTATAGTTTATGGATAACGTTTACTCAGCCTGCCTTATGATTTGAACCATTGGCAAGCAGCAGGACGGCTGACCCATGGAGCTATTCAGTTGAGCCACTAAAAAGAGGCAGCCCATGGACTGCCTCTTTGAAACCATAGTATTGCTTTCTAAGCCAATGCACTCAGCGAGTCGCTATTAGGCTTAAACTTCGTAGGTCTCTTTACCACTGAACTTAATAGTGGCGGGGTTGGGATTTTCACCGATGCTGCGATCTTTCTTACCGTTGAAGGCGCGACCTTCGTTTACCTTTTCAGGGACTACACCATCAGCAGGATGTAGATAGGTAGTTTCGCCAGTGGGTAGAACACGGTAAATCTTATAGTCAGTAATTCTGGGCTTAAATTTGGTCTTAAGCTGGCGGCTGAGAGCTAAACATTGCTCTTTACGAGCCAAATAAAGCATATTCGCGCCAGAATTCATGATAGCTGCACCACCAGTGGGCATTTCAAAGGGCTGCTCCTTTGTACTGCTCCAAGTGATAACGTACTTTTCTTCCTTTTCAGCAGCGGAAAGCAAACCACCAGTGCTGCCACCAAAGATCGGAGTTTTGCCAGTAATTTCTTCAGACATGGAAATATTATCTCTCAACCTTATCGCTCACAAATCTATCACTGTGCATGACGCTGTTTACATTCTTTGTGAGGAAGCGTAATAGTTCTTCAGAGTTGAAATCTGTAGACTCGCTCAAATAACCTGATCTGCTAGATAAATCTAGGATTATGGCGATGTTTGGCCCTAACTTTTAGGCGGTCAAGACACTAGATTTAGTGCCTGTGATCGAACAACCCCTCTAATTTGGTGGTGATTGCCCTGTGGTTAGGAAAATCAGTATGACTTTTGAAGTAGAGCTAATTCAGTTAGGCAAGAATATGGGAAAAACAAGGCCGTAACCGTCGATAATAAAGATATCTTAATAATCTAGTCTTAGAACGTTGTGAAAATCTTGAGCGATCGTACACTGCGCACACTCTTGGCAGACACCTGGACCATTTTCTGGGGAGACTGGTTGGATTTGCGGGTGCGGATTCCCCAGGTGGCGGCCTCAGGATTGGTGTCGCCACTGATCTATATTCTTGCCTTTGGCCTAGGCTTGGGAAGCTCTCTTGATCAGGTAGCGCCACCGCCAATTGGGGATAGTTATTTAGAATTTATTTTGCCTGGTATGGTGGCGCTTTCGTCCATGGTGATTAGCTTTGGCGGGACTACATTTTCCATCTGTGGGGAAAGACTGTTTACGAAAAATTTTGAGGAAATGCTGCTGTTTCCCATTCATCCCCTGGCAATGCATTTAGGGAAAATGTTGGCGGGTATTGTGCGTGGCCTATTGACGGCAGGCTCAGTGATTTTAGTAGCGGTGCTATTTACCCGTGATGTGTGGAGTTTTCTAAACCCGTTGTTCTTGCTGCTATTGGTGCTGAACTGTGCAGTCTTTGCCGGTCTGGGGGTGATCGTTGGCTTAAATGTTAAGTCCTTAGAAAGCGTCGGGTTGTTTAACAACTTTTTGATTGTGCCGATGTCATTTCTGGGAGCAACGTTTTTTGAGCCATCCACACTGCCAACCTTGCTTAAGGGCATTGTTTATCTGTTGCCCCTGACATACACGACAGTTGGTTTACGTGCTGCAGCATATCAGCCGCTTAATCAATTTCCCTGGTATTCAATACCAGTGCTGTTAATAGTTGCGATCGCGCTTTCTGTCCAAGGAGCCTATCAGTTTGCTCGTCAGGCTGACTAGGGCCGCGTTGAGACTCTTGCCAGGGACTAACTTGCGATCGCCTGAGGTGAGATAGTGGGCACCTCCGCTGGTAGGGGTGTCATGTGCAGTGTATCTTCCTCAGTCAAAGCCTGTACTAATTCTGGTGTGACTTGCTCTAATTTAATATGCTGGTCACGCAGCTGAGAAAAAATCCGATAGGCACTCAGGGATGAGGGAGAGGAATCATCAGTCGAGACATGTACGAGGTTGTAGAGTGTACCACTGGCATAAACTGCAAAGGTAATGCGAAATACCTCAAAAAAGTTGATTACCCAGCGACAGTCACCTTCTGAGTAAATTTCGTAATAACGAATTAAGCTGGCAATGCGAAGTTCAAGATGGGCCTGTACATGGGGGCAAAACAGGGCAATCTTCAACAATAAAATCACTAGCACGAGGGGGTTGCCCTGGGCCAGAAACATACTAAATAACTGGGAGGGCTTTTCGCCGTCGGCACTGGTAAGAAAGTCAACTACACACTTGCATGTGCGCAAACTCAAGGCTTCTGTAATCAGTTCCGTATCGTTATGGCGATATAGGGGCAGGACGGAATTGGGTAGCTTTTCCTTTAGGGATGCGGTGATGGCATTGTTGGGTAAGGCATAGGCCAGATAATGTAGAAGCGCCCGTTTGAAGTTCCAGTAATTAAGCTGATGACATTGCTGGTGCAACAAATTTGCTAGGTTTTCGTAGCCAAAGCGCCCTGGCTGAAGCAGCAGCATTTTAATTAAATTGATCGCAGTTTCGCCCAACATCGTTGGATTGTCCACTGTGGTTGAAGGGCAATCCATCTGTGATTTTGCGGTATACATCGCTAGGTCAAAGCGAAACTTAGACTTGAGTTGCGACGATAAACTGCGAGCAGCTTCCCGCTGCTCTATAGGATTTTCTAGATTAAGGTATTGAGGTGCCAGTAGATAGGATGTATATCGTTCACTCCAATGTTGCTCCTGCTCATAGCGGGCAGCAAACAGTTTGAGATCTTGAAAATCCTGACTGGTCAGAAAGCTCTTCATCCAACTACGCAATCGTTTGAGGATGATCGACACACCTGGGCGTAAAAGCACTTGGTCATCAAACATTTTGATGAGAGCTTTAATTGCTTCTGGTCGACGTTGAATGCCCCAGTTATTGATCAATATGTAGCAAACCCGTTTCAGGGTAAACAGAAATTGCTCTTCGCTATTGGCAATAACGATGGAGTAAAGGGCGACGGGAAGCTCTGACTCAGTGGATGATTCGACATAATCCACAAAGAGACGGCGAAATGTAGCCAAAACGACATCAACAGGTTCTGTTTGAACACTGTAGAGAAAGAAATCGTATAAAACGTGTTGGGCGTTCTGGATATCTGTACGAACCATAGTCACCAGGAACTCAATCAGGAACTTACATGTTGTCAGCTAAGTCTACCTAAAAGAATTAATGATTTTCGGATGCAATTGCACCCGTGGCTCTACTGAAGCCATGTCTGAGATGTTAACCAGGTATCAAATCAGACTAGGTAGATGCTGGAATACTTGCGTATAGAACTTTTGCAGTGTGTAGAAGCTGGTTGCACTCACTGACTTTGGCAGTAAGGTTTTTAATGGCAGAAAATTAAAAACTGTCCCATGACCTCTGTGAAAAACCGTTGTCTACTTACAAACAAAAAAGTCGGTTGACAAGTTGTGTATGTCCATCTCGATATTTTAGGGAAAATACCCTCTCTGTCGCCACTTAGGACGCCTAGGGTTGCCTTTATCGCTTAGAGCGTTAACTATGTCCATGATCCTCTCTAAATGGGTATCTTTGGAGCTTTAATCATTACTATTGCTCAGCGTATGAGGCATATACATTCAGCCAATCAGGCAGCCCTTTAAACTCCTACAGCTGTAGGCAGTTCTGCCTGGAGTTGAAAAATCCGTTGAATGACCTGGTCAACAGATCTGTCGGGGGTGGAGGCACCAGAGGTAATGCCAATCACAACTTTCCCTGCTGGTAGCCAGTTTTGATCAACTGTTGTCGCTTGGTGCAGGGGTTTATGTTCGATTTGATTGCCGGGTCCCAAACGTTGAGGGCTGTCAATGTGATAGGAAGGGATTCCCTGCTCAATCGCAATTTCCTGCAGGTGAGTGGTGTTGGATGAATTAAAGCCACCAATTACGACTATCAGATCTAGCTTCATATCGACTAGCTCAAACATGGCATCTTGACGTTCTTGGGTAGCGTCACAGATGGTGTTGAAGCTAGAAAAATGCTCGTTGAGGGCATGGGGGCCATACTTTTTCAACATGGTGTGTTCTAGCAGCTTGCCAATTTGTTCAGTTTCTCCTTTTAGCATTGTGGTTTGATTGGCTATGCCCACGGCATTTAGATCTTGGTCAGGGTCAAATCCTTCGGAATAGGCGTTGGCAAATTTAGTCAAAAACTCGTTACGGTCGCCACCATTAAGGATGTAATTGGCGACGTATTTGGCTTCATCTAGATTTAGAACGACTAAATACTTGTTAGCAAAGGACTTGGTGGCGACCGTCTCTTCGTGCTTGTATTTACCGTGGATAATGGAGGTGAATGACTGTTTTTTATGCTTTTCCACCGTGGTCCAAACCTTGGATACCCAGGGACAGGTGGTATCGATCATGGTGCAGCCCCGTTCGTTAAGCAATTTCATTTCGTCAATGCTGGCACCAAACGCGGGCAAAATGACGACATCGCCTTGATCGACTACCGAAAAGTCCTTGACCCCATCAATGACCTGGATGAACTGGACATTCATTTCTTGCAGTCGCTGATTAACGCCGGGGTTATGAATAATTTCGTTCGTAATCCAGATGCGTTGATTGGGAAAATGCTGTCGAGCTTCATAGGCCATGGCGATGGCACGTTCAACACCCCAACAAAAGCCAAAGTCCTTAGCAAGCTTAATGGTGACATTGCCTTGGGTGTAGGTGTAGCCTTGGGCACGAATAGTTGTAATCAGCTCACTTTGGTATTCGTCACCCATTTGGGCTGCGATTTGCTCTTTTTCGCCAAACCCCTGATTTCGATAGTAGTTGTCAGACTTGTTTAGGCTACGGCGAAAAGCTCTGGTATCCATTGGTTTTACAAAGAGGCAGAAGATATGTCTAGTCTACCGAAAAGGGGGAATGGGCAATGGGTAATGGAGAGGGACATTGCAGGCCATGCCTTGAAAAATTATGAATTGCTCTATTGCAATTTTAGCTGGCTGTAAAGTGAGATTGCAGCCCGCCAGACCAAATAGCCTTGACGATTTAGATGCAGCCCGTCTGTGGTTAAATCGGGTCTGAGGTTGCCTTCGCCGTTGGCAAAAATTGGATAGAGCTCTAGGTAATGGGCATCGTAATTCTTGGCGATATCCTGCAAGGATTGATTCATTGTTCGAATTCGTTCGTTGGGTAATTCGAGCAGTAGGTGACGGCTTTCCCAAGTAGATGTTTCTGCGCCGTGGGGCAAGATCGATTGGACTACCACCTGGGTATTAGGATGTTTGGTAGTCAGATAGTCCATGATGTCGCGATAACTTTCCAGTACTTGCTGGTCACTTTGGCCCCAGATTAAATCGTTAATGCCGATCATTAAAAAAATTGTGTCTACCTCGGCCACATCAAGCAGATGGAGTCTGTTCAAGAGGGTGTAGGTTTTTTCTCCTGAAATACCCTGGTTGATCCATACCCGGCGACCTGGTAGTAGCTCTGCTGGAAACCATAAACTCAGTGAGTCACCTAGCAAAATAGTGAGGTGATCTGGGTTCTTTTCGGCCATGGTTGCGATTTCCTGACCGAGTACGGTGACCCACTGCTCGTAGCTCAGGCGTTGTCGGGTGGTTACCTGAGGTACTGATGCAGAATCAATGGTGGTCTTGGGATCGTTGGCATAGGCTGCATTGGCTTGTGGAATGACGGTGGGGTCATTACCACCAGGTTTTTCCTGCCATAGGATCAGGAGCGTGATGAACAGGACAGCGTTCATCAGGAGCGATAGGATTGCCCACGAGGGAATTGTCAACGGAGCTTTGAGAAACCGATTAGCCACAGTATCTAAGCCAGTATGCAAGGCGCTGGACAGATTCTAATCGGATCTGCTGTGTATGGATAGTCTCTATCAATAGATTTTTTGGGGGCAAGCTGAGGAATGCAGCGAAGGAAGTGACCTTTAAGCTTTGGAATAGCGTTGTTGCACTTCGTAAAGCACAATCAAGTGACCATCAAAGTCGCATACAGCTTGTTCTGTAAATGTCAAATTGGGAGGTGTGGAAAAAGAGCTGGCTTCGATGGGGCTTAACCCTAGCGATCGCAACTCTGATACTACCCTGACTAAGGTGGGCACGCGAATAACAGTAGCCCCCCGGTAAGGCGGTATTGGAGGTGGTAGAGTACTGCCCTTAACTTCAGTCAGGGCTAAGGCCCGTGGCTCTTGAGCTGTACTCAGAGCTGCAAATCGTAGCTCTGCTGTGGCCGGAAGCTGAAAGACTGGATATAGATAAGAGTCAGGGTCAGCTTTGCCAACATAGTCTAGCTGAAATCCTAGACAATCTCGATACAGGCTGAGGGAGCGTTCTAAATCTGCGACTAATAAGCATGGTCGCTTCAGGTGTAGACCTGAGGCGAGGATCTTTTGCGTATTCATCGTTGACTAAACATTAAATCTAAAGAGCATGACATCGCCCTCTTGAACGGTATATTCTTTGCCTTCACTCCGAAGTAACCCCTTTTCTTTTGCGGCGTTCATCGAACCGTGATCGACTAAGTCCTGATAGGCAATGGTTTCAGCCCGGATAAAGCCCCGCTCAAAGTCAGTATGAATAACCCCTGCTGCCTGGGGAGCAGACATGCCTGCAGTAATAGTCCAGGCCCGGGTTTCTTTGGGGCCAGTGGTGAAATAGGTGCGCAATCCCAGCAGATCATACGTCGCCCGAATTAGGGATTTAAGGCCCCCTTCGGTCACCCCCAGAGCTTCTAGAAAATCGGTCCTTTCGTCTTCCGGGAGTTCTAGCAGTTCTGCCTCGACCTGGGCCGAAATCGTCACTACTTGGGCGTTTTCTTGGGCTGCTAGGGTTTTGACTTGCTCAACCCAGGCGTTGCCATCAGCCAGTTCATCTTCGGATACATTGGCGGCATAGATAATGGGTTTGCGGGTGAGGAACCCCAGGGACTTGATCAGTAATTCCTCCTCGTCTTCGAGTTGGACAGTGCGGGCTGATTTACCATCCGCTAATAAGGGTTGAATTTTCTCTAAGACAGCTAGTTCTGCTTGGGCGTCAGGATCTTTGCGTGCTTGTTTACGTACCCGATCCATGCGGCGTTCGATTTGCTCGAGATCGGCCAAGGCCAATTCCAGGTTAATAATTTCAGCGTCCCTCAATGGGTCAATGGAGCCATCCACGTGGATAATGTCATCGTTTTCAAAACAACGAACAACATGGACAATGGCATCCACTTCGCGAATATTCGCTAAAAACTGATTGCCGAGGCCTTCCCCTTTGCTAGCCCCTTTGACCAAACCTGCGATGTCGACAAACTCAATGCGGGCCGGAACTGTATTTTCAGATTGGGAAATTTCCGTCAGAACGGTCAACCGAACGTCGGGTACGGCAACGACACCGACGTTTGGTTCAATGGTGCAGAACGGGAAGTTCGCTGCTTGGGCTTTGGCGTTTTCGACTAATGCATTGAAAAGGGTTGATTTGCCTACATTGGGGAGCCCGACGATTCCAGCTCTAAGCATGGTCTCTAATTTTTATGAAGAAATTTCCATAGTCCAGCATAGGTCAAAGCGCTAACCTTAATGCCTGGGAAAGCCGTAATTTAATTCCACGTAGAACAATGGTTGATGGTTTTCATGGTCAAATTTATGGTCAAAGTTTGCAATTTGTACGTAGATGTGGTCTATGCTTTTGGCTAACTGGTATCTGGTGTTTTGAGTCAAGCGGATAATCATGGATTTTAAGTTTAAGCAACCAACTGCAGGCCTATTACGACGATCTGCACTCATTGCGGTTGCCGCTGGTTGTTTACTGGGTGCAACCAGCTGTAACCGAGTGGGTGAACGTACTAAAGATGTGATCAATGCCATCACGGTTCAAAATTTGTCTAATGGTCGACAACTATTGACGAATGAAGAGAGCGATGTGCAGCTGACTCTACCTGCAGGGTGGGTCGATGTGCAGACCCTACGTCCCGATGCAGATTTGTATGTCGCCCACGAAGATAGGACAATGTATGTACTGGTGCTCGCCGATCCAAAGACGTCTGAAGTGGGTGCTTTTAGTTTGGGAAACAATGCAGTTCAGTATTTGAGTTTTTTGGATAGGGGGCTGACTCAGGAGCAAACTGAAACAGCTACTACGATGACCTCGCTCAATGGTCTGAAGGTTATGCAGTATGAAGTACGAGGCAGGGTCGATAATTTGCCGATTGTTTATTTGCACACCACGGTTGAGGGTAAGACTAATTACTACCAAGTAGTTGCATGGACTACGGCTGAAGAGTATGCAACTGCTAAAGCTGAATTACAGGGTGTGATTGAGAGCTTTCGAGGAAGCTAAGAATATCTATAGGGAGAGCCCGTTCTATGGCGTAATGGTAGTGGTGTAACTCTAAGAGTCGGGATTTTATGGGCAGTTTTGCAATTGAGCGCTTGAAAAGATGGGTTGATTGTCTGTCGATACGGCGTTGGTTAGTGACTGGAGTTGCGATCGCCACATTCCTCATCCCCACACTCTGCTTTCCTGGCCACGCTTGGGCGAGTCTCCACGATGATAGCTACGATGGCAATATTTTTGCCCTCTATGCAGGGAATGGTGCGATTGTGCCGCCCCGAGTTAATCTGGCCCAGTCTCTAAGGCAAGCAAAACCAACCCTATTGTTTTTCTATGTGGATGACAGTCGAGATTGCAAAGAATATTCGTTTGTTATTTCCCAACTGCAGGCACCCTATGGCAGAGTTGCTAACTTTGTGCCAGTGATGGCTGACGCTATTCCCTTAAAGGATTCCTTTACCCCCAGTGAACCGGGCTACTATTTCAAAGGATCTGTGCCGCAGACGTTAGTGCTTGATAGCAACGGCAATGTTCGGTTTGATCAAATGGGGGCTGTTAGCTATGAAGCAGTAGACGATGTCTTTCGAGAAGTCTTTGGTCTGTTGCCTCGCGAGGAGTCGGCAGTGTTGCGTCGTCGTCCGGTGAATGAATTAAATGTGGAGCTTGTGCCCGGAGACTAAAGATGGCGCGCCCTCCCTGGTAGTCTGTGCCTCATTAGTGGAAAAAATTACTAATCAGGCAGCTTTGTGTCGTACCTGTGAAGTGTTAGGAGTTAATCGCTTAATTTTGCCTGAGTCGGATAATTCCTGGGAGTTTCGTAAAATCTCAGCTTCAGCCCAACAATGGCAAGCAGTCGACTATTGTCCCCCCTGGCGACTAAAAGCTTGGTTGACTCAGAAACTGAGCTATACCCGCGTCGCCCTAACAGCTAATTGCCAAGCACGGTCCCTTGTTGGGTATTCCTTTGCAGCCAAGACATTATTGGTATTGGGTAGAGAATTAACTGGTATCCCTAGCGATATTGAGACTCAATGTGATGTGCTCTTGACGATTCCCCAATATGGCCAAGTGGAATCTCTCAATGTGCAAACGGCAGGGGCGATCGCAATCTACGAATACAACCGACAATGGCGGTAAATACTAATCTAGAGGAATATCTGCCGTTTCAGAGACTTCTTCAACGGCCTCCTCTAAATCGATACCCGTATCTTCCAGTGCAAGGTTAGGTTGATTGATGGTCTCTACCGGACTATCAGGCTCTAGTGGATTAGAGCGTACACGTCGAATGGGTAAATTGGCCATTAAGGCTGTCACACGTTGGTCCGATTCGAGGGCAAATTCAAGCTTATCAAAGTCAAGTTCGACATAGCGAGATACCACCTCCAAGATTTCTTGGCGCAGCTTTTCTAAGTTTTGGGGTGAGATGTCAGACCGATCATGGGCCAAAACAAATCTTAGTCGCTGCTTAGCTGTGTCACGGCTAACCGGTTCACGGGAGCCAAAAAGTCGTTCGAGGAAGTCGCTAATCATAGTCGTTTCCGATAAGGCGAAGGGCATAAGCAACGGTCGCCACCCATCGACCGTTGGGGTTAAAAGGTTAGTTAAATAGCTGGCGTAGTTTCTTAAAGAAGCTATCTTTTGGTACGCTCAAATCCATTAATGGGACTTTTTCGCCTTGTAGCCGACGAGAGATGTTGGAGACGGCAGTCCCCGCTAGAGAGAGTTCTTTGTCTAGAATTAGAGGCTCACCATTGTTGGTAGAAACCACTACCTGCTCATCATCAGGAATAACGCCCAGGAGCGGTACCGCTAAAATATCTTGCACGTCTTTGACCGACATCATTTGTTCAGCTTCTACCATGGAGGGCTTGAGGCGATTGATAATCAGTCGCATGGCCTTGATGTCATTGGCTTCCAGCAGACCAATTACACGGTCAGCATCACGGACGGCAGAAATTTCCGGTGTGGTGACAATAATGGCCTCCCGCGCCGCTGAGATCGCATTGCGAAAACCCATCTCAATTCCAGCAGGACTATCGATTAATACAAAGTTATAAGCTTTGGTCAGGGCTCGTACCAGTTTTTTCATCTGCTCTGGGGTAATTGACTCCTTAGAGCGATTTTGAGCTGCAGGCAGCAGGGCTAAATTAGGCTGACGTTTATCCTTGACCAGGGCTTGATCGAGACGACACTCACCTGCCAATACATCTAGGGCTGTATAGACGATGCGATTTTCCAGACCTAGGAGCAAATCTAAGTTGCGTAATCCAAAGTCAGCGTCAATCACTACGACGCGTTTCCCTGACTTGGCTAGGGCCATTCCCAAGTTGGCGGTACAGGTGGTTTTCCCAACGCCTCCCTTGCCGGAGGTAATGACAATAATACGATTCATAGCCATGGATTAAATGGGCGATTGAGGACGGTGTTCGCGGTAGGTAGGGCTTAAGTAGGGCAATAATCGCACGTTGTGGCAAATTTTATGGGAAATTCTCAAAGGAATTTTTGCGCCTTGTTGAATTGAACGACTTGAGCCCGTATTGAAACCTTAGTTCAAGGGGAGTTGAGGTGAATCTGGGCAAATTCGGATGCGATCGCAATCCGAATACTATCTTTGTTTACATAAGCAACTTCTGGTTGATATAAAGCCGGTGGTTTTTCGGGTGCTCGAGCTACATGGTCAGCAATACGGAGCTGAGTAGGTTGCATGTGTAATGCCATGATGCGACAGGCTGTATTGCCCTCTGAGCCTGCGTGAGCCACACCCCGAAGTCGCCCCCACACAAAAATATCCCCAGCCGCGATCAGCGCCCCCCCTGGGTTCACATCACCAAGAACGACGATCGTGCCCGGATGACGAATCTCAACACCAGAGCGTACGGTCATTTGCAAGTACATGGGCGTTTCTAACGCCTGTCCTTGTGCTCGATCGTCATTATTTAGATGCTCTAATTTGGTTTGTTGCTCTACCGAATAGCCTGCTGTTGCAGCAGCGACGGCTGTTTGTCGACGCTGGGTATAAATTCGCTTCAGGCGTAGCTGAGCCATCTGAAGTAACTCGTCCACTTCTTGTAGCTGACGATTATCGAGCAATCGATCCCGAACAATTAGATGAACGATCGTATCAGTTTGAAAAAATCTGTCTTCAGCAATGAGACGACGCTTGAGCTGTTGACATAACTCTTCCCATTCCACGGGAGTAAAACTTTTTTCAGCAGCGGTCGGCAGCAACAATAGTAGTCTGCCTTGCTCACTCTTGAACGTAATCTGCTGTTTAGAAATATCGTCTTGTGGTTCTCCCACCTCCAAGTCAAGGGAGGATACATCGGTTAAGGCTTCAATAGTCTCGTTAGTTTCTGCTTCATAAACGTAGAGTTCTACATTTTTCGAGGTCCTTAAGCGGGCAGCCAACGCCGAACGACTATCCTGGGGGGATGTGTTTTCAGCATTGAGCTGTTCAACGTTCGATTCGCCTGGATTTAGCTGGCTATCGAAACCTTCGTGCTTGGGTGTTTTGTTGGCTGCGCCATTATCCATGTTGAAGTTGGCTAAGAGGGTCTCTAGGATGCTCCTAGCTACAGGTAAAAAACATTGATCATGCAATACACCTTGTCCACGTCCAGAACTGTAGCTTTACCGTAGAGGAACTTCTATGCGGCAACTTGGATGTGCACAAGGTCAACGAGGAGCATAGACCACTACAGGTTTACCCTCTCGTGAATCAGCGCATATTGTAACTATCATCCGGGGTTTGGTCCAGGTTTTAACACCGTTGGTGCTAACGAGTCATAAGCGGCCATGGCCAGGTGGCTTAATACAAATGTCTTAATCCCCATGCGACGTTTACACGAACTTTTCAGTATTTAACCCGAAAAAATACTGAAGTTCTGAATTGAACCATTGAATCAGCCCTATTGTTAAATTTGATACATCTGTCCAAGCACACATTCTTAAGTCTTGATTTAGTTGATTTATAGCTTTATACGCTCTGTATTCAAGCAAAAATCCGAAATGTCTAGTTGAAGCCTCAAGTTAACTAGATATTTGTTTGATTTTCCGAACGTAGCATGTTGATTTGTCTTTTTCTGCAACGGTAAAATTACCGTTCAATTCTGAGGCCGTGCTTGTCAGGCTCTTACACACATTCTGTTTAGCTTCTAGTGAATTGGCTTTTGTTGATACGAGGTTTTAAATATGCTTAAGTCCTGCTCTACTTTGTCTTTGGCTGCTACGGTTGCTTTGCTGACGGTAATTGTACCTAGCCAGCCATTCTTTCGTCCCACGATGGCATTGCCCGCTGCCTTTGAAGTGCCTACCTCTGTGCCTAGCGATACGAGTCTCCAAGTCAGTAGTGGCTCCGATGCCATGACTCTAATCAGTGATGCGCTTAAAGCCGACTTTGAAGGTAAGTTTGATGGTGCTGCAGTGAATGTGGATGCTGTGGGTGCGAATCAGGCTATTCAGGCTTTAATCAATGGTGATGCTGACTTGGCTGCCATCAGTCGGCCTCTAACTGAAAATGAGCGGGCTCAGGGCCTGTCTGCTGTAGATGTTAATCGCATTAAGATTGCGATGATTGTGGGTGAGGATAATCCGTTTAGTAAGAGCTTAACCACCGAGCAATTTGCCAAGATTTTCCGGGGTGAGATTACTGACTGGTCGGAAGTTGGGGGCCCTAGCGGAGCGATTCGTCTGGTAGACCGCCCTGATACTAGTGATACACGTCTGGCGTTGGCACCCTATCCTGTTTTCCAGGCGGCTGAATTTGCTACAGGGAGTAGTGCCTCACAGTTGAATACCGATAGCACTAAGGATATCGCCAAGGAATTAGGGGCCGATGGCATTAGCTATGGCCTGATTAGTGAAGTTGAGGATCTGGCCGGTGTGCGTATCTTGTCGATGCACAAAACGTTGCCTACTGATCCTCGTTATCCCTTCTCTCAGCCCTTTTCTTTTGTCTACAAAGGAGAGCCTTCTCCCGCCGTAGCAGCCTTTTTAGGCTATGCCGCTGGTGAGCCTGGGCAGTCTGCGTTGAAGGCTGCTAATCCCTTGGATGGTGTGGTTAGTGCCGCTAGTAATACGGTTCAGAGTGCTGCCGATGCTGCGGGTAATGTAGTCGAGGGTGCTGCCGATGCTGCAGGTAATGTGGTCGAGGGTGCAACGGATGCTGCCGGTAATGTGGTTGAAGGTGCTGTTGATGTTGCAGGTAATGTAGTCGAGGGTGCAACGGATGCTGCGGGTAATGTAGTTGAAGGTGCTGCCGACGCTGCCGGTAATGTAGTCGAGGGTGCTGCCGACGCTGCCGGTAATGTGGTCGAGGGTGCTGCCGACGCTGCCGGTAATGTGGTCGAGGGTGCTGCCGACGCCGCAAGCGATGCGGCTAGTAACGTTGCAGCAGCAACGAATCAAGAGGGGAGAGACGTTAGTCCCCAGTCTTCTATCAGCCGTGCCAATCTCTGGTGGCTGCTGATTGTTCCTGCAGCTTGTTTGGGGTTAGTTGCCTGGGGTGCTCGTCGTAAGGACAAAGATGCAACCTATGCCACTGCTCAAGGGCCTAATGTTGCTAGTGGTGTGTCAGGTGTTGGGAAAGCAGCCGGTGCTGGTATCGCAGCAGGAACTGCTGCTGGTGGTAGTGCTGCCTGGTCTGCTGCTAAAAAAACAGGTGATGCGGCTAAAGGTGGCCTTGATAATGTTAGCGATGCGGCTAGGGGCGGTCTTGGCACTGTGAAAGGTGGTCTTGGTAATGTCGGTGATGCGGCTAGGGGCGGTCTTGGTACTGTGAAAGGTGGTCTTGGTAATGTCGGTGATGCGGCTAAAGGCGGTCTTGGTACTGTGAAAGGTGGTCTTGGTAATGTCGGTGATGCGGCTAGGGGCGGTCTTGGTACTGTGAAAGATGGCCTTGGTAATGTCGGTGATGCGGCTAGGGGCGGTCTTGGCACTGTGAAAGATGGTCTTGGTAATGTCGGTGATGCGGCTAGGGGCGGTCTTGGCACTGTGAAAGATGGTCTTGGTAATGTCGGTGACGCGGCTAAAGACGGTCTTGGTACTGTTAAGGGAGCTGCTCAGCAGGGGGGCAGCGGCCTCAAAGGTGGTTTAGGTAGTGCTAGTAATGCAGTCCAAAGTGGAGCCAATGCCGTTACTGGTAAGCTTGGCGGGATGGCTGATGATGCTGGTAATGCTATAAAAGGTAGTACTTCTGCGCCTAGGTCTCTTTGGCAGCGTGTACGCAATAACGTCAATAATACTGCTGATTCTGTCACTGATAAGACCAGCGACATGGCTAATCAGGCTAAGCAACAAGCTGGCAATCTTAAGGACCAAGCTGGTCAGCTTGGTCAGCGAGGTATCAATAAGGCTTCTGATGTTGCCGATAAACTAACTGACTTGGATGGTTAGCGCGGTGTCCAGGGTAGGAAATTGAGTTTCTTGGTTGGCTATTATTCACTGCTCATTGCCCATGCCTTGGACCCATATTCACGCTAGGATTCATACCTTGCTAAAAACAAATATCCTGCTTCCTAAAGGCTCATCTATTTTGATGGCTGTGTCTGGGGGGCAGGATTCTTTATGTTTGGCCAAACTGCTATTAGATCTGCGATCAAAATGGGATTGGCATTTGGCCATGGTTCACTGTGACCACGGCTGGCGCTCTGATTCTGCTGAGAATGCTGCCCATGTGTCGCGGCTAGCGCAGCAATGGAATATTCCTTGTTTTGTAGAAACAGCTCAGGGGTTACCCAAGACGGAGGCAGCAGCTCGGGATTGGCGCTATGGAGTATTTGCAACCCTGGCCAGTAACAATGACTATCATCATGTGGTGACTGGCCATACGGCCACTGACCGAGCGGAGACAGTGCTCTATAATTTGTTGCGTGGTAGTGGGGCCGATGGTGTCCAAGCCTTAAGCTGGCAACGACCCTTAAGGCATGAGCCTGCGAAGATTTGGGTGACTCGACCCCTGCTGAAATTGACACGGCAAGACACAGGGACGTTTTGTCAGGCGTTAGCACTCCCTGTTTGGCAAGATAGCTCTAACGACAGCCTATACTATCGCCGTAACCGCATTCGTCAGGAACTGATGCCTTATTTGCGATCGCACTTCAACCCAAATGTTGAAACTACGCTCGCTCAAACGGCTGAAATCTTTACCGCCGAAGTTGTCTATTTAGAAGCCCAAGTCGATCAACTCTATGCCGAGGTGATTGAAGTTAAGGAACAGGGGTGGCAGATTCAGCGCTCACGGTTTGCAAATGCTCCATTAGCCCTTCAGCGACGTGTGATTCGCCGTTTGCTACAAGCTGCTTTACCTCAGCAGCCCAACTTTGAGCATATCGAGAAACTGGTGGCGTTGGCCCATGCTCCCAACCGAACACAAACCGATCCGTTGCCAGGGGGACGGCTTGCTTGGGTTGAGCATGGCTGGATCAAATTGCAATAGGCACGCACGACTTGCGCCATTAACGAAGGTCTTTGCATGGCTAGGACTATCAATTCACCCTAAGCTATATAGGAAGACGTCTTTGAATGCTATGCGCCGGTTACTTGTAGTTGCCTTTGTACTCTTGGTGGGAGTCATATTCATATTGCCATCACCAGCTTTGGCAGGAACTCCGGCGATAAAGCAATCCAATATTAATGAGCTACGTAGACAAGCATTTGAACTTACCCGTAGCGGAAAATTTGACTTAGCCGAAATAGTATGGACTCAGCTAATTGATGCATTACCTGATGAGCCTGCTGTGTGGAGTAATCGAGGCAATGTGCGGGTGGGGCAAAACAAAGTTCAAGATGCAATACATGACTATGACCGAGCCATTGAATTAGATCCATTGCAGCCTGAGCCATATCTCAATCGTGGTGCTGCCTACGAAGCTTTGGGCAATTGGCAGAAAGCGATTGATAACTATAATCGTGTCTTGAATTTGTCACCTGATGATCCAGCTGCCTACAACAACCGAGGTAATGCTAAAGGTGGTCAGGGTGATTGGCAAGCTGCTCTCAAAGATTATGAGCAAGCGATCATTATGCAGCCGAGTTTTTCTTTAGGATATGCCAACTATGGTGTTGCACTGTTTGAAGTTGGTGAACGTGCGAAGTCGGTTCAAGTGCTCAAAAGTTTGGCCCGTAAATATCCGAATTATGCAGACGTACGTGCTGCCTTAACGGTTGCTTTATGGGAGACAGGCAACCGGGGTGAAGCGGAAAGTCAGTGGGTGGCTGCCCGAGGACTTGACCGACGCTATGCTGATCTTAATTGGGTGAAGACTGTACGACGCTGGCCTCCTTCGCTCGTAACCGGTCTCGACCATTTCCTTAATTATTCTTAACTTTAATTAGTGTGGTCGCGTTCTGTTGATTTTTACCAATGGTTCTAGTGAATCTGTCTAGCCATTAAGCATGGCTTGTCGTAACAAATTTCAGTCTTTCTACGATAGAAGTTCATGAAATAGGGGTCGATACTGTTAATTCAGTGATGTGCCAGGGCAGTTAACAGACGCTGCTGTTGAATTAAGCGGTCATAGTAGACAACTAGCGAAACACTTTTGTAGTTCCTGCTAATCAGCTCAGGTGTGCTTTCCCGATAAATTCCTAGCGTCTAAGGCTGGTCTAACAGTGGTAGATGGAAGTGGTTGAGAAAACCGGTGTGCAAGGGTGTATCCGTAAAATTATTAAGTTTAACGTGAATTCAAGGCTAGTTAGGGCGTTTATGAGTGTGTCCTGAGATTTTACTCGCATATAGATACGTTTTTCTCCTTTTACGTTGAATTACTGCCTTATTTGGCGGCATATTAAGGATAGTAGAAATTGACGGATGGCATCGCTGATTGCACTTTTTTTATTCCTGGGCATTCTATGTACCACAGGTTTTTGATTCAAAAATTACCTCAGCTACAGACACTGTTTTTTTTTGGGGCGCAATCCTCAGTGTGTGATGAGCAGCTGTGGTTTCTGGCCCCAGGTGGGCAAACCTGTCATCACCCCTTTGAACCCTCCTCGAGGATGACCCGTTTCCCTGATTCTGAAGATAGCCTGGATGATATGCAGCAGCTTCAGAAGCAGCTACAACAGCAAACTGACTTACGGGAAACCATTCAGCGGATCCGACGAGGACTGACTGTCAGCGATGTTTACCAAACCGTAATACAGGAACTTATGAATTTTTTTCAGGCAGATTGGATCTTTCTGCTTGAGAATGCTCCCTGCTGTTGGCAGTCTGTGGCATCGTCCTTACATTCGATGAATGCTAAGCATGCTCATGCTTTAAATGCGTACCTTGAGTTGGAGGTTGTGAGCACACAGCTACAACAGTCATTGCCTATCGTTCTGGATGATCATTCTGTGTCACAGTTTCCAGCAGCTCACGCATGGCTGAATCAATTTCCTGGCGTTTGGCTGCTGGGACCTATTCATTTACCTCATGTCCATCATTTACGTATGGCTGATAAGCTTTGGGGCTTAGTGGCTATTGGGCGTAAAGATAGGAATCATGTTTGGAGGCCAGAGCAGCACACCCAGGCCAAAATCCTATTAGATGAAATTGCGATCGCATTACACCATAGCTTTCTATACGATCAGCTGAGGCAAGATAACGAAGATTTAAAGACCCTGGCATTGACGGATAGTTTGACAGGGCTAGCCAATCGGCGACAGTTTGACCGTTATTTTGATGCTGAATGGAATCGGCTCGTGCGCGAGCGTCAACCCCTGACGCTGATTTTATGTGATATCGATTACTTCAAACGATATAACGATTGCTATGGCCACCCTACAGGAGATGAGTGCTTAGCCCAGGTAAGCGATCTACTGACCAGCTGTATTCATCGCTCTGCAGATTTAGTAGCTCGTTATGGTGGTGAAGAATTTGCGGTGGTTTTACCCAATACGGAGACCGATGGGGGCCATCGTGTTGCCCGTACCATTAGGGCAGCGCTAAAAAAAGCTGCTATTCCCCATGCCACCTCTGATGTTAGCGGCTATGTAACTCTAACCATGGGCATTGCCACAGTTATTCCTAGACCCGAGATGGCCTCCCAGGATTTACTCCAAGCGGCTGATTTGGCTCTATATCATGCTAAGCAACAAGGTCGCGATCGTATCTATGTGCATGCCCACTATTGCATACGTAATGACACACACCATACTGACACACAGTTCGTAAATGCTACTAGTTTGGTGTCTGTCAATCAGGGGGTAAGCCCAACAGATATCTAACACCAAATCCGAGTTCATTAACCCTGATAAAAAATGCATCAGCCTGTAGGGGCCACTTCCTTGTGGATTTCCTGCGATACCGGGTGCAGGTAGTCCATCAGGACTGCACATAACATAGCAGCATTAATTTACTGATAGTTAACGATGCGGGCAAAATTATCAGCATTCAGGCTGGCACCGCCTACTAAGGCACCATCAACTTCAGGTTGGGCCATAATTTCATCCACATTACTGGGTTTGACGGAGCCACCATATTGGATGGGAACGTCTTTGTTGGCTAGTTGAGAACGAATCAGCCAGCAAATACGGTTTGCTTCGTCTGCAGCGCAAGTATCACCGGTGCCAATCGCCCATATTGGCTCGTAGGCAATAATTAAATTACGTTGATCTACACCTGCTAGACCCTTGTCTATCTGGCTAACTACATGGGTTTCAGTTTTTCCTGCATCGCGTTGCTGTTTGGTCTCACCAACACATAGAATCGGGATTAGCCCAGCGGCTTGAGCTGCTTTTAAACGGAGATTTACAGTTTCATCAGTATCACCGAAATACTGGCGGCGCTCACTATGGCCAACAATCACATAGCGCACGCCAACTTCTGTCAACATTTCCCCAGAAATTTCTCCCGTATATGCGCCGGAAGTTTCCCAGTGTACATTCTGAGCACCTACCATTACCCGTGAGCCATGGAGTGTTTGAGAAAGTGTGGTCAGGGCTGTAAAGGGAGAACATAGAATAATCTCCCGATGCTCAGGAGTGGCCTCTAAATGGGGCAAAAAATCATTCAAAAACGCCAGACTGTCCGCCTGAGTTTTATGCATCTTCCAATTACCAGCGATAACAATTCTTCGCACGGGTGTTTAATTTCGCTCTCGATATTGCATGATGCATCCTACCGAGAAACCTTAACCCAGTGCAAATTAAGGTCAATAGATCGATAACGATTAGATGCCATCAGCTTGAGGGCAACGCAGTCATCTGCGTTGCCCTCCAACCCTTAAGGTTCACTGATTCAGGGCTTATTTTAATTCGTGGCTAACCCAGCAGCAGCACGAGCCTTGGCTGCTTCATCGGGGTGAATGTTAAGACGAGTCAAGTTGACACGACCACGACTATCGATTTCTCGAATTTTTATCAGAACTTCTTCCCCGACAGCGACTTCATCTTCGACTTTGTTTACTCGATAATCAGCCAGCTGTGAAATATGAATCATGCCTTCCTTGCCTGGACGATACTCGACAAAAGCACCGATAGGAATAATACGGGTTACCTTACCCACGTACACATCCCCAGCTGCGGGTTTGAAGGTGATAGCTTCAATCAGTATTCGAGCCCTCTCAGCTGCTGCACCATCTACTGAGGAAACTGTAATGGTGCCATCATCGGCAATGTCAATTTTGGCAGCGGTTTCATCGGTAATGCTCTTAATCTGTTTGCCGCCAGGACCAATGACCATACCGATCATTTCGGGATCGATCTTAAAGGTGAGTAATCTAGGTGCATAGGGTGAAAGCTCCGTGCGAGGAGCGTTGATGGCTTCTAACATCTTGGCAAGGATATGCAGTCTAGCCGGTTTAGCCTGGTGAATGGCTTCGGCAATCGTTTTGATTGAAAGACCGGTAATCTTCATATCCATTTGCAGTGCTGTAATACCATTGTCAGTACCAGCCACCTTGAAGTCCATATCCCCCAGAAAGTCTTCAATGCCCTGAATATCCGTTAATATGCGGACCTCATCGCCTTCCTTAATTAACCCCATAGCTGCACCACTGACCGGCTTTGTCAAGGGAACGCCAGCGTCCATTAGTGAGAGTGTGGATCCGCATACTGAGCCCATGGATGTGGAACCATTTGAGGACAGCACCTCAGAAACTACACGGATGACATAGGGAAACTCAGCCATGGATGGTAGAACAGGCACTAGGGCACGTTCTGCTAAGGCCCCGTGGCCAATCTCACGTCGTCCTGGAGATCTCATAGGACGGGTTTCGCCCACCGAATAAGGGGGGAAATTGTAGTGATGTAGATACCGTTTTTCTTCGTCTGGATGCAGATCATCAGTTAATTGAGCATCGCCTGGGGTGCCCAACGTGACCACCGACATCACCTGCGTCAGTCCCCGACGGAAAAGCCCCGTGCCATGAACACGGCTGGGCAATACTCCTGTGCGGCAGCTAATGGGCCTAACTTCGTCGAGTTTGCGACCATCAACCCGTACACCTTCGTCAAGGATTTGGGCCCGCATGAGTTTTTTGGTCAGGCTTTTGTAGGCATTACCAAAGGCTTTTCCATCTTCAGTCACCGTTACACGGATTGGATCATCTTCGGCTAACGTGTTCACCTGCTCGCTAATTTGCGCTTTAAGCCCATCAAGTTTCTCATCCCGTTCAGGTTTTGACAGCTCAAACTGTTTCAAAATATCTTTGATGCTGTCGGTTGCCTTATCTGCTAAAAAGTCTGCCAGTGTGGGATCTGCTTCGGGCGCAGGCAGAGTCACTGACTCAATACCCATCTCTGCCATGATCTCCTTTTGTGCCTGGATAATATCGCGAACAACCTCATAACCAAAGTCAATGGCTTCAATCACATCCTGCTCAGGAAGCTGGTTAGCGCCAGCTTCAACCATGATTACGCCATCAGGTGAGCCTGCAACAACCAGGTCTAAATCTCCCTCTTCAATTTCTTTGTAGGTAGGGTTAATAATAAAGTCATCACCGATTAGACCTACTCGTACCGCTGCCATCGGGCCATAGAATGGAATTTGGGCTAATAGTGTGGCAATGGATGCTCCTGTCGCTGCTAGCACATCAGGGGGAACATCATGGTCCATGGAGACGGTCGTCGCTACGACTTGAATGTCATTTCGCATCCATGGGGGAAACAGAGGCCTCATCGGTCTGTCAATGAGGCGACTTACTAATGTGGCCCGTTCGGGAGGGCGGCCTTCTCGACGTAAAAAGCCACCGGGAATGCGACCTGCTGCATAAAGACGCTCTTCGTAGTCCACCAGTAATGGTAGAAAATCAATCCCCTCACGCGGGCTAGATTGGGTTGCAGTCACTAATACGGCGGTTTCTCCAGATTCAATCAATACCGAACCACCTGCTTGGGGAGCGAAAAGACCCACCTTAAGTCGAATATCCCGTCCATCAAAAGATATTGACTTGTCAATTTCTTGCATTTACAACTACGTCCTTCTTACTTCTTTCACATTTGTTCTCTGGCAATCCTAGCACTGATGTAGAACAGTTGTTTCACCTTAAAAATTAAAGATATAGTTGGTATGGAGATACTTTTAAATAAAGTTGAATTTGTTTGTCTAGTAGTTATTTAAGGATGTTGATTTTTATATAAACTGCCACTTTTATAGATATTTCAGACTATGTGTTTGACGGCAATTATGTCCTTGTCAGTGACATAATTCATACAAAAATAATCAGAAAGAGCTTGTTTTGCCAAAGCTCTTTGCAAAACGGACTTTAAACCTTTAGTACAGTTTCTGAAGGAATCCTAAACTTTTTTGTCTCAGAATTTGAGATGTGATTCATTTGTATCTTTTTCACTTAGCACGATTGTGTAAAGCGTATATTCCCTTTTGTATTTGATAAAGCTGACGGAAGGAATACCTTATAGTAAGCGCGTTTAACGTAACTGAGTTGTATATGAACGTTTTGGTAACAGGGGTTGCTGGTTTTATTGGTTACTTTGTAGCACAGCGGCTGTTGGCCGATGGGGATATGGTCTATGGCATTGATAATCTTAATGACTATTATGCTGTCTCTCTTAAACAGGGGCGATTAGAACAACTGTTACCTCATCCATCTTTTTCGTTCGCTCCTATAGACTTGGCGGACCGTGTGAAGATGGATGCTTTATTTCAATCGCAATCGTTTGATCGGGTAATTCACTTAGCCGCTCAAGCTGGTGTGCGGTATTCACTCAAAAATCCCTATGCCTATGCTGATAGTAATTTGGTTGGCTTTATTCACATTCTGGAAGGCTGCCGTCATAGTGGTGTTGATCACTTAGTTTATGCATCTTCTAGCTCAGTGTATGGGGCTAATCGTCAAGTGCCTTTTGCTACGGCTGATAATGTGGATCATCCGGTGTCGCTATATGCGGCCACCAAAAAAGCAAATGAGTTGATGGCCCATTCCTATAGCCATTTGTATAATTTACCCACAACAGGGCTCAGGTTTTTTACCGTCTATGGTCCCTGGGGACGCCCGGATATGGCCTATTTTAAGTTTGTGGATGCGATCGCAAACAACCGACCTATCCAGGTGTATAACCACGGCAAAATGCAACGGGACTTTACTTATATAGATGATGTTGTGGAAGGTGTAGTACGAGTTTTACGGCATTTACCTAAACCACTTACAGATGATGCCTTTAATACTGCAGCGCCCTACAAGGTCTACAACATTGGTAATCATAGTCCAGTAGAGCTGATGCGCTTCATCGAGATAATTGAACAAGCCTTGGGCAAAACTGCTGTGAAGGAAATGATGCCGATGCAACCAGGGGATGTGACAGCTACTTATGCCGAAGTGGCCGATTTGTCAGCCGATGTGGGGTTTGCTCCTAGTACTTCTCTGGAGGTGGGGATTGGAAAATTTGTTGCCTGGTATCAGGACTACAAGGGCCTTTCCTTATAGCTTCCCGGTTTTAAGTGATCTGGATGATCTTTGCCAGTTATCCCATAAAAACCGGGGGGCGTGGCCAGGTCTAGGCACTGAGCCGACTTCGAATAGTGCGATAGCCAAGCACACTGACCAGTGCTACCACCAGTAAATAAGGACTATAGGCTAATAACCACAAACCAAGTTGCATAAGCCCTACGGTGACGTCGCCCACGGACTGAGTTGCGTCCCGCCAGGTGGTACTAATTGTTTCGCCCAAAGGTCGACCGATGGGTTGTGCCGCCACAGCTGCTGCTAAGGTCAAATCTACTGTGGAGTAACGAACTTGGGTCTGTAGGTTTTGCACACGTGCATCAATTTGTTCGATTTGTTCGCGTACCCGACTGAGTTCACGAGACACTTCTAATACATGGGAAATCTCGCCAGAACGCTCCATAATTTTGAGCAATGATTCCTCTGATTTACGCAGGTTGCGTAGCCTCGCTTGGGCGTCGACGATTTGGGTGGAAACATCTTCTGCGCTTAACCCCTGTTGCTGAACAGTGCCCAGTTCTCCAAGGGACTCTAACAATGTATCTAAATTTGCTTGGGGAACTCGAATACGGATATAGGCAGTGCGATGAACGGCCTCAATTTGATTGTCCTGTAGATCTAAAATGTCGCCTTGCTGGGTACGAATGATTTGGGATGCTCGCTTTAAGCCATCATCGATGGACTCTACCACTAGACTCAGCTGAGCCCGCTTGATTAACTGAGGTTGTCCGGCGGCAATATCATTAGGCGGTTCAACTGGGTTACGAGCATCCGCTGCAACTGATTCTGCCTGAATGCTGCTTTCTTGAGCCAAAATATTGGCAGAGTCAGCGACGGCAGCTGACTCCATAGGGGCTTCTGGTTTAGAGCTGATTTCCCTGCTTAATTCATTAGCAGCGCCGCAGCTGGCTAAACTAACAACCGCCACGAGTAACGCTAAACCCGATTTCATTACCTTTGCCATGATTTTTTCCCACATCTCATCTGGACTCTTGGCTCCAGTATGAGATGGAAACCCTGGCCAGTAGGGTAGGTTACCAAATTTGCAACCAACCGAAAGAACCCAGGTTCTCGTCGGAATTAGTGTAAAAAACCCCAGCTTCCTCCTAGAAACTGGGGTGATAATGCGGATGAAAGGACTTGAACCTTCACGTCACGAAGACACTAGAACCTAAACCTAGCGCGTCTACCAATTCCGCCACATCCGCTTACTTCCGGCTTCCATACTATCAGAGAATTCGGATCAGTTATAGCTAGTTTTTAGCTTCAAGACTTTTGCCTATCCGCAAATCATAAGCAAATTATCATAATTGTTGACGTATGCCACAGCTGAAGCGCTTGCATTCTATGCAGAGAGAATTATACGCGGTGTTTCCATTGACGTTGGATTGCAGTTTGCGCGAGATCGCAAACGCCGCATTGAAACATTGGTTCAAGCTCTACAAAACACCCTCGATAATCAAGAAGATGGCCTGTTTGATGAAATTCAATGCGATTTGCAAGATGAACTATATGAACTGAATCGTGAAGCTTATCTTTACGATTCTGGTGATAATGATGACGATTTTTGGGGTCTTTCAGGGTTTCCTGGTCGATGCAGTTGCCCCAGGTTGCTAAGAGTTTAGGTTTTGAGAAGTCGTATAAGCTATGGTCGGTTCTCTGGAATGGACAATTTCATCCTAATCAGACCATTATAAGGATGTGTACATGTGGTTAAGCTGCAGCACGATAGTGGCTTAGACTACTAAGCGACTAGTATATATATGATTAATTGTGTAGGTGGCTGTTGCCGCCACACGCGCAGTGGGAGAAACCTAGCGGATGGGTAAGGTCGTCGGTATTGACCTCGGTACTACCAACTCAGTTGTCTCAGTCATCGAAGGTGGCAAACCGGTGGTCATCGCCAATACGGAGGGGATGCGAACTACCCCTTCGTATGTAGCATTTAGCAAAGAGGGTGAGCGCCTAGTGGGTCAAATGGCCCGGCGACAGGCAGTGCTCAATCCTCAAAATACTTTTTACAATGTCAAGCGCTATCTGGGGCGTAAATATACAGAACTTAGTTCTGAGTCAAAGCGTGTTCCCTATACTGTGCGAAAGGATGATGTGGGCGATATCAAAGTTCGCTGTCCTAGGCTAGATAAGGATTTTGCGCCTGAAGAAATATCGGCCATGGTGCTGCGTAAGCTGGCGGAAGAGGCAAGTCGTTACCTCGGGCAGTCTGTGACCGGTGCTGTAATTACGGTGCCTGCTTATTTTAATGATGCTCAACGACAGGCTACGCGGGATGCAGGACGGATTGCGGGTCTAGAGGTTAAACGGATTATCAACGAGCCGACGGCAGCGGCATTAGCTTACGGACTGGAGCATCAGTTCAATCAAACTATCTTGGTCTTTGACCTGGGGGGTGGCACCTTTGATGTCTCTATCTTGGATGTGCGCAATGGTGTCTTTGAAGTGCGCTCTACCAGTGGTGATACTCAGTTGGGCGGTGTCAATTTCGACAAGAAAATAGTTGACTGGCTGGCAGATGAGTTTTTAGAAACGGAAGGGATTGATCTGCGGCGAGACCGACAGGCACTACAGCGATTAACTGAAGCGGCTGAAAAGGCAAAAATTGAACTGTCAGGGCTGCCCACGGTGGAAGTTAATCTGCCGTTTATTACAGCTACTCCAGATGGGCCAAAGCATATTGAGAAAAAGTTGTCGCGATCGCACTTTGAGTCCCTCTGTGCTGATCTGATTGGTCGTCTCCGGGCTCCCCTGCAACAGGCAATGAATGATGCCCGTCTGTCTCCCTCGCAAATTGATGAGGTGGTTCTTGTGGGCGGCTCTAGTCGCATGCCCATGGTGCAGCAGCTGGTGCGCTCTGTTCTGAGTAAAGAGCCTAACCAGAACGTTAACCCCGATGAAGCGGTTGCTGTGGGTGCTGCTATTCAATCCGGTATCCTCACTGAAGAAGTGAAGGACATTATGCTTTTAGATGTCACGCCCTTGTCTTTGGGGTTAGAAACCATTGGCGGTGTGATGAAAAAGGTGATTCCTCGCAATACGACGATTCCTGTAAGGCGCTCGGATGTTTTCTCAACCTCCGAAAATAATCAGACGGTTGTGGAAGTGCATGTGATCCAGGGGGAGCGGGAAATGGGGATCGATAATAAATCCCTGGGGCGGTTCAAGCTGATGGGCATTCCCCCAGCTCCACGGGGTATTCCACAGATACAGGTGTCTTTTGATATTGATGCCAATGGTATTTTGCAAGTCTCGGCCATGGATAAAACCACGGGTCGTGAGCAAAGTATTACGGTGCAAGAGGCGTCTAACCTATCCGAAGACGATGTCCAGCGGATGCTCAAGGAAGCTGAAGAATTTGCTGATGTAGACCGGGGGCAGCGGCAACGCATTGAGAAGCGCAATCGGGCTGAGACCCTTACCTTCCAGGCGGAGCGGGCGATGCGTAGTGTGTCCATTGATTTTGGTTTGCAATTTGCTCGCGATCGCAAACGTCGCATTGATAATTTGATTCAAGATCTGCGTGATGCTCTCAAACGTGACGATGAGCGCATGGTCGATATGATTCAGTCTGAACTGCAGGATGAACTGTATGAGCTGAATCGTGAGGCCTATTTATACGACGCCGATAATGACGACGGCAATATTTTTAGCCAAATTGGCGACACCATTAAAAAAGCCTTTGACGATGACGACGATTACTATCGTCGTGATTACGACTGGAATGGTCAAAGTCAGTGGGATAGCCCTAGTTGGTCTGCTGGTCGTCGTGATAATCGTAGTGGTTGGGATGATTGGGATGATAGCTGGAACCAACCAGTGTCTCGTCCAGGTGGTGGTAGCTCAGCTTACGACACTTCCCGTGGTGGTTACGATAACCGAGGGGGATATGATAACCGTAGTTACGATGGCCGTAGCTATGACAGTCGTGGTGATAACCGCAGCAGCTATGACAGTCGTAGTTATGACAACAGCTCAGGTCGTCGATATGATGCTGCAGCGGATAATTACAACCGAGATGGCTATGGTCAGGGCTCATACTATGACCAAGAGGGATATCGTCAGGACCAATTTGAGCAAGGACGTTCTAATCAAGGGCGCTACGATGATCAAAACCAGCGGCATGACCAAACTACACAGGATACTAATCAAGGTGGTCGTTACAGGTCGCGCGCTTACGATGATCAGTCTCCATCGCAGGATAGCGATGGTTATCAATCTGCTCAGGATAGGTATGGGCCAACGGGCTATAACCAATCCAGGTATAACCCATCTGACTATGGCCAATCCAATTATGGGCAAGAAGCCTACAATCGAAGTAGTTATCGCCAGATGAATCAAGATGGCGATGACCGTGGTTTCGACTATGATCGTCAGGCAGCCTATGATGGTGGCACCTACAGAGACAGAAGCGTAAGAGACAACTACGATCAACAGAGTGAGCAACAGAGTTACGGACGAGAATCCTACGGACAGCCTGCAGGTAGTTATCGCCAAGAACCAGGTTCCACACCATCATATGGTCAAGATACTAGAGCGCAGGCGCGCTATGGCTCTGATTCTGCAGGGAGAGAGTCAGTTAGTCCGCCTAATTCAGAGCGTTACAAGCCCTCTAATATTGATGGATATCCAGCTCAACCAACAACCGGTTATCCCATCGCCGAAGATGCTGCTAACGTTGGCAGAGCGGCAGACATTAACTGGAATTCTAATGCGCCCATAATAGATGACGATCCTTGGGCTGACAAGCCGAGTGAGTCAGCCAATGCCCCTACTCAAGACTATGCTGGCAATGTTCGTCGACAAAACAGCAGTAGCTCACAACGTTACAGCGACGATGAATGGGGCGACCAAGACGAAGTCTGGTAAGTCGGTCTGACCCCACTATGCAAAACTTTCGAGACTATTACGAGATTCTCGGCATTGTTGAGACTGCCGATTCACAAACAATCAAACAGGCCTATCGTCATCTTGCTCGCCAGTGTCATCCTGATCTTAATCCCGGTGATCAAGTAGCTGAAGAACGCTTTAAAGCCTTGAATGAAGCCTATGAAATACTGTCAGATATAGACCGTAAGTCACAGTACGATGATTATCGGCGCTATTGGCAACAACAAAAGTCGGAGACGGACTATCGGGATTTAGAGGACTTTAATCGCTTTGTAGAGCAATTGCTCAATCGTCGAGAAAGGCCTAAGTCATCCGCCCAAGCAAAGAAAACCCAGAAACAACCTCATAAAGCAGATGCCCCAAACGCCTCCCAGCGCCGTGATGCGGAGGCATCTTTACAGGTTCCTCTGGAGCGAGCGTTTCACGGGGGCACAGAACGGATACGCCTCGAAGACGGACGAGCGTTAGAAGTAGAGATGCCGCCCAAGATGTTTACAGGGCAACGGATTCGTCTCAGGGGCCAAGGGATTAATGGTGGCGACCTGTATCTCAATATTGTGGTAGAGCCCCATCCTTTTTTGACTGTTCAAGGTCAAGATATAATCTGCAATTTGCCAATTACTCCCAGTGAAGCAGCACTGGGAGGGCAGATAACAGTGCCTACCCTAGATGGGTTAGTGCAGATGACGATTCCAGCGGGCATTCAATCTGGTAGAAAGCTGCGTTTAGCCGGTAAAGGCTATGGTCGGGCATTACAAGAACGCGGCGACCAAATTGTGGAAATAGAAGTAGTGGTGCCCACAAACCTAAGCATTCAGGAAACTGAACTCTATGAAAAGCTACGAGCTATTGAGGGATTTAATCCTAGAGCTAACTTGAGATATCAGTAGTCGTCAAGTTCAAACAACTTGACGACTACTGGTCTTGACGCTGTACTAGGCACCAAAATAAGCTGGCGCTTGGCCTGGAGTCCATTTGATATTGCAGCCAACGCTTGGTATCTGGGTGTCAGATATGCTTTGCCCAGCCAATACTGTATCAATCGCCTGTCGTAAATCTTTACCGGTAACAGGCTTACCATTACTGGGGCGACTGTCATCCAACTGTCCCCGGTAGACCAATTTTAGCTGGGCATCAAAGAGGAAAAAGTCAGGGGTACAGGCGGCAGTGTAGGCTTTCGCTACGGCTTGGGTATCGTCATAGCAATAGGGAAAATTGAAGCCCTGAATGTCTGCTTGAGTTTTCATATGCTCAGGCGCATCTTGAGGATGGGTTTCAATGCTGTTAGCGCTAATGGCGACCACTCCCAAACCTTGATCGACATAGTCATGGCCAATGTTTGCTAATTCTTGCTCCACATGCTTGACAAAAGGGCAGTGGACACAAATAAACATTACCAAGAGCGCTTTGCTATTTGAGAAAGTATCTAGGGTGATAGGGGCACCTGACACAACATCTACTAGTGAAAATGCTGGAGCTTCGGTTCCTAAGGCCAGCATTGTGGATTCAACCATCACCATGGCAAAGACCTCAACGTATTTCCTTTATTGGTTATTCAATCACGCTTTTGTATGGCTTTGGTTTCTAGAGGCTCAAGCGCTCAATCTAGGGTTAGCCACCAAAAGCCATGGCAGACATAACAAGGGCAGATAATAGCAAGCCAGGGCTGAGGAGCAAGATTAGTGTTAGCAACTCATGCATTTCCATAAGCTATATGTTTCCTTTCTAAAGGGTGCGAATAGTTAAGCGTTGTCCGGTTGAGCCTATCATGGCTTACAAAAGCATAAGGTGTGGGAAATTTTTATCAAAAATATCGGTCATTTGTGACAAAGTACCGTATGCTTTTAGCCTTAATCGTGTTTGTTAGTGTTCTGCGGGTAAGAGCTATGGGGTTTAAGCACCGTTTTTACCAGTTCTTGGGAGCGAGTCTTGCGGCTCTAGCCTTATCAACTTCACCGAGTTGGGCCAAAGAGCTGCAAGATTGGTCATTTGACATAAGTAGCAGTGAGCTGACATTTTCCTTGTCCGATCAGGTCTTTCCAGAATTTTTTCTGCTTGCAGATCCTCCTCGCTTGGTGCTAGATATCCCCGATACGGAGATTGGCAACGTTAACCCAGAGCAGAGGTATGGTGGTGCTGTGCAATATATTCGGGTGGCACAGCATGCCGCTGGTAATGTCAGGGTGGTGATTGAGTTAGCTCCTGAGATAGTGCTGTCGCCTGATCAAGCGGATATTCAATTTGATGATTGGGGTGACGGTCAACGGCATTGGCGTTTTCGACCGCTGATTACTGGTAGTAGCGATAGTGTAGTGGCAGGTGCTGGCTCTGTACCAACACGTAATCCTGATACTGATATCAGTTGGTCAGCGGCTAACCTTAGTCTGTCTGAAAAGCCGGTTGCTGCGGCCCCCTTACCGCTGGATCCCTATGAGTCTGAACCTGCACATGGTGTTGTGACGGTGCCGCCCTTAACGGATGCGGTTATTGTCCCGCCTTTAGAAGATTTACCTGAAGTCAATGCTTCAACTGCTGCTGTTGTGACGGAGGTAACAGATATACCCCCAATGAAAGTGCCAGAGCTTGAGGACACTGAAGTCAATGAGACGTTGAACACCTCGGTCGCTCCAGTAGCCGCATCCCGTCCATCAAGCTTGCCAGATCTAGGTGCTGGTGTAGATGCTCCATCTGATGAGCCTGATGGGCTGGAACCATTTGACTCGGCACTTTCTCAAAGTGTCGAGGTGTCTGGGGCTGAAGCTTCTGCAGATGTACCCTCTATGGATATCGAGGTAGCTGCCGCTGCAGATGTGTCGGAGACTGATGTGTCTGTGTCTGTGGTGCCGACAGAGACAGCGTTAGCTCCAGTGGAGGTGCAAAACCCTCCAGCTACTGTTGAGAACGGTGGTGAGAACTCTGTACCAAAACCTATTCAACAACCAGCGGCTGAGCGTACGATCGTGCAAACTGAGTTATCTGCGCCATTAACCTTTGGCCAACCTCTACCGGAAAACCGTTAAGCAATATCGTTTCTCGCTGTTGGAGTAAACTAAACTGAGATTTTTTTAGGACGTGATGACTTGATGCCTGTTTTCTTTTTTGATCGGGTTGATTTCTGGGCTGCTATAGGTAAGCTGAAATGAACTTGGGTACCTTTATCTTTGCCCTCCGACGTAGCCCAAATTTTACCGCCTTGGGCTTCTACAATCTGACGACAAATCGCAAGCCCGAGACCTGTTCCGCCCACTGATCGACGCAGTGCTCCTTCCTCTTGATAAAAGCGTTCAAAGACAGTTTCTAGACGCTCAGGCTCAATGCCTCGACCACTGTCATTGACAGAAACTTCTATCAGCGCATTGTCTTTAATAATAGCTGCGATAGAAATACTACCGTTCGGATCAGTAAACTTGCAGGCATTGTCAAGAAGTTTTGTGAGAACTTCAACAATCCATTCGCCATCACCCCGAATCAGAGGTAAGTTATCTGGCAAGTCGATTGTGATATGCGGGTAACTGGAGTTAGTCCGTCGACTGCTTAGGGCAAGGGCTACACATTCGTTCAGGGAAAGTGATTCGAGATTCCATTCGATCCGGCCACTTTCTAGGCGTGATAGGGTGAGGAAGTCTTGAACGAGCCGCTGCATTCGTTCGGAATCATCCATTGCAGTTTGCAACATTGCTTGTCGCATATCGGCTGGCATATCTGGTTCTGTGAAAATGCTTTCTAGGCAGACTCGAATTGTTGATAAGGGTGTACGTAGTTCATGGCCAGTGATGGCGATCAAGTTACTGCGTGTGCGGTCGAGGGCTTCTAGCTGTTGATTGAGACTTTCTAGGTTGGCATAGGCTTCAGCTTGAATAACAGCAACGCTGAGCTGGGTCGCTACGGCTTCTACTAAACTAATGTCATGTTTGTTCCAAAGCTGTGGTGCGGCTGTGCATTGGTGTAATTCGATCATCCCCAGCAGACGTTCTTGGTAAATCAGGGGAACGAGTAAACAGCCGCGAATGTCCCACTGGTCCAATAGTGCTGCGATTGTTGAGATATCTTCGAAAACATTAGTATCTTGATTGTCAGTTTCGTACCGTAGATATGTCAGAGATTCTCGTTGGCGGTTGACGGTTTGGAATAAAGGATTTTCCACCAGGGGCCAAATTTTACCTTTGAGGGAAGTGATATTGGATTGACGGAATTCGTGATGGATTTCAACGCTGGCGCTATTCCCACTGCGATAAATAATGCAGCGGCAGGTGGCAATTTGTTGGCCAAGTTCGTGGGTTGCGATCGCAAACACCTCCGTTGGGTTTAACGATTGACGAATGGCTGCTGTAATAGAGTTGATTAAACGCTCTCGATTTTCCTGGGCGGCCATTGTTTTATAAGCTTTCAGCAGCTTATACTGGCTAGCCTGTACGTAGGTTACTAACCGCTGTGCAAACGGGTAGGACTCTGCAATTTCCTCGCTATTGGATTGACCTTGCAATAGGGCCGCAGGCAGAAACTGTATTTGAGCTTGCGTAACCTGGTCGGCTAAATCTGGTCGATAGTGAGCGATTCGCTGTAACAAAATATAGGCTGCCTGCTCGCATACATGTCGATCAAGAGTCCAAATGCCCTCAAAGCGACGGCTTTGATCAAAATCAGGTACACCACTGAGAATTTTGGGTTTTTGAGCGTCTTGCTGATGTTCGCGGCAAATTAAACAGGCGGTATACTGTTTGCCCAGTACTACCAGATGCCACTCGTGGACTAATGCATCCTCTGGTTCAAAGGCAATTGTTTCGTGCCTGGTAGTGCCATCGGTATCGGCAAACTTAGTATCTGCTGCTGCTAAGACATAAATTTGAGAAGTAATGTCAGCCAGCCGCAAATAGCGATGGGCTTCTTGACGATAAAATCGCTCTTGCTGAAAGCTAGCAATCATTAAGGGGCGATCATCCCCTGCCAATACCTGATCCTCCATCGCATGGGAAAGGGCCGTCAGCGATGTTTTGAAATACATTTGTGGCCTTAATGTGGGTAAGGCCGCAAGCAGCTCGTCTAAAACTGAAGCCGGATTGCCCATTAACCGTAGGATTTAATTGATGTTGAGACCGTTAACTCAACTGCCCCAACCTTATCAGCGCCTACACAGCCTGCGGAGGAATTGTAACTAAGCTTAGGGTAAGAAAGTATGTACCTAAAAAGCAGGGAGGCTGATTCCGCTAAGAAATCAGCCTCCCTAATAGCAGATATTCTTCTAACACCTATAAGGCGTATTGGAAGAACGTAGGCTACCTAGAACCTAGGCAACACCGCCCATATCGCTAGTGTCCTTGAGGAAACCGCTATAAGCTTCCATTCCGTGCTCACCAATATCCAAACCCTTGAGTTCTTCCTCGGCAGAAACGCGTAGGCCAAAGGCAGACTTGAGGATAGTCCAAACAACAGCGCTGAAGACAACGGTAAACAGACCAATGGCAATAATACCGATAATCTGAGCAATTAGCTGACCGATACCGCCACCGTAGAACAAGCCAGAAGACGTATCGAATAGGCCAACTGCAAGTGTGCCCCAAATACCGCAAACAAGGTGTACAGAGATGGCACCGACAGGGTCATCGATCTTAATGCTGTCAAAGAAACCGACAGAGAAAACAACGAGTATACCTGCTACTAAGCCGATGATGACTGCACCAAAGAAGCTAGCGCCAGCACAACCAGCAGTGATGCCAACTAAACCAGCCAAGATGCCGTTGATGATCATGGATAGATCAGGCTTACCGCTCATGATCCAAGCAGTTACAGTGGCGGCTACACCACCGGCTGCTGCTGCCAAGTTAGTGGTTACAGCAATGTAAGGTACAGCTGCATCAGCTGCTAGCTCAGAGCCAGGGTTAAACCCAAACCAGCCGATCCACAGAATCAAACAGCCAAGAGTAGCAATACTCATGTTGTGGCCCGGAATAGCATTGATTTGACCGTCTTGGTATTTACCAATGCGAGGGCCAAGGATGGCTGCACCACACAGAGCGGCCCAACCACCGACAGAGTGCACAACAGTAGACCCAGCAAAGTCAGAAAAGCCAACGTTTGCACCTAGCCAACCAGTCCCAGTCCATACCCAGTGACCAGTGATTGGATAAGAAATTGCTGTTAGCAAAATGCTAAAGATGATGAAATCAATAAACTTAATCCGCTCTGCAACTGCACCAGAAACGATAGTTGCTGCAGTTCCTGCAAACGCCGCCTGGAATAGGAAAAACACAGGGACTGTCAAATTTCCAAACTCAGGGGTATCAGTGGAATAGCCAGACAAAAAGAAATTGCCTAAACCAATCACAGGAGTCGCTTCATTGAACATGAAACCAAACCCAAAAGCCCAGAAGGATAAGGTGGCTAAAGCGAAGACGATTAAGTTTTTGGAAAGAATATTAACAGCGTTCTTCTGGCGGCAGAATCCAGTTTCTAACATACCGAAACCAGCATTCATGAAAATCACCAGGATAGCTGCGACCAGCACCCAGATGTTATCTAAAACAAACTGAACATTGTCAGCAGTGATGGCATCTTCCTGCGCATGGGCTGCTGTATTCCAAGTGGCAACAATAACGAGTGCCAAAGGTATACAAGCTAGCCAAGCCCAGGAAAAGCTTCTGCCAAAAAAGCGCTTAGCCATTTGATCAAATGGCGGCGCATAGGTATCCCAGACAGACGATTTACGTCGTCTTGCCTTGCGGCTCAAATTTAGACTAGACATCTCAACAGACGTTCCTACAACACAATCCAATCAACACAATCCAATCAACTTAAACCCCACTCTCAAAGGATTCGGATCCTAGACAGTGAAGTCTATGTGTGAGGGGACCTTGACAGTTCAAGATACTCAATGACCCACTATGGGCCTAAAACCGTGATATGCCAATGCTGAACCTGGGAAAAATCAAAATTGGGCTCAACTAAGAATTTTTACCAGCAGCATATTTGCCATATCTTGCACCTACAACAACTTGGCAGCAGATGTATCTGTTCTGGGACATTACAAATGCCCATTAGATAGATTCCACCAATTTCAGTCAAGTCGTTCTGTATCAAGAAATACACTTGTTCTGTGTGAATGGAATATTAGGGGTTTGAGCCTTACTTATTTTTGGTTCTTTTCAAAAATTAATAATCTGACTCGGTCTTAAAGCCTTGTGCTTAGGGCTATTTGTCAATGTTTTTTGATGGAAATATCGTTTTTAGGTACGGATGGGGACCCAGTTCATCCAGGCGATGTTGCTTTTGTAAGACGTTGTTTTCCAGGGTTTGGCGATAGGCTTGGATTTGCTGTAAGAGTTCGCGATCGCAAGTCGCTAATATCTGGATCGCCAGCAAGCCTGCATTTTTGGCATTGCCAATGGCCACCGTTGCCACCGGGATGCCCCCAGGCATCTGAACGATGGAATAAAGGGAGTCGATACCCTGCATGCTGCGACTTTTAACCGGCACACCAATCACAGGTAGCGGTGTTATAGCCGCTACCATTCCAGGTAGATGAGCGGCTCCGCCTGCGCCTGCAATGATTACCTTTAAGCCTCGTTCGACGGCAGTTTGGGCATACTGCACCATGCGTTGTGGGGTGCGATGAGCCGATACAATAGCAACCTCATGGGGAATTTTGAAGTCTTCGCAAACAATAATGGCTGCTTCCATAGTGGGCAGGTCAGAATCGCTGCCCATAATAATGCCGACAAGGGGAGAAGTCATAGGATGATCCGTGAAATAGTGTAGACAATCTGTCAGGTCAGTCAGGACAAAAAGTATCTCTAAGATTCATACGTGATAACGTTACCCTGACGTACCATCGACCCATATGTGCATCGATAACCATAGTTGGTTTTGCTGGTAGCTGTTGATAGCCTACTGGGTTCTTATGGGATGATTCGTACGAAGATTTGAGCGTGAAGTGCCCATGTCAATTTTGCTCAATGCACGATTACCCCAAATGTCAGGGTTGTTCTGTCTTGAGGTGGCAGACAATCAGCTGCGGTCGATTTTGCCTATGGCTAAAGTCGCTGCTAATGCAGCACAGGCAATTGACTTAAACGGTGATTGGGTTTCCTTGGGAGGGGTGGATATACAAATTAATGGGGCATTAGGGCTGGCGTTTCCTGATCTTGCTGATCCGATAGAACTACAAAAAGCAGCCAGTTTTTTATGGAATCAAGGTATTGATGCCTTTATACCGACTCTGGTAACTGCGCATCCTGAGCAAATTCAACGTAGTTTAGCAGTGATTCAGGCTTATCAAGCAGCTGGGGGGTATCCTCACCATGCAACGGTGCTCGGGGCTCATCTAGAGGGACCATTCTTGAATCCGGCTAAACGGGGCGCACATCCCCAGGAATATCTTCAGTCCTTGTCACTGGATCGGGTGCAACCCCTATTAGAGCTTTATGTGGATGTGATTAAGATTGTCACCCTAGCTCCAGAAATGGAAGTGGCGACAGGGGTGATTCCATGGTTGCGATCTCACAATATTATCGTCAGTTTAGGGCACTCCCTGGCGACGGCGACCCAAGCTCAAGACGCGTTTTCCCAAGGTGCCTCAATGGTGACCCATGCGTTTAATGCCATGCCAGGGTTACACCATCGTGAACCAGGGTTGTTGGGGGCAGCGTTGACCCATCCCAATGTGTTTGTTGGTTTAATCGCCGATGGACAGCATGTCTGCCCTACCATGCTCGATCTGTTACTCAGAGCAGGTCGTGGTCGTTCTGGAGCAGGTGGCCTTTTTTTAGTCAGTGATGCGCTGGCTCCCCTCGGTTTGCCAGACGGAACCTATCCCTGGGATAGCCGTGAGATAGAAGTGGTAGATGGGACTGCCCGGTTACCGGATGGGACTCTATCGGGAACGACTCGCCCTTTGTTGGATGGAGCCATCAATTTAGTTTCGTGGGGTTTGTGTGACGTAGATGAGGCGATTGTTTTAGCAACGGAACAGCCGCGTCAGGCGATCGGGTTACCGGGATTGGCTCCCAGACAAATGTGCCACTTGATACGTTGGCATTACGATGGCGTGCGCTTAAGTTGGCAGCGAATTTTAGAAAATTAATGGAGGGGCCATGAGTATCAACTCTAGCCGGAAAATTTAGGCTAGGGCTGAAGTCGGAAGTCAGAAGTCGAAAGTAGACCGGATTACAGGCTTGAATAACTGAACTGTAAATCTAGCAAAATTTCCCGTATTCAATTGGTACCTGGGGCCGTTAGTTGTGCGTCAAGAGCACAATTTCGGATAGGGCATTGAATGATGAGTGGTCAGACGTGGGTATTGGATCGCTGATTGCCAAAACGTAATAGGATCTGACGGTAAAGAAATGCTATCGATTGTTTCTGACCAATCCTATGACAAGTTCAACTGACGATAAGACCATCGTTCGAGACTATTTCAACGCCCAAGGTTTCGATCGATGGAACCGTATTTATGGGAATGGTCAGGTTAATAAAGTGCAGCGTGATATTCGTGAAGGCCATCAGCAAACGGTTGATCATGTCCTTTACTGGTTTAAGCAGGATGGTAGTGCAGCAGGACTGACTGTGTGTGATGCAGGCTGTGGCGTGGGTAGTTTGAGTATTCCGCTAGCCGCTATGGGGGCCAAGGTTTATGCCAGTGACATTTCCGAAAAAATGGTAGAAGAAGCCATTTGTCGCTCTAGGGAGGAGTTGGCACCTGAGGCTATACCTGTCTTTGATGCTCAGGATTTGGAGACTTTAGATGGCAGCTATCATACTGTTATTTGTCTGGATGTGTTAATTCACTATCCTCAAGACAAAGCGGGTGACATGATTTCCCATTTAAGTTCTTTGGCGGAAGAACGATTAATTTTGAGCTTTGCGCCCAAGAATCCTTTCTATATACTGCTCAAACGCATTGGCGAGTTTTTTCCTGGCCCCAGTAAGGCTACCCGTGCCTATTTGCATAGTGAAGCTGATGTGCGTGCGGTATTGAAAGCTAACGGTTGGCAAGTAAAGCGTAACGAGTTTACTGCATCACAGTTTTATTTTTCTCGCTTACTTGAGGCGGTAAAAGTCTCGGATTAAGGGATCTGATAGTAATCTTGTGGTAATGCGTGGTCCTGCTGCACCCCCAATTCTGGGGGGCAGAGTCACAGCGAACAATCTTGACTATCCATGGGATTGCTTGTGGTAGCGACTGCATTATTGCCAGCATTAGCCGCAGGACTATTCTTAAGAAGCTGGTGAGAAGGGGGAAGTCAATATTGTTGTTCAGAGATGTCAGTCCCGAATCGAGGGGGCATTGACTGTGCCCACCAGAGTAATGAGATTAAAGCGAGTACTGTCTTGATCGATGTCAATAATCCCTCGGACAAGATAGTGGGGCATTGTTACCCTAAAAGAGGTTTATTTTCTGTGTGCACCTATGAATCCTCGTTTGTGTATTGCGATCGCATCCATCTTAGGTGGCTTATCTGTGGCAGGCGGTGCCTTTGGTGCCCATGCACTCAAAGCGCAGCTGACCGAAAAGGCCTTAGCTACGTTTGAGTTAGGCGTACGCTACCAGATATATCATTCCCTGGCTTTATTGCTGGTAGGGCTGCTGTGGTTACAACTTCCGACCAATAGCTGGTTGACTTACGCAAGTTGGGCATTTCTGATGGGGATTATGATCTTTTCTGGTAGCCTTTACGGTCTGAGTCTATCTGGAATTAAGGTGTTAGGAGCCGTGACGCCAATTGGTGGACTGGCTCTGATTATTGGTTGGGGATTGTTAGCGACTGCTGCCTTCTCATTGACAACCAATTAAGATATCCCCTGAGTGGCGTCTAGGGGGATGCTGATCATTCTTTTATCCCTTATCATGTGTCGTTTACTTGCGTATTTAGGAGCGTCTATCCCCCTTGAAGAGCTTATATTTAAACCCAAACATTCATTAGTTGTTCAAAGCTATCAACCCAAAGAATTACAAATTGCCTTGCTAAATGCAGATGGGTTTGGCCTAGGCTGGCATCATCCTGACGATCTGATGGCGGAGCCGTTTATCTATCGCAATGTATTACCTATTTGGAATGATGCGAACTTACCTCATCTGTGTCGCTACATTCGTGCTCGCTCCTTTGTTGCCAATATTCGTAGTGCTACGCCGGGTTTACCGCTGGACTTTAGTAATTGTCAGCCGTTTCGCCATGGTCAGCTGCTATTTATCCATAACGGTTGGATCGAGAAATTTCGTCAGACGCTCTATCGTCCTATGCGGGATCTGATTGGCGATGTCGCTTATCAAAATATTTATGGTTTGACTGACTCTGAACATATTTTTGCCCTGATTACCCATTTGCTAGAGCTAGATCCTCAGTTGGAATTGTTGGGAGCGTTGGAGCAAGCGATTGTCATGATTCAATCTTTAGCCAATAAATATGATGTGAGGGTATCGGGGACGATTGTGTTGAGCGATGGTCAAAAACTGGTAGCTTGCCGTTTTGATAACCAGGCCCAGGCCCCTTCGTTTTACTTGCTACGTCAACCTAAGGGCGTTATTCTGGCTTCTGAACCTTTGTTCGTCGATGATTGGGAGCCCCTAGCCCAGTCCCATAGCCTGACGGTTGCTGCTAACGATCTGCAACCTCATATTCGTCAATTTAATCGCGCTTCCTGATGATTTCATGTTTTGAAACTATCACGAGAGGCAATTCCAGCATTCTTTACCAATGAATGACTGTGATTATGGATCTTTAAGTCTGTATACCTAAAATATTTCCATAAAATTTCTTCCATATAGAATTAGCTTATCTGTTGCATTTACGGAGGTAGATAGTTGTTCTTTACAGACGAACTGATTAATTGCAACCTATACTTTTATCCTTGCCTGCTATCGAGCAATATTAGCATTTAAAATACTTAATACTTAGGCATATAGAGGTGTAATCGAGTGGATAGTTTTTCGACACTGAGTTTGTCTCCAAGCCCTGTCCAATTTACGTCATATCATCATTCGAAAAACACCTTAAAGTTGTCTCAGTCTCTGACTCCATCCCTTGCCAGTTAGCATTTTCTGCTGGAGTGTCTTTAGGTACCTTGCTTTTGGCTGCTTTGCAGGTTTTGTTGTATCGATTCTCAGCTCAGGATAAATTTCGGATTGTCTCTACAGTTGCATCTACACTTACTTGTAGTGAATAAGCAGACGCTAGCAAGTAACTTAGTTTAGAGGGAACTTTCTTAATGGAGAAAATTTCAATCGTCTGAAAATCTTCTTCTGTAGTCGGTAAAAATCTTTGGTTACGATGCTTGTGAGGTTATTGTTACTCATTCGTGAGATTAACGATTCATCAATGTCTTTAATGTCTTTTCTTTAAGACTTCTCTTATGTTTCCTATTACTGGCTCGATGGATGAGGCGCAATTACGTGACTACCTTAAAAATACGCTGCAGCAATGTCGTGACAGAACTTTGACACTGGTGCAAGGTATTAGCAAACGAGTGTTGCAACAACAGGCTCACCCTGATTTTAGTCCTGTGGGTTGGCATTTAGGACATATCGCCTTCACTGAGTCGCTGTGGGTTTTAGAACATCTAGCTCAGCAGTCATCTCCCTATACCCACTACGAGAAGCTGTTTGCGGCGGATGGCTTGCCCAAAGCTCAACGGCAATTGCTTCCGAGTTTAGACGAATTATTAATCTTTCTGGAAGATATTCGTCAACGGACCTTGGCGTATTTTGAGAGTGCCCCCTTAAGTGACCAGAGACGTCTCTGGCACTGGTTGATCCAGCATGAGTGCCAGCATAATGAAACGATATCTTTGGTGATGGCCCTGCATCAAACCCAGGGGCACAAAACACCTTTGCGACAGCCTGTGGCTCAGACTGGGAATAAGCTTTCCCCAGAAACGGTTGGCATGGTCAAGATTCCCGGACAGTCTGTACAGATGGGGCTGGCCTCTAACCTGCCTGAGGCCGACATTGCTTTTGATAACGAACGACCTGCCCACTGGGTGGAGATGAAATCGTATCAGATCGACCGGGTGCCTGTTACCTGTAGTCAGTATGAAGCGTTCATAGCAGCATCAGGGTATCAAGATCGGCAGTGGTGGTGTAGTGAGGGTTGGCGGTGGTTACAGTCGAGCCAGGTGAGTCAGCCTTTATATTGGCCCAGTCATGATATCGCGGCCTTTAGTTATCATCCGGTGTGTGGTGTGAATTGGTACGAAGCTAGTGCCTATGCCCGATTTGTTGGCAAACGGCTGCCAACAGAGGCAGAGTGGGCACTGGCGGCGAAGGGATTAAGGGCAAAATTACCTAAGCTGCTAGCGCAGATTAACTGCGATCATCGTCTCGGCTATACCAGTCCTGTGGGGGAATCTAACCAGGCGGTGAGTGACTACGGGTGTTATGACCTGCTAGGGAACGTCTGGGAATGGACCGATAGCTGGTTTCGTCCCTATCCTGGTTTTCAGGCATATCCTTACCAAGGATACTCGGCAGTTTATTTCGATGATGGTCACCGGGTGCTGCGGGGAGGAAGTTGGGCCACACGGCCCTGGGCGCTGCGGCCCAGCTTTCGTAACTGGTACGAACCTCACGTCAGGGAGCTATTTATGGGGTTCCGTTGCGCGTTGTAGTACAGGTTTATCCTGTAAAGAAGACGTAACATTTCAAGCTAAACTATCTCTGTTGATTTTTGATTGCTATGACTTCTTCTGCAGTTGATTGCCCTCGCAGCATTCCCGCATCTACTCGCTTACACATTCAAGATCTAGACAATGAGGCTGCTTTGGCGGTTACTGTTGATGGACAGGATGTAGTTGAGGGCCTCACTAAAACACCCAAATCTTTACCCCCAAAATATTTTTATGATCGGCTCGGCTCCGAGTTGTTTGAGAAAATTTGTGCACTGCCGGAGTATTATCCTACTCGCACAGAATCGGCTATTTTTCATCGCTATGCCCATGAGATTACCCAGTTGACTGGTGCCTGTGAATTGGTGGAATTAGGCAGTGGTAGTGCAACTAAAACTCGTATTTTATTAGATGCTTATCAGGCGAATGGTTTACCCTTGCGCTACGTACCTGTGGATGTCAGTGGGACGATGCTCCAAGCTAGCTCCGAACAACTGCTGTACGATTATCCAAGGCTTAGCATACATGGCCTGGTCGGCACTTATAAACCAGCCCTACAGTCTTTGCCAGAGACTCAGTTAGCCACACGTATGGTGATGTTTATTGGCAGCACCTTGGGAAATTTATCGCCTGACCAATGCGATCGCTTTTTGCGGCAAGTAAGCAGTGCCCTTGACTTAGGTCACTTCTTTTTACTAGGGGTAGATTTGCAGAAAGATATTGCCATAGTAGAAGCGGCTTATAACGATGCCCAGGAGGTCACAGCGATGTTTAATCTCAACATGTTGCGGCATCTCAACTATCGCTATGACGGTGATTTTTGTCTAGATCAGTTTCACCATCAGGCTATTTATAACTCTGAAGAGCATCGGATTGAAATGTATTTGGAGAGTCAACAAACGCAAACTGTTACCCTTGAAAAAATTGGATTTGACAGTCCAGTTTTCAAAAGGAGAGCGTTTGCTGAGCGAAATTTCTCGCAAGTTTGACCCGGCTGAAATTCAACAACAGCTAACTTCCAACAGATTAAAGGTATTGAAAACTTTTACCGATGAGCAGCGGTGGTTTGGTTTGATATTGGCGCAAAGGGTTTGATCGTGAGCTATCCGGCACAGTAAACCTCTGACATAGAATAGATTCGAATAGTTTGCCGAATAGAACTCTGCCACACTAAGGCACTGATTTTGTCATAGCGGTTCCAAATTCGGTGACCCGATTTAGCTAGCTGATGAAAGATGATTTATAACCACTTATGAGAGTTGAAGCGATCAAAATTTGTCAGGTCATCACTCATCCTTATCACTTAGATTTGAAGTATAGTGCTGATCGCCTGCACTTTTCAACAAAGGTGTTTTATCACGATGTTTCTTTCCCTGACCTGATTCGCAAATACACCCAAGGAAACATTGATCGAATCGTTGCTTACATTGCTCTGTTCGAAGGAATGAAGCTTTGTTCTCTGTTTCCAAAAACTTATGACATCGGTCTCATTGCAGAACACCTTGAGCCTGCGGCATTAGAACTATTTGCCAGTATTTATCAAGGGGTCTTCGGACAACATTGGTATGAAAATAATGTCACCGACTATCTAGGGCCAACCATGGTTTATCCTGGTGTCTCTTTAGCGCAGCAGCGATCATTTACCATCTCTGGTAGTTATGATACTATTCTTGCGGCTTGTGGCGGTGGAAAAGACAGTGCAGTTGCCCTCAAGCTTTTGCAAGAATCTGACATTGCCTTTGCCTCAATGCAGTACTCCCACAGTGTCTATGGCAAGGCAGATTTTCAGCACAAACTGATTGATCAAGTCGTGTCCCATATGGCCCCAATCCAACGTCATCGGATTTCCATATACGATGATTTCTTGGATTATCCTCTATTTGAACTTTACTTTCCCGAAAATTCAGGAATTACTGTCCCAGAAACCCCAGTATCTATTTTTGAATCGCTACCCCTGATGCTTGCTCATGGATATCAGCATCTTTGCCTTGCCCATGAAAAAAGTGCCAACACAGGCAACTTGTTCTGGCAAGATCTGGATCAGGAGGTCAATCATCAATGGGGCAAAGGGTATGAAGCTGAAAAAGTTCTAAATGATTTTATTCAAACCCATCTGCTGGCCAACTTTAACTATTTTAGTATTTTGCAACCTATTTATGATATTCGTATCTTCAAGAAACTCGCCCAGTATCCAGAATTGTTGCCGCACATTCATTCTTGTAATATTCAGAAGCCATGGTGTAAAAAATGTCCCAAGTGTGCCTATGTTTGGCTGGGATTAATGGCTACCTTCGATTCGACCTTGGTGGACGCTGTATTTGGAGTGAATCTGTTTAATGATGAAGACCTGTTGCCAACGTTCCGAGAAATGATTGGATTAGCAGAACATACACCTTTTGAGTGTATTGGTGAAATTGATGAAAGCCGACTGGCGATGAAGCGATGTCTAGAGAAAGGCTTGTCAGGAATCGCTTTAGATGTCTTTGAAAAAGAGGTGCTAGCAGACGACACAATTAATTGGGAACAGCTTGAGCAGAAATACAATCAGGTCTACTCCACAGAGCATAGTATCCCTGATTGGGTTTTCAAGAAAATTGAAAGCCAATTATAATCTGCTAAGCAAGACTAAAAACACACAATCAATGATACGACCTACTCCAATTCCGCCTCAGCCTGGTCAAGAATCTGTATGGGATTATCCTCGTCCTGCTCGCTGGGAAGATACTAATAAGTACCTAAAAGTTGTTTTTAACGGCGTGGTTATTGCTGAGACGCATCAGGGCAAACGCGTCCTTGAAACGAGCCATCCGCCCACCTATTACTTTCCTGAATCTGACGTTGATCTTGACTGTGTGATTCATACAGGAGATGTTTCTTTTTGCGAATGGAAGGGGATGTCATATTATTACGATGTTGTTGTAGGCGAGCAACGAGCTTCCCGTGGAGCTTGGAGGTTTTTTGAGCCAACGCCAGATTTTGTACCGCTCACTCAATATTACTGTTTTCCAGCTCGACAAATGGATGCGTGCTACGTTAATGGAGAATTGGCTATCCCTCAGGCTGGCAGTTACTATGGCGGATGGATTACTCAAGATTTAGCAGGTCCCTTTAAAGGGGAGCCTGGAACAATGGGCTGGTAAGATTATCGTGCCCTTTACCATATCCTTATCCTGGCTTTGGGTAGACTGATCAACCGAAAATATGCTCGGTGACTGGTGAGTAAAAACGTTGCAAATTGTGCGATCGCACCCTACATACCCATCACAACGGTATAAAATACCCCGGTAGAAAATAGGCTAAACACTTTGCAGTCCTTACTCTCTATCGCTCGCAAGATAGATGCATTTACCCGTCAAATCGGCAAGTTCGCCTACTGGTTAGTACTGGCGATGATTGGCGTTGGCACCTGGAATGTCATTGGTCGCTATCTCGGTAATCTGGTGGGTCAAAACCTCAGTTCCAATGCTCTGATCGAAACCCAATGGTACTTATTTGACATTGTCTTTTTGCTGGGGGCTGCTTACACCCTGCAAAGGGGCGGTCATGTGCGAGTGGATGTGTTTTATGATCGCTGGTCTCGGCGGCACAAAGCGTTGGCAGATTTTATTGGGACGGTGTTGTTTCTCATTCCATTTTCTGCCCTGGTGATTTATTTCTCCTGGGGCGCAGTCATCAAATCGTGGCAGATTTTGGAAATGTCGCCCGATCCGAACGGTCTACCCCGTTACCCGATTAAGGCGATGATTTTAGTCAGCTTTGGGCTGTTGATATTGCAGGGAATTTCAGAAGCGATTAAACATTGGGCCATTTTTTCTGGCCATTTACCAGCGGAGGATGCACCACTAGATGGGGAGGCTGGTGATGCTGATTGATTGGCTGGGACCCTTAATGTTTGCGGGGGCGTTGGTACTCTTGTCCCTGGGCTACCCGGTGGCCTTTTCCCTTGGGGGAGTGGCCATTTTATTTGGCCTATTGGGCATTGCCTTTGGGGTATTTGATCCCATCTTTATGACGGCGATGCCCCAGCGTATATTTGGCATCATGAATAATTTCACCCTGCTGGCGATTCCCTATTTTATTTTTATGGGGGCCATGCTGGAGAAGTCAGGCATTGCGGAAAACCTGCTAGAAACCATGGGTAGCCTGTTTGGTCGACTGCGGGGAGGATTAGCGATCGCAGTTGTTGTCGTAGGGGCCTTACTCGCTGCCACCACTGGTGTGGTAGCCGCAACAGTAGTCACCATGGGCTTAATTTCCCTGCCAACGATGTTGCGCTACGGCTACAACAAAGATGTGGCGACCGGAGTTATTGCCGCATCAGGCACCCTTGGCCAAATTATTCCACCGAGCATTGTACTGGTGGTGTTGGCCGATCAGCTAGGGGTGTCCGTTGGTGATTTATTTTTAGGCTCTTTTATCCCTGGGCTACTAATGGCCGCTGCCTTTGTAGTGCATGTGGTGATCATTGCCGTCAGCCGTCCCGATTTGCTGCCTGCGCTACCCCCAGAGCTACTAAAAACCCGTGGTCAAGCCCTGCTGCTAAAGGTACTGAGGGTGATGGTGCCACCACTGGTATTAATTTTGCTTGTACTCGGCAGCATTTTCTTTGGCATTGCTACACCGACGGAGGCAGGGGCTTTAGGCGCGGTGGGGGCGATGGTGCTGGCGGCGTTTAATCGACAGCTAACCTTCCGCAGTTTGCGAGACGTGTGTGACAGCACCCTGCGAACCACGACCATGGTGATTTTTATCCTATTGGGGTCGACGGCCTTTAGCTTGGTGTTTCGTGGTTTGCGTGGGGACAGCTTTATTTTTGATGTGCTGACCCAGTTGCCAGGGGGCAATGTTGGCTTTTTGATTGTCAGTATGCTGACGATTTTTATCCTCGGTTTCTTTATTGATTTCTTTGAGATTGCCTTTATCGTGATTCCCCTCTTTGCTCCGGTTGCTCAGCAGTTGGGCATGGATCTGGTGTGGTACGGGGTGATTATTGGAGCCAACATGCAAACGTCATTTTTGACACCGCCCTTTGGATTTGCTTTGTTTTATCTCAGGGGGGTAGCTCCGAAAGAGGTCTCTACGGGCAATATTTATCGCGGTGTGGTGCCATTTATCGCACTGCAGCTATTGGTGTTAGTGGCCATTATTGCGTTTCCAGGTTTGGTGAATTGGTTGCCGTCTATTAGCGGGTGAATTTTGCCTGTAGGGGGCATTGCATGCCATACCCCTACAGGCAGGGATATGGCGTCAAATGTCCGTATATTGGTTTATGAGTTAGATGAGTTGCTATGAGTAATGCAGCGGTAGAACAGCGAATTCTTTGGCTCCAGGTGTTAGGGTTAGCCGCAGTTCAAGGGGCGATTTCCCTGACTTGGGTGATTTACAACCTGTATCTGGAGGATTTGCTAGTCGCTCTGGGGTTTGCGGCTAGTTTAGCCACCTTACTGCTTGTGATTGAAAATGCTCTGGGCGCAGTGATGGAACCCCTGATGGGGAGCTTTTCTGACCAGCGTCAGCATTGGGTGGGTAGCCGTTTTCCGCAGATTGCTCTGGGGATGATTGTGGCGGCCTTTTGCTTTTTTGGGATTCCCTTATTGGTGTTGGTTGGTATATCCCTTAAGCCGTTGTTGCCTGTGGCCTTAGTCGCCTGGGCGTTGGCGATGACTATTTTCCGGAGTCCAGCCCTATCCTTGCTCGGGCGCTATGCGTTTGAATCGGACTTACCCCAAGCTGCTAGTGTATTGACCATGGTGGGTGGCGTAACGGGGGCCATGGCTCCCTTGGCAAGTGAATTTATTTTAGGTTTAGGGTCTCTGGCGGCATTTTCCATTGGTACGGTGGTGCTTTTGTTGGCGGCCTGGATATTACGGCAAATTAATCCGAATCAAACGGTTGCCAACGTTCCGTCTGCAGACGATACCAATGCTAGTATTCCATGGGCAAATCTGCCGTGGATATTTGGCACGGGGGCAGGGGTAGCTTTGGGCTTAAGGCTGTTGCTCCAAAGTTTTCCGGCGGCGGTGAAGAATACGGGATTTAGTCAGCCAAAGTTGATGATGGTGGCACTGTTTGTGACCGTGGCGGTGAGTGCGTTGCCCTGTGGTCAGTTAGGGACTAGGTTGGGCAATCGAACGGCGATGTTGTCTGGGTTTGGCGGACTGATAGTAGCGGCAGCGATGACGAGTATACTAGGGTCGCCTGGAGTGGCGGTTTTGGTTGCGATCGCAATCGGCATTGCTTTTAGTCTGGTGGCCAATGGCACGTTACCCTACGCCCTATCCATGGTGCCACCGGCCAAAGCGGGGTTAGGCACTGGCCTTTACTTCAGCGGTGGTGCTGTGGCGATGAGTGTATTGGGTAGCATGGGCGCTAACTTGGGTTTGAGTACCTCGTTATTAGTGGCTGGTATCAGTTTTGCAGCAGCAGCAGGCTGTGTTGTAGCCAAGCAACCCCAGTAGGGTGCGGTAAGCGAAGCATAACTCACCCAATCAGAGGTGACTGGCTGTAGATAGCTGATTCTGACGATGCTCAACACAGATTTAGACTTAATTATTATCATGTAATTATCAGTTTATTTTCTGTTTTTAATATGCTCAATCTACGTAATATCCATCCGTTATCAGAATTTCAACGAGGAGCCAAGACCTTTTTAGAACGTCTGAAGCAAACCCAATTGCCCATGGTGTTGACGGTAAATGGCAAAGCTGCCGTTGTCGTGCAGGATGCAGAGAGTTATCAGCAGCTTTTAGACCGGATGGAGCTTTTGGAATCTCTAGCGGGGATTCGTAAAAGCATAGAGGAATTTGATCAGGGAAAAGGCCAGCCTTTAGGGGATGCATTTCAGCAACTACGAGAGAAATATGACATACCGGGTTGAGATTTCGCCCACGGCTATACCCTACGCCCTATCCATGGTGCCACCGGCCAAAGCGGGGTTAGGCACTGGCCTTTACTTCAGCGGTGGTGCTGTGGCGATGAGTGTGTTGTGTAGCATGGGCGCTAACTTGGGTTTGAGTACTTCGTTATTAGTGGCTGGTATCAGTTTTGCAGCAGCAGGCTGTGTTGTAGCCAAGCAACCCCAGTAGGGTGCGGTAAGCGAAGCATAACTCACCCAATCAAGCTGGCAAGTCGAGTTTGATCATGTCTATGCCAATATTCAGGATGTTGTTGCCTATCAGTCAGAATCTTCTTTCAATCCGGATGCGGATGTGGACATTCCTGCTAAGGCTAATGTCTTGATGATAGCCTCAGCCAAGGTGGATTTAGCCGAAGGCGATGAAACTGCTGCACCGATTCTGGTGGAACAAGTAGAGACTGCAGCAGGCCGCTACAATGCGCTGTCCTGGAAGCTAGTTTCAGAAACTGGGCCGTCATTGCTGCTTATAGGGAGAGCAACCCGTGATGGTGAGACAATTCCGTTTGAAATTGCGATGAACCCGTCGTTAGAATTTCTCTGTGGTGATTTTGTTGGTGATGAGCGTAAAGGGTTTCTCTCCTCTGGGGAAATAGCAGATGTGGAAGCCATATTTCACTTTGATCATCTGTTTGGTGATATCGATGTATCTGCAGATGAAGTTCTCAATCGAGGGGCACTGGGCTTTGACCCGCTTGCAGCTTTAGCGCAGGATGGTGCTGTTAAGTTAATGCCTGAAGATTTGGAGGCACAGCTGACTAAGGTGGAGAAACTTCAGCTGGCTGATATTTATAAAGGTTTGGGCCATGTTGGTGAAGGGCACTGCCGTGCGGAGGCAATTTAAAGCAAGAAAGCCCCCACCATGTTGGCAGAGGCTTGGTGTGTGAGGATCTGAGTAGAAAAGGGTGCCCTACGGAATGAAGCTTCACAGATTAACGGAGTCTGCACTGGGCACCCAAACTTGAGTCCCGCAACAGCCCAATAATCTGTTAGCGGACGGACTTTGTGCGAGCATCCAGAGCAGTCAGACGAGCTGCCTGAATGTTATCGACAGCTTTAGTGCGGGTATCCAACGCTTCTAAACGAGCCACTTGAATATTCTCAACCGCTTTAGTCTGATTATTGAGGTGCTCAAGGCGTAATTTGTGAACGCTGTTCTTAGTGCGAGCATCCAGTGCGTTAAGGCGAGCGGCTTGAAGGTTATCGATAGCCTTGGTTTGGTTGTGCAAATAGTCAACCTGAATTTTGTGCTCAACAGTTGTTTTGGTACGAGCATCCAGGGCTTCTAGACGAGCGGCTTGAAGATCTTCAATGGCCTTAGTCTGATTGTTGAGATGTTCAAGGCGTAGCTTGTGGACGGAGTTCTTTGTGCGACGATCAAGTGCTTCGAGGCGGGTTGCTTGAATATTAAAGCTAGCAGGCTCAACGGCAGATGCAACGGGTGCGATCGCAGCGGATGCAACGAGAACAGTTAAAGCGGAAAGAAGAGTACGTTTCATGGTTAAGTCTCCTTAGTGAATCGGTGCGTTTGAATCGCTTCATTGATTACAAGAATGCTGGGGTTAGCTGAACGCTATCTGACCGATAACTGAAGTTTGCTTAAGGCGTTTCTGAGATTGACTGAGTAAACTGTGTGATGCTCATCACATTTTGAGGTGTTGTTGCTGTAAAAAGTACCCTATAGGGTGCTTTTTTATTTTGAGGGGTTATCTATTTTTGGAGCAGTGTACTTAATCCTTTGGAAGGCTTCCTCCCATGGAACTCCTAAGCCTTAGGCTCTGATTCACAGTACGGAATCCCACATCCGACCTATGACTGTTTAATCGTCAATACATCCTATGGGCTCAGTTGCGAGGTGAAAAGAGCGACGATCTAAAAATAGAAAAAGGAAAAGATGTGGCCGGTTAATCGGCAGTTGGATAACTGTAATTTTGGAATACTATGAAACTATTAATTTCTTGCCTTGCACTGTTGATTAGCTCATTGCTTTGGTTGATAGACACACCGTCTGCTCAAGCCCAAGCATTCTTTGAGAGTAATCGACAATTCAAAATTACTCAGGCGTGTGATGCCACAACATCAATTCGTAAGAAAACTAATCCAGTGCCGCTTGCAGTGGGTGATATTTATACAGCATTAGGTGAAAATAAGCAGCCTGGTGGGACCCATGCTTTCATTTTGGTCGATAACGCTAGAAAGTGGGTTAATCTGGACTGTGGCGGTTATACAGATGACCCAGGCCCAGTCATCATTCCAGGACATGAGTTTCTACCATTCTTCAATACAGAAAATGATCCACGCCCAGTAGGGGTGGGTGGTGTCGTTGACATTACGCCACCGCCGCCAGTGCTAAGCGCGTTTGATCAGGATATTGTTAAACTTTGTGGCCCCTTAGGCAAAGTGGTTGGCAAAGACGAGTTTATGGATGTGATGCAAGCGCATCCTGATGTGCTACAGCGCATCAAAGAGTACGTGGATGGCCGGGTTTTTCCAGGTAGTTCATCGCAGATGGATGATGCGGCTTTTTTAGGAACCCTAGCAGATGCTTGGTTTAATCAAGCCCATGGATTTGATCATATCTTTTGTAGTGAGCCTGAATCGGCATCACGGATTGGTGGCCTACATTTCCACGGTCGTTATCTCCAACTACAGGAGGATGGTTTAGCCGGGATTCTGGAAAATAATGTCTCTAATGAAGAGGTTGACCCAGACGTCATCTTCACCCTTGGTGTGAAGATGAATTATAACGGCACAATTTTTAGAGATAGGAAAAAAGGATACGGGTTAACGCTTTCTGCAGAAGATATCTTGAAACTGGCGACAAAGGCATTCCGAGACAATCCAACGAACTCTGAGAGCAGTGTGGGGTGCTTATTGGATGTCGAAGATGATGGTAAAAGCTTTGAGGCTGTGTTTGTTCGCCGTCGCTATGGTGTTCGTACCTTTTACCCAGATGCGACGCCCAATGGCGGGGGGCGGTTTAATCCTCCTTGTAACTAAATAATCCAATAAATAAGAAGCCACCATGAACGCTAAGGTTCATGGTGGCTTCGGTTTAGATATAAAGGGTTAAGTAATACAGTGTTCTGTCTACTTAGATATAAGGATCGAAATAGAAAGTTATGCAATAACATGCTTTACTAGCAATCTCAATATACGCTTAGATTCGGCATACTAAGGTCTGTGTCGGATAAGCCTATCGTCTGTTTATATGACCATCAATTTTTCTTAGTTTGTGTCTGTGATCACTGTGGAATTTACTGATTCAGGGTTGCCTAAATGTTTCCGAGGCTAGGTGCTGTGATGGCTTGGCGAATTGTAGCGTTGGGCTCATCGTTTCGTGAAGCTGAAAATATATGGAAACGTAACGGTAGGAGATGGCATCTATGATTAGTCCAATGAAAACGTCGAATCCTCTTTATTTTCAGGCTTTCCTGGGCTAGGCAGACAGCGTTTGTCTAGATTTCAAGATCAATGTAGCTTTTCAAGTAGATCAAGTGACTTTTTAGTAAGCTATAGTTGGCTCAGAGAAAAAGATCGGTTGGTGACTTTTGTTTCTAGTATTAACGAATTTTCACGTTTTTCCATTGACATTATCCTTCTCGAAGCTTCCCTCTACATATCCCTTAAGTTTTGGAGACAATTTATGTCAATCTATGTAGGCAATCTATCCTATGACGTTACAAATGAAGATTTAACAGCAGTATTCGCAGAATATGGCACTGTTAAGAATGTTCATCTTCCCACAGATCGTGAAACCGGTCGTCCCCGTGGCTTTGGGTTTGTTGAAATGACTACAGATTCTGAAGAAGAAGCTGCCATTGAAGCGCTCGATGGTGCCGAGTGGATGGGGCGTGCTCTAAAGGTTAATAAAGCTAAGCCCCGTGAAGATCGTTCTAATCGCGGTGGCGGTGGTCGTGGCAAGAGCTGGTAAGGGCTTTTTCGATGGCTACTCAGGCATAACTTTAAATAACTTAAGGTTATTTAGTTGTAATGCTTAGTTGTAAGTAAAAGAGTTCGGGTAGAAATGCCTGGACTCTTTTACTTATTGGAGTTTAGATAAATGCATTCAAAAACGCTATATACAGTGTTTTCTTGTCAAGATCATCTCACTACAGGTAGCGTTTTGTCTAAACCCCAGTTACTTAGAATGCTTGGTATTGAATTAGTTGTAAGAGCTGTTTGGACGTTAATACAGATTTCTGGCAACGCATGAGGCGACCACCCTTAGGCTGCCGACCTATAGGCACTCCTGTTTGATGTTGGCCGATTTATCAGCTGAATAAGCGATTTTGAACCGATTACGAAAAATAAGCACGTTGCCTTGTAGGCATTATGAGGAATTTCAAGGTGCATCAACTTGAATCAGTTGTCTTGTTTTCTCGCATAGCCATTGTTGACCACTCGATTTTATAAATATGTCTGTATAGCGGGGATATTTGCTTGTGTGCTGATCTTGCATGTAAGTATTGATCCCGGCCAACCTGCCCATACGCTGTTTTGGGTCAAGTTTTTTGTTCTTTTGCTCGTTGTTCCTCCCCTCGGATTACTGATTGTTCCAGCTATTCTGTGGTGGATTTGGCAGTCTCGTGATTGGGTATTCTCAAGGCACGTTTGTCCAAAATGGTTAGCGATTGCTGCACCTGTTATGGCTAGCATAACGTGGGGGTTAGTGCAATTTGATGTTCCACAAATAGTTGCTTTTAGAGTGAGTCAAACAGCGTTTGAGCAAACCCTAGGCAGTGTTCCCGATTCAGTGACACAAGTGAATAAACGAATTGGCCTCTACAAGGTTAAACGCTATGGCCTCGATCCGAGAGGAGGTGTTTACTTTCATGTCACCTCGGGAGAAGTGGGCCTGGACATGATTTCCCATGGTTTTGCATACAAGCCAAATAGGAACGGTAGTCCCTTTGGCACAGTTAATTATTCTCTCGAACATCTGACAGGAGATTGGTATGTATTTTCAGAGACGTCAACCCTACATTTGTTTTAACCCCTTTCACAAGAACATAAGGTGCTCCATGAACTCTCAGGATATTGACCAACAGGTAGTAGTTTTGCCTTAAGACGCCTTGTTAGCAAAGCTGGCAAAGCCTAGTTCGTTGAGCCGGTTCCATCCATAGACTGACTCACGGAAAGATTTCCACTGATCGTAGATCTCCTTAAAGTCGGCATCCTGGACTGCATTTTCTTCGTAGATTTCGAAGGCGGCTTTCTCGGCAGCGGCTAAAATCTCGTCGCTAAAGGGCTTAAGTTGAACTCCTGCCTCCAGGAGACTTTGCAGGGCGGCTCCATTAACCGCATCATACTTGGCTAAGGTGCTGGTATTGGACTCTACACAAGCTGTTTTAATCACGTCTTGATAAACAGGCGGCAAAGAGGTCCAGGCATCTATGTTGATCATCATGTCAAAGGAAGGACCGGGTTCCCACCAGCCGGGATAGTAGTAAAACTGAGCTGCTTTTTGTAGACCTAGTTTTTCATCGTCATAGGGGCCAACCCACTCAGCTGCATCAATGGCACCGCGTTCTAACGCGAGAAAAATTTCGCTGCCAGGCAGGTTCTGGACATTTACGCCTAGCTTGGCCATTACTTTGCCGCCTAAACCAGGAATCCGCATCTTTAAACCTTGCAGGTCGCCAGCGGTGTTGATTTCTTTATTGAACCAGCCGCCCATTTGAACGCCGGTATTCCCCGCTGGGAAGTTGATGGTATTAAACTTGGCGAAGAGCTTTTGCATGGCTTCTAATCCACCACCATGATATAGCCAAGCATTTTGCTGTTGAGCGTTGAGGCCAAACGGCACGGCAGTACCAAAGGCCAGGGCTGGGCTTTTGCCCACATAGTAATAAGCTGCGCTATGACCACATTCCACTGTGCCGTCTTGGACAGCGTCTAGCACTTGTAACCCTGGAACGATTTCGCCACCAGCATAGGGTTCGATGGTGAAGCGATTATCGGTCATAGCAGCGATGCGATCGCACACAATTTCAGCCGCCCCAAATAAAGTATCCAGTGACTTTGGCCAGCTAGTGGCCATTTTCCACCGCACCGTAGGCAGAGCTTCCCCATCGTCTGCAGTGGTAGGAGCCGTTGATTGGGCACAGGCAGTAAGTGCAGCAGTGCTCGCAGCACCCGTGAAGCCATAACCAATTAACTGTCTACGTTTCATAGTGGATCTGGGCCTTGTTAAGCGTGTCGTCAAAATGTGGCAGCAGCACAGGGATTATTAAATCACTCTGTACAAAGGATTAAGCGGATTGGCAACAGTCGTTAATAAACCCTGTGCACGTCCAGCAAGGCGTTTTTCGGTAGAGGAACTGACAGGTTGCAACTTGGGCGTAGTTTAAAGGGGGGCTAATGCGATAATGCTTAGACTATTTTTGGTTGGCTAATGACGCTAAAGCGGATTGTTTTATCAATTTTGACGGGCCTCGTGGCGCTGGTGGTCGCTTCGTCGTTATACGAAAGTTTTTCCCAGCCTCAGGTGACAGGGCAGTTACAGCTTTACCAAAGTGATTTGCTATTGCAGGCGTCTGAGTGGGACGAGCTAAAAAATAATGATGAATTTAAGCCGCTAGGGGATGCGCTGCTGGGGGCTAAACCCTTGGAAACCGTGGCGAAGCAGTATAAATCAGTGCGCCAGGAGGCAGTGGCTGGGGTAATGCGATCGCAAAAGCAACTGGCTGCCCAAGATATGGTTCGCAATCCCCAGCCTGGAAAATTTAAGACAGCCATTAGCCAGCAGCAAACGCTGATCGATGAAATTGATTTAAAGCTAGGTCTTATTGCGACTCAGCAAAAAGATATTGATGCAGCTCGTCAGCGTTGGCAACCACTGGCGGAAGGTGACGGGGCAACGGCCAATTTATCAGAGGTGTTGTTGGCGCTCTGGGCCACACCGTCTGTAATTGAGCCAACCGTTGAAGCCGTCATTACTGACCAGCTCAATGGCTGGTTTCAATACCGAGTTTTAGAGCAGCTTTACACCTTGGAGGGGCGTTTTGATGATCTCACTACCCTCAATGCCCAAGAACAAATTGTGGCTCAGTCAAAATTGTTCAAGCTGGCGGCTGTGGGTGCTATGCCTGTGTTGGGTTGCATCCTGGGTGGAAGTTTGCTGATCCTATTAGGATTTCAGTGGTTTACCCGTCGAGATGAATCGCTGTTGGGGCGAGCAACTGTGCCCTGGGAGGTGCCCTGGGATGGAGAAATTATCTGGCAGGTACTAATTGTTGGCTTTTTCTTTGTGGGGCAGCTGTTGATTCCCTTCTTGTTAAGCCTGTCGGGGTTGAGCTTTGCGGAGACCAGCAGCCGTGGCAGAGCGTTATATTCCATGGTCTTTTACTTGCTGATGTCGTTTAGTGGCATTGGCGTACTAGTTGGCTCTATCTGGACCCATCGACCGTTGCCCAAAGACTGGTTTCAACTCAAGCTGTTGGATCGTTGGCCCCTTTGGGGGGTAGGGGGCTATTTTGTCGCACTACCGTTAATGATTGCAATTTCTGCCCTCAATCAGCAAATCTGGCATGGTCAAGGGGGTAATAACCCACTGTTGCAGACGGTATTGCAAGAAAGCGATGGCATAGCTCTACTGTTATTTTTCTTGACCGCAGCTGTAGCCGCTCCTCTATTTGAAGAGGTTTTGTTTCGCGGCTTTTTGCTCCCGTCCCTCACCCGCTATATGCCGATTTGGGGGGCAATTTTACTGAGTAGCTTTATTTTTGCATCTGCCCACTTGAGTTTGTCTGAGGTGCTCCCCTTGACATTGTTAGGGGCAATTTTGGCCTGGGTATATACGCGATCGCGAAATTTGCTATCGCCTATGTTGATCCATAGCTTATGGAATAGTGCCACCCTGGTTGGCCTATTTTTATTGGGAGGTTAGTTCGACACTAATCACACAGCACCTCACCATGGTGCTTGATATGGTCTTCCATAAAGGTGGCAATACAGTAATAGCCATGGTCATACCCCGTTTGCATTCTTAAGGTTAAGGGCTGTCCGGCAGCTTCGCAGGCAGTTAATAAAGCATTGGAACAGGTCTGGTTTTTGCCTGCGGTGGAGTGTAAACCGCAAAATTCATCGTGCATTGGCACTGCTCAGATGGATGGCTATAGAGGCTGACTTGACCGTCAAAGCAGCCATGCTGACTTGTTAATGTAGGGATTCACTCTGAGCGTTTGCCATAAGAAATTCTCAGTTTCTAACGGTAACTACTATCGCATTCAGACTTCTTTTTTCAACCTCAGCTAAGTAAGTTTGGCTAGTTATTGGTGATATTGCTAGGTATCCCACGACAGAATAAGGATTCTCCCGTTTGAGGGCTGTCTTGGTGGATGTTATGCAGGATTTCAGCAGGTCAGACACTCAGGGTTTTCTCAGGGATTGCTTATTTTTGTTACACAGTTCTCAGTGGTTTCTCAAAACTACCTCAGCGGAAAATTACGCCCCTCCCTAACAATTTTCTTCGGGGGGATGACCTGAATCTGGGTCACATTCTCGACTTAGGCAAGGTTGATATTTCCACTGAAGTCTTATCACTCTATCTATGAATACGTTTGCTCTTTTCTCCCGCCATCGGGTGGCTGTTGCTGCTGTGATGAGTTTGGGCGCTGTAACAACAATGGCAACGGCTGCATCTGCTGCCACGCTTAAAGTAACGATTGAAAACCTGGCACCGATCAACGGTGGATTCCTTACCCCTGCATGGGTTGGTTTTCATGATGGTACCTTTGACCTCTATAACCGGGGTGAGTCACTGGATGCTTTTACTGGCCTAGAGTCTTTGGTAGAAGATGGTGATACCACTCAACTGACAGATGCGTTCGCAGCTAGTAATCCAGGTGGTGTGCAGGCGACATTAGTCAGTGAGGGCATACCGCCTCTAGAAGTTGGTGAGTTCACTAGCTTGCTCTTAGATGTGGATCCTGCAAGCAATCAGTACTTCAGCTATGCATCTATGGTGATTCCTAGTAATGATGCTTTTATTGCTAATGGCAATCCCCTAGCCCATGAAATCTTTGATGATGCGGGTAATTTCTTGGGAGCTGATTTTATTGTTTTGGGTAGTGAAGTTCTAGATGGTGGTACTGAGGTCAATGATGAATTGCCATTCAGCACTGCTTTCTTGGGACAGACTAGTCCCAATACAGGTACCGATGAAAATGGTGTGGTGACTGAGCATCCTGGCCTGACAGCAGGGACGATTCTCGGCACAACAGACTCCAGTGCTCTCAATGGCCTACCCCTGAACTTTACTGGCGCTGACTTTACTGCGCCTGGTTATGAAGTTGCTCGCATCCGTGTTGAACTAGTGGAAGATGTGCCTGAGCCAGGTACTATTCTGGGTTTACTAGCTGCCGGTGGCTTAGTAGTTGCTGGTCGTAAGCGTAAGCAAGCTGCCTAAATTCTCGGTTATTAGCATCCCTAGTTCCGAGCTGAACAGATTGAGCCTGATGGGGAGAACGTGAGTTCTCCCTTTTCTTTTGGGCATCTATTCAACCAGTGCATCTGATGTAATTTGGCAGCCGTATATAGAAAACAAATCCCTAATAAACGGGGCTGTGACGCAAGTAGGGGAGAACGTTTGGGTGCTCCCTTTTTTATGTGCATCCGGTGGGAGTTGGCAGCCGTATACCTATTGAAACCTGATTGGTATGACTGTGATCCAGGCCGTGTATGAAACGAATAAATCTGGTCAATTGGTGATGGCGCGTGAGGCGGATGCAGCTCTAGTCGCTCGGCTATGGAACGGAGATTTATCTGCCCTAGGCATTCTCTATGATCGCTATGGCAGTTTGGTGTATGGTCTGGCGTTAAAGGGCTTACGGCGGGTGGCAGACGCGGAGGATTTAACCCAAGAGGTGTTTTTGTGTTTGCACAGTGTCTGCCTATCAGCTGGTCTTAGGCGAGGAGGAGTTTCCTGAATTTCAGTCAGCCCAACTGACGTTGCAACAGCCTGATGGTACTGGCATCGTGCTTTGCGCGATGAGGATTATCTCTATGCCCTGGTGGCAGAGTTGCCGACGGCAGAATTGCAAAATTTGGCCTATGCCATTGAAGGCATTTGATTTGTAGATCTACATAGTTGAAACATGGCACGTAAACGTATGCCTATGCCCAAAACCCTGATACGTTTACTGCTGGCAATCCACCCCCTGCAGTAGAAACCAGCTCTGGTGACTCAGAAATTGCGCTGGCTAAGCACCTAACAGCTGTTGGTGCCAAGAAATATGGAGCTTGGTGGTGTCCCCACTGTCATGCACAGCAGACACTCTTTGGTAAGCAAGCCTTTGAATATTTGACCTATGTAGAGTGTGACGAGGAAGGTGTAGAACCACAACCCAATGCCTGTCGAGCAGCCGGTGTGCAAAGCTATCCCACCTGGGAAATCAATGGCCAAACCTACCCTGGAGTACAGTCCTTGCAATCCTTGGCCACCGCTTCTGGTTACACCGGACCACAGGCGTTTATCAACCAGTCTGCAGATCATCAATAATGCAAAATCTAAGTTCCTCAAACCTGATTAGCAATAGGTAATTCTGTAGAGGCGCGCCTGATGCGTTTGACTGAGTTCACGTCGCATTCTAACCCTGGGAAGCCGAGGGTTGGCAGGCAGACTGTGTATCAGATCTCGATAAGATCCTACTGATTAGGCAAGTGCTCTAAGTAGCTTCAACACTTGGAGCACTTGCTTAATCTATAAACATTATTGCCTTTGAATGAGCTAAGAATTGTGTGTTGAAGAACATATGCCTTAGCCAAACTAATAGTATGTTCGCTGATAGTCATAAAAAATTAAACATCAGCTTATCTATGCCCAGACAGCTCTCTATCTTGATTTTCTCTATCATCCTAGGAATCTTTAGTTTGATGACATTTGCTAATCCAGCGGATGTTTTAGCTCAGGGCGAATTTAGTTTGATGACATTTGCTAATCCAGCGGATGTTTTAGCTCAGGGCGAATCAGATAATTTAGTATCGACAGCGCTTGTTTCCTACTGCAGCGGCTTTCAATCTCAATTACCCGCCTATTCAGCCAAAGAGAAAGCTCTATTGCAATATCACCAGAAATTAGCTCTAGAGTGGGACGCTGACGTATCCTTTCAAGCGGGAGCGACATCGTCTGGGCGATTATTAGAAGAGTTGAATAGAGGGGCTGATAATAATGACTTACGGATTGTTATTTCTAGAGTGGTAGGAGAGGTCTGTGGCTTGGCGAGTGGCGAGCGTAATCTGCTGACCATACCTTAAAAGCACACTACCCCATCAGACGTTGCTGCAGAGTTAGGACTAAAAATAATTAAAACTTTAAGCGCACATCAATTTTCATAGTGCGGTTTCCCTGATCCCGGCTTCTGCAGGTCTCAGATGTATCTAAATAAAAGGTGCTAATTCCTTATAAGGTGGGCGCTGTTGTTAGCTAATTATCTTTGCTACGTCTATGCGTTGCCTTAAGTGCAAACATCCGGTAAGTCATGCGATTCGATGGCTGATTGGTATGTTACTGATTGCGGGGCTTTCACCCTGGTGGGTTAATCGAGGATTACGCCTGCTTGTCGCTCGGCCAGACAGTGGTAAAGCCGTAGATGCCATTGTTGTTGTAGGTCGTGGAACTGACTATAACCTTGACCGGGCAAAGGCCGCAGTCAACCTATGGAAGGCTGGCCGGGCTCCCCATATCTTTATGAGCGGTGCCAATGATGCACCGGTGCTTGTTGACCTTGCAAAGGAAATGGGAGTACCGGCTGCAAATGTGAGTGGTGAAGCCTGTTCTGCTACCACCTGGCAAAATGCGTTCTATACTAAGCGGCATATGCCGTTTGATCAGACCTCTTCAGAGAAACCTAAAATTTTGCTAGTGACCGATGGTTTACACACAGGTCGGACTACATTGCTCTATCGCAATCTTGGGTTTGAGGTTGTTGCCAAACCGGTCAGGCTAGAATTTTCAAAATGGCGAAAACAAATCATACGAGAGTTTTTGGCAACTGTGTACTACGTAAAAACAAAACAACTATTGCCACCCAAACCAGATGATTATCAGCGAGCCGAGAAAGTTGCTGAGCAGAGAGTTGTCGATTGGCAATGTCTTGATATGAAGAAAGCTTTTATCCCTCACATTAGGACACCTCAATTAATGCAAAAGTAGAGTGACAATATGAGAGCATAGTCAGAAATTAGAATTGTCAGGGAGTCACCTCAACGAACGTGCCTATCGCAATCGTCTACTCATCAAGAAGCAGATAGCTGATAATCGTGAGCGCGCCAAAACTCGTGCTAAGGCTAAACATATTTTTGAGTCGATGGTCAGTGAGATGGATGCAACCTCTTGCTCATCATTGAATTTGCCAGAGCTGAAACTATGCCTAGTCTCAAAAACTTGATCTGCAATCTTAAGTGCTATGCCTTTTGGTAAAAGCAAGATATGGCTAAAACAATGGCCTAACTTGCAGAATACCCAGCTCTAAAACCAACAACATGGACTAGGGTTATTCGCTTTAAATTCTGAGGGCCAGAAACAAGACTGGATAATAGTCTCATTTGAGACTCGATTCTTGAAAAATTGGGTATCTCTCCAAGCTTCACCATGCCAGTCGGGGATTTTCTGAGCAATCTCTCAAGGTCCTCACTATTTTCATAAGTTCGATCTCAAATGACCCGATGGTACCACCGCAACTCAGTGACTCTTTGGTCATCCTTTTTCGGACATATTTGAGTGAATTCTCAAACATGTCGGTGATTTACCGATGCCCCGCAGGTCATCTAAAGCACAGCAGTCGAATCCCTCATACGCAAATACTTTTGTGGCTTACCTTGATACCCGAAAAATTCAATGAATAAAAAAGACATTTAGGAAGAACGTATCCCCTACTACCTTTTCGATTTCTCCTATGGATGCTGTTAGTTTGCTCAAGAAAAAAGGCATATTCTAACTATAGAAACATGCAGGGACCTTTTCTAGTAAGCGTACCTGCTTTGATGTCATTCACGTAAATGCTAGAAGCTATGCACGTTTTCTTAAAAAAAAATGCCAGCCTTAGAATAATCATCTTTGTATGTTTTATGTTGGTTTGTGCAGCATGTAGCTCAGATACTTCAGCCTTAAAAAATGATGAGATAGACAGACCTCAGACAGCTCAAGAGGATAGTCTTTCAGAGCCAGATCCCGTTTACTTTGGAGTGCTGGCTATTGATAGTGCCGTATCGGTACATGAACGATATGGTCCTCTTATGGACTATTTATCATCTCAGATCAAACGCCCCGTAGAATTAGTAATTCTTTCACAAGAAAGCCAATTTACAAAGGTAGAAGAAGGAGCGCTAGATTTTACAACCAATAATCCTCTAGCCGCTGTCCAGATTCAGAGACTGTATGAAACAGAATTTTTAGTCACCCACACCCGCCCTAAAACTGGGACACAATTTAGCGGCCTAATTATAGTAGACCGTGACAGTGATATTGATAATATTGAGGATATTGAGGATCTAAAAGGTAAGCGTGCGGCCTGTGTGAATTTTCAGACAGCAGCAGCAGGATGTACGTTTCAAATTTATCATCTACTCCAAGAAGGCTTTGATCCCCACAAAGACTTCAGTAGCTTTATTGAAAATAAATCTCAAGATAATATTGTTTTAGCATTACTCAATAGTAGCATTGACGTTGGATTTATCCGCACTGGCCAGCTTGAGAAGATGGTAAATAAGGGTTTGCTGTCCAGCTTAGATGAGGTACGAATTATCGATGTTTCAGATGATGAGTTCTTGTATCCTCACACTACGGAGCTTTATCCCGAATGGCCAGTTGCGGCTTTGTCAGATACTGAACCTGAGTTAGTTAATCAAGTGCAAACAGCACTGATCCAGCTATCGTCCGATCATCCTGCATTAACAACTTTAAAGGTAGAAGGCTTTGTTCCAGCAGTAGACTACAGTCAACTTAACCATCTGATTGAGACCCTAAAGCTAAAGAGTTGGGATGCTGATGTCCAATAATGGGGCCTTTATAAAAAAAAACTCAATCCCATCTGTACTTAATCCATTTTTGAGCTATTGCCTGGTGCTCTGTCAAGACTAAAAATTAGGGTTAGCGATCTCTTTAGATCTTACACAGAAGTCTTTCCAAAAGGAGGTCACCCTAAAATTAAGCTTTGACGCTGCACTAGTACCGAAAATAATAAACAATGCAACATCATAAAAGCTGTAAACCTTTCCAGAATAAAGGCTTTGAATTCTAGGTATGTTTCGCTGTTTTATAATTGCTGTACTAGTCAATAAAAGAAATTACGATTTCAACTTAGTGTAAAAGCTTTGCTGAAACAATCCAGTGGATCCATGGCAATAGAGCGTATGTATGAAACCAGTGATATTTACTTATTTGTTGTAGGGATTTATCTGTGATGAATAGTGTGCAAAAGAAAATTCTGAGTCGATTTCAGCATAGTCTCGCACTACGCTACTTAACTATTGCAGGTTCTTTTGCTCTAATCGTACAGTTAGTCTTTGGATTCGTTCAAATTCAGCGTACCCAAGCGCGCCAAGTAAAAAGCTTACGCAATCAGGTAGAAACTAAAGCCGACTTCCTTAGCGATGTTGTCCCAGAAGCAATTTTGAGTCTAGATCTTTTGTACCTAGAAACACTAATGCAAAAGGCAACAGAAGATATCGATATTGTCTACAGTGTGATTGTTGATAATAGTGGTACAGTTATCTCCCAGTCTATTGACTCTGGAAATTCGTTAGTTACCTCGACCTTAACAAAATCAGATACGCAATCTGATCCTCCCCTAAGCTTATTAAACGAATTAGATAGCCTGCCCCAAATAACCCATGTAAAAGTTCCCATCAAATTATCTGAGCAACCATTGGGCGAAGTTCGTTTAGGCTACTCTCACCAGCGATTACGTCAGGAAAGGGTACTAGCTATTTTATTTAATGTTAGAATTACGTTTCTTGTAAGTTCACTGTTAGGTTTGCTTACAATTGTGTTGTTTAACCGACAAGTACAGACTCCTCTTAGAGCATTAAATAAGTTTGCCCAATCCTGCGAGGCCGGAAATCTAGAGCAGCGTATTCAAATCAAGTATCCCGACGAAATTGGTCAAGTCAGTCGTGCCCTTAATCAGATGGCTGACCAACTGCAGGAAAACTTAGTCGGTTTGGCAATCTCGCGTGATGAGGCGATTGCGGCCGCCCAATCCAAAAGTGATTTCTTGGCTACTATGAGCCACGAAATTCGCACCCCCATGAATGGGATTCTAGGTATGTCGGGCCTATTGCTCGATACTAACCTTACCCGAGAGCAGCGAAACTTTTCAGAGACAATTCGAAACTGCTGTAATTCTCTACTCATCATCATTAACGATATCCTTGACTTTTCAAAGATTGAGGCAGGCAAGCTGGATATGGAAGAATATCCGTTCGAGCTTCGAACCTGTATTGAGGAAGCCTTAGACTTGCTGGCAACTAAAGCATCTGCAAAAAATCTAGAATTAGCTTACTTGGCAGATTCAGCAATACCTAACCGATTGGTAGGAGATGTCACTCGCCTACGCCAAATTTTAGTCAACCTAGTTAGTAATGCAATCAAGTTTACTGATGAAGGAGAAGTACTCATTAAAATCCACACATCGCCGTTTACACCCGATCCTTCATCAAACATAGACTCGACTATCAAGAAGGACTACATCAGGGTTAATTTTGATGTACAAGATACCGGTATTGGTATTCCTGCCGATAAGATGAGCAAGCTTTTCAGGTCCTTTAGTCAGGTGGACTCTTCCACTACTCGAAAGTATGGTGGTACAGGTCTAGGTTTAGCAATTAGCAAACAGCTGTGTGACCTTATGGGAGGTACCATGAGTGTTACTAGCACTGTAGGGCAAGGATCTTGTTTTTCATTTTCAATTGTTGCTGAAGTTCTCCCATCTTCAGACTCTGAGACAGCTTGTGAGTCCTATCAGCTTAAGGAAAAACGAGTTCTTATTGTGGATGATAATGCCACCAACCGGAAAATATTAACTCTTCAAACGCAATCCTGGGGGATGCAACCAACGGTGGCCCAGTCTGCTTATGAAGCTCTTGGTATGCTAAGTTGCCATCAAAATGACTTTGATGCAGCCATTCTAGATATGCATATGCCAGAGGTGGATGGGCTGACGCTGGCAAATGAGATTCGTACTAAGTCTTATGGGAAGACTCTTCCTTTAGTAATGTTAACGTCTGTAGGAAAACCAGAACTGGATGACGATGCGTTGCAAAAGGCCGACTTTCAGGCATTTCTTAATAAGCCTATTAAACAGGCCCACTTATACGATGTTCTTACCCAGGTGCTTAGCAAACAGCCTCGTAAGATCCAAACACCCAAACTAACCAGCAATAAAACTGATTTAGACAATACGCTAGCCCAGCAGCATCCTCTCCGGATTCTAGTTGCAGAAGACAATCTAGTAAATCAGCAACTGATCCAACAATGGCTTGGAAAAATGGGTTATCGTCCTGACCTAGTAGGTAATGGATATGAAGCTATTGATGCTCTGAAGCGACAAACTTATGATGTCATTCTGATGGATGTCCATATGCCTGAAATGGATGGACTAACTGCTACAACTGAGATTTGTAAACGCTGGCCTGCAACGGAACGGCCTTATATTATTGCCCTAACAGCCAATGCAATGAAGGGTGATCGTGAGCGTTGTTTGGCTGCTGGAATGAGTAATTATATTAGCAAGCCGATTCATGTGCCTGATTTAATCGCTGCATTAAATCAGGCACATGAATCGGCTAACCCTTCAGAGGTTCCAGCTTTAGATGGATCGGTGCTTGCATCAACGCTAGCAGCATTAGGCGGCTCAGAATCGGAAGCGTTTTCTAACGTTCGTGAGATTTTTATTACCGAAGCGTCAACATTAGTCGATCAGCTCGTAAAGGCTATTCAAATAGGCGATTATGAACAAATAGAGTTCAATGCCCATTCGCTGAAGTCGAGTAGTGCTTCGCTGGGAGGTGTAGTGCTTCAAAACTTATGTCAGGCTCTAGAAAAATTAGGTAGACAAAAAGAGACAATCAATCCTGGTCTCACAGATGAGCTAAAATTAGCTTTTTCTCACTTTAAAGCAGCCTTGATCAGCTTGTAGAAATATGTCAGCCACGCCTGATAGCGAGAGTGTCAAAAAGTTTGGTTTAGTTTCTATAATCAGGTGCGACCGTATCAGTCACTCAACTATCGAACGCCCGATTAGATTTGTTATGAATTCGATGGAGTATGTTAAAGTGTAGTCGTAGTCTAAAAAGATAATAAAACTTGTGTAGGATTTGCAGAGCTTAAGTGACCTACAAGGTTGTCCAAAGAAATGGGGCCACTTCAGATAACCAGAATTTCATAAACAACAACTCCCTGATGCTATACATCAAGGGGTTGTCATTGTCGTCAGTTTATGGCCAAGGTGGTCCAGGAGCTAGGAATAGGGGGTCAAACCCTTGCCGAACAGGAGTTGGGATGGAACCCAGCAGAACAGCAAATAGCATCAGTTCCTTTCTCCCGCGCTTTGACTGGGAATCTATACCTTTCACCCACTGGTCCGAAATCCTCCACGATCTCACCTTCCGCCGTCGCCAAAACCTCATCGAAGACCTCCCCAAACTAGCCCCAGCCATCCTCCACTATGGCAACGAAGACACCCTCCGTGAAGTTGTCACCGTTATGGAAGAAGTCTGTGAGCAGTGGCGTTAGGGTAGTTTTCCGGAGCAATACAGCAGCTCTCGGATTAGAGAAGGGAAAGGGGGCAGGGGAAAGGGAACAGGGGAGCAGGGGAGATCGGCAGTTGGTTCTTAATTATCTGCGCATTCCTTGCTCTTTGTACAGATAGAGGACGTCGAGGTTAAAATAGGCTTAGTTTATCCATAGCGGCCATGACCACCGTTTTAGAAGCATTGCAGTCTGCTCAATTTGTCGTCGATACCACAGGGCAAAAGGTAGCTGTGCAAGTGACACCTGTGGTCTGGGAGGCGTTAATCAACTGGTTGCAAATGGCTGATAGCGTACCCACAATGGAGGAGTTACTAGCCTTGTCAGGCGAGATGTCTCAACGCCAGCCGCAACCGTTGGCTGATACCACTAAAGAGCAACCAGCCTTAACCTACGCAGCTATGCAAGTATCGGAACCGTCCTTTGCTCGGGTTTGGGATAATCCAGAGGACGATATTTACAATGACCTATAAATTTGGCGACGTTGTCTTGGTCCCATTTCCATGTACTAACCAGACAGCAAGCAAACTAACCAGACAGCAAGCAAAAAACGCCCAGCGGTCATTGTTAGCTCAGATGCTTATAATCAGCGACACATCGATATTCTATTGATGGCGATTACTAGCCAGATAAGTGCAACGAATTACGCTGATAATGTAGTCATTCAAGATTGGCAAACAGCAGGTCTGTTGAAGCCATCAGTGCTGAAGCCGATTATTATGACTGTTGAAAAAGATCTGATTTTGAAGCAGTTACGAGCTTTGTCAGAGCAGGACAAACAGGCTTTGTCCAAGCTGTTGTCAAACATCCTGGGTTAGGAGTTCTATAGCCTCTCCTATTAAAAACGAACAATACCGTAGGGGCAATCCCCTGTGGTTGCCCTGCATTAGTGAGTGCAGATGATCAGAATTCCAGAAACAACAAACCCCCGATGCTAGACATCGAGGGCTTGTCATGATTTAGAAGATGATGAATCGTTTTACCGATACCGCTTACAGCTCGTTGCTAAGCCGTCGCTAACTTAGGAGACTCCGTCGCAGTCTCCTGCAACTTACCCAAAATCGCATTGGTATTTGCCTTCGCATCACCAAACAACATTTGAGTATTCTCCTTAAAGAACAACGGATTTGCCACACCAGCATAGCCAGCCGACATACCCCGCTTCATCACAACAACATTGCGAGCATTCCACACTTCCAACACGGGCATCCCAGCAATAGGGCTCTCCGGATCTTCCATTGCACTGGGGTTCACCGTATCGTTAGCACCAATAACAAGAACAACATCTGTTTCAGAGAAATCCTCATTGATTTCATCCATCTCTAACACAATGTCATAGGGCACATTTGCCTCAGCCAACAACACATTCATATGTCCTGGCAAACGACCTGCTACTGGGTGAATTCCAAACCGCACATTCACACCCCGCTGAGTCAAAAGGCGCGTAATATCTGATACCGCATGCTGAGCCTGGGCTACAGCCATACCGTAACCAGGAGTGATAATCACACTCTGCGCATCCGCCAGCAGCTCAATGGTTTCGTTAACATCAGTTTCAGTCACCGTACCCTCAACAGCTTTAGCACTGCCCTTGCCAGATCCTTGACCAAATCCGCCCAAGATCACACTAAAGAAAGAACGATTCATCGCCTCACACATGATGTAGCTCAGGATGGCACCGCTACTACCCACCAATGCACCAGTTACAATCAACAGGTCATTGGAAAGCATAAAGCCTGCCGCCGCCGCCGCCCAGCCAGAATAGCTGTTGAGCATGGAGATTACCACCGGCATATCGGCACCACCGATGGCAGCGACAAGATGAATGCCGAGCAGGGATGCGATCGCCACCATACCCAGCACATAGCCAAATCCATCAGTACCCTCAGCGGCCATAAAACCAACGCCGAGAACAACTGTGCCCACCAGCATGGCAACATTCAACAAGTGCCGAGCAGGCAACATCAAGGGTTTACTACTAATAATTGTTCGTAGCTTACCAAAGGCAACCACAGACCCCGTAAACGTCAGAGCACCAATAAAGATACCGATATAGATTTCCAGCTTGTGGATGGTTTCCTCGGCACCTACCAGGGTGGGATCGGGACCTAAATAGCTAGCCAAACCAACCAGCACAGCGGCCAGGCCCACAAAGCTGTGAAGAATAGCTACCAGTTCAGGCATTTCAGTCATTTCTACACGGGATGCCACCAAGCCGCCAAGGGCAACAGCGGGCAAGATTGCCGCCACCAAAAGACCATAGGCTGTTAGTTGAGCACTCAGGGCTGTAGCCACCAGGGCAATCACCATACCGATGATGCCGTAAATATTGCCACGCTTGGCGGACTCTTGGTTAGAAAGCCCACCCAAACTCAAAATGAAGAGAACAATAGCGACCAAATAGGCCACCGCAACAAGATTGTTAGACATGGGAAGAGAGAGATTGTAGAGAAAATTCTGCGATTGTCCCCTTTGACTCTGCTTAGGGGACGGGACAAAACATTGGCTGAGCGAAGTCGAAGCTAACGTTTGAGGAGAGGTTACTTCCGAAACATCTTCAACATCCGCTGGGTTACCAAGAACCCACCCGCAATGTTGATTGTGCCGATAAAGATAGCAATGGCACCCAAAATCACAGTGGGTGACAGTGGCTGACCCGAAATCTGTAGCATGCCGCCGATGATGATGATGCCGCTAATGGCATTGGTGACACTCATCAAAGGTGTATGCAGGGATGGAGAAACATTCCAAATCACTTGCCAGCCGACAAAACAGGCCAAAATAAAGACAGTGAAATGGGAGAGGAATGAAGACGGTGCTCCTATACCAATGCCAATCAGGGCCAGAGCCGCAAAGGCAATACCGATCCACTTCCAGGGCAACGAGCCTGTTGGTGCAGTCGGTGTTTCTGCCTCAGCAGTTTCCTCAGGTTTGGCTTCAACTTTAGGAGGTGCAGGCTTTTCAGGTTTAGGTGCAGGCCAGGTTACTTGACCCTCATGGCTGACCAAAGCACCTCGCACAACTTCATCATCGAAGTTGACGGCATATCCCTCGGCTCCACCCATGTCGTTTAGCAGGTGGTATAAATTCATGCCATAGAGCTGGCTAGACTGTCCGGCCATACGGCTAGCCAAATCAGTCAGTCCAATAATCGTCACACCATGGTGGCGATAAACTTCCCCAGTCCGGCAAACTTCACAGTTTCCACCTTGGGCCGCTGCCATGTCTACCACAACTGAGCCGGGTTTCATTAGCTCGACGGTGTCTTTGGTAACTAATAGGGGGGCTTTTTTCCCAGGAATCAAAGCCGTGGTAATGATAATGTCCACTTCCTTTGCCTGTTCAGCAAACAGGGCCATTTCTGCCTCAATGAATTCTTTACTCATCGTTTTGGCATAGCCACCGGTTCCGGTACCGTCTTCTTCAAATTCCAGTTCTAAAAACTGGGCACCCATACTTTCGACCTGCTCTTTCACGACAGGGCGAGTGTCAAAAGCCCGAACGATTGCTCCCAAGCTTTTGGCAGCTCCAATGGCGGCTAAACCCGCTACACCAGCACCGATAACCAGTACTTTTGCCGGGGGAACTTTACCTGCTGCCGTAATCTGTCCGGTGAAAAAGCGACCAAAGTTATTGGCGGCTTCAATCACGGCTCTATATCCAGCCACATTGGCCATGGAGCTAAGGGCATCCATTTTCTGGGCACGGCTGATGCGGGGTACCGAGTCCATGGCTAGGGCTGTGACTTGTTTGTCCGCTAGCTGCTTTACTAAGTCAGAATTTTGGGCAGGCCAAAGAAAGCTGATCAAGGTTTGACCGGCATGACCCAGCTCTGTTTCATCGCAGTTAAAGTCTGGGTGATGTTTAGGGGGCTCAACCTTGAGGATGATGTCTGCTTCCTGCCACAATTCTTTGGCATTAGTGACCACCTGGCAATCTGCTTCGCGATAGGCCTGGTCTGAGAACTCTGCCCGTTTGCCAGCACCTTGCTCAATGAGGACGTCAAAGCCTAGGGACTGGAGTTTCTTGACAGTTTTTGGAGTGGCGGCAACGCGGCATTCTCCTGGTGTAATTTCTTTGGGTATACCAATACGTTTTGGGCGATTGGTCGGTGACGACTGTTGGTCAACAGCACCTTTGTCGAGTGCGATAGTCATAGTAAATCCTTTGATGAACTAGCTGGGCTAACGACTGTTGTTGTAAAAACACTATGGAATTGGGATCGCATTTGACCTCAATCCAACCGGAATAACTTTAGATTTGGTAGTTTTACTTCACTTAGAGATGGGTAATTACTCTGACGTTTCAACCGTCATTTTTATGCATGAGCTAATTGCCTAAAATCCCTTTTGAGAAACCTGTTTAGCAGGTTTTTGCATTTGACAGCGAACGTCATCCATGAATTGCTTTGATCCCCCTGGTGCTTTGAGACTGTGGTTGCAATACTGTCTCAATCCATCTCCATCAACATCCAAGCTAATCTAGGCCAACTACAAGACTTTGGTAAAAGCATTAGCCTTGGCTTAATTTTGTCAATTTAATTCTTGAAAAGTGTGGGCTGCTTTATGAAGGTTTATCTTTTTTGACGAAAATCATAGGCTGGTGGGGTATCAGTTGTAGCTGAGAAGTCCAGACCAGAGCGAAATTTTGAGTTCGGAATTGGGACTGTATTCCGAACTCAAAAGTCTAAACTCTAACTTTTTTTGTGAAAATCGGCCCACTTTGTGCTGATACCTGTTGGCGCAATCGGTTCAAAGTCTGCTGATAATCGTTGATGGTTTGTCTAACAATTGGTTTATCTTTTGATGTCTCTGGAAAGCCTGCATAAATTTGAGCAACTCGTTTTGGGGACACGATTAGGGACATGCAAACCCCACAATTTGCCTGTAATTGAGTATGCTAATCTTAAGAAAAATTTCGTTCCGTAAACGTGCATAGACTACCGGGTATCTTTTTGTGCCTTTCAGCGTTGCTTTTGGGTTAGAGATGATTGCTGAATTGTACTTGTTGACACCTTTGAAACTCGCACGTTTAACGGGCCAATCATGCAAACTGTCCCTCGGAATATTTAGCGGGCAGACACTGCATGATAGTTCTAGATGAGTCCTGCTTTAGTAACGTGAGCTTGAGGAGTTAAAAAATGGCGCTGAAACAGTTGATCCGTTTGGGCCTGGCTGGCTTAGCGATGTCGGCAGCGGCTATAGTCGGTTTGCATGGACCTATCTTGGCTCAGACTGATATTTATGACTCCGATGGTCTTAATATTGTCGGTGGTGTTGAGTCACGCTATCGTTTGTCCTATAGCCTTGACAATAATACTCGTCGGAATAGTCGTGCTAGGTACAATCTGGCGGTTAAGGGGGATAAAGTTAATTATGCTGTTTCTACCTTGATCGTGACTATTCCTGAGGCGTTTTCCCGCTACAGAGGGCGGATTGATTTAGATCGCATCAAGGTTCACTACGGTCGCATTGATAACGTTGGTGATGAAATTGCGGTTGAAGAGGCGATTTGGGATGATCGTGTTTTCAGTGGATCTAACGATTTGTCTGAAGATCTAGACCAGATTGAAATTATTTTGGCAGAGGATATTCCGGCAAATACGTCTTTTTTGATTGAGTTTGAAAAGGTTCGCAATCCAAATCGCTCACTGATGCAGCGGTTGAATCTACAAGCTATTCCGCGGGGTGAGGAACTGCCTACTTATATTGGTACCTGGGAAATGTTGATCGCTTACCAAGATTAATTGCTTTTCATGGCTTGTTTTGCATGTTACTATCAGAGACCGCTCTGAATTGGGCGCACGTAGTATTTGTTTGAGCAGATCTAGGAGCAATCGCCATGACTAAGCGCACCCTCGGCGGTACATCTCGTAAGCGTAAGCGCGTTTCTGGTTTTCGTACTCGGATGCGGACCGCTAGTGGCCGTCGTGTTATTCAATCCCGCCGCAAGAGGGGGCGTGCTCGTCTGGCTGTTTAGGAGCTGGCTGAGTGCGCGATCGCACCTGTGGCATTACCTAGGCAACATCGACTGCGCTCTCCGCGTTCGTTTTCCAAGGTTTATCGTCAAGGGCGACGTGCTAGTCGGCGTTGTTTAGCTGTTAAAGCCCTCAAAAATCCGTTGCCCGATGGAGCCTCATCAGATAAGGCTTCATCGGGTGTTTGTTTTGGGGTTTCAATTAGTCGCAAAGTTCATAAGAGAGCCGTTGTCCGCAATCGTATAAAGCGCCAAATTCATGCCGCACTTAGGGGGTTGCTGCCACGATTCGAGGGGACTTGGTGGGTCGTAATCAACGTTCGAACAACGGCAGCCGCCTGCGAATATGATGAATTTTTGCAAGAATTAGAAAGTCTATTAGTAGAGCTGGAGGTTCTATATGGGAGTTAAGGAAGAGGTCTATTACGAGGGCGGCCCCCATATCGGTGATTTGATTTTTCACTGTGTGCTGGCGATTACACTAGTCTTCATTCCCCTTACCGTTGGCTCAATTATTCGTGCCCTGTGGGTGCGCTATCGTTTTACTAGCCGACGAATTTCCATTACCGGTGGATGGATGGGACGTAATCGTACTGATTTAATTTACTCAGAAGTGACTCGGGTGGCTGTTGTACCACGGGGGCTCGGTTTATGGGGGGATATGGCAGTGCAGCTAAAAGATGGTAGTCGACTGGAAATGCGTGCTGTTCCTAAGTTTCGTGAGCTGCATGAAAAGATCTTGGAACATATTTCTCCTAAAGCTCGAGAAGCAAGCAGCATGAGGGTATAGATTGAATCCTTGAATGTTCCTTTTAATTTTAAGAAGTCATGACTTTTCCATGCCTTCAAGGAGAAATAACCGTCAATTTAAGTTGTGAAGACCGTCTCTCCCAGTCTTCACTTGAGTGAAATAATTGGCCTTTTTGGGTTGAATACCCCTAACGCCTGCAATATTCAGATACATTAGAGTTCGGTATGCAATTTGCTCGGTAAGCGCGCATGGATTTCGGTATTGGATTTCTGACGAATAACATAATGCTGCCAATCCTAGACTTTTTCTATGGGATTGTGCCTAGCTATGGTTTAGCCATTGTGGCTCTTACGCTGCTGATTCGCTTTGCGCTCTATCCGCTGAACGCTGGGTCGATTCGTAATATGCGGCGCATGAAGGTTACTCAACCCCTCATGCAGAAGAAGGTCAAGGAAATCCAAGAGCGTTACAAGGATGATCCGGCTAAGCTCCAAGAGGAAATGGGGGGGGTTTATAAGGAGTTTGGTAATCCCTTAGCCGGCTGCTTTCCAGTGGTTCTGCAAATGCCGATTCTATTTGCGTTATTTGCCACGCTGCGAGGATCGCCGTTTGCTGACATTACTTACCCTGTCAATCTCCAAATCCTTCCCCAAGATGCGATTGAGCAAGTGCAGCCCCAGGCATTTTCGGCTAAGCCATCTAGCCTTTACATTGCTGATGGTGAGCATTTTCCGGTAGCTGCAGTTTTACCCGGTGGTAATCGTATTGGTGTGGGTGATACTACGGCAATTCGCTTGCAAGGCCCTGACGGTAAATCTGTTCAAGAGCTTGCTGATCAATTTGCTGAGGAGCCAGCTGCTTTTGCGCCTCAGTGGGAGATCACTAAGGGGCAAGATCTGGTGACAGTTGACGAAAATGGCTTAATTACGGCGTTGGCCCCTGGCGACGTAACGGTTCAGGCTAAGCTCAAAGGCTTAGCGGCTAACAAAGGTTTCTTGTTTATCAAGGAACTTGGACGTATTGGTGCCATGGGTGACGATGGAGAAATCCATTGGGATATCTTGGGAATGGTCCTTTTCTTTGGCCTTAGTCTATACGTTAACCAACTGCTCTCAGGTCAATCTTCTAGCGATAATCCACAACAAGAAACAATTACAAAGCTTACGCCTGTATTGTTCTCAGGTATGTTTTTGTTTTTCCCCTTGCCGGCTGGTGTGCTCCTTTACATGGTTTTGGCAAATGTTTTCCAGACAGCACAGTCTTTTATCCTTTCTAAGGAACCCTTGCCTGAAAATATCCAGGCTTTAGTCGATGCTCAAGAAGCAAAGACTGTCAGTGTTGATCGGGGAGCATTAGCCTTTGAGCCAGGCTCTAAAAAGGCTGCTGCTAAGGAAACTACTCAGTCTAAGAAAGGGGCTACCACCAGTAAAGCCAAAACTATATCTAAGGGTGCAACTAAAACTAGTAAGTCTAACAGTAAGTCCAGTTCTAGTCGTTCGAATCGCTCTAAGGGTAATAAGAAATCTGGTGGTAGCTCTAAAAAAAGGTCCCTAACCGATAGGGGACGGTAGACTTGTGGTTGGCATGAAATCGCTGAAACAGGTGTGAGTAATTTATGGGCGGTCAGCAAGATAAAAGTGGTATTCAATGGCTATCACAGTTATTAGAGCATCAAGGTTTGGAAGCAGAGGTTACTGGCGAGCATATCGACGACGGACTAGGCGAGAGTAGTTTTTGGTTGACCATTGAACATGCCTCGTTGACTCAATCGCAGATTGACGGTCTGTTGGGTGATAAAGGGCGTGTTTTAGACGCTATTCAATATTTAGCCAATATTGTATTGAACATTGGACAATCGCCAGAAACACAGCAGTCTTATACGATTGAGTTGCATGGGTATAGACAGCAGCGTCGGGATGAGCTTAAAGCAATTGCCGAAGAGGCTGCAGAGCAAGTGCTTTCGAGTGGTGGAGAGCATGAAGTGACTGATTTATCCTCGGCAGAACGGCGTCAGGTGCACACTTTGCTTAAAGCCTATGGTGGCTTAGAGACCTTTAGTCGTGGTAGAGAGCCTGACCGACGTCTGGTAGTACGTGCATTAGGAGATCTTCCGCTCGCTAGTGGTGAAGACGAGTGAATGGTGATTTATTGTGAGCTAACTGTTCACTCCAGCGGTTTTACGTGCGAGCATTTAGTTAGTTGAATTAGTTTTGGCCCTTGGAAGCACTATGCAGCGGCCCATACAAAGGATATACATCCCTCACTTGGTTAAGGCTCCGGGCAAGACTCGGACGCTTGAAGTTAATGATTATCTGAGTGATTTATCAACTCTGACTCCAGTTAAGGGGCGCATTCAAGTCCAGCACCGTGGCAATTTTTTGGAGGTCTCGGCCCAGGCTGAGACGATTACTACGTTCACGTGCCATCGTTGCTTACAAAACTACAATATGCGCATAAAGGTAGACACGTCAGAATTTATTTGGCTGCAGGAACCTGAGCCTGAAATCTATGCTGAAGAAGTGGAAGTTGGCTTAGATGAGCTGGTGGAAACGCTGTCGCCCCAAGGGCATTTTGACCCAACTGTGTGGTTGTATGAGCAATTATGTCTGGCGATGCCCCAGCGACAGCTATGTGACCAAGCTTGTGAGGGGATTAGTCATCCCATTGCTAGTGACGACGATGCTTCAATAGATACAGATCAACGCTGGGCTGCCCTGTCTGCTTTGAAGCAACAGCTTTCTGATTAGTCCCATTTGTTTCCTATGGCATTTCATGCGGAGTTAGGTCTGCTGATACGGGCCCGTTACCCGTTAATTTATATCCCTACCCGTGAAGAAGAGCGGGCTGAAGAAGCTATTGCCTATGTTGCTGCTAAAACGGGTAATCGGGCCGTTTATGTTTGGGATTTTGTCGATGGGTATCGAGGTAATCCTAATGATGTTGGGGCGGGACGTCGTAATCCGCTGCAGGCTCTAGAATTTGTTGAAAAACTATCCCCTAATATTTCTGCTGTATTAGTACTACGGGATTTTCATCGTTTTTTGGATGATATTGCCGTTTCTCGAAAGCTACGTAACTTGGCTAGACTGCTAAAGTCTCAGCCTAAAAATATTGTTATCTTGTCAGCTCAGTTGACTATTCCCGATGAGCTTAGCGAGTTGCTGACAGTTCTGGAATTTCCATTACCTACCGTAGATGATATCCGTCGTGAAATCGAGATGTTGTTGGGGACGATAGGAACTTTACCAGATTCAAAAGCCTTGGATGAATTGGTGCGCTCCTGCCAAGGGTTGTCAATGGAGCGGATTCGTCGAGTTTTAGCACGGGGCATAGCGGCTAATGGTGCATTTAGTGCTGATGATATTGATCTGATTCTTGAGGAAAAGCGTCAAACGATTCGTCAAACGCAGATTCTAGATTTTTACCCTGCGGCAGAAAAGATATCTGATATAGGTGGTTTGGATAATTTGAAGGATTGGCTGATTAAGCGGGGCGGTTCTTTTTCGGAACGGGCTCGTCAATATGGGCTACCTCATCCTCGCGGGTTGATGCTGGTGGGGATTCAGGGCACAGGGAAGTCGCTGACAGCAAAGGCGATTGCTCACTATTGGCATCTGCCGTTGTTGCGTTTGGATGTTGGGCGTTTATTTGCGGGGCTGGTGGGTGAATCGGAGGCACGAACGCGGCAGATGATCCAACTGGCAGAGGCGTTGGCCCCCTGTGTGCTCTGGATTGATGAGATTGATAAAGCCTTTGCTGGCTTTGAGGGACGGGGAGACTCTGGCACCACAAGTCGTGTGTTTGGGACGTTTATTACTTGGTTGTCGGAGAAGACATCCCCTGTGTTTGTGGTGGCAACGGCTAATAATATTGGTTCGCTCCCTCCAGAATTGTTGCGTCGTGGTCGATTTGATGAAATTTTCTTTGTGGGGTTACCGAGTCAGTCTGAGCGCGATGCAATCTTCAATGTACATCTGAGTCGGCTGCGTCCCCATAATGTGAAAAGCTACGATACCAGTCGTCTTGCCTATGAAACCCCTGATTTCTCTGGTGCTGAAATTGAGCAGGCGATTATTGAAGCGATGCACATTGGTTTTAGCCAAAATCGTGATTTTACGGTTGATGATATTTTAGAGGCGGCTAGTCAGCTAGTGCCGTTAGCGCGTACGGCTAAAGATCAGGTAGATGCGCTGCAGGCTTGGGCGGCATCGGGAAAGGCCCGCTTAGCGTCGCGGCAATCGGCGTTGAGCGATCGCATGAAAGATTTAGATGATTAGTCTTGACAGATTACTAGTCTGGAATTGAATTTTACAAGCTGTAGACCGAAACTAAGCAACTTCAACAGTTTTGGAGGATTCAGGGTTATGGCATCTACGGAGCCATCCAAGATAGTTTCTTCATGTATTAGATTTTTCGCTGGGGCAGCAGCAGGCAGTTTTCTTGTATTGCTTCCTTTGCTCTATTCAGAAATTGGCTCCTGGCATGAGATTACCAGCGTACAATGGGGGCTGATCGTATGCGTGCTCATATCTTGTGGCCTGATTTCTGTAAAGTTAGGTTCAGCGTTTATTGACGCTGTCATGAATGGATTTGGTCATGGCGGATTTTAGGTTGATTCTGACCGTCAGGCTCCTGAATGTTAGATAACTTTCTGCAGAAAATAGGGTATAACCGTAGGGCAATCCAGAGTATTCCTGAAAGCAGCTATGGCATCCAAACGATCTAACCTAGACGGCTTTTTCCTGGGCTTAGTCAAGTTTATTTTGGGGGTTGCGATCGCCTTCTTTGTCATATCTCTGGCTGGCGTCGCCACTGCCCGCTATTTTCTAACCCAGCTCTCCACATTGCCAGAGCGCCCGGTGTATGACAATGATTCCTCCCCGGCGCAGTCCATCAATGACAGCGCTCAGACTACAGAGCAGACGGCGGCTACCGCTGAAAAACCGACTGAAGCGCCGACACCCGACGCCAGTGAGTCCGATGACACTGAAGTTTTGTATCAGGTAAAAGTGACCTACGGTGATGGGTTATTAGTTCGTACCGGAGCTGGCGCTGATGCTACGACCATTGACGGCATTGACTACGATGAAGTTGTAGATGTGTTAGAAGAATCGGATCGCTGGTATAGAATCCGTACCAGCAGTGGTGTAGAAGGCTGGATCAAGGGACAAGGAAATACGCAAAAGCTTTAGAGAATATCTAGCTTATATCAAGCCCGCATCTATTAGGTCTGATTAAAAAAATTGATAAATCCGTAGGGGCAGTCTCTATTTCTAAGCTGGATGGTTTATCAGCGCTAGTTTCGATGATTATTTGTGTAATTGATCCTGGCACCGGCCCACAATAGCTTGTTGCGTAGCGTTTGATAATAGGACTGATTTTGACGCAGCAGTACAAACTGGGCCATATGTTTTGCCATGGAAATATCCACCCGTTGTCCGGGCCAAATAGACGTTGCCATAACACCGTCCATCCATAGTTTGGTGGTGATGCCAGGATCAGCTAGAGGCCAAACACTGACCACACTGCCGGACGGAAGCACTACAGGGCGACTGGATAAACTTAAGGGACAAATTGGAGTAACCACAATGGCATCCATGCCAGGATGAACAATGGGGCCATTGGCAGCTACGGTATACCCAGTTGTACCGGTAGGAGTACTAATTAAAAGACCATCCCCCTGATATTGATCGATCACTTCCCCATCGATTTCCATTTCTAAAACGGAGGTGATCATTCGGTCAGGGGAGGCCGGTTTGACGCACATTTCATTCAGCGCCCAGTAAAATTCGCTCAGGGGGTCACGATTACCGCGATTGCCTTCGTGGAGACAGGCGCGTAGCATCATCCGTTGTTGAACAGCATAGCGATCTTCCAGTAGCCGATCCAGGACCACCTCAAAGTCACTGATTTCATCAGACGATTCGGTGAGAAAGCCCAGATGACCGCCAATATTAACCGCCAAAATGGGGATTAATTCAGGGGCCAAGTGACGAGCAGCGGCTAGGGCTGTACCATCCCCACCAAGTACGATAGCCAAGTCAATGGGCTGCTGGGCTGACGCTAAAAAGACGGGATAGGGATTATCTTTGGCACCACTGGGGCCAAGCATTACACTGGCACCGCGTTTTTCTAATTGCTGGGCGTACTTTTCAGCCGAGCGCTGGCTTAGGGGATTGCCCGCTTTGTGGACAATGATGACTTGGTTAAGCTGCACGGTGAGGGTGGGAAATAGCCTGTCAATATTAGAGGATCTAGATTATTTTGTGGGTTTCCAGTTGACCGCAGCCTGTTCTAAAACATAGTGGGCCAGGATGATAATGTCATCTTCACTGAGCTGATCGCCATAGGCGCTCATTAGACCTTTACCGTGGGTGATCAGAGTTGCGATCGCATCCACAGAATCATAACCATAGCGCTTTAAAGCCTTTTGTTTAAGATTCTTACCCCGCCGAATGATGTTGGCTCCATTGGGATGGCATCCGGCACAGTGAACTTTAAAGAGTGCAACAGGCGTCTCCGCCCAGGCGAAGGTTGTCGTGGTCAGCCATAAACTAGCGACTAAGAAGAATGATAAACAGCCAGTCAGCAAACGCTTTGGTTTGAACAAGAATAGTGGCAACCTTTGTAGGGAAACCATCAACAAGGCAGACAGTGATATGACCTTAGAAACAAGTACCGACATTGCAATGCAGAGTTTGGGGCTAAAAACTGAGGAATGTGTTCCCTATGGTAATAGTTTAAGGCTTGGGAACAATCGCGATTAGGCTTAATATCGCTTGCTTAAGCGGATAGAGACGCTACACTGTTGAAGATTTGAGTGTAAGTTACAACGGCACACCACACCATGAGAAAAGTAGCATTATTAATCAGCCTGGTTGTGGTGTCAGCAGTAGCTGGTGGCAGTTTTGCCTATGGTTGGTATAGCGTAACGAGTATCCCAACCCGTGATGGGCAGGTTGAACATCACGCACATGGACAAACAGATATGGACGGTGCGTCAGCATTCTCCGAACCAGCTCCGCTCAGTCGTTTTGAACCAAGGCAAAGCATGGAACCGACCGCGCAATTGTCTGTGCCCGAGCAGATAACTATTCAGCAGCAATTGACTAACATCGCTGGCGAAAATGGTCAGGTGAGCGTTACCTTAGACGAAACTCAGCTGAATCAATTTGTTAATGATGCTATTCTAAGTCAGCCACAGGCCGCTCAAATCCTTGCAAATGCTAGTTCTATAAGAACTATGGTCAGGAACGATCTCATCGAAATGGGGGCAGTCTTGAACCTATCAGAACTACCTCGGGAAAGTCTGCCTACGGATATTCAAGCGGGTCTAGAACAGCTCACAGCAGTTGCTCCTATGTTGAGCAACCGTGATATTTATGTGGGGTTGGTTGCCCGTCCTCACATCCAAGATGGCAAACTGAGCCTGGACCAGGATTTGCGTTTTAAGCTGGGTCAATTTACGTTGCCTTTAGCCGATGTTGCTGACCAAATGGGTATTTCTGCAGGCGATATTGAGCAGCGTCTTAACTCCATGCTCAATCAACAAGGCTTGACCTTAGATAGTATCGAAATTGTAGATGAGAAATTGGTGATCACAGGGACCAAACCCTAGCCAGAGCAAGCTCATCTCTCAACTCTATCTCTATTCTAAATCATTTGGCTGTACACCTTTCATAATGCGTGACAGCTCGCTTTTTTCATCCACAGAAACCCTAGTCGGTGAACCACTAATGATGCGTTCAAGATTACGGAAAGAGTCCTTGATTTCTGGGCCATTGGCGCTAATCGTGTATTCACGGATAGCCTTGTCATGCCATGAGCCCCGCATCTTGAATACATTGATCGCCCGTGACATTTGCCCACGAATTTCCACATACTGCAGCATTAGAATAGTATCTGTAATAGTGGAAATATGGGAGTCCGTAATCGAATGGGAGCCCATAAATTGTTCCGTTGTATTCGTAAAGAAACCCGTGATTTCTTCCTGCTTGGCATAGCCAGTTACACCAATCACAAATTGGCGGAACGAATTATTACTTACGCCTCTGTCCAGCGCTGAAAGAGAATCAATTGCAATCCGAGATGGCTTAAATTGAGCGATTTCAGACTTAATAATTTGCAGATGATCTTCTAGACCAGCTGACTCGGGATAAGCACAAATAATTTTTAGTAACCCAGCTCGCTCTAGTTCCTCAAAGTCTATACCCCAGGAATAGGCATTTCGCGATAGTTGCGCTCGCGATTCTTCGTAGGCAAATAAGATCGCTCGTTCATTTGCTTTACAGCCATTTTCGATAAACTTACTAACCAATAAGGTTTTGCCCGTACCCGTTGCTCCAGTGGCCAAGATAATCGAATCCTTAAAGAAGCCGCCGCCACACATCTCATCTAAGGCCGTAACACCAGACGATACACGCACATTCGATGAGCGCTGAGTCAGTCGCATAGCCCCCAATGGGAAAATATTGATCCCGTTCTGAGTAATCGTGAAAGGATATTCTCCTTTCATATGGGTAGTTCCCCGTAGTTTTAGGATTTCAATAGTACGCCGTCGTCGTTCTCCTTCGAGCACATTGCGCACGATAACGACGTTATCTGAAACAAATTCTTCTACCCCAAAGCGAGCAACTGGGCCGTATTCTTCCACCCGCTCAGTTGACATCAGTGTAGTGACACCCATTTGCTTAAGACGGGCAACTAATCGAAAAATTTCCCGTCTCACTACACCAGCTGCATCGTACTGCTGGAAAACAGCAGTAACGGAATCAATGGATACTCTCCGAGCTTTGTACTTACGAATAGCGTACTGAATTCGTTCAATTAGGGCCGAAAGATCAAAATTACCAACGATTTCCTGGCCTTCTGGATCGGGAGAGGCATCTAGTATGAATAGTTTGCCATCATCGATAAGCTTTTGTAGGTCCCAGCCAAAACTGCATGCATTCTGAATAATGTCAGCGGGGGATTCTTCAAACGTGATGAATACGCCAGGCTCGTCAAAATCGATAATGCCATTGTACAAAAACTGGACAGCGATCAGAGTTTTACCAGTGCCTGAGGTGCCACTTACCAGTGTGGAACGTCCAGCAGGAAGGCCACCATGACTAATGTCATCAAAGCCTTCCATCATGGTGCGAATTTTTCTAACGCCCGCCAAGGTAGTATTCGAGGGGATTTCACCTTGAGAAGACTGATTCATGATTTGGTAAATTGGCCTGTAAAAAGATACAACGGTAGAAAAGAATATTATTAATATTTCAGCAGGTTAAGTTAATCAGAGCAATCACTATCGCTGATTCTACGCATAAGTAATAGTTAGATGCCAATATATCCTGTGGAAATTAAAGGTTTTCTGGGTGTAGACAATTCACAGGCTTCTGGAGCTTTTATAAATAACCGGGCTTAGAGATTATTTATAAAAGCCTTTTCTACTCTCCAGTCTGGAGAGTAGAAACAATTTTCTAAACAATACCCAATCAAACTAAATATCAGACAGAACTGAAATTTCCACAGCTGCTAGCGTATTAGTTGTCATCACTGAGTTCATCATAGAGTAAGTCTAGCCCAATCAGGACACGCTCACGATCAGACAGATCACCGATGATTTTACGCACAGGTGGTGGCAAGATTTTGGCCAGGGTAGGCGTCGCCAGGATCTTATCTTCTTCAGCCAGTTGTGGATTTTGCAGAACGTCAATAACCTTCAATGCATAGACACCCTGAAATTCTTCTTCTAGGATTGTATTGAGCATTTTTAGTGCTCGAGTGGAATTAGGAGTATTGCCAGCGACGTAAAGTTTTAAAATGTAGGTCTTTTTATAGGCCATTGAGAGGCTCCCGAAAGTGTGGCGAATGTGGTGTGTAGGCATCCAAAGATTGCTCTAGTAAGTACGGAAGGCGGTAATTACATTTCACGGGGAATGGACCGACGATACATTTCACATAAATGAGCCAACACATCAATCAAGGTTAAGCGGTAGTCCAGCAAAATTTCTTCACTACGCCCTTCCATATGAAGTTGTTTAGAGAAATGGTCCATAAGTTCCATATGAATTTCGACAACCTTAGATATAGATACATCAGCAAAGAAAGCTAAGTTCACGTAGTCATCAATACGCTGATTGAGGCTCTTATCATCCGATGAAAAATAGCTCAGGATGATCTGACGATAGTCTTGACGCAGCTGGTCTAAAAACTCATGACGCTCCTCCACAGTCATGTTGCGTACAAAATTTTGAGAGTTACGCTTGTAGTACACACCCAAATAACCTAAGCGTTCTTGTAATTTTTCAGTCAAGCGTTGCTGTTGCAGACTTAGTAAAAAGACGCGACTATCACGATTATCTGTCTCAGTATTTTCATTAGCAACTATGGTATTTGGGTTGGTTGGCAACTGTAAAAACTGAGTGATGGCTGCGTGAACTTGACTTTCAATCGTATCTAGCTGTGTTGAGGAGACGTGGATGACGGCGTCATGATAATCGAATTGATTACTTGTAGCGTCCTGAGCTGAGATAATTAACGTAGGTAGCAAAATATCACGCTCCCACAGCTCATGTAGCAAACTCAAGCCATCCTGGGCAGGTTGCACAACCAAGCAATCAATTCGATGACGATTGGTAATGGTCCATTGCACAAACTCTGCTTGTGTTTTGCTCCAACTAATAGCAAATGGACTATGGGTAAGCGTTTTCTTGAGAGCTTCAGCCATAGAGGCTTGAGCCGTATAAATTCCGATCAGAAAGCGTGCAGCCAAAATTGAGACAAATGTTACGCAATGTTGATTAATTTATTGCATTATCTAACGAGTTTGTATCTATGAGTGTAAGTGGTATCAGATTTTTATTCAGAATGACAGTGTAATTGGTAAGGGTAAAACCTAAAGTTTGATTAAATACTGGCGGTATTGCCTTCACTAACTAAATTTATAAGGTTTAGGGTGGAGCTTTTGCAAACTTAAGGATTTTTTATTTGAGAAACTTTTCTGATGTCTTCAGCCTATCTATACTGCAAAACCTCAAAAACGAGCATGGAGGGATTCGAACCCCCGACCGCCAGAACCGGAATCTGGTGCTCTATCCAGCTGAGCTACATGCCCTCGTTTCCGGCTTAACCGGGAACCGTGCTTAATATTAGCATTTGTGCTCGTATCTGTCTTTGTCTTTACGTTAATGGTGTTAATGCCATAGGCTCATGAAGATGTACAAGATCCGGGCTGCGTGCTTGATATTCAGAATTTATCAAAAGCCTTTGGCCAGCGGCAGGCGCTAATAGATTTAACCCTTAGGTTGCTCCCAGGTGAAGTGTATGGTTTGCTAGGGCCTAACGGAGCTGGAAAAACTACCACTATTAATTTGTTGAGTGGCTTGTTGCAGCCTGATGTAGGACAGGTTTTGATTGCTGGTTATTCTGCGTCAGAAGTGACAAAACCCTATTTGGGGGTAATGCCGCAGCAAAACCTGTTGTATCAGAGTCTTACCTGTAGGGAAAATCTGGCGTTCTTCGCCAAAATCTATGGTCTTCAAGCCTCGCTGCGATCGCAACGCATCCAAACCTGTCTCAAATCCGTTAACCTGCAGGACCGTGCCAATAGCATTGTGGGTGCTCTTAGCGGTGGGATGCAGCGACGACTAAGCTTGGCCGTGGCCATTGTGCATCAGCCCAAGTTGGTGGTTTTGGATGAACCGACGACTGGATTAGACATTGAATCGCGCTACGAGGTGTGGACGCTGATTCGTCAACTGAAGCAACAGGGGATAACGGTGCTGTTGACGACCCATTTACTAGACGAGGCGGAGCGACTGTGCGATCGCATCGGGTTTCTCAATCAGGGACGGTTACTAGCGCAAGGCAACCTGGCTGAGTTGCGAACTAATATTCCAGCCCAGGAAGTGGTCACCGTGCAAACACCAGATGAGGCTTTAGCCATTGCCAGGGCAGCCGACCATGGTTTTACGATGCGTCGTTACGATATGCAGTTATCATTTTGGGTGCCTGAGCGATTCGAACTCAAAGAACTACTCGCAAAATTCGATGGTATTCAGATTAATTCGATTGCCCGAAGTCCGGTGACCCTAGAGCACATTTATCTGGAAATAAATCGTTAAGTGAGATTCACTTAGGTATAGGTTTTGCGTTTATGTAAATTGCTCAAAGCTTTGCCAAAGCTAGATTCTTAGATGTTCTTTAAGATGGTTTTACTGAATTTCATGGGGGGTTTATGTTCATTGCTAAGAAACCTGGGGTAGTCTATGGATAGTTCGAAAGAACGCCTATGACTACTGCGTTTGCAGCTTAAATCTACACTCTATTACAACTGACTTTTTAGCAGTTTCCTTATACAGAACTAGTTATTTACGCAGGGCGTCGGGACTAATCTCGGTGCCCTGCGTATCTTTTGCACTCAAATTAGTTGGGCTCGGGAAACCCATCTAGAATAGGCGTCGCTTTAATATTTCTTCAAGTGAACTTATACGGTATTTATGGACGTTCTAAAAACTGCAGGCTAATTTAAATACAGTTCATACGAACAACTTATACAGAAACCTACTTATTAGCTAGGTAAATCCATTAAGGGGTTATTTGGCTAGCCATTCTATACGAGCGTTTTCTATACTGGAAATCTAAAAGTGATTAAGCCTTTGCCGTTAGGTGAAGGCTTAATTGCTTTAAATCCTTAGCATCATGCTTCAGTTAATATTGCGCTGTATCAGTGGCAAGGGTGCTTGTCCAAGGTATGACTAAATTTTTTCTCGTGGTTATTCCGGCATTTTTAGTGGTTGCGATCGCAATCCTCTCAGTCCAAAATGCCACTCTGGTGTCCCTAAAATTTTTGGCATTTCGATCGGTGCCCCTGCCTTTTGGCCTATGGTTAGGGTTTGGCTTGGCCTTTGGTATGATTGGTACCGCCAGTTTGCTGACTGTATTTTCAGGTAATCGATCGTGAGGTGGGCACTGTCCACCGTCAGGTGAAAATTGCCCCACCCATTAGCTTCGTATAACGATGGTTCAATTCCTTTTTAATTAATGGCCATTCTTCCAGACTAGAGTCTTGTGCAATTAATTGCTCTGCTGCTCCTCGCGCCAGTTCCAGTACCTCCTGATCATTTACCAGACTGGCTAGAGCAAAGTCTGGTAAGCCCGATTGACGGGTACCTAACACTTCACCAGGCCCCCGAAATCGTAAATCCATCTCAGCAATAAAGAAACCGTCCTGGGATTGTTCTAACACCCTTAAACGCTGCAAAGCTGTGTCACTCTTGCTACTGCTCATCAACAGGCAATAGGACTGATCTGTACCCCGCCCCACCCGTCCCCGCAGCTGGTGCAGTTGGGAAAGACCAAATCGTTCAGCATGTTCAATCAGCATAACGCTGGCGTTGGGGACATCTACCCCGACTTCTACAACCGTGGTAGATACCAAAATTTGGGTTTGGCGATCACGAAATTGGGTGATGGCAGTGTCCTTATCGGTAGAACTCATACGGCCATGGAGTAATCCCACCTTAAACTCAGGAAAAACCACATCGCTTAGCCGTTGGTGTTCTTCAATGGCAGAACGCAGATCTAGTTTCTCGGATTCATCGACCAGAGGTAGCACGATATATATCTGACGGCCCTGGGCTATTTCCCGTCGAATCAGGTCGTAGGCGTGGTTGCGATCTCGCCCCGTTAACAGCGTAGTTTGAATTGGTTTTCGTCCTGGTGGTAACTCGTCAATTTGACTGACATCTAGATCCCCGTGCAGCGTCAGGGCTAAGGTGCGAGGAATCGGTGTCGCTGTCAGAGTCAGGATGTGGGGATTATCTCCTTTTTGTTGCAATTTAGCCCGCTGAGCCACACCAAACCGATGCTGTTCATCAATGGTCACCAGCCCCAAATGATTAAACTTTACGGGGTCTTCGATCAGCGCATGGGTGCCCACCAAGATAGGCAGCTCTCCAGTAGCTAACTGAGAATGAATTTCTCGGCGTTTAGCGGTTTTGGTAGAGCCTGTCAGGAGGTCTACTGGTAAGTGTAGTAAAGTAAACCACTCGACTAGTTTGCGATAATGCTGTTCTGCTAGCACTTCGGTGGGTGCCATCAGAGCCGCTTGATAGCCTGCTTGAATAGCTGCGAGAATCGCCACAACCGCGACAACGGTTTTGCCAGAACCGACGTCTCCCTGCACCAGGCGGTTCATGGGGGTGGCCTGCTGCAAGTCCACTAAAATTTCCTGCACGACTCGAGTCTGGGCACTGGTCAAGCTAAAGGGTAATAACTCATAGAACTGGTCAATCAATTCTCCCGTCGGGGCCATATGAATATGAGTCTGTGCCTGCTGCTGTTTTCGGCGAGATAACAGACCCAGCTGCAAATAAAAAAACTCATCAAAAACTAGACGACGGCGGGCGATGGCAAGGGCCTCGCTGTCAGGGGGAAAGTGGATGTGAGCAATGGCCACTGGCAGCTGAATCAGGCCATGTTGCTCCCTAATGACAGTGGGAAACGGATCTCTGATTTCTATGGCAGCTGGTAACGCTGCGACAACTGCTTTACGCACAAGGGGCGCAGGTACTCCCTCGGTCAGGGGATAGACCGGCACCACGCGACCTACAGTATCCGAGTCAATCGCTTCCTGAGCATCTCCTAAAACCTCAAGGTCAGGATCATCCAACGTGATGCCATATTTGCCTTTTTTGACTAACCCTGAGGCGGCTAAGGTAGCGCCAATCGGATAAAGACGTTTTTGGCGTTCTTGCCAACTTCGGTTACGAAAGCGTGCCCCGGCAAAGAAACGGCTAATCTTTAAGTTGCCAGTCCTGTCATAGAGACTCAGTTCAAAAATAGCGAGCTTACTATTGCGAGGGCTATTGAAACAATTGCAACAACGCACAGTACCAACGACAGTGACCGTGTCCCCAGGGGTTAAATCGCGAATTTTGACCTGACGAGCATAGTCCAGATGGTCACGAGGGTAGTAAAACAGTACATCTCGGACGGTATACAAACCCAGCTTGGCCAAACGTTCGCTATTTTTTGGGCCCATGCCTTTGAGATAGGTGATGGCCTGATCCAGGGGGTGACCCGATTGTGTTGGGGTTGGGGTCTTCGCGATTAAGGATTTGGTTTTAGGGCGGTGGGCGGCTTTTGATGTTGAAGATTGAGAACTATCCGGTGCTTCACTGACTTTGGGGGTGGGGTTGTCCAATAGTTGACGACTTTGCTGTAAAAAACGTCGGGTATTGGCGACTAGATGCTGTCGCTGGGCAAATGTGAGGGCGCTATATTTATCAAAGTCATCAGCTAGATCACGCCAGCGTTCTTGCTCCATGGGTGTGAGGCTGCTGGGTGCTCTGCGTAAGTTATCCCGTAAAAATTCGCTAAATCGTTTTTGGTGGCCCTGCAAATCGTTAAATCCAGTGTCTGCTTCGACACTGAGTGCCTTTTGCAGCCGGATCCAGTCAGGCTGATTAGCCATTACTCGTTGGTCCAGCTGGATCTCCATGCGTCTTCGGCTTGTGCGATCGCAAGCTGTCGTTCCGCATCTTTATAGGCATGCCCAATTTGCTTTAGGTGGGCCATTTTTTTGCGGATACGGCTACGCCAAACAGCGACATTAGTCTCAGCAAATTCTATCTCTGAGAGCCTTAGGTGGATCATGACAAAATCTGGCAGAGATTCTAAATGTAGCAAGCGAGGCATGGATGTAGAATTGTCTGTTTGATTCTCTAAGTCATCAACGTCAGACTCAGAGATAGTATTCTCATCAATGATAGCGGCTGAAAGTTCAGCATCAGGCCAAGGATCTGCTTTCTCGTCTGCTTCTAGTTCCGATGCATCATCATTTTTCTCGAACCTATCTTTTGGTGGTTCATGCAAGATCTTGATGGCTAATTTGACCAAGTTAGGCGTTTTGATGGGGATATGGCCCAGGCGCTCTGATTCTGCCGTCGCCTTTAAAAGGCCATGGGGTATTTCTGGCATCACATTTGCCTTTTGCAAAATTTCATTAGCATTTTCCGAGATTGCCTTAAGCACATCTCGAATTGCCTTTTCAATTAAAATCTGCCGTCGCATCAGCTGTGCTGGTTGCATTGGACCAGTTTGCTCATGATCCGGTTGCGCCATTTCCATCGGCTCACTACCCATTAGGGTACGAATTTCAGCCAATAATTTTTCCTGGGAGCGTTGTGTAGAGATTGACTGCTCAGAGGTTACGTCCGAATCATTACGACTATCATCAACAGATTCATTGCCAGGACTAATGCTACTTTGGCGCTCGGCATTAGAGCTTTCCCTTTCAGGTTGCTCTCTGACTGAAGCTGCTTCCAGAAAAAGCTGTCGGATAACCGCTAGGCCGTCTTCTTCAGTTGGTTGTAAGCTGAGACGTTTAGCTGTTTCCCACTTGTCATTGAGCTGTCCTTGGATACGATTACCCAGGTCACGCAGTTTTTTCTGTAAACGATCCCGTTGTGAAAAGCTCAGTTCTAAGAAATTTTCAGGGTAAACCTGCGTGCAAATGTGATAGGCCGCTAAAACTAACTGACGTTTGCTAGCTTCGCTTAGAACTTGCAGATATTTATCGACTAAGGTTTCAAGCTCGGTGGCAATGTCAGCAGTTTGCCTCTGAAGTTTAGATAGCTGCTGTTCAATATGACCACTTGCGTTAACCATTCGCGCAGATACAAAAAGAATAATGACATTGAGTACAGCACTATTATCTAATGCTGCAAATCCCAGTATAGGCTCTATAGCAAATGTCCTCATAGGTAAGGGGCATTTGCATGGGTATGATCGTTCTTCAAACCAAGGGTAGGATGCCCATATAAAAAAGCAGGCAAGCTCATTTGCTTGCCTGCTAGTTAAAACCCAAATTAAATCATTCCTTGTTTGAAAATGACTACTTCTTTTTCTTTTTACTTTTCTTTTTCCCAGTTTTAGAAGCCGCAGCCGTTTTTGCAGGCTTAGCGTCTGCCATTTCCACGTTAGGAGCTTCTTCCGTAGGAGCCGCAGCCGGTTCTTCAACTTTAGCGTCTGCCATTTCCACGTTAGGAGCTTCTTCCGTAGGAGCCGCAGTCGGTTCTTCAACTTTAGCGTCTGCCGTTTCCACGTTAGGAGCTTCTTCCGTAGGAGCCGCGTTAGTCGGGAGCCGCAGCCGGTTCTTCAACTTTAGCGTCTGCCGTTTCGGCGTTAGGCGTTTCTGCGACCGGTTTCTCCTCTTTTTTCTTTTGTCCAGTTTGAGCTGCTACTTCTTCTGCAAAGTTCTCCTCTTTCTTTTCAATCCCTTCACCCAGGGTAAAGCGAGAAAAGCGACGGACTTGAATGTTTTCACCCAGAGTAGCAACTGACTGCTTGATCAGTTCTTCAATCGTGATGTTTTGATCCTTGATGAAAGGTTGATCCATTAAAGATTTTTCTTTCAAACCTTTTTCAATCCGCCCATCTACAATTTTGGCACGAATCTTTTCAGGTTTGCTGGCTAAATCTTCGCGACCCATTTCAATTTCCCGTTCACGAGCAATGGATTCTTCAGAAATTTCGCTGGTTCTAACCACCTCGACATTGGGGCAAGCGGCAATCTGCATTGCAATGTCACGAGCCAAAGTTTTAAACTCATCACGGCGAGCAACAAAGTCTGTTTCGCAGTTGATTTCTACCAGTACACCAACACGCCCGCCTGTGTGAATGTAGCTTTCCACTAGGCCTTCTGCAGCAATGCGGCCTTCTTTTTTCGCAGCTGAGGTAATGCCTTTCTGACGCAGCCATTCGATGGCTTTTTGCGGATCGCCATCCGATTCCTGCAGGGCTTTTTTACAATCCATCATGCCTGCGCCGGTAGTGTCGCGCAGTTCCTTCACTTGTTTCGCAGAAATACCTGCCATCATCTTCTCCTACACTAACATTACTAATTGCGACAAAACTCTTGCTCAGAGTTAGGCTCAGCGCTTAAAGCATCAACAGCTGATGCCCTAGTCAGGGCTCAGCTGCTATGCAAAATACAAAAGTCCGAGCGCACTATTCGCTCTCTACCACAGGAGCAGCATCTGCTTCAGGTACTACTACTTCGTCTGCCTCGGGGAAATCCCCAGCAGCTGGAATAGCGGCATCATCATAATCATAATCTTCTTCGGCACTTGGATAGTCGGCATAAATGTCGTCTCCGTCACCATCTTCTTGAGGTGCCTGACCGTGGGAACCCTCATAGATCGCATTGGCTAAGCTACCAAGGATAAGCTTGATCGAACGGATAGCGTCATCATTGCCAGGAATTGGGATATCGACTACGTCGGGATCGCAGTTGGTGTCTAGCAGCGAAACAATTGGAATACCAAGCTTTTGACATTCTTGAACAGCATTGTATTCGCGCTTGATATCAACCATGATGACGACATCTGGTAAGCGGCGCATCAGTTTAATACCGCCCAGATACTTTTGCAGCTTTTCTAGCTCGCGGCGTAGAACAGCTGCCTCCTTCTTAGGACGCAGTGCTAAAGCCCCTGTTTCTTGCATCCGTTCCAGTTCTTTAAGACGCTCTACACGGGTTTTAATAGTGGTCCAGTTAGTCAGCATGCCACCTAGCCAGCGCTGATTGATGTAGTAAGACCCACAGCGTTTGGCTTCTTCTGCAACAATGCCAGCAGCCTGACGCTTAGTCCCAACAAACAAGAATTTCTGGCCCTTTTCAGATGCACCGCGCACAAATGCATAGGCATTATCTAGAAGCTGGGCAGTCTGAACGAGATCAATAATATGTACACCGTTACGAGCAGTAAAGATATACTGGTCCATTTTAGGGTTCCAACGACGGGTTTGGTGGCCAAAATGAACCCCTGACTCAAGTAGTTGAGCCAACGTTACAACAGGCATTGAATTGTCTCCTTTCGGGTTAAACCTCCACTTGGCGTGTATTTCAATGGCAAACCTGCAGACTAAAATCTGCTAAAGCCTTTGAAACACCCGAAATATCCAAGTGTGTGAATTTTTGACAGCTAGACTAGGGTAGCACAGGAATTCTCTGTACTCCTGGTTAAGACGCTTAGTGCTGGTCTGCTACTTGAGGTTGCAATTTTGGGTAGGCTGTGGATGATTGATAAGTGTGTCTGCAACGTGAAAGTGGCACAGACGTGTTTCCTTGATGTTGCCCGTCGTTCAATGAAGGCTTTTGGTGTCCTATGACTGATTCACAGCGCTCCTCCTCGATGCCGTCTGTTCCGCCTCCCCCACCGAAGCGGGCTGTACCACCGCCGCCGCCAGGAATGAGGGCGGGAGGTGCACGTCCTGCTGCACCTCCGCCAATGCCAAAGTCGGCGGGAAGTGTTCGAGTTTCCGGTGGATTGACTCTGGAACGTATTGTTCGTGAAGCCTTTGATAAAGGCTTTTCTGATGTGCATTTAGGGGTGGGCGAGGTTCCTCGCTTTCGTAACCGTGGCGAAATTGAGATGACAGACTATCCGGCGACGGATGAAGCTATATTCTATAGCTGGCTTTCTGAGGTACTTAAGCCTGATCAAATCCAAGACTTTAAGCAGACGATGGATTTTGATGGAGCTGCACACTTTGATTTCACTCGGGTGAGGATCAATATTTTTAATACTTTGCGTGGCCCTTCGATGGTGATGCGTCTGATTCCGGTGAAAATTTTGACGCTCGACCAGCTTAATCTACCTGTGGTTCTGAAAGATATTTGCCATTACCACAAGGGATTAGTGTTGGTGACTGGTCCAACTGGATCTGGTAAGTCTACATCGCTTGCAGCGATGATTGATTATGTCAATACAGATATGCCGAAGAATATCATTACTATTGAAGATCCGGTTGAATTTGTTCATACTAGCCGGATGTCTTTAATCAAGCAGCGTGAGGTTGGCATTCATACTCTGGAGTTTAAGAATGCCTTGAAGGCGTCACTTCGTGAGGATCCTGATGTAATTCTGATCGGTGAGATTCGAGATCGTGAAACCGTCGATATTGCATTGAAAGCGGCTCAGACCGGACACTTGGTCTTTGGTACTCTGCACACAAACAGTGCGGTTAAAACTGTGGAACGTATTTTAGGTATGTATGAGCCTGATCAGCAGGCTGCTGTGCGAGTCTCAATTGCTGAATCTCTGGTAGCTGTAGTGTCACAAGGCCTATGTCGTACCACCGATGGAAAGCGGGCGGCTTTTCACGAGATCATGATCAATACGGATGCGATCAAGGACTACATCCAGCGAGGTCAGCTAGATGAGGTAGAGGCTCTGTTGCCAAAATGTACCTTTGATGGCATGTGTACGATGAATCAGTCCCTCTATGCTTTATATGAATCGGGGCGTATTACTGAAGAAACAGCCTTAGAGATGTCTCCTCGGCAAAATGAAATGGCGCAAATGCTACGTGGGCGTATTTAGGTGCTTTTCGAATGTGATGTTTAACTAGTGCATCGTCAAAGCTAAAAATGGGATTCTGTATTGCTCAAGAGTAGAAGAGGGTAAAGAGTGACTCTTCATCCGGTTTACTCCTTACATACTCAATCCCAAATCTTAGGCTTGACGGATTACTGGTGATGTTTGATTTGTCCAGGATGGTTCGCCATACCTGGACTTTTTGTTGTAATTGGGGCGGTAACCATTGATCATATTGGGGATAAACGGGGAGCCGTGGTCTTAAATTGTAGTTGTGAGACTGTAATAAATCTTGTAGAGATGGCAGACTCCGATGGTGGTAATTGGGGTTAACTTCATCGATGGGTCCAATACCGCCTAAATCTCTAGCTCCGATGTTTAAGCAGGTGATGAGCGTCTGAGCTGATTGCACTAGGTTGGGTGGAATTTGAATGGCAATGTCTTTTGGCAGAATCTGTTGAGCTAATTGAATGGCTGCAAGTAGCATAGTGTTATCGCAGGGATTACCTGGTATTTGCTGATACGCTCCGGGTTGATGAGGTTGGAGGATGACTTCTTGGATATGGCCGTATTGATTATGCAGGTTTGCGATCGCAACCAGCGTCTCTTCCCAATCTGCCTGAGTTTCACCAATTCCCAAAAGCAGTCCTGTAGTGAATGGAATTTTTAACTGTCCAGCCCAATGCAACTGTTGCAGCCTGATCTCTGGTCGCTTACTGGGTGCATGACTGTGAACGCTATCTAACAGAGCGGGAGTTAATTGTTCCAGCATCAGACCCATAGAAACGTTGACCTGTTTTAGGTAGGCCATTTCCTCGAAACTTAGCGGCCCAGCATTGGTATGGGGTAAAAAACCCTGGGTAATTGCCAGCTGGCAAAGTTGATGGATATGGTCTAACCAAGTTCGACGACGTGAGCTACCAGGATGCACTTCTCCACTGAGAATTAATATTTCAATGGCCTTTAGTCCTTTGATTAGAGACTTTGCCTGATCAAGACTCAACCAGGTATCAGTGCCAGGTTGGACACGAAAATTACAGTAACTGCATCGATTAAAACACTCGTAAGTTGGGACTAGAGTGTATGCCGGACTGTAAGTGATTGTCAGGTTCAAAACATTTAACCTCGTTGCTAAGTGTTACAAAAAATGAGTATCTACTCTAAAATCAGTATTGAATGTAAATCCAAACTATAAGAGGCTTCTTACAGTGACTTGGGGGGCTTTGGGTCTTGAATTTATATTCTGAAAGATTTGTCTGGAAAGGTTTTAGTCTGATTTTCGGTTGGGTTGCTTTGCCGATAACCACCGCTTGATATGCCGTGCTTAAAATTATTTCAGGATTAAAAAGTTTACAAAAGTAGTTATTTCTTTTAATATAAAAACAGGTAGGGAATTCCCTACCTGTCGTACCTCGACAATATTCATAGGATTCATAAAATCATGACAACTACTCTACAGCAGCGCGAAAGCGCTAACCTGTGGGATCAGTTTTGTGAGTGGGTTACTAGCACTGAGAACCGCCTTTATGTAGGTTGGTTTGGCGTACTAATGATCCCCACACTACTTGCTGCCACTGCATGTTTCGTAATTGCCTTCATCGCTGCTCCTCCCGTTGACATTGACGGTATCCGCGAGCCCGTTGCTGGTTCTCTCATCTTGGGTAACAACATCATTTCTGGTGCAGTTATTCCTTCTTCCAACGCTATCGGTCTACACTTCTACCCCATCTGGGAAGCAGCTTCTCTAGATGAGTGGTTGTACAACGGTGGCCCTTACCAGCTAGTAATTTTCCACTTCTTGATCGGTGTATTCTGCTACATGGGTCGTGAGTGGGAACTTTCCTACCGCTTGGGTATGCGTCCTTGGATCTGTGTTGCTTACTCTGCTCCTGTAGCTGCGGCAACTGCAGTATTCTTGATCTACCCCATCGGTCAGGGTTCTTTCTCTGATGGTATGCCCCTAGGTATCTCCGGTACGTTCAACTTCATGCTTGTTTTCCAGGCTGAGCACAACATCCTAATGCACCCCTTCCACATGTTGGGTGTGGCGGGTGTATTCGGTGGTTCCTTGTTCTCCGCTATGCACGGTTCTCTAGTGACTTCCTCCTTGGTTCGTGAGACCACTGAGACTGAGTCTTTGAACTATGGTTACAAGTTTGGTCAGGAAGAAGAGACTTACAACATTGTTGCAGCTCACGGCTACTTCGGTCGTTTGATCTTCCAGTATGCTTCCTTCAACAACAGCCGTTCCTTGCACTTCTTCTTGGGTGCATGGCCTGTAGTTGGTATCTGGTTCACTGCACTGGGTATTTCCACTATGGCGTTCAACTTGAACGGTTTCAACTTCAACCAGTCCATCATCGACTCTCAGGGTCGTGTTGTCAGCACTTGGGCTGATGTAATCAACCGTGCCAACCTAGGTATGGAAGTAATGCACGAGCGTAACGCTCACAACTTCCCTCTAGACTTGGCTGCTGGTGAAGCTGCTCCTGTTGCAATGGTTGCTCCTCAAATCAACGCCTAGTTGTCTTGGTTTTGTAACCTAGCTTAGTCGAAAAGGCCTCTATCTTTGGATAGGGGCCTTTAGTATTTTAAATATCAAAAAGGAAGGTTTTTAGCCTTCCTTTTTAGTTAGTCATCCAGATAATTTTCAATCATGGATGAATTTCAGAGAAATTAAATACCTAGACTTAAGTTTTCTAAAACTATCTGCTGATAGTTAGTAGGCAAGTGTTTCCAATGTCTCACGTAAGTAACGCCTGACCAACTGCTCTAAGGGTATTTTGTCCAAGGTGTCGGTAGGCAGCTCTGATTTCCATCGTTGAAACCCAGTACTATTGCAAATAGCACGCTGAAGATTCAACCATACATCTGTGTCTTCAGAGCTAAATAAATTAGAAGATATAGCAGCCATAAGGGTTCTCTGCGTCAACTGACTTAAGAAATATTCAATCCTTTCTTTGTCTACGATAACGCAGCTGTCTAAGACATGTTGTGCCTATCGTCACGGTTTGTATCGAGTTGCGCTTATTCTTCTATACGGCTGCAGACAGACTCAGGCGACTATCATATAAGTGTTGCCTGAGTCTGTAAAAGATGAGTTCGATTAAGCACGACCTGCCAATGTTCTTCGCTTAGTGACCATCTTGAATGCTTCAATGCGATCGCCTTCCTGCCAATTACTGAACTTATCAACGCCAATACCGCATTCAAAGCCCGAAGCCACTTCTTTCACGTCGTCGCGCATTCGTTTGAGGGAATCGAGATTGCCTTCGTAAATTGCAGAACCGTTACGTATGACACGTAGTTTGCAGTTGCGAGTAACTTTGCCAGAGAGCACATAGCAACCTGCCACAGCACCCTTGCGCACTGGGAAAACGGCTCGAACTTCCACTTCGCCTAGGTCTTCTGCTACTAATTCGGGCTCTAACAGACCTTCCATTGCGCCTTCGATATCTTCTAAAAGCTTGTAGATGATGTCATAATCTTGAATATCTACACCTAGGCGGTCAGAGGCTTGCTGTGCTCCTGGGGCTAAGGTCGTGTTGAAGCCAATAATAACAGCGCCACTGGCTGCTGCTAAGTCAACATCTGTTTCACTAATTTCGCCCGGAGCTGCCATTAGCACACGGATTTGTACTTCATCCTGTGGCAATTGCTGTAAGGACGCTAGAATTGCCTCAATGGAGCCCTGTACGTCAGCCTTTAGAAGGATGTTGAGTTCTTTCAGTTCACCTTCCTGTGCCTGAGCTGACAAGGTATTCAGAGTAACCCGTCGAGACGCCATGGCTTGCTGTAGTCTAGACTGTCGTTGATCTGCAGCCCGCTCATCTGCGACAGCTCGCGCCTCTTTCTCGGAGGCGAACACCTCAAATTCATCCCCTGCCTGGGGTACATCATTTAGCCCCAAAACCTCTACGGCAAACGAGGGTGATGCTGCCTCCACTCGGTTGAGTCGATCGTCAAGCATAGCCCGTACCTTGCCGAAGACTGAGCCGACTACCATTGAGTCTCCAACCCTCAAAGTACCATTTTGAATTAATAGGGTAGCTACCGGACCGCGAGCTTTATCTAAGTTGGCCTCAATTACAGTACCCCTGGCAAGCCTGTCTGGATTTGCATGGAGATCCTCTACTTCGGCCTGGAGTAGGAGCATTTCTAAGAGTAGGTCCAGGTTTTCACCCGTGATCGCACTCACCGGAACCATGATACTGTCCCCCCCCCATTCCTCAGGCACAAGACCATGTTCCATTAACTCCTGTTTAACACGATCAGGGCTGGCTGTTTCCTTATCGATCTTATTGATTGCAGTCACAATGGGGACTTTCGCGGCTTTAGCATGGCTAATGGCCTCAATAGTTTGAGGGCGTACACCATCATCTGCAGCTACAACCAGGACTGCAATGTCGGTCACCCGTGTACCCCGTGCTCGCATCGCTGTAAACGCTTCGTGTCCCGGAGTGTCTAGGAATACCACTTGGCGAGTACCTTCATCATGTTCAACATCAACATGATAGGCACCAATGTGCTGGGTAATACCCCCTGCTTCTCCGCTAGCAACCTTAGCTTGACGAATCGCATCGAGTAGTGATGTTTTGCCGTGGTCAACGTGGCCCATGATGGTAACCACTGGAGGCCTCTGTTTTAGATTCTCCAGGTCGTCATCATCCAACATCTCGGTAATTTTCTTCGCTTCGGATTCGGCCTCAGCGGTTTCTACTGCGATGTCAAATGCCTCCGCTACCATTTTGGCAGTGGGAATATCTAGGGTTTGGTTGATGTTGGTAGCAATGCCCTTAAAAAACAAGAACTTAATCAACTCAGTTTCAGGTTCTTTGATTTCTTGGGCTAGTTCATGGACGGTTAAGCCATTGGTGAGAACAATTAGTTCTGGCTTTTCTTCGACTACCTCAACTTTGCGATCGCGACGATTGTTACGTGATGAACCCCCTCGGCTGGGCATAGATCGGCTCTTCACTGCAGCAGGTTTCGCCTGAGTCTGATGAGATTTGGGCTTAGGAGGTCGCATCAAGGAAATACTGATGGGAGTTGCTGCGCTATCTCCAGCAAGACCAGCTTCTAGCTCGTCAATGTCATCATCCTCATCAAGGCGTTGAGCACGGCGTTTTTTCGTCGCATTTTTACTCGCCCGTTGCCGCATTTCCTCTTCTTCACTTTCACCACGCAGTGGTTTGCCTCGCTTGGGCGGCTTAGCTGGAGCTGCAGGACGACGCACATCAGGACGGCGAGGGGCACCAACTAGAACAGGAGCTTCATTTTCTTCAATGCCTGACTCATCACTAGTATCTGGTTCACTTGATTCAGTGACACTGGGCTTAGTTGGCCGACGAGCCTCAATAACAGGCTTTGGCTTCAGACTAGGCTTTGTCTTCAGTAAGGTCGGTTTTGCTTTAGCTTCACCATTGGCAACCTCTGTAACCGAGATTTTTCCACCTTGTTCATCATTACTACTCCGTTTGACAGCCTTAGGTCTTGGTGCAGGTGAACGGGATGGCGGTGATACCAACTTTGACTGCACAGGTTTTGGTGTCGATGCCGTTGGCGTCGAAGCAGATGCACTTTTTGGCGATGATGGCTTCTCTGCAACAGGCTTCTCTGCAACAGATGAACTAGCGGTAGTAGGACGCGGAACCGGCTTTTGTGGAGGTTTAATATCGGGCTTATTGGGCCGCCCTGGTCGACTTGGTGGCTGCCTCAAATTTTCTGTAGGAGCCTCAGACGAATCATTTTCAGGTGCTTTAGGTTGAGAAACTTTTTTCTCAGGAGGGCGTGGCGCGGAAGGTTGGTGACGTCTAACCTCTAAAATTTGCTGTTTGCGGACGGGACGATTTGGCGCTTTAGGCTTGGTTAATGTAGGTTTTTGCTTCGGCCTTGGAGTCGGCTTTTGAAGGGAGCGTTTTGGGGCTCCTGCGGCAGCTCCACGTATCCGTTCTGCATCTGATTCAGTAATCGTACTGCTATGACTCTTAACTGCAATTTCCAAGCGTTCACAGATTGCCAGAATATCTTTATTGTCTAAATCTAACTCCCGAGATAACTCATATATCCTGACTTTGCCATTGTTCATCCAAATATTCCTCGCAAATTTTCAAAGAAAGGTGTCACATAGACTTACTGCCCTTATCGAAACGACATGACATTTTACCCTTGGGCACATGAGTAATCATCTAATTTTATCGATTGATGACACTAATGTGGTCAAATTGCAATCTCAAAAAATAGATAATTACCCTCATCCTCGCTCAATAACATTCTGACAGATCCGGTCGTTTCCGAGCGGAAATTGGCACAGACATTAAATTTTACCTTAGCATTCGTCTTACGGATTGTCCTTAGTTGAGGGTTTAATAAAAGACTCTACTGTATTGCCGAGCTGTTTCAGTATGAGCTATTGCTGGACAGCCTGCGCAGCTAATTTAACCGATTGCTTAGATGACTGCCAGGAGCAAAATTGATTAGGCCTGGATTTGCCGCTGTAATTGCTCGTAAATCATCTCTGGAATCGACGTTTTTAGTGAACGCCCGAGACGATTCTTTTTATAAGCTGAGCTTAAGCAATCTGATTGAGGACACAGATAAGCAGAACGCCCCATTCCATGATTAAGCTGGACTTTGCCGGTTGGATACGTGCGGACTACTCTTAGCAACTGATTGCGATGAGCTATTCTACGACAACTTACACAGCGTCGGTAGTTGGGGGGCATCCTATTCCTCCTCGTATATTGGTTCCTCATACGTGCCAGCTTCAAGGGCCTCTGTATCTTCTGAAGCTTTTTGCGCAGCAGCAGCAAGATTTGCAGCTTTGATCGCCTCCATCTGAGCAGCTAGGGCTGCTGCTGCCTCTTCTTCCTGCTGACGTTTTGCCTCCATCTGGGCACGTACTTTTTCATCTTCAGCTTCGTAATCGTACTTGGCTGAATCTTTGATGTCGATTTTCCAGCCAGTAAGACGGGCCGCGAGTCGCACGTTCTGGCCTTCCTTGCCAATGGCTAAACTAAGTTGATCTTCAGGGACTAAGACATGGGCTTGACGATCTTCAGGATTCATGAGTCGTACCTCGTCAACTCTGGCGGGACTGAGGGCATTGGCAATATAAGTCGCTGGGTCTGGAGACCAGCGAATAACGTCAATTTTTTCACCGCGCAATTCGTTGACAACAACTTGAATACGAGACCCTCGGGCACCAATGCAAGCCCCCACAGGATCAACATCTCGTTCCAGGGTATCAACGGCAATTTTGGTCCTTGGTCCGACTGAGCGTGATGGGGGATTGGCTTCGCGTGCTACAGCGACAATACGGACAACTTCGTCCTCAATTTCAGGAACTTCATTCGAGAATAGTTCAACGACTAAGCTGGCATCGGCACGAGAAACCAGTAACTGTGGGCCACGGTGGGAGCCTTCTGAGACTTTTTTAAGCGCTACACGGAATGTGGCATTGGCTCGATAGTTATCATTGGGCAACTGGTCTCGCTTGAGCAGTTCTGCCTCTACATCAGGCTGACCTACACCGCTGCTGACGGCCATGATGACTGACTGACGCTCAAATCGCAGCACCCTTGCCTGTAAGATAGTGCCTTCCAAATCCTGAAACTCTTCCTGAATGAGCCGTCGTTGCTGATCCCGTAATTTTTGAGCGAGAACCTGTTTGGTTTGAATGGCTGCCATGCGACCAAAGTCCTTTTGTTCTGGCGTGACATCAAGGACAACTTCGTCGCCGATCTGTGCTTCTGGTGCAACTTCCACCACTTCAGCCAAAGAAATTTGATGGTCAGGGTTTTCCACTGCTTCGACGATCATTTTGCTGGATAAGACCCTAAAACCTTCTTCTTCCGGATCTAACTCCACTGAGAAATTGTCAAAATAATCTTCATCAAATTGAGCGCCATCCATACGTCGAGTGCGGCGATATCGTTCGTAGCCTTTGAGTAAAGCTTCTCTCAATGCCTGTTCTACGGCAGAACGAGGTAGATTACGTTCGCGGCTAATACCTTCAATCATCTCTTGTAGGCTTGGCAGACTAACCATTGACATGGGCTCTCTTCTCCTGAAACAAATGGTTTCCGTACGAATAAAATAATAAGAATGATGCTTATTTAAGCCTGATATCTTAGCGTGCGTGGTATTGGCTCAGGCCTCGTTTGGCTAGTAGGTATTCGACACCTGGGTCATATGTCTGAGTGATTGCTAAGCTGAACTGTCTCTACTAACTCACTGGGTAAGGCAACGCGACGCCCCCGTTGGCTAATTGCTAATTTACTATCTGAGCGTTCTAGAAGAGTGCCTACCCACACTTTTTTGCCCTTATGGGGTGTGTGGAGTGTAACTTCGATGCTAAACCCCTTAAAAACAAGGAAATCACGATCAGTTTTGAGCTGGTCAGAAACTCCGGGACTAGACACTTCAAGGACGTATGCATCTGGTAAGGTATCGGAGGTTTCTAATGCCTCACCCAGGGCAATGCTCATGTGTTCACAGTCTTCTAAACTTGTATCTTCCTGAGTTTGGTTGCGGACGTCAACACGCAAAACCGGGGGATTATGGTTGGTTTGAAAAACCGCGCCCACCACCTCTAATCCCAAGTCGGAGGCAATGGGAATGGCTATTTCAAGAACCTGTGGGATAACAGGATGGGCCATAAATACTTGATAAATTAAACAAAATAAAAAGTGGGCCTTGAAGTCCCACTTCTCACAAAATCATTTTTGAACTGGGGCGGTAAATACTGAGGTCAAACATTTACCTCTACAGCATAAGCCTCATTCATATTTACTGCGTTACACAGTCTAGCGTGTTTTTCTTTGCTTTGATTCGATGCCAGTGGCTTGAAATAGCTCAGCAACAGTAGCACAGTAAGTGTCTATGCCAAAGTTGATAGGGGTCAGGGGGTTTTGATAAGTAAAATGACGATACTTTAAACAAAACCGATCCCAGTCTTCCATACGGACATTGAAAAGCTTAATAAAAAAGTCTATTAGACCTTGGGTTAGCGGAATCTGAAAATAAATTGATCGGCCTAGGTAATGGCTGACCTCAGCAACTGCTTCATTAACGGCGAGTGCAGGATTACCCAATACAAGTTCCCGTGACTCATCAGCTTTGGGCGCGTGATCTACTAAATAGGTGACAACCGTTGCAATGTCCTTAGCATGAATAAAATGCAGGGTGCCATCTGCACGGAAAAAGCGTATGAGATCAATCCACTTAGTGACTTCGGGCAACCCACTTGATATATGGGAATAGGGTTTATTGGTATCACCACCAAAAACTAGTGTGGGGAAGAGAGTAGTGATTTTTGGAAAAATTGCCAAGGCTCTAAGTTTTTGATGGCATTGATGTTTACTACGAATGTAGTCAAAAGAGACCTGTCCGGCTTCTTTTAAAGGTCGGTTTTGTCGGTCTAAGATGCTAGCTGTCGAAAAGTAGATTACTTGTTGAATGCGTTCAGGATCAAGTAGCTCCATCAGCCTTAAATTGCCAGTGACATTAACGTCATAAATAGCAGGTGCTCCCCCCCAAGATGTGGCGATGAGGATAGCACTGTCCATGGTGACTATTAAGTCGGCAAACTGCTCAATTTCGCGAATATCACCTTGTAGTATATGAACCCTGGACTGTTTGTTAATGTCAAGTTGCAGTTTACATGGATTACGTAGGAGAAGAAAAAGCTCGTGATTGGTATTTGCAAGGAGGCTTTCAAGCACATAATGGCCAATACAGCCGCTGGCACCAGTAATAAAAATTCTTTGGGGCGATGGGTTGATGAATTGTGCCAGTTGACTCACGGTTTGATTGGGCAGGATATTTGAGTATATATACTATTACTTTGTGTAACAGTTATGACAGCTAGTGTGATGCTCTGCTGAGGAAATTTTTCAAAATCTTCAGAAAACTATGGCCCCGGCAAAGGGGCCATAGACTATGGTTTCCAACTGTTGAGCTAGGCTTAGCATTAAGCTGGAACTGCCATTAACTCTTCAATTCGTTTGGCTGTTTCAAAGAAATGGGCTGCATTTTCTTCGGGAGTGCCCGGAAGAATGCCGTGACCAAGATTCAAAATGTGGCCGCCTCGACCTGCTTTGCGGACGGTGTCGAGGATGCGATCGCGAATAAAATCCTTCGAACCAAACAAGACCCCAGGGTCAACATTGCCCTGCACCTTCATATTGGGACCTAGCCGTCGTCGGCCATCGGCCATATCAACCGTCCAGTCGAGGCTAATAATATCTACGCCAGACTCTCCCATTAATTCTAGGACACCGGCACTGCCACTGATGTAAAGGATGATGGGGGTATCAGGGTGAGTTTCTTTAACCTGGCGTACTACCTGCTGTTGATAAGGCAGCGCAAATGTACGATAGTCTTCAGGACTGAGCTGACCTGCCCAAGAATCAAATAGTTGGACTACCTGAGCACCACAGTCAATTTGATAGCGCACATAGGTCGCGATGCCGTCTGCTAAGTGGCTCAAAAGCTGATGCAGCATCTTGGGCTCAGAGAAGGCCATGCCCTTAATCACAGAGTAGTTCTTAGAGCTTTTACCTTCGACAGCATAAGCCGCTAGTGTCCAAGGAGATCCAACAAAACCGAGTACTGTCGATGCATTGCCTACTTCCTGTCGCAGGGTAGTTAAAATCTGACGAATAAAGGGTAAATCTGCTTCAGGGTTCAGTGGACGCAGAGCATCGATTTGCGCTTGGGTGCGAATTGCGGGCTCAATGATGGGGCCCTTGCTTTCTACAATGTCAAAGGATATGCCCATGCCCGGTAAGGGAGTCAAAATGTCTGAAAACATAATCACACCATCAGGCCGAAAGGCTCGCCAGGGCTGCAGTGAAATCTCAATAGCAAGTTCTGGGTTCTCAGAACGTTCGCGGAAGGATGGATATTTCTCTCGTAAATCGCGATATATCTTCATGTATCGACCCGCCTGACGCATCATCCAGACCGGTGGTCGATCCAAGATTTCGCCCTTGGCGGCTCTTAACAAGTAGGGCGTTTGATCAGGTTGGGTCATTGAAATTTCACCACAGACTAAAAGGGTTTTAAATTCGCATTTGTTAGCTTATCATTGCGAATTGCTCTCGATCATTGGATACGTCTGGCTTCCATAGGTTGTGGCCAGTGAACTGATGATTTTGAAGGGGGCGTCACAGCGTAAACTTAAAGGCAGATAACGAATTGTGGCCCCATGTGTCACTCCATTCAGACCTATTTATGCAGAATGTGAACTTTTTTAAAAAGCAAAGTGGACGATGGTTTTCGCAGCGCACCACCCACTATTTAAAGGCGGGTAGCTCAAAGGCCGGTAAATCAGATTTAGAGGTGACTTACCTTGACACCAATGCCGATGCTATTGTTCAGCTTTGTGATCAATGTGATTGGACTCCAGCAGAAGCGATCGGTGGTCTACGGATTGTCCAGAAAAGTACGATCTTAGGGGGACAGACGCGTAACCAATCAACATTGCTGGTAGGGATCCCAACCGATGACACTAGTGGTAAATTATTCAGTCAGACCGATGGCAATGCAGCCCTTCAAGTTAGTCAGTATCGATTTGAAAATGAAGTGTTGACCATAGTCACAGAATTCAATGGACGACGATCTGAGGAGCGCTGGTGGTTTATTACTGAGAGGCTCAGAATGCGCACTAATATTGTCAGCGGAGACGCAGGCCAAACCATGGCGTCCTTTTGTTCCGAAATTCGACTGGGTGACGTTAGCGCCTAGACAAATGCTTTTGACGGAGAGTAGGACGAAAGGGTTCAATGGGTGATGATTTGCCCAGAATTATATAATCTGAGGTATGGCTTCTTTTCTCAGACTGGATGTTTGATGTGTCTGGATTGTCTACCCATTTTTGACGAGATCCGTTAGCTTGATACACTTCAACTAAATCATTTGTATCTGCTACAGGAAATGAATCTATTGATAAGCCTAGATAGTCTCCGTAGCTTCTTGCAGAAATGTCACTCTTGCCAATTGCTTCAGCTGGCTTTGGGGCGTGAGACATCATTGATGGGGACAAATGTAGTGGAGTGCCAAGTTGGGCTGAAATCACTTGCTCAAAGCCTGAAGTAAAGTGGCAAACGGGTTGACCACGTCGTTTCCACAGATCAAGCAGGTGGGCAACGGAGATAATTTTGTAACGCCCTTGATAAACCGCCTCAATGACGGCGTCTCTAATCCAAGCCGCGCGATACTGGTTAAGCCAATAGAGTACTTGGCTTTCAGGACTGTAGTGCTCTAGTTCCAGGCTAAAGGACTTAATCAGCGCAATGGCCTGTTTTGCTTCTCGTTCTAGTTCTGATGCCATAATATTTACCTACCCTTAGCCCAAATGACTAGCTATTAGCTAAACCACGTCTAAGTTAAAACTTGTCGGTTCTTCTACGGAAGAACGACCGTTCTGGACATGGACAAGGTTTAATTCATCGTTTAAGTAACAATTTCCTAATACATTTGGAAAACAATATTGACAGGTTTAGATATTCCCCTACGGTTCTTAACTTTAACCTTAGAAATATATTCTTGATGCGGTCTTTAAACTTTGTTGAGCTGAGAATAAATCTATGGGCTGTGCATTCAAAGTACGTAGGGGGTCAACGCTGTTCTGCTAAACCATTCTCTACCTGACGAATATTCGGTTCATCAAAAGGGCTGCCGCTACCAAGCCAGTTAAAATCGCTCAGTCTAAATCCTATAGAGCCAGTTTCTCGGGTAGGACTATAGCGGGCAACTATTCCATAGGTGCGACGACTATACTGGAGGATGATATCAGTATTAATTTCTTTCCTGGTGTTGATGTTGATAGAGGTTTGAAACCCTAATAAAAAGGGGCCAATAATTTGCTGTAAGATACCAAAGCTAAGCACTCGTCGATCAACATCTCGATCAAACAAAAATGGAGAACGGTCATCAGACACGATGTCTTCAGAATATCCAATATTAAAACGGGTGTAGTCAAAAAAATTCTTAGACAAATGTCCGAACTGTCCGTCTAACCGGATATCTCCAGAGAGTTCTGTTGTTAGTTCGTCACTTGTGTAGTATGCGCCAACACCCACTAAATTAAGGGTTAGGTTTAAATTAGGCACTAGGGGGACTGGGCTATAGCGTAAACCTTTATCCTGGGTGGCAGCTAAAGGTTTACCACGCCACAGATTAAACCTTTTCCGTAAGCGTGTGCTAGCTTGTACTCGACCCAGGGTAATCAAATCCTCGTCTCCTCCCCGTCTGGGTCTACCGAGAAGATCAATGCGGTCAGTTCTTGATCTGATTAACCGGCCATCAATTTGATACGTCCAAATCAGACCACGACCATCTAAATTAACGGGTGGTGAGAGGAGTAATGCGCCAACGCTAGATTGGACATCTTGAAACCCCAGACTGCCATTAAAAAAGCGATCGCGATAGCTATACTCTGCAGTGAGCTTATGTTTGCCAATGAGATAACGATTGCGAATATAGCCACGGAGATTGTCGTCAATCTGATTTAAATTGAAGCTAGTTAATGTAGCCCGAGCAGAGAGGTCGGATGTAGGCGATAGACGAGTATCAAAGTCAACCTCAATCCCAAAGACATCTAGATCCGTTGCTCCCTGATTGGATGCGCGCTCGACAAAATATTGAGGAGTAACACTAAGGTTAGTGAATGCATTGCGAACGATGGAAAATTCACTTTCCACAAACAGCCCACCGCGATCTTGAGAATCGCTACCAATATTTATGCCAAAAGGAATAATTTGCCTTGAATCAGCAGCGCCACGATTCAGGATATATCTTGACTTAAATAATGGTAAAGCTAGCCCTTGATCAAATACCAGCCGAGGATCTTCTGTAGTCAGTAAATCTGCTGTGGGCGATAAACTGACTAGGGTCATCCGGTCAGTGCGGAATTCTACCTCGGGTGGAGAAAAGGGATCATTGGTTAAGCGTACTTCCTCTGCAACCCAAGTTTCGGCATCGAAGTTAACGCGAGCCGCTTCAAAGCGCAGGCGTTTAATGCCTCCCTCACCTTCTGGAAATGATCCAGGGGTATTATCTCTAATCTCTGAACTGACGGCAAAACCACCTGTACCTCTGACATTGGCGATATCTGAATCAGGATTAAGGGGATCAAAAACCGTTCGACTCGTAAGATTGCCTTCTGTGGGCGACGCAAAATCGTCTTCCAGGTCTGGGAAAAAAAGTTCTCCTCGTGTTTCAAAAATAGTGCCAGCTTCCTGTAGCAGATTATATTCAGCCCGCTCACCTCGGACTTCTTGTTCGCCACTAGTCAGAATCACATTCCCCTCGGCCAACACATAGCGGTTGACTAGGTTGACCCATAGTTCATCGGCTAGCAGAAAAGCGTTATTGAGCTTGAAGACCACATTGCCCCGAGCAATGACCACTTGCCTATCGGAGTTAAATATTTGTGTGTCAGCCGTGATCTCTAACTTTGAGGGATCTAATGGAGTAGCGGTATCTGCCGTAGGGAACTCTACAGCTGAGTTGGATGCATCGGAGTCAGTCGATGTAGTAGATTCATCTGACGTAATGGCGTCTAAATCAGTTTCTTCTAATTCTTCTAAAGTGTCAGGAACTTGATCGATGGCGTCTAAATCACCTGGTTCTACTTCGTTTAAATCGATCGCCTCTAACTCTATGATGTCGTCTGGATTGGCATGATCGAGGTCTACAGCTTCCGATTCGATTTCTCCGGTGTCTATTAGCGGTTCGATGGCTTCTATATTTGCCGGTTCAATTGTTTCAATCATTTCTGTATCTGACAGCTCATCGATGGCGTCAATCGTTTCTGAATCTGATAGCTCATCAATGGTGTCGTTGACAGTATCTAGGGTTTCTTCATCAATTGCAGCCGGAGCTGTATCGGTTTCTGAAGGCAGAATTGGCAATTGAGCCAGATTAGGTTTTGAGAAATCGTCAGAACTAGGAGCTGACAGCTGTCCAGCAGGAATAAGACTCCTGGGGGAAAAAACAGGTGCTAAGACACGATCTTGCGAGTGACTAGGCGCAGAATAATGATGGGTAAGTGAGTGTTGAGTCCCGCTGTGCTTCGTTTTAGGTGAAACTGTGCTGATGGAGACCGTAGATAACTGATGTAATGAAGGTTCAGGAGGTAAATCGATTGGGGCCATGGATATTGTTAAAAACGGCCAATGGTCAGCTGACTAAGGCTAACCCTCATGAACACAAGCGTCGAAACAGTCCTTCTGGGTAAAACTGACCCGTATTAAAAGCTCCTTAGCTGGGCTAGCCAAGGAGCCTGATCAAAATTCATTGGAACTCTTTCGGACTTAGCGTATGGCAGGAATTATTCCATATCTTGACGGCCAGGATTCCGAGCGGGGTCGCCGTTGAGGAAACCAAAAATAAATAGGCCTACAAAGAAGAAAACGGTCACGTATACAACGATCTTTAGAGTCAGCATCGGGAGTCTCCAGCACAGACACTTAAATTTATAGAAGCTATTCTATCGCAACATTGAGTGTATCGAGTGTATATACCTATAGTGCAATCAAAATCGGCGAGATAGCTGAATCTTTAATCGATAGCCATAATGGCGACACCACTGACCATAATGGCTGCCCCTAGCAGGCGCTCTCGTAGTTCTGTTTCACCAAATAGAGCATAGCCAAACCCAACTGAAATTAAGGCACTCATACGCTTGACGGCGACGACTTGGGCTACTGGAGCCATCGTCAAGGCGACAAACTGTAAGCTGATGCCAGTGGCATTGAATAGGCCTGCAAGTATGATGAATGGTGCTTGAGATCGCACGTTTGCCAACTTATCAGTTCGCATCTTCCCAAACACTGAACCTGTTCCCTGCTGCCAAACCTGTCTGATCACAAATGGCACCATACCCATGGCGATGGTGCCAAACAGCGACATGCCCCAAAATAGAGATGATGAATTTAGGGTGCCAACCTTATCAAAGTTTGAGGTGATGCTCCATAAAAAGGCAACACCCAGCATCATTCGACTACCTGGATTGGTCATCAGTGCCTTTAAGGGGGCCAGGGTGAACCCATCACTTGGTTTTAGATTGAGCAGATAGGACCCCACAATGAGCAACAGCACACCCATAGCATCGAGTCCGGTAGGCCATTCGTCAACGATAATTGGAGAGGTCACCAGCAGAAAGAGGGGCGTTAAGGTGACTAACGGTACTGTCAATGACAGATCGGCAATTTTGATTGCCTTAGTGTAAAGGGTGAAGGCCAAAATATTTAATCCTCCCCCGATCAGCAGTGCCAGCCCAAAATCAGGTCCTAAGGTCGGTACGCCGCCAGTTACCAGCATCAGTGTGGCCATGAACAGGGCTCCAACGCTGGTAAAGCCTAATAAAACTGAATATTCATCTAAGGATTTTAGCGCCTGTTTCCCAGTGGCATCCTTTAGGGCTTCGCATAGGGCGGTGCCGCTGGCAAGGGCTAACCAAAGCATATTCTATGCTCCGCAGCAGCGATCAATGCCCAGGCTATCTAGCAATAAATCACCGACAGCATTGGCAACTGAAAACTCACTGTAGAAACTTTTGGAGAAATCGAAGGCTTGCATTTCGATCAAAATGGCCATGACTAGAGGAATCAATTCATTTTCCCCTTCCATGCGTTGCCGGATAAACACTTGGGAGGCGCGCTGGGCGATGTCCTGATTTACGGCTTCTGGTAAAAATTCGGTATCTAACCACTGTTGCAGTGATGCTCTTAGCCATTCGCCTTCCTGGTATGGATTTTGAGCAGGTGGTAACGTGACGGATGGAATCGGTTCAGGCATAGGGGATGCTGCGGCAATACCTATATTTTTGGATGCTTGGTTCTTTTAGGGTAAGTTTTTTTAGGCTACGGTAGGGAGAGGGTTTGAAGAATGTAACGGGAGTGTCCCTGCTGTCTTAGCTACTATGGCTTACTCGATTCCCCACATTTTGCAATGCTATGCCCAGGGCTATTTTTTAATGGCAGATAGCGATTGCCAAACGCTTAATTGGTATTCCAGCCGTAAACGAGCATTGATTCCGTTGGATGATCGGTTTCGTTTCCCAAAATCACTGCGTCGTGTACTGAACCAAAATCGGTTTGAGACTGCCTTTAATCGGGATTTTGATGGGGTTATTGAGGGCTGTGCAAATCGGGAAACCACCTGGATTTCGGATGAATTGAAGGCGATCTATCGTATGCTGCACCGAGCAGGGCATGCCCATAGTTTCGAGGCCTGGCAGGGGGATCAGCTGGCGGGAGGAATTTTAGGGATTGTGCTTGGTGGCGCATTTATCGGGGAGTCGATGTTTTTTACCATTCCTGATGGTTCAAAGGTAGCTATGGTGAAGCTGGTGGCGTGGTTGCGATCGCAAAACTTCCTCCTCTTTGATGCCCAAATGATGAATCCCCATCTGGCTCGCTTCGGTGCGTATGTTGTCGAAAGTGAAGTTTACGAAGAAATCCTGTATCAGGCGGTCCAACGCCCCTGTCGATTTTTGCCTCCATCAGCTCCTAGGCGGCCTATTTTATTGAGGCAGGGTCAATTACATCAGGGCAGTAAATGACTGTAATGCCTGACATGAGCCCTGGCTTTATGGTTGCCAGTTTTCTCGCGTCATTTATTGCTTGTTTTTTTTCGAGTTTGGCCGGAGGTGGGGCAGGCTTGATTTTGCTACCGATTCTTTTATTGCTAGGTTTGCCCTTTGTAAATGCCTTAGCTTGCCATAAATTAGCGGTTGGCTTTATTGGGTTGGGCAGCGGCTATCGATATATCAAGGCTGGGCTGATTGATTGGCAGATGTTTTGGTGGACAGGGTTGACCGGTGTGCCCTTGGTGATATTAGGTACTCGTTTTGCCAGTCGCCTGTCCGGTGAAACCATGCGGCCCATTTTAGGCATTGTCATTTTGGTGATGGTGGTGGTGGCTTTTCTGCGCAAGGGCGATCATCTAGAGCATCAGCCCCGGCAGATGTCGCCCAAACTGTGGTGTCTGGCTTCGTTGATGCTGATGCCCATGGCGTTTTACAGTGGCTGGATTACAGCAGGGGCTGGGATTTTTACTACTTATTTGTATTTGCAGTTTTTTCGGTACGACCAGCTTCACGCTACGGCCATGACCCTATCGGCCAATGGGATTTTCTGGAATATGATTGGGGCGGCTTCCCACATTTTTCTGGGCCATACGGTGTGGTCCTTGGCTCCAGGGCTGGTTGGGGGGGCGTTATTGGGCAGTTACTGTGGGGCCAGTTTGGGGATCAAAAAAGGAAATCGGTTTTTGCGGTTTATTTTTCTGATGTCGGCGTCAATTACTGGGATATTGCTGCTATTGCGGTCTTAGGGCATTGACAGGGTTACGATGATGCAAATTTTGAGGACTGACAAAATATTAGAGTCTTTCAATTTGGTACGTTACGCGTCGCTAACAGCACCCGATGCAGGGCCAGGAACCCACTCAAATAAGTTTTCCGTTTACCGTGGTCCAATGGGCGGTTAGTTGCGATTAAACATGGCATTTTCATTCCCACACCCTACAATGTAGCAACGTAACTACATTGTGGGGGTTGCCATGTACAATATGTCGAGTCGCGAATTTAACCAGGATGTCGGTAAAGCCAAGCGTGCTGCCGAGCATGAACCAGTATTCATAACTGATAGAGGCACGCCAGCCCATGTGCTGCTGTCCATCGACGACTACTACAAACTGATTGGGAAAACTGAAAGCGTCGCTGACCTGTTGGCGATGCCAGCAGCAGCTGACATTGAGTTCAATCCGATCCGTCTGACTGGTGCGGCTTTACGAGATGTGGATCTGGCCTGATGGTTAGAGTTGAGCCTACTGAAGGACGGGAAAACTAATGTTCTTATTGGATACCAATGTGGTTTCTGAATTACGTAAAATAGGCTCTGATCGCGTTAATTCTCAGGTAGAAAAATGGGCCAAGGCGACACCCGGCGGCAAAACCTTTATCTCAGTCATAACGGTGTTTGAGCTAGGACGGGGCGTGTTGCTAATGGAGCGAAGAGATCAAGCTCAAGGCAAGGTTCTGCGGCAGTGGCTCAATGACCATGTGTTGGCTGGTTATGCTGATCGCATCATTCCCATTACTATCAGCATTGCCAAACGATGTGCGTCACTCCATGTGCCAGATCCCATGTCAGACTACGATGCCCTGATTGCTGCAACTGCGCTTGAGCATGGGTTAACTGTAGTCACCCGTCATACAGGGGACTTTGAAAAGACAGGGATAAAGCTACATAATCCCTTTGGTTCTTGATGCAACGCAATAGAGATTATGGGCCAATTGTTTACTTGTCCCTATTTGGATGCTGATGTTGAACTTACTGGTGAGCGTGAACAGCACATTATCGAACGAGATGGATTTGCGTTTGGCTAGTTAGTTGGAATAGACAACCACAGGCATCGAAGACACCCAGAGACGAACTTGCAAGTTCCTGATATTTAACAGTAAGTAGCTCTATCTCGCCCAGTTCAAAACCCAGGGCTAACTGGATCAAAACCCACTAAAAGGGGTTCGTAACATATCAGTTCAGTGCTCCAAATAGTATGAGTGGTTTTGTCGCTTTAGCAGACAGCACCCAATTAGCGCCTGGTTTTCAACCGGACGTGGATGTGAGCTTCACAACTTTCACAGGCAAAGAAGCATCACGGGCCGACGCTTAGATCCACAGCAGGATAACCTTTCCCCTCCGGGGAGGGGCGAAGGGGTGGATTGGCCGTTGGCGCAAGGGATCGAGACCCACCCCGCCCGTTGGGCACCCCTCCGAGGAGGGGAGGGATCGGCGTGGTGCTCATCAACTCTCGCTCCTGCTGCAAAATAGATAATGCTGTAGGGACAATGCCTTGTGCTTGGGTGCGATCGCACCCACAACCCACCAATCCTGAGATCTCAACCCATCAATTCTTGCACCCCAACGTGAATGCTAACTACAATGACGCTTAATACCATAAGTAAGCGCGATGTCTGATGCTATTAGGCTTACACTAACACCGACAGCCATGGCTCAATTGCAAGCCCGTGCTCAGTAGTCAGGACGGACTATTGAGGCTGAAGCACAGGCAATCGTAGTTCATAACCTGGCTCCCCAACAATCTTAAGGAACTATCCTTGATGCCCTACAGCAGCAGCTAAAAGCTAATGCCAAACGCCAAGGCCATAATGGCAGTCCTGTGACAATCCAAACGCCTGCTTTCACTTCTAATCTGCAACTTATTTGGCAACGCCTCAAAGCCATTAGTCAGCATTTTTCACTAGGCGAACTATCTGTACGTGACGCCCGCGACATTGGGCGGCGATACTAAATGCAATTTGTCCTAGATGGCTCAGTGACCATTAGCTGGTGCATGCCAGACGAGGAAAACGCTGCAGCGGATGCGATTCGGTTGCTTGTGCAGGCTTCAAATCAGGCTATTGTCCCTGCGATCTTTTGGACTGAGCTAGTTAATGTTTTATTGGTAGCTGAGCGACGCGGATGTTTGAGTAGAGAGAATGCTCAGGAAATCCTTCAGTTGATGCAGCAATTGCCAATTGCCATCGATCCAACTCCAACCTTGGCATTTTATTGGGCATTGTTACCGTAACCTAGAAATCTATCGTTAAATTAACTAGATGTAGCGCTATAAATCGGCTAACCTTATAATCCAGACTCTACAGCTAGTGGTTTCCCAACGCGATGACTCACAAGCTTTTTGGAGTATACTTGTACTAAAGGTGGGCCCGTTTTATGTCCTTTGTTGGTCTGCATATCCATAGCGATTACAGCTTACTTGATGGAGCCAGTCAGCTAGAGCCACTGGCCGCTAAGGCTGTTGAGATGGGTATGCCCGCCATTGCTCTCACCGATCATGGTGTTATGTATGGAGCCATTGAGCTGCTAAAGACCTGCAAAAAAGCAGGCATTAAGCCCATCATCGGCAACGAAATGTACCTGATTAACGGCGACATCACTAAGCAAGAAAAACGCCCCCGTTATCATCAAGTCATCCTCGCCAAAAATACCCAGGGCTACAAAAATCTAGTCAAGCTCACCACCAAATCTCACCTAGACGGAGTCCAAGGTCGCGGTATCTTTTCCCGTCCCTGCATCAACAAAGACCTGCTAGAGCAATATCACGAAGGCCTAATAGTCACTAGCGCCTGTCTCGGTGGTGAAGTGCCTCAGGCAATCATGCAAAATCGCCTGGATGTCGCCTACCGCGTAGCCAAATGGTATAAAGATCTCTTTGGCGAAGATTACTATTTAGAAGTTCAAGATCACGGCTCCCCCGAGGACCGCATTGTAAATGTGGAAATCGTTCGCATTGCCCGCGAGCTAGACATCAAAATAATTGCCACCAATGATTCCCACTTTATTTCCTGTGTCGATGTAGAAGCCCACGATGCACTGCTTTGCATTCAAACTGGCAAGCTCGTCACCGAAGATAAACGCCTGCGATACAGCGGTACCGAGTATCTAAAATCCGCTGAAGAAATGCGTCGCCTTTTCCGCGACCACCTGCCCCAGGATGTCATCGATGAAGCCGTTGCCAACACCGTTGAAGTTGCTGAAAAAGTCGAAGAATACGAAATCCTCGGTAATCCCCAGATTCCTAATTTTCCAGTACCCGAGGGCCACACTGGCGAAACTTACATGGCTAAGGTTTCCCGCGATGGTTTGCTCGAACGGTTAGAGATCGATTCCTACGACGAAGCACCACCAGAGTATCAAGCACGACTGGAATACGAAATCCAGATGATGCACCAAATGGGTTTTGCTACCTACTTTCTGGTGGTGTGGGACTACATCAAGTTCGCGCGAGATACCAAAATTCCAGTTGGCCCAGGGCGAGGGTCGGCAGCAGGTTCCCTCGTGGCCTATTGCATGGGTATTACCAACATCGATCCGGTGCACCATGGTCTACTGTTCGAGCGCTTCTTAAACCCTGAACGTAAGTCCATGCCTGACGTCGATACCGACTTCTGCATCGAAAAGCGGGAGAAGGTGATCGAATATGTGACTGAAAAGTACGGCAAAGACCACGTTGCCCAGATCATCACCTTTAACCGCATGACCTCTAAAGCGGTGCTTAAGGACGTGGCCCGCGTGTTGGATATTCCCTACGGTGAATCTGACAAAATGGCGAAAATGATTCCAGTGGCTCGGGGTAAACCCACCAAACTAAAGGTGATGATTGATCCTGAAAAAACCCCTGAGAAGATGTTTGAGGAAAAGTATGCCAGTGGTGATCTGGTGCCAGGAACAGCCGTTACCTATCAGCGCTGGCTTGATATGGCCATCACCATTGAAGGTACCAACAAAACTTTTGGCATGCATGCTGCTGGTGTGGTGATTTCAGCTAAGCCGCTGGATGAACTGGTGCCGCTACAACGCAATAATGACGGCGCAGTGATTACCCAGTACTACATGGAAGATGTAGAAGCCGTAGGTTTACTAAAGATGGACTTTTTGGGTCTGCGTAACCTCACCATGATCCAAAAGGCAGTGGATTATGTGGAACAGACCCGTGGTGAAACCCTGGATATGGATAAGGTCGCTTACAACGATCCAGAAACCTACAAGCTGCTGAGTCGTGGTGAGCTGGGTGGTGTATTCCAGCTGGAATCCTCTGGTATGCGGCAGATTGTACGAGATCTGAAGCCTGACGGTCTCGATGATATTTCGTCAGTTCTTGCGCTCTATCGACCAGGTCCGCTGGATGCCGGTTTAATTCCTAAGTTTATTGACCGCAAACACGGTCGTGAGCAGATCGATTACCCCCACGAGCTGATTCAACCGATTTTAGAAGAGACCTACGGCATCATGATTTTCCAGGAGCAGATCATGAAAATTGCCCAGGATATGGCTGGATACTCTCTGGGTGAAGCAGACTTGCTACGTCGTGCCATGGGTAAGAAAAAGCAGGCGGCAATGGATATGCACCGAGGTAAATTCATCGAGGGCTCCGTAGCAAATGGCGTTCCCAAAAAGACCGTGGAAGAGCTTTGGGACCAGATGGTGAACTTTGCCCAGTACTGCTTTAACAAAAGCCACTCTATGGCCTATGGGTATGTCACTTATCAGACAGCCTACCTCAAGGCGAATTATCCGGTTGAGTATATGGCGGCACTCTTGACGGCCATCAGTGGTGATCAAGATAAGGTACAGATGCACATTGCTAACTGCGTCAGTATGGGGATTGAGGTGTTGCCGCCGGATGTGAATCATTCCGGTGTGGACTTTACACCGGAAGGGAATAGCATTTTATTTGGTCTATCAGCGGTGCGAAACGTCGGTTTGGGGGCGATTGAGACGATTTTGCAGAGTCGTGAGGAGGATGGGGTGTTTAAATCGTTGGCGGAGTTGTGCGATCGCATAGATCTTCGTGCCGTCAACCGTCGTGCCCTAGAAGCCCTAATCCACTCCGGTGCTCTCGACAGTGTGAAAGATAACCGTCGTCAGCTCATGGCCGACCTAGAGTTTGTAATTGACTGGGCTCAGTCTCGTGCCAAAGATCGCGAAATTGGCCAAGGCAATATTTTCGATATGATGTTGGGTGGAAGCGATACTAGCACCTCTAGTCATACTAATGATAGTGCCAGTGCCTATGAATCTGCTCCCAAAGCGCCGTCTATGGATGATTATGAGCCCCAAGAGCGACTGCGTTTAGAAAAGGAGCTGCTAGGTTTTTATATTTCGGATCATCCCCTTAAGTCGATCCAGCGTCCAGCCCGTATTTTGGCCCCCATTAGTCTGGCGGAACTGGCCGAACAACCTGAGAAACTGACGCTCAGTGCCATCGTTATGATCAGTGCAATGAAGCCCATCACTACCAAAAAGGGTGATAGTATGGCAATTCTGCAGATCGAAGATCTCAGTGGCCAAGCTGAAGCGGTTGTTTTTCCCAAGTCCTATGCCCGGATTGGTATGCATATTAAACCCGATGCTCGCTTAATGATTTGGGGCAAAGTTGATCGTAGAGATGAGCAGGTTCAGCTGATTGTCGATGATGCTGAGCCAATTGAAGATGTTCGTCTAGTCACTCTAGAACTGCCTCCATCTATTGCCGGCGATATCGTTCAGCAAAATCGTCTTCGCAATGTTATTCAAAACCAACAAGGTGAAGATAAGCGTGATGCAAAAGTTCCTGTCGTTGCCATGATTAGCTATAAAGGACAGCGCCAAGTGGTACGTCTTGGGGCTCAGTTTCGGGTAAAAGATCCTGACGAGGCTGTGACGGCACTCAAAGCTGCTGATTTTAAGGCGAAGACGGCTCCTCTGGTTAATGCTTAGAGTTTATCTATACCATTGACTTAGATTCATCGGGCTTAAATCATTTGAGAGCCTAGTGCAGCGTCAACGCTAAAGATTAGGATTCTATATTGATGAAGAGTACTAGCGTGAGCCAGATTCCCAGGGCTGCAGGGTAAAGCGTCACTATTCATCCCGTTTGGCTCTTCACTCTTTACTGGTCTCATCCTAAATCTTAGGCTTGACAGACCACTAGGCCCTGGAAGTTGAAACATTTTTTTGACGCTTAATTTTTATCACTGAGTTGTCAGAACTCTGATTCTCTGCGGCAAACTGGCCCAAGAGTATTTGAAATAGACTGAAGGATATGACTAAGCAACTGGATTATAAAACCGCATTGCGCTGTGCCCATCTATCCAACGAAGTCTATAGGGCCTTTAAAGATACGCTTCGCTTCAGCATCGATCCTGGCATTGTGCCAACGTTGTTTGATATCGATGAAACCGATACCCAAGTTGCCCTATTAGAAGATCCGGCTACCCAGTGTGGATATATCGTTTTCCGGGGTAGCGATGCCGACCGCGATTGGTTAACAAATTTAGACTTCTCCCAATGGTCTGCGGTAACTGGTGCAGTATTAAATGATAGGCATCTGGATTATCCTGATGTCTATGAGGCATCCAGATCTGGCGTAAAAATGCACACTGGATTTACCAAGGCTTATCTGGCGGTGCGGGCTTTAATCCATAACATGGTAAAACCCAGTGCATTAAAGCATTGGGTTGTCACTGGTCATAGTCTGGGTGGAGCTTTGGCTAAGTTGTGTGCGGTGGATTTGCAATATAACTTTGCCCCTGATGTCTCAGTAGAGGTTTATACATTTGGTGCTCCGCGCATTGGCAATAAGGCTTTTGCAGATTCATATACTCGCCGAGTCCCCCATTCCTGGCGGTTTGTCAATGGCAATGATGTCGTGTGTGGACTTCCTCGACGCTGGCAGGGGTACCGTCATGTCGATACCCGTATACGGTTTAGTGTTGGATTCACCTGGCGGATTCTCTCGGGGAGTCTGCAAGACCACCGCATTGATCGGTATATCGAGGCCCTGACCAAACGGGTGGGCAAGGAGAATTAATCGGTACTGAATACTAAGAGATTCCTTGGTTTGATGTATGGCTATAGATAGCGATGATATATTCCGTACAAGTACCTAGAGTGCTTACGTGTAAATTTTTTTAAATCCAATTTGTTACGACACACCTAGGGGCCAGTTATGAAAAAAACAGGGCGGCGCAGTAGCAATATCGATGATCGCCGTGGAGCTACCAGTTCTCTGATTGTCGGAGGAGGAGGATTAGGAACATTAGTCTTAGCCGTGGTTGTCATGTTACTAGGTGGTGATCCAAACGTTGTGTTAGATTCTGGAAATTCGATCCAATCACCATCACAACCACGTCAGACATCGCTTGCTGAAGATGAACTGGCGGACTTCACCTCTGTGGTATTAGCCGATACCGAAGATACCTGGAGCCAAATTTTTCGAGAGCAAATTGGTGAAGATTACCCAGAACCTACGTTAGTTCTATATTCTGGTTCGACCCAGTCTGCCTGTGGTTTAGGTCAAGCTGCTATGGGGCCGTTTTACTGTCCAGCTGATCAGCAGGTTTACATCGATTTGAGTTTTTATAGTGATTTGAAGAGTCGTCACCAAGCCCCTGGTGACTTTGCCCAGGCTTATGTTGTTGCCCATGAAGTTGGGCATCATGTGCAGAATGTTTTGGGAATTTCTAATCAGGTGCGCCAGCTTCAAAGTCGTGCTAGCAAAGTCCAAGCTAATCAGTTATCAGTCCGTTTAGAACTACAGGCTGATTGTTTTGCAGGAATATGGGCCAACCGGGCTGATCGGGCTCGTGATATTTTAGAGCGCGGTGATATTGAAGAGGCGCTCAATGCTGCTAGTCAAATTGGGGATGATCGTTTGCAGCAGCAATCTCGCGGGTTTGTGGTGCCTGAATCCTTCACCCATGGCAGCTCTGCCCAGCGTATGCGCTGGTTTAAGCAAGGGCTAGCCACAGGGGATATTGAACAGTGCAATACGTTTGCGACTAACCAAATTTAGACTTGCTAAACGTATGATGCCAGAATCGGGAATCACTTGAGTGTGGTGACTGGTGATCTTGTTGCTCAGCAGGCTTTGTAGCTGTACGGAGCCTGCCCCAGCTCTTATGACAGCATTCCAATGCCTGACACGCATATCCGGTTGTATTAAGCAGTAGTTCCTAATCAACCCAGCCAATGTCGTCATCAGAGAGCATAGTATTTTGCTCTCCGCGTTGAATGGCATAATCAGGAATGGCTTTGTAACTACTGGGACGATTTCTCAGACTCAGTGTGTTACGATTTATTGCTAAATCAGCCCCATGGATTACTTTCTGAGAGGCTTCTTCTGGCTTAGTGGCCTTTTCATGATGGGCCGTAATCTGCCGAATCGTTTCTTTAGCAGTTTCTAGCTCCTCATTGGCTTTAGCAAGTTCCGTAGCCTTTTCTGACTCGCTCTTTTGTGAGGCGTCTAGCTCATCTTTCAGTTCAAAAATCCGAGTTTGATGAGTTTTGATATCGTCTTGCAACCCAGAGATTTGTTCTTTGGCTTGTTTGAGCGATGCTTCTAATTCAGTTATCTGCTTCTCAAGGGCAGCAATGTTGTTCGCATCTTCTGCATTTGTCTGTTTTGCTGTGGTCGATGCTTTACTGGTACGTTTCTTGGTCCGATTTGGGCTTGTGTCAGCGGATGATTTGTCCGTTGTTGCGTTAGCCTTTGCCCCAGCTTCCTGCGATTCATTGTCTGCTGGAGCTTGGGTAGTTTCGTTGGTTTTTTCGACTTCTTCTTTGAGCAGGTCGGCAATGCGTTTTTTCGTCATAATTTTTTCCAGTCCCTTAGGACTTCAGCGGCAACTTGGTAATAGTCGGCTTGCGCCTCTTGAGCGTTTGGCCCCTTCCATTGACTAATAGCGCAACCTTCCATAGCAGCTCGTTCGTGGGCTTTGTAAGTTCGTATATAGGTTTGAAAAGCGGAAATATCCAACTTTTCCAGCATGGTTTGAGCTTCCTGCGCTTCCTTTAAACTACGGGAATCAACCTTTGTCAGCAATACCCGATGAAAAACCCCAGAAGGTTGAACAATGGTTTTGACAGTTGTGATTAAAGCTGTAACATCCATGGGTGCTGGTGGGGTAGGCAATAGCAGATAATCTGCCACCGTTAACACAGTACCTATGGACTTAGAGTGTAACGCTGGGGGCGTATCGACCACAATTAGTTCATAATCCCCCAAGGACTTCAGCTGCCCCAGCATCTCAGTGTCGGTCTCGTGGGAAAAGTCAAATGCTTGGTGTACCCGTTCCAGCCACCAGGTTGCAGATCGTTGCAGATCGCTATCTATAAGTAAAACCCGTCGATCTTCTGCAAAAATTGCAGCTAAATTAACGGCGGTGGTCGTTTTACCTACTCCCCCCTTACCATTTAGAACCACTAGGACTTTGGGGACTACTTGCTTTTCGTTTACCTTAGCCACAGCTCACTACAGCAATGGGACCCTACTGTTTAAGTTTTCATCGTTAGGATAAATGAGTTTAACCTGATCTATTCTGTAACTTCTCGCCCATTGTAAAGACTCATGGCTCGTTCAATGCCTTTGCTTAGGCTAAATTCGATGGCGTCACCAGCTAGGCTGATAGCGGTATCCATAACCTTCCGCTCATCTGGCGCAAATTTTCCTAAAACATGACCCACGACGGTTCGATTAACCTGCTTTTCTGAACTGTGTACTCGGCTAATACCCAATCGCAGTCTGGGAAACATTTGAGTAGCCAAATGGGAAATGATGGATTTCATCCCATTATGGCCACCAGCTGAGCCTGATAGACGTAACCGTAACCGCCCAATGGGTAGATCCATGTCGTCATAAATCACTAAAACATCATGGGGTGATAGTTTGTACCAATCAACGACTGCCCGTACTGATTGACCGGAACGGTTCATATATGTAGAAGGCTTAAGTAAAATTAGGCGATCACCAGATGTAACTCGAGTTTCACCGACACTACCTTGGAATCTTTTATTTTCAGTGAGTTTAATGGACCAGTCCTTAGCCAGGTGATCAATCACTTCAAAGCCGATATTGTGACGTGTACGGTCATACTTTTGTCCGGGATTGCCTAGTCCTACTAACAACTTTGGTTTGTGTAGCAAGTCAGTGTTTGTAGTCACCATGCTATGGTTTTGAATTTTCTAGGCAATGGCTATTACCTGCACTTTAATTTTTTTTCAAAGCTAAAGTATGCATGTCCACAAGTAGCTAACGAATGGCGCGTAGCCCTCAATCCTCCATATATTACATATGCCTATTGGAGAAGAGTATGTATGTTGTAGATGGAGTGAGTAGTGGCGCTCTAAACTGTCTTGTCGTTGACTATGCCTGTGGTGTCAGTTGCTTGACTGTTGTCTGCTGTTTCGGTGTCTGGCTGAAGCGCTTTGGGTTCTGTCTTTTCTAAGGTTGCTTTCATAGGCTCGGTTACTGTCTTTTCAATCCGAGCAGCTTCCTTTTTAAATTCATCCTCAAACTCTTTAGAGGCATCTTGAAACCCTTTGATAGCCTTGCCAAGACTACGACCAATCTCTGGCAATTTCTTGGGGCCAAATACCAACAAGGCCACCATCATGATGAGCACCATCTCTGGCAGACCAATGCCAAAAATATTCATTCCAAGTCATCTCCTGCTGACGTTGACTACTGCGAACTATGTTTCAGAACTGATTCAGGAACTGTAGCGAATCACGTTAAGAGCTACTGGAACGTTACTAGTAAAGGGGACAGGCCAGTAGAACCCATCCCCTCAGTAAACTTTCAAGTTAAACAATATCGCTGTAACAACTAGGTTAAAGCGATACCGATACGTTGACAAAACCGGCTTAAAAGCTCAAGCTGCGCCAATCCACGTCAACACCTTGAATTTGGATTGAATGATTGTAAAGTTGCAGAATGATCAGTAAAAAGACAAAGAAAAGTGCCATAAATACTCCCATTAAGGGGGTAGTGCCCCAGCCAGGAGCAACTTTACCGTATTCAGAGTTTAGAGGTTTGAGCAGGTTTCCTAACCGAGTTTGCTGTGCCATGGCGTATTTACCTTAAGGTCACTTTATATTCTGTAATATCATAGATTTTACATCCTTCAAGCCTTAAACGATCCTATGGATTCTGCAACAGTTCTTATTATTTCAGTAGGTGCGATTGTTATTACCTTTACTGGGTTTGCTGTTTATATTGCATTCGGCCCCCCTTCCAAGCAGCTTGCTGACCCGTTTGATGACCATGAGGATTGATAGAGCTTTTCTCAATCTTGATGGCTTTGCGATTTGTCAGGATTAGGGGGCATTTCCAGGTGATAGATGGTGATAGATTTGGTATCTTCACCTGGTCATACATCGACTACATCAATGTCATCACTCTAGTGCCGATGCCTCTAAGTGATGATAGAATTAAGTGCTCTGAGTGAGTGGAATATTGCCTAAGATTTTTAGCCTTGTTCTACTCAGTCGTTGCAATGCAGATGACTATTGATGTGATGCGCTGACTCAGTGCATCAAAATGATGTAAACCCTCTAGTCTATTGGATAGACCGTTTCAATAAAATTATGATCAAATTGCGACTGAAGCGTTATGGCAAAAAGCGTGAGGTAAGCTATCGGATTGTGGCTATGAATAGCCGAGATCGTCGTGATGGTCGACCTCTTGAAGAACTAGGTTTCTACAATCCTCGGACTGACGAAACGCGTTTGGAAGTGCCTGCTATTGTCAAGCGTCTTAAGGAAGGAGCTCAACCTACGAAAACTGTGCAGCGTATTCTGGAAAAAGCTAACGTATACGAGCAGCTAAAGGCCTAGTGCTAGTGCAAGCAGTCATAGTTTAAAGGGCTGGCTGTTATGTTAGCGAGCTTTTTCTGTAGGTATTTACTCTGGGAGAAGTTTTGCAGACTGTTATGTTAGCGATGCTTGCTGCTTGATTTTTAGAAGGTGACTAATGTGCCCGATTTTGAAGCCTTAGTTCGATTTCTAGTAACTCCCTTTCTGGAGGTTCCTGATGCCTTGAGATTGGACTTTGAGCCGCTGTCAGGTGGTCAGCGACTTTGGATTCGAGTTGCTTTTGACGGTGAAGACAAAGGTCGTGTCTTTGGACGCGGTGGTCGTAATATTCAGGCAATTCGAAAAGTCTTAAAAGCAACAGGTTCACTACATAACTGTTCAGTGCATCTGGATGTGTATGGTGAATCCTCTCATGACCCAGGTGCTGGTGGTTCCGATCGTGTTCGTTCACGCAGTAGTGGTCGTGGTGGTAGTAGTCGTCCTCGTCGTGGCGGTGGGCGTTCAGGACCTAACAAAAATTCCAAGCGTAATAATCATCATAGTCAAGATGACGTGTAGTCGGTTCTTTCCTAGGGCAGCGGCATTAAGTTAGTAGTCTATAGGCTCTAAGGATTGGTAAATATCCGTATATTTTTGGCGGCAGAATTTAGTCTGTTGTATGGAAGGTGCCTTCACATTTGAATTTGATTCGGCTGAGCAAGCAATGGCGATGGCCGGGTATCAGGAAGAAGCTGTTAAGCGATTATCTCAGCAAACGGGAGCCAAGCTGGTTATGCGTGGTACTACGTTACTGATATCAGGTAAGCCAAACCAGGTAGAGCGTTCTCAGCGCTTGGTTTACTCACTTAAAACTATTTGGTCCCAAGGGCAAACAGTCTCGGTTGCTGATGTTATGACTGCGGTGCAAGCCCTCGATACCCATCGAGAAGATGATTTGGGCCAGCTATATGGGGATGTGATTGCTCGTACCCGTAGAGGGGAAACAATTCGGGCAAAAACCTTTCGTCAGCGTAAGTATGTAGGTTTTTTACGAACTAATGATCTGATTTTTTGTACCGGGCCAGCTGGAACGGGGAAAACGTTTTTAGCGGCTATGGTAGCTGTCCAAGCGATTCTTGAACAACGATATGAGCGATTAATTTTGACGCGCCCTGCAGTTGAGGCGGGTGAGCGCTTAGGGTTTTTGCCAGGTGACTTGCAGCAGAAAGTTGATCCTTATTTACGCCCACTTTACGATGCTCTGCATGAGTTAATTGATCCGGAGCGTATTCCTGGTTTGATGGATCGCGGCATTATTGAGGTAGCTCCATTGGCTTACATGCGCGGTCGAACCTTGAGTAATGCATTTGTGATTTTGGATGAGGCGCAAAATACGACACCTGCGCAGATGAAAATGGTCCTGACACGTTTGGGTTTCAAATCCCGCATGGTTGTTACAGGTGATGTTACACAAACGGATTTACTACATGGCCAGCAATCGGGTCTATCCATGGCTATTAAGGTTCTCAAAGGCGTTAATGGCATTGCATTTTCTGAATTGACGAAGGCCGATGTTGTTCGCCATCCATTGGTGCAGCAGATTGTGGCGGCCTATGAAAAATATGAGATGTAGGTAGGGGATTTTATTTCCGCTTCTATATTCTCTAGATCCTTTGCATCTGGATTTTGGACGGTACTGAAGGCAGTATTGATTATGGCAATTCTCCATGGAAGTTGGCTCCCGAAACAGCAGCGTTTTTTTGTATGGGCTGAGACATGGCGCAGACTTGAAGAGACCGAGCATAGTTGGAGTGTCGCGATTCATCCCTATTGTTTAAGTCAGGATGAGTTTCAAGATTTTGTGGTGAGTGAAACTCAGTGGGATTTGAGCCCGTTGGCGGAACGGTTGCAGTCTCGTTGGGGTGAGCAAGTTTTGGCAGTGCCCACTGTGATAGAGGGTGAAGAGGGTGAGCAGATTTATCCGCAGCTGTCTGGACAATTTCAGGGCTTGAAGGCTGAACTTTATCCCTGGCAAATTTCTGGGGTAATGTTACCAACAGCATCAGCTTTGAATTTGCTCACAGGCTTACCCTTAGGTGCTGATGCTGGTTTAGTGGGAGGTGATCTGCGCTATTGGTCTCACATAGCTCGTTGGAGTCTAGATTTGATGGCACGTGGGAAGTTTGTGCCAACGGTGAGTGCTGATGGTGACGGTGCGATCTCAACCTGGCAGTTATTGCTTAACAGCGCCACTGATCAGGCGCGCCTGCGTCAGTTTTCTGAGCGTATTCCATTAGTTTGCAGGCTATATCAATCCCTCGAAACCAAAACTCGTAAAGCGACTACTAAAACTACCAAGGCAAAAAAAACTAAGGGTAAGACGTCTAAAGCCGTGCTCTTTGAGCTGTCAGGCGTTCCCTTGGTGGTCTGTTTTCCAAAACCGTCCCCCCCCTTGCTCCAAGATTTTTTAAGTCATGTAGTATCTGCTCAGGTGCGTATGCTAGCTCAAGCTCAGCCTCTGCCAGCAACCGCGCCTCTCAGTAAAGATTTGCCCCTGCGCGAGTGGGTTGGAGGGTTGACCCAAGATAAGAAAAAACGATTTGAATCTACGCCAGTTGGTTTAGTCCGGCTTAACGAAGCTCTCAATACTTGGACTGCTCCCCTACAAAACTTAGCGGTTGATGCCCTCGATTTATTACATGTGAGCTTTAGGCTAGTGCCTCCACCAACTGGGGAACTCAATTGGATTTTGCACTATGGTCTAAAAGTTTCTGACGATGAAAACTTTTGTCTTGATGCCCAAATGATTTGGCAGCATCCGGTGGATCAGTTAGATTATTGTGGACGTACGGTAGAAGCTCCTCAAGAGAAATTACTGGCAGGCTTAGGTCGAGCAGCTCGCCTATGTGAACCGGTTAGGCAAACCTTGGGTGAACCAAGTCCTAGTCTTTGTACCTTGGATCCGATTCAGGCCTTTGAATTTATTAAAGAAACGGCAAATCGCCTTCAGGATAACGGTTTTGGAGTAACTCTGCCTGAGAATCTGGTGGATCCAACCAAGGCTAGTGCTAGTCGTTTGGGCTTGCGAGTTAAGGCGATGGCCCCATCTCGTAAACAACAGCGTCTAGGTTTGCAGAGCCTACTCAATTTTGAGTGGGAGCTTTCTATTGGTGGCCAAAATGTTAGCCAGCGCGAATTTGAACAGTTGATTTCTCAACAAACACCTCTGGTGGAAGTTAATGGTCAATGGGTGGAACTCCGACCTCAGGATGTCAAAGCTGCCCAGTCGTTCTTTACTAGTCGGCAAACTCAAAATAAATTGTCTGTTGAGGAAATTTTGCGTATTAGCAGTGGTGATGGACAGTTGATTGATAAGTTGCCCGTAGTAGCCTTTGAAGCATCGGGTAAGTTAGATGAGTTGATTACAACCTTGACCACAGGGAATCAGAGTCTTGAAGAAATAAAAGAGCCGGATGGATTTAAGGGTAAGCTCCGTTCCTATCAGGCCAGAGGAGTTTCCTGGCTCTCATTTTTGGAGCAGTGGGGATTGGGTGCTTGCTTGGCAGATGACATGGGTTTAGGTAAAACCGTTCAGCTTATTGCTTTTTTGCTCAATCTTAAACAACAAGATATCCTCACTAAACCGGTATTGCTTGTTTGTCCCACATCGGTGTTAAGCAACTGGCAGCGAGAAGTAAAGCGGTTTGGTCCAAAATTGGCAACGCTGATTTATCACGGTGACAAACGTTCCAAAGGAGCGATGCTTGTCAAGCAAGCCCGAACAACGGATTTAATCATTACAAGCTATACCCTGGTTTATCGAGACCTAAAGGAGCTAAAGCGAGTTGAATGGCAAGGGCTAGTACTTGATGAAGCTCAAAATATTAAAAACTCTGATGCTAAGCAGTCTAAGGCGGTGCGAGAATTGGAGAGTGATTTCCGCATTGCGTTGACGGGTACTCCAGTCGAAAACCGGCTATCTGAACTATGGTCCATTATGGATTTTTTGAATCCCAATTATTTGGGTCCTAAAAACTTTTTTCAGCGGCGTTTTGCTACTCCGATTGAACGCTATGGTGATACCGATTCATTGCGCACCCTGCGAAGTTTGGTACAGCCCTTTATCTTGAGACGACTTAAGACCGATCGCAGTATTATTCAGGACTTGCCTGAAAAGCAAGAAATGACAGTTTTCTGTGGTCTCTCTACGGAACAAGCACGGTTGTACCAAAAAGCTGTTGATGAGGCATTAGCTGATATTGATGTGGCAGATGGCGTGAAGCGACGGGGCATGATTTTGGGATTATTGGTAAAGTTGAAGCAAATTTGCAATCATCCTGCTCAATATCTAAAGCAGGCATCCTTGGGTAAACAGCGACGGTCCGCTAAACTGCAGCGTCTGACTGAGATGCTTGAAGAGGTCATTTCAGAAGGTGATCGAGCCCTGATTTTTACCCAGTTTGCTGAGTGGGGAAACTTGCTCCAGGCTTATCTCAAGGAACAGTTGGGAGAAGATGCCCTGTTTCTTTATGGCAGTACATCTCAACCTGCCCGTGAAGCCATGGTAGATCGATTCCAACAAGATCCTAATGGTCCCAAGATATTTATTCTTTCCCTAAAAGCGGGGGGGGTAGGGCTGAATCTTACCCGCGCTAACCATGTCTTTCACTTTGACCGCTGGTGGAATCCTGCTGTCGAAAACCAGGCTACGGATCGGGCGTTTCGCATTGGTCAAACTCGCAATGTTCAGGTGCATAAATTTGTTTGTAGCGGCACCTTAGAAGAGCGCATCAACGACATGATTGAAAGTAAAAAAGCTCTGGCAGAGCAGGTTGTTGGCGCTGGTGAACAGTGGTTGACCGAGTTGGATACGGACCAGTTGCGTGAACTGCTATTGCTTGATCGAAAAGCAGTAATTGACGAAAGCTGACAAAAACTGATCGAAGTAATTGGGGGCAGCTAGTCTAACTGGCTGCACGTAAAGCAAATGTAATAAAACTGCGGATGCGGATGAAAATTTTGTCATGTTTATTGCGTATTTGCTTGATGAGTTGGGGCTGGGAAGCTTTTGGAAAGCCTTTAATTACCAGGGAAATGAAGTGTTCTAATTCCTGAATACATCAGGATTTTTACTGCAAAATTGTGCCACTGAAAAACCTGGACTAATCCTGATCCAATCACTCTGCAGCGGTTGATATTTAGTTAGATAGGGTCCTCGGCGTAATCTTAGATGCTGTTTATCGGGAATAGGCGTATTAGGTGATGTAGATCCTTAAGGCACCTTGATGTGAGTCACTTGGAGTTTTACAACGTCACTCTACGCTAAGTATGGGTGCGTCAGTCTAGCTCACAAGGTCTGATCTTGTGTTCTGAGCTTATTCCCAATTTTGCAGATTGTTCCCCGCTCTATTGGGTCGGGCACACTACATCTACGAGGGCTAGACGGCCTTGACTGTTCTTAAAGCTACACCGCCCATGGTTATGGATGCAACGTCTTATCAAACCACTGCAGATGCTGATTCGGCAGCCCCCAGCTCTGTTGCTCTTGCTACCGCTGATCCTGTAAAGGAAGAGCCTAGTGATACTGATATTAAAATGCTGCTGTCGAAGGATGATGATGGCACTGTAGATAACTTAGACGTTGATAAATTGGCGGTCGCCCCTGGTCGCCGCACTACTGATTTAGTTCGTCTCTATCTTCAGGAAATTGGTCGTGTACGTCTGTTAGAGAGAGACGAAGAGGTAGCAGAAGCCCAGTTGGTTCAGGGCTACATGAGTCTTTTAGAGCAGCGTAAGCAAGCGGCTGAGGCTCAAAATGGAATTTTAGCCACCTATGAATTGTTGTTAGAAACCCGCGATCGCATGGCGGCTCAGTTGGGGCATCGTCCTTCCCTTGAGCGATTGGCTAAAGAGTGTGATATTGCACCTGCGGATCTTAAGCCCACATTACAAGCTGGTAAGCGTCAGTGGGCTGAGTTGGTCGGTATGTCTGTGCAAGAGTTGGATGAAGCCTGTCACGAAGGTGTGCGAGCTAAAGAGCATATGATTAAGGCCAATCTTCGTTTGGTCGTATCGGTAGCCAAAAAGTATCAAAACCGAGGTCTGGAGCTTCTAGATCTGATTCAAGAAGGTACTTTGGGGCTGGAGCGTGCGGTTGAAAAGTTTGACCCAACTAAGGGCTATCGCTTTAGCACCTATGCCTACTGGTGGATTCGCCAGGGGATTACGCGTGCGATCGCAACCCAAAGTCGCACCATCCGCTTGCCTGTTCACATCACTGAAAAGCTCAACAAGATTAAAAAAGCTCAACGCAAGATCTCCCAGACTAAAGGTCGGACAGCCACTGTGGAAGATATTGCTCGCGAGCTAAAAATGACTGCTCCCCAAGTCCGTGAAGTGCTCCTCAAAGTGCCCCGGTCTATTTCCCTAGAGACCAAAGTGGGGAAAGAGCGTGATACCGAACTGGGCGATTTGCTGGAGACTGATGCCCTATCTCCTGAAGAGCTAGCTGTCCGTGATGCTCTACGTCGTGATTTGCACCAACTTTTGGCTGACTTAACTACCCGTGAACAAGAGGTCATTCGGTTACGGTTTGGTTTAGGGGATGGTGTACCCTACTCTCTGGCGGAGATTGGTCGCACCCTTGAGCTATCTCGTGAGCGGGTTCGCCAAATTGAGTCGAAAGCGTTGCAAAAGTTGCGTCAGCCCAAGCGTCGTAATCGGATTCGCGATTATCTAGAGGCACTGAGTTAGCCCCTCATCGTGCAGGGACTGGTTAATTGCATACAGTGTATTTTGAAGTCGGTGATAGTTACATTACCGACTTTTTTTATAGAGTAGGTACCTTAAACTCCACAGTTTCTAAGGTGTCATACCAAATCCGAATTCATTAAACCCGATTCGAAATTGACAATCCTGTAGGGGCACTCCCTTGTGGATGCCCTTTAATACCGGGCGCTATCAAGCAGGATTTCGTATCAGTATTGGTTACTGATATGTCATACTCATAGTCCTGACTTTGCAAATAGGATAGGGATTTTCCGATGGAAATCTTGTTTGCTGTGCCAGTCCGATTGTGTGAATCAATGCAGACTTTGATGATGTGGTGATGCAAGCTTGGTTCTCCTGAAGCACAGGAAAAAGCCAGCAGTCATAACTGCTGGCTGGACAGGAGCAATCGCTGGAACAGGAAATCGCATTTCCCCTTTAGCAAAAATGATCAAAAAGTACAGCGGCAATAGATGCAAAGACAGTAATGCCAAGCCCAACAAAAGGATTTTGCCCTTGGCTCACGGCAAACGATGTAATTATGCCTGCACCGATTGCAGCAATCATAAAGGCACCTAACCAGTCTTTCTGGGCGTTGTACATAGAGTGCAGCTAGAGGGAGTTATTAACGACTGGATTTAAGTTATCACCATCGCTCTAACCACATGAAGTAAACCGTACATTCTGTAATCAAGGTTTAGGCTCAGAGATGTTTTGTTACAAACTCTCGACCTTTCTAGGGGTGGTTATGGTGCTAACTGCCTTGATTAACTGATTGACTTTGGTTAAATCTTTGTCGCCAGGGGCTTGTTCGACACCGCTTGATAAATCAATGCCATCGGGAGATAGCAAGGTGAGAGCCTCGGTGATATTGTCTGGGCGTAATCCTCCCGCTAAAAACCATGGCTTTTCAGGACAAAATGTTTTGAGGGCTGTCCAATCTAAGGTCTGTCCTGTTCCTCCTAACTGCTGTGGATGATATGCATCTAGTAAAAATGTGTCGACGTAAGGAACATAGTTTTTAATTTGATCTAAATCCTTGGGGGAGCGAATACGTAGCGCTTTAATTAGCTCTATTTGAGGCATTGCTATTCGAATGCTTTGACAGTCAGTTGGAGATTCTTGCCCATGGAGTTGCACACCACTGAGTTGCCCTGCGGTGACGATCGGTTTAATTGTTTCTAAAGGTGCATTAGCAAAAACACCAAAACGATCAATGGGCGGCAGTGCCTGACTAATGGTGCCAATTGTTTCAGGGGTTACGTAGCGTGGCGATTGTCTAACGCAGATAAAGCCGATCACAGATGCTCCCATTTGTGCGATCGCAACGGCTTGGTCTATTTGAGTTAGGCCACAGATTTTAATGCGCATAAATTAAAGATTCGGCAATCCGATAACGCTATAAGTAAGCCCTCTCATTAGAATAAAGGTAGTTCCTAACAATAAAGCAGCTCTTTCAAAAGAGATGGCGGCTTTTAGTCTAAATTAGATTGAGCCTTAAAGGGTTGTCTGGCAAAAACTGAAAGTTCTTTGCATTACAGGTCTTGTCATAGTTGTGGTTGAAAAGACTGTTTTTTATTTCTATTTCTAGCCTTCCTAGTTATCTCAAAGGTATATCACTATGCAATCCGGTTGGCGCGTTGGTGAAATTTTCGGCATTCCTCTATTTGTTGATAACTCGTGGTTTCTGATTGTTATTTTGATGACGTTTGCCTACGGCAGCGATCTGCGCAATGATGGGTTTCCCTTTCTAGTGGCAGCGGTAGTGGGTTTGGTGATGGCCCTACTTTTGTTGGGCTCTGTGCTGCTTCATGAGTTAGGGCATAGTCTAGTTGCCAGACGATATGGAATTAAGGTCAATTCCATCACCTTGGTTTTGTTTGGTGGTATCTCATCGATTGACAAGGAGGCTAAGACACCAGGGCAAGCGTTTCAAATTGCCATTGCAGGTCCTTTAGTCAATTTTTGCTTATTTTTGTTGCTGACGTTGTTTTCCTGGATGCTACGACCTCATACCGTTGCTGACCTAGCGGTTGAAACCATTGCTCGAATCAATTTACTGCTTGCCCTCTTTAATTTGATTCCTGGATTGCCCTTGGACGGTGGACAGGTTTTAAAGGCAGTGGTTTGGCATTTTACTGGTAGCCGTATTCGAGGATTGCGCTGGGCAGCTCGCGTTGGGCAACTACTAGGATGGATAGCGATTACGGTTGGTATTTGTGCTTATATCAGTACGCAGCAATTTGAGGTGCTATTTCTGGCAATATTGGGATGGTTTGCTGTGCGTAATGCGGGTACTTATAGTCGTGTGAGTGATTGGCAGGATGCCATTGCTAGCCTGAAGGCTAGGGATGCTAGCGTAAGGGAGTTTAAGGTGATTGATGCAAATATTACCTTAAAGGCATTTGCTGATAAACAGCTACTCCATGACGAGCCAGCCGTTGTCTATTTTGCTGCTTCTAATGGTCGTTATCGAGGCATGGTATCCCTAGATGATTTGCGTCAGATCGAACGCAGTCAGTGGGAGACTATGACATTGGAAGACGTGGCGCATCCACTCTTAGAGGTGCCCCATGTGCGTGAAGAAACGCCCTTATCTAAGGTAATTACCGATCTTGAAGAGAATGAACTGCGGCGAATTACAGTTTTATCCCCAGCTGATGCGGTTGCCGGTATCATCGATCGGGGTGATGTGGTGAGGGCCTTGGCAAAGCGACTCAATTTTCCGATTCCAGAAGCCATTATTGAGCGCATCAAAAAGGAAGGTGCTTATCCGTCGGGATTCCAGTTAGCTGCAATTGCTAGGAATTCTGAGTAGTCCCTCAAGATAAAAACCTGAGTTTAGCAATGCCCTGGAGGTAGAGCATTTGTTCTAAGAGTAGGTATAAATCGGGTTGGCTTAAGCAATTTGTACTATCTTGCAAAGAATATTAACGGCTTGTCCAGTTTGGCTAATGTATGGATGTTAGGTACCTAGGCCATGACACCCTTGGCCAGATTAACTTCAGTGATTTGTCCATTGGTGGCTAGGTACAGTGACAGTTAACGTATTGTCATCGCTTGAAACATCGAGACAGGGCGTTTTTATGTGACTGCGCTTTTTTCTCATTCACTGTTGTTATGAAGCATTGGCTATACAAATCGGGTTGGCGCTTATTGCCTGGGCTGTTAGCAGCAGGATTAACACTCACAACTGCCCGTATGGGCGTTTGGCAATCCTTAGAGCACGGTATTTATCGCTTTTTATTTCAAGTTAGAGGTGAACAGTCATGGGATGACCGAGTAACGGTGATTGAAATTGATGAACCTAGTTTGGCAGCCATTGGTGCATTTCCTTGGCCACGTCACTACTACACTGAGCTGTTAAATAAACTGATTGCTGCTGAATCCAGTGTTATTGCTTTTGATATCCTGTTTGCAGAATCCACTACTCATGATGCTACATTTGCTGAAGCAATGGTACGTCATGGCAATGTTGTCTTGGCAACGGCCTGGGATGAACAACGGGGCGTGATTGGTCCTAATGCTGGTGTTGTGGAAGGTGCGATCGCAACTGGACATATTCATCATCACGCTGATGACGATGGCATTACTCGTAACTACTATCCTAAAATCAACGGTATTCCAGCCTTGAGTATTGCGGTGGTGAAGCAATATGGTCAGGTTCAGCCACATATATTGGCATCGGCTAGAAGTTTCCATCAGAACCTATGGCTTAACTGGCGTGGGTTTGCCCACAGTGCTCCACGCTACTCATTTGTTGATGTACTAACTGGAGAAGTCCCAGCGACGACCTTTGCAAACAAAATTGTTTTTATTGGTTATACAGGAGTGGATCTGGATTCTATGGCGACTCCTTATAATCAAAGTCCACCAACTGCAGGGGTTTATCAACACATTGTAGCTGCCAATAACTTGCTAGCTCAAAATCATCTAAAGCCAATTATTTTACCTGTTTTATTAGTGCTTATGCTCCTGAGCCCTCTATTGGGGCACAAATTATTTTATCGATGTTATAAAGTTCACCTGTTAGTAAATCTAACAATTGTCGTTATGTGGAGCGGTTTGGTCTTTGTCGCTTTTTATCACAATTACTGGCTACCGACTATAGTGCCTGTCAGTACTATCGTAACCACTAGCTTGTTAGTAGGACTGACCGAACGTCTACAGAAACAATTGCAGCACTTGCAGTTGGTCAAAGATGTCTGTTTTGTTCCAACCGAAGCTATTTGTGGAGCTGTTGTAGAATAGTTTATAGCCCTGAGCTTATGCTAATTATCAGCCTTATCTACTGATCGAGAGGCCGTTAAGCCCAGTTCTGAGGCTTTGGTTTGAGCCCAATTTATGGCTTGAGTTTTCTCTTCTGGAGAAAGTGGCTGTTCTGCAAACCTGATATTGAATCTGTTTTCAGCTGCCGTTGTTAGCGCTTCAACAATATCCGTTGATAGGAGTTTAGCCAGAGATGGAGGAGGAGAGATGTGGTGACCAAATACTGTGTGTACTAAGTCAGGGTTAGGGCTAAGCCTAATGGAACCATGCTGTAAAACACAGCTATCACGGTAAAGTTGGGCACTGCCAATCACCTTATATCCATTTGGCATAACAAGATCGGCTGAAGTAGTTGTACCAAAGCAGTTGTGAGAACGCTGATAATTACCTTTGTCAGCCCCTAAAGACAGAGCAATTCCCAAATGATTCAAGCCCTCTATTAAAAACTGACATAGCTGGGCATAAATATTTTGACGACGGCCACTGTACCCAGAAATCACTAGGCTATAAGTTAAATCTCCTTGATGAAGCACAGCTCGTCCACCACTGGGACGTTTGACAAGATCAATTGCCTGGTCATGCCATTGCAATGAATTCCAATGATCTGGGTAATGGTTTTGGTGATAACCCAGGGAAATGGCAATGGGGTTCCAGGTGTAAAACCTGAGACAGGGTGACCCATGGCCTAAGCGGTGTTGCTCTAAAAGCCAATCGTCGATGGCCATTTGAGTAACACCTGAGGCATGAATGGGAGCAATGAGCCGCCATAGTGCATTCATAATCTAAGCTGTAGGATATTTCTCCTTGAGTACATCATCCATGTCATCAGCGATAGTGGCGACAATAGTCATTAACCGAGAAATTTCACCAGGATTAATATCGGCAAGGATACGACTGGCTAAGACTAAAACGTCTTGGTTGGAAATGCCAAAACAGGCCTCGAAGGTTTCCCCACAGTTCATGGCCAATAACTCTTGCATCAAAGTAGTTTGATTCGCCACTGGCAGCTTTAGCAAGGTGGACCAGACAGTTAAGCTGTCCTCATCATCTGTGCCTGTCAGTTGAACGTACACAGTTACACTGCCGTAGGTGAATTTCCAGAGATAGCCGTCATCATCACGGCTAACCATCGCATCACCCCCCTGGTCCAGGCTGGCAATGACGGTTTCAATCACGTCTATATGGCTAGCTTGGAAGCTTTCAACCCCAGTGCTAATTGTTTCGCCAGCCGTTTCAACATTTAGAGGACTCATAGGCTCCGCTTACTCCTAATAAATCACAGTTGAGGGTACAAACATGGCAGACTGCTACTAAGCAATCTGTTGTTCAAATAGAATATAGTCGATAGAAGTGGGTTCCTGTCGACGAGATCTACACCACTGTATCGTTGCTTTTCCTAGAGAAAGCCTGAGTAAGTAATTTCTTCCGGATTTCTTGCTCTTCTTTAATAATTAGAGAATGCGGGCTGATGGCGAATTAAACTTAAAAACTCTTCGCGGGTTTTCTGGTCATTTTGGAAGACGCCGAGCATGGCACTGGTGACCGTCCAAGAACCTGGCTTTTGAACACCACGCATTGCCATACACATGTGGCTGGCTTCCATGACCACTGCTACACCTTGGGGCTCTAGTATTTCGCTAATAGCTTCAGCTACCTGGCGTGTTAGCCGTTCTTGTACCTGTAGTCGCTGGGAGTACATTTCAACAATGCGCGCTAGTTTACTAAGCCCAACCACTTTTTGCGTAGGAATGTATGCAACGTGAGCCCGACCCATAAACGGCAGCATGTGGTGTTCGCAAAGGCTAAAGAAATTGATATCACGTACTAATACCATTTCGTTGTGGCCTTCATCAAAGATAGCGTTATTAACTATAGTCTCTAGGGATTGGGTATACCCTTGAGTGAGAAAACGCATCGCTTCTGCTACCCGTTTAGGCGTTTTGAGTAATCCTTCTCGCTCAGGATCTTCACCGAGTTCAGACAGCATGGTGTGGACTGCTTGCATCAGTTTTTCATTATCGGCAGAAGGTTCTTGGAGTAGTGCTTCATGTCCCTTGTTTTTTAATCGATCAGGGCGGATGGCAGCCTCTAGGGATTTACCATTGAGCAGATTATTAGCCTTAGAGCTGTTGCTAGAACCGTTAGTAGAAATAACCATGGTGTGGGTGGATTAACTGCTAGATGAGAAAAAATTTGCTTTTGTAAGCAAGACAAAAAATGGCCAACATAGCTTGGTCAGGGGCAATATGCGTTAAGAAATCACAGAGTGCCTCCACTTGGCATGATTGTTAGCTCTTCGACTACAGCTCCGGGAGGGAGTAGCGCAGTCTGCAGAATGGCGTTTGCTACTAAATCAGGCGTAAGCATACCAGAGCGGTCAAAGTCAGCTTGAACTGTTTCTGTATCCCAGAGTGGTGTGTTGACAGCGCCTGGCAGAATAGTGACTACCCGAATGCCATGGCTGCGCTCTTCTACCGAAATCGCTTTGGATAAAGCAACAACGGCTGCTTTACTGATGCCATAGGCACCCCACTCAGGAAAAGCTTGGCGAGCAGCGATTGAGGCCACATTGATAATCATGCCGCTACCGCGATCTCGCATGCCTGGAAGCACTGCCTGAATACATTGAAAAACACTGGTAACATTCAAGTTGATGACTTGACACCAATCATCTAGGGGCATCTGATTCAGTTCCCCCGTGTAACCCATGCCAGCATTATTAACCAAGACATCAATAGGACCAAAGCTATCTAATAGCTCAGTGACGTCATCCTTAACCTGCTCAATGACTCCCAAATCTATGGAGAAAATTTGAGCATTAACGGGTGAAATCGCATCAATTTCATCCGTTAATTGTCGCAGCTTATCGGTTGAACGACTGACCAAGGCCAAATCAAATCCAGCTTGTGCAAAGGCTAGAGCAGTAGCACGACCGATACCAGTGCTAGCACCTGTAATTAATGCGCGACGGTTAGGAGCAGTATTCATCAAGAAGTGTCAAGGGGGCAACAATAGGAATTAGCTCAAAATTAATGTTAACAAATGTTGCGAGAAATGTGTTCCTTCAAAGATAAGAGATTTTTGCTGATATGGCTAAGTTTAAATTTTGTAAGGCTTGTGTCTACATGACAACAACTTACATGACTCTCATTAATCTTTGAATTTCTCAGAGATTATGAGCAGCAATAAAATAAAAATAGAGTTAATCGATAGTTTTTAAGCAGTATAAGCGTCACCAAACACGTTGGCAAATGCTTAAGTAACTGACTAAAGCCTCTTTTGAGAGAAATGATTAGGCAGCTTCTGAAAATACTCCAATTTGTCGAAACTTATGATAGCGCTCTTGTCTCCGTTGCTCTGGTGACATAGCAAGTAACACCTCAAGGATTTCTAAAAGTGCTGATTCCAGACTTTCAGCAGCCTTAATTGGGTTGGCGTGGGCTCCGCCAGTAGGTTCAGGCAACAGATGATCCAAAATACCCAAATTTTTCAAATCCCAGGCGGTAATTTTTAGAGCCTCTGCTGCTTGCGATGACCGTGATGCGTCTTTCCATAAAATAGCGGCACAGGCTTCAGGACTAGCAACGGTGTAAACTGAGTGCTCAAACATAATTAGACGATCACCTACACCGATCCCCAATGCTCCGCCAGATCCACCTTCTCCAATAACGGTACAAATAATTGGACTGTCTAGCCGAAACATTTCCCGAAGGTTATGGGCAATTGCCTCACCTTGACCCATTTCTTCAGCTTCTAAACCAGCCCAAGCTCCGGGAGTATCGATAAAGGTAAAAATAGGCATCTTAAACCGATTTGCATGCTCCATGAGGCGCATAGCTTTGCGGTATCCTCCAGGAGAGGCCATGCCAAAATTACGAGCAACATTGTCTTTGGTATCCCTACCTTTTTGATGACCTAGCATGACAACTGAATGGCCGTGAAAGCGGGCAATACCTCCCACCAATGCTAAATCATCTTTCCCAGAACGACGATCACCATGCAGCTCTATCCACTCATCTGAAATCGCTTGGATATAGTCAAGTGTACTGGGTCGACGTGGATGACGGGCAACCTGGATCCGCTGAGCCGGTGTCAGACTAGTAAAAATCTCCTGCCTTAGTTGTTGTGCCCTTGATTCGAGCTGCTGAATTTGAGCTGAAACGTCGACATCATTGTCCTCGGCCAATGCCCGTATCTGCAAAATTCGAGACTCTAATTCAGCCAAAGGCTTTTCAAAATCCAGTAAAATAGCCTTTCGTTCAGTTGTTGCCATTACGGGTTTAGGTACTCCAGCAGTGATTCCACCCTAGCGCAAACTGCCCCTCAAAATACATTAATCGCCGCTTTAAAGGAAGCAAGTAGCCAAGGATAAGTAGGCTTAACTTGTCAGCAAGGGTTGGAATCCATGCTTCACAGAAGATGCTCCAATTTTTTCCATCTTCTCAAGTGTGATCTGATTTCTTCCCCAAGAGAAATTCGTATGCCATTTCTCAAATTCCAACAGCATTGATTCTGCAAAACAGGCAAATAACTGTCGGGCAGGAACATCCATCGCTACGATGTTCATGATCTGCCAATCTATATCCAGGCTATGTTCGACAATACCGCCTTTCAGAATATGAATATCAGGATGAGTAAACTTACTGTCCAAATTCTTAGGATAGCCCCCGTCAATCATTAAGCAAGGTCGCTTTAAGGTAGATGGGTCAATGTTGATGCTTTTAGGCATGCTGGCAACCCAAACAACAATATCAGCGATGGGTAGGGCATCTGCCAACCCAATAATTTTGCCTATACCAATCTCATTCTTCAGATTATTCAATCGTTCTTGGTTTCGAGCAATGAGTAATAATTCTTTTATGCCACTTTTCTGACTTAGCCAACGGCAAACAGCACTGCCGATATCTCCAGTGGCACCGCAAACGGCTACCGTGGCTGTAGAAAGATCAATGCCATAGCTAGGGGCAGCATCCTCGACCTGCTTGCAAATCACATAGGCTGTGTGGGTATTACCTGTGGTGAAACGACTAAAGTCAAGCTCTAGGTTACGAACACGTTTGATTTGATCCAGCTTAAAATTTTCAAAAATAATTGATGAAAATCCTCCCAGAGCGGTGATATTAATGCCATGCTTCTGGGCGTGGGCCATAGCATTGAGGATTTTTCGAGTAGCTGCCTTGATCCGTCTTGAAGCCAGCATTTCAGGTAGAAAGCAAGACTCTACATAGCGGCCTTCGATCACTTGGCCAGTCACACTAGTCACCTTGATGTTGTCTACAATCTGTGGCGGAGCACTGCACCAGAAGTCAAGGCCTTGATCTGCATATTCTGGATATCCCAATGCATGGGCAACCGATTGAGCGTGTTCTAGGTTCGTTAGATGACCGATTAAACCAAACATTTAGGCTACTTCTAAAAAGAATCTTAGAAACATAGACTACAACAAAACGTTACAGTGATGTGGTTTATGTGAGAGACACAGATGACGTAACTCACTATAAAAAAGAGGCTGGCCCAATGCTCAGCCCCCTATTAAATGATGAATTTTATGCCATGGCCAGACCTTGGGCAGAGAGACGCATGACTTCGCGGTTGGTAAACCCGATATTACTCAAAGCTTCACCGTAAGTAATCATGAAATCTTCTACCAAAGCGTCTTTTTCCATGCCTAGAACAGCGGCATCATCAGCCACTTGATTTAGCATTTGCCAAACCAAAGGTAAATTCTGACGATTAGCTTCTTCTAGTTCAGCTTTAGCCGTCTCAAAGTTGGCCTTAAGCCATTCTTCGCCAAAGTTGAGGTGCATGTATTCGTCTTTAACAACACCTTCGGTAATTTTCCGTGCAAAGTCATCTGCCACGGGAATGTAAATGTTGTAAGCCGATATGGCAAAGGTTTCAATAATTAGGGATTGAATCAGTAAGCAAGTGACAAGTTTACCCTCATCCCAGGCCTGCTTAAAATTATCGTGTAGCTGAGCAAAGAACTTCTTTGCAAAGACCATATCAGGTGTCACATTCAGGTTTTTACCACAGGCTTGAAACCCTTTCATATGACGATTTTCCATGCGAGCTAGCTTAATCAAATCTTCCTTGTGCTCGCTTAAGTATTCGGCTAACTTTTTATAATTATCGTTAGCTTCCAATTCCCCTTCAATAACGATGGCGTTGATGCGACTGTATGCATCCTTGTACGCTTCACTTTGGAAGTCAAGCGCTGGGCTAGCCTCAAGCTGCGGCATATCTGTCCAATTCCTGCATTACAATAATCACTTGCTGCCCATACCTAAGTTGCGGTCTAGCACAAATGCTGCAGCTAACTTAAATATTGACACCTGATTTCACACTTTACACCCTATTAGCATTGTAAAAATATTTATACATGCTATTAAAGTGCCGTTACAGTTTGTGTTTTCGGGTGTTCTGGAGTGATCTATTTAGAATTTTTATCTAATTGATTGAGATCCACTCAACATCTACTCAATTTCCCCTAGAACTTGTAGCCGAATTGTCTTGGTAGATGGGCTGTTGGCGTTGCCAAGTTGGATTTCAATGATTTCATTGGTGAGTGGGGCTAAGGAACTGAGGAGCGATCGCAAATGGGGAGTGCTTTCGCCACTATCAACATAGACGCGTTCTGCGAGTTTATTAAGTCGTTTCCAGGCAGTATAAAGTTTGGCAGTTGCCTGTTCTAACTGGGTAGCTTGGTTTACCAAATCTGCCGTGGAGTTCAAGCATCCTATCCGTAGGGCTTCCTCAAGGGCTTGTTCTAAGTTGACAATGTCTGGGTCGATGGTTTGTACCTGGCTCGCGGCGGCAATGTACTTAGACAGGTATCGGGCTTCTGAGGTGATTTGTTTAAGGGTGTCTACATCTGGATTGCGAGCCGCTTCTGTGCGTAGTGTGTCCTGATGGTTAGGGGGGAGCTTTTCCATTTCTTTCACCAATGGAGTCAGATACCGTGTCGGAATGGTATTGTTAGCGGCTTTTTCCCTGACGGTTTCTGGAATGAGGTCAGAGGTCATAGCGGTCCATTCATCGGCCAATTGTTTGACTTCTTTACGGGTAATTTGTTCGCCGCGACGGGCTGCTTCAGTCACCATTTGCTGAACTTCTGGGGCCGCCTGGGATGTTTCTACAAAGGCACGTTTACTAAATTGATTTACAGATTGTTCGTTGAGGAGGCCATCTTTGAGTAACTCGTCAGCACTATTTCCGAGTTCAATTAAGGCATAAGCCTGGCTTTTGCTAATTTCTCGCTCTTTTAACCAATTTAAAAAACCAGTGCCGCGACCATCGCCACCTTGCTTTTCGCGCTCGCGCACCGCCCTTAGAATACGACCCCGCCAAATATCAGTTTGTAAATCAAATCGATCACATACTTGCCAAGCAACCTCAATCTGATGGTGAAAATCTTGCTCAGAGAGGTTGTCATCATTGGGGTCAGGAATCTTAAAGTCGAGCGTGACGTCTTGGCCAGTGCCGCCTTGGGTGATATCGGCTACAAAATCGGCTGCTCCAACCATGTAATTCCTTTATTCCACAGGCATGTTAACAGGCTTATTATCCTACAGCTGCAGGACCCAGCGCACAAACAATAGGGATAGAGTCGCCGCTCCGATGACCACAGTGAGTAATCCTATAATCAAGACAATTGCTAATAGTTTGTCTACCCGGCGGCTGGGGATGGGGTGGTGAATATGCCGTTCTAGGAGGGCCACATTACGAGCGTTGGCTTTCCAGGCGACATCAAATAAGTCCCCGAACATAGGGATGGTCCCCATAACTACCTCTGCCAAGATGTTGAATCCCATGCGGCCCAATGTGGCCGCTGGTACGCCTAATCTGGCTGCTTCAGCCACAATGTAGATAGATATGAGTCCAGCCATTAAATCACCACCACCGGGTAATAGACCAATCAGAGGGTCTAGGCCGACTCGATACCCAAGACCGGGAATTGCGATCGCATTATCCAGGACGTGACTAATATTGCGCAGCCGCTGTAGAGTCAACTGAGAATTACGTTCCGATGTACTTGGGGAAGGATTAGAAAGGGGCATAGTGGGCATTCATTCATTACGAGCTGGTTTAGCGACACAATGCCATCCTGAGTTGGGGCATAATGGCACCATCAAATTAATCCGTCTCTCTCCCAATCATGAAGCAATCTAGGAAAATTTTGTGTCGTGCTCTGTTAATTCCCACAACGCTGTTGGCGTTCAGTCTAGTAAGCGCTGGTAGAAGTGCTATTGCTCAAATTTATAACCCCATCGAGCTAGCTGGAGGTCGTGAAATTAACGATACGCTCTCTGAGAGTGATATTCCTACTGGAGTCGGTGGTTTTGCCAGGGACTATACCGTCGAATTGTTTGACGGAGATCAAATTACCATTGACGTTATTTCTGAAGAGTTCGATACCCTAGTGAGTCTGCTAGGAGATGACGGTACAACTGTGAGTGAAAATGATGATGGCCCAGACGGCTCTACCAACTCATTGCTATTTGCGCGCATCTCAAAATCTGGTCAGTATACTGTAAGAGTAAGGTCTTATGCAGGACAGGGCACCGGAACATTCTCGCTGAAGCTAGCTCGTCTTCGCGAGATTGAGGAATAGCGTAAGATTTCGCCACTCCTCTCAATCGCATGCTCTTTGGGTTTACCCTAACTAGAGCCTCTGCTTAGTGAGTGTTCTAGGTTGGGGTAAAAAGATTCCAGGTTTTAGCTTGCTAAGGGTTCCACTCTTTTGCTAACTTGTTTAGGCGCGCAAGCAAAGGCGGTTATGCCGCTTGTTGCCGGGATAGCTCAGTTGGTAGAGCAGTGGACTGAAAATCCTCGTGTCGGCGGTTCAAGTCCGCCTCCTGGCATTGTCGGCTACTGCCGACTAGTATGTGGGTCGTTGCCCGAGTGGTTAATGGGGGCGGACTGTAAATCCGCTGGCTACGCCTACGTTGGTTCGAATCCAACACGGCCCACCACCAGCCTTCATAGCTCAGCGGTAGAGCACTCCCTTGGTAAGGGAGAGGTCACGAGTTCAATTCTCGTTGAAGGCTTATTTGGTTTAAGCCGCTAAACCAGGAACTCAGCATTCGTTACGCTTGTCTTTGGGTTTAGTCAGACAAAAAAATGAAGGTTATTCGCCTGCGCTGCCGTGGTGAGTAATTTTATTAGGTAAGGCCGTCATCGATTAGATACTTGATGATGGTCTAATTAATCGACATCAGGAAGTTATTAATTTTGTTTATGAGTGGCACAAGGTATTTAATCCTTAATGCCTAACTATAACTATTAGGACTCATATTTATGTATCGAGCCTATGATGGCAACATAAAACTGAGATCGCCTGCGCTACAAGTGCAAAGAGCGATGGTATTTATCGATGGATCAAATTTTCGATATTGTATTAATGGAGCCGCAATTAAGATTATTAAACCGATTCATTGGATTGGTGAAATGTTTCTTGAAAGCCGCCAATTAATCAGAACATTTTTCTATACCTGTGAACCCCATTTAGCCTGGTTTGAAAATGAGCATGGTCAGGACATATTGCAAACTTCCAAAATTGTCTTGGGGTATGCGATTCCAACTGGAGATGGCAACTATAGTGAAAAAGGGGTAGACGTTCATCTTGTTTCAGACATGGTTTATCATGCATCAATGAAAAACTATGACTATGCATTATTAGTAACGACCGATCAAGAATTTGTCCCAGTCATTGAACGAGTACAAGATTTAGGTTGTCAAACGGGCGTTTTATCTCTTTTTCGACCTGTGCCAAGGGAGTTAGAAAATACCTGTGATGAGTCTTTTTCAGTTAGCAAAGAGCAACTTATATCTAATAATATTGGCATTGTAAATAATTGACTTTTAATCATTATTTTCCCTGCCTTCTGCGAAAAATAGTATGCCATTTTCAAGATGCTAAGTCGTTCAGTTTGCAAGATGCTAAGTCGTTCAGTTAGTTAATCTTGAAACAGAGCTTTTGGTGTATGGATTGGGGCATTAGTAGATGCTTGTAAGTCTGCAGACCCCATAAAATTTGAAAATCTGAAAATTTTTTTGCTTTGTAGGCATTGAGCTGTTTTAATGCGCAGGTTTCTCATGCTCATTTATGTAGTTTCCTCAAGGGCCGTTATGGCGTCTAATGATTTGCCAACGTTTATGAGAAATTAGCTGAAATGTTTCCTGAGAGGCAGGTAGATTTACACAGCTTCTGCGTCTTTGCAGAGGCTATTCTGCCTATTTCGCTACCAAAGCGCAATTTGTTTTGTAAATAAATATCTCTTTGATTATTTATTGCTTGACACGTTGACGTTTAATTGCATTGCAGCTAAAATTTCTGATAAGTACAGGCAGCAATACTGCTGTCGTTAACAGTGATTTATTGGAGGAGTGATCTGATGGATATGCCAGGTCAGTTAACATTGGAGCAACAGTTTCAACTACAGGTCTTGAAGGATCAGGTGCGTAACCTTTCCCATGAAGATGCTCAAAACTATGTGGTGGAGGTTATGCGCCAGATGATGGTGAAGGACAATTTGGTGAAGCACCTACTCAAGAATGCCTAAAGTCACCATGGTTAAATTTATAAAAGTGTCCCCTTGAACCCATGGGTTCAAGGGGACACTTTTATGTGAAAACACTGTTTACCGCTCACTGTCCTAACCTAAATTTTTAGCTTTGACAGTATTTCACTAAATTAGCCAAACGAATAATGTTTGCTGACATCAGTTTCAATGTACCAATAGCAGCTCATGCCAGCAGGAAAGGTAACTAAATCACCTTGACCCATAGACACAGGTTCCCCTTGGTCTGGTGTAACCGTTACTTTTCCAGTTAGAAAGTAGCAAGTTTCTGTTAGGTCGTAGTACCAAGGAAACTCTGATGCTTCTTTTTGCCAAATAGGCCATGAAAACACTCCCATGGCTTCTAGTTCAGTTTTTGTGGGCTGGTGGTTAATTTGAATATTGCTCATGGCTGTGGGCTGTTGCTGGTTTGGGCTGATTCGCCTACTCCCCACCAGGCTAGTGCGTAGGGTTGATCGGCTTGGGCATTTACTTGCTGTGAGTAGACGACCCTCAGTTTATAACGCCCAGTTTCAGGGATTTTGTAAAAGATATGTTCGACGCTGTCTACATCGCTGACTGATGACCAAATGCTTTTGTCCGTATCCTCTTCGTCGATCGGCATCAGGTAAAGATTCAAGTTATTAAGCCCCTCATTCTCAAAGCTTTCACCAATGTCATAGAGGCCATTATTATTGCTGTCTAGCAATGAAACTGGACGTTCCCATGTCAAAGTAGCCGCAAAGTAACTACCTTCTTGAAGAGGACTATTCATGACATAGTCAGTGTAGTCAGACCCTAGCTCTACCGGTTTATCAGAAGCGGCAGATAGCGAGTTATAAGCCCATCCTCTGAGTGGCACAGAACCAAGACGCCATTGGCCAGCATTGAATTGTTCGTAAGCCCGAAAGGCATTTAGTTGGCCAGTGCCTAGTTCTGCATGTAGTGGAACTTTGGGATCGCGATAGGCATCGGAGTCCAGCCAAGTTAGATTGGCTTCATCTAGTAGGGTTTTTCCCATTCCTAGATTCTGGCCATCCCCTTGATCCATCAATTTATCGGCAGCATTGAGTAAAACTGCTTTCATCACAATGGGTTCACGGGCATCTAAACTCCAGCCAGCCGTTCGAATCTGCCGGTCACCCCACTCTTGTAATAATGCTACTGTCGCAGCGACATGTGGAGCCGCAAAACTAGAGCCACTACTAAAAATCTCCTGCCCGTCGGGATTCAGCATGTTAATGTCGTCTCCAGGGGCAATTAAATTAATAGAGCGTCGAGGCCCAACGTTAGACTCTGGTTCAGCTGTTCCACGCGGGCTAAATGTAGGTTCACTACCAGCATTGGCATAGTCAACTTTGACGAACTGTCCATTCACCTGAGTTGAATAGGCAACGTTGATGCCATTGAAATTATCCGTAGGAATAGGTATGCCACCGCCTCCTTGGTTACCTGCAATGACGTACAGCGTCTTATGGGTAATACTTGACCAATCAATGCACTGTGTCAGTAGAGCATTCCCGTCAAGACTAGCATTAGGTCGGGGGTCGCTGACTAAAGGTTCGCCAAAGCTAAAATTAATCGCCCGCACATCATCGCTGTTACGAAGGGCGATGTGCTGTGTAGTTAAACATTCTTGGGGTTGACCACTAAGTTCACCTTCAAGGGCGCCAATAGCGGCAGAAAATAGAGTGGCATCAGGCGCTACACCAGTGAGCCTCTTATCCCGACTGATCATGACACTGGCCACATGATTTGCATGGTTATCAACGAACTCGTCAGCAATGGCAGAGTCATTCAGCTGCAGGACTTGATGAACGGTGACTGGGTTATTGGGAATTGCCAGTTTATCCGTACCAAATAGTCCAGGACGTCCACCTTCGACTTGGCCAATCGCGATTTTTTTGCCTGTGAGGTGATACGGAGCTTGATGTAAACGACGGGCGTCAATTCCATTCGGGCCAACGGATACAGAAAGAGCTAGGACTGGAAGTCCACCTATTACTCCTGTAAACAGCGTAATAGGAAGAAATAGGTGCTTGATGTCAGTTTTCTTCATGGAGCTAGAACGATTAAATAGTTGCTGAAAAATTTCCATGGAGACTTCCATATACATACTTCAAGAGGATGAATTGCATCAGCTAGAGCAGTTTGTAACGATTTTGATACTAAGTTTTTGTTACGATAGTGACCATTAATTGTGATTACTAGAGGCCAGTTCCCATGACGCAATCAAAAAAATCTGTTGTTATTTCCCCATCTATTTTATCGGCTGATTTTAGTCGCTTGGGCGATGAAATTCGTGCAGCGGATGAAGCTGGTGCAGATTGGATTCATGTTGATGTGATGGATGGTCGATTTGTACCTAACATCACGATTGGCCCGTTAATTGTCGAGGCAATTCGGCCCATTACACAAAAGCCTCTCGATGTTCACTTAATGATTGTGGAGCCCGAGAAGTATATTGAAGGCTTTGCTAAAGCGGGAGCAGATATTATTTCTGTACATGCAGAACATAATGCGTCACCTCATTTGCATAGCACTCTTAGTCGGATTCGCGACTTGGGGAAGCAAGCAGGTGTTGTGCTGAACCCATCGACGCCGTTAGAATTAATTGATTATGTACTAGAGTTGTGTGACCTGGTACTGATTATGAGTGTAAATCCTGGCTTTGGGGGACAAAGTTTTATTCCTGAGATCCTACCCAAGATTCGTAAACTGCGTCAGATGTGTGATGAGCGTGGTTTGGATCCATGGATTGAAGTTGATGGTGGTTTAAAGTCACATAATACTTGGCAGGTGTTAGAAGCAGGGGCAAATGCTATTGTTGCTGGTTCTGCTGTCTTTAAAGCGCCAGACTACGCTGAAGCAATTAGCAGTATTCGTAATAGTAAACGCCCTACGCCTGAATTGGCAGCTGTTTAGTCATAGCTTGTATCCTTTTGAATTTCAATGCGAGTGTTCTAATCAGTAATGGCAAGACTTCATTTTGAATAGGTATCGTTAACTTTACGAGCGATGCTCAGTATTTTAAAGACCTAGGATGCTCAAGCGTCCTAGGTCTTTAAATATGGTCAATGCTAATAGTAAGAGCTGGAGTCAGAAGACTATTATGCTTGCAGTGTAAAGAACAAATAAATACTTGAAGTCTTAAGTAACATGCTTTTTAGGGGGATTTACGGATAGTTCTCAGCAAAAATTGGCCAACTTTAAAGGGAACCCCTTGTTAGGAGGCAACAGCTTTGGCATGAGGCAATATAGCTGTATGTCTTGTCAAAAAATGGATAGAGAGGTTTTTAGGAAGGCATTGCAGTCATGGGTTGTTGAGGGTGTCAGTGTATTTACTGGTGTTCAGCATCTCAAGCGTACTCAGTTTAAAGAATTAGTATGACGAGAGCATAAGCACCCATGGGTAGTCCCCATAGTCTAATAATTGAAATACGGTATCTTACGGATGTGAGTCTGTGGCAGACCCTATAGATTGAGGTATGTAAAACAACCAGGCTGTGTGTTTTATTTTATACCTGTCCTTGGCCGTTGGGGTGCGATGCTATCTCTCTGGATTTGTGGGTAAATCTTTTTTATGGCTATTCAATCAGTAGAAGAAATGGTTGCCAAAATCTTTGCGACTCGCCGTATTACGCGCGCGGATCAGAGTGTTTTGATGGCAATGTTTGCTGGCAATAATATCAGTGCCAACGATAAGATGTTAATTAATCAAATTTATGATGCTCTGAACCAGGGGCGCTTACGTGTAGTTGAGTAAAGAATTTGATTTTGAGGCAAACTTCCTGTGTGAAGATTTCGCAATGAGTAAATTTGTGTAGTTAGTAGGTAGCTTTCTGATTGAACCTTATTCTTTTTGTAGTAATTCTGAAAAGGCTAGGTCTTCGGCGGCAAGGACAAAAATGGTAGGCGGCATGCCTAAAGTTTTGTTCTGTAAAGATGCGTAGTACTCGGGAAACTGATTGTCTGGTGTTGCAAGGCCCATCAAAATTAGATCTGCCGTAGCAGACGAGTTTCTCAAAATGGTATCGAATGGACGACTTCCGGCAACAATAATGTTGGATTGGGCACCAATGCTGAGGGTTTCAATCAGCTTATTTAGGTTAGTTTGAGCAGCTTGGGCTGCAGCTTGGTTGGAGACGACGAGATTTAGATAGATATCAGCTGACCGCCATCGCATACCTGTACGTAACAAATAGGCTAAAATGAGCATCAGTCCTCCATTTGCTTGGAGACCACCCCACCAGACATCGATGCGTTCTGGTAGCTGGGGCATTTGGCTGGGAGGATTTCTAAGGATAATGATGTTTCGTTTGGCTTGGTGACATTTACTAATAATTTGGCAGTACCGTTCTCGTGATTCATAATCAGCGGTTTCAGTATCGCCTAGAAGTACTGTGTTGGGCATTAATGGGCCAATGCCATAGGTATCAATCAGCTGTTGGGCTCCGGTAGAGGTATCCGTTGCTTCAATCAATTTTACAAAAGCCTGGATGCCTCGTTTTTCTAAATAGTCACGGATAGTACCGCGCATCTGTTCTTGTTGCTTTAGGTTGCGAGCACCAGTGGGAAGAATACTAGCTACGGTAATTAAGCCGCGATTGTGGGTAAAGTCTGTGGCCAGTTCAATCAAGTGCCAACGCTTGGTTGGTGCACCTGAAAGGACTAGCAGGTGAGGCCGCCAGTTTTTGGGGTCAGCGCTGTCGGCAATGTTGTGGAGGCCAGCACGAACTAGAGACAGCCAGATACCTTGGCGGACGTCTCCCCAGGTAGTTCGAATTTCACGCCGCTCTAGCCATAGGTAAATACTTAGAACAATCATAGCGGCAACGACGGTTGCAGCTGGATTGATTAAGAACATAATGGCAATACAGCCTAATGCTCCTAGTAGAGAAATATACCAGGGGATCCGAAAAGTAGGTCGAAATGAGGGACTTTGCAGAAATCCTTCAATGCCAGCTGCAACGTTTAGCACCATGTAGGTAGTGAGGAAAAACATGGTGAGCACTGGTGCGATCGCATCTAAATCACCAATACAGACCACTGCGAGAACTACGCCTAGGGTAAATAACGTACCTAGTCTAGGTTCATCGGTGGGGCCGTGGCCTTTGCCTAACCAGCGTAGCCGCTTTGGCAAAATATTATCTCGTGCCAGTGCTTGCAATACCCGAGGAGCCCCTAAGATGCTGCCCAGGGCACTAGATAGAGTTGCACCCCAGACCCCCAGCAAAATAGCATCACCCCAGATGGCAATTTTTCGCATAATCAGAGGGTCTGCGATGAGGCTAGCTGGATCCGCACGATTGCTTAACAATACGGGGATACCCATATAAATCACATAGCCCACCCCTACCGCTGCCAGGGTACCCATGGGAATCGACTTTTTAGGATCTTTGAGATCGCCAGACATGTTGACCCCCGACATGATACCGGTTACAGCGGGGAAGAAAACGGCTAAAACGGCCCAAAAACTTACACTGCCTGCCTCTTCGGTAACCGGTAATTCGGCGGCAGGGACAGGGTTGCCAAAGACTAGACTAACCAATGACAGGACAATTGCTGCCATGATCACGTACTGAGCCTTGATGGCAATATCAGCTGACTTTAACGCTAAGGCTGTAATCGCAATAGTCGTTACCAGTGCTAGCAGGGTAATGGTAATCGGAAAATTGGGAAACGCACTATTGACGCTTTCTGCAAAACCAATCGTGTATAGAGCAACCGAAAATGCTTGGGCGAAATAGAGGGGAATGCCGACAGCACCGCCTGTCTCGATGCCGAGAGAGCGGCTTATCATATAGTACGCACCGCCTGCTCGAACAACTTGATCAGTTGCGATCGCGCTAATAGATAGTCCGGTAATAAATGTAATTGCGGTTGAAATAGTAACAATTAGTAGTGTATTTACTAATCCCATTTGGCCGACTACCCAGCCAAAACGGAGATACATAATTACCCCCAAAATGGTCAGAATAGATGGCGTAAAGACACCACCAAAGGTCCCTAGACCGGTAGAGGTAGATTCAATAACTTTAGAAGACGATTCAGGGGAATGCGACGTCATGGATGTGCAATCGTTAGATCACCTTAATTTAGCTGGCAATGGTGCAGCTATGCCACCAAACGCGTTACTGCCGCTATTTGGATGCTCGTATGACCAAGAGTCCACCGACAGCTAAGCCTAGAAGAGGAGGTAGCCAAGCCGCCGCCACAGGATTAAGCGTACCTACTTTGCCAAAGGCATCAGCAAGAAATCCAACTAGGTAATAACCAAATATAATGATGATGCTGAGGCCAAAACTGGTAGCTTTGCCCGTGCGCTGAGGATGAATTCCAACCGCTGAACCAACGAGACCAAAAACGATACAAACGAATGGCAGTGCATAGCGTTGGTAAAGTCGTAGCTCCCAAAAACGAATTTTGTCTTCATCGCCAGACTTGCGAACAATCTGATTGAGGTGCTGTCGGGTTTCAGCAATATTCATCTCATCATCGTCTTTTTTGCGCGATGCTATATCTAGAGGTACACGTGGAAGATTTAACTCTTGGCGGTCAAATTTTAAAATGTGGCCAAAAGATCCATCGGGTGAAATCGCATAAATAGTACCGTTAAAAAATGTCCAGACGTTATCTGAAAAATTCCAGATGGCGGTTTCTGCACTCACCACTTGTTCCAGTCCATCCTGAGAAAAGTCCAAAATGGTTAAGCCTTGCATTTCTTCCCCGTTAAATCGACGGGCATAAAATAATCGTCCCAATTCTCGCCCGCTGCCATCGGCTGCATTCTGATATTCTCTGTAAAAAATGTTTCTGTCCCGAAAGGGAGGCTTTTCAGAGTTAAGTGCCTGGGTGAGCATAACCTTGGCCCGATAGTTGGCAGCGGGGGTAATCACTTCGTTAAATACAAAAGTCAGGCCGGTGATGAGAAGGCTCAGGACCAATGCGGGAGCAATAATACGACGAACGCTGACACCACATCCTCGTAGTGCTGTTAGCTCGCTATCGCTAGAGAAGCGGCTGTAGGTCATCATTGTGGCTAGTAGTGTCGACATCGGAAAGGCCAACACTATAAACTCAGGCATTTTGAGCACAAAAACCTGCATTGCCAAACCCACGTCAAGCCCTGATTCAGTGATTTTTCGAATCAGATCAAACAAGGCACCCACAGATACCAGAATTGAAGAAAATGCGCCAACACCAAAGAGAAAAGGCAGGGTAAGCTCTTTGGCGATATATCGATCCATAATCGATAGGGATGGCCACCAGGGTAGACCAAGGCTAGGGAAGTTTGATGGGGATGTGGTGGCCATAACTGGTGGGTAATGGGGGCAGGTAAAGTAGGGCAAAGCCTTTGATCATGGGGGGCCGTCTAAACAAAGATGGCACATCATAGTTGAAAGCCATCGCCCAAGTAATGTTCACGCACAAGGGGATTATTGGCGAGATCTTCCGCACTACCGTAAGCTAATATGCGACCATCGTTCATGATATAGGCTCGATCAATGATGCGTAGGGTCTCACGTACATTATGGTCAGTGATTAAAATTCCCATATTGCGATCGCGTAGTCGGGACACAATCTGCTGAATTTCAGAGACAGCAATCGGATCAACTCCAGCAAAAGGTTCATCCAAAAAAAGAAAGGCAGGGCCTTGTTTCCCCGCAGCCAGGGCGCGAGCTAGCTCAGTACGCCGACGTTCACCCCCAGATACCTGGATGCCTAGCGTATTAGAAACTTTTTCCAATCGAAATTCTCGCAGCAGGCGTTCTAACCGTTCAGGCCATTCCTGACGAGGAACGCCAGTTTGCTCCATGACTAAGCGAATGTTGTCTTTTATCGTCAGATTGCGAAAAATACTTGCTTCTTGTGCCAAATACCCAATGCCTAAACGAGCCCGCTGATGGATGGATAGGCCAGTAATTTCTTGATCGTTTAAGCGTATAGAACCTTGATCGGGATGCTCTAAACCGATTGCCATATAAAAGGTTGTGGTTTTTCCAGCTCCATTAGGCCCCAGCAACCCAACAATTTCCCCTTGAGCCAGGGATAAACTAACACCACGAACAATGGTGCGTTTGCCATAGGCCTTGTAAACATTTTCCAGGGCAAGGGCAGCCCCCAGCGTTGTCAATGTATTCGTGGTGGAGTCAACAGCAGGAGACAGCATCTATTCATCAGTAGGGATAGCAAACTCAGGCAACTCCTCGGGTAAGGTCGGGAGTGGTGATGATGGTTCTTGGGGCTGAGGTGCAGCGTTCGATTCTTCTACTGGCTCTGGCAGAACATATACTGATTCCACCTGCTCATTTGCATTGGGAGTCGCTACAAATCGCCCCTCATCAATGAGATAAGTAACTACTTCAGCCTGTAGAGTATTGGCCTCCTGTTGTACAAATACATTACCTGTCAATATAATTCGCCGTTCGCGACTATAGTACTGGGCTTGAGCTGAGGTGGCATAAATAGCTTTTTCGGGATAATCAATCCTGACATTTCCCCGTGCCGTAATAATGCCCGTATTTGAATTTGCTTCTTGGACATCTGCGCGTAGTTTGATAGACCCTCCAGACTGGGCATTGGAGGAGGAGGCTAAACCACTAACTAGGATGAATAAACCTAACATTCCAGCACTAAGGTTCTGAATTGATGGGTTAAAAGGAAATGGAAAGAAATTGCCGCGTCGTACAACCATGTCTTGTTGTTTGCTACTGCCCACTACCTAATCTAACTTCTGATGGCTTCATACAAGCTTAGTCTTAGCCCAGTTATACGACTGGTTTTATTAGCTAAGTCCTTCGTGTTACTGATTTTCTAAGGGTTCTACTCATTAGAAAGTTTATTCTATGCTACGGCGCTAACGTAAATTTCTCTGTCCTAGGGAACGACTCAGCAGCGAGTTACTTCGTAAAGTATTGTTGGCCAGTTTGACGCCTAACACCCGTGTTTTGGGGACTCAGTTAGTAATGTCTGCGAGTTGAATATTGGGCGTGATTAATTTATCCCCATTTTCAAGAGAATGCGTCACTGCTTTTGGTGATCGTTCTAATAAAGCGGATGCCAGCTGTTGCACGTGGTCAGGGCCTGTTTCTTGCAAAGCAATCAGCCAGTCCATGGTCTGGTTAATGAGGTCAGTGACATGAATGCCACCGTGGAATCTTCCATAGGCGTTTAGTCGATGACTACCTTCTCCTAGCAAAATGGCAGCTCCTTGCCAATTGAGATTGGTCAAGTGATAGAGCCCAACAGCGATTTGAAGAATGCCTTGATAAAACGCCTGCTCGCTTGGATGAGCGTCTAGCCAAATGGCTTCTAACGTATCGTGACATGCGTAGTAGTCTCCCTGGTTGAATTGCTTAACTCCCAACCAAAAATCAGCCGGTTGATCATTAGCATTCAAAGAATTAACGGAGTTAGTCATAGGCAGACTGCAGCAATCTTTAATCTACACAAACTTACAAATGTTATTCTCCACTTTGAGTGTGCGTCGTTTGGAGTGTCAAGTATGGTAATGTTTTCTCTTAGATCTGAACAGACAGACTTTGGTATAGGTTGGCAACCGTTTGATTTACCAACCACCCCGCTATTTGGAACCGATGGTATTCGCAGTCGTGCAGGGGAGTTGCTGACGGCTCCTTTAGCAGTTCAAATCGGGTTTTGGGCAGGGCAAATACTTCGTCAGCAGCAGCCAGATGCGATCGTCCTAGGGCAGGACTCACGCAACTCGAGTCCGATGATTGCGTCAGCGTTAGCGGCAGGATTAACCTCGGCAGGTTTGGACGTATGGGATATGGGATTGTGTCCCACAGCGGCAGTTGCCTATATGGCAGCAGCAGCTGGTACGGTCGGCGGCATTATGATTTCGGCTAGTCATAATCCACCTGCGGATAATGGCATTAAATTTTTTGGGCCGCAAGGTACTAAGTTGGAGAAAACTATACAGGCGCAGATTGAGCAGGCGCTGCGCCAGGGCTCGTGTTATGGTGCGTTTAACCCTGGTAATCAATGGGGGAAAACCTATCAACGCCCAGAGTTAGTGGAGCGCTACGTTGAATTCTTACATCAGCCATTTCCAGCTCAGCCTTATTTGAGTGGTATGCGGATTGTCTTGGATCTTGCATGGGGAGCTGCTGCCCGTGTTGCCCAAGCCGTGTTTGAAGCGACAGGGGCAGAGGTCATTGTGATCCATGGCCGTGCCGATGGTAATCGAATTAATGTTAATTGTGGGTCAACCCATTTAGAGTCCCTCAAAGCTGCTGTCAGTGAGCATAGTGCTGACATCGGGTTTGCCTTTGATGGGGATGCCGATCGGGTAATGGCTGTCGATGGTCAGGGTCGTGTTGTTAATGGTGACTATATTCTGTATTTTTGGGGACAAACTCTGAAACAGCAGGGGCAGTTACCGGACAATACAATCATTTCAACGGTAATGGCCAATCTGGGCTTTGAACATGCGTGGGAGCGCTTAGGCGGTAATCTAGTGCGCACCAAGGTAGGTGATCAGTATGTTCATGCCGAAATGGTTGCTCGAGGCGCTATGCTTGGTGGCGAGCAATCAGGTCATATCCTTTGTCATCATTACAGTTTGACTGGAGATGGCATCCTCACTGCACTGCATTTAGCAGATTGGCTCAAGCGAGCGGAATGCTGCTTACCCGACTTGATTGACCAGAGTTTTGCCCCCTATCCTCAACGGTTAAAAAATGTACGAGTAGAAAGTCGTGAAAAGCGACGTTCCTGGTCAGCTTGTGAGCCCCTTCAGCAGGCAATTGCTACAGCTGAGTCGGCTATGGGTGATCAAGGTCGTGTCTTAGTACGGGCATCGGGGACAGAGCCAGTTATCCGTGTGATGGTGGAAGCAGCCAATGCTGAGCTGGTTGATTATTGGACTGATGCTTTAGCGGATGTGGTATCGATGCACTTAGCAAGCTGAGTTGCGTGTAAGTCGAACGCCGCTGTTTGTTGTTAGGACAATTCACATAAAAGATAACCCCTAATATGGCTTTAGATATATCTGCCACATTAGGGGTTACATGTTCAAGCTAGCCTATGGCATTAAAATTCACGTGAGCTATGTTGGGTTTCATGTGCTCAACCCAACTACAGGATCAAAACTTATGTGCTTATATCTTGCATCTGCCTAGGTTGGTGTGACATCATAGATTCCCTGTGTCAATAGTTGCTAGCTAACACCATCAATCATGGCTAAAGGCGTTCGCATTATCATTACGTTGGAGTGTACGGAGTGTCGTAGCAACCCCAATAAGCGCTCTAAAGGGGTTTCCCGTTATACCACTCAAAAGAATCGTCGGAATACGACTGGTCGACTAGAGCTGAAAAAGTTCTGCACCCATTGCAATACTCATACTGTCCACAAAGAGATTAAGTAAAGACACCATGGCCTATTTTCGCCGTCGGGTATCACCGATTAAGCCTGAAGAAAAAATTGACTACAAGGACGTTGATCTGTTGCGTAAGTTTATTACTGAGCGCGGCAAGATTTTGCCTCGTCGCATCACTGGGTTGACTGCTAAGCAACAGCGAGACTTAACGGTTGCCATCAAACGTGCTCGCATACTAGCCTTGCTTCCTTACGTTAACCGCGAAGGGTAATCGTCGTTTGGAAGCTGGCATTTAGTTCTAGTTCAGCTAAAGGTTCTTGGCTCATTGATTAAGCAGTTTTCTGATTTTCTGATTTACCCGTATCAGATTGCTTATGCTCGGACTGAGTTGCTGTGCAACCAACGATAAAGCCATATAGGTAAGGATCTAGGTTGGTGGAAAAGGGAACGCTGATCGAGTTTAAGGTTCAAGGAACCCCCCGTTTGGGGGTGGCTGATCGCCCAGAAGGTAAAAAAAATTGGGTGGTGATTGATGGTAATGGTCAGTCCCATGTTTTGCACCCTCGTCAGATTACTTATACGGTTGAAAGTGGTAGCTATCAGTCTTCGGATATTGCTAATTTCTTAGCCGAGGTTGAGCCTAATATTGATCCAGATAATCTAGAGGTTGCCTGGGAATTTTTGCAAGAAGCTGGGGAGTCGACTGACCCAGCTTCTTTGGCGTTGCTGCTATTTTCGGAGCAGTCGCCAGCTCTATGCTATGCAGCCTACTGTTTGTTAAGTAATGACAAAGTCTTTTTTAAGCGTAAAGGCGATCGCTATGAACCTCGCTCGATCAAGCAGGTTGATGAGGTGCGCCATCAGCAGGCTCGTGAAATAGCTCGTAAGCTTGAGTGGGAGGGCTTTCTATCGCGAGCTAAGCAAATTCTTACGGGGCAACCCTTGGAGGATGTTACGCTACAGGACTCCTCGCCTTCTGTAGAATGGAAAAGCACGGATTGGTCCCGGCTGGATATATTGGAGCGCTATGCTACTCTCAGTGAGGACTATTCTCAGAAAGCGTCTGCACAAGAGATCTTGAAGGCACTGGATTACGGGATATCAGCTGAAGATACCTTTCAGCTGCTCGTGGATTTAGGTTTATGGACTCCCCATGAGAATCTAGCGCTACGCCGTAGTCAAATTCCCATCCAAATTCCTGATGAGATTAGTGCCATGGTGCAGCATCTGATGAATAATCCGCCACCTGATGCCGATGCTAATCGGTTGGATCTGACTTATCTCAAGGTGTATACCATTGACGATGAAAGTACTCGCGAAATCGATGATGGTTTAAGTTTAGAAACTCTTAGTGATGGCCGTAGGCGGATATGGGTGCATATTGCGGATCCTACTCGTTGGCTTTTACCTGGAGATGCCATTGACTTGGAAGCTCGCCGTCGCTGTACGACGGTATATCTACCAACAGGTATGATTCCTATGTTTCCTGAGGCATTGGCCACTGGCCCTATGAGCTTGCGGCAGGGAGAAATATGCTGTGCTCTTAGCTTTGGTATTGTGCTGAGTGAGTTAGGGGCTGTGGAGGAATATGATATTAAGGCCAGTTTGATTAAGCCAACCTATCGACTCACCTATGATGACGTTGATGAGATGTTGGAGTTAGGGCTTAAGGCTGAACCTGAACTCAATGCAATTGCTGAGTCTGCTAAAAAGCGTCGAGTGTGGCGTAAATCTCAGGGAGCAATCTCTATTAATATGCCTGAGTCATCGATCAAGGTAATTGACGAGGAAATCACGATTGATGTTTTGGAAAACTCCCAGTCACGACAAACTGTTGCTGAGATGATGATTTTAACCGGGGAAGTTGCGGCTCGTTATGGTGAAGCCCATGCGTTGGCTATTCCTTTTCGCAGTCAGCCTGAACCTGAGTTGCCTTCTGAGAACGAATTGTTGCAACTACCAACGGGATGGGTACGGGACTCGGCTATTCGGCGCTGTATGCCTCGCAGTGAGATGGGGATTAGCCCAGCTCGGCATGCTACGTTGGGGTTAGATTATTACAGCCAGGTAACATCACCCATTCGTCGCTATACGGATCTGTTAGCCCATTTCCAGTTAAAGGCCCATTTGAGGGGCGAGAATCTTCCCTTTTCCCCTGAGGAAATGACTGAATTAACTCAGGGAGTATCTACGGCTGCTTATGAGGCCGTAACCGTAGAGCGCCAAACCAAGCGCTACTGGGCGTTAGAGTACTTACGTCGTGAAGCTGGTCATCGTTGGTCGGTCATGCTATTGCGGTGGTTGCGAGAGCATGAAAATTTGGGCTTGGTGATAATTGAAGATCTAGGCTTGGAATTAGCCATGCGATTTGAAACGCCACCGGCTTTGGGTGAGCGTTTTGAAGTACGTGTGGTTCACGCTAATCCACGTCAAGACTTTATTCGACTTGAGGTGGCACCGGACGAAGTAGTTGAGAGTGAAGCTGTGGCGTGATGGCTCACCCCTTTTTGCATACAACGCCCAATGAAGCTTTGACTGATACGGTTGAGAAACGGGTGCTGATTCCTTTCAGAGAGGGGGAGTTGAAGCAATTTAGATTAGTTTTACCAACTAGTATTGATGTCTTGTTAGATCATCCAGCTACCTATGAGGCGTTTGACCAGGATGAATATATGCCTTATTGGGCAGAACTGTGGCCATCGGCAATCATGCTAGGACAAGCAATTGCTCAACGAGCTTGGCCTGTAGGGATGCAAGTTTTGGAGGTGGGTTGTGGCTTGGGACTGTCGGGTTTAGTGGCACTAGCTTTGGGCATGGATGTGGTATTTAGTGATTATGATGTTGCTGCGTTAAGTTTTGCTGCCCAAAATGCTAAGCTCAATGGTTTTGAGCAGTTTCGTACATTGCCGTTAGATTGGCGATTTCCACCTGTGGGGCTGCAAGTACCGTTGATATTGGCGGCAGATGTGATTTACGAGGTACGTAATATTCAGCCGTTGATACGGCTAATGGCGTCAGTATTGGCAGTTAAAGGTGAATGTTGGTTGTCTGATCCGGATCGAGCGCATAGGGGAGAATTTCAAAGGGCACTTATGGCTCAAGGGTTTGAATTTGAGTCAATGCCAATGACCCTGGAACAGCCAGATCATCCAACAGTGCGAGGAACGGTTTATCGGATTTGGGCTATGGAGAAACTTAGGGCTTAGGTGAGGGTGGCACCTTGAGAGCGCAGCCAAGCTTTTTCCTGTTGTAGCAAGCCAAGGGGGTGATAGAAGTGAGTACCTTTAACAGAAACCGTTTGCCAATCAATGCTATGAAGATGGCAGCCTTTGAACGTAGCATTGTCTAATTTTGCATGGTACAAATCAGCCCCTGAAAGCTCGGTTTCTATTAAGGTTGCATTAGTCATAATCGCCTGCTGTAGCTTGGCGGCAGTGAAGTGAGCATAGTCTAGCGTTGTCCACGCTAGATTCACTGCCGTTAGGATTGCGGCTGTCCCTTTAACCCCAGTAAGGATAGCTTGATTGAGATTAGCCTGAGTTAGATTAGCCTGGGTGAAGTCTGCCTGGGTCAAATTAGCTTGTCGGAGGTCACATCTCTGGAGCTGAGCTTTGTTTAGCTGTGCAAAGCTACCATTAATGCCATAGAGTTCAGCGCCATTTGCGTTTGCGTGATCCATCCGTGTCCGGCTTAGATTTGCCTCTACCAAGCTGGCCCGTCGTAACAGACTGTAACTTAAATCGGCTTCAGCCAAATTTGCATTGTCAAGGTCAGCCTCAGTAAGATTCGCACCTGCTAGCTTGGCTTGCGATAGTGTTGCTTGTTCAAGGTTAGCTGCCATTAACACTGCGCCGAGTAAGTTCGCTCGTCTGAGACTAGCAGCGGTTAAGTTAGCATGGGTTAAGCTGGCCCCACTTAGATTAACGTTAACCATTTGGGCATCAATTAGCCTTGTGTTTTCTAAGTTTGCGCCGCTTAAATCGGCTCCTGTAAAATCCGCCCGTTCCAGGTTGTGATTGCTCAGATTTGTACCCCGAAGCTTCGCTCCAGCTCTATTTAATTGGTTAGCTGGACCATACTGCCTGGGCAGGACTAATTCTGTTGAAATTGCGATTGGGGTATCTCCCCATCCATCGGCCATAGGTCCCTTTGCTCATCTAGGGATGCAGTCTACAGAGATCTGTTTCTCTGTAATCAGATATTTATATATCTAAGTAATTTTGACCATAGTTAGTTGTTTAATGCCACTGAGGGTGACCCCATCTTTATCTAAAATTTTTACAAATCCATTTTGATAACGAAAGAAACGTTTCCAGATGTTTTCTCAGGTTTTCCACATTTTGCAAGGAGTTTTCCACAGGTTTTGACCATGAGTAAGGGGCTTGACAGCGCCTGTGGAAAACTTTGAGGTTAACAATCTCGATCGAATTGTTGACCGTTGGGCATGATGGTGTGGCAAAGTCGTGCTCCTTCCAACTCCTCAATGTGTAACTCAGCCCACCAAAGCTCTGCTTCGCTCAGGTCTGCATCCCAGAGTTGCGCTTCCCATAGTTCAGCATTGCGTAAGTTAGCGCCTTGAAGATTGCTGCCCTGTAGATTAGCTCCCCTCAGATTGGCATGTTGTAAATCGGCAGCCCGGAGGTCAGCACCCTGAAGATTGGCACCCCTAAGATTAGCCTTACGTAGGTTGGCCATTCTCAGGTTGCAGTAGCTTAAATCTGCTTGGGGCAGTTCGATTTCAGCTAAGTTTGCATTAGCTGCTTCTAAGCCTTGGAGGGAGAGTCCATCCCTATGTAGGTCTTCTAAAGCCTGATACCTGGCATAGCTCACCCCCATTTTTGCCGAGGCTGCCATATCAACAACTTGCCAGGCTTCATAATGACGTTGGACGCGTCGTTCGGGCGCACCTTTGATATACAAAATAACGGCGATAACGGCGGCAATGGACTCAACATCACTCAGTAAGGTGAGGATCATGCTCCAGTGATGGTCTGGGATGTTGAAAGGCAGTGCATCCTGAATTTCTGGGACGGCTGCCACGATTTTAATTGCCAGCAAGGTGATAACGGCTAAGGTTGCCACCAGCCATGTGGGCACTGATTGCATCCAGTGTTCAATTGGGTGGACGGGTCGGGTGGCTCTCCATTTCATAAGGGGGATTGTACAGGTTTGACGAAGCCTTAGGGTAAGGTCTCTTTTAAATGTAAAAAACTTGTGCAGGCTGGATGAATCCGAAATTGTTCAATATTTTCCAGGTTAATAGTGGGGAGTTCGTAGTGACCCAGGTAAGCTCCAGCTAAGCTGGTACGACGGTTCGTATGGCGAGGGACCCAAGCTTTGAGAAAGCCAATTTTCCATAGGATTTGCTTGAGTTCGAGATAGTCCATATTAAGGATCCAGCTGGATGCCTGTTCAACGTCAAATTCGCCGCAGACGATGGCTAAAAGTAGATAATCGAGTTCTTCTTTGTCGTAGTGGCTACGTTTACCTCGAAAGATTTCAAATACATCGAGTAGATGGGGATATTGAAATCGGTATTCTGAGGCAAGATCACGGGTCTTTTGTTCAGAGTAAGATTCTTCGGCAGCTGCGATCGCAACCGCATCAATCCTCCGACCTGCCAAAGAATACTCAATTCTTTCGGCGCATAGCTTACAAAACTGCAGCAGTTCACGAGGGCGCAGCTGGGTACGGTCAATAATGTAGTCTAATGTTTCGATATTGGTAGCCTGCATCTGGCTGACAAAAATTGATTGCCAGAGCTTGTGGGCATCGAGTCTGGCGGCTTGGGGAAACGAATGAACGATACGCCGCCCAATCAGTTCGAGCAGCTCATTTCTACCCCAGCGGATCACTTCTACATCTTCGCGAATTTTCTGGGCATCTTCGTAAATTTGGGGGATGTTATCGAATAGCTCCTGGCGAATCGAAATGTACACCCTTAAATTAGGGCTGATAAGATTGAGTTTTTGAGTTGCCTGGAACAGTCCAGCAATAAAAAATTTGGCATCTTCTGAATTGTCCCAGCCCTTATCTAGCTCATCTATCAAGATTTTAATCTTGGTATTTTGCAGGACAGTTTGTAGGCTGGGTAATAGGGTTTTGATTTCATCTAGGCTGTAGAGTGCCTGTAGTTCTTGGCTGCGAAGACCGCCTGTGCTGACACCAGTTTTTACCTGTTCAATCCGTTTGAGATAATCGACGAGCGTAATAATAGAGCTGGTTTGTTGAAATAAATTTTGCTTGGCAACATAGTCATAGATATTCTTGGTAGCACCTAGCAGCAGACCGCGTTTAGTTTGTGCAATCTTTTTAAACACCAGCGTATATAGCAGATATTGCCAAGCCACAGAGTAGGCACTTTGCTTACGCCAAAAGCCATCCTGTTCGCTGGTCAGGTGATCTGACAGTAGTTCGTAGGAGTATTCCTCTGGAGATAGCTCTAGGACTAGATTCCCCTTGCGGGTTTCGATGGTAGCAATATATTTGAAGATGGCGCTTTTGCCAGTACCCCGATTGCCTACCAAGATAGTCTTGCGACCGCTAAGAAACTTTTGATAGGTAACGTTGGGGTAAAAATAGTCTGCCAGCCCGAGATTGATGTCGCGCTCAGCGGAATCGGATCCTAAATTTAGTTCCCTAATGTCTAGTCGCATTGGACAGAAGGATGAAGATTATTCTGCCTCAGTTTATCGTGTCCTTGAGATTGACCATAGTACCGTTAAGGGTACCTGGGGGTGGAGGCAAGTAAAAAAGACCGATGGATATATCCATCGGTCCATAACTATATTGATTAAAGGAATGAGGGTTGCTGACTTAAGGAAATCGCTGACTTAAGCATTGACAGCAGTAATCTCAAACGATATAACCATATCGTTATAGTCTTGGTCGCCACCACCTGCAAGGTCTTCAATACCAAAGGCATTAGTACCCACCTGGCGAAAATGATTAACACCATCGCTATTGGCACCTTGGTGGCTGAACCAGATGTCACCAGCAGCAGCATCGATTTGAACGAACGTGCCCAGAAATACACCGTTGTTAATGGTGGCATCAACGGTGATTTCTTCACCATTTTCACCTGTGAGTTCAATATTCAATTGGTTTGCCAATGCAGCATCCTCATAACCAGCATCACCAGGACGCAATATTTCACCCGTGATGTCATCAACAATGATGCCGCCATCTGCGGTGTCTGTGACGTAGAAGCCCACAATATTGTCTAGCGCGGCTTCACGATAGACTGTAAATGTAACCTCTGAGGTGCCTTCTAGGTCAGTTAAGTCAATAGTCCTGGCATTACCCAACAGGAGGTCAGTTACAGGCGGTTCATCGGTTAAGTTGACCTGCAATTGGCTACCATCACCAAAATCTGCAGAGACTTCTGTTTCACTATTGGTGCTAAAGCTGGCTAGACTAACAAGACCTTTTTCGACAATTTCGATTTGTAGAAAATCACTTTCAGCAGAGCCGTCTGCGAAGTCAGCGTCAAAGTCATCTCCTGTGAGAGTGAAACTAGGTGCATAATTTGACCCTAAAACACCGTCTTCGAGCACAGAAAATACTGAAATAAGAGTGCGTTCAGTGCCAGTTGCATCAGTTTGATAAAGCCTGACATCACCGACGCTGGAAACATTCGAGGTGACAATACCGAGAATTAAGGATTCATTACTGTCAAGCCCTGCGACTTCAAGAATCTCCCCTTGGGCAGTTAGTTCGAGAGGAATGTTCTCACCGCCACTGCCGGAATCGTCACCGCCGCCGTTATCGTTACCGCCATTGTCATCATCACCGCCATTGTTGTCGCCACCGCCATTGTCGTCATCACCGCCATTGTCATCATCACCGCCATTGTCATCATCACCGCCATTGTCGTCATCATCGTCATTGTCGTCATCATCGTCATCAGTCTCATTGGCGACGTTATAAGTCAAATTTTTGCCAGTAGGTGGTTCAGTTGGCAGTTCGTCGCCATTAGCATCAACAATATTTTGCTCTTCAGCTAATTCAATACCGACGATGCCATTAAAGTCTGCTAAATCACCACCGGAAACTGTAATGTCATACAGGGCATCGCCACCATCATTAACTTTGAAAACATTAGTGACTGTCGCAGTACTATCACCGGTGACATTCCAGTCTTCTATACTGACATTTTGAGCTGCCTCGTTAAAAACGACCCTAAACTGTAAAACGTCGTCACTGGTGTCTTCTTCGCCACGTAGGGTGATTCTATCTAGCTCCAGAGAGTCAGATGGATTACCGGTTGACGCTATATCACCATTGTCGTCGCCACCGTTGTCATCGCCGCCGTTGTCATCGCCACCGTTGTCATCGCCACCGTTGTCATCGCCGCCGTTGTCATCACCACCGTTGTCATCGCCGCCGTTGTCATCGCCACCGTTGTCATCACCACCGTTGTCATCGCCGCCGTTGTCGTCATCGCCGTTATCAGCCGTAATATCTACAATTGTTGCAGGATCTACGGTTGTAGGACTATCTACAGTTGGAACACCATTTACTAAACGGACTACTCCGAAATTCTGTGATTTCGGTAAAACATCTTCAATATTTTGACCGTCAGATATTGTTGTAATGGTGACAGTATCAGAGAGAAAAATGCCAACATCACCGGTAAAGCCATTAAGGTCTTCATCACCGGAAACTCGAACATCAATCCGGTTAGTTTCGCTGCCAATCGGTTGAACGCTAGTTACTTCTGCGGAACTGCCCCCAACCACGACAAAGTCATCGATAGCAATTGAACTGATGTCAACTGATTCAGTAAAAATAACGCGGAATTCTAACCCTCCGGTTGGATCACCGTCGCGTAGGGAAATTCTATTGATAGCTGCGGCCATAGTGATTTCGTGTCTTCTTAATAATTAAGTGAACAGTAGTAAATGAGTGTTCGAGATTAGCGATAGGTGATGCATAAGTAGTCTGTTATCCCTTTGCCCTAAATTTACCCGATGCTTTTTCCCAAGAGACTTAGGGCGATTTGGATGTAGTTGATATGCAGATTTTTTACTGAAGACTTTGCTTTAGATAGCAAAGTTTTGAACTCATATTTCAAGAGAACTTGTTTGTAAAACATCCTGCATATGTACTTACGTGGATGGACGTAGGTGTGTTGTTGACAGTTCCTAGCGCAGAAGATTGTCGAGATGTTTTGCCACAGCCTTGTGAGGCTGCCTAATACCAAATCCGATTTTAGTAACCCCGAGTCAAACAATGTGAACTCTTAGGAGCTATGCCTTTTGCCAGTCCAGCGCTACCGGATGTTGCTAAGCAGGATTTCGTATAACAGTTGTTGTACAACCTATGCTCTATGGAACCACCTAAACTTTCATGGCATGCCAAATCTCTCCTGATAGCATTCAGGGAAATTACGAATGCTTAACTAAAGGGTGAATCTCTGATTAAGGATTATTACGGATACATGCAATTTGGCTTAACTGTGAAGGGTTAGGAGGCGATCGCAGCCCTTGCCATTTTCAATTCCTGAATCCGCTCCAGCGTGCCAGCGGGAATCGCGGAAATCAGTTGCTTGGTGTATTCTTGCTGTGGATTATTGTAAATCTCATCGGCGGGGCCTAATTCTTCAAGCCGACCCTGGTTCATCACCATGATGCGATCGCTCATAAATTTCACGACACCCAAATCATGGGAAATAAATACATAGGTAAGACCAAACTCTGCTTGTAACTCCTTCAGCAGATTAAGTACCTGGGCCTGTACCGATACATCCAGGGCAGAAACCGACTCATCACAGATAATAAACTTGGGATTAAGCGCCAAGGCACGAGCAATACAAATACGCTGCCGCTGCCCACCGGAAAATTCATGGGGAAAGCGATTCACACAGCCTGGGTCGATATCCACTCGCTCTAATAGATAAGCCACCCGTTCTTTGAGATTACGACGACTACGAATCACTTGATGAATTTTTAACGGTTCAGCGATAGCCTTGCCAATGCTCATCCGTGGATCCAGAGAGCTAAAGGGATCTTGAAAAATCACCTGCATCTCACGGCGCAGTTGGCGCATTTCCCCTTTTGGTAGCTGGCCAATGTTGCGTCCCTCAAAGAAAATGTTGCCTGCCATGGGGTTTACCAACCGTAGCAAGGCACGCCCCAGGGTTGTTTTACCACAGCCCGATTCGCCTACCAGGCCAAAGGTTTCACCTTTATACACGTCAAAGGAAACATCATCAACGGCTAGCAATGTACGGGTTGTTTGACCAAAGACCCCTTTGACTGGATAGCCCACTTTCAGATTTTGTACTGTGACCAGAGGGGTTTCGCCTTTAAGCTGTTCTAGTCGACTGACCATTTCATCGGCGGTCACTTCTGCCGTCAGGGCAGCCGCTTCATCATCGTCACAATGGCGAGCAAAGATCTTAAATTCGCCTTCCGGTTCATCTTGGACTTGCATGTAGTCAGCCACGGTGGGTAGTTTGCGTAACCGTTGCTCAGGCTGAGGCCGACAGGCTAAGAGGCCTTTAGTATAAGGATGGTTCGGATTGGCAAAAATTTGGTCAACGGGTCCATATTCGACGATTTTGCCACGATACATTACCGCTACATCGTCAGCAATTTCGGCAATAGTGCCCAAGTCGTGGGTGATAAAAATCATCGACATGGAGCGACGATCCCGTAAATCCCGCAGTAAATCTAGAATTAGGGCTTGAACAGTGACATCCAAGGCTGTAGTCGGTTCATCTGCAATCAAGAGAGCTGGATTACAGGCAATAGCCATGGCAATCATCACCCGCTGTAGCTGACCACCCGAGAGCTGATGGGGATAGCGCTTTAGCATTGCTCTTTTACGCTGCTGTACTGCGCGCCCAATAGTATGGCGGTCCTTGAGATGTTGTTCCGTGGCGACTTGGACAGCTAAATCGTCATCGCTGGGTAGTAGTTTGACCTCTTGCAAGCTGGCAATAACCCTTTTTTCGGCCTCATCCTTGGTAACAGGCTGGTGCTGTCGAATTGCTTCAACCAGTTGAAAACCACAGGTATAAACCGGATTTAAGGAGCTCATCGGCTCCTGAAAAATCATGGATATTTGACTACCCCGATAGGTTTGCATTTGCTTGGGCGAGGCTTGGCGCAAATTAACAGCAGGGGTATCTGGTTGGGCTGAAAACAGGATTTCGCCATTGGTAATTCGTCCGGGGGGATTAGGCACCAAATCCATGATGGATAGCGATGTAACGGATTTACCCGAGCCTGACTCACCAACAATGCCAAGGGTTTTACCCCGTTGCACCTGAAATGAAATGCCATCAACTGCCTTGATCACGCCATTGGCGGTATCGAATTCGACCTTTAGGTTACGGACGTCAAGGATAGTTGTGCTCATGGATGGTAGTTGGTGTTAATCGATAAAGAACGGGTAGAACTGCCCTAAGAAGTCAAATATCCTAGTTTAAGTCTTAATTCTTGATGATGTAAGAAAACGCGGCGTTGTCTGTGTATTTATTGGGAGTAAGCCAACTATAGTTAGAGGTAGAGTCAACCGTTGGGACTTTGGCAAATCTGCGCTAGTGCGAATATGCAAGGATCGGTATTGTGAACTAGCCACTGCTTTTGCAAAATGTCCATGCCTCATGGGCAAAACGCACATTGGGCGATTGTACGTGCTTAGTCCAGCATCATAGCAATCCTTCGCCATTGATAATTACATGTTGTCTCTATTTTCACCATGGCCCAACTTGCGATCGCCGTTTTGATCGTTATTATCGGTTCCGCTATCTGTTCAGGTACTGAAGTAGCATTGCTGTCTATTCCCTTACTCAAAGCTCGACAACTGGCCCAAAATCGTCATCCAGCTACCCTTGCCTTACTCTCAATTCGAGAAAAGGTCAGTCGACCGATCGCTACCATTGTTATCCTCAACAATATTTTTAACATTGTCGGTAGTTTTGTCGTCAGCCGCATTGCTGCAGATCTATTTGGCAACCTGATGCTAGGTATTTTTTCTGGCATACTCACATTTTTGATTATTTTATTTGCCGAAATCGTTCCAAAAACCATTGGTGAGCGGTACGCTGAGCAGTTTGCTTTGCTGGTGGCCATGCCTGTTCGCAGCCTCACCTGGCTCATGACGCCAATTATTTTAGTACTAGAGAAATTAACGGCACCCCTGGTCCGAGGTCATCAACGTCCCGTCACCAATGAAGCTGAGATCAAGCTTTTGGCAATGTTGGGCTATCAAGAAGGCTTGATCGAAGATGACGAAGCAGAAATGATCCAAAAGGTTTTTCGGATGAATGATATCGCTGCCAAAGATATCATGACGCCGCGGGTAGCCATTACCTACATTCAGGGCAACCAGTCTCTGGAATCGGCCCAGCAAGAAATCATGCAGTCGCAACATAGTCGCATCATTGTCACGGGGGAAGAATTGGACGATGTGCTGGGGGTGGCTCTAAAGGCTGAATTATTGGCTGCTCTAGTGCAGGGCCGAGGCCAAGACCCAGTTACCAGCTGTATGCGTCAGGCTCGCTATATTCCAGCCACTGAGCGTGCCGATAAGTTACTCAAAACCTTTCAAACTGCCCGTGAGCACTTGATGATTGTAGTAGATGAGTATGGGGGAGTATCTGGAGTGGTGACCCTGGAAGATGTGCTGGAAGTGCTGATTGGTGAAATTGTCGATGAAACTGACCGGAATGTCGATCTACAGGCATTAGCCCGACAGCGACGACGGCGATTATTGCAGCGGCAAGGGTTTCAGACTGATTTGAAACGAAACCAATAGGGGCATTTCAGGCAATACCTCCGTAGGTTTAGCAATGTAACGCTGACCTTAAATACTTGATACAAAGATTTATATTATCTGTCATGTGAAATTGACCTGGGGATAGCGATGCAAAGAATGACTTTGCTAGTGGATTATGGGGCATCAGGACTACGGGCTTGTGGGCCTTAAGGGCCAGGGCAATTTCAGAAACAGTTCCCAATCCCAGACCGCAAGCAATAATGCCATGACTAGAGAGGACATTGATTGTATTGCGAGCATTGCCCATGCCAGTGATGATGGGCAGAGTGACTCCTTGGGCCACATGATTCCCCTCTCCATCCGGTAAAATGCCCAAGACAGTACCTCCTACAGAGGCTGCACCTTGACTGGCAGCTGCCATGACGCCTATCGGACGTCCCCCTGTGAGCACTATCCAACCTTGTTGAGCAACGGCTCTGCCCAAGGCATAGGCCATCTGTCTTTCAGGGTCTTGAGCGTCGTTTCCTGGACCCATGATGCCAATAATGCGTTGACTGGTCATTATTTAGTCATTATTTAAGTGTCTTCCGGCATTGTGACTGTTTGTGATGAAGTAACGTTGTAGTTTCTATCCAAATCTTGTCCACATCCAGACCTGTCGTTTTTCTGTAGAAGAAACGAGTGGTTGTCACTTAGACAGGGGTTAAGTCCTATCAGTTCGCTACATTAGCAACCGATAACCTCTAGTTTTGATTGCTATCTTAAGTAATGATTTGGCGATTATATAGCTGTTGGTAGGGCTGTGCCTTTGTGACTAGGAGCTTACCTTCCCATCGTCCGCTTATCTATTTCCGTTCGACTATGATCCATCCTGCGCGTGCGGCGATTCAATCGCCTCGGCTTGTCCAGTTACTACCGTTGATCAACGGTCTCAAGCTGATGAAGTGGCAGCGATGGCGGTCTGTTTTATGGAGTAGTGCTATGGCGGTGGGGGTAGTGCTATGTGCGCCAGCGCAAGCCGCAGAGCGGGTCAATATTCAAATAGGTCCCATTAAGCAGACAGTTTATGTCAGTGATTTGGAAGAATTTGCTAAAACAGGTCAGGTACCATCGCGTTTGAGGCTTTACCAGTCGTTTTTGACGCCTGAACTCCGGACAATGCTCAATAATCGGGTGGCGTTGAATCCAGCTATGGCAGATCGGATGGTGGCTGATATTTTGGCATCGCCCAATGGTGAGTTATTGCTGGATTCTTTAGCTCGTGTGGCACCTGGGCTGACGGTAGAGCAAATTCGGGGAGCCATTCGCTTAGCAGCTAAACAGACCAATGGCTTAAATATGCTTGGGGTATTGCGGGCTGTGCCCCAGCAAACGTTAGATGTGGATTTAACGGCAGCTCTGGCGCTGGTGTCACAGCTCAATCTATCGCGACTGGAAGGAGATGCGTTGAGCAGTGTTCTGGAGCAAGAACTGCTGGTCAGTGATGATATCGATTTACCAGATGACCTGGATCCCACTGCGGATGGCTCGGTGGCTGTGACCCAGCGTTCGTTTAAGTTTATTGATAGCGATCGCAACAACCGGTTAATTCCCATAGATGTGTATGTGCCAGAGCAGACTGTTTTGGACGATGCACCACTTTTAGTCCTGTCCCATGGATTTGCAGCCGATCGACGCTTTCTAACCTATATTGGTGAACACTTGGCCTCCCATGGTTTGACTGTGGTAGCTGTAGAGCATGTGGGCAGTAACGTTGAAGCCCTCAATAATACGCCCTTGGATCCTGGTGCGATTGAGGATCCTAGCCGAATTTTGCCAGCCAGTGAGTTTCTGGATCGGCCTCGTGATGTTTCCTATGTCCTGGACCGTCTGGAATGGATGGAACAGGTGTCACCCATGTTGGCAGGTAAGTTTGATCCACAAGAGGTAGTGCTAATTGGCCATTCCTTGGGCGGTTATACCGGCTTTGCCCTGGCCGGGGCAAAGTTAGATGTATCGGCATTGCCCTCATTTTGTGACAGCTTGACACCCGTGGGGTTGTCGCCAGCTGATTGGCTCCAGTGCGCCGCAGTAGAGTTGCCTGAAGTCACAGCAGACCTGAGTGATAGGCGGATTACCCAAGTAATTGCGATGAATCCACTAGTGGGACGGTTATTTGGTCGTAAAGGTTTAGCAAATGTGGATGTCCCCAGCATTATTTTGACTGGCACCAAAGACGGTGTGACTCCGACATTAGCCCAGCAGCTAGGACCGTTTAATCAGCTTACAGGAGCAGACAATCATTTGATTGCGGTGATTGGTGGAACCCATTTGAGTGTGGGTGATCCTGAAAATGTGAATGAAGCCCTCACCCAGATTCCGTTTATGCCAGAATTATCGGGTGAACAAACGGTTATGTTAAGGGAGTACTTAAAGGCGCTTGCCCTTAGCGTGGCGATGCAGCAGACTGATGCCGCCGAAACTTACAGGGTCTTTTTAGAACCTGCCTATGCCCAACGGTTTTCTACGGGGAGGTTACCGGTGCGGATGACTCAAACCTTGCCTGCTAGTGTCCAAGGCTGGTTGAGAACCGTAGCACCTGAACAAGCGCGCGCTGAAGGTGAGACTTTGCGTTCCTGGATGCATTTAAAGACCTTTGAGGCACGGCAGTCTGTCGGTAATGTGCATCGCCGGATGATGGCCTTTTTACGTCAAGAACAGGTTTCGATTACAGTACTCTATTGGCCGATGGGCTTACCTTGGATTTAAAGATTGTGACAGATCCCCATGTAGGTAAATTGCAGGCAATTTACCTACATGGGGTAAATACCTCGTAATGGTTAGGTAGATTTGGTTGGCTGTAAGTCTAGCAATGCCGTGGATTCTTTGGGGCTAACCAGGCTATTGGCACAGAGAATACCTGAGGCAGCAACGGCGGGCACACCGATACCGGGAAGGGTGCTATCACCTACTCTGTACAAGCCTTTGATGGGGGTTTTATGGCCTGGGAAGAGACCCTGACCAGCGGCGATGGCAGGTCCATAGGTGCCTTGATGTCGCCGGAGAAAACGCTGGTGGGTGAGGGGAGTACCGATCAGTTTGAGGACAATGCGATCGCAAATATCTGGTATCACTTTCTTCAAGGCTCGGATCAGAGGTTGAACCTTGGCTGCTTTTCTGGAAGCGTAATCCGTACCTCGCTGCCAACCATGCCAAGGTTCAAGAGTATAGGCATGAATCACGTGATGGCCTATCGGTGCCAGGGAAGGATCCAGCACTGATGGAATCGAAATCATGCAGGTGTTGCCAGGGGCCGTAATATCCTGGTCCAGGTCATGCACCACGACATGGTGGGTGGTTAAATCCTCCAGGCCGGTCGCTCGAATACCCAGATGTAGATGCATAAAACTATCCACGGCTGGAGTAGCTAATAATTTTTGGCGATAGCTGACAGGCAGATCGGTTTCATCGAGTAGATTATTGTAGGTATCCCACAGGGTGGCATTAGAGATTACTGTCTCAGCCCGAATTCGATCACCACAATCAAGTTCCACCCCCTGAACTTGATTATGGTCCACCCAAATTTTGCTCACATGGCTACCCAGTTGGAGTGAGCCGCCCCAGCGTTTTAGACCTCGTATGAGGGCCTCGACTAAAGCGCCACTGCCGCCGATGGGATAATCGATCACTGATGTGGCACGTTCCCCAAACATAAAGGCCATTTCAGGAGCAACAGTATCATGGGCTTTCATGCCAGACAGCAAAAAGCATTCCAAATCAATCAGCCGTCGTAGCCATGGATCCCGCACCGTTTCATCCACAAAGTCCCCCATGGATCGCCCTAATCCTCTGAGCTGAGGCAACATCTGGAGCATAGCTTTGGGGCATCGCTGTGCCAGTAAAGGGAGTAACCAGCCATCTGCTCTCAGGGCCAAGACGGGAATTGCGGCCAGGGGCTGATAAATGGCTAACATTTTTTTAGTCAACGCCTGTAACTCTTGTGCTGCCTGGAGATTAAACTCAGCAAGAGAGGCTCGATATCGTTCAGTATTGCCGTAAATTGCCAGAGTTCTATCGGGAAAGTGGTAATGGCCTAACGGGTCGTAAGCGATGGCTTCAATCGGTTCACCCAGGATATTTAAGACTTCCCGTAAGGGATTGCAGGAGCTGGGGTCAGCTAATCCGCAATAAAAGGATGGCCCTGAGTCAAAGATAAATCCCTGCCGTTTAAACGCGTGGGCAGCCCCACCCGGCAACATGTGACTTTCGCACACTAACACCCGGCGACCGTAGCGAGCGAGTAGTCCTGCGGCCACCAGACCACCAATGCCGCTACCAATGACAACAATGTCGTATTCCATAGGTTTTTTGCCTGTAGGGTGTTTTTAGTGTTTTAACATCCCTAGGAAATATGCCTAACAGATATAGGGGGCATTGCATGCAATGCCCCCTATATGTGCTCAATGTGCTCAATCCTGTTTACCGGATCAACACTTGTTCGATTTCCGGCAAATACTTCCGTACAGCGGTTTCTTCCTCAGGGTGAATTTCCTTAAGCTGGCTAATGCGCCATCGAGTAGAACTTTCTAACTCCTGAGCTTCGTGCTGGAGTCGAAGATATTCGTCGGTAGCTTCGGGTTGATTGCTAATTTGGTTAAGACGGCGGGTAATGGCATCACGTTCGCGATTCCAGTACTCATTGGCTGCCTGGATTTGGGCAGCAGCGCCACCAGACTTAACCACAGCATAGACATTCATCAGCCGCTGGTACTGATCTAAATAGCTAGAATCAACGTTTTTCACAACGGGACGACTCAAGACATCGCCTGAGTTAGCACGACGCTTGCGCCGTTGCCACCAATGTAAAATCACAGGGATGGATGTTGGACTTATCACATTTTTTTTAGAAAGCAGATGCATAGTTACAAACCTCATGGACTAAACCGGAAGGTTGAAGCTCATTCCTTAAGAATTCCCCAAGGAGTAATATTTAATACTAAAGGGTTATTGACATACTTGGTGTCTTATTTACGGACGTCTTTCATATTGAATTAGGGTGGCGCAGATGGAGCGTCAGCTTCTCCTCTTTTGGAGTGTTTTTTTAGACCGCTAATCGAGTCATTTGGCACAATGCTCAAGGTTATATTCTTCGGTTTTCACGGTGTCATCATCAATGATGACAAGGTTCATCCGCAGCTGATTGCTCAGTTACTGCTGGCAGAAAATCTGCGGTTTGACCCAGATGAATACCAGGAGATGTATCTGGGACGGAGCGATCGGGCACGACTGACGGCGATTTTACAGAAACGAGGTCGGTTTGTTCAGAATGACTATTTAGATAGGTTGTTACGAAAAAAGTCTGAGAGCTATGGGGAATGGTTGAGAACGCAATCTAAGCTTGCCCTCTATGCTGGGTTGGATGACCTGTTGTATCGAATTCGTAGCAAGCAATACATGACAGCTATTGTCACTGGGGCGCAACGAGCAGATGTAGACCAGGTTTTGGTAGCGGCTAATTTGACCGATCAGTTTTCTTTGGTGGTTTCTGCCAGTGATATGTCAGTTTCTGCTAGCAAACCAGCTCCAGATAGTTATCTGGCAGCGATTGATCAGCTTAACTTGCGTGATCCAAATCTGGCACTTACTTGCCAAAACTGTTTAGCCATTGAGTCGTGTTTTGCTGGTATCGAAGCGGCTAAAGCAGCTAATATTCCGGTGGTTGGTGTGGCCCAAATTTATCCTTATCATATGATTCAACGTCGTGCTACCTGGGCCGTAGACTACTTAAACGAAATTGACTTTGATTGGATTGCGCCATGGTTTGAACGGGGTTCGAATGCCGTTACCATGGAGGAAAAGCCAGCTGTGTAGCCATCCAGGGGAGTGTTTGATGATGAAAGTGGCAGTGACTGGGGCAACGGGATTTGTTGGCTCACGTTTAGTACAGCGGCTTCATGATGCAGGGCATCAAGTGAAGATATTTACCCGTAATTCTGAGCGAGCCAGGAAGGTATTTCCTATATCTGCCTTTAAGCATGTCGAAATTGTGAACTATACTCCTCAAGTCTCCGGCGATTGGCAAGCTGCAATCTCTGGCTGTGATGGGGTGATTAACCTGGCTGGCGAGGCTATTTCTGAACGGTGGACACCTGAACGCAAGCGGGAAATTATGAATAGCCGGGTGAAGGGCACTGAGAAAGTTGTGGAGGCGATTGGCAAGGCGGATATCAAGCCTAAGGTATTGGTCAGTGCTTCAGCAATTGGCTTCTATGGCACCAGCGAAACAGCAGAATTTTACGAAACTAGCGAGCCCATTAAGCAGGATTTTTTATCCCAAGTCTGTCAGGCATGGGAGCAGGCTGCAGACAAAGTGAGTGCCCATGGCACCCGGTTGGTCACGGTGCGCATTGGGATTGTATTGGGTATGGGGGGGGCGATCGCAAAAATGATCACCCCGTTTAGGCTCTATGCAGGTGGCCCTATCGGTAGCGGTCAGCAATGGTTTTCCTGGGTCCATCTTGACGATCTGGTTAGCCTCTTTATGCAAGGGCTTATCGATGAAAATATGTCTGGGGTTTACAACGGTACCGCTCCCCACCCCGTTCGCATGTCTGAGCTATGCGATGCTTTGGGTAAAGTTATGAATCGACCTTCTTGGTTGCCAGTGCCTGACTTTGTGATCGAGACACTGCTTGGTGATGGTGCAATTGTTGTTCTCGAAGGCCAGAAAGTTTTACCAGAGCGCACACAAGCTACCGGCTTTTCATTTGCCTATCCCAAAGTGGACATAGCCCTGCGCGATATCGTGGTGGAATAGCCTTTTACTGCACTACCTGTGAGCCATGGCTACGCGGGTCATCTGCTGAACCGGACGGCTCAAAAGTTGCAGTATCTACATCTGAGGTTTGCCCTTCAGCCTGGACATAGGGTAGTTTATCTGCTGCCACTAACGCAGTTAAGTTCTCTGCCAGTACTGCCCGGGGTACCTCACCGATGGCTGTTCCAGCATCTTTCCCTGCCTTATCCAGAAACGCAAAGTGAGGAATGCCATCTACGTGGTAGTGCAGCATTTCCGGTAGCCACTTATTATTGTCCACATTCAGCATGACAAAATTTACATCCTGCTGATACTCATCCTTTAACAGCTGCAGATCTCCAGCCATCGACTGACAGCTAGTGCACCAGTTCGCATAAAATTCCACGAGCGTAGGCTTGCCATTCGTAATGGCTTTGTTGAGCGGTACAGATTCCTCAGCCATATTTGAAAGAGAGGCCGATGGGGTACGGGTCTGTAATCCAAGGACCACAGCTATACTCAGCACTATGGCTACAATTGCTACCACAAAATTTCGTAATCGTTGTCCGAAACCGCCAGATTCAGGAGAGTTAACCGACATAGAATAAAAAAGCGCCAGTGGCGTCATGACAGCGTCTTCTTTAGTCTAGCGGAATGAAAAAGCGCGTTACCTTGACATTTCCAAAACAGACGGTGAATATGCCAATCACCTATCGGCTAGCCAAGGATTTTAATGTGGCAGCCAATATCATTCGTGCGCAGGTGGCACCGAATCAGGTTGGTAAAGGGGTCATTGAGCTGTCTGGCGATATCGATCAGCTCGATGAAGCGATTGAATGGATGCGTAACCAGGGAATTGGTGTATCCCTATCTAGTCGGGAGATCCTCATTGACGAAGACCTATGTGTTCACTGTGGCCTATGTACAGGGGTTTGCCCTACGGGAGCTTTACGTCTAGATCCAGAAAGCTTCAAACTGGTTTTTGACCGAGCCCAATGCATTGTTTGCGAGCAATGTATCCCCACTTGTCCGGTTCAGGCAATTTCTACCAATCTTTGAGGATACTCATGAGAAAGTTGCCCTGGTTATCGTCACTTCTATTACTACTAGCCTATATGGGGTTTGGGGCTTTTTTACATGCTCGTCATAGTTCAGATTTTATCTGGTGGCTAGCCTTAGGATATGCAGTCATAGAATCAGCCTTCCTCACCATTATTTGGCAGCCTTTACGTAACTTCTTTTTACTTGGATTTCAGTCCGATTTTGGTTATACGGTGATGGCCTTAATAATCGCCTCTCTAGCTGTCGTTGTCGTATCCTGGATTCAGATTTTTATTTACTTCCTAGTGATGTTGGCTGCGTCGCTATTACTGCGGGTGGAATTATTGATTCGCGATGTTGGGAACAGTTTAGCCTTTGTCACAATCCTCATCCTATCGGCGATGGGGCTAGGTCTGAGTCGGGTAACGACAGAGTTAATGACAACGCTGATGGTGTCCGCTCAAGCTGTAATTGAATTATGGACGATCTAAGAATCGGCATACGCCAAATGGCGTACGACCTTTTTTGAGCGATTCTACGAATAGCACAAGCGTTTAACTGTTGCCCCTACCTCGTGAACTGTACGTTCGCGGGGTACTTTTTTATTTAAAGGTCATTAAGTGTAGATGTGAACGCGCCAACTTTTTATAGTCGTAATTCTCAACCCGATAAACCTATGGACGTTCTAGAAAGCGTCACAAAAAATAGTATTTAATAAGTTTTTTGAGCGATTCTACGAATAGCACAAGCGTTTAACTGTTGCCCCTACCTCGTGAACTGTACGTTCGCGGGGTATTTTTTTATTCAAAGTTAGGCGGTGATATTCAATCACAAGTGTTTAACTGTTGTCCTTACTATCAATTAAGGCTGAGACTTACTAAGAGCTTGCTTAGATTTGTAAGGATATTTTCATTTAAAGGGAATTGGTCGAATTTTTGAGACGATTCGCGTCAACTAAACAGGAATTATACAGTGATTGTGTACAACCTTTAAATTGGCGAATCGTCAGTGGTAGATGCACCATAAGCGTAACATGGCTCACTTGGCTAACCCCTTGGCTGTAAATAAATTATGGACACTACAGGAAATGGCATAGGGCCAACTGCGTAGATTTTCTTTGAGGCAATCCTAATAACAGTACAAGCGTTTAACTGTTGCCCTGACCTCGTGAACTCTGCGTTCGCGAGGTACTTTTTTATTGAATGTGAGTAGCTATTGGGCTGTACTAACGATATGCATCAGTGCAATATTGTATGACGCTGTAGTGTATGCGCTAAAACGGACTGTTGTTGAGAGTAAGAAAAAATGTCCATGTAACGCATATGCCCTCCCTGGAAGCAAGTCTATGGATGGCATTATGGACACTCTAAAAACCGACACACAATGAGGCGTTTAACCGTTTTCTTAGGCGAGGCTATGAATAGCACAAGCGTTTAACTGTTGCCCCTACCCTGTGATCCACTTTTGTGTTTCCAGGGTACTTTTTTGTCTAATTTAGATGTGAAAGCGGAGGAGCGTTAGACGCCTAAAAGAGGCGTTAGACACGCCTGCTGTTTACAAGGCGGAGGCGGCTCAGCTAAATTGCATTAAACTAAGCTGGTTGCCGCCATCCTGTACACCCACTCGCTAATCAATGGATTGACCAGTTCGGGTGCTTCATCCTGGGGGCAGTGGCCCACTCCTGCGAGTGGTATGAATTGTTCGACGATGTTATACCTACTGAGTTCCCGACCTAGCTCAATGGGTTCCCATGGGTCGGCTTCGCCCCACAGCATTAGTACTGGACAGGTGAGTTGGGGTAAAAGATCTTCCGGGAGTGGTCCTTGGGAATAGCTGATAAAGGCGACAAATACATCAACTGCATTTGGATCACAGGCTGGGGCAAGTAGGAGTTCGATGAGTTCGTCGGTGACAGCTTCTTTGCGACCGTAGGCCTGTCGCAGGATATTTTTGAGTGTGTTGGGTTTGGCTAGGCGAGAGAAGAAGAATTTGCCAACAGGTTTGTAGTTGAGGATGGCCTGAATGAGGGGGGTGGGTGCGCTGCGGTACCAGGGGAGGGTCGCTCGTTTGCGATCGTGGAGCAGACGTAAAGAACAGTCAAGGATAACAAGGCCATTGACTTGGTCTGGTGCCATGGTGGCGGCTTGCATGGCGACAATGCAACCGATGGAGTTGCCAACGAGGAAGGTGGGTTCTCCAATGATTTCTTGGCAAAAGTCGATAATTTGTTGGCCCCAGGTTTCGAAGGTGTAGTTAATGGGTTTGCCAGGGGTGGGTTTAGCGGACTGGCCGTAGCCGATGAGGTCGATGGCGTAGACTCGATGGGTTTGGCCGAGGTCAGGTAGGTTTTTGCGCCAGTGGTCGCTGTGGGCTCCGAAACCATGGATTAGGAGTAGGGGGGGACCTTGCGTGCCTGCAGTTTGGTAACGGATAGGGAAGCCTTGCCAGGTCCAGAATTGGGTTTGGGTAGATGGGGAGTCAGTCATGGGATGCAAGGCGGTAAGGGTTTGATGTTTTCTGTGTAGATAAAGTATTACGTATTATGCTTTTCCATGGTGCAGCTATTTGAGTGGGAAAGAACTATTTTGGCTATGAAACAATGTCAAGCTGACAGTTTTCTACAATTAGCTCACTCAATTAAGGATTTGAAGAAGAGATCTTTTTGGATGTCCTATGCCGCAGAAGCTAATGTGATGTATGTGATTTTTTTGTTGTCCGCTCAATCGACTACTGCAAGAGATGTTGCAAATGCTGATGATATTGTTGTTTGCTACAGGGAAGGATATGTTGTTGATCTGTTATTGGAAGAGACTCATTATTCTGCCCAGGCCAAGGACTTGACTGCGATGAATACCATCTAAGGACTTATTAAGTACCCAAAAGTGTACTGTTAAATCAAGAAAGCTTAATTCCATAATTGAAATAATTCAAGGTCAACTTTATTGGGTCACAGATCTGTTAGGAAAATTACTCACTTTATAGAACAGATTAAGGCTACAAAATCTACTCCTCTTTGTATCCGCAATACTTGATTCTAATATCTTCAAAGCTTGTAGCAATAGGCGCTTTGTTTTCTGTTTTTCTTTGGCTTGCTTTTGATGATGGATGGTAAGTCAAAGGTCTTGTATAGCTCACTTAATGAAAGTCTTCGAGGGAAAATTGAATGAAAGGTAATTCACCAATTCCGCAGGAATCAGATCCTAAAGATCGGAGAGATTTTAGAATGCGTCGGCGGGCAGCCAATGAAATTCGTCGAAAAGTTCGGGCTAGTGCAGCCGATGATTTTGTTGTTGCTGTTCCTCCAATCAATGGCGACGAAGAACGATTTGAAAAGATTGGCTTTCCTGGATTTGCATCGTTTACAAAAGCTCTGAAGCATGATGCCAAAGGGTTTGTAAAACCGTCATCGTTTGATTCGTTATTGCGGGCCATTGATGAAGATACTCAAGAGGCATTTAATGATGTGCAGCTTGGTGGCGGTAACCGCTTGCTGGCTAACCCTCTCAATACCTATTCTTTTCAGCTGATTGGTAATGACTCCAATGGTGCTCGCATGGCAGTGGCTCCTAAATTTGCGAGTCGTAATACGGCAGTTGATATGGTCGAGCGCTACTGGATGGCCCTATGTCGTGATATTCCCTTTGATGAATATGCCACGAATGGGCTGATCGCAACCGCTTGTAAAGACCTTAATAACCTGGGGTTTGAGCAGGAGTTTGGCTTTGTTTGCACACCGGATACTATTTTCCGCGGTCCTTACGAAGGGTGTGATGTGGGTCCCCACGTGTCACAGTTTCTGTTGCAAGATTTTGACTTTGGTAATCAGCCGATTCGTTAGCTGCAGCGTTATCCTAAGCCATGTCTAGATTACATGACCGATCTAGATACCTGGCAACGGGTTAATAATGGCGATATTGACCCCACGGGTACCGATATTCTTGAAGGTGAGCGCTATATCACCACATTGCGTGATGCTGGGCAGTGGGTACATATTGACTTTCCCCATCAGTCGGGTCTTTGGTCCACCATTATGCTTCTGGGACTGGGGGCAGCTATTTCTCAGGCAAGTCCCTATGTTAGCGGAGCAATTGAAACTGCTGAAGCATTTGGTAGCTTGGGTGGTCCAGATATTACCATTCAGGCTGGTTTAGCCGGTGTTTATGGTCTTAAGCATGCCTGGTTCCAAAAATGGTGTGTACATCGCCAGTTGCGACCAGAAGTCTATGCGCAGCGTCTGGAGCTATTCCGGCGTGGTGTTTTGGGGAATTCTCCAAACAACCCATTCGATGATGAGAAATTTATTTCTTTGTTTGGTAAGGGTGCGCATGTTTGGCGGCAGACAGCGGTGCTTGACTATATTTTTGAGCACAATAAGCAGCAAAACCTGGCTCAAAAGCGTGGTGATCAAGATGGTACCTGGTTGTTGCCGATGGCTTTCCCTGAGGGGTCTCCTACTCACCCCGCTTATCCTGGTGGTCACTCTGTCTTTATTGCAGCGGCGGCAACGGTGGCTAAGGCCTTTTTTGCTGATGGTGAGTTTCCTTGCCCACAAGTGCCCACTGATAGCGGTCAGGGTCTAAAAGACTTGCAGGGGACAAAACTGACTATCCATGGTGAGCTAAATAAGCTGATTGCGAATATTACGCTATTTCGTGATGGCGCTGGTATGCATTGGCGCACCGATGGAACTGCCTTTGGACCGGAGATGGGGATTGAGACGGGTGGTAATTTGCTGGGTGAAAAACTAGCGATTAGCATGCTGCGCGATGTCAAGACCACATACCGTGAAGAGGTCGGACAGTTTAAGTTCCAAGGCATGAGCGGTAATGCAGTGCAGATTTAATGAGAGCTGATGGATCTAAAAGTTAGAGTCTGAGATGAAGACTGACAGCGTACTTTCAACACGTTGTCAGTTTTCTCTTCCAAACGTCTATTCTTAGTGAAGTTAAAATTTGCTAGCTTGCCACTCTTTAGCCTCAGTCATTTTCTTGAGTTAGTTAGTGGTGTTAACCACGTAGGTCAATTTGCTGGCTGAGTCTAGCCTCAATCGCATTCGCTAAAGCCACAATCAACCGGCTATGGAACGAAGCCCAATAGGCAGCCTGCTCGATGGAGGGGGCCATTCCAGGAAATGGCGAAGGCATGAGCTAACTTGACGATACTGTTTCTAGTATAAAAGCCCTATCAAGAGGGCCGCTGGTGCAGATATTACGGTCATCAGAAAACAGGGATGGGATCCGTTTCAAGAGATGCTTGGGTTTGAAACAGAAAACGAGCAAGAGGAAGCGGATATCTTGCGATCGCTCCAACTCCTTATCCATTATGGAGCCAATATCAATGCCACCCAACGCGGCACTAATCGTTTCTATCAAGCTGCCTTCGACTGCAATCCATTGGCTGTTAAACGATGACTCAAGCTAGGAGACACACCGACCGCATAGCGACCCTTATTTTAAGTGCCCTGACCTGGCATTATAATCATGAGTCTGATGAGCAGATAGCCTGCGTTAGCAATACCAACAAACTCTCAAGCCAAGGCTGATTGTCTGAGATGCTGGCTATCAGGATTTTAGATAGATACTCAGTTATTTTGCTTTACCGCAAGGCTTCCACTGCTGTAGCCGGACCCAAAATTGAAATATAGGAATCCACAAAACAACGCTTTGCGGCCTCCTGGGCTGCGTCAATCGTGACAGCAGCAATATCTGCCTGAAACTGCTGATCAAACTCAGTCCCTAAACCCAAAATCTCATACCAACCCAACAGCTGCGCAATCTGTCCGTTAGTCTGTTTGCCAAGGGCATATTGTCCTAACATTTTGTTTTTAGCAACTTGCAGTTCATGCTCAGTTAAAGGCAATTCGCATAAACGTCGTAGTTCACTGTGTAGACCATCCAAGGCGACTGACGTATTTTCTGGGGCGGTGCCAATGTAGCTAACAAATTGCGATGGCCCTAAGCGTGTGGGATAAAATGCTGAGACATCGTAGGCAAGGCCTTGTTTTTCCCGCAGTTCAACAAATAGACGACTCGATAGGCCATTACCCAAGTGAGTGCTGAGTAGCTTTAAGGCAGCAAAATCTGGGTGCTTTACCGAGGCGGCTAGATAGCCAATAATTACAAACGCTTGGTTGGTTTCCTGGGGGGTAACGACGCGATAGGCATGGGATTCTAAGGCGGGTAGTCGCGGTTCAGGCGCTGGGTAGTTGGGCACAGTCCAGTCACCCAGAAGTTTATCAACTAACGCAATTGCTCTCTCGGGATCAATGCGACCAACAATGACTACCACCATATTATCGGGGCGGAAATGCTTGCTGTGGGCTGCTAATAAATCATCTCGCTGTATGGCCATGACTGTTTTTTCGGTACCCATGCTGGAAAAACCATAGGGATGGCTGCCATACATACCTTCGCGAAAATATTTATAGGCCACGCTAAAGGGCTGTTCTTGCATCGACCGCAACCCTTGAATTGTGAGCTTTCGTTCCAGCTCAATCTCATTTTCAGGAAAGCTGGGTTCTCTCAAAATCTCGGTAGCCAGGGTGAAAATTTTCTCAAAGTCGGCAGAGACGGTTTTGACACTGACCAAGCTGTAATCTGATGCGCTATCTGCTCCTAGACTGGCACCTACATACTCAACAGCTTCAGCAATTTCTAAGGAACTACGGTGAGCTGTACCTCGAGTCAGCAGCGATGTGAGTAGGCTGAAGATACCGGCGTTTTCCGGTGTCTCATGGCCTTGCCCAACGGGCAAAAACATTCGTGCTGAGACGATGTCAGCGACTGGATTTTCAATAGCGATAACCTTCAGGCCGTTGCCTAGACGGGTTGTAATGGAATTTTGCTTTGGGGCAGTGGATACAGTCACAGGCGTCTTGGTTGAGAGTTATTCGTTAAGGCTGTCAGAAAATTGACAGACACTAGGCAGGAGTGAGGGCTAGGCTACCGCAATGGCTAGGTGAGAGGTATTGCTCTGCCAGCGGCAAGAGTTGCTCCGCAGAGTATGCGCTAACGTAGTTGGGATATACCAGGGAAAGCTCCGGTGTGGCCAAAGTTCCATAATACCCGTATAGCCCGGCAAGCTGGCCTGGGGTTTCCATGGAAAAGGCATAATCGTTGCATAATAACCGCTGAGCACGCTCTAACTCTAGCTTGGTCACCGGTATGGTGGCTAGGGACGCGATGCGATCGCAAATTATTTGTTCTACTTCTTTTATATGACTTGGCGCTAACCAAGTTGATAAAACAAATAGACTGCAGTCCTGCTGTACCGAAAAACTACTGGCGATTTCATCGACCCATTGACGATCTTCGCGGAGTTCTCTCACTAGCCGTGACATTCGCCCTTCAGCGAGTAATGTTGCTAAAATATCTAGCCCACAGGCTGTTTTTAGGTCACCGATACCAGGGCCCAACCAAGCCATGAGCAAACGCCCATGTTCTAAGCGAGGCAGTTTGATTGCTTGGCGAGGGTTAGTCAGCAAGCGAGGACAAGAGTTTAGCTCGATGTTGGCACAAGAGGCCCGCTGGGCAAATGCCCGAAAATTTGTCTGTACGAGTTCTAGAACTCGATCCAGGGAGACGCCACCTGTGATCACCACTTGCATATTTTCGGGTTGATAGTAAGTGCGATGGAATTGGCGCATTTCTTCGGGGGAACGCTCCTGTAAACTTTCGGGAGATCCTAAAACTGATCGTCCGTAAGGATGATCGTCGTAGATCATTTCTGCAAGTGTCTGAAACCCAATCCAGTCAGGGTCATCCCATGACTGATGAATCTCTTCAACGACCACATGACGTTCTCGTACAAACTCATCTGCGGGGATCGCTGCATGTAGTAAGAGCGCCGCGAGATAAGGTAGCGCATCGGCCAAATCATCAGCAGCTATAGTCATATAAAAATGAGCATAGTCATGGCTGGTGGCTGCGTTTGTCAGACCACCTCGATTCTCAATAGCGGCATCAAACATGCCTGGCAGGATCTGCTCAGTCCCCTTAAACACCATATGCTCTAAAAAATGAGCCATGCCATTCCAATGATTGGGTTCGTAGCGGGCACCCGCCTTAATCCAAACGTCTACGACAACGACAGGGGTAGTCGTAATTTCCTGATGAATCACGGTTAAGCCATTATCTAATCGGACAACGGTGGCAGGAAATGGAACGTTGGGCTTGCCGCTATTGGAAATATTGGAGGCAAAACCGTCAGGGGCTGAACTCAAATTTCTGATTGCCTACTGTTCAAAACTTCTGTCTATGCTAACTCCCTAAGTTGTTTTCGGGAATACATACTTGGCTCAAGTTGTCTGAGTCTCTAGAGCTTGAATAAATCAGCAAGCCAAAAAGTCTAGTGGGAAAAAGAAGTTGGAAAAGCAAAAAATAATGTGATGCTGTGGCGGTCAATGGATGAATTCTAAAAAAGAACAGCTGAATTACTAAGTAACTCAGCCGCTGTGCGAGAATAATAAATATATATTGAGGAAAGAATTTATAAGCGTATGCAACTGCTGAAAATAGCAGCGATTCAGACGACTCAAAAGAGCCGTTAGAAATCATCTGTCATCGTTATTTCAACATTTGCTTTCGGCTATTGACAAACCGTTGAATAACCGTGAACGCAAAGTAGACCATCAGTAGATAACTGATAGCGAGTAGCAGCATGAGCAGGGGGGTAAATGGGTGAGTCATTGACGTAGCTGGAGTTAGAGGAGCAACAAGGGTAATCCGCACACTTAAAGAAGCAGGCAGCAGGAAATGGCAGCACTTGGCTGGCTCAATATAGCTAGAATGCTCAATAATCAAAAAACCTTAATACCAGAATTACCCAGCACTACGAGTGTTGCAGTATCGCTCGTCACTCCATACGCACTTTAGCGCGTACATGCACCGATAAAGCTACTAACCAAGTTGTCTGCTTGAGAGCTTACTATGCTGATTCAGCCATAAGGCCTAGTCAGATAGTTACCATAATTTTCAGACATTGGCCTGCCAAAAATATCAATTATCAATATCTGAGGCAGTTGCAACACATTGGCGAACAACCCTAGTAACACTAGTAATCATTAAAGATTCCAGGGAAGGTTATCAAACACCAATCATCAAGCTTGCTTATGAAATTTTTCCAATTCCTATTATTAGATTAACATAAGCATTTGTTATTTACATGGTCACAATTAAAAAAATGAAATAGAAATATCTAATCATTGCTAGCCAGATTGTGCTCTTTATGAATCTACGGCCTTTAGGGGCTTCAAAGTGCTTGGATAAAAGGCATTACAAAATATTCTATGGGGATTCTTATGGGATTCACGACACCAACTGAGTCGTTAGCTTAGAATGAAGATGGATTGCTTAAAATTTCGTAATCTAGCTGTCTGAGCATTTTCTCCCATGACTTCAACAACATCGCTGTTTGCACCCGTCGAAGCCGATCTGAGGCTACTGACGGATAATTTAAAGCAGCTGGTCGGTGCTCGGCATCCTATTCTCTATGCTGCAGCAGAGCATTTGTTTGGGGCTGGAGGGAAGCGCATTCGGCCTGCGATTGTCCTGCTGTTATCACGCGCTACGGTAATGGAGGCAGAAATTCCTGCTCGACATCTTCGTCTAGCCGAAATTACTGAGATGATTCATACGGCCAGTCTTGTCCATGATGATGTGGTGGATGAGTCATCACTCAGGCGCGGTGTGCCTACGGTTCATAGCAGTTTTAATAATCGTGTAGCTGTTCTGGCCGGTGACTTCTTATTTGCCCAATCATCGTGGCATCTAGCTAATTTAGACAATTTGACGGTCGTTAAACTGCTCTCCCGCGTCATTATGGATTTGGCAGAGGGGGAAATTCAACAAGGCTTAAATCGGTTTGATACGACCTTGTCGACGGACGCTTATCTGATGAAGAGCTACTACAAGACGGCTTCGCTGATTGCTAATAGTTGCAAGTCTGTGGGTGTTTTGAGCCAATCATCTGATCGGCTTACAGAAGCGCTTTACCAATATGGACGTAATCTGGGGCTAGCGTTTCAGGTTGTGGATGACATTCTTGACTTCACTGGTTCTGAAGAGGTGCTGGGTAAGCCTGCAGGTTCTGATTTGCTCAGTGGCAATCTGACCGCACCCGTGTTGTATGCCATGGAGGAAACCCCTTACTTGGCAACGTTGATTGAACGGGAGTTTGCCCAAAGTGGTGATTTTGATGAGGCGATGGCATTAGTAAAAGCAAGTCGTGGCATTGAACGCTCGCGAGAACTGGCGTCACAGCATGTAAAGCAGGCGATTGAGAATTTGGCTGAATTACCTCAATCGGAACCAAAGCGTGCGTTGGAAGCCTTGTCGAACTATGTTTTAAGCCGATTGTATTAGGCGTAGGGTAGGCAGGGCCAACCAAGGTTGCGAATTGAAAAAAGAGAATAATTCTTTAAGCAGAGGCTTTGGAAAATCGTTTAGTACCCTATACTTTCGGCTGAGAGTTCTATCTATTTAGGGCTGTCAAAGTATGTCGCAACAATGGGGCCAGAGGCGAGGATGGATAATCCGGTGAGTCCAGTGGTGTGTCTGGGAGAAATTCTGGTTGATAGCTTTTGGTTGGGAGATCGGCAAAAGAAGATGTCGTTACCAGGTGGTGCTCCAGCGAATGTGGCCTGTGGTCTAGCAAAGTTGGGAACATCGGCAGAATTTATCGGTTCTGTGGGTGTGGATGCTTGGGGGCAGGCCCTAGGGCAACTATTATCCGATTTACGGGTAGGTTCTCGTGGTTTACAGCGTCATCCAACGGCTCCTACCCGTGAGGTTTATGTTCTAACAGATGATATGGGCGAACGTTCGTTTGCTGGGTTTTCGTTACCGGACCCAGCTGGTTTTGCGGATGCTCATCTGATTTGCGATCGCATCGATCCTTACCTATTCAAGGGCTCCAAATATCTAGTCCTCGGCACCTTAGGGCTGGCCTATCCTGAAACCCGCGAGTCGATGCTACAGGCGGTGAATTGGATACAAGAACAAAATGGTCGGGTGGTTTTAGACGTTAACTGGCGGCCTATGTTTTGGGAAAATCCGGCCCAGGCGATGGGGCTGGTGATGGATTTACTTAAGTATGTTTCGTTTCTGAAGCTGTCGGATACGGAGGCTCAGTGGTTGTTGGATACGACCGATCCGGTTGAGATCGCAGCCCAACGGCCCTATTTAGAAGGGGTGATGGTGACGGCGGGAGCCGCTGGCTGTCGCTACTATCTGGGTGGGTATAGTGGTCATGTCCCAGGGTTTGATGTCGATGTGGAAGATACGACGGGGGCAGGAGATGCCTTTGTTGCTGGATTTCTCCATCAGCTATGCACCCTTGGGCGGACCTGTTTGTTAGATGCTGACTGTGTCCATGACGTCGTGCGCTACGCTAGCGCTGTTGCGGCATTGACCACTACACGGGCCGGTGCGATCGCAGGACAACCCACCCCGCGAGAGGTAGACGCATTCTTGTTTTTGAGAAAATGAAAACATACGCGTGTAGGGGCATTGCATGTAACGCCCCTACACAAAATATCTCCATATAATCCGATGTCTGTAGAAATCGAACGTAAATTTCTGGTGCAAGGTGATGCCTGGCGTGGTCTGGCGATAGGCCGTTATTACTGTCAGGGATACGTCCCTACCCAGGGGAAACAAACTGTGCGGGTAAGGATTATTGGCGATCAGGGATATCTCACCCTAAAAGGTCCAGTGGTGGGTATTAGCCGCTCTGAGTTTGAATATGAAATTCCACTGGCAGATGCCCAGGCTATTCTCACTGAGCTATGTCAACGACCTCTAATTGAAAAGCATCGCTATCGGATTGCGTTAGGGGAAACGGTTTGGGAAGTGGATGAGTTTTTAGGAGAGAATCAGGGATTAATTTTAGCCGAGGTTGAACTAACCCATGCTGGGCAAACGGTTGATTTGCCTGTATGGATTGGTGAAGAGGTGACTGGGGATCCGCGATATTACAATTCGAATTTGGTTGAGAATCCGTTTAAGGATTGGATTTAATAGGAGCCTTTAAAGATTCTGGCCGATTGTCCGTATGCTAGGCGATTTTCCCCTGGCATTTGGGATGTAGTGTGAGCATTGCCATTGTTGAGAGTTTTACCTGGATCACTAAAGGGGGGGACAAAGGCATGGCGATCGGAGTCGTAGGAGAGGATACTGCCGTCGTTAATGTTATAAATCCAGCCATGGAGCGATAGGTTACCGCTATGGAGCATGGAACGAACAGCGGGGTAAGTACGCAAGTTTTCAATCTGAGTCAGCACATTTTCCGCTACCAGCATCTCCAGTTTGTCAGTTTTGTCTAACTCGTTGTAATGGTCTTCCACCAGCTGGCGGGTGGCTTCTGTATGGATTAGCCAATGGTAGACCAGGGGCATTTTTTCTTCGAGTTTGCCAATTTGCAGCAAACCTTTCATGGCCCCACAGCTGGAGTGACCACAAACAATAATGTGATCGACATTCAACGATTTAACGGCATATTCAATGGTGGCACCCTCTCCCCCATTGGTGGCCCCAAAGGGGGGCACAATATTACCCGCATTGCGGATGACAAAAAGTTCGCCTAGCTCAGCCTGGGTAATCAGTTCTGGCTGTACCCGTGAGTCTGAACAGGTAATAAAGAGGACGTTTGGGCTCTGACCTTTGGCCAGACTCGACATCAGTTTCTTGTGGGCAGGTACATAGTTCTCCTGAAACTGACGCAGACCCCGCATTAATTTTTTCATTGTTGTTAGTCCTTAGTACCTGTGTCGGGTGGATGGGTTATCCCTTTAATTCTTATCCCATATCTTTAGAGTGCTGAGTGCAAAGTTTTGCTTATCAGTTCTATTAGTGGTGGATGTTGAATAGTACTTGAGGTGTAGAACCCGCTCCACTAGTAGAACTTTTGTGCTGAAGGCTCAGCAATTTTGATAATCGTCGCTATGATGCATAGGGTTTCTTGTTGAGATCGCTAAACTTTATGACCGATTTGCCTGAGATCAAGGCGATATACACTGACGGAGCTTGTTCGGGAAATCCTGGTCCGGGGGGCTGGGGGACGGTGATTTATTTTGTGGATGGCTCAGTCCATGAAATGGGGGGCTATGAGCCGGGGACGACGAATAATCGGATGGAAATGCAGGCTGCGATCGCAGCCCTCCAATTTCTTCAACAGCACACGTACGACAATGACATTCAACTCAATACCGACAGCAAATACTTAATCCAGGGCATCACCCAGTGGATGCGCGGCTGGAAACGCAAAGGCTGGAAAACAGCTGCAGGTAAAGCCGTTCTCAACAAAGACCTGTGGCTAACGCTGGATGAACTAGCGCAAAGCCTTAAAACTGATCAAAGTATTGATATCGATTGGCAATATGTCAAAGGCCATGCAGGCAATGTGGGTAACGAACGTTGCGATGAAATTGCCCGTTCATTTTCGCAACAGCGTGCCATCAGCTTAAGCCAATCCATCGGTGGCTCCAGCAAAGCATCAGCTACTACTGAAAAGACCAAATCAATACCCAAAGCCACATCGACCCTGCCCAAAAAATCTCCTCAACAGCCAGAAATTTCCTTACCTATCATCGATACCACCCTGAGTGACATGTCCGACACCCGCATTAATCGCGTCAGCAATATGCTGAAACTATTGCAAACAGCTGATGAACTTGCAACCCAGGGATATTTGATCACCACATCGGAACTTGTGGTTTTAACAGGAATATCTGCCGGTGAACTAGCGAAGCGTGGCGATGACTGGACCTGGCGTAACTGGACGATTTCTTGCGTCAGTAGCGAGTCCGATCAAGATAAGTTTTGGCAATTAGAAAGAATTGAAGATTAGCACTCAGAATTAGCTTGACAACCCACCCCGTCAACCTCCCAGAGTTCCTAGGGTGGGCATTGCCCACCAGCTCCAGAATCACAAAAAACACTAAAAAGGGGCTCCCCGTTTGAGGAACCCCTTTTTCAAACTAAGCCTTTACAACTTAGCCGTTACCGAAAGTACTTAGCCGTTGATTGCAGGAGCGCTCAAAGCAACAGGAGTTTCAGCACCAGCAGCCAAGTCTAGAGGGAAGTTATGAGCGTTACGCTCGTGCATTACTTCCATACCCAGGTTGGCACGGTTGATCACGTCAGCCCAAGTGCTAACAACACGACCCTGGGAATCCAGGATGGACTGGTTGAAGTTGAAACCGTTCAAGTTGAACGCCATAGTGGAAATACCTAGTGCAGTGAACCAGATACAAACTACGGGCCAAGCACCCAAGAAGAAGTGCAAGGAACGGCTGTTGTTAAAGGAAGCATACTGGAAGATCAAACGACCGAAGTAGCCGTGAGCTGCAACGATGTTGTAAGTCTCTTCTTCCTGGCCAAACTTGTAACCATAGTTCAAAGACTCAGTCTCAGTAGTCTCACGAACCAATGAGGAAGTCACTAGAGAACCGTGCATAGCGGAGAACAAGGAACCACCGAATACACCCGCCACACCCAACATGTGGAAGGGGTGCATTAGAATATTGTGCTCAGCCTGGAAAACAAGCATGAAGTTGAAAGTACCGGAAATACCCAGAGGCATACCATCAGAGAAAGAACCCTGACCGATGGGGTAGATCAAGAATACTGCAGTTGCAGACGCCAAAGGAGCGGAGTAAGCAACACAGATCCAAGGACGCATACCCAAGCGGTAGCTCAATTCCCACTGACGACCCATGTAGCAGAAGCAGCCAATGAGGAAGTGGAAAATTACTAGCTGGTAAGGGCCACCGTTATACAACCACTCATCTAGAGAAGCCGCTTCCCAGATGGGGTAGAAGTGTAGACCGATAGCGTTAGAAGAAGGAATTACTGCACCGGAGATAATGTTGTTGCCAAGTATTAAAGAACCAGCAACGGGCTCGCGGATACCGTCGATGTCAACGGGAGGAGCAGCGATGAATGCGATGACAAAGCAAGTAGTGGCAGCTAGCAGAGTGGGGATCATTAGCACACCAAACCAACCAACATAAATGCGGTTGTCAGTGCTAGTGATCCAATTGCAAAACTGATCCCACGTGCTCACCCGATCACGGGATTGCAAAGTAGAAGTCATAGTGATGAATGAAGTTATGTACACGAGTCAACATCACTGTGAAGGCAAGCAAAGAAAAATAATTTACTCTCTGCAGCAAATAAGTAGATGGAGACTCGTTTATAAGATTAGTAAATATGCTTATCGGTTTGTAGGGGTAAGACAAGAAACTTGCCTTATTGATACACTTCTACATAGATAATGAGTGAATACTCAACTACCCTAGCCAGGTGGCCAGCCAAGGGAACGCCCACCTAGCAGATGCATGTGAAGGTGAAAGACAGTTTGGCCACCATCTTCGTCTGTATTAATCACGACCCTATAGCCATTGCTGAGACCCTCTTGCTCTGCAACTTTATTTACAGTTAGTAACATATGACCCAGTAATTCCTTATCTGGCTCGCCAGCATCTGTCAGTCTTGGAATTACCTTTTTAGGAATCACCAGGATATGGGTAGGAGCCTGGGGGCTGATATCTCGAAACGCTAGGCAAAGATCATCTTCATAAATGATGTCTGCTGGAATTTCTTTGCGGATGATCTTGCTAAAAATTGTCTCTTCACTCATAGTGCGTTGATGGGCACAACGCTATGTATTTTAAGGGTTAGATGGTGGTAAGTAGGCTAAGAATTGATATGTTTTGGCAGGGGCCAGAGGCATGGATTTGGATACTAGTGCAGCGTCAACGCTAAAGATTAGGGGCTTGTATTGATTAAGGGTAAAGGTAAAGAGTCACTCTCCATGCCATTTGAAGCTTCACTCTTTACTAGTCTCATCCTAAATCTTAGGCTTGACGGACCACTAGTTATCGGCGGATGGCTGAGAAAACTGAACTTGTGAGTAGAGCCAGTCTGTAATTAACTTTGGGCAGTTTTTTTGGGACCAACGTACGGCGAAGTAATGAAATGCGGGTTTGGTTAACCGGGCAATCCATTTCATTAGTCGATTGAGGCGACGGGGCTTGACTCGACAGTTGATCAAATTATTAGAACCAATGTCATAAAGACGGTCTAGTATCAGCTGGAGGGTGGCTTCTTCCCGCTTAAACATGCTTTCTAGCAAAAGTTCCACGTCCTTCATTTGCTCGTCTTCGAGTTGCTTTTCACGGATGGTGATAGCAACGTTGGAGGCGTTGGAAGTCGTCAACATATGTTTTAGGTGACTTATATATATGTGGCAGCTATCGAGCCTCAACTTCTGATGGAGAAGCTAAGCCGTGCTTATTAAACGGTTTAGTATACAGGTACTATACTGCGTAGTTCAGGATGGTGTTCCTAATACTATCAGGTAGCTCTGGGGATGAGGTTATGAGGTGGCTAGGGCTTAACTGCCATGGTCATAGAGCGTAAAATCTCTATCTAAACCTTGTCCACGTCCAGAACTGGAGTTTTTCCGTAGAAGAAGCTACAAGTTTTAACTTGGACGTGGGTTAGCCAAATTAATATAGAAAAACCCGCCAAAACTTAAGGCAATGGCGGGCCGGTCCTTGTTATTCAATTAGTGCTCCCTAGCCCTGGCTAGGGTCACTAAGCTCCAAATCAATAGCAATTACATTTGCGCTTACCACCAACCGCCCGGTGGCGGCGTGAATATCTGTCTAGGCTTTTTAGCCATGGCGTCCTTGCCACCCTTGATAGTTTCTTGCTGATTTTCGTCGAGTTTAGTCCAAAGCTTTTTTGTCTTTTCTCGAAGACGCATCGCATTTTCCCTGTATACCTGTGTTTATTGAAACCTGTGTACCTGTTAAAAACACCTAGGGAATTACGGAAACTACGGATGAAGCTAAGTTAAAGGTCTTTGGTTTGCTCGACTTGAATTTACTCTTTAATGGTCAGTGCCCCGAATGTGAGGCCCTGATAGCTCAGATGATGCATGATACGAAATCCTGCTTGATAGTACCCGGTATCGAAGGGCATCCACAAGGGAGTGCCCCTACAGGATCGTCCATTTTTAATCGAGTTTAATGAATTCGGATTTGGTATGAGATATCCTGGGGCAAAAAGACGCAGCCTTGTGAAATAGAAGGGTTCGTGAAGAACACGCCGTCTTCGTAAAGGCCGATTCGGTGGTACTCATATATGGCTGGGCACTCTACATAAACGTGTTGGAGTGCCTCAATGCTGGCAAGAATCTGGAGTGCATCGTTAGTTGGTATTGATGCCCTAAAAGTCGGTGTGGAGGTAGATCTCTCAGGCGGACTACCAGGTGTCGTCGTTGTAGGCTTACCCGATACTGCTGTGCAGGAATCGCGGGAACGAGTCAAAGCCGCGCTGAAAAATGCTGGATTTCCGTTTCCCATGCGCAAGGTGGTGGTGAACCTCACCCCGGCAGATGTGCGCAAGGAAGGACCAATTTACGACTTACCTATTGCCATTGGTATTTTGGCCGCTGCAGACTTGGTTAGTCAGGAAACTGTCGGTAACTATTTGCTCTTAGGCGAAATGTCACTGGACGGTACCCTGCGCCCGGTAGCTGGAGTGATGGCCATGGCAGCAGCGGCACCTCAGCTGGGGATTCGGGGCTTGATTGTGCCTGAGGATAATGCCCAGGAAGCGGCGGTGGTGCCAGACCTGGAAGTCTATGGGTTTAAGACCATTGGTGATGTAGTGGAGTTTTTGAATGGGGGTTGCGATCGCACTCCCCTCACCATCAATGGCTGTGAAGCTTTGGCCCAAGCCCAGCCCCATGGAGTCGACTTACGAGACGTAAAAGGGCAGGCCCAGGCAAGACGGGCTCTGGAAATTGCAGCAGCGGGTGGTCACAACCTGATTTTTGTTGGCCCACCTGGAAGCGGTAAGACTATGTTGGCCCGTCGCCTATCCACCATTTTGCCCCCCCTCAACTTTCAAGAAGCCTTGGAAGTAACCCAAATTCACTCCGTAGCAGGTCTACTCAAAGAAAAAGGGTCTCTAGTTACCGAACGCCCCTTTCGCAGTCCCCATCACTCCGCATCTGGCCCTTCCCTGGTGGGTGGAGGCACCTTCCCAAAGCCAGGAGAAATCTCCTTGGCCCATCGCGGTATCCTTTTCCTCGACGAGCTAACCGAATTTAACCGCAAGGTGCTGGAATTTTTACGGCAGCCCCTAGAAGATGGCTATGTCAGTATCGCTAGGACAAGGCAAAGCGTTGAATTCCCTGCCCAGTTTACGTTGGTGGCTAGTACCAACCCTTGTCCTTGTGGTTTCTTTGGGGATTCGGTACAGCCTTGTACCTGTACACCGCGCAGCCGAGAACAGTATTGGGCCAGATTGTCAGGGCCCCTGATGGACCGTATTGACCTTCAGGTGGTTGTGAGTCGCTTAAAACCCGAAGAGATTACTCAACATAAACCTGGAGAGCCATCAGAGCAGGTCCGTCAGCGTGTGGAGCTAGCTCGTCAGCGGGCCCAGGCCAGATTTTCTTCGGAACCCAAGCTGCAGTGTAATGCAGATTTGGAAAGTCGCCATCTGCGTCAGTGGTGTCAGTTGAATGATGCGTCACGTACATTGCTAGAAACAGCGGTCCGTAAATTAGGCTTATCAGCCCGAGCGACTGACCGAATTTTAAAAGTGGCTCGTACCATTGCCGATTTGGCTGCTGTGGATAGTTTGGACACAGCCCACATTGCTGAAGCGATTCAGTACCGTACGATAGATCGTATGCAGTAGGGTAATTGCTGCTGCAAAATATTTGGTGGGCAGTGCCCAGTCTTGTATTTTGCTCAGACGTCTACCCCAAAAATAATCTTGACATATTACTTGGGTCTGAGATTCTGAGGCTAAGGGCACTATATGATGAGCGTTCATAAGTGCGTTAAGTAATTCATTAGTGCAATAGATTATGGCCATTGATGCAGCTAAACTCCAAGCGACTCTGCATAGTTTTGTCAGTGGTACTAGTGACATTGAGGGGGTGGCCCTGGTTACGTTAGATGGGTTGCCAATAGTGTCGGTGTTGCCTAGCCATATGGATGAAGAGCGGGTGGCGGCGATGTCGGCTGCCCTCGTGTCTTTGGGCGAACGGATTGGCAGCGATCTGCTGCGGGGAGATATTAAGCAAATCGCGATTGACGGTCAGGAAGGCTACTGCATTTTGAGTAACTGTGGTGAAGATGCTGTTTTTTTGGTGCTGGCAAATCGCGTGGTGAAGAAGGGTATTTTGAACCTGGAAGTGAAACGAGCTGTGGGCGAAATTCAGGCTCTTTTGATGTAACCACGCTTTTTCAATGGCTGTTCTGGGGATTCCATGGAAATAATGAGACTGATGGTTGCTGGCCCTGTGGTTGCTGGCAAGTCTAGTTAATTGCCCACCTATTATTCCTGTTAAGGCTACCGAGCAAGCATCGGTAACCAAATGCGCTCATGGTGCTGATAGAGCAATGTGCAAAGACGGCGTAATCCCATCCATGTCAGTTGGGGATCTAGTAGTACCAATCGCTCAAACAGTTGAAGTCAAGGCGATTTTCCGGCACAGTTCGGGTCGATGTATGCTGTTACAATAGCGCCAATTACCGCCGCTATCGTGCAGCATGTCTGTCAACGGTTATCTTTCAGATTTTTCACTGCCAGAGGTTTTCCAGCTTTTGCAAGATGGAAAAAAGACGGGGCTTTTGTCCATTCAGGGGCTGACCGCTCTAGGGAAAACCGAACCCAAGTATTACTTCATTTGGCTGCACCGTGGGCGGATTGTCACGGTTACGAATCGGTTAGATAGTCGGGGACTAGCCACCTTAATTAGCCATTGCCGCTACCTGAGTCCGACCATGACCGAGCGGTTGATTCGGCGTTGTCCCCCTGATGAGCCCCTAGGCCGTTTTTTACGTTCCCAGGGTGTGTTGACCCCTAAAAAGTTAAAAATTTTGTTTGCGGCTCAGGTCATTCGTCAGATTTGTGATCTGTTTCAAGCACCGGATGGCTATTTTAGCTTTGATCCTGATGCCCCGTTGCCTAAAGTGGAAATGACTGGTTTAAGTGTGGTGGCGACTGAGGTAATTCTGCCAGGGCTGAGGCTTTTGAAAGATTGGAGTGCCTTGCAGAAAAAACTACCCCATCCCCAATCGTCATTGGTAAGTCTAGTTCGGGGACAGCCTAACGTGCGCATTAATCAATCAGAGTGGAGTGTCTGGCGATTAATTGATGACAAAATGCCCCTGAGTCAAATTGCTACCTATCTGGGGTTGTCCATTGATGAGGTGCAGCGGATTGCGTTTCGTTTAATTTTTGTCGGTCTGGCTGAAGAGATTCCCATGAGGCTGTCAGAACCCTTGGTTGGGATGCCGGAGCCAGTATTTTCAAGCGATGACGATGCTCAGCTGAGCCCGAAGTTTTTTCGTAATCTAATCAGGTTCCTGCGGCAAGTCCCCAAATCGTCTTGATGGTCGTGAAAACGGTGCTATGCTAGTAAGCGACTCGGATCTATGCGATCACAACGCCCAAACCTTGTCAGGACCGGAAGGTAGCAGCAATACGGGATGCTTGCGATAGGCGTAGTCTCCGGGTCTCCTCTGTTTTTAGGGTGAGTCTGGCTCTAATCAGGTACGGCTATCCGACGTTTAATACGCTACACACGCTCGCAATCTCTTGTTAGAACGGAAAATGTGAGGTGGTAATCGCATCTGAATAGTGCGCCTAATGTTGTGCGCCCAGTGTTGTTAGAGGAGCGTAAGTAGTGGCAGATTTTGGCCAATTAGTGCAAAAAGCATTCTATTTAGGCGTAGGTTTAGCGTCCTATGCCTCTGAAAAAGCGGGTGATGGGTTTAGCGATTTGCGTCAGCAGGCCCAGAAATTAGTGGATGAACTGGTCGCTCGCGGTGAAATCACCGCTGAGGAAGCCCAAAAAATGGTTAATGACATGGTTGACCGGGCCCAGAAATCTGCTGCATCGACGGAGTCTGCTCAATCAGCGGATATAGCCCCTCGCAAGATTGAAATCATTGAAGAGGACGATGCTGACGATCAAGCGGCGACCGATGCCCTCCGTAAAGAAATTGAGGACCTGCAAGCTGAGCTACAGCGTTTAAAAGAAGAAGATAATTCCTAAGGGAGTTTTGTTTGCTTAATTCAAAACGTTGCCTACTGATTACCCCTTTGTTGCCCTATGGACGATTGGCTAAAACAGCTCCAGCAAAACTTGGAAACATCTGTTTACAATACTTTGGATAAAACTGAGCAGTTTTTGGATGATCTGGCTGATCAGGCCACTGAAGTGGTTAGTCCGCTTTTGGATGCAGCGGATGAAATGGCTGATGAGTTGGCGGAACAAGTTATGGACAATATTTCGCCGCCGCTTTCCCAGGCACTGGATGAGTTAGAAACCCAGATTGATCCATTCGTTGGGTCGATGGTGACTTGGTGTGAGCAAACTATGGCACCGATACATCAAACCCTGACTCCCTGGTTGCAGAATCACCCTAAGTGTGCGGGCTGTTCCTACTACCATGGCGAGAGCTATGGTGGCCAGATGCTGGTCTGTGCGTTACATCCCAATGGACCTGAGGGCTACGATGAATGTCCTGATTGGGATAGTGTTTGGCCCCAGCCGAAGGACTAATTCACAAGGGTTTTTTCCGGGTCATTTTTGTAGGAGCGTTGCATGCAACACCCCTACAAAAATGACCCTATAACACCTATAACAAGGGATAAAAATGGCCTACCGGTCCCTGACCCTGACCAATTCGTAAGGCGTAGCCTAGTGCTTTCGTTACATAGTCTTTGGCGCGGGTAACCGCTTCGAAAGGACTGTAACCCAGAGCTAGGTTAGCCGCAATTGCCGCTGAAAGGGTGCAGCCAGTGCCGTGGGTATCGGTGGTGTCAATGCAGTGGGTGGTGAGTTTGGTTAGGGTGGTGCCATCGTACCAAACGTCAATGCCACGTAGGTCGCCGTCAAAGCCACCACCTTTAACGATGACGGCATGGGCCCCTAATTTATGAATAATTTGGGCAGCCGTTTCCATGTCTTGCAGGGTTTGGATGGATTGGCCGCTGAGAATTTCAGCTTCGTAACGATTGGGGGTAAGGACGGTGGCTAGGGGAATGAGTTGTTTTAGGGCTGCGATCGCACCATCATCAATAAGTTGAGCCCCCGTACGCGAGACCATTACCGGATCCACCACACAGCCAATATCAACTAACCCTTTGAGATAGTCTGTTACCGCTTCAATGATGGCTTGATTAAGCAACATGCCTGTTTTCAGTGCCTGGATACCAATGTCGTTGACGACAGCTTCAATTTGGGCGATGACAGCCTCAGGCTCCAGAGCATCAACCCGTGACACACCTTGGGTATTTTGGGCCGTAATGCAAGTTAGGGCACTGGTGCCATGGACGGCATGGAATGAAAATGTCCGCAGGTCAGCTTGAATACCAGCACCACCACCACTATCTGAGCCAGCGATGGTTAGAGCTACTGGTGGAATGTAAACCATAAAAAACTAATGCCTACCGCGATTGCCGTCGCCGTTGCAGGAAATCTGGAATGTCCAGGTCCGGTGAAGTGCCAGGTCGATTGCTAGGGATGTTCGGTATATCAGATGCTGGTACCGGATTTACGGAGGATGGACGTTTCAGGGGGGCAATCCGCGATGGTGAGGTAGCCGCCGCACTCGCACTACCGAATTCGCTATTGACATTGAAGCCCGTGGCGATCACGGTAAGTCGCACTTCGCCCTGCATCCGCTCATCAATCACAGCACCAAAGATAATATTGGCATTGGGATCAACTGCTTCGTAGATGATCTCCGCTGCCGAATTGACCTCATGGAGGGTCATGTCGTTGCCGCCCGTGATATTGAGCACAGCCCCTGTTGCACCATCAATGGACGTTTCTAATAATGGTGATGAGATCGCTGCGATCGCTGCTTCTCGGGCACGAGATTTACCGGACCCAACACCAATACCCATGAGGGCAGATCCAGCATCGGCCATCACCGCTCGAACATCGGCAAAGTCAACGTTGACCAAGCCAGAGATGGTAATGATGTCAGAAATACCTTGAACGCCTTGGCGCAAAATATCATCGGCAAACCGAAATGCTTCTTGTACCGGAGTTTGCTCTGATATTACTGACAGTAGCTTGTCGTTAGGAATGATGATCAGGGTGTCGACACACTCTTGTAGCGCCATGATCCCTTCTTCTGATTGGGACGTCCGACGACGACCTTCAAAGGTAAAGGGACGAGTGACGACGCCAATGGTCAACGCTCCTGCTTCTTTGGCGGCTTCCGCTACTACGGGAGCCGCCCCTGTACCAGTGCCGCCCCCCATCCCTGCGGTAATAAAGACTAGGTCAGCACCCTCAATGGCCGTTGAAATCTCATCCCGTGACTCTTCAGCGGCCTTTTGACCAATGGCTGGATTACCCCCTGCCCCTAGGCCACGGGTAAGTTTTTGACCCAATTGTAGTGGGTTAGAGCTGTTTGCCTTGGTTAGGGCCTGGGCATCGGTATTCAGGGCCCAAAACTCGATACCCGATACGCCAGTGTCAATCATACGATTCACTGCATTACAGCCACCGCCGCCGACACCGACAACCTTAATCCTTGCCATACTGCCCGGCACAATATCACTCCCCATAGCCGTACTACTCAACGTAGATTCATTATGATGATTATTATTCATATCAGACATATTGAGGCTCAAGCTCGAATTTCCGTGAGAGTTTTGTGAGGATGAGTTAGACATAGGGCAACCATAGGGCAACAAATATAATAAGAAGTGTTGGTGAGCTATTGACCTAAATAGTCACAAAACACCAACGACTGCCACCCTAAAAGTAAAGACTAACTATATAGCAATTACAAACTAATTAGGGCAGGTCTCTAGCAATGGCAGATCAGGTGACGCATCAAACTATGCAGAGGAAGCCCGAAGTAAGCTGTCCAAGAGCTTTACAGAGATTCTGAAGATTGATTTCGAACACTATGGGCTCATATTCTAGTCAACTATACGGGAACTTGCTTGAAAAACCAACTAAACTTCCTAATTAATTCAAGAATTTTAGTGGTTAAGAACTTGCTTCCCAAAAAAGCAGACTAATTGTCTGGATTACAAGTAAGAGATAGTTGTTATAACTCACTATCTAAGTATCAGGATTTAAGACCGCAGATAATTGTAGTTGAGTGTGTACAGCGATCTTAAGTGATGTTACCTATAGCCTTCATTAAGGGGTTACTGTCTTAGTTGCTTGGAGTATTTCTAATGTGGGATTTTCGGGATTGCTCAAGTCAATAAAGGCAATTTCTTCAATATTCATTTTGGCGTTCAAATTGCGCATTTGGTCGAGGGCAGTCAACTGTTTAGAAAAATTGGCTCCGTAGGGACCGACGTGAACTGTTCCCAGCTCTGTGTGCAGAATCAAATTGGTTGGGTCGCGCCAATCTAGCTGGAAAACGGAGACTGGATGAGTTTTTAATGTTTGGTATATGTCAGGCCAGTCTTTTTGGTAAGTGGGGCGCATTCCCTGTATCTGAAGTGTTGGTTCCTGGGAGCCTAGCTGTGTAAAGCTGTTGTAGGGCATCCAGTAGCCATTAGCATCGAGTAGCCCCATCTGGGTAAAGCCTTGGGGGTCGTCATCTAAAGATTTAATGGCAACTTCAGTATTGGGAAGTGTGATCGCAACTGGTATTCGTTCTTGAATCCGAATGTTTAACCCTGGTGGCAGTAGTCGGCGTCTTACAATCGCATCAGCAATGGGGCCTTTAGCGATCAAAATATTTTCTAACTCCAACGGTGTGATCTTGAGTAGGGATTGCGGATAGTCGATATCCATAAGTTCATGGATTTCCTCATCGGGTAGGAGGCGATTGCCGCTGAGGGTGATCTGCGCAGTTGACTGAATCTGCCAACGGTTAGAAGTGGCTACACTCAAACAGCCCACCATGAGGCCAATTATGGCCGTATGTTGCCATAGTTTCTGCAAGAAAAGCCTATGACGTCTACGTTTGAGGTTGTGTCGACGGGTGGTCAGATTTTCCTTAGAGAACTCGGTGATGTCTGGCATAGAGACGGCGGTAGGTGTAGGTGATGTTGCCAGGGGAAATTGGGGGAGCAGGAGATACTGCTTGTGCTTAAGATTAAGAGCCGATCGATGTGCTTGAAGGTCTGAAAATAATATATTTAAGCATCAAGACTTCCCAATGGGGGCCTTATGCTGACACTTCTGGGAAAAAAGTTTTAACCCGAGACATTTATAAGGACTTTACTAAGAACTCATGCCACTGCTTTGCGAGGGTGGCATCTGTAAATGGAATCTGTGGTGTAGCGCCATTGTCGAGCGTTAGCTGAATGACGGCGTCACCTTTCTTGGCGTTTCCTGTGACTTGCTGGGTAAATGCATCATCACCCTTAATCAGCAGATCTATGGTGTGAATGTGATCTAGCTCGGTTTTTTGCAAGTCAATCACCCCCTGTCGCGTCGGTAAGCCCCAGGTGATTGTGCGGTCAGCTTGCCCTAAAGCGGCATAGATATCGTATTTAGCGCGCTCAAATTGGGTAGCCCACTGTTTGTAGGTTTCTACTTTTTGGTATTCGTTCCAACCGGCCCAGGTAATCCAAAAAAAGAAGACTAGAAGGGGTAGCCAAAGTAAACCGTGAATCATAAGTATTTATACTCTATTGTAAAGTATTGCAACGAGGCGGTCTTTGAGCTTTCGCATTGATTAAAGATAATGACAAGGTTTGTACTTAGTTTGCGCTAAGTCAGGCTCCAGACTTCAAAACCATACTATTTCTGAGAGGAGACGGTAAATTGCTTTACTTACCTTCTTTATTGGCAGTGACTCCCGCCACTGTCGCTTGGAGCCCCAAAGTGGGCCTCGTCATGATCATCTGTAATATCCTTGCGATCGCGCTTGGTAACTACGGTATCAAGCATAAGAATATTGGCCTTGGCCTGCCTTCCCCCGAATTTTTCGGTGGTATGAGCCATGGTGCAATGTTGGCCTGCACTAGCCTAGGCCACGTCATCGGCATTGGTGCCATCATTGGTTTGGCCTCCGTTGGTGTGCTTTAACTCCAATAGATAATGCAATCCATCAGGCTATCTAGCTGTTCGGGTTAGATAGTCTGGCTAGACAGACTCAAATAACATTTCACGTTAATAACTTTATATAAAGCTGGGGATTAGTCCTTCAGCTTTTTTATTTGGCTTGATGGGCATGGGGAAATGATTTTGCAACGTTTGCCGTTGGGCGATGATATCAATTCACCACTGCTTGAAGTCGTTTACGAAATTCTCCTTTGGGATGGCCCCCTTTGACTTCGCCTAAAATCTTGAACTCCCCTTCTGGTTCTTCACAAATGATGTAAGTGGGCCAGCCCATATCTACTTTGTCTGGATATTGAGTGAGTAAGATCTGTCGGTATTTTCGATAGGTAGCTGTATCTTGCATTTTGATATCGATAAAGTCCAAACCTAGTTCATTGGCCACCTTGGCGTCGTAAAAGGACATTTTGTGGCAAAGACCACAATCTTCAGAAGAGAACTTGAGCAGAGAGATGGTCATGGTGGGCTCCTAATTGATAATTAACGATTGATAACTATCAACTATTCATTGTTAATTATCAATTATCCCTAATTCTAAAGCCGCTCTGACCGTTGCTCCCGCATAAATTTGCTTAATGCAGGTAAGACTGGGCAAGGCGTTCCCTCGTGCAGGTTATCGGGATTGCTCCAGGCGAAGGGGGCTTGTTTGGCGGCACTCATCCATAGCAGACGTTTGGCACGGGTCATGGCGACGTAGAGCAGGCGAAATTCTTCGGCTTGTTTGAGGTCATTGGCCCGTTGCCAGGCGGTAGGAATGTCGGGAATGGTTGAATTTTGATGGACATTGCCATGACTATAGGCGCGGATTTGGGCCCGGGCAACATCGGGTAAGGATACGCTGCCGAGAAATTCCCCTTGGGGAGGAACCCAAGAGTCGCCGGGGATAAGTTTGGCGTGGAGGAATGGGAGAAATACGGCATCCCAGTCTAGGCCTTTGGCTTTGTGCATGGTCATGATGGTGAGCTGGCCAGAGCGGGTGTACTGGGCTTCGGTATCTTCGGCTTCGATGGCGTCAAATCGTTCAGAGCTAACGATTTCTTGTATGGCGCTGATCATGGTGCTAAGGCTGCTATCTTCTGTGGTTTGTTGGGCAATGCGGGCCGCTAGTTTGTCGGCAGTGGCCAGTTCGCTCTGGTTGTATTGGAGGGTGGAGCCCAGAAACGGGATCAGGTGATAGGGCGGTAGGTCGAAGCGGGCCCGTAGCAGGCTAGTGCAGTAGCGGCGGGCGTTGAGGGCGGCTTCAGTGGTCAATGGTGGATCGAGGGGGCCAGGGTGAAGGAATTGTTCAGGGTTAGTGGTGAGGGGATTGAGGTCCTGGGTCGGAATACGTTGGCGGTTGACGAGAACGCGCAGGGCCCCTTTGAGATAGTCGGGGGAATGGGGGCGCTCGATAAATTGCAGCAATTGCAGCATTTCGAGGGGAACTTGAGTGCTGCGATCGCGACTGCCCACATCATAAATTTTAAGCCCGGTAGTCTCGATAAAATCAAATCCCAGACGTTCAGGCTCTTCCAGAATTTCGCGAATAAACCGGCCCTGACGATTTTCTCGGACCAAAATTGCAAATGTAGGTGGCTTAGCTGTTGCTGTTGACGGCTTAATTTTTTTCTCTGCTTTCCAAGCATCAATCAGCGCGTTAACCCGGTGCGCAATTTTCTGAACAGAGGCATTGATGTCTTCAGGTTTGATTAGCTCAACCCCCTGACCTAACGGTGCAGGATTGGCATTGGGCTGGGGGTCATCGGGGGGAACTGGCAGAATGGCCTGTGCTCGAAACGGGAGGGCATCGTTAGGGAACTGTTGGTTGACCCATTGCAGCACGTAGTTGGCGGCATCCATAATTTTCTGAGTACTGCGTCCGGCCTGGGCAATGGTGGCGAGGCGGTCGGGGCGGTTGGCATCGCAAAATTGGTTGAAGAAGACAGGGTCGGCAGGGGTAAATGTGGAGTTAATGGCCTGGTTGGGGTCACCAACACGAACAAGATTAGGGGAGTTCCTGCTGTTTCGCTGATATTGAGGGGAACCTGTTTCCAATTGTCCTAAAGCTGCCTTTTCCGCATCTGGATCTGCTGCCAATTTCTCCAACAACCTTGTTTGTAATGGCGACGAATCCTGGGCTTCATCTTCAAATACGGCAAAGAATTGACGTTGCCAGCGATGGCAAATATCTGGATCGTCTAGGGCCTTCAGTGCGGCCAGGATCATGTCATCGTAATCGATCAAGTCTCTCTGGCTGAGCAGGGTTTGATACTGTTCGTAGAGTCCGGCGGCCACCTCTAATAGGTTATAGATATTGGCGGGCGCTTGTTGGCCAATGCGGTTCAGCTCATCAGGCTGAAGGCCAGAGCTTTTGGCTTCATGGATGGCGGTGTAGGCCAGGTCCGGTAGGACCTCAGTACGCAGGACGGACTGTCGGCGCAACCGTTCGGTTTCTTCGCCGTCAAAGCTTTGGCCTTCGACCAGACGGTGATAGAGGTTTGGTGCTGTGTGGATCCAGGCTTCTACGGCGGTGCGGATGAGACGATTGCTTTGATTGGGGGAGACAAGGGTGGTGGTTTCGAGGTTGATGCCGGAGACTTCGGGGTTGTGGGTAGCGATGTTGAGGGCTAGACCATGTAAGGTTTGGACGATAAAACTGTTGTAGGGCAGCTTGAGGTCTCTGAGGTGATGGCGAACTTTGGCCTTTAAGTTGGCTGCAGCGGAGCGGGTAAAGGTGACGAGGACGAGTTGTTTGCGGCCATGGAGTTGGAAATGGGAGATTGCGATCGCAGCCCCAGCCGCCATACCGGTAGACTTCCCCGAACCTGGTACTGCTGACACCGCCAACGGTCCACCGCGCCAATCGGCCAAACGACGTTGGCCAGGCCGCAAGCTATCACGCAGTTGCTGCAGTTGTGCGTTGTGATCAGAGGCAGTCATCAGCGCAGTATGAAACTCTCAGCCATAGGGTACTGCACGAAACTCTATACAAGCTGAAATTTTGTGGTTTCCTACAGGTGACTGTTTTGAATGTGGAACAGGTTAGGTTAAGAATCCCGTAAAAACCAGCTGCCTCCTACAATGATCTCTAGATGTTTGCTGGGACTGCCTATGATGACTCTTTCCGAACGTATGATTGCAATCCTTGGCAGTGTCATGTTTGGCACTGGGTTGATGTTTACAGCCATCAGCCTGATTCCAAATCGTGAGATTTCGGGTGTGGCAGCATTGCTCATGGGGGGCGGTGTCGGCTTAATTACAATGGCATCTAGGGAGTAGGCCCATGAATGGCAAACAGTTAAAACGTCGAGAGGCCACGATGCAGAAGACACCCATGCAGCCGAAAAAATATTCTAAAAGTAGGCACTATACCCTGGGTAAAGGCGTTGGTCTATGTCTGGTAGCATTTGTGTTGATTTTTACAGCAAGTGATAATTCTGGTCGGTTGATTGGTGCTTCAACTCCGTTAATTGATTCTCATGCAGGACAGTTTTCAGCATATTTCTTTGCTGGATTTGCCGGTATTTGTGGGTTGGACCTGATTAGAAGAAGTTAGAAAAAGTGCCTAACCTAACACCTTATTGACATACATGAAAAAGAGAAATCCTCAGCTTATTAAACACTTTTTCAAGATTTTCCGACTTTACTGGTTTGGTGAGGAGAAACTTAAAGCCCTCAGTCTTTTAGCTCTTTTATTGGTGCTGCTGGTTACCTTTACTCAAGGTAAAGTGGTTTTGATTTCGCAGCAAGGAGAATGGACCTCAGCCCTTGTGGATCAAGATGCTGAGCGGTTTTGGCGATCTATTGTTGTATCATTGATCGGTATTGTTTTAGTCGGTATTGTCAATGTTGGTTATGGTTATACGAGAGAGACTATTGGTATTCACTGGCGAAAATGGTTGACCCACTATTTTTTAGAACAATATTTCCAGAATCGTTCTTTTTATAATCTTAGCCACTTTAAACCTGACATTGATAACCCGGATCAACGGATCGCGGAAGACATTGCTATCTTGTGCCAACGATCGCTGCAATTCTTTCTCACCATTGCAGATTCCACCATTGTTGTGATCTCATTTGGCCTTGTTTTATATGCTATTTCTGATGATCTAGTCTTGGCTTTGGTCGTGTACACCCTGTTAGCCTATGTACTGACCTTTGTCTTTTATGGCCGTCGGTTGACGCAGCTTAACTTTGAAAAACTAAAACGGGAAGCAGATTTTCGGTTTGGGCTGGTGCGGGTGAGAGAAAATGCTGAGTCAATTGCGTTCTATAACGGCATTGCCCAGGAAGACCAGCGGGCCAGGTATTTGTTTCAGCAAGTGTTTGACATTTTTAAACGTTGGATTATGTGGTCTGAGGTGTATTTGAGTTTATTCAAATATCAGTTTGGATTTCTCCCCTGGATTATTCCTAGCATTATTTTAGGACCCCAAATTTTAGCTGGCGATGTGGAAATTGGGAAACTAGTTGAAGCGGCGGGAGCTTTTGGCAATATTGCGTTCTCAGTGAATGCCATTATGTATGAGTTTGACCAATACACTAAATTTGCGGCTTCGATTGATCGTCTCTATGTTTTTCAGGATTATTTGGAAAGTGTTGATCGTCTGGAGCCGCAGGAAACTAGTTTGCAGGTAAGCCATAGTCAGAATGTTGTGATCAACAATTTGACCCTCCATACACCGAACTATCACACTACCCTGTTTGAGGATTTGTCGCTGAATTTAGAGAGGGGACAGGGGTTGTTGATTATGGGTGAAAGTGGCTGTGGTAAGAGTTCTCTGTTGAGAACATTGGCGGGGTTATGGAACTCTGGTGAAGGAGAAATTTCTCGACCTCCCCTAAACCAAATTCTGTTTTTGCCACAGAAGCCCTATATGATTCTGGGTACCTTGCGAGACCAGCTGTATTATCCTAATCTGACTCAGCAACTGACTGATAATGATCTGGAACATATCCTTGAACAGGTTAAGTTATCTGGTTTGCACCTTCGCTTTGGTGGCTTGGATACTGAACAAGATTGGAGTGATCTGTTGTCGTTAGGAGAACAACAACGGCTTTCGTTTGCTCGTATATTGGTGAATCGGCCTAACTATGTGATTTTGGATGAGGCCACCAGTGCGCTGGATATTGCGCATGAGGCGCATCTTTATCAGTTGCTGCTGAATATGGAGATTACGTTTATTAGTGTGGGACATCGGCCCACCTTGAAAAACTATCATCAGCAGGTGCTGACGATTAAGCCTGCGCTATATGCTAGTCAGTCATAACAATAATCCCATGGGTAAACCAGAGGCCTTTGCAAATTTTTCAACCGGCAGAGTTTTTTCCGTGATGTGTTCAATACCATCCAGTTTATCCTTATCAAGGATCATAGCTGTCCTGGTAAGTGCTGTAAATGCAATAGTCTGGAAGCACTAGCGCTAGCCCAGTTTTGCTAATAGTGCCTGCATAGTTTTCTTCTGGTTGGCTACCGCCAATGCGGAGTTTGATAGGGCCTAGCCAGATGTAAATGCCGGAGAGCAGCGCATCCAAGCTATAGGCAATTGCTCGGCTTGAGCCCAGTTTTGCTAATAGTGCCTGCATAGTTTTCTTCTGGTTGGCTACCGCCAATGCGGAGTTTGATAGGGCCTAGCCAGATGTAAATGCCGGAGAGCAGCGCATCCAAGCTATAGGCAATGCAATTCATCAGATTTTGAAAATGACTTCACCAACCACCGTGCCTCCTGTGACAGCTTTCGTTCGCTTTCCGCAAAAATTGCCAGCGTTGTTTATCTTCTCTGAGTCCAGCTAGCCTATAGGTTCACTCACTAGCATGGGAGCATTTGTGATCATCGATTTGTGCACCATAGCCTTAACGATAAATCCTGAACAGGATGGCAGCTTTGGAGCGTTCTCCTTGAAATTCTGAAAAGTAAAATGTGTCAGTTTCCAGGACTTTCTAGAGCAAAATCAACCTCATCATACAGATCAGTTAACAAGATTTCAAACGGTACTTTTTCTAATGACAACTGCTGATCATTGGCATCATATTCCCGAAAAGACCAGCGTTTCTCAGCAGTTTTGACGTAGTGTTCAATCTGTTGTTTGTACTGATTAACCAATACATACTCTTGAAATGTGGCAATCGTTCTATAGGCGCTGAACTTATCGCCATGATCATAGTCTTGTGTGGACTTAGATAAAACTTCAATGATGGCCGTAGGGTTTTCAATCGTATCTGTCCGGTTATCGTGATAGACAGGACCTCCCTGCACAATCATCAGATCTGGATAGGTGTAACGTCGCACTGCAGGTATCCATAATTTTACGTCTCCTGCAAATTGCCGATAGCCCTTACTCTTCAAGCTGAATTTCAAAAATGCAATCAGGTTAATAATGATTTGATTATGATTGGTTGATCCACCCGTCATAGATACCAATTTGCCATCATGATATTCACTCTTAAATGTTGCTGAGGTTTCTAGCTCAAGATATTCCTTTGATGAATATAGGGTTAGAGCGGACATAGGCTATGGAGCTTAAACCAGGTTGCAATTTCTAGTGTAAGCTACCCTTATCAGAAGTCGGGCATACGATGTCAAATATTGACTAATGGCGACAATTATCGCAATGACCGCATTGCATATCTTGAGCTTCTTCTTCACAGCCAAACTGCACTAAAAGTTTCTGCCAGCGACACGTTCGGCTAAATAGATACTGCTTAATTTCCTTGACGCTATCGACTGGCTTATCAGCTTTGGAGGATTGTCCTGCCGTCAACCGATAGTGAAACGGGTCTTCCCAAATCAACCGTCCCTGCCCATGCAATAACGCCAACGCCGTCGCAGCTTTCCCATTAGAGTGCAACACCTGGTCAATGTTGCCAGTCTCAGCTAATGACTTCACCAACCGCCGTGCCTCCTGTTGTAGCTTCCGTGCGCTTTCCGCAAAAAACTGCCAGCGCTGTTTATCTTCCGAGTCTAGCCAGCCTGTGGGTTCACTCACCAACGTCAAAGCATCTGCCGGTTTCCCATCCCGTCCCCCACGGCCAATCTCCTGAACATATTCACTTAATGTGCTAGGCGCATGAAAATGGCAGACCCATCGCACTCGCGGGTGGTTAATCCCCATCCCAAACGCACTGGTACATACTACAAATTGACAGCGCCCCTCTATCCACTCCGCCTCAATGCGACGACGTTCCTCGCTGGCCAACCCAGCATGATACGCGGCCACAGAAAACCCCTTCGGTTGCAACCACTGAGTCAACTCTTCTGCTGTTCGGCGTGTGCGCACATAGATTAAGCCTGCCTGACCCGAATGCGCCTTGACAAACTGCAGCATGGCCTGCCGTCGTCCCCTCGGGGTCCAAACCATTTTTACAGCCAAATTTAGGTTAGACCTATAGGGACTTAGTTTGACCTCCTGGGGTTGTTTTAAGCGCAGCACGTTACAAATGGTGCGCTGAGCCGTTGGGTTTGCAGTTGCCGTAAAGGCCGCAATGGGGAGCTGGGTACCTGCAGGTTTATGGGTTAGCAGGGCAGGTCTAACTGCCCCCAGCCTGCGATAGGTAGGGCGAAATGTGTCGCCCCACTGCACCAAACAATGGGCTTCATCCAAAATAAGTCCATTGATAATCACCTGGGGCTGGCAGAGGGTTTCCCAAACTCGCTTGCTAAGGAGTGTTTCAGGCGAGAGGTATAGCAGCCGTAGTCGGTTTTGCTGTACCTGCTGCAGTATCTTGCGTTTTTCAAAGTTAGCCAGAGCACTGTGGATACGTTCTGCAGCTAAATGGCGTTGCTTTAGCTCCTGTACTTGGTCTTCCATAAGGGCAACCAATGGAGAGATAACAAGAGTGATCCCAGTTTGTAGTAGGGCAGGCAGTTGGAAACAGATGGATTTGCCGCCACCGGTCGGCATGACGATCAGAGCATCTTGTTTCGCTAGTAACGTGCGGATGACGTCGTCCTGTGGCGGGCGAAAACTATCGTAGCCCCAGATTTCTTTAAACCGGGCCTCTACTTGCGGCCATGATGTGGTGGTAATCATTGATGCACCCCTGAACTGAGTCTAGGGTGCCCTGGGGAATTTGCTACTGAGCAAGTAAATTCCTGGCTGGGAGGGGCGAAAATCTCGGCTGATGCAAGCAAAGACTGCCTTTAAGTTCGGATGTTACGTCCCCATTTTATGCATCGCTGCCAAAATCTTTTCTGAGACAAAGGGCAAAATAGCTTCGTTATTGCTGTGCTCTTGGCCTTCGGTAAATACAATCAGTAAATAAGGATGTGCACCATCGGCTTCAATGTAGGCGGCATCATGGCGCACTTTGCTAGTGAGCCCTGCCTTTGACCAAACCTGGGTCTCAACCGGTACGCCAGCCCCTAAAAAGCCTGTTACTTGATTTTCGGGGTCTGCCGCTAAAACTTTAGGGTCCAGGTCGCGTTTCATCAGGGTCATCATGGTTTGCGATCGCTCCCCATTCACCGCCACACCCCCAATAATACTGTGCAGTAACCGAGCAGATGCCTCGGTCGTCAGCATATTACGGTTTTCATAGCCCTCACCCAAAAAATCCCGTTCCCGACCGTAGGGACCATCGCACCAAGTTTTCTGATTAGCATTAATTGTCGCTAGTTCAGGCCATTTCAACTCTTTTAGATAGCGATTAATCAAGTTGCGCTGACTTTTCCACGTTTCAAACGGCCCCGGAGGTAACGCTGGCCCACTCGTTGTCCCAGTCAGCACATCTATCACATAGCCAGTCGCATCGTTACTCGAATCAACAATCATGTCACGAATAGCCCGCTCTAGTTCCAGGTTGTTCTGCACCATGCCCTGCTCCAACCACTCATGGATGGCCACCAGATAAAATAGCTTGATAACGCTAGCCGGATAAATCCGCTCCACACCGCGATAGGTGGCCCCCTTGGGCTGCTGCTGCCAGAAGTCGTCAGCACTTAATGCGCCACCTGTATTGACGATGTAGGGCGGTTCGTACGCTAGCCAGGTAACCGCGATCTGGTTTTGGGCCAGATTGGGAAAATGCCCCCAAGTAAACTCAAGGACCTGGGTGAGTGTTTGCTGGAGATAGTCGTCAGGCTGGAAGAATTTGGAGGTCATAGTCATGGAAATTGTGATGGCGCACCCTTCGACTGCGCTCAGGGTGTGGGGAATGTACCGGTGCGTTACTCAAAGCCTAAATTTGTCCCTTTCCCTGCATGGACCAAGGCTAACTGCTCGTATTTTTTAGCATGGTCGATGAGGTCCTCGATTTCTTCAGGGGATAGGGTTTTGATGACTTTGCCAGGAACGCCGACCACGAGTGAGCCGGGAGGGACCTCTTTATTAACGACCGCGCCTGCGCCGATGATGCTGCCTGCACCAACGCGGACACCATTTAGAATGATGGCCCCGATGCCGATCAGGCAGCCCCGTTCAATATGGGCACTATGCACGACAGCCCGGTGACCGATGGTGACATAGTCTTCCAACATCGTGGGCAGCCCAGGGTCGCCGTGTAGGACAGCCCCGTCTTGCACATTGGTGTGGGCACCGATATGAATCCGTTCGACATCGCCGCGAATGACTGCGGTATACCAAATATTGGCCCCATCATGAATCTCCACATGGCCAATAACAGTGGCGTTGGGGGCGACAAAAGCAGCTTTAGAAAGGTCTGGTGCAGGCCAAAAGCCACCAGAGGGGATAAAAACAGGGGTGAGGTTAGCCACGAAATTACCTGGGGATAGGTTTAGGGTGATAGGTTAGGTCTAAAAGGTATCAAGTTAAGGTAAACGTTTTATTAGAAGGGATAGGGGACAAAAATCTTCAGAATAATGTTATGTAAGGGGTTAGATCGTGGTATTTTGCCTCCCGTTATAATAGAGCGATGCTGGACTCAACATTGGGGTAGTTGAGACAGGTCAGTTCAGTTGGGCGTCAATGTTCTAATAAACCTGCATGATAAATTCAGCTTCTCAGTATCCGTTTTATGGGCCAGAGATCAAATGTCCCCACTGTCGGCAGACCATTCCGGCATTAACCCTGACTGATAGCTATCTTTGTACACGCCATGGTGCGTTTGAGGTTAGTCTCGAAACCCAAGATTTAGTACATGTGCAATCGGGCCGTCACTGGCGTCAGTGGGAGGGGGAATGGTATCGTCAGCATACCCATCCTGATGGCATTCGGTTTGAGATCCATGAGGCTCTAGATCGCTTGTATACTGAGGGTTATCGGGCAACGCGGGTGATTATTGCTGAGCGCTACCGGTCTTTAGTGAAATCGTATCTAGAGTACAGTGCCCCCTGGCGTGGGCAAGTGGATTCAGGCACGCCCAGATTATACGGATTGCCGGTGGCCTTCAGCCCGTCTTCCCAGGAGGTACCTCAGTGGGAAGTGATCAATTTTGATTTAGAAAAAGAACCTGGGGTACCTAATAACTACCGCTATTTAAAGTTTTTTGAGTAAACCGCGTCGATTATTAGTTGGCGATAAAACGCTATGCACCATGCGTCGATTCGAACGGCGGATATCCATCGCGCCATCGGCTTTTATGAGCTGTTGGGATTTGAAGTGGTAGAACGTTTTACCGCTGGCATTACCCTGGCTTGCTGGATGGAAGGATTAAATGGACGGATCGAGCTGATCCAGGTGCCAGATCCTAAACCGGCGGCAGATGCCTTTAGCGATGAGCAGTACACCGGTTACTATCACCTTTCGTTTGACTTGACTCAAATAGCTCACAGTTTACCGGCTTGGCTGGATACACTTAAGCAAAAGGCAATGTCGCAAAATATGGCCTTAATCGTGCTGTTGGAACCTCAACAACAAATGATCGGGGCTAATGTATATGAAGTGGCCTTTATTGCCGATACTGATGGGTTACCCTTAGAGTTTTTGCGTCGCTTGAAATAATCAATGGCTTCTGGTGTTCCGTTTGCAAATAATTGGGCCTATCTGGAGACGGAGCTGAGCTGGCTAGAACGGCTGTTGCTGGTGACCGTATCTCAGCAGCGTAAGACTTTAAAGTCGGTGGCTCAGGCGGCGAAAAGCCCCTCTGATAAGGCAACGAGTGATTGGTGGCAGGGGCTAATTGCGGTTAAAAATCGGGCCTATGATGATACTGCGCCTAAAGCTAGCGAACAACCCTCCCTCGGTTATCAAAAAACATTAGATAAACGAATTTTGCTCAGTCGAGCTATTAAGGTTTCCCTGGGGCTGCCGACTATGCAGCTGTCCCTGAATCTAAGCTTATTTGAAAAGAAGCTAGTGCTAATGGCGCTGGCTCCAGAGGTACAGATACGCTACGGTCGGTTATATCACTATTTACAAACAGGGACTAACTGTTCGGTAGGGGCGTTGCCTACGGTTGAACTAGCGCTACGGCTACTGTGCCGTAATGATACTGAACGACGGCGGTCACGACTGCGTTTGACGGGGACAAATTCATTGCTCCAGCGGCAGATTTTACGCTGTATAGACGGTTCACCAACCTTACTGGGCAGTCAGCTACAGCTGGCTCCTGAATGGGTTGAGTATTTACTAGCAGAGAATCCTGACCCTGATTGGCCAAAGCGGTTTACGATGGCTGACCAGTTTGCTCAACCGAGTCGAGGGCGGGTCATTTGGCCAGACTTAATCGTGCCGAATGCGCTTAAGCAACGGTTGCAGTCATTGGTGGCTCAGCCTCAGTCTAGGCTGTTGTTGGTCGGGGAAAATGGTGTGGGCAACGAGAGGAGTGCGATCGCACTCGCTACCCATCTCAAACAGCCCTTACACATCCTTGACCTGGCCCAACTTGCATCCCAGACCTGGCCCGCCTGCCTAGCCGAACTAGACCAGGCCACCTATTCAGTTGTATTGATCAAATCAGCCCATCATTGGCTAGGCCGCAACTCGACCATAGAGTCTGCAGCATTGCAGCACTGGCTTATCAAGTCATCAGCCCACATTATTTTTGCTGTGCGTCATCGCCATTTAGTCCGCCGTCACTGGCGACAACAGCTCACTGCAATCGATATCCCCATGCTCACTGCCGATCTACGTCTCCAGCTCTGGCAGCAAGCTTTTCCCGACGATGTTAAATCCATGGGGAAAGTCCGTTGGCATGCTTTAGCTGAAGGTCTATTACTTTCCCAAGATCAGATCTTGGAAATTGGGCATATAGCCCGCAAACTGGCAGGCGATGAAGCGGTTACTATCGATCACCTGCAAAATGCCTTAAATCAACAAGGGCAAACCTGGAAACTACGCTAAGAAACCAACAGAAGAGTTATCACCAGCCGTAGTACCATCTCCCCCTGAGAGTTGTCCAGACTAGATTTGCCTCCAGCACGCAAAATCATTTCCTTGACAGCATTATTGGTATTGATGGCATATAACTGGATTTTAGGATGATGGTTATGGAAAACTCGAAACACTTCATTGGCAAACGCTTGGCCAATGGCATCGATTTTTTCAAAATCAAGGATGACAACTTTAAATTTATCTACTCTTGCCATCAATCGTTTTGCTTGAGAGCGAGATACTAAGAATTCATTTCCGTATTGGACAAGTTTGACTGGTACTACAGTTTTTATAAAGCCATAGTCTTCTTCTATGGGTCTTGGTCAAAAATATCTTTGGATGTACTTCTGTATGGGTGCAGGTCTTGGGAATACTGTTCTATAATCCAATCTTCTATTTTTTCGTACTGATGAGAAAAGAAAGATTCCCTGAAAAAATCACAAAAAAGTCAAATATACGAGAACTAAAAAAGATTCCCTGTCCTGAGTGACGGGCTGGGTCTGTTGTTAACTTTCCCTTTGAAAGCTCTAGGACAGCATGACGTTCAGTAGTCCACCCATAACCAATGAACTGCTAACTATTGTCAACCGTATGCAGTATTGTCAACTTTATCTAGGAAGATTGTCAGCCTTAATGGGTGGTTATTGGAGTTAAGTCCATTGGGTAGGGGCCAACTCTGAGGGCACCAGATTGGGAAATGGCTCTGGTTCAATGACAATTTCCTGCGGTTTAATTTCTTCGAGGAGGTCCCAGATAACCTGAAGAAGGTCGTCTAGACCCTGGCGGCTAACGGCGGAGATGCCGAATATGCGATCGCACCCACTTCTAGCCATTAATTCCTCGGTTACCACCTCTAACTCATCCTCCGGCACCGCATCTATTTTATTCAGGGCTAATAGCTGGGGGCGGTCCGCCAGTCCGTGACCATAGGCCACTAACTCTTGTTGAATAGTGTGATAGTGCTCAATCGGATCCAGGGTCGTGATGTCGATGACATGTAGCAGCACCCTGGTGCGTTCCACATGACGCAAGAAATCATGGCCCAGCCCAGCTCCCATATGGGCACCTTCGATCAGGCCTGGAATATCGGCAAAGACTGTACCATCCCCTGTGGGCTTGCGGACCACGCCCAGGTTAGGTACCAGGGTCGTAAATGGATAGTCTGCCACTTTGGGCTTGGCTGCAGATAGCGCTGAAATCAGGGTAGATTTACCTGCATTGGGCAAGCCAATAATGCCTACTTCAGCCAGGAGCTTGAGTTCTAGACGAATGCGTCGTTCTTCCCCTGGCAGTCCTGGCAAGCAAGCTTCTGGGGCTCGATTGCGATTGCTCAAAAAATGTTTATTGCCTAAGCCCCCTTTACCACCCTCGGCAACACATAGGGTTTGGCCGTCTGCGACTAAATCTCCGAGTAACTCGCCCGTATCGGCATCGTAAATGATTGTGCCGCAGGGAACTTCGACGATTAGGTCTTTACCCGTGGCCCCCGTCATATTTTTGGGACCACCCCGTTCGCCCGGTTCGGCCCGGAATCGGTGGGCGTAGCGAAAATCTAACAGTGTTTGCAAATTGGTGACAGCTTTCAGCACAACCGAGCCGCCATGGCCTCCATTGCCGCCAGATGGTCCCCCCGTGGGGACATACTTTTCACGGCGAAAGGCAACGAGCCCATCTCCACCATCGCCCCCTTGGACGTCAACTTCGGCTTGATCGATGAATTGCATAGGGGGGACGGTAGACGGCGAACAGTATTGGCAAGGTTAGGTGAGTAGTGCCTCTTGGTATGCGTAAGTGCATGACTTTGGGCCTTTATATGGGTATATGAGTGGGGATAATTTCCCGCTAACGCAACCTAGCTATTTCCAATTGTATCTGTTCCGCCAGGGCCTCATCCTTTTCATGGGTGGCGGTGATGGAATTGAACAAGGTAACTGTGAGGCCTGTGTCTTCAACCAGTTTCTTAGCGTTGTTGCAATAATTAATTAATAAAATTCGTACTGGCCTACGCACCGAACGCGGTAAATCAACTGTTTTGGCCCTGGGGCAACTGAGACTGTAGCGGGTGACGTCTAGCTGTTGGCTTCTCATTAGGTCGCTGATTTCAGCATACGCATTTTTCCGGATGTTTTCCATCCCGAGGACGGCTTTGGCGTAGTTGCCGATTTCTTCGTCCGTAAAGCTTTGGGCATAACCTTTTTGCCAGAAGGTGGACAGGGGCAAGGATGCGATCGCCACCAGACTAATGCTGGTGCCAACGAGCCAGCGCAGTGGACGGGGGGTGTCATGACTAGAGCGACGAGGAAGCATCATGGCAATATCTAGCAAGAGTTGACCAATTTTAGTCAATGAAACAGGAATACTGCATAGTAAGCCTTAAATCGGCTTGAAGCAATGCGCCAATTCAATGACTTTGGTATGTAATGTTACAATCTCTGGCGCGCCTTGTTTAAGGGAATATTCAAGGGAGAGTAAAAGTTTCAGGGCATTTTGCAATTGTAAAGACGAGACGGGCCGTATATCTTTTTGTAAAAAATAGATACGTTTTGGGTTTCCGACATCAGCGGCCTGGGCAATGACACGGGTATCGCGCTCGCCAGATTCGGTCATGAGTTTAACCCATAGCCAGGTGCGAAACTGTCCCACTAGAGTGGCGACAATACGAAGGGCAGGCTCATTGCGTTCCAACAGTTCAGTAATGAGCGTCAGGGCACGGTCTGTTTGACCTTGTCGTAATGCCGCCGCAAGCTGCAGACTACTTTGGGTGCTGGTAGCGACTAGGGCATTGACGGCTTCAGGGGGTAAAGCCTGCTGCGGCTGTGGCCAGTAGGTTTTGAGTTTTTCCAGTTCGTTGTAAAGACGGCGGGTGTCAGCACCAATTGCGTCTCCTAATAGGGTCGCTGCCTGAGGTGTCAGCTGCAGACCCACGTCCTTGGCCACCTGGTACACCTGGTGTTCAATCTGCTCGGTTTTCCAGGGGGGAATGGTGTCAAACTCGCGGATATCGGCGTGTTTTTTGATCAGTTTGGTGGATTTTAAGCGTCCATCCGGTTTATTGCTGCTGGTCATCAGCAGAATGGCACTGTCTGGAATATTGGGTAATGTGCGTTCTAGCTCGGTCAGTAGATCGGCGGTACAGCGTTGACAAATGGGGGTATCGACTAACCAGACGATGCGTTTGCCCATGCCAAAGGGTGGAGTCATTGCCTGGTTCAGGGCCTGGATGGCTCCATCTGGCTGGTCTGGCGGAATTTTTTCGTAGTTAAAGCTGGCCCAGTCGGGATTAAGGTTGCGATCGCATAACGCTCGCACCGCCTTTTTCATCCGAAACTCATCGGCACCCCAAAAGAAATAAACCGGCATGGTCAACCGCTCAATAAGGCCTCGACAAACTCGTAACTTGAAAAAGGCCTTAAATCTTCAATGCCTTCCCCCGCACCGATAAATCGAATGGGCAAACCCAGCTGTTGGACTACTGCGAGAGCTACCCCCCCTTTGGCGGTACCATCCAATTTTGTCAGCACCACACCGCTCAGATTGGCGGCTTCTGAGAATACCTTGGCCTGTCGTACCCCGTTCTGACCCAGGGTAGCGTCTAGCACCAAGAGGGCTTCCACTTTAGCCTCAGGCGCTTTCTTATCAAGAATCCGCCGGACCTTGGCGAGTTCATCCATCAGATTCTTCTTATTTTGTAGACGACCTGCCGTATCTACCAACAATAGCTCTGTATTGCGTGACTGAGCGGCGGCAATGGCGTCAAATACCACCGCCGCCGGATCGGTGTTTTGACCCGGATTGGCAATCACTTCAACACCACTGCGAGCGCCCCAAACTTTAACCTGTTCGACCGCAGCGGCCCGGAAGGTGTCAGCGGCTGCAATCAGACAGTTATAGCCAGACTTTTTAGCAATATGGGTGAGCTTACCGATGGTCGTAGTTTTACCGGCCCCGTTTACCCCCACCATCAGCCAAATGTTGAGCCGTTCACTTTCAGGTACAAACAGCAGATTATGTTCCCCGTCCAAAGGACTGTCCAACATCTGTCGCAAAATTGTTTTGAGATATCGAATTGCCGCATCAGGTGGCAGAGTTTCCTCACGCATTTTGGCCTGCAGCGACTCGATAATCTGGTCGGTGGCTTCCACACCCACATCAGCCTGAAGCAGTAGGGCCTCAATTTCATAGATCGCATCTTCGTTCAGCGGTCCCTGACCAACCACTGACCTGAGCTGATTAACTAAGCCCCGTCGTGTTTTGCCTAACCCCTGGCGGAGTTGGTTGAGCCAGGTGATTTCTTCGAGGGAAATAGTATCTGGCCGTCTTCCTTGGGAGGCCAACACCTCCGCTGACCAGAGAAAGGCCTCGTCTAGATCGACATCTGGCATGATCAGCTCTGGCTCGTGAGCTGGTGGTACCACTTCTGGTTCTGGCTCGGAGGCTGCAATGGCCGTTTCCTTCAGTTTAGTGAGGCGAGCCTCTCGTTCGGCTTCGGCAGCTTTGGCCCAAAATGGCGCAGCGACAGTTGGACTGTCTACTGGGGGCTCTTCTACGGCGATTTCAGTTGCTTCAGTCTCGGGGGAAATGACTGCGGTAACTGGGGTGTCGGTTGTTTCAGGGGGAGCGGTGTCGGTTGCTGCAACTGGAGCTGTTTCAGTGTCAATGGTTGCTGCAACGTCTGACTCCGCTTCCGGCTGAGGCTCTGTTTCAGTGGTTGTTTGCTGCTGAATATTTTGGTAAGCCGCCTTAGCCCAGGCTAGATAATCTTCAGCGTTGGCAGGGGGGGCATTTTCGTCTGGGGCAGCGGCATCATCGGTGTTATTTTCCTCTGATGGGAGAGTCTTGTTCTGATCATCAGGGGACTCGTCATCATAGCTACGGCGGAACCAATTGAATGAGGACATAGGGCAAAAAACAGTCAATGGTCAATGGGGAGATGGGTACGCCCACCAAAGGAATAAAAAGCTTACTGTAAGCTCATTACCAAATAAATATTGGCAGTGCATTAAGGTTCGTTAGGTGCACTGTCAGAGCGATTATCCGATGCTATCTGTGACAAGTTTAATGGCGCTGACCTGGCCGCTAGTTTCTGTTTTTCTAGCTGATCGGTGACTCGACGCATGACGCCGTTAATAAACCGATAGCCGTCTTCATCACTGTATCGCTTTGCGATTTCGATGGCTTCATCAATGGCGATACGTTTATCTACGGCCAGATACAAAATCTCAGTTAGCGCAATTCTGAGAATATCTCGATCTACACGGGCCAAACGCTTCAGGTTCCAGCCCACCATGGCGCTGTCTAACTGGTGGTCAATGTCATCCCGATGTTGAATCAGCTGGGTGATAATCTTTTGGGCATAGTCCTGGATGTCTTTGTGTCCCGCTAGCTGAACAAATTCTGGTAGTTCTGTAGCAGCACCCAGCCGATTAATCGCTGTTTGTACTTGCTCAATGGCACTTTTTACCGTGTCTTGAGCACTGCGAAGATCGCCGGAGCGGGTCTCACTGTCGAGCAACTGACGATTACCTCGTACAAGTTCTGCGGATGCTGCTTCTAATGTCTCTTTGACCTCAGTGGAGAGGGTGCGAATAGCTTCAGTTAGCAGTGTCTCTACTGAGATCACAGAATTTTGCTTACTACGCTTAGGCGCGTCAGTCAGCTGACTCATGCCGAGAAGTGCAAGCTCACGAGCAATGCGGCGGGATTGCATGGTAATTGAGAGTGGGTGGTCTAGCTCAGCTATCTTATCAGCCAGGGTGTGAGTACTGCTTACGATGGTGATACCAGTTGGTTGCTACCAGTTAACTAGAGACAAAATTTATCCTGGTTGATCAATATTGACGAGTTCAACCCTGGTTTCTGGAGCCTCAGTGGTTTCGGCGGTAGCCGGTTGGCATGGAGCTAAGTCTGTTGGTAACGCTTCTCCATGACCAGCATGAAGTTGTGGTCTGTCTGGCTCCTTTTCTATCAAGGCTTCAGCTAGATTGGGGCCGACAATGCCGCCTGATAGGAGTACTTTGAAGGCTTCTTCGATCGAGATTTTGAGATTGACTACGTCAGTTTCTGGAACCACGGCGTACCAGCCGCTGGTGGGGTTAGGGGTGGTGGGGACAAACACGCTCAGCATGCTTGAATCAGGGTTCATAGAGGTGGCTGAACTGGTGACAAATGCGATCGCCCACACACCACGACGAGGATATTCCACCAGGACAACCCGCCTGAACTTACTCTTGGTATCTTGCAGAATAGTTTCTAGCAGCTGTTTGAGGGTTTTATAAACAGAGCCTGCCAGGGGAATCGATTGGAGAATGCGCTCACCTAAGTCTAGTAGCCAACGTCCAGCGATATTACGGGCCATTAAACCAATCAGCAAAATTGCCAGCAGCGGTACGGCAAAACCAACGCCAAGGTTGAATAATGCAACCAGGGCAGGATGCAGATCGGTAAATGGGCTGAGTTGTTTAGGAAACTTAGTCAGCGCGCGAATTACCCAGCTGGCTACGGTGATGGTTAGCCAAATTGTTGTGGCGAGAGGAATAACAACCAGAAGACCTGCGATTAGGTCGTTCTTCAAACCTTGCTGGAAGTTTTTTAGCACGGGCTGACGTCTCAGTTATGGTCGTAGCAGTTGGTTACAGTGAAAGAAGTTTGTTGGATAGTGCCTGTTTCAGAGAACAGTGAAGTTGTGCTATACAGCAGATCACCATGTCTATCTTAATTTATTTATGGCAAATGCTGGGATCACTCCGATGATCAGCTTAGATGCATTCCTGAAATCGATGAATAACAATATAGCAGCCTCAGGATTAAGAGAGCTGGAGTACCTGTCGTGCCAGGGTTAGGTAAACGAATACGCCGACGACATCCACAACGGTAGTGATAAAGGGAGCTGACATCAGGGCAGGATCAAATCCTAAACTCTGGAAAAGGATCGGTAGGGCAGCTCCAGCACTGGACGCTAAGATCGAGATCGCGAGCAGGCTACAGCCAACAGTGAGGGCCACACCGACATCAATGGCAGGAACTACATAGGAAACTCCTGTCACTACTAGACCCAACATGAGGCCTAAAAAGGCCCCGGCAATGGCTTCTCTACGAATAACTCGAAACGCTTCGCGCAGCTTTAAGTCATCCGTATTTAATCCGCGAATAACTACGGTTGAAGATTGGGCACCGACGTTGCCACCGGTACCGATAAGCAATGGAATAAATGAGGCTAAGACGGCAAATTGCTGAATGAGATCCGCTTGACTGTTAATGACAGCCGTTGTGAATGTATTGGCCACCAGCAACACTGAGAGCCATACTACGCGCTTACGGGCGACGGTCAGTAAGTTGGTTTGAAAATAGTTATCGCCACCGGATTGCACACCGCCCAGGGCATAAATATCTTTGGTGGCTTCTTCTTCGAGGATATCGATCACGTCATCGACGGTGATGATGCCGACTAGTCGCTCCTCTGTGTCAACAACGGGAACGGCCAAAAAGTCATAACGCTGAATCAACCGGGCGACATCTTCTTGGTCATCCCCCGTTTGCACTGAAACCACTTCACGGGTCATCAGTTCTCCAATGGTTTGGTCTGGCTGCCCCGTGACCAAAATCCGTAGCGATAAGATCCCTGTTAGACGACGGGCTCTGTCCGTCACATATAGGTAATAAACTGTTTCACTGGCGCTGGCCAGTTTGCGAATGTGGTTGAGGGCCCGCTCTACCGTCCAGTTTTCCTTCAGTGCAATATATTCGGGGGTCATGGCCCGCCCAGCGGTACCGGCTTCGTAGCCTAATAACAAAGCTGTGGCTTCGCGTTCTTGAGCACTGAGCTGTTGCAGCAATTGTCGTACGACCTTGGCGGGGAGTTCGTCAAAAAGTCTGGCCCGGTCATCGGGGGACATTTTGTCCACAATGTCGATGACATCCTGGCGCTTAAAGTCTTCAACCAGGGTTTGTTGAATGCTGGAGTCTAAATTTTCGTAGACCTCAATGGCTTCGGCTTTTGATAGGAGTCTAAAAGCAAGGGCCTGCATGGCGTCAGGCAGCCCTTCAATAGCTTCAGCGATGTCCGCAGGCTGGACAGGCACGAGGAGAGCTTTTGCTCCCTGGTAATTGTCCTGTTCTAGTAGAGCCTGGAGTTGCGATCGCACCAGTTCACGCAGTTCCCTGCGCGAGAATGATGCAGTGCTTGTAGCCTGTTCAGTATCCGTCAAGGAAGGTATGCCCAATCCAGTTGCCTATAGTCTAGTGGTGGAACGGACACTGAATGAAGAAAATCTGACAAATTTCTGCTGGAAAAATGGGCATACCTTCCTAACCGATTACGCTGCTTTCAATCCTCGATGTCTCAAAAGTGCATCAGTGCTAGGTTCACGTCCGCGAAATGCCTGGAATACATCCATTGGATGACGGCTACCCCCGAGGGCCAGCACCGTATCGCGAAACCGTTTACCAGTTTCCTGTACAGCGGCTTCATTCTCAATGCCTACCTCTTCAAAGGCAGCAAAGGCATCGGCACTGAGGACTTCTGCCCAGAAGTAGCTGTAATAGCCTGCGGCATAGCCACCGGCAAAGATATGACCAAAGCTGCATAGAAAGGCATCTTCCGCTAGCGGTTCTAAGACAGTTGTCTTTTGGGCCAGACGATCCCGCACATCCCAAATAGTTTCAGGACCATCGGGCTGGTGTCGAGAATGCAGTTCGATATCGAGCCAACCAAAGTTAACCTGACGCAAAATGGCACTGCCGGTCATAAAGTTACGGGCATCCAGAAGCTTTTGATAATCTGCTTCTGGCAGGGGTTCTCCCGTTTCAAAATGGCGCGCCATTTTGAACAGAGTACTGCGGTCATAGCACCAGTTTTCCATAAACTGGCTGGGGAGTTCGACGGCGTCCCACTCCACATTATTAATACCGGCAGCCTCTGGATAATCTACCTGGGTCAGCATATGTTGCAACCCGTGGCCAAACTCATGGAATAGGGTTTCCACCTCCCGGAAGGTCATCAGGCTGGGTTTTCCATCTATCGGAGGTGACTGGTTACACACTAGATACGCGATCGGTAGTCGTACAGGATGGCTCGGTTCCGTATGGGCGCGGACGATACATTCATCCATCCAGGCACCGCCCCGTTTTTCAGCCGGTCGACTGTAGGGATCCAGGTAAAAGTACGCCACCGGATTGTGATCAGTGTCAGCGATCGCAAAATAACGCACATCTGGATGCCAGATCGGGGCCTGACCATCGGCAGCGGTAATAGTTACCCCAAAGAGTCGATGGGCTAACTCAAACAACCCGTTGAGTACCTGGGGTAACGGAAAATAAGGCCGCAGCTCTTCATCATTGAGGTCAAACTCTATTTCCCGCATGCGCTCTGCCCAGAAAGGAATATCCCACTGTTTCAAGTCATCCGCCTCAGGCGCATTTTGCCCTTTAGCAAATATCCGCAGGTCTGATAATTCTTTAGTGGCAGCATCATAGCTAGCGCTGCGTAGTTCTTCCATTAATGCTTCGACCGCATTGACCGAGGAGGCCATTTTTCTAGCAATACTCAGATCGGCATAGGTATCAAAGCCGAGTAGATTAGCCTGTTGTTTTCTCAGGGCTAAGGTTTTATCGATTAAGGGTGAATTATCCAAATCACCGGAGGACGCACGACTAATGTAAGCCCGGTAGAGCATTTCCCGTAGATCCCGACGACGGCTGTGCTTTAGAAATGGACCGTAGCTAGGACTGTCCAGGGTAATCCGCCAGGGACCAGCTTCTGCAGTGGCAGTTTCTTCGCCTGCATCGCGGGCAGCTTGAGCCGCCAAACTCAACAAGCTAGGGGGTAAGCCAGCAATGTCATCCTGGGTGGTTAGGGTGAGGCTAAAGGCCTTTGTGGCATCCAGCACATGGTTAGAAAACTGGGTGCTGAGTTCAGCCAGCTGTTGCTGAATCTGGTTAAATTTTGCCTTGGTTTCCCCTTCCAGACCAACGCCGGATAGCTCAGAATCTCGGATAGCAGCGTCGACAATGCGTTTTTGAGCAGGGCTAAGGCCAGGGTCTGCTGCCAGGGTTTTGAATCCATTGTAAAAGGCTTTGCTCTGGCTTAAACGGGTGGCAAACTGCACCAATGTAGGCTGTACAGCTTCATAGGCAGCGCGTAGCTCTGGGCTATTTTGCACCCCCATTAGGTGGCCTAAGACTCCCCATGTCCAACCCAACCGTTCGCTAATTTTAGTGAGAGGTTCTGCCAGACCTGCCCAGGTGGGATTCATGGTTTGTTCCAATGCCTCTAGGGCCGTAGTGAGGTCTCGAATCAGCTGGGTAACGGCGGGTTCTACTTGATCGGGCTGAAACTGATCAAAGGGGGGTAGACCATGACCAATTAAAAAAGGATTGGTTACTGTTGCGGGAGCACTGGTAGTTGCCGTAGAAGTCATAATTTGCTTTGGGAAATATAAGGTGACAGAACTTTCAGAAAAACTAACTTTCCAGAATCATTCCAACTTAGAACTATAGTTTACTGTGATTTTTCGGGACTGGCGTGCAGCGAGTATTTTCCGAATTCCGAACTCCGAATTCTCTAGTCATAACCGGATTATCGGGCTTCGATGGTGTCTGGATTGAGCGCCTGGAGAATGCGGGCAGCCTGGGTGATGATGCTTTCACCACCGTTGACGACGATTAGATATTCTCCGGCGGCGATGCGATCTCGATAGGGTGTCTCATTGTTGTTAAACAGTAATGCAGGACCGCCACCAATAAAGAAACTGCCCATAATGCCAGACCCTGCGCCTAAAACACCACCAAGTAGCTGATTGCCGAGTCTACCGGTCCATGTGAAGGTATTGAGCCCGGTGATGGTGTCAAAGATAAATCCGCCTGCAAAGCCAAAGGGGGCAAGCCAGATAGCCATTCGTTTGAATTGGCTCCAGGCGGCTTCTCTGGGGGTTTGCAGGCCAAACTCGTCGGTGGTTTTGTACCCTTTGCCGAGAATAGCGATATCGTTTGTGGGAAAGTTATTGGCTTCTAGCCGGGTATAGGCTTCTTCGGCTTGGGTGCGATCGCAAAAAGCAGCGACAAGGTATCTCATGGGGACAGACCAAATAAAGGCTCTCAGTCAGGATGGTGCCTGATAGGTTCTATTATTCCTCGTTGGCTACATTTTGGGATACAAGGGGTAACGGGCAATAGGGAATGTTTACGAGGATTGCATGCAATGCCCCTACCGATGTCAAAGGGTAGATGTTGGAACCGGTTAGGCCAAGCTGTCGATTGCGTTAGCATTGGCATACTTGTCATTCTGCATGACCATGGTTCTCCAATACGATCTGGCATAATCCTTGACTATGCAATCCCGATTCAAGCCTTTTCTGTGGTTTTGTTTGGCCGTTGTACTGCTGCTAAGTCTGTGGCTGCGGTCAGCTGAGGCGTCGCTTTCCCTGGTAGACCCACGGATTAATCGGTTAGAGTCGCAGGTGCGATCTCTCCAAGCCCAAGTAACCCGACTCCAGTCCCAACTACCAAGAGCAGGTAGCCGTCAACCCATTACCAATAGTCAGCCCCCTGCTCCTGATGCACCATCCTTTGATCAACAGTTCGACCATCTAGCCATATTGATTATCGAACTACAAGAGCGTGTTTCAACATTAGAAGCAAAACTCGATGCCCCGCCAGAATCTCCTGCAGCGCCTTAGGGCGTCACGTTAAGGAATGAGGATTTAATAACTTCCGTGCCCGTATTCTCGATGGAGTAGCGGTTGTAATTGTAGTAGTATAGTTGTATAAATTTAGTAGTACTGGGATTTTAGTCGCCGTAAATGAGGCGCAGGCCAAAACGATAATACATAAGCGATTGCGCTTATAGACTTGATGATGCCTGGTTCATTGCTGAAAGCATAGTACACAAGAGTTTAAGAAGCTGAAAGCGTCTTAATGGCGTAAATGGTGAATGATACTGTAGTTAGATTAATAAATTAGGCTCTAGGAGGAAAAAATGGCAGTTAAGAGGAATATAGCGACAAAATGTTAACTTATTTCCGATTAACTACCTCTTTTAGTGTAGGTAGATTTAAAGGTTTTGGGCTTGCCAATAGTGTTCATTTAGGGGAGAAGTCTCTTAAAGATATGGTGGATGAGCTTAGCCAAATGGATTGTGTTGATGCTATCCCCTTTTTAGAAGAACTCGGTAAAGCAGTTGCCAAAGAGCAATTTTCTCTAGAGCGTTTTGAGGGCTTTTTACAAGATTGAAGAGGCCGGCGAGTAGATATTATCCCAATGAATAACGAGTAAGCCATCCTAGAAAAATAGTCTCCATATGGCGACATTAACAATCTGACAATTGAGCAATTGTTAAAATAATTTCATCAATAATCTGGCGCATGTCCGTGGCAGAGAGGTTTGCGTTGTTTAAAAAGATACTAAACACTAAGGGGGGATGATCAGTAGGTTGTAGATAACCTGCTAAAGACTCGTTGTTGCTAACAAAGCCAGTTTTAGCCTGTATTTGTATTGCGCTTGGGGCATTACGATAACGATAATTTAAACCGCTCCCTTCTGCTGCTGTTGCCAGAGAACGACGATAAAGGTCACTGTGGGGATTGTAGGCCATGGCTTGTAGAGTATCGACTAAGGTATGTGGGGTAACTAGATTATGACGCGATAGCCCTGATCCATCTACCATTTGATAGCCATTAGCATCCACCCCTAACCCACTTAAAATCGATTGCACTGATTTTGTTCCTGCCTGGGTAGCATCATCTGGATTACCTGTTGTAAGGCCCAGAGATTTTAGTAAGACTTCGGCATATAGATTATTGCTGTCATGATTAATCTTGGCTAACCATGCAGAGAGTGGTGGCGATTTGATAGTTGCAATTTCAGAGAGTTCTAGCCTTGGCCAACTAGTTGTTAAGTCTGTTTGATTGACGGTGATACCAGCCTGGGTTAAGCGCGCTGCAAACTGTTCTATAAAATAATTACCAGGTTGTGTAATGGCCAGGGCAAATGGGTCAGGGCCAGCATCAACAGTCAGGTTGCCAAAGACATGGAGAATAGGTTGACTCCAGTCACGGCCAACGTCGGCAGTGATGGGTTCTCCAGCCGCAACCGTGCGAGAGGTATTGTTGATTTGCCAGTGGGCTTGGGCTGAATCTTGCCACTCTACCCGCAGAGGTTGGCCTATTTCAGTTGGGTATAGGGTTACCCCAATGGCGTTTTCATTGATTATAAGACCATTGGCTGAGGCTCCATAGCCTGCCAGCACATCTTCCCATTCCCAGTTGGGGTGCACGGTGCGCCCCGGAAAATAACTGTCGTAGCCCCATAGCTGATCTATCTGTTGAATGCCCTGTTGAGCGATCTGTTGAGCCAGGTCGCTGAGTTGTTCATCGCTAAATGTGGGGTCGCCTCGTCCGATGACATAGAGATTGGTCTGGTCGTTTTCTCTATAAAGATATACCGATGTTGGAATTTGAAAATCTGGTCCCAATTCCTGGAGGGCGGCAGCGGTCGTTAAAAGTTTAAGGGTAGATGCAGGAACAAACCATTGATTAGCATTTCGTTCCAGAATAGTCTGACGCTCAGTTGCCTTGGCAGCTTGGGTCTCTAAGAGTAGGCCCAAATGGGCTTGGATTAGCTCGGGGCGGGATGCGATCGCATCCACCCGTTCAGCCACCTCTGCTCGACAATACCCTTGTGCAACAGCGGCAGCCTCTCCTGATAGCCAAATGTTCAATCCCCAGGCAATACTTAAAAGTCCCTTTAAAGATGTGCAGAAGAATATTTTTCTGCCTTGAAATGTCCTGTTGTTAGTGCGTTCAGCATTCTGGACGGGTTTAAGAGCCATGGCAGTTCTAAGTAAATAATGCAACCTGCTTTTTGAAGTTAACTGGAAAATTCATTAATACTCGGATGACATCGGATATTGTTTGAAGTCTTAGTGAAGTCATTGCTCAACTCCGGATATAGCCCGATAAATCAAGCATGTTTGAATGGTAGATGCACCCTGATTCCGAGCCCTGGAGATGCATCTTTGGGGCTCTTTCTTCTCCCCATAAGGATTGGTGGTGACATTTAAGATTTTCCTTGGATTTGAATATGTCTGTGGGGTGTGCCTTGCCCCCATTCAAGAGTAAATTTGAGCACCACAAAAATTGTTAGCTTTGGTTATGCAAGAAGACTCATGAGAACAATGTTCTTAATCTTGGGTGACGTTTACAATCCTGCAAGTCCCTCTGTAACCTACCTCGGTAGGCCCCTCGCCAGACACAACGAAGTCCCTTCTAGCCAGCCTGGCCTGCTCTTTTCTTAATGGCCTCAATAATTTGACCGTTGGCTTTAGGAAACGGATAGCTATCGATTTCATCTAGCGTCACCCATTTGACTTCATCACATTCGATGGTCTGGGGTACACCACTCACATGGGTACAGTTAAATACATTGAGAGTGACCTTAAAGTGACTGTAGGCGTGGTTAACCGTAATCAGTCGCTCATTGACTGCGATTTCGATATCAAGTTCCTCTTTAATCTCTCGTTTAATACAATCTTCAACGGTTTCGTTAGGCTCGATTTTACCCCCTGGAAATTCCCAAAGACCACCCAGCAGACCTTCTTGCTTACGGCGGTCAATGAGAATATGTCCCTCATCGTCATAGATAACGGCGACGCCGATTTGTTTATGGGGTAATGGAGCACGGGATTCGGACATGGGTAATTCGGTCTGTAGGTTTTGATGGTAGGCAGCACAATGAGTTTGCCAGGGACAGAGCAGACAAGAGGGCCGGTGCCGGGTGCATAGGGTAGCTCCTAAATCCATGATGGCCTGGTTGAAGTCACGGGGCTGCTGGGGAGCTAAAATTTGTTCGGACAGCTGCCACAGCTCGTTGATGGCCTTAGCCGGTGGTCGAGGTAAGGCGACTAGACGGGCCAGCACCCGTTTTACATTACCATCGAGAATTGCCACTGGCAGGTTATAGGCGGCACTGAGGATACCGCCAGCAGTGGTACGACCGATGCCAGGTAGTGCGATCGCATCTTCAACGTTTTCTGGAAACACCCCGCCATGCTGTTCCACAATTAGTTGGGCGGCTTTATGCAAGTTGCGTGCCCGAGCATAATAGCCCAATCCTTCCCAGGCTTTTAGCACAGTCTGCTGCTCAGCGTTGGCCAGGTCCTCCACAGTTGGAAACGTTGCTAACCACCGCTGATAGTAAGGCAACACCGTTTTTACCTGGGTTTGCTGCAGCATGATCTCCGAAATCCAAATAGCATAGGGATCTCGACTGCGTCGCCAGGGTAAATCGCGGCCCTGCTCGCCGTACCACCTCAGCAATGCTTTACGTAGGGCAGGGGCGACGGATGCTAAATTGGCTGGCCCATCAAAGCCCAAAGCAGATGCCTTGGAAAAAGACATCTGCTTTGGGCCGTACTTACTGTCGGTGCGATCGCGTACGCGATTTCTTTTTTGCTTTCCCTCACCCACTGTGGATCACTTCGCTATGCACCATGCACTGCACTATTTAAACGCCCTAGCCAAAACTTTTAGCTTGATGCAAGCCTACTATGAGTTATTCAGTCGCCTCAGTTTCTAAAACACCCATAAACGAGGTTTCCATCGCTAAGCGCTGCTCAGCACCCTTGAGGAAATAGCCACCCATCATGGCTGACGCCAGTAAACGGCCCAGATTTTCACGGCTGGTGGTGATAGAAACATCAAACCCCTCGGCGGGAAGCCCCCCCAGCATCGCAATAATATTGTGTTCCATTGCCTGCATCACGTCACCCGATACGGGCCGTGACAGTTTAGCAATCGTTTCCGGTTCCATGGACTGGACATACTGCATTAGAGAATTGCCCTTTACAGCAGCCCCACCAACAAAACCAGAGTTGGCATTGTTGTCAGATCGGTTAGTCATATTGACCTCACTCAAAACATCGTTGGTAGCGGCTGTTTTGGCTTATCCGCCGCTGTGATATCAATCTAACAAAGTGGCTGAAGTTCCCATAGTGGGCAGAACCGAACTGGAAGGTGAGGATTGCAGGGATAAAGGCAATGGGTAGGGGCATTGCATGCAATGCCCCTGCGTGGAGCATGGACGATGGGTAATCAGTCCGCAGAATCTCTGAATATTTCTTGATGAGAGTGTTAGTACTTTCCTGAGATCAGGAACTTTGTAACGGAAAACTTTGGCAAATGCCGACCGCTTTTGCCTGAGATCTTTGCTATCTAAGCTACAATTGTAAAGGTTTTTTACGAAACATCACGCCGCTAGTTCTGGAAGTTCCAATCCAATGAGCCTTCCCATCCGCAACGTTGCAATTATCGCCCACGTAGACCACGGTAAGACCACCCTGGTTGACTCCCTGCTTCAACAGTCCGGTATCTTCCGGGAAGGTGAAGAGGTACCCACCTGTGTCATGGACTCCAATGATCTGGAGCGTGAGCGTGGGATCACGATTCTTTCCAAGAACACGGCAGTTCATTATAAAGACACTCTAATCAATATTGTTGATACCCCTGGCCACGCAGATTTTGGTGGTGAAGTAGAACGGGTTCTCGGGATGGTAGATGGCTGCATCCTGATTGTGGATGCGAATGAAGGGCCAATGCCCCAAACCCGGTTTGTACTCAAGAAGGCCCTGGAGAAAGGGTTGCGACCCATCGTAGTGGTCAATAAGATTGACCGGCCTCGGGCAGAACCCATGGGTGCGGTTGATAAGGTGCTGGATTTATTTATCGAGCTGGGGGCTGATGATGACCAGTGCGATTTTCCTTATCTGTTTGCGTCCGGTCTATCTGGCTATGCCAAAAATTCGCTAGAAGACGAAGACAAGGATATGCAGCCTCTATTTGAGGGGATTTTGCACCATGTGCCACCGCCAGTGGGTGATTCTGAAAAGCCCTTACAGCTGCAGGTGACCACCCTGGCTTACTCCGAGTACCTTGGCCGCATCGTCATTGGTAAGGTCCACAACGGGAGGATTCATGCGGGTGAGCAGGTGGCTTTGGTTAGAGAAGACGGCTCAATCGTTAAGTCTAAAATTTCTAAGCTGATGGGGTTTGAAGGCCTGCAGCGTACTGAAATTGAAGAAGCGACGGCTGGCAATATTGTGGCAGTGGCTGGTTTTGCGGATGCCAACATTGGTGAAACGCTGACGTCTCCTGAGAATCCCCAAGCCTTGCCATTGATTAAGGTGGATGAGCCCACTCTGCAGATGACCTTTGCGGTGAATGACTCTCCGTTTGCGGGTAAAGAAGGTAAGTTTGTTACGTCACGTCAGATTCGCGATCGCTTAATGCGCGAATTGGAAACCAACGTTGCTTTGCGTGTGGAAGAAACTGACTCCCCCGACCGTTTTGGAGTATCGGGTCGGGGTGAACTTCACCTCGGCATTTTGATTGAAACCATGCGTCGGGAAGGCTACGAGTTTCAGGTATCTCAGCCTCAGGTAATTTTCCGTGAAGTAAACGGTCAGCCCTGTGAGCCCTACGAGCAGCTGGTGATGGACGTGCCTGAAGATGCTGTGGGTGGCTGTATGGAGCGTTTGGGTCAGCGTCGTGGTGAAATGCAAGACATGATGGTGGACGGCAATGGCCGTGCCCAGCTTGAGTTTGTAGTACCGGCCCGTGGTTTGATTGGCTTCCGAGGTGAGTTTATGCGTCAAACTCGCGGTGAGGGCATTATGAACCACAGTTTCTTGGAGTATCGGCCCATGTCTGGGGAGGTGGCTGCTCGCCGCAATGGTGTGCTGATTTCCTTTGAAGAAGGCGTGGCCACATTCTACGCGCTGAAGAATGCTGAAGATCGCGGCATCTTCTTTATTGAGCCGGGTACCAAGGTGTATAAGGGCATGATTGTTGGGGAAAATAATCGTCCCCAGGATCTGGAGCTAAACATCTGTAAGGCTAAGAAGCAGCTTACCAACCACCGAGCGGCGAGTGGTGATGAATTGGTTCAGCTACAGGCACCTCAGGAAATGGGTCTGGAGCGAGCGCTGGAGTACATTGCATCGGATGAGATGGTGGAAGTAACTCCGGAGTCCATTCGTCTGCGCAAGATGCCTAAAAAAAAGCTTGCTAAGCGTTAAACGGTTTGATTGATTAAAAGCTTTTGAATAGCTGTGATGGTGTTAAGCGCCATCGCAGCTTTTTTTATGGTGCTGATCATTGCCAGATTAGACAACAGGTGGCAACAACTTTTCTAAGGACAGCATAATCTCTGGAAAGGCTAGGGGAGAGATTTGCTGATCTTGTTTAAGGATGAGGTGGCTGGTATAGCCAGTCGTGGTGGGTGTGCGAAAAATGTGCAGCTGTCGATGGGGTAGGTCCAACACCCAGTAATCGTTGATGCCAGCTTGGGCATAGAGTTTGTCTTTGACTTCGCAGTCTTGCTTTAGGGTGGAATCGGCCACTTCAACCACCAGGCAAATATCTTGTGGGGTGGGATGATGGGCGGCGTAGTCTAGAAAATTGCCTTTAACAATGGCTAGGTCAGGTTCAGGTTCTGAATAGTCGTCCAACTGAATGGGGTCTTGGGTGCTGACGAAGAATGGCTGATTGGCTAATGCCTGATCTAAGGCGGTTGCTACTAGGCGAAGGGCGGTGACGTGGGGGGTGCCTTTGGCAATCATAAGGATGATCTGTCCTGCCAGAAGTTCTGTGCGATCGCACTCAGCCAATAGCCCAGTCTCTGCCATGCGATGGTATTCGTCCACGCTCCAGCGTTTGAGTGTGTGGGTATCGAAGGGTAGAGACGGCAAAGCAACCATTGCATTAGCCCGGGAATATACTGCGCTTATTTTAGCTGAATTGATTGGAACTGATTTGAGCCAAAAAGTAAGACGTCTAGCGTGTGACGCATAACGAATGTTGAAATTTCTGCTAAAAAACTATCAGTTTTGTTTGATTTATGGGTGAACTATATAGAAGGGCGTAGGTGACAGGCAGTTTAGTCGTTATTTTGCTCTCTGACGATAATTTTTCAACCGTCTTGACCATGAGTGAAGCTGATAGCTGTCGAAAGTATGTATTACCCAAGCTTCAAGAGGTTGTGTGGGAGCGTGAGCCTCACTCGACGGCAGTCGAGCGCAAAAGAATTAGCTACATCAGGTTCTTCCTTCTGCTAATGCCTGACTATCTTAAAGTTCAAGGCTATCATTGGCACAGCTTAGCAATATAACCGTTGTAGGATGACGGAAAAACCGATATCAGTTTTCTTTTCTTATTCCCACAAGGATGAGGAGCTAAGAGCAGAGTTAGCCAAACACCTCATAATCCTTGAAAGACGGAAAGTCATCCACAGTTGGCATGACCAGGAAATTCTTGCAGGTGCTGAGAAAGACGATGAAATAGACCGTAATCTTAAAACCGCTGATATCATTCTTCTTTTGGTAAGTGTAGATTTCATAGCATCAGACTATTGCTATGAAATTGAGGTCAAGCTGGCTATGAAACGCCATAATTCTGGAAATGCATGTGTAATTCCGATTTTGTTACGCCCCGTAGGCTTTGAAGGCACTCCTTTTGAAAAGCTGAAATCATTGCCCTCCAATAATCAACCAGTAACCAGATGGGAATCAAAAGACCTTGCCTTTCAAGAAATCTCTAAAGAAATTGAAAAAGTAATATCTAACATCAGGCGAAAGAATAGCGAAACATTACCTGTCAGACCTTCGAAAACCCTTAACCAACAGGGAGAAAGGAGAGAAAACATTGCCAATAATAATCCACCAGCATCTTCACAGGAAGACGCTACCTCTAAATTACAAGAAGACAAAGAAAATAAAAGAATATTTTGTATAAGCACTTCCCAAAAAAACTCAAACTTATTTACCATTGAGAGTCTGTCTAGGGAAGAAAATCTAAGCCTAGCTTGGCAAAGAGTATTGACGAGCAGCAACAAAGATTATAAGCAACTGAATTTAGAATCTTATGAAGCATTTGGCTGGAATCAGAAGGAAAAGATAAATCTTCTATCTCTAGAGATAAGAAATGAAACCTACAGTCCATCTGGTTCCAGCAAGTATTATTTACCAAAGAATTCAGGCTTAGTTAGACCCATTACGGTTCTATCTGTAAAAGATCAAATATTTTATCAAGCTGTAGCCAATCTCGTCTGTGAAGCTAGATTGGAAGAGATAAAGCGTTTTCGCAAAAATCTTGTTTATGGTGGATTCAATATAGACAGTCCTAAAAGTATATTTTTTCTTTCAAGTTGGAAAGATGAATATGAAGCATACAAGAATACTATTAGGACTAAATTCGATTCAGGTTTCCAATGGATTTGCAAATTTGACCTTGCTTCTTTCTATGATGTTATAGATCATAAGATTTTAGTTGAAGTCGCAGTAAATACCTTTGATAAAAGTCTTAGGAGACAATTCCTAAGAGCTTTAGATAAATGGTGCAAGCCTAAAGAAGTCAGCTTTAATTATTCTCAAGGAATTCCACAAGGACCATGCGCTTCACAAGCTTTAGCTAATATATATCTTCACCATTTGGACAAGAAAATGCATGCATTAGCCATAAGACATGACTTCATTTACCTGCGATATGTTGATGACATCATGTTGATGGGTAAAGACAAGATATCTGTCACAAAAGGGCTGATTGAGCTTGATATAAATGCCAGAGAACTTTCCCTAATTCCACAAAGTGGAAAAACAGAAATTAAGAAACCAAATAATGTGGATGAAATCCTAAAGGGAGAAAATAGCCTCATAAGTCTATATCTTGCTGAAAAGGATGATGAGACAAAGCAAGAAGCCTTGGAGGATATCTTAAAGTCATCTTTTGAACAGAATTCGGAAGGGGAAGTTATTATTAAGGATTCGACAAACTTCAAGTTTTCATTATTTCGACTAAACCCACTTAGCTGGGCGAAAAAAATAGTATTGGAGGTATTATATGACTATCCTTATTTAACTGATGTCTGTATTTATTACCTAAATAAATTTGATGATTATGATGACATTTCTGAATCTCTAATTCATCTAGTAAAGTCTTCACTACCACACGATTGGTGTACAGCAAAAATTTTAGAACATAAACTTTTCAAGGATCAAATAAATATAAAAGAGGTTCTCTCGTTCAGCTTTTCAAGTTTAGAAAAAGCTGAAACTCACTGGATACTAAAAAGAAGTTTATTAGATATTTTAAGTGAGAGAGAAGATATAAATTCTATCCTGCCTGATTTACTGAGGACAGAATTGAAAAAACAGAACCATGAAAACGACTTACCTTTTTATGTATCTCTTATTGTGAAAGTCTTTAAGGAGTTTCCAGAGATTACAATGAGGCTTTTTGATGAGCTTTACTCAAATGGGCAAAAAATATCTGATGATTTTAATTTGGTGATTGGATATCTTATGGCTTCAAGAGGATATAGTTATGAATACTTTAATAACTATCCAAGCTGGTTCATAAGTAACTACTTTCTTGTGGAAGAAGATTCTACAGACGGTATTACTGACTATATGATTCATTTCTTTAAATTACCTCAGGAGATAGGAGTAAAAATAAATCTTAAATCTTTCCTGGGCAAAGACGCCTATGATGCGGCACTGAAGAATGTATGCAAAGCAAAAGGATATTATGAGAGAGAACCTGAGTTATTTATTTTGTACAGTGATTCATTCCACCAAGTTTTACTTGATGGAATAACCCAACGACAATGCCCAGAGAGAAACATTAATGGGATGAAAAATATGATATCGGAAATGAAAAATCTTGCTCCAATGACTTTGCCTGGACTTATGAAATGTCATGAATTTCGAAACTATAGCAGTAGGTCAACTGCTTATAGTCAGGAGTATCATAAAACTAACTGGAAAGAAAGAAGAGAGTGGTTAAAGAGACGTAAGGAGTTGACGAGTATATTACCTGTAACTTATAAGCACCTAATCGATTTTTTGCAAAAAGCAGCAATTTAAATAAGCAGTAGGAGCTTGAAGCTTTATTATTCATCTCTAGACTATTTCTCTACAGATATATAGTTTCGATCATCGGTACTGTCACATCAGTAAGTACTAAGGGAGAAGATAGAAAAAATATTTACCTACTATATCTATCAACGGCAACTATAGCAGATGCTTTAGTTAGCACTCAGCCATCGACAGATTTGTCAGTGTTTTATGTATTGTTTGATTCAGGCTTCTGTAGACATAGAAGATTATCTCTCGACAACTACAGGAGATACGACACGTAAAAGAGTTGATTCTAAAATTGTTTGCAGCTGGCCTTGTCGCATGCCCTTCTTTCAAAAACAAATGGTCACTTACCTCGACAAGCTCCAAACAACAATCAACACCCTCCGCACCCTCCAAACCCAAACCGCCACCGAACTCGACGTCCTACTCCCCGCCATCCTCGACAAAGCCTTCAAAGGTCAACTCTAAAGCCCGTTAGCATAGACCTATCCGCCATCACCACATCGAATACACCCATGAACACCCAACTCATTGATTCCCTGGTTCAAATCATTCGGTCCCTATCAACTGCAGAACAATCCGCCCTGGAGGAAAAGCTATTTTTCGACACGGCCTATCCCACAGCCTTTGAGCTGATCACCTTAGCCCTACAGGGCAGCAGTTTTCACTTCCTTGCCGAAGAACCCGACCTCTACAGCCTAGAAGATGGAGAACCCATCGGAGAGTCTGCCCTATGACCCTCGTTAAAGGCGACATCGTCCTAGTTCCTTTCCCTTTACCGATCTAAGCCAGACCAAGCTCAGACCCGCTATTATTCTATGGGGCGATCCCAACGGCAATGACATTACCCTATGTTTCATCTCATCCCAAAACCTCAACCGCCTCACTGACGATGAATTTCTGATTGAAGCTGAGGTACCAGAGTTTGCTCAAAGCGGTCTGAAAGTAACCTCTAAGGTTCGTGTTGGCAGAATCGTAACCTTAGAACGCCGTCTTTTGCGAAGACGCCTGGGTAATTTAGGGCCTGACCTCATGCAACGTCTGAATCAGAGCCTCGTACATACGTTTAAGCTAGCTACCTAGTTTTTATAGCCCTATCAACCAAGTTATAGAATTCGACAATGCTTTCCTCCAAAATCACCAACCAAGTCCGCTACCTCACCAACGCTGCCGGAGAAAAAACCGATGTCCTCATTCCGGTAGACCTGTGGGAAACACTGCTAGCAATCCTTCAAAACAGCAGCGGCCTTGACCCCATTGACGAGCAAGAACCCAACAGCCAAATCCTCGCAGACCTGCAAACCGCCACCCAGCAAGCCCAATCCCGCCAAACCTTCCCCATCTCTGAACTCTGGCAGAACATTACCGCTGGATAAATTGAGCCTATACTAGGTCTAACCTCAGACTTTAGACCAAATTGAGGATTCCTTATGGTTCAGGCGCGGGTAGTCAGCCCGATGAGTTTTGAAGCGTTTCTGGAGTGGTATCCAGACGATGGCCGTCGGTATGAATTGATTGAGGGAGTTGTGGTTGAGATGTTGCCAACAGGTCCCCATGAAGATATCGCTGGCTTTTTGAGCGCAGAATTTAATTTTGCAATTCGGCGAAATAAGTTGCCTTACTCAATTCCTCGTACTTGTTTAGTGAAACCTCACGCCGAAGGCTCAGGCTATATGCCTGATGTGGTCGTCCTTAATCGTGACTTATTAAAGCAGGAATCTCTATGGCCAACAGCTTCAGTGATACAAGATGGTAAAACAGCCCCCCTGGTGGTGGAGGTGGTGAGCACTAACTGGCGGGATGACTATGGACACAAGTTTGTTGAATATGAGGCCATGGGCATTGCTGAATATTGGCTGGTTGATTTTCGAGCCTTAGGGGCCGTACGTCATATTGGCAAGCCGAAGCAGCCGACGATTACGATCTGCCAGCTAGATGGAGACGAATATCAAATGCGACGATTTGTAACAGGAGAAAAATTGATTTCTGGAGTATTTCCTGGGTTGGATTTGACCGTAGATGCAGTATTTGCGTCAGGAATCTAAACCTCCTCTGGATCGATGCCGAGCGATCGCAACTTCTCCGCTAATGCTGCCGCCCGCTGCTCTGCCGAATCTGCCCGCTGCTCGGCATTATCCAATGCCTGTAAGGTGTTATTGCGTTCTTCGAGCACTTCCTCTTGACTAGGTAAGATGCGGTTAGTTTGAGGATCATAAAACCGTAGTGCTTTAGGTAATGGTGCGATACCAATTCCCTTGAAGACGTTACGTAGCTGCAAATCTAAACCAAGTACCTGACTGCGGATATAAGCAATGTTTTCCTCTGTGTGCTGGACTGGCAATGGTTCATAGCAACCATCTACCAAGCGTGCTCCCTGTAACTGTGGAACCAAATAATCAGCAGTAGGATCATATTGAAAATATTCTTCAACCCCTAAACTAGCGTATAGTTCTGGTTCGGTTTCCTGGTCCTGTTTCTTAGTCGTTTTTGACGTAATTTCTAGGATAAAGGACGGTAGTTTATGGTTTTCCTGCCAGGTTTTATAGCTACGTCGTTTGCGGTGGCTAACACCGAACACCACAAACACATCAGGTGAAATAACGGCTTTAGGATTACCCTCTTCGTAGTAGATAAACAAATTACCAGATACATAGACACTGCCACGGCTCTTGAAATATAGCCTTAGGGCCTCAACGCCATAAAACAAATAGTCTCGGGTAGCATCGCTTTCTGTCATCGGTTGACCGTCTGACTCTGGATAAATAATGGCGCTTAGTGGCGAGCGAGGAATCGTCATGGCTAGGGTGTTCAGGAGCCATTTGTAGTGTCATCAGTTTAACCTAATTACTTAAGGCACCATTAATGGTATTTGGCTCAGTCGTTTGAGGGCGTAATCGATGTTTTGGCTAAGACCCTTGTCTCGTTGGATGGAAGCAAACTGGGTGACACCTGCCTATAGTGGCTGGGTGTTGTTGGGAATTACGCTGTGCTTTTTGGGGGCAGCGACCAATACCATGGCCGGGTGGCTCTATGTGATCAGTGGCGTCTCGATTGCGTTGCTGTCAGTGTCGTCAATTTTGCCGCAGCGGGCATTACAAGGGCTGGACGTAACTCGGCAACTGCCACGCCCTGTCTCAGCAGGGGACGCCGTCTCGATGGTAGTGACCCTCAAAAATACAACGACTCACCTGAAGAGTTTGCTACAGTTGCAAGATCTAGTGCCAATTGGGTTAGGGAAGCAGCCTATCCATGCCATTGATCGGTTGCCAGCAAAGTCTCAACACACCTGGCGCTACGAAATTCCCACTGAGAAACGCGGCATCTATACCTGGCCTGATGTGCGTTTACGCACAGCGGCTCCCCTCGGTCTGTTTTGGTGCAGTCGTCTCCAGCCTGCCAAGGCCAAGGCCGTAGTTTATCCGCAAATACTGCCGTTGGAGCGTTGTCCAGCCATTGATGTTTTAGGCGATGAAGCAGGGCGACAACGGCTGCAGAAGACTCCCATTAATGCCAGCGGGACAGAAGGGTTAACCCGTGCCCTACGGCCCTATCGTTGGGGGGATCCAACCCGGTTAATTCACTGGCGCACCAGTGCCCGGTATGGAGAATTGCGGGTGCGGGAGTTGGAGGTGCTGACCAGTCACCAGAGTTTGATTATTGCTCTGGATACTTCTGATGCCTGGGCTATCGATAGTTTTGAGCAGGCGGTCATTGCAGCGGCATCACTCTATGCCTATGCTCAAAGGCAAGGGTTGGCGGCTCAGTTCTGGAGTGCAAAGACAGGGCTTTTGCAGGAAAACACATCGGTGTTAACGGCTTTAGCAGGCATTCAAGCTGACGATACAGGAGAGTCTAAACTGCCAGCACCGCCGTTAGTGTGGCTTACGGCGCAAACGGGCAGACCGTTACCTGCCCATAGTACTGAAATTCTGTTTTTGCCGAGAACAGCGGCCCATTCTAGTGGGGCGAGTGAGATAAAGGGGCTGGTGATTAATCTGGTGGATGACTTGCTAATGCAGCTACAGAGAGAGTTCTAGCCGTGGCTTTGGCTTCGCTCAGCGAACGGTTTGAGTTCTGTTTCACTCAGCCAACGGTTTGAGTTCTATTGACTAGACTGGAGAGAAAACACAGCGGGGTAGTATTATGGCTCAGCTTACGGCCCGTCGCCAGGAGAATGTTGACGGCGATCTGTTTGTGGATTCTACTTGTATTGATTGTGATACGTGTCGGTGGATGGCTCCCGAGGTGTTTGGTCGGGATGGAGATATGTCGGCAGTACATACTCAACCGCAAACGCCAGAGCAACGGATTCAATCATTAAAGGCGTTGTTGTCTTGTCCGACGGCATCAATTGGAACGGTGGCCACACCCAAGGATATAAAGCAGGCCCAGGCTCAGCTGCCAGATCTGATTGAGGACAATGTGTATCACTGTGGCTATCACTCGGAGAAATCCTATGCCGCTGCTAGCTACTTGATTCAGCGGCCCGAAGGAAATATGTTGATTGATTCTCCTCGGTTTACACCCCCTTTAGTGAAACAGTTGGAGACTATGGGAGGCGTTCAGTATTTGTATCTCACCCATCGGGATGATGTGGCGGATCATGCTAAGTTTCAGCAGCATTTTGGTTGCGATCGCATTCTCCACGCCGACGACATTACCACCGACACCCAAGCTGTCGAAATCCAGCTAACAGGCCAAGCCCCCTATCAGCTGGCAACTGACATAACTATCATTCCAGTCCCTGGCCATAGCAAAGGCCATACTGTCTTGCTATATAAGAACAAGTTTCTCTTCACAGGCGATCACCTTGCCTGGTCAGTTTACCTGGGGCACCTCCACGCGTTCCGCCGTTATTGTTGGTATTCCTGGGCAGAGCAAATCAAGTCAATGAAACGTTTGGCAGACTATCCCTTTGAGTGGGTAATCCCTGGTCACGGTCGTCGGTTTCACAGCGATGCCATGGCGAAGGAGTTGCAAATCTGTATTGACTGGATGGAGCAGGCTTAACTGATCTGGTGGGTGGGTCTGATCAAAATGTCATGCACCTGCACATAGTCAGGTTGGCTTAAGACATAAGCGATAGCGTTAGCAATATCCTTGGGCTGCAGCACTTGGAATTGGCTATAGACCTGTTGAGCTTGCTCGATGCTACCGGAGTATTTTTCTGCAAACTCGGTTTCCACAAAGCCAGGACTGATGGAGGAAATGCGAATAGCGCTTTGATTTGCCCGCAGTTCTTGTCGTAGTCCTTCGGTGAGGGCACGGACGGCAAATTTAGATGCCGAGTACATGCCGCTACCGGGAACTCGATGGCCTGACATAGAGCTGATATGGACCACATGGCCCTGGTCGTTACCCAGATGCCGCATGAGCTGGATCGCTTCACGGGTGCAGATAGAGAGGGCAATGACATTAACCTCTAAGGTTTCGCGCCATTTTGCGGTACTGCCGCTGGTGAGGGATTCTTGATAGCCAAGGCCAGCGTTATTAACGAGAACGTCCAGGCGGTTAAAGCGGGTTGCGATCGCACTAAACCACTGCAAAATCTGTGGTTCATCTCGCAGGTCAACATTTTTCGTCAGCACTGCCGCTCCATGCTGCTGGGATAATTTTTCAGCTAGCTCGGTCAGACGCTGCTGACGACGGGCACACAGGGCTAAGTCATAGCCATCCGCTGCGAGGCGGGTTGCGATCGCACGACCAATACCACTGGAAGCACCGGTAATGGCGGCGACGGGACGATGAGTCATAGTGAACGAAACAGCTGTGAGTTATGAACCCTTTTGATTTTGCGAATGGAAGCGACCGCTGTCAAAACCTCGCTGCTTTAGATGCTTAGTTTTTCGTCCGGTTACCCGCTTGCGCCACATCTTAAAGCTAGAGTGCTGCATTTGCCTACGCATTAAAGCAATGACCTGCTTTTCCTTGAGGCCATATTGAAGTTCAATCGCCTCAAATGGGGTACGGTCCTCCCATGCCATCTCGATAACACGGTTCATCGTATCGGAGTCCAGATCAGGTAGTTTCATAAAAAGGAAATGGGCTACGGTTAGGGGCTTGCAATGCCCCCAAGTAATAGACATCAGGCATTTGTAGGCATTTGTAGGGTGGGCATTGTCCACCAGCTAACACAGGTGGTTAGTGGTAATAACTTTCAGCGAAGCCGATACCCCCACTTCAAACCGAGCATGGTTTATGAGAGACTTGTATCTAAGTATTTATTAAAACGTTTTTCTCCGCAGGAGGTTCGGTAATGGACATTGATTTCCGGGTTGTAGCTGTACTTGCTCCCATTGCCCTAGCTGCGGGCTGGGCAGGGTTTAACATTTTCCAAGCTGCACTAGGTCAGATTCAATCCATGTTTAGCGAAGAATAAGGCCCTTTTCGTTACGAAAAGTTATCGAATTACTCATATAGGCTGTCTTCTAAGTGGAAGGCAGCTTTTTATTGCTACTCACACAAGGCTAATCAGACGAAATCCTGACTGATAGCATCCGATATCGCAGGGAAACTAATATGGGGTATAACTCCGTTCGATGTCTGCTCTAGGTACGGTGATGTGGGGTATAAACGCCCAATCAGGAGCCTTGACTACGGTTTTATCGTTGACTGTGGCACAGAGGCCGTAGTTGGTTGTTATCAGGGCTGTTGCCGAAATCCGACCAGCGATAGAAAGGTTTTCACTCAGCGCAGCGGCAATAAAGGGTTGGCTAATATTGTCCACAGGATCATCCGGCAGAACATAATGCTTGGGTAGCTTTTCCCAACGAATGCTCAAGTTGGTAGACGTGGCAACCATAGATCTCGGGAATTCAGACGCTAATCCTAGTATATTATAGGTTCATTTGTACTTGGTTGTTGATTGACTCTAGTTTCACCTTTGTTGCTTAGGTCATTGTCAACTGTTCCAGCTGCTCCATAATTTGGGCAAATGCAATGCCCCGATGGCTATAGGTTTCTTTTTGCTGACGGCTCATCTCGGCAAAGCTTTTACCTTCACTGGGGACGTAAAAAATGGGGTCGTAGCCAAAACCGTTGCTGCCTTTGGGCTCCGTGAGAATTTCACCAGGGCAGATGCCTTCAGTTTCTAGGGCGATGGTGCCATCCGGACGGGCCAGGGCCAGGGCACAGACAAACTGAGCATTGCGGTCTTGGGCCTCACTCATTTCGCGCAGGACTCGATTAATGCGGTCCTGGTCATCCTTGCCGTAGCGGGCAGAGTAGAGACCGGGGGCACCGTTTAAGGCATCGATTTTTAGACCCGAGTCGTCGGCAATGGCCCATTGGTTAGTTGCGATCGCCACTTCCCTTGCCTTTAACCGGGCATTTTCCATAAATGTTGTCCCCGTTTCATCCACGTCAATCTCCTCAGGCTTGAGCTGCAAGTCCCAGCCCAGGGGTGTCAAGTAAACCTGCATTTCCTTTAACTTCCCAGGGTTGCCAGTGGCGACGATGACAGTAGGCATAACGGTGTATGAGTTCCATGTGCGTACACATTTAATCATGGTAAGGGCAGCATCTTGTCCCCGCCCTCATGAAGAAGTCAGGAAAACCTGGTAGCGTATCCATGACAGTCATCTTCCCACCGCCTTGAACCGCCCCCACTACTGGCAGCTGCTACCCTACATACGTCGCCAGCAGGCCGTCTTGATGCCTGCTTTTTTGTGCACGCTAGTCTTCACGATTTACTGGCCGATTTTAGCCAAATTGGGTGGTTTAGCTGTTTCTGCCCTGGTGCAAGGCCAGGTTGTTGCCTTTGGCCAAGTTGCTGTCGTACTCCTTGCGGGCTTGCTGATTCAAAAGGCGGCTCAATATGGACAAGATTCTTTGATGGCCAAGGTTGCGTTTCGCGTCGCTCATCAGTTGCGTACCCGTGTTTATAGCCATCTACAAACGCTCAGTCTGCCTTACTTTGCGCAAACCAAAACCGGTGACCTGGCCTATCGTCTCACTGAAGATGTGGATCGCATCGGCGAGGTTGTTTATAAACTCTTCCATGACTTTATTCCCTCGGTATTACAGCTGGTGGTTGTGTTTGGCTACATGATCTATCTCAACTGGCAGCTGACGGGAACTGCATTAATTCTGATTCCGCTGTTGGCTATATTGTCTGGCTGGTTTGGGGAGAAAATGCTGACCGCGTCTCGCCGTAGCCAGGATAAGGTGGCCGATCTCTCGTCTCATATTGCCGAAGTCTTTAGTGGTATCCGGTTAATCCAAGCCTTTGCGGCAGAAGACTATGAAATCGAGCGCTTTGCCCAAGCCTCTGCTCAAAATCGTGATGCTCGCTATGCGGTTGCCTGGTTGCAGGCTGTGCAATTTCCGGTGGTGGGATTTCTCTATGCTGGGATGATTGTGGTGTTGCTACTGGTGGGCACCTGGCAAATTAGTATTGGTAACCTGGCCAGTGAAGGCTTTGGCACCTATGTGATTAATGCGCTATTGCTGCTGGACCCAGTGAATCATGTGATTCAAAACTTTAATGAGTTTAAGCAGGGGGAGGCCTCCGTGGATCGAGCCCTGGAGCTGTTGCAACTCAAACCGCTGGTGCAAGATGTGCCCGACGCGCAACCGCTCACTGAGGTAATTGGGCGGGTGACTTATCGGGATGTAAGCTTTTCCTATCAGGCCGATCAGCCAGTGCTCCAGGGCGTTACTCTGACCGCAGAACCGGGCCAAACCATTGCATTAGTTGGTCTATCGGGGGCAGGCAAAACCACGTTGGTGAATCTGTTGCCGCGTTTTTATGATGTGGCCACCGGAGAGATTTTGATCGATGGCATTAATATTCGGACGGTAACGCTGCAAAGTTTACGTAATCAGATCGGCATTGTTCCCCAAGAGAATATATTGTTTTCAGGAACGATTGCTGAGAATATTGCGTTTGGTCAAAAAGACTTTAACCTAGCAGATGTAGAAGCGGCGGCACGGGTGGCCAATGCCCATGGATTTATTAGTCAGTTTTCCCAGGGCTACCACACTTGGGTCGGGGAACGGGGTGTGAATTTATCGGGAGGGCAGCGGCAGCGGATTGCGATCGCACGCGCTATCCTCTTCGATCCAAAGATCCTAATTTTAGATGAGGCCACCTCTGCCCTGGATGCCGAGTCAGAAGTCTTGGTGCAGGAAGCCTTGGAACGACTCATGCAGGGACGGACGGTGTTTGTCATTGCCCATCGGTTGGCGACGGTGAGGGGGTGCGATCTCATCCTGGTGATGGAAAAACGCCGTATCATCGAATCCGGCACCCATGCAGAGTTGCTGCAGCAATCAGGACGCTATGCCAGCTTTTACGCTAAGCAGTTTCAACCGTAAATGATGTGTGATCAGACCAAAACCTCTGTAAAACTTCACGAATACATTGGGTTTTAGTTTTTTTTGGGCTGCGAGTTCAGTGTTGCTGCAAAACCTAACGAATTATCTGGTATTGGATCACTGAGAAGGGTGTCCTTAGTTAAGGAATCTATGTTAGGCAGTCGTTACCAGGTCATTAAAAAATTAGGTGCTGTAGGGGGTACGTCTCTTATCAAGGACGATATGGGGCAGGGGCAGCTGCTTTGGTCGAGTCAGGGACTTGAGCATCAATGCTCTCGACGCAAAGCATTGAAATTTCTGGGTTTTTCTACCGCAGCGGCGGTAGGCGCTGTGGGGTGTAAAAGCGCATCGTCAGCCATTGCACCTACCGGGCAACCCCTCAAGACCCGCAGTCTAAAGACAGTGCAGGTGGATGCCGATGGACAGATAATGGCTGAACCAAGTATTAAGGTCGCCTATTTTGATGAACCCTATCTACGGCAAGCCTTGAATAAGGCCTTGCCCCTGCGCATGGTACAGATACCGGCAGGGGAGTTTTTAATGGGGTCTCCGCCCACTGAGCCCAGCCGTCAGGATCAAGAGGGACCGCAGCGCTCGATCCAGGTACCTAGTTTTTATATAGGGGCCTATGCCATTACCCAGCAGCAATATGAGGCTGTCATGGGGAATAACCCATCGTACTTTGCCGATGATCAAGTTGAGGATGGCACGAATTTGCCAGTGGAGCAGATTACCTGGCAAGAGGCTGATCTTTTTTGTCAGCAGCTAAGTGAGCTGACGAAACGCACCTATCGGTTGCCCACTGAAGCAGAGTGGGAATATGCCTGTCGCGCTGGGACAACAACTCCATTTTGTTTTGGTGATACCCTGACAACAGAAATTGCCAACTTTTTTGCAGATTTCTCCTTTACCGAGAACTTTGAAGAGAACTATCGCAATATTCCTGTCGCTGCCGATAGCTTTTGGCCCAATGCCTTTGGCTTATACAACATGCATGGCAATGTGCATGAGTGGTGTTCTGATGATTATCACGATAGTTATAACGGTGCTCCTAGTGATGCAAACCAATGGGTGTCGAACAAGGCCAATGCGTCTAAGGTCATGCGGGGTGGTTCTTGGTTTAACGATACGCCTGTTTGTCGTTCAGCCGCCCGCGATAAAAATACCCAAGAAGGCCGTAGTAATTCCTTTGGCTTCCGAGTCGTCTGTGAGCCATTAATTTGATGTTAAAGAACCACTAAAAACAATTCTTTAAAGGACAATTGCCGCTTTTATTATCTAGTATCTTTTCAAGATTCGAAGGAATACCGGAAAATAAAGTGGTTTACCTGTTATCAATTATCAGATATGTATCAATTGATATATCAGTGTGTTCCTAGGCAAAATGCATATGTTGGGTGGTCGTTATCAAGTCATTAAGCAACTTAGCCAAGGTGGATTTGGAATTACCCACCTGGCTAAAGATACAATGCGGCCAGGAAAGCCTCTATGTGTGGTGAAAGAACTACATCACCATCATCAAAACGATCCTCAAATTATTCGCCTATTCCATCAGGAAGCTGAAATGCTGGAGCGGCTGGGGGAGCATGACCAGATTCCTCGACTGTTAGCGTCATTTGAGCAGACAAATCGGTTTTATCTGGTGCAGGAATTTATCGAGCGTACATTTGGGAGTCCAGAACCGTTCTCCGGCGACGTGGGTAACCACCTCCAAAAATAACCCTGGGCCAAGCGTTTTGGTAGGATAACCCCGAAGACCCGCTTGGCCCTACCAACACCCATAAACGTAGGTTGGGTTAACCCTCCACCAACATGTTTCGCCTCATCGGGATACCTTGCATTAACCCAACGTTACTAACCGTGTAAATCCACCGACTGGCGGAGAAACTGGCCATCGCAATATTAAAATTGCCTACTTCCTAGTCAAATGGATAGAAGAACAAGGCGGTAGCGGCATTGCCTTCGATTCATCAACCAGCTTCCATCTGCCCAACGGGGCGGGGATCGTTCCCCTGATGCTTTCTGGATACCCTTAGAACGTTGGGAAGCCTTGAGCCTAGAACAGCGTTAGAGGTTTATTTCCCTATGTCCTGACTTTGTTACTGAGCTACGTTCGGCCTCCGATAGCTTGACAAAGCTGCAAGAGAAAATGCAAGAGTATGTGAATAATGGCGCTAGTTTAGGCTGGTTAATCGATCCACAAACTAAATGCGTAGAAATTTATCGAGCAGGACAAGAGAACGTTATATTAAAAATCCAGAAACCCTTTCAGGAGAAAGTATATTACCTGGCTTTATTCTAGACTTGAGACGCATATGGTCATAGGGGACAAACCGTTGGGTATCCTCTTTTAAGATTCTCTAATCCATTGGCGTAAACTCTTTTCTGCTTCAATTTCATCCACCTGTGCCTGTTCTAAAAACTCATAGAGTTTCTCCTTAGGCACAAACGAAAACGTTGGGCTTATCTCAACTTGTCGGTATTTATGATCAATTAACTCATAAATATGCCAAATATTGCCGTCATATCGCCAAAATTCTGATACTCCCATGCGGGCATAGAGCGTCAGCTTGTCGATATCCGTATGGGTAATATCTATCTCAACTACTAAATCTGGTGGTGGATCCTGGCTTAAGTCAACCGTTTTACCAGCTACCTTGGGCTGATTCTGAATGTAATAGGCTTTGTCTGGTTCAGCCCCTTTCTCCAAATCTTCTCGGTCCAGGGTAGTTGACCCCATGCTTTTAAGCTTTAGACCCATTTCTGACACTAGAAAATAAATGAAACGGCCAATCAGTTCACTATAAAACTCATGGACTTCAAGAGGCATAGTAATTTCTAACGTGCCACAGTCATAAACCAGTCGAGCTGAGCGATTTGTGCCTAGCGCTCGTAAAACTTGCTGATAAGCGTCCCAGGTAAGATTATGAAAGATGACTCGTTGTTCGCCTCTGGGCTGAGGCGGTGGAACTAATGATGGAAGGGCGACCATGGGGGTAGTTAGGGTGGTTCCTTCTCCAACATTAGCGTATCAATATATTGACTGAATAGTGACTGACCAAAATAACCGGCAATTACCAGGGCAAAGGCCACTATAACTCGGCCCACAAATACCCGTTCCATTTATTCAGCGCTATAGCGCCAGTGCCAGGGCTCATCTTCTCCAGCCAGGTTGCCCTGGGGGTAAGACAGTTCGAAACCATAGTTTTTGGCATAGCGCTTTAGCCAGCGATAGCCATCTGTTGTTGCAAAGCTACTATCCCAGTCAGTGCTCTCATCAGCATTTTTGTCGCCAATGGCAACAGCATAGCCGCTGTGATAATCACTTTGTTTTAGCCATTGTTCAATATCGATATCTGTTCTCTCCTTGAGGCGTGTACGCTGATCAGATAAAGAGATATATCCTGCCAGTGGTAACAGCGCCACCCCTTCGTTTTGGGCGGCAGCGACCATGCTCCAAAACGCGTCTACCATTTCTGGTCTGGCCTGGATGCTGCCATCATCTAGCAGGGCAACCAATTCATCTGGTCTTGCTTTGTCATAACTTTTAGGCGTTGCTGTGACTGTGTCCCAACGGCGGCTAATGTTGTAGGCAGCCCATTGATAGCCTTTGACACCAAACCCTAGCATGAGTAAGACCACTGTAATCGCACCGATAACCTTTAAAATCAGTTTTGGCGGGATTAACTTTGCCGATTTTGTTGGTGGTTCAGACTCCACAGGGGCTTGAACTCCGGCGGCAACATGGGTGGGGAGTTGACTATCTTGCCCCACACGTATGCCTGTAATGGTTCTTTCAAACCCTTTGAGAGCCTCGACTGCAGTCAGATAGCGATGCTTAGGATTAGGCTCTACTAGCCGTTTGATAAAGGTTCTAAGTGCTGGATTGATGTTGTCATTGGACCATTGCACCTGATGGGTTAAGGGATGAATTGTTAACTGACGGGGATGAATGTCAGTGAGGGCAGCAATCGCCAACATACCAACTGAATAGAGATCGCTGGCGTAGCAGGGTTTACCCTGTGCTTGTTCAGGGGCAACATAGCCCGGTGTGCCTACGTTAACCGTGGCCGTCATCTGTCCTTTGTTGTCGATTTTGCTATTGCTGAGGGCTTTGACAACTCCAAAGTCAATTAAAAAAATATCGCCGTTACTAGCCTGACGAATTAAGTTTGCGGGCTTAATGTCTCGATGAATGGTTTGATGCTGATGAACAAAGGCCAGGACGCTCAAGACATCTTTTAATAACTTGGTGACATAACTTTCGTCCAGCGATTTACCTGCTTTTATTTCTTGTCTCAGATCATGGCCATGGATCATTTCCTGAGCAATGTAAAATTTGTTGCCCTCATCAAAATATGCCAACAGTTTAGGAATGCGGGAGTGTGCCCCTATTGTTTCCAGGGTACTGGCCTCCTGGCGAAACATCTCTAGAATTTTAGGCGTGGTGTGGATCAGCTGTTTAACGACACAATCAGGGTGACTGGGCTGATGGTGATCGATTGCTCGGTAGGTGATGCCATAGCCACCTTGGTCTAAAATTTCGAGTAGTTCAAAACGATTCACAAGCTTCATGGTGGGTGGGTTGCTTTGACTAAGGCTATCGGATGGCTATATTAGGTAGATACTGACTAAGTAATATTGTCCGTTGAACATTCTTAGGGGACCGCGAACCCATAGAATTCTTTTAGTCTCCTAGTTGTTTTTATCGAGAACTATTTTCCATGGTTGGTCGCTATCTGCATGTATTCCCGCTAGCATTGGTTGCAGCCATTGCAACTGTGACTGGTCAAGATGCTGTTAGCCAACCACTGCAGGCGCAGTCTGCTACTACTGGCCCGAAAATCTTCTGTAGCTATGATCCGAGTACGGGGGGGGCCAATCCATTGGGGATGCGGACTTTTATTACGCTGACGGAAACTGAGGGGACAACTGAGGTTCTCTATGAACAGTTGGGGTCTTTTGTGCCTGGCCCTGTGGAGGCGGTGCTGACGTCGGAGCGGTCGTTGGTTTTTCCGAATCAGTCTATTGATCGGGTGCGTCAGCTGTTGCTGACTGACGATACTTACTATCGAGAACTTGTCGGTTTTGACGATCCAGAGGAATTTGAGCTAGTGAATAGTTCGTTGGTCTGTCGAGCGGAGGCAGTGGCTGCTCGGCCAGCAGCACGTCCGGAGTCGCGTCCGTCAGCGGCGGTGGAACTGCCTGACCTCGGTGGTGACCGTCGTTCAGAGCTGCCGGATCTAAGGAGTCCACTACCTAGCAGTTCCCCCGGAAGGGCAACTGATGCCACCCCAACGTTTTATGACACGATTGCTGGTCTGACCGATGGTAATTATCGGTATGTGTCAGGTCCAGCTGACGATCGGGTGTACTCAGAGCAAGAGCTGTTGAGTCGAGGTGGGGTGCTGTTTGTCTTTCAGAAGACGGGGGATGAGATTATTGGTGCTTACAGTTACATTGATGGGGAATCCATCTGCGTTACTGGGCGCGTAAGTGGCAATACGGTTAGTGGGCAAGCCTATCCTGATGGGGCGGTCCGTGATCTAGGTGAGGGGTTTGAGTTTTGGGGACCCGCTACCTTTCTAAGGGTGCGTCGTACCCGTGGGGATGACGACAACCGATATTATGCTAGCGCTACCCTGGAACTTAATGATTTTTCTCGGATCAATGCTGGGGCTTCACTGCCTCCTAGAACCTGTGAATAACGTTGTGTAGGGGCATTGCATGTAATACCTCTATACAAGGTTATCCAGAATTAATTGGTCCAGATGGTGTTGCATCTGATCGACAACCTGCTGATAGCATTGCTGAACATAGCCGTTGTCCTTGGCGGCTTCACGACCTGTCTGGGTAAATGTGATGGGAGGACATATGCGGGTGTGGATTTGAGTGGGCCATGGCAGATGAGGAATAGGGCCGAGGGCCAGACCCCAGGGTAGGCCTAGATAAATAGGAAATACTTCTGGATCAATATCTAAAAACCAGGGGAGTAACCCCTGCTGGTGTAACCATTTGGCTTGTTCGTAGCAGTTTGCTAAGACGATAAAGGTGTCGTGGGCACCTTTAGAGATCACTGGCACGATGGGGACTTGCTCCCTGAGGGCAAGTTTGATAAATCCGGTCCGGCCCATAAGCTGGATTTGGTGACGCTGGTGGTGGTGACGAAAAACGTCTTGGGCTCCACCAGGGAAAACGAGTACGTTGGCACCGCGTTGGAGGGCTGCGATCGCAAACTTAGGCTGAGCCGGTATCGCCCCACACTGATTAGCCAGCTTAGCCACCATTGGCATTGCCTGCCAGACTTTGACATGCATCAGACCATACATCGGTCGCTCATAGCCAAACCGACGAAACCAGTCCACCATCAACATAACTAAGTCAGGAGCCGCCAAACCACCGTTGTGAGACCCGACAAAAAGCGCTTGTTTGGGAACATGGTGCCAGCCATCGGTGCGGGTACGAAAGTAATAGTCATAAAACCATTCCCACTTCGGCATTAACGATGCAATTACCTGCGGATCGCGGGCTGCCAGTGCTGTTTCAACATTTAGATCGCTACCCAGCATAAACTCATTTGATTAAGCCAGTCTTCAGCCTAGCGAATTCCTAACCACCCACTCAACCAGCATTTTTACCTGTAGCCAATATGCTTCTATAAACAGTCTTATCAAGATTTGACAGATCCGCAAAAAAATCCTGAATTATACTAATTCATTTGGATATTGAAATGCTTTGGCCTACCGGAGGTCCTGCCAAGCAACCATTATCCCTATCGGTAGTTTCACTTAAACCGTCTTGTCTATAAGCTCTTACCCCTTTCATAGAGGGTACAAACAAAAAGGGCTCCCACCGAAGTAGGAGCCGCAGTAAGCGTTATTCCTTAATGACTTAATTGTGCCAGTGGTCGTTGATTTGAGTTGTGATGATGATCATGGCCTAGGCGTGTTTAAGCTCATGACATACAAACAAAAAGGGCTCCCACCGAAGTAGGAGCCGCAGTAAGCGTTATTCCTTAATGACTTAATTGTCCCAATGGTCGTTGATTTGGGTTGTGACGATGATCATGGCCTAACCGTGTTTAAGTTCATATCCCAGGACGGCGCTATTCTGCATCGACTTTTTAGTACCGATTGAGATATAGATTTTGTCGAGACATCAACGCATTACAAAAACAATTACCATGGAAATGCGGGTGTTGTGAACCCGGTATTGACCCTCTATGTAAAAGCTACATATACCCATGCAATTTCTTAAGCGTTTGCTCAGTCGTGCTCCTGACTCAGTTAAGGCAAATGTAGAGATCTACACATGGCAACTCTGCCCCTACTGCATTCGAGCCAAGTGGCTATTGTGGTGGAAAGGGGTAACATTTAACGAATACAAAATCGATGGTGATGAAGCGGCCCGTGCCAAAATGGCTGAGCGCTCTAACCAACGTCGCAGCGTTCCTCAGATTTTTATCAACGACCATCACATTGGTGGATGTGATGACCTCTATGCCCTTGATAGTCGTGGCCAGCTCGACCCATTATTAACCCAAGCCGCGTCGTAGGGTGGGCAAGCCAAAGCATGATGAATTAGAGCTTTTGGGAAAACACAAAATTGTCAGAGTTTTGCATCGGTTGCGCTGTTTGGGCCCACAAAGAATGGCTAGGCGATTTTTACCCAACGGGTAGTCGCCCTGCTGATTTTTTGCGTCTTTATGGCAACCGCATGACGTGCGTGGAGGGAAACACTACATTCTATTCCAGCCCAACACCAGAGACCGTGCAACGCTGGGCCGAGAATACACCCGATACATTCCGATTTTGTCCCAAGCTACCGCGTACGGTTACCCATGGAGCTGAGCTAAGGTCACAGCTACCTGCAGCGTTGGACTTTCTAACCTTAATGCAAGGGCTAGGCAAAAAGCTGGGACCAATCTTTGCTCAGTTGCCACCCAGATATAGCCCCGCGTTCTTTTCTGACTTATCGCACTTTGTGGCAGGCTGGCCTCATCAAGCAAGTCCCCTCGCCATAGAAGTGCGTCATTTAGATTGGTTTAAGGCTCCTTATTCTGAGCAGTTGAATCATTTATTGACCCGATTTGGAGCAGGGCGTGTCCTGCTAGATACTCGCCCTATCTATACCTGGAGCAATCCAGCTGCAGATCCACAGCTACGCTCAGAACGGAAAAAGCCTCGGGTACCACTATTGCCAGTGACAACGGCAACCTTTGTCTTAGTCCGTTACATCAGTCATCCTGAGCTAGATCGAAATCTTGATTTTTTAGCCAGCTGGGTGCAGCAGGTAGGTGAATGGCTGGCCCAAGGGCTATCGGTTTACTTTTTTGTCCATTGTCCCAATGAAGCCAGGTCACCCAACATTGCTCGTTATTTTCAAGCGCAGTTAGAAAAAGCGGGGGTGGATGTACCGCCGTTGCCATGGTCATTGATCAAAGCACCCCCTCAGCAACTGGGGTTGTTTTAGGACGCGATGTATTGACTTGAGTGAGCGACAACACAGCAGGAGACGACGAAAATCACAAAATCCAGTTTGGAATGCTTCGGCAAGAGTCTGTTTCCCTATACAGAGAAATAAACAGCTCTCCTATCTCTCAATTCCTCTAAACAGCACAGTCCGTGGCCCCTGGCAGCGATGTCAGGGGCTTTTTTTGCCTTGTTTACCAGTTGCTAATTTTGGGGCACCCTTTTCCCACTTAGTCTCTCCATACACAACACACTTCAAGCCTCTGCCAGTTGATGAAGGTTTTTGTGTCGGTTGACGGCAATTAGCATGGCCATGAATCAAAACATTTTCTATGTTCAGAAGTTCATCCAGTAATTAAGCCTTGTTTAAGCCCTAATTATCTTCTGAAAGAGACTTATAGCAAGGCATTCAGCATCCGGACTATTTTGCTGAAATCCAGTACGTCTACGTAATTTCAGCAAAATATATTTATTAATATATAACGGAGTTTTCCCCAGGGTTTTCCCTGGCTTTTCCCCAGTTTGAGCGGGGTTCTCCCCAGGGTATGACGACCGTCCAGGGTATCCAGCGATTCTGGGGAAAACCGTTAAGTATGGAGATGTATCTTGTTTTGTCAACAAATGTAACGAAAAAAATGCCTTACCCCTCTTGGTGTCGTCACCCCAAAAATCGCATTAGAAAAACCTAAAGAATAGGGGTGCTTGCGAATTACCCCTACCTCCTGCACAATAAAGCTCCACTGAGTCAGGCGACCTAGTAAGGAACCTTAACCTGTGTACCCATTGCTGCTTTGCGAGCCTCGTTATGGCAGCAATGGGTAAGAGGAATGCACTAGGCCCTAGTTTGTTGTGCCCATTAATTTAAGAGACCTTAGATTTATGACTTTAGTTACTACAGCTCCGGCCGTTACCACAGCTCCAGTCACTGTTAGTCTGATGATCGAGATTCCCGAAACGCTACATCAATCAATACAGGATTATTTAAATACCCATGAGCTATGGAGCCAGGAGCGAGTAATGCAGGCGGCTCTTTCTCTCTTTCTAATGCAAAATGGCATGAACCAGCCCCATGTGAATAGGCTCTATTTGGATAGTTTGTTTGGCAGTGCTACATAGTAACGAAGATTACAAAGTTTGGTCTGGAATATCTTGGTAAGACCTGTTTCTCTATATAGGGAAACAGATGGCTCCCCTGTACCTCAAATTCTCTAAACAACATAGTCCGTGCCCCCTGGTGCTGAGCTGTAATGCCCCAAGCTCTTTTATTGTGTTATTAGGCATGTTTCATGGCTTCACGCGGTTCTAAAAATATCAGTTTTGCTACGTTCAATCTCTATAATCTCCAACTGCCTGGTATTGAATGGTACAAAAGCACTTACAGTCAGGCACAATACGATGCAAAAATCAGCTGGTCAGCTAAGATGTTGGCTCACCTGGATGCAGATGTAATCGCTTTTCAGGAATTGTGGTCTAAACCATGTCTGATTGATCTGTTCAAAGAAGCGAAGCTAGCCGATGACTATGAACTTTGCTTTATCAGAGATAAATGGTACAACATTGCAGTAGCGGCTGCTGTGCGAAAACCTTGGCGGGTGGAAAATCAACAGGTTCACAAGGACTTTCCAGCCGGTATCACCCTTAATAAACCAAAAAGTGATGATGGCGAAGACGATGAGCTAGACATCGAAATCGACCGGTTTTCCCGTAGTATTCTACAGCTGTCGGTGGGGCACCAAGACGTTAAACTCCCTACCATAGAAGTCTTTGCCACTCATCTGAAGTCCAAGCGCCCAACCCAATTACGTACTAGCAACGAGGTCTTAAAGCTACATCAAGAAGCTATCGGCAGCGCCATTTCCACCATTCGACGCACCGCAGAAGCTGCAGCCCTAAGGGTCCTCTTGACCAAACAAATGAAGAAAACCGACAGTCCGGTTGTTGTACTGGGCGATCTCAATGACAGCACCCTCAGCAATACGCTCTCGATTCTGACCCAACAGCCCCCATTCCGTATGTATGAGGCCAGTCGTGTTGGCAATCGCAATGACGTTGGTCTTTACACTGCCAGCATTTTGCAACAGATGCGCTCCACCCGCGACATCTACTACACCCACGAATTTAAGGGCATTCAAGAAGTGATCGACCATGTACTGGTCTCCGAGCAGTTTTATGACCACTCGGATCAGCGCGTCTGGTCGTTTAAGGAAATGCGGATATGGAACGACTATGTTGAGGATGACGATAAAAGCACCTCAGACCACGGTGTGGTCTGTACTCGGTTTATCTACAATCCAGCGGAAAAATAAACCGCATCGTAGCCTGACTCAGGCTAATTAACAACCAGACTAAGGCCGTTGAGAATATTCAATCTGCTCGTTTAGAAGCGTTGGATGCGCGTACTAAATCAGTCGATAACATCCAGGAAACTCGCCTGGATGCGCTAGACGCTCGTACTAAGTCCGTCCGCTAACAGATTCCTGAGCTGTTGCGGTACTTGGGCTCATACGCTCGGGTGCCCGATGCAGACTCCGTAATCTGTGAAAGCTTCATTTTCAGGGCAGCCTTTTCCTCTCAGACTCTCCGAACACATTCTAAGCCTCTGCCGATTGGTGGGGGCTTTTTGATGGGATTGGGAGGTAACAGATCTGAGACTCAGAGCTACTATAATCCCCTGTACAATTTTGATAGAGTCATTCTAAGCCTCTGCCGATTCTAAGCCTCTGTGGTGGGGGCTTTTTGATGGGATTGGGAGGTAACAGATCTGAGACTCAGAGCTACTATAATCCCCTGTACAATTTTGATAGAGTCATTACTGCTAGACTAATACACAGTAATCCAAAAATCTTTCTTGCAAATCACACAGTAACACATTAGGCAATGGTAGCTTATTAGCGATCAATACTTTTAAATTTAATGAAATACCTATCTCTCTTGCATATAAGTATAGGAGGTTGCTTGGGTCTGGCAAGCATTGCCTCTGCGCAAACTTTAGAAACAATGTCACCAGTCACTCCAGATACGCTATTGCAGGCGTTTATAGAGGGCGAGGATCAGCAGTCAGCAGGTCTTGGCGCAAGGTTGCGCAAGAATTGTTATGGTCTTGCGCAACAAGAATGGTTTAAGTGCAATGCTTAAAGACAATGTCTCCATTGACATAACAGTAATTTATCAATAACAGCAATTTATCAGAGAATTCTCTGGGAATCGTACGTTGCAAACGTATCAATTTTTTTTGTATAGTGCAGTTCTCGTAGAGGCAATATCGGCTTTTTGACCTTGTTAATACACGAATATTTCTTAATAGATGGAGTCACTATGGATATGAAAACTAGTTTCACTCATCACCGTTACCTCACATTTTTGACAACTTTAGGACTACTACTTGCATCAGGTGTCGTTACTACTGTTGCAAAGGCCCAAGTTGCGGAGCCAATTTTCCCATTACCCGCTAGTACCAATGAAGTTTCCGACCGCCCCATTGAACTCAAATTAACCGAGCAACCCGAGATTAAAACAGAGAGCATTCAGGTGCAGCTCAATGGTACTTCCCTAGACGGTAGCCTCTCTATTGATACTAGCGATCTATCTTTGGGTTTCCAAGCCACACCTTCAAACTACAATCTTGGGAATAACACGCTGACTGTTGAGTTTGAAACCCAGACCGGTGTTCAGAGTCAGTTTAGCTGGCCGTTTACCATCGAAGCCGTGACGGCTCCCGTCGAGACTACTGAGCCTGAGACGGTTGCTGCGGCTGCGGCAACAACCCTACCCTTAGCACCTGAATTTACCACCCAGACGATTGCAGGTAATACCTTGACGTTGTCTGGGCAGACACAGCCAGGGGCAACGGTTACCCTCAATATTATGGCCACCCGTCCAACGGCGTCTTTGGTAGATATTGGTCCCTTTGCAATTACGACTGGAGAATCGGCACCACGGGAAATGTCTTCCTCTGCAGTGGCTGATGGTGCAGGTCTGTTTAATGTGGAGTTTGATGTGACTGGTGATCCTGTGGCAACGGAATATGCCGTGGAAGCGATCGCAACCCAAGGCGACACCCAAGCCACTACAACCACAACCTTCCAACGATAAAGCTCAAGTTCAAACCTGTAGATTAGTCACCGGAAAAAGGACTACGCTGGACGTGGATAAGGTTTAAGTTCAGGTTGACCCGTCATGTTACAGCTTGAAAGCAAAATGAGTGTAATTAAGGACGTTAAGCTACCTTGTCCATTAAGCCTCGGAACCCATTGGGGTCCGTAAATTCCTGAGTAGTTTCTACAACAGCTAAAAAAAGGGGGGGCAAATAGCCCCCCGAGGTTCCTTGAAACAAAACTTGTATGTCACTGGCTATTGTACAAATCAAATCTACTTTTGAACCACCTAATTTTCATGATTTTGAAGGTTTTTTTATATACATGTGAGATTCACAAAACAATATGTGTCTGTACCTGACACTTGGCTGGAAAGTCCTGAGAAATGACTGATGATTACCATAATCTCATGTGCTTTTTTTAACACACGATAAGTTTATACATGGCGGCAATTTAACTGCCGTTGCGTTGCCAGGTCAATGGCCAAATTGATGGCAGCCACCATGCTGTCCGGTCTAGCTATACCTTGACCCGCTATGTCAAACGCAGTGCCATGGTCAGGGGAGGTGCGAATAAAGGGTAGGCCAATGGTGGTATTGACAGCCTGGTCAAAGGCCAACATTTTCACGGGGATTAACCCTTGGTCATGGTACAGGGCCAAATACCCTTGGTGGGCTTGGCGTTCAGCCTGGGTCCAGGCCTGGGCTGGACTCACCCACAGGGTGTCAGGGGGAAAGGGGCCATCTAAAATGGCATCAGGAAATCGTTGTTGTTGGGTGTTGAGCCAGGGAATTAGCCAGTCCACTTCTTCTCGTCCCAACTGACCCTGTTCTCCACTGTGGGGATTTAATCCAGCAATGGCTATCCTCGGTTTCTGCACGCCAAAATCCTGTGCCAAACAGTCCAACAGTAGTTCTAGCTTTAAGGTCATTACTGTCGGCGTTAATGCTTCTGGTACCTGTCGTAAGGGAATATGTGTTGTCGCTAATAGCGTTCGCAAGGTCCAACCAGTGATCGGGGACCGTGCCACAAACAACATGCCAAACCGGTCTACTCCAGACATTTCTGCCAGTAGTTCAGTCTGTCCAGGATAATGGTGTCCTGCTGCTAGCCAGGCCGATTTTGCTATCGGTGCAGTGACCACACCGTCATAACCGTCCTTAAGACAGTAACTAATGGCTGTTTGCAAACTACGAAAACTCAGATCGCCACTAGCCGCATCCCCATGACCCATGCGAATGGTCTGTTCGTCTGCTAATGGCACATCAATTATGGGGTAATCTACCAGGGATAAGCCCAGACGTTTGCTAATCGTAATTAGCTGCTGCTGATTCCCTACTAACGTGATTTGAGCAGCCTCTGGTTGCACCAGCGGTAAGGCCTTCAGCACCACCTCTGGCCCGATCCCCGCCATATCGCCTAAGGTCACTAATAGTTTGGCTGGTTGCAAGGCATTCATCCGATCCATGTCCCGAGTCTTTCTCCCCAACCATAAACCAAAGTGTTAGCGTTAATGAGTCCCTACCATCAGGCCTTTCCCATGGCACTCAAAAATGTCTTGATGCGCACAGTTGCTACTGTGACTCTGCTTGCGTTGGTTAGCTGTACTTCAAAGCCTGATTCAGCTCAGGATACAACTGATCAGCAGCCGTCTGCACCCCAGCAAGCAGAAGCACCCACCCCCAGTCAGGCTGAGATTGAGGCTGCCGAAGTGGATTGGAGAGCGCGTCAAGATGAGGTTAATCAGGTGCTATCGTCAATAGATCGGGCCACATTTATTGGGGATTCGCCGACCAAGGGTAATCCTAATGCTGAGGTGGTGGTGGTAAAGTTCTCTGATTTTGAATGTCCATTTTGTGCGGTGGCCGCTGGTCATATGAAGGACTTTGTTGAAGAACGGGGGGATGAGGTACTGTATGTGTATAAACATTTTCCACTCAATAGCATTCACCCAGAGGCAGAACCGGCGTCTAAGGCGTCATGGGCGGCTGCTCGACAAGATCAGTTTTGGCTCTATCACAATGGTCTGTTTGCCAATCAAGATCGGTTAGGGGATAAACTCTATGTGGAGCTGGCTGAGCAAATAGGGTTAGATATGGAGCAGTTTAATCGCGATCGCAACAGCGATACTGCCCAAGCCGCCGTAGACTCAGATATGGCCTTAGCGGAACAGCTCAAACTACGCGGTACTCCCACATTTCTAATGGGTGGGTTGCTGGTCCCTCCTGGTATTCCCCCCGAAAGTTTTGGTGAACTATTGGATAACCTCAAAGCCGCTCAACCCCCATCGAAATAAATCCAAATACCCCTTAGAGTGGGCATCTACCCACCACTTTCATCAAGGTTAAATCTGCCCTTTTTTAGTGTCCCATGTCTAATTCCCACCGCCCCAAAATTATTGTTATCGACGACGACCCCACCGGTTCCCAAACAGTTCATAGCTGCTTACTTTTGTTAAAATGGGATGTCGCTACCTTAAAGCAAGGTCTACTAGACAACTCTCCCATTTTCTTTATTCTGGCCAATACCCGTTCTCTCACACCAGCTGAAGCAGAGCGTACTATCCGTGACGTTTGTCATAATCTAAAACAGGCGCTGATTGAAACTGATACCCAAGAGTATTTAGTCGTCAGCCGTTCGGATTCCACCCTACGAGGTCACTATCCTCTGGAGACCGATGTGATTGCCTCAGAGTTAGGTCCTTTTGATGCCCACTTTATGGTGCCAGCCTTTTTTGAAGCTGGTCGCATTACTCTCGACAGTACCCACTACATTGAAGCTGAGGGTGTGCGCACTCCAGTGCATAAAACCGAGTTTGCCAACGATTCTGTCTTTGGCTATCGTCATAGCTACTTGCCCGATTATGTTGCTGAAAAGACAGCTGGCGAGATTGTTGCTGATCAGGTAGAGCGATTCACTCTGGAGGTATTGCGACAAGATATGACACAACGACTAATGGCCCTGAGTGGTAATGTTTGTGTCGCAGTTGATGCTCAACAACAATCAGATCTAGATCACTTTTGCCAGACGTTATTAGAAACAGCGGCCCAGGGTAAGAAATTTCTCTTTCGCAGTGCTGCCAGTTTACTTACATCGTTGGCGGCACTGCCTGAGCAGCCCATTGCCGCTGCTGATATGGCTCGCTACACTCGAAATCATAAACCCGGTGTGATTTTAGTGGGTTCCCACGTTCAAAAAACAACTCGTCAGCTAGAGTATCTCTTGCAACAACTAGGGGTGAGTGGTTTAGAAGTAGACGTCTCCCGATTAAAGGACGATCCTACCCAGGTCAAAGCCATGGTTGCTGACCTCTTAGCCTTGGTACAAACTATCTATCACCAGGGTCAAACAGCTGTGATTTACACCAGTCGTCAAGAGCTGACATTTGAGGATGGGGCAACACGTTTAGCCTTTGGCGAATCTGTTTCTAACGTGCTGATGGAGATTGTTCGCGGGTTACCTGCTGATCTGGGTTTTCTCATTAGCAAAGGAGGTATTACCTCTAACGATACCTTGAGCAAAGGCCTCTCTCTCACCTCTGCCAGACTCTTAGGCCAGGTGATTCCCGGTGTTTCAGTGGTGACCACTAGCGCCGCTCACCCCAAGTTTCCCCAGCTCCCCGTGGTACTTTTCCCAGGTAATGTCGGTGGTGACGATGCTGTCGCTGCCGCTTACCAACGCATGGCTAAATAGCTCTATGACTACTCGCTCTTTATAGCCAATCCCTTCCCCATGTAGCTATCTTCTATGCCCGATTTGCATTCTCCATCTTTAGCTCTGCTAGCAGCTCGGTTAAGCGATCGCATTCAGTCTTATAGATATCACCGCAAAAATGGCAGATAGCCTCTGCTGGTTCGCGTTTGTCGATCATATCCTGCAGTTCCTCTTCCCCCAGCAGTTTGAGCGCCGATAGCATACGGTTGCCATCACAGGGGCAGTGAAACCGCAATAGCTTACTCTCTGGGAAAATTTGCAATCCCATATCCCCAACCAGGTCTGCAAAAATTTGGGGCAGCGTTTTTTGCGCCCTCAGCATGGGGGTAAATCCAGTGAGTGCTCCCAGGCGAGATTCTAAAGCAGAGATCAAGGCCTCATCATCGGAGGCCTTGGGTAACACCTGAAGCAACAACCCACCCGCTGCTTCCACTCCGTTTTGATCGACAAATACCCCCAAAACTAAGGCAGAGGGCGTTTGTTCTGAGGTTGCTAGGTACTGGGTCAGGTCTTCGCCAATTTCTCCCGATACTAGCTCAATTGTACTAGAGTAAGGATAGCCTATGCCTGAATCGCGTACGACGTAGAGATATCCATTGCGTCCTACCGCTGTACCGACATCAAGTTTGCCCTGGGCGTTAGGGGGTAACTCCACGGATGGAGTAGCCACATATCCCCGAACATTGCCATTCAATCGGGCATCCACCATGATGCCGCCCAGGGGACCATCCCCCTGAATTTGAATATTAACCCGTGAGTCTTCCCGCTTCATATTGGAAACCAGGAGCGCTCCAGCCGTTAGCGCTCTGCCTAGGGCTGCCGTGGCAACATAGGAAAGTTTGTGGCGAGTTCTAGCTTCTTCAACTAAATGTGTAGTGATGGCTCCAACAACTCTAATGCCGCCATCTGCTGCTATTGCTCGAATGAGCTGATCCGCCATAGGTCTGCTTGGTTCTGACAGTTCTTAATATCTATTATTGTAGTGGTAGAGCTGTCGTGTCAGGTTGTTGTTATGTTTGGGATTTATCAGCAAAGTACTCTGCGCATTGAAATTGATGCGACAGTTGCACAATTACGTAAAAGTTTGACCCATTCTGACCAGCTGCGGCAATGGCTATGGCCTCAACAGTTTTCCGATGATTTCAAAACGCCGCTATGGATAGGGCAAGCGTTTTCCAGCTATGTCGGTCCGATTCGTGTCGATCACACCATTGCGAGCCTGTCTGACACCTCAATTCGCTTTTTACTCCATCGCGGTGTCGATGGCTTTCATGAATGGCATTGGGGCGATGGCTGGGTTCAATCTCGCTTGGAAGGGGTGTCCACTCTCCCGCTGAATATTGCTCAAACGACCAGCCTGTTGAGGCTACAGTTATTCTTGGCAATCCAAGACCGTCAAGCAGCTAGACAGTTGGATTAATAGTGAGTAAGGCTGCATGGGGATTTCCTATGATTGCAAACAAAGAGCTGCACTTATACTAGTGGGGAGAACACAGTATGAGGGTTGTAGGGCGGTATCATTCCTCTACCCGTAGTCTTACCGAATCCCCATGGGAAGGTAAACCTTCTGCGCTGGTCAACGCATCAATCGCTGTTGCCACATCCTCCAATGCCGACTTTGAATATTGAATCAGGCTGGAGTGTTTCATAAAGGTTTCAGTACTTAGGGGGGAGGCGTAGCGGGCTGCTCCAGAAGTAGGCAGAGTATGGTTGGGGCCGGCCAAGTAGTCGCCCACTGCTTCGGGGGTATCATGACCAAGAAATATAGCCCCTGCCTGGGTGATGTGTTCCAGTAATGCCCAAGGGTCATCGACCTCTAGCTCTAGATGTTCAGGGGCAAACTGGTTAGATAGCTGGGCTGCCATATCCAAGGAATCGACGACGATGACAATGCCGTAGTGGGCAATGGCTTTTTCGGTGAGAGTTTGACGAGGATGTCCAGCTAGCTGACGATCCACTTCGATCACGACCTTTTCAGCCAAGATGCTATCAGTGGTTAACAAAATAGCGGCGGCCATTGGGTCATGCTCTGCCTGAGCCAACAGATCAGCAGCCACATGGACAGGATTGGCCGTATGGTCGGCGATGATTAAGACCTCAGAAGGACCTGCCAATGAGTCAATGCCGACAGTGCCATAGACCTGCTTTTTAGCTAGGGTGACATAAAGGTTGCCAGGGCCACTAATGATATCTACTTTGGGGACCGTTTCTGTCCCATAGGCTAGGGCGGCAATGGCCTGGGCACCACCGATCCGATAAATTTCCTGCACCCCTGCTTCTTGGGCCGCAACCAAAACAGCTGGGTTGATGTGGCCCTTGGGAGTGGGAGTGACCATGACTAATTGGTTAACGCCAGCGACCTGGGCCGGAACCGCGTTCATAATCACTGTGCTGGGATAGGCGGCTCGACCACCGGGTACATAAATGCCAGCACGGGCTATGGGCGTGTAGCGCTTGCCGAGGACAACACCATTTTCTTCAAAGGTGACCCAGTTTTTGGGTAGTCGCTGCTGATGAAAGGATTTGACATTGTTGCAGGCAAGACGGATAGCATTGAGCAATTCACCGGAAACCTGTTGGTAGGCGGTATCAACTTCTGCACCACTGATGCGTAAGGTGTCAGCCGTTAGGGTTTGTTGGTCAAATTTTGCGGTGTAATGCAAAAGAGCCTCATCCCCTGAACGCCGAACGGCGTTGAGGATTTCTCGAACGGTGGCTTCTTGCTCAACCACTTGGTCTGTGTGGATGCGATCGCAAATACGCTGGAGTTCAGCCTGCGCTTCGCTGAGCTTGTACAAAGTTCGCAACATTGAGGCGGGTAGCGAGGGTGGGAGGAGTATGTCTGTTATAGCTTAGCGTGGATTAGTTTAGGGGCAGTCGGATAGACCAACTAAAATATGATAATTCAAGTGCTTGTAAAGGGTATTTAATGCTATAATTCTAGACCCTGACAAAAAATTACCCTGGTAACTAGTGGCAAACATTAAATCTGCGATGAAGCGCATCCAAGTTGCGGAGCGCAATCGTCTACGAAATAAGTCCTACAAATCGGCGGTTAAGACCCTCACCAAAACTTACTTTGCTGCTTTGGGTGAGTATGCTAAGGATCCGTCTGACGAAAACAAGCAGGCTGTTGATGTATCAATGTCGGCAGCCTTTAGTAAGATTGACAAGGCGGTCAAACGTGGCAGTATCCATAAAAATGCAGCGGCCCGTCGAAAGTCTAAGATTTCCCACGCTCTTAAAAAGCACGAAGCTGCTTCATAGGTTCCATGAAGCTGGTTGATACCCACGTCCACATTAACTTTGATAGTTTTCAAGCTGACTTAGATGATGTTGCTTCTGCCTGGCGCCAGGCAGGTGTTGCCCATCTTGTTCACTCTTGTGTTGAGCCATCGGAGTTTGATGCTATTCGAGCCATTGCTGATCGATTTGATGAGGTTTCATTTGCTGTTGGTTTACACCCGTTAGACATGGATAAGTGGACGCCAGAGTTGGCGGGGCGAATTCGACAGTTGGCCATGTCAGATGAGCGGGTTGTAGCCATTGGGGAAACTGGATTAGATTTCTTTAAGGCCGATGACCAGGCTTGTCAAATCGAAGCGTTTCGGGCTCAACTGGCCGTTGCCCAGAGTTTAGACTTGCCGGTGATCATTCATTGTCGGGATGCGGCGGTGACCATGCGTGAAGTGCTGCAATCGTTCTGGCAAGAGCATGGACCTGTACGGGGTGTTATGCATTGCTGGACAGGAGCACCTGAGGAAACTCAGTGGTTTTTGGATTTGGGCTTCTACATTAGCTTTAGCGGTATCGTCACATTTAAGAGTGCTAAGCAGGTGCAGGCATCGGCTCAAATGGTGGGGTGCGATCGCATTCTGGTTGAGACCGACTGTCCATTTCTGTCTCCAGTGCCGAAACGTAAAGAGAAGCGTAACCAGCCTGCCAATGTCTTGCACGTGGCTGAATTTGTAGCCAACCTGCGAGGCGTTTCCTTAGAATCCTTAGCGGCTCAGACCACAGCTAATGCTAGAACCTTGTTTAAACTTCCTGATGCTTCGTTTACAAGTGTGTCAGGTAGTTAAAATCGAGCAAAAATTACATGGTGATACGGATTGTACCTACTTAATTGGTGGGTGAACTGTTACCAAAGGCGATCTACCTGTTACTAAACCGTTCAGTAAAATGCAAAGTGACAAAAAAGTGACAAGAAAATTAAAATTAACTGCTGATTTGTGATATACTACCTCGGCCATGCGTTAGCCTTACGGTAGCCAGCTGGCTCAGCTCTTGCACTCATTCTATTCATAACGTTGGTGCCTGACGGTTGCGTTTGAACATTGCCCACCGTGCCCATTTTAGCTATTGGATGCTAGCAAAAAACCTGCAAAGTATTAGTTTGGCTACATTGCCCATTTGGGAGGTGTGGTCGTTCTTGTGTTTGTAACTTATCTCTGTTGAAGAAATTTAGCCCAGACGTCTTAAATTTCTGTTTAACCCCCCGTTTAATTTAGGCCCGACCCTGCTGCTTGAGGAGACGAATGACTGACCTAACCATTTCCCAATCCTCCTTTGTACTACCTGATTTAGTCGAAATTCAGCGTTCTAGTTTTCGCTGGTTTCTACAAGAAGGCTTAATTGAAGAGCTTGAGAGTTTCTCTCCGATTACCGACTATACAGGGAAGCTAGAGTTACATTTCCTTGGTAAGGATTATAAGCTCAAAAGCCCCAAATATATGGTCGACGAGGCAAAACGTCGTGATAGTACTTATTCGGTGCAGATGTATGTGCCGACGCGTCTGATTAATAAAGAAACTGGGGAAATTAAGGAGCAAGAAGTCTTTATTGGTGATTTACCATTGATGACTGATCGCGGCACCTTCATTATCAACGGTGCTGAACGGGTGATCGTGAACCAGATCGTCCGTAGTCCCGGTGTTTACTATAAGGCTGAAACCGATAAGCATGGTCGTCGTACCTACAATGCTAATCTGATTCCTAACCGAGGTGCCTGGCTAAAGTTTGAAACCGACAAAAATGATCTGGTTTGGGTTCGCATTGATAAAACCCGTAAGCTTTCTGCTCAGGTCCTTTTCAAAGCTTTGGGCTTAAGTGATAGTGAGATTTTTGACTCCCTGCGTCATCCCGAATACTTTCAAAAAACAATTGAAAAAGAAGGGCAATTTAGCGAAGAAGAAGCGCTTTTAGAACTGTATCGGAAGCTGCGTCCTGGTGAACCTCCCACGGTTTCCGGTGGGCAACAGCTGTTGCACTCACGCTTCTTTGACCCCAAGCGTTACGATCTAGGTAAGGTGGGTCGATATAAGCTCAACCGTAAGTTGCGTTTGAATGTGCCTGATGCTGTACGGGTGCTTACTCCTCAAGACGTTTTGGCGGCCATCGACTATCTGATTAACTTAGAGTTTGACATTGGTATCATTGACGACATCGATCACTTGGGTAACCGTCGTGTTCGGTCCGTTGGTGAGCTATTGCAGAACCAGGTGCGTGTCGGTCTAAATCGTTTGGAGCGAATTATCCGTGAGCGGATGACCGTTTCTGATGCTGATTCTCTAACGCCTGCCTCATTGGTTAACCCTAAACCCTTGGTGGCTGCAATTAAAGAATTCTTTGGGTCTAGTCAGCTATCTCAGTTTATGGACCAAACCAATCCATTGGCTGAGCTTACCCATAAGCGCCGTATTAGCGCCCTTGGGCCAGGTGGTTTGACCCGTGAGCGAGCTGGTTTCGCGGTGCGAGATATTCATCCCTCCCACCACGGTCGCATTTGTCCAATCGAAACCCCTGAAGGTCCCAATGCAGGATTAATTGGTTCCTTGGCTACCCATGCCCGAGTCAATGACTTTGGGTTTATTGAAACGCCCTTTTTCCAAGTGGACAATGGTCGTATTCGTAAGGATTTAGCGTCAGCATATATGACGGCTGATGAGGAGGACGATTTTCGCGTGGCACCGGGGGATGTACCCGTTGACCATGATGGCAATATCGTCGGAGAGTCAGTTCCAGTCAGGTATCGTCAGGACTTTATTTCTACTTCGCCAGCTGAGGTAGACTATGTGGCCGTGTCGCCAGTGCAAATTATTTCGGTGGCGACGTCTCTGATTCCCTTTCTAGAGCATGATGATGCTAACCGCGCTCTGATGGGATCGAATATGCAACGTCAAGCCGTTCCCCTGCTGCGTCCGGAGCGTCCCTTGGTTGGTACTGGCCTTGAGGCCCAAGCTGCACGGGACTCTGGCATGGTGGTGGTCAGTCCCGTTGATGGTGAAGTGACATTTTTGGATGCCAAGCGGGTGGTGGTTACCGATAAGGATGGCAAGGAATACGCTCAGGAGTTACAGAAGTATCAGCGCTCCAACCAAGATACCTGCTTAAACCAGCGACCACTCATATTTTCTGGAGACAAGGTCGTCAAAGGGCAAGTTTTGGCGGATGGTTCAGCTACCGAAGGTGGCGAAATTGCTTTGGGCCAGAATGTCTTAGTAGCCTATATGCCTTGGGAGGGCTACAACTATGAAGATGCTATTCTGCTCAGTGAGCGATTGGTCTTTCACGATCTCTATACGTCTATTCATATCGAGAAATTTGAAATTGAGGCGCGTCAGACCAAACTAGGTCCTGAAGAAATTACCCGTGAAATTCCCAACGTCGGTGAAGATGCCCTGCGACAGCTCGACGAGACCGGCATTATCCGGATTGGAGCTTGGGTAACGTCCGGTGACATCTTGGTGGGTAAGGTCACACCCAAAGGTGAGTCCGACCAACCTCCAGAAGAAAAATTACTGCGGGCCATCTTTGGAGAAAAAGCTCGAGACGTTAGGGATAATTCTTTGCGGGTGCCTAACGGTGAGAAGGGGCGCGTCGTTGATGTGCGCGTCTTTACCCGAGAGCAAGGAGATGAACTTCCCCCTGGTGCCAACATGGTGGTGCGTGTTTACGTGGCTCAAAAGCGCAAGATCCAGGTGGGTGACAAGATGGCTGGTCGCCATGGCAATAAAGGCATCATCTCCCGGATTTTGCCCATTGAAGATATGCCCTATCTCCCTGATGGTACTCCGATTGATATCGTGCTCAATCCCCTAGGTGTGCCGTCTCGTATGAATGTGGGGCAGGTATTTGAGTGTTTGTTGGGGTGGGCTGGAGAAAATCTCAATGCCCGCTTTAAGATTACGCCCTTTGACGAGATGTACGGTAGTGAAGCATCTATGGAAACCACCCATGGCAAAATGCAAGATGCGCGGGATGCCAGAGGCGAAGACTGGGTATTTAACCCCGATGATCCAGGCAAAATTCAGCTCTACGATGGCCGTACTGGTGAGCCGTTTGATCGGCCTGTGACCGTAGGTAAACCTTACATGTTGAAGTTAGTTCACCTGGTGGACGACAAGATTCATGCTCGTTCTACTGGTCCTTACTCGCTGGTGACTCAGCAGCCTTTGGGTGGTAAGGCTCAACAGGGTGGTCAGCGCTTTGGGGAAATGGAAGTTTGGGCACTTGAAGCATTTGGAGCTGCGTATACTTTGCAGGAATTGCTAACGGTAAAATCTGATGACATGCAGGGACGTAATGAAGCCCTTAATGCAATTGTCAAAGGTAAGGCCATTCCTCGTCCCGGTACACCCGAGTCCTTTAAGGTACTCATGCGTGAACTCCAGTCCTTATGTTTAGACATTGCGGTGCATAAGCTCGAAACTCAGGAGGATGGGACCAGTCGCGATGTAGAAGTTGATTTGATGTCCGATTCTGTAAATCGACGGTCACCATCACGACCTACCTATGAATCGATTTCGCGAGATGAGGCGGCTCCGGAGGAGCCACCTGCTGCTGTCCCAGCCGCTGCTCCTACTCCCGCTCCTGGTCTTGAAGAGCCACCACTGTAGCCGTTTGAATAACTAAGTGTTTGGTCGTTTGTTTGAAGCAGTATTTCAAGCAACTAACAATAAACTGAATGCTGTTGCGATCGCCTCAGAATCGGTGAAAAGCATACTTTTTATCGATTTTCAAGCCAAAACTATGTCCTGATGTATAGGCCGTGTACAAGGAATCAAGAGAATGCCAAAACTAGAACAGCGCTTTGACTATGTCAAAATCGGCCTGGCTTCGCCTGACCGTATTCGCCAATGGGGTGAACGTACGCTTCCCAACGGTACAGTGGTTGGTGAAGTAACCAAGCCGGAAACGATTAACTACAGAACCTTAAAGCCTGAAATGGATGGGCTTTTCTGTGAACGCATTTTTGGCCCTGCGAAGGACTGGGAGTGTCACTGTGGTAAGTACAAGCGGGTACGTCATCGTGGCATTGTTTGTGAGCGCTGTGGTGTTGAGGTGACTGAGTCACGAGTACGTCGTCACCGTATGGGGTATATCAAATTAGCGGCTCCAGTTGCTCATGTTTGGTATCTCAAGGGTATTCCTAGCTACATTGCAATTTTGCTGGATATGCCCTTGAGGGATGTGGAGCAGATTGTCTATTTCAATGCCTATGTTGTTCTGGATGCAGGTAATGCAGAAAGCCTTAGCTATAAGCAATTGCTGACAGAGGACCAGTGGATTGAGCTTGAAGATCAGCTTTATGATGAAGAATCCGATCTTTCTGGGATTGAGGTTGGTATCGGGGCGGAGGCTCTGCAGCGACTGTTACAAGATTTAGAACTGGAAATAGTCGCTGAGCAACTGCGGGAAAATATTGATAATTCTAAGGGACAGAAGCGAGCAAAGTTGATCAAACGTCTGCGCGTGATCGATAACTTTATTGCTACCGGCTCCCGCCCAGATTGGATGGTCTTGGATGTCATCCCAGTAATCCCTCCGGATTTACGTCCCATGGTGCAGTTGGACGGTGGTCGATTTGCTACATCAGATTTAAATGACCTCTATCGTCGTGTGATTAACCGAAATAATCGCCTGGCACGACTGCAGGAAATTTTGGCCCCTGAGATAATTGTCCGCAATGAAAAACGGATGCTTCAGGAGGCTGTAGATGCTCTAATCGATAACGGTCGTCGAGGTCGTACAGTCGTGGGAGCTAACAATCGTCCACTGAAATCGCTTTCGGACATTATTGAGGGTAAACAGGGGCGTTTTCGACAAAATTTATTAGGTAAGCGGGTTGACTACTCTGGTCGTTCGGTAATTGTGGTTGGACCTAACCTCAAAATTCACCAATGTGGTTTACCCCGTGAAATGGCGATTGAACTCTTCCAACCCTTTGTGATTCATCGTTTGATTCGACAGGGATTGGTAAACAATATTAAGGCTGCCAAGAAACTGATTCAGCGTAACGACCCAAGTATTTGGAGCGTGTTAGAGGAGGTGATTGAGAATCATCCGGTGATGCTTAACCGTGCTCCTACACTTCACCGTTTAGGGATCCAGGCCTTTGAGCCAATGCTAGTGGAAGGACGTGCGTTGCAACTACATCCCCTAGTTTGTCCAGCTTTTAATGCTGATTTCGATGGTGACCAGATGGCGGTACATGTGCCCCTATCCCTCGAAGCACAGTCTGAGGCACGGTTGTTGATGTTGGCATCTAACAATGTGTTGTCCCCTGCAACAGGTCGACCCATCATTACTCCTAGTCAGGATATGGTGTTGGGCTGTTATTACCTGACAGCAGAAAATCCTTATGAACAAAAGGGGGCAGATTCCAATTTCGCTAGTATGGAAGATGCCATTATTGCCTATGAGCAAGGCGTTGTAGACCTCCATGCTTGGGTTTGGCTTCGGTTTGATGGCCCCGTAGATGACGATAGTGAACCGACTGAAGTGATTGATAACGGCGATGGAATGGTGACTAAACGTTATGCAAGTCGTCGTGTTCGCGAAGATAGTGAAGGTAATCTCCTATCGCAACATCTTTATACAACTCCTGGACGCATTATTTACAACCATGCTGTGCATGCGGCGCTTGCCCATTAGAACCCAAATTCCGTTTTTATCTATTCAGTTAGCCATTAATTCCGTTGAGGCAGAGAGTTCCCATGGCAGATCAAGGTAACGAACAAGCCAACTCCATTATTTTTCGCAATCGCATTATTGATAAGAAGCAGCTAAAGAAGCTGATCTCTTGGTCATTTGATAATTATGGTACAGCTCGTACATCAGCCATGGCTGATGAGATCAAGTCCCTTGGCTTTAAATATGCTACCCGTGCCGGGGTTTCCATCAGTGTTGAAGATTTGCAAGTGCCTCCTAGTAAGCGCAAACTCCTAGATGCTGCAGAGCAGGAAATTCGCGATACGGAGGAGCGCTACACTCGGGGAGAGATTACAGAGGTAGAGCGATTCCAGAAAGTAATTGATACCTGGAACGAAACCAGCGAAGAGCTGAAAAATGAAGTAGTCCGTAATTTCAAGGAGAATAATCCACTTAACTCGGTCTACATGATGGCATTCTCTGGGGCTCGCGGTAATATCTCTCAGGTACGTCAGCTAGTGGGTATGAGAGGATTGATGGCGAATCCTCAAGGGGAAATTATTGACCTGCCGATTAAGACTAATTTCCGAGAAGGGTTGACTGTTACCGAGTATATTATTTCTTCCTATGGTGCGCGTAAAGGTCTTGTAGATACTGCGCTACGCACAGCAGATTCTGGTTATCTGACCCGCCGCTTGGTGGACGTATCGCAGGATGTCATTATTCGTGAAATTGACTGTGGTACTGATCGCTGTATCCCATTAAGTGCCATGACTGATGGTGAGCGGGTGTTAATTTCGCTTGAAGATAAGCTGTTAGGCCGAGTTTTGGCTGAAGATGCTATTCATCCTGAAACAGGTGAGGTGGTTGTGCCGCGCAATCAACCCTTGGACGCGGATATGGCTAAAGCTGTTGATGCTTCTGGGATTAAAGAAGTTAAAGTGCGTTCTGCGCTGACCTGTGAAGCAGCCCGTTCTGTATGTCAACACTGCTATGGTTGGAGCTTAGCCCACTCCCACATGGTGGATTTGGGTGAAGCTGTAGGGATTATTGCTGCCCAATCTATTGGTGAACCGGGTACTCAGCTTACCATGCGTACATTCCACACAGGTGGCACCTTTACTGGTGAATTAGCTCCTCAAGTTCGTGCCAAGGTGGCTGGTACGTTCCAAATGCCTGAAGAAGTGCGGAGTCGAGCTTTCCGGACTCGCCATGGTGAAGATGCCCTGGTGATGGAGGCAAACACGGAAGCCAAGCTCGTTATGGAGAATAGTAAGACACGTGTTGTTTCCTTACCTCAAGGCTCAATTGTCTTTGTGGCTAATGGGGCTACCCTGGAAAAAGGAGACCTAATTGCAGAATTGCCTACTACTGGTCGGGTTCGTAAAGTGACAGAGAAAGCCAGTAAGGACGTTACCTCTGATATGTCAGGTGAGGTATTGTTTGCTGGCCTAGTGCAAGAAGAGAAAAAGGACCGCCAGGGCAATATTACTAAGATGGCTCAACGTGGAGGCTTGTTGTGGGTGCTTTCTGGTGAGGTATATAACCTTCCCCCTGGTGCAGAGCCTACAGTTAAAAATGGTGACATGATCGATTCGAGTGGCATTTTGGCTGAAACCAAAATTGTTACTGAAAGAGGAGGTGTGGTGCGCTTACCTGATCGGTCTGACAGTAAGGGTAGCCGTGAAGTTGAAATTATTACGGCCTCGGTGATGTTGGATACCACTGAAGTAAGCGTTGAAAGCGGACAAGGGCGGGAACATTATTTTCTCCAGACAGATAAAGGGGTGCGTTACTCTTTGATCGCTACACCAGGTGCCAAGGTAAACGGTGGCCAAGTAATTGCAGAATTGGTAGATGATACTTACCATACTCAAAGTGGTGGCATCATTAAGTTTTCGGGTGTGGAGGTTGCTAAGAAAAGTAAGGGTAAACAGGGCTATGAGGTAACCCAAGGGGGAACAATTCTGTGGATTCCAGAAGAGGCCCATGAGGTTAATAAGGATATATCCCTGTTAATGGTGGAAGATGGTCAGTACATTGAGGCTGGCACCGAAGTCGTTAAGGACATCTTCTGCCAAATGAGCGGCGTGGTTGAAGTGACTCAGAAAAATGACATTCTACGGGAGATTGTCATTAAACCGGGGGCTATCCACATGGTAGATAGCCCAGATGCCACCAGTGGTAAAGATGGTGTTTTAGTTAGTGCTGGTGAAGAAGTTATTCCTGGTGTGACTGCAGAGGCTCTGCGATTTGTTGAGTATGTTGAAACTCCAGAGGGTGCCGCACTTCTGTTACGTCCTGTGCAGGAATTTGAAGTTCCTGAAGTTCCTGAAGTTCCTCGCCAATATTCGGTTAGTGACAGTGATGATAATTCCATTGGCATTGCTGCGATTCAACGTGTCTTTTATAAGGATGGTGAGCGGGTTAAATCGGTTGATGGTGTGGAGCTTCTGCGAACTCAGCTGGTCCTCAATGTGGATGAGCCGTCACAGCTGACGGCAGATATTGAGCTGATATCTGATCGGGAGAACCCTGATGTTCAGCGACTCCAGTTAGTTATTCTGGAGACTTTAGTCATTCGTCGTGACATTGCGGCTGATCAAACTCAAGGAAGTACCCAAACTCACTTGCTTGTAGAAGAAGGTCAGGAGATACAACCTGGTGCTGTTGTTGCCCGTACTGAGATCCAGGTCAAAGAGGCTGGGGAAGTCCGTGGTATTCGTCAAGATGTCGAGTCTGTCCGCCGTATTCTGGTTGTTCGCAATAGCGATTTGATAACCTTTGATTTACAGGGTAAGTCTCCAGTGGTGAAAGCTGGTGACTTAATAGTTGATGGTCATGTTTTAGCTGAAGGGATTGCTTCTCAAGAATCTGGTCAGGTTGTTGATGTGAGCGATGGCAGTGTGGTTCTACGTATTGCGCGTCCTTATCGAGTATCGACAGGTGCGGTTCTCCATATTGAGGACGGTGACTTGGTCCAACGAGGTGATAACTTAGTACTACTGATCTTTGAGCGAGCTAAGACTGGTGATATTATTCAAGGTCTACCTCGTATTGAAGAGCTGCTGGAGGCTCGTAAGCCTAAGGAAGCTTGTGTCTTAGCAGAACGACCTGGTAGTGCCCAGGTTGTTTATGGTGATGATGAAACAGTAGAAGTGAAGATTGTTGAAGACGATGGTGTGGTGACAGAGTACCCAATTGCTCCTGGGCAGCCGATGATTGTCTCTGATAGTCAGCAGGTGAGCCTAGCAGAACCATTGACCGATGGCCCTCTCAATCCTCATCAAATTCTTGAGTTCTTCTTTAAGTATCACCGTGAGAGTAAAGGTGTGCATGAGTCTGCGATGATTAGTCTGCAGCAGGTGCAAACGTTCTTGGTGAATGAGGTCCAGTCTGTATACCAGTCTCAGGGTATTGATATTGCTGACAAACACATTGAAGTGATTGTCAGGCAGATGACGTCTAAGGCTCGTGTAGAGGACGGTGGTGATACGACGATGCTACCTGGAGAACTTGTGGAGATTCGTCAGCTAGAGCAGGTGAATGAAGCGATGTCTATCACCGGGGGGGCTCCAGCTGAGTATACTCCTGTACTACTGGGGATTACCAAGGCGTCTCTGAATACCGATAGCTTTATTTCAGCGGCGAGTTTCCAGGAGACCACTCGGGTCCTGACGGAAGCGGCGATTGAAGGTAAGTCTGACTGGTTACGAGGTCTCAAGGAGAATGTCATTATTGGTCGTTTGATTCCTGCTGGAACCGGGTTTAACGCGTATGAAGAGCGTTCAACACCAGAGATTGACCCGGCCTTTGATAAGGCATTTCTGTCGGATGATATGGCTTTACAGGATATGGTTCTGGATGACCGTACTGCCCGTGCTTATGATCGTGAAGGTGGGCTCAATATGTTTACGGATGATATGTTGGGTGGTGCTCCTGGAACGCCTGCACCAGAAGGAGCTGATCCTAAGACAGCCCCCCCATCACCGTTTTTGGATGATAATGCATTGATTGATGATAAAACGGCTGCTCCTTAAGGGCTATTTGTAAAGGCTTGTGGCTTTTACAATTTGGGAGAGTCTTTGACGACAATGTATACAAAAAGGGATAGGGCTAAGCCCCATCCCTTTTTGCGTTATGTGCAAAACGCTAAAACTATGTGTCAAGATCCAGTTCGGCAGCTTTAACAGTGAGGGTTTGAGTTTGCTCGCCCCGACGCAGACTGAGTCTTAGGCGCTGACCAACTTTGACTTGATCAACGTACGTTTGGAGTTGATTAGCGGTTTCAAACTGCTCACCATCGATTTCAGTAATCACATCACCCCGGCGCAGACCTGCATTAGCAGCAGGTGTATCAGGCAGAACACGCACAACTAAAACGCCATTCACTTCTGGAATGAGCATACTGGCATTAGGATCGTCATTGTTACGCTTTGCCATTTCTGGAGTTAAATCAGCAATTTGAACACCTAGATATGGATGGGCGATACGTTCACCGTGAGCAAGCTGAGTTTGAATCGATTTAGCTTTATTAATGGGGATAGCGAAGCCAATACCCATAGCATCTGCACGAATTGCTGTATTAATGCCGATGACGTCGCCTTGACTGTTTAGGAGGGGACCACCTGAATTACCGGGATTGATAGCTGCATCCGTTTGAATGAAATCAAGCCGTTTATCGGGGATGCCAACGGTTGCACTCGAGCGCTTAAGGGTACTGACGATACCAAGGGTAACGGTGTTATCTAATCCTAGGGGGTTACCTACGGCGATTGCCCAGTCGCCGACGTCTACGGTGTCAGAGTTTCCTAAGGAAGCTACAGGCAGGTTTTCATTGTCTGCATCGATTTTGACGACGGCTAGATCAGTCAGCTCATCAGCCCCTTCAACCGTGCCATCAAAGTGACGACCATCTTTAAGGGTGACGGTAACGCGATCAGCTTGATTGACGACATGGGCATTAGTGAGAATGTAGCCGTTGCTATCTACGATGAAGCCAGATCCCTGGCCGCTGAGCCTTTCTTGATGAGGGATACGTTGAAATGTATCGGGTCCAAAGAAGCCTCTAAATAGGGGATCGTCGTAGAGTAAATCTGGGACGTTACGGGTGATGGTACGCTCAGTGTCGATGCGGACAACGGCGTCACCAACTCGTTTTACGGCGGCAGCAACAAAGCTTTCACCTGATAACGGCGCTGGTGCTTCAACGGCTGTCTGGGTGAGGGCGTCTACTGGTTGGATACCAGACAAAAATAGTACTACGGTGGAAAAACAAGTGATTAGCCACCGGGTAATAAGATCGCTAAACGGCGTGGGTAGATCAAAAGGCTTCATGGGGTCATTCTCTAAGACAATCACGGCCCTCAAAAAAACTCTTAGCCCTAGTGAAGGCACTGTTGAGGATGTGGACCATTGGTCAAAAGTTGGTTCCATTGTGGCAGCTTCCTTAGGAATCGTGTGCGGGAAACCACCCTGGAAATCATCACCCACAATTTCGGGCGGTTGAAGCCAGCTAGTCGCATGAGGAGGGCGATGTTAGTTAAATCACGTCCAAGTTGATGAAACCTGTAGATTCTTCACTAGAAAAACGACCGTTCTGGACGTGGACAAGGTTTAATTGTCGTTGTTCGGGGCAGGTGTCATGATTCAAAAAAGTTCATTAATGGGCTGCTTGGGGATAGTGATGGGGGCAGCGATCGCAAGCTGCCAAACTGTTTCATTCAACTCGCTTATCACTCCCAGCTATGAATTCCAACTGGCTGAGTATTTATCAGATACGGGGGCCAAAATGTATGGTGCTTATTGGTGTCCCCACTGCGCTAGACAAAAACAACTATTTGGCGACGCAGCCCTGTCGCTACCCTACGTAGAGTGTGACTCCCGTGGTCTTAATCCCCAGGTGGACCTATGTAATCTAGTGGGTATCGATGCCTATCCCACCTGGGAAATCAATGGTGAACTCTACTTAGGCGCTCAACCCTTGAGGCGTTTGGCTATCCTTTCAGGGTTTGAGAAAGTAAGTGATCCAGGGTTGGTTAATGAAGAAGAATGGGGCGGCTTTAGTCCAGCCCATGAGCAATGGCAGGTTGACCTAACTGAAGATAGGTGACCAAACTGTTTTAGAATGTATTAAAGAATTTTAAGCGATGGCTTATCCAAAAATGGAGGCCTATATAGGAGGATAATTAAGCACCATGGGCGGAGAAATTTTTTCAATTGCGGTCACCATGTTTGTCATTGTCATGGTGGGTCTGGGCGTTGGCTTTTTGATGCTTAAGCTTCAAGGGGCTGAAGAATAGCCCTTTGCTTTCTAGGTCGCTTGTTTGAGTCTAACTTTTAATAATTATCGCTCATACTTACGAGTGAGTTAACAATCAGCGCACTAGGGCTTGCCTTGGTGCGCTGATTGTTCTTTATCTTGTTTCCGAACGATACGAGGTCTGTTAAGCTGAGTAAAGCGTTAAGTTTTGTTTAGAGTCCTCCATGAGCATATTGGTGGTTGGTGCAACGGGCACGCTGGGTCGTCAGATTGTTCGTAATGCCTTGGATGAAGGGTATGACGTTAAATGCCTGGTGCGTAACTTCCAGAAGGCTTCATTTCTTCGGGAGTGGGGAGCGCAGCTGGTACAGGCTAATCTTTGTGGCCCCAAATCGCTACCGCCCTGTTTCGAAGACGTAACGGCTGTGATCGATGCCGCTACGTCTCGACCCCAGGATTCGGCCTATGATGTTGATTGGTATGGCAAGGTCAACCTGATCAAGGCAGCCCTGGATGCCAATGTAGAAAAATACGTATTTATTTCGATCCTCAATTGTGAGAAGTATCCCCATGTGCCGTTGATGGATGTTAAGCACTGTACAGAAAAGTTTCTGGAGGAATCGGGGCTTAACTATACAATTCTGAGACCCTGTGGCTTTTTGCAAGGCTTAATTGGTCAGTATGCAGTGCCACTTTTAGAAAAACAGGCGATTTGGGTTATGGGTGAAGCTGCTCCCATTGCTTATATGAATACCCAGGATATTGCCCGATTTGCGGTTAGGGCACTGACCATACCCGAAACTAACAAGCGCTCTTTTCCCTTGGCGGGTACTCGCGCGTGGGGCGGTTACGAGCTGGTACGTCTATGTGAGCGCCTTTCTGGAGAAGACGCCAAAGTTTCAACTATGTCCCTGGGCTTGCTACGCGGTGTGCGTAAGTTTGCTAACTTTTTCCAGTGGGGGTGGCAATTTGCTGACCGGTTGGCGTTTGCTGAGGTGAGTGCAGGTAGTACACCCCTGGATGCTGAGATGGATGAAGTTTATAGTGTCTTTGGGTTAGAAAAGTCTGAAATTACGACCGTTGAAGAGTATTTAGGTGAGTACTTTAATCGTATTCTCAAGAAGCTAAAAGAGCTGGACTTTGAGAGCGGACGCGAGAGTAAGAAGAAGTTGCCCTTCTAGTCATAAATGTCTTTTAGCAAGTAAATACGTCGCAACGCATCTATACAATCGGATAATCAGCGGTTTCGATTGGCAAAAAGACCATCCAAGTGATGCCACCGGGCCGTTCTCGAACAGTGAGCTTAGCACCTAGGGCGGCAAAAAGTGCTTTTGTCGTTTGTAAATTCAGACTCAGGCCCCCTGTGTCTGGTTGGAACATCAGTAACTTGCCCAAGGATTTCAAGGTGGGGCTATGTTGGTCACAGAGCGGGTTAACTGCGGCCTGAAATTCTAGTTTGAGTTGATCGCCAGCCGACATCACATGCATCTGAATTTGGCCTTTTGGCCTCACTGTATGAGTGAAAAGTTCTACTAAACCAGTAAGAACTTGTTGCAACAGGGTAGGATCGCTAGCCACCATAGGTAAATTTCTAGGTAGTGTTACCTCAAGGTTGAGATTGCGTCGGGTGGCGGCTTGCTCCCATTGGGGAATGGCAGACTCGATAATGTCACTCAGGGCGGTAGCAGTCAGGCATGAACGATGACCTTTGTGCGTTGAAGCTTCTAGCTCAACAGCTTTGAAAATCAGATTAAAGCGATCAATTTGCTGAGTGCAGGCCTTGTCAATTTGTTGCAGACGCTGCTTCGCCTTATCAACTAAATCCTGGCGGCGAATTAGGGAACGGGTCAAGGTGCGGATGGTCGTGAGGGGGGTACGAATTTCATGGGCCATGGCTTTCAGGAGTTCAGTATCTAAACCATGGACGTCATTGTTAGAGTTCGATTCGTCGGGAGGAGTGACAATCCGTTCTATGATCGGGTGAGGTTTTGGTATAGGCAGTGACGATAACATCCAACGGCTAAACTGACTGACAATTCGATAGTTAGGCTCTGTTGGTGTAAAGGTTTTTACCAGCGGATCGAGAAAGTCTAGCTGTTTGGGGGTGGTCATGCAGATGCGCGATCGCAGCAGCAGCCATACCTGATTAATTACATCCGGTGTAAACGAAAACTGGAATCGCAGGTCATTGTCAGCATCGCGTCCCAGCACTATCACCACACTAAACTGTTGGGTCAGCAATAAACAAAAGCGTTCACCCGCTAATGGATCGCCGTCAATCAGGGGCAAAATTCGGGCAGCCGATGTGTCTATGGGGGGATGCTCATCAGCAGGCATCAGTTGGGAAAATGCCTGGGAGAGCTGATCTAATGGGGGGGGGATGAATACCCAATTAGAGAGTTGAGTAGTTAATTCAGGTGCATCAAGCACCGGAAACGGACCACTGACCAGTAAACCAGCCGGTCTTTTGGGCATTGTTTTCCAAGACTTTGACGCTTGACGAGATTGAATGGTTTGTTGGTCGTTACTGTAGCTCAGAGTTTGTTGCAGTAAATGCCCTAGGGACAAAATTGCCCCTTGCCATTCTGTCTCAGCTCGTTTTGATTGATCCTGATGGCGAGTTTCCCCGGCATTCCCTGTATTTAGAACTTCCCAATCCGTTAACTCAGCCCCAAGTTCTCCCAAGGCTACCAAGCTACTAATTGTTGGTAAAAACTTCTCCACTATGGCCCCTAGCCACCATTGGCCCCTAGATGCATATAGCCTGCGCTACCCGCGATCAGCTAGCAATAGCGGATACGGGCACCACACCAGCCATGTCCAAGTTGAAACCTAGAGTAACCTCAGCGGAAAAACTAGAATTCTAAACATGAACAAGGCTTAATTAGAGACTACTGGTAAGCTTCCCCCCATGGCTATGGGGTAGAACCGAACGTTGAAAGCAGATTTTAAGATAAATGCCGTTGGTGAAACGGTTTAATAGTCCCCATGATTATCCTAAAGTTGGATGTATAAAGGGCTTAGGACTAAGAGACTGATACTGGATACGCAGCTTATTAACCGAACCAAGAGGAGGGAATCAAGGTTTCTGGTGTTGGTGAAACGGGGCGAGCTAACACCTTTTGGATCCCTTGATGCACTAATTGACGAATCTGGCGATGTTGCTCAGCAGAGTAGCAGTTTCTGGGAAATTCTAAGGAGCAGTCGCTATCAGCAATCGTCATATAGCGGGCAGGCAAACGACTTAGCACAAATGTAGCTAACCGATCGCGAGCATCATCAGAGCTGGTAAATGTTTCTCGATAGGAAGCCGAAGGCCCAGCGGCCAGTACATCATCGATAATTTCGTTGACGACGGGTAGTGCGATATTAATAAGGGTGTTAGCCATCGTGAGGATCTCCGATTCTGGATTGTGATTAGTTAGCCAGGGGCATGGGTGGCAGAGTCTTGGCTATGTCACTATCTTGGCTATGTGACTATGTTTAATACTCAGAACTATGTCATTTCAACCGTAATTTTAACGAGATATGTTCGCAAAAAAATCCATGCTCAAAAGTAGTTTGAATGGCACGAGTCAAGACTTATATCATTCAGACTAATCGCGGGGATCGCCTCTGTAAGAATGATCCCTGCTTCAGGCTAGTATTATTTTTTCCCACCTTGAATCTAGGTGGTAGCGTCTTTAATAAAGACTCAATATTTGTCTGGAAAATCAACTTAAATCAGCTAGTAAATAAACTATGGTTAACAACCATCGCAATGTTTTTTTACCTTGCTATCGTTTTTTTGCGGTTTAAAGGAGCATTTTGTAGCTATGCAACTGCTGATTTGTTCTGGTTACCATTCTGTTGATTTAAACCATGCTTTTTTACAAGCCCTGTTGGGGGTGATCACTCCAGACCGTTTATGGGTATTGCCGATTTGGGCAGCTCCCCAAGCGTTGCCCTGGTTGCTGAGTCCGAATGCGCCTCAGTGCGATCGCTTGTTACACGTCATTGCGTTCAGTGCTGGTGTAGTCGTTGCTTATCCATTGCTCAAGGCCTGGCAAGGGATGGGGGGAACTAGCCGTTTGGTGGCAGTGGATGGCTGGGGTATGCCGTTGGTGGGCAATTTGGTAATTTATCGTATGAGTCATGATTGGTGGACCCATCAAACTACCTATTTCCCGACGCCTGATCAGAGCCAAGGTTATTTTTATGCTAATCCTGCGGTAGATCATCTAACCCTTTGGCAGTCTCCCCAGTCAACTCAAGGAATTGGATCGATCAGCCAATCAGGGGGTTCGATGACGGCCCTAGAGTTTATTTATTCTGTACTGTCATCGAGTTAAGCTATCGAGCTTTGTTATCAAGTGTTGACTGGAGTGAAGCAGGGGTGAAACTCTAAGTAAATGAGTGGGAACCTTGAACGCATAAAGTATTTCTGATGCAATGTTTATAGCTAATAAACATTGGCTGCAACAAAAAAAATGACTACTTTTATTGCTTTTAGATAGTTAGTGTGCGTCAGAAAACCGTTTTTTTATGAAAATTAGCTAAGCCTTGGAATCATGATTGTAAAATAGACAACCACCAGCAGTGATTTCTAGCTAGCATTTTCCATCTGACGCATTTTCTGATCGCCCTTCAAAATTATGACCTCGACGTCTGTAAAGCCTTCTGTTAAAGCAAACTTAGTCATTCAGCGAGCGACTGGTGCTTTTGCTCTAATCGATAGTCTTGTGCGCCATAGTGTGCGCCATGTGTTTGGCTATCCAGGTGGGGCGATTTTGCCAGTTTATGACGAACTCTACAAGGCAGAACAGAGGGGGGAAATTCAGCATATTCTGGTACGTCATGAGCAGGCGGCTTCCCATGCGGCAGATGGCTATGCTCGGGCGACGGGGCAAGTGGGTGTTTGTGTTGCTACGTCTGGTCCTGGCGCAACTAATTTAGTCACCGGTATTGCGACGGCTCAGATGGACTCGGTTCCCATGGTAGCGATTACTGGGCAAGTAGCCCGGAGTTCTATCGGTAGCGACGCGTTTCAAGAGACAGATATCTTTGGGATTACGTTGCCGATTGTTAAGCATTCTTATGTGGTGCGCGATCCACGTCAAATGGCAAATATTGTGGCTGAGGCGTTTTATATTGCGCAATCAGGTCGTCCTGGCCCAGTTTTGATTGATGTACCTAAGGATGTTGGGTTAGAAGAGTTTGACTATGTGCCGGTCGAACCTCGTTCGATTGCTATTCCAGGGTATAAGCCCACCACGCGGGGTAATCCACGTCAGATTGCTAATGCGATCGCACTCCTAAAGTCAGCCAAAAAACCCTTGTTATATGTTGGTGGTGGTGCCGTCATTTCCGGAGCCCATGGGGAAGTTGCTAAGTTAGCTGAGCATTTTCAAGCTCCTGTGACCACCACATTGATGGGTAAGGGGGCCTTTGATGAACAGCATTCTTTGTCGGTCGGTATGCTGGGTATGCATGGTACAGCCTATGCTAACTTTGCCGTCAGCGAATGCGATTTGTTAGTCGCCATCGGGGCGCGCTTTGATGATCGAGTGGCCAGCAACTTAAAAGAGTTTGCTCAACATGCCAAAGTAATTCACATTGATATTGATCCGGCTGAGCAAGGAAAATGTCGCCTGCCAGATGTGCCCATTGTCGGTGATGTTAAGCATGTACTCACAGATTTGCTAGCCCGGTTAGAGCAGCCTGCCAATCCAGCGCAAACAGGTGCCTGGCGAGCCCGGATCGATCAGTGGAAAGCTGACTATCCGCTCATAATTCCAACCTATGATGAACAACTTTCACCCCAGCAAGTGATTGCTGAAGTCGGTCGTCGTGCACCCCATGCTTACTACACTACTGATGTGGGGCAGCATCAGATGTGGGCAGCTCAGTTTCTTCAGAATGGGCCTCGTCAGTGGATCTCTAGTGCAGGCCTTGGCACCATGGGGTACGGTATGCCAGCGGCTATGGGGGTGCAAGTGGCAGTTGGTGACAATCAGGTGATTTGCATTAGCGGTGATGCTAGTTTTCAGATGAACCTGCAGGAGTTGGCCACCCTGGCCCAGTACAATATCAAGGTTAAAACGGTCATTATTAACAATGGCTGGCAGGGTATGGTGCGTCAGTGGCAGCAGGGCTTTTACGGTGAGCGCTATGCGTCTTCCAATATGGAAGTCGGAATGCCTGATTTTGAGAAGCTAGCTGACGCCTTTGGTGTCAAAGGGATGGTTGTAAAATCTCCTGATCAGTTAAACCAGGCAATCGATCAAATGTTGGCCCACGATGGTCCGGTGTTGTTAGATGTGTGGGTGCGCCGGGATGAAAACTGTTATCCCATGGTGCCACCAGGTAAAAACAATTCCCAGATGATTGGTTTAGCTGAGCCTGCTACTAAGCGACCGATTGAAGTGATTCATTGCAATAGCTGTGGTGCTGATAATAAGGCAACCCATAAGTTTTGCTCTGAGTGTGGTACAAAGCTATAGGGCATTGAGTAGTAGGGGCTATTAGAGTAGTAGGGGCTTAAATTGCGTCTATTTCATAAAACATTCTTTCATTACATGGAGCCCAGCCGGATACCCTTGTAAAAATGCGTGAGAATATCGGTGTACGCTTCGCCACGCTCGGCCATGCCGCGAGCCCCCCATTGGCTCATACCAATACCGTGACCAAAGCCATTGCCAGCGACCGAAATGCTTGTGGGACTAACAGCAAGGTCAAACTTGGTGCTGCGTAGGCTCAGCTTCTGGCGGAACGTATTACCTGTAATCGTAAGTGTGCCCTCATTGCCAATGATGAGCATGCGATTGGCGCGGCCCTGGGGAGTGCGGCTGAGCACTTCCACTGCTTCAATGGTGCCAGGATAGCCAATGCGTTGGCCGACTTCTTCCAGGGAAAACTGAGCACGCCAGCTGTAAACCGGTGCATTTTGGTCAAAGTCCGGTACCCCTTTGAGATAGGGTACTGCCTTAGACCATACATGTTCAGAATTTTCTGTGTGGCCACCAGACGATGAATGGAAGACTGCTTCGATGACTTTGCCATCGTAGGTCAGAACCTTGCCCTGAGTTGCATCTACAGCAGCTTGTGTAGTGGTAGCTTCACCGTCTAAACCTTTGTAAACCTGAGAAGATTGATTGTTTTTGAGATCATAAGCCTGACCATAGGCTTTGTCCTTTTTGTAAAGGGCATAGGAGCGAGCTGCAACGGCTTGCGATCGCAATGCCTCCTGGGGCCAACTTGCTGGCATTTCACTACCGACAACGCTGTAGAGATAGTCGTCAATATCGACATAGTTAATCGCAGTGACACCGCCATTATCGGGTATGAGCTGCACTGTCCCCCGATACCAGCGGTCTCCAATCCAGACTACACCGCCATCAGAGGGCTCTAGCCAAAAGGCACTAGATTGACCAAACTCATCATAGCCATCGGTTAGTTCCAGACTGCTACCATCTCTATCCACATTGATGGGGAGGAGTTCAGGCAGTTGCATAATTGCCTGCCCACGACTATTGCGGATAATGCCCGTAGTAGAGGAGCCAATCTGTACCTGATTGGCACTTTGGCGAATCGCAATTCTCAGTTCGACAGCATGGGCGGGTAAAACCCACAACAACCATAGGAGAGCCCCCCACCAACTGTGACGGCTAAGGGTAAGCAATCTGAGAGGCCAAGTAGAGTTACGAGTCATGGCAGATGGTCAGGAGTTCCAGAAGACATAAACCACGTCCAAGCTAAAACCTGTAGGTTCTTCTACGGAAAAATGACCGTCCTGGACGTGGACAAGATTTAATTGACGAGTTCTAAGATGATCGATGATGAACAGCATTAGAACCTAAGCAGATGCCAAAAGAATAGTCTCTACAGGGATATATATGCCAGTTTGTATGTGACAGTTTGCCAATGGGCGTTAATCATGAATATTAACAGCTTGTGGGGGCATGTACGCATTCTTGATACGCTTCCCCTTACAGTAGTTTTGCAGATTCATAAAGCCGTCTTACCATAGCCATGATTTTCTCGCCATAGAAAGGGTCAGCGGCCCAACGGCCACTTAATTGTTCGACTTCGGTCGCACTTCCTCGGGTAACTAATCGAAAGCGTGGATCCACCAGGGCGGCAACTAAGGGTTCTTTGCTGCCATAGGCCTTGAGATGTTGGATGTGAGCCCTGACACCAAGACGGGCACTCGGGAACGATGCCCCGGTTGGACTACCGAGCTGGTCACCAAGGCTAGCAAAGTTGTTTTGCGATGCTTTGACTGCGCTATCAAAGCGTAGAAAGGAGGTTTCTAAACACATTTGGCAAAATGCGATATCCCAATTGACCCCTTCCCCTTCTGCTTCATCAAGGTACATCTTATGTAGGTCAGGGAAATCACGCAGCGCCTTTTCATTGTTGTTTTTTAGGAACATCATTAGGCTTGTTCCAGTTTTATAGGTACGACCAGGGCCCATAATATGATTGATAGGGCACATGCCAAGGGCTGACTGGGTCTTCAATTGGACCGTGCGACTAGCGGCATCCCAGCCAATGGAAATGTTGAATTCTCGCAGGTCAACGGTTTTGATATAAACCACATTGCCGTAACGCACTTTAACAATGTCTTGGTTGTTGGCTAAATCAATGCCCAAACTGTCAGCTAGATCAATTGGCACATAGGAATTGTGACTGATGATAATGCCTTTTTCGTCATAGGGACCACCGTTAATGCTGATATTGATGGTTGGGAATTGGGCCTCGGACGGTCTGGTGGGGGGCACATTGCCAATGGCCCGACTCCAGGAGGCCAGGCCATCGGCTAAACCCAGGGCAAATTCTCGACGTCGGCTGAGCAAAAGGTTGCGATCTCGCTCATTGCTTAGATATCCCAGCTCCATCAAAATTGAAGGTGGGGCTACCAGGCGACAAAACGCAAGTCGTCCCATGCCTGCAGCTGTGTCGGGTTTGGCCCCTCGGCTTGGCAACTGCGGTACACGACGTAGCAGAGCTAGTAACATTAGTTCCGCATGGGATTTGCGGGCCTCGTTGATGGCAATGTAATAGGCGGTGGCCCCTCGTACGTCAGTATTTTGAAAGGCTCCTACATGAATCTCTAAGGCGATATCACCGCTACGGCTGCGGGCATTGATCCAGCTAATGCTGTCCTGTAGGCTAAGGTCATCTGGGACAGAAAGGACTTTGAAACCTCGCGATCGCAACTCCGGAACGATCAAGTCCCGAATGCTAATCATTTCTTGAGCTTCGGTGACGCCATCAACCTTTGCCCCAGAATCGAGGACCCCATTTTCAAACCCACCGTGGCCTGCCGAGATAAAAATTTGTGCCATGTGACCCTGTAAAGCTTTCTAATCCAGGCTTGCTACCAATTGTCCCAGCCAGGATACATCAATTTCCCAATATTGGGGAATCTGTTAGGCGATATTCATCGCATAGGTATCACTGGCCACAGCTATGAAGATACATGGGGCCATCAAATATCTATTCCAAAAAATACGATATAGACCCTGGCTATAATGTCCCTCAGCTTGTTCAAGATGTAGAACAACTGCTGGTGGATCTAGCGCAGGGGATTGGTGAAACAGATCCCACCAATTAATGTAAACAGCAGAAAATTCAACAATCTGCTTGGAAGATTTTGCAGAGCCGCTCGTTTCATGGGTTGGCGTTAATAAATTTATAAAATGCTCACTAAATGGTTACTAAGTACTCACTAACAACATAAAAATCTCATCTCGGTTGATTTTTTAATCAATCAGAAAAATCTCGGTTGATTTTTTAATAGAATTATGTGATGAGTAGTAAAACACCTGATTATAGGTTGCTCTATATACTGATATATATGGGTTTTGTTATTTAGAGAATGACATTTTCTGATCGTCCTAACCATCCAAGAAATGTCAGTTTTATTTGCTTTTCATTTAAAATATGTATGCAACATATTAAGCAATATGGCAAAAAGCATCACATTCACATCAATAATTTATGGTGTGAGTAGATTCATCTATATTCTTCAGTCACTCTGCCATTCCTGGTTATCTTAAGGTTTAAAAATGGCTCATTCAAAAGTGAGGCCAAATGATATGGCGAAGTCTGTTGTGTTTGGCATGTGATTTGTGCATTTTAAGGTTGCCCCATCGGTAGTAATGATTATGTCTTGACATTTCTGTAAACAATACTGGAGGCTTAATAGTCGCTATGGAAACACAAGTTGCTTTAGCTTCATCAAAATCGTCTGTAGTGATGAGTCATAGTGGACAAGATAGTATTTCTACTTATGTAGGTTTAAGTGTCTTGATCTACGTCTTACTTCTGTTTGTGCTAGCTCCAAGACGCACCTCACAACATCGTCGCAAGTCTTCGTTGTAAGGTCGCTGCAGCCCGCTAATTCATAGAGACTTTGGGCAGGAGCCTGTGACATAGGCGGTCTTACAGGTGAGAGTGTTATGCATAATAAATGTTAAAAGAATGGATCCTGGAGTGTGAAAGATAGACCGTTTTCTTGTGGAGAGTCATGATTACCTCCTATAGAAATTAATTTAATACCCCAATCTAATCGAGCAGTCCGGTCTTTTTGATATCACATTGCTAAATTGTTGATAGCGGAGAGAAAATTGTTAACCCATTGGGAATGCCGTTAAATTCAGTTGAAGATTCCAAGCCATCTTCAATAACTGAAGTGGATTGTTAAAGAGTTTTCCTGGTTGTAACCAGGCGGCAATTCCTTTTAAATCTTGGGTTGTATAAACATGATTGTACTGAGTAGACTACGCAATCACTTTACTTATTAACCAAGTCAAAGACTGCAGCCGACATTCTCAATCGTCAGAGATTTATATAAGTAAGACTGGATCGTCTTCAAATGCTTTAGCGGCGATTGTGCGAGTAGTTAAAATCTGTGATTTTGGAATTGGATGACATCAGATGATTTGTCCGGTTCTCTAAAATTAGAACTCTTCATTCTATGTGGTGAAAGTAAGATTGTTGCGAAAAGTCTACGAAGCCCCAAATTAGAGGAAGCAGCGCTACAAAAAGTCAGCCTAGGCAACAAAAACTAGCCTGAATCCTCTTTATGCTCGTAATGGTTTTTGCTAAGGCTAAGTTTTGAGAAGAGAATTGTTCGCCATTCTCTCAATAGAATCTCTTAAGAATCTACGAGCAACTTTATAGTAATGATAAGTTCCATTTTCTGGGCGAGAGGTTTCACCCCTCACATCAAACTTAGCTGCTAACCGATAGATTTAGATTAGTAGTTAGGTTAAACATTTTTAGCTGCTGCTAAAAATAGGGCGAACGAGGGGACTCGAACCCCCGAATGGTGGAACCACAATCCACTGCCTTAACCACTTGGCTACGCTCGCCGTGTTTTGGAATTCTATAATATCATCCCTGTTAATGGATTACATGGTTTTTTCGAATATTTCTGCTGCTCAAAGGTTAACCATTAACGGGGATGGGTTTACTAAGCACGGCCTCGAACTTCGTTAATAAAAAACGAGGGAATGATGAAAATGGCATTAATTACAACAGAATTATGGTCAGAATCCGTGAAAACTATCAGGATGAGTCATATCTGTAGCAGTTCGTTTGTAAATTAAAAACCTTGATGTTGCCTAGAGGCGTTATTCCGGCAACGTGACGAAGAATGTGTGGACTTAAAGTGTGTGGAGTTTCAAAACCGTTTATCTCAGAGGAATATTGGTAGTTCCTTGACGTTGAGCTGTTCCACTAGTGGGCTGACGACTAAGGGGTCGGTTTATTGGTAGATTGATACGCTTAAACGGTTTTAACGTTTGCTCATTTTTGCTCTTTGACACAAACTTGGGCATCGCCCCGGCCTTTGACCGGTTTCATTTAATCCTGACAGTTTTATTTAAAGCTTCTCGTGACATCTACAGCCTATCTTTTAATTTCCCACGGTAGTCGTGACCCACGCCATCAGGTAGCGATCAATCGACTAGCTCAGTTAATTAGGGAGCGACTTAATCCAGCTTTGGTGAACCCATGGAGTAGTGCTCATGGGTTTGAACCACTGATAACTGAACGCTTTTTATCTACGACGGCGGTGTTTGAGGGGCAAAATAATTTGCCCAAACGAACCCTAGGATCAGTGGTGACTGCTATTCCTAGGGTGACTAAAACGTTGACGGCTCCGATGCGTTTACCTCAGGACCGGTTTATTGTAGGTACGGCGGTATTAGATTTTGGGCTCTTGCCTCTAAATCAGCAAATTTATGAATTTGGTCGACGGCTGCATTCAGCGGGAATCGAGCGGTTACACTTAGTGCCACTCTTTTTGCTGAGGGGTAAGCATGTGATGCAGGACATTCCTGAGCAGGTGGAAATGGCCCGAGAGGAGTTAGATGGTTTGATCGAATTAGAGATAGGCGAGCATATTGGGGGTGCCCAAGGCATGCCTAATCTGATGGCAAATCGATTTTTCCATTCCCCTGAGTCGGGACGTTTGATTGTTGCCCACGGCAGCCGCCGAGCTAGAGGTAACCGAGGTGTGGATAATCTGGCAAAGTCTTTAGGGACAGCGGTTGCTTATTGGACAAACGAGTCTGATATCGAAAACCAGACGATTTATCTAATGCAACAAGGGTGTTCAACATTGACGATTTTCCCTTATTTTTTATTTTCGGGTGGGATTACGGATGGGATTGCCCATTTGACTGAAGAATTGGCTGAACGTTTCCCGAGAACGAATTTTCGATTATTGCCACCTTTGGGAGCAACGGGAGATTTAGCGAATTTGGTCGTGACTACTTTGGGCCATAGCATATCTCACTATGATGCTTGTCCTGAAGAGTCTATGTTTTAGGTCGGGAGAAGGGACGGTTATAGCTTAAGGTTAAGGATATCTTAAGTATTGATGAATTGATGCAGCCCGATGCTGTATCAAGTTTGGCAATAAGCACTGGGGTAGCTTAGTCAAAATAAACCGTATTCCATCCCCTTACAGCTGACATGTCCCATTCGCTTACTCAGGCTACATTTGGCAAAGTTTATTTAGTGGGCGCTGGTCCAGGTGATCCAGGGTTATTAACCTTAAAGGCTAAAGGGCTTTTAGAGCATGCGGACGTGGTTATTCATGATGCTCTGGTCAGTCCACCGATTTTGGCAATGATTGGTAGACATTCCCAAGTGATTGATGCGGGCAAGCGTCGCGGTCGTCATTCTATGGTTCAGGATGAAATTACTCAGCTTTTGATTGACCAAGCTAAGGACAATGCGGTTGTGGTCAGACTTAAAGGCGGTGATCCATTTGTCTTTGGCCGTGGTGGTGAAGAGATGATGGGGCTATTGGATGCTGGCATTGATGTGGAGGTGGTGCCAGGGATTACGGCTGGAATTGCGGCTCCGGCCTATGCAGGTATCCCGGTGACTCACCGTCATTACAGTTCATCGGTTACCTTTGTCACAGGGCATGAGTCAGCTGGTAAATATCGTCCTCAGGTAAACTGGTCGGCGCTGGCCCATGGTTCAGAGACTATCGTGATTTATATGGGGGTGCATAATTTGCCAAACATTGTGTCGGAACTAATGGCGGCAGGGATGGAAGCGGCGACACCCGTTGCGTTAGTGCGATGGGGAACGCGACCTGAGCAGGAAGAACTCATCGGTACATTGGCTACGATTGTTCAGCAAGTGAAGGAGCAGCAGTTTCAGGCACCTGCGATCGCAATTATTGGCCGTGTTGTCAATCTCTATGAAGTATTAGCTCAAGCTTCGCCCATGCATTCCCCCCATTGGGAAGCCGTTCAGCCATGATGGATATATGGACAATGACAGTGTGATTGAGCTATCAGTGACCGATACCGCCAATGAACGCATTGATCGATGGCTGTCTCACCATTGCGATTTATCCCGTAATCGGATTCAAAAGCTAATTGAGCAAGGGGCGCTAAAGATTAATGATATGCCCTGTACCAATAAAAAAATCACTGTTAATTCAGGTGATTGGCTACAGCTAAAAATCCCCGCTTTAGAAGTCTTTGAGCTAATTCCTGAGGCGATTCCCCTGGATATTTTGTACGAGGATGACTATCTACTAGTGGTGAATAAGCCGGCAGGGATGGTGGTGCATCCGGCCCCAGGTCACCCCAGGGGCACACTGGTGAATGCAGTGTTAGCCCACTGCGGTGATCAGCTGACAGGTGTGGGGGGAGTGCAACGACCTGGAATTGTGCATCGATTAGATAAGGATACGACCGGGGCGATGGTGGTGGCTAAAACGGAACCTGTGCTGCACCATCTGCAGGGGCAAATCCAAGAAAAAACGGCCCGACGGGATTATTTGGGGGTAGTGTTTGGGGTACCTAAGCTGGCTGAGGATCAAACGTGGGGGACCATGGATGCCCCCATTGGTCGCCATCCCAAAGACCGTAAAAAAATGGCAGTGGTGCCTGTGGAAAAAGGGGGGCGGCGAGCCGTTACTCACTGGCGTATTCAGGAGCGTTTGGGCAACTACACATTAGTACACTATCGTTTGGAGACGGGACGTACCCACCAAATCCGTGTGCATAGTTCGATGGTGGGTAACCCGATTGTGGGGGATATCACTTATGGGGCAGGGCGTTCTGTTGGCGTCAAACTGCCAGGTCAGGCGTTGCATGCTAGGCAATTGACCCTGACCCATCCGATTACAGGCGAACGGGTGATTGCGATCGCCCCCTTGCCCCCAATATTTGAAACATTGCTGCAACGACTGCGCCAACGCTAGGTGTGGTATGAACTTGTAGAGCTATAAAGGCCATAAAAAGCTATGGAGGATACACCTCATCGGCATAACCCCCATAGCTTTTTGTATAACTGAAATTCGGATATTTCAGAAAACTCCAGAGCTTAACTTAAGCACCTTGCTTAAGCTTCTCTATAGCTGCTGCTGCCACGGAACCATTAATGGGAAAACCTACCTTGCGGTAAGGAACACCAGATGTAAAGTTAACAGTAACAGCCGATACTCGCTGAGCAGGTAAAGGCTGACTGGCACTTATCCCGCGCGCCATATCCACGTATAAAGAAGGATTGCCAGCCTTTGGCGTCTGCTCCTGCGGAGTAAAGCGACGAAGGCTGCTCTGGAAGACAGGCTTGGGGAAGCCTAAGATAGAACGATAGTAGTCATCGTAACGAGGTGACTTGATGTTAAATGGTAGTTCACCTGCACTACGAGTGGGTAGAACACGACGGCGCTGATAAGGCAAAATATCATCGCCAAAGTTATCTAGGTACTCGTCGCTGTTGAGAACTGCATCCACAAAGCCTTCATCGCCCTTGGTCGCTACAATAATAGACCAAGCTATAGTTTCTTCCTTGCCAAAAACGTCACGACCTAACGCTCGCTGAACCGTTTGTTCTACATAACGGTAGTTGCTGTTCATGCCGTAAAAGGCACGGCGATAGGTATTGGATAGGAGTAAACCACGAACAAAGTCACGTACGGTAATCTGATTACTGCGTAACTGAGACTCTAGGAATTTCTCACGGTCAGCTTTAAATGCATGGAAAAAGATCTGACGATAGGCTGCTTCAATCAGATCGTCGATATCAGTCGAAGAAAGAATATTCTGAGTCGAATAAATCTTAGGCTGATCATCCCCAGGAATTTCATAGCCCTCAACCCGAGAATTTTGGGTAACCGGTGAATAGTTCAGCAGAGGAATCGCCACTTGAGAATCTCCGAATATGAGGAAATTTAACAAACGTTAATCATAACTATAAGGGTTCATGGCCATAGGACCTAAATTTCCTGAGTAAAATATTACACAGCTTAACATTGAAGAAAGGCGTCCTTTGTCAAGCTGCCTATAGGTTTCTAACCTTTTTTGAATTCAGGAAATGTCGCCATTCTGCAGGAGTATTGCAATTTTGTAATATATGAGAGTTTTTGATCGATAGCGACATTATTGGCTCATTAGCCAACCACCGTTGGAATGATCGAATATTGCTGGCGACGGCATTTTGCAGGCTGGGCAGGCAACGACGGTGATAAAAGCCACATAGGGGTTCCCATCGGTGGTTTTGCCTGGGGAGAGCTGCAATCTCATTCTCGTCAACACTGTCTAACGCCTGTTGCCATTTCTGAATGGTAAGAGCATCGATGGCGGGCATGTCACAGGCCAATACCAGCAACCAGTCGGGGCCTTTGTCATTACAGTTCTGGGTATCGGCCAAAATCATCGACCATCCCTGAGCCATCGCCACCAAAGGGCCAGGATTGCCATGACCTTCTTGCAAAAAAAACACGCTTGATGACAGCATTGGCCTGTAACGGTCTGGCCAGGGGGTTAAAACATAGGTTCTAAACCCACAGTCCTGGGCTGTAGTGCAAGCATGTTGTAACACTGTGAATGGTTGTCCGGTCACAGTTGGTAAAGTTAATAACGCCTTATCACGGCCCATTCTACGACTGTGACCCCCTGCTAAAATCAGGGCTGTAACTCTAGAACTCATTAACTAACGACGTTGTTGGCGATTAGCCCACAGTTGTCCCTTATAAAAGTAGGACAAGCCCATAAACCCAGATAGCAGCGCATAAATAGCTCGAATCCCCCACCCTGCATGGGTAAATAACCAGTTGTAAATCTTAAATGCTAAGCTCAATAACCCAGTTTGCCGCTTGCCAAGTTCAGTCAGCTGGCTCTGTAGCGAATTATTGTCATTGTTGATTTCCAAATTATTTAACTTTATCGGTGGGTTAGCGCGGGTAGCAGTATACCAATAAAAACCTATCGTGCCAGATTTAGAGGTTTCCCGCTGTAAAAACTCATCCGTTACCTGTTGGGCCTGAGTTATGGACAAGCTTTCTTGAATACCTACCTGCTGTATCCATCGGCTGTGGCGGACCCGATGACCCAGCAGTAAAACCAGGGGGAGTGTCAATATCAACAGGAATAAGCGTGCAATCAGATGACTTTTGGCAGGTAAATAGTAAGTCAGTGCCCCCAATGTTAAACCTAGTAAGGCTAATAAAATTGGGCTAGCAATTTCAGTGATTTCAAGGGTTGCTAGCACCCCTCCGACTATAGGTAATGAATAGACGTGTGAGTCAATTCCCCAAACGAGTGCAAGCTTGACAGCGATAGCCAAGCCACAGGCAAGGATACCGAGTAAAACGTAAATCCCAAGACGCCTCTGAGTTGACCTTACTTGCATGGATGATTGCGGCAAATCGTTTAATAACACCTGAAATTAGCCCAAAATCCCTAAAAAATGTGTTTGATGCTTAGCACAAGGCTAAACACGCCCATAACAATACCACTCGCCTGACTTTTCTCCCATGAGGGATTTATGGTTGCAAATAATAGTTCAATCGTACTATTATTTGCATTGCAAGTGGAGTCTGATGGTGATGTCTTCTGTTCAAACAAGTCAGCTCATTTCACTGTTAATCAACAATGTTTTAATGATCCTGATGGTTATGACTGTTGCCATAGCCGCCTGGTTACGGTGGTATTGGTTGCAGACAGCTAGCAATGTGACTCGTGCTATCCAGCGACGGTGTCGCTGCGCTTATGTCAGCTTTGTGCTGACGATGGCCACCTTACTAGGGATGTTAACGAGCCTGGGAGTGCTCACCTTACGCGCCATGGTAGCTGTTAATGCTTTGGTCGTAGGGGCCATGGGTATTTTTTTGTTGAGTGTGATCACATTGCTTTTAGCGTTAAGTCTATGGTTTGTTGATTTGTGTAGGGAGTTGCCAACATTGCAAGTCATTAGAATTAGGCGAGTCAGGCATAGGGATTGGCTGCGTGGGTTACCTGTTGGCCTAATGCCTGCCTCGATGGCAGTGGGGATGCGGCGCAGCAAGCGTGCTCAACGACGACAGCGACGATAGCAAACCCCCGCAGGGAATTCCCTACGAGGGCAACGATTACGTTATTTGACTAAGTTAGCCCATGCTGGCAAGTTCAAGCTGGGCTAGGGAAAATCGCTTGAGTATTTTGTCTGCCATTTGTGCAGGTGTGAGTCCCAAGGCTGTTTTGGCTTGAGTAGGTGTGGCATGGTCGACCAAAATGTCAGGCACGCCGAGACGCAAAATTGACACGTTAATATCACGATCCAGTAGCGCTTCGGCCACAGCAGAACCAAAGCCGCCCATCAAACACCCTTCTTCAAAGGTGACAACCCGCTGAATTTTTTGGGCTAAGGGTGCAATCAACTCCTCATCTAGAGGCTTCACAAATCGAGCATTGATTACAGTTGCTTCAATGCCATGCTCACTAAGAATTTCAGCAGTTTGCATGGTGGGATACACCATGGAGCCGTAGCCTAATAACAGCAAGTCATCGCCCTGACGTAGAACTTCTCCTTTGCCGATTGGTAGCGCTTCCCAGCCTTCTTCCATCAGCGGTGCTCCATACCCTTTGCCACGGGGATAGCGAACGGCAATAGGACCGTCCGTATATTCAATGCCAGTGACGACCATTTGCTGCAGCTCGGCTTCATCCTTAGGTGCCATGACCACCATATTGGGAATAGAGCGCAGATAGGAAATGTCGTACATACCCTGGTGTGTAGGACCATCGGCCCCGACAATACCAGCGCGATCTAAACAGAAAAATACCGGCAAGTTTTGAATACAGACATCATGGACGATCTGGTCATAGGCGCGCTGTAGGAAGGTGGAGTAAATTGCTGCCACTGGACGCATCTTTTCACAGGCCATACCGGCTGCCAGGGTAACGGCATGCTGTTCAGCGATACCTACGTCAATGTACTGCTGGGGGAGCTTTGCCTGGAGTTTATCGAGACCAGTACCTGTGGCCATTGCCGCTGTAATTCCAATGATTTTGGGATCATTTTCCGCCAGCTTGATCAAAGTTTCGGCAAACACTTTGGAATATTTGGGCGGTGTGGGCTTTGTCGATGGAAAGCCTTTGCCTGTAGTGAGGTTAAATGGAGATTGTGCGTGATAGCTTACTTGGTCTTTTTCTGCAATTTCATAGCCTTTCCCTTTGATCGTAGCTACATGGACCAGAACGGGGCCACCTTTAGCATGGGCTTCCTTGAAGGTTGTGAGCAGTTCACTCAAATTATGACCATCCACTGGCCCCATATAGGTAAAGCCAAGTTCTTCAAAAACTGCGCCTACCTTGGACATAGCCAAGCGTTTCATCCCTTCCTTGACTCGGTCTAATTCCGGTGAGAAGGAATCCCCGACAAAGGGCAATTGTTTTAACTGCTCTTCTAAGTTGTCGCTCAGAAACTGCATGGGGGGACTCAACCGAATTTTATTCAGGTAACGAGGAATTGCCCCAACGTTTGGAGAAATAGACATTTCATTGTCGTTGAGCACCACCACCAGATTTGTGTTGGGCAGATGACCTGCATGGTTGATAGCTTCTAGGGCCATACCACCCGTGAGGGCACCATCGCCAATAATGGCTGCAACTTTATAATCATCGCCTTGGGCATCACGGGCCAGTGCCATGCCCAACGCTGCAGAAATGCTGGTGGAGGCATGACCAGCCCCGAAATGATCAAACTTGCTTTCACAACGTTTAAGGTAACCGGCCACACCGTCCTTTTGGCGGAGGGATGAAAAATCGTTGTAACGACCTGTAATTAGCTTATGGGGATAGGCCTGATGCCCGACATCCCAAACTACTTTGTCGCGATCTAGATCCAAGGTTTGATAAAGACCCAGGGTCAGCTCTACCACACCCAGCCCCGGTCCCAGATGCCCGCCGCTAGTGGATACCGTTTTAAGATGCTTTTCTCGAATTTGCTGGGCAATGGCTTCTAACTGTTTCACAGACAAGCCATGCAACTGGTTAGGATGAGTTATGTCACTCAGATGCATGTGAAATACCCTCTAGATCATTTGCTGTAAATAATGGGTGTCGTTGCTGATTTGCAGTGTAGAAAGAATAGATCGGCTCATTTCCTAACTCAGCAACGGCTCGTGTGTTGTCACTAATTCACTGTAGATTAGATCAGGGTTTCAGAGGACAATCATTACAAAAATCTTGCTGTGATTACCCAAGGACGTAGTGAAATATATCTTTTCTCTACGTTAAAAAGTAATTCTAGACATAGATGATATTTTGACCGTGGACAATATTTATTAAATGATTACTATGCAAAGGTAAGCTGTTCGCTAACTACAGAACCGTAGTTTCTAAATCAGCTAGGATGCGTCAAGTGTTGTATGGCAGTACCTGCTCTATTGGACTATTGAAAATGATTAATGTAACTACCATTGCTCTGTGGCATCGTCATCTGCGGCGGTTTTTATTAATGCCTGTGGCCCTAGGATTGACCACTGTTTCATTGGTGGCTGTACCTGGCTATGGGGCTGATGATGACTATGGTGAATGTGTTGCCCAGATGGCAGCCGTCGGCATTAGCGTTGAGCAAGCGACAGCCAGCTGTGCGGGGGCTCGGTTTCCAGATACGTTAGGTGAATGTGTTCTCGATGTGACTGAGGATACAGGTATTGGTGCGGTTGATGTTTTAGAGGGCTGCGAGCGGTCTCGACGTCCTCAGGAGGTGGCTAGCTGTACCCTTGGGATCCACAGTGAATTGCTTGAGCAACCTTCGGTGAATGCTCTGGAACACTGTAGTCGTAGTCTTTTGCCCAAGCGTTATGGTGTCTGTGTTGTGGAACTAAGTGAGCAAGCGCAGTTGTCGGTAGATGCTGCCCTTGATCGGTGTATTCGGGCTGGCTATCGTCCTTGGAGAACTGCTCCTAGGAATTAATGCCGTCGATTTTATTGAGCTAATGGCCAACGGCTGGCAATGGGCATACGCCAACCTAGGCCGAAGGCTCGGTCAGTTACTTTAAGTACGGGAGGAGCCTGTCTACGTTTAAATTCAGCGCGGGTGAGCAGGCGTACTACTTGCTTTACCACTTGACTATTGTGTCCTGCGGCTACGATGTCTGCTGCAGATTGATGATATTGGATTAAGCGCTCCAGAATATCATCGAGAGTATCGTAGGGAGGCAGGGAGTCTTGGTCAACTTGGTCAGGTCGCAGCTCGGCGCTAGGGGGTTTGATGAGAATATTATTAGGGATGATTTCGGGTTTGCCCCTGTGCTCAATCAGACCCAGGTGTTTTTTTGTATGGGGGGTGTTTAACCAATGGCAAAGTTTGTAAACCTTTGTTTTGGGAACATCAGCAATCACCGCTAGACCGCCATTCATATCGCCATAAAGAGTACAGTAGCCGACGGCCATTTCTGACTTGTTGCCGGTTGATAGTAGCAAATGACCAAATTTGTTGGCAATGGCCATGAGTAAATTACCCCGAATTCGAGATTGTATATTTTCCTCGGTAATGCCTGGGGTAGTGCCAGAGAAACACTCAAGTAGGGTGTTGTTGTAACCATCCATTAACTCTCCAATGGCGAGTGTTTGGGTGGTAATACCTAGATTGTGGGCTAGTTTCTTCGCATCGCTGATTGAGTGGTCAGAACTATAGGGCGATGGCATGAGAACACCTAGTATATTCTCCGGTCCAAGGGCGGCAGTTGCGATCGCAACCACCAAGGCCGAATCAATCCCACCACTCAACCCGACAACCGCTTGTCTAAACCCACACTTGCGGCTGTAATCCTTAACCCCCAGGACTAGGGCTGACCATATCTCTGCTTCGGGAGTCTCTAGCAGGGGGGTAACGGTGCCAGGCAGCAGATCTTGTTGCTGTGAACTATAGTCGATCACCTGAACCGTTGTTTCGAAACCCCGACTGCGGCTGACCACATGCCCTTGGCGATCGATAGCCACACTGTATCCATCAAAGATCAGATCGTCATTACTACCCACCTGGTTAACATATACAATCGGACAATTGTGCTGACGAGTTGCGTGGGCAATCATCTGTTCTCGCAGTGCTTGTTTCTCAACCGTAAACGGAGAGGCTGATAGATTCACGACCAGTTTCACACCCGCTGCAACGACTTCAGCTGTGGGATTAGTTTCGTAGGTGCGCTGTCCCCAAAAGTCATCCTCATTCCAGAGGTCTTCACAAATGGTGACACCGATGTGCAGTGAGTGACCATTTGCCTCCAGGTAAAAATGATTAGGCTCGGTGCCAGATTCAAAATATCGGTCTTCATCAAACACGTCGTATGTGGGGAGTAGACGTTTATGAAATACGGTTTTGATGGTGCCGTTCTCTAACAGAGCCATACTGTTAAAAAGGGGTTTTTGACCCTTTGTTCCAGCATCAGCATTAGGCTGGGCTAAGCCGACTAAAGCGGTTAATCCGTTGGGCAGATCCCTGGCCAATTGTTCTATCACTGTGTGCATCTGTTGAATAAAGCCAGGTCTCAACAACAAATCTCTAGGTGGATAGCCACATAGGGAAAGTTCCGGAGTGAGTAATAGATGTGCACCTTGTGCCGCAGCACTTTGCGCGGCAGTTAAAATCTGTTGTGCGTTGCCAGTTAGATCGCCAACGGTAGGATTCAGTTGAGCAATAGCAAGTTTCATAATAAGAAAGTAGTTAGAGTGTAGTATGAGTAGTATCCATTGGTGCAGTCGTTAGAGACTTTGGCATAAACACTGCCCACCATTGTGTTCAATGACGCAGGAGACCATTAAACAAACACCATCGGTTTATTCTTCAATGGCTCAAACGCCTCCGCATCAAACCGATACAGACTAGCAGGACGCCCCGCTCCACGCGATGTTTTAATGCCCGTATCCTTCAAAAACCCCAGCTTGAGCAGCCTGGTACGAAAATTGGAATAATCAGAAAAATCCTCACCCAAAATTGTTGTATATAGCTGATACAAATTACTCAGCGTAAACATTTCGGGCAAAACATCAAAGGCAACAGGGCTATATTTCACCTTATTTCGCAGACGAATTGTACCGTAGGTAAGAATCTCTTGATGATCAAAGGCAAGAGTGGGCAATCGTTCTAGGGGATACCAGGCAATGCCGCTGACACCATCGGCGATTAGCTCAGCGTCTGCATATCGAACCAGGGCAAAGTAACTAACTGAGAGATAGCGTACATTGTAGATATCTTGGGCTTCACGTGGATCTCGATTAGGGCCACCAAAGGAGTAAAGCTGTTCCACATAGAGATTGTTTACCCGAATTTTTTCAGAGAGAACTCGATAAGAGGCATTTTCCAGCGATTCGCCTTGTCTGACTAGAGTGCCTGGTAAAGACCATTGGCCTAAAAAGGGAGATTCATGGCGCATGACTAACAGTACCAACAGCCGGTTTAGTTCGGTATCGACCGAGAAAATGACGTTATCAATGCCGACTTTAAAGTCGGCTAAGGGGTGGTCGGTGTGTTTTCCGGGCATGGATACAGATTGTGTTGGTGGATGTAGGCTTGCACGACGGCGGGAATTTCGTCGGGGCGCTCAGGACAACCCCGTCGGAGAGTGCTGGAGGATATGTGGTGCTGGCTAAGGGGAGTTGCGATCGCAACATCGGCCCCCAATCCTTTAAGCTCTGACAGCTCATCTTCAGCTAACCCATAGCCCGGTCTCGGAAAGACCAAAATTTTGGCCCACCGGAGGACATCTGACGAACGATGCCAACTGGGCAACTGTTTTACCAAATCCGCCCCAATTACAAAAGTAAACTCAGCCTCTGGCCAAATCCGCCGAGCCCGCTCCAGGGTGATGGCCGTATATGGGTGACTTAGCTCAGGATGTAGTTTGATCGTGCTTGGGGTATCCAAATCAGCAATGGCCAATCCCAGCATATCCATACGCATGTCAATGGGCGACTGGTCAACTTTCCAGGGATTGTCCGATGCCCATACCGCTACATAGTCAAACTGATAGCCCAGGGTAGCTACAATGCTGCGATGGCCATTATGGGGTGGATCCGCACTGGTACCAAAAAGTGCCACACGGGGGTGTGTGCTAGGTGTGACAGGCATAGGCTGCACGTTAGATAAAGACGTTGTAATCTCTACAGTGAGTTTACTTAAACGCATAATGCCTCAACTAATCGTAACGAATTGACTGCGCCGGGTACAATCAGTCAAGTTCTGCAATTCGGCTGAAATCTTTGCCTGGGGGACAACCGGATTAGTTACCTCTCGTACCTGTGCAGGTAACTGAGCCACGGATTGAGTGGTCCGTTTTCGAATGACATCCAATGATTCGACCGGCAGCACTTGTTTGCCGTTATGCATGACTAGTTTTAGTAGCCCTTCTTCTGGCGATGATTCAGCCTCTTCTATGAGACCCAGCTGGTCCCCTGTCGCTGAACGAAAGATCTGTTTGCGACCTGGATAAGTGAATTTACCACTGGATTCTTTCATCACTGGGACGCCATCAATATCCACTAATTTGTAGACGCCATTGACCGGCTTGCCAGTGACCAGCTTGGTCCCCAATCCATATCCATCAATGCAAGCTCCGGCCTGTTTCAAACGCAAAATTTCATGCTCATCCAAATCCCCACTGGCAAAAATAGGTATTTCAGGCAGTGCCTGCTGGACCTGCTGTGACAGGTTTACCAGATCGCCTGAGTCAAGTCGGACACCGGCTAAAGAGTCAGGTGGATTTTGTGCCAACCTCTTGGCTGCCGCCACTGTGTCGTAGGTATCGATCAGCAGTGGTGCACCAGGAAAATAGCGATGAAATGCAGCAAATGCATCTGTTTCCTCACCTTCCATTGCGGCAATTGCCATCACCAGAGCGTGGGCCATAGTCCCGACTGGTTTGCGCCCCAACTTCAGTGCCGCCAGGACGTTGGAAGTGGCATCCAACCCCCCGGCTAAGGCAGCCCGTGCGGCCCACAGTGAGGCCTGAGGACTAAAGGCTCGTCTAGTGCCAAACTCTAGTAGTGTGGACTCTGGACCAGCCACATCTCTTAGCCGTGCTGCCCGTGTGGCAATTAAGGTCTGATAGTTAATGGTATTGAGCAAATAGGTTTCGACGATTTGCGCCTGCCACAGAGGAGCTTCCACCCGCAAAATCGGTTCATGGGCAAAGATAGCCGTACCTTCTGGCACCGCCCACACGTCGCCTGAAAACTGACCGGTTTCTAACCGATTCCAGAACTCTGTGGGAGACCCCACAAAAATGTCCGTTGCCTTGAGGGCTGCCAGCTGCTCAGCTGTGAACTGAAATCTTTCCAGATAATCTAGAGCGGATGCCAGTCCTGCTGCGATCAGATAACCAAAGTCCGTTGGCAAACGGCGGACAAATAACTCAAAACTAGCCCGACGCTGGTCTAGCCCTTCCCCTACGTAGCAGGCCGCCATGGTCAGTTGGTATAAATCAGTCAGAAGTCCATACTCATCGGACTGCATTAGAAGTGAAGCATCATTCATTATCGGGAAGTTTATTGTTATTTATGGTTATTTTAACCATAAATAATGGAGTGCCTTCAAGTGCTTTGTAAAAATATGACTAAGATTTAAATTGAATGCAATAGGTATGTGGCGTTAATAAATTTAGAACTTTTAACGAAGTATGGTCTAAATGACTAGTTGATGAAAGAAGACTAGGAAGAGTGATTTAGGCAGCTTGCCTAAATCAAATGACTGTTTTGGTAAATAAAAATATAAGTGAAAAGCATTTTAGAGTTTTTAGCTGCTCTCAGCGGCTTCCTAAGGGATGTACCTTTCTAGGTGGCTTTATTTACCCTGCTTTCTTGATGGCACCCCCTTTCCTTGGTAACAAGCGGAAAGATATTCTTAGAAGAAACTAGCTTACCTAAACTCCCTGTCTCCATGGCTCCGTCTTCGTCACCTGTTGAACCTACCTGGAAAACGGTTATCCGCTTGATGCGTTGGGATAAACCTACAGGCCGTCTGATTTTGATGGTTCCAGCTCTATGGGCGCTTTTTTTAGCTGCTGATGGTAAGCCTGATTGGCTGCTGTTGGTGGTAATTATCTGTGGCACCCTAGCGACGAGTGCAGGGGGCTGTGTGGTGAATGATCTATGGGATCGAAATATTGATCCAAAGGTGGAGCGGACGCGAAATCGACCCCTAGCTTCGCGGGCATTGACGGTGAAAACGGGAATTGGAATTGCAGTCGTCGCCTTTTTCTGTGCCATAGGCTTTGCCCTGTATCTCAATCCGTTGAGTATTTTGCTGTGTTTTTTAGCATCACCTGTTATTCTGTTGTATCCCCTAGCTAAACGGGTGTTTCCTGTGCCTCAGTTAGTCCTAGCCATTGCTTGGGGATTTGCTGTTTTGATTCCATGGAGTGCGGTGTCTGGCAGGTTGGACCTTCCTGCTTGGCTATTGTGGGGGGCAACGGTTCTTTGGACCCTTGGGTTTGATACAGTCTATGCGATTCCTGATCGCAAGTATGATGCGCAGCTGGGAGTGAATTCCAGTGCGCGCTTTTTTGGGTCGAGTACCCCTGAGGTCGTTGGGTTGTTGTTTATGGGCACGGCAATTTTGTTGTTGTGGTTAGGCATTTATAAAGCCTTAGGTTCTCCTTTTATAATTACTTGGGCTATAGCCTGTAGTATTTGGTTTACCCATTATCGTAAGCTGCGAACCAAACGACAGCCTGCCCATGTATATGGGCACATCTTTCGACAAAATGTCATTCTTGGATTTATTTTATTAGGTGGCATGATTGTTGGTTCATTAATTTGATAGTTGTGTGTTGGTTATGCATACCCTACACAGACCATTGAGTGAATACCAGGCTGCATCAACAAATCCTTATTTTTTTGCCTGGGACATTACGATCTAAATCTGTCCATAATTGAAATAGCGTTGGGCGATGAATCTATTGGGCCGTGCCCACCCTACGTCCTTACTCCTTTACCTCTTTCCTTTCCCCTTTTACCCTATGCTCGAACTCCACTGTCACACTACATTTTCAGACGGTACCTTGACCCCGACAAAGCTAGTCGAGCGAGCGGCAGCCAAAGGAGTAAAGGCGTTAGCCATCACTGATCACGACACCATTTCTGGTTGGGATGAGGCCCGTAGTGCTGCCCAAACCTATGGTTTAGAAATTGTCCCCGGTATCGAACTAAGTACAACTTACAACGAGCGGTCTATGCATATTCTGGGCTTCTATCCAGATCCGCAAAAGATAGAGGCCCCCTTAAATGAACGAATTCAGGGCCGTCATCGTCGGGCACAGAAAATGGTAGATAAGCTCACTGAGCTGGGGTTTCCCATTGAATTACCCTCTATGCCTGGCAATATGGCCCCCGGTCGTCCCCACATTGCCAATGCGCTGCTGGCAGCTGGCCACGTCACCTCTCAACAGGATGCATTCCAACGGTTTATTGGCGATCATGGTCCTGCCTATGTGCCCTATGAGAAGTTTACCGCCCAAGAAGGTATCGAACTTCTGATAAGTTGTGGCGCAGTGCCAGTTTGGGCCCATCCCTATCTATTCCAAGGAGGTATCGTGGAAGAGGTACTGCCCGAATTAGTCAACGCTGGCCTGATGGGTGTAGAGGTATATCACCCGCAGCACAGTATCAGTGAAGAACGAGTACTGGAAGACCTGTGTGACCAGTATGGCTTATTGATGACAGGGGGAAGCGATTACCATGGTCCTCAACCCAAGCCCAAGGCGGGGGATGTTGACCTTAACAGTTTGCATCTTTCTCTAGAGCTGTTAGAGGTAGTGAAGCAGGCAGCGGTGAGCTTAATTGAAAAGTAACGAGCGTTTCTTTTGTGCGTTACTTGCTACTTATCGCTTGCTACTTGCCATTTGTTAAACTGCCGCTGGTTCTCCTGCCATTCGTGGATTCCAGCGAGAGCGTGTTTCTTCAATGTGCATAGTCTCGCTATTCTTTTTCAAATGGCGAGGGCTGCTTTCAAAGGCAATTGAAGAGGGTAATGCATCTTCGCCATACTCAGTCTGGATGAATGTATTCACCTCTGTATAGGCAGGAGAAAAGCCATCATCTGGTCCATTAGGCTCTATCGATAGACTGGTTCTCAGGGTTGTGGAGAATAGGCCTGTACCATCATCAAAGAAGCGTTCGGTGGTTTCTCCGTATTGGGCATAGGGATAAAAGGCAATGTCTGTCGGCGTTTGGTTGGCTACCCATGAAACGTAGGCCCAATACTCACTAAAGGTACCAAAATCATTGGCTGAGCGCATCATCAATAGCAGCCAATGAGCCGTAGATTCGTAGTAGTTATTAATCTGTTGGGCAAATGATTTCAGATGGTCTTGCTTAAACCACATGTGGTGGGGCACAAAGGTTCCTGTCTCATCTGTTAAGGGGGGTACTCCTAAGACTGATTGAATCCAAGTTTCCCATTTCCCAACAATGGTGGGATTGCCATAGGCATTATGCTGCAACAGAGCAAACATATGTTCTAAATTGTCCCCTTCACCACGTAATGTTGGCCAGGTTGCTACAGGTAGCAGATCGCTGTCCCAAACTAAGTACCATTCACTGAGGTCAGGAAGGCCTTCAAACGCGCCAAGTTTTAAGAGCTGCTGATAAAACCAGCCAGGGTTGTAGAGTGATTTACCCAGGTTTAGTTCGGCGCAAATAGAGGTTTTAGTTAACCCAACTGTTTGGAAAAATATTTCTTCGTTATGAATATGAAGGGGGGCAGTTTTCCACTCTTTAGATATTTGCGCTAAAGAGGCTACCTCATCAGGCAGGGTAATAATGTGGATCGCTTGAGGTTGATAGTGAAAAGTTAAGCCTTCTAAAACAGCGCGAGTGTTCCAGCGGGTACGAAATAGTGGAATAACAATATCAAAGGGAGGATGCGCCATGACAATCTCAAGCGTTCGTGTAAGCAAAAGGGATGACAATTATGTAGTAAGTAGGGGCATTACATGCAATGCCCCTACAGAGGTTTTCCTATACAGGAAATAGAACTTCGGCTGTTTCTGTGGAGTGTTCTTTGGCGGTTTCCATTAGGCTATGACCTATAGTAGATGGATCTTCGAGGCCAACATCACTGCACAGTGGGTCAATGCCGACGCCCTGACGTGGGTAGTCTTGGCAAATTTCACGGTAAGCGCTGATAGCGGCGTACAGTTCTTCCTGGGTTAAGGAGTTGAGATAGCCGCATTTACCAATTTCACCCTTGGGTAAGGGAGCTGCCAAGTTCCCACCGCGCTTTTGAATAATCTTTTCCTGGGAGGCCCACAGGGTTTCCTTATTCAGGAGAACATCATGCCAGAGACTAAGGCCAAAGGAACTGATCAGCTTTAAAATTCGATGGAATTGCTCAGCAGTAATCCAGTTTTCGCAGTAGCTGAGGTAAGCACCAAAGCCCATGCCTATAGCGACGGCGTGACCATGTAGTAACCCTGCTTCAATCTCGAAACCGGGAGACCAGGTATGTCCATAGGCATGAGGACGACATTGGTGGGTTTCATAGAGATTGCCGTATTCTGCCTCAACATAACTTCTGAGTGCAGCTCCAAGAATTTTCTGAGAAAGAACACTAATGTTGGAGCCCGGTTCACAATTGAGAGTACCAAAACGAGTTTCAATTAGTTCTGGTCCAGCCTGTTCGAGATATTCAAATAGCTCCAGATCCTTGATTGCAGCCATTTTGATGATTTCTATAATGCCATGGCGTAGCCAACCTTCCCGCAGTGTCTTAAAGAAGAAACGGTCAGTTAAGGATAGAACTGGCGCATGATATGCGCCGAAGAGATTTTTGTAACCAAAACCATCGCAGCATGTGCGGGGAGAAGGACCTGCATCAATGCCTGCCACAATAGATGTAGAAAGCATAACGTAGGGGGTATTTCGGTGGTAAAGGGCACAGGCAAGACCACCGGTATCGGCGATAACCCCACCACCAATGAGCAAAACGGGTTCATGGCGACAGACGCCAAGCCGTTTGAAATCTCCTAACATCCGTTCCACAGTACGAATGCCCTTATCGACTTCCATGGCTCGGTATACAAGCTTCTCCAAGTGAATACCGTGATAGTTGAAATAGGCTTCAATCTTTTCGCCATAATAGCTTTCAACATTTTTATCGACTAAGCAAATGCAGCGACCATGGCTAATGTACATGTCACGCAACACTGTTTGTTCTGGCTCTAGCGTATTTTCAACCACACGAATAGATGTAAATGTTCGTGCTGTCATCACGGCTTCAATGACTTGGTCGTCATCGGTGCTGACTACGTTAGCCTGACTCTCACGATAGCTAGAGGTGGGATAAACCGCATGGGGATTTTCATCAACTAGTTTAGCAGCTAAGTCCTTGTAAAAACTGCTTTCGGCGCTGCGCAGAAGACGCTCTAGGAGCTTGCCAACCCCAAAATTGGACCCATGTAAGCGATTAGCGAACCTGCTCCATCTCTCCCCCGCTGCTTGATCAAAAGCAGAAATCACCTCAGCCAAAAGCCCAAAAAATTGCCCAATGGAAAAGTTGAGACAACTGCGTAGGCTACGACAGGCGGATAGTCCTAAGATTGCACCCGCTTCTTCAAACTCTTTTCCAAGTTCTTCAGAGAAAGCAGGACTTTTGACCAATGCGAGAATCAAACTTCTGAAAGATTTGCTACAACACATAGCTTCAATGGCATCATCTAACTTTTGAGATGCCAAAGTAGTACTGTCGTAAGCTGAAATAAATGCTTTAACAGCTTGGGTAGTATTTGCCATTGTTGTTCCAAGTAAATAGCAACCGCAATATATAATAAACTTTACAATATCAGACAAAACCACAAAAAACTTACTAGAAGTGTCCAAAGATAAAAGATTCGTAACTGTCTACAAATAAGTAACTTAGGCTACATCAGACAAGATAAGTTTTGAGTTATGAAGGCTGAAATAACAATTTTTATTTTTCGTAGAATAAAGGGAGTGCCTATAGGCTCATAGGTACTGCGTATTCTGTTTAGAACATAACCACATCGTTGTCTAGTTAGTCTGTGAGCTAGAAGACTTTTTTTAAGGTTAGGGAATGACAGATATGTGTTTGTGTATACTATTTTGTTGTCCTTTTTGTTGGTGGACGATTAACGACATCTAGTCCGCTCTATGCTGATAGTGGCCTCCTTTGTCATGAATTGGTGCTTTGCGATGTCTTGTGGCGTATTCAGGCTGAATTAAGGTTTTGCTAGGTTGTCGGAAGAACAGGAGGAGCAAAAGTAGGCCTTGTAATTGGGGTGTTCAAGTGATTGCTATGATGATGAAAGCGTTTGGAGTGAGTCAATTCCTGCCTGTAGGCCATCCCGACTGTTTTATGGAGTGTTACCTGGCGATGCCAAAGCTGGGTGAGCGAGACTTGCAGGTTCAGGTGCGAGCAGTGTCCGTAAATCCGATTGACTGTAAAGTTCGTGCTTCTGTACAAGGGCGATTGATGACACCTAAAATTCTGGGTTGGGATGCGGCTGGCGTTGTGACAGCTGTGGGGCAGCAGGTTACCCTGTTTCAACCTGGAGATGAGGTTTACTATGCTGGCAGTATTGCAAGACCTGGCTGTAATAGTGAGTATCACTTGGTCGATGAGCGTATTGTTGGCTATAAGCCAAAGCGCCTGTCTTTTGAAGAGGCAGCAGCGTTGCCATTAACCACTATTACTGCTTGGGAGTCTCTTTTTGAACGTTTGAAGATCTCTTCTGAGACTGGGAGTAATAACGCTACTCTGCTAATTATTGGTGCTGCGGGTGGTGTTGGCTCAATGGCAATTCAGTTGGCCAGGTATGCTGGTTTGCAAGTAATTGCAACAGCGTCTAGAGGGGTTTCGAGAAAATGGTGTATGCAGTTAGGTGCCGCTCACTGTGTCAATCATCATGGTGATTTGAAGGCTGAGTTGGAGAGACTAGGGATAAAAGCTGTTGATTATATTCTCTGTCTTAATGATACGAATTACTACTGGCAAGTTATGGCTGATTTGATTAAGCCTCAGGGGGGAATTTGCGCTGTAGTTTCGACTAAAACACCTCCTGATCTAAATTTATTGAAAAATAAAAGTGTTGCCTTTGCCTGGGAGTTTATGTTTACCAAAGCTCTTTATGAGACAGTCGATATGCGTTCACAACATGAGTTACTGAATCGGGTGGCCGACCTTATAGAGCGGGGTGTTGTTAAAAGTACGATGACGGAGCATTTGGGGCTACTGAGTCCTGATAACTTGGCAAAAGCCCATGAGCGTCTAGAATCACGTCAGATGGTTGGTAAATTGGTGCTCTCAGGAATTCTATCCTGATTGTCCGTTGAGCTTAGTCGATCACCCAGAAACCATGATTACGCCAAAATTGTTCTTTTAACCCAGCTCTTAATTCTTGAGTAGTAATCATTTTTTTAGAGAGTAACATTTCACCCAGCTTATATTTGAAATGACAGTCAGTTTGCTGGGCTTGGGCTAGAATTACTTGCTCTAGCTGCTCTTTAGAGATAGAGCCATGGCGAACTAAAATTTCGCCTAAGCGAAATGTGTGGGCAGGTTTTATCGTTGCAGTGCAAAAGCCTGGATGAAACGTTTGAGTGGACGGATTAGTAACGGATGGCATAGATATAACCTTTGCGTCTAATATTGGCGGGTAAGTGATTCAGCTGATGAATAAAGGTAACTCAGTCATCATTACTTTTTACTTACGCAATCCCATCTGGCTATAAGGATAAAGAAGGCATAAAGTGCGCATTCTTAAAGATGGTGAAGTTGGTTAAATCTATCAGTGCCTTTATGGATTTTTTATCCAATTGATGCAGTGACTTAGCCGTTTTTATCGTTATGGTTATCAGGATCAATGTGCACTTAGTGCAATATCTGTTGCTGCCGCAGTCTGCCCTCTAACTTTAACCGTGAAAGTACGGACTGTTTTAAGAAAATCTAGTGAGTAACCCACTGTTCAGTTGATGAAAAAAATTCAATAAAGTCCAGCTAGCAAACTGTGAAGTTGGTTCATGACTAGTCCGCCAGAAACAAGCCACTTTCGGTACAGATACCATCTAAAGGGCGGTCCCAACTGTTTTTGGGAATCTGGGGTAAGCGAGCAAACTCGAACACAATACCAATAGTGGGTTTGCCCTGCCAGCTGGGTTGACTGAGCATGCGATCATAGAAGCCACCACCGTAGCCTAAGCGGTAGCCTTTGACATCACAGGCGACGGCTGGCACTAAAATTAAGTCTACTCGACGTGGATCCACCACTGGTGATGTGGGATCTGGTTCGGTAATGCCATAGGTGCCAGAGCGTAAGGGCCAACGACAGGTGGGAAACCATCGATGCCAAATAAGCGTTTTCCCCTGGCAACGAGGAAGTCCCCAAGAGCGTTGCTGGGCCAGTAGGCTGCCGAGGTCTGGTTCATTGCGAAAGCTGCAATAGGCCAATGTCGTACGTGCTTTTTGGAAGGTAGGCCATTGGCCTAGATGGGTACAAATGCGATCGCACTTCTGTCGCCAAACCTGGGGGGGGATTGCCTGACGTGCCTTTAGTAACGACCGACGCATTTTGCCCTTCTCGGCTTGAATCTTAGCAATTGAGGCTGGCTTATAGATCTCTGAGATCATAAAATTCGTCTTTCGCGATAGCGTTAGAAGAACATTAACACCTACGGAGCGTTTACTATTACCATTGCTTCACCTATTCAACGCCTGTCCCAGGATGTGATCAGTTTGATTGCCGCTGGAGAAGTGATTGACTCTCTGGCGGCGGTTGCGCGAGAGCTATCTGAGAATGCGCTAGATGCTGGAGCGACCAGGATTGCTATTCATTTGTGGCCAGACCTATGGCGGGTGCGGGTGACCGACAATGGTACCGGGATCAATCGCGCTGATTTAGAACAGGCGGCGACGGCCCATAGCACTAGTAAGATTCGTACCTGTGACGATCTGAGGCAAATTCATAGTCTTGGGTTTCGCGGTGAGGCATTACATAGTCTGGCCCAGCTGTCGGAGTTAGAGATTCGCAGCCGGGTAGCAGGAGATATGGGCTGGCGGGTGAACTATGGTTCTGAGGGGTTGGTTTTAGGGATTGAAGAAGTGGGGATTGCCCCCGGCACCGTAGTCACCGCTGATAATCTTTTTGCCCGACTCCCCAACCGACGTCAGGTGTTGCCAGCCGTGGCTCAACAGCTGCGTCAAGTGCAGCAAACAGTGCAGCAGTTAGCCCTTTGCCATCCCCAGGTGACTTGGCAGGTGGCCCATACTGACCGGGCTTGGTTTACTCTGTGGCCTGGGTCGACGGCTAAAACGATGTTGCCCCAGATTTTACGAGATGTCACCGTCCATGATTTGGCACAGGTGAGCCTTAGCGCTGAGGATTTAGGCTGTGCCCAGAGCCAGCTAGATTTGCTGGTGGGGTTGCCGGATCGCTGTCATCGTCGTCGTCCGGACTGGGTGCGGGTGGCGATTAATGGTCGGACGGTGAGTGCACCTGTTTTAGTGCAGTCATTGATCTATAACTTTCGACGGACGTTACCCCGCGATCGCTATCCGGTGTGCTTTTTGCATCTGCGGGTACCGTCCCAGCAGATTGACTGGAATCGGAATCCGGCTAAGTCGGAGATTTATCTGCAAGATATGGAGGGGTGGTGCGATCGCCTTGCCACTGCGGTTGAAAAGACATTACGGCTATCAAACGTGGTAGACAATGCCCAAACCCAGCGTACTAAACAGCTCTTTAAGGTGGCTGAGGCGGCGGGGGGGTATGGCTTTAGTGGCCACGAGCTACCAAGTCAGCTCAAAGCCGTCGCCCAGGTTCAAGACACCTACATCGTGGCCGAGCACAGCGGTGGTCTGTGTCTGGTGGAGCAGCACATTGCCCATGAGCGGGTGATTTATGAGCAGATTAAGGCGCATTGGAAAACAGTTCCTGTAGAGCCTGCTATTATTCTGAGTCAGCTTAGTGCTCGGCAGGTAGAACAGCTAAAGCGGTTAAATTTAGAGATTGATTTATTTGGAGAAAATCTTTGGGCCGTAAGATCGGTGCCGGTTCCTCTAGTGGAGCGAGAAGATTGTGCCGATGCCTTACTTGAAATGAGTTTAGGAGGGGATATTGATGAGGCGATGGTGGCAACGGCTTGTCGCACGGCGATTCGGAATGGTACGCCGTTGGCATTAGAGGCTATGCAAACACTTTTGGATGATTGGCAGCGGACGAAGAATCCACGTACTTGTCCCCATGGGCGACCGATTTGTTTGACGTTGGAAGAATCGAGTTTATCAAGGTATTTTCGGCGGCATTGGGTGATTGGTAAGAGTCATGGGTTGAGGAAATAAGTAAAAGAACAGGTATGCCATTGCTGTTAAAACCTTTTGAGGTGAATGTAACTATTTAACTTGAAAGACTTTCTTGGCATTTTGTAGGTCTAAAATCCTTGAACATATTGCCAAACCCGATCGATCAAATCAGACGCGTTCGAATCAAACCACTCAATCCCATCCACTTTCCGAAACCAAGTCCTCTGCCGCTTCGCAAACTGTTGTGTATGACGAACAATTAAAACAATCGCTTCATCTAAAGTTATTTCCCCAGCTAAATACTGCTTAATTTCCGCATATCCCAGGGTGTCTAACAATGGCAAATTCTTGCCGTAACGATTGATCAATGATTCCACCTCAGTCACAAAGCCAGCCTCCAACATATATTGAGTGCGTTGAGCAATGCGCTGACGTAAAGCATCACCACAATCTAACCCCACATATGTAAGGGGATAATTCGGTGGATTTTCGCCCTGTTGAACTGAAATAGGGCGTCCAGTGGCATAGTAGACTTCTAGCGCCCGGAGGGTTCGAACCGCATCATTAGGGTGAATTCGTTTTGCAGCGACCGGATCAACCTGGCACAAAAATGCATAACACTGGGGTTGTCCTACACTGGTTAGCTGCTGTCGCAGTGAGGGTTGTGGTGCGACTCGGGGAATAATTAAACCTTTTGCGATCGCACTCACATACAGTCCCGTGCCACCAACCAACAAAGGCACATGTGTTTTTTGTCCATGTATTTGCTGAATTAACATTTGGGCCTTGGCTTGATAATCAGCAACTGTTAAAGTTTCAGTCGGCTCGCATATATCCACTAAGTAATGCGGTACCTGTTGCCGGTCTGCTAAAGATGGCTTGGCGGTGCCAATATCAAACTCGCGATATATTTGCCGCGAATCTGCCCCTAAGATTACGCCGTTTAATCGCTCAGCTAGCTGTAAGGCTAGACCAGACTTACCTACAGCCGTTGGCCCAACGACTATAATAAGTAATGGTACATAAGAACTGAATTTAGACGTTAGATTAGTCAATGAAACTGACCTATTAAAAATATGTGTAAATTTTTTTGATCCATCCCTAATAAATACGCGTTCTAAAACCCATTCAGAATCGCTTTTAACATGGTTGTGCTAAAATTCGGGGGCACAATTTCATTTCTAATGCTACTGCGGCTTTACAACCGTCTTAGGAGATAGGAAAGCATGACAACCGACTATGGTGCCGATCAGATTCAGGTGCTCGAAGGCCTGGAGCCTGTACGCAAGCGACCGGGTATGTACATTGGTACTACTGGGCCGCGGGGTTTGCATCACCTAGTTTACGAGGTTGTTGACAACTCCGTAGACGAGGCATTAGCAGGTTACTGCAGCAACATTACCATTGACCTAAACGCAGATGGCTCCGTTACGGTGACTGACGATGGGCGGGGGATTCCTACCGATGTCCATTCTCGTACGGGTAAGTCTGCCTTAGAAACTGTGATGACCGTACTGCACGCGGGCGGTAAGTTTGGCGGCGGCGGCTATAAAGTATCTGGCGGTCTCCACGGTGTCGGTGTGTCAGTGGTCAATGCCCTGTCTGAATGGGTGGAAGTAACCGTTTGGCGTAATAAGAAAGAGCATAAGCAGCGCTATGAGCGCGGAGATGCCCAGGGTGAGCTAGCGGTCAAGAGTAGTGCAGGCAGTCGTACCGGCACATCGGTCAGCTTTAAGCCCGACAGTCTTATTTTTACTGAGACCATTGAGTTTGATTACAATACCCTAGCTGGTCGTTTACGGGAGTTGGCGTATCTCAATGCCGGTGTGGATATTACCTTTACTGATCATCGCCTAGAACTGCTCAAGGCTGATCAGCCTAAGATAAACCGATATTTCTATGAAGGCGGTATCCGAGAGTACGTTGAATACATTAATAAAGAGAAGCAGCCCATTCATCCTGACATTATCTATGTGGATGGTGAGAAAAATGGAGTACAGGTGGAAGCTGCTCTGCAGTGGTCTGTAGACGCCTATTCTGACAATCTGATGGGCTTTGCCAACAACATTCGCACCGTTGATGGCGGTACCCATCTAGAGGGTCTCAAAGCGGTGCTTACCCGCACCATGAATAATTTTGCCCGCAAGCGTAATAAGCGTAAAGAAAATGAGGCAAATCTAGCGGGGGAGAATATTCGTGAAGGGTTGACGGCGGTGATTTCCGTTAAGGTGCCAGAACCGGAATTTGAAGGCCAGACTAAAACCAAGCTGGGTAATACTGAGGTTCGCGGGATTGTGGATTCGCTCATTGGGGAAACCCTGAGTGAGTATCTAGACTTTAATCCCAGCGTTGTGGATTCGATTCTAGAAAAAGCGATTCAGTCTTTTAATGCTGCGGAAGCAGCCCGTCGAGCCCGTGATTTAGTAAGGCGGAAGTCAGTTTTGGAGTCGTCTACCTTGCCTGGTAAGCTGGCAGACTGTAGCTCTCGCGACCCGGCTGAGTCAGAAATCTTTATTGTTGAGGGGGATTCTGCAGGGGGAAGTGCTAAACAGGGACGTGATCGTCGCTTTCAAGCTATTTTGCCGTTGCGAGGCAAGATTCTCAATATTGAAAAGACTGATGATTCGAAGATCTATAAGAACAACGAAGTGCAGTCCTTGATTACGGCCCTGGGACTCGGTATCAAGGGGGAGGATTTTGACTCATCACAGCTGCGCTATCACCGCATTTGTCTGATGACAGATGCGGACGTGGACGGAGCCCATATTCGTACGCTGTTGCTTACATTTTTCTATCGCTATCAGCGGGCGCTGATTGATCAGGGCTTTGTCTATATTGCTTGCCCTCCCTTATACAAGCTAGAACGGGGACGAAGTCATACTTACTGCTATAGCGATCAGGAACTGCAGCGAGGCATTAGCGCTTTGCCTGACAATGCAAAATATAATGTGCAGCGATTTAAGGGGTTAGGTGAGATGATGCCCCAACAGCTGTGGGATACCACCATGAATCCTGAGAGTCGCACGCTAAAGAAAGTAGAGATTGAAGACGCGGCTGAGGCAGAACGAATCTTTACGGTGCTTATGGGGGATCGTGTTGCACCTCGTCGTGAGTTTATTGAAACCTACGGTCCTAAGCTCAAAATGGCCGATTTGGATATTTAGGGCTGGCATTATGTAGGGTGCTGTATAGCCCACAGGTTATAGCTGATGCGAAAGCGATTAGTAACGCACCAGATAAATCATGAAAGCGATTAGTAACGCACCAGATAAATCATGAAAGCGGTGCGTTGCAACGGTACTATACCCTGGCTGTGCGCTTGCTAATTAAGGTATCTATCTATTTGCTAACAACATTTTTGTGAGAGACCGTTGACCACTAACGCATCGTTCTTGGGTAATACATTGGTGCGATGTAATATTAGTCAACAAGGACTACCCCTTCAAGACACCTCTGATATTCTCAGAAAAACTTAAAAGCAAACGGTACAAATGGCTATGAATCTTGATCCCAGGTCACGCTTAAAGCTCATTCAAAGTCTGGGAGCCATGCCCCCTGCTCAATTTGAAGAAATGATCTTTGCTCTGGATTTACCTGCAGGGGTGATGTCATCGTCTCAAGCGCCTCAGGGGCAACGAGCAAAAGAACTCCTGGATTGGGTGAAAGGACCGACTGGAAAAGGGCTAAATTCTATTTTTCAGGTTTTAAGTAACTATGTTTCTTTAGATAATCTTGGAATTACCCTGCCTGACAAAACGTCTCTAGTACAAAAAATCAAACCACCTGCACTGCCGGGACCACCGAAGCCTTTTTCGACAGCGAAAGAAGTGTTTATCTCCTATGCCTGGAAGGGGGACAGTGAAGCGATGGCGAATAAAATAGATGAAGCGTTTCAAGCTTCGGAAATCACCTTGATTCGGGATAAGAATGATCTGGGCTTTAAGGGCAGTATCAAAGAGTTTATGGAGCAAATTGGTAAAGGGAAAGCAGTCATTGTCATTATCAGTGACAAATATCTTAAGTCAGAGAACTGCATGTTTGAGTTGGTGGAAATTGCTGCTAATGGTGACTACCGCGACAGAATTTTTCCAATTGTACTTGCCGATGCCGAAATCTATAAGCCAGTGAAACGTATTCGCTACATTCAACATTGGGAAAAAGAAATCGCTGACCTTGACGAAGCCATGAAAACTGTTGGCTCAGCCAATATGCAAGGCTTTCGAGAATCTATTGATCTCTACACTCAAATTCGCAACACCATTGCCGAACTGGTAGAAATTCTCAAAGATATGAATACACTCACTCCTGATATTCATACCGAATCAGATTTTGCTGAGCTGTTTAAAGCGATTGAACAGCGTTTAGCCAATTAAGCTTTAGAATAACAGCCTAATAACGTCCATACAATCTGACTGCCGGAAGTGGCTCGGTTATTAGGCAAAGGTTATCTGCGGCGGGTGCTGGGCAACGTTAGACTTCACACTAGACTTAGGTCATGTACTCATCGCTTATAGTTCAGAGCAATTGAGGAAGAGGTAAAGAATTAATGATGACACGATTTGGAATTTTCTGTCCACCTGCTATCGGACACCTTAACCCTATATGCGTTCTTGCTCTCGAACTCCAGCGTCGTGGTCACTCGGTTACTCTATTTGGTGTGCCTGATGCTTTGGCAAAGGTAGAAAACCTCGAACTCACAACCTGTGAAATTGGTGTGCTTGACTATCCAAGAGGGAGTATTGATCGCAAATACAAAACTCTGGGGACGTTAACTGGTAGGGCAGGACTCAAATTCACGATTGACTTTTTTAAGCATGAAACAGAGATGCTATTTCGCGAAGCACCACAAGCGATACGCGCAGCAAATATTGAGGTACTGATTGTTGATCAGATTACTACATCGATCGCGACTGTAGCTGACTATCTTGACTTACCCTTCGTTACAGTCTGCAACGCGATGCTGGTTCACCGTGAACCAGCTGTTCCACCCTACTCCACTCACTGGGCTTACTCAGCAACACCATGGGCGCGTTTACGCAATCGATTTGGAAACGCACTCGTCAATTTTCTATTACGCGATCTGTGGAGAGAAATCTGTGAACAACGCCGAACTTGCCGTATACGTCCTGGAGGTGTGTCACTTTTTGCCAGTCTACCTAAAAAGATCCATCCGGGACAGAGACTGACTTTCCCTATGACCGCCTCAATGGGCAACCTCTCATCTATGCTTCATTAGGAACGCTCCAAAACCAGCGACCGGAAATTTTTAAGTGTATTGCTCAAGCCTGTTCAACATTAGAAGCTCAGCTCGTTATCTCACTGGGTAATCCAGAATCGCAATCAATCGATCTCCCTGGAGATCCTATTGTTGTACCATTCGCACCTCATCAGAAACTGATCGAGCGATCCCAGGTTGTTGTTACCCATGCTGGGATGAATACGGTGCTCACTGCCCTTAGTTGTGGCGTTCCTCTGGTAGCGATTCCCATCACCAATGAGCAACCAGGAATTGCAGCAAGGCTAGCACGCACCAAAGCAGGAAAAAGGATCCAACTGACTAAACTTGACGAAACAACACTCCGTAGAGCGATTACAGAGGTTCTCAACGAAGCCAGCTATCGTGAAAATGCTCAGCGGATGCAAAAAATAATTCAAGCATCCGGCGGGGTCGAGCGAGCTGCAGATATTCTTGAGCAAGTTGCTCAAACAGGAGAGCCAGTGATTGCTAAAAACGCTCCTGGCATAGGAGAAAGTTAATTCTCAAAGTTGTCAAATATCTACATGCGTCGCCCATCTCGTTTATTGATCTATACAGCGGGCTAGCCTTATTGGCCAAGCATCTGCAGTTTATGCAAGCTCGCATATAAACCATTCTGGGCCAACAGCTGATCATGGCTACCCTGTTCTACAAGATACCCCTGCTTTAGCACTAAAATTCGATCAACGTTACGAATGGTGGATAGCCGGTGAGCAATAATAATTGCTGTACGATTTTTCAACAGTGTATTCAATGCTGACTGAATTTGAGCTTCAGTTCCCACATCTAAATTTGCCGTGGCTTCATCCAACACCAAAATGCCAGGGTTACGAATGGCAGCACGGGCAAAGGCCAAGAGCTGTTTTTCACCACCAGAGAGATTTGTGCCGCGCTCGCGTAACATGGTGTCGTACCCCTGGGGTAATTTTTCGATAAAGCGAGCTACATTAGTCGATTCAGCTGCATGACGAATCTGGGCTGGTGTATAATCTTCTCCCAACGTAATGTTACTATTCACGTCTCCTGAGAAGAGAAATCCATCTTGCAAAATAATGGCCATGCGGGTACGCAAGTCTTCTTGGGCTAGCTCACGAATATCCACGCCATCTAACAAGATTTTCCCCTCATTGACTTCGTAAAGACGACAGAGGAGTCGAATAATTGAGCTTTTGCCTGCTCCCGTAGGACCGACTAATGCTACTTTCTCACCAGGGCGAATGGTGAAATCTAGCTGGTTGAGCACGTATTCATTGGCCTTATAGCCAAAGGACACATGGTCAAAGTGAATCTCTCCAGGTAGCACATTGCCTTGTTCATCAATGGGGTCAGGCAACACTGCCGGATCTTCAATGTCTTGAATGTCGATAGGTTCATTGAGCAAATCGTTTAAACGCTCAACGGCGGTAAAACCTGCCTGAATTGCTGTGAATTTATCGGCGAACTGACGCAAGGGTTCAAATAAACGCTGGGCAAACAGAATAAACGTGGTCAAGATCCCAATTTCTAGGTTCTTGCCCAGAACTAGCCAGCCACCGATGCCGAGAACGCTTGCGATCGCAACTAACGCAATCCACTCTAACGTAGCTGATACCGCCGAATCATAAAAAATGGTGCGATCCACAGCCATCATGTACCGTTCATTCGTGGAACGAAACAGGTTGGCATTAAAGCTCTCCCGCCGAAACAACTGGACCACTTCAATCCCAGCAATATTTTCCTGCAGATTAGAGTTCAGGGCCGATAGCTCCTCACGGGCCTGATAATTAGCCTTACGATACTGCTGCTGAAAGTAAATGATGATACTGGTTACCGGTACCAGCAAAAACATCAACATCAAGCCTAAGCGCCAGTCGATCCACAACATTATCACCACCGATACCACAATGGAGAACATGTCGCTAAAGATGCCAATAGCACCCGTGGAGAAAACATCTCCCAAGGCATTAACATCGCTGGTTAGCCGGGTAATTAACCGACCCACAGGGGTACGATCAAAGAATCGCATTGATAGGGCTAACACATGGTGAAACATGTCATTACGGATATTACGGGTAATATCCTGTCCTACCTTTTGCACTAAAAAACTCTGCCATCCATCCAGAGCTAACCGAGTGCCAATGCACAATAACAACAGCAAAATGAGAATATTCAATGCCTCTTGCAAAGGCCGATTTATCAGAAAATCCCAGGCTCCTGATTCCTGACCAATGACCGAGATTGCCTGACCAATTAACACTGGCTGCAGTGCCTGGGCAAACGCCAACGGGATTAGGAGTAATAACGGCAAAACAAGATGCCGTTTCTCCTGGAGAATATAGGGGAGAAGCCGCTTAAAAAGCTGCCAATCGTAGGTTGATGAACCTTGTTGTTTTATAACAATCATGAGCGCCTAAGCTGTTACCATCGCTTGCTGACGAATTAAATCAACATACTCGCTGAGATTATCCACATTTAAACGATAGCTCAGAGGATGAGCAACGAGACGGGCTGTACTTTCGAAGAGTACTTCTAGCTCAATTAGATTGTTTTCTTTTAGTGTGCGTCCAGTGGAGACTAAATCGACAATTGCCTCAGACATGCCGGTAATCGGGCCTAATTCTACAGACCCATAGAGGGGAATAATTTCAACTGGTAGGTCAATACTTTGAAAGTAACGACGGGCGGTGTTGACAAATTTGGAAGCAACGCGGCAGTGGGGAGGCAAGTCGAGGGCAGAACGGTAAGGCCCATCTTTTTTGACGGCTACAGAAAATCGGCAGTAGCCAAATCCTAAATCTGCCAACTGCGCCACATTGGGTTCTTTTTCGTAGAGCACGTCATAACCGACGATGCCCAGCTGGGCCTGACCATATTCGACATAAACCGGTACATCTTGCGCCCTAACCAGCAATCCTTTGGCGCGGCCAGTACTTTCCTCAATTTGTAGCTGACGATTACTACTGTCTAAGAATCCACTAAAATCTAATCCAGCTCCTCGAAGCATCCGGATGGTGTCTTTGAGCAACGAGCCCTTGGGTATTGCAACGGTAATCATTTGGGATTTGGGACGCTGGTGGGTAGTTGTATGTAGTTATCTTAACAATTTAAGGGTCGGGTTTCTTGGCGGGACCGATGGCGTTAGCGGCAGCTTCGGCTGCGATCGCAACATGGGTCCAATGGGTCCCTCCCTGGCAATACACCACATAGGGTTTACGCAATGGCCCATCTGCTGAAAGTTCTGAGGTACTACCGTCGATAAACGTACCGCCAGCCATAACCAACTGACTTTCATAACCAGGCATTCCCGCTGGCACTGGATCGACATAGGCCTCAACTGGTGAGTTCTGCTGGATCGCTCGGCAAAAGGCCACCAGTTTATCGGGGTCTTCCAGTCGAATTGCTTGAATCACATCTCTCTGAGACGCATCCACTGGTGGGTTAACAGCGTAGCCTAACTGACTAAAGGTGTGAGCGAGTAAGTAATTGCCTTTAAGTGCTTCTCCGACCATCTGTGGGGCGAGAAATAACCCTTGAAAAAGTAACCGACTTTGATTCAAAGTAGAACCGCCAGAACTGCCAATGCCGGGAGATGTCAGGCGACAGGTCGCCGCCTCAACCAGGTCAGCTCGCCCAGCCACATAGCCACCTGTAGTTACGATTGTGCCGCCTGGATTTTTAATCAGAGACCCAGCCATCAGATCTGCCCCTACGGCTGTGGGTTCACGGGTGTCTACAAACTCGCCGTAGCAGTTGTCGACAAAGCAAACGGTGTCTGGGTTTTGGGCCTTAATTAACTGTACGATTTGACCAATGTCATCAATGGTTAAACTGGTGCGCCAGCTGTAGCCACAGGAACGTTGGATCAGTACCATTTTGGTATTGGGCTGAATTGCCGTTGCTAAGCTGGCCCAATTGATAGTTGCGTTATCTGTGAGGGGCAGCTCGCGGTAGCTAATCCCAAATTCTTGAAGAGAACCTTGATTATTGCCACGGATACCGATAACTTCCTCTAACGTGTCATAGGGAGCCCCAGTGACCGCCAATAGTTCATCACCGGGACGCAGGACACCAAATAGGGCACAGGTGATCGCATGGGTACCGGATACAAATTGGACCCGGACTGCAGCGGCTTCGGCTGCAACCACGGTAGCAAATACTCGATCCAGGGTTTGTCGCCCCAAATCATCGTGACCATATCCTGAAACCCCTGAAAAATGGTGAGTTCCTACCTTATGCTGTCGAAATGCCGCCAATATTCGGGCAATATTTATCTTGACCTGGGAGTCAATTGCATAAAAAATCGAAAATAGTGCTTGTTCTGTCGGCTGCAGTGTCTTCAGGTTACTCACTCGCTTCCCTGGCTAATGACGCGGGCTCTAATTGTGACGCAAGTTGGCCTCTACGTTAACGCTGAGATTTTTTCATGACTGTTGCAAACGTTCCAAAACCTCCTATTAATTGGCCTACAGCAATCTTTATGGTAGCTGTACATATGATTGCTCTACTTGCTTTTTTACCTGCAAATTTTAGTTGGGGCGCTGTTACTATAGCGCTCTTTTTACATTGGCTTACAGGTTGTCTGGGCATTACTTTGGGATGGCATCGCCTGGTCGCCCACCGTAGTTTCAAAGTACCTAAGTGGCTGGAATATTTTTTTGTTTTCTGCGGCAGTCTAGCGTGTCAGCATGGTCCGATTGAATGGATCGGTCTCCATCGTCATCACCATGCTCATTCCGATCAACCCATTGATCACCACAGTTCCACTAAGGGGTTTTGGTGGAGCCACATGGGGTGGATCTTTTTTGAAGTTCCAGCTGATGGAGAAGTTCCACGGCTAACTAAAGATATTGCAACTGATCCGTTTTATTTGTTTTGCGAAAATTACTTTGTGCTCATGCAGATTGCCCTGGGCTTGTTGCTATATCTGATTGGCGGCTGGTCCTTCGTCCTTTGGGGAATTTTTGTGAGGCTAGTGGTGGTTTATCACTGCACTTGGTTTGTAAACAGTGCTACTCATAAGTTTGGATACCAAACCTATGACGCTGGGGACTACTCTACCAATTGCTGGTGGGTTGCTGTAGTTACCTATGGGGAAGGTTGGCACAATAACCACCATGCGTTTCAGTTTTCAGCACGCCATGGTCTGAAGTGGTGGGAAATTGATGTGACTTGGATGACGATTCAGCTGCTATCTAAGCTAGGTCTGGCTACCAAGGTGAAACTGCCAAAGCCAGAAGAGATGAAAACTACGTTGTTGGGCTAGGGATAGGGGCGTCCAGTAATCTCAACGTCGTGATGCCAGGAAAGCGCCAACAGCTAAACCAGCGATCAGAACGGCCAGTATTCGAAAAGATGTCGATAAAAGGAACCAAAAGCCGGAAATGGCTAGCAATGTAGCGACAATTACCAGCAGGCCTAACCACCCCGACGCTTGCAGCTGGCCATATTGCTTCCATTGGTGGCCAGTCCAACGCCAAAGCCGCCGATAGGGATGCGCACCAGATAATTGCTCCAAACCAAAGCCGCCATCCCGAATGATATAAATTTGCTGGCAGCGATCGCAACCGAATGCCTCGGTCAGTGTAATTCCCTGAATCTGGCCCCGATGTCGGCAAGTCGGACAAGGATAAACTTCGCTTAGGTCTATTTTTTGAACCAGCTTTTGAGAGCGCAGGGCTCGATCTTTGAAAAAATTGCGATGGCGCAGCACTTGCTTTAAAGAAGGGGATTTAAACCTAAAATAGCCACTTCTTATAGGAATGCAAGCAATTGTTAAGATCGATTTTAGAGTTGATACAGGCTGTAATGTTGTTTACGTTCAATACTATCTATTGAAAAAAAAATCTTACAGCTTTCTCTGTAAACTGACCGTTTTGAAAAAACTCCCAGTAATATATATGCGTGGGTTGTCGGTTCTTCGGCGGCGTACTAACGCGAATTTTTTGTGTTTTTCGTCTGTTGACCAATGCTTCCCAACATGACATTCGATCTTGGTATAGCTACCGGCGGTCGTATTGTCGTATCTCCTTATAACTCCTGTGATTTGGGTGGATTTGTTCCACCCTTTTTTTCTGATTGTGGCTGGATACTTGAATGACTGTATTGCCTCACAGTTTCTTTCACACATTAGATGTTAAATTAAGGATTTAAATACTATGCGAGGCTTGTACAAGTTATTGCATTGATTTACCCGTAGTGTTTTATTGTCTAGGCTTCGCTTATGAGGCAGCCCCAGAACTTAGTCGATGGCAACCCCGTTTGATATCACCCTGCAAATTGTATTAGCGGTCCTCGCAGGTATCACTGCCCAGGTTATCGCTGAATATTTGCGGTTGCCTAGTATCATCTTTTTGCTCTGTTTTGGGGTGGTCTTAGGTCCCGATACCCTTGGAGTCATTGATCCGAAATCCTTGGGAATTGGTTTGGAAGTGATCGTTTCCCTCTGTGTCGCCCTGATTTTATTTGAAGGTGGCCTCAACCTAGAGCTAAAAGAACTCGGTCAGGTATCTGGAAGTTTACGTAACTTAATCACCATCGGTACGTTTATTACCTTGCTGGGGGGTGGTATGGCGGCCCATTGGTTTGGTGAGTTTCCGTGGCCGTTAGCGTTTCTGTATGGTTCCCTGGTTGTGGTAACTGGGCCAACGGTGATTACGCCGCTCTTGCGTCAGGTGCAAGTGGAGAAAAAAGTCGCCACCATTCTGGAAGGAGAGGGGGTACTGATCGATCCCGTTGGAGCAATTTTAGCCGTAGTCGTGCTAGATATTTTGCTGAATGGCGATACTGATGTTGGGTTTATTGTCGGTGGGTTAGCCCAGCGACTTAGCATTGGCGCAGCGATTGGCGGTATTGGTGGAGCCCTTTTGGGGCAGTTTCTTAAACGGGCAGATTTTCTATCAGAGGAATTGCGTAATCTGGTGGTGCTAGCCAGTGTTTGGGGCCTATTTGGTTTGGCTCAGGATGTGCGCAGTGAATCTGGCTTAATGGCTACCGTTACTGCCGGACTTGTCTTGAGGGCTCTATCTGTTCCAGATGAGCGCTTGCTACGACGGTTTAAGGGGCAGCTCACGGTATTGTCTGTTTCTGTTCTATTTATTTTGCTGGCAGCCGATCTGTCCATTGACAGTGTCTTTGCCTTGGGGGTGGGCTCGGTGTTTACAGTCCTTACCTTGATGCTAGTGGTGCGCCCTCTCAATATTTATGCTTGCACCCTTAATAGCGATCTCAACTGGCGGCAAAAAATTTTTCTGAGTTGGATTGCTCCCCGCGGTATTGTGTCGGCTTCGGTGGCGTCATTGTTTGCTATTTTACTGACTGATCGAGGCATCAATGGTGGTGATTCTATTAAGGCACTGGTGTTTTTGACCATCATTATGACGGTGTTTATCCAGGGGTTAACGGCCCGTGGCGTAGCAAGGTTCTTGAGTATCACCCAGGCAGATGCAACGGGTGTAGTTATTGTCGGCTGTAATCCGGTAGGTCGATTGGTGGGGCAATTATTTAACCAACAGGGTGAGTCGGTGGTTATGTTTGACACTGATGAAGAAGCTTGCGAATTGGCCAGACAGGATGGTCTGCGAGTGTATTTGAGCAGTGCTTTGGATGCAGAGTTATTGGATGAGGCAGGCCTTAGCTCCATTGGGACATTTATTGCTTTGACTACCAATGGCGAAGTTAACTCTGTGGTAGCTGAACGGGCGGCTGAAGAGTTTCAACCGCCTCGAGTGTTGGCGGTGCTACCCCGCACTGATAAGGAGACAGAAGCTAAACCTAATGGTAAAGGCGGCAAGGTCACACCCACTCCCCTGGCCATTAGAACCTGGAATACTTATCTCAAAGATGATGCGGCTGAATTAAAAACCACACAGCTCCAGTCTGAAGATTTTGAAAAACAACAAGAAAAGCTCAATAATTTAATTGCCAGTGGCGATATGCTGCCAATTACCTTGCAGCGGAATGGCAAACTCGATGTGCTCTTGGGCCAGGGGGCTTGGCAGCCAGGGGATACGGTCACCTACTTGATGCACGATCCTACGCCACAACTGCTCAAGCGGTTATCGGGAGGCAAACGCACAGGGAGATTGGTGACAGATACTTTGCCTCCTTCGGCAGAACCCCCTCCAAACATCGTTTCTCCACCCACTACCCCACCAGATGCGAAGGATGTGACTAGTCCCGCTGAGGAGACTAACGGACCTCAAGATAATGGACCTCAAGATAAACCGTCTGGTGGATTGCAAATATCATAAGGGTGTCGCGATAGTGCGTTGACATAGCCTTTCCCATGGAGAAACGCTGGTTTGTCAATTCTGTAACTGGCTAACTGTGATACAACTTGTCCTTAAATTGTCTATCCTGATTGAAAGATTGAAGATTCCCTTAGGTTTCTTTGCTGATTATCTCGGTGCTCCTTTGCACTGGGGAATAGTGCCCTCAATGTGTCATGCCTAAATCATCCGAGTTATCTTCCCAGCGTTCATCTATAGCGACAACCATTGTTGGAAAAATCACAGCTATTTTAACTGGTCCCTACAGCGTTGCTGCGATCGCATCATTGAGCTTTCACGCGGTGTTGTTTACTGCTATTCCGCGCTTTTCTTCTGTGTCATTTGCTGCGTTTAGTGAGGAAGATGGCCTATCTGCACCTCGCACAGTGCCACTGGTGACCCTGTCCGCAGCAGATCAAGCACGGCTACCTGACTTCAGTCCTCCACAGTTGCCCTCTATACCTGATATTAGAACGCCAAGACCTTCGGTCAATAACCTGCCCAATGCAAGCATATTCAATCGCTCAAGTATTTTTGATCGTTCCAACAGTCGTCTAACTACGCCATCGTCTAAACCACCTAATCGATTAAGTCGTAACCGTCCGTTCCGTAATCCATACACTACACCACCGAGTCTTTCCATTCGGAATACCCCTTCTAGATCGGAGCAAAGTAGCGATAGACGCACTGCGGTGATTACCGATATTCCTCAACCCCCGCCCAGTGTTATTAACGATACAAGCGAAGATACACTAGCAAGGGAACTTGAACTCGAACAACAACTGGCGGCGGCTGATGCTGAGCAGACTGACGTTCCAGAGGGGCTACCTGAACTGCCTGAAGCGTCCGATTTACCAGCGGACGATGCTCAAGATGGTGAAAATCTTGAGATCGCTGCCAACACAGAGCTCACACCTGAGCCCTCTCGTCTGGAGAGGCTAACGGCCAAATTCAAGTATGACCCTACAAACACCACTGTCGAAGAGGTAGAGGCTAACTACCAAGCATGGCAAGTTCAACCGGATGAAGACAGTGAGGGCACCATTGAAACAGCGGAAATCGGGGAGCTGACCATAGATGCAGAGTTTAACCTCTGTGCTCAAACTCCGCCAATCAATGGGGAAATCGGTGTTTTAGTAGCTCCAGATGGGACCCCTAGTAAGCCGACGGTGCTCCGGAGCACAGGATATGATTACCTGAATCAGGCTGCTTTAGACACCCTAATGAGTAGTGAATTTCCCGAAACCGAGAATATCGTTCGCTATCCCTTTGAGTTGGTCGTAAACTACGACGACGAGAACTGTAGAAGTGCTGAAGAGATTTTTGAAACAGTACGCAATAATCCAGAAACCCCTGTTTCAGAAGAGTAAGCCCCAAATTTTAACTTGGATGATGCAGTTTATGCCTAAATCCGTCGTGTTAGGGTCATACCATGACTGTCTGTGCCACATGTGCTGAGCAAATCGTAGGTTGCTGCTAGGGTTTGTACACGTTCTGTCTTTTTGGGTGTTGGCCGCCATTCAGCAGGATGATCATAGGCATAGTAAGTTTCGACACCATCAATGCCCAACGCTGCTGCCGCTGGGATAAGTTCTTCAGGAGAAAGACGGTACCTGACCGGATGGGCTAAAACAGCTATGCCTCCAGCTGATTGAATCGCCTGGATCACTTGGTTGGCATGTCGTTGTTCTCCGCTAGGGGCAGCCCCTTGCAGGTACTGTTTCAGGCTTTGATGCTCTGGGTTAAAGGCATAACCCAAGATATGAACATCCACATCTAGCAAACTAGACGTAATTTCAACACCGCACCAAATTCTCGGTAATTTTACCCCCACCCGACTGGGAGACCAACTGGATGGATGTTTCCAACGCCAGTTTTCTATCCACTGACATGCTTGCTGATAGCCGCGAATAGTATGGTGGTCAGTAATGGCAAATCCCTTTAGCTGCAATCCAATAGCTTGCTCCATTAGCTCACTAGGGCTGAGCTTCCCATCGGAACAATGGGTATGCATGTGGAAATTATAGTGATGGGGGCAACTCTGGTCGGTAATCTGCTGAAAAATGTTTTTTAATTTTTGGGCAGCTTGACTAGAGGGATAACGCGTACTGGTTTGGGCAGAGGGCTCAGCCATGGATCGAGCTACAAACTATTGCATTGATACTAATATACCCAAGCCTCCTAGATCGTAAGGACTGAAGAGCTTTTAGCTCTCAGAATTGGATTAAAGAAGACTTTGACCATATTGAACATATAGTCTAATGCCTTTGATTTTTAGTTGTTGAAACTTATCTACTAATTTTCCCTCACTGAATCAGTCTCCGAAAAAAGATACTGGCCTAGTGAGGGAAAATTTATTGACTACTTTTTTTTAATTTAAGAAGTCAGATGAATCGTAACTAACTAGGCCACGTTTCTCTAACAAGTAACTAAGCAGCGTAGTTGAACAAGGTGTCTAGATAAACTCTAGAGGTTCGACGATCGCTGTCACCGTTTTGTAAAAGGAACAATGACAGCGCTGCCGCAAGCACTCGATCTTGATCCCATGCGGGATGAGTTTCTAAATACCTTTTAAGCGATTCATGAAGTTCTTCAGGAATCTCCGTCAGGATACTAACAGTAACTTTCATGGATGGGAAAACCTCAATAGTTGCAGCACGTAGGTTCTGAGAATTCAAGGAATGGAACGGCAGTGGGGCACAACTAGAAATTTCAATCCTATCGATACCTTGAACGTCAAATTTTAAGTGTCGTTGGAATTGAGATAATCAAGGGTGGCCAAATGATTGTGCTAATGGTGAGGGGGATTGTCAATGGCAATATGATTTTTAATCCCACAATTAGCAAACTGGCCATGACCAATTCAATAGGGTTTTAGACCTTTTTTGTAATATTAGTTTATTCTTTTTGGCTTCTTTCTCATAATCTTTAGGGACATGTCGCTATCCCCAGAATTGAGCTATCTGTATATGCTTGGTTCTAACCTGTGGAAAACCTGTGGAAAACCCCTGGTGCCCTGTGGAAAGTTTGTGGATTTTATGGGGAAAAGTTCGGGGGAAAATAAGAATCAACAGCACGGTCAAAAGGTAACACTAACTACAAAAAACTATGTGTCAAAAAATGCAATGGTAGACTACAAAATTTTTATTTTAGTTTGTCTGTACTATTTGCAGCGGTATACAGTCTGAGTTATAGAACTAATTTGGCTAGACCTAGGTATTGAATGTCAGTGGGAGAAATGCTAAATCGACAAGGCAGAATCTCAACACCTGCTGCGATCGCATCCCTGAGGAGTTGACCATAGTCAGGGTCTGCACTGTCCCCAGGGGCAAATTGGTCACAATCGCCTCGATTGATGAAATACAACATAACCGCACGGGCATCTGGTATGAGAGCAGTCAGTTCCCGCAGATGTTTTTGCCCTCGGGTGGTCACCGTATCTGGAAATAAACAAAGTCGCCCTTGAGCCCAAGTAGAATTTTTTACCTCCACATATATTGGCTGTTCATCGGTGGTCAACAAAAAATCAATCCGGCTCTTAGTGCCATAGGGCACCTCCCGTTTGACCGTGTCGTAGACTCCTAACTGTTCAAATAGATGCTGCTCAAGGGCCGCTTGAATAACCCGATTTGGTAAGGCCGTATTTACCCCCACCCAAGTTGGACCATTGTCATTGACCTCCGCCAGCTCCCAAGTGTAGGCAAGTTTGCGTTTGGGATTATCGCTGTGGGATACCATCACGCGCCCGTTGACATGGCAGACGCCAGTCATGGGGCCAGTATTGGGGCAATGGGCTGTGATCATTTCCCCAGATGTCAGTTCAATATCGGCCATAAAGCGCTTGTAGCGCTTGATCAGGATGCCTTCTAGCAATGGGGGGAACTCATAGACTGTGGTCGGAGGCATAGGGAATAAAGTTTGAGAAACAGGTGTTAGTTCAGTGTAGGTTGGGAAGTTTGGTCAAACGCTGACCAGATTAGGTTTTTAGATATCAAAACTGTGGAAATCCAGCCTTTTTTTCTATTGATAGAAAATTTTAACCGTAAAAATACGTATTGAACGGATGTTCGAAACTTGATAGCCTCTAATTCCTGTGAAATCGCGGAATGGAAACTGGCAGAGGGGCAGGGTGGTTGTGTCTCCCGGTTTGTTGTTTGTGATCTAAAGGTTTGTGATTGGCTCCACAACACGCCATAGTTGAATATTCAGTGTTGAGGATGTAGTGACCAAACGTTCTTTAGCTGGCATTGCCGGTATTGTTGCGATCGCAACCCTAATTAGTAAAGTCTTTGGCTTAGTAAGGACCCAGGCGATTGCTGCCACATTTGCCGTTGGCCCAGTGGCGGATGCCTATGGTTTGGCCTACGCTATCCCAGGATTTTTGCTGGTTCTATTAGGGGGCATCAATGGCCCGTTTCACAGTGCCATTGTGCGCGGTGTGGCCAACCGTAAAAAAGATGAGATTGCCCCCCTGGTAGAAACTATTACTACGCTAGTGGGCATTGGCCTATTATTTGTCACCCTGGCCATTGTGATTTTTGCACCATCCATTATTGGTGTCTTAGGAAATCGTTTGAGCGAAAATACTGAAGCTGGAGCCATTACCCGCGACATTGCTATTTTGCAGCTGCGGATTATGGCCCCTATGGCCATGTTTGCCGGTCTCATTGGCATTGGGTTTGGCACTCTGAATGCGGCTGACCATTACTGGTTACCCTCCATTAGTCCATTGTTTTCCAGCAGTGCGGTAATTGTGTCCTTAGGGGTGGTGTTTTTTACCTTAGGCAACAAAATTGCAGAACCGCGTTATGCCCTTGTCGGTGGTGCGGCTTTAGCCATTGGCACCCTGGTGGGGGCGGTTCTACAGTGGCTGGTTCAGGTGCCTGTGCTTTGGCAGCAGGGATTAGGACGGCTGCGGCTGCGGTTTAATACTAAGGACCCGGCGGTTAAAGACGTCCTCAACGTGTTGGGGCCAGCCACCTTTTCATCGGGCATGATGCAGATCAATGTGCAGGTGGATCTGTTTTTTGCCGCCGCTCTACCGGGGACAATTGCGGCTCTGGACTATGCAAACTTATTAGTACAGACGCCCCTGGGCATTATTTCCAACGTAATCTTGGTGCCCTTTTTACCTATTTTTGCCCGTCTAGCGGACCCGATCCATTGGGATGAACTTAAGCAGCGAATTCGACAAGGACTATTGCTGACTGCGCTAACCATGTTGCCGCTGAGTGCCCTATTTATTACCCTGGCCTTGCCTATGGTGCGAGTGGTGTACGAACGGGGAGCCTTTGATAAAAGTGCCTCCCAGTTAGTGACCTCAGTGTTAATTGCCTACGGCGTCGGCATGTTTGTCTACTTGGGTCGGGATGTGTTGGTGCGTGTGTTTTATGCCCTTGGCGATGGCGATACCCCGTTCCGCATTAGCTTATTTAACATTGGCCTTAATGCTCTGTTGGACTTTATTTTAATCAGCCGTTATGGTGCCCCAGGTTTAGTGCTTGCTACCGTAGGTGTCAATCTGGTATCTATGGTGGCTCTGCTGATTTTGCTATCTCGCAAAATAAATGGTTTACCCTGGCTAGACTGGGCTAGACCGCTAGTCTTGCTACTGATTAGCAGTGGTCTATCGGGGCTAGCTGCCTGGGGTAGTCGTTTAGGTCTAGAGACCTGGCTGGGCACCGAAGGCTTTTTAATTAACCTGATTGTCCTGTGTGGTGCGGGGGCAATCAGTCTAGGGGTATTTTCAGGAGCAGCTTTGCTGTTAGGTATTCCTGAGGCAAAACTATTGATCAATCAAATCAAATCAAAAATGCCTTTTTAACAATTTGGACAATTTTGAAGTTTCTCAATTTTAGACGGATCTTTCAGCACTAGGGTGCGGCCTTTGACCGTATACGCTTCACCTACATAACCCGTTCGATCAAACAAAATTTGGTGGATGTGCTGGTCTAGTTTGACCGGATCCTTGATGCGATCGCGATAATATTCCTTGATGGCATATTCAATGCCCAATTCGCCCATCAGGTCGTGCAATTTAGTGGCCTCGCCCCCCAAAAGGGCTGAGCGCGCCGCTGGGTTTTGCCATACCGTCATCAATACTGAGTAGGGAACGCCGCCTAAGGTAATTGCACCGGTCGTAAACAGGACCACCCATGTACCCACGGCCATGACCGCGCCTACAGCCCCCACTACAACGACATTTGCCATCTTTTTGTTAGATTTTTCGCGAGCCTTAACAGACTGTAGTGAGTACATGCAATCAGTTAGAAATGTAGATCAACTAGTCTCAACTTAGCGATTCGTTCAAACGAAGTTACGGTATTCAAGGTTTTTTTACACAACCTTTATAAAGTTCAGGCCATTTTAATCCGAATATCCACGGTCCGATCTCAATTGGCAGCTTCGGATCACTTCGCCGACTTTCTTGCTAGGACCAGTTCTGCGGTATAAGTTCATGGGCCTCATGGCGTATTCCCAGCGAAATAGGGCTAAATGCAATTAGGAGTGCAAAGTCCTACTTTATGTACAAGGGGCTTGATTGAGGGAAACACAATCAATTTATTTGTCAGCCATGATGTATTCCCAACTGGTGTCCATTACTCAATTAGAAAATGACGATCGTGTTGCCATGTATCGTCTACTGCAGCATCATTTTAGCGGTGTAAATTTAACCACGTTTGCCGCCGATTTAGCGGGTAAAAACTGGGTTTTATTGATCAAAAATAAACTCAACCAATTAAAAGGATTTTCCACACTGCGACTTTACGATGTCACGGTCAAGGGAGAACCCATTAGTGTTGTGTACTCTGGCGATACCATTGTGGATCCCTCCGCCTGGAGTAGTGCTACGTTACCACGGGCCTGGATTCAGGCGATCAATCAGCTGCGCCACCCCGAGAAACGTCTCTTTTGGTTACTTATATCTTCGGGGTTTCGCACCTATCGACTGCTGCCAACATTTTGGCAAACATTTTACCCTTGCTACGATCAGCCGACACCAGAGCCCATGCAACAACTGATGGATACCTTAGCTCGACAACAATTTGGCGATAACTATAATCCAACCATCGGAATTGTACGTTTTGCGCAGCCCCAAAAGTTATCGCCTATTTTGGGAACAGTGCCACCAGAGCGAAAGTCTGACCCCCATATTCAATTCTTTGAGCGAGCCAATCCGGACCATAGCCAGGGAGATGAATTGGTATGCCTGACAGAAATCTGTGCCGAGAACCTGACAGCCGCTGGGCGACGGATGTGGTTTGGTCGCAATCAAACCTTAGTGGCCTAGGAGTATGAATAGTCACTCTGTAACCGTGTCTCAAAATCTCATCAGTCGGTTGGTGTCAAATGGTGAGAAAAATCCTGTTTTTAATCGGCCTGATCGCTTTATTGAAGGCTGGTATTGGGCGATGCCCTGTCGCGAGTTGAAAGTTGGACAGGTAAAATCGTTAACCTTGATGGGAAGAGACCTGGTTCTCTATCGGACGCGTCGTCGGCAAGTGATTGCCTTAGATGGCTACTGTCCTCATATGGGAGCAGCATTAGCCCAGGGCAAGGTAGATGGTGAGACAATTCGTTGTCCTCTACATCATTGGCAGTTTGATACTACGGGGCAGTGCCTTGAGATCCCTGTCTGTGGTGACCACCGTGATGTGATGGCTAACGCCAAACTATATGCATGGCCGACAGCTGAACAATATGGCATGATTTGGGTTTGGACTGGTGAGCAACCGGGGCAGCCATCACCCTATGTACCGGAGCTAGCTGGGGTCGACTGTGATGCGGTGTTAAGTTATCGCTTTGAGCGTAATTGTCATCCCAATGTGTTGATGGTCAATGCCATTGATGCTCATCATTTTAATTCAGTCCATAATCTCCCCCTGGAGGTCCGGTTTAAGGCCAGGATTTTGAATGACAATGCTCTTTGTCTAGATAATACAACCCGTGGCGGTGAGGCTTCCCGGTTTGTCAAATTGATTCGTCCGCTCTATAAAAATGAGGTGACCTATAAAATGTGCTACTGGTATGGCAGTACGGGCACCGTCACCGTAGGGCCAGACTTTTTTCACTTTCATATTATGTTTGCTCTGCGGCCCATGGCAGGGGGCAGAACCGAGGGCTGGACTATATTAATCACGCCAAAACGCTTTAGTGGCAAACTAATTAATCCTGTTGTTCTATGGATTACTCGACAGGTTGCTGCCTACTTTGCAACTGGAGATATTCAAGTATTTCAAGGCATTCGGTTTGATTTTAAAACACCCCTAAAAGCAGACCAATCGATCTTGCAGTTTGCCCAACATACCAATCGGCAAAAGGCATTGACTTGGGGAGACTGGAGGAGTGTGACATGATGGGAATAAACCATGGTCAAATAGCTGGTTTTGACTTGCCAACCCTCGACTCAGATAACAAGCTCAATCGGGTTTTGATGGCTGCCCTAGGAGAACCAGATCTGCTTGGGAGGTCTATGGCTGGTGAATGTCCTATCTACTGGCCAGCAGACTATTTCGCCTTAAATCGGGTGTCTATTTTTCAAGCAGCTACTGTTCTGGAGCAGCAACAAATTTTACAACGACTTAATCAGCTACTGTTACAAGAATCTTTATGGATTGAGCAGGCTGGTGTGGGCTATATGGCCAAGATGGTATTAATGGCCGAGAGCACTCAAGAACGAATGTTATACAGTTTGTTCACGGCGGATGAAACAACTCATCTGGCCCAGCTGCAACCCTATGTCCTGCCCTATCTTGCAGTAGATGGCGTATCTGCTGCACCCAAGGATCCATTCTTACAGTTACTGTCCGAGATTGTCGAGAGTGCTGACAAAACTGTGCTGCTATTTGTATTGCAAGTGGTGCTAGAGGGGTGGGGGTTGACCCATTATCGCAGCTTAGCCAGGAGCTGTACGGATGCTGCTCTGAGGGAGTTGTTTCACAGTTTTTTACAGGTAGAGTCTCGGCACCATGGAGTGGGGGTGATCTTGTTTAACCAGGCGGAGCTATCCTGCGATAGTGAGACTGCCATTGTGGACTGTTTGGCTGCCTTTTTGCAGATGGTGCGGGTGGGACCACAGCGGGTATTAAGTGCGATCGCAACCACTAAAGGCCATCTCTCGCGTCCTCAACGCATGCAAATTTTGCAACAGTTAGACACCGTCGGCCATAGTCATCAGAGGCTGCAGCTCCTAAAATCCCTAATGACCAAGACTAATTATGACATTGTTCACCAGTTAGAAAGCCAAGATTTATTTACACCCCTAAGTGCGGAGGAAGCTGCTAGTTATGGATAGCAAGAATCCCCTGCTGCAACGTCGGCTAGACATTAACTATCGGCGCAATCAGCAGCAAGACCATACAACGCTGTTAGATAATGCTGGTCAGGCATTTAGCTATGACCAGTGCCGTGATCACTATTGGAACCCTGAGGTTTTTTCACTACTGTACGGCACCCCTCTGTGGGACCAATCCAGCGAGTCCCAACGAACGGTGTTGAATCAGCTTTATTGGGTGGCCTATTACTGCCAAATTATCTCGGCTGAGATTGCCACTATCTTTTTTAACCAAACCAGTGCGGCTGCGCTCTATGCCCACGAGGGGTTTCGGACTGTTTGCGACATGCTGGATCTAGAATCTTCCCAAGAGCGGGCCCATATCAGTGCATTTCAGACTGTGGCAGAACAAACGGAGCAAACATTATTGGGGCAGCGACTCTTTAGCTACCCCATGCGGGGACCCTTTACAGAAACCATGATTTTTGGGGATACAAATTCCCTTAAACTATGGTGGAAGAGACTACAGCTGCAGGCATTTGGACTGATTTCAGCCTGTAATAGTTTTCTCGCTTGTCAATATTTTACTGTCCGAGGTCTGCGTACCCTCAATGGCAAACTCGTGCAGCATCAGCTCAGTCGCTACTATCAAACCCAAGACGATCCAGAAAATACCCCTATTCCATCTAAAATCTCGTTTTATCACTTTATGGATGAGAGTTTTCACTTTAATAGTTCCACCCTACTGTCCCATGAAGTGATTCAGTGTTTACCCCAACCCACCCGGTTTGAAACTCTGGTGGCTAATCTTGGCATTCGGGGGTGTCAGCACGATCATCAGCAATTTTCAGTGGCGGTGAATGGTATTTTTTGGCACGATCCAGCATTGTATTCCAGGGTGTATAAATTGTTGCGATCGCACATCTTTGCCATGGATGAGGCCGACGCAAAACACATGATGCAGGCATGCTTTACCCAAGAATCCGATGGCTTACACCGCAGCTATAAAACCCACCAAGAGGCCAGATCATCTTACCAAGCATATTTAGAACCGTTGGATTACGTCTGGTCGAGTAATCGCACTATGGCAATTATGGGCAAGGCCTCGATTGATAAGTATTTGCAGATACAGCAGAGAGCCTTGAGCAGATTTTTTCAAGATATGGTTTTGGCAAAATTTGACGCTGTATCGCCAATATCACCTGCCGCAGGCGGAAATATTAATGTACATATGGAAAAAACCCATGACAACACTATTTAACAATTGGGATATAGTGGCTAAAGGATGGTACCTGGTGGCAGCATCCAAAGAAATTCCTAAAGAAACCGTTAAATCCTTTGACATTTGTGGTCAACACATTGCCCTATTCCGGGGTGAGGATGGTCAAGTCCGGGCATTGGACGCCTATTGCCCCCATATGGGCACCGACTTAGGCATCGGCAGGGTTGACGGTAACCAGGTCCGTTGTTTTTTCCATCACTGGGCCTTTGATGGAGAGGGCCAATGCCAGGACATTCCCTGCCAGGAACATATCCCCCCCAGTGCGACGTTATCGTCCTATGCCACGGAAGAAAAGTATGGGTTTATTTGGATTTACCCAGATCAGGTGGCACCGATGCCTGTTGCAGACTTTGATCAACTCAAGGGCCATGAGTTAGCGGTGGTTGCAGACAAGCCCCTGACTCGCAAGTGTCATCATCACATTTGTATGATTAATGGCATTGATGTGCAGCACCTGCAAACAGTCCACCATTTGCCCGTCGACTTAGAACTGTCACTGCAGCAAGAGGGGGAACAAATTGACTTTACCCTCAGCGGCGAGTTTCTCAATACTAACTGGCGAGAACGATTAGGTCGAGCCATTTTAGGTCCCCGCTATGCCTATTCCATGCGCTATGCCCATGGCTGTTTGGGGCTGCTTACCATGATGAAAGAGGTGCGTTGGCTGCCTGAACTACATATGCTCTATGCCTATCGACCGATGGTCTCAGAAGAGACAGGTATGAGAGAAACATTGATTCAACCGATTTATGTGACCAAGAAACGCCCAGGTTTACTTGGGTGGATAATGACTCATCTACTGTTGTGGCTAACACGGTTGAGCTACTATGCTCTACGCGGTGAAGATGGCATGATTTACGACAATATTCGCTTTAGTACCGAGCGACTGTTGCCAGTAGATGCGCCCATCGCTCACTATGTCAGATATGTGAATGGGTTAGTGCCTTCCAAGTGGTCCGTACTAGGGAGAGGGGCCTTGAACAACGAACCTACTTTATCCAAAAAACAACGTCTAAGCGCTATCTCTCCTTCTCCCCAGGCAGAAGGCGTTGGGCTTTCACCTGAGCATAGTCGGAGGGGATGAGGCAATGTCCTGTAAAATCTCTTTTCCTAACACCGATCATGCCGCCATGATCCTCAACCCACACGTGCCTCTGGCTGACGTTCTCACCATCCAAAATTCTCCCATCCTATTTGGCTGTCGCACTGGCATCTGCGGTACCTGTTTAGTCACGGTTACCGGTGACGTTCCGCCAGCAGATACCGATGAACAAGAACTGCTGGACCTGCTGGCCCCAGACTGTCCTAATGCCCGCCTTGCCTGTCAGCTTGACGTCACCCGCGACCTGGAAATTTGTCCCTATGGAACCTCCGATCACTATCCCAATTCAGTTTGAAGACTTTTGGTATGTCGTTGCCCTTAGCGCCCAGCTCAATGCTAAAACGGTTTTGCACCGCACTGTTCTAGATGAATGGCTGGTGATTTTTCGCGGTGCCAATGGTCAGCCAGTGGCCTTACGGGATCGCTGTCTCCATCGCAATACGCGACTGTCTGGAGGGCACGTCAATCAAGGGCAACTGCAATGTCCCTACCATGGTTGGCAATATGACCAGACAGGGCAGGTCACCAATGTCCCTGCTGAAGGAGCGCAGATTACGCCTATCCCCAATCGCTGTGCTAAAACCTATGACACCTGCGAGCAAGATGGGTATGTGTATGTGAGGCTGCGGGGCACATTGGATATGCCGCCGTTTGCCATGCCCCATTATCAAGCACCGGGTTGGGAAACCGTGCGGGTAATCAATCGGTTTGCTAATAGTGTGACGAACTGCGCTGAGAACTTTATCGACATTCCCCATACGGTCTCGGTGCATCCTGGCATCTTTCGCACAGCGCGACAACAGCAGCTGGCGATGACGGTAACTCGACACCGGGGCACCGTGACAGCGACCTATCGCAATGAGACCAATAACCTGGGCTGGTCGCGTTGGTTTTTAAACCCACAGGGTAATGAAATCTACCATCGAGACTCTTTTCATATGCCCAATGTGACGAGTGTAGAGTACACCATGGGGCCTCATCGGCGCTGTTTTATTACCAGTCAGTCGATTCCAGAAACAGAGACTTCTACGCTGGTGTATACCGATGTCACCTTTAACTATGGCCTATGGAATTGGCTAGCAAAACCCCTGGTGCGGTGGACGGCACAACGCATTATTGATCAAGATATTGTGGCGTTAGGAGTGCAGGGGGATGCGATCGCAAAATACGGCACTCACTTTCACCACACCCCAGCTGACACCATTCACATTTTTGTCGAATCCATTCGAGATGCCATTGCTGCAGGCAAGGATCCTCGCACCTTGCCCGACAAGTCTGCTGACGTCATGTTTTGGGTATAGGCCAAATTATGACCATGGTTGTTTTTGGTACTTTTGTTCTTCTTGTGGGGCTCACCCTCTGGCGAAGCTGGTCAGAATTGGTGCAAAAACCTTTTAGGGACTGGATTCTAGACAGTACTGGTCTATGGATTCAGGGTCTCTTGATTCCCCTATTACAGCTCACCCTACTGCAGTGGTTGTATCAGCAACTATTTCCTGGATGGAGCCATTGTGTTTTATTGTCTGGTGGTTTAGCATTTCTGTTGAGTTTTGTTGCAGTCGACTATCTCTACTACTGGAACCATCGATTTCTCCACAGTCGCTGGGGGTGGTTTGCCCATCAGGTGCATCATACAGTGAGCACCATGGATGTCTTAGGCACGTCGCGCAATACACTGTGGAGTAGTTTTTTGATTGTGTACTTGTGGGTGCACGGATTGTTTATTTATGTGTTAGATGATCCTGACGCTTACCTTGTGGGTATTAGCTTGACTGCAGCCTTAGACCTGTGGCGACATAGTCAGTTTAGTCCGGCCATAGACAGTCGATTGTATGGTTGGCTATCGCCCTGGTTAGTGTTGCCTCAGGACCATGGCTGGCATCATCATAGTGCTGCGCATGCCTGTAATTATGGTGCCAATTTTAAGCTGTGGGATCGCCTTCACGGCACCTTATATCAGTCAGTCCAGTGGCCATCTACTCTAGGTGAGAACAGTAAGTTGAGATTATGGAGACAACTGATTTATCCGATAGATCCTACGAACGTGAACACGGAGGGACCCCAGGCAGCCGATTTTGCCATTTGCTCAAAGCACACCAAAAAAATGATTGATACCGATCAATGACAACACTTGCCCATCCCCATTCGCTAGACTGAACTCCTATCCAATTCATTACCTGGTTCTACCCTATGTCATCGATAGAATCCAATGAGCGCCTGATGTTCTGGATCATCTGCGCCATTCCCTTTGCCGCATTACTTTACTGCGGTCTAGTCTTTGCCATCGTTTTAACTGTGCCCGCAGCTAAAACATATCCCCTGCTCTTTGGTGGCATCTTTGCCTTAATTCCCCTGGTCACCGGGGCCGCTATCTGGGTAGGTCCCCGCTCCCGCTCTAATCATGACCCTGTTAAGTAAGTTTTTATCCTTTTTCCCAGCCCTAACGTTGGGCTTAGCCGGTCTCTCCCTCGTCTACAGTATCTGGGAGCATAGCCTGTGGAGTTTAATGCTATGTATTTTCTTTCTTTACGGGTTTCCCGTTCTTGTCTATCGACTCCACCAGCAAATCTATCCCCTCAAAAATGGCATCAGCTATCTCCAGGGAGAAAATTATTCTCCCTGGTGGGGAAGCCACCAATTACAACTCATTTATATCGCTTTCCCAGCATTAGAAACCCTATTAAGGCTAGTGCCCGGTCTATTTTCCATATGGTTACGCCTATGGGGAGCCCAGATAGGCAAACAAGTCTACTGGACACCGGGCTTAGAAATTGCCGATCGGGGGCTGTTAACCATTGGCGATAACGTTGTCTTTGGCCATCAGGTGGGACTCTACAGTCATATTGTTAAACCTCGCCGCGACAACTTAATGCTATACCTAAAACCCATCACCATTGGTGATGACAGCTTTATTGGCGCAGGCTCATATATTGGCCCAGGAGCTACCATAACAGCGGGCAGCTTTTTAGCAGCAGGTAGTGAACTCTACCCCAATAAAACCATCGGTGAGCCAGATAGTGAGACCGAGGAGGCCAACCATGCAGTGGCTGATTAAAGGGATTGGTGCCCTGTTGGCACCTACCGCAAACCGTTTTTATCAGGCATTGTCTCAGCCTCAGACGGCACAACGAGAGTTACAAAGAGTACTGGTTCAACAACTCAGTCAGAGTGACTATGGCCAGTCCTTAGGAATTATCTCGGTCGAGGACTGGCACAAGCTACCTATTGTGACCTATGAAGATTTGCATCCCTGGATAGAGAATAAACATACTCTGACCCCAGACCCAATTCTCTTCTATGAGCAAACATCAGGCAGTAGTGGCCCAGCCAAACGTATCCCCTATACGCATGCCCTGAGAAAGTCGTTTAACACGTTGTTTTGTATCTGGGCCCATGATTTGATTACCCATGGTCCCACCTTTAAGACGGGTAAAGTATATATGTGTATCTCTCCTAAGCTGTTGGCTCCAGGAGAAACTACCGAAGGTTTACAGGACGATTCTGAATACTTAGATCCATGGTTACGCTGGCTGCTAAAACCGTTTCTGGTATTACCCCCCGATGCCCATAAACCTCAACCACCAGAAGTGTTTCAATCTACCCTATGTAAAACGCTGTTGCTAGAAGAAAGCCTGGAGATTATTTCTATTTGGAGTCCTAGTTTTCTAACAGTACAACTTGACTATATTCAAACACATCGTCAGACATTGCGATCTCAGCTCAACGGTCAGCTTTCCGCAGAACGGTCGCAGTTGTTAAATCACGAAATAATTGACTGGCAAGCACTATGGCCTCAGCTCAAGTTGATCTCTTGTTGGGATAGTGCCATGGCAGCAGATCAGGTCAGTGGGTTGCGGGTGCATTTTCCTAACACTCTGATCCAGGGTAAGGGGCTGTTAGCAACGGAAGCGCCCATGACGGTTCCCCTGATGCGAGCAAACGGCTGTGTGCCTTTAGTCACAGAAGTTTTCTTTGAGTTTGAGGATGACGCGGGCCAGATTTATTTACTTCATGAGCTAGAACTAGGACAGACCTATAGTGTGATTATTTCCCAGAAGGGGGGACTGTATCGCTACCGGATGTGCGATCGCATCCAACCCACCCACTATTATCAGACTACGCCCTGTTTATGCTTTATCGGTCGCAGCAATAACACCAGCGATATGGTGGGTGAAAAACTAACCCTTGATTTTGTCAGTCAGGTGCTAACCCAGCTAAATCTAGTAAATACTACATTCAAATGTCTTGTCCCTAGCCGATTGCCGCATCCCCACTATAGTTTATTAATTGACCAAATCAGTCAACCTGCAGATCAATTAGCTCAGACTTTAGAAAAGTTACTCTGCCGTAGTTTTCATTATCGCCACGCCCGTCTTTTAGGACAACTGCAACCAATTAAAATATATGACTCGCCAGAGATTCCTCAATGCTTGATGGAGTATCACTATCAACAGGGCAAACGCCTGGGCGATGTGAAATATCCTCATCTTTTAATCACCCCCATTGATTTTTTGGATACAGTATTGAACAAGACTTAGTGCAAGGTTTTTTAATGAAGAGGGGGTAATATTGCCGTTCGGGAAAATGACACAAATCTATAACCATGAAGAATGATTTGCAAAAGTAACTTGGTCATTTATTGAGTCAGACAGAAAGCTGATATGAGATTGGTAGAAGTGTGCATAGATTTACCTGGTTCACCGTATTAAATAGTAGTAACTGACGCATCTACCCCTGTCGTTAGCCCCTTAATGGGCCTCGGATTTCTCGACTTTTTGTCCCCAAGTTTGATCATCCTGAGAGGACCATGACATCTCAAAGTTCCTTAAGCACGCTTTCTAGCTATCCATCTACATCGTTACCCAATCAGCTTATACCGAAGACCAATAGTCCCATAGATTCTGTTTTTGCTAACTGGATTGATGGCATTTTAATTTTGACTGAAGGCGGTCAATGGGTAGGTAGTAATACGCTTGCTTGTAGTATTTGCGATCGCATCGCCCAATATCAACCTTGTATAAACCAGATTCCTCAAGAAATTTGGAAAACATGTCAGATCTTGATTAATAGTCGCAAAAACTTTCCTAATCATCTGACTATCGCCGAATCGGAATTAACCCTTAAACAATCTTATGACCATATTCGTATTCGGGTAAGATGGTTTAACCTAGGCAACAATGTTGATCCCCATATTTTGGTGATTTTAGAAAACCAAAAACAATCCTGGGAAAATCTTGCCATTACCGAAACAATTCGGTACGACTTCAGTCCTCGTGAAGCCGATGTATGGGCACTTCACCGAATTGGTTACACATATCAAAAAATCGCGGCAAAACTTAATATTGCATTGAATACGGTCAAGAAACACATGAAGAATACCTATGCAAAACAGAATTTTGGCGCTGTGTTAGAAGAGTCTTACACAGAAACCCTCGCCAGTTAGTTTTTGCCAACAACTTGCTAAGCAAACCGACGGAATAGGAAGTTATACCAAATCCGAATTTATTTAACCCGATTCAAAATGGATAATCCTGTAGGGGCACTCCCTTGTGGATGCCCTTTGATGCCGGACGCTATCAGTCTGGATTGCGTATTAGTCTCAATTAACCAACAGATAAGGAGCGAGCAACTGCCAGGCAGTCCCTTAGGGGAGCATTGGTTTTAATCGCTTGAGGATTTAGGTGGGTACGCGTGGCACGGTAGTGATCGCCTGAGGCATCGGTGCGATCGCAAATTCCCTCAATCAACGGCTCCCTTGCTGGAATGTCCATCTGTCCTCGACGACCAATCTCCGCTAAAGGATAGTAATAGGGGGGCAGAGCAGCTTCTTGGCTCATTATCGTCAACAATCGGTGAATTTGCGATGGCCAATTCCACTGGGTTGCTAAGGCCGCCATTTGGCCTATATAGGCTACATCATGGAGTGGCCCCAGCCACATCGGTCCACTGACTACTGGGGCCGCACCACAACCATCACATGCTAGCTGCCCCAATTGTCGCCAATTAGCCGTACGAAACTGTCCACAGCTATGGCAATAGGCCAAAAAACCATAGTTTTCATGTTGCCAGGTGCCTGTGATCACTCGCACCATCACCCGATGGATCGACCCATTAAAAATCGAAAATACTGGCTCAATCTGAAATCCTTTGGCAGCCGCTTGCTGGGCGGCACACCCTATTAGTAGTCGTAGCCCCTGTTCATGCACCGCCGGATGACTGCGGGCACAGGCCCCATAAACCTGAACGCTTTTTTCTAGGGCATGGCCACTGGTCGTTCGGCCATCGGTACTGGTGAGATAGAGTAGTCCCCCCAGCTTAATCGCCCAAAGTGCTGTGTTGATAAACGCTGTAGGGCTGCCAAAGCTGTCAAGGTCAATCAGGTCGTAATAGTCCTGCTGCTGGGCACACCTAAAAAATAGCTGGTTGGCATCCTGGTGGGTAATGTCATAGGAACCTGCTGTCATTCCCCGGCGCAAGTTGCGACGCAGCAAGCCTGCCAGTTCCGGATTGCCTTCGTTTGCCCAGACCCAGTCTGCACCCGCTTCCAAATGGTAGCGTAGCGATCGCACCCCGCAACCCGTCATCGCATCAATCACTCGCAATTGTCCATGCTGCTGTCGGTAGAGATTAGCGGCCAGTACGGCTAAATCACGACCTATTTGGCTGGAGGGGCGATAAAAGGCGTTTGCGATCGAAAACTGTGCCTTGCCTTCTTGGCATTGTTTATTGTCTGATGGGTACTGCTGATTGGCCATTGTCCATGATCCATTCGGTATGACCGTTGCTTTGTACGCTTACATAACCGCGTCAATGGCTGCTGTGAGCTGTTCTGCAGTCAAATCAGTAATGACGAAAACTTCTTGAATCGATGACCCTTTACGGGCAATCAACTTAAACCCCCCCAGAATAGGTACTGATACCTTTAGACGCAATTTAGGCGCATTAGAACGCCCTCGACTAATGACGGCTGGTGTCAAGGTTTTAATGTCTGCATGAGCTGCCAGCTTATGCAGGATGGCAATCAACCCGGGTATATGGGTGGAATGGTTTAAAACTACTCGCCCAGTCGGCTCCTTATCAGCAGAGGCCATCGGATTAAGCCTTCTCTAAAGGAGCCATAGTCAATCCCGCACGAATCAACTGACTGTGGTAAAGCTCTGCCTGCTCTAATGGCCCCACCCATACGGTTGCTTGGCCCTCATAATGCACCTGATTGGTTAACTTCCAAGCCTGATCTGGTGTCATATGAGGGATATATTTCACTAGCGTCTCAGCCACATGCTGAAACGTATTGAAATCATCATTAAGCACAATCACCTTGTAGTTAGGATACGGCTGTCGAGTAACTTGATTAGCCCTTTCCTGCGTCACTGTAGGTGACGCAGAAATGGCCTGAACGGTCGAATTCAAAACTACCGCCTTCATGGATTATGACTTCGCTAAGACAACGGACATAACGGTCGTAATATCGCCTATGGGAATGATCGTAGATGTCTTTATATACAGTAACAAAATGCTCTAGGAGATCAGCATCAAGGATTAGAAAGGTGAGAAAACCCTGCAATATAAGCGATGCATATGTCGTACTCAGTCCGAATCTGTGAGTTCCGATTAAAAGTAGCAAAGTCTGTAGGGACAATCCCTGGTGGAGGTCGGCTGAGCTTACTGTCGAAGCCTGGTGCCCTGGGATATCTGGGGCAATTAACCAGGATTGCGTATCAGTCTGTATCAAGCCAATTACTCAGGCGTCACCTTTACGGGTGTCATGGTGACAAAAGCTTTGTATGCTATGTAATCTCCAAAAGTGAGTTTTCTTAACTTCTAGCGTTCTTGGGGATTTCTAATTAAATAAACCTTGTCCACATCCAGAACGGTCGTTTTTTCGGTAAAGAATCTACAGGTTTGAAATTGGACGTGGTTTAGACGGATAGATATACAACTCGATCAAATCAACGGTTACATAAGTCACTAAACGTAAGGGAGCGGAAAATGAAATACTGGCGCTGGCTACAGGGCATTGGCATCGGCATTATCTTGGCGAGTGGAGCCACCGCAATTCAAGCTAAAGACACGTTACCGAAACCCTTACAAACGCTGCGGTTAGCCCAAAGCTATACAGATTTAGTGGCAGTGTCACTGTTTCAACATTACTCAGCCGGTTACCCTGCACCTATCCTGACTGACGGTTTATCATCCAGACAAATTAACTCGGTTCATGGCAACTTTGTGCGACGTCTCATCAGCCAGGCCGGAGAGGAAGGCTCTATTGTTGGCTATAAGGTTGCGTTGACAAACCCCCAAGCCCAGTCTCAGTTGGGAATAAGTCATCCACTATATGGTTTCCTACTTGAAAGTATGTTGCTTGAAAGCGGTGACAGTTTGCCACTGGAGTTTGGCAGCCGTCCCCAAGCTGAAGGCGATTTAATGGTACGGGTCGGCAGTGCCGATATCAATCAAGCCGAAACCGACTTAGAACTATTGGCTGGCTTAGATGCTGTCATCCCCTTTCTAGAATTGCCCGATCTGATCTACGAAGAAGATGCTGACGTTACTGCGGGAGCCTTAGTGGCTGTCAATGTCGGGGCTCGATATGGCATCGTTGGTGATCCGGTGGAGCTGGCCCCTGCAGATAATGGTCTAGCTCAGCTAGCAAATATTCGGGTCGTACTCAAAAATGATCGGGGGCAATTTTTGGTTGAGGGCGATAGCACAGCCCTTTTGGGACATCCAATTAATGCGGTGCGCTGGCTACGCGACACCTTACAAACTCAAGGCGTAGAATTAAGGCCAGGTGATTTGTTGTCCCTGGGTTCGATCACGTCTTTAGTATCGCTAGAGTCTGGCACAAATATTGAAGGTATCGAAGCTGAATATTTTGGCTTGGATGCAAGTGAGCGGTCAATTGATCTGGAAGTATCATTTGAAGTGGATGACTAGGATGGCTAGACGTTGGCGATGATCTGTATGTAATAACGAATACATTGATTTATGTATAACCAACGGAATGATTTTCGTTAGCAAATTATTAGTGATAGGTTGACGTTCTTAATCCCTATGCTGCTGCTGCTAAGGAATTACAGCGGTTAACTCGGTTAATTTCAGAGAGCTGGGAACGCAATTCTGCCCTTGCTTTTGGCAGACAGTTTTCCTACTGGTCTATTCAAAAGTTACCGAAACAAATTCTGAACGCTATGTAGCTATAGGTAAGAAAAGATAAATGTCAACACACTTATCGCAAATTTCCACCTAACCAGATGTTGTCAGAGAAAAAATCGTCATGTCTATTCGTTCGCGCTTTATTCAAACGTCCCTTGCTGTGCTGATGGTAGCTACCGTCGCCAGTCCTAGTGATGCCGTCAAATTTCCAGAAACAAGTGGCTTAGATGCACCGGCCCGGACCCCATCCTTTGGGACAAGGGGAGAAATTTGTCTAGATCCGTCGGTTCGTCCCTCTTTAACATCGTTATTACCTCAAAATGCGATCGCAACCGCATTTGGGGCTGATACTGATATTCCCTTATCCCTCTGGTTTTACATTCCTCAAACCAATACCAAGGATGCCGAGCTGACCATTGTCGATAGCGATGGCAATCAGGTTTACCAAAAGGCATTGGACTTGCCGAATACCCCTGGCACAATCCAAGTCACCATGCCTACCTATCAAGGTGACGGCATCACCCCCATGTTTGAGGCGGGCAGAATATATTATTGGGATTTTGCCCTCGTGTGTGACCCGAACGAACGGGATGAAGATGTGGCATTGGGAGGGGGCATTCAGCGCCTTGACGCAAGTACAGACTTTTTAACCCAGTTGGATGCCAACGATGATCCTGTGGCCCAAGCTGAACTCTATGCCCAAGCAGGGGCCTGGCAAGAAACCATTACCCTGGCTGCCACTGTTCGGACTCAAAATCCTAACACTTGGACAGAGCTACTATCATCAGTCGGCCTTGACCAGGTGGCAGCAGCACCGATTGTAAGTCAGTCCGCACTGACGGTTGAAACTTCAACGCCACCTGTACCCAACCAGGTAGTCTCAGAAGAAACTCAGGACAGTCAAGCCACTCAAACTAGCCTTCAACGCCTGTTAGATGGCATTAATGGCCGTGCCGATCAATGAATCTCAAACGGTTATTTTGGCAATGGCGGGGGGTGGTCATTGCCACACCGGCCATTACCATCTTGGTAATTCTGCTGAGGTCAGTAGGGGTGTTGCAACCGCTGGAGTGGTGGGCCTACGATCAGTATCTACAATGGCGAGCCGAGGAAAAAGATTCACGTATCGCTATTGTAGGCATCGATGAAGAGGATATCCGTCAGCAGAGACAAGCAATTCTGCCCGATGCTGTCTATGCGGAAGCCATCAGTAAGTTAGCGGCTCAATCGCCCCGTGCCATTGGTCTCGACATTATTCGGGATATCCCCGTAGAGCCTGGTCATCAAGCACTAGAGGCGGTATTTCGTAGTACTCCTAACTTGATCGGGATTTATAAGGTTACAGAAGAAGACAAAAATCGAGACGCTTTTAACCCGCCGCCCGTCTTAGCAGAACTTGGCCAAATCGGTGTGAATGAAACGGGGGTGGTGGACAATGACAATACCGTTCGCCGGGGATTACTGCAGCTCGAAACTCCAGCCGGTGATATCCTGCCTACGCTGGCCCTTTATTTGGCCTTACTTTATCTTGAACCTGAAGGCATTTCCCCGGAAGCAACAGACACGCCCAATGTCTGGCAGCTCAACGGAACTACCTTTCGGCGTCTGGGCCCCAACGATGGCGGCTATGTGGATGCGGATATCCGAGGCTATCAAATTTTAATTAATTATCGTGGTGGTAGCGGACTATTTGAAACGGTCTCCATGCAGGACGTTTTAGACGATCAGCTCCCCGATGACTGGGCTAAAGATCGGATAATTTTAATTGGGCCTGTGGCAGAAAGTCTCAAAGACAGGTTTTTTGTCCCCCACAGCACTAAGCAACTGAACTTGCCTAAGCCTATGGCTGGGGTGGAAATCCATGCCAACTTAACCAGTCAAATTATTAGTGCAGCCTTGGATGGCAAGGCCTTAATTCGTACCTGGCCAGATCCCATAGAATACTGCTGGATTTTTCTGTGGGCCACAGTAGGGGCTATAGTCACCTGGCTACAGCGCAATCCTGGAAAACGGGCACTGGTCCAGCAGTTGTTTCTGCTGATAACCCTGACCTCTACGCTAGTCTTGAGCACCTATGGTCTATTTTTAGCAGGCTGGTGGATCCCGGTGATCCCGCCTTTAATGGCTTTAGCGGGCGCAACGACTGGCGTAAACACCTATCTCGCCCATAGTGCTAGCCAGATTCGTCGTACCTTTAGCCGCTATCTTAGCGATCAAATCGTCGCTAATCTGCTAGATGACCCTGATAACCTCAAACTCGGTGGAGAGACCCGCAAGATTACCATTCTGACCTCTGACTTGCGAGGGTTTACTGCGTTGTCAGAACAGCTCCCCCCGGAACAAGTGGTCAAGATATTGAACTTGTATTTGGGCTACATGTCCGACGTTATCAATGACTATGAGGGGGTGATTGATGAATTTATGGGAGATGGCATTTTAGTTATCTTTGGAGCGCCCAATCGGGTGGCCAACGATAATCATCCAGACCGGGCTGTGGCTTGTGCGATCGCAATGCAACAAGCCATGGTCAATGTCAATAAATCTATGCGTCTCAACGGCTTTCCCGAACAGGAAATGGGCATTGGCATTAACACTGGGTGTGTCGTCGTTGGCAATATCGGTTCCGAAAAGCGTACGAAGTATAGCGTTATTGGGGGCGCTGTTAATCTTACTTTTCGCATCGAGTCTTACACCACAGGGGGGCAAATCTTTATTTCCGAAGATACTCACCAAGAAATTGGTAATATCAACAACCATCGCCTTGCCATCCAAAGTAAAGTTGACATCTATCCAAAAGGCATCAAACGACCCATTACCATCTACGATGTCAATGGTATTGGCGGTGACTTGTATAACCTTTCATTAACCCTAGAAGAGCTACCTCTACAACCTTTAATTGAAGCTATTCCCATCGAATACGTAGCCCTGGAAGGTAAACAGGTGGGGGCACAACACCATAATGGCAGTCTGCAAAAGTTATCTGCCAAAACGGCATTGTTACATATTGAGGGATTGGAGCCGTTGCACCTACTCACCAATATCAAATTGCTAATTCAATCGCCCTCTGCTCCTACAGAAATCTGTGAAACTGACATCTACGCCAAGGTGCAACAACAGAGCGATACCGCACAAGACTATTTGATTACCTTCACAGCTCGCTCCCCCGCTGTAATTACTTGGATGAATAAACAAATTAAACAACAAGGATAAAGACTGCACCAGATCTGATGGCTAACTGAGATTACGTAATTAAGTCAGTCCCTTCAAGACAGTTAGCGCTTCGTCAACATGCTTTTTGGGATTGAACTGAGAGTTAAACATGTGACGAACAGTTCCAGTTTTATCAATCACATAGGTAACCCGACCAGGCAACAACCCCAGGGTGGCAGGCACACCATACGCCTTACGAACATCCGAATTAGTGTCACTTACCAAGGTGAAAGGCAAGCTGTACTTACTGGCAAACTTCTGATGAGAGTCTGGAGAGTCACTACTAATACCAATTACTTCAGCACCTAGGCCTTGAAAGTCTTGGAAGCTATCACGGAATGTACAGGACTCTTTGGTGCAGCCTGGTGTGTCATCCTTTGGATAAAAGTACAGCACTACTGCCTTCTGTTCTCTGTAGCTAGATAGCGTTATCGATTCTCCTGTTTGGGACTGTAATGTAAAATCAGGAGCTGTGTCACCCACCTTAATCGCCATCAAAAATATATTCCTTTCTAGTATGAGAATAAATTGTTAACATTCTATCCCCCCTTTGCCACACCTAAGGCATTCTCTCCATTGCCTGAAATTAACCCAGGTGAACTGCCTACATTAGCAGCACTAGGGTTGGAAAAAAGAGTGCTCGACTCGCGTGGTGTACTTGCCTTCAAAGGTGGTGAGACTGAGGCAATCAATCGTTTAAAGCACTACTTTTGGGATGTTGATAGGTTACGAGTCTACAAGCAAACTCGTAATGGCATGCTCGGGGCAGATTACTCATCTAAATTTTCTCCTTGGCTAGCCTTAGGTTGTCTTTCACCTCGTTACATCTATAGGGAAGTCGGCATCTATGAAGCTGAGCGTGTACGTAATGATTCCACCTACTGGCTTATATTTGAATTACTGTGGCGAGACTTTTTTCGATTCACCTGTGCTAAGTATGGTGACACTGTTTTTTATCCTTCGGGACTCCGAGGACTGCGCATGGCATGGAAACAAGATTGGCCACGATTTGAACTGTGGACCCGTGGAGAAACAGGCTATCCGCTCGTGGATGCCAATATGCGTGAGTTAGCTGCCACTGGTTTTATGTCAAACCGGGGACGACAAAATGTGGCCAGTTTTTTAACTAAAAACCTTGGTATCGACTGGCGTATGGGGGCAGAATGGTTTGAATCGTTGCTCGTAGACTATGACGTCTGCAGCAACTGGGGCAATTGGAACTATACAGCTGGTGTTGGCAATGACTCCCGAGGATTTCGATATTTCAATATTCCTAAGCAGTCTAAGGATTATGACCCCGACGGTAGGTATGTTAAACATTGGCTACCAGAATTACAAAAACTACCACGTAAGAAAATCCATAGTCCCTGGCAGCTGGATGCAGACGAACAAAAGCAGTGCCACATCAGGCTTGGCGTAGACTATCCCAACCCAATAGTAGATCTGGAGAAATCAGTCCGTGCAAATGAGGCGATCTACAATGCAGCTGTAGAAATACAACGCTAGTGATGCTGTGGGGCATTCAGACGCGTTTTCTTTATTGCAAGTAATTCAAAATAATCCGTTGATGGAGTACTCAGGCATCAATTCTCACCATCAGGCTTTAAAGGTGACTGCATCTATTGATGGCTATTAGCTACCATCGCTCGTCACGGTAGCCTTGATCATCGCGGTAGTTGCGGTCTGGATAATCACGATCTGGGTAGTTGCGATCGCGCCCTCGTTCTCCATATCCACGATCATCATAGCCCTGACCCTGATATCGTCGGTCATTGCCTTGATCTTGATACCCACGACCATAGCCTTGATCCTGATAGCCCCGATCCTGATACCCGCGACCATAGCCTCGATCGTCATATCGGCGATCGTCATAGCCCCGATCATAGGTATCTCGATAGTTTCTACCATAAGGACTCCCATAGGGATCCCGCTGGGGCTGACCACCGCTCTCCACATAACGCTTTAGCTGAAACGCCATCCGTCGCAGGCCATCTCGTTCATCGTCGCGAATAAACGGCAGAAATACCCCCGATAACGGTCCGATAAAAATATCGCGATGCAAATAGCGCGTACGTCCTGGAGTAATTTCCTGCATTTCAAACGAATGCTCTGTTTTTAATCCTGGAATTTTCGACACCCACCGCAGACAGCTACCAGGGCGCAGTGTAGTTATCACTGGTTGAAATTCCGTATCGGCATCCCCTTCAATCCGTTGCATGGCCAGAAAAACTTCCCGACCTAACATAAAGTTTGAGCGTGGATCACAATCGTACAGAAAGGTATTCCAATAGCGCCAGTCTTCCTTGCGCACCAGGGCATCCCACACATGCATGGCAGGGGCATCGATTTCGATTTCAGCGTAAAGGCTAGGCATAATTGGCAGGAGCAATGGTTGTTAGGGGGACATGTAGGAGCACGCAATGCCCTACGGAGGATTATTTTTTGAACGCTTTTTATTTGGATGATTCCAAGGGTCGCAGTATGGTGCCGTCAGGCCTTAACATTTTTTTACTACACACCCATTCCCCTTATCTGAGGTTTTGAAAATGGTCAGTTTGACACCGAACCCTAGTTATAGTTTAACCATTCGTATGCATGTGCCCAACCAGGCAGGTATGTTAGCTAGGGTTACCCAGGCAATCGCAGAAGCAGGGGGGAATTTGGGCGATATCGATGTCGTAGAACGGTGTCGAGCCAATGTTACCCGAGATGTCAGCGTTGATGCTGCTAGTGCCGAACATGCTGACGAAATTGTTAAGGCTATCCGTGCCCTTGAGTACATTGAAATAGTCAATGTCCATGACCGTACCTTTAAACTCCATGAAGGTGGCAAAATTCGTATGGAGTGTAAGGCCCCGATACGTAGCCAGGAGGATCTGGCCATGGCCTATACGCCTGGTGTGGGGCGGGTATGTTCTGAAATTGCCAAGCATCCAGAACGGGTATACGACCTGACTATAAAATCCAATACGGTGGCTATCATCACAGATGGCAGTGCGGTGCTGGGACTGGGAAATTTAGGTCCGGCAGGGGCGTTGCCGGTGATGGAAGGCAAGGCGATGCTGTTTAAAGAATTTGCTGGGTTGGATGGATTTCCCATTTGTTTAGACACCCAGGACACCGATGAGATCGTTGAGACGGTCAAACGCATTGCGCCTGTATTTGGTGGTATCAATCTAGAGGATATCAGCGCTCCTCGTTGTTTTGAGATTGAAGCAAGATTGCAAAAAGAGCTGGATATTCCTATCTTCCATGACGATCAGCATGGAACAGCCATCGTCAGTCTGGCGGCTTTGGTGAATGCGCTGAAAGTGGTGGGCAAAGAACCCCAGATGGGTGAAATTAAATTAGTGATTAATGGGGCTGGTGCGGCAGGGCTGGCCATGGCAAGACTGTTTAGGAAGGCCGGAGTAAACTATATTACAGTGTGTGATTCCAAGGGTATTATTAGTCGCGATCGCACCGACCTAAACCCCCGTAAACAAGAATTTGTCGTCGATCAAAGCGGTACCCTGGCCGATGCCATGGTAGGTGCCGATGTCTTTATGGGAGTGAGTGCCCCCGGTGTGGTCACCGTAGACATGGTGCAATCCATGGCCAAGGACCCCATTGTCTTTGCCATGGCTAACCCGGTGCCTGAAATCCAGCCGGAACTGCTGGATGGCATTGTCGCTGTTATGGCCACAGGACGTAGTGATTATGCCAACCAAATTAATAACGTATTGGCATTTCCTGGATTGTTACGCGGTGCCATTGACTGCCAAGCAGAGGCCATGACCACCGGTATGTTTTTACAGGCGGCCCATGCTATCTCAACGCTTATCCCCGATAACGAACTACGCCCTGACCACATTATCCCCTCAGTATTTGATCCTCGGGTCGCCACCGCCGTTGCTGGGGCTGTAAAGCAAGCTGCCCGTGATGCAGGTGTTGCCCGCAACTAAACCATAGCCCCAAGGTCCAATCTGGGGTTGCCTTTACGATACAACTGCATTCTGCACGTGGACATAGTTTAATTTAACGGCTTACTTCGGGTTACTTCGCCCCTAAACGCCCTGTTTCCGATGGCTGAGTTTCCTTGGATCCCTCTCATGGCATCTTCATCGTTTTATTGAAGATACTAAAACCATGCACAGTTCCAAGGAAATTCTCCATGACGACAACAGTAAAGAAATTTAACGCACCCACTAGCCACACCACGGCCTGGATAGCCCAAACCTGGCTATCGTTTGTTGTTTCTATTTCTGCCACTGCCATTGGTATTGTCTATTTACCCGCCAATGCCTGGCTCAAAGGCTATCTGGGCATGGGACTACTCTTCTCAGTGGGCTCGACTGTCAGTTTATCTAAAACAATTCGCGATCAAGAAGAAGCCAAGCGCATGATTAGCCGCATTGATGAAGCTAAATTAGAAAGATTGTTGGCAGAATACGATCCTTTCAAACAGTAAAACATCATAGTTACTGAACACTTAAAATCCCCGCAGACTCAAACGTCTACGGGGACTATTTACATGAGAAAAGGGTTGAGAGGCTTCACAACATGGATTTAATGAGCTTGCTTCTTATTCAAAGTACCCCCTACCGAGAGTGCACCAATAGCGAAAATTGCAAGTGCAGAAACAGGCTCAGGTACGTCTTGAGGATCAGCATCGGGAGTGATTTCTGACGCAAGGCCAAAATTAGCTACATCCAGAAAATTTCCTACAGATTTATTGCCAGAACCAGTAGATACGGCTGTATAAGCAAAGCGCATGTTGTTACCCAGGGTAATAATGGCATCTTCGTTCTCGCTAGTATTCTGTACCCATGCTTCCGTTGTTGCGGAATAGTTTTTGGTAAACAGAACTGTATCGTCTAAGGTACCAAACACATTATCTAATCCTAGATCTGTAATGGCCAAGTTCATCACATCGGTACCCTGGCGAGCACGGTGAAAAAAGGAGAAGCCCATCCGCTGACCAGCACCAATATCGGATACTTCTTGAAATAAACTACCAAAGTTATGGGCATTGATTTCAGCGAAATAATTGCCGTCAGCGGCTTCTACACCTAGAAAACCACTTTCCCAAATCTCAATATGACTATCAGTGGTTTGCCAACCAGGCACATCAGATTCCTTCAAAAACTTATAATCATCTCGCCAATCATTCTTGACATCATCCAATGATGGCAGACCATTCCCTTCTTCAAAGTTATAGTTTATCAAATCGGCTTGAGCAGGATTGGCTAGCCCCAAACCAACAACAGCAGCACCTATGATGCACGCCAATAGGCTCTTTGTGTTCATACTCTTCTCTCTTCCTAACCAAGTCCAATGTAAATAAATGCTTGCTTGCAAAACAACTACGCACAATGCATTTGTTGTTCTTACAATGGCTTAACTAATTCTCGATAGCCAGGGTGATTGATAGGTTCTTATCTAAGCTTCAAGAGAAATCAAGAAGTATATACTTAACCCTAGTTCAAGCAGTTTGTCTGTCTTTTTTATCAGGATCATTACTGTGCAATAGAGGATTTAATAACAGTTTTTGGGTTCAGTAAATCGATATTGGCGTCTAAATTTAGTATCTGTTGCGATTAAACAGAATTTTCTATAAGACATTCAGCGCGTACGTTACTTGGAATAAGAGTAATAACACGACATCTTGACTCTACCTATTGAGCTATCTTTCCGTACATTCAACCATTGAAGAACCATAGGCAGTGGGAAGCACGGCTGTTTACATAAGAACCGGGAAAAGTATTTGTTCTGACAGTGAAGCTAAAATACTTAGCTGACATGTTGTAGCTTCACCATAAAAAAGCCATCCATATCCTGTTGATGAGGCCAAACCGTACTCCAACCTGGTTCCTGTGCAAAGGGAAAAACTGGTGCAGTCGTCTCAGGTGATTGAATTTGCCAGTCAGTATGCTCAGCCAAAAATGCTTGAATGACATTTTGATTCTCATCAGGGTGTAGAGTACAGGTAGAGTAGACCATCACACCACCAGGTTTGACCCACCCTACAGCTGCCTCAAGAAGTTCTCGCTGCAGGGTGGTTAGTTTGTTAATAGACTTTGGTGTTTGTCGCCAGCGGGCATCTGCATGACGGTGTAGAGTACCTAAGCCTGAGCAGGGCACATCCAGAAGTACACGATCAGCGATGCCCTTAAACTCACGATGATTGCGGCTATCGCCCATAACTGTTGTAATGCTGCTGAGCTGAAGCCGTTTAGCGTTTTGGCGGATCTTATTAAGACGGGAGGAGGTGCGATCGCATGCCAACACCCTCCCCTGATCCCCCATTATTTCTGCCATATGGGCCGTTTTCCCACCGGGAGCCGCGCAAGCATCAATAATGGTTTCCCCAGGCTGTGGATCCACCAAATAACTAACTAACTGAGCACTGCTATCCTGAACCATCCACCAGCCTTCCCCATAACCTGGCAGCTGTCGTACGTTACCCGTTGGCCCCACAATTCTGAGCGCATTTGGAATAGTCAAGTGGGGGGTTACCGTTAACCCATGGTCTGTTAGGGCTGAAGCTACCTGCTCAAGCGTTGTTTGCAAAGGATTGACCCGCAAATCAATTTTTGGTGTTTGATTAAACCACTCACATAGACTGGCGACATCGCCTGCAGGTAGCAATTGTTCCCAAGCCTGAATAATCCAGTCGGGATAACTATGTAAAATTCCCAAAGACTGCGTTTGATCAACCGGCAATCGCAGTGGATCACCTGTATCCTGCAGGCGAATATAGTGTCGCAGCATGCCGTTTACCACACCACTGAGCTTGCCTAAACGCTGTTGTTTCGCAAGTTGAACTGTTGTATCTACAACAGCATGATTGGGTACATTATCCAGGTATCGCAGCTGATAAAACCCGATATGTAAAATCCGTCGTAGGTCCGCAGGTTGTTGAGCTGCACTGCGTTTACCCAGTTGATCAATTAATGCATCCAGCGTGCGCTGTCGTCGCACGGTACCGTAAATCAATTCGGTCGCCAATCTCCTATCGGCGGCAGATAATATAAATTTGCCGATATTACGCTCTAGGGCAACATCGGCAAATGCACCTTTATCAATTTCTCTAAGTACTGTAAAGGCTAGCTGTCGCGCCGATATCAAAACTACTTTTTGCTCTTGTGTTTGCCTTTACGTTTGCTTACAGGTACGCGATTATCCAAAGCTTCCTGAGTGCGCTTACGCTTGTCTTGCCACTCAATTGCCGTTAAATAAATCACACCCCCAGTTACTAAAACTAAAAGCAACATCGCCGATATAGCTAAGATGCTATAAGCTTGGGCTGCTAATTCACCTGTCATTGACTAAAACCAGTATGTTAGAAACCGTTGCGACCCCAAATTACCATCGAGATGGAGAAGCTAAAGAAAGCCAGCAATGCAACCCAACCGAGTGTCAAAATGTCCATATCGCCTAACGTGCGTTGTTTACTAAATTAAAATTGCCGCTTAACCGGCTGTCTTTATCATACGGTAGATTAACGCCTGATTTTTGGGTGATGGAAAAATTGACGCAGAACAGATACCAACACCATGGATCAAGAACGGATTGAGTCAATTAAGGCTGGCGGTGTGGCAGCACTTACGGGCACTAGCTTGGGTACTTTATTGCTTGGATTGCGCCCTAGCTTACTCAACTCAAATGCCTACGTTTTACATATCGCTGTAGCTACTGTTTCTGCCTTTTTATTTGGTGTCACCTACCGCTATATTATCCGCAATGACTCTAATCCCCATCTCAAAAGTGGTGTTGTGGGGGCCTTTGCCCTGACACGCAGCCTAGGTCAGCTAGAAAGTATGTCCCCAAACAGCTTCGTTTTTTCTGAGTTATTGGCATTGGCAGCCCCCATTGCTGAAAGCTTTGGTCTATTTCTGGGGATCCGCTTAGTGTTGGACTGGGGACTGAAGCAGCAGTGGTTTCAACCATTTGAGCCCGATTAAACGCTATTGGTCTGTCAGACCTAACATTGCGGGTGAGACGGGTAAAGAGTAAAGATTATAAAGGGCTGGAGAGTCACTCTTTACCCGTCTCACTTCATCAGTAACCAACCTGAGTTTTTAGCTTTGATGCTGCACTAGCTGGTTGAACCGGAATCTGAATCGTAAATTCGGTTTCTTGGCCTGAGGTTAATTAGCAAGATAACTGACCTTGATGGCGCTGAGTTACCAGCCGATAGCTGGTGCACATGTCATACCTGCACCTTTGTATTGTTGATGCGTGTTCTCAATTCTGTGAATTCTGTGTCTGATTGGTCGGATGAGTCGGGTGAAAGCAGGTCCAAGTCGGTTATCCGCACTCCCCCATTAGCCTGAGTGAGTCTGTACAATCGTTAACAGTAAGAAGAGAACCCATACGCTTAGGCCTTTATGATTCCTACCGTTATTGAGCAGTCGGGTCGCGGTGAACGCGCCTTTGACATTTACTCCCGCCTTCTAAGGGAACGCATTGTTTTTCTAGGGCAGCAGGTAACCGCTGAGTCAGCAAACCTGATTGTGGCGCAGATGCTGTTTCTAGAAGCCGAGGACCCGGAAAAAGATATCTATTTGTATATCAATTCCCCCGGTGGTTCGGTATATGACGGTCTCGGCATCTTTGACACAATGAATCATATTAAGCCCGATGTTTCTACCATCTGTGTTGGGCTGGCCGCTAGTATGGGAGCCTTTTTGCTAAGTGCAGGTACCAAAGGCAAACGGATGAGCCTGCCTAACTCCCGGATTATGATTCACCAACCATTAGGGGGAGCCCAAGGTCAAGCCACTGATATTGAAATTCAGGCCAAGGAAATTCTTTACATCAAGAAAACCTTGAATGATGCCCTGGCCGCTCACACTGGACAACCCATTGAGCGCATTACTGAAGATACTGAGCGCGATTTCTTTATGTCCCCCAACGAGGCGGTTGAGTATGGTTTGATTGACCAGGTGATTGATCGTCATGCTATCGGTGGCCGACCTACCATTGTATAAGTGTGCTAATCCATAGTTGGCGTTGTCTGGGATTCTAGATAGAGCAAAAACGTCAGTAGTTCTTCATCTGTTAGTTGCTGGCGGGAACGTTTGTTAAATGTCTTCTCCAAGTAGGTACGCCCTTGAACATTGCTCCAACCCAGACGGGCCATTTCTACATCTGTTTGAGCAATGATATCTGACAAATCTACCGGATGGCTGTCGTCAAAGCTTTCTAGGGTAGGGGCAGCCAAGGATGACGCTGGAACCTGAGATGGAGCAGGTGCTTCATCGGGCGTAAAACTATCGATGGGACGACCAATATCTTCGTTATCTGTCGTCTGAGGCAGTTTTGCAGAGGTGACAGACGTTACATCATCAGACGCACTAATATTGGTATCAGATGCACTACCGTTAGTATTGGTGACAGGGACCTGCTGTGGTGGTTGGAGGGTTGATGGTTGAACCGATGCGGCAGCCTCAAAGCCTAACATGGCAAGAACTCTGGCCTTAGCCTGATCGTCTGCTACAGTCAAGTTCTGGTCGGCAGCTAATGCTGTGGCCACCACCTGTTCTCCAAGGGTCACAGTTGCTTTAACAAGGTATTGCTCAGCGTGATGCATCAGTAGTTCGGTGGTCAAACTGCCATTGGCATATTGATGGCGGAATTGAGCGAATAGGTTGGAAATCACAGGCAGGTGGGAAATCAGTAGTTTCTCTGATCGATGAGGGGTAGCGGATTATATCTGTTCTATTCTAAACAAGGGTGAGCTAGGCCCAACTGTCAAGGATATGTTCACTGTAGGGAGCGCACACTGTAAGGGCTAGATGTTAGATCAGTTACTTGAATGGTCCCCTAACTTAGGGCTGGACACATTACTTCTATTACCCGTATTGATTGCGCTGGAAGCAGTCTTATCAGCGGATAATGCGATCGCACTGGCCGCCATTGCCCAAGGCTTAGAGTCAAAAGACGATCAAAAGCGAGCCCTTAATTTGGGGCTAATCGTCGCCTTTGTGCTACGTATGCTATTGATATTGACGGCCAACTGGGTGCTCAAGTTCTGGCAATTTGAGGTGGCTGGAGCAGCCTATTTATTATGGCTGGTGTATCAACACTTCAGCGATAGCGGAGACAATGATGAGCAGCACCATGGCCCCAAGTTTTCCTCCCTATGGCAAGCTATCCCAATTATTGCGTTTACGGACCTGGCGTTTTCTCTCGATAGCGTAACCACTGCCATTGCCCTGTCGGATGAAGTGGCCATTATCTTATTGGGGGGCACCATTGGAATTATTGCTCTGCGGTTTATGGCCGGTTTGTTTATTCGCTGGCTCAATGAGTATGTCCATCTTGAAGATGCAGGGTTTGTCACCGTCGCGTTTGTAGGTTTGCGGCTATTAACACGGGTAATCAATGAAAGTTGGGTACCGCCCTATTGGGCTATGGTAATGCTGATTGCTGCCATCTTTGCCTGGGGTTTCTCAAAACGTGTGGAACCTGATGTGGCCGATGAAATTGCTTTGAAGGTACCCGTTATAACGGCTGTAGAAGCTGCTGAGGACGAAGAAGAGAAGGTCCTCAGCAGCGATTAGTCTTATAGTATTTTAGGGGGTTAGTGCTGCAATCAGCACATCGATTTACTTGTTGTTGGCGGGGCTGTATCAGCCAAACCAATAGGAGGGCATACAGGCTTGGGTCATATCTTGCACAGTCCAAGAGAGTTCTGTAGGCTCTTCTGTGCTCAATAACAGATCAAACTGATTCTGAATAATGTACTCAATACCCCAATAGATGTAGCTTTCTAAACGTAGTTCTAAATCCACAAATTGGTGGGCATATTGGGGTAAGCGTTGCCACTGGTCATCGGACTCCAGTGTAGGCATGGCTTGTTTAAGCTGGCATTCGACATAATCCAGCAGTAACCGTTGGATAGCCTCATTGTTTAACGCAACTTGATAGGGATAGACGGGGTAGCCTGATAAAACGCTGGCAACCTTATCTGATAAAAACTGGGAGACGGGCGTGGTAGTGCATTGCATAGTTAATCTGTTTTCTAAAAATGTTGGTGAACTTTGGACGCTAATATCGGCAACTTCATACCTACTGATGTAAGTAGAGCAATGCAAGACAAAGGAAGCGACTCTGCTTGTGTTATATAAAATTTAGTATAGAAAAAAAATCTGAAGATTTTGTGAGCATCAGGAATTAATTACAAACATTGCTCTCATTAACACCAACGCCTCTATTACGTGGGTGGTGACATCGGTGGTCATCAAGAACCCCAACAACAGACTCAAAAAAGATAGATCGCATCAAGCCTTCTACAGACCAAGCTTACTGATACGACTAATGTTGTTTGTTCATGCTAATCCAATCAACAAGATTTGATTTTGTGATGACTTTTTGCACTGTTTGCCACATTACAGTGGGATGTTCTTCATAGTTTGCTCACATTTATTGCTTACTATTAGACGTCATCAAGTTCGATGCGTCATTTTTCTTAGCTCACTTCGTCACATCAGCATCAAGGGATTATGAATAACTGTCTTTGCTGTAATAGTTCTTTACTACGTCATATTCGTCATAGAAATATCTATTGGTATTGTTCAAACTGTCGTCAAGAGATGCCTCAGGCAGCAACCACAGCAATCACCCAATCATTTTCTACAGTTCACCAGCGCGTCAACCGGCAAGAGTCTTCAGCGTTTTATCGGTCTGTTTAGTGCTAGCAATTGCAGGAAACTAACCTTTCACAGAGCCCGCCAACAGTCCGCGCACAAAATATCGTTGTAGGGCAAAAAAGACTGCTAGCGGTATCACCATAGAGATAAAGGCTCCAGCTGTCAGCAGGTGCCAGTCTTGTCCTCGGTCACCTGCCAGGTTGCGCAGTACCAGGGTAACCGGGGCTGCATTTTGGTTGCCGCCTAGATATATGAGCGCCACCAGCAGATCGTTCCAGACCCAGAGGAATTGGAAAACAGCAAAGGATGCGATCGCAGGCATCGACAGCGGTAAAATCAACCGCATAAAAATCTTCAGGTGAGATGCCCCGTCTACGGCGGCTGCTTCAATTAGATCCCGTGGTAACGAGGCAATGTAGTTACGCAACAGGTATATACCCAACGGTAGTCCATAGCCTGTATGGGCCAGCCATACTGCCAGAAAACTACCGGCTAAACCGAGTTCGTTATACACTCGCAACACTGGAATCAGCGTCATCTGTAGCGGTACTACTAATAAGCCGACGATAGCTACAAAGATCACCTGACGTCCTGGAAACTTCATCCAGGCCAGGGCATAGGCGGCAAAGGTTGCGATGGAGATGGGCATCACCGTGGCCGGGACTGAAATCACCAAACTGTTCAAAAATGCCTGCCCCATGCCCTGGCTAGCTAACACATTCCCGTAATTACCGATGTGGAACTGGGCCAGGTCAAAGGGATGGTTGAAAACCGTCCACCAGCCGTTTTGGAGTAAATCATCCTGACGTCGGAAAGAACTGATCAGTAGACCAACCGTGGGTAAGGTCCAGAGGAGTGCGATTGTAACTACCGCTGTATGCAATGGCAACCGTTTGAACCAACCAGGAGTCGACACACGGGCAATTTTCATCGGTTGGCTTCCTGCTGAGTAAAACGACGAATGTTGGTTATCATTACTGGAATCACTGCCAGGAGAAGGACTGTGGCAATGGCGCTGCCGTGACCAAAGTTTCTAAATTTAAACATTTCTTTGATCATGCGGCTAGCAATCACATCCGTATCCAGGTTGCCACCGGTCATCACGTAAACAATGTCAAATATCTTGAGTACAGCTACTACAACTGTTGTGGTCACCACCGTGATGGTAGGCATGATCATGGGCACAATGATGCGCCGAAAAATCTGAAACTCATTGGCCCCATCGATCCGTGCCGCTTCAATCACATCGTTGGGAATACCCTTCACCGCTGCCGACAGCAGCACCATGCAAAAACCGGTTTGCAGCCAGATCATAATGACAATTAAGGCCAGGGTATTCAACGGTAACAAGGTGGGTAACCCAGGAATACTCGGCACTGCCAGTGCTTCCCATAGGGGCTCCAGTAAACCATTCCGTTCAATGAGCCAGCCCAAGGGCGCTAACCCCAATACCTGACGTACTGCGTTTAAAAAACCAATTTGGTCACTGCCCGCCGGTTTAAATGCATAGACAAACCGCCAAATTACACTTGCTCCCACAAAGGAAATGGCCATGGGCAGAAAGATCAGTGACTTAGCAGTTGCTTCGTAGTTTACCCGGTCCACCAGTACCGCAATGATTAGCCCCAGACTGACGCTCAGGGCTGATACTAGTACCAACCACAGCAGGTTATTACGAAAGGCAATCACCATATCTGGGTTAGTCAGGGCAAAAACATAGTTCTTGAACCCAACAAACTTTTGTGAACGGCTATCCAAAAAGCTGATATACAACGTTCGCAGGGTGGGTAGCACTAGATAGGCGGTGAGCATTAGCACCGCTGGCCCCATGTAGATCCAGGGTAAAATTCGGTTTTTCCAGGGACGGGAAAATTGTTCTACCAGTAGGTTAAGGCTGTAGAAAATGGCAAAGGTGCCAATGGAGCCAAGTGCGATCGCAACCAACGCCGTCAAAACCCGCAACACATTATCGGGCATAAATTTTCGCCTCCATACTGTCCGAAAATTTATTCTGGCCAACTCGCCTCAATCGTATCCAATACCTCTTCCACCGGTTCACCCGCCACATAATCCACCACACCGGCCCAGAAAGTACCAGTACCCACAGCCTCTGGCATCATATCCGAACCATCAAACCGAATTGTCTCAGCGTCGCTCAAAAACTCTGCTTGTTTTTTGCTCAGAGCATCGGGGTATGCCTCCAGACTCACCTGCTTGTGGGGTGACAAGAATCCCCCCAGACCCACCCAAATTTTATGGGGTATTGGTGTGGCCAAATACTCCATGAACGCCCGAGCTTCTGGAGTATCGTTAAACATGCCGAACACATCCCCAGCAACTAGAACGGGTGTACCGTAAGCAGGATCAATGCTCGGTAGCAAAAAGATATCCACATCCTCTGTCAGATTCACATCCTCAGGTAAGAAACGGCTAATAAAGTTGGCTTGACGGTGCATATAACAAGTGGGTATATCCCCAAATAATCCCTGCGGAGCATCGCCAAAGGGGGTACTAATGGCTCCAGTTGTTCCTCCTACCACGTAGGTTTCATTGAGAACAATTTTGCCAAACTGCTCAAAGGCTGCCTGAACCGCATCATTATTAAATGGAATCTCATGGTTGATCCACTGGTCGTAAATCTCCGGTCCAGCTGTGCGCAGCATGATATCTTCGATCCAGTCAGTACCGGGCCAACCCGTGGCTTCACCACTTTCCAGTCCGATACACCACGGCATGACACCCGCCGCAACAATCTGATCGCTAAGAGCAAGCATTTCATCCCAACTCGTTGGCACCGTAAACCCCTGGGCGGCAAACGCCTTTGGGTTATACCACACCAAACTTTTTACTGAAGCCCGATACCAGATGCCATAGAGGTCATCATTAAATGTGGTCAGAGATAACCAACTTTCTGCAAAGGCCTCGGTTAGGGTGTCCTTGTCTATAAATTCCGTCATGGGGACCATTTGCCCAGCATTGGCAAAACTAGCCATCATACCTGGCTGTGGGAACATGGCGATATCTGGTGCATCCCCCGCCTCTACTCTTTCGGGTAATAACGTTGCGAAGGAATCGGTACCCTCGTAGATGACATCAATACCCGTTTCTTCTTCAAAGGGTTTTAGTGCTGTTTCTAATTTTTCCTGCTGTTCTCCAACAATTACGCCCAGGATAGTTACGGTTTTTTCGTCACTTTCAGAAGACGCCCCATCACCACCACCACAGGCACCCAACATTAACATTGCTGCTATCAATACCCATAGTCGCGTTTTTAATTGGGCCATATTTAATGATTCGGTTATAAGCCAATTTTCTTGGTTCACATAGTATCAAGGCAAATAGGCATTCCTGCAGCAAAATGGAGGCATGCTTAAGGAGTTTTTGATCAGTCGGCAATCGGCAATGGGCGTTTTGAGTGCTTAATTTTGAGTTTTGGATTGAACGCCTTAGAATCTACTGGCATCATGTAAGTTCAACTTAGGACCCCGTAAACCCCAAACTTAGCCATGGTGCAGTTAGAGCTGTTTCCACCATCCGCCCCCTTATCAAACGAATTTGATTACACTGTCCGTCAAAGCAAGCGGGCAAAACATGTGTCGATCAAAATCGCCGTGGATGGCAGTGTGGAGGTGGTGGTCCCGCCCCGGTATAACTGCAATAAGTTACCGGAGCTAATTGCCAAACGTCGCGATTGGATTCTAAAAAATCGGGCTCAGCTGCTAAGTGAACATCGGGATACGGCCAATGATTGGCAGACCATAAAACCAGAAAAACTTGAACTGCGCTGGCAAGCTCCCCTAGCCCAAACTGACCCCAGCGAAATTTGGCAGGTCAGTTATGAGGCTGATCAGGGGCCTACCCTGTGTATTCCATTGCCGGGGCATGGATTAAAGGTGCGGGGTCATGTTGACCAGGTGTCTATCTGTAATCAGGTGCTGTGTGAGTGGTTAGGTCATAAGGCACATCGGGAATTAGTGCCCTGGCTACGACAGCTGAGCTTTGACCTGGAACTACCGTTTAAGCGACCGTCGGTACGGGGACAGAAAACGCGCTGGGCCAGTTGTTCTAGTAGTAAAAACATTAGTCTGAACTACAAGCTGCTGTTTTTACCTAAAGAAGTGGTGCACTACGTTCTGGTGCATGAACTGTGTCATACGGTCCATATGAACCATTCCAAGGCGTTTTGGCAGCTAGTGGGTGAAAAGATGCCTGGTTTTGAGCCTTATCGCAAAATTCTTAAGAATGGTTGGAAGTATGTGCCCCGCTGGGTAGAAAACTAAGCTTCATTCCGCCATGTTGCGGAATTTACTGACGGCATCCTTACGGACGGGCTATAAAGTGTATGTTTATATAGACCAGCTTTGGGGCTGTAGCTCAGCTGGATAGAGCAACCGCCTCCTGAATATCGGGCACCGTGTGGGGAAACCTCGCGTGTGAATGTAGTCAAAGTCGGTGAAACCTAAAAAGTGAGGTGATTGTGGTCAAGTTCCCAATGGTGATTGGGACAAAGAGCAACCAGATTGTCTAAGTCATTGACTTCTGCGATGAAAGCATCATCAGGAAACTCATTGATTGCTCGTCTATGGCAAACTTCAAAATGCTTGTCGTAGCTGCAAATTAGGCATTCTTGTGGTTTGTGTGACTGACGGTAAAGCTTTCGAGCAAGCTGTCTGACTCTTGCAGAATACTGAAAAGATGCTTTTTGTTTAACTTCTCCTAGGGTAACTTTCGTCCAATCTACATACGATGGGTTGCAGTTATCACAGGTAGTTCGTCTACCGAAGACTGGGACTCTACAATGTTTACAGTACTTTTGTTGTTTGCGTTTTTTCGGCACTTTCTTATTGTTAAAAGATGCTGCACAAGAGCGATTGCAAAACATTGGATTGGTTGTTAGCTGACCGCAGTAGCGACACTTCATGGCAATACCGAGCCAAGCTCAGTCAAGTGGACAATGTAATAATTGACGGCTGAGTGCTGTTGATTAAGCATCGATGGCTAAGAAGGTGTAGAGACTAGACGGCTACCACCTAAAGGCATTTGCCCAAGGTGAAGGTATAGTCCAGAGAGTGGGGAAACTCACACAAATCTGAAGCGGTAGGTCGCGCGTTCGAATCGCGCCAGTCCCGTTCAAATGATCAAAGCACTATCCTTTAGCTGGCTTCCATTGGTTGGAAGCCAGCTTATTTTTAGTAACTATAGCTTTTGAAAGGAGTAAAAACAACTGCTAGCGTCTATTTTTAGATGTCAAGGCTGTATTTGTGAACTACATCTGTGGGTTGGTGCTAGCATCTGCTTGGCAATACGTATCAATCGCTAGACGTGATCCATTGGCGACTCGCAATCATCATGGCGGAAAGGAATGTCCGTAATAAGGATCTGGCCGCACTCACGGGTATCAGTGAGCGCTCAATTTCAAGGTTGAAAGTTCGTCGTCAGGTAAGTCGGATTGATGCTGAGACGCTCAGTGCGTTGTGCAAAGCGTTAAGGTGTCAGCCTGGTGATTTGATGATTTATGCCGATGATCCTTCGACTGACTAGGACTGTGGGCATTAGAGATCTTTCAGAGCACCCAAGAGTCAATCACTGAGTAGGCTATGCGGAATACTCAAAACATCTCAAAAACTACGAAGCGCTATCCCAAATTCCAAGTTAATCCATCGAACCGCTCAGCTTTTTCACTACTGTAGACGTTTCACTGCGCTATGAGCAGCTGAAGCACCCACGATAAAATGTAGCGCGCATGTCGTTTTTTGAGATCAACGTTAACAAGCTATAAAGAGGTCAATCTGAATAGTTTGGCATGCTAGGTCGCGCGTTCGAATCGCGCCAGTCCCGTTAATTGATCCCCTACCTAATGCGGTAGGCCACATTCACTACTATGCTGAATACTCTTGAGGCAGACCTCTGACCAAGGATTAAGTTTAATCAGGGGCTGTTACTTTATTGACTTATAGGTGGCAGAATTGCCCTGTTGATGTGTCTGCTGGAGTGATGGGGATGGTTGCATCGCGGGATAGCAAGGACCAGGTTTTTGCTGCCTTTGAGCAAATTCTCACTGAGCGAAAAAAGCTGGGATCACGGATTGCCACTAAAGAAGAGGAAGCCGTAGCTGCCAGAAATGAACAGGTATTAAACGTGGCTTCCGGCTATACCATTGACGGTATTGTTAAAGGGTTGGCCGACTTACAGCTGGAGTTTGGTAGCATTGTCACTCAGCTATCAGAAAAATTAACTGCCGAATCCTTGAAGCTGGTAGAACTGGATCAGGCGATTGACATTGAAACGCGTCATCTACAAACCCTGAAACAAATTCGTGTGGTGGCTGATACCCTTTATCTGCTGACCAAAGAGCACCAGGACAAGCTTAGTAACCTTGAGCAAACAGAGGCTGAGCAGAAAGCAGCCCTGGACAAAGAAATGGTTGAGGTGCGATCTCACTGGACCAAAGAGCAAGCCGACTTTGAGCAAACCTTACAGGAACAAACAGAGCGGTTAACCAAAGAACGCGAGCGGCAAGAAGCAGATTGTCAGTATGAACTTGATCGAAAACAAACCATTGATGCTAATGAGTTTGATGAGACCCGTCGGCAGCAAGAAAAAGAGTTGCAAGATACCAGACAAGCCAACGAGCGGCAGTGGACAGAGCGGGAGAGAATTCTAGAAGAGAATCAGTCTCTCTTAGAAGGCTATCAACAGCAGGTGGATGTCTTCGCAGCTGACCTTAACCAGTTAGTAGACGAAACGAGAGAAGAGTCCGCTAGTTCTGTGCAGCAAAATGCAGAGGTACAAGCGGCATTACTAGAGAAAGAATGGGAAGCGACTAAACAGGGCTATGAATTTACCATTCAATCCCTGGAACAGAAAATTCAAGAACAAACTCAGCAAATTGAAAGTGTTAATGTCCAATTGCAAGAGGCGATGCAGCAGTCTCACACCCTAACCATAAAAGCGTTTGAGAAATCCTCAACGATTGAGTCTTAGGAAAAAAGAGGATTCAGTATGACCGAAATACCCACCAGTAGAAATACAAAAGCACAGATTCTAGATGCTTATAATGAGTTACTCAAAGAGCGAAATACATTAGAAAAGCAGGTCGACAAGCTGCAGCAATCGAAAACGACGAGTCCAACACCCGTAGCGGAAACAACGCCCTCTGAACCTGTGAAAGCCATGAGTCAGCAGCCCATCGAGCAGTCACACGATGATAAAATGAAGGCTACAATTAATGCCCTAACCGGATTACAAGCGGGATTTGGCAGTGCAGTTAACGAGTTGTCCGAAAAGCTGACTTCAAAGGCAGCAAACCTGCAATCCCTTCGACTAGCGGTTACTGAGGAGCTGGAACAGCTGCAGGCCCTGCACAATCTAGACGAGATTCAACCCGATACCTTGGATACTTTAATTCAAACCTGTGAAGATAACAGTAAAGCGTTTGAAGCTGAATTTAATCAGAGACGCGATACCCTGGAGCATGAACGTCAGGAGCTAAAACAGGCTTGGGCAAAGGAACAGGAGGAGCACAAACGTTCTGTGAAAGAACGGGATGAAGAACAGCGAAAAAATAGTCAGCGTGAGGCTCAAGAATACGACTATAACCTCACGCTCCAGCGTAGTATGGCACAGGCGGATTATGACCAGGCCCAGGAGGAACGCTATAAACAACTAGCGGACGCTAAGCAAACCTTAGAAGAACAGTGGGCGGAACGGGAACAGGCGATCGCACTCCAAGAGCATCAATTTGCTGAGCTACAAGCTCAAGTAAAAGCCTTTGAAGCGGAAAAAGAAGCGGCCCTTAAACAAGCTAAGGAAGAAGGCGAAAAAACGGCCAGTGCCCAGGCGAAAATAGCGGCGGATTTACGCAATCAGGAATTAAATGGTTTTAAACGAGTCTATGAGCTGAGGATTCAAGCCTTAGAACAGACGATCAAAACCAATGAAGAACGAATTCAGACCTTATCTAAACAACTGGCGGCAGCTCTAAAACAGGTTCAAGATTTGGCCGTGAAAGCCATCGAAGGGGCATCAAATATTCAATCCTTTGAGGCGTTTAAGTCTCTGGCGATGGAACAAGCTAAGGCCCAAATAAAGGGAAAGTAGGACGCACAAGTCGGTACTCTCAATTAGCCATTTAACATTTAAGTTACCTTTAATACATCTAGATATCTAAATATCTGTTTCTCTGTCTAGAACATAGCTAATGTTCGCAATTGCTGACCTATACCACTAAATTGAAGTTTCCTAGGCAAAAATGCCGAGCAAGAGTGCTATTTTAACTACGTACGCAATGAGTGATTTCAGGCTGTTACTGAAAGCTTAGACTGATTAAATTGGGAGTTAATACAAATTGCATCAAATTAATTTGATGTCGGTTCAGTATTTTGGTCGGTATTTTGGAGATAGCCCATGACTAAGCAGACTTGGCTTAACAGAAGTTTCGTTAGCAAACTGCTAGAGGTTGACACGTGGGTAATGTTCCTGCGAGCACCTTTCAACTTTGTGAGAATGGCGTTATTAAAGCTGTTAGTAGGCATAATCAGTGCCTTTGCCCTGGGAAATATTGTCATAATATTGGCCTTGATTAGTTGTGGCAAAGCTGTCGTTAAATTCGGATGGCAGGTAAGGCAGTATTGCGCAATGTATTTTGAATTGGACTGACGAATTTCGCCCCAAAAGCCTTGGGTGAAGGTGATATATCACTCACAGCTCATCCCTGAATTCTCAAGCTTAGCCCTGTATCGGAGCCATAAAGCCTCCCGTCGTGCATGGGAGGCTTTATTACCGCTCAGGTTAGAAAAAGTTTAGAGAATCATGACACCTCTGCCATTACCTTGCTCAAAGCGGTCAATACACGATCTACATTCTCTGGTTGACTGTTGTAGCCCATCAGGCCAATTCGCCAAACCTTGCCGCCTAGTTCGCCCAAACCATTGCCGATCTCAATATTATGGTCAGCCAGCACTTTACTGGTTATCGCCTTGGCATCTACCCCTTCAGGGACCTTGACGGTTGTTAACGTGGGTAGGCGGTACTCCTTGGGTACATGGCAGCTTAACCCTAGATCTGCTAAACCATCCCAAAGCTTCTCAGCGGTTTGCTGATGACGGGCCCAAGAATTTTCCAGACCTTCTTCAATTACCAAGCGCAGTGCTTCGCGAATGGCATAGGTCATGTTGACTGGGGCCGTATGGTGGTAAGTCCGTCCCTTGCCCCAATAATTGCGCAGTAAGGAGATATCCAGATACCAGTTTGCAACCTTGGTCTGACGCTTATCTAGCTTTTGGAGGGCCCGCTCGCTCATGGTGAACGGTGAGCTACCAGGAGGGCAGCTAAGTCCTTTCTGGCTACAGCTGTAGGCCATGTCTACGCCCCACTCATCTAAAAAGATGGGTACTCCCCCCATGCTGGTGACGGTGTCAATCAGTAGTAGGCAATCAAACTCGCGGCACAGATCCCCCACACCGTCCAGGGGCTGACGTGCGCCAGTGGAGGTTTCGGCATGAACCAGGGCTAAGATAGCGGGACGGTGCTCTGTCATCGCTGCCCGTAGTTCATCCAGACTAAAGACTTCGCCCCAAGGCTTACTGATGCTGCGTACATCTGCACGATAGCGCTCAGCCATGTCCACCAGGCGATTACCGAAGTAGCCGTTGATCCCAACCAATACTACATCCCCAGGCTCAACAGCATTAGCCAGGGTGGCTTCCATGGCAGCTGACCCAGTGCCACTAATGGGCAATGTCATGGGATTTTCAGTTTGCCAGACGTAGCGCATCATTGCTTGGACTTCATCCATCAAGTCCAGATAGGCGGGATCCAGGTGACCAATGGGCTGACGATTCATCGCAGCGACAACGTCAGGGTTTGAGTTAGATGGTCCAGGGCCTAATAGCAACCGCTCAGGAATGTTTAGTGGTGTGGGGGTGATACGAAAGGTCTCATTGATTTGAGGTTGGGATACGGTCAGACTCATAGGGATGCTTAACGGATTGAGACGGCTAAAAAACGGTAGTTAATGCGACAAAATATTGTTTTATTGTCTGACGTAATGGCTCATTCGTTCAATGGGTCCGTTACATTAGCTCTGTAAATTAAGTCGAGATAAGGGTGTGTAAATGTGGTGCAGCTAGATGATTTGAAACAACGCTGGCAATTAGACCCTGGGGCTGAATATCGGTGCGATCGCCACCTCAACCTCTATAAAAGCTCCCATGAACCGGGACTTGTAACCCAGGCTGCGGCTGGATATCAGCTCAGGATCACTGCGATTGAGCCAACAGGCGTACAGGTCGTTTTATGTGCTGATGATTATCCAGGTTGGCTGCGACTCGATGCACTTGATGCCTTAACCTTGGCCAATGCGCCCTATCGCTCCACCATAGTTACCCGCAGTGACATTGAGCAGGCGATTCCTGGTGCTATTGCCTTTGCCCAAGCAGCCATGGCGGCACCAAACGAATATTTATGGGGAGGCGCTGTGTCCCCTAACTATGATTGCTCAGGTCTAGTCCAAGCTGCATTTGCGTCTGTTGGGGTGATCTTGCCCCGTGATTCATACCAGCAGGAAGCGTTTACGACAACTGTTGACAAACGTGAGCTGCAGCCAGGTGATCTAATCTTTTTTGGTACCCCAGAACGTACTACCCATGTTGCTCTATATTTGGGGCATGGGAATTACATCCATAGCTCTGGTAAAGATCGAGGCCGTAATGGCATTGGCATCGACTCGATTGTAGACCTGAGTGATCCAGTCAGTCAGACCTATCATGAACAATATCGGTGTTGTGGCCGAATTATGAACGGCTATGAGTCCCAAAAGACAGTCTAATGCGTAATCATCGGATACTGTGTGCTAAACCTGTATCCAGATAACCCATGCAAATGAAAAGTTTGGGTTACGAACCACGTCCAAGTTGAAACCTGTAGCTGCTTCTACGGAAAAACTCCAGTTCTGGACGTGGACAAAGTTTAAACCTGGAGTTTTGCATGTGAACACGGTTTAATACCCGTTACAATTGCCCAATTGTTTTATCCCCCAGTTTTATGCGCGGGTTACCCCCATCCATGGTTAATCGCATCTTTCGCTGGTTTTTATTTGGCGGCATTATCTTTTTTCTGGCCAAAACCCTTAAGGATCATTGGCAAGAGGTCAGAACTCTTGAAATTAGTAGCGCTACCCTGGCGTTGCTGACTGTTGCATTGGGGATCACGTTGATTGCGCATATTTGGTCAGGGTGGGTATGGCATTTAATCTTGCAGGCCATTGGTCAGCCCCGCGATGGTCGGTGGACCACGATGATCTACCTGAAAACCAACATTGCCAAGTATCTGCCAGGGAATGTGTGGCATTTCTTTGGCCGGGTGCGTGCGCTACAAGCATCGGGCTCATCGACGGGGGCTGCTATCGTTGGTGTTGTGTTAGAGCCCTTATTGATGGCAGCAGCAGCATTAGGACTTGCTGCCATTAGCTTTAGCATTACTGTGGCCAATGATTGGCGATTATTAATCGTCTCCCTGGGGGCTCTAGCGGCCATGCTAGTAGCGATTCATCCGCGTTTTCTAAATCCAATTTTACAAAAGTTAGGCAAAGCAAAGGCTCGCTCCCAGGGGCTGACTGTAATTACCAGTACCTTGCGTTTACAGGCTTATCCCTGGCGTTCTCTACTAGGAGAGATAGGGTTTGTGGCTCTGCGCGGTCTGGGGTTTTTGATGACACTGGTGGCGTTAGAGTCCCTCAAACCGAGCCAATTTTTTCCTATTTTTGGGGCCTTTAGCATTGCTTGGTTAATGGGCCTGATGGTGCCTGGTGCGCCTGGAGGGGTGGGGGTGTTTGAGGCGGTTGCGATCGCAATTCTCGGTAATCAGTTACCCAGTGGGTTGTTAATCAGTGCTGTCGCGCTTTATCGCTTGATTAGCACTTTAGCTGAAGCGTTGGGAGCTGGTTTGATCTGGCTAGAAGAACGGATTGCTGCGCTGATGGTGCCGATGGGCAAGTTGAAAAGACGACTCTTGCTGTTGCCGCCTACCCAGAATGAGGTACCTCCTGATAAGCAATTACCTGGTTTGCTAGAGCCTGAATCGGTTACTGAGGATCCTGCTGAGCTTTCCTATGTCGTCGCTTCAGGCCGCTCATCTCGATCAGAAACAGGCAGTGCTGCCGAGGAAACGTTGGCTGAGACTACTGTGAACAGTGATGTATCTAACGGTGTCTCTAATATGGAGTCTGTAGAATCTCCTGAGTTAGAGAAAACTGTGCCAGTGTTGCCGTCGTTTATTCCTAAGTCTCTAAAGGGTGATGGAGAGCCGACATCGCAGTCATTGTCATCAGGAAATAACGCCTAGTTTCGGATCGATAACCTTCATAATTGACCTTACCGTAACCTATACCCAGTCTGTGCATTCGCTATAAGCGACTAGACGTATGCTTTTAACTGTTTTGTAAAAGTATTTCTACACGTTCTACGACATAGTTTGCTGTCTTTTCTAAGAAGGCCAGATCTAGGTTTTCAACGGTATCGCTTGGCTGGTGGTAATGTGGATTGCGAAAGTTGGCTGTATCGCTAACCATGACAGCTCCGATTCCGTTTTCCCAAAAGGGCACATGATCGCTGCGAAATAAATCTGGCATGGCTGATGAGCCATCTAAGGGCACTGGTAATGTCAGTGCTTGCAGGGCTGCTGATGTATCCTCTAGGGCGGTAGCAAAGGTGGTTAGTAGGTTAGGCGCATCTATATTCCCAATAACGCTGATAAAATCTCCTTGGGTTGGCAAGGATAGTTGTTCTAGTCCTGGTGGATAGGTCTGACAACCAGGCTCATAACAGGCGTAGCCCAGCATTTCTAAAATGACTGCACTGTCTAAGCCGTTAAGGTTGGCTGCTTGATTAACGAATGCATGGCTTCCTAATAGCCCTTCTCCATCTGGCTGTCGTTCTTCCTGGTCAAAGAAAACGACCTGTAGGGTTTTGTCAGTGGGATACTTGGCAAAGAGACGGGCAATTTCTAAGGCTGTGGCAACGGAACTCGCATTGTCATCCGCACCAGGGGAACCAAAAACGGTGTCGTAGTGGGCACCGACTAGGATTTTTTGCTCAGGTGTTTGGGTACCTGGACGCACGACACTCAGGTTAGTCCCGGCGCTGTCACCGGAACCAAATTCCTGGAATGTGGGGGTATAGCCGTATTCTTTCAGCTGTTGGGTAAGGTAGGCGCAGGCGCGGGTCAGGTCTTGGGTCGTATAGCGTTCAGTGGATAGGGTCAGGAGGTGCGATCGCAGCCGCTCACCATCCACCATGGGGTTCGGCAGTTGTGCTTTAGAGGAAATTCCATAGGTCACAACCATGCCGATCACCAAGACCAACAGACCTAACCATAGTCCTACCCGATACCTAAATTGCTTACCCATGGCTCATATCAAATACTATTAGTACGTCCGAGATAGAGACGTTATCTACTGTAGATCGCTGTACTGAAAATCGGCTATCTGCCAATTACCCTGATTTTATGAAAACGTCCTCTAAAATTGAGCACAGCAATATTATGTGGCTAGCCATAGGCTATGGCAGCCTATTCTTATTGATTCTGTGGGCCGCTTACACCAATAATTTACCCCTGGCCTTACTCGGAAAAATCCCCTATTACGACAAAATTGGCCATGTGGTACTCTACGCCCTAGCCAGTTATTTAGGCCATCGTGTCCTTAGGCGACGACACTTCAGAGGCGTGCGTTATTTGCCCGTGTTTCCCGTTTTATTTAGCTTAGCCATGACAGCAGAAGAAATTGTTCAAGGCATATCACCCCATCGCACCTTAGACTCCTTGGATCTAGTATGCAGTCTAAGCGGCATTCTCCTGGGGTACGTAACAGCACAACAATCCCATCACAAAAATTAAAATCAGTTTAAGTCAACTCTCTTCTGGAAAGTTAGCCACTCCCTCAAAGTCCTTCTCCCTGGGGAGAAGGATTTAGGATGAGGGCACCAAAACCTATAGCTACTATCCGAGCTACACGCATAAACCCATCTTATAAAAGACCAATCGCAGCCCAGAAAACCTCAAATCTCAGAGCACACCTTCCACCTCATAACCGTATTAACCTATGGCACCTGTCAAAAAACTCTTCAAAGCCATTTTGATTGCCACACTTTGTTTAGGCGGTGTTGTCACCTTAGGTGGGTTAGTATTTCTTCGCTGGTCTGCAACCCAGTTTGACGAAGCAACAGAGGTTGTTACCGACATTGAACGCTATCCAGAAATTGTTGCCTCATCGGATGATCCATCAATGGCTCATTTCCCGAGACAAATCCCGAGCCATGCCAAAAATGTAAAATTCTATTTTGCACCTGGTTTTTTGCAAGGGGGAACAATCTTACAACTGCGTATGCAGCTTTCGTCCGATGAGATTTCGGCACTTGTCGCTGAGTTTCAACCCCAAGTAAAACGGCAGTATGTGCCAAGAGGTGACAATAATAGCCCTAAAGAAGAAATAAGTCCCAATGGTGTCAATATTTCGTTTGACTACCGGTTTCATACAGGTGATCATGGGTCAGAAGTGCTTACACCAGACTTTCCGAGTGAGTATGCCATCTATGTGTTAGAAGATACCCGTGGTGCTCCAGAGTATGACTGGAATCATTCTCTCCATTATGGTGTGGCTATTAATGAAGTCACCTCAGACGTGGTTTATTGGCTGGAAGATTGGTAAGATACAATGCCTTACTAAGAGTTGATGCGTATTATCATTTATTGTATGACAGTCTAGAAGGCGGAAGGTTGATTGATTTTTATCCGAGATTCACAGATAACACTGTGTTGTAACTATTAACTGCGAATCGTTTCAACCTATTTTCTATTGATCATGACCTATTGTGAGTCTTACCCCCAACTCAACGCTGCTCAGCTAAAAATTCAAGGCCATGAAATTTGTGACGCCATAGGGTTTGGTAAAAGCTGGCTGGCCAGTGTTCGTTTCTTCTTGCTATATCTTACTGGTCCCGACTTAGGTAGCCTTTCCCATCTACTGGACCAGGCAGATGAACATAATTATCTTGTATCAGCTATTGAAACCGATATTCAAACGGCTCCTGAGCAAGAACCCGATCTGTTGAAAGACTTACATGCAGTTGTAAAAACATTCTCTCACACTAAAGAAGAGATTATTCGAGCAATTGCCCAGTATGGTGCCCAGGCCCATGGCAATAGTCCTAGCGCTGACAAGCAACATGAATTTACCTATGAGCTACGATGTGGGTGAGCCAGGTGGCGTTTACCGTTGGTTAATCCGTAAGTCCCGTCATTTAGGCATGCAGGCACAGTCTTTTGTGAACCCATGGTAGTCCTAGCAAAGGGGGTTATTAGGTTATGGCTGAGCTAGCAACTGATACAATCGAACCTTTGGATTAAGAGGCGATTATTTGTCTGGTGCCCAGCTTCTGGATGAGCATATCCTCTGAGACCCCTGCCTCCTGTAAGTGGCAGAGCCACAACAACCTGCTCCAGGCAGAGCCTTGGGAGCGAGTTTACATTTGCCTAGCAGCAAAAATCTTCTCAGTCTTAAGGCGTAGTTCAGGAAATGTAGCTGATTCAACAATATCAGTCTAGCGAAACAAATACTTCTCAGACATCTCATTCACCAAATGACAACCCGTAATCGTAGGCTGTTTCGGGTTACCAATATACTCCCGTCCCTCTAAACCTAAATAGTCCACAATCCAATAGTCTGGCACACCCAAAAGCGCATAGTCCTCAACCTTCCGGGCATAGTCATTTTGCCAGTTGGTGTTAAACTCATGCCATTTGCCTCGCACAAAAATCTTGTACGCAGCGAAGCCAAATCGCTGAGGTTCCTCCCGTCTGCTAATAGCAGAGCCATAAAAAACACTTCAGGTAAGCTTTGGCAGCGAGTCAAATACTCTCTTCAGGTGTCTCAAACTCAATCCCTTCATATAAATCTGCCAGTGCAATCTCAACGGGTACAGATATCAGTGAAAAAGACGTATCTAACCCTTGATGTTCAGTCAATAACCACTGATTCTCAGATTGTTTTACGTGATGCTCCACAAAAGGACGATACTGGTCAATCAACATGTACTCCTGAAAGGTGTCAATGGTGCGATAATGCACAAACTTCTCACCACGATCATAGTTTTGAGTTGATCGTGAGAGAGTTTCAGCAAGCAATATCGGATTAATAACCGTATCCTTACGACCCGGTTTCAGCTCCGGTGGCTCCGCAACAATCATCACATCCGGATATGTATATAGGTCAACCGCTGGAATCCACAGTCGTTGATCCGTTACAAATACCGTGTACGGCTGCTTCCGTAAGCCAAACCACAGCAATGCATTCAACGCACTTGATAGTTTATTATGCGCAGGTGTCCCCCCCGTCATTTCTATAATTTCTCCAGCCCGGCACTCATGGCGCAGCTCGGACTCTACTTCCAGAGCCAGATATTCCTCAGCCGTATAGGTTTTAAGTGTGGCAATCGTCATCACTTTGCCCTCTAGCGCTAGCTCAACTGTAAGTCAAACCCTTGGGTTTCGCTATTATTCTGATATATACCCCCCATACTGGCAGTGTATTTAACACCGTTTAAGTAAAGTAAACCTCAGCAAAATGGGTATTCTACGAATGATATGATTCCCTACGATTAGGAATATCTGGCTTAAGATTGTAACTAGAGGCTCGATAACTTCTTTGGATAAACTAACCCCCGACTTACCTAACAACGACATCGAGCAAGCGCTTATGGAGATCACTCAGATGACTGCTGGTACCTGTAAGGTTTACACTGGCAAAAAAGCTCTGATTGCAGTGCTGTTTAGCTGGCTATTTGGCAAATAATTTCGCTAACAACAACGGAACCACGGAGTCCATAGTCCGCTTCAGATAGAGCCTTGGAAGCGAGTAAAACCGCTTAAAAATCTATAATTACCTGGGTTAGCTGCCCATCGCACCGCTTCAAAAACTGTCTAAATGACTTAAAACCATGGTGCAATACCACATAATGTTCGCGCCATACCACAGCGGCGACTGCCCACATAAAACCACGATTCAATCCACTGCGAAAATTGCTCCATCGCCCTCGGCTGCGTAACTTCCGTAAATGTTCTCCATGAAACTTAAGATGCATTGCTTCATCCTGCAGAATGCGCTCAAATAATTGTCTCGCCAATGGATGTTCGCTCACCTTTGCCAGGCAACCATAGTAAGTCACAGCAATAATTTCAGCGGTAAATAGAACTGATGCCATCATCTCTAAACCACATAGTTTACGGATTTTACGAAAGAGATTGTCCGTCCAATTTTTCTCTATAACAGTGGAACCATGCGCCTGTAGTGCCAACTTTAAGAAGTGTGCGTGCCGCTGTTCTTCTTTAATAAACTGTCGAATTGTCTGAACATACTCAGGATCTCCATGGGTGTCGGCATACTGCTGAGCTAGCTGCATCAAACAACGCCCCTCAGATTGTTCTCCTAATTGAAACGTTTGGATCGATTTAACAAATGCTGCATTCAATGTTAAATTCTGAGCCTCAAACATTTTGATAAATTCTTCCCAACGTTTTGCATTTTGAGTAAAGTAACGACTCCAGAAAGGAGAGGTCTTGCTGATGAGAGATGATGGAGAAGAGAGAGCGGCAGTCATGATTGTGGTTTTTCGTTGAGTGTTAAGCTGAACTACAGCCCTGGTTAACAGGTTTCTATCAGGTTCTGTAAAGTGTCGATAAGGAAATAAAGACAATTCAAGCTTTTGCACCATGTAGATCCTGGAGGCAAGGTTGCCTCTATACTGATGAAAATGCTCCAAAAATCGAGATGACATCTTCAGTGGTTTCTAACAGCCTTCGAAACTGGCGCAAACTAGGCTTAGCCCTCAGCTTTCTTTTCATTAGCTCAAATTTCCCTGCTGCTGCTGTTCTTGCTCAAACGATTAGCAAAACAACGGCCACCTTTGATCTCAATGCTGATTTGCAAGATGAAGATCAGTTTTACAATCTGCCCTATCCGTCAGATTTTCGCCTCGATGAAAATAGACAACCTGATCTGTCAGCATTTCCAGTTTATTCACAATTTGGCGTTGGCCTATTTAAGCGTCTCAAAACCATTGCTAGCGATCGCACCGGCTTCCCCACCACTGCTGCAGGCTATTTCCACTTCAACCAATCCCTTGCACCGCTAGATGTTGAGCAATTGATTCCAGCGGACATCGACTCCCCTATTCTTCTGATTGATATTGATCGCAATTCACCGGAGCGGGGGCGTTTATTTCCCGTTGTAGCTTCCACCCTAGCTCCCGATCCATTCTATGTACCTGAGCACTTGCTGGCCGTTTCACCCTATCCAGGTATTGTGCTCAAGCCCAATCGTCAGTATGCCTATGTAGTGCGAGATTCCCTCAAGGATGCCAATGGTCAGTCATTGCATACTACAGATGTCTTTGCTCAATTGAGGCAGGGCAATATTCCTCCAGGACAGATGCGACGGAAGTTTCTGGCCTATGTTCTCTATAATCCTCTATGGGAAACCCTCGACAAGTTAGGTATTAATCGAGAAAGTGTAGTGGTCGCCACAGTTTTTACCACTGGAGATGTGGTGACCGACATGGCACAACTTTCAGATCATGTTCTGAAGACATATACTCCTAGTATTCGTTCAGTCGAGTACGATTCTACCCAAACTATCTCAGATCTCGACTACTGCAAATTTACCGCCACAATTAAACTGCCCCAATTTCAACAAGGTTTTCCTCCCTACTTCAGGTACGAAGAAAAGGAGGGTTTATTTGTCTTTGATGACCATGGCAATCTAAAGCGCCAACGGTATCAGACAGTCCCCTTGGTAATTACGTTGCCCAAAACTACCATGCCACTAGAAGGATATCCATTGGTGGCTTATTACCACGGCACGGGTGGACTCAGTACCCAGGTGGTCGACCGGGGGCCGGTCCCCAAACCAAATCTAGAGCGACTGATAAATCAAGGCCTGGAACCGGAACTCAATCGATTGCCAGATCGAGGTCCCGCTGATGTAGTCGGTCGCCATGGCTTTGCCTCGGTTGCCAGTGCATTGCCCCTTAACCCAGAACGTCTTGATAATGTCGCTGCTATAGTCTTTTCAGAGTTGTTGGATGGCCGTATTTATCTTAATCCAGTAAATCTCTCTGCTTATCGAGATACATTCCGTCAAGGGGTGATTGAGCAGCGTCTCTTATTATCGGCGCTGGAGACCTTACAGATTCCAGCAGCAGCGCTAGAAGGGTGTCCAGGCCCCACGTTGCCTGCTGAAGAAACTCATTTTCGATTGAATACGGATTCGGTAATTGCTTTGGGGCAATCCCAAGGGGCCCAATATGCTGTCATGATGGCAGCGGTCGAACCTAAAATTGGAGCGGTTATTCCCACAGGATCAGGTGGCTTTTGGGCATTATTGTTTTCAATTTTGGCCCATTCAGATGAGCGTCAAGCCAACTTAGAAGCAGCCTTACCAGGCTACTGTGAAGGTCTCCGAGCACGGGGATTTTCCCTAGAAGACTTACCTGATGATTGTGTAGTCGATGATTTTCGTGAGATTGGCAGACTACTGGGGCAAACGCTCAAACAGCCAGAGCCACTCAACCATCTATACCCAGCTTTACGACTGCTTCAGACTGCTTGGGAACCGGTAGAACCAATGGTGTATATGCCTCGGATTGCTAGACGCCCTCTACCTGGTCATCCAGTACGATCAATTTATCAACCTGTGGGACAGTTCGATAGTGATTTTCCTGAGGCTGTCTTTGATGCAGTTGCCCTAGCGAGTGGTGTGCAACAGGCTGGCCCTACATTATGGCCTGAAATGCAGACATCCTTGGCGTTAGATGGGCTAGAGGGGGTTTTATCCTATCCAATTGCTCAGAATATGGTAAGTGAAACGGGGATACCGTACACGGGTATTGTGGTGCAATATGAGGGAGATGGAATTAAAAATTCCCACAGCATTTTCTCGCAACGGCTTGATGTGAAATATCAGTATGGTTGTTTTCTAGATAGCATTAGGCAATCAGGGATACCGACTGTGCTAGCTCCTCGCCCTGTGCTACCTCCTTGTTTACTGCCAACGACATGGCTAGAGCCATGACATCTTAATGTAGATGCTCAATAGTTGTTCAATCTAGGGTTGTTGCTAACCTCTTTTTTGCTAATTGCAAACGTTACCCTAGTCAATAGGTGATGACGATATCAAAAACGATCTATGTACGGAATAGCAGGTGTCGAAGAAATATCAGCGCCAGACTTTGCTCAGCGGTTGGCCGAGAAAGAATTACAACTGGTAGATGTGCGGGAACCCGAGGAAGTTGCGATCGCACACCTACCCAACTTTGTCCATTTACCCCTCAGTCAATATCCAGACTGGGCTGAGCAAATTTTTACCCACTTAGACCCAAACCTTGAAACCATCGTTATGTGTCACCATGGCATGCGTTCTGCCCAAATGTGTCAATGGCTTCAGCGTCAAGGCTTTGAGCAAACCAAAAACCTCTCTGGCGGCATCGACGCCTATGCACGCCTTGTAGATAGGTCGATTCCCCGCTACTAGTAGTCTTATGTGGACGTTTTTTTGACGGACATATGGTACTCTAACCCTCCTTTCTGGTGGGCTTCCCCACCCTACTGCTGCCCACTGCCGTTTCCCCTATGCTGAGCCAACTGCAAACCCTTGTCCGTGAAGTAGATGGTCGCTATGCCACCGATACTGAGCTGCTATTTTTGCAAGATTATTTGAAAACAGCTCGTCTGCGATTTAGTGCTTACCAAAAAATTCAGAAAGCCGAAAAAGAGATTATCCAGCAGGTTAAGAAAAAGTTAAAAGCTGCCGATCCTCAATTGCTCCAGCGTGGCAAAGTAGACTTTAGCGCTAAATGGCAACGTGATGCTGTGAGGGGGTTACGTTACTGTGCCCATGCCCTGTTAGTAGCCGATGAAGAAGGTTTCGAAGAAAGCTTTCTACTATGGTTTCAATCGATTATGCGATCCTTTAAGGCACAGCCAAGCTGCAATATTACTTACAAAGTCATGCAGGATGTCGTGCGTCAATATCTTACACCCCAAGAGGCTGAGCTATTTTGCCCAATTTTAGCTCAGGCCAGGCTTTTACTAGGTCAATAGCGTTACCCTAAAAGTACGTCCAGGTACATCAAGCCCTATGGATACCCCGTCGGTTCTGTCTCACCAGCTACGTCAGCAATACCCCCACAAGCATAACCACTATAAGTTTTCCGATTTTTTCCAATTCAATACATCGGTGGGCACGATTTCTGACTGGAATGGTAGCCGCAATATTCTGACCAGCGAAGATTTTATTATCGGTTTGTTAGAAGGGTTGGAGGAAGAAGTTGGCGCGGCTTCGGCAGCTGTAATGTATTCCATCGGTTTGGAATGGGGTAAGCAGGACTCACTGTTTTTTGATCAGTGGTTTGAGCGGGAATACAACATCAGTCCACAGCAGGCCAATCTAATGTTTTTGTTAGAAACCTGGTGGTGGCCCTTCACGGCTCAAGGCTGGGGACGTTGGGAAATTGACATGGCTGATCGTTCCCAGGGATTTATGTTTATCAATCTTTTTGATTCAGCGGTAGCCCGTACCCTGGGAGACGTGGGCAAGCCAGTTTGCTATCTCTATGCTGGGCTGTATGCTGGCTTTTTTACGGAGATGGTGCGTAAGCAGCTGAGCTGTATTGAGATTCAATGTTACTCCATGGGCGAAACCTACTGTAAATTTTTGCTAGGTGCTAAAGAGCGGATTGACGCAGCAGCCTTTTGGTTAAATGAAGGGGCGACCGCTAGCGACATCGAAAAGCGTTTGCGCTCTGGAGACTCATTGTGATGGTGAGCAATCTGAGCCAGCCTCCTCTAACTAGCCAACATAGTCAAGGCTTAGAAGTGCTTTCGGTCAGTGACTTTTTTCAGCAAATTAATTGGTATGCGTTCGCATTGTCAGGTCTTGATGATGTGACCTTAGAAACCTCTCCCTATGAAACAGTGGGACAGTTTTTTAGTACATTTCCTTGGCAAGGTACAGCGACAGCAATACCGTCTAACAATTGGGATGTGCTTGCCTCTGATGAGATAGACTCTACGGGGAGCGATACCTTGACGCTAGAAGACCTATCGGCTTTGTTCTAAACTTTGTCTATGCCCGGACAAACTGTCTGACTAGAGGACGCTATAGGTCAGTAATCTAAATGAGAGGGAGTACTGACGGTTACTGCTATGCTCAAGTCTTGAATATAAGCTGTCCTCTAGCATGACCATGACGACTCCTAGCCAACACATTTTGCGACAGATTGAGCTACAGCCAGATAAGGGCTATCTGACAGCTCAAGAATTAAGCAAACTTGGGCAGTATGTTGGTAGTTTGGCAGATCGCATTCGGGCCTATCGTCAGCTGCGAGAATGGGAAGTTAACCTGATCCAAGAACTGGTAGATCGACTGCCTGCTGAGTTGAGGGAAAATACTAGTTCCCTCGAACAAAGCATTAAGCAAACAATTTTGATTCTGCGATATGCCGCCCTTGGCATGCTGGTGGATGATGTCCACCTGGGGCGACGACGACTCGAAGGGTGGTTGCCAACCATGGTGACGGTTTACCAGACCAAAGCAATTGATACATTACTGCAGCGTTCCCTTAGTCAACAGCTACCGAGGCTGTTGACCGATTCTCAATTTACCCTCCTGAAACCGGCTCTAGAATCTGCACAGCAACTATTACAAGCCGAGGAGTAAATCCTCTGTTCTGATTGAGTAAACTCTCTGATGATAGAATTATTCACATAAGTATAGTTTTGTAGGAGACTCCAGAGGAAGCTTGATGGTATCGGTAGCCGACATACTTGCAGAGAATAACCTGACGGCTAACTACTTTGCCAGTGATGTGTACGTACATGGCACACTTGAGCTGGGATTATTAGAAAATCGTCGTGGTGATCGGCTGCTAGCCTTGCCTGACACGCTAATTCGAGCCATTTATGCTGGTTTAGATAAGGAAACGGGTCAGGCAGCAATGCTGGTGTTGTATAACTGTGGGCGCTGGTGGGGGAAAAACTTCTATATACGCTTTTGCGAAGAACTCACTGACTACCATAATCGGTCTGTGTCAAGTTTATCGATGGCTGAGTTTATGCAAGCGTTACAGCAGTGTTGGGGCACTCACGGTTGGGGCCAGATTAGCCTAGATAAAAGCTACCAATCCCAAGGTTTTTTGGTCATCAAAATCCGTGCATCGGCATTTATTGAATATGCCCCTAAGTTAGAACGACCTGTAGGTTTTTTGGAAATGGGTGCATTACAGGTATTTTTTAGTGAGTTGAGTGGTCAAAATTTGCATTGTGTTCAAACGGCCTGTGAGTCCCTGGGGGCAAACGAAAACTGTTTTGTTTTGGGTCTCAAAGAGCGGCTGGTCCTGGCAGAAACCGGTGTAGATCAGTGTCTTTCCCATACTGAGATTATGGGGTTACTGGTAGAGCAGGGAGCCTAGTAACGTGCCAATGGATCAATGGATGCTAGGGATACATTGATGTGAATGTTCGCCATCAGCGCTCTAGCTATCGCCTGTTAGGGCTGGTCGGTAACGGTCAGTTTGGACGGGTCTATTGTGGGATTCATCGTAGGACAGGGCAGCTGGTAGCGATTAAGTATCTTCATCGTCATAGCTTATCTACCCATGCTTTTTTGCAGGAGCTGCATTGCTTACTGAGCTTGTCACATACCAATATTGTTACCTGTCATGCGGTAGAACATTCTGAAGATGGTCGCAGGCTAGTGTTGGAGTATTGTGCGGGGGGGACGTTGCGATCGCACATGCTTACCCCTTTGAGCCTGACTGAAATTTTCAATCTGATTACAGATGTACTTCAGGGGCTGGCCCATGCCCATCAACAGGGTATCGTCCATTGTGACGTCAAACCTGAAAATATTTTACTCAGCTACTGTGATGGCCGCTGGCGGGCTAGGATCTCAGATTTTGGCATTGCTAAACTTGTCCAGGATCAGCCTAATCAAAGCGGCTCAGGCCAAACCGGCTCCCCTGCCTATATGGCTCCTGAACGTTTTTACCGACAATATTCCCCTGCTGCGGATGTATATGCAGTGGGGGTCATGCTGTTTGAGTTAATCGTAGGGCGACGACCATTTACAGGCACTCCGACAGCCCTACAATTAGCCCACCTGAACCAGCCTGTACCTGAGGCAGAGCAGCTTAGTGACCCCATAAAAAAAATTGTTGCCAAGGCCTTAGAAAAGTTACCAGCCCGTCGCTATCCGACCGCTACCGAAATGCTTGCCGATTGGCGACGACTGGAGCCTCTCGATCTGGAGGTAACACGACCACGTCATGTCGAATTAACAGATTATTCTCCCTACACGGGGTCAGCCTTATACAGGTTGACCCAGCCTGTCAATTCTTTACAAGAACTACTCAGTAACGCCACCATCACTCCTCAAACCTTAATAGCCTATGGCCCACAAATAGCCGTTCTACAGCAGAACTCACTGACAATTTCTGAACAGATCTTAGATAGTCCTATCCAGGAGATATATCCATCAAAAACCGGATTATTTGTAGCGACAAAGTATGCCCTCTGGAATGGAGCAAACTATGGTAGCTTAACTCTCTTCAACCAGTGGCAAACGCCTGTGAAGGTTGCTGTTGACCCCCGTCATCGGTGGGCTGCTTGGGCCGATTTTGCTAATCAGCAATTGACCATTGCCCCATTATCTAAATCTGAAACAGCCGTTTGTCCTATTCGCTGCCCTCTCGCCCCCGATATTGATATCAGCCAGATTTTAGCCCTGGATGGCGGTCACATAGGGGTTTTAAGTAATTCTGAACAAATGGGCAGTCGGCTCCTGCTATGGAATCGGCGGGGTATGTATCTGACGTCTCTTAACTTGGGCATTACGTTACAACAGTTGACACCCATGGGAAAGCCCCATCAGTGGCTAGCTATCGATGTCAAGGCTCCCCAGACAGTCATTTACCTAATGCTCAAACCCTTACGAATGACTCGTATACCGATGGATATATGTCCTAAGTTCATGTTCGATTTACCCTGGGGGTATCTCTTCTGCGATATCAAAGGCCGGATGGTATTGCTAGATCGTGATTGGTATCCCATTGGTGGAATTCAAGGACCAGAAGGGATTACAGCCCTAACGTCGGTGAGTAACCATGAGGTACTAGTCGCTACATGGAACGATAACCAAATTGATGCCAGGGCAATCCATAGGATGAATCTACAAGACTATGATCTAGACATGATTTTCTAAGAATTGTTAATTTCTTAAATTGATTTGTCCTTCAATACCATTCTCCTGGAGCCATTCCAGCCGATCTTGAGCCTCCGCCTCATCGACATAAGCGCCCGCCTGCATAAACATACGACTGCCCACCTGGGTACGAAATGCATCCGGCACTAAATTCTCTAAGTCTTCTGCATCTGCCATGTCCACCAGCACACGGTACCGAAAGGTTTTAGTCAGAGCCATTGTCCCTGGTGGTGTCAGGTTAATTGAACTACTACCACTGGGAATCGTTACAGAGGGGACAGGTAATCGCTGATTTGCGGTAGGTTCGTCAAATGTTGGCACATCCGGTGTTGGTATATCTGGTACGGATACTGTTGGCGTTGTTACAGCAACAGTATTCTCGGATGGAGATAGTGCCGACTCTCGATTACGGTTTAATCGGGCCAGCAGCTTAGAAATCCCCTCCCGTCGCTCGTTCTCGTTATTGGCCGAATTATTTGGAGTAGTCTCTGGCTCACTGGCTGGAATTACAGCAATGGGAATACCGTCTTCAGCAATGGTCTGAGTATCGTTCATCACGGCATTATCGGCGGTGTGGGGAACAGCTTCATCAAGGTTTGGTGAGCTACTTGTCTGAGGACTGTCTAAGGGGGCAGCTTGTGCTGCTGAGACTGGCGCAGGGGCCGATAAAACAGCCGGGCGTTCTCTGGCTAGGTGCGCTCTGAAGGATGCGATCGCACCCGTTGCCGTGTCCTCCCCAGAGATAACCTCAGATGCCACCTGATGGGCATCATCGTCAGGTTCGTTAGTATTCACTACTGGTTCAGTATTCACTGGCTCAGTTAGCCCATCGGTGACTACGGCTTCTGGCTGAATAAGGACCGCTGGGGGCTCTTGTCCTCTGTCAGCCGATATATTGCCAGGCGCTCCATGGGGCTCCACCTCCGATTGGTTGGTGGGTGTTGGTGCTGTGGCTCTAGTGGACTCCACCTCGACCACTCCGTTTCGGTCATTACTGACCAGGGCGTTAGCATTGACTAGGGGGCGAGCATTGTTTTTTAAGACGATACCCACCTGATTACGGGCAATACGATTGTTGTTGATGGTTGGGGTGGCTGGACTAGTCACAGTAATAGCACGACCTGTCTCTTCAAAATAATTGCCTCGAATCAGCGCGTGACCATCACCCTGAATTGTCAAACCATACTGATTGCCATGGAAATAGCTGTTTTCAATGACGGGGGCACTATCAGTGACTTGCACCCCAGCAACTGCATTAGAAACTAAAGCCACTCTTCTAAGAATAGGCGACCCAGCGGTAATCCATACGCCACTACCGTTGGCATTAGACACCAGAATATTAGCGAGTCCCGAACGATCAGCCGTCACAATGGTGGTGTTTTGAGTCCCGTTCCCAACTTGAAACTCACCTCCCCCCACAATTAGCGTATTCCGCGTCTCACCTGAATTCCCCTGAATCGTAATGCCAGGTCGTAAACGCAGGGGAAACTGTTCGCCAGAGTCTTGGCTATAATGCCCCGGTGCTAACAAGATCACCGTGCTGGTAGTCGGTGCCTTGCGCAAGGCTTGGGTAATTGTTTTGAAAGGCCGCTCAGCACTGCCTGCCCCCTGTTGATCACTCCCCGTCACTACATTGACATGCAATACACCATAGCCTTGAGGCGCTGGCCCCATACTTACTGATTGTGATGTAGACACACTCCTCGGCAAGGAGTCTTGAGCGGTAGCTGGAAGTGTGCTCACAATCGCTGCCATGGCCAGCAGCGCCATGCCATGCATGGGGTTTACTTGTCTGATTGCGTTCATCGTCGAATCCACTAATGTGACTACTCGGAAAACATGTTTCGCCGAGCCAATTGCGATGACGCTCTGCCTACCATCCCAAATCCATGGGTTAATACTGCAAAATTTGCGGTGGGTGCGTGAGGCAGGATGTCGTTTATGTCTGAGTTGTTTATGCCTGAGGTGTATAAACCACGTGCAAGCTAAAACCTGTAGTTTCTTCTACAGAAAAACTTCAGTTCTAGACGTGAACAAGGTTTATCTATGCCTAGGACTTTAATTTATGTTTAGGGATTTTGATAGGGGCTTAGAATTTTGTCAACCCTTTGTAACAGATGGTATCGAATTTATAGCTGATACCATAGGGAGGCTTTGCCCTCATAACCCGCTTGTCTATGAACACTGAGCCACTCACTGAAAACCAGTCTCAGGAAGTGCTGTATAGAATTTTAGATGCCAATTTGGATCGGGCTCGTGAAGGCCTTCGCATTGTTGAAGAATGGTGCCGATTTGGTCTCAAGGACGTCACCCTTACCCAGGAAATTAAACATCTTCGTCAAACCCTAGGTAGTTGGCACAGCGACAAGCTTCGTCAAAGTCGTGACACGCCTGGAGATGCGGGGACTACCCTCAGTCATCCCCAGGAAGAACAGCGTGATACTTTGCAAACAGTAGTGCAAGTTAACTGCTGTCGGGTGCAAGAGGCACTGCGTGTGCTTGAAGAATATGGAAAACTTTATTCTGCTGACATGGCCCGCAGTTCAAAACAGATGCGCTATCAGCTTTACACATTGGAAAGCAAATTGCTGGGCCATGACTTACGACAGCAACTGGCTAACGCCCAGACTTACTTGGTAACCGCTCCCAGCGATCATTTGTTGGCGGTTGTAGAAGCTGCTCTTAAGGGCGGGATTGATATTGTCCAGTACCGGGAAAAAGCAGCCGATGATCAGGTGCGGCTAGAGCTGGCCAGCAAAATGAAATTACTTTGTCATCAATACAATGCTCTGTTTATTGTTAATGACCGTGTGGATATTGCCGCCGCAGTCGGTGCAGATGGTGTGCATTTAGGCCAACAAGATCTGCCGATGGCTACTGTTCGTCGTATGCTGGGACCATTACCAATTGTGGGTAGATCGACCACAAACCCAACAGAAATGGCCCGAGCTATTGATGAAGGGGCTGACTACATTGGTGTGGGTCCCGTCCATGCCACCCCCACTAAACCTGGCAAAGCAGCAGCAGGGTATGATTATGTTCGCTACGCTGTGGAGCATGCTCCCATGCCCTGGTTTGCCATTGGCGGCATCGATCTGACTAATGTAGCAGCGGTACGAAATGCCGGGGCTCCAGGCATTGCTGTTGTACGGGCAATTATGCAGGCTGATGATCCGACCCAGGCCACTCAGGCCTTTAAACAGCATTTTTATGAAAGCTGACCGATGAATAATAGCTTTGATACAGCTCTGATCACCCTCCATGTGAATGGTAATGCTCAATCTTGCCCGCAGGGCACGACCTTACCACAGCTTTTAACTCAGCTAGATATGGATCCCCGTTTGGTGGCAGTGGAGTACAATGGCGAGATTTTGCATCGTCAGTTTTGGGACTCTACGGTGATGCAACCTGATGATCGCTTGGAGGTGGTCACCATTGTTGGGGGGGGATACGGTAATCCCTCCCATTGACACTATCGGTCTGACTTAACTAAACGCGTTACAGTAAAAGTGGCTACACTTGGCGAGCTATTTTAGTAACGAGCTACTGGCCTAGTGGGCCGCTCTGAGCGTTTTTTGCACCCTGCACCATGAGTCGATTTAAGCTAACTCAATTTACGTCTTGGCTACGGCCTCTGCTAAAACCGTTTTTGGTTTGTGTCCTCGCATTTGTTCTGGTCTTTTCCCAAGCTGACGGCGCGTTAGCTGCTCGCGCTGGTGGTCGCATCGGTGGTGGCAGTTTTAGGGCTCCCAGCCGTCCTTCCGGGCGTACGTATTCATCCCCCCGCAGCTATCGAGGTCCTGCTAACGGTTATTATCCTGGTGGTGGCTTTGGTTTTGGGTTTCCTTTAGTGATGCCGCTGTTTGGATTTGGTGGTGGCGGGTTGTTTAGCTTGCTGGTATTTTTTGCGATCGCATCCTTCCTAATACGCAGCTTTCGCTCCGCTGGATTTGACAGTGGGGAAGCCTCCTATACCCCAAATCCTACGGTTTCTGTAGCCCGTCTACAGGTGGGGTTATTGGCCAAGGCTCGTCACCTGCAAGATGATCTCAATCGTTTGGCCACATCTGCAGATACTAGCTCCACCGCTGGACTAGCCAAAGTACTACAAGAAAGCACCCTGTCTCTGCTACGTCACCCAGAATACTGGGCTTACGCAGATACCGATACTGTCCAAACAAAGCTAACCTCTGCTGAGGTGGAATTTAATCGCTTGGCCCTGATGGAACGGAGCAAGTTTAGCCACGAAGCTGTCTCCAACGTTAATAACCAGCTATCTGGGAGTGACAGTGCCGCTCTGACCGATACGGATGGCAATTTACCCTCCGGGGAATACATCATTGTCACTGTGATTGTAGCTACCCAGGGTAAATTGGTGCTTCCCAATATCAATGCTGAACATGATGTTCAGAAAGCCCTTAACCAAATTGGTGCAATCTCTAGCGATGCGCTAATGGCGGTTGAAGTTTTATGGACCCCTCAAGCCAGTGGTGAAACATTGACCAGCGATGAGGTAATTGCTCAATATCCCAACCTAAAATTGGTGTAGCTCTGTATTGACTTAATTTCATTGCTCCACTATTAATCTTTTCAAGCAATATCCCTAAGCGGGAGCCTTAACAAGGTTCCCGCTTTAAATTTGGGCGTAAAGAGACATGTTTTGCCAAATGTTTTTACAGTTTAGAGCCCATCTACGTACAGAACCAGGTATATTAGTTCCGGTTTAAGCGCCTAACCCGGTAGCCGAAAATGAACTAATGTGCTTAACTTTTGAACAATCTCTCTTGCGCCTGTTGTCTAAAAGGTTCCCATGCTTGTCCTGCTTACCCGTGTTTTACTTTGGGCCACTATTGGGCTATTAGTTTGGTACATTCTGACCAAAATCATTCCTAAACAGTACCTTACTTGGTTTGGTGGAGTGATTGTATTGGTACTCATTGTTGCGTCATTTGCAGATCCCAATGACGAAACGATTGGTACCATTTGGCGATTGCTCTCGTTACCACTAACGCCTCTCGGAGCAACAATTTTATTGCTAGGATCTGCAATTAGTGATGGTGTGGGGAAGGTTAAGGGGCAGCAGGTAGCCGCCGCTCTAGCAATTTTAGTCGTTACGAGTTTGCCTATTTTTAGTCGCTACATTGTTGCTCGCTCAGAACTAGAAGTACAGCAGGCATTCACTGCTCGGGCTGAGCAATGTGCTGAGGTTTGTCCCGCTGGTCTGCAAGGGCCTAGGTTGGATCGTACAGGCGCGATTGTTGTTCTTGGTAATGATGCTGGAGATTCTCAGGGATCTGTTGCCTTTCAAAGTGCTAGCGATCAAGCTTATAACTCTACACTGGTACCCCGCTTAATCTATGCATCTCAGCTTTATAGTGATGCTCGTCAGGCGGGGGCTAATCCATTTGTGGTGGTGACAGCCGATCCAGGTGGAAATAGCGAGGCCAGTCAAATCAAACGTCAAAATCTGAGAACGGTGTTGCTCAATAACGGGGTACCTGCAGAACGTATTCGTTTCGAATCCACTGGCTTAAATGCTCATGGTACAGCTGAGAGAGTCGATACTTTTCTGCGTAGTCAGCAGGTACTGCCTGCGAGAAACAATCGCGATGAACCAACCGATCCACGGATTATGTTGGTAGCTCCAGCCATGACCATGACACGCTCAGCATTGACCTTTGAAAATATGGATATGCAGGTAATTGCTAAGCCGACTGATTTTTACTCAGTTAATACCTGGTCAGGAAATGATACATTTTCCCGCTTACCTGACATTATTCCTAATGTTGATGCGCTCCAGCTGACATCTCGATACTGGGATGAAGTCCTGACTTCTACCTACTACTTTTTACGGGGTTGGCTACCGAGCTTTGATTTCAGCTGGAATTCCAATATCGAACTGTAAGCAGAGGCTTAACTATTGGTGGCCAAGTTTTTTGGCCGCCAATCCTGACATAAGGGTACTACGATAGTTAAGCAGCAAGGGCTGCAGATGCGTTTCGAGTACTTCTATGGCACAGTCTAGGCTGCAGTATTTAACCAGCTATCTTCACCCCCATCGGCAAGAGCTTTTTATAGGCATTGGGGCCCTGTTGGTCGTTAATATTCTCAGTGTTTGGATTCCTCTGATCATTGGTGATGCCGTTGAAAGGCTCAAAATTACCTTTAGCCAAGGAACGATTCTGCGCTATGTGGTGCTGATATTGGCATTAGCAACGGTGATGTGGGTCATTCGTATGGCCTCACGGGTGCTGATATTTGGCGTCGGACGTAAAGTCGAGTTTGATCTAAAGCAGCGTATTTTTGAACACCTGCTGTCATTAGAACCTGCCTACTTTGCAGAAAATACCATTGGAGATCTGATTAATCGGGCTACCAGCGATGTGGATAACATTCGCCGTTTACTCGGATTTGCAGTGCTCAGTTTGGCAAATATTTTATTTGCGTATAGCTTGACTGTTCCTGCCATGTTCCGTATCAGCATACGATTAACGTTGGTGGCCTTGGCTATCTATCCGCTGATGATGTTGCTGGTAGGCTCCTTTAGTAATCGTCTCCGCCAGGAACAGTTAGATGTACAACAGTCTTTGTCTGACTTGAGTACCCTCATTCAAGAGGATATGAGTGGCATCGGATTAATCAAGATTTATGCCCAGGAGACTAATGAGCAACAAGCCTTTGCCCAATGTAATGATGCAGTGCTGGAAGCTAATCTATTATTGGCCCGTACCCGAAATACACTCTTTCCTCTCCTGGGCGGTTTAGCTAGTCTTAGCTTAGTGATTATTTTGGCGCTGGGTGCGCGTAGCATTGCTGCGGGGGGATTGGCTGTTGGAGATTTTGTGACGCTGCTGCTCTATGTCAATAATCTGGTATTCCCAACTGCTCTTTTAGGGTTTACGATTACGTCTTATCAACGAGGTGAAGTAAGCGTTGATCGGATTGAAGCGATTTTTGCAGCACAACCTAAAGTCGCCACAGCTAATAGGGCAACAAAATTACCAGTAACTGAGGTAACTGGTCAGCTCAGGGCTCAAGGTCTAACCTACCAATATCCTGGTACTGCTACGCCAGCCATTCAGGATATATCCTTTACCATTGAGCCAGGAGAAACTATAGCCTTGGTGGGTCCCATTGGCTCAGGAAAATCTACTCTTGCTAAGGCACTACCTCGAATTTTGGAAATTAGTGAAGGACAACTGTTTATTGATCATCATGATATAACCCAGGTAACTTTGCCAGATCTACGACGGGCGATTGCATTTGTTCCACAAGACAGTTTTTTATTTAGTACAAAAGTTAAAAACAATCTCCGATACGGCATGCCTTTGGCGGAAATGCCCGAGATCGAGCAAGCGGCAAAATTAGCTCAGATTCAGAGCGAAATCTTAAACTTTCCGAACCAATATGACACAATTGTAGGAGAACGGGGGATTACCTTATCGGGAGGGCAGCGACAACGTACAGCTCTAGGACGGGCACTGTTGGTTGATGCGCCGATTTTAGTGCTTGATGATGCTTTGTCTAGCGTTGATAACCAAACGGCAACTCAAATTTTAGATAACCTATCCCACGGAACTCAACGTAAGACTGTTATTTTTATTACCCACCAAATGTCAGCGGCAGCAAATTGCGATCGCATCGTAGTTATGGACAAAGGCCGTATTGTCCAAACAGGTACCCACGATAGCCTAGTAATTCGTGCTGGTTTATATCAGCGGCTCTGGAATCAACATAAACTCAAAGAAGTCCTCCAGTAACCGGTACCGATATAAAACACAAGTACCCTAACTATGTTTTATAGCTAGGGTACTTGTATAAAAGAAATGTTTTTGGCAAAAGAATCCAGTAGGTAAAATTTAATCCAGAAATAGCACTCCAGCCTCTCTTAATTGATGGCACCAGGCAATGCGAAGATTGGCAAATACATTGCTATCAGGATAGAACCTACCATACCACCCAAGAAAATAATCATAAGCGGTTCCATAATACTAGTTAATGCTTTGACCGCCTGTTCAACCTCATCCTCATAAAAGTCTGCCACTTTCATTAACATCTGATCTAGTTCGCCTGTTTCCTCACCAATGCTGATCATCTGGATAGCCATCACTGGAAAGACTTGATGTCTTTGCAAGGCCAGGCTAATCATGCCACCAGTCTGAATCTCTGAACGAGCCTCTTCAATTGCGTTAGCAATAACTTGGTTACCTGATGTATCTCGCACAATTTCTAATGCTGTCAAAATTGGCACACCAGACCGAGAAAGAGAGCCAAACGTGCGACAAAATCTTGCAGTTGCTGACTTCTGAACTAAATCACCAAACAGAGGCAGTTTCAAAAATACTCGGTCCATAGTCTCTCTACCAGCCCGAGTTTTGTAGTACTGGCGATACAGAAAACCAGCTACGATCAATATAGCGATTGTTATAAAGACCAGTAATGGATTACGCAAAAACCGACTAATGTTGATCATAAACTGCGTAAAGCCTGGTAATTCTGCTCCCAGTTCAGTAAAAATATTTTCAAAAATAGGCAGCAGAAATATCGTCATACCCAGAAAGATGGTGACAGCCAGTACACCAACCGTTACTGGATAAGCCATTGCAGACTTAATTTGGTTCTGCAAGCGATTGAGATCTTCCAAAAGCTTGGCTAGACGATTTAAGACTTCATCCAACACACCTCCAACTTCACCTGCTTGCACCATACTGACGTATAACAAGTCAAAACTTGATGGATGTTTGCGCATCGAGTCAGATAGGTTATTACCTTGTTGCACATCGGCATTGATTGCTAGTAAAGCTTTTTTCAGCTTAGGATTAGGGCACTGTTCACCTAAAATACCGATCCCTCTGACTAGTCCTACGCCTGCATTTACCAGAGCCGCAAACTGACGTGAAAAAACAGCTTTATCTTTTACTGAGACATTAACTAAAGAGGTTTTTATATCCTCCAAGTTAAAATTCAGCCCTCGCTCCTGTTTGATACTTTGAATATAGACTCCACGCTCCTTGAGCATTGTCCGAGCTTCACCCGGTGTGGCCGCAACAACCTTCTCTCGTCGGGTTCGGCCTGTAGTGTCTCGCCCTGTGGCAACGTAGGTAGGCATAGGTTTTACCTCTGCAAAGTTTTATGCGTAGCAGTCATTGAAGGCTTTATACAGCTTTGCCTCAAAATTAGGCAACCCCTAATTTTGAGTAAAAAAATAGTCTAGCCTCAGAATTTTCCATGTCCTAACGACGTAAACCACCTGTAGCTTGACGTCCACGCTGTGCCTGACCTTTGTTCATAGTAGTGCCTGCGCCCCCTGCATTGATCAATCGTTGCAGTTCATCAGCTCGGGACGACTTGCCTATAGCATTTTCAAAGTTAATAGTGCCAGCCTTGTATAGATCGGCTAAAACCATCTCTAATGTTTGCATGCCTAACTTAGCACCTGTTTGAATAGCCCCGTAAATTTGCGCTGTTTTACCTTCCCGAATTAAGTTAGAAATCGCTGGTGTAACTACCATAATCTCTTGGGCCATCACCCGACCAAACTCACCAGGCTTTGGATTTGCCTTAGGAACAAGGGTTTGACTAAGCACTGCGACTAGAGAGTTAGAAAGCTGTACGCGTACCTGCTGTTGTTGCTCAGGTGGAAATACGTCGACCATTCTGTCTACTGTTTGTGCCGCAGAACTAGTATGTAAGGTACCGAAAACAAGGTGTCCTGTTTCTGCTGCTGAAATCGCCAGGGAAATAGTTTCTAAATCCCGCATCTCACCCACCAGAATGACATCAGGGTCTTCCCGTAGTGCAGCCCTAAGTGCGTTGGCAAAACTCTTAGTATCTTCGCCAATCTGGCGTTGGTGAATCAGACTCTTAATAGGCTCATAGATGAATTCAATTGGGTCTTCAACTGTCAGAATATGCTCAGCCCTAGAATGGTTGATGTCATTGATCATCGAAGCCAAGGTAGTGGACTTGCCAGACCCCGTCGGCCCAGTCACCAAAATGAGACCGCGTGGCTTGCGGGCAAGCTCGATCACAATATCGGGTAAGCCTAGCAAATCAGCGCTGGGGATCTTAGAACTCAGTGCTCGTAGACAGGCTGCATAGGTACCCCTATCTTTGTAAACATTGACTCGAAAACGCGCTAATCCTTTTACACCATAAGAGCAATCTAATTCCCAATTTTGCTCCAAATGCTTCCGCTGAGTATTATTAAGCATGCTAAAAATTAGCCGTTGACATTGCTCAGGGGTCATCGGTGGATGCTCAGTGGGCGTGAGATGACCACTGACCCGAATATAAGGGGGTAAGCCTGCCGAAAGGTGGAGATCAGATCCGCCTCGCTCAACTACTTCTTCCATTAAGTCTTCAATCATCATTTCCATAGGGCCACCTCAGGTAGATATCTACAAAATCGTTGTAAGCAAAGGATATTGATTTTAATGAAATAGCAGGGCATTTCAGTAGAGCTAGATGCAATTAATGCAGATGATTGTACCCACTCTGCTGTGAAGAATTACATCTAGCTAACCCAACTAATTATCTTGGAATCGTGGCGTGAGACAGTAAGGACAATCTAACCAGTCATGGTGTAACTCTGCGCCACAAGTAGTACAGCTCAAAACGCTCTTGCGTCTTGCTTTGAGTTCAGCTTCCAAGCCTGTGTCGGTGAAGGTCACTCGTTCTACTTCTTCCAAGGTGGTGTAACCCTGTTCAACTAGGTTGAGGCTGTAAGCCAACAGTGTCTGCATACCTTCTTCAACGGCAGCTTCTTTTATATGTTCTGCGGGGGCTCCATCCGAGATCATTTTCTGTATGGTTTCAGTGATACGCATTACTTCGTATACACCAACCCGTCCCTTGTAACCCGAGCCCTGACAAGTTTCGCAGAGGTCTCCCGCGTTTTTAGAGGCTTCGACTTGATCTGGAGAAACTGTTTTAGCTCGGTAAAACTTAACATCACCACCGGACGAACTTAAACCAAACCGAGCCAACTCCTCATTGCTAGGTACATAAGCTATTCGACAATCAGTACATACTCGGCGTACTAAACGCTGAGCAAGTACCCCGATTAACGAACTAGATACCTGGAATGCCTCAACTTCCATTTCATTTAGACGAGAAATGGCCCCTGCAGCATCATTGGTATGCAGAGTAGTCAAAACTAAGTGACCAGTGAGTGCTGCTTCGATTGCAGTTTTAGCAGTTTCAGTATCACGGGTCTCACCCACCAGAATAACATCGGGATCCTGGCGCAGGAACGCTCGTAGAAGGAGTGAAAAGTCAATACCTTTTTCACGAATGACTTGTACCTGTGTAATGCCAGGTAACGCATATTCGATAGGGTCTTCTGCCGTACTAATGTTGATGCTTGGATCATTACGTTCCGCTAAAACCGAATATAAAGTAGTCGTTTTACCTGATCCTGTAGGCCCCGTCACCAGAATCAAACCATAAGGGGAACTGGTCATATCCCGAACGATTTTTAGGGTTTCGTCATCGGTTATCAGCTTATCCAAACCAAGCTGAGTGTTAGTATTATCTAATATACGTAAAACTACCTTTTCGCCATAACGACTGGGAATAGTACTCACTCGAAAGTCAACTTTACGTCCCTGAAAGACCCTTCGAATTCGACCATCCTGGGGAACACGCCGCTCAGCAATATCTAGTTCCGCGATAATTTTTAGACGAGCTGTAACCGCTGGGATAATTTTTTTAGGAAACTTTTGAAAAGCCTGACGTAAAACACCATCACGGCGAAAACGAATTCGTAAAAATTCTTCCTGAGGCTCGACATGGATATCGGAAGCACCTTCTTGAAGGGCCTTTACCAATATCTTATTAACCAGAGCAATAACAGGAGCAGCTCCTGCATCTTGAACTGCTGTACTTAGATCAGCTTCTTCGTCCAGTGTTTCTTCAAGATCGGCGGCATCAAGGTCCAGATCTTCTAAATTAGCGTTAACATCAACAGCCTGCTCAAAATCGCGCTGCTTTTCTTTAGCAACCTGATCATCTAGATACACTGAAATCATCCGTTGGTAATCTTCAACGGTAATTACCATGCGACGCAGTTTCAGATTCTTAGGACGTAAAATGCGATTTAGATCATCCTGAGCCTCTAAATTTTCTGGATCCACCATTGCCACTAGCACGGTGGAAGCTCCCTCGGGATCATCGGTACGAGAAAGTGGCAGTAATCTATGACGACGACAGATATCAACAGGGATTAAGTCGTCAATCAGATTGCCAACTTTGGTATCAGATACGCTTTCAATTTCAGGATCTAATGACTCAACCCCGTAGAGAATCTTAAGTTCGAATAGCTGTTGTTTCTTGTACTGCCTTAAGAGTTCTGGACTTAGCTGCTGGCCCGTTAAAGATTCTAAAACATCTGTTAACGAGCGCCCTGACTTTCGACTTTCAACCAATGCTTGCTGCATTTGGTCAGTATCAACATACCCTGCTTGGATAAGCTGGTTGCTAAATGGTGAAAAGCTTCTTTGTAGAACAAGCGCTTTCCTAGATGATGAGGAATTTGTCATAGTCGCCGCAGAAAATCCTTACAGAAGGTTGCCCACAAAACGCTTTTCTGTAGACAGTTCCAAGGAGGATCCAAGTCAATGGATTGAAGATACTCCTAAATAGAGCAGCATCTTCTGAAGATGCTGCTCTATTTCCCGATAATAGCTTGAACAATAGCATCCAGCTAGCCGCATTGATAGCTAATCGTGGCGATCGAGGCAGAAATTATGGCAGAGGGCATTCTAGTTTTATGTAGTCATTACGTTGCAAAATGCACTATTGTGATACGTCTAAGATGTTTAAAGTAAGGTTACAGGGCAAGGCCGTGACAAGCCGTACTAGGTCAAGAATGCAGTTTTTCGTCTAAATCCTTATATAAGAGGGTGTCTTAGAATAGTGCAACTCGCTTAAAATTATCAGCGTCTAAGGCAATAATGATGCTCCCTCTGTGTTCTGTTATTGATGAGGTTAAATGATGGTAGAGGACGTTAATCCGGCAGAAAACGTTAATCCGGCAGAAAGTAGTTCAATTGAAGAAGATGAAGCATCTAATACTATCAATGAGGTAGATACCGGTATTGAGGAGCTTAAAGTAGAAGACGCCGAGATTGACATTGATTTTGAAAATGAGTTTTCCGAAGTTGCCTCTGATGACGTAGCAGCGACTGATAGTGCTGAGGTTCAAGAACCGTCCGAAGTCAATGTGGCAACTTTTTCCGCTTTAGAGGAGCAGGTGGCTCAGCTAAAGACACAGTTAGAAGACAGAAACAACCAATATTTAAGACTCACAGCTGATTTTGAAAACTTTCGTAAGCGTACGAGCCGTGAGAAAGAAGACCTTGAACTGCAGATCAAGTGCAGTACCATCAGCAATATGTTAGAGGTCGTGGACAACTTTGAGCGGGCGCGTGCCCAAATTAAACCTCAAAGCGATGGTGAAATGGCTGTTCATAAGAGCTATCAGAGTGTTTATAAACAGTTGGTAGAAGCTCTTAAACGGATAGGGGTGGCACCAATGCGTGCAGAGGGTAAAGAATTTGACCCCAATTTGCATGAAGCTGTAATGCGCGAGCCTACCAATGAACATGATGACGGTACAGTTATTGAGGAATTAGTGAGAGGTTACGTTTTAGGCGAGCGTGTCTTACGCCATGCCATGGTTAAGGTCGCGACTCCTTTAGAGGAATAGTCATGCATTTTATTGACATCCAATAATCCAATACTTACCCAAAACATAACTGAGCTTGTAATAAAAGCTCAGTTATGAAGCTTGCTTGAATATCAAGGGACTTTGTTAGAGTTTATGGTTTTGGGTATTGTATTTATATTGGGAAATAACCTATGCACTTTAATGTGCTAATCGCAGATTTGATCTGTGAGTGTTTTATGGGCAGGGTGTAACCATATAGCAATTTTTACCGAAGCTTATATATCGGTTAGTTCACTGGGCTAATGCTTGTTTGTAACTTATGTATGTCCTTAGTAATGGCTTTTGCCAACTCTAGTTTTTTCAGAGATATGGGTTTACTGTGCAAGCTGGTGTTCTATGTCTAGTGAATATCTATTTTCTAAAATTGTGTGATTTTCTGGAGTAAGCAGGCTCTCAGATGAGTAAAGTTATTGGCATTGATTTGGGAACTACAAATAGCTGTGTTGCTGTTTTGGAAGGGGGTAAACCTGAGGTAATTACCAACACAGAAGGTGGGCGGACAATGCCGAGCATTGTTGGTTTTGCTAAAAATGGTGAACGTTTGGTTGGGCAATTAGCCAAGCGTCAGGCAGTTACTAATGCTGAGAATACCGTATACAGCATTAAACGCTTTATTGGTCGTCGCTGGGATGATACCGACAGTGAAAGGTCGCGAGTTCCCTATACTTGTGTGCGAGGGAAGGATGACACGGTCGACGTTTTAATTCGTGGTAAGGCCTACACTCCTCAAGAAATCTCTGCTATGACGCTACAGAAGCTAAAGCAAGATGCGGAGGCCTATCTTGGTGAGGAAGTCACTCAGGCCGTTATTACAGTACCTGCATATTTTACAGATGCTCAACGCCAGGCCACAAAGGACGCTGGTAAAATTGCTGGCCTTGAGGTTTTGCGTATTATCAATGAGCCTACAGCCGCAGCTTTGTCCTATGGTCTTGATAAATTAGAGCAAGACCAAACTGTTTTGGTATTTGACCTAGGCGGTGGAACATTTGATGTTTCCATATTGCAACTTGGTGACGGTGTTTTTGAGGTGAAGGCTACATCTGGTAATAATCATCTGGGTGGGGATGATTTTGATAATAGTATCGTCACAGCCTTGTTAGAGAAGTTTCGCGAGCAAGAAGGCGTGGATCTGTCTACTGATCGGATGGCCCTCCAACGTATTCGTGAAGCAGCGGAGAAAGCGAAGATAGAACTCTCCAGCCGAACTACTACATCGATTAATTTACCTTTTATTGCAGCAGATGAAACCGGTCCAAAGCATCTGGAATCGGAGCTATCGCGTACTAAGTTTGAAGAGTTGGCAAAGCCCCTAGTTGAAGCCACATTGGAACCGGTTGGTCAAGCCTTAAAAGATGCAGAACTCACTCCAGATGATATTGACCGTATTCTATTGGTAGGTGGCTCTACAAGGATTCCAGCCGTACAAAAGGCAATTACTCACTACTTTAATGGTAAGACACCGGATCGCTCTGTGAACCCAGATGAGGCGGTAGCCTTAGGTGCATCTATCCAAGCAGGTGTGCTAGGCGGTGAGGTTAAAGACTTATTGCTGTTGGATGTCACTCCCCTATCCCTTGGGATTGAAACCCTGGGAGAAGTGTTTACTAAGGTTATTGAGCGCAATACTACAATTCCCACCAGTAAGTCACAGACCTTTTCCACGGCAACGGATGGTCAGACGTCGGTAGAAGTGCATGCACTCCAGGGTGAGCGGGCTATGGCACGGGATAATAAGAGTCTTGGGCGGTTTGAACTCACTGGCATTCCACCTGCGCCGAGGGGTATTCCGCAAATCGAAGTATCCTTTGAAATTGATGCTGACGGAATTTTGCAGGTGGCAGCAAAGGATAAAGGCACGGGGCGGGCCCAAAGCATTCGTATCACCAACACAGGCGGTTTAACGTCTAGTGAAATTGAGAAGATGCGTGAGGAGGCAGAAGCCTACGCTGATGACGATGCTCGTCGGAAGGTGGTTGCTGAAATGAGAAATAAGGCAGACGAACTCTTCTACAGTTATGAGTCGACGATGCGGGAAAATGCTGAATGGATCAGCGATGAGCGTAAGGAGCAGGCTCAGGCAGCAGAGATCGCATTACGGACGGCTTTGAATAATAAGGAAATTTCGCCTGAAGAATTACAAGCAGCCTTGGATGCCTTGCAGCAGAGTATCTTAGCAATAGGTTCTGAGATGTATCGTCAAGTCAATGAAGACAACTATGATATTGCGATGGACGAAACATCTCCAGACATGTCACCATCTGACTCCTTTGAAATAGTAGAGAGTTCAGAGGCTGCTTCAGTTGGAGAACCTGCGCCAGTGGCCAAACCTGAGGCTATCGATCTACTGGCAGATGATCCAGAGTTTGACCTTGATGCAACTATAACAGCGGATTACGAAGCAATTGAATAGTAACCGAATTGTCGGAGTACGGGAATTGCGAATTAGTAATGTGCCGTGCTTACGTAGAATAGTTGGATAGGTTTCCAGTTGTCGTTGTTAAGCTAACATTCTATGGCTCGTGATTACTATGAGGTACTCGGTGTTTCCCGGGGGGCCGATCAGGATGAGGTAAAGCGTGCTTATCGGCGGCTGGCACGTAAGTATCACCCCGATGTAAATAAAGAGCCGGGCGCAGAAGATAAGTTCAAAGAGATCAACCGAGCTTATGAGGTTCTTTCTGAGCCAGAGATTAGAGCTCGGTATGATCGTTTTGGCGAAGCGGGTGTAGGTGGTGCTGCCGCTGGTGGTGCAGGCTTTCAAGATTTTTCCGATATGGGCGGCTTTGCCGATATTTTTGAAAGCTTTTTTAGTGGTTTTTCGGGTGGCCCGACTCAGGCTAAGCGACGCGGTCCCATGCGCGGGGATGATTTGCGTCTTGATCTAAAATTAGATTTTGCTGAGGCTATTTTTGGTGGTGAAAAAGAAATCAAAATTAGTCATTTAGAAAACTGTATGACCTGTAACGGTTCGGGGGCAAAGCCAGGCACTCGACCTCGTACTTGCTCCACTTGTAACGGTTCAGGTCAAGTTCGCCGCGCAACGCGTACTCCCTTTGGTAGCTTTACCCAGGTCTCGGCTTGTCCTACTTGTAATGGGACGGGTGAAGTCGTTGAAGATCGTTGTGAAGTTTGTGGTGGAGCGGGTCGTAAGCAAGAGACTAAGAAGTTAAAGATCACTATTCCTGCTGGTGTTGATAATGGCACTCGTCTACGGGTTTCCAATGAAGGGGATGCGGGGATGCGTAGTGGCCCGCCAGGTGATCTGTATGTGTACTTATTCGTCAAGGAGCACAGTAATTTTAAACGTGATGGTATCAACGTGCTCTCAGACTTGAAAATTAGTTACCTGCAGGCAATTTTAGGTTGTGATTTGCAGATTGAAACTGTGGATGGGGCATTGGAAGTTCAGGTGCCAGCTGGGACTCAACCTAATACGGTTTTAACATTAGAAAATCGTGGAGTACCTAAACTAGGTAATCCAGTTAGTCGTGGTAATCATTTATTAACGATTCTGGTGGATATTCCTACTAGGATTAAGACTGAAGAACGTGAGCTACTAGCAAAGTTAGCTGAGGTTCGAGGGGATTCGGTCTCGAAAAAGGGACTCGAGGGATTTTTAGGTGGTTTATTTAAAGGCTAGTGGCCTGTCAAGACTAACGAAAGGAGGTCACTTTAAAATTAGGTTTTGGCGCTGCACTAGTTGGCCAGTAATTAGGAGATTGCTAAAGTATGGCGGATGTCTTGAATAGACCTGATGAGACCTTAGATTTGCGTGGGACGCCCTGCCCCTTAAATTTTGTGCGGACCAAGCTTAAGCTACAACGCATGCCTACAGGCGATCTTTTAGAGGTTTGGCTAGATGCTGGGGAGCCGGTGGAACAAGTTCCTGATAGTCTGCGTTCGGAAGGTTTTCTGATCGAAGCATTAGAATTAAGTTCAGAGGGTTATTTTTCACTGCAGGTAAGACGACCTGCAGCATGACGGTAGCATCGGAGCATTTTAACCTGTCTTCTGTGTCAGGAACCGTGGTTGCTTGTCAGGCAAACTATTACCAGGTCAGACTTTCTTCGCAAAATGGTGAGCCACTGTACTTTTTGTGTACCCGTCGTGCACGTTTGAAAAAGCTTGGGCAGCAGGTTGTGGTTGGTGACCAGGTACAGGTTGAGGAGATGGATTGGCAAGATTGCCGAGGCGCGATCGCAACCATTCACCCCCGCTTTAATTTGCTAGATCGCCCTCCTATTTCCAACGTAGATCAAATTCTACTGGTATTTGCCCTAGCCGAGCCCGTATTGGATCCAACCCAGCTCAGTCGTTTTCTGGTAAAAGCAGAATCCACCGGTATTCCGGTTACCCTATGCCTGAATAAACGAGATCTGCTTGCCCAAGAGGCCATTACTCAGTGGCAGACTCGTCTCAGGAATTGGGGATATGAGCCTTTACTTGTGAGTGTTTGGGAAGATAAGGACTTATCTACGGCTTTGATGGATACCTTAAAGCACCGAGTGACTGTTGTGGCAGGTCCTTCAGGTGTAGGTAAATCCAGTCTCCTTAATCGTCTTGTCCCAGATGTAGATGCTCGTACCAATGCTGTGTCCGGTAAGCTTGGTCGAGGTCGTCACACCACACGTCATGTAGAACTATTTGATTTGCCGACTGGCGGTTTATTAGCCGATACCCCTGGTTTTAACCAACCCGATGTTACCTGCACTGTGGAGACACTGATGCGATGTTTCCCAGAAATACGCCAGCGGTCAGGACATTGCCAGTTTAATAACTGCTTGCATCGTGACGAGCCTGGTTGCAGTGTTAGAGGTGATTGGGAGCGTTATGACTATTACCTGCTGTTGCTCAATGAAGTGCTCCACCATCAATATCAGGTAGACCATCGACCTGATACTGAGGCAGCTGAAAAAGTAAAAATGGGCAGCGATGGTCAGGTGCAACACGAACCTAAGCTAGAGGCTAAAAAGTATCGCCGTACGTCCCGACGACAACGACATCAAGATTTGCAAGACATGTGTTACGACGTCATGGACGCGAACTCCATTGATGACTTAGATGATGCGGTACTAGAAGAGTACGGTTTTTAAGAGCCCTTATACGTCTGCCAAAAACTTGCTTCTAACTGTTGAATCTTTTTACAAGAACTGCGATACCACTTGAGGCGTAGTGCACGCTTTTCCTCTAAAGACAGCTGCCAGGAGTAGGAGGAGGATTGACGCAGGCGATCGCAAATATTCTGCAAACACAGCGCAGTGCTCACCGAAATATTAAAGCTTTCGCTAAAACCGTACATCGGAATTTTTAGATGTCTGTCGGCTTGCTCCAACGTTATTGGTGACACCCCGTCTAACTCATTGCCAAACAGCAATGCTATGGGACGATCCAAAGGTAGTGCTGGCAGTTCACAAGCATCAGTGTAGGGAGTTGTCGCCACAATGCAATAGCCCTTAGCTTTTAATGCGTCAATACAGACGCGAGTATTGTTTTGCTGTTTCCGATAGCGATGGGTGGTTAGCCACTTTTGGCAACCTCGGGTGACATTGAGATTCACCTTAAAGTTGGTAGTTTCCTCAATAATGTGAACATCTTGGATGCCAAAGTTATCACAGTTACGCAAGACGGCTCCAGCATTTTGACTCGTGTGAATGTCTTCTAAAGCAACTGTTACATAGCGAGTACGATGGGCCAAAACTGTTTCAATTTTGGTTTTCCGCTCAGGGGTAAGAAAATTTCCCAGGTAGTCAATTAGCGCCTCGACCTGGTCAGACGCTATAGCGTGGACCCTATCAATCGCTTGTTTACCCACAGTAATCGTTGGTGCTTTCATGCTCACCGCTCACCGATGCCACTCGGTCACACCACCGGGTTTATCGATCAATGTAATTCCCTGAGCGGTTAAGTCATCCCGAATTTTGTCAGCTAGAGCGAAGTCTTTTGCTTTTTTAGCAGCTAATCGTTGCTCAATTAAACTTGCAATTTCATCATCACTGGGACCGTCATTGCCAGTGGTGCTATCGACAGTGGCCTCAATCCCTAGCACCTGAGCTAGACCAACGAGATTTTGCCACTGGTGTTGCAGCTTGTCACTATCCGCATCGATTTTGCCCTCATGAACCAGAAGATTGCCCTGGCGACGCAGTTCTTTGGCGAGTTCAAACAGTACGGCAACGGCTTCTGGAGTGTTGAAGTCGTCATCCATAGCAATCTGAAACCGTTGAACCACATCACTTTCACGATCTAGTGACCAGGTGTTTGAGTCAGGCCAATCTAGCTGAGGGCCGTGATTATTGCCAAACAGTAATCCCTCTTGCAGCGTTTGCCAACTTTTAGTGGCTGATGCGATCGCATCCTCAGTGAAGTCCACTGGTTTTCGATACTGTGCCTGACAGAGAAATAATCGCAATGCCATAGGATGTAGACCATCATCAGCATCTAGCAACTGACGAATAGTCGTGAAATTGCCCAAGGACTTGGACATCTTTTCACCGTTCACATTCACCATGCCATTGTGCATCCAATACTGAGACAAAGGATGTCCTGTGGCTGCTTCTGACTGAGCGATTTCATTCTCATGGTGAGGAAACGTCAGATCGCCGCCACCCATGTGAATATCGATAGTATCGCCCATGCGATCGCGCACCATGGCCGAGCACTCAATATGCCAACCGGGACGTCCTAACCCCCAGGGTGACTCCCAAGCTGGTTCATCGGGTTTAGCCCCTTTCCACAACGCAAAGTCAAACGGATCTTGCTTTTTCGGTGTACCCCCATCTACACGACCACTTGCACCAGCCTGCATGTCATCCAACTTACGGCCAGAGAGCTTACCATAGCCCTCAAACTTACGGACCCTGTAATAAACATCGCCCCCAGCCGCATAGGCATACCCCTTGTTTTCTAGCTCACCAATTAAGCGTTTAATGCCGTCAATCGTATGGGTGGCATAGGTATATTCATCGGCCTCTAAAATATTGAGCCGAGCCATGTCTTCGTGGTAGGCCTCAATAAAGCGTTGTGAAACCGCCTCCATCGTGGTGCCTTCTTTGCGAGCACGGTTCAAAATCTTATCGTCGATGTCAGTGAAGTTTTGAACATAATGCACATCGTAGCCACGCCATCGTAAGTAACGACGAATTGTATCCCAAACCACATAGCAGCGAGCATGGCCCAAGTGGCAATAGTCATATACCGTCACACCACAGCAGTAAATTTTTGCCGTACCAGCGACTAATGGCTGAAAGGGCTCTTTGCGTCGAGATAAGGTGTTGTAAAGAACTAAGCTCATTAAACGAAACCAGTAACTGCTACGGCTAACCTGATCGTTTCTTATGGTAAGCCGCTTTGGGACGATGAAAATACCAGCAGATAAGCACTTGTCCATTAGCCATGAAAAAAGGGAAGGTAGCTATGTTACCTTCCCCACGATTTTCGGTTAAAGCTAATAGTTTGAACAGACCTTAGAAAGTGATGTTGGCGGCCTGTACAGTCTCAACCTGCTTCTTCTTCAGCACTAACATGATTTGAGTCAGCGCTGCTGCGGCCAGAAAAGCTAGTAGACCTTTGATCCGACCAGGACTCTGCAGAACAATCTCGGTATCATGTTGACCAAAACCACCAACGTTCGGGTCATTAGTCAACGGTGCGCCAGCTTCTACGGCATCGCCTTGAGAAACAATCAACTCTGGACCAGGCTGTAAGCTTTCAGTCACTGACTTACCATCAGCGGTTTCGATGGTCAGCTCAGTACTATAGTCGCCCTTGACAATGTCAGTAATCACACCACCCTTAGAAGCCGTGTAGACCACGTTATTAGTAGCCTGACCAGTGGGGTAAACCTGCCCGCGACCGCGGTTACCACCAACATGTACCTGATATTTGCCAAAGTGGATATTCTTATCCGTTGCTGGATCAGGCGAGAGAATTGGAAAAGTAATTTCTTGGTACTGTTCCCCAGGTAAAGGGCCAACTATTAGCCAATTTGGATGCTCTTCGCTGTAGGGCATGAAGTAAGTACTGCCGACCTCTTCCTTCATTTCCTCGGGAATACGATCATCAGGGGCTAGGGTAAAGCCATCAGGCAGCATCAAAACAGCACCGACATTTAAGCCCCCTTTGCTGCCGTCACCCAAAACTTGCTGAACATCAAGATCGTAGGGAACTTTAACAACTGCTTCGAAAACAGTGTCGGGCAATACCGCTTGAGGTACCTCAATTTCAGTCTTCTTCTGGCCCAGGTGGCAGTTGGCACAGACAATACGACCTGTGGCCTCACGAGGAGTTTCGTAGTTCTCTTGAGCCCAGAAAGGATAAGCAGCTGCTGGCTGGGCGCTGGTCAATACAAGGCTGAGAGTTGCGATCGCAACCACTGCACCAGAAATGATGACCTTTGGCAGCTGATTAAAGACGCTAAAAAAGTTAAATTTCATCCGTCGCACGCTAGCAATCCAATTACGTAGAGAGAAATTAAATGAACCAGACAACTTAGGCCCACCAAGGAGCATCGCCTGTCCTAAAGTCAGTGTCAGTCCAAGGGCTCAAAGTTACCTTGTCATCTTCAGATACATCAGCCTTAGCCAAGGCTAAAGACAACGGAGCCGGACCACGGACGACTTTACCAGTGGCATCATACTGAGAACCATGGCAAGGACACTTAAACTTGTTCTCGCTAGCATTCCAAGGAACAACGCAACCCAAGTGAGTGCAAACAGCGTTAACAGCGTAGTTATCAATGGTACCGTCGTCAGTTACGACTAGATAGGTTGGATCACCCTTTAATCCTTGAACCAAAGAGCGGTCACCAGCACCGTGGGTCTCTAAGTAGCTGGCAGCTGTTACGTCATTGCCTAGTTCATCCTTAGCAATAACGCCACCACCTGCAGAGCCACTGCTCGGAGGTAGAAAGTACTTGACAATGGGATAAAGAGCGCCCACAGCCGTACCAGTTGCTGCTCCAAAAGTGAGCAGATTCATAAATTGGCGACGCCCTAAATCAGGGACATCAGGGTTTCCAGAAGCTTGAGCCATAACTGTCAGACTATATATGCGAGTATGAATCCAAAGGCTGCATCGCCCAGCGCAATCCCTCCGCAACTAATAACCACAACTACACTTGCAGCCCATATCGTCACAGAAGTTTGCAAATTGCTATGAGTATTATTACATTTTGCCGCCTCAGATAAACTGCTCTTCATCAGGCTGACTGTTCACAATCATTGCTATTCAGGATTTATTTACACGGTTTCGATTTTTGAGCGGACCCTTTAGTAAAGACTCAAATCCTTGCTAGACAACTACTAGCATTGAAGAGTCTACGACTTTAGGGTCATGAGATTATGCTTTGAGAAACTGTATCTTATTTACTTTTCAGATCCGCATGCTATCTGAAATCGTGTAAATAAATGTAAAAGACAAGTGACTTAATGGCTTATGACCCCCGAGGACTTCCAGGAATTACTGATTAACAAATGGGGTTACTCATTTGATGTACAGCTCCGTAAGACGTCGACTAAGGTCTTTTTCCAAGTGATGTGGCGCTATTTAGAACAGGTATCTTTTCCCATGGACGAGGAAGACTATTTGGCTCATCTCAAAGAGATAGTGTTCTATTTGGAAGCCATGGGCTGCTTAACTCAGGTGAAAATGGCCATTGAACAAACTAATGAGCGCCCCAGATTGGGGAAAGCCGTCAGTATTCCCATTGATTTAGGAAGGCGGTCATCAGAATGGCTAATAGACTGACTGAATTACGCTGCACCTAATTTTTATCTGTTTAACGATGGTACGATATGGAAAGTATCTTAAAATACAAATTTATCCTTTTTATCCTTGAATCTGTATCTTGTGATAGCTAGTTTGGTCTTTCATAGCGTTCTAAACTTTCACAAGAGCTATTCAAATCAAATAGTGCAAAATTTTTTAAGTCGGCATTGATTGCTTTGTAAAAGCAATCAATGGATAACTATTTAGCTAATTAATTCAACAAAAAATAGATACGTTCATGTCGCAAGACATGAGTTGATAACTTAAATAGGCTAATAGTTGCTCAATTTTAGTTATTTTATTCCAAGGGATGGACGTAAAAGCATCGTGTTAGCAAACCATTATTCCCATTAGAAACAATTTTCTAGATTACCTAAACTGTCTAATGGTCTGCCTAATTTCTCTATCCTTTCGAAGTCCTTAATTTAGGGCTCAATACGTTTCCTAACGTCAAGTATTAGTGTGTCTCGAAGAAATATCTCACTTAAGGAACATCAGAGAAAAATTTCCTGAGACCGATGTTACGATTTGCATGAACTCGCTAAGTATGCTTTGAGGGCCTGCCGTGATCAGCTCTGCAACACTGCCTGCTAAACCCACCTTACCCAGTTTAGAAGACAATAGTCGCCTAAAGTTATTTTCAGGCTCATCGAATCCAGCCCTTTCTAGAGAGGTGGCTCGTTACCTTGGAATTGATTTAGGTCCTATGGTTCGTAAACAGTTTGCCGATGGTGAACTGTATGTTCAGATTCAAGAGTCAATCCGTGGATGTGATGTCTATTTGATTCAGCCTACCTGTCGACCTGTAAATGATCATTTGATGGAATTACTCATCATGATTGATGCCTGTCGGCGGGCATCTGCGCGTCAGATTACAGCGGTAATTCCTTACTATGGGTACGCTCGTGCTGATCGTAAAACCGCTGGACGTGAATCGATTACCGCTAAGTTAGTAGCCAACTTGATTACTAAAGCAGGCGCTAATCGCGTACTGGCAATGGACTTACATTCCTCTCAGATTCAAGGGTATTTTGATATTCCCTGTGACCACATCTACGGGGCTCCAGTGTTAGTCGATTACCTCGCTAGCAAATGTCTCAGTGATTTAGTGGTGGTGTCACCTGATGTGGGAGGGGTCGCGCGAGCACGGGCCATTGCCAAGCGTCTGAATGATGCTCCCTTGGCTATTATTGACAAACGTCGTCAGGCCCATAATGTCGCTGAAGTCATGAATTTGATTGGCGATGTCGAGGGTAAAACTGCCGTGTTGGTAGACGATATGATCGATACTGGCGGGACGATTACTGAAGGAGCAAGGCTGTTGCGGGCCCAAGGTGCCCGTCAAGTCTATGCTTGTGCTACCCATGCAGTCTTTTCTCCCCCGGCTATAGAGCGACTATCCAGTGGATTGTTTGAAGAGGTAATTGTAACGAATACAATCCCTGTTTCACCTGAGCGTCGGTTTTCACAGTTGACCACTTTAACAATTGCTAACTTGCTAGGGGAAACTATCTGGCGTATTCATGAGGAAAGTTCTGTGAGTAGCATGTTTCGCTAAGATTTAGCAAACAGCTCTAAAACTAATGGTATTAGTTCAAAAATAGGAGAGGTTTTTAGAGGCCTCTCCTATTTTTGACTGATATTCTTATATCGATAAGGAGAGGATGAAGGTTAGTCACCTTTTTTCATCAATGGAAACTTTAGAATGGCATTTATGGACTGTGTAAGTACGTTGCCGTTCGAATCCATGGTGAAAAGCACGTCTATCTTGCAATTGGCTAGTGCTCTACTAGCCATAGGTGTACTTAATCCTAAACTTGTCCAAACGCAATTAGAGCATATTACGTCGGTTCTATCTGAGTCTGCCGCACAGAGTGAGTCTCTGCATGCTGGGCTGCCATCCGTTGACCAGCAACTGCTTGAGGCTGTCCGCAGGGGGCATATACAGCAAGCTGAACGATTCCTAAGCCAAGGGGCTAATGTGGATGCTGGGAATCGCTATTTAGGCTATCCAATTGCGATCGCAACCGAGCATGGTAATCAAGCCATGGTTCAACTCTTAGTCGCTAATGGGGCTGACGTAGATGTCGTTAGTGCTGGCGGGCAAACCCCTTTGGGCAGAGCCGTTGACATGGGTAATCTAGAGCTTGTGCGAATTTTGATCAACGCTGGAGCTTCGCCTGATCGCCGCACTAACTATGGTGTGCCCTTGCTTTACCGTGCGACTGAAATAGGCAACATTGAGATCGTTAGACTATTGCTCCAAGGTGGTGCAAACGCCAATGCTCAGGTTGCTGGCATTACCCCTTTGTACAAGGCTGTGGAAACAGGAAATTTAGCTATTGCTCGATTATTGTTGGAAGGTGATGCTAATCCTGATCAAGCGACACCGTTGTATCGTGCGGTGGAAGTCGGTAATGCAGATTTGGTCAGATTGTTATTGAACTATGGAGCAAACCCCCAGGTCAGTCAGCGAGGTGTGAGTGCATTAAGTTTGGCCCAGTCCCAGGGAAACCGTGCAATCGTAACCATGCTACGGCGGGCCATGTAATGCGTAATAGCTTAATCAATGTAAGGATGGCAATTCTCAGGCACTAAAGTGAGTACACCTGAACGTACTTGCTCTATCGATATCCAGATAGCATCGTGGGTTTTCTTGCCTTCTACCAATGGATAGATATGGTCCAACCGATAAAAATCTGGATCTACAAAATCGCAACGAAACAACTGGATTAGTTCATGGCCAGGTTTGCCATTACAGATAAATATATTTTCCAAGCAAGTAACGTATTCAATATTAGTGAGATCTGCTTGGATTTCTTCTCGAAATTCTCGTTTAAGGGCATTGAGGCCCGTTTCGCCAAAGTCAATGCCACCCCCTAGAAAACGGTAAAACGTTTTATCTTTAACGATGTCGTGACCTTTACTAACAAAAATATGGCCTTGATGCTGGATTAATCCAAGGGAAATAGGGCGAATATGTAGTTTTCCCATGATTTTTATGGCGTAGTAGTGAGCAAAAGGCTCGTAGCATCCCTAGTCTGAAGCGATCATCCTATTCAGAACAAGAAAGTTTGCCTGTCTCTCTTGTTCTGAATAGCCAGGTTTATACTCTTTCTATTGAACGAGTCACCGAATGTAATGCTTCCCGTAGACTACGAACGGCTGCAATCATAGCAATTTCGTTATTGAGCTTATTTACAGCAGAGCCCACGCCCACACCAGCAGCACCGGCTGCAATTGCCATGGGGGCTGTTACATTAGAAATGCCTGATGCACAAAGCACAGGAATGCTCACAGCCCGAGAAATAGCATGGGCTGCAGCCAAGGTAGGTGTTGCTTTTTCAATTAATCCAATATGACCAGGATGGGTGGGTTGGCTACTGGTCCCCCCTTCGGTTTGAATAATATCCGCTCCCATAACTACAAGGGTTTCAGCCAGATGTATCTGTTCGTCTATGGGCAATGTGTGGGGCACTGTCACCGATAGCGTGATGTAGGGCAAAAGCTCACGGGTCTGTTGAGTTAATGTCAACACGTCACTAGCACTAAAGTTTAAACCTTGGGTATAGAACGCATCAAAGTTGCCAATTTCGATCAGAGTAGCACCAGCTGCAACGGGGGCGAGAAACGCCTGAGGGTCAATAGCTGAAACACATATGGGTAAGTTGATGTGCTCACTGACCTGCCGTACAAGCTCAGCATCTGCTGCGATATCAATAAATGTGGCACCTCCTTGCTGAGCAGCCTTGGCCACAGCCAAAACGTTTGCTGCATCAAAGTTAGTCAAGCCACTAATAATTTTAAGTGCATGTCCTTGAGAAAAGGCAGCATGAAGGTTCGGGTGGAGAGTCATAGGTCTTTCTCAGACGAAATCGATCAGAGCTATTGTGCCAGAGGTTGGGGGCAGACAATAGTAAAGAATCGATCCACTGCATTAGCCAATCCCTGCCAAAATGTCTCGTTTGACATCATCAGGCGGTTGATTGCCATCAATACGTAATAGTCTTTGCCTATAGTCATAATATTCGAGCATAGGAATGGTTATTTCAGCCAAGGTTTCAATTCGGCGGCGTAGGGCATCAGGATTGTCATCTATGGCTGCTCGATGCTCAGAACGTTCAATTAGGATATGAGTCGGTAATTCAATCCAAACTGCATAATTGACGCGAGTATTCAAAGCCTCTAGAAAAAAGTCTAGTTCTTCAGCTTGAAAAGCCGTGCGAGGATAGCCATCTAGAATCCAACCATGGGTTGCATCGGGCTGTTGCAGACGCTCTTTAATAAAATTGATCATCAACGTGTCGGAAACGAGTTCACCTTTTGCCAGGGTTTCTGACACCTCTTGGCCCAGTTTGGAGTCAGCGGCGATTTCTGCCCTCAGTACATCACCAGTAGAAATCGAGGGAATACCAAAATGATCGCTGAGTTTTTTAGATTGAGTCCCTTTCCCCGACCCTGGGCCTCCTAAAATAATTAGCCGCATGGCAGTGTCCTTATCTATATTGCGATTGCGTCTACCCTAATTCGTTTTTTACAGACATGGCTGCTTATTCGGATGATTTTAGCTGAACTCTTGAAGCATGGCTTGTAGACGTAGTAGACTGGTAGACCGTGTAAAACGTTTATAAAACGCAAAACCATGCCTAAGCTTAAGACCCGTCGGGCTGCGGCCAAGCGTTTCCGCCGTAGTGGAAGCGGTAAAATTATGCGTCGCAAGGCGTTTAAGAACCATTTGCTGCAGCACAAGTCAAGTTGCCGCAAGAGCCGTTTGTCCAAAAAGGCTGTTGTGGTCGATCCTGATATCCCCAACATTGAAGGGATGATGCCCTATTTGTAAGGCGTTGCAGGCAATGCTCTTGCAACCATTCAATTGTTTTTTAGCTATTAACGACCTGATATGGCACGTGTAAAACGCGGCAATGTAGCTCGCAAGCGCCGTAAGAAAATTCTCAAGCTTGCGAAGGGTTATCGGGGAGCCCATTCTAAACTCTTCCGAACTGCAAACCAGCAGGTAATGAAAGCCTTGCGGTATGCTTACCGTGATCGTCGTAATAAGAAGCGCGATTTTCGTCGGTTGTGGATCACTCGTATTAATGCAGCTGCCCGTCTTAATGGCACTACCTACAGCCGTTTGATTGGTGACCTAAAAACTGCAAATATTGAGATTAACCGTAAAATGTTGGCTCAAATGGCGGTTTTAGATCCAGATACGTTTACTAAAGTAGTTGAGCTAGCTGGCAAGAAAGGCTAATATCGCCCCATGAGGCGATGTCTTTGGCACAATCTGTTAGGCATAGGTTTATTCTTGGGGGTGCAGGTGGCTGTACCCTCAGTTGTTGTATCTGCTGAATTAGCAGAAATTGAGGCTCGCGGTCGATTGATTGTGGCGGTTAAGGATAATCGTTTTCCGTTGGGCTATCGCGATGCTGTTGGCAAACTCCATGGGTTTGAAATTGATATTGCTCGTCGACTCGCCCACGATTTACTTGGGGATGAGACCGCTATAGAATTTCGCCCAGTGAAGAATGTGGATCGGATAAACGTGGTGGTTGATGGGGAGGTGGATATTGCGATCGCAGCCATCACCGTTACCTCTCAGCGTCAACGCATTGCTAGCTTTAGTGACCCTTATTACTTAGATGGCACTGGATTTATTACCATAGCAGCCCAGAGTCAAACCCTAGATGACCTTACCCTGGGTCGCATTGCAGTCTTGGCCGATTCCAGTACCCTGGCCCATGTACGTTATCAACTGCCTGAGGCAAGTTTATTGACAGTGTCCTCCTATCAGGAGGCGATTACTGCTTTAAATACCGATCAGGCAGATGCGTTTGCGGGTGATGTATCGTTGTTGACTGGGTGGCAGCAGCAGGACAATCGTTACCGATTGTTAGATGCAGTGATTTCTGTAGAACCGGTTGCGATAGCTATTCCAAAAGGGACTCAATACAGTGATTTACGTCGGGCGATTAATCATGCCCTCCGTCAGTGGGATAACGAAGGTTGGTTACAAGATCGAGCTGCTTATTGGGGGTTACGGTAGCTACCATGGGAGAATAAATGTAGACCACTGCCGTACGCATTCACTGATTGAGCGAGTTCATGGAAAATAGCACCCTATTTTTGACATACCTGGGCATCCTCATCGCCTTGCTAGGGATTACTGCCTTTTTTATCATTCGCCAGGTATTTAAGACTCGCCGCATTGAGACGACTCTGGGCCGTCTGCAGAAGAAGCTAACTAAAGAAAAAGGAACTGCCCAAGAGTATTATGAGCTAGGTAGCCTGCTACTCGATAAAAAGCTTTTCTCCCAAGCTGTCCTTTATTTACAGCAAGCTCTAAAGGCCTTGACCGATGAGGAAGAGGCTGAGAATGGCCCATTGATTTATAACGCTCTAGGTTATTCCTACTTTGCTCAGGGGCAATTTGACCTGGCAATTCGTCAGTACAAATCCGCATTGAAAATCGCTCCAGGCTATGTAACTGCTCTCAATAACTTGGGTCACAGCTATGAGAAAAAACAGCTGACTGTCCAAGCACTAGAAAGTTACGATCAGGCACTCAAAATTGAGCCAGACAATGCAACAGCCAAACGCCGGGCACAATCCTTACGTAAACGAGTAACTGTACCGATGAAACAATAAGCTTGGCGGCTAAATAGTGAACTGCATTACCATAGAAACACTATTCTGATGTCAGGATAGTGCGCTTAATCATTATGGCTACTGTATTACAAGCGCATCAGTTGACACTTCACGATGTCAAAACACGCTTCGGATTGCAGCTTGTAATCGAACCTAATTTTTTCCATGAATGGAAACGGGATCTACCTGAGCTGCGAGAAGCTGAGCAGGAATGGCTGGATCGAGTGAAGTCGGATTTTCTTGGGTTGGAGGAGTACCCACTACACGAGGAAATCGTCAAACTGACTGTGCTTGCGCCATTGATGTCGTTAGCCGGATTTTTTCGGCAGCCATTCTATCCAAAGGCCGAGGTGCAAATTGAGCTAGCAGTGAATGATACGGACGAAATCGTTAAAGGTCGTTTAGATGTTTTAGTGCTGCAGCAACAGCTTTGGGTAGCGGTAATTGAGACTAAACGAAAACAGTTGAGCTTAAGTGCGGCGTTGCCTCAGGCTTTGACCTACATGGTGAACAGCCCTAGTCAACCAATATTTGGGTTTTTGACGAATGGCAATGATTTTCAATTCGTCAAACTTAAGCAATGTGGTTATAGCTTGTCAGACAAGTTAACTTTGGAACGGCAGCAAAATGAGCTTTATGATGTGCTCAAGATTTTGCGGCGGTTAGGTCAAATCATTGCTGAGGGCGGAGTTGCGATCGCCTCCTAAAAATTCAAATTAATTAAGTTATTTCAATCACCCTTGCTACATTTTTACTTAGAGTCATAGCAAGCAGTTTCTACTCAAATGAGGTGCATTAGATTAGAATTGCTGACAAGCTGTTTATTCTCAAGCGCACACCTCATTAAATTCAGTGATTATGGATGGAGATTAAGAAATAGAGGCTCAAATATTACCAACGTAAACGTAAATCTTATTCGAGAAAATCTTACTCTGATTAAGAATTGTACTTTTGAGAAGTATGACTTTATTGATAGGGGCTTTAAGCTATGGGAGCAATTGCAGGGTATCCACTCAAGCCGGGAAATTCTGGTTAACTAGGAATCTAGAATCCAGGAGCCAGAATGGAGAAGGGATATGGCTTCTGGCTCCTGACTTCTGACATCTATCCTTGGTAAAATTTCCCGCTTTAAGTTGGTACCCCAATTGCAATAGGTTCCTAATATTTCTGAACTTGATATCCTAGGGCAGTTTGCAATTATTGAATGTTTACTAACTTCTGCAGAAGAAGTTAAAAATAAAGAAAGTGCTTCTATAGTTTGGCAGATTAAGAAAAAGCTTAAGCTGCTTTCTAATAGATGCCAACCTAAGCTAGATCTTCGAAGTGATTTAACGAGTGATTCAAGCTGTAAAATTGAAACGATTATTGAAAGACTCTACCAATTTAGAAGTAATATTGCCCATGGCAATTCCCATGATTTTGATAACTCACTTAGATGCCTAGGTAGCGAAGATAAAATACGCATTTGGCCTGAAAATGTAGTTGCGTCGTTGCTACTTCATTCTTTAAAGGAGCCAAATTTAATGGCCAGCCTTCGTGTATTTTAAGAAAAAAATCTTATCTTTACGATTTGTTTTAGGAAAGCTCATAAAGCGAAAAATTTATGACAATTCTCGTTTGAGAAGGTTGGTTCGGAGGACTGGAAAAAAGTTTAGAGCCTCTAGTGTTAGTAGTAACCCTATCCCTAAAACTCATCCTCGTCAGAGAAGAAAGTGACTGGCAGCTGCTATTTAAGCTCAAACAATAGCTGCTAGTTCAGAACTTGTCTCCGTAGTCGCTGGTACCGTTTCAGATGCTTCTTCGCAATAGACTTCTGCTGAATTGTTAGGACTTTCAATCAGTTTAACCCTATGAAGGGTTGCACCAATTTCTCTGATCGGTTCCCGTAGCAGGTCGCGAATGTATACTGCGATATTTTCTGCAGTGGGGACCACTTCAGAAAAATAGGGAATATCCTTATTCAGAAATGTATGGTCAAAGGGGGTTACCACATGGGTTTTCACTGCATTCTGAAATTCTACTAGGTCAGCAATCATTCCCGTTCGTGGGTCAATCTCACCTTTGATGGTCACTTCCAGGTGATAGTTATGGCCATGGCCATTAACGCGAGCGCAGAGACCATAGATTTCGCTGTTTTGCTCTAGCGTCAATGTAGGTAGTGCCAAACGATGGGCAGCACTAAAATGGGTGGAGATGGTCAAATAAGCTTCCATGGCGTTTCCTTTGTAATCGGCCCAGAGTGAGGAGGTTTCAAATAGTTGAATGTTGGTAATGGGTAAGTGGGATGCCAAACGCTGCCAGATAACGCGAGCAATATTCTCGGTCGTTGGTAGTCCTGCCTCGGGGTAATCAATTTGAAACTCGGGCCAAACATCATTCAAGTAAGAAAAATCCAGCTGGCCAGTCACCTCACGCTTGATGACTTTTTTGACATCAGACAGGTTAAGCACCATGCCATACTCGTCTAATTCTCCTGCCATCGAGACGAATAGCTCATAGTTGTGACCATGCCCCGGAGCGCGAGTGCATAGACCAAACCTATTCTGATTTTCAGTATCACTCAGCTCGGGCAACCAGTATCGATGGCTAGCGGAAAACTGCGCCCGACGGTTAATGGTACATTTCATAGCCTTACCAAAAACAGTAAATCAAATGTAAATTTTTGCTAACATATTTTCTCTCAGCATAGACCATTGACGAGAATATTGCTGGTCAAAGTTTACTGATTTAGCTTCTTTGGGGAAAGCGTTTAGAAACTTTAGGCGTGCTCATATGCTGTCCCCCAATCTCTGAGTAGTAGCTCTAAACGTCATGAAGTTTTGACACAACATTGAGTCATAGAAATTTTCTATATTCTAGAATCACCTGATAAATATACTGTTGAGACTTTCTAGATAGAAATATCAGGAGTTGCAGACTTAAGTCTTAAACGGTAAAAATAGATACAGAAAAACTCTCGTTCATCTCCACAAACTCGTCACCCGTTCGACGATGAGACGGAAGTAGGGTAGCTCATACTGCTATTGTCCCATAGGATGTATTGGTCTGCCCGAAGGAACGCACTAACACCAGTGCTCATTCAGGAGAAGACACACTTATGAAGCTTACTTATCGTGGTGTCGAATACGACCATAATCCGCCTATGTTAGAGGTTGCTGAAAGCGATGTCCTTTGCAAGTATCGTGGCCGTCAGCATCGTTACACGTATGTGCGCCATGTACCTTTTCCCCAGGCTCAAGCTCAGTTAATTTATCGTGGTGCAGCTTATCAAACTAATCGCCATGGCCAATGTCAGACTGTTGCTCAAGCTGAGAGCAAGTCAGTCTTTTCAGCATTTCAGCGTAAGCTGGCAGAACTCACACCTTTGATGGATGAACGTCGCCAATTATTGCAAGAAGCAGCCCGCAGTCATAGTGAGAGCATTCAACGCTCTTTAGAACATCGTATTGCGGTAGCCCGTGAGCAAGGCAATGTAAATTTACTGCAGCAGTTGGAAGATGAGATGCGTCAGATGGCTTAAGGGCGATTGGTTTACGCTCAAGTTTCCGAAGCATGGCTAAATGTCATTCATGGCTAGAGTAAGTTAAGGAGAGGCTATCTTAGCTTCTCCTTTTATTTCCATCATGTTTCACAATAGGTTTGGTCTGATTATGTCAGGCCAGGTTTTATTTGTGAGGATGTTATGGGGCTATTTGATAAGGTTTTTGACCCGTCTCCAGAGTCGCTGCCCCTGAGTCCAGCAGAAGCACTGGCAGCGATTTGTTTGGTTGCGATCGCAGCCGATGGCTATCTCTCCGATCAAGAGGGGCGCGAAATGGACATGTTATTGAGCCGTATGCGCCTTTTCAAAAGCTATTCTACGGAAATGGTCAACCGAATGAAGGATAGTTTGTTGCAGCAACTACAGCAGCATGGTCCTAGTCGTTTGGTTGAAGCCGCTAATGTAGTCCTGCCGGTGGAACTCAAACCAACGGCCTTTGCCCTGGCCACAGATTTAGTCTTGGCCGATGGCAGTGTTACCCCCCAGGAGCAGGCATTTCTGGATGATCTTTACCGTATTCTCGACATTCCCAGTGATCAAGCCCTGACTATCGTTGAAGTTATGACGATAAAGAATCGGGGATAGCGTGTCGAGTCTTTACTTCGGTGAAGCCGACCCCTCATTTTCTGATAAATACGAGATAATAAATTTTGCAATACTTTCAATCAACCCCACCATTAATCTCCTATGACTGCTGCAATATCAGCACCATCCAAGCGGATGGACGATTCTAAGCATGGCTTACCCGTAACCATCATTACTGGATTTTTGGGGAGCGGCAAAACCACCCTGCTTAACCATATCTTGACAAATCAAGATGGTTTAAGAACAGCAGTGCTAGTAAATGAGTTTGGTGAAGTTGGTATTGATAACGACTTGCTTATTACCACTAGTGACAAAGCTGGCGACACCATAGTGGAATTGAGCAATGGCTGTATTTGCTGCACCATTAATAATGATCTACTAGAGGCAGTTTATAAGGTACTCGAGCGCAAAGAGAAAATTGACTATCTAGTGGTAGAGACTACGGGATTGGCAGATCCCCTACCGGTAGCGCTTACGTTTTTAGGATCTGAGCTGCGGGATCTAACACGGTTAGACTCCATTGTTACGTTGGTAGATGCAGAAAACTACAGTGTTGACTTATTTAGTAGCCAAGCAGCCTATAACCAAATTGCCTACGGCGATATTATCTTACTTAATAAGGTGGATCTGGTAAACGAGGCTGATTTAGATGCATTAGAACTCAAAGTACGCGATGTTAAAGAAGGCGCGCGCATTTTACGTACAACTCAGTCACAGGTACCGTTACCACTGATTTTGAGCGTAGGTCTATTTGAGTCTGATAAGTATTTTGACCCTGCTGGGAAATCGCCTCACGAGCGCCACGACCATTCTAATGGTGACCATGAGCATGGGCACGACCATGGCCATACGGATCATGATCACCATGCTCATGCCAAACACGATCATGATCATAGCCATTGCGAGCATGACCACGACCATGACCATGACCACTCCCACCTAGATGTAGATGGGTTTACATCGCTTTCTATTGTTCGTGATCAACCTCTGGCGATTCGAAAGTTTCAACGTTTCTTGGATAACAAGCTACCGGCGAATGTTTTTCGCGCTAAGGGAATCCTATGGTTTGACGAGAGTGAAAAACGTCATATTTTTCATCTCAGCGGTAAGCGATTTTCTCTGGAGGACGAAGAGTGGAATGGTCGCCCTCATAAGACCCAGCTGGTTCTAATTGGTCAAGATCTTGATCACGATGCACTCAAAGCTGAAATTGAGGCATGCTTTTGCCTGGACTCCAAAAGTCTTGGTAAGGGCTTTGGCAGCTAGTGCGCGTTGTCATTCAACGGGTTACAGCATCCCAAGTTATTGTGGATGGTGACGTGGTCGGCTCCATAGGTCGAGGTCTAAACTTGCTAGTGGGGATCGCTGCAACTGACACGGAAAAAGAGCTTGATTGGATGGTGCAGAAATGCCTGACCTTAAGGCTTTTTCCTGGGATAGATTCAAATCGGTTTGATTTATCGATTCAAGATATTCAAGGTGAGTTGCTAGTGATTAGTCAGTTCACCCTTTACGGTGACTGTCGAAAAGGCCGTCGTCCTTCCTTTGACCAGGCAGCCCTACCCAAGCAGGCCGTTAAACTGTATGAACAGTTTGTAGCTAAACTGCAGCAGAGTGGGTTAAAGATAGAGACGGGGCAATTTGGTAGCCATATGCAGGTCACTATTGACAATGATGGTCCAGTGACACTGGTATTAGAACGGCATGCCAGGTAGTCTGATTTTGTCATTAGACTAGTATGAGCATTTGTTTACCGATTTATGTAAGGGTGACTCCAAGCAGGCGTTATTCTCTAGCTGAAATGGTCACTGCATAAGCGGTACACCAAAGGTGACACTTTATTTGCCTTTAATAGGATTGCGTAGGTTCCGGTTTCCCTTGATAAGGTGAAGAAACATTAAGTGGGCTAGCAATCTTCCATAGAGATGATGCTGGAGTATAACCAATGCCTTTTATGCTGCACAGTATTAATCCAATGTCCTCGTTTCAATCGCCTTCTGGGCAGGTATTGTTCTGTGATTTTGATGGTCCGATTGTAGATGTTTCAGAACGTTACTATCGAACCTACAGGTTGGGTATTTCGACACTCCTAGCTAGCCATCAAGAGACCGCTGGCAAGGCGTTACCACTACAAATTCTTTCGAAAAATCAGTTTTGGTGGATGAAACGGAATCGCGTTGTCGATACGGATATCGCGATTCGGTCTGGGATTCCGACAAACTTGGTGGAGACCTTTCTACAGCAGGTGCAGCGAATTGTGAATCATCCCCATCTGCTGCAATGGGATACCCTACAGCCTGGTGCCGACAGGGCAATACATCAGCTTAAGCACATGGGGATTCGTTTGGTGTTAGTGACTTTAAGGCACCCACGGCAGGTACAGGCATTTTTACAGGCCCATGATCTCAGTCAGTATATTGACGAAATCTTTGGTGCATCCGATATTAATGCGGCCCATCTTAATCGGACAGAACAAAAAGTTGCGTTATTAGAGTCTGCGATCGCAGCTCAGAAAACACAAGGTTATCACCCTTTTCCTACCTGTATGATTGGTGATACCGAGGCGGACATCATTGCCGGCCAGCGCGCTGGGATCACTACTGTTGCAATTACTAGCGGTATTCGCAGCCATGCTTTTCTAAAGCGTTATCAGCCAACCACGATTGAAGCAACGTTGTTACAGGCTATTCAAAGCAGACATATAACTCAAGTTTTACAGGCAGCCTAAACAATTATCCTTTCCACCACCGGTGCAAGGGGTAATAAAGGGCCGGTGTCCATAAACTACTAAGGATCGCAGAGCTAAGGGCAACTCGTTGATGAGTGCGCCAGATTTGCCAGAGACTGAGGTAAGGCGAATCAGTCCAAAGTAAGTGCTGAAAGCTCATTTGCAGGGCAATCACCGTAGCGCTAACCACAGCCATACCAAAGACAATAAACGCCACCAGGACTACATTTTCCTGGATAATCCGCTGACGCTGGAGACGAGCGGTCAGCAGCCCCACTACCAGCAAACTGAGGGCATGGGTAGGAAATGGACCTGTAAGACTATCCTGCAGTAAACCCAGCACAATACCTGCGATCGCCCCATCGACAATAGGATGGTGAATACTCCAAATAACCACCCATATGAGTAACCAATTGGGAGTAACACCTAAAAGTTCAATCCCAGGGAACCGCATTGGTGAGAGCAATAGGCACATTAACCCAGAGCCTGCCACAATGGCAATATTGAGACACTTTTTTTGGAAATCAGATAACGTTTCCTTGCCTTTAGGTGCGTTCATAGTTAATTGGGCAGGAGGCGTCAGATGTTGAAGCTATGGTGTTGAATTGTTGTGTATGATCTCAGCTGGAGGAGCGTTAACATCGGTTTTAGCTTTAAAAGGGTGAATAGTCACCCACTCAAGAATATTGAGGGGAGATGAAAGCTTAATCACCGCCTCAGGTGCTGGACTCTTTTTCAAGTCCATGCTCTCAATACGGCCCACAGGAACGCCCTGGGGAAATAACCGACTGTAGGAAGATGTAACAATGACATCGCCAGGTTTTACATCAGGTGTGGTTTCAAAAAACTGCATAACAACTCGCCCATCGACGTTGCCACGTACCACACCTAACGCACGACTACGGCTGACCTTGACACCCATTTGACTGGTCGGGTCAGTTACCAGCAAAATCTTACTCGTATTAGGCGAAACGCCAACGACACGACCCACCAAACCACCTGGCCCCGTAGCCATGTCACCCTCGGTAACACCGTTCAAACGGCCTTTGTTAACGGTAATTTGTTGCCACCAATTATCGGCACTACGACCAATAACAGCGGCAATCGTTACTTTACCTTGGTTGTCGGCATAGTCGATATTTTCCCGCAGGCCTTGATTTTGATTCTCTAATTCAATGACCCGCTGCTGGAGTTCTAAAATATACGCATTTTCCAAACGTTCCGCTTGGGTCAAGCCCGGCTGCAATGGCGCAGTCAACACCTGGTAGATTTCATAGATTATAGCCCCCTGACTCTGGCGCATTGCCCAGGCTAGGCCGATTATAAGGGTAGCTACACCTACCCTTGTCGCGTATTTATCCCACCAACGTCTTAGTGCAAACATAATTTGCAAACAGTAGTCTTAAACTGCCTATAGACCTTTATAGATCACGGGAACGGGCACTAAATACCCGTTCCATCTGACTAAAGTTCTCAAGCACACGTCCGGTCCCGAGTACGACACAACTAAGCGGGTCAGCCGCAACATGAACCACGATACCGGTTTCATGGCTAATCAGAGTATCTAGCCCTTTGAGTAAAGCTCCGCCTCCTGCAAGCATAATACCCCTATCGATAATATCAGCTGCCAACTCCGGTGGGGTTCGTTCTAGGGTCCGTTTAACAGCCTCAACAATAACCGAAAGCGGTTCTGCCATACTTTCGCGAATTTCAGCACTCTTTACAGTCACTGTTCTCGGTAACCCAGATAGTAAGTGTAATCCCCGTACATCTAAAACAATTTCGCCATCATTGGGGCTAGGGTATGCAGAACCGATATTAATCTTGATTTCTTCAGCGGTCCGTTCACCGATTACCAGATTATGCACCTTTTTCATGTACTGAGAAATGGAATCACTGAGTTCATCACCGGCTACTCTCACAGATTCACTCAGTACAGTCCCTTGCAAACTCAGCACAGCGACTTCTGTAGTCCCTCCACCAATATCGATAATCATATTGCCAGTGGGTTCAGCGACAGGCAATCCAGCCCCAATGGCAGCGGCAACAGGTTCATCAATGAGATAGACCATACGGGCTCCAGCCTGTAAAGCCGCATCCATAACTGCCCGACGCTCCACTCCAGTCACTCCGCTAGGAATACCAATCACGATGCGAGGCATACCTAAGGCTCGCCCTTCATGTACTCGCTTAATAAAGTGCTTAAGCATGAGTTCGGCGGTATCAAAATCAGCGATTACACCATCTCGTAACGGGCGTAGCGCAGTAATATTGCCGGGAGTTCGGCCTAACATGCGCTTGGCTTCTTCACCCACCGCTAATGGCTTCCCATCCTTATCTCTGGCTACAACGGAGGGCTCTTGCAAGACAACGCCTTTACCCGAAACGTAAACCAGAGTATTAGCTGTTCCCAGGTCTATACCCATGTCACGGGAGAATGAAAAGCGATCGAGTAAACTCACTGTTAGACGTGCCCCCAAACGAGCGGTGAAAAGACAAATAAAGGATTTCTAGGCAGGTGTGGATTCTATTACGTTTTATATCTACCCGTCTAGTCCGTAGTTTTGAACCAGATGACTGTACCCTAATTTAGATTTGTTTCCCAAGTATTTTGAGAAAGCATTGCTTGGGTATGGATCTGCGATACTTAACCTACTCCAAGGTTACATGGTTACACGGTCTAAAATTGAATGGGCAGAGCAGAGTGTAGGGTGAGGCTCCCTATTTTAAGGAGACAAGAGTTAAAAATAATTCTAGATGGCAGTGCCTATCTCGTATATAAAGTAGTTCTATAGCACAGTTGCTGGTGGGCACACGATGAGTTTGAATGTTGTCAATCTTGTAGGTCGGGCAGGACGCGATCCTGAAGTACGTTATTTTGAGTCGGGTAATGTGCTGTGCAAGTTTACCATTGCGGTCAATCGACGTACCCGCAATAGTGATCAGCCTGATTGGTTTAATTTAGAGCTGTGGGGACGGAATGCTGAAGTGGCTGCCAACTATGTCAGAAAGGGTAGCCTAGTAGGTATAGTTGGGGCGCTAAAACTTGATAGCTGGCAAGATCGAGCTACTGGCGCACAGCGCTCTAGCCCTGTCATTAGGGTAGAGCGGCTTGATCTCCTGGGTTCGAAACGGGATAATGCTGCACCTATGCAGGGAAACTATGATGATGAGCAGTTTTAGTATGAACTTTTTAGCTAGCTAGACGTTTGTTTCTAGCCCTATCTTTATCAACTGTCTCAAGATCGTCCTTGATGTTAGCTTGAAATCCACACCATGCAGCCATGGGAACAACTTCAATTTTTCCTCGATTAGGGAAGTTTAATTCTTCGACAGCGGTTACACCATTTGTGTAGAGGTATTCTCTCAACAGCTGATAGGCCTCATCAACGCTCCTAACGGTGTAGTTGGCAGCATATAGGTAAGGTTTCAGCCGATTTTGGTTGCGGGGAGCCGTTTCTCGTAACGTTAAACGGGTAGATTTTGGTGAGCTATGTTGGCAGCTAATACGGTACTTGATGGTGTGGCAAGCGGTGTTGGGGAACATTTCACTGCGAAAAAAAAATCTTTAAAGGCTGCCAAGGGTGACAAGCGATCTGAATGAGCTATAAGTCAAGGTTTTCGAAAATACCTTTGAGTCTGAATATGAACCAGTACTGATAAACGAACCGTAATTCATATTGTCTAAAGTTGTCAAAAGTAATGTCGAATTAGTTGTTACATTTACTCAACTTTTGCCAATGTAACTATGTTCATCATAACGTGCATCAGCATTGTATATCTACTCTTCTTTATGACCTATCTGAACCTATACCGATTTTAATGAGATTAACGGTCTAGTTCTAGTGTCTGGTGACTTAATGCTCTTTATTCGACCTGGATTTTAGGCTGTGGGACAAATATAGACCGACATAGTAGCTAATAATTGCTAAGACAAACCCAACAATGGTGCTGCCCACGAGTAAGGCTAAGGTGATGTCCAAGCCAAGATTCATCCATTCTTGGGGAGAGCGGTTAGTGAGGCTTGTTTCTGTAGACTGTCTAAGAAGCCAGTGTCCAATTTGATAGTTGAACGCGTAGATAGGAACGTAGGTAAATGGATTACTAATCCAGGTTCCTGCAGCTGCCACAATTTTGTTGCCTCGGATGGCAGCTGCGATCGCAACCCCAATGATTGTCTGTAATCCAAACAGAGGATAGCTGCCTGCAAACACTCCAGCTGCTAATCCTCTAGCAATGGCTTGAGGATGACTGCGAAGGCGAATAAAGCGGATATAAATATATCGCAGCAGACGACGAATCTTTCCGCGTTTAGGACGTGTGGACAAATGTGATCTTTGATCAGATAGCCTTTTGTCAGATCCTTGAGTGTCGGATTGATTGTAGTCAAACTGACCGGTTGAATCTGCCACGGCTGAATTCCTTATAGTTAGAACAGTAATGGAGTAAGGCCGTTTAGGCTACTAGTCTCCATTATGACAACATGGAAGGACTTTCAGCATTCCCGCGCGGTCTACCGACTGAATAGGCAGCATAGGGTATCGTTACAGATTAATGGCACCGGGAGTAGGGGTGTGGGAGAGCAAGAACCAAAGATCGTACAGGGGGAAACAATTGCTGCGATCGCAACGGCAATTGTGCCGCAACAGGGTAGCGTTGGCATTGTGCGTTTATCAGGTTCTACTGCCATAACCATTGCTCAGCAGCTGTTTCGCAGTGCAGGCCCTTGGGAAAGCCATCGTGTGCTTTATGGTTACGTGATCGATCCTGATACCCAGCAGACGGTCGATGAAGCCCTCTTGCTACTAATGAAATTCCCTCGTTCCTATACCCGTGAAGATGTGGTGGAGTTTCACTGTCACGGTGGCATCATGGCGGTGCAACAGGTGTTACAGCTATGTATTGCCCAGGGAGCACGACTAGCTGCCCCCGGAGAATTTACGCTGCGGGCTTTTCTCAATGGTCGTTTAGATTTAACCCAGGCTGAAGGCATTGCTGATCTGGTTGGGGCACAGTCCCCTCAAGCGGCTCAAGCCGCCCTTGCTGGGATTCAGGGCAAACTCACCCATGTCATTCGCCACTGTCGCAGTCGTTGTTTAGATGTACTGGCTGATGTAGAGGCCAGGATTGACTTTGCTGATGATTTGCCCCCGCTGGATGAAACTCATGTACGCCAGCAGTTGGAGGTGATTCTGGCTGAAGTTGCCCAAATTTTATCCACCGCCCATCAGGGAGAGCTGTTGCGAAACGGTCTGAAGGTAGCGATTGTGGGGCAGCCTAACGTCGGGAAATCAAGTTTACTGAATGCCTGGAGCCGTTGCGATCGCGCCATTGTCACCCCATTGCCTGGCACCACCCGTGACGTGGTCGAATCCCAACTGATAGTCGGGGGTATTCCTATCCAATTACTAGACACAGCCGGCATGCGAGACGCTACTAACCAGGTGGAACAAATAGGAATTGAACGTTCCCAGCAGGCAGCACAACATGCAGATGTAGTGATCCTGACGGTAGATGGAACAGTGGGCTGGACCAAAACTGAGGCAATTTTATATCGTGATATTAAACATAAGCCCCACATCATTGTCCTGAACAAAGTAGATTTAGGACCTCCGGTAACGTTGCCTCTAGCCGATTTATCCCCTGATATATCCATCGTAGAAACCGCCGCTGCCCAGGGGCAAGGTATTGAGGCATTGGAACACGCAATACTAACCCTAGTGCAAACTGGGAATGTGATTGCTGCTAATACGGACGTGGCCATTAACCAACGTCAGGCATCCGCAATGACTCGCGCCCATCGCTCACTGAAACAGGTGCAGGCGACCATGGCGGCAGAACTGCCGCTGGACTTTTGGACCATTGATCTCCGGGATGCTATCCGTGCGTTAGGAGAAGTCACTGGTGAAGAAATAACTGAATCAATGCTAGATGAAATTTTTAGTCGATTTTGTATTGGCAAATAACGATGAGCCATTCAATCGACATACAAACCGCATATGTAACCCTTGCTCATAAGGATTTACAGGGCCTAGTGGTGTTTTATCAAAGGCTATTGGGTCAAACTCCTAAGGTGTATATGCCTGAGCGCTATGCAGAGTTTATGCTCCCAGGACTCAAGTTAGCTTTGTTTAAGCCCAGTGACGACCAGGAATTTTCTGGACCAGCGGGGAGCATGAGTGTGTGTTTAGAAGTAGAGAATTTGACGGGCGCGATCGCGACCTTAACGGATTTAGGCCATCCACCACCCGGTAATGTCATTTACGCCAGCCATGGTCAGGAAATCTATGCCTACGATCCAGCTGGAAATCGTCTAATCTTACACCAATCGTCTGTATAGGGGCGCTGCATGCAGCGCCCCTATACAGGGATTTCACCTGCTAATCCATCTGACTCAGCCGCTTTAGCTTCAACACATCGGTCATATTGCGTAACTTTTTGACTGTCCGATCAAAATGGAAATGATCTTTTACATCAATGCCTAGGTCTATTTCAGCAATCTGATCAGGAAATGTAGTTACCGTTGCTCTATAAACGTTGATCTTCAGATCTGATAAGTGACTCAAAATATCCTTGAGGACACCGACCCGATCAATTACCTCCAACTTGAGCATGACCGGATAGGTTTGAGGTCTACCGGTTGCCGCTTGTGTTGAATTCCAACACACTGGGATCAGACGGTCTCCAGGAACAGACGCCACATTTGGACAGCCTTGACGATGAATCGCAATTCCCCGAGCTCCCATAGAAACAGCTCCGATAATCGGTTCTCCAGGCAATGGATTACAGCAACCAGCAATATGATGCAATAGCCCCTCCACACCCATGATGGAACTTCCAGACGCTGTACCACTAGTATCTCCGCCCCAGCGAGTTCTAACAGCACCTTCATTATTAATTTGCTCTACCAATAGTTCATCGTTGACTTCCTCTACTGGCTGTAGCTCTTTTGTTGCTTCCTGTAAACGGTTGACAACAGCATTCAAGGTGATTTCGCCATATCCCAGAGCTGCCAACATATCCTCAACACAGGGATAGTTGCTACGCTGAGCCGCTGCTTGGGCTGGGGCAGACTTCAGCAACGAATCTAGACCATCACGTCCCATCACCTTTTCCAACATGGTGTGACCACGGGCCATATTTTCATCATGGTGAGATTGTTTATACCAGTGACGAATACGACTGCGAGCACCCGCAGAAACGACAAAGTTGAGCCAATCAAGACTGGGGTGACTATTCTTATTAGTCAAAATCTCAACAATGTCACCGTTCTTAAGCTGGGTATCAAGGGTGACGATGCGTTCATTGACCTTAGCCCCGGCGCAATGATGGCCAACTTCGGTGTGGACGCGATAGGCAAAGTCTACAGGCGTTGCTCCTTGGCTAAGAGCAAATACGTCACCCTGAGGGCTAAATACATAAACTTCCTCGTCAAACAAATTGTCTTTAACATCACTGAGGTACTCTTGGGCATCTTTGAGATCGCTTTGCCATTCCAGTAATTGCCTAAGCCAGGTAAATTTTTCATCTTCTGCATTTACCTTGGTGTTGCTATTGCCGGTTTCCTTATATTTCCAGTGGGCTGCGATGCCATACTCTGCAACACGATGCATTTCCATCGTACGGATCTGCACTTCGATCGGGCGGCCCTGCTTACCAATAACAGCAGTGTGCAATGACTGATAACGGTTAGCCTTAGGCAAACCAATGTAGTCTTTGAAGCGTCCAGGAATAGGTTTAAACCGATCATGGACGACCGCTAGGGCTCGGTAACATTCCACCTTTGTATTGACAATGATGCGAACCGCCGCTATGTCATAAATCTGATGAAAATTCTTTTTCTGACGCTGCATCTTACGGTAAATACTGTAAAGATGTTTCGGGCGACTGCTAATTTCTACACAGCCAATCCCCTCGTCAGTCAAATGGGTTTCTAATAATTCAGCAACGTGTTGAAGGCGCGCTTCGCGGTCTGTGCGTTTCTCAGAAATGAGATCCTTAATTTCCTGATAGGCCGCTTCTTCTAGATACTTAAATGACAGGTCTTCCAGCTCCCACTTGATACGGCCAATGCCTAGTCGATTAGCGAGTGGTGCAAAAATTTCGATGGTTTCGCGAGCTTTCTGTACCTGCTTTTCCGGGGGCAAATGCTGTAATGTCCGCATGTTGTGAAGACGATCAGCTAGTTTGACCACGATCACCCGAATATCTTGGGCCATGGCTAAAAACATGCGGCGAAAGTTTTCAGCCTGACGTTCCGTCTTGCTATTAAACTGAAACTTTGAGAGCTTCGTCACCCCCTCAACCATTTGACGGACTTCTGCGCCAAAATGAGCTTCAATTTCGTCGGCAGAAACATCGGTGTCTTCGACAACATCATGTAAAAAACCAGCTGCAATCATGGCGCTGTCTCCACCTAAACTGCGCAGAATATTAGCGACAGCAACTGGATGGGCAATGTATGGCTCACCGGAGGCGCGCATTTGCCCCTTGTGAAGTTGATAGGCAAACTCAAAGGCCCGACATACCAGTTGATTGTTATCTTTGGGGAGTTCCAGTGAGACATGATTGCCCCCATCTCCATCATCGGGTTGACTGTGCTCCAGAATGCAAGACCTGAGCCAGGTAGGTAAAGTACAGTCGTTGGGAAGAACAGGGGCTACTGAGGTCATGGTAGATCGAGGGGAGGATAAAACTGGAAAGACCAAAGATGACTCTGGGCGGCTTAAATACTGCCAAGTTCAGTACGTTATGCTCCATTACCAGAGTATGTATTAACTGCAGATTGCTGGTGCCTAGCCTTAAGCAAGAGCCGCAATCATTTGCCCTACGTTCAGAAATTATTCCTGTGACAAAATACATCAAACCTTCAAAATGTATCTTGCCCAAGAAGATTGACCTCTATTCGTAGGATAGATTAAGAGTATAAAACCTTACAACTACAGTCTGATGCTGAGTCTGCCAATGATTACTATGAATGACTTAACAGAATGATTTAGGCGAGGGTATATCAACTGATTAGGCTACTTAGACTAACAACTGCGTCGTCTGCTTCTCTTTTTCTAGATTACGCGTCTTATTGCAGAACAGTAAGGTACTTATATAAAAGCTACAGATATAAAAAAATCAGTTTGATTAGGTTTATAAAAATCTTATTTTATTATTAAATCATGACATTTGCCGCCGTTGGTGATGCCCTTTATAACTATAGGGAGCAGTTAGCGCAATGCCAGACCGTTATCGGTCAGAGAGAAATGATTAAAGAAGTGCAGATTTTGCAGCGTTTTTTTGATCAGACTTTATGGCCTCAGGTGGCGCAAACAGAATCATCCCAGTCTCAATGGCAGTCAGCCATCACAGAAATGCATCGCCATATGAGGCTCTTAGCCATTGAGGTTAGCTTTTTTCAATCAGCTCGCCATAGTCAGACTTATCAACAACGTCTAGAACATTTGGAGCAACGATTGCAACAGCTCCAGGGGTTTACTCAGGTTTTAATTAACCTTTGTGAGTAATAATTTTCAATGGTAAAGCCTTGGAATGGTATGGGCCATAGTACATATAGGCCGATGCCACAATTAGACAGAAATTGGTTAAAACTTGAGTTTTCTCGGACTAAAAACTACAGTGCTGCATGGGAATGTAGTAGATATGCTCATCTAGCATTTGTGCACCTTATTTATGGAGGGCGATGTTCTGTCCAAAACATCCTCAGGACTCACTTCTAGTAAGCCGGTTAGTTGATGGACTTAGTGCCTATAGTTGTCCAACGTGCAGTGGTGCTTGGATTCCGTCTGAAAATTATCAGGCATGGCAGGCTACCCAAGTAGACCCAGCTCTCAGAGTTGATGGCGTAACGGTACCTATTAACCATGACATTGTCTATCAGCCTTCTCGCTACGATAATCGGGCTGGGCTATGCCCAAGCTGTGGGTTGTACCTAGTCCGTGGCAAAATTAACTTGAGGCAAGCTGCATTCTTTGTGGAGCGTTGTCCTGGCTGTAAGGGTATTTGGTGTGATGATGGTGAATGGGAAGTCCTTAATCAATTGGGGTTGAGTGCTTATATCCCTGTGCTATTTACAGATGCTTGGCAAAGCCATGTGCGGATTGCGGAGACTGAGTTTCGTGAGCGATTGGCAACTACAGACAAGTTAGGACCCGAGATTTCTGAAAAATTATTTGAGTTGGCCAGGTTGCTCGAAGAGCATCCCAATGGAGATTTTGGGGTGGCCTATTTAATGAGGCGGTTTGACAAATAATCCTCACAATGTGAGCATCTGCACGTTTAATTGTGGAAGGGTAATTACTGCACTCTATGACGTCCCCGTTGTTGCAACTGAATAGTTTTTGTGTTGCTTATCCACGTCAGCAAAGTTGGGCTGTGGATAACGTGTCTTTGACTTTACAACCGGGTGAGATGCTGGGGTTGGTGGGAGAGTCGGGCTGTGGCAAATCTACGCTGGGCCGAGCGGCATTGCGATTGCTACCTGGGGGAAGCCAGACTCAGGGAACATCCCTGTTTGAAGGGCGAGATGTGTTTGGGTTTTCAAGTGAGGATATTCGGCGGTTTAGAGGTGAAGCCGTTTCGTTGGTATTTCAGGACCCGATGACTCGCCTGGATCCACTGATGACCATTGGGGAGCACTGTGTGGAAACTCTGCAGGCCCATCGTTCTGATTTATCTAAACAGGGTGCTAAGGACATTGCGATCGCCACTCTCGCATCGGTCAATATCCCTGCCAACCGCTGGGAACAGTATCCCCATGAGTTTAGTGGGGGTATGCGTCAGCGGGTAGCCATTGCCTTAGCCTTACTGCTCAACCCCAAGCTGATTGTGGCAGACGAACCAACCACCAGCTTGGATGTGACCGTCTCCGCCCAAATTTTAGACTTGCTGACTCAGCTTTGTCGTGAGCGCGGCATGGCCATGATTTTGATTTCCCATGACCTGGCCTTGGTGGGAGAATATTGCGATCGCATTGCTGTCATGTTCCAGGGCAAACTTGTGGAGCTAGGCCTGACTGAACAAGTGCTCTATCAGCCCCAAGCAGATTACACCAAATCCCTATTACAGGCCGCTCATCAATTACAAAATTATGAAGCTGATGTTGTTGCCCTAGAGGAAACTACATCAGCCCCTCTGCTAAGGGTTCAAGGTTTGGTAAAGCATTACACCATTGAGCCAACTCTGCTCTCAAAGGCGTTTAACCGAACGCCACCGGAAATCATTAAGGCCGTAGATGGCATTTCAGTAGATTTACATCCCGGTGAAGTATTGGGACTAGTGGGAGAATCAGGCTGCGGTAAAAGTACCTTGTCCCGTGCCATTATGCAGATTATTCCACCTACATCAGGCCGTATAGAGTTTATGGGCCAAAATCTGGTGGGAATGTCACGGGCAAAACTTCAGGCCCAAAGACGTAATTTCCAAATGATTTTTCAAGACCCCCATGCCTGTCTAAATCCCATGATGACCGTCGGTCGAGGCATTGCCGATCCGTTGATTATTCATGGTTTGGCCAGTGCTTCGGCAGCCAAACAGCAGGTGCATGACATGTTAAAGCGGGTGGGGCTAACTCCAACCGAGGATTATTACAACCGCTATCCGGGCGATTTATCCGGCGGGCAGCAACAGCGGGTGGCCATTGCTCGAGCTTTGATTACTAAGCCCAAGCTGGTGATCTGTGATGAACCAGTCAGCATGTTGGATGCTAGTGTTCAGGCTCAGGTATTAGAGCTGATGCTAGAACTCAAGGATGAGTTGGATTTGACCTATTTATTTATTACCCATGATTTGTGGGTGGCTCGTTATTTATGCGATCGCATCGCCGTTATGCACAGCGGCAAAATCGTTGAACTCAAGCCAACAGAGCAACTGTTTATGTCACCCCAGCACGTTTACACAAAAACTCTACTATCAGCAGCTCCACTGTTAGCCCAAAAAAACTAAACATTAAAAAGAGCTGGTTCAGTGCGAACCAACTCCTTTTGATAATGATGCTCAAATTAAAGCAACTAGCCTAAAACACTAGTAGCTTAGTAAATAAAGCTATTTAACAACGATCTTGCCAACCATACCAGCACCACGGTGAGGTGCACAGAAATAGCTGTAAGTACCGGGCTCAGCGAAAGTGGAAGAATAGCTTTCACCAGGAGCAAATGTTAACTGAGTATGAGTCAGCTTGTCAGCAACAGTCTTACCACCAGGAGTACCAGCGGGATCAAAAACAACATTATGGGGGGCCATCTTGTTATTGATCCAAGTGACAGTGTCACCAGCGCTAATTTCTAGGTTTGCGGGCTCAAACTGGAGCAAGCCAGCATCGGAACCCATCTTGACGGAGTAGTCAGCAGCGTAAGCAGGAGCAGCACTAACAGCAGTTGACACAAAAACTAAAGCAGCAGTAATTAGCAAAGCACCAATGGCTCGCAAAGCACGGTTGATAAAGGTCATGGTGGTTCTCTCAAGGTTGAATTTGGATGAATTACTCAGGATAGTCCCAAATTTGCTTCATCTATACATTATTTTAGAATGCCTTGTGCCATCAGAGCCATGAAAACCATGCCTTTATGTATCAATAACGGCAAGTAGTCGCTCTGAAGAAATACGTGGCGGTTTATCAACCATGTTCTATTGCTATGAAAACGATTGCGAATCAAGGGGCAAACGGTAATTTCAAGACTCGTTTACTCCCAGCTTGCGGCTGGCAATCTGGAGCAACCCTATCAGGAAAGGTTGCTTCACAATTGTTTATGATTTGACTGCCTGTCATTTGACCACCAGCTGAGCTATCAATCATCCTGATTCCTTGACTAGACTTGAATACTGGTTGTCGAGTCAATTAGATACAAGTTTGTGTTTTTTGAGAGGAGAATCTTATGAAATCTATTTTGACTGCTGTGATTGCATTGGTAGCAGGGGCGATTTTTCTCAATGCATCTCCTGCTATGGCAGCTGATGCTACTGCTGGTGCAACAGTGTTTACCACCAACTGTGCAGCTTGCCACATTGGCGGCGGCAATGCAGTTAACCAGCAGAAGACCTTAAAGAAGCCTGATCTAGAAAAGTATGGTAAGGATACGCTGGAGGCTATTGTTACTCAGGTAACCAAGGGGAATGGTGCGATGCCTCCTTTTCGTGGTCGTTTAACACCTGAGCAAATTGAAAATGTAGCAGCGTATGTACTAGCTCAGGCTGATAAGGGCTGGTAGCTTTGGTTCCGAATTGACCAATCAGAATTGACCAATCAGAAAGTGATATACCACTCATCACTGTTCGAAACCGAAGTCCTAAGCTTGTCCTTGCCATAACCTCAGCTTAGGATTCATTGAATCTAAACTAATCAAGCCTGTTTTTAGGGGTATTCCCCCTCTGGAAGCAGGTTTTTGTATTAGGTACCTTAGGGTGAAAGGTTAAAAAAAATTTCAAAAACTGCTGGAGATGGAGCACTTCTGTGTAAAAAATAATACTTGGCTACCTGAGTACTGGTGTTAGATAATACGGGGCCAACGTTAAATATATATTGAGGCTATAGGATGTGTGCTTTGCCTATTGAAACAATGAGTTTCCCTGCGATCGCAGGTAGTGAAGTTCAGTGGGCTCCCTGGTAACTTTAGGACGACTGGCGTCATCTGTCAGGCGATTGTTAGCTGTAGCCTGCACCCTGGGGATGGGAGGGTGTCACGTAGCCGCTCAGCTACCTCCACCCACTGGTGGACGGCAAGCAGCCAGCTCCCATTCTGTGATTGTGCAGTTATTTGAATGGCCTTGGACAGATATTGCCCAAGAGTGTGAGACTTGGCTAGGTCCAAAGGGATATGGGGCTGTGCAAATTTCGCCACCCCATGAGCATCGGATAATTGCTCAGGATACAGTTGTTTTTCCCTGGTATCAGCGCTATCAGCCAGTTAGCTACAAGCTATCGAGCCGCAGTGGTAATCGAGCAGACTTGGCGGATATGATCAGCCGCTGCCAAAATGCTGGCGTCAAAGTCTATGCCGATGTGGTTATCAACCATATGGCCAGTGAGGGGGCTGGTCAGGGTATTGGGGGGAGCGATTTTGATACCGCACAGTTTTCCTATCCTGGTGTGCCTTACACCAAAGCTGATTTTAATCAGCCCTGTTCCATTGAAACCTATGACTATGTTGAACAGTCCTGGCAGGTGCAGACCTGTCAAGCAGATGGGCGACAGGATTTGAATACGGGTAGTGCAAATGTGCAGACGACGATTGCAACTGCCATGAATGAACTACTGGCCCTTGGTATAGCTGGGTTTCGGATTGACTCCGCTCAACATATTCCGGCCCCTCATCTGGCCAAGATTTTGCGCCGTCTACGTCCCTTGAATATTACGTTTCATGGTGCTGGTGGTCGTCCCTTTGTATATCAGGAAGTCGCCAGTTCTAGTAACATGACCATTCAGGCTAGTGATTATTTGGGGCATGGAGCAGTCACTGAGTTTCGCTATGGTCGTAATCTAGGGGAGCAGGTGCGCCATGGTGCGCTAAAAAACTTGATGCTGTTTGGTGAAGCTTGGGGGCTGATGCCTAGTCATAAGGCGGTGGTGTTTACGGATAACCACAAGACCCAGCGGAGTCGTGATCGCAATATTGTCACCTTCTACGCACCACCAAATAATGGCGCAAGTTATCGCCTAGCCAATGTGTTTATGTTGGCTTGGCCGTACGGCACCCCTAAAATTATGTCCAGCTATAACTGGCCACGGGAGCAGGGTAATTGGTTTGGTCCCCCCGCTGACGATGAGGGGCAAACATTGCCAGTAAGTTGTGGTCATGATTGGATATGTGAACATCGCTGGGCTGACATTGCCAATATGGTGGAATTTCGCAATGTGGTCCAAGTCACTTCTACCGTTAACCATTGGTGGGATAACGGCAATAACCAAATCGCATTTGCCCGAGGTAGTCGAGGATTTGTGGTGATTAATAATGAAAGCAATCCCCTGCGTGAAACATTGATGACGGGGCTACCGACTGGTAGCTATTGCAATGTGTTGGCCGAGGATGCTTCTAAGGTATTAGTTGCAATAGCTAATGATACGCTAGCCAGCTGTGAGCAACTGATTATGGTGGATGTAGAGGGCAAAGCAAGGTTTGAAGTGGCACCACTGCAAGCAGCTGCTATTCACATTATGGCCAGGCTTTAAGCATGCAACGGTGTTGTATTCCATATCAAGCTCAAATCCATTAATCCTGCATAAGGCCCGGTAGGGAAACTTCCTTATGGATACTCCGCATTAGGGAGAGCTAGCACACAGAATTTCATATTAATAACCCCCGGTGCGAAAAGCACCGGGGGTGGTTTGTTATAGGCTTTATTCATAGTATGAAGGAGCAGTATATCCGCTCTCTACGCCTAAATTGACCTGTGCTCGGCTCCTCTGGCTTCCGCATCGCCAGTATATTTATCGGATGCTAACCGGAAGCATTTAATATATCAACTTTCCTTGGAATGTATTGCATGTTCTTTACTTTTACCTTGCTCCATGCATTTCTTGAAGCTGAAAGATTATTCTGGCTGTACACAAAAAACGTTGAAAACCCGAACTGCCACTGTACGGTTTTCAATCAGTTTTTTTCTCTAGTTACGTTGATAGGCTAAAGCTAAGGACATTTCTGTAAGGAACTTCAGCCCATGCCAGTCAATAAAGATCCACGACCGCCACGTTTCCAACAAATCAGCAACCTTCTCTTTTTGCTAGGGGCAATTTTGCTGACGGTAAATATTTTCCTACCCATTCAGCGCACCCCACGAACCCCTTACAGCATGTTTATCCACCAGGTGCAGGAGCATGAGGTGATCAAAGCATCTGTGGGGCAAAATGAAATCCGCTACCAAGTGAAAAATGAGTTGGGTGAGCCTGGCGCAGTCTACTCCACAACACCGATTTTTGACTTAAAACTGCCAGATCTTCTAGAAGCCAATGGTGTGGAGTTTGCTGCTACTCCCCCAGCTCAAAATCAGTGGATAGGTAGTTTATTAAGCTGGGTGATTCCACCGTTAATCTTTATTGCAGTTTGGCGCTTTTTCTTAGCCCGAGGGGGTGGTCCTCAGGGAGCACTCTCCATTGGCAAAAGTAAGGCCAAAGTCTACGTAGAAGATGAATCCACCAAAGTTACCTTTGAGGATGTGGCAGGTGTTGAAGAGGCTAAAACTGAGCTGGTAGAGATCGTTGACTTTTTGAAAACTCCCAAGCGGTTTACCGATATTGGAGCCAAGATTCCTACGGGAGTATTGCTAGTTGGGCCACCAGGGACCGGTAAAACCTTGTTGGCTAAGGCTGTTGCTGGTGAAGCAGGCGTCCCCTTCTTTAGTATCTCTGGTTCTGAGTTTATTGAGCTATTTGTAGGTGTAGGTTCCTCACGGGTACGTGACCTGTTTGAGCAAGCTAAGAAACAGGCTCCCTGTATTGTCTTTATCGATGAGCTTGACGCCATTGGTAAATCCCGTGCTTCCGGTGGCTTTTATGGCGGTAACGATGAGCGAGAGCAGACGCTTAATCAGTTACTGACAGAAATGGATGGCTTTAGTGCAGGGGATAATACCATTATTGTCTTAGCCGCCACTAACCGTCCTGAAACGTTAGACCAGGCTCTGTTGCGTCCCGGTCGATTTGATCGTCAAGTGCTGGTTGATCGTCCAGATCTTAAAGGCCGTGCAGCGATCCTCAAAATTCATGCTCAAGAGGTCAAACTGGGAGATAATGTGGACTTGACTGCGATCGCTACCCGTACTCCTGGATTTGCTGGTGCTGACCTTGCTAACCTGGTTAATGAAGCTGCCTTGCTAGCCGCCCGTAACAATCGTCAGGCAGTTATCCAAGCAGACTTTGCCGAAGCCATTGAGCGTGTGGTGGCAGGTCTCGAAAAAAAGAGTCGTGTGCTTAACGACAAAGAAAAGGAAATTGTTGCTTACCATGAAGTCGGCCATGCCATGGTGGGCGCTCTCATGGAAGGGAGTGGCCAGGTAGAAAAAATCTCTATTGTGCCCAGGGGGATGGCCGCTTTGGGTTATACATTGCAGCTACCGACCGAAGATCGCTTTCTGCGTAGCGAAGAGGAATTAAAAGGGCAGATAGCTACACTATTAGGAGGACGTTCTGCTGAAGAAGTCGTCTTTGGTTCAATTACGACGGGTGCTGCCAATGATTTACAGCGGGCAACAGAAGTCGCTGAGCAAATGGTAACTACTTACGGTATGAGCGATGTGCTAGGGCCGTTAGCCTACGATAAAGGTCAGCAAAGCTCATTTTTGGATAGTGGCATGCCCAATGCTCGTCGCAATATGAGTGAAGCAACAGCCAGAGCTATTGATGAGGAAGTCAAAGGGATAGTAGAAGCATCCCATAACCAGGCATTAGCAATTCTTCGGCATAATCGAGAGTTGTTAGAAAGTATTTCTCAACAACTGCTAACGGAAGAAGTCATTGAAGGCGAAGAATTGCGAGCAATGCTAGCCCAATTAAAACCCCTAGTTGCAGCATAATAGAGCTATGGACTTATCTGCCTAATGAGGGTACTGTCCATGCCTGTAGAAGGCAATGGTCTAGGTTTTCCAATAGCGTAGCCTTGACCATAGCCTATATTTAACTCTCGTAATTTTGCCAAAATTGCATCGTTTTCAACAAATTCAGCGATGGTTTTCATGCCCATCATGGTAGCGACTTGATTGATCATATCCACGATTGTGCGAATATATTCTTCCTGGTCAATATTGCGAATCAAATCTCCATCAATCTTGAGATAGTCAACGGGTAACCTACGCAGATAACCAAAGGAAGAAACACCACTGCCAAAATCATCCAAGGCAAAGCTAACTCCAAGTTTTTTTAGAGTAGTAATAAACTCTAAAGCTTGATCGAGCTGAGAAATTGTAGTTGTTTCAGTAATTTCAAAACATAATTTATCTGCTGGCATTGTCGATTGTTGCAATAAATCTATGACAAACTCAGTAAAATTCTCATCGCTTAAGCTACTGCCTGAGAGATTGATGGCAACTATTGTTGTGGCCTCAGGATAGTAATGGTGGTAATTGATTAGCACTGTTTTTACAACCCAGCGATCAATCAAACCGATCATGCCATAGCGCTCTGCCATAGGAATAAATAATTTTGGAGACACGACCTGGCCACATTCATCAGTCAACCGCAATAGAATCTCGACATGATGATAGTCATGTTCAAAAAGTGAGATAATCGGTTGTTCCATTAAATGGAACCGATCTTCTGTAATAGCTTGGGGAATATTCGCAATATAGAATAATTCAAGATGCTGTCGATCAAGTTCTGTATCATTGGGAGCCGCTAGATAAACTCGACCACGGCCTAGATCTTTGGCCTTATAGCAAGCCAAATCGGCACGGCTAAGCAACTCAATAACATTAGAAGCATTGCCTAAAATTGGCACTAATCCGATACTCACACCTACCTGAAAGTGCCGATCTTGCCAGGTAAACTGATAGGCTTTAATTTTATCTAACAGGGCCTGAGAAAATTTTTGGCCTTGTTCCAATGAACAGTTCTCCAACAATAGACCAAACTCATCTCCCCCCAGTCGGCCTAGGTTGTCAGAACTACGAACGTTTTGCCGTAATAGTTGAGCCAGCTCTGCCAGCAGTTGATCACCAACTAAGTGACCAGCGGTATCGTTAACAATCTTAAACTGGTCCAAATCCAGGTAAATCAGCACCGATGGAATATTTAAGTCACGTGCTCGCTTAATAGCCTGTCGTAATCGGGTCTCAAATTCATTGCGGTTGATTAAGCCTGTGAGCGGATCGTAAGTTGCTTGATAGGCAACTGTTTGCGTAAGCTTATATGCTTCTGTTATTTCTCTCTGTAGTCCCCGATAGCCCTGAAATTGATTACTATTGTCAAACAATGGACGAGCATTTAAGTGAAAGATACGGAGCGTAGTGTTGGATGTCTGCAATCGGAGGGGGAAGTTTTCAATGGGCTGGTGTTGCATCAATTGTTGATTGAGTTCTTCCCAATCAGCCTCCAAATTAGGGATAGACGATAAGACTTGGTCAAGAGTTTTGTGCTTAAAAGCTTTAGTTTGTAAGTCTTGGAAATCACCATATATGTAGGAGATTTCTAAGTTTTTATCCAATTCCCAGAAAAGGTCAGCTCCCAGACTTGCTAAATCTTGATAGCGCTCTTCATTATTTTGCAAGAGTTTTGTGTGGTTACTGTGCCATCGATACATTATTAGTAGTAAGACACAAATCAAAAGGCTGGATAGCAAAAGGCTAATGATTAACCCTATGGACTTTAAACTATATTGCGGTTTTTGCTTGAGTAAGTGGGCTGAAACGAGCGTTGCTGCTCTCCTGTCAACATTAAGGTCAATCGTCACATCTGTCGTTGTCGAGCCTGCATTGAACAACACCTGATCGCAGGATGATTGGGAACGTATTGCTGGTTGCCTATGGTCTGAAGAAATCTGTTGACTTAAGAATATTACTGCTAAGAACCCGAAATTAAGGGAGCTTATAGTAGCTATGGGAACTATGTAAATGTTCCATAGGTCTAAATGGCGATTAATCACAATTTTTAATAAATAGTGGCTGATACTGGTTAGAGGCTGCTAATAATTGAGACTCTATCAGTAGATAAGGGTTTGAGGTATAGTCTAATACTCGCTATCGTTTGCAATAAATGCACTTCATGTAGTACAAAAATACACGATATACGGTCATATAGTTTTATTTGAACGACCGAGGTCGTTCGCAAGTTTATAAAAATGTCTGATCCCTGTAGCTAAAAACTATAGCCGTCTCACTTTAGGGGCATATGAGATAGGCCTGATTACATCATAATGTTCGCGGGCTTAATGTTCACGAATAGTAGCTGCTTGAGCCAAAAGCGATTCAGCAAAAGCAATTCCCTCTTGGTGAGAGCGACCGCCTGCTAGCTGAGCGAGTTCTTCGCGGCGGGCAGTGGCATCAAGACCCGTAACTCTAACGACAGTACGTTCATCGGTCTTTTTTTTGCCATTAGTGACAATCTGTTTATCGACGTGAAAATGAGCATCGGCCATAGCCGCTACTAATGGCTGGTGGGTGACACAGAGTACCTGACGATTCTGACTCAGTTGATACAGCTTTTCTGCAATGGTCTGGGCAACGCGTCCTGATACACCTACATCAATTTCATCAAAAATGAGGGTACCAATGGGGTCCACCTTGGTAAAACAGGCCTTAAATGCTAATAGGAACCGACTCATTTCTCCGCCCGAAGCGGTCTCAGTGAGAGGCTTTAAGGGTTCACCAGGATTAGGGCTAAAGAGGAATTCAACCACATCGGCTCCATGGGTCTGGGGGGAACTTGCTCGCAAATCAGCTTTAAATTTCACCCGTTCCATAGCTAAGGGTTTGAGTTCCTCAACAAGTTGTGATTCCAAGCGCTTAGCAGCTTTTTTTCGGAGTTTTGTTAACTTGGCACATTCGACCTCTAGCGTAGCTTGGGCCTGACCATGGGCAGCTTCGAGGGCTTCAATGGATTGCCCATCACCATTGAGAGCATCTAAAGCTAATTGTATTTCCTGGTAGTACTCAATCAGCTCTGGTAGATCACGACCATACTTCCGACAAAGTTGTTTGAGGTAACTCATACGAGCCTCCACATCGGCTAGACGAGCTGGATCTGTTTCTAGATTTTCGCCGTAAGTATTGATTTGACGACCGGCTTCTTCCACTTGAGCTAGGGCATCGTTGACAAGATCGAGCATGGGGGTGATTTGCTCATCAAAGCGTTGCATCGAACTTAAAAGCTGTTCTACTCGGCTTAGTAAATCAGAACAACTATCGAAACTACCATCACTTTCATAGAGAATTTGGTAAGCCTCATAGCTTTGCTTTTGTAATTCCACACTATGGCTTAGACGCTGATGCTCTTGTTTTAATCGGTCTAGCTCATTGGGGTCTTCTAAGTTGGCACCACTGAGGTCTTGGGCGTGGTACTCAAACAGATCTAACTGTTGCTGTCGCTGCTGTTCAGCCCGGCGTCTACGATCTAAAGCTTGCTGTGCATCAACAGCAGTAGTGTATGCCAAGGCCACAGCCTGCCGCTGTTGCAAATGTTGACTACCAGCAAAGCTGTCCAACCAATCGCGTTGGGCATCCAGGGAGCCTAGTTGTACTGTTTGTCCCTGGGCTGTGATTTCTACGAGTAGACGACGTAATTCTTCTAGCTGTTGCTTTTTAACGACAACATCATTGAGGCGACTGCGACTGCGAACACTACCTCTTCCTGTGGTTAGCTCTCGACTACAGCGTAAGTCATCACCATTGATTGGTATATCATTAGCTGTCAGCCACTCAGCAACTTGGGGAGGGGTATGGAATGTGGCTTCAATCAGGGCTTTTTTTTCGCCTGTGCGTACTAACCGCCCGCTTGCTTTTCCCCCTAAGACTGTATCGATAGCATCCAGAATGATAGACTTACCTGCCCCTGTTTCCCCAGTGAGAACATTCAAACCAGGCTGTAGGAATAACTCTAACTGATCAATCAGGGTGAAATTGTCAATTTTCAGAGAGGTTAGCATGGCCATTGCCTCCTGGGTGTAATCGTTTTCAGACAAATGTGACTAAGCCAAAGCACAGTGTTGGACAGCCAAATAACAGCATTACTCGGACGGTGAGCTAATCAATTTTACTGTGGATTTTTTACTGTGGAAATTAAACCTTGTCCGTATTCAGAATGGTCGTTTTTCCGTAGAAGAACCTAAAAGTTTCAACTTGGACGTGGTTTAAGTTCAGCGGAAACATTGCTACGGATAATATTGGCTGAGCAGAGGCGTTCTAAAAGCATCTGCTTGTTACAATATTTAATATACGGTGGGATATGGTTGGGACCCTAGTTTGGTTACTGACAAACGTTATGGCTAGGGCTCCCAAGTTCTATGGCCATACTTATTGAAATGTCTTATTTAGCAAGGATATTAACTATGTATGCTGCGCCAGCCTCTGCCAGATCGAATGACCGCCCGGTATCTCCAGTCATGTCTGTGGATGAGTTGCTGACCTATGACCCGATTGCGATCGCACAATACTATCGCTCTCGTCCACTACAAATTATTCTACGTTTGTTAGAGCTGGCATGGAAATTCCTCGGGCTTGGCTTGGGGTTATTATGGGACCGGCAAACTGGCAGTCAAGCTAGCAATGAGCCTAAGCGTGCTGTGCAGCTAAGGGAAGTTCTCACTGAGCTAGGACCTGCTTACATCAAAATTGGTCAAGCGTTATCAACACGACCCGACCTAGTTCCTCCTGCGTTTATGGCAGAACTAGTCAAGTTGCAGGACCAAATTCCACCCTTTTCCAACGAAATTGCATTTCGCTTAATCCAAGCAGATTTGGGACAAACTCCCACCAATATCTATGCAGAGATTTCGCCTAACCCTGTCGCAGCCGCTTCCTTAGGCCAGGTTTACAAAGGCAAGCTTAAAACGGGTGAGGATGTAGCCATTAAGGTGCAGCGACCGGGGCTAACCGCACAAATTACTCGCGATATTTATCTTCTACGTCGCTTAGCTCAATGGGCATGCAATAACTTAACCGTGGTGCGTAGTGACTTGGTCAGTATTATGGATGAGTTTGGTACACGCATTTTTGAGGAGATGGATTACACCCATGAAGGTGAAAATGCCCAACGGTTTGAATCCCTTTATGGTTATATTCCAAACATTATTGTTCCAAAAATCTACACTGAACTGACCGCTCGCCGAGTATTGACGATGGAGTGGATCAATGGCACCAAACTGACCGAACCAGACATCCTTCAAGCCAAAGGATTAAAGGCCACTGATATTGTTGAAATTGGGGTGCAATGTTCCCTCAGGCAGCTTTTGGAGCATGGGTTTTTTCATGCTGATCCCCATCCCGGAAATTTGCTAGTGACCGATGACGGTAAACTAGCTTACCTGGATTTCGGTATGATGTGCACCGTCGAAAGCTATCAACGCTATGGTCTAATAGAAGCGATTGTTCATATGGTCAATCGTGATTTTGAAGGTCTAGCGGATGATTATGTCAAGTTGGAATTTCTCACTCCTGAGACAGACTTAAGCCCAATTATTCCAGCATTGGCAACGGTTTTTAGTAATGCATTGGGAGCTTCGGTCGCAGAACTCAATCTCAAAAGCATTACCGATGAGTTTTCCTCTCTAATGTATGAATACCCCTTTCGGGTACCAGCTTATTATGCTTTAATCATCCGCTCCCTCGTAACCTTAGATGGTATTGCCATTAGTGTTGATCCGGATTTTAAGGTATTGAGCAAAGCCTATCCCTACGTGGCAAAACGATTGCTAACCGATCCTTCTCCCGAGCTACGTCAGTCCCTTCAGGAGTTACTTTTCAAAGACGGTGATTTTCGTTGGAATCGGTTGGAAAATTTGCTACGAAATGCCCGTTCTAGTCAAGATTATGATTTGGAAAAGGTCTTGCAACAGACGATTGACTATCTATTTTCAGAGCGTGGTGATTATATTCGTGATCATATTGCTGATGAAATGGCAAAAAGTCTAGATCAATTTGGTTATAGCTTAGTTCAGCGAATACAAACAGCCATTAGCAATGAACCCGCCAGACCGCCTGAGGTTTCATCAGGTAAAGTGTCAAAAGACTGGGAGCATATCAGCCGCATTGTTGGCATCTTAGGAGAAACAAAGGGCATGAGTGGTGGTGCCGTTGCTAGGCTGGTACCTCAAGTCTTAGCAAAACCTGAAACGCGCCAAATGGGGCAGCGTGTAGCTCGTAACTTGGCTCAGAGAGCCGCCGCTAGGCTGCTGCGTTCCATATTTTTGCCAGCAACAACGAGCCCATCCCAATCGATTGAGAATAAGCCTCTCTTGCCTGCTCAAAAATCGGCATAGTGTAGATTACAGATAACTGAGATAGGAAAAGTCTTAACTTTTGAGGAAACTTAGACGTTGCCAACCTATCTCGTATCCATGCTCTCAGGCACTTAGGAATGAGTCTCGTTCTGCCGTTCAAGCTCTTCTTGCTCTAGTCGTAGTTTTTTTTCTAACGCCTGAATTTCATCACGTCGAGCAGCGGTTTCAAGGGCACGACGCCGAATTTCTTGACTCTGGAGCGTTAGGGACTGACGCCATTGCTCAGCTCTTTCAACTTCCTGATGAAAAAATTGAGGGGTAACCCCCTGGGTTAAAAATTGAGATACTAGATCTAAGACCCAATCTGTTGCTTCTTGGATTTCAACGACTTGATTGGATGCATCCAGTTCCACTAAGACCAGGGTGCCTTCGTTGAACGTTATAGGTAATGTAGATAAAATCTCTTGATCACCAATCGACAGTTCCCATAGATAGTCTTCGAGCTGACGCGCCAGAAACTGTAAAACGAGCGCGCCCTCAGACGTTGTGTGGCAAACCTTGGCCAAGTGCTGCATGGTTTGATAAGCAAACGGCTAAAACCTAGTATACCCTTACCCCCTACGCCGTTTATCTGCTCTGTCGGGGAGGTTCGTCAAGATTTCCTATATAGCTTGTATAAAGCGACACAAAATCGACAGTTTCTGTGGTAAAGGTAACGCTTGGACCATATTGACGGTTGATTACATCAATCCATGCTGATGGGATCGTGAGGTTGCTTTAAACTGAAAGCTCAATCAAGCCAAATTTTGGTGGATGCTGCGGTTACCTTGTAAATATGATTTAAAATCCATCAAAAAAGTCTTTGCGTTCCGGATACTTTTTGCTAAGCCCAACGTCTGAGATCTAAAGTGCACTGGTTTAGGCGTTTCTTTAGGCACTAGCTTGTCTGTTTTTCAGCTAACTCTCCTTGACCTATGCAGGTAGAAGCGTAGCCTTAAACAGACATTGTGAGTAGACCGCTTAAAGCTAAAGCTTTTAATGCCCGTGTTACTGGTAGATTAGAGCCCAAACGTTATGTCATTTGATCACACTCAACCTCATAAGCCTAATTCGTCTTGTGATCGTGAGCCTGTAGCGGAATTGCCACAGCATAACGATAGCGATTGTTCTGACGCTTCATTAATTGAGGCTTCTGGGCTTAGGGCATCTGCGGCTGTGGATGATGACGAAGCTCGTTTTGAGTTGCTAAGCGCTTATTTAGATGATGAGGTGACTGCTGAGGAGCGGCAGCTTGTTGCTCAGTGGTTGATGGATGATTCAAATACTCAGCAAATGTATCAGCGATTGCTAATGCTTCGTCAGGCTATTCGCACTGCACCCGTTCCAGCTCAGCCACCTTTGCAGACACCGTCTCCACTGCCACAACCGTGGGAGATTCTACTATCACAGAAATTTTATCAGACATTGGTTTGTGCGATCGCAATCGCCCTCCTAGGCAGCCTTAGCCAGTTAAGCACCTCTACGGGGCGTCAGCAGTTGCAAGAAGCATGGCAGTATATCAAAGCCCTACCCCAAGGCACATTATTCGAACTGGCTTTAACTGTTAGGGATTTATCTGATAACTCGACAAAATAAGGCACTTTCAACCGTCGCTTGCGTGTAGCTGCCGGTTTAATCCAGCGTTGAGCGCTCTAACTCCCGGCAAATACCAAAAACTGAAGTAAATCCATGTAAAAAAGTCGTTTTCCCAACCGGGCCGATTTCACCATTACAGAAAAAACCACCCAGCGGTAGTGGCCCTAACTGCTGACTAAATTGCTCTGTGTCGCAATTGGGAGTATCAAATAAACTACTACCCCGACCACTACAAGCAAATAGCAATGCCCCGGCAGGAGCCAATTGCTCTTGATTATTTAGGCGATAGGTTTCTAGCAGTGCTCTCAGCTCTTCCTTTGCCGTTTGGGCATCTCGTAGATGAAACTGAATCCGTTGACCAGGGCGAATTCGATCGGCAATGGCAATAGCACCTATCTTAGGATCTACGCCTACCAGGTTACGAATTAGAAAATCTCCTTGGCCCAGTGCCTGCTTGAAACTACTTTGGGCTAAGCCAATAAATAATGATTCTTGAGCCAGCTGGCGATCAGTTTCATCTAAATCTTGGAAAAGTGCTTGTAGTGCTTCCAAGGGTGTCTGAGCATCGGCTTCATTCTGAGAGGCTTGAGCTGCTACTTTAGTCACTACATTGCGGTCCCCTTCAACCACTCGAAATGTAGGACCTATGGGTCGGCATCCCTGAGCTACGATCGTATCAATAATAATATTGCCAGATAGGGCAATACCGATCACTCCCTGTCGGTAGAGCTGTTGCCCACAAAATAGACCGCAACTGCGGCTAATGCTTTCGATACCTGCTAGACCACCCACTTTAACTGACTCCGGATAGGCAAAATCCAAGCCCTGCAAAAGGTCGTTCATACCAGAGGCAAATGGATCTGCCATCAAAAGAAAATGAGGTTTGTCAGCCGGTGATACCCCGATAATTTTAGTCCATTCGCTGGGGGGACTATCTAAATCAGGCAGTTCGTCAATAGACAAATGAAATCCCTGAATGTAGACATCAGGCAGGGAGGCCACCGTTAGACTAATACCTGCAGTCTCTTCAACCTCAATTAGATGTCCTACAGCGGTTCGACCAATGACGCCGCTGCCACTACAACCAATAATATGGGCTCCCCCCAAAGGGCCCTTAAGCAGAGGCAAAACACGGGAATATTCACTGGCAAAAGCAGACGAAATAAAAATAATTGCTAAATTAGGTGCCGCTTCTAGCTGGGTTAAAACCCGCTCAATCACCTCCCGTAGTGCTAACTCTAGTGAAGGATGGGTAGAGACGGCACTGGCCCATTTCATAGCGTTTTGTGGCGATGATAGCAAACTCAATACTCTGAAGGTCAATCAAATACTAACAGTCTAGCCCCAAGCATTCTGGCGTAGACGAAATACCCGGTAGCTACTGACACATGGTTTAGAAATTGGCAAACACTTCAAGCGATATGTCTATGCTAAAGTCAGCATTTCATCAAACAGGGCGTTACCGTTACTTATTAAGGATAATCATTTGTACATGACATGACTTTCAAGCATACCTTGACTGCGGAGCAGGTCTAGCAATTACAAAATGCTTCTTTAGATACAACGAGTTTTAAAGAACCGGGGCTACCATAGAGATGTAAACCTCTCCAGCGCTAAGTTAGTTTTGGTGGAAACTCTAAGCAGGCCACTAAGTTTAGCTGTTAGCGTCCTATCAAGTTCAATACTTTGTTGAAAATCAAGGTAGATAACTAAAGCTATGAGCGATATTCAAGAAACAATCTCTAAAGAAATTAAAGCAGCTCGCGATGTCTGCAGTACTGATGGCAGCGACTCTGAAAATTGTGCTGCGGCTTGGGATGCTGTTGAAGAGCTTCAAGCTGAGGCGTCACATCAGCGCGAATCTGCTAAGCCCAAGACCAACTTTGAAACGTACTGTGATGAAAATCCTGAGGCAGACGAGTGCCGTATTTATGAGGACTAACCTTCTGATTTAGGCATTTTCAGACTGATTTCACATTGTGAAGCCGAAAGTATTAATCACATTGGGTATATTGGGGCCGAGTTGCTTATGTAAAGGAACTCGGCCCCAATACCTTAGATGGATATTAGGGCGGGTGCTCTCTATCTTGCGACCTGTGATGTTAATCTAGAGAGCGTTTTAATGAAGCGCCATAATTCTTTTTTATGCCGAGTTCTGAATTACTACAGTCATTGGTTTGGACGGATTACCGCTTGGCCGTGGTGTTTACAGTTCTATTGCCCTTAGTGATTTTGGTTTGGGGCTTGGTGGCTCGAGCTGAGATATTACAGCAGCAGCTGGTGATCTACTGGAAGGTGTCCAGTCTGTTGGTAATTACTTTATATCTAATGATTGCAGGATTACCTTTCAGCTTTTTAACGGCTGCGATGGCACGGGTAATAATGCCCATATCTCTATGGTTTTGGGCTGATCTTAATGAAGAAATCCGGGAGCAGCCATTTTCACCTTTAAAGCTGTTATTCACTGCCTGGCGCTGGGCGCTAACGTTTTACTGTGGTTTGGGTTTGCTCTTTCAGCTTCCATTTTTGCGCTGTGGTTTTTCGAGGGTTGTCTTTGCTAGCGAGAGCTGCCAGGTGTGGTTAGAGGCTCCAAGATTATTTAGACAGTCTTTTCATGCTGGGTTTACACCAGGCTTCTTAGGTTTCTGGGCAATTTTAGCGTTAGTCATCTATGTGCTCACTCTTAGTTATTTTGTGTTTGTAAGACTGGGACGACAGGGGCGGTCAGCACTGAATCAGTAAGTTATGGTAGTCTCCATTGAGAAACAGCTTGAGCAATATACGCTGCAACATCCTCAAGAAGTTTTATTGGTAGCCGCTGAGGTAGATGGAGAGTCTGATGAAATCTTAATATTTAGGGGATTTTCTAGTTCCTTAATGCGATCAACTGCTGCCGACCCAGATGTATCAGTTCTGCCTGATGATGCAGTGATTAATGGAATTGATCGTCTTGTCGGGCCTTATCATCCTGATCGGCCTAACTACCTGGAACGACAGATCAGCTGGGTGGAATTTGCCCAACGCTTATCCAGTTTGGACAGTTAACGTTAGGCCTACCGTGTTTTACAGAAACTCCTAACTAATCCTTGAGGTTACACTGGTTACGTTCAAGACCTGTCACAATAGATACAAGCTCCATTATTCCAGGTCATTCTTACGGATACCTTGTTTGGATCTGAAATTTTGATAGCTTTCAATCGCGATTTTTCCTCTGTTATGCATCAAACGCAAGATTTACATGTGGTTGAAACCCGACCACTGATCAGCCCCGCCCTGCTTCATGCAGAACTACCTTTAACTCAATCGGCTGCGGCTTTAGTGGCTGAAACTCGCGATCGCATCCGTAATATTCTCTATAACGAGGATCGTCGTCTATTAGTGATTGTAGGTCCTTGCTCTGTACATGATGTCGAGGCTGCCCATGACTATGGACAGCGGCTAGTCAAGCTTAGAAAGGCTTTAGCAGATCAGTTGGAAATTGTAATGCGGGTTTATTTCGAAAAGCCCCGGACTAACATTGGTTGGAAGGGGCTGATCAACGACCCCCACTTAGATGGTAGCTATGACATCAATCAGGGTTTGCGATTAGCTCGCCAGTTATTGATTGATCTGGCGGAAATGGGTTTGCCAGCAGCGACAGAACTGTTGGATCCCATCACTCCTCAGTATATTGCCGATGTTATTTCTTGGACCGCCATAGGGGCTCGTACGACTGAGAGTCAGACCCATCGAGAAATGGCATCAGGTCTATCCATGCCCATCGGGTTTAAGAATAGTACCGACGGTAGTTTACAGGCAGCCACTAATGCCATGTTGGCGGCTAGTCGCGCCCATCATTTTCTGGGAATTAACCACAGTGGTTTAGCTAGCATCGTGGCAACAACTGGCAATCCAGATGGTCATCTGGTGTTGCGTGGGGGTAAAAGTGGGCCAAATTATGACGCAGCAAGTGTCGAACAGGCTGTGGAACAACTCTCTAAAGCGGGTCTCAACCCTCGCTTGATGGTTGACTGTAGCCATGCCAATGCTAATAAACAGCATCAGCAACAAGCTGTGGTTTTGGCAAACGTGTCAGAACAGCTGAAAACAGGTTCTCGGCATATGCTGGGAGTGATGATTGAAAGCCATATTAAAGCAGGGCGTCAGCCGATTCCTGAGAATTTGGACGATCTTGTCTATGGTCAGAGCATCACTGATGCCTGTGTAGATTTTGAAGCGACTCAGCTTATGCTAGAACAGCTAGCGGTTACTGTAGAACCACATTTATCAGCAGTTTCCCATTAGTAACATCCTTTAGAAGAGAGGTAAATTTACATTGACACTAGCTCCATAAATTGTGTCATCAAAATTGATTGTGGATAAGGATGAACGGCCAAACCGAAATCCGGTAAATAGGCTCAGTCTAGTGGTACTCGATAGTTCATGGCTAACCTGGGCTATGACCTGATGATAAGTATCATGTCGTCGTATTTGTGTATAGTCGTCGATAAATATTTGGTATAGCAAACTTGCCCGAGTTTGGGCATCGAAACCATAGTTGAGAGATGCTGTACCGATCTGGGTAAAACGACTGAACGATTGCGGATCGCTCATGCTTAAACGGGCTTGGTAATAAGAGTCAAGCCAAGTGCGGTTGCTGAGGATATCACGCCTACTAAGCAGTAACTCTATGTAGTCGGCTGTAAAAAATGAATCCCTACCAGGAGTGCTGAGATCTTGGTAACGCCAATTGAGTTGTCCATAACTTCTTTTGCTTAAACGCTGACGAATACCGGCCTGAAACTGCAGTTCGTTATAGTCGACTACAGACAAGTCTTCGTATCGGGCCAAATTAGCTTCGGCACTTAAAACCAGATTAGTCCTGTCAGATAACCGAGGAAAGGCAAATATACCTACACCGACTTGATAGATCCGATCATCAATGGGGTTTGGGGTCCGAAATAGGTTGTTTCCCCCATAGACATTGGTGCGTCCCGTTAAAAAGACGGTGGTCTGACGTGTAGGCTCTGGATCGACCTCTAGGGGAACATCCTCAGTCGAACGAATGCGTAATAACCCTAACTCGCTATCGATGCCGACGGGTTGCGATCGCAACCGCAAAATACCTAGCTCGTCATCAATGTCATCATCATCATCATCAGTCTTTTGCTCTCGGATCGACTCTGGCTCCTCATCCTCGTCAATGTCCAGACTGATATCAATGCCTGCAGATCGTTTAGTCAAGGTTATCTGCGAATTTTGCAGTTGGCATTCACACTTGTCTAAGTCTTGTGGTCTCAAATCGGACGCAGATACAGAAAAACTTGATATTTCATCATTGATTGAATCAACCCAAGCAGTTGCTACTTGGTCATTTGCTTCCTCAACAGAGCCCAAAGACTCAGAACGGTCCACAATTGACCAACCCTGCATACTTATAGTTTGAGCATTTGCACTATAGCCTAGTCCCCCTAAGCTTCCCAGGCACAGGGTCAAACACTGGATACTTCTAAACGGCCTAAAAAACAGCCTCATCATGTACGTTCCATATCAAGCATTAGCCCACTGATTTGTTTGCGACCACCCAACATGAAAGACTGTATTCACCGATGCTCTTCTCCAAAAAAGCAGTATTTGTAACTATAGTTCATGAGCACCATAACCATTATTAGGCTGCGCCTAAATACTTAAGCCATTCTGCCCAATCTCGCAAAAATAATGAATATTCAGGACAACGCCCAAATAAATTACAAAAATCAGGCATTAATTTGAGGAAATAGTAAACAGAAGTCTAGCCATCACACTGAAAAGTTAGGTACTATTACTAACGGAGCAGAGTGAATGTTTCTGCTCAGTGCATTAGCCCAGTACTTCTGCCCATTAGACTTATTCCTTAACTATGTGCAAAGTTTCTGCTCGTTGCTATTCTCTCTTAATGGGTATTGCATTTACATTGGGAATTCCCGGTGCTGCTTTGGCCCAATCGTCGCTTACCTGGGCCAAAGTTGAAAAGTTACGAAACCGGGTTCATTTAGTTCCCAATAATCAACGGGCAAGATTAGCTAGAATCGATGATCTGATGAGTGTGGGGGATGCTCTGCGGACGGCTGCCTCATCAAGGGCCGAACTCCGATTCAACGACGGTTCTTTGGCCAGAGTTGGTGAACAGGCTACATTTCGTTTCACTCCAAATACTCGCAATTTTCAACTTTCCAATGGAACTGTTCTGCTACTAATTCCACCAGGGCGCGGGCGTACAACGATACAAACGCCTAATGCGGTTACTGGGATTCAGGGCTCTGCTCTATTTGTACGGGTTCGTTGTCTAGCTGAATTGACAGCTGAAGGTTACTGTGCATCACCCATCACACTAGTCGGCGCTCTGACCAATAATTCTGCAGGGGCTATGATGGCCTATAACGAGAGTGGTTCACAACAGCAACCTATCTATGCTGGCGAAATGGTTGTGATCGAAGGTGAAGAGATCACCCAACGTCACGAATTTGATCTACGAACTTTCTATCAAACCAGTGGGTTAGTCAAAGGTTTGCAGCTTGATAGCCCCACACCACCTGAAACCTTGTCTGAAGACCTGCAAGATGTTTGGCAGGAAATACAAGATGCACTTGAGTTACAGGGTGATTTTGATGATCGAGGTTCGGCTGAAGAGGTAGTAGAAAATCCGGAATTTATCGCGCCAGTTTTTGGTGCTTTTCCTGGTGATGAAGGTGAGCCAGATGAGTCTATCTTTGCCGGCTTCCCTAGTTTTTCCTCATCACCGGCTTCCATTTTTCATGTTGTAGGTCAACCGGTTGTAACCTCCCAACCTGCAGGCACCCATACAGGGCTATTGGGCACTTCTACTACAGAGGATGGTTCAGTTACACCTGTGACTAGTGCACGGTTCTCGGAATTTTTGAATATTGATACGGCTATTCAAGAACCAGGTTCACCATCTGTAGCTTCACAACCTGTGGAGCCAACGGTTGCTATTGAACGGCCTGCTGTTGTAGTCCCTGCCCCTGCTGTTGTTAATCCAACTACTACTTCTCCGGCAATACCTCCGACAACTGCTCCGTCTCCAGTAGTTGAGCCAACAACGCCGGTAGTAGTGGTTACGCCCCCCACAACAACTGCGCCTGTGGTGATTACGCCCTCAACGGCTACTCCTGTAGTGGTTACTCCCCCTACGGTGACGACTCCTGCCGTGTCGGAACCTGTCGGCGAAGTCCCCTCAGTAGTTATACCAGCAGAGTCTCCTACCCCTGAAATCATACCAACGGCAATCCCTGCACCAGTAGTAGTGGCTGAACCGACACCCACGGTAACCGCCCCTTCATCAATTGTGACGACAGTACCCGAGCCTGCTGCTGCACCCACACCTGTAGTGCAACCTGAACCAACTCCGGTAATAGCCGAACAGCCTATCACTCCAATTGCTGAAGCTGATCAAGTGCCTGTTCGTGCCCCTGTACCTTCAGGAGACTTTAATTGGGGAGAAGGGACCAGCAATCCAGTCAGTAACCCGGAAGTCATTTTGCCTTCTTTGGATATTCAAGTACCTGATTCAACTGAAAATGGCTTGGAGCCTGCTCCTTCAGAATTAATAAATTGACATTAGTTTGTTTGCTAAGCCTATGTTTTGGTGGGTTTTCTTAGGTGCAATGGTTGTGTCTAGTGCAGAATTAATTATTAGGGCTAGAGAATTAACCTAGGTTCAGTGTCATCGCTATCATTAGTAGGCTCATCTATTGCAGTTGTTGCGTCTGGTAGTTTGTAATTTTTTTCCCAGGCAGTTGGCAATATCACCGTTGAAAGTTTAGCCTCATGCTCATCGTATGATTCTGGTGCAACTATTTCCTTTGTTGGGCATGCCTCAGACAATCCATCTAATTTTAATTGCCTTAAATCTTTGAGGACAGCTGTTGCGGTTGAGTAACGTTGGTTAAAGTTGTAGCAAACCATCTTTTCAATGACACTAGCTAGACCCGGCTCTAAGTCCGGGACCTGATCAGTCCATATAATTTCCCCATGGGAGTCACGCTGAAGGGCATGGGGAGGTAATCCGGTAAGGGCTTCTATCGTGGTAATACCAAGAGCATACAAATCACTACTAAAGTTAGGTAAGCCAGCAGATTGTTCACTAGGCATATAGCCTTGAGTTCCAATACCAACCGTTGAAGTAATACGAGCATTCGTATCGGTCAATCGGTTAGAAATTTGCTTGACTGCCCCAAAATCGATCAGGACGTAGCGCTGATCACTTTGGCGGGAAATAATATTAGAAGGTTTAATGTCTCGATGAATAACGCCTTGAGCATGAACAGTTTGAATGACTGGTAAAAGATCTAATAAAAACTTTGCTGCAGCACGTTGTGACATTGGTCGTTGCGGATCAAGCATATCCTTGAGTAACGTTCCTTCAATCATTTCTTGCACCAAATAGAAGGAATAGTTAGCTTCAAAATAAGCTAGAAGGCGTGGAATTTGGTCATGTTCACCCAGACGTTCTAAGGTAGCAGCTTCGGCTGCAAATAAACGTTGGGCTAATTGATGCGCCTTAGGATTGTCACTGATGATCTTTAATTGTTTAACAACACAGACAGGGTTACCAGGCCGCTGCATATCCTGAGCTAGGTAAGTATCTCCAAAACCACCAGCACCAAGAATTTTACTAATTCGATAGCGATCGCTAAGGAGGGTCCCAATCATTTCATTCTCATAAGCAGTGAGTAGGTCTTTAAAGTCATCCTGTTGGCTGATAATCTCTTGAACAATTGGAGAGGTCACATAGCGTGCCAACGTACTGCGCAATGTCTTTTTCCGTAGTTGTTCACTAAAGAATCCAATAGCAAAATCTGCGGTCGCAAATCCCAATACACTTAAAATTGGCACCGCTATGGGAATGATGACACCACCCGTTGTAAAAATAACAAAGCTAACTAGCCCCCAAGCTAAACTAGCAGCAGCAGCAGCAACTAATCGACGAAATGGCGTATGAGAGGAGATTTTACTGATAGCTAGTGCCATACTCCCTAACCAAAAAGCCACTATCAGAGCACTGATCCAAGGTTTTTGAGTTAGAGAGTATAGAGCTAAATCACCCCGCAGCGTAGCTACAGTATTGGCTAAAATCTCCACCCCAGCCATAGGAATAGGGTATAATAAGCTTCCAGAAAAAGGAGCCGCATGAAAGTCCTGATGAAGTGAAGCTGTAGATCCTACAAGAACAATTTTGTTTTCAAAAAAGCGGCCATTATCTAGCTGAGACTTCCAAAGCTCTTCATCTAAGATGTACCAAAAAGGAACATGTTGGAAGGTTTTGGCTGGCCCATGGAAGAAAATGTAATCACCGCTATCTTTATAATCAACAATTTGAGCAGCTTCTAATGTAGCTTCGGCAAAGCTTAGCACCGCAGGTTCTACATCATCGTTTGGGATAGATTCTTCACCCAATAGGTCAGCTTCGATAAACTGGAGAGTCTTTAAAAATTCTCGACTCAGTCGATGGATCTTTCCATTAGACTCCATTGGGAAATTAATTGCCCCTACCTGAATTGGCATCTCGCGAAAGTCAGATAAGGGAAGTGTTGGCTGTAGTAAAGATCCTTGCCTCAAATCAATATCGCCATATTCTGCAGCTAAAACAACTTGTGACCCTTTTTGGGACAAGACCTCGGCAAAAGCCATATCATCCTCAGGACCATAGCTGCTGGGCTGAGCAAAAACGATATCTAGTGAAATCGCATCAGCACCAGCATCTAAAATCTTTTGAGTAGCGGCAGCATAGGTGGCACGTGGCCATGGCCATGAGCTAATGGCTGCCAACTCAGGATATGCCTCGGGTTGATCTAAGTAATGCTGTCCTTGGGATAGTGATTCTTCATCAATGGCTAAAATAACGATATCTTCCGGCGCAGGCACTACGCCCCGCAACTCCCACATCAGTGCCTGTCCCTGGTGTTCTAATGAACGAACAAGACTTAGATTACAACCTGTGGTTAATGCGGTTGTACCGACAAGTAACCCATTTAGGCAGGCTCGCCATTGCTGTACAAGATTGATATTTGGGATAAATTTAAGCAGACGATCCTGGGATGTCAGCGTTGCTGTTATATCTGCCGCATCTTGTTTCATCCGTATAAAAGCAGCTATTGAGAAACTGTACAAATCAAGTGGTAGATGATGCAACCTGTATAGAGACGCTAGCTAGTACAAGTAATAGGTTAAGTTGAATATTTCAGTACTGTTGAATATTTCAGTACTTAATAAAATGGAGTGTATAAAATTACATAAACTATGGCATAGTATTACGGTCTTAAGCTACAGCCTAATATCATAATAGCTTGAAGTTATTTTCAATCGTCTGTGCTTTGACGAGGTACTTAAAGTGATCTTCATGTCAAAATGAGTCCATTGTGAGGTAACTCTGCGTATTTATAAGGATTGAATTGTGTTCGGAAGAATATAACGGGGCATCCGCACGAGAGTCAGATCTGCCCTATAGTGGTAGCTTAACTCTTTTGCACAAAGTTCGTAGACATGAGTTTGAGGCAGGAGTTGTCTTACCCTAGGGTATTTTTAGATAGTGATAATAGTTTATTTAATTGAATGTCCGTATAACAAAGCTAACTTATATGTATGCTGAAAATGCGCATTCTAATTGAAAAGGTATGGATACAAAGCTCTATGAAATTATATAAATGCCCTATATATGGAGAAAATGGCAGCAGTCTACTCAACTAATCAATTTAAGTTAAAACGGTCAAGGACATACACAGCTTTGTTTATTTATATATCGTCATGAGTTGGTTTTAGTTATCTAACATTAGTTAATAGCCTGTATATTTTCTTACCTTATAGGTTACTTACAGATACTGGATAATTGAATCCTGATTTGTAGTTAATTTTTATATTTAGTTTTGAACTGTTGCTAAGAGGCTGTTCGGACTATTGGTTCCAAGTCATAGCTATTTAGTTCTTATTTTATTGTTATTGTTTTTACTTCTATGCATACGCAACCGTTAAGTCGACTTTCTATATTTGTAGACGGGAATAATATGTTTTACGCCCAGCAAAAAAATGGCTGGTTTTTTGACCCTAAGCGCGTTCTCGAATACTTTACCCATGAAACGGTTCCGTCAACTTTAATTAATGCTTTTTGGTACACGGGGCTTAAAGATCCACAGGACCAGCGTGGTTTTCGTGATGCATTAATTAGTCTTGGTTATACTGTTAGGACTAAAATTTTAAAGGAATACTATGACGATAACTCTGGCCGCTACTCCCAGAAAGCGAATCTAGATATTGAAATCGTTGTTGATATGTTTAATACAGCAGCTCAGTATGATCGAGTTGTTTTATTTAGTGGTGATGGTGATTTTGAACGAGCAATTGAATTGCTACGCTCTAAAAATACGCACATTACAGTGGTATCTACCGAAGGAATGATTGCCCGAGAACTGCGTAATGCTACGGATCGTTACATCGATCTCAACTCGGTTAGACGTTACATTGAAAAGGATTAAAAACTACGTCAACAGACCTCATAAATTTGCCCGATTATGGGGCGCTTCTAAGCTAGAAAGGTCTGGCCCTAATGGAATAATACCACCTGGATTGAGGGGAAATAGATTGCCAAAGTAGTCTCGTTTGATGGCACTAACATCGCAGGTCGCCGCGATGCCAGGTAGCTGGTAAATATCTCTTACATAGCCGCTGAGATGGTCGTATTCAGAAATTCGGCGACGGTTGCACTTAAATAGGCCATAGTAGGCTACATCAAACCGAATTAAAGTTGTGAATAAACGCACATCCGCCAGAGTTAATTGACTACCACAAAGGTAGCGTTGATTTATCAGTGATTTATCAATGGTGTCCAACATATCAAATAGTTCGTTGCAGGCTGTTTCATACGCAATTTGAGTTTGGGCAAATCCACAGCGATAGACCCCGTTATTTACCGTGTGATAAATGGCTTTATTCCACTTATTAATTTCAACTTGTAACTTAGCAGGATAGAGATCGAGGTTAGAGTGAATTGCCCACTGGTTAAAGGCATCATTCAAAATCTCTATAATCTCTGCGCTTTCATTATTGACGATGGTGTTAGTCCTGTTATCCCAGAGAACAGGAACCGTCGCTCGGCCTCGGTATCCTGCTTGAACTTTGGCATAAAACTGGGGCATGGTACGACAGCCTAGAGAATCCACTTCAGACGGGTGTTCAAAGATCCAACATCCTTCATTGCCTGATGGGGAGACGACTGTTATGGGAATAGCTGCATCCAGTCCTTTGAGGGTACGGACAATTAGGGTGCGATGAGCCCAGGGACATCCCATTCCAACAATTAGACGGTAGCGTTGAGTGTCGGCAGGAAACTTTTTGCAAGGAATGCGATGGTGCGAGCGCTGACTTGTCAGTTCGCAAAACTCGCTGTCTGGTCGCTGATAAGCTCCCTCCTTGTCACTGGGGGCCATCTGGGACATCATAGTGCGCCAAAGGGTGGTCCAAATTGTTTTGGCGGTGCGGATGAGCAGACCGGGAGGGAGAGCCATAGTAAGGGCGTTGGGCAGTGGACAGGTGTGAGCATTAGGCAGATCTTGAACTAAGCAAGTCGAAGAAGGACACTAATGACATTGTTTAGGCCAAGCTTCAAGAATCGGAATATTGGCTATTTGATCCGGTTGAATGGTATCCCAATCCAGGCCATTAGGCTTAGGATGATGATTATCAGTTACCAAACATTGGGTAGGCGTAACAATCAAATCCAGCCCCCAGTCATGGGCCTGCATGGGCAGTTCCATCGCATCAACGACCTGTAAATCGTGGACTGTGGTCACAATCGGGGTGTTTTCTAAAATAAGATTACATTCCCGCAACATTGCTAACTCTAAATCAGCAAAACCCGCCCCTTTTCCCGTCCGTCCACCATTCAGGGCCACAGCCACACAGCCTACCACTACGAGATCAATGGCTTGCATCTCGTTAAACGTTACGAGTTGACCATGAGCCATGGCTCCATCCATTGATGCCGCCATTTTGAGCGACACTCCTTTTGCCTCCAGGGCAGTTGCCGTTAATTCAACAAAACACTTTGGGCGAGATAGCTGGGGCACGGCCATGTAGAGGGTTTTGCCATCGGCTAAAGCCCTTAGCCTAACTGCTGCATGAGGCGAGTCAGGATTACACTTTACAACCTGAACCTGTTGCCATAAAGCGGTTTCTGCTAAGCGCTCAGCAGCAAGATCAGCGCCAATCAAATTGGGGATATGGCCCACTGGATCGCAATGAGTAACGTCATAGGTTTTGAGGGTGGACCAAACTTGCTGGCGAAGAACGTCTTTACCAGCGTGGCGACCGGACCAAGCTGAAGTAAACATAGTTTAGAACTCGTTAGTTGAAAAAACAGGCTGACCGTGGATGTAGCAGTCAGACTTGAGCGATAGAACTGGTCATTATTAGTGCACTATCCCCCTGTGGCAAAACAGGAACGGCTGCTGTCTTGAATCCTGACTTCCAAGGGGGAGCCTTGGTGTCGTAATATTGCTTAACAAAGAGTTCCTTTTTCTTAATGCAACTCCAAGAATTTAGCAATCATAAATATCCTGCTGTCACAGCATTACCCATTCTGAAACCGGCTGCAAATCCCTGAATAACTCAATGTACGTCGGCTATATCTATATTGTGTAAACACCTTGTGACGTAGTCAAGAGACATACTCTTTGGACACTGCCTGTAATCACTATGACCTCACGTACCTGGCGCTGGAAACCACTATCGATTTTATTGTTCGGGCTATCTTTGATCGCCGCCGTTATTCTACATTCATTTATTCCAGTAGCGGCTATGGTTCGCCCTGCTGTTACTCAAGAAATTCGCGGGGTTTGGTTGACTACTAACGATACAGATGTATTGATAGACCAGCCAAAGCTGCATAGGGCAATTGATGAGTTGGCTGAACTCAATTTCAACACTCTATATCCCGTGGTTTGGAATGGGGGATATGCTTTTTTTGATAGTGGTATAGCTCGACAGACTGGCATTCAGCACTTTGTCCGCCGTGGCATACAAGACTACGACATTCTGGCAGAGCTAACTGCTGAGGCCCATGCTCAAGGGATGTCAGTTATTCCTTGGTTTGAATTTGGGTTTATGGCACCCGCTACCTCTGAATTAGCTACGCTACATAGCAGTTGGCTGACCCAAAAACGAGATGGTAGTCGGATCGATATGCGTCGAGATGGTGGTGATATGGTCTGGCTGAATCCATTCAAGCCGGAAGTGCAGCAGTTTATTACCAATATGTTGTTAGAACTGATCAGCCGTTACGATGTCGATGGCGTTCAGTTTGATGATCATTTAATTCTACCGGTGGAGTTTGGTTATGATAGCTATACCCGTGCCCTATATAAGCAAGAAACGGGTAGGGACGTACCTAGCGACCCACACAATCCGCACTGGGTTAAGTGGCGGGCAGATAAGCTAACGGTATTTGTCAAAACTCTCAATGCAGCTCTTAAGGCTCGACGACGTAATCTCGTTTTCTCGGTTGCACCTAACCCTTATGATTTTGCCTATAAGGCTCAGCTACAGGATTGGCTTACTTGGGTTCGTCAAGGGTGGGTAGATGAACTCATCGTTCAAATTTATCGCGACAATCTAGGGGTGTTTCGACAACAGCTTCATACTTCATCCATACGTGAGGCTCAAGGTATGATTCCTACGGCGGCTGGTATTCTCACTGGTCTACGTAACTCTCCTGTTCCCATTAGCCTGATTGAAGCTAAGGTGCAGTCTGCTCGCTCTGCGGGTATAGGCATGGCTTTCTTCTTTTATGAAAGTCTTTGGGAAGATGCTCCTGAACCTGCTGATACTCGTCAGGCTAGTTTTCGCAATCTATTTGCGACACCAATGCAGCGCAGTGGTTATCGGGCGGAAGCTTTGGAAAGATAAGCGAGAAAAATATAGGGAGGGCTACTTGTGCCCCGCGTTATCCTAATAATCGATAACCCACATTTATTAGCGATAGCTCAATGGCAGTATCAAACCAGCGTGTTGTGATTTTAGGCGGTGGCTTTGGCGGTCTCTATACGGCCTTAGCCCTAAGTAAATTGCCATGGGATAAAGCGACAAAACCAGAAATTACTTTGGTTGACCAGCGCGATCGCTTTTTGTTTGCGCCCCTATTATACGAACTTGTAACCGATGAGCTGCAGACCTGGGAAATTGCCCCTCCTTATGCAGAACTGCTGGCGGGGACTGGTATTAAGTTTCATCGGAGTGGGGTAGCTGGTATTGATGCGGAGGCTAGTTCGGTCTGTTTACAGGATGATGCTGTACTACCTTACGACTATTTAGTGCTCGCCCTGGGGGGGGAAACGCCGATGGATATGGCACCGGGCGTCAAGGAACATGCGATCGCCTTCCGTACCCTTGACGATGTCTATGCCCTAAAAGAGCGTCTGCGTGAGTTAGAAAGCTCGAATGCCGATAAAATTCGGGTTGCCGTCGTTGGTGGTGGCTACAGTGGTGTGGAGTTAGTTTGCAAACTAGCGGAACGCTTGGGCGAAAGAGGGCGATTACGGATTGTTGAACGTAGCACAGCTATTTTGGCCAATTCCCCAGACTTTAATCAAAACGCTGCCCAGGATGCCATTACTGACAAGGGTATCTGGATCGATTACGAAACTAGCGTCACTGAAGTAGGTGTAGACACCATATCTCTGAAATACAAAGATCAGATTGACGTTTTGCCCGTGGATTTGGTGCTTTGGACCGTAGGTAATCGGGTTAACCCCCTAGTTGCCAGCCTTCCCTTTGAAAAAAATGAACGCCAGCAGTTGAAAATTCAGCCTACTCTTCAGCTATCGAACCAGAATCATATCTTTGCCCTAGGAGACTTGGCTGATGGCAAAGACGCTGATGGGCACACAGTCCCCAACACAGCCCAAGCGGCTTTACAGCAGGCTGACTATACTGCTTGGAATATTTGGGCTACCCTGACAGGACGGCCTATCCTACCCTTTAGGTACCAACATCTGGGGGAAATGATGACCCTGGGGAGTGACAGCGCAACGCTCACTGGCTTGGGTCTTCAGTTGGATGGCTCTGCTGCTTATATTGTACGTCGTTTAACCTATCTGTATCGCATGCCCACCTTTGAACATCAGCTAAGGGTGGGATTGAATTGGATTAGTCAACCGTTGCAAGAACTTTTGTCGGTGTCTTAAATTATCTGCTATCAACTTAGATTTGGGTGGGTTTTATCCTCCAGTCGTTTAGGAGGATGTTTACCTTCTTGCTGCCCTTTTTATCATTGCTTTGCTGCCATGGCCAAACCTAAAGTCATCTTTCTCGACGCCGTTGGTACCCTCTTTGGAGTCAAGGGTAGCGTTGGTGAAGTCTACCAAACCCTGGCTCAGCAGTCAGGAGTAAAGGCTTCAGCTGAGGAACTGGACAGGGCATTCTATCGTAGCTTTGCCCTATCTACTCCCATGGCATTTCCTGATATACCTGCCATAGATATTCCCCATCGGGAATATCTATGGTGGTTAGAGATCGCAAAAAATACCTTTCAAAGGGCAAGTATCCTGGATCAATTTTCTGATTTTGAAAGTTTTTTTGAGGGTGTATATCAGCACTTTGCCACCGCTGAACCTTGGGTGGTGTATCAAGACACAATCAGCTCCTTAAAGCGCTGGCAGCACATGGATATCTCCCTGGGTATCATTTCCAATTTTGATTCCCGGATATATGCGGTGCTTGATGCACTCAATCTACGGCAATATTTTCAAACAATTACTATCTCTGCAGAGGCAGGAGCTGCTAAACCTGATCCGCTAATTTTCAAGACTGCGTTACAAAAGCATGGCTGCATGGCTCAAGATGCCTGGCATGTAGGTGATAGCCACAAAGACGACATCAAAGGTGCCAAAGGTGCTGGCTTGCGGGGCATATTGATCAAGCGAACAAATCAAACCAAGATAAAGGCCCCTATCCTGTCGTGAGGAAACGTTCATAACCTGGTCATTTTGACCCCAAGTTTATTATGATCCACCATGGTTATCTGGCTAAAGAGAGGTGGCTCCATTTGATAGCTAATCTAAACTAACAGTTAATAGTGCTTGCCCACACTACGCTTGTGTTAAGACAATCCCAACGTTTCTAGTCGTCAGCTGTGTCTCAAAAACAACAAAACCCTTGGATTGAAGGACTTCAAACCATTGGCCTAAGTATTGCCCTTGCTTTAGGTATTCGACAATTTGTGGCTGAAGCCCGTTACATCCCATCGGAGTCCATGAAGCCCACCTTGCTAGTCAATGATCGACTTGTCATTGAAAAGATGAGCTATCGGTTTCAAGCACCTCAGCGAGGCGATATCGTAGTTTTCTGGCCACCATCCGAAATTGTCCCTGCAGGTCAAAAGCGGGATGCTTTTATTAAACGGATTGTTGGTTTGCCGGGCGATACGGTGGAGGTGGCTGACGGCACTGTTTTAGTCAACGGTGACGCCCTGGATGAAAGCTATATTCAATCTCCCCCGACCTATGAGCAGGAGCCATTGATTATTCCAGACAATAGCTATTTTGTGCTTGGGGATAATCGTAATCAGAGTTATGACAGCCATGCTTGGGATATCGCCCAACCTTTTGTGCCCGAGGATCAGATTATAGGTAAAGCCGTTGTGCGATTTTGGCCTCTTACGCGTCTTGGTGGTTTAGATTAAATTGATTATGATTTACCTCAGAGGTACTAGGGTGTCCCTGCCGGGGCCAGTGAATGTGGTTAATCAAAAAAATCAAGGCACAAATATTTGGGTTGAGAGCCTCCAAACAATTGGTCTCAGTGTGGTTTTAGCCCTTGGAATTCGTCAGTTTGTAGCCGAAGCTCGTTACATTCCGACCGGCTCAATGGAACCTACGTTGCAGGTCAATGATCGCTTGGTGGTTGAAAAAATTAGCTATCGATTAAACTCACCAGAACGAGGCGATATTGTCGTTTTTTGGCCCCCTGAAGAATTAATCCCTCCAGGTCAGCCGCGTAATGCATTTATTAAGCGAGTCGTTGGGTTGCCAGGGGATCAGGTAGAAGTGCTTGACGGCCAGGTTTTGATTAATAACGAACCCATAGATGAGCGCTACATTAAGGCTCCTCCTAATTATCAATGGGGGCCTGAAACTGTCCCTGCTGATAGCTATATCGTCTTTGGTGACAATCGTAACAATAGCGTTGATAGCCATGCCTGGAGCCGACCATTTTTGCCAGAAGATCAGATCATTGGCAAAGCTGTAGTGCGATTTTGGCCTCCTAGGCGAGTTGGCTTACTCAAGCGAGACTAAAGCAACTATCCATTGATAATCGCAGGTACCCAGATATGTTTGGCCTTTCCCTGAATGGTTTGATGACCATAAGGTGTATTGATCACATCGCACCCTAAGCTAGCTGTGGTAACTTTCCAAACAGCATTTGGATCAAAGAACACTAGATTGGCCGCCGTATTCAACTGGACTGTTGCTGGTTCAATGCCTAGACATTGGGCCGGTTGCAAGCTTAGATACGTCCAAAGTTGCAGTGGGTGCCATCGTTGGGTGGTGACAAACATCTGCCAAAGAATGGGTAAGGCCAACTGGAGACCCGCTGCTCCCGGTGGAGTAATGCCAAAGGGGACGGCTTTTTCTTCATAGGTGTGAACACAGTGGTCAACTGCGATCGCATCTAATGTGCCATCCTCTAACCCGGCGATCAGAGCCTCCCGATCGTCAGGGGTGCCTAGGGGAGGAGCTAACCGCAAACTAGGCGCATAGCTATTTAAATCAGCTGTACTAAACAACAGATGTAACCAGGTTACACTAGCGGTAATCGGTAGCCTACGAGCCTTAGCCCAACGAATCAGATCGACACTGCGGGCCGTAGAAATACGCATTAAGTGGACCGGTCGTAGGCTAGTAGCAATTTCCTCCAGCAGGACTGTTAAAGGGGTTGTTTCCGCTGTGATAGGTAATGGCGATAACCCCAGACGAATAGCATCAGCTCCTTCCCGACAAGTACCAGGTTGGTTTTGGTCGCAGGGCCATAGGGCTAACGGTAACGACAAAGATTGCGTATACTCCAACAAACGCTGCACCATTAGACTATTAGCCAAAGGTTTACCATCACACCACCCCACTATCCCAGTTGCCCCCAACTCCATCAGATCTGTGAGCTTTTCTCCCTGAGTACCTTGGGTAATAGCACCCCAAGGTACTACCTTTGGCTGGTCTACTATCTTGTTGCGCGCTAAACGTTGCACGACTTGGGCCAGATTATCCACAGCTGGGGTTGTATTCGGTAAAATCCCAATCCGTGTAAACCCGCCCTGGGCAGCAGCAGCCAATAGCTGATCCAGAGTTTCCCGCGACTCATACCCAGGTTCTCCCGTTTGACTATACAAATCAACTAGCCCTGGTGCTAAAACACAGCCCTGGCCGTCTAATTCTGTAACGTCATCGCCAGGCACATCAAGGGAGTTCTCAATCGATTGAATGATGCCATTCCGTATCAACACGTCTCCAATCTGGTCCCGCTGAGTCAGTGGGTCCAAAATACGTACCTGTCGTATCCAGCTATTCATATGTCCTCCGGTTTACTCAACCGTTAAAGCGCTCCCGCTGCCGTCGTATCAAATAGGCTGCCTGACAAGTGCACGGTAATATTGGCAGCACTCAACATCGGTTCACTATCCACACCATCTGGATAGTCAATGATACTAACAGCTCCATTTCCCTGCTTAAACTGCCAGAACGCTTCTGGCCCCAATCCAGTCACATGGCACAGAATAGATTTATTGATGGCATCGTGAGCTACCACCAATACGGTTTTAGGTGTTTCCGGATGACTATACTGAACAACAATCTCATTCCATGCCTTAACCGCTCGGTCCCAAACATCCTGTAAATTTTCACCATCCGGCATTTGAACCGTTTCAGGCTTAGTTTGCCAAGCGTTTAACATGCCAGGAAAATCTGCTTCAATCTCATGTTCAAATTTACCTTCCCACTGACCATGGCTAATTTCCCAAAGACCTTCTGTCACTGATAATGACACCTCAGGATGCTGTTCTAAAATAATCTCCGCTGTCTCCTTGGGACGCATCATGGAACTAGAAACAGCACCGTCAATGGGAATCACTTTTAGAAATTCCCTAGCCTGAGCAGCCTGGGCACGACCATTGTCATTCAGAGGAATATCAATCTGTCCCTGGAACCGTGACTCCCGATTCCATTCAGTTTCTCCATGGCGCACTAGCAAGAGACGTGGTCCCTTAAATCCTGTGCGCAGTTTTGGCAATGGGCTCCCCATATGACTTGTAGAGTTCATTAACTCTAGCTGAGCATGCTGTTCCCAGGCTCCTGGAAAATTGAGGACGCTGATGCCACAGTTGGTCTGATACATCCGATTAAGTGCTTCTGGCCCAAGTCCAATGGCTGTCCCCACCAAGGCCCGGTTAATCGCACTGTGGGCAACCAATAAAACAGTTTGGCCCTGATGCTGCTCTAATAAACCTTGCCAAAAAGCGGATGCTTGTTGCCATATGGCTCGCACTGGATAGAAATCTTGAATTGTCCCGTCAGCCGAGGGGACTGCCATTTTAAGCTCATTAGGATCGTGACGCCAAGCTCGATAGTCTTCCGGGTACTGAGCTTCGACATCAGCAAATGACATTGCTTCCCAAAGAGGAAGACTGATTTCTTTCAATAAATTAGTGGATTTTGGTTCATGCCCCTGCTCTAACGTTTCAGTAATTAACGCAGCTGTTCGGGCAGCTCGTTGGAGGGGGCTGCAATAAATGGTATCAATGGCGATACCTTTCAAAAAATCACCTACCTGTCTTGCTTGAGCCTCTCCAGTTTTTGTAAGTAGCGACTCATCATGGTGCCCTTGAATAATCCGTTTCACATTAAATGTACTTTCACCGTGCCGAACCACAATCACTCGTGTTTTCAAGGGTCTATCCTCTCTGAACTGTACTGCGCTAGATCAAACAGTGTGATTGTACGTGATATCTACCCCGACCCAAGGGGAGATTTCTGAAACTCAACACCTGGGAACGTTATGACAATTTGCGTAGATTAATCAGGCTACTGGCTGATGCTCATATCGCTTCTTAAAGTTGTTGTGAGTTAAAGACGTTCAATCTTTGGACAAGCTTAAAAACTCAAGCTTTCTAAGCTTTACAATTAACCGTTACGATTACATCAAGTGTTATGGATTTGAGCTGAAAGCCTTTCCTTAAAGGACTTTACAGGCTTTATTTTATTTTCCTAAATCAAGTATCCAAAATCCATGGTTTCACCCTGACAGGACAGGTTTAAGTTGATGAAAAATTAAACACATACACATACATCCCTGCAGTAAACAATATGAACACCAATAAGAACGCCTGTGGCTTAGACAATAACAATCAAAATCATGGCCATGGCAAATCTTCCTCCGAAGCACAGCAAGACCAAGACAATACAATGTCCTTGGTCTACCCAGATGGCCGTGTCACCAATGTCAAGGTCAATAAGAAGAAGTAGTTATTAGCTTGAATAAGCAGAAATTAAATCTAGGGGCATCCTAGGGGCATCTATCATCTGCTCTATGTCATTAACTAGTATTTTACGCCCACTAACCCAGATTTTTCTGGCGGCTGCTTGCCCATTATGCCAGCGTCCAGCAGCACCAGTATTGTGTAATGGCTGCTATCGACAGATCATGGTGTGTCAGTGGCAAGATTCTACCTTACCAGTTTTCTCTTGGGGAAAATATTCTGGTGCTCTAAAACAGTCATTAACCCTATTGAAGTATGGAAACCAAGCTGAACTGGGGATTTGGTTAGGCTATCAGCTAGGCCAACATTGGCGCATTAGAGGGCTGCATAAAACGAGTTACCAACCAGTTGTTGTCCCTATTCCGCTGCACCAGCAGCGTCTTGAGGAAAGAGGTTACAACCAAGCCGCTCTGATTGCTAAGGGATTTTGCCGGGTCACAAGACTACCTTTATTAGCCCGTGGTCTGGTACGTATTAAGGCCACTGATGCTATGCATCGATTGGGAAATAAAGAAAGACAAGCTAATCTGACAGGGGCGTTTCAGATAGGTCAAGAACTCACTCGCAGCTCCTACAAGTCGAAACCCATTTTGCTCATTGACGATATCTACACTACGGGTACTACTTACAATACAGCCAACTCTACCCTAGTGCAGACAGGATATTCAATTTTAGGTATTGCTACCGTTGCTCGAGCGGTTTTATCTTCCCCATTGGACGATTTATCAACACCTTGCCATGTTCATCAAACACTAAACTTGCATCCAAGCCTGTAATTTGTTCAAACTGTCCAGGTGTCAAGAGGGTATCTATGGATGCAGGGTCTATTGGACTAGGGTTAGCTGCTCTTATGTTCAAAGACATTGCTCCCAGTACTTTTGGATGCGTTGAAGACTTAAATAAATTAGGACGCTGGGATGATGTTTCTGTATCGGGTTGCCAGGAACGCAGGCGCTCATGGACGTCATGAATAAATGGCAAACCTCTTGGCATAGGGACCTCTGACCAGCCTTTTACAATAGATTCTGTCAGAGCAAGCTCTATTAATGATTGAGGATAGGTTTCTAGTAGTTTGTTCAAACTGTCTGCAAACGCATCAGTATCATCACCATCTAGCCGATAGCTATCAACAATATGCATTACTCGTTGGCGGATGATACGTTCTTGAATATCCATTATGCCTAGAGCTTCAAAAGCAGCTGTATGGTTAAACAGTCATGGTAGATAAATCAGAGCAAAAAATATTAGAACTATAGGATTTTCTCAATGCTTATGAGAGGAATTTCTTCCTTGGAAAAAGCCTGAGGTAAAGAATAGCTATCAATGAAAATGATTTAATTTTTATAGGGTAATGAAAATAAATCATTTCAAATCCTACCATTTTCTAGAAGATAGTTCTATTTCATAATAAGTGAAGAGGGTCTTACCCTGTCAATACCGGTAGATGCGCCTACTAATTCTTGCTGGGAATTTATACGTTTTTCCTAATGCCCATGCTCAGTCAATAGTTTTTTAAGGGTGATCTTCTAGCATTATATTTCTTAGCTTTATGCGTTAGAGCAGTTTCTTTAAGTGAAGTCCAGGCCCAAGAGTGGTCAACTTAATTGGCTGTAGTGCGATTTTTTTATGCTTCTTTTTATTGTTTATTGCTCAATATCTAATTTTTAGGAAAGGTTAATAGATTTGAGTCTATGGCTTTTCGCTTCAAAGGGTTCCAGTACTTTTGCAGGGAAGCCGTTATAGTTTCTGAGGGTTCGGGAAACTTAAGAGGGATATCAATGGTTCTGTGTTGTTGATGTCTTGTTTGGTTGAGGCCAACTTGTCTAACTAAACAGTGTGAAGTAGCGTATAGCGTTCCGTTGGAAAAGGGTATTTCTACACGCTATGTGGAGAACGGCAATGGAGCGTACAAATATCCTTATTTTCCAGCTCTTGACTGATGGTTAGTAGCCAAGAGCTATGGTGACATATTGGGTATTTTTCGTAGTTTTTGTTAACTAAACCATAGCCTTGCAATTGAAAAAATGACTGAGTCTGTACTTCATATGTTGCCATTAGAACATGGGTTATCGGTGGCTACACTGATTAAAACCATCAAGGCAATTATTCAGACTCAAACTAATGGTTATATTCACTTAAAAACAATTACGGGAGAACTGTGGTGGCTTGATTTTCGGGTAGGGCGGTTGCTATGGGCTGGTGGTGGCCAACATCGGTTTCGGCGATGGCAACGATTACTGCAGGCTAATTGCCCAGCTTTGAATCCGAGTGAGGTGCGGCTACGGGAACCAGAGATATTTGATCATTGGGAATATGTGGCCCTATCGGTATTGATACGACGTCAGCAGATGACGCGGGAGGTTGCGATCGCAATTATCCAGGCTACTCTTTCAGAGGTTCTGTTTGATATTTGTCAGTCGGCGGGTAACATTACCCAGATCGCCCATAGTACGGATCGTCAGGCCCGATTAAGTAAACCGTTAGCGCTTGTCAGTAGTACCGCCTTGTTTTATAAGGTGCGGACGGATTTACAGTCTTGGCAAAATGCAGAACTGAATGATGCGTCACCAAATTTGGCTCCGGTAATTATAGATACAGCACGGTTGAAGCAGTGTACGCAACCGCGCACTTATCAGATTTTGCAGCGCTTGCTGAAGGGTACTCGGTCATTACGGGAGTTGAGTCAGATTACGGGGCACGAGATGTCGTCGTTGGGCAGCATGATATCGACCTATGTGGAGCGGGGGATGGTGGTGCTAAATCCGATTGAGGATTTGCCGAGTCCCTATGCTGCTATCACCCAGAGGGTACCGCAGCAGGTTGCGAAGGAACTGCCGTTGATTATTTGTGTGGATGATAGTCCTCAGGTGGGATATCTGATGGAGGAGGCGTTACGTCCAGCGGGGTATCGCTGTATTAGTATTCAGGATTCTGTTCAGGCGCTGGGGCAGATTATTCGCCATAAGCCGGATGTGATTTTTTTAGATTTGGTGATGCCGGTGGCGAATGGGTATGAGATTTGTAAGCAGGTTCGTCGGGTAAAGGCGTTACGGAAAACACCCGTTGTTATTTTGACGGGGAATGATGGCATCGTAGATCGAATGCGGGCTAAGGCGGTAGGGGCGACGGACTTTATGGCGAAACCGGTTGATCCGATTATGGCTAATGTGGAAGGTGAGGAGAGTTAAGGGTGTTTAAGCCTAGAATTGTTATAGCAAAGCCAAATTCAGTAGGCTTGATTAAGATAAATAGTTCTGTAGAGACAACTCCTTGCGGTCGGCTAGCAATATCGGGGACAGGTAATCAGAACTTCGTGCAATGACGTTTGAGTAAGAACAATCAACTGTCAAACAGCTTGCCAATTTTGAATTTTGCTAATGGGTAACAATAGACTGTCTTCAATCTCTTGGCGAGTAGCTTTAGTAATGTAACAATCACTTTTGAGGCAATCGACTAAGAGTTTGTTGGTGTTGTAGTATATTTGTAGTTTTTCTTCTTGCTCATCTGTAAACTGCCAGTCATGACCAATATTGCGAGGCTCAATCGGCGTTTCAGGGAGTTAGGCAAGCAATGTACTCAATAGACTACCCAGCAAGGCTTTTCCCCTTTTTCTAGCATAAATGTGGGGTAACGGTTCCATCAGATCCAAGGTCAAAATCACAGGAATACCAGCCTAACCCATCTATTCAAGCATTAGCCCACATTCAAACATAAGTAAGGCTAAGTAAGGCTAAGTCAGCCTTACTTATGGAGTAAACTCCAAAACCCCCTTGACATCCTAGAAACATGAATGTTTCGCAAGGATTTAGCTCCATGAAAAATCTATTGGCCAAGACTTCCTTTACAGCCTGTCTGGTTCTAAAAATCACCTGCGGTATCACAGCTGTCCATCTAGCCTGCCAGCTCGCATTAACTGAGCAGCAAAACAGCATTTTAGAAAGAGCCCTCATCGTATACGGCCTTACTGATACCATCATGCCTAACTTGCCCACTCGTCATTCAAGCAAGGACAATGATCAAGACTAAGCCATGTCTATCTATGCCTAACCTCGTCGATCTTATTACGATTATCCTTGACCATATCCACACCGCACCACATCAGCGGATTCCCTTTGCGGTCTATATGGATTTATCTCTCTACCAACCTGATTGTGGCTACTATGCGACTAAATCATCAATCTTGGGGCCTGACGGTGACTTTATTACTTCCCCTTACCTTGGCCATGATTTTGGCGAGCTCCTAGCTGTCCAGTTCGCTGACATGTGGCATGCCCTTGGTGAACCTACCCCATTCCACCTAGTCGAAATGGGTGCAGGTCAGGGGCTTATTGCTGCAGACGTACTTACCTATCTGCAACAGCATCATTCTGACTGCTACGCTGCCCTCAACTACATCATTATCGAAAAATCTCCTGCATTTCGAGCACTGCAGCAGGAGCGCTTAACCCACGAAAAAGTTAGCTGGACCACCCTTGATGAGCTGCAACCCATTACCGGTTGCTTTTTTTCCAACGAACTTGTCGATGCCTTCCCAGTTCACATCATTGAAAAGCACGACAACCAACTCCAAGAAGTCTACGTCACCACCCAAGACAGCACCCTACAAGAAACCCTCGGTCCCTTCTCTACCGACAAACTTACCCAATACTTCGCTCTAGTCGGTATCGATCTCCTCACCGATGCTTACCCCAACGGCTACCGTACCGAAGTTAACCTCGCTGCCCTCGACTGGCTTGACACCGTTGCCAGCCGCATCGACCGAGGCTTTCTCCTCACCATTGACTATGGCCACACTGCCCAACGCTACTACAGCCCTGCCCGCCACAAGGGTACCCTCAAGTGCTACTATCAGCACCGCCACCATGACAACCCTTACACCAACATCGGTCAACAAGACCTCACCGCCCACGTAGACTTCACAGCCTTACAACGCCACGGTGAAAAAAAAGGACTCACCACTCTTGGCTTTACTCAGCAAGGCCTATTCCTCATGGCTTTGGGACTTGGCGATCGCATCGGCAAACTCAACCAAACCATCTTCCCCGGTCCCGACGCTTTCAACCAACTTATCCAACGCCGTCAGTCCCTCCATCAACTCATGGACATGACCCCCATGGGATTAGGAACGTTTGGTGTTTTAGTCCAGAGCAAAGGTATAGACACTAATAGTGCACTCAAAGGCCTAACTGTCCCCCCATTTACCTAAAAACAACCCTTAAAGTCCTTCTCCCCGAGGGAGAAGAAGGATTTAGAATGAGGGCTAATCCTGTCACTACAACAAAATCTTTCGCAGTTCCCAGTCACACTACCCCAACAACCTCCCTCTGCCGCTCCAAATACTGCTCCACATGCTCTGGCACTGCAATCCCTGCCGTCAGCTTCGGATCCACAATCGGTTTCCCTGCCTGTAAACCCAATGGAATCACTCCAGCCCAATAGGGCAAACCATAATCCGCCGTATCATCAACTGGCGGTCCCGTCCGAATCTTTGCCGACGCTTCATCAATCGGCAACGTCAACACAGTTGTCGCCGTTAATTCCTGCTCATTCGGCTCCCGCGTCTCAGTCCACCGCCCCGGCATCACGTGCTCCGTAAACGCATATAGCGCTCGCATTTTCTCCTCACGTTCACTCACCAATGCCGCCGTCCCAAACAACACTACAGAGCGATAATTCATCGAATGGTGCATCGCTGACCGCGCTAACACTAACCCATCCAACAACGTCACCGTCACACAGACCTCAATTCCCTGCTGTAATGACTTCAGCATGCGACTAGCCGGTGATCCATGGATAAACAACTGATTATCCAACCGACCATAGGCTGTCGGAATCACAAACGGCTGCCCATCCATTGCAAACCCTACATGGCAGATTAGTCCCTTATCTAAAATCGAATACACCGTTTCCAGGTCATAGTGCCCCCGCTTAGGCACACGCTTCACCTGGGTCCGTTCTGTCTTCATAGCGTTATCTCCTTCAAAAAACAACTCATCAAATTTGCTAAAAATCTCCCCTAATCCTCTCTTGGGAGGGAGGCTGTAAGTGAGGTGGAGAGCATGTTGCTAAGTTATCTATACAAATTGGCCATCGTCTAGAGCCAATTTATAATCAAGTAATAAGTCCAATTTTTAATGCCGTCCTTTGGTAAGCCCCCATGGAACTAGCATTAGTGATTGATTCTGCCTTGCCAGAACCGTTACACCAACAGATATACAGCCAAATCCGTTCGGCCATTCTGTCAGGACGGTTAGCATCGGGTCAACGCTTACCCCCTTCACGCACGTTGGCAAAATCCTTTGGGCTATCGCGGACCACCGTGACCCAAGGCTATGATCAGCTAATTAGTGAAGGGTACTTACAAACCCGCCCAGGGGCCGGTACCTATGTCTGTTCTCAGTTGCCAGAACTGTTGTTAGCAGCTGACCCCGTGGAGCAATCCTCTGAGACGGTTGTTAATATCCCCTTGTCTGCCTATGGTCAGCGTGTAAACCAAGCATCGCTAACAACGTTTAGAGAGTCTTATGACATTAGCTTTCGCTATGGACACCCTGCTTTGGACTTGTTTCCAGTAGAGCTATGGCGAAAACTGTTGTCAAAACATTGTCGGGCAACGACTCAGTGGCTTAACTATGCTGACGAATCTTTTGGCTACTGGCCCTTACGACAAGCTGTCTCCCATCATCTCCAGCATTCACGAGCGGTGCGCTGTACACCTGACCAGGTAATTATTACTAATGGTAGTCAGCAGGCACTGAGCTTAATTACTCAGTTACTGGTGAACCCTGACGATAGTGTCGCGATTGAAGAACCTGGCTATCGCGGAGCGCGAAATATCTTTAAATCGAGTGGTGCAAAACTGTTGCCGATGCGGCTAGATCGTGATGGGCTGATTGTTGATAGGTTAGTGGAATATGACGACACAATAAGACTAGTCTACGTGACCCCGTCGCATCAGTTTCCGACAGGAGCATTACTTTCCCTACCGCGAAGACTGGCTTTGTTGCAATGGGCGTGGAAAACTGGGGCACTTATTGTCGAAGACGATTATGATAGTGAATACCGCTATGGAGGACGGCCTATTCCATCACTGCAAGGTCTGGATAGTCATGGGTCTGTACTGTATGTCGGTACCTTTTCTAAGGTGATGTTTCCCAGCATTCGCCTGGGTTACTTGGTCGTACCTAATTCTCTAGTGGAGGTCTTTGGTAAAGCAAAGTGGTTAGCCGATCGACAACCACCCACTCTGACTCAATATGCCCTGGCAGAGTTTATTACAGCCGGTCATTTAGAACGTCATATTCGTAAAATGCTTCTGTGCTATGAAAGCCGTCGTAATATTTTGGTGCAGGCTCTATATAAACATTTTGGTAAAGATGTAAAGATTTTTGGAGATAGTGCAGGATTGCATGTGATGACTAAGCTGCCCATTGGCTTCAGTGATGATGAGGTCATCGCCAAGGCAGCCAATGTTGGTGTAGAAATGTGTAGCGCCCAGCTTCAATATGAAGTGCCCTGTAATACAGGAGAGTTTGTATTTGGTTATACGGCTATCAATGAAGCTCAGATAGCAGAGGGTATATACCTTGTTGCTCAAGCATTACGGATATAATGAAGCCCTGTTGCCACGGCTGCTCTTTCGAATGCTTGAGTTTACATAAACGTGAACCATTGATAAGTTTTTTGCCTAGATTAATACTCTCTTGGCGAAATATCTACTATGAAGGTGACAGTAATTTTTGAGGACAAGGCTTTGGACATTACACTGCTTGCCCTACTCATTATTAGCATGGTTTTGTTTGGGTTGCACATGCCCTATGCAGTCCTGACTATGGTTTTAATTATTGCACTTGCCACTGCTGTAACGCGTCTATCTTGGTCTGTACTAAGTTCCTTTGAGTCGATTGAGATCGATTAAAAAGCTTCATTATTAATAGCTTTTTGTCCAACGTTATAAATGGATTCCCCCTAGTTGTTATGCCAAGTGCCTAGGGGGAATCTGTTTATATTATGCAAGCCGCCGTTAGCAAAACTCTCCTTGGCGATCTGCAATGAGCTGTTCAGCTATGCAAACAGATATTCAAGGATAATTCTTGCTGCCCAGATAAATCTCTAAGCCAAATATCTCTGAGTTGTCCGCAGATTACGAGTCCGCCAATAGAGGATCAAAGCCAACGTGATCTGCTTTAGGATCCAGTGCAAAGTTGCAATGATAAAAAATGTCCCTACCATAATGATGAGGGGTTGTTTTGTGACTAGTAGCGATAGGGTATCGCTGACGATGGTGTCAGGTTTAGTGAGTAAATCCCAGCTATTGAAACGTAAAAAACGCCCCAGATAAATGCCGATGGCACTTAGCCCATGCAGACCTAACTCAGTAGGCCATACCCAGCGAACGTTGCCTTCTCGACTGAGATAGCGCCCTAGATTAACAATCGAAATGGTATAGGCCAGGATGCCAAAACCAATGAATAGAAGATATTGGGGCACTAGGATCAGGGCGATTGCCCATACAGACTGGCCACTGCGGATATCATTTACAAGGTGAATAATATCAGTCAAAACATAGGGGGCATTGGGGAGGAAGGCGATAAATATCATAAGCCCAATCCACCAGGGAAATCGTCGGTCATGACTACCGCGTCCTCGAAATAACCAAAAACTTAACGCTAGGGGCACGAGGGCTAAAAAGCTATTCCAAACCATAAAGGACAGGTTGCCATGGGCCGCGTCTAACCCATGGATAAGCCAAGTGAGGAGATTGGAGGGCATGTATAGCAACTATGTAGGGTAAATGAAACCTGAAATACACCGCTATTTTGTTCCATTCCGGATAGACTAACTTGTTTGTATTGACCCATAGTCATTTCAGTGGCTTTATAGTTTGAAGCAGCGTGTAATCAAATCCTCACTATTATTAATTTCGCCTTAGCAACCGGTTACTACACCCTTACAATAGAGCGGTTGTAGTCTGCGACACTAGTTTTGATTGAACGTTACACCCTGCCCGAGATGGGCGAACTTTGGACCGACGAGTATAAATTCCAAACCTGGCTACAGGTTGAGATCGCCGTCTGTGAAGCCCAAGCCGAATTGGGCCGAATTCCTCAAACAGCGGTGGACGAAATCAAAGCCAAGGCTAAATTTGATGTGGCCCGAATTTTAGAAATTGAGGCTGAAGTTCGCCATGATGTGATTGCATTTTTGACTAATGTTAATGAGTACGTTGGTGATGCAGGCCGCTATATCCACTTGGGGATGACTAGCTCTGATGTGTTGGATACGGCATTATCTCTACAGATTGTTGCTAGCCACAAGGTGATTTTGTCCCATGTGGAAAAATTAATTCAGGTTATTCGTAATCAGGCTCAGGACCATCGTAATACTGTGATGATTGGCCGTTCTCACGGTATCCATGCAGAGCCGATAACCTTTGGATTTAAGTTGGCAGGATGGTTAGCGGAGGTGCTACGTCACCGTGAGCGGCTTTGTCGTATCCAAGATGAAATTTCTGTTGGGCAGATTTCAGGTGCAGTGGGTACCTATGCGAATATCGATCCTGAAATTGAAGCTTTGACATGTCAGAAGCTAGGACTGAAACCTGATACGGCGTCGACTCAGGTGATTTCTCGAGATGTGCATGCTGAGTTTATGACCACCTTGGCTGGTTTAGCTGCCTCCATTGAACGCTTTGCGGTGGAAATCCGTAATCTGCAGCGTACGGATGTGCTAGAGGTTGAAGAATTTTTTGCGAAGGGTCAAAAGGGATCGTCTGCCATGCCCCACAAACGTAATCCGATTAAGTCGGAACGTTTAAGCGGTCTGGCCCGCATCATTCGGACCAATGCCTTGGCTGCTTTGGAAAATGTTGCCCTATGGCATGAGCGAGATATTTCCCATAGCTCTGTGGAGCGGGTGATCTTTCCTGATAGCTGTATTTTGATTCACTTTATGCTCGTGGAGACTACCAAGCTGGTGCAAAATCTGCAGGTCTACCCTGAAAATATGAAACGTAATATGAACATGTACGGTGGTGTGGTCTTTAGTCAACGGGTACTGCTCTCCCTTGTGGAGAAAGGCATTTCTCGTGAAGATGCCTATCGCATTGTGCAACGCTGTGCCCATGAGGCCTGGAATGTTGAAGGAGGGGATTTCTATGCCTTGATTTCTCAAGACTTTCAGGTAAACGAAAAGCTGTCAGCTGATGAAATCAAAGCGGCATTTAACCCGGATTATCAGCTCAGAAATTTAGATAAGGTCTATCAGCGTCTGGGGATTTAAACCTTGTCCATGTTCAGAATTGTAGTTTTGCCGTCGAAGAAACTACAGGTTGCAACTGGGAGGTGGTTTAAGTAAAAAACAGGGAGGTGGTTTACCACCTCCCTGAATGCCTACTATATGCTCACTAGACGCTTGCTAGTAGTAGGTAGCTCCAACCATGTACCTACTAAACTTATAGACTCCGAACAATTATGTTTGTTCCGGATCCTCTACATAGTCTGCATCTTCAAAGTCAGCTGCTTCAGCATCCATTTCTTCTTTAAATCCCCGTAGGGTTTTGCCTAGGGCACTGCCTAACTCAGGAATCTTCTTAGGTCCAAAAATTAAAACGGCGACAATGGCAATAATGCCTACCTCTGGCCAACCTAAACCGAACATGGCACTTTTCCAGTAATGTCTCAATTACTATACCGCAGTCAATCGGAGCCTTAGCGATCGCACCTACCTTAAAACTCTATTAAAGTGGAGCAATCAGCTCAATTCGATCCTGGGGTAGTTGGTCAAACTGTGTTGCTGCCTGGGGAGTTTTGTCAATTAGACGATCATTAAAATAAACAAATGCATCCGACTCCTTAGTGGTAATCGCTTGAGGTGCTGCTGCCGTTGGACGATTAGGCACTAGCAGATCGGCCTCTACACCCCAGTTACCACCATACCCATAGCCATTACAAATCGCCCGTAATGCGAGTAGTCGATTCGAACTACTTTCGCCAGAGAGAATCGCAATCTGTTCGTTAATATCAAACGTTGTTGTTGTACCAGCATCCACTAAGGCGGAGCATTTTTGGGCGTAGGTGTCTGATAAAGCCTGGCTACTGGTACTTACACTAGTGTTCGCATAGCCAGCAAATGCTACAGCTGCTGTGCCTAAAACAGCTGTGCTAAGCGCTAATTTTATATACATGGGAAGCACCCCTTAAGAGCCATCTATGATTTATTGAATCGTTTGGCGTTTAGGAGGGTTAACAAAGGTTGCAAAAGATCACCTTACCTTGCAACACTTTAAAAGTTTTCGAAATAGTTAGCTTAGACTTGCAGGCTACGATACAGCACACAAGCCTAAACTGATGTAAGCAATTACTAGTGGTTATAACGTTGTTCTAGCCACACACGCATGGCTTCTTCAGATTCAAACTGGTGATGGGCATCACCAATAGGATCGTAAATACACCAACGGTTTCCTTGTTTGGTTTGGCTTTCCCAAACTTTTAACTGATCGCCTTCGGTTAACGCCTGCAGCAGCCATTGACCCGCTGCGCGTAACCAGTGACTAGGGGTTTGTCTGATTTTTGGGGCTGACGTCGGCTGCCATAGTTTCTCTAGCTGGCGGCGCTGTATTTCAAGTTCTTGCAAATTTGAAGGATAGGTATTCATCAGAACCTCCTCAGAGGGTAGGTGTTGCATATTTCTTAATCTATGGATGAAATTTGGAATCATCAAAGCATGGGATAGATGGGAGGTATTGACAAAATTAATAGAGGCTAGAGAGTGCTTAGGGGATTAGCTTAAGAAGCTGAGTTGATAACTGAGTGGTTGCAATATCTATGGCTGCCATCCTGTAAAATACTGAGCGATCCATAATCTGTTTGTGATGAGAGCGCTTTATTTTCTCCTACCAGGCACTACTCGCTCGTTTTATTGCGGTGGCCTCTTTGCCGAACTAAACATGTTGAAGCTAGTGCAACAGATTTGTAAAGCAAATGTCGTCACTTATCGACAGAGAGAAGAGGATCATCTATTTATTGACGATCTGTTACAGCAAGTAGATCTGAATGGTTGTATTTTTGTTGTTAGTTGGGGGTTTGATGTTCCTAAACAACTTAAAAAACTCTCCCATTGTCATGTGATATACCATGCCCATAGTTCAGGCTATGGTTTTTCGGTACCACCCCAGGTGCCGATTATGGCTGTTAGTCGTAATACGATGGGATACTGGGGGGCGCGATCGCAAAACTCACTCATCTACTGGCTACCCAATCAGCTCCCTGCAAATGTCACTAATCGCCAAACAGAGCGAGATATTGATATTTTGGTGCAAGTAAGAAAATCGTCTGACTATGTTAGCCAACAACTTGTGCCTGCATTAAAAGAGAAATTCAATGTCGTTGTTATTGATTCATTTGTAGAGGATCTCATAGCCTTATTTAATCGAGCCAAGATTTATCTTTATGATTCTGCAGAATATTGGGCTCAATATCGCTTGACGGAAGGCTTTGGGCTACCACCGATGGAAGCTCTAGCCTCTGGCTGTCAGGTGTTTGCCAGCGTCAATCATGCCCTGGCTGATTATCTTGACCCTGGGGTAAACTGCCACAAGATTGCCGGCTATGCTACTGGGTATGATGTTCAGCGGATTGCCGCTGTGTTAGAAAACTGGCAGCCCAGCCATCTAACTGAGAAGTTTTTTGCTCCCTATCGTGCTGAACAGTTGATTCCTCGGCTTGAAACTATTCTCACAGAACTCAATCAATTTTTTGACTATCGACAACAGTATCCATCGGATATTCCTAGTCTTACTCGTATGCGACAGATTTATTTGTTCTATAAGCGTGTCCAGACAAAACTAAAGAGAAATAAGACATAGAGTTATAGGGGGTGGTTGGGCTAACCATTGCTGCATTTCTCCTGTATCTTTTTTGTCTGCTGGATAAGATATTCTGTACGCCCAAGTTCTGCTTGTTTATACAGTCGTTCAAATTCTTGTTTGAAGTGTTGTGCGACAAGCGCGTTCTCAATAATCAACAGGTTCTCATCATTTTTATGGTTAGCGGCTTTGCTCCAGTTGTGAGAGCCGATGATCACGGTTTGGTTGTCTATTAACGCAAATTTGTGGTGTAGCTTATCGCCATCAGCCAACACTGGATAACCGACCGTTTGGATAGAATTGTCCCATGGACGGTTGTCTTTTTCATATTGACAGCGATGGTCAGGTAGGGCGAATCCTAACATGTCTAAGGCTTCGCTATGATATCGATAAATAAAACTACGATCAATTAATGTGCGTAATTGAAGTTGGGATTTTGTTGCTAGCGCATTAGCAATGGCCTGATCGGTAAACACAAACAGTGCCAGATCTACAGATTGTGTTGCTTGACTGAGGATAGTTTCAATGACGCCATTCGTTGTTTGTTCCTGCGGGGTATCAGTACGGTGAGGTGAAAAGTGTACTGAGATTTGGCTGTTAGGCAGGGCAATTGTTTGGAGTGGTCGTGCTGGTTTGGGTGACCCAAACAGACTATTGGGTTGACCACCAGGGCCATCACCCCACATCAAGTTAAATTCATTAGTATAGGCTGTGGCTAACTCTGGGCTGGTAATCTGCAGCAGTACATTGGCATTGCCTCGACTCTCAGGAATCAGCCAGTCTCCATGGATACCGGAGAGGGTAAAGTTGGCAGAACCAGTAACTATGTGTTGATTGTCCACAATCATAAATTTGTGGTGCATCAGACCGCTGCCTTTAGTCCCGTCATCGGTGTCGTCCACAATGGGGATGTTGGCCTGATGCAGCATCAGGATGGCATCCCGTTGGACTGCTTCATCTAAGGAAATGTGGCCGTCTCCATTGATGTCACCAAATGCAAACAAATTTTCGTATTTTCCTCGGCTGTGCTCGTCCTGTTGACGAATCCAATTAAGATTTTGTTTACTCCACGGGTCGCTATACTGATTTTCTAGAATTACTCTCACAACAATTCCAGCTTGAGCCTTATCTATCAAGGCTTTTGCTACTTGAGGTAGGTTCAGTTCTTGTACCGCTATATCAATGGATGACGTTGCTTGGCCAATAGCGTCTATTAAAATTTGCTCTAGATTGTTTCCAGACCGCTGGATACGACGATAGGGATCGTTATAAGTATTAGTTTCTGTTTGGTTAAAGAAAACTTGAATATGGGGATCTTGAGGTAACGGTTTGGGCTTGCCAAAGCTTTTCCACCTAAGGGTAATCAACCCCAGACTACTTAGGGCTAGTATAAGCAGACTGAGATACCCTGCTTGATATCGTTTCAGCATGCATCCTGATGAGTTTTTAAGACATCCTTTAGTGAACCCTAGCCTTGGGACTGCCTAACAAATGCTTTGATGACCAAAAATATCCATTTGAACCTTGTCCATGTCCAGAACTGTAATTTTGTCGTGGAAGAAACTCCAGGTTTCAATTTAAATGTTGTTTATCAAAAGGTTTTCATCGTTTGAAAGGTGTCCACTGATACGATTAATAACGTTATGCTGATTAGATATCAAAAGCGTTAGTTTGCTATGCCAACTCCCGAATTTTTTTTAGAGGCAACCAAATGGATGGGGTTCACGACATTAGCCTTTGCAGCTTTGGCAGCGCTGACGTTCATTCCTAAATGGGGAATACGCTTTCGATTAGTGGGAGCAACTGGCTTTTGTTGTGTTTTGACCGTAGGACTGTTTGGGCTTAGTTTTCGACCATTAGTGACAACTGAAGTTGAGGGGTCGGTACCCTACACTACGGTATTTGACTCAGGTGCTGCGCAGCTTGTAATTGCTGTTCCTGCTGACATTACCGATGTTCAACTAGAAGCTACCCTGCAACAGGCGGCGATCAAGTCATTTAATCCCAGTCAACTAAGTGGTAGTCAGACTCCGATGATTCGTGCGCGCACTATTGCTCATCGTGATCCCGGTATTTCAGATCTCTTGTACCTGGGTAATGTCCAGCCCGATGCTGAGTCTGACTCAGGTTATCGGATTACTCTTTCCCATTCTGAGTTGGCCAAGGCACGAGCGACAATTCAGAAAAGTTAGATTGTACTGAGATGATATCGCTGCTGTTCTGGAATATCCTTTTTGATCACTAATCGCGAATAATCACTAATATGTAGCTTTTCGGTTTACCTGGTTTGCTCATTTGTATTTGGGTGATCCAAGAATTTTATAGATTGGCTAAACGTTAATTATGTCTATCTTATCTACGGTAATGGTGGCACCCGCTCAGGTGGTGCGTGGCTCAGGCATTTTATCTGAGAGTGTGTCTCTGATTGCTAAGTTAGGTCAACGCCCTTTGATGGTGGGTGGAGATCGCACTTTACAGACGGCTGCGCCGTTTTTAACCGATATGTTTAGTGAGCTTAATGTGGCTCAAGCCTCGTATCGGGCTGACTGTTGTGAGACGACGTTGATACGGCTACGTCAGGTTGTGGCTGATCACTCAGCTGATCTGATCATTGGTGTCGGGGGGGGGAAAGCCCTTGATACGGCTAAACTGTTGGCCTATCAAATGCAGTTGCCCGTGGTTACCATTCCTACATCAGCTGCTACCTGTGCTGCCTGGACCGCATTGTCGAATGTTTATTCTGAGCAGGGGGCATTTCGATATGATGTGGGCCTGCCCATTTGTCCAAATCTGCTATTGCTTGATTATGAGCTAATAGCGACTGCTCCTAGACGTACGTTGGTGTCAGGGATTGGGGATGCGATCGCAAAGTGGTATGAAGCCTCCGTTAGTAGCGGTCATTCCTCCCAAACCATGATTATTGGTGCAGTGCAACAGGCACGAGTGTTGCGCGATATTCTCTTGCAAAAATCAGCCGCTGCCCTAGAAAACTTAGGTGGAGACGACTGGCGCGAGGTCGTAGATGCCTCTGTGCTGATGGCTGGCGTCATTGGTGGTATGGGGGGTGCCCAGTGCAGAACGGTTGCAGCCCACGCAGTGCATAATGGTTTAACCCAAATTCTAGCGAGCCATAGTATGCTCCATGGCGAAAAAGTAGCCTATGGTATCTTAGTTCAACTGCGTTTAGAGGAAATGGAAGCGGGCAATGCCCTGGCCGTTGCTGCTCGTCAGCAGTTGCTGCGGTTTTATGACCAAATTGGGTTGCCCATGACCCTAGGCGATCTGGGATTAGGAGAAATGTCCTTAATTGAGTTACGGCAGGCGGCTGAATTTGCCTGTCAGCCTCAGTCAGACATTCACCACTTGCCGTTTGAGGTCAGTCCTCAACAGTTAATGGCGGCCATGGTGTCTACTACAGCTCCTTGTCGTCGTGGTTACACCGATGTGTCAACCCAATTACCCAAAGCGAAATCACCGTCACAACCGTCATGATTAGGAGGTAGGCCTATGACCCCAGCTTGGATGAAAAAAGCACAGCGACTTGAGCAATTGCCTCCTTACGCCTTTGCGCGCTTGGATGAACTTAAGGCCAATGCGCGAGCCCAGGGATTAGACTTAATTGATCTGGGTATGGGGAATCCTGGTGGTCCCACCCCTGCACCAGTGGTCGAAGCGGCGCAAAAAGCGTTAGCCGATCCCAATCACCATGGTTATCCTCCGTTTGAAGGGACGGCTAGTTTTCGTAATGCAATTACAGCCTGGTACCATCGCCGTTATGGCGTAACTCTTGATCCTGAAGGTGAAGCACTGCCGTTACTGGGGTCAAAAGAAGGGTTGACCCATTTAGCCTTAGCGTATTTAGATCCAGGGGATACGGTATTGGTACCAACACCATCGTATCCGGCACATTTTCGGGGGCCTGCGATCGCAAACGCCCATATTCATCCCCTAATGTTAACGCTAGAAAACGACTGGCTAATCGATATCTCCACTATTCCAGAGGATGTCGCCCGACGAGCCAAGGTGCTTTACTTCAACTATCCTAATAACCCCACTGGGGCCACCGCGCCCCGCTCCTTTTTTGAAGAGATTGTGGCCTTTGCTAAGCACTATGAAATCATGCTGGTCCATGACCTGTGCTATGCCGAGTTAGCCTTTGACGGATATCAACCCACCAGCGTGCTTGAAATACCTGGTGCCAAAGAATTTAGCGTTGAATTTCACACCCTTTCTAAAACCTACAATATGGCTGGCTGGCGGGTGGGCTTTGTGGTCGGTAACCGCCATATCATTCAAGGTCTCCGCACCCTTAAAACCAATCTGGATTATGGTATTTTCTCGGCTATTCAAACGGCGGCAGAAACAGCCCTAAATCTGCCTGATTCCTATCTTGAGGACGTGTGCGATCGCTATAGTAGCCGGCGTGATTATCTAATTGATGGTTTAGCAGAGCTGGGTTGGACAGTGCCTAAAACAAAGGCCACTATGTACTTATGGATGCCTTGCCCACCAGAAATGACTGCTGCTGATTTCGCGTTGGATGTTTTGCAAAAGACGGGGGTGGTAGTTACCCCTGGCAGTGCGTTTGGAGAAGGCGGTGAAGGGTTTGTTCGGGTTAGTTTGATTGCCAAAAATGCTCGGTTACAGGAAGCCTTGCAACGCCTGAAAAATGCGGGTATACGCTATCCGGCATCAGTGACCGTTTAACTAGAGTTACAGAGCTTTTAACCTAAGCGAATAGGGGTTGTGCTGGATCTTCAACAGCATCTTTAGCCAAAATAGCTAGCTCAAAATTATGGGCTAACCTTAACTGCATGGGGGCTAAATCTTTCGCACTGCTAAAGTCAGTTTCTGTGATGTCGGCTTGGCCAAAATAAGCTCCATTGACAACACTGTCGGTTAAATTGGCCTTTTCTAAGTTGGCATGACCAAAATAGACCTCTGTCAGGTTTGCCTGGGATAAATAGGCATGGTATAAGTTCGCATCGGCAAAGTAGGCTTTTTCCATGTCAGCCCCAATCAGGCAACAGTGGCTGAGATTAGCGCCTTGAAAATTAGTTTCACTGAGGTTGGCCTCGAATAGATAGGCGCGACTAAGGTTTGCTCCGCTAAAGTAAGCAAGCCGTAGGTTAAACCCAGCTAAATCAGAGCCTTGTAAATCTGCAGCCCTCAAATTCGGACGGATTTGGGTATTTTGTTGACGCCAGCGATTCCACACTCTGGCCCCAGCGCGTAATATTGCTAGGTGTTCTGGGTGGGCCATTATTGGTCAGTTCAGGGGAGCATTGACAGTATGGGTGACATCACAGTTGGCCATGTTGCCACTAGAAATACTACGGTTGCAATGATAGAAAGTATTCCGGCAATAACGTTGCCAAGTAAGGAACTGACAATAATTGCCAAACTTACTTTTGCACCCAGTTTAAGTCTTGCTGATAGCTGTAGGTCTCGTCGGTAAAGCATTTCACCAATAAAGGCTCCAAGCATTGAGCCAAATAAAAGACCAAAAATTGGACCACCAATGGGTAAGGCGGGCAACAGCCCCAATAGGCCTAAAATCATGCCAATCACGGCACCAATTTGCCCCCAGTTACTGGCTCCGACCTTCTTTGCCCCCAGGTAGCCCGCCAGGTAGTCAATGACGGTAGTTGTAATCAAAATGGCGATGGCAGTGCCCAAGGCGATGATGACGGCTTTGCTAAAGCCTGCGATCGCACCCCAAATAGCAATAGCAATGACAATCAGACCAATACCTGGGAATGCCGGAAGAAATGCACCAATAATGCCAGCTGCCATGACAATGAGCAGAACCCAATAGAGAATAATCAGCCCTATAGCCATCTTTAGTTATCTATTTGTGAATTCACTCATGTCTGCTTTTTACTCTAGCGGGCGATTGCTTGGCATGACAACGGTGTTTGTTTTCGGGATACCGTACTGAGTCTTGACGAAAAGCGGTAAACGTACCTTGATCGAAGTCGTAAGGTACGCTCGGGGTGGTACCTTCGACTCCTCCGCTCAGTCACCAGATCTATTTTTGGTTTTTACTGGCTCAGTGCACGCAGGAATTTCTGGACTTCACCCAGTAAACTTTTCTTGGGTTTAGGAGCTGCACTACTGTTTGACTCTTCGTCAGCGTAGAGGATTTTTTCTAATATCTCACTGGAGGGGCGCTCTGGGAGTTCAGCTTGAAGTTCATATTGGTCGCCCATATCCTGCCAAACTTGCCATCCACCGGGGTGACATCGCAATACGGCTGCGCTTTCCATGGGACGGTAATAGTAGCAGGAGGTCAAGGTACTCAAAAATCGTTCCCTTAACTGACGGGCGGCGTAGCCGATACCAACAATGCTGACGTCTTCTAGTGTGGGATTGAGAATAATAACCGGGCGATCTTGAGCGTCGTTGCAGAGTTTTTCAACGTCTTGAACTTCGACAGCAGATGGGTTGACTACCAGAATCGCTTCATCGTCTGGCTCGATGGCTGATTGGATTTCATTGATGCCGCGAATGATGAAGTCTGGATTATCCCAGTCGCGTTTAGCCAGGGCAGCAGCTCCAGCATCAGGAAATAAGACCTTAAACTGTAGGCCTAAATCTTCAAACAGGCTAAGAAATCGTTTAGCAATTGGCTGCTGTTTGAGTTCAGGGATAACCATTTCCACCTGCAGGCGGGTAACGCCATCTTCAATAGCAGCCTTCGTAGAGGCAATGGCTTGATCGATGGTTTCCTCAAGGCTCTTCGGCAGGTTAGACATGGTCAGATTTTTCGTTTTTAACAAACAATCGCTTTTAATTATCTGACTTTTTGAGTAGCTTCAGGGGTTTATTCTTACTGGGAAAAGTCCGGATCTCGAATTTATTCAAGATTTTGAGCACCGTGGAGTACTCGAATGATTTCTACTATCCCTATAGCTCTATCCGTAGGATCGCAAACCAACTGGTGGTGAGCTATTCAGAGATTAAGACGATAAAACGTTTTGTACTCGTTTAGGCAATTTCAATTACCAAGTCTGGTGGTGGATGTATTGCAAGATCCAGCTTCTCATGTGAGCCCGGCGACGGCGACAGGTTGACTCACCATCACTCGCTCAACAATCTGTCTCAGCACCATCACAGTCCAATCCACATCCGCTTTTGTAGTCTGATGTCCCAGGGTCAGACGAATGCCAGTCTTTGCGGCTGCATCACTAAATCCCATGGCTTGCAAAATTGGGCTTGGTGTCAGTTTGCCGCTGTGGCAAGCTGAGCCTGCACTAATACCGATTCCTGCCGAATTTAACTGACGTACTAGCGTCTTACCGGAGACCCTTTGACCATCCGCATTGGGTAGATAAAAACTGACATGGTGAGGTAACCGCTGCTGCGGATGCCCTGTCAGTGATAGTTCAGGATGACTTTGTAACTGGTCAATTAAGCAATTCCGCAATCTGACCAATCGGTGTTGTTCCTGTGAGAGTTCCTGGCTTGCTAACTCTGCCGCCATACCAAATCCAGCAATGCTTGGCACTGCTTGAGTCCCGGAACGTAAATTATTTTCCTGGCCACCGCCATTAATCAATGGCATTAACTCAGTGCCTGGTTTTACATAAAGTGCCCCTGCGCCTTGAGGACCATACAGCTTATGGCTAGAGATAGAAAGTAAATCCACTCCCAGTTGCTTTACATCTATAGGTAATCGCCCCGCCACCTGCACAGCATCAGAATGAAAGAGAGGCTTAGACAGCTGATCGCTAGCCTGAATGACAGCGGCTAGCTCAGTAATCGGTTGTACCGTGCCCACTTCACTTTGGCCATAAATGACTGACACCAGCACCGTATCTTTTTGCAGAGCCTTGGCTAAATCTGATGGATGTACCTGGCCATAGCTATTGACTGGCAAATGAGTGATTTGCCAACCCTGCTGTTCCAGGAAGGTAGCGGGTTTTGCGATCGCAGAATGCTCCACCGCCGAAATAATCATATGGCGCGGCTTACGATACTGTCGCGCCACCCCCATAATCGCCAGATTATTCGCCTCAGTTCCACTGGCCGTAAAAACAACCCCATTTGCAGGCGCACCAATCAACTCCGCCACCTGCATCCGTGCCGTTTCCATCACCGTAGCGGCTTGACCACCCCAACTGTGTAAGCTCGATGGATTACCCCAGCCATATTGCATAGCCGATGCCATCGCCTTAATTACCTCTGCCCGTGGCGGCGTAGTAGCACTGTAGTCTAAATAGATCTGCATAACATGCCCTATTCTTTGTGCCTATAATATTCTGTCTTCAGAAAGGTCAACGCCCAGTTAAACAAATAGCCAGAATTCCCTGCAATTGAGTGACGTAGTGAGAAAACTCAAAACCCCATACCCCCATAGAGGGCTACGGTGTAGACACATCTCGTAAGAGGACTCAAAATCCTTCATTACCCCACTTAATCCCTCCTTTAACTTAATCCCCCCTTTATAAGGGGGGAAATTCCAGTTCTCCCCCTTATAAAGGGGGGAGTTAGAGGGGGTGGGGAGTAGTGCCAATCCCCCAGTAACAAATCTCACTCCTCCCTATATATCCTCTGGTTCCTTTCCCGACACTACTGGCGCTGTTTTACTCAATGCCAACTTCGGATGCTCCCCTTCCACCTGCTGACAATTCCACTCATTGCGAAACAGTAACACCGGACGCCCATAGCTATCCTTTACAGTCACCGTATTAAACAACCGACCAGCATCCTTTAAAGCATCCCATCCACCAGTCACCCAACGGGCAACACTGTAGGGCAACATTTCTAGGGTTGTATCAACGTTATATTCATTTCTCAGTCTAAACTGCACGACCTCAAATTGTAGCTGTCCCACAGCCGCCAGAATTGGATCCCGCTTTGATTCATCCGCTGAATACATAATCTGAACAGCACCCTCCTCTCGCAGCTCAGTTACACCTTTACGAAACTGTTTAAACTTAGACGGGTTGGGATTCTTGAGATAGGCAAACAGCTCAGGGGAGAAAAACGGAATACCCTCATACTCCAGCTTTTTGCCCTGATAAATGGTATCGCCAATAGCAAATACCCCCGGATTATTCAGACCAATGACGTCACCTGGATAGGCTGCATCTAATGACTCTCGTCCTTGACCAAACAACTTTTGTGGATGGGATAGCCGCACGTTTTTGCCCGATCGAGCATGGTTGACCACCATGTCTTTTTCAAAACGGCCAGAGCACACACGGACAAAGGCTACCCGGTCTCTATGTTTTGGATCCATATTGGCCTGTAGCTTAAACACAAATCCAGAAAACTCTTCTCTGGTGGGAGGAACCATCCCAACCGTACTTTCCCGCGGACTAGGCTGTAGAGCAAAGTCCAAAAACGACCGTAAAAACAGCTCCACACCAAAGTTGGTCATGGCACTGCCAAAAAATACAGGGGTCATTTCCCCGCTATGGACGAGTTCCAAATCCAATTCTGGGCCCAGTTCATCAAGCATTTCTAGCTCTTCCAGAAACTGGCCATACACTTCGTCGTCATCGATCATTGCCTCAATACGAGGATCACCCCATTCCAGAACAGTGTTTGCCGCAGCTTTACTTCCATGGGCAGAACGCTCAAATAGATGTACCTGTTTTTTGCGTCGATCAAAAACGCCCTTAAATCGGTCCCCCATGCCAATGGGCCAGTTAACGGCGTAGGTAAAAAGCTCTAGTTCTTTTTCAATTTCATCGAGTAAGGCTAGAGGCTCTTGCCCAGGGCGATCTAACTTATTAAAAAAAGTGAAAATTGGCAGCCCACGCATTTTACACACTTCAAACAGTTTGCGCGTTTGAGGCTCTAACCCTTTGGCCGCATCTTCCAACATGACGGCATTATCGGCAGCTGCCAGGGTACGGTAGGTGTCTTCACTAAAGTCTTGGTGTCCTGGTGTATCCAGTAGATTAATCCGATAGTCGCTATAGGTAAACTGCAACACCGTTGATGTAATCGAGATGCCCCGCTGCTGTTCTAGTTCCATCCAATCAGAAACGGCATGCCGCTGAGCCCGTCGAGCTTTAACGGAGCCTGCTTCATGGATAGCACCTCCGTAGAGAAGGAGTTTTTCGGTCAGTGTCGTTTTACCGGCGTCAGGATGAGAAATAATAGCAAAGTTACGACGTTGCTCAACGGCGGCATCAATATTTGCTGTGGACGATAGGGTGGAGGTCATGAAAGTGTTTCAGCTCAGTGAGCATTGCACAATATCCAGGCTGAAACAGCTCTGGAGTAAATCCTATTGTACTGTTTGTACTGTCCGATGCCGACTGTCTGAAAACCAGTTGAGGCATTTACCAGTCAGCAGTATAGTGGTCAACCACAGTTCCTTGAGGGGTGATCACCGTCAGGGGTAATGCCGCTTCTGATTCGTGACGTGCAAACTGAACTACCTGCATGCCCTGATTGCTGGGCTCTACTACCATGACATAGTGGTTGTTCTGCCACTGCAGTTCAACGACCCGATAATGCATTAGCCAGGCCTCAGCCAGAGTGCCTGCATTGATAGCATTCCCCTCATCCTGGCTGTAGCAATTTGTCCAGACATCATCAGCGACAGATTGCAGGCCTGATAAATTCACAGGTTCCATGCGCGCACTGAGACCATAAGTGGTAAAGCTGAGAACATCGTGCTGCCAAAACTGAGCAGCAAATTGCTGAAAATCTTTATCCTCTAAAAGCGCACCATAGCGTTCATCGCTAATCAGCTGCTTTTGTTGCTGTTCCTGGCTGGGGCGCTGCCAGTCAGTTACTTCGCTACAGACCAAAAACTCTGCTGTCTCTATATCAGGAGAGTTAGAAGTTGTTTGTGGCTGACTGACAATTGCATCGGCGACATTGACAAAGTTGCTGGCAGCTTTGATCCCTCCCATGAGGCTGACGATGCTTAAAATTAGCAGTCCTTGCTTACTTAACTGCTTTAGTTTAGATGCGACCATGGTTGGCTTCTATTTGCCCCTCTAACAATATTTTTTCTAAACCAAAGTCACGATGTTCTAAGCCTTGGTAAAACGTCAATACGATTGACCAAGCTCTGAGTAACCAATCAGATCTAGAAAAGTAACTATGCTGACAATAAGTTTGACGAGAGCGCCAAAACAATCGTCTCGGTAGCATCGCAATCGCAATGCTAAGACTGACTCGCTCCGCCTAAAATCAACGAGGCTACCAAGTTAACTGCAGTAAAACTTACAACCTACAGAAAACCAGGCTTTAAACAAGACGACATCCAAGCTCACTAGTATCTAAAGATTATGAGCACTACGGTTGGACCGAAAAATTCAAATTAAATCCAATGATGGTTGCTGCTCAATGTCAAAACAGTGCTGTGCCGTCCTGAGTTTTTTACCTGCTACTTACGTATGCTTTCGCCAAATTTATGTTCCTATTATGAGGCACCCAGTTAAGATATAAAGCTTCTCAGAGACAGTTTTTAGAATTTGTAATGACTGGCCTACAACAACAATAGCGATTCCCTAAAAAACCGTAGATTAACGGATTCTTTTCAGTTGTTGTCTGAATTCATAATTGTCGAACTTGTTCTATGGAATTAGAACAAGTTTAACTGATGTAAACCTATAACTAAGCCAACCTGGAGCTTGTGGTGAAGAAATGTCTTTCCGGAAATTTTTAGGGCATTTTCTCGTCTGTCATCCTTAACATTCTGCATTTCCCGCCTGTCTGCGAGCCTGCTGTTGAGCAATCAGGCTATTGCGCTCCCAAAAATATCCGCCAGCGTAACCTTGGATCTCAGGTTGAGATGTAGCTAAATCCAATCTTTTTTCGGCGATGCAAGCGTATTCTTCATCCATTTCGATGCCAATATAGCGACGGCCTAGTTTCTTCGCGACAACGGATGTGGTACCTGATCCTAAAAATGGATCAAACACTATATCTCCAGGTTGGCTACTAGCCAAAATAATTTTAGCGATCAGCTTTTCTGGTTTTTGGGTAGGATGGTCAGTATTTTCTGGCATTGACCAGAATGGAATCGAGATGTCTGTCCATAAATTAGATGGATGGGTGATCCGGAACTTTCCATTATCTGTTGGCTGCCAGTCTTTTGGTTTACCATTGCGATCGCGATACGGTGCCAGCACTCGGCGTTTAAGTTTGACCGCTTCAACGTCAAACCAATAGTTTTCAGATAATGTGCCAAACCAAATATCTTCCGACGAGTTTTTCCAATTTTGTTTTGATCCCCGTCCCTTTTCCCGTTCCCAAGTGATCCGGTTTCGCACAATAAAATAGCGAGAAAAAATACTGTACACTGCAGGTGACGATTGCCAATCACAGCAAACATAGGCTGATGCATTGGGTTTGAGCAATCTGACAACCTGGGACATCCAACCATCTAGCCAGGTTTCATAAGCCTCTAGGGAACGGTGGACAAATGTAGATTGGTTAAAAACTTTGGAACGGTTATAAGGCGGATCAACAATTAATAAATCAATAAAACAATCAGGTAGCCTCGGCAATACGTTAAACGTATCTTGCCAGATCGTAATGTTTTCAAACGCCTGGGGCGTTTTATCTGAGGTGAGCGTAACGAGCTTTTGACGGTATACAAGGCGGTCATTTGTACTTAAAACCAATGTGCGGTTATTGGGCGCTCGTTTTTTATCACCGTTCATCGTTTTAGCTTGGCAACTACAGCAGCATAGCAAGTGTTTGTGGATTGGATATTCGGTAGACGCAGGCAAAGCTATTAGTATGGAACAATACTCCGGTTAACCGATTTCCTTCTTCCCATGTTTGAAGCCCTCTCAGAAAGATTTGAATCCGCTTGGAAGACCCTGCGCGGTCAAGATAAAATCTCCGATTCCAATATCAAAGAGGCACTCCGGGAAGTTAGACGAGCGTTATTAGAAGCTGATGTCAGCTTTAACGTAGTTAAAGATTTTATCGCTGACGTTCAAGAAAAGGCTCAAGGAGCCGAGGTGGTGACTGGCGTTGCCCCCGATCAGCAGTTCATCAAAATTGTCTACGATGAGCTAGTTTCCCTCATGGGGGATGCCAATGAACCCCTAGCCGATGCCAACAGAAAACCTACTGTAGTGCTCATGGCCGGTCTACAGGGAACCGGTAAAACGACTGCTTCGGCAAAACTAGCCCTGCATCTGCGTAAGCAAGAACGATCAGCCATGTTGGTGGCAACCGACGTCTATCGTCCAGCCGCCGTAGACCAGCTAATTACCCTGGGTAAACAAATTGATGTACCTGTCTTTGAAATGGGTACCGCTGCGAATCCTGTGGATATTGCTAAGGCAGGGATCGCTAACGCAAAAGCAGAGGGTGTGGATACGGTGATTGTGGACACCGCTGGTCGATTACAAATTGATCAGGACATGATGGTTGAGCTGGAGCAAATCAAAACAGCCATTAGTCCTGATGAAGTCTTGCTAGTGGTGGATGCCATGACAGGACAAGAAGCCGCCACTCTAACCCAGACATTTCACGAAGAAATTGGGATCACCGGCGCTATACTCACCAAAATGGATGGTGACTCCCGTGGTGGTGCTGCTTTATCAATTCGTCAGATTTCGGGCAAGCCAATTAAATTTATCGGCATTGGAGAAAAGGTAGAAGCTCTACAACCCTTCTATCCAGACCGTATGGCATCCCGCATTCTAGGTATGGGTGATGTGCTCACCTTAGTCGAAAAAGCTCAAGAAGAAGTTGACATTGCTGATGCGGAAAAGCTTCAGGCTAAGATTCTAGAAGCCCGATTTGACTTTAACGACTTTCTCAAGCAAACCCGCTTGATGAAAAACATGGGCTCATTAACCGGGATTATGAAATTGATTCCTGGTATGTCTAATAAATTATCTGCAGACCAGCTGCAGCAGGGGGAAACCCAGTTGCGACGCTGTGAAGCTATGATCAATTCCATGACTAAACAGGAGCGTGAAGATCCCGATCTACTCGCCAACTCTCCAGGTCGCCGTCGTCGAATTGCTAAAGGCTCTGGCTATGGAGATAAAGATGTTAGTAAACTCGTCAGCGATTTCCAAAAGATGCGCTCCATGATGAAACAAATGGGGCAAGGAGGCATGGGCGGTATGCCCGGTATGGGCGGTATGCCTGGCATGGGCGGTATGCCTGGTATGGGCGGTATGCCTGGTATGGGCGGTATGCCCGGCATGGGAGGGGGACGGCCTGGCTTTCGTGGCTATAGTGCAGGCGCTAAAAAGAGCAAAAAGAAGAAAAAGAAAAAAGGGTTTGGCACTCTTTAAAATTTGATAAGGGTACCATTACAAGCGTATTCACAGGCTCTTTCTGGGAAGTCTAATCAAGATAAATAAATTGAAATCGCAGTAGGAGCTATGAAGAAGCGTATCGGCCTGGGACTATTTGCTCTGGGAATTGGCCTACCATTTTTATTGTCTGCTCGTCCTGGATATGGGTTGCCAGGATATTCTGTCAACGAAGTCAAAACTTGGATGCAGGGTCACCCCACCCTACGCGCTAGTAGCAGTGAGGGTTTGAGGGTTCATCGGGCCGACATCCCTTCCCGTCGTTTTTCATTTCAAGCAAGTGTTTTTCCCGTTGGCGGTTTTCGACGTTCTGGGAATAATTCTGCATGGCCAAACTCAAGCAGCCCGCAGAATTTAAGTATTGTGCGTCGTGAGGAATTTATCCTAGTTGATTACGATGAGCAAGTTACCACTGCTCGGCTAGAAGAATCTCTACGGATCCTTTATGGCCCAGATACTTATGCTGACTATCGTCGGGCGCAGCCCATCTATAGCTATACTTCTGAGACCAATACCATTCAGGGTGAAGTACGTTTGGGAAGCATTTATGCTTACTGGATTGAAGTAACTCCTGATATTAATGGTGTAATCACCACGGGCAGGCTGAATGTTTTATTACCTGACGATGTTGATCGCTTAGAAAGCTATCTTCAACGGCAAGTGGTTAGATAGTGGCCGTTTGCCTTTAGCTTAACAGCCCTCATGCTTTTGCATTCGTTGCTTAATACTGCGTTGAGCCATGAAAAAAGGACTGATTAAGCTAGCGGTATACAATGTTAGCTCACAAGCCGTAACATCATCCTGGATAACATTACGACGATGGCGAAAGCAATGGCGCAGTATTTTGCGGATATCATTTGCCATATATAAAGACAGCATTAGCGGGCGTAGCCATAGTGAAGTCGCCAGCATGCGCGTGCGATAACGGCTCAGGCCGATACCATGGCAAAGTTTTTGCAGATATTGGCGAGTTAATCGAGAGCTGGGAATTTGATGTTGCAAACGCATTTCGGGGTTGTACCAAACCTCCCAACCTGCTCGCTGAATGTGCAAAATTGATTCCGTATCTTCTCCAGTCAACATGCTGGTGCTGGTACGGCCTGTTAAAACGAGTTCTTCAGGAACATTATCTATCCAAGCTTGACGCCTAACCACCATTCCGGCTGATGGTGGAACAACTTTTTGACTAGGACGATACATCAGGGGTTGGGAACCACGTTCAGTAAGGGCTAACAGAGATGCTATTCGCTCAAAATTCTTTGGAGGTGCTGTTTCAAACTTTCCTCGAATGCGGCTAGCAATCACACCAGCCTTTGGATGCTTGTGGGCAAAGCCATAGGCTGACACTAACCAGGTCATGCTAGGCAGCGTATCGTCATCTAAAAATCCTACTAGTGGACTGGTCGCAATCTTAATGGCAGTTTGTCTGGCGTAAGCAGCACCTTGCTTTGGCTCAAATGCATAGCGAAGTGGTGCTGAACGATCCCATTGACGCTGGTACTGTTGAACAATGTCAGCGGTACTATCCGTGCTGTTATTATCAACGACAATCACTTCCCAGCTGAGTTTATGGGTATTTAACTGCCAGCGTATTGCTTCTAGAACAGACCCCAATCGCTCAGCTCCGTTGTAAGTGGGAATCGCAATTGAAAAATCTAGGCCAATTTTTTCGGGAAAGAGACGACTAAAGGTGGGTCGTAAATCTACTAAGCGGTCGACATGTTCTAAAACGCTAATCATTGAAAAGCAACCTAGAGAATCGTTGTATTGCAGTGCCTTAATCTTTTTGTTTGCCATTACATCTGGCTGACGTTGCTTTCAGCATGCCCTTGGATAGGTTCGGAGTTGCAAATTATACTTATGTGTTACGTGATTTGTCTCCCATATAGCTGCTTTGGCCTAATGCATTCTAGGAAAGCTATGCATTAGAGACGATAGTGCCGAGGCATGACTAATGCATTTGTATTAATCGGTCCTTGAACTCCTTAACCTATCATCGAGTTTTCAATCTGGTTATAGACGCTGTAAAGCCTGGCATTAGGCGATCCCCGTTGACAGTCTGAAGTTGGTTAGCTATATTGTTTTGCCATACTTACAGCTTGACTCACCATGAAAGCATCTGACTGGCTAGAAACCCTACCGGATAAATTGATTGCTGCTAGGAAGCTTGTTTTTCCAACCATGACTGATGCGGCTAATGCCCTTGGTGTTAGCAAACAGGCCCTTGAGCAGCGTGAGCGCAAACGCTATAAAGGCGCAAAAATAGAAACTCTTATCACAATGCTGAGGCTACTTGAAGATCAGGCAATTATCAGCCCACCCAATGAAACCAGTCAGACCACAGATTGACCTTGAGGTATTTCCTAGAGCTGAGCCTAAAATTCGGTCAATTTACCTTAAAACCGACATTCCGCCCTCTCAAGTGGCACATTGCCAATAATGCGTTTTTTCAACGTTCAGTGCTCTGTTGGGCCTTATATTCGGAAAGAATCTCATCGGTTGAAATCTGGATTGAGTCGGGGTCTGACTCCTCCAGTGGGAGTTTAGGGGAGGCCAAGACATTGGTGGCCAGGATAAAGCGACCGGCTCTACGCCGTTGCAGGGTGTCGGCGGTTGGATCTCGGCTCAAGGTTGCTTGAACGGGATAGCTCACAGAGGTGGGTGTGGCATGTTTGGCCGGTCGTCCGGGGCGGTCATAGTGCGGCTGTTCGACGATACTTGAGTCAGAGATGAGATGATTTTTAGCGTCTTCTCAAACCGCTCTAAGGCCTGTTGGGCATCCGCTTCACACGCAAATGGCTGACGACTAAGTCGGTCCAAATCGATGTCCTCAATCAGGGCGTTGGTTTGGACGATGGTTAATGGCACCCGAGAGATCCACCGCAAGCTCCCCAATTGCTGTATATTATCGACACTGTAGAGCGCCGCATCGGCGACATGGATTCCCTCAAACTCCCATTGTTGCTGGAACTCACCGAGAAGCCCGGCAAAGCGCGCTTTATCCGATTGATTCCCATCGGCCAGTTCGAGGAAAGCCGGGATATCGCCGTCTCCCCAGCACACCAGATTCATCACAAACTGTTTCAAGTCGGGACGGTGGTCCCGCGAATAGCCATAGCAGACTTGAATCGGAAGGGTGGCGGCTAGGGGAACCGCATCACTCGATTGCATATAGGCCCCAGACACACTCATCGAGGTGGCGTCTAAGTGGGCTCGCTCACAGCGAATATCAAACCGCTTGACCGCTTCTAGACAGATGGCCAAAAACACAGACGTGATGCTCGTTTGATAGAGACGATCTAACACCCGACCTAAGCGGTCATCATTCAAAAGTCTGACCCCGAGCGACGACGGGCGACTTAGCTTTTTACTGGGACTAAATCTCATAGATAAGCTCTCGCAGCACATCCACTGTGATGGTCAGTTGTTGTCGCAGCAGAATATCTAAATACTCGTCAATTGATTTGGGCGGATTCTTTAGACGTTTTCGACATATCTCCGCAGCAGTTGCAACCTGAGCAGGCTGCAAGTCTAGTAAGTAAGAAATGAAATCATCAGAATGTTGTGCTTCAATCTCATATTTACCGAGGGCTGATGCTGGAAAGTCTTTTTGATTAAAGGTAACAATCACATCAGCATTCGTTTTGATCGCAGCCGCCAGGACATGGCAATCTCCTGGATCAGGCAATTCTAATGATAGAATAAGCCATTTATAGCTATCCACCAGACAGTCACGATTACTGTTCATTAATTCTTTGGTGCGTGTCAATTGCTCTATCGTCAGGTCTGGTCGATTTTCACGCAAATTGCGAATCCATTCATCATGGATTTCATTAGTCCAGCGGGCACGAAATAAATCTGTCAACGCCAACTGCATTAATAGGTCACGTAATGCAGCTGGATAGAGTACGCAAGCGTCATAAACAACCGTAAATCTTGAAGCCATGGTTAGTCGTAACCCATTCCCAGCTCTTGTGCTTGCTCGGCTAAGGCATCTAAAGCACTCATGCGCTGGGTATCGGTACGCTGTTTATATTCCATCAGATCCTCAAATCGGACACGGCGATGACGGCCCACCAACCGATGTGGCATTTCACCCGATTCAATGAGTTTCACTAAAAAAGGACGTGACACATTGAGCAGGTCAGCAGCCTCTTGAGTAGTAAGCTCGGCATGGATAGGAATAAGCGTAATTGCATTCCCCCGTGCCATCTGAGTCAGAATATCTACCAATAATTGGAAGGCTACAGCCGGTATAGTCACTTCCTGCTCAGAGCCATCATCTTCGACAACTTTGAGCCGCTGAGTCTCTTGTGAAGATGTATGAGCAGCCAAAATTCGACTGCTTTGCTTTGACAGCTGGGTATCAGCCTCACTGGGGATAAAAGGTTTACTAGTCTTTGCTGACGACACCATAAACGCTACTCCTTTAGAAAATAATGTCAGGCGTAGATACCACCCTGTTTTAGACTTCACACCTATGTAGTCAAACTACGAAATAAACGAATTATTCGAAATAAACGAAATAGGTATTTTGATTTTATGCCCTACTTACCCTACTTGTCCTGTCATTGCTTAAAGGTTGGTCATAGAGTCGTTCATTTTGGTAAATAAGGAATTTACTAGACTTGACCTACCTGTCCTACCCAGGTGCATAACTTCTAAGCCTGCCTGATTTATTTCTTTATTTAGGGTGTACTTAGGGTCTATTTAGGGTGCCTTTGGGCCGGTTGAGATCGCAACTCGATAAACCTCATCCGATTTAGCCTGACTCAGCCAACGGTGATAGGTACGGTTATGCACCAAAACACTGTGCCCCATCATTTGGGCAGCAATGGTATCCGGCAACCGAAAAGTAATGCTAGCCCTGATGGCCCAGGCATGGCGTAAATCATAGGGACTAAAGGGTAAACCGTAGCGCCTGAACTGTGTAGACGCCCGATCCCCATAGTCCCGATAGACCTTAGCAGTCACCTATAAAACGGACCCTACTGGATTCGAACCAGTGACCGACCGCTTAGAAGGCGGTTGCTCTATCCACTGAGCTAAGGGTCCCTAAACATTACGTAACAGACTATATCAGTATAGAAGGTAGTGAATCACGCTGTTTGTGTACAGCCTAGTCCTAAGTCTATAGGCGATCTTAGCCATAATCTAGCATGGCTCTCTGCCACCTAGAATGAAGGCTATGTCACTGCAGAACAATGAACTGGGTACGCTGGGGGCACAAAATGGTTTTAATCAACGGTTTTTCTACTATCGTATTTCTACTATCGTAGTGAGTTAGGCTGAACTTACTCAATAGGGGCAGCAAAGCCGACTGACAGACTAATGGTTTACTCGCTCAAGCTAATAGCATGGGCTCCTCGGGTTAGCATTTATTAGCGGCACCATGTTCATCTTAAAGCGCCAGGATGTAGAAATTGGCAATTTTCAGCATCCATCTAAAGAGCAAAAGATTCCAATCTTGTCCTATCAAGGGCAGACATTTCGTTTGCTGAGTGTTTTTAATGCTGCTCAAGAAGAGGATGCACGAACTCTCTGGAGAGACCTCACAGATAATCGAGGCAAAGCCTGTGTATTACTTGAAGAGCCTGAAAGGTTTAGTGTTTGGGGAAAGATTCAGCTAGATCAACTATCGGAGGAGGGGGCGGCCTCGGCACCTGCAACTGCAAACGGTGTCAGTACTGTGTTTATTAAGGCAGGGGTGCTGATTATTCAGACCATGTACGAGGATATTGACGATTTAATGGGCAGTAAGCAGGCCAAGCGTTTTGAGGGTGAGTTAGCGGAAATTGGTCAGCAAATGCATCTGCCCCAGATGACGTCTGAAGATTTAGTGACTGAACTCCTAAAAATGGATCCTTTTTCTGCAGCATTGCCGCCTTGGCAGACAAATCATCTCAACACCATATTTACTGAATTGCATCGCATTGGTAAAACCTATTTTGGCCGTTCTAATTTTACCGAACGTACCTTAGAGGCATTGGACGAGCTATCACCAACAGAACGTGATGCTTTCTTGACCTGGTTGAAACAGTTATCGAGTGGTCAACTTTGGCAGTAGCAAACATCTGGACAATAGCTCAGCTCTGGGGCATTGACTTTTTTGATCGACTTTTGTTTTTACGTTGTAGGTATGTTACGGATGAATAAATCCGTTCTCTGTATTAATTCTGGCTTTGCCATAGGCTAAACTCTATGGATTTAATAGGTGAGGTCGTGGCTAGTTTACTCATTATTGTTTTATAGTTACTTAATTTATTGGTCAATCCTGACCATGATTAGATACAGTGCTATCCCAAGTGCCGAATGGGTAATCACACTTGCTCAAGGGCATTATCTTTGGTGTTATCTCATTAGGGAGTAGGGCATTGACTCAGTCTTCCAAGGCTTCTAAAGCTAGCTTAAGCCAATCTACTTTGATGCTTTGCCTTTTTTGGGGCATCGTTTCTATTCTTTTCTTCTTACTCTTTGGAGCACTTGCTCCCGGAGAAGAAGTTCGTCCAGGCTGGTTTTTAATTTCGATTACTTTTTTAGAAATTTTTGCGTTTCTATTGGCCGCTTTCTTATGTTTTCGCAACTCTGGAAGTTCTCAGATTATTAGTGGTCGAACCGTATGGTTTTCACTAGCAATTGGGATGTTAGCTTATGCGGCAGGGAATGTCTTCTTTTTCCTATGGGGTACGGTTTGGGGGCTGGACCCGTCAGTTTCTTTGGGTGATGGGTTCTATTTCATTAGCTATGTGGCGATGGCAGTCGGCATGCTGCTGGCAGCTCTACCAAGGCGGATTGATTTGACCATACCTCAGTGGATAATGATTTTTGCCATCGGTGCGGTGGGGATTGTTTTAGCTTGTGTGCTGAACTATGGGATTCCGGCAGTTGCAACTCAGCTATCGCCGCAACCGGCTATGGCAAGTGAAATACAGCTGGCCCAAGCGCCACTGCCTGACTCTGAGCCTGCTGCGCCAGTGGAATCGGTTGTTGAGGTTGAAGAAGTTGCTGAGCCTGAAATAGTGGCCGGCTTATTACCTGCGCCTGGATGGGCCAAGGCTTTAGATAATGAGCTTGAGCAGTTTGCTGATCCAGTGGCCCTTATGTATGTGATTGCAGATTGTTTTCTCGTCGTCATTGCAGCGGCACTGCTGGTGGCATTTTGGGGAGGCCGTTTTTCCCAGTCATGGAAGCTAATTGCGATCGCAACATTTTGCCTATACATTGCCGACATGGCCTTTGCTGCAGTGGGTGAAAACTATAATGAAGGGGCATTGTGGGAAGTTTTCTGGACTTTTTCAGCGCTCTTCTTCGCAGCGGGTGCTGTCATTGAATATGACGTTTCTAAACGTTCACGTCGGGGATCACGTCGTCGAGCATGACAATAGGCATAAACCTGGCATACTAGAGAGACGTTTTAATCTACCCTTTGGGGCTGTTGCTAGCATGGCACCGCGAAAACTATCTGACGCCGATAAGCGCGATGTAATCGAGATGTATCGGCAGCCTGGAGAAACTACATCTACCATTGCCAAGCACTATGGCGTCAGTACTAGTACCATTAGTCGCATTCTTAAGACGCAATTGCCTGAAGAGGAATATCGGGCACTGATTGCCCAGAAACGTTCGGCTTCATCTGAGAAGCTAGTAGTGCCAGCACCATTGATTGCTGAGGCTGCTGAGCTTGAAGTAGATGAGACACCTAAGCCCGAAAAACCAATCCGTCGTGCTCGCAAACGTTCTGGTGCAGGTGCTGCTCCATCTGTCGCATCAGAGCTTTCCCAGGTCGATGAAGAAGGACAGTTAGAACTGCTGGCTACTGACGATACGATAGCAAAACAAGAGAACGGGCCATTATCTCAAGGTGACGATGATGTATTGGCTGTAGCTACGGAACTTTTAAAGGGTTCCAGTACTCGGCATCAGGATGATATTGAGGATGAGGATGAGGATTTAGATTTAGATGAGGATTTAGATGATCTTGATGACGATTTAGATAGCGAACTTGACAGTGACCTTGATGACGAGTTTGATGATGATGAGTTTGGGGCTTCAAGTGAGACCGGATTGTTAGGGGCAGTCGTCGAAATTATGCCCATATCGGATGCAGTATTTCCCCGTACCTGCTATCTGGTTGTAGACCGCTTATCAGAACTGATTACCCATCCCCTCAAAGATTTTGGCGATCTGGGTGAAATTCCTATACAGCAAGAGTCAGCATTGACCCTGCCGATATTTGACGATCATCGTGTGGCGCGACGATTTTCGCGTCGTAATCAACGGGTCATTAAAGTACCTGATGGTCAACTGATTACCAAGACAGCATCCTATCTACAGGCAAAAGGGATTACTCATTTATTGATTGACGGAAATATTTATTCTTTATTGGGCTAGAAATTTTTTTGACGTCCTTACTGATTAAACCTTACAACTCAAAATTGAAGTCTATTTGTGCACGCTCTGTGTATTTTGCCTGGTCAAACTGATAAGGCTGGGCTGCGCGGTAAGCAAGCTGGGTTTCTTTTTCATCAAGGGCTTGAAAAATATCTAATTTGAGGAGTTTTTTACGAAAGTTTCGTTTTTTACCTTATATGCTTGGTGCAATTACAGGCGATCTCATCGGCTCAGCCTATGAATTTGCAGGTCTTAAGACAAAAAAACTTTCCCTTATTTACAGCCCAAAGCATCTTTACCGATGACACAATCTGACGGTGGCGGTGGCTGATGTGCTAATCCATGGCGGTACTTACACTGATGCGTTTAAGCGTTACTATCAGCGTATCCCAATCCATGTGGAGGTTATGGGGCTATGCCAAAGGCCTAAACGTCTAAGAAAACTACGCTGGAGATCAGCTTATGTCCTCTTCCTTACCAATTCCTGAGTTTTTTGCTGCCGACCGCGTTGGTGAGGTATGGCGTGTGCCTTACGAGGAACGGGCCGTTCAAGCCCAAGCTTGGGCTAAACAACAGGCTCTTCAATCGGCTGATAAGGATAGTCCACGGTTATGTTTGTTGGCGATTGATGTTCAAAATACCTTTTGCATTCCTGGGTTTGAGCTTTTTGTGGGAGGGACTTCAGGTCAAGGTGCCGTGGATGATACCAGGCGTCTATGTGAGTTTATCTATCGTAATTTGGGCCACATCACAGAAATTGTGCCCACCATGGATACCCATCGGGCGATGCAAATTTTTCATGCGGCTTTTTGGGTCGATGTCGATGGCCAAATGCCTGCACCCATGACCATGGTGGCATTAGACGATGTTCGTGATGGGCGATGGCGGGTAAATCCAGCCATTGTTCCTAGCCTAGGGGTGCCTTTAGAGCAGCTAGAGGCGTTTGTCTTGCACTATGTGAAACGACTTAGCGATGATGGTAAATATCCTCTGACGGTATGGCCTTATCACTCAATGTTGGGAGGGATTGGTCACAGCTTAGTGTCAGCGTTTGAAGAGGCTTGCTTTTTCCATAATTTGGCACGTCAATGTCAGACAAGGTTTGAACTTAAGGGCAGTAATCCGCTAACTGAAAATTATTCGGTATTGCGCCCAGAAGTATTAGACAATCCCGATGGCCAACCAGTAGCACAAAAAAATCAGGCACTGATCCAGCATTTGTTAGCCTTTGATGCAATTGCGATCGCAGGGCAAGCCAAAAGTCACTGTGTTGCCTGGACTATTGATGATTTGCTCAGTGAAATCAAACAAATGGACGCTACACTAGCCCAAAAAATTTATTTGCTCGAAGACTGTAGTTCACCTGTCGTTGTCCCTGAAGTGGTCGACTTTACAGAGGTAGCTGAGCAGGCTTACCAACGATTTGCAACAGCTGGCATGAATATTGTTCAATCTACTAGTCCTATTTTAAGTTGGTTATCTTCCTAGGACTGTGCCAAATAGGAGATATTCCGTACGTTTTGCTAATTTCTTCGGTTTAAGGAAAAAACTCTATTTATCCTTATTTTGTTATGGCTTAAGTGTACTTAAGTCCGATCGTTTATGGTGTCTTGATGACAACTATTTAGGCTTCTTCAAAAATGCTTTCTATATATTAATCAACATTTTTACAGTTAAAAACTGTTAACTTAACGTTGGCATAAACTTCCAAAAACAAAGAAAATTTTAGGGGTTGATCAGGTTATGAATGTCTCAATGGGAGTGCCTGGCCAGATATTGAAATGCCATCAAATAATGGGTTTGAGGCATCTTTAAATTCGCATACAGTATTTTGACTAAGTAAGTAGATACGAATAAATTATCTGTTTTGACTGCTACCCATTTTCGCCATAAAACTTAGCTACATATCAAAATATGGCAAATTGCTGATTGTTTTGCCGACTTTGAGATAATTCAATTACAGTGAAGCTAGCGCAGTCTATTTGATGACTGCTTCATAGACTCTCAAACGCTTTTTTTTCTCTTTTGCTTACCTTCAGATAAGCGTTATTCTATCCTGCATCAAACTCGCATCAAAAACCTCTTATCGGCCTTTGTTATGCATTGCCCCTGCTGTCAGACATCTTCCTTACACCGCGCTCGATTAGATGAGAACTTATCAGCCCATGTCTGCGAAACCTGTGAAGGTCAATGGGTTTCCTCCTATGACTACTGGCATTGGTTAGAGTGGCAACCCAGTAGTGGGAAAATCAAGCAATGTAACTCTGCAGATTTGAATGATGCGATTTCTGATAATCGTCGTGCCTCCTTCTGTCCTGAATGTAATCATTTGATGCGTCGTGCCAAAGTTGGTCACGGGCTGGAGTTTTATCTTGATCGGTGTTCCCATTGTGGTGGTAACTGGTTTGACAAAGGAGAGTGGGAAACTTTAAAGGCTCATAATATGCACGATAAGGTTCATCTAGTTTTTTCAGAGCCCTGGCAGTCTCAGATTCGTCAAGCAGAATTTAATCGAGTTTTAGAGGAAACCTATCGCAGCGCCCTGGGAGATGAAGATTATGCCCAAGCCCTCAGGATCAGAGCATGGCTTGAACAGCATCCTCATCGGGACTACATTTTGTCTGTGTTAAATCAGGTGCCACCCGCTGATGACGAATCGCGCTATATTCCTGTGCAACCGTTGATGCCCCAGCATGATCTGTCAAAGGAAGAAATCAGCCATCATCCTATAGCCCATGGTCATAGTGGTCCGTCCCACTCCTACGACTATCCTCAGCCTGCTAAGTAACCGGGAACAAACTTATTCGGTTTAGTCTTGTTCGTAGGTGGTTAGGGTCAGTACCTGAGGCGGAGTAGCATCAGGTGGGTACAGAAACTGCACGTTTACAACCCGTTCTTCGCCAGGTGCAAGCATTAGCTTGATTAAAGGGGGGCCTACTTGCCCCCGACGTTGAACAAGATGAATGTAATCAGCTCGACGTTCACCCTGATCATTGGCATATAGAAATAGAACAGTGCCCCGAAAGAAGATGCGAGAATCATGGGGTGTTAAGAAGGTCAATGCATTTTTCATCATTTCGTTCTGGAGGGGGGTCTGTATCGATAAGCCAACTGTTTGTGATTGATTAGTTGGGTTGTGTAACGGTAGCGTTAGGTCGTATTCAGTTCCATAGTTGCCGTGGGCGCGATAAGCGGTATCGCTATAGCGTCTGAGCATAGGAGCACTTTGAATTTGCTCGGTTCCAAATGTGTTGTGATCAACAGTGCTAATGACATAGGAAATCTGCTCCCCCATAGCAGGAATTGCTAGCTGGGACGAGCGGCGATCAGTGAGACGAGCCTGCCAACGCGAGCCTTGACTGACCCCTGCTACACGACCATAGATAAACGGATTAGCTTGGCGATCGGGGGGAGTAGGCGTTAAGTCCCGAGGGGTTACAAGGTTGCCATCAAATAAAATTTGTAGCCATTCTTCTAAGCTGGGCACTCGTTCACCGCCACTATCTGTCAATGGCGCAAGCATGGTCAAGCTAGCCACATATAAGGGACCATCACTCGACAAACGCATGAGGGTAGAGCGAGCATTGCTGCGATTTCCACCGAGGTTGCTAGGTAGTGGCGGTAATAGTTCACTGCCCGCTATCAGACTACCGTCAGTTGCTACAGACAACCGACGCACCGGCAATGGTGAGTTCATCAGCAGATAGCTTGTCCGAGGAGGAATCGTAATGTCGTTGGGCCAAAACGACTGACGACGATCTCTCAGGATTTCGTTCATAAGACGACTGCCTGGTCCTGAGAATTGAGTACTTGCTAAGTTAAATTCCACATCATTACGACCGTGCCAAGGAGCTTCTTGACTTAGATAGCTCGCAGCTTCACGAAATCTCAGGTTAACTGGCCTACGGCTAGGGTTGTGGACGATAATCCCAAGGTACCGAGTACGAGTATCATTGTCGTCTTTGGCCCTGACAACATGATGGTCAAAGATATCAAACCGCCCCTCAAATGCATAGTCTAAATGGGCTGACGGTGTGGCCTTAGCATGAGGGGGGAATGTCGATAGGAGAATACCTTCAGATTCAATTAGCTCAGGGCTATTGCTGTTAAATACAGGAACATTATCCAGGCTCCCTGGGAGCGGACGCACTTCTTGAATTTGTGGAATAATTGCTTGACCAATATTTTGGGTAATTAGTCTATTGCGGTGGGAATCTATTGTCGAGGATGCCATAGCTGAAGCTAAAAATTGCGTGCCTTGAGGCTCTAGCGTCGAAGATAAAGAAAAGGGCGCAATGGCAGGCAGTGCGATTAAAAACGGCAATAGATTCATGAATCTTATACTTACTGAAATCGCTTTGAATAGCGGGTTAATGACTGTTGCCTAACCTACCATTCAATCGGTAGCTAGTGTTACAGACTGTGTCGTTAAAATGGTGGGTTTCTGGAAATTGATTAATCGTTATCAAATATAGCTAGGGCAATAGGACTGGATATTTGGATGTGGGAAAGGTTAAAAGTTTCGATGCTTTTACGGTGACGAATACGCTAAAATTATAGACCGTGTAGTTTTGAAGCCAAGAGGCGTACAGCGGAGGTTTGCATTGTCTCGATTTATCTTAAAGGTTCTCTGGCTCGACAAAGATGTGGCTCTCGCCGTGGATCAAGTAGTGGGCAAGGGATCGAGTCCGCTGACCTCTTACTTTTTCTGGCCCCGTAATGATGCTTGGGATCAGATGAAGACAGAGCTTGAGTCCAAGACCTGGATTATTGAGGAAGAGCGCATTGATCTCTTAAACCAGGCCACTGAAATTATTAATTATTGGCAAGAGGGTGGGAAAACTCAGCCTATGCAAAAAGCAGCTGAGAAATTCCCAAATGTAGCGTTTACTGGTAGTTCATGATTTAAGTAAACTTAATTGAAAGATAAAAGCCTGCCATTCCCTTAGGGAATGGCAGGCTTTTGCTAATTTCTTTCACATCTTCTACTAGTACAAAATTTTGATTGCTAGCCCCCGATATGCCAGGGCTGGCAAAAGGCACAGCCCCTAAAGATATCTCGCAGTGTCGATCTAGATACTGCCACCTGCTGCTTGGACACGAGCACGGGCTTTCTTTAAAGCCTTGCTAGCTTGGATAACGGCTTGCTTATCATCTGAAGCAACGCTTTCGGACTCTGATTTAGCCGATGTATACTCGGCTTCGGCAGCGGATAAATCAATACTATCGCCGCGTTCAGCTCCATTTACCAAAATGGTAACTTCGTTGTTTTCCACTTCGGCAAAGCCGCCCATAAGTGCGATCGCAACCCAATTTTTGTCGGCGCGAACTCGCAACACACCAATATCTAAAGCCGTCAGCAATGGAGCATGACCACTTAAAATACCTAATTGGCCAGTCGTGCTAGGTAGCACAACTTCTTCTGCCTCAGCATCCCAAATAGTTTTGTCGGGAGCTACCACACGAACTGCTAATGACATAACACTCAAGAAGTAAAGGTGAATAGTGAATAGTGAGTAGTGAGTAGTAGTAATACCTGAAATATTTTTCAGTGGAACAAGATCTAACTTGCTAAACTCATCACTACCCTTCGACAAGCTCAGGGCAAACTCGCCACTCACCACTCACAAAGCTGTCAGTAATCTGTGCCAAATAAACCTTGTCTACGTCCAGAACTAAAGTTTTGCTGTAGAAGAAACCACAGGTTTCAACTCGGACGTGGTTTAGATCAGCATCTGCTTAACCTTCAGCCTTCATCTTCTCAGCAGTTTCAAGGACTTCATCAATGCCACCCTTGAGGTAGAACGCTTGCTCAGGAATCTCATCTAGCTCACCAGAGAGAATCATATTGAAGCCCTTGATGGTATCTTCCAGAGCAACATATTTACCAGGCAAGCCAGTAAAGATTTCTGCTACGAAGAAAGGCTGAGACAGAAACTTCTCGATCTTACGAGCACGAGCAACTGTTAAACGATCTTCTTCGGAAAGCTCGTCCAGACCCAGAATTGCAATAATATCCTGCAATTCCTTATAACGCTGCAATGTGGACTGTACAGCACGAGCGGTGGTGTAGTGCTCATCCCCAACAACAGCGGGCTGAAGCATTGTGGATGTGGAGTTTAGAGGATCTACCGCAGGATAAATACCCTTCGATGCCAATGCACGAGACAGTACAGTAGTTGCATCCAGGTGAGCAAACGTGGTTGCAGGCGCAGGATCAGTCAAGTCATCTGCAGGTACGTATACCGCCTGAATGGACGTAATAGAACCTTCAAGAGTGGATGTAATCCGCTCTTGCAAGTCACCCATATCAGTACCTAGAGTAGGCTGATAACCTACCGCAGAAGGCATACGGCCAAGTAATGCAGATACCTCAGAACCAGCCTGTACAAAGCGGAAAATGTTATCAACAAACAGTAGAACGTCCTGCTTATTCACATCCCGGAAGTACTCAGCCATCGTCAGAGCAGATAGTGCTACCCGCATACGAGCACCGGGGGGTTCATTCATCTGACCATATACCAGGGCCACCTTGGATTGACCTAAGTCATCAGCGTTGATTACGCCAGATTCAATAAATTCGTTGTAAAGGTCATTTCCTTCACGGGTGCGCTCACCCACACCAGCGAATACGGAAACACCACCGTGCTGCAGAGCAATATTGTTAATTAGCTCCTGAATCAATACGGTTTTGCCTACACCAGCACCACCAAAAAGACCAGTCTTACCACCCTTACGATAGGGAGCCAAGAGATCGATAACTTTAATACCTGTTTCAAATACAGAGGGCTTAGTCTCCAGTTCAGTTAGCTTGGGAGCATTTCGATGAATTGGAGAGGTTGTGGACATATCCACATCGCCTTTCTCATCTACAGGCTCACCAATAACGTTAAAGATTCGACCCAATGTAGCAGCACCAACCGGTACGCTAATGGGCGAACCTATATCAGTAACCTCCATCCCTCTGACCAAGCCATCGGTGGAGCGCATTGCTACAGCTCTTACCCGACTGTCTCCTAGTAGCTGCTGTACCTCACAGGTAACAGAAACAGTTTGACCAGCGGGGTTAGTGCCTTCGATTTTGAGGGCGTTGTAAATGCTGGGCAGCTCGCCAGCGGGGAACTTAACGTCTACAACAGGGCCAATAATCTGAGTGATATAGCCAGTATTTGTTTTCTCTGCAGTGGTGACCATGCTTGCGCCTTATCCTAAGGGTATTAGCTACTGCGGCGACTTTTAATTTTATTTTTACTTTCAAAGTGCCATGTAACAGATTATCACTAGATGTATCACCCATGTCACTTGCATTTGCTATAGTCAGAGTCCTTTTGTATTGCGACTAGCATATATGATGGCTTTCCTAGTGCAAGCATCAATACAAAGGTTAGGTGACTCTGGTGAAGAACGTTTCAACATTTTCAGCTAGAGGTTTCTCCGTCCTGATGTTGAGTTTTGAACAACTCCTATTGCCTCTGAACCTTCCTCTATTTGTGGGTATTGGGTATATGTTTAGATCCGACGCTGCACCAGGCTAGCGGATATCGACTAGGTTCCCGGCATCAATGGAAATAGTTCCCTCTAAATCAGATGATCCTCCGGTTGCGATCGCGTCACCATAAAACCATACGCTGTCATCTGCCCATATATCGATAACACCACCTTGCTCGTCTGAAGAACTGGCAGAAAGTTTAGAGGTGCGATCGGTAATAACATGGGTAGCGCTGAAACTATCAACAACGGGCATGCCACCAATAGATATGGTGCCTGCCTGACCAATTGCATCAGCATAGACTTCTCCACCCACCAGATTTATTTGCTCTCCCAGAATAGTGACTTGTCCTGGAGAGTTAAGAGATTGTCCTGGAAGAGCATTGTCAGAAACATCCAATGTTCCTCGCACTAATACTGATCCTGGAGCAGGAGTCAGTGGTGGAGGGCCGCTAGTCAGAGATTGAGTACCATCAGCATTGATTTCGATGTGAGTAGCACTTTGCTCATTGCCACCTGTAAGCAATAGCGCTAAATCTGTGGTGGCTAATGCAGCAGCGGATTTTTCAGCAGCGAGGGAGGGAACTGAAACAGACTCAACTGGAATAATATCCAATGCAAGTAAACTATTTGGTTGGCTCAGTCGCAATAGGTTTTCGCCGACGGCGGCAACTAGATTAATGTCGCCACCTGCAGCTACAAGGGTGCCGTCATTTTGAACATATTGGCCAACTAATGTAATGGATGATTGAGGCTCTACTTCTAATTTGCCTTGGTTTTCGATACTACCTGGAGGCAACGTTGGAGAAAACGGGTCTAAGTTGGTTGAGTCAGTCGTTGTTGTTAATAGAAGATAGCCATTAGGAGTACCAATCAGGTTATTAATTGTGTGTGTAGCCGTGGTGGTTGACGGTAGGCTGGCCGCACCGCTAGGGGGTAGAGCTATTTCACTAACTGATCCATCTATAGATAGTAAATACTTATCCTGAAATAGCAGCCCTGAACTGGTTGTAGCAGTTAGATCAGCTGGTAAACTGAGCGTTGCATTTGGACCAAAAATAATACCTGAGGGATTAACCAAAATAAGGTTAGCGTTACTACCCAGATCTGGATTACTGCTGGTTATTTTAAGGACACCATCAATCGTGGAAACATCAGCGCTATTAATTAGACTGATGACATTAGCAATATCAGGGTTAACTATAAAGTTAGCTATATCATCTGCATTCAAGTCAAAATTCTGAAACTGATGGATTAAATTTGGATCAGCTCCAGAGGACAGTTGACCGCCCAGAATATTAACCTGATCTGTTCCCTGAACAACACTTGTATCGGACGTTGCCGGTTGGATATTAGTTGATACTAAAACTGATGTATCTGATGGTAAGGAAACTTGAGCAACGGCTGCTGCTTGAAGGCCAAGTATCCATAGTGGGGCAGTCTGCAAAAGCAAGTTAGAAAATTTGAAAGTCATGAAGTTAGCAATTGCTAGACAATGTGTCAGCATATGCACTAGGCAAACGTGTATCAAGAATTACAGATGGCACCCACTATATAAATAATACGAGGATTTTTTAATCTAACCTGAAGCAGAGATAAAGATAACTATGTTGAAATCGTAAAGCTCCTCTCATAGTGTGGTTATTGCTTGAGTTCGGGAACCCGTACTTCTAGATGTGTTGCGATCTCAGCACTTCAGGCGATAAATTAGCACTCGACAATGGAGAGTGCTAAACCGTGTTTAGGTTCAGCATGGTCAGTCAAATGTCTGGAGAAAATATATGGCAGCTATTTCTTTGAGTGTTTCAAGCGTCACTCCCCTAGGTGATCGCGTTCTTATCAAAGTCAGTGCATCTGAGGAAAAGACCGCTGGCGGTATTTTGCTACCCGATACAGCTAAGGAAAAGCCCCAGGTTGGCGAAATTACAGCTGTGGGTCCTGGTAAGCGTGGCGATGACGGCAGCCGTCAAGCTCCTGATGTTGAAGTTGGCAATCAGGTTCTTTACTCCAAGTACGCAGGCACTGATATCAAGCTAGGTGGAGACGATTACGTATTGCTGTCTGAGAAGGATATCTTGGCAGTCGTTGGCTAGCACGAATTTTAAGAAGCGCGCTTCTTGTAACTTCACCCCCTTCTAAAACGTTCTGAAACATAGGTTGATTCATGGCTAAGCGCATTATTTATAACGAGAATGCTCGCCGTGCCCTTGAAAAAGGCATGGACACTCTGGCTGAGGCTGTAGCAGTTACCCTCGGTCCTAAGGGTCGTAACGTGGTCCTTGAGAAGAAGTTTGGCTCTCCTCAAATTGTTAATGATGGTGTCACCATCGCTAAAGAGATTGAGCTAGAGGACAATATCGAAAATACGGGTGTGGCGCTGATTCGTCAGGCAGCATCTAAGACTAATGACGCTGCTGGTGACGGAACTACCACAGCGACTGTATTGGCTCATGCCATTGTTAAAGAAGGTCTGCGTAATGTGGCAGCGGGTGCTAATGCGATCGCACTCAAGCGCGGTATCGAAAAAGCAACGGCGTATCTTGTGGAGCGTATTGCTGAGAAGGCTCAGCCTGTCGGTGATTCTACCTCCATTGCTCAGGTAGGTACCATTTCCGCTGGTAACGATGAAGAAGTCGGCAAAATGATTGCCGAAGCCATGGAGAAAGTAGGTCGTGAAGGCGTTATCTCCTTGGAAGAAGGTAAGTCTATGACGACTGAGTTAGAAATTACCGAAGGTATGCGCTTCGATAAGGGTTACATTTCCCCTTACTTCGCTACTGACACCGAGCGCATGGAAGCGGTTTTAGATGAACCCTACCTACTGCTAACTGATAAGAAAATTGCTCTGGTACAAGATCTTGTCCCCGTTCTTGAGCAAGTTGCCCGTTCCGGCAAGCCTCTACTAATCATCGCCGAGGACATCGAGAAAGAAGCCCTGGCTACACTTGTTGTTAACCGTCTACGCGGCGTGCTGAATGTGGCTGCTGTGAAGGCTCCTGGCTTTGGCGATCGTCGTAAGGCTATGCTCGAAGATATCGCTGTCCTAACCGGTGGTCAGGTGATCACTGAAGATGCTGGTCTTAAACTTGACAGCGTTAGCATCGATATGTTAGGCACTTCCCGTCGCGTCACTATTACTAAGGACAACACCACTCTGGTTGCTGAAGGTAATGAGGCCGATGTGAAAGCTCGTTGCGAGCAGATTCGTCGTCAAATCGAAGAGTCTGACTCCAGCTATGACAAGGAAAAGCTACAGGAGCGTCTTGCTAAGCTATCGGGTGGTGTAGCCGTGATCAAAGTCGGGGCTGCGACTGAGACTGAGATGAAGGATCGTAAGCTGCGTTTGGAAGATGCCATCAACGCCACTAAGGCTGCCGTTGAAGAAGGGATCGTTCCTGGTGGTGGTACTACTCTGGCTCACTTGGCTCCTGGTCTTGAAGAGTGGTCCAACGCTAACCTTTCTGGTGAAGAATTAACTGGTGCTCTAATCGTTACTCGTGCCCTGACTGCACCCCTTAAGCGCATTGCTGAGAACGCTGGTCAGAATGGTGCAGTTGTCGCTGAGCGGGTTAAGGAAAAAGACTTCACGACTGGTTACAACGCTGCTAGCAACGAGTATGTAGATATGCTTGCTGCAGGTATTGTTGACCCAGCTAAGGTGACTCGCTCTGCTACCCAGAATGCTGCGTCTATCGCTGCGATGGTATTGACTACTGAGTGTATCGTTGTAGACAAGCCTGAGCCTAAGGACGCAGCTGGTGCTGGTGCTGGCGGTATGGGTGACTTTGATTACTAATCCTAATGGGTCTGTGACTTGTTAGTTATAAAAGGCGAGCAGTGTAGGCTGTTCGCCTTTTATTGTTGTTTGCCAAACTATTCAGGTAGCCAGGGTAGCCAGTCTTCATCTAGAACTTTATTCAGGGTAAACTCAGGTTCCTGGGGGACTACTGTTGGGTCTAGCCTACTGGCTTTGAGAAATAATTTACGGGCATTTTTGTACTCAGATACAAAATTTCCACTCAAGTGATTTTTGAGGCTGGGGCTATCTTTGAGCAGAGCATTGATATTTAGGCGAAAGTTGCTAACTTCCAAGTCCCATCCCCTGAAGCTGGTTAAACGTTCTGTTTGCCAATATTTGCTCTTGAGCAGGTGTTCCCATAGACGTCTAAGGTAGCTGGCAATTGCCCGTTGGTCACGCTTGCCCAAGCTTTCAATCTCCTCTATCAGGTTTTCTAGATCCAGGTTGTGGAAGTTGCCATTACGCAAATCCAACACCGTTTGTTCCAGCCATCGTTGGTAATCTGCGTCATACAGCGATGCCTGTTTTAGAGAAAATTCAGCCGTCATTTTGAGTATCGCCAGTAGGTAGCCGTTACACCATGGGAAGAATTGCTTGCCTTCATGCTAAACCATGGCTATGGCTTTCACAGCACGTCGATCTGCTTCTTCTTGTGAGCGTTGAAACAGAGCGTAGATATCTTCAATAACACCATAGCGGTCATAAAATGCTTGCTTTTGTGAAATTTCCGTAGCGGCATTACTGGGGGCAATAAAAGCAGTCTCTTCCTTAAGTAACTGCCGCAAATTGGACCCCAGCCGCACAATCCAGCGGTACTGCTTTGTATTGTCAGCCATTGGTTTGCCGTCAGCATCAGGGTAATGAACTGCAGAGGCTGCTGTGGTCTGAGTTTGGGTCTGCATCATGCAAATCGAGGAAATAAGCCTCAACGTCCGCCAGAATTGGGGATTTAGGGGGTCTGGAAACCTGGTAACTTCTTTGTCAGAAATTTGTCAGAAACTTCTTTGAAGGATCATATCTGACTGATGTAGCTACTCTTTCAAGGATATCAATCAGGTAATGGTCTGGCATGGTTTAGCGGGCCAACTTATTTTGAGGGTTATCTAAACCTTGTCCAAGTTGAAACCTATATGTTCTTCTACAGAAAATGACCGTTCTGGACTTGGACAAAGTTTAATCCGGGTAAGCAAAGGTTTTTATCGAAAACCTGTGTAATTCGGTCAATTGCCTCTACAATGACAGCAAAAATTTGGTTTGGTTGCTAGCGCCGTCCTAACTCAGTCAATACTTTGGTGGAACAGTAGCCTCGAAATTAGGTCAATCCACAATCATTTTTTCAGGGTGGTTTTAGCAAGTTACGCCAAAAGAGATATTTACATTCCTGACGACTCACGTTAAAACAGTCAGGCCCAATGTGGACATTCTTGTTTTCGCATTGCTCATTCTCCGACTTTGTTGGGGAGACTTGCTCGCTAATGGCCTCAACCTTCTGGGACGCTGCTGCTGATGACTGCCACGCCGACTGATCCAAAACAATTTAGTCCAGCTTCTGCGGGGGCTGAGCAGGAGATGGCTGCTCTATCTAAGGTTAAGAAACGGCCATCCAAAGGTCGACAAGCCTGGTTATGGTCAGGAATATGGTTACTGCTACTCGCTACATCCAGCGCCTTGGGAGTATGGGCCATTGCCTTTATTACGCGGCTTCCTCCTTTACCTAACTGCGATCGCATATCAGTGTTTAGTGCCGATAGCGAACGACTTTACTGTGCTAGACAATCAGCAGTATCAGGGGCTGAGCAGGACCTAGTGGCAGGGGTACAGCTAGTTGCTGCTTGGGATGACACCCATCCCCTATATCAGGACTCCCAGGAAGTTGCCAATCGATGGTCCAAAGGCCTGTTTAAGCTAGCCCAACAACGTATGCAGGCAGGGAACTTAGGGCGAGCAACCCAGCTTTTGGGCTATATTCCACAACGGGCAGAGATATATGAAGAGTCCAAAGTTGCTGCGGAACGATGGCAGCAAGAGTGGGTCAAGGGCCAAGAGATTACGACTGCAGTTACAGACGCGGTTGCTAATCAAAATTGGAGTGGTGCTCGCAAGCAACTACGGGCGATTAAACGTTTAACTAGTGACTATTGGCTGAAAGATCGGCATCGCTATCTAGGACAACATATTCAAACCGAAGAAGATGCTCGTCGAAATCTGATCAATGCCAAAAAACTTGCCAGTGAGAACAAGCTAGAAAGCTTGGCAGAGGCACTCACCTTGATTCGTCAGATTGATGTGCAAAGCCATGCTTGGCCTGAGGCAAAACCCTTAATCTCAGACTGGGCCGATACCCTATTGAAGTATGGGTTCCAAAAGTGGGAACAAGAAGGTCTAGATGGCACGATCGAAATTATTCAAAAAGTCCCAGCAGAGTTAGCAACTCAGCCAGAAACGAAAGATTTAGTTCGATTTGCCCATGCTCAGCGGCTAGCAAGATTTCAGCAAGACTGGGAGCCTAGCTATGGCGACATCATTAATTTGATAGATGCGATTCAAGCATTGCAGAATCTTGATAGCGATAGCCTGTTTTATCAAGAGGCTCAGACAGCGTTAGCCTTATGGAACAAGCAGCTGGAGGATTTACAGCAGCTTTATGGAGCGACCCTGATGGCTCATCTCAATCAAAAGGGGGCCTTAAAGGTTGCTATCGAGCAGGCAAAGGTGGTTGGCGCTGATCGACCTCAGCGTCAGCAGGCTCAAACGTTGATGGCCCACTGGTCTAAAGAAATTCAGCGAATTGAAGATCGACCGCTATTAGGGCGGGCTCAACAGTTGGCTGATAAAGGGGATAAAGCTAGTTTGCAGGCAGCGATTAAAGAAGCTGGAAAAGTTCAGCAGGGTCGGGCTTTGCGGGTAGAGGCCCAAACAAAGATTGCGCAGTGGACCAAGCAAATCCAGGTTTTGGAGGATCAACCTCTTTACAGTAAGGCTCTGGATTTAGCGAGTAAGGGCAAGCTGCAAAATGCGATTACGGAAGCTCGAAAAATTCAACAGGGACGAGCACTGTATAGTCAGGCGCAAAATTCAATCAAGGAGTGGACTACTCGCATTCAGGTAGCAGAAGATCGACCAATTTTGAACGAAGCTGAGGAATTGGCGTACCAGGGACGTCTATCAGATGCGATCGCAGTAGCTGCCCGCATTGCCCCTGGTCGGGCTCTTTACCAAGAAGCCCGTAATTCCATCGCGATTTGGGATGCTGAGCGAGCCTATATCGAATCGTTGCAAGCACCAGCGGAGGACGATTACTACGAAGACGACTACGAGGACGACTACGAAGACGATTATGACGACCACCATCACGATCATGACTAGCTCAAGTTAGTTTTCCGGTCAGTTGCCAACACCGCAAAAGTTAGGTAGTGGGAGATACTAGAACGGTGTCATGGAATCAGGCGGCATGAGTGAACCTCCCTTGCAATTGATGTTGGTGGATGAAGACCCCACTTTTCGGTTAGGGTTGCGGGTATGGTTAGAACAATTGCCAGGGTTTCAAATTGCGGCTGAGGCGGCCAATGCGGCTGATGCGATGGGGATTTTAAGGAAGTGCGATCGCGCCCAATCAGGTGCCTTTACTGATCCGACCCTGCGTGGACAGCGTCCTATTAATCTGGTGATTGTTGATTTGGGGTTAGGCGCTAACGATGCCAGTAGTAATCCCATCAGTAGTTCAGGATTACAGCTTTGTAAATCGATTAAAACCGAGTTCCCTAAGTTATCTGTCTTGGTGCTGAGTGCTCGCGATGAGCCCGTTTTAGAAGCTGCAGCCCGTCAGGTTGGAGCCGATGGCTATGGTACTCGCAGTATGCCAGTGCGAGAACTCGCTCAGTTAATTCGCACAGTCGCCCGAAGCACAAGCAAGCCCCTTGAACGCGGTCAAAAATCATCACCTCGGATTCCTGGACCGCTAACGGCGATGCGTCTAAGCATGCGCTTGTCGGGGGTAGGACAAATTGAGCAGCAGCTAGCCAAAACAGCGGCTGAGCTACGCCGTTCCCAGTTACCATGGCTTGAACAACAAGTTTTAACCGGCAAAATGCGTGAACTCAAAGCGGCTCGTTGGTTAACACAGCAGCTATGGGCTACTCGTAACTATTCAGATGTTAGCTGGGTGAAAAAAAATAGCAGGCGCTCTAAGCCTGCTAGTACTGCCCCCGGATTGTCGGTTCGTCCTAGATCTGTCGGTGCTGCTGCTGCCATCACCATACCCGAGCCCAATATGCTTAGTTTGCGCAGCGGTGATGTTCAAAATATGGTGTTCGAAGCCGTTTTTGCCAAGCTTCAAACTGCCTTAGAGAACACCACATCAGAACCGCTAGAAATTGACATCCTGCGTCTCGATAAAAAGCGGGAACTCCTTTTTATCATTCTTCGTCGCTTTGAAGATTTGTTGGACGATCTGCGCCAGTCTGCCCTCCAGCCAGGGCAGCTAAATAACAAATACCCCCAGATTTTGCGTGATCTTTGGGTGGCGACCATAGAAGAGTTCTTTGGTCGTTATTACACCGTGCCATTGAATGGTGTGGAGCAAGAACTCGTGGCCGTGTTGTACCAAGAAAAAGAAACCGTTGAGCAGGAAATCCTTCAACACATTCCCCTGGTACCAGAATTACTGGCCCATTGGTTATTTCAAGATGCCCTGGTAGTTGGTGGGAACAGTTATATTGCCACAGCACCTGAGGCCCTAACCCATAGTGAAAAATTGCTAGAAAACCTATTGATTCAGATGGGGAATGCAGTGATGCAACCCTTGTTAAACCGCTTAGCAGACGTAGAAGTGATCAAAAAGGGTTTGTACAGTCGTCGAATTATTTCCACTCGGGATATTGAACGGTTTCGCAATGACCTTTCCTGGCGCTATCGCTGGAATCGGTTAGTCAACGAACCAACGGCTATCTTTGAGAGCCAATATCGTTTATATACTTTAGGGCCACGAGGTCTGATGCTCACACCCATTTATGCACCGCGTCGGGCGGAATTAGAGCAACTCTCAGGGTTACCCTGGGCTATGACCTTGTTGCTTGAAACTCGCGATGCCTTGAGTCCCAGGGTACGAGCGTTAATTGCCTTGGTAGGTAGTGGTGTAGTTTATGTCCTCACCGAGGTTGTAGGTCGAGGCATTGGCTTAGTGGGGCGAGGCATTTTGCAAGGCATTGGCAGTGCCTGGCAAGATACCCGTCGGGCTAGACAGCGGCAGGCTCCCCCTACATTTAATGAATGGGAGTAATGCGATGGCTGTCAATTTGCCGAACCCCCACACCTTATTAGAAAAAGACTTGATGCAACTTAACTAAATTTCTTACCGCCATTAATGGAGCTTGAGCCAAAATTCTCTTAATGCTGAGAACTATAGCTCCCAGCATTAAGTAAAGTTATTAGTTAAATCTTGATCCAGCCAAACCAGGATAGAATAACAGCCAAAACACCACTGGTCAGGACTACAGCACCTGCTACTGTGAGCACAGCGCCAACTTTTTGGAGTCCTTCTGGAGGAAGACCGTCGCCAAGCAGGGCATCACCAGTAGCCGAGAAGTCATTTCCCAACGCTGTCAGCTTTGCCAAATGGTCTTCACCATAGCGAGGCATCCGCTCAAAGGGAAGTTCACCCATACTTTGCTGAGGAAGAATACGTCGCCGTTGATAGGGCACTGTATCCTCACCAAAGTTGTCCATGTACTCATCGCTGTTAAGCAATGCATTGACAAACCCTTGGATCCCCTCAGTTGCTAGAACAATTGACCAGGCCAAGGTTTCACGCCGATCGTAAACCTGACGGCCCAACACCCGTTGGACACACATATCGACAAAGCGATAGTTATTGCTGCATTCGTAATTGAGGCGTCTAAACGATTCTGAGAGTAATAAGCCACGAATGAACTCCCGTACGGATATCTGGGAGCTACGTAGCTGGGATTCTAAAGGGCGATCGCGATGACATGATAACAGTTGCTGCTCATTAAAAATGCGGCGATAGGCAACCAAAATAAGCATTTCAACTTCCTGGGCATCGGGGAGTAGTGCCGTGGAAAAGATACGAGGTTGTTCATCTCCAGGAACCTCAAACCCGCTCACGCGCTGGTTTTGGCAACTGCTAGGATAGCTTAATAAAGGCAAATTCATCGAAATCAGATCCTTTTTTGCTAGGGCGGTACCAGGGAAAAACTGCAGGGTAGCCGTGGAGACCACCCAAAGTGCAGTTATATAGGGAGTTCTCGTCCCCTTCAGATACTAATCCTAAAAATATGGAGGAACCTGCCAGAAAAAAACTTACTGAAACTCAATTAAAAAAAACAAAAATCAATGCTTTTCTAATTATCCATAGAGTCACTCTATGGATAAGTTCATGTCTGGCAACTACAGGGCAAAGTATTAGTCTGTTGAGCTTGAGTAAAAATACTTAGTTTCCCTACGACTAAAAATGTAGTGAGAGTATCTGAGAGAATAGAGGACTTAATCTGAGAATCCGTAATATCCTGTTACCTTTAGCGGCGTCGTAGTTTGCTTATCATTTTGCGAGACCAGCGTAGCTGTAGGTCTTCTTGGCTAGCCCAGTCTTGGAGAATACGAAAGAAAATTTGGCGGTCGTTGGCTTGCAATACAGCTGTTTGATCGGCAGTTTCGATGGCGTAGGGATACCCCCCGCCAACAATAATCTCGGCTCTAACCCAGTTGAGGACAAGGTTTGTAATGCCAGCTTCATGTATCCATCGGGGCATTTCAATACGGGTTGGATAGCCCTGATTGGTTTTTAGGTAGGTAAATATGATGCGGTCAGAATAGTCTTTCTCGCGATTTTTGTACTCGGCGAGAATTCCAGTGCGATCGCACTGGAAAATTGCGGTGCAATCACCCCATTGCATGTACCGATTCAATAGTTGCGCATCGGTAACCTTAGGCATGGTCGCAACGCTAGCCGAATGATGCTCTAGCAATGTCGTCAAATCATGGGCAGAACTGGTATCCACAAAACCAACTAAAGGTACACGATGCTCTTCACTTGCCTGTAGTAAGTTAATCAGCGCATCAACGTAGTCTTTTCGATCTTCGTCTTCATAGGCGTCCGCAAATGTGGCTACCAAAGCGCCATCAAAAAAGACCAGGCACTGTTCAGGATTGCTAACCTGTTCTATATACTCCACCAGCCGTCGGATTTCCATCCTAAACCGATGCTTATTGACTAACCGATCTAGCGGTTTTGATGTACTCCCCAGTTCTAAATCCTTTGGAGTCATGACATCTAACTCAATATCCTTGATGTACTCAGCGGTTGATGTATGAGGATTTTCAAACCAACCAATTTGTACTAGAGCGATGGGAGGAGACAGATCTTTGCTGGGAAAAATCTGGGAGCCATCTACGGCAAATGTGGTCACACCGCTGAGTTGCTCATTAACCCATTGCAGACTGTGCTCACGATTGTTCCACTGTAAGCCGCTACGACAAATTCCTTGATTGTCGGGACTTAGCGCTTCTAAGGGCCGCGCACCAATGGTGCCATGCTGATGTGTCAGCCAAGTATCTAATTTCTCTGTAGATGTCTGACACAGACCTTCCCAGGCCATTTGGTACATGTCCAGGCTAGATTGTTGCCCTTTTTCAAAGGTCTCGAAATGGGTGCGTTTGTTTTGCAGAATTGCCTGAATTTGAGACGGTTTAATGGCCATGGGCAAAATAGGGCATTTGTACTGATATTTTGCCATGGGTTTGTGTTTCCTGTAGGGGCATTGCATGCATGCCCCTACAGGAACGGGATTAACGACGCGATTGTAATTTTCGATAAACGTCTTTAATATCCACGTTGTGGTGCGCCAGGGCAACTAAGGTGTGATACAACAAATCGGCTACTTCCCCAGCGATATCATCAGGGACATCATCTTTGCAGGCCATCACCACTTCGGCAGATTCTTCACCAATTTTTTTGAGAATTTTATTGTCACCGCCTGCAAACAATTTATTGGTATAAGAGTCAGGTTTGGGGTTGGCTTTGCGATCGCAAATTACCCTATACACCTGAGACAAGGTATCTGCTGCCGGTGGTTGAATCTCCCCATCTACCTGATGAAAACAGCTACGTTCCCCTGTATGACAGGCAATATCACCCACTTGCTCAATGGTCAGCAGCAGGGCATCACTGTCGCAGTCGTAACGAATGGCTTTGAGCTTTTGCCGGTGCCCTGAGGTGGCACCCTTATGCCATAGCTCCTGGCGAGAACGGCTCCAATACCACACGTCACCAGTTGCCAGGGTTTTTTGCAAAGATTCCTGGTTCATCCAGGCCATCATGAGTACGGTGCCATCCAGATAGTCTTGTGCGATCGCAGGGACTAGTCCCTGGTCGTTATAGCGAATTGCGTCCGTGGGTATAGCGCCTACAAAAGAAAGCGAAGTACTCATAATCCCTATTAATCCAGTAGCCAGTCAGCTCAGTGCAGCCCTATTGTCGCAGTTAGAAGGCTGTTCCTGCTCTGCTATATTCCTTAACATATTGCAATCGAGGTAAGCACAAACGCTAGGATTGAGAATACTGCAATCTTCACAATCGTTGGTTAATGCTGCTCTTAGGGGACAAATTTAAGTCCTTTGTTCAGAGATTCATCACTGGGATGAATGCCGATATTGCATTAGCGTCCTTTCATAACGGCAGTCATCAAGGCTGTCAATTTTATCCCTTCGACACACGACTTTTAACCATAAGGAGAGCCCGTTGGTTACCACCACATCTTTGAAAACAACAAAATCAGATGAGATTTTCGCGGCTGCCCAAAGCTTAATGCCCGGAGGCGTTAGCTCCCCCGTGCGTGCTTTCAAGTCCGTTGGCGGCCAACCCATTGTCTTTGATCGCGTTAAGGGTTCCCACATCTGGGACGTTGACGGTAACGAATACATCGACTATGTCGGTACTTGGGGACCGGCTATTTGTGGTCATGCCAATGACGAAGTCAATAAGGCTCTAGTTGAAACGTTGCAAAAGGGCACTAGTTTTGGTGCGCCTTGCTATCTCGAAAATGTTTTAGCTGAGATGGTAATTGCTGCCGTTCCCAGCATTGAGATGGTTCGTTTTGTTAACTCAGGTACTGAGGCTTGTATGGCCGTTTTGCGCCTAATGCGGGCATTCACTGGGCGTGACAAGGTGATCAAATTTGAAGGTTGCTATCACGGCCATGCCGACATGTTTCTGGTTAAGGCCGGCTCCGGTGTAGCTACCTTGGGGTTACCTGATTCCCCTGGTGTGCCCAAAAGCACCACTGCAACCACATTGACTGCGCCCTACAATGATTTAGAAGCTGTCAAAGCCCTCTTTGCTCAGCACCCTGGCGAAATTTCTGGTGTAATTCTAGAACCCATCGTTGGTAACTCTGGCTTTGTTACTCCAGATGCAGGTTTCTTAGAGGGCCTACGGGAAATCACTCGGGACCATGATGCCTTACTTGTCTTTGATGAAGTCATGACTGGTTTTCGCATCGCCTACGGTGGTGTACAAGAAAAGCTTGGCGTTACCCCTGATCTCACTACCCTCGGTAAAATTATCGGTGGCGGTTTGCCTGTGGGTGCTTACGGTGGTCGTCGCGACATCATGGAAATGGTTGCGCCTGCTGGTCCTGTTTACCAGGCCGGCACTTTATCGGGTAATCCCCTAGCCATGACGGCTGGTATCAAGACCCTAGAGATTCTGGGCCGTCCCGGTACCTATGAACAGTTGGAAGAAAAAACCAACACACTGATTACTGGGTTATTGGAAATCGCCCGTGAAAATGGCCATGATGTCTTTGGTGGAAACGTCAGCGCCATGTTCGGAATGTTCTTCACCGCAGGCCCCGTCCATAACTATGATGATGCCAAGCAGTCGGACTTGGAAAAATTCAGTCGTTTCCATCGTGGCATGTTAGAGCAAGGTGTGTACTTGGCACCATCCCAGTTTGAGGCTGGCTTTACCTCCTTAGCCCATACGGATGACGACATTGCCAATACTTTGGCGGCAGCTCGTACAGTGTTGTCTTCTATCTAGTAGATTGTTTAGCTAAATCTGCAATAGGTACATTCTGGGTAATGGTTTTTTGGGGCCATTACCCAGCTTTTATTCTCTGGACCTACGGTCTGAATTCACCGAGTTCAATCCATGGATGATTTTGAGGCGCTTGAGGTTTTAGAAGCTGAGATAGGGGTGGATGCTCCTATTGATCCTTTAGATGCAATTCCCTTAGAGGATCATTCCCCTCGCTACAATCCCGACCAAATGCTGCCCCTGTTATATTCAGAGATTTTGCAGCAACGGATGTTAGCAGCTCGAGCGTTTTATAAAATTCAGGAACCCCGCGCCATTCCCAGGCTAATCGAACTATTGGATGATTACAGTCCGCTGGTACGAGTAAATGCAGCCTATGCCCTTGGGCGTAACCCGAGTGAAACAGCCGTAGATGCTTTAATCAATCAGCTTACTAGCGATTCCCATGGCTATGTGCGTAAGGCGGTGGTATGGGCGTTGGGGAATTGCCAAAATGAAAAGGCGGTAGTTCCCTTAGTGGAAGCGATTGAAAATGATATGTCCGTGGTACGTCTCTGGGCGGCGAGTGCCCTCGGACAGATGGGAAAAATCAGCTTTGAAGCAATTCTCAAAGCGATTCCAGCGTTAGTGAAAACCATGCGCAATGACCCCATTGCCATTGTGAGGAGTAACTGTGCCTGGTCCATTGGCGAACTGTGCAAAGACCTTACCTATAACGTGGTTTATGCCACGGCCATTGATGCCTTGATTGAGACCTTTGCCGATGATGAGGATTTAGGCGTAAGGGATGATGCCCGCGCAGCGATTTTGCATTTAGGTGATTCACGCGGGCTTCAGGTAATTGAGGAAATCGAGCAAGAGGATTTCTAGAGCCGAATAGTCAGCGTTCATACTATCGCAGTCTGCTTAGTGAAAAGCAGCGCCACCATCTCGGTGACAATGGGCTTGTTCTAGTTGTTGGGCTCGGTCATAGTGCTTTTGGTGCAACGCCTGGAGGTAAGTTGCATACTACTGTTAAGCTGCCAAACGCCGGCAGACGGTTTCGTGTTAATAGTCGGGCAGAGCGTTAGTTTCAGGTCGTGCTCATGGTGGGCGGGGGCAATGGAGTTAATGAGAGATGCGATCGCAAGCTTCACAAACGCCTCTATCCTTTCAAAATTTCGATTAACGACATTTTGCGACAATTTTTTGTGAGAGCAACCTCGTATGGGATGATTTGGGCTTACCGCTTCAGAATTGCATCCCAATGCTTCTAATTGACTGGCTGATTGTATTGGCCTACCTCATCTTTACAATGGTGTTAGGTGTCTACCTGTCTCGCAAAGCTTCCGGTAGCCTGGTTGATTTTTTTGTGTCAGGGCGCTCCTTGCCCTGGTGGTTGGCCGGTACCAGTATGGCCGCTACCACATTCTCGATTGATACACCGCTGTATGTAGCCGGAGTAGTCGGCTCCCGTGGGATTGCCGGTAATTGGGAATGGTGGAGTTTTGGCATCGCCCATGTGGTGATGATCTATGTCTTTGCTCGATTGTGGCGACGGTCGGAAGTGGTAACCGATGCGGAACTTACTGAAATTCGCTATGGCGGTCAAACAGCGGCAGTTTTACGGGGTGTAAAAGCGTTTCTGTTTGCAGTGCCTATCAACTGCATCGGTATTGGCTACGCTATGTTGGCCATGGTCAAAGTAGTAGATGCCCTGGAGCTGTGGCAAAGTGTGGGCATTGAACCAAATGACAGTATGAAGCTCTGGAGCGTGATTGTGGTCAGTATTTTAGTGCTGTTCTACGCTGGCTTCTCAGGGCTTTGGGGTGTGGTGGCTACTGACTTCTTCCAATTTTTCCTGGCGCTACTAGGGGCGATTGTAGTGGCGGTGGCCTCGGTCGCCTCAGTGGGTGGCATGCAAAATCTGGTTAATCAGGCTCAGGCTAACACCGAGTTCGATATTCTCAGCATCGTACCCATCACCTTTGACGGTGGCATTGGCTGGAGTTCGGTGGCAGGTATTCCCGCTAGCGCGTTTATTGCCTATGTGTTTTTGCAATGGTGGGCCTTTCGCCGCAGCGACGGTGGGGGCGAATTTATCCAGCGTTTGGTGGCTGCCAAGGATGAAACTGAAGCGGAAAAAGCAGCCTGGTTTTTCAATATTTTGCACTACGTTATTCGTACCTGGCCCTGGATTATTGTTGCCTTGGCCGCTGTGGCGATCTATCCAGATTTAGCCGATCGTGAATTAGGCTACCCCAAACTCATGCTCGACTTTTTGCCCCCAGTGCTTCTGGGGTTAGTCGTCGCATCCCTGGTCGCTGCCTTTATGAGTACTGTTTCCACCCTGATCAATTGGGGGGCATCGTACCTGACCAATGACCTTTATAGTCGGTTTATTAACCCCGACGCCACCCAAGCTGAATTGGTAAATGTCGGGCGCATTACGTCGGTGCTAGTGACTGTTTTAGGCGCAGCAGCAGCGTTCTTTGCCTCTGATGTGGCCACTGTTTTTCGTTTGGTAATTGCCATTGGTACGGGACCTGGCCTTGTACTTATTTTGCGCTGGTTCTGGTGGCGAATTAATGCCGCAGCAGAACTGAGTTCCATGGTGACGGGATTTGTCATTGGTTTGCTCACCAGCGTTTTAGACGTGGTCAAAATTTCCGACTTTGGACTGCGCCTGCTAGTGACGGCAGGTATTACCACCCTAGTTTGGGTCACCGTGATGTTGCTAACCCCCCCCGAATCCGATGAAACCCTAGACAACTTTTATCGCCGTGTGCGCCCCGGTGGTCCCGGCTGGCAGCGTCAGCGTCAGCGTACCGGGATAAGACCGTTACAAAATTTGGAGCTGGAGTTTCAGCGAGTGAGCGCTGCACTGCTATTACTCTTTGGCGCAATGTTCGCTGTGGGTGGATTTTTGTTATTGAAGTCGCTATTGGGATGGTGTGCACTGATTATCGCTGTAGGTGGTTGGTGGTGGCTACGTCAGCTGAATCAGCGACCTATTGCCCCGGTGCCACGTCCTGGATTAGATGATGATGATGTGTGGTCTTGATTCACAGGCTAAAACTAGACTGTGGTCAATGTTCATCCCACTAAGAAACGTTACGATACTTAATGGTATCGGTTATCTAATGACGAACATCCTGTACATCCTTATTTTCAAAGTTTTACCATGTCCATCATTCGCTCGTATGTGATTCCATTTCTGATTTTGATCGTGTTTTTGGTGGCTATGTTGGCAGTTAGTGCACGTATTTGGTTACCTAGCGATATGATGGCCCCTGCTCCTATTGATGGTGACGAACTTGCTATGGCAGGGAAGTTATTACTAACTAATTTTGGTGGTGTCTGACTGGCCTGAGGGATATCAATTGGTTGAGGGCTCTGGTCTGGATCGATCACGATTATTGACAACGATGGCGAGTGCCTATCGAGAATTAGGGGCTGCCCAACTAGGCCATCTGACCAAAACCGTTGAATTGTATCTTGAGGGACCGTCAATGCTTTGGTGGTTAGAGAAATCTGGCATCTCACGGGTTGGTTTTATGGCAGGTCAACCGAGTTCCATTGGATGTCTCTGGTTGGGGCAATCAATTGACCAACTTACTGGAACACTTCAGGCTTATATTTATTTGGTGTATGTAAAACCAGCCTATCGGCGTCTGGGGCTGGGACGTGGGTTAATGAATCATGCTAAGCACTGGGCTAAGGAACATGGCTATGGCCAGATAAGCCTTCAGGTGTTTTGCAAAAATAAGGTAGCCCTCAACCTTTATGAAGACTTGGGCTTTATCCCCACTGCTACATTACTAACGTGGGACTTTTAAGGCGTGTTCTCAAGGATAGATTTTTATGGGTAGCAAGAAGCAGACCCATCGTCCTAATGATGTGCGAGAGTTTGTCATTTGGCAGGCATTTCTACAGCTCTCTACTGACCTGCTTTTAGGACTTGATTGCAGCAGAGGTTTAATGCAGGCATCAACGGTGACTTGAGTAAGTCTTTGCCTGTAAACTGCTGGTCCTGGTATGTTTGCCCCGTCAGTGTCAAAACTAAAATAGCTGCCTTGATTGGATCAATAATCCAATATTCTGGAATGCCTCTCTGGGCATACTCTTTGCGTTTATCAACGTAGTCACGATCTCGTGATCTAACATCCGTATCGCTGCTGGAGACCACTTCAACCACGAGTGCAGGAGCAGGCATATCTGATGAGATTAAGGCACGTTTCTTCCCAGCCAGTGCTGCAGCACACGCTTCAGTTAATACCATCAAGTCAGGATAGCGAGTATTGGCTAGTTCTCCTTCGACTTCAATTTCTGTACCCCTATGGATGCGGTGGATAGGCACTAGCTGGGCAAACGTCACAATCAAAAAAATTGCAATGTTGATATTGAGAGTACTTTCAGCGCCCATCTCTACTAAAATTCCATCCACCAACTCATAGCGAGCATCTGCATCTGTGTCGTAGTTCAGATACTCTGTTAAGGTCATGGGGCGATTTTTTACCGTAGTCATAGGCGTCTAGCCAAATACTCTACCTTAAACCATAGCTCCTTTTATATTAGTCGTCCTGTGGGCTAACGGTAGTTTTGGAATTGCAAAGCGACAGGCCAGTCTTCCTCTTTAATAAGCTGAATTGCAGCTTGCAAGTCATCTTTAGACTTGGCTGAAATACGAACCGCATCCCCTTGAATTGAGGCTTGTACCTTTTTGAGGTTGTCACGAATCATCTTAGAGATTTTTTTTGCAACCTCCTGACTCAGACCTTTTTTGAGTTCAATCTCTTGTCTAACCCGGTTGCCACTAGCGGTGTCGATATTGCCAAACTCAAAGATCTTCATCGATAAATTTCGTTTTGCTGCTTTGGTTTGAATCAGCGTATGAACCGCCTCTAATGTCATTTCACTAGCGGTCTCAATAGAGATATTGGTTTCGCCTAAATCCAATGTGGTCTTACTATCTTTGAGGTCATATCGACTTTTTAATTCACGGCGTACCTGATCGAGAGCATTGACCAGCTCCTGACGATCAAAGTCACTAACGACATCAAAGGAAAACGTAGAAGCCATGGTTGAGGAGAATAGAGGTGTAAGGTGAGCATTGCCCACCGTCTAGAACATGGAGATGCGAGGGTAAGAACTATTGTAGCCAAATGGTTTTGCAGCTCATGAAATATAGGCTAAAAATGCTGAGGCTGCCAATGACGAACATCAGCGATCGCAACGGTGCCACATTCAGAATGTAAGACATTGAGAAAAGTAACCGCGCAATCACATAAGTAACGACCGCCAGTAAGGCAGCTATACTGTCCTGACCTGTCATGTAGGCCATCAATGCTGCTGGAGCATACAGCATAAATGACTCCAATGAATTTTGATGGGCCCAATTTGCTCGCTTGGCGTAGTCTGGCAGTTTGTCTGCATAAACCCGAGGCTTAGTAAACACCTCCATAGGATTATCCATAGATTGAGCTAGCTTTACTCGCTCTGAGGCCACCACCATATAAGGCAAATAAATCAAGAAAGCAGCTATTGGCAGACTATATAGAAAAATATTAGGCAAGGATAGTAAGCTCACAGATCAAATGCTCTAGCGCCAAGGGCAAAATGCTAACCAGTGTTTGTTCTAATCAAAGTAGAACAATGTCACAATTTTGCGCTGATCTTCAGCATCTTTGCAGGTTTTCAGCAATGTATGACTATCGTGAAATGCAAAGCAAATTAGCTGCTGACAGCGAGAGATAATTTCCTGATTGCAAAGGGCGCTGGCCTCAGCCAGTTCAAGCCTGTCGTTAGCAGAGTTTTCTACCAGATGCATGACTGACTCTAGCTGCTCACGAGATTCGCGCGGCTGACGTTCCAGGCTTTGTGGCAAAATCACCGTCAGCAAGTTAGGATCTGCCTTCATTGCTCCCCGAATCGCTGCAGCGTTTGTCCCCGTTGCCCCAGATGTCAAAAGCCGATTGCCGCCAAGCACCAGTGCATAGCTCATCAATTCAATCAGCCGCAAGTGGGTAATAGGCACATGGCGGGACCCCAAGATAGCAATTCGCTTTGAACCTGACTGCTGGATAGCAGCAAGCTCTTGCAAAAAATCATCTACCTTAAGCGATTCGATGGGGGTATCAAGGGACTGACTCAAGGGCTTTATGTAGTTTTAATGAAAGGACTGGCTAATTTTACCAAACCCTTGTCCCTACAACCTTGTGATCCGTAATCTCTAAGATTGCATTCTAATATTGACCTACGCTGTCACGGCAGGTGATGATAAATTCAACTCACCCATCAGGCGCTCTACGTCAAAGTGCTTTTCCATGAGCAGCTGAATGCACTGTACTTTGATAGGCTCCTGTAAGCGCACCTGCTGGAATGACTTTTCAATAATTTCAACAGTAGTGAGGGTGTCTAGATCCACTGACAAAATGGGCACTTCTAAATCTTGAGCCCGACTTATGATATCTGGGCGTGGTGCAAGATGTCCCGTTAAAATCAAGCATTGGGTAGAGGTTTCTAGCGCCGCCAGTTGAATATCAGCTCGGTCACCCCCCGTAATCACAGCCATATTGTCAGCCTTACGAAAATATTTCAGGGCTGAGTTGACATTCATTGCTCCAATGCTCAAGCTCTGAACCATTAAATCCACTCGATCCTCACAGCAAAGGATCTCAGCTTTGAGTTGTTGAACCAGCTCACCAACGCTGACGCTACGCATCAGGGGAGTACTCGGTAGAATCCCTAAAACAGGTATGCCATGGCGCTCAAGGCAAGCCTTAACGTTAGTAGTAACAGCCTGAAGTTGCTCGGCAGGAACATCATTAATTAAGACACCCATTAATCGGTCACCAAGCTTTTGCTTAGCTGCCAGTAGACCGTCAACAATCAGTACGGAATGAAACCTTGCAACTAACATGACTTGCGCTTCAGTTGCCTGTGCCAGTTGAGTCAGAGATAAACCAAATAGAGTGCCTTCTTCTAGCGTGCCGGGACCTTCAATCAGCAGTAAATCTTCCCCCTGACCACCAAGATAAGTAGCCATCTGCTGTGGATCAACGGCAGCATTTTCATCTGTCAATTGTTGCTCGATTGTCTGAGCATCAAGGGACAGAAGCGTTGGACGCAGACGTGATGTCGGTAGCGCTAAAATTTTGGAAATAAACCGAACATCTTCGTCAATACCAGCTTCATCGCTAGGACAAGTACCAACAGGTTTGGCATAGGCAATATCAATACCGCGATCCTGAAGCTGTAGGGCCAGACCCGTTATGGTGGCCGATTTGCCGCTGTAGGGCTCTGTTGAGCCAATCAGCAGATGCTTTGATGGATGAGGCACACTATCACTCCTGACTACCAATAGGGCTCTCCCTCATTGTGCCATGGAGAGTTGTCAGCAATTTGGCAAAACCTTAACTTTTGACGAAGTGTTTTGTTAAACGAATCAGCAATGCATACTACTCATCCATTCTGAGCAATCTACGATAGAAGGATTTAGAAAAATCAGGTGACCGCTTTAGCCGCATAGCAGTGACTACATCGATTAGGAAATCGACAAATTCAAAGGTAGCCATGGTGATTTCATAGGTAAGTTCTGCATCACCATCAAACTGCATTCGACATTGAGTGAGGTCGGCAGGCAACATTGATACATTCCATGTCGCCAAAAAGACGATGCTCTCACCGCCTTCGATTCGACGCTCACCTTCAAGATTGCCACGTTTGTAGAGGCCGATGGCATAGGGTAGGGCTTTGCGTTTATTGCCTTGGTAATAGGGCATATAAACACCGACATCTTGTTTGGGAGCGGGCTGAATGTCTGCAATAGGCATAGCGTTGAGCAGTGGGGTCTTTTCTTAAGAAAACTGTGAAATTAGGCAACCATAAACATCATGGTCTCACTAGACCTGAGAGCTGATAGTTTTTGGGCATAGTGCTTTGATCAGCCACCAAGACGTAATATGTGCTGCCAAGCATTAGTTTACCCACAGAAGTCTAAGCCCTGTTCACTGCAAAATAAGAGGATTTCAGAGAAGGCATGTCTAAACATGACGCTGTGTAACAGATTTTAATAAGATATTAATGAACTGTAACCCCAATACTCTACTACACGGAACCTATGGCGATTGAAATGGTACCTGATGTTTCACCAGATCATCTTTCGGAAGGACGTCGCCTGAAAGCGTTGGCTGCTTTGGTGTTTTTGTGGAGTGTAACAGTGGTGTTGCACTGGGCCATGTGGGGCTCACTTGTGGTTTGGGTGGCTACCGTAATGGTGGCGCTTTATATGGTCAGGATTGTGACGGCTAATCCTATCTATGCGGTTAGTCCCAATCAAGTCCCTATTCCTGATGCGTTAGATCAGGCAGATTGTCCGCGTATATCTTTGTTAGTAGCGGCTAAGAATGAAGCGGCGGTCATTAGTAACTTAGTGGCATCGCTTTGCAATTTAGACTATCCCGAGGATCGCTATGAGCTTTGGGTGATTAACGACAATAGTGATGACGGCACTGGCAGAATTTTAGACCAGTTGACCCAGGAATATTCAAAGCTAAAAGTTTTACATCGTGGGCCAGAGGCGACTGGTGGTAAGTCTGGAGCATTAAACTTAGTCTGGCCACGGGCAAATGGCGAAATCCTGGCGGTGTTTGATGCTGATGCTCAGGTATCTGCAAATTTACTCCAGAAGGTGGTACCACTGTTTGCTAATGACTGCACAGGAGCGATTCAGGTGCGTAAGTCCATTGTCAATAGCGAGACGAATTTCTGGACCCAAGGGCAAGCGGCAGAAATGGCGTTAGACCGCTATTACCAGGAACAACGTGCTGCTCGATGTGGCATTGGTGAACTGCGAGGTAACGGTCAATTTGTAAGACGTACAGCCATTGCCCAATGTGGTGGTTGGAATGAAATGACTATTACTGATGACCTGGATTTGACGGTACAACTACACCTAAATCAATGGAATATTAGCTTTTTAGAGCTGCCCCCGGTAGGAGAAGAAGGGGTCACCAGTGGGATAGCCTTGTGGCATCAGCGTAATCGTTGGGCAGAGGGAGGCTACCAGCGCTATCTGGATTACTGGCGATTTTTGTTACGAAATCGTCTGGGATGGAATAAATCCATCGATATGTTGATGTATTGGGTCTTACAATACATGTTACCGATTGTGGCATTACCGGACTTGCTTGTCGCGATCGCACTACGCCACCCCCCTGTGTTTGCTCCCTTAACGACTTTGGCAGTCGGCATATCCTACTGGGGTATGGCTAGCGGGATCTGCCGTACTCAAAAAGTATCCCTGCCAGTAGCCATGGTACGAGCGGTCAAAGGAACTATCTACATGACCCATTGGATCATAGTTATGGCTTTTGCGACGATACGCATGGCTATACGGCCAAAACGGCTGAAATGGGTCAAAACAATTCATGCTGGAGAAACCGCCAGTGCATAGCTCGGCACCTTAAAGAGCAATAAACCATATCTAAAGACTGTTATTAGATATCTAAAGAAATCGTTGCGATGCCCATATCGCAACGATTTTTCACGTTTATCTCTAACTATATCGGCTAGCTTTGAGACATACCCATCAATCATTTGGTTTAATTCATGACACCTTTCTCGTTGTCTTTCCCTAAGCTATCTCCACGTCAATTTGCGTGGGATAGTGCCGTTCTCTTTCTGGCAGTTTTCTGGCTTGGTAGCAGTTTGATGCTTGATTTTGTCGTTATGCCGATGCTCTATATGAGTGGCATGATGACAACTCCTGGTTTTGCTAGCGCTGGTTATAGCCTTTTTGAGGTGTTTAACCATGTTGAAATGCTTTTGGCTGGTCTAATTTTGACTGGTGTATTGGCCATGCGTCAGGCCCATGCTGATTGTGCTGTAGAAGTCAGTGGCAGTCGTAGCCGTTGGACATTGCTATTAGCAGGCAGCTTGGTTATGGTCTCACTCACTTATGCCTACGTACTGACTCCTTATATGGGTGGTATTGGTATAGCCCTGGATATGCCAGAAAAAATTCACATTATTCCCAGTACTATGCAATGGATGCATGGTGCCTATTGGTGCTTGGAAGCGACTAAGGTACTGGCCCTTGGGATTTTACTGCGCTTATGCTACAGCGATATTGCTGCCCAGTTTTTCGAGTAAGACGAGTATTGCGTCAAGCTCAAATTTTTGGATAAGGGGATCATTAGTGAGTAAGGGTGAGGAGTAAAAAGTAAGCCTTACTCACCCTTTACTTTTTTTTATTCTTTAAAAGAAGAATCTCAATTTTTAAGATTGACAGCCACTAGTTTTAGCTGTCGGTTTCAGGCCACAGTAATCGAATTCCCATCAAAGCAAATCCAATCGCAGCAACACCTTTAATAAGCTGTGTCGGTAATATTTGGGCAGTCCCTTCTCCCAAAAGTACCCCCAGAAAACTGGCCAATACTAATGCACTTGCAGTCCCTAAAAATACAGCTTTAGGCGACGAGGAACTCCCTCCCAAAGCAATAGCGGCTATCTGGCTTTTGTCCCCCAGTTCCGATAGAAATACGGTGACAAAACTGATACTCAGTAGATTCCAATCAAACGACATGGCAATGGGGCAATCCTTTACAGACCAATAACTTCAGTCACTAAACCCACGGCAATAATCAGCAACAAAATTCCAGCCACAGTATCTAGGGTTTCGGGAGAGACGTGACGGGCTAACCACTGACCAATGAGTACTCCCACCAAACTTGTAGAGATCAGAGCTAAGGCGGCTCCTATAAATACTGTTAGTGGCTTATGGGACTCAGCACTAATCAGTAGAGTAGCTACTTGAGTTTTATCACCCAGTTCTGCCAGAAAAATTGTGATGAATGTCGATAGAAAAACACCCCAAAATGTAGCCTTCGTAGATATTTCCTCAGGCATTCCTGGAGTAGACTGAACAGTCTCAGCAGTTGGCACAGATGACGACAGATCTTTCATATTTTTTTCATTATCTGACAGTAAGCTTGTAAGAGCAAGGTTTTAGGTGTAATCCTTGCCTATACTTCTTCCCCCACTGTCGTCAGAAATCGTTCTAGTTCCTCACTGTTTGTCCCATAAACACCGCTGATTTGTTCTTGACAGCAGTCAATGGCAAACCTATTGAGGTCATCACTCTTAATGCCAAACATTTGTTCGAACGTATCGGTTTGGACCCAGCAGAAACTGGGACGTTGTTCATAGATCTTGCACAGGCGCTGCTCGGCATCATAGTTAACGCACCAACCATCGACCCCCACCATCCCCATGTAGGTTTCTAGTTGTTCCGGTGTCAGATAGTCCGCTAGATCGGGCCGATCTGCGGGGGCTAGATTACAGCAGGCACCACAGTTTTTCACACATTGCCAGGTGGCCATAATTATTAGGTTTTTCAAGGGTAGCGTTTGCTTTCCCAGAATACGGGAATGGGGAATAGGGTGAGACGAGAATATTAGTGGTTATATCCATCAATATTCTTGGAATTTTGTAAACTTCCTTAAACTTTATGGGATCGAACCAGGTAAAATGACGATGCGTCTGAGCGCGAGAAGTACGGTTATCTGGTCATTGGAGGTTCAATGGGTCTTCTGGGTATTTTGGGTCTGGGTTTTCTCATCGACCTTGTCAGTAGTATTAATTTTTTGGTAGTGGCTCAGCTCACTGTCTTAGCAATGGTAGTTATTTCTGGTCCAGCAATTATCTTTTTGTTAGTGGCACGGAGTGGCGATCTTTAATCATTCAGAAACCCGGTTTCTGGGATTTACGAGAAGCTGGGTTTCTGAAGATGATTCAAGTCGTTGTCGTAGAATAAACTCTGCGATCGCAAGATCTACCGGAGTCGTTATCTTCAAATTAGTCTCTTCCCCTTCCACAATGTGGACGGATAGACCGCATTTTTCAAAAAGAGCTGCATCATCAGTCACTGACCAGCCTTGAGATTGTCCTTTTTGATGGACTTCTTTGAGTAAGGCCACGTCAAATCCTTGAGGTGTCTGGGCAGCCCACAGTTGAGAGCGATCAGGTGTTGCTACGATAATGCCTGAATCATTCACTTTTTTGATGGTGTCTTTTACTGGCACCGCTGCAATGAAGCCATTGCTAGTAGAGAAAGCTGCAGTGCAGCGATCAAATAGTGCTGGAGTTGCAAGACAACGGGCTCCATCATGAATCAGCACTTGATGAGCATCATCCGGCAAGGCTTGTAGACCGTTATTGACGGATTCTTGTCTGGTGTCGCCGCCGCGAATAAAGATTACTGGCTTGCCTGTTTTAAGTTTGCTCACAGTTTCCTTGAATACTAGTTCATCGACGGATTGGCAGATAATGCCAATCCATTCGATTGTGTTAGCCTCAACAGCAGCTTTTAATGTCCAACCCATAATGGAATGGTCGAGTAGTGGCAGAAGTAGCTTGTTGCCATCGGCTCCCATTCGTTTGCCAATGCCTGCTGCCGGTATAAGTAGATGCATAGAGAATATTTGTAGAATTTCCTGGTTTAGTGACCTGATAACAGTATTAGCACGACCAGCTTCCTCTAGAATGATTAGCGAAGTATTCTCCAAAGCCCATGCGTGTCCTGGCTTTAGTCCCTGGTGGAATTACCGAGCAGCTGCAGTTTTTTCCCACGTTAACGACCATCCACGAAATCTATCCCCATGCTGAAATTTCGATAGTGGTAGAGCCGTCATCTAAAGAGGCTTATCAGGTATCTAAGGCTGTCAGTGAGGTGATTCCGTTTGATTATCAAGGTCAAAATAGTCCGGCTGACTGGGCTAATTTATTAGGTATTATTCGCGATCGCGAGTTTGAATTAGCGCTTTGTGCCAGTGAGCGTTGGGAAGAAAGCTTATTGCTCTGGCTCAGCGGTATCCCTAAGCGGATTGGGTATAACAGCGCTCAGATTTCCTGGCTATATACCAATACAGTAATTGCCGATAAAACACAGTACCCAGCCAGCAAGTATCAAGAGCTTTTACAAGGATTAGCCCAAACTTCTAAGTTAGCAGCCATGGCCCTCAACGTACCTGAGGGCGATATTGCCTGGGCCGAAAAGCAGCGCCAATCTTTAGACTTAGCAGGCAGTGGTTATGTTGTCATGTACCCTGGCCTCAGCGCCCAGGCAGACAGTTATCCAGTCAATAGCTGGCTCAGTATTATTGATGATTTTCAGTCTAAACAGCCACAGTTACCAATCCTAATGCTGGAAACCAGAGATAGTGAGGAACTAGTTACCTCAATGGGGCGTCAGCGAATGCTCAAGACAGTTGCGGCTCAAAATCTGGGCCAAGTTGCTGCTATCCTTGCTGGGGCTGATTTAGTCATTAGCCCAGATAACTACGTTAGCCAAGTTGCTATGGCCCTAGAGGTCTTTACCTTAGTGTTGCAAACAACGCGGAGTCAGACATTGCCGATTGGTGCAGGTGAAACACGGGCTGTAGGTGTTGCCTCTGTCACAGATAAGCTAGCGGATTTAAAGCCGGACGACGTGCTGAAAAAAGTATGGGGCAGCTAGCCATTGGTGATACTCACAAACGCTTAACAAAACACCCAATGATAGGGATTGGAGGCTAGTCGTTCGAATAAAAAGCTTAAGACTATCCACAATGTCTGAGGACAGATTATTGTCCTTAGTTAGGATGGCCCTACTGTGCACTATCGTAAGCGTTATTTTTTATCACATTTTTTATTAAATAATGAGGTATAGTCATGGATCGCGTTAAATCCCAAGCTGCTGTGGTGTCTAAGTTACTATTCGATCCCAAGACAGCAGGCACTTATAAAGATGCCCTTACCTTGACAGGCAAAATTATTAAGGAAATAGCTCTTTTAGTTTGGTTACTTATTTGTTCTGTCCTCGTCTTGGGTGCATGGTTTAGCGATACAGCCGTTGGTACTGGTCAAAAGGCGCGGGAGTGGTGGAAAACTCAGCAGGCAGATGCAGTGGATGGCAATCAGGCGGCAGCAGCTACCGGTCAGGCATTTCTAGATGCTAGCCAAAATGGTGTCAGTTTCCTTTTGGATAAAGCTCGTGAGCAGCTTGGCTTAGAGAAGGTTGAGAATTCTGCTGAGAAAAGTGCTTCAGAGGCAGTTAAATCTCAAGCAAAAACAGTTGCCAACACAGTCTCTACAACTGTTACTAGTGCAACTGCTGATAAAACTCCCACTGTTGCCAAAGATGCACAAGAGGCCATTGATAAAAGAGTATCTAACGCTAAAAATGCATCTGATACACCTGTGACTGAAAGCCTTAGTTAACTTAGGAGACTCTGGTTTCAGTCATTGATGAGGCACAAGTTAGGCGTGCGTTAATGCTGTTTTGATAGCTTTGACTATGTCATAAAGGCTTGCTCAATGAGCAAGCCTTTATGGTTTAACGACCAACGTTGTGTCGCTCATTGCCAATGAGCGACGAGCTATCTTTATGGGGTCGACTTGCCTTCAGCAAAATCTGATTGGGAAGGCATTAGTTCTAGGGTTCTAATATCAGTGGGTAGATAACTGAAGGATTCAGTTATCGTAATCGCTTCTGCTACCGTAATATTTTTGCAATCCCCTTGACCGTAATCCTGGGCATTAATTAAACCAGAGCCGATTAATCGGTAGAAGCCATCTTCTCCAACCAACCAATCGGTAAATAAATCCCTTTCTGGCAATTCACCATCACCACCATTAGGAAATTTGCCATGGTAAAGGTTGTAACCCTGGCCGAATAATTCACTGGTTAAAGGTGCTTGATTTTCAAGTGAAATATCTTCGATGCCATCAGATGCATATTCGATGGCAAAGCAACGGTTTTGATTGTCCCGATATACCAACCAATAATAAGCGCCATTATTGTCGGAGGTTTCACCGACTCCATAGTTGGCTAGGGTCATGTTTTGCGTTAGATAGGTTGGAATCACGATGCTGACTCCTAGATCAACCAATCGACTGGTGGCATCAGGGGGGAGTTGAGCCAGATAGGAATTTGGCGGCGGTGGCGGTGGCGGTGCCGTAGTTTCTATGGCTGGTGGAGCCGATGGATTTGGTGCTATGGCAACGTCTGATGGATTGGATTGGCAGCTGGTCAAAAAGATACATAACAGTGATAACTTTCTGGCTACCCTGTAAAGATTTGGTCGATCAAGCATCATCTTCAAACCAACTGTCTTAAGGGCCTCGATTAATCTCATCCAGCTTGCTTTAGTAGGGGGTGCCGTTGCGATGGGTGAAATAATACCCTCCTTCTTCCTTTGAGAGGGCTAACAAGTCATCATCTGGATAAGCAGCTTGATCGCCAGGGGTGCGATCGCCAATTTCGAGATAGGTTGAGATCGCCTCAGACCGATTGATTACGTGATGGCCATTGGCTAACCCAGCTGGAAAAGCAGCCATCATGCCAGGTGTGAGTAAGTTAGCCCCGCTATCGGTTACTAAAGTAAGTTCTCCCGAAACCACATAGATAAATTCATCTTGGTGACTGTGCCAGTGTCGTAACGCTGATTGAGCACCAGGAGCCAATGTAGTTAAATTAACGCCAAAATTAGTCAGCCCAGCGGCATTTCCCACCCGTTGACGAGAGCGTCCCGCTACAGCAGCCTTAAAAGGGGCTGGATAACCGGTACCCTGGCTAACAGGGACTGAAGAAAGATCGATGATCATAGAACCCATACACCCAAGTGAGTTTAGGATGACCCCTAATCAGCTACTTCGGCCATCTCAATAACCTCGCCATCATAGTCTTTAACCAGGAAATTAAGCGGACGTTCGCGACGAATTTTATGACGTACTCCGTTTGCTTGGACTTGCATCAATAACAATTCAAGACAGTCTCGATCAAAACAAACATGGCGTTGACGATCCTTATGCCCTCGATTAGCCCCTGAAATCACATGTAGCTGAGTATTTTTTTTCAGTTGATACCATAGGCCATCTGGGCTGCCATAGTTAGGCTCAGTTGAACGTGACATTGTCCCCATTCCCATCATCGGATCTAGCCCTGTGCCCATCGTTTGCTCGTAATTGTAGTAATAATGGAGCGGCACATCGGCTGTGGATAACCCCAGCATCCCCTCATAAAATTGCTGGGCAATATTTAAATCGGAAACCATCACCGTATGTACTTTGGGGGCACTGGTCAAAAACATCCACATAGCACCTGCGTAGGCCACTAATAGCATCACCATGATGCCTTGGGTAGAAATCAAGCTATCAAGCGGTAGCCCTTGCCAGATAGAAGCTAGTGGTATAGAAAAAACGACAGGACAAAAAAACATGGGCGGCTTTTGAAAGAACGATGCTATCGATCTGAGAACAGTGTGGGCATAAAGATTGACCCTAGTGTATCAAGGCTAAAACTCGCTAGCCGCTGGTAAGATACCGAGTTAACCGATCCTTTACCGTAAGACTAATATGACTCCCTTGAGCTAGCGATTGCCCGAAATTAAATGGGAATTTCCCCAGCAAATCTTTAAGATTCATCGGATCCTGGGTATAGTAATTGCTATTTATACGGTAGTCTCAGTCTCGTTAATACTGATCTGCCCATTCTGCCAGTGGTTGGCAGGAGCTTCGTTTGCAGTATTGTGGATATTCCTAATTTTCCTGAATGTGATCATGCCATCGTTAAGTCGCTCTTTGAGTACAGCGACTACAACCTGGTGCAGCAACTTAAGCTGCATCCCGAAGACGGTAAATACTTTACCGCTTTGTTTTGTCGTTATAGTCCGGTAGTTTATACGCTGATTCGGCATTCTGCACGCTCCACCGTGCAATCAGAATACTTGTTTGCCATGACATGGCGGCATATCTTATATGAACTCAGTGGTCTAGATTTGCCGTCTGAGCCGCCAACGAACTTTTCCTTACAGGCATGGTTGGTCAATTTGACGGCGGCCTGTATAAATCAGGCTGTTTTACCCGACGTCGAGGAGATTCACTACAACCTTCAGGAAGCCTCTCCGCCACTTTGGTGCTACGTTACCCAGGCGCTTGAGCAATTGCAACCCTTACATCGATTAGTGATTGTGATGGCCCAAACCTTTCGTTGGAGTAATACGCGCATTGCTGCTTATTTGCAGGCTGAAGGACAACGCATTTCCCCTAAATCTGTGGAAACCTTGTTGACAGATGCCCAGCAATCTTTGAGTCAAGCATTGCCCCGTGATATTCAGGCAATTTACTTTGGGGATACTGAGGTTGCAACGGAGGAGAATTTAGCAGGCGATTTGACAAATTTATTGGATGTATCTGATTTCGATTTAGAGCAGCCCAATCTGGCTCCGGACGTATAGCTTGGTGAATATCTAAATTTATTGAACGTTAATTGTTAGGAGAGATTTGGTCGTGCACGCCATCATGCGAGTTGGTTCTGGTTTATTGCTAACGGCGTTGGTCAGCATGCCTGCTGCCTATGCCCAGGGGTCCCTTGATGAACAGTTGCGTCAGCCAGTTAACCGTGAAGCGATTAACCAGAAGCGAGATGTGGCTGATCAGCTTTTGCGTCTGGGGGAGCGTCAGGCGGACCAAGACGATTATCAGTCGGCTTTGCGCGCCTGGAAGCAGGCAGTGGAGCTTTACTATGAGATTGGGGATACGGCATCTATGGAGCGTACCTATGGCAATATTGGGAGTGCCTATGCTGTCCTAGGTGATTATGTCAGTGCTGAGACTGCTGTACGTCGTCAGCTTGCGATCGCACGAGACAACCAAAACTTTAGCACCCAAATTTTTGCCTGGAATACCCTAGGCACTCTCAGACTCCAGCAAGGAGCAGTAGAATTCGCCACCCAGGCCTACGAAGAAGCGCTAAACATTGCCTACAGTATTCAAAACTTTGAAGGCATTGGCTTATCCTTGAGCAATTTAGGGCTATTAGCCTCCACTCAAGAAGATTACTTAACAGCCATTGATTACTATGAATTAGCTGCAGAGTACCGTGTTCGAGCAGGTAACGTAGTAGGCCGAGCAAATACCAATAACAATCTGGGCGATGCCTATCTGGCCCAGGGGTTATCAGGAAAAGCGATTGGTGCCTATCGCCTTGCTTTGAGCTATAGCCGCGATGTTGAAGATATTACCGCCCAACTGCAGGCCATTGATGGTCTGATTGATGTCTACAGTGAACGAGGAGACTGGTCCCAGGTCCGTTATTACCTGGATGAACGGATTGCCCTCACTTTTAACACTGATAACGATTGGGGACGACTGATTACCTTTAAGCGGTTAGGAGAATTTTATGAAGCTACCGGTGAACTGATGTTGGCCCAAGACCAATATAAACGGGCCTATGAGTTAGCCCGGTTGCTAGACCAGACAAATCTCGAAGTGGATTTGTTTAATCGGTTATTGAGTTTTGATGACCGCGAGGATAGCAATAACTAATGCGGTTTGACCTGATTAGTTTGTTTCCAGACTTTTTTACGTCGCCATTACAGTCAGGACTTATTGGTAAAGCTCTACAACGGAATATTGCTGAGGTTTATATCACTAACCCGAGGGACTTCACCACCGACAAGCATCATAAAGTAGATGATGAGCCCTATGGTGGTGGCGTGGGTATGGTGATGAAAATCGACCCCATTGTTTCAGCCCTTGAAAGTCTGCCCCAAAGACCTCGCTGTGAAGTAGTGCTCATGACTCCCCAAGGAACCCCCATGACACAAGCGTTGTTTTGGCAATGGTCGACTAGTTTGGACCAATTAGTGATTATTTGTGGCCATTATGAAGGCATTGATGAGCGCATTCTCAATGTGATAACTCGGGAAGTGTCCCTTGGTGATTTTGTACTGACCTGTGGTGAAATTCCAGCCTTAGCTTTAATGAATGGCATCATTCGCTTGCTACCAGGTACCGTAGCCAAACAAGATTCTTTGTCCTATGACAGCTTTGAGTCTGGGTTATTAGACTACCCCCATTACACCAGGCCAGCTGAATTCAGGGGATGGACTGTTCCAGAGGTTTTGCGCTCCGGTAACCATGCTGCCATAGCCCAATGGCGACAGCAGCAACAGATCGACCGCACTCGTAAGCGTCGCCCAGATCTTTATGAGCGTTGGCAGCAAGAGCAGTGGGAAAATAATAGTGAGTCAAGCTAGTGGCCCGTCAAGATTCATTATTGAACTTTTGATTCCCGACATTCATGTATAACTGAGGAGCTTCCATGACTATTCGCATTGGCAACGGTTATGACATCCATCGTTTAGGTCCTGATCGCCCTTTGATTTTAGGGGGGGTTAACATTCCCCATAGCCTGGGTTTATTAGGCCATAGTGATGCGGATGTGCTGACCCATGCGATTATGGATGCTATGTTAGGGGCTCTGAGTTTAGGGGATATTGGTCGCTACTTCCCCCCGACCGACCCCAAATGGAAGGGGGCCGATAGCCTGGAGTTATTAGACCAAATCTATCAGATGGTAAGGGCGCGAGGATGGTCCATTGGTAATTTGGATACGGTGGTTGTCGCTGAAAGACCTAAGCTCAAACCCCATATCGCAACTATGCAAAAAAGTTTGGCTGAACGCCTAGATGTCGCGATTGATCAGATTGGCATCAAAGCAACCACGAATGAAAAACTGGGACCAACTGGTCGTGAGGAAGGCATTGCGGCTTATGCGGTAGTGCTATTAACGCAGTAATTACAACTCAAAATGTTAAAAAGTTTCTAGGGACACAAAATTCTTCTAAATGATTTTTTAGAATTTATAAAGTAATATCCGGATAGCGCAAAAGGGTTATGCGGTGATACCATCCTCTGCTGCTGTCAATTAACGTCATGCTTGGCATAATGGCCTAAGCAGGTTGGTAAGCTGTTCGGTGTCATTGGAGTTACATAGGGTGTTGAGGTGATTTATGAATAGCTCAACCTTTGAATTGGCTTTAGGTCGCAAGCATAGGGTGTGTCAGCTAGCTGATGAGGACGTTGTTCAGCAGCGCCATTGGATGTTAAATATTCCACCAGAACGTATTGGACTGCATGGAGAATTTGATTACCAGGGTTTATCTAAGCGGGTCTTACACCGTCTAAGTAGTGCTAAAGCTGCTTTAGCATGCTTAAAGGTTCGCCAGAGAGGGCGAGTTGTTGTGCTGAGTGGAAAGCTTAATTCTCGGTATCAGCTAAATGAAGTGGTCAGCCTAGTCTTATCAGTGGATGGTGTGGATGATGTCGATACTCGCTGTGTTGCCATCGTTGAGGTCGCTTAAAGGTCATTAGACAATGTTGTACCTGTGTCCTGACTGTGAGTAATGCGTAGCCTGATTAAGGATAGGGTAAGGATGACTAAAAAGAGCACAAGACCGATCGTGCATGCATAGCTCATTTCAAGGTCTACAAACGCTTGTTCATAAACGTAGTAAACAACAGTTTTTGAGCTACTGCGAGGTCCCCCTTGCGTCATAATGTAGACCTCTTCAAATACTTTGGTTGCCGATATGGCAGAAATAACGGCAACCAAAAACATATAGGGACCCATCAGCGGTAGGGTGATGTCCCAATGTTTTCTCCAATGCTCTGAACCGTCGATAGCGGCAGCTTCGTACAGATCCTCTGGAATACCCTGTAATCCGGCCAGATAAATCACCATGTAGTATCCTAATCCTTTCCAAATGGTAACGGCCATAACACTGAACAGTGCCAGTTTGGGGCTGGTCAGCCATGGAATGCGAATAGTTTGGCCAGTCAGGCTAGATAGTATTTGATTGAATAGTCCAGTTTCAGCATAGAGCCAACGCCAAGCAATGCCAGCAACCACCATAGAGATCACTACGGGGGTGTAATAGGCTACTCGAAACCAATTCATACCTCTGAGATTTTGGTTGACCAGAATGGCTAGGACTAGGGGGGCGATCGCAAGCACAGGCACTACCCCCACCAGATACACCAGCGTATTACCCAACGTTTTCCAAAACGTCTCATCCTGCCACAGACGCACAAAATTGTCCCAGCCTACCCATAGGGGCGGCTGAGTAATGTCATACCCATATTCAGTAAAACTGAGGTAGAACGCCTGTAGTGCTGGCCAAAAAACGGTTAAACCTAGCACTAGGAGCGCTGGTGCTAAAAACGTATAGGGAATTAACCAACGGGGAAACGTCCGTCTCATTACAGAAAACGTCGATAGTCTTGTCCTAAAAATAGTGCTCTCTCAGCATTACGACGGCGAGTCAAACCAGCCAATACTCTGCCACCCGCTCGGTTCCAGCGGGGAAACTCGTTGGCGGCTCCATAAATATCACGACGATTGAGCTTCTTTAGCAACGTAGAGCTACGTAGAGCACCAGAACCAACGTTATAAGCAAACGACACTAAGGCTGCAAACTGATTATCGTTGATAGATACTCGAACCGCTTGATTCACCGCCTGCTCAAATCTATTCAAATCGGTCTTGAGCAATGCTTCAGCCTGAGCTTCACTAATAGCTTGACCTGGTTTTACGCCGCGGGTTGTACCATAACCAATGGTCCACACACCAACCGCATCTTGATACGCCTTTAGTCGTAACCCTTCAAAGGACTTAATCAAGTTCACTCCGCTGGCAGTTGTTTGTCGTGATGAACTAGAAGATGACCTATTGGAGTCAACTGGAGTAGTAGACTGTCGTGGAAACGGTTTAGGTTCAGGTCCAGTTTGAGAAACAGTCATCCCCCGAGGAGAATCCGCTCGCCTAAACCACGATTTCATGCCACTGATATTGAGCACTTTTTCGTTTGGGTTTGATTTGGAAGGATACTTAGAAATTTTGGAAATGTAGTATCCTCCCTGCATTAGATAGATAGCCTTATCTGTTTCCTTGATCCAAGTGCCCATAGAAGTTTCTCTTAGTTGCTTTTACCCAGACTTTACTGTATCCAGATGACTAGAATAAGAAATAGAATGATCATGAAATTTTAGTTTGCCCATGGTTGTGACATCGGCTTCATCCGAAATTACCAATCAGCCCGTTGTAAAACGACTGGCTAATGGTCTAACAATTATCGCTGAACAAATGCCAACGGCTGCCGTCAACCTTAACATTTGGCTCAGTGTCGGTTCTCGAGTAGAGTCCGATGCTATTAACGGCATGGCTCATTTTTTAGAGCACATGATCTTTAAGGGCACACCTCAACTCCGATGTGGAGAATTTGAGCGTCTGATTGAGGAGCGTGGTGCTATTACCAATGCAGCCACCAGTCAAGACTATACACACTATTACATTACGACAGCCCCCAAAGATTTCGCTAAGCTAGCACCGCTTCAAGTAGAACTTTTGCTCAATGCCCATCTTCGCGACAGTGACTTTGAGCGGGAGCGGCCCGTCATTTTAGAAGAAATTCGACGCTCGGAAGACAATCCAAGGCGACGCGTGTTTCAGCATTCTATGGCCTTAAATTTTGAGCAACTGCCCTATCGGCGGACGGTATTAGGACCAACATCCGTCATTGAGAACCTCTCTGTCAAGCAAATGCGAGATTTTCACTGGCGTTGGTATCAGCCCCAAAATATGACCGCTGTGGTCGTAGGAGATTTGCCCATTGAGCAGTTAATCTCCACGGTGGAAGAAAGTTTTGAGCAGGCGTTAGACCATCGTCGGCACGCAGGTTTGACAGGACCCTTAGAAGGTGTACCGGTGACTACCCCTGAAGCGCCATTTGAGTCCATCGCTCGGGCTGACTATACCGATGCAACCCTACAGCAGGCTCGGCTAGTGATGAGCTGGCGTGTGCCAGGACTACGGCAGTTATCCGAAACCTATGCATTAGATGTAGTCGCCTCAATTTTAGGTCAGGGGCGTACGGCACGTCTGGTACAAGACCTCAGGGAAAGCCGGGGTCTGGTAAATAGTATTTCCACTAGCAATATTACCTACGGTGAGCAAGGTGTTTTCTATATGTCAGCTCATTTGGGTAGAGAACAGTTAGATGTGGTTGAGATGGCTGTCTTAGAGCATATTCAGCGCCTCCATGATGAGCCCGTCAGTGAAGCGGAACTTAGCCGTGTACGTACTCAGGTAGCTAACCGCTATGTGTTTGGCAATGAAACATCTAGCGATCGCGCCAGCATATATGGCTACTATCACGCTATGACTGGTGATATCGAAAATGCTCTAAACTATCCAACGGCGATTAAGACAGTTGATACAGAATCCATTCAAGCGGCTGTAAAACGCTACTTGCCAGTCACCGCCTATGGCGCACTGCGACTGTATCCTGAGACCAATTAAGGCTTGTCCTTTACACTCTAGGCGTGATATTGAATGAATTGCGTATTTTGGGTGTAGAAGGTATGGCTGATGTTTGGAATGATGTTGCTGCTCAGATCTCTCAAGTTACCGGGCAGACCTTTCAGGTAGCGCAACGTCGTTCTGTGGGTGGAGGATGTATTAATCAAGCCTATGGCTTGAGCGATGGCCAGACTACATTTTTTGTCAAGCTCAATCAGGCTAGCAAACTAGCTATGTTTGAGGCAGAGTTAGCCGGGCTCCAAGAAATGTATGGCAGCCAGACCATCCGCGTACCCAAGCCAGTCTGCTGCGGTCTGGCGGGTTCGCATTCCTTCATTGTCATGGAGTGGTTAGATTTAGGGCGTGGTGGAAGCACAGCCTGGTCAACCATGGGAGAGCATTTAGCGGCGATGCATCGCATTTCTAGCGACCTCGGCTTTGGCTGGCATCAATCCAACACCATTGGCGAAACCCATCAGCCTAATGACTGGCAGGAAAGTTGGTTGATGTTTTGGCGCGATCAGCGTTTAGGTTATCAGTTTCGATTAGCCAAACGGCGAGGCGGTTCTTTTCCACAACAGGAAGCATTGCTTGCCGCCTTACCTGAACTATTGGTTGGTCATGATCCCCTGCCTTCCCTGGTACATGGAGATTTATGGTCTGGAAATGCTGCCATCTCTGCTGCAGGGGAACCCGTTATTTTTGATCCTGCTACCTACTATGGCGATCGCGAAGTCGATTTAGCCATGACAGAACTCTTTGGTAGTTTCCCAAAGTCCTTTTACGATGCCTATGAAGTAGCGTATCCACTGTCGGACGGCTATCTTACCCGTAAAATTCTTTACAACCTGTATCACATCCTCAATCATTTCAATCTGTTTGGCGGTGGTTACGCTGCCCAGGCCAATCGGATGATTCAACAGCTTTTGGTAAACGTCAGATAAACCCATTGCCTGGAATCTGAGTTAGAACGCGGCGAGAATTTGATATATTGAAATTCGGCAATTCGGCGGCATGGCCAAGTGGTAAGGCAGAGGATTGCAAATCCTTTATCCCCAGTTCGAATCTGGGTGCCGCCTTTAATTAATTGTTCACGTATTTATTTTTTTGATTGGTCGAAGCTTTTGAATTCAGTATTTTTGCGTAGATGACTCCGAATAAAATCCTATTTAAAGAAATAGCTCTCTGTACGTATTAATCAGGACCTATTCGGTTTTGAGGGTGCGATCTTAAAGCTAATCTCGAAGAATTTGTTTCGAAGTTTGAACTAAGTGTATGAGTACAAAATTCACCTCAACAGTAGCTTGTGCTTTTGCTGCAATTGTTGGAGTTTTCTATACTTCACATCCTGCTGAAGCCGCGAATATCAAAATAAACACAACCTTTGAACTCCCTAATTCTGCCACTCCGTTTAGTATTGTTAGTCGAATTGTGCGTCTCGATGACGGTCCAGTAATTATTGACAGTGGAGATAGCGTAAGCGATGGCAAAACTAACAATTGCCTAATCTACATCGTAGTAGGTCGCATTTGCCCGCTTATGTCGGACTGGAGGCGGTGGCAAAAATTCCTGCTCGTAATACCGATAGCCAGCTGGGGGGACAGGCATCTGAAACGGATATATCACTGGTGCCGCCCGTTCTTCCCGCCGTCGCCCAGATACCAGAATCATGCATAGAATAATTGCCCCACCCCCCAGGATCATCACGAGCAGCAACCCGCCACCAAGCCATAGAAGTATGGTTTGAACATTATTACTTGCTGTGTTGTCTCGGGCAGACTGGGCGGCTAACTGGCCATTTTGTAGAGAGAGTGTATCAACTGAGCGCTGGTATTCCCTCAGCTGAGATAAAACAGCACGAGTTTCTTCCTGCTGCTGCTTGAGCTGATTTTCTAGATTACGCGCTAGCATCTCCTGCTGCACTAGCTGATTTTCTAGCTTAGCGGTCAAGTCCCGCTGGTGATCAAGTTCCCGTTTAACATCGTCGTTAATGCCCTCATTAATTGTCTGTATAGGCGTTTGAGGGACAGGAACGACCGCTTCTAAACTAGCAGAACTTGGCTGTTCTGCTTTGGAGGATGATGTCTGGAACCCAACTCGTGCTAATAGCAAAACTAGAACAGCTACCCCAGTCGTTGCACAGCCAGCAACGAACGCGGTGGTATCAGTCATAGATGATTTGGGTGACATTAATTAACAACTGCCCCCGACAGTTCCTTACTACTTTAGATATACACTGCGACCTGTGACACCAACCAAGATAGCTAATTTAGCCAATCTAAGGCGTTGAAAACACTCATTTTCATCGATAGCCTTACCATTCAACGGTTATCCCGATTACGTTATTAAGGCTTACTTATACTACCCTATGCAATTAATTTGAAACCTCTATTCAAGAATAGATGCCTAAAATTTACTTGCTAGATTAGCGACCTCAAAAGAAAGTTGCTGCAATAATGTACGTCGTAATGTACACAAGGCACTGCATATTATAGCCTATTTCCCTAATGTAAGGGGAGTTAATATCTCACCATTAAGGTCTAAAAGTCTTAGAAGGAGGCCCTAAAAAGTCTTGATTTAGAGGGAATTCTAAAGAGAAGGAACGAAATTACTAACTTGAGGATACTTTTGCTGAAGTATGCCACAGTTTAATAGAATCTTCCTTACTTTTGTCTGAATAAACCAACATTGTAAAGAAAATGTAAATAACAATAGACTAAAGTCAATTATTTGTATTCAATCTCCTCATCATTTCATTCTTGACAACAAAAGGTTAAATCAATAAGTAATAAGACCTCTTCATTGGTTGGGCGTTCTTAGGATGTAGAGGTTATTTGAGGATTTGCTAGCTCATGGAAATTGGTCCTGAAAAAGTAGCGCACTTGTCAAATCGGGTAGATACGTTGCATCAACTTTTGGAGCAAATTGATGGCAAGGTGTCTGATTTGTTAGTGCGTCAAGATATGACTGGTGATGTTGGTCACCCTAAGTTTGGTGTCAGTCCTCCAGAAAGGATGGTTGTTAACGGATTGGATGAGGCCTTTGATCACAAGGATATTTTGAATGATGAGCCCCACTTTGGTATTGATCAGTTGACTGGTAATCAGTCGCTGTCTCCAGAGATTCAGGTGCAGCGTTTGACGGCTCAGTTGACGGCTGCCTATAACCGCATTGCGGCATTGGAAGAACAGTTGCTTGCCTTTCGAGTCCACTAGTGTAGTGTGCCAACTTCAAAAGCTGATGGGTAAGCCTAGTTAATATTGCTAGATCGGTTGATATTGCTAGATTGATTATGGGTACCACTATTTTACTTTTGGGTAAGGTGGCCTTGAAAGCGGGTAGCTGGGCTTGTAAGGCAGCTTTCTAGCAATGTTTCCGTAATGTCTAATATCTGATTTTGTTGCCAGTTCTGGTATAAGTGCGCTGCAATCAAGCAGCCGCCAGCACCAACACCTTCTTTTACATATCCTTTTTCAAACAAGGTGAATTGCGAGTAGTGTGAGCGCTCAAATGAAAATTTGCTACTCATAATGGGGGGCGTTGGCACGGTGTGGGCCAGATTAAGAAATTGGCTAGTGGCATCCTTAATAATCCACTGAGTGGTGCCAATAGCGATATTGTTTGAGTTCCATTGATATTTGCCGTCTAGTTGCTGCAGCATGGTGTAAATGGCAATCATTTGGCTGCCGCCAGCGAGAAGCACGCCACTGTGGTGACTGGCGGCAATAGCCATGCCCAGAACGAATGGTTGCATTGGATCGCCGACGGCTGCGATCGCATCCCATACACTCCAATGCTTGCTCTCCATCGATCTAGTTGTCAATCCAGCTTTAATCAGCGCAGCTTTTTGAGCATGATTACAAGTCACGTGACTGCTGCCCATTAGACCAGCCACCTTAAACCCTAAGGCGGTTAGGACTGCTTGGGCTGTGGTTGTGCCTGCAACCACGCATTCACCAATCACTAAGTAGCTGTGAGCAAAACGACGCCCTAGCGTATCTCCCCATTGCAGCCCGGCTTCAAACAACTGTTTGACTTTATTAAGGCTCAGCGCATGTCCAGAACTAACGCAATGGGCAATGGCTCCATCCACATCGATGTGAGGCACGCTGGGGCTATGGGGCAATCCCGTATTGAACAAATAGACTGGCAGGTTTTGCCCTGTCACTACGGCCCTTGTGAGGATAGCTGGAGATACCCCTGCCGTTAGTGACGGCAGAGGATACTGGGGGGCCGAACTGGGTCCCTCATAGATAAATTCAGCATCGGCTACAGCCGTTGTCATTCTCGCTTGAGGTGTATTGCCTGCCGCTGAAATATTGGGTTCCAACGCTGTTTCAGTAAAGCCTAAAACACAGCAATAACAAGGCCTTAGTCCTTGATATTGTTGCTGCCACCGTTGGGTAATTGGAAGGTTGGTATGGTGGGCAACTAAATGACCAGGTTGGGCAGGATGAGGCGACATAATGCGAGGGGTGTGTTAATCCTCCAGAATCTGCTGGACCCACTGTGGCGGTGATGATATAGGAATACCCATCCGTTCCAATAGGATCCAAGCAGTCAGGTGGACAGTAAACAAATAGACAACACTGCTCAGAAAAACCATAGAAACTGCCAAAGTTTGAATCAGCCCAGGACTCAGCTGCCCAATAACCCCAAAGCCGAGCAGGCCAAAATCTAGCAAGCGATTGGTGAGCCAGTCCGTCAGCTGTATCACCTGGGCAACAAGGTAGCCCCAGAGATCTTCCCCAGCCATCCATGACAGCAGCCAGATCCGAAAAAAGATACCTAAGGTCACGATGAATGCACCTACAGGCAAAGAAATCAACCAAGAGGTTTGACGTCGCCAATGATATCCCAGCTGGACACCAAGCAAACCGTAAGGAATCACATATAAAAGACTGCGGGGTGGCCCAATCAAGATAGCTAGCAGTAACCCTGAAACAAGGGTAGTCATCCAAGCAGAACGATAGTTCCAGCGCAGATATACCAGTGCAATGGGAACTGGAAACAAAATGCGTAACAAAGGTCCAGGCGGAAAATATAAATTGATCAACCACATCAGACTAGCTGCGCTAGCTAGAAAAGCGGTTTCCACCATCGCAACAGGTCCCTTATTCTTGGGAGCCGTTATGGTTTTATTTTGCAGTTGGACAGGCTCCTCCTCCTCCTCAATCCATGGACTGTTTAAATCAATATCGTCAAAGTTATTGAAACCGCTGCTACTAGACAACTTCGACGATGGTGTCTCGGTCTGATACTCGTCGTCTGGTTGCCCCATGGTGCTAAGAATTACCCCTAACCAAGATTTTAAGATTGAAGGAACGATATATCTAGACAAGCAAACGATCTAAGGCATCGATCGATGGAATGCGAATGACATCTCGTTCTCGGGTAATTAACCCTTTCTTTTCTAGTTTACTCAACACTCGAGTTACCGTTTCTCTTGCTAATCCACTCAAACTGCTAAGTTCGCGGTGGGGCAGGTTAGGGATTTCTACCCCCTGAGCCCCCAAGGTACCCTGACCGTCGGCTAAAAAAAGTAGAACATCAGCCACACGAGATTGGCTGTCGGACTCTCTCAATCGTAATCGTCGATTAACCTGACGTAACCGTCGCGCCATAAGCTTAGCCAGACGAATGCCCGCTTGGGGTTCACTATTGAGTAAACTCACAAAATCTTGAGCTGGCATGCTACCAATCATGGTGGTCGCCAACGTAATCACATCCGTAGAACGAGGGACTTCTTCGAGGGGGGCCATTTCACCAAATAGCTCCCCTTTGCCCAAAATATTTAGGGTTACTTCCTTACCGTCTAAATTGTAGGTACGGATTTTAACCCATCCATCCAAAATAAAATAGACCGAGTTACCCCAGTCGTTTTCCAATAGCAAAACTTGCCCTGCAGGGTGACGTCGCGTGACAATCTGAGCAGTTGCCTGTTGAACCGTAGCTTCAGGTAATTCCTTGAAAAATGGGGCCGTTGCGATGAGGTTTTCACCAGCTGTATTATCTCGGGCACCGTATTTGCTGTCCATAGGGGGGGAAGCCACGGTTGGGTGGACTCAGGTATAACAATAAAAAAGTTGAACGGTAGAGGCCAGGCAGTTGACAGGTGTAATCATCTAGCTAAGACCTTGTGGGTTTGGCAAACCTTACAAATTTAAGAAAGCGCCATAACTCTGCAGCCATCTAATGGTATCTAAGAGCGTTCAGTATATGCTAAAGCTCTCCGGATTCAGACGCTAAAGTTTGATTTAAGCTACAGATATTCATAGCCTAAATAGTTTAATCGCTAAAATGGCTAGCCACTGAAACATGAAGGATCAGTTTGGTTTTAGTTTGTTTCTGATTTGCCTAGAACAGGTTACAGCACGACTGTGTCATCCCCCACTGAAAATTTCGTTAACTTAACTTCATATCTCAAGTATCAGGTTTGGTTGCATCGATTAGGATGGCTTCCATCTGCTGTCATACTGCCATCTTGATTTACAGGCCCCCTGATAGCTTCATCAGGATTTTTTTATGGATGCTTGTAGATAGAAGGAAGTTGTGATTTTTTAGCCAGCCTGCTTTACACTTTGGGCATTCCATTGGTAGGAGTGCTGTGTCCATGCTTGGGCTAAGTATCCTCTACTTTGCAGAGTTCGTTGTTGAAAGGCCGCACTGTGACTTCTCAAAAGGATCAAATCCAACGCCTAATTGCTGAAATTGAAGCGACCCTAGCTAAACCAGCTGCTCGTTTGCCGTTGGGTTGGTCGAGGGAAGCTGATCGACAGCGCCAACTGTTGAGTAAGCTATTTAGCTATTTGCAATCCCTGGACAAATTGTTTGAGTCTCCAGGGGGATGGGGGCCGATCGACCCAGGAACAGGGAAGGTTGTGGCTTCTCAGTCGACAACTGATGATATGGAAGAATCGGCGTCCCAGGTATTGCAGGGGTTGCTGGTAGAAATGCAGTATCTCAGAGAAAATTCCCTGAGGCCGATGCGTCAGGAGTTGGAGACACTGCAACAAAAGCGCGATAGCTTGCAGGCAGAGGTTAATGTCCTGGAGGCTCAACGGGGGGCTACACCATTGCAGTCTGAGCAACAGATTAATGCGTTTCTTGAGACCTTGATGCAACGTCTACAAGAGCAGCTGTCGGCGCAAATGGTGCAGAATTTTGCGGCTATGGAGACGGCGGCCATCGAACAGCTATCTGCTGCTGATAATCCATCCCCCTTACTGTCACAGCAACGATTAGAGCAGGTGCGATTACTGCAAGCTCAATCAGACCAGCTGTTGCTAAAATTGGACAGCACCTTAACAGCAGTATTTGATTCATTACAAAATAGTGTTGATAGCTATCGCGATTCGTTGGAAGAGGGGCTGAACCAAATGCACGGCTTAGGCCGTCAAGGTGAAGTTATTTTTCATGCATTTATTAATCATCTTGCTCAACAGTTAGGGCAGGATGCGTCTTTATATCTCACAGGTGATTTAGAGCAGGTGGTTAAACAGGCAGTGCAACCGAGTGTTGCCACCACAGAAGTTGACTTGAATGCCATCCAATTGGATGAATTGGATCAAGCTTTGGAGAATTTGGCCTTAGAGGAAAGTCTTGGAGATGATGGGGCTGATACGTCAGCCATTGATCCTGACTTAACTTTGTTAGAGGAGGAGATCTCACCAGATGAGGATATTACCGTTATCCAAACCGATGAGCTGATTGACTTAGAGCAGCTAGAGGATGCGCTCTCCGATGAGGATACTACTGTTATCCAAATCGATGGTGATTTCAGCCAGGGACTTGAAATTGAGCTAGAGGAAGAAATCACAGCTATTCAAACCGATGACGCCTTTGATTTAGATCTGCTGGAGGAAGTAACTGCATCCAACAATTCTGAGAATGACGATATACCTGAGGAATTATTAGTCACTAGTGACAGTGATGGTGTCAGCTCCACTGATTTTTCGTTATTCGACGATGAGAATTCAACAGACGTCACTGTCAATTTAGAGGTAGAAGCCTCGACGTCATTGAATCCAGGCTTAGGTTTCGAAGACATTGATGAAAGTCTTGGCCTGCTGGCGACAGGAGCAGAGAGTAGTCAGCATATGGGTGGAACATCAGAGGCCTCAGAAGATGTTGCCGAGCAAGGCAGGCTACCCCAGATAGAGTCTGAGAACGAACTCTTTAGTTTTGATGTAGGCGATATAGATTCTGACTTGGGATTAGGGGTAGAGGCAGCGGAGGGAGAAACTGTTGATTTATTAACCGAGGTGTTGTTTCCAGAAGAGGGCACAACCGCTGATGCTTCCCTCGATACTGGCCCGACCGTTGCTGTAGATCTAGCTGATGCCAACCAAGTCGCTGATGACTGGTTATTTGAGCAGTCTGCGATCGCAGACTCTGTGACAGAAGAAGAACTTCCAGAAGCGACCGTCGAAACCCTGTTTGGCGACAGTCTTGTGCCTGAAGATGACCCCATTGATGCAGGGCCTGATGGAGATACCATTGCCTCGCTATCGGAGTTACTCCCTGATGAGCAAACGGCTAAGGTGCTCGACGATTTTACAGACAATATCCCGGACGATGTCTATATCCCTGCTGCTGCCGATGAGGATTTGATCAATCTGGTGGAATCAGGTACTGAGCAACGTTTGTTAATTGATTTTGATGATGGACCACTGGTGGAACAGCTGGATGAAGATTTGCAGAAGCTGGCAGGTGATAGGTTCCCAGCTGACTATGGCGTAGAGGGAGATGAGTCCCTTGACCCCTTAGATCAAGACACTTTGGAAACCATTGTTGGGGATTTAAATCTAGAGGATTTGGATCTTGATGCAGAAGGTGCCGAGCCTATTGTTGCTGAAGGCTTAGGGGAAATTGAGGCCAGCGCTAGTGACATTAAGGAAAGCCGTGCTAATGATGTTGAGGAAAGCCGTGACGAAATAGCGGATCTTTTATGGCAGCAGCCCAGGACAGACAATGCAGACCTGGATCTAGCGAGTACAGAGCATGATCTCTTTGAAGGCTTTGCTGCCGATACTGTTGCCATTGATGATCCCTCTGCGGATGAACTTGATGTGGCTATTATCACCTCATCATCTCTAACAGATGCAGATCTGGAGACCGCAGATCTAGACCTGCCTGAACTCATGAACGAGCCACTCACTGATGAGTTTGATGATGGGTTAAGTGACTCCCTTGCCGATGAATTAGGTGGTCTTAGTGAGCAGTCTAATTCTTTATCTCAGGTATCAACAGAAGAGATGGTTGGTCCGTTTCTATCTGATTTAGAAGAACCTGTGATTGATCCAGAAGAAACCCTTGAGATTCCCTCCATAGAGGAGGATGAGCCGCAACTGGAATCAGCATCATTGCCAGATGTACCGCTAGATTTTTTACTTGATGATCTTGAAGAAGACTCACCTGAAGCAGAAGATTTTCTTCAGGCGGAACAAGCGGCCTTTTGGCAGACAATGGCTGAAAATGAACGGCCCCAGTCTCTGTCTGCTCAAATTTCCGAAATGTCTGATGAGCCATATACTTTGGAGCAGTTAGATACTTTAGAACAGTTAGATCAGGCTGATGATGAGTCGTCAGACATCCCCCTTGTGGACATTCCACTTGATGCAGATTCAGTAACTGAAACGACAGATGAACTGGATGAACTGGAGGATTTTCTGGTTTTAGACGAACTCTCTCAGCCAAGTAGTGAGGCAGTAGAGGACACTATTGACTTAGGCGATTTGGATGAGCTTTTTGGGCAATCGTCCGTGCCTGAGTTGGAAGCACTCGATCAGGAGGTGCCCAATTATACTGATGATGTTCAGATATCGGACCCTCTGGCTGCATTGGGATTAGACATAACAGAATCTTCTGAAGGATTGGGCACTGAGCCTGAAGCTCTTATTCCCGAATTAGATTTACCGTCAACAATGCCTGATATTGTTGTGCCCGCTGTTGAACCGATTGCAGATGTGAGCAGCGATGCACAAACTGGGCGTGCGCGTACGGAGACTGTTGCAGCTCCTGCTACGCCGACAACCATGCCCCCTGTCATGGAACCTGAGGTTGATATTGAAGGGGATTGGTTTCTTGGATTAGATGTGGGTTCAACCGGCCTATCGGCGGTACTAATGAATCGTCGTACTGGCCAAGTGTATCCCCTCTATTGGCAAATAGAGACAGATGAGACTAAGCATTTTCGGCTGCCTGCCCTAGCCGTTATCACAGTGGCCCAAGATACCGTAGCCGTTGGCTATGATGCCCTAGGCGATCTTGAGGATTTGCTAGATGCGTTTGGTTCAAAGACGCCGGAGTTGGTCGGTGTTAATCGGCTCAAACTTCTACTTAAGGTGGCAGTGGGCTCTGGGCAAACCTTGCCTGATTCGGAGCCATGGTTGCGCTGGTCAAACACAGTAGAGTTACCAATGCTACAAGTTTTACAGGCGATGGTGGCGTTACTGAAGTATTTGTTGGACCGTGGACAGGCCGTTGGCTTAGAGGGGAAGGGCCTCAAGCAAATTTGGGATAACTTGCAGGGAGTGATTGTGGGATATCCCACTAACTGGCCAGATACCTATAGTTTTAATCTGCGAGAAGCAGTGCTAGCAGCCGGTTTAATTGACCGACCAGAGCAAATTTTGTTTGTGGAAGATGCGATCGCAACCATTTTATCCGGCCTCCCTGATCCCAACGATATATCGTTAGCAGATACGGTTTCGTTATCTCGACAACCCAGTTTGTACAACTGTCAGTGGCAAGAAGGAACTGTGGTCATCAGCGGTGGTGCAGTGATGACTGAGTTAGGCCTGGTTAATTTACCCAAGGATCTATCCAGCCTAAACTACGCAGATTTTGCCCTGCGTGGGTTTGCCTATGCTGGTGACGCCCTTGACCAAGATATTGTGTGTCAGCTTTTGTTGCCAGAGGAACGACGTCGACCGCTGTCTGATGCAGATACCAGTATTCACTGGGATTGGCAGGGACACTTGGCGTTGGCGGATGCTGATTGGTCGCAGCTGCAACAAGGCCTTACGCTACCGACTGTTGGCCATGTAGATTGGAGCCAGCGCTACCAGCTACAACAGCGACTACTGGGGTCTAGTTTGGGTCAGAGTTTATTGGCGGCGGCCCGTCACCTTAAGCTTGCTTTACAGCAGCAAAATCAAATGCAGATAACGCTGGCTGGTCAATGCTGGCTGGTTAAACGGCGTTATCTAGAAAACCTCATTTTTCTGCCTTACATTCAGCGTATTAATCGTTACTTAAATGTGCTGTTGAGCCATCACACCATTGATACCCAAGCGATTAAGCAGGTGATTTGTACCGGTGGTTCGGCTTCTTTGCCTGCCATTGCTCGTTGGCTACGTCAAAAATTTCCCAATGCCACCATCATTCAAGATACCTATGCTAGCGAGTTGCCCCATAGCTGTAGCCGGGTTGCCTATGGCTTGGTTAATTTGGCCCGCTATCCCCAGGTTCTCAATGTGACTCGGCAACAGTATAGTGACTATTTCTTGCTGATGGAGTTGTTGCGGGTATTTCCTCAACAGCCGCTGCCAGTCGGGGCAATCATGCACTCGCTGGAACAGCGTGGGATCAACACCCAGGCCTGCCACTTACATATTTTAGCTCTGTTAGAAGGGCATCTACCCCCTGGTCTAGTGCCAACAGCTGCTGATCGTGGGCTGATTTGCGATCGCACCACCGTTCTGCCTATCTATCGGTCGCTGCTACAAACTCCCTTATTTAGCAAGACTGTCACTGAGTCAGGTGGACATATCTATATTCCCAACGAGGCTCAGGCTGAGCAGCTCCGTAGCTATATTAGTCGCTTATTGAGCGACAAGGTACAAACCTTAGAAGAGCCACTAATTGCTCAGTTAGAAACCTTAGCTTAAGCTTCGAGTATGCCTCAAGTTAACCCGTTAAAAACAGAATTACTAAAGAAGCTACATTCGCTTTAGTACCGTTGCAATAGTATTGAAATACTGAAGCAAAAAAAGGGACCTAGGATATCCTAAGTCCCTTTTATAACTAAACATTTAACGGCTATGAAATAGCCTAAAGCAGGTTTACAATTGCTAACTCACAGGTCTTATCTAAATGGTTGTATGGACTTAAATAGTCCTCTTGGGCAGATACTCAATCTCCCTCATCTGGCTCTTTATTATCACCCAACTGAATCAAGTGGATATGCTTATAGCCTAGTTTAATTTCAAACTCATCCCCTGGCTTAAGCCCCATTTCTTGAGTGTAAGTAGAACCAATAACAATTTGACCATTCTTATGAACACTAACGCGATAAGTAGGCTCACGTCCACGACCATCCTTAGTACTTTCTGGCCCTAAAGGAATGCCTCTAGCTGCCAGTAGGGCATCATAAAAATCAGTTAAATTTACCCTGACTTGCTTATCTTTAGTAATGCTGTAATATCCGCATTCCTTAGCTTTTTCTCGCTTTGGTAAATGCGTTATCTCCTTCATTTTCTGAAGCAGTGCTTTACCTGTCAGTGGCGTGGTTTTGGTATCAGCCATTGGATTTGGAAATTTAGTGGTTAGGTCTAGAAAGAGGCAATGGAAGCAAATTTCTGAAACCGGGACTCGATAGCTCTCGATTTCTGACCTGTGTGAAACACGTTTTTTACGAGAGGACCTGATTATAACAGACGAAAAACCTGTTTATCTAGGAGTATTTAACCCTAGCCTCTGTCTAAGTCAAAACTCTAAGTTTTTTCTTGCAAAATTAGCTTACCCTAATACTTGTACATTCCTAATATGTAAACTCTGTTAAAGGTAAAGAATTATCCTTATTGCCTATTCTTTGGATTTTAATTGAGGATGGCTCTAAGCATAAAGTCTTAAACTACCTCGCTCTAAAGAGTGTTCATTCTACGTAAAAAAAGTATATTAAGCTAAGAGCAATAGTATCTGAATAGTTTTAATCTGAATTTTGCTAAGGTTTTGAGTGGATTTTGCTAAGGATAGAAATAAAGCCTAGAAGCTGTAATTTAATTGGTGATGGCTGAGAATCTAATCCCTCTGATTACTAAAGGTTCTTCGAACAAAATGTGCCAAGAAAATGAAATAGATAGGCTAAAATTAGCGACAGGCTCAATCAAATCCTCAATGGTTATTGATGATTGACATGAAGTAATCTGTTAAGTAGAGCCATATTGGCAAAAACATTAAACGGCTTGATCTTTTTAATTAACAGTCATAGCTATAATCGTTTTGCCAAGCTTGTTGACGGGGTTAGGCCTTCGTTTTCTGGATTGACACCACGTCCAAGTTCAAATCCATAGGTTGTTCTACGAACAAATAACCGATTTGGACGTGAACAGGGTATTTTATTTTTCTAATAGTCATATGCCTAAGTCTGATTCACTAGAGCCAAGTACATCACAATCGCCAACAGAGCCATCCTTAGATGATGTACCGAGTTTCGGTTGGAACACCTATGCTGAGCGTATCAATGGTCGTTTTGCAATGGTAGGCTTTTTGGCTCTGCTGCTGCTTGAATTTTTTACGCGTCAGGATCTCTTTACATGGTTAGGATTACCCTAATGCTGTATCCAAGCTCAAAATTTAGGGTAGGGCCGTGAGGTGTGGTAAGCGAGGCGCATGGCTTTGGGCCGTTACTCTGTTTCAGATGAGTGACTAGACTACCACTTATTGAATAATCATTTGATAATCTCCCTGGCCTCTTTGGTCATAGGCATTGACAATAACTCGATATTCACCGGTGTAGGGCAATTCTATCCGGATGGTTGCATTGCTGTCATTTTGAGCCCTGTCATCATTTTCAGCAATCTTATTACCCTGATTATCGATTAACAATAGATAAGCATCAAAATCCTGACTGTTGAGTCTGATAATGACAGTTTGACCCTGCTGTCCTACAAAGGAATATTCATCGTAGAGGCTGTTATCGGTGAGACGGCCATCTTGATGGCTGAGGGTACCGCTTTCGCTTAGTAGGTAGCTGCTGCTATCTAGGCTATTGATACTCAGTTCGTAAGGGCCTTGTTCACTAGCGCCATAGGAATTAGCAAAAACAAAGTAGGTTCCGTTATTGGGTAAGGTAACTTCCAGGCTGGCATTGCGGCTATTGCCAATGTCATCATTTTCACCTAAATATTCTTGGTTCGGACCGTAAAGCAGTAGATAAGAGTCAAGTTGGTTGCTATTCATAGCAATACGAATACGCTGACCTGCCTTACCTTCAAAGGTGTAAATGTTGAAGTAGCTGTTGTCAGGTAGTAGATTGCTATTGCTGTCAAGGCGATCACGGACAGTGCCACCATCAATGGCAATCGGTAATGGTTCGCGGGTTATTTGGGCCCGACGGGATGCTGTTGTATTGGCTGTCCCGTTTTGTACAGCAGTAATAAAAGGCCTAATTTGAGGTGTGGCGATCGCAAACCCAATGCCAATACTGCCTGCGCTTTCGCCGGTTGTAAAAATAGATGTATTGACACCAATCAGTTCACCATTTCTATTGAGCAAGGGACCACCTGAATTTCCCGGATTAATTGCTGCATCCGTCTGAATTAACCCACGTTCCGAGTCGATACGACTGACAATACCCACGGTAAAGGTTCCTTGGAGCCCAAAAGGATTGCCGATGGCAAATGCCTGTTGTCCCACCTGCGTGCTGCTATTGGCTAGGGGAATAACCGGAAAAACCGTATCTCCACCGTCAATTTGTATGGCTGCCAGATCTAAATTCTCATCGGCATAGCCAACAACTTGCCCAGAAAACTCACGACCATCTGCCAAACGCACGGTTACCTGATTGGCATCACCGATGACATGGGCATTGGTCAATACCAAGCCAGCGGTTGTAATAATGCTGCCACTGCCTGTACTGCTACCTGCATCAATGGCAACAACGGCTGGACTAGCCTGCTGATAAACACGTACGCTTATATCTTCATCAAACCCCTGGGCCTGGGCTACAGCTGGGACATAGCCCACAGTCAACAATTCTGTACCGAGCAAACTGAAGCTAAGGGTACATGCTAGTAGGCCTGTAAAGGATTTTAGATGGATCGATGTCATTGCTTTTTCAGCAGGATGAAGGTTTCTATAAGATACTCCCAGCTCTAAAACTATTCCGGCAACCCGAATGAGATTTTATATGGGAGAGTCACATCTTTACCGCCATAAAAAAATGGAGGTAACTTAGTTACCTCCATTTTTTATGGTTTTGATCAATTGTCTCTAGGCTAACCCTGTATTAGCGCCAGGTTTGCCAGTTGCTAATTCTACCTTGACAATCTTGCCACCCATCTTTTGAATTCGCTGCTGCTCGCGGAACCAGCTATCGTAGGGAACGAGCTTCGTAAAAAAAGTATTCTGTAGCTCGCGCTGGGTGCGAATGCGAGATTGACTCGGCACACAGGCAGTAATCCGAAACATACGCATAGCAGAGATGTCTCCTACTTTTAAACAAAAACTATTTTGCAAATCAATTGCGAAAAGCCTATTAACTGAAGCATTAATTATTTTGCTTTAGTTTAATGGCATTAACTATCAGCGTAAAAAACCGCCAGCTCCCTGTTGGGTAACTAGCTATCAAGGCTCAAACTGCCTATATTTAAAGCTTGCTTATGACTTAGGCCGTAGCATAATCATCACTACGCCTTTAAAGACTAAGCATAGATTCAAAAATTCGGAAGTCCGATAACCAATGACCAGCACACCACAATCCTTCGAACTAGAAAGACTTTGACAAGCTAACACTCGCTTCAGACTTCCGAAACACTTTCAGATTAATCGTTTAGATTAATCTAAAAACGCATCAACCAGACTTAGCTTAGGCCGGAGCAAATGTAGTCAAAGTAAACGCCCATTTCCTTGCCAGCATCAGTACCAACTAGGCCAGCAGTTACTTCTTTCATTGCCTGAATTGCTTGAACAGTCGCACCTACAGGTACACCTAGAGAGTTATAAGTTTCTTTCAGACCGTTGAGTACACGCTCGTCAAGGATAGAAGGATCACCCGCTAACATAGCGTAGGTGGAATAGCGTAGGTAGTAGTCCAGGTCGCGAATGCAAGCAGCATAGCGACGAGTGGTGTACATGTTTCCACCAGGACGAGTGATATCGGAGTAAAGTAGTGCCTTGGCAACAGCATCACGAACGATTTCAGAAGCGTTAGCACCAATAGCAGTGGCAGCGCGAACACGAAGCTCACCAGTTTGGAAATAAGCAGCTAGCTTATCCATGGAAGACTGATCAAGGTACTTACCCTGAACGTCTGAAGAATTAATTACAGAAGTAATCGCGTCTTGCATGAATCTGTATTCCTTAATGAAATTTGATGACGTGGTTCAAAAAGTTAACTCAATGCAGATCTACAGCAATCCGCCAACAACGTAGTCAAAGTAAGAGGCGGCCTCAGCTGCATCGTCACCAGACAATAAAGAAGATGCGACGCCCTTCATAAAGCGAACTGAATCAGCTACGGCAGGAATGGAGGTACCTAGAGAGTTATACATCTCCTTAGCACCCACCAAGCCAATCTCCTCGATAGGAGCCACATCACCAGCAACAATACCGTAGGTGACGAGACGCAGGTAGTAGTCCATGTCGCGCAAGCAAGTTGCGGTCATTTCTTCACCGTAGGCGTTACCACCAGGAGAAACAACGTCAGGACGCTTTTGAAATAGCTGATCACCAGCTTGCTTGATGATACGCTCGCGGGACTCAGTTAGGACTTGAGCAATGCGTAGACGACGCTCACCAGAGGTAACGAAACCCTTGATCCGATCCAATTCACCAGGGCTGAGGTAACGGGCCTCAGCATCGGCATTCACGATAGATTTCGTGACAATACTCATCTATGGATTCCTCCGAAAGAACATATCCAAGTGAACCTGTTAGGGCTCACCTTAAAAAGACTGATATGACCTCTAAAAAGCAAGGTTACAGCAGTCTGATTTTCACTCTAAATCAAATCAAGCGGGCAACCATTGCGCCGATACAACGCTTAATTCAATTATTGAAGCATGCCAAATATCAGCTCAGATTTCGAGAAATCTTTTATCAGCTTAGCTACCTTCCGAAAATATTCTCCGGCATTCAGCTAACCTTCTTAGAGAGTGCGTAATATTTTGTAATAGTGCCCCTCAGAATCGCTGTGTCGCAGATGTTTTCAAGTGATTTTCAAAACAACCAACCTAGCAGCAACAAGACATTTAACTGGCTTTGTTGCTGCTAGGTATTAGCTGATTTTTAGACAGTGGAACAATTAGACACTAAGTGTCAATTGATGAGATCGCAGAAACTGACGGAGCAAAACTGGGGACGACAACGTCGTCATTTTGCCGCGTGAGCTGTTGATATAAGCGTTCAGTGTTGGGGAAATTAGCAGCTGGTAGCGTTGGAAAACGTCGGTAAGGCACCGTATCTTCGCCAAAGAACTCAGCATATTCAGTCGTTTCAACCATGGTTTGAATAAAGCCACGGATCCCCTGAGTTGCCAAAATCTGGTTATACTTTCGAATCTCAATTTGATTTAGGGGAGCACGACCTAAGAAATGCTTTGTTCCCAGCTCAATCACCTTGGTGTTGGGATAAGGCGCATAAAATTCCTTCTGATAGAGATCAGAACAGCCTAGACCCTCAATAAATTCCTTCATGTTGATCTCGCCGTTACTCAGCTGACTCTCAAGGGAAGTGAATTCTGCCTTAACTACATAAGGAGGAATATCGCGCTCGAATATTTGACGATAGGCAGCCTGAGTCACCTGCTTGATATTAGCCTTATCAAATAGACTGGTGAGCTTGAATATCTTGGACTGAACACGACGAACGTTAACACCCTGACCAACGCGTTTGTTGACCTCAATATCGCCCCGATCAGAACTGACGGCACCCAATTCAACAAAGCGGGGAGTTTGGGGCTTGGCCACAGGCTTAACTCCTGTTGCCTCAATGGTCCTTCCAGAGCGGAATGAGCGCAAGGATTGCCCTGCTGGGGTGACGTAGCGCTCGTAGGGAATAGTGTCATCCCCAAAGGATTCGCTATATTCTGGGCTATCGATCAGAGTATCAACTAATGCATAAAACCCTTGTTTGGCACAGATATCAAAGTATTTGTTGGTTTCCTGACGTCCATAGGTAGGACGTCCCAACAAACGACGATGAATATATTCCACCGCCTTCATCACATACAGCGATGACCAATAGGTTTTGCGGAATGCTTCAGACTTTGCCAATGTTCGCACAAAGTCACGAACACAGATATCGCCATTTTCCAAACGGTTTTCAGCAGACTTAAGCTCTTGCCCTGCATAAACATCGCGGCCAAATACCTGACGATAAGCTGCCCGAATAATTTTCTGAGTCGAACTCTCTGCAAACTTGATACTGCTGCCGTTACCAGTAGGTATCTGATCCAGTTTGAATACTTTGGGACCAAGGCTCCCTGGGACATTGGGGCGAGCAGCTGGATTACTAACCTGACTATCAATACCCGCACCACGACGAATCAAAATACGACGGGTGTCCTTATTGAAGGGAGCAGGACTGCTGCTAGGCTTGCGCGTCTCCTTAGGAAAAATGGCTCCAAATTGAATTTCTAACGGATCATTACCGGAACCATAGGGATGCTGGTCGGGTAAAGGTTGCTCGTACGCGGCAAAGGTTGTCAGAAACTCAGGGTTTTTTCGGAAAGGTGCACTGTAGTTCAGCAAGTTTTGCTGTGGCCCCCAGTTGCGACATTCTTGAGCCTCTTGGCCCAAACCACGTAGGTAAGGGACTGTTTCTTCGCCAAAGTAGTCGCCGTATTCATTGGAATCAATTAAGGCATCTACCAGCTTAGACAGCCCACCGTCGGAAACAATGGAGAAGTATTTTTGTACTTCTTCACGGGAACTAGGCCCACGCCCCAAGATATGGCGAAATGCTAGCTCAAGAGCACGACTGTTGATATAAGGCTCAAAAAAGTTTTTACGATACAGGGGAGACTTGGCCAGTCGACGGATAAACTCCTTCATGGAGATTTCGCCATTCTTAACTTGGGACTCCAGGTTAGAGATCTCTAAGGAGTAGGCACGCTTGATATCACGCTCAAACACCTGGCGATAAGCTGCCTTTACTACCACAGTTTTCTCAGTGGTTGAGAGGCCCGGTTTCATCACAAACTTAGGGCGACGCTCAGCCGCATTGAAATAAATTTGTGGTAGCTGTAAGCCTTGGAGGTCCTTAGATGGTCGCTGACGCAGTTTATCTGAAGGAGCTGGAGCCCTAAACTCCTCCACTAAAAGATTGAAGTAGAATCGGACAATCTCCTGGGCTTCGGCATCGCCTCGAAAATAACCAATGCTAGTAGCCCGCATCGTTTGTAGGGCTACTAATGTGGCTGCGGAGGAGCAGGCGTCTTCAATAATTTCTCGCAGGCCACGCACGTTAACCGCGATGATGTTGGGATCACCAGCCACGATGGCATAGGTTAAGTAGCGCAGGAACCAGCTCATGTCTCGTAGGGACTTCTGCATATTGCTGGGACCATAGCGACCTACATTGATAGGACGGAACCCTGGAGGAACAGCCCCCAGATCGCCACTACTACCAACTAGCCCCCTTAAGCCAGAGAAAAGACCTCCCCCCTCAGCTCGTGCGATATAAGTGTCTACATCTGACTGACTTTTGCCCTGGGCAGCCATTGCCATATCAGGCTCAGGCTCAACTCTCTCTAAATAAGTTAATGGAGAGCCACCAGTAAAAATGCGATTAGCCGCTTGAGAAACAATCAGTTCAGAATATTGAGTGATGAGCTGTGCGATCGCAATACGTTTGCGACCTGATTTAAAAAAGCCGGACAACTCGTTTAACTCACCCAGCTCCATGTAACGGTCTTGCTGCTCGGCCTGAGTAATTGTGGTAACCGGCAAGGTTTGATAAAGTTGTGGCCGCGCTAAAGAGCTTCCACCACTAGCAGTTACAGTCATTCCTTTTCAAAGGCTCCCTTCTAATAGTTGATTGCAATTAAACCTTGGCCACGTCCAGAACGTGGGATTTTCCGTCAAGAAAGCCACAGGTTTTAACTTGGACATGGCTTATGTGATTGCATCAGACCCTTCCCTCAGCGCCGAGTAGCTCAGGCTTCGAAAAGACCTAGAGCAATGGTTAAAACCAGCAGGCAGCGCGATGGGCCGATCGGCTCTTGTGATAGTTCCAGATTAAAACGATTACGGAACCCAAGATGGTCTTCTAAAGACTGTTTAACATCTTGTTATTAGCCCACTGAGTCATCATAAAAGACGGTGGTCAAGTGAATGAGAAGAAAGATAAGTTTTGTTACCTGTGTTTACGAAGAGCCCGCCAAAAAATGCCAGGCTTAGGGGACCTGAGTTTTGCGTAGAGGCTTTCCATAGAATGCTTCTACGTTAGGCAATTGGGTTGGCTCAACTCAAAACTCGAAACCAAGCACTCAAAACTATAGTTTCAGTATGATTTCTGACCATGAAGCTGCTGTGAGTAAAGCGGTGGCTAAACTGTACGATACCTATCCATTTCCGCCGGAACCCTTAATTGATGAGCCACCGCCTGGCTATAACTGGCGGTGGTATTGGCCAACAGCCTACAATTTTTGTACAGGTCAGCTGCCTAAAACAGAGCAGGTAAAGATTTTAGATGCAGGGTGTGGTTCTGGGGTCGGCACTGAATATTTGGTGCACCTAAATCCCCAGGCCCAGGTTACTGGCATTGATTTGAGTGCTGGCACCTTGCAAGTAGCCCGTGAGCGTTGCCAGCGTTCAGGGGCTGATCGCGTCACCTTTCACAATCTCAGCATCTACGATGTTGATCAGATCGAGGGGCACTTTGATTTGATCAATTGTGTTGGTGTGCTCCACCACATGCCCGATCCGATTAGGGGTATCCAAGCGTTAGCCCATAAAGTTGCACCGGGGGGGCTGCTCCACATATTTGTCTATGCTGCACTGGGGCGATGGGAAATTTCCCTGATGCAAGCAGCGATTTCAATGCTGCAAGGAGACAAGCGGGGAGACTATCGCGATGGTGTATCGGTTGGTCGCCAGCTCTTTGATGCATTGCCTGAGAATAATCGCATCGTCAAACGAGACAAAGAGCGCTGGGCCTTAGAAAATCATCAGGACGAATGCTTTGCTGATATGTATGTCCATCCCCAGGAAGTGGACTATACCATTGATACTCTGTTTGAACTGATTGATGCCTCAGGACTGGAGTTTGTCGGGTTCTCTAATCCCCAATATTGGAATCTAGACCGCCTCATTGCCAAGGCACCTGAAATAATGGCACGGGCTCAGACGCTAGATCAGCGAGCCCAATATCGATTAATTGAACTCCTCGACCCTGAACTAACCCACTATGAGTTTTTCCTGGCACGTCCTCCATTGCCTCGGATAGATTGGTCCGATGATCAGCAACTATTATCGGCCTATCCCACACTCACACCCTGTCTTTCTGGTTGGCCAAGCCAGTCTTTTTTTAATGCCGATTACCAACTGATTCAGATCAGTGATGGCGAATATTCATTTCTGCAGGTCTGTGAAGCAAGGGGAGACCAGGCTACTGTGGCCGATATATTGGCACAAACCTCCTTAGATCTGTCAGCAGTTCGCTCATTACAGGCTCAACAGCTAATTTTGCTAACCCCACCAGACGAACTTTAGAGCACATAGCCAGAAGCCATGGCCCATAATTCCTTGATCAAGCATGCTCAGCAAAATTGTCAAGCTGAATATGCTTGATCGAAATATCTTTTATTTCTGGGTGGCAAGAAAATGCTTGCCTGCGGTAATCCCAAGGGATTTGTATTAAGTATTGTTAGCTTTAAATGATATGATTGACCTCGGCTTGCACAAAGGGCTTCGGCCACTGTTGTAGGTCTGCCTAGGCTAGTTTGAGTGATTTCTGTGAACTTGCCACACAAACCTCATAGAGACTTAATCTATGGATGAAAATGATGGCGTAACGGAAGTTGATTCCGAGACGTTGGCTACAGGCGGTATTTCCCCAGAGCCTCATTCTTCGATGGAAGAATACTATCAGCTGCAAAGTGAGCTGTTCTTTTGGACAGTTTGTTTCTCGTTGCTAGCATTCATTTCGGTTTGGGTGGCCTACTCTTTGAACACAGCTCTTAATTACATAATTGGAGCTTGTTCTGGTGTGGTTTACTTAAAATTGCTGGCTAGAAGCGTTGAGCAGCTTGGCAGGAGTAAATCTAAAGTTGGCAAGAATCAGCTTGCTTTATTTATTGGCTTAATAGTAGTTGCTACCCAAGTGGATCAGCTGCAAATTGTCCCAATTTTTTTAGGTTTCCTCACTTATAAGGCTGCCCTCATCGCATACATGTTCAAGGCGCTGTCAAAGGCTTAAAAGGCTTTTGTAGCTTTTCTTGGGCTAGATTAGCCGCTAATCATTTGACCTGCTGTCTTTTTGGTCAACCTAACCTGAATTAAGATGCTAAGTTTGCTGCACTTTAATGTGTTGCCATTAGCTGAGTTAGAGGTAGGTCATCACTTCTATTGGAACCTGGGAGGACTTAAACTCCACGGTCAGGTCTTTTTGACCTCTTGGTTTGTGATTGGACTGCTTTTAATAACATCTGTTCTGGCAACTCGAAATATGCAGAGGGTGCCCCAAGGGTTGCAAAACCTTATGGAGTATGTCTTTGAGTTCGTCAGAGACATTGCTAAGAATCAGCTTGGCGAAAAAGAATATCGTCCTTGGCTACCGTTTATCGGCACATTGTTCTTGTTTATCTTTGTGTCTAATTGGTCGGGGGCTCTTCTCCCTTGGCATGTGATTGAAATTCCTGAAGGTGAGCTTGCTGCGCCTACCGGTGATATCAACACAACGGTTGCCTTAGCTTTGTTAACGTCCTTAGCATATTTTTATGCAGGATTTAAGAAGCGGGGTTTAGGATATTTCGCGAAATATATTGAGCCAACTCCAATTTTGTTGCCAATCGCAATTCTTGAAGACTTTACCAAGCCACTTTCCCTGAGCTTCCGTCTCTTTGGAAATATCTTGGCCGATGAACTCGTAGTTGCCGTTTTGGTGCTGTTGGTCCCTTTGTTTGTTCCCTTACCCGTAATGATGTTGGGTCTGTTTACTAGCGCTATTCAAGCATTGGTGTTTGCTACGTTGGCAGCAGCCTACATTCATGAGGCATTGGAAGGGCATGGTGACGAAGGTCACGAGGAGCATGCCTAGCTCCTATCGCTAGAGTGCTTCTAAGCTGCAAGGTAATTGTTACCTGCTTTTACTGACTCTCAGTCTTGTTTGTTTCGTATATACCGAAAAGGAAATACATTATGGATCCGTTAGTTGCTTCTGCTTCAGTTATCGCTGCTTCTCTAGCAGTTGGCTTGGCCGCAATTGGCCCTGGTATTGGTCAGGGTAGTGCTTCTGGTAAAGCTGTCGAAGGTATTGCTCGTCAGCCCGAAGCAGAAGGTAAAATCCGCGGTACTTTGCTGCTGACTCTTGCATTTATGGAGTCTCTTACGATCTACGGCCTAGTTATTTCTCTGGTACTTCTGTTTGCAAACCCCCTTGCTTAAGGAAGGTTGGCTTTAGGGGCGTTATCTGTGTTCGCGACCCTTATGGGAATTGAGTCCTTTTCAGTTAACGCCCTGATAACTACATTGTGTTGGATGACACCTGAGTTGAGCCGATAGTTACTTTTTTCTTCAACTTTCTTCCATGTTGATGGGGTCTCAGGTTTAGGGAAAACGAAAAATGTTTGATTTTGATGCAACATTGCCTGTAATGGCGTTGCAGTTTGTTTTGTTGACGTATCTTCTAAATAAGGTTTTCTTCAAACCTATTTCAGAGACTATTGACGAACGTGATGGCTACATCCGGACTAGCAAATCTTCTGCTGCAGAGTATTTGAAGGAGGCTGAAAAGCTTGCCAAGCAGTATGAACAAGAGTTGGCTGATAGCCGGAGACAAGCCCAACAGTTGATCGCCCAAGCTCAGGCTGATGCGAACGCCACTGTTGACAAACAAATTGCCCAGGCTCAAGCAGAGGCCCAGCAGCAACGTGAGCAGGTTCAAAATGAGCTTGATCAACAAAAGCAGGAAGCTTTTCAGACGCTTGAAGGTCAAGTGGATGCTTTGAGTCAACAGATTTTAGGTAAGCTTCTGGGTGCTCCAGCTGCTTAGGCTAACTGTTTTGGGCTTCCGACTTGTTTGAATTTGAGAAGCTAAATTTACTAGAGGGATTATTGGCACGCAGTGATTGCTATGGTTGAAAATTTTTGGCTACTGGCAACAGAAGAAGGTGGGTTTGGTTTAAATTTCAATATTTTAGAAACCAATCTTGTTAATCTTTCTATTCTGATTGCTCTAATTGTCTACTTCGGGCGAGGCTTTCTTGGTGCCGTTATGGCTGAGCGTCGCTCAAATATTGAGGCTTCTATTCAAGACGCTGAGAAACGTCTGAAGGAAGCGTCTAAGGCGCTGGCTGAACAGCAGAGGAATTTGGCCGAGGCCCAGGCTACAGCTGCTCAGATTAAATCTGATGGTGAGGCAGCTGCGAAAGTAGCCAAAGATAACATCTTAGCTCAGGCAGCCAAGGATGTTCAGCGGATGAAAGATGAAGCTGCTCGAGACCTTTCTTCTCAAAGAGATCGCGTAGTGCTGGAATTGCGCCAGCGGATATCTGCTCTCGCTGTCGAGAAGGTGGAGTCGCAATTACGCTCCCAGGTAGATGCAGGGCTTCAGCAGAAGCTAATCGATCAAAGTATTGGTCTGTTGGGAGGTAGCTTGTGAAGGATAGTGTAGTCATTGAAGGCTTGGTTGCTCCTTATGCTCAGGCATTATTGTCTATTGCTCAGGATGGCAATTTGGTGGAGCGCTTTAGTCAAGATGCGTCTGCGTTGACTGAGCTGTTATTGATATCTTCTGATCTGAGTCAGCTACTTGAGAACCCGATTATCAATGCTGATATCAAGAAGAATGTTTTGCGCCGGCTTGTATCTGCTCAGCTGCATCCAACAATGTTGAACTTTGTTCTGTTGCTAGTTGACCGAGGACGCATTCCATTTTTAGGTAATATTTGTGAGCGATATCAGGAGCTAGTACGGGAACTCAATCAGACTGTTTTGGCTGAGGTTACATCTGCGGTTGAACTCTCTGACTCTCAAAAGGATTCAATTCGCCAAAAAGTGATTACAATGACCGGCGCTCGTTCTGTTGAGCTGAAGACAGTTCTAGATTCAGAGCTGTTGGGTGGTGTAATTATCAAAGTTGGTTCCCAGGTGGTGGATGCCAGTCTGAGGGGACAGCTGCGGCGTATAAGCCTTCAGTTGAGCAGTGCTTCTTCTCGCTAGGGTGTTTAGGGTTAGAGTGCTTCAGCGTCTACCCGATGATTAGAGTTCGTGCTAATTGAGATGGCTTGTTTCGGCATCAATTGTTAGTCGAGCGGTGTTTAGGTGATTTTTTGTTGATATCTGAGTTAGTAGAGCAACTCCAATGGTAAGCATCAGACCTGACGAAATCAGTAGCATTATTAAGCAGCAAATTGAGCAGTACGACCAAGAGGTCAAGGTATCCAACGTAGGAACCGTGCTGCAGGTAGGTGACGGTATTGCTCGCATCTATGGCCTGGACCAAGCAATGGCTGGTGAGCTGCTTGAGTTTGAAGACGGCACTGTCGGTATTGTCCTCAACTTGGAAGAGGATAACGTGGGTGCGGTATTAATGGGTGATGGTCGCAACCTGAGTGAAGGAAGTACGGTTAAGTCAACTGGCAAGATTTCTGAGGTGCCAGTTGGTGATGCCATGCTAGGTCGTGTGGTTGATGCTCTGGCACGTCCCATTGACGGCAAAGGTGATATTGCAACCACAGCCAGTCGTTTGTTAGAAGCGCCTGCACCTGGCATCATCGCTCGGAAGTCAGTTTATGAGCCTCTGCAGACTGGTATTACGGCAATTGATGCCATGATTCCTGTTGGTCGTGGTCAGCGTGAGCTAATTATTGGTGACCGTCAGACTGGAAAGACTGCGATCGCAATTGATACTATTCTTAACCAGGGCGACCAAGACGTAGTTTGTATCTACGTTGCCATTGGTCAGAAGGCAGCCTCTGTTGCCCAGGTGGTAAGCGTGCTTGAAGAGCGCGGTGCCATGGACTACACCATTGTCGTCTCTGCAAGCGCTAACGAACCTGCACCTCTACAATTCTTGGCTCCTTATACTGGTGCATCCCTAGCTGAGTACTTCATGTACCAGGGCAAGGCTACTCTGGTTATTTACGATGACCTCTCTAAGCAAGCCCAAGCCTATCGTCAAATGTCCTTGCTACTACGTCGTCCACCCGGTCGTGAGGCATATCCTGGAGACGTATTCTTTATTCACTCTCGTTTACTAGAGCGTGCGGCGAAGCTAAGCCCCGAACTAGGTGAAGGTAGTATGACTGCCCTGCCCATCATTGAAACCCAGGCAGGTGACGTTTCCGCTTATATTCCTACCAACGTCATTTCCATTACTGACGGTCAGATTTTCTTATCTTCTGACCTGTTCAACTCTGGTTTACGGCCTGCTATTAATGCCGGTATTTCTGTATCCCGTGTAGGGGGCGCAGCCCAGACTAAGGTAATGAAAAAGGTAGCCGGTAAGCTCAAGCTGGAACTCGCTCAGTTTGACGAACTTCAAGCCTTTGCCCAGTTTGCCTCGGATTTGGATGCGGCAACCCAGGCGCAGCTCGCTCGTGGTGTTCGTCTACGCGAATTGTTGAAGCAGTCTCAGTACTCTCCCCGCTCCTTGCATGAGCAGGTAACCATCGTATACGGCGGTATTAACGGTCTGTTTGATGACGTCCCTGTGGATCAAGTTGCTCCTCTCGTCGTTGAGCTTTGCAACTACATCAACACCAGTAAGCCTGAGTTGGTTAAGGAAATCAATGAAGGTAAGAAGCTTACTGATAAGGTTAAGGAACTCGCCGGTGAAGCGATTGCTGAGTGTAAGCAGTCCTTCATGGCAGCATAGGAGGAGGTTGGTCTTGCCCTGAGTCAGCAATTGTTGACTTAGGGCAGACTAAAGACAACGCATATGCCTAATCTCAAAACAATTCGTGACCGGATTAAGTCGGTCAAAAATACCCGTAAAATTACCGAAGCAATGCGTCTTGTGGCAGCAGCCAAAGTACGCCGAGCCCAGGAGCAGGTAGAAGCTACTCGTCCCTTTGCTGATCGCTTAGCTCAGGTATTTTACGGCCTTCAAACTCGCTTGAAGTTTGAGGATGCAAATCTGCCTCTGCTGCAGCAGCGCGAAGTCAAAAATGTTGGCTTGGTTGTTATTTCTGCAGACCGTGGTCTGTGTGGTGGCTATAACAGCAACATTATTCGTCGTGCTGAGAATCGTGCTAAGGAACTCAAAGCTTCCGGGATTGGCTATCAGATGATTCTGATTGGCCGTAAAGCGACTCAATATTTTCAGAGACGCGACTATCCTATCGATTCCACCTTTATTGGTTTAGAGCAAATTCCTACATCGGAAGAAGCCTCCAAGATCGCTGATCAGGCACTTTCTTTATTTTTGTCTGAGGAAGTCGATAAGGTTGAGCTAGTCTATACCAAGTTTGTATCCTTAGTGAGTTCTCGCCCAGTCACTCAAACGCTCTTACCTCTGGATCCTGAGGGGTTGGATAAGGAAGATGAGATGTTCCGCCTCACGACCCGTGGTGGACAGTTTCAGGTAGAGCGTGAAGCGGTTCAAACTGAACAGGTACAGCTGCCCCAAGATATGATTTTTGAACAAGATCCGGTGCAAATCTTGGATGCATTGTTGCCGCTGTATTTGAATAATCAGCTCCTACGAGCGTTGCAGGACTCTGCAGCCAGTGAATTGGCGGCGCGGATGACGGCGATGAATAACGCTAGCGATAATGCTAGTGAGTTGGTAAAAACCTTGACTCTTGACTATAACAAAGCGCGTCAGGCTGCTATTACTCAGGAGATTCTTGAGGTGGTAGGGGGGGCAGCTGCCCTCGGATAAGCTGCCAGTTGAGTTGCTCTAAGTTTTAACCCCATATGTCTTGGCAGTGCATTGCACTGCCTTTTTTTTGTTTTTTGGTCGTTGTCTATATTTATGGAACATCTGTACATTTTCGGGAAAAAGGCTATATCCTTACGTTAATCAACCGTTGTAGACAACGCCCATGGTCAACGAAGTATCTCAGTGGCTAGCGGAGATTCAAACGTTACAGCAGCAGCTCGAGGTTTTAGGTCAGGAACGTGATCAGGCTTATGCCAGCGCTGCAAACTGGCGCAGATTGTATGAGTCGGAGTCTGAACAGCGGCGTAATGATGCGGAGCGCAGCCAAATGCGGATTCGGGCATTGGCGAATGAACTGGACGTATTCAAGCAGGCACCGGTTGATGGTGAAGTCTCTCGTGAACTAGACCAGAGGTTAGCCAAGGTTAATCAGGTGGAATCAATGGATGAGTTGCGATCGCAGCTTATCCAGGCACTTACCCTATGCGATCAGCTGTCCAATGCCCTCAAGGCAGAGCAGGCAGCCCATGGTGAAACTCGTCAAAGCCTTACCACGGCATTAGGTGACACCATTGATTTATTAGCCAAAGATCAAGATTCTGACAGTTCTAAAGCAACTGAACCCCCAGAATAACTGCTTACTCCTTAAACAAAGGTTAATCAGTTGTCAACTGAATATTTACTATATTTTCTTATTTTTCCTATGGAGGCCGAATGTATATCTGCTACTCGGTATCTACGGGTTTTGACCTAGAACACATCTGTGGGCGGTGGCCAGGTTATCAACATCAACCCCTTGAAATTTGACTGTACAAAACGCTTTGAAACAGCTGTAGGTCAATGACGGTTTATCTGGTTTGCCATACACAACCGATGTAATCAAGGTTACCAACCTCTCATTTTTGAATATGGAGGGACGGATTAGTGAGTCAAGTTTCAGAACAGAGCCAATCTCAAAAAAATTCAGTTATACAGTGGCTTAGCGTTGTCTTATTGGTTTATCTGCTTATTGTTGCCGTCGGCATGATTGGGGCAGGATTTAAATCAGCCACAGGTGATCAAGCTAAAGAACTCTTTGCGTTTGCCACCAATCCATTTTTGGGATTGATTGTTGGCACAGTGGCCACTGCGCTAATTCAGTCATCCAGTACGGTCACCTCGATCATTGTGGGTTTAGTAGCTGGTGGCTTACCAGTAGCCACAGCTGTTCCTATGGTGATGGGGGCCAACATTGGTACAACAATCACTAATACTTTGGTAAGCCTCGGGCACGTAGGCGATAAGAATGAGTTTAAGAAGGCATTTGCGGCAGCGACCATCCATGACTTCTTTAACTTACTCAGCGTTGTTATCTTCTTGCCTCTAGAAATCCTGTTTCATCCTTTGGAGAGGATGGGGTTAGTCATTGCTAATGCCATGGTTGGTGGTGGCTCCGTGAGCATCAAAGACTTCAATGTTGTGAAGTCAGCCACTAAGCCGTTGGTAACCATCTTCAAGAACATTACTCATGTGTTGCCTGCACCTTTTGATGGCATCTTACTGATTTTGCTAGGCATTGGTCTGATCTTTTTGACCATCGCGTTTATTGGCAAGCTGCTTAAATCCCTAATGGTGGGTAAAGCTAAGGATATTTTACACGTTGCTATTGGCCGTGGTCCCATCGCTGGCATTGTCGCTGGCACGCTGATCACTATCCTGGTTCAGTCGTCCTCAACAACGACTAGTTTGATGGTGCCATTGGCAGGTGCTGGCGTCTTTGGTTTAGCTCAGATTTATCCCTTTACCCTAGGCGCTAATATCGGTACCTGCATTACAGCATTGTTAGCTGCTACCGCTGTCTCAGGTGCTGAAGCCGTGCCTGCCTTGGAAATTGCCATGGTGCATATGCTCTACAACGTTTTAGGCGTAATTGTGATTTATGGCATTCCTTTCCTGTGCAAGCTACCGATTATGGGTGCTCAAACCCTTGCTCAGGTTGCGTCTGAACGCAAGTATCTGGCATTTGTTTACATTATCTCAGTGTTTTTTGTAGTTCCTGGCATTTTACTAGGCATTACGGCACTTTCCTAGAACAGCGTCAGGCCTAGGTTTTATCAATACTCGCCCATTCTACTCCTATACCTAAGCTTGACAATCTACTGTTTGCTTTATTCCTATTTTGCAAGGAGATTTTGGCAATGAGTACACAACTTGAGTATGTTCAACAGTTAGAGCGTCAAATTGCGGCTGTAAAAGAGCAACTTGATACCCTCAAAACTGAAAAGGAAGAAGTGTTATTAGCCGCCCAGCACGAAGAGATCGAAAACCTGGAAAAATATCTAGATGAGGCCCATGTCAGTCTCAAGGGGATCGCAGATGCAGCTGAAGACGCCTGGCATGAACTCAAAGAATCACTGGAAAAGCTGATGAAGAATATTACCAATAGCCTTAAGAGCTTGGGTGGTGACTCTGACAATTTGTCTGATTCATAGACCAAACAAAGTTTTTCCCAGCATCTGTCTCACTACAGTAGGGTAAGTGCTGGGATAGTTACTTTAACTTGTTCTTGATTGCGTTTTGCGACTTAGGATTTCGTGTCTGCTGAGATTTTGATGTTCCTCAGGTGGCAACACATTGGCTCAAGTCGAATTTTATATTGTTAAGCAAGCTGACGATGGGGGGTGATTAAACTAAGTACCCCTTATGCCGAACATTGCAGCCGTAGTCGTAGGCTCAGGAATATTACTGAGTGCTGGTTCACTTTGAAGTTGATTAGGGCTTGCGTTAGACTGACGATTTGGCTTATGGACGCGCGCTTATTGATTAGATTGCTTAATGGGTTATTGGCGTTAAAAGTCACGCCCATGAATTGCTAGCAATTGGCAAGGGGCACCAGTGGACAGTTAAACAAGCCACACTAAAACCTACATAGATGTGATGTTTTGTGGGGCGTAGACATTTGCCTATAGGTGTGGATAAGCGTGCATCAGAATGTCTAAAGCCTTTTCGAAAAGGGATTTTGGTACATTATCTGAAGGCACAATGGGATATCAAATACATCAGTGATAGAAAAGAGCAAGAGACAGATTAAATATTGGTATCTTTTGATTTAGTTCCGATGGGAGATTTTGAGTTAGAATTCCGATGCTACTTCGCTGAGTAGTTATTACTAGCGACACAATTATGAAAACTTTTTCTAAAACCGGGACAATTTCTGAGTCTGTACAGAGCGTTAACGCCTCTAATTATCAGACTCAACCAGCATCCAACAATAAAAAGATCTACTGGGCTGAGCTTAAGTCCTACCCGTATCAGCCAGATATCCAGGTGGAGATTTTACATCTACAGGCTGAGGCAGATGCCTTGCTGTTGCACCTACAGACCATAACTGCAAGTAATTTGCCCCCATCCCCCTGCAGCAATAAATACTAAAGGTATTGTGTTAAGCGATATTGTCTAAGCTTCCAACGTTGTATTAAGAAAAACGGCTTATTCATTTCTCCCACACTCGAAAACGCATACGTTAGGGAAAAGCTTACCTATCGTATACGTTTCATGAGTTACCAGCGCCACTCTTTGTCGACCTCCAACCTGTCGTCTGACAGTTCGCTGCGTACCCTTAACTATGACGACGTCTATTCATGTCCGGTTTGCGGGCATGGACAGTTATCGCTGATAACGTTGACTGAAGCCTTTGCCTGCAATTTCTGTCGACATATTTTTACGGCTAATTTAGAAAAGCAGTCCTTGCAGATTGTGGATAGCGTCCAGCCTATGGTTTGGTTTTGGACAGGGGTAAAATGGCGACAGAACCATCGGCCTGATGGTCACATTACGGTTGTAGTTTGGAGCTTTGCCTTGGCAATTGCCTGTTTACCTGCCTTACTGATCGTTGTTTCAAACTACATGTTCCCCCCTATTGATAGTGATGGTCTGAGTCAATTTTCTGTTGTTTGGACAACGATTACGCTACTAGCCCATGCCGGAATTGTGCTATGGCTAATTGCTGAGCATTATCAATGGCCATGGTACGTGACCGCAAAAATTAAGTTAAGTCGCTAAACTCACTTGCAATTACAGATCAAACATTCTTTTTATGCGCTTCCTGGCCCAGATAACAGGGTTTGCATCATCCTCACTCGAATCAACTAAATTGAGTGAGCGCATTTCATGCTGACGTTGTGATAGTTCATCCCGATGCTGGGCCATGGCCTGTAAAACTTGATTGGAGAGTTCAGGATAGCGCCTAAGTAAATCAGAAAAGCTAGGCTGATTAATCACAAATAGCAACGCATCTTCTTTTACTCGAGCCATGGCTGTACGAGGCACACCTAGCAATAAGGCTACCTCACCAAAAAATTGACCGGCCTCGATGGTAGCTAGATGGCGGTTGAGTTTTTCAGCTAAGATATCGATTTTTCCATCCAGCAAAATATAAAACGAATTGCCAGGATCACCTTCATGGAATAGTGTGGTTCCAGCCCGGCTGCGCTGACGATAGCCAATTTCAATCAGCTGACGAATTTCTAAATCGCTAAAGTTAGCAAAATAGCTCACCTGTCGCAACATGTCCTTAAGGGTGATTGGGGCAGGTATGATGGACCGACGTTTCAGAGCAATTTGTCGATTAAAGAAAGGGGGCTTACTTTCACCATCCCCGTAGGGTGGAAGGTTACGAATCCATACGTCTCTTTGAGGGAAGGCAATTTCGATATTGTGCTGTCTGAGATTGTACTCAATGGTGAAGTGCAGTGAGCTTTGCACATTGAAGCGTTTATTAACATCTACCCAAACCCAGAGTTCAAATTGGAGCGCGTCTTCCCCAAAGGCCAAAAACATAGCTTTGGGTATCGGTTGATTGCATACAGCTGGTTCCATATAGGCAGACTTTAGCAGCAGCTCAGTTACCAAAATGGGGTCACTATCGTAGGAAACACCCACTGGAATCTTGAGTCGAGCGATAGAGGTGTTATAACTCCAATTTAAAACTCGATTTTTGATCAGTTGATTGTTGGGAATCACCACATCACCATCGTCGAGGGTACGGATGATGGTGGATCTGAGGTTAACTTCGATAATCCGACCGACTAAGCCTTTAAAGCGATAGTCATCCAGTTCGATCAGGTCGTTGACCTTGAGGGTGCGCTCAAACAGCATAATTAGACCGCTGATAAAGTCATCAGCAATATGTTGCAACCCAAAACCAATACCGACACCAAGGCCGCCTAGGATAATGCTTAAAGAACTGAGGTTAATGCCCGTGTATTGAATGGCAATAAACATGGCAACGATGCCAACGGCATAGCTGACTAATGTGGCAATGGCCTCTCGGTTATTTGGATCAATGCCTGCGAGGAGATGCCGTTTAAGAAACCGTTTGACTAACCCAATGGTGAAGAAGATCAGGGTTAGCCAGATGGATAGACTAACTAGTAGCCTAGGAGTGATGGAAGTGCTGCCTAGTTTGAATAGTTGACTGTTAAACAGGTGGCTAAGCTGTTGCAAAAAATCCGAAAATAGAGCTGTCATAGGGGCAGAAGTTCAATCGTTCACTCATCTGGATCACACTGGAACGCGAGGGCTGTTGCTATAGCATCTACGACTCTGCCCACTTCAGTAATCTCCACGGGCAGCCCTTGAATTTTCTGACCTTTTGGTACCAATGCGCGCTTAAATCCGAGCTTTGTAGCTTCCTTTAGCCGTAACTCTATTTGGGAAACGGGTCGAACCTGGCCGCCTAAACCGACTTCGCCAATAAGCACTAATCCTGGATCAACGATGCGATCGCGAAAACTTGCTGCCACCGCAATGGCAATCCCCAAATCCGCTGCGGGTTCACCTACGTTGAGGCCACCGGATGAAGCCACATAGGCATCTAACTTTGATAGAGGGATCCCCACTCGCTTTTCTAATACAGCCAGGATTTGTAGCAAGCGATTGTACTCAATGCCAGTGGCCGAACGCCTAGGCGAGCTATAACTCGTTGGACTCACCAAGGATTGTAGCTCGACGACAAGGGGGCGTGACCCTTCACAGGCCACAATCGTAGAAATTCCGGGCACCTGTTCATCGCGATTGCCCATAAATAAAGCTGAGGGGTTAGGCACTTCCTCTAACCCCTGGGAAACCATTTCAAATACCCCCAACTCATGGGTAGCCCCAAAACGATTTTTTACCGACCGGAGTAAACGATGGCTAGCAAACCGATCTCCCTCAAAGTACAACACCGTATCCACCAGATGTTCTAGCACTTTAGGGCCAGCAATAGCCCCTTCTTTAGTTACATGCCCCACGATAAACAGAGTAATATTTTCCCGTTTAGCCAACTGCATCAGGGCCGATGTACATTCTCGTACCTGTGATACAGAGCCCGGTGCTGATGTCAGTTGATTGTAGAAAAGTGCCTGAATACTATCGATTACGGCTACCCGAGGCCGCAGCGACTCAAGTTCAGACAGAATGGTCTCCAGATCGGTTTCAGGCAGAAGATAGAGTGATTCCGTAGGCTGGGCATTGCCCACCTTCTCTAAGGTCTTTCCGTGATTGATTGCAATACCCAGGCGTTGCGATCGCAACTTTACCTGCTGCCCCGATTCTTCTGCGCACACATACAACACCGTATCCCGAGTCGCTAACTGATTAGCCGTTTGCAATAGTAATGTCGACTTACCAATACCTGGATCGCCGCCTACTAACACTAGGGAACCGGGCACAATCCCTCCCCCTAATACCCGGTCTAGTTCACCATAGCCAGAACCAATGCGCGTTTGAGGGTGGTCCGCAATTTGACTAAAGGTTTTGGCAAGGCGTGGCTGACTATTGGTGACTTTGCCAGTGCTTTTGCGACGGCCTGGACGACTATTTGTAGCTGTAGACTCCACTACTTCCTCTACTAATGAATTCCAGCTACCACAAACGGCACATTTGCCAAAGTACTGCCGCGATTCTGCCCCGCATTCATTGCATATGTAGATCGAGCGAGCTTTAGCCATGGCAATTAATAAAACATATGCACTACATGCCTATGGTAAAGAGTATTAGAGCTGATATTCTTGCCAACCGTGGAGCAAGCCGTAGCCTTTAGCAAAGCAGTAACCGCTGAAATCCTTGACAACAGACAAACAACTTTAAGTAAATCTGTGCAAAACGTGCCAACGCAAAGAATGCCGATAAGATACATTACAAATTTTGACATAGTCAAAATAACCTTAAGAAACGTTGAAAACCTTGGCAATAAAAGGCGATGAGCTGAAAAACGCAATACAATGTAAGTTATCTTAAATAACTTCTAATAAAGCTTTGATTCGGGAGCATAGTTATACGTTCCGTTGAACTGCTAGGTTTTAGCCTGTGTTTGAGATGCTAGTTGCCTGATAAATTTGTTTTATTTTTCAAGGAGGGGATTAGAGTTCTCAACTCTTCCCTTCAACGGACGAAGTCTTCTGCCGTCGCCGTTATGTAGGAGTTCAAGAAACTTTGGAAAGCGTAAAAGAGAAAATCTTAGTCGTCGATGACGAAGCCAGCATTCGTCGTATTTTGGAAACCCGTCTTTCGATGATTGGTTATGACGTAGTGACTGCGGCGGACGGTGAAGAAGCCTTGAATACCTTTAGACATGAAATTCCAGATTTAGTAGTGCTAGATGTCATGATGCCAAAGCTTGATGGCTATGGTGTATGTCAAGAGTTACGTAAAGAGTCTGATATTCCTATTATTATGCTCACGGCTCTTGGAGATGTCGCTGATCGGATTACGGGTCTTGAGCTGGGCGCTGATGACTATGTCGTTAAGCCGTTCTCCCCTAAAGAGTTAGAAGCAAGAATTCGATCGGTGCTACGCCGGGTAGAAAAAACTGGGACGTCAGGTATTCCCAGTTCCGGTGTCATTACCATTAACAATATTCGGATTGATACCAATAAACGCCAGGTATATAAGGGCGATGAACGGATTCGTCTAACAGGTATGGAATTCAGTTTGCTAGAACTTCTGGTAAGTCGCTCAGGTGAGCCGTTTTCTCGGTCTGAAATTTTGCAAGAAGTTTGGGGGTATACCCCCGAGCGTCACGTTGATACGCGGGTGGTAGATGTCCACATTTCCAGACTAAGGGCCAAATTAGAGGATGACCCCAGTAACCCTGAGCTAATTTTGACGGCCCGAGGCACTGGCTATCTTTTTCAACGGATTGTCGAGCCTGGCGAAGAGTAGCCTAGATTGTTATGGCTGGACTGCCCACAAAAAATGTATCTGGTTATACATTTTTTGTGGGCTAACGTCTAACTATTTAGAAGCTTTAGATCGAGCTTTTGTCAGAAAACCGCAGTTGTAAATTTTCACTCGGTTTCAGTCTGATAGAATTTCTTAAAGTTTCTATAGATTCAATTCGATGGGCTTAACTCAAGCGCGGATCGCAGTTGATGCAATGGGGGGCGATTATGCACCTGCCGAAATCGTTGCTGGAGCTATTAGAGCAAGAGAAGAGCTAGATGTTGAAATCTTGCTTGTCGGCGATCCTGACAAAATTCAGTCTTCTGTAGCTGACCCCGACAGTTTAAGTCGGCTCGAGATTGTGCCAGCTGAAGGCACTGTTGAAATGCATGAAGAGCCCCTCAGTGCTCTGCGAAAAAAGCGAAATGCATCGATTAATGTCGCCATGGATATGGTGAAGCAGGGCCGTGCTGATGCTGTAGTATCTGCTGGGCATTCAGGGGCGGCTATGGCAGCTGCTCTTTTACGTTTAGGGCGGATTAAAGGAATTGACCGACCTGCTATTGGTGCAGTGTTTCCAACGGTGGTGGCTGGTAAGCCTGTTTTAATTCTGGATGTTGGGGCCAATGTTGACTGTCGGCCTAAATTTTTAGAGCAATTTGCGCTGATGGGGAGTGTCTATTCTGAATACGCATTTGGCGCTAAGAATCCACGGGTAGGCTTGCTAAACATTGGTGAAGAGCCCAGTAAGGGTAACGATGTTGCGGTGCAAGTGCATCAGACCTTGAGCGAGTCAACTGTGATCAACTTTGTGGGCAATGCTGAAGGTCGAGATGTGCTCTCCGGTAACTTTGATGTGATTGTCTGCGATGGTTTTGTTGGCAATGTGTTGTTGAAGTTTGCTGAGGCCATCGGTGAAGTGGCGATGAACATTCTCCGAGAGGAGCTGCCACGCGGTATTTTAGGAAAGCTGGGGGTGCTTATTCTTAAAGGCAATCTCAAGCGCATTAAACAACGTCTCGATCATGCTGAGCATGGCGGTGCTCTATTGTTAGGGGTTAATGGTGTGGCTGTCATTAGTCACGGCAGCTCTAATGCGCCGTCCATTTTTAACGCGATTCGATTGTCTAAAGAGGCTGTGGATAACGGTGTGATTGGGCATATCCAGGGGCAGTACCAGAAGGTTGCTGCATCAGTGACCAACGGAGACTAGAAAGCAATGGTAAACGGTGTGGCCGGTGTGGCCTTTATTGGTAGCGGTAGTGCTCAGGTTGAGACGGCGCTAAGTAATGACATGCTTAGCCGCATTGTCGATACGTCCGATGAGTGGATTTCTACCCGCACGGGCATCCGTCAGCGTCATGTGGCGAACGCAGACGAGTCGCTTGCAGTGCTCGCAACCCAGGCGGCAGTACAAGCGATCGCAGCGGCAAATATCACCTCTGAAGATATTGACCTGATTCTCCTAGCAACCTCCACACCTGATGATTTATTTGGCACAGCCTGTCAGGTGCAAACTGCCATTGGTGCTACCCGAGCCGTTGCATTTGATCTAACAGCCGCTTGTTCCGGGTTTGTATTTGGCGTCGTAACGGCAGCCCAGTTTATTCGCACCGGCACTTATCAAAATGTTTTGGTCATAGGGGCTGACCTGCTGAGTCGCTGGGTAGATTGGCAAGATCGATCCACCTGTGTTCTATTTGGTGATGGGGCTGGGGCCGTGGTCATGCAAGCCTGCGATCGCGACCATTTACTGGGCTTTACACTGCACAGTGATGGCAGCCTGAATAGTTGCTTGAACTTAACCTATGTGAAAGAATCAGTCCCACTTCTTGATGGCATTTTCACCCAAAAAGGTACATTTACAGCCATAACCATGAATGGGCGGGAAGTGTATCGCTTTGCCGTTAGCCGAGTTCCTGAAGTCTTAGAAAAAACTCTCTTTCACGCTAGGCTAGAAGCTAGTGATATTGATTGGCTAATTTTGCACCAAGCTAATCAACGTATTTTAGACGCTGTGGCTAAACGGCTCAAGTTACCAAATGAGCGGGTGGTCAGTAATATGGCCAAGCATGGTAATACCTCTGCTGCATCAATTCCCATTGCCTTAGATGAATGGGTCCGCTCAGGTAAGATCGAAACCGGTCACAAAATTGCCGTGTCTGGGTTTGGTGCAGGATTAACCTGGGGGGCAGCGCTGTTGGAATGGGGGTCCTAATCTCTCTCCTAGCAATTCCCTAATTAAACCTTGTTCACGTCCAGAACTAGAATTTGTCCGATGAAGAGTCAACAGGTTTCAGCTTGGACGCAGTTTAAATATGACCTTTTCTAATTGGTCATTTACTGAGACAGTGAGAATTAGACGCATTATGTTTACGTTAATGACCAATGACTAAGACCATATGGGTATTTCCTGGGCAAGGGTCCCAGTCTGTTGGAATGGGCAGCGACTTGGTTGACGTTGCCCAAGAGATATTTGCCGTAGCTGATGAAGTATTGGGCTGGTCAGTGTTAGAACAGTGCCAAGGCGATGAATCTCAACTGGCCAATACCCTTTACAATCAACCTTGTCTTTATGTTGTTGAATGTGCATTAGCAGATGCGCTTAAAGACCAAGGTATAAGGCCCGATATGGTGGCAGGTCATAGTCTTGGCGAATACTCTGCCCTCTACACTGCAGGGGTATTTGATTTCGTTACAGGTTTATGCTTGGTCAAGCGTCGTGCAGAACTCATGGCTCAGGCTGATGATGGTGCCATGGCAGCATTAATGGGATTTGATCGCGATGATTTGGACGCTAAGCTAGCAGAGACCGAAGGAGTCGTCCTGGCAAATGATAACAATCCCGGTCAAGTGGTTATTTCTGGCACACCTGAGGCCGTGGATGCTGTCATCGCCGATATTAAATCAAAGCGTACCGTCAAACTCAATGTTGGTGGTGCTTTCCACTCTCCACTAATGGCTCCTGCGTCCTATGAGTTTGATCAGATTTTAGCGAGTGTGCCGTTTAAGAATGCTTGTGTTCCGGTGCTCTCAAACGTCGATCCCACGCCTAGTACAGATGGGGATGTCCTCAAACAGCGACTGATGCAGCAAATGACGGGATCAGTGCGTTGGCGAGAAATTTCTCTAGCCTTACCGGAACAGGCCATTGACACTGTGATTGAAGTAGGCCCCGGTAGGGTTTTGGCAGGTTTGATCAAGCGCACCTGTCGTAGTTTGATTCTTAAGAATGTATCTACTTTAGAGCAAGCTGAAGCTGTTGCCAGTGTTTTAGATCGAGTTCAGGTGATGGCATAAGAGTGCTCAATGGAATCGTAGGCTGTGAATCATACCCAACGACAGCGTGAGCCTAAGCTTAGCCTCGTTCTCTATCACTTGTTTAAGTGGTCGGTAGTAAACCCGATGTTACGGGGGTATTTGCGAGGCCGTATATATGGTGCAGAAAACATGCCTAAATCAGGTCCTGTATTGGTGGTTGCTAACCATGCCAGTGACTTTGACCCACCCATTGTTTCTTCCTGTGTGCGTCGTCCAGTTTCCTACATGGCCAAACAGGAATTATTTAAGATCCCCGTTTTAGCACCAGCCATTCGAGCCTATGGGGCTTATCCGATCAAACGGGGTGGTTCAGCTCGGGGAGCCATTCAGGCAGCATTACAACAGTTAGAACAGGGCTGGGCCGTAGGGATTTTTCTTCAAGGTACTCGCACCGTTGATGCTCGAATTCCAGACCCCAAGCTGGGAGCAGCGATGCTGGCGGCAAAGGCTCAGGTGCCTTTGGTGCCTGTAAGTTTGTGGGGTACCCATCGCATTTTGCCGCGTGGTGCCAAATTTCCCAAGCCTTTACCTGTGACTGTAAGGATTGGTCAGCCCATTGCGCCCCCAGCATCGACTAAAGACAAGGCCGCACTAAAGTCTGTTACCGATTATTGTTGCGATCGCATCCATACCATGCACGACCTTGGACGGTGACGCAATGGTTACAATCATTTTTTAATCAGAGTGATAAATTTTTACCGATCCTCTTTTACCGATCCCCAACCAGCGGAGCATATCCATGAGCCAAGAACTGCGACAAGCCTTAGCCAACATGGTGGGACCGACTCAATGGAATTGGCTTAAGCCTCATATTGCCAGAGATGCCGTTGTTTTTGTCGATCCTCAGCTTGACCTTGTAGATGTTGGTATAGCCTTAACGAACGATAATGTGCAATCAGTTCAACGTTGGATTGGTGAGCAGTTAATCACTAAACCTACTGAAGCGCAACTTAAGCTTTGGGGGGCTACTGGCCCTAGCCATCAATTGCAGTCTTTAATTGTTCAGCCCTACGTCCTAGTGCAAGAGATTTTGCAGGCAGCAGACACCAGCAGTGGCTCCTCAACCTAACCCACAGCCCCCATTAGCAAAACTGCAGACCGTTTTGGCCCAGTTAGACAATTCGGTCCTGGTACGATTTTTGCTGCTATTAGCCAGTGGCTGGGGGGTACTGCAAGTACTTAACTATTTTGAACTTGTAGTGGTTATTTTTGTGATCTCTACAATTTTGGCATTTTTACTCAGCTATCCGGTGCGATGGTGTCGTCGGTTTTTACCCCATGGCATTGCTGTATTTGTTGTCTTTATGGTGGCATTAGTCCTGGTTGGGGGCATGACCACCACACTGGCATTAGCCGTCATTACTCAGGGCCAGAGCTTATTAGAAAACAGTACAGATTTTCTCAATTCTCTACTGCCGTTAATTGAACGCATTGAAACCACATTACAACAGTGGAATGTGCAGGTCGATTTGCAAACCTTAGGATTACAGCTACAGCAGCAAGCAACTACCTTACTAGGATCTGGCCTGGGACTGGTACAGACACTGTTAGAGAATTTTATCAACGGTATTTTGATTGCTGTTGTGACATTTTTTATGATGCTAGATGGTCCACGGCTGTGGCGATGGCTACTCAACGCCGTACCTAAGCATCAGCGCCAGCACTTAACCATCACCATTCAGAAAAATCTTCTGGGCTTTTTTTGGGGACGGTTACTGCTGTCGATCTTTTTTGCTATCTCCACATTTGTTGTCTTTTTGTTATTAAAAATTCCCTATGCCCTAGTGCTTGCAGTAATCGCCGGTCTATTTGACTTGATTCCTGGGATTGGGGCCACCCTCGGCGTTAGTTTGGTGGGGCTGCTGTTGTTATCTCAGGGGCTTGGCATAGCGATCCAATCAGTAGTGGTATGTGTTTTATTACAGCAGGTTGAAGAGAATGTGCTTTTACCCCACGTGATGCGAGATTCTCTAAATATTAATCCTGTTGTCATGTTTTTTGCCCTGATTGTTGGTGTGCGGGTGGCCGGGCTATTGGGATTATTTCTAGCAATTCCCATTGCTGGCGTGCTGGTCAGTTTGCTGGATGTGGATGAATTAAAAGGACGGTCGGTGTAAAGGGATTTGTAGAGGCGTTCCATGGAACGCCTCTACAAAATCTAAAAATGAGACCGACCCACCTCAGAAGATACAAATGTTTAGCAGATCTATTAAGCATTTCAACAATGCTCTGAATCTGTTGACGGCCTCGGGAAAACTCGTCATGGTGAATTTAGAGGTTCCTAACAATGCCGATGACTAAATCAGCACTGAGTCCTTCATCTCTAAATCTATTACAAAGCCCAATCCCCTGGTTGCGTGCATTCTGGAGGTTTTCTCGACCCCACACTATTGTCAGTACTAGCCTGAGTGTACTGGGCTTATTTGGCATTGCTTGGGCAGCTCGTCATCCGGCTGGGTTATCTCCTGGCACATTTCATGTGTGGCAGGGGGGAAGTGCCCTCTGGCTGACGTGGTTAGCCTGCATATGTACCAATATCTACATCGTTGGTCTAAACCAGATTGAGGATGTTGCTACTGATCGGGTTGATAAGCCCTATTTACCCATTCCGGCGGGCGAATTTTCTACTCCTCAGGCCAAGATGCTGGTCGGTATTGCCTGCAGTGGAGCTATTTTATTGGCAGTGGTTTCCAACAGCCTTTATCTGGTAGTGACGGTCTGGCTAAGTTTAGCTATTGGCACCGCCTATTCCCTGCCACCGTTACGGTTAAAGCGATTTCCCCTATTGGCTTCGTTATGTACCTTGCTGGTGCGGGGCGCAGTGGTCAACTTAGGTATTTTTCTCCATGCTTCCAGTCAGTTAGGATTGCTACCCCAGGTGCCTGGACGGGTGTGGGTGCTAACGCTGGTAGTGCTGGTATTTAGTAGTGCGATCGCACTACTAAAAGACTTACGTAACAGCATCAGTAACGCTTTAGCCACAGCTAGGGCTATAACCTTCGTCTGGTGGATGCTGACTATTTGTTACGGCAGTCTCATAATTGGGGCTCTATTTATCCCCGGCATCAATGTCAAATTTTTAATGGTTACCCACGGCTTAGCCCTGGCTTATTTTTGGTACCTAAGCCGTCAAGCCATGCTAAACACTACTGATGAAACCGATACAGCTAGTCTGAATTTTAAGGACTATTATCAGTTCATCTGGAAATTATTTTTTATCGAGTACTTGATTTTCCCTACGGCTTGCCTGCTGTACTAGGATTGCGTCAAGCTCAAATTGTTGGGTAAGGCGGTGAGTCGTGAGTTGTGTTTCAGCTTTTTGGCAAAGTCCCCTGGGAAGATGGCTATGGGGGCGAGGGTTAAGTCTTGTCCTGATTTTTGCACTAGGAATTACAGGATGTGCTGAACCTGAGACTTTGCGGGTGTCAAACTATGATAATTTGACTGGTTCCAGTACCTTAGTGACTCCTATTGTTGAACCGCCGGACCATTATCAGCCAGTGGCTGCGTGGATTGGGCGGTTGATATTACCTCAGGTAGGGGATATTCAAAAGCTTTCAGGAGACTGGGTTTGGTTCGAAGTGCTCCACTCACCTGTCCAGGCCTTGATTGGGCAAACCGTTATATTGACCTGGCAGTCTAATACCGACATTGACGATTATGTCAGTCTGGTTAGTCGGGCTGTAAATTTTAGCTCTGATGCCTATGGGAGTCAGCAAGCTGGAAAAGTCCATCCGTCTAGACTGGATGGATGGCAGCAGGTTGGTCCCTTGCAATCTTTAGCGGGGGCACGCCCTAGAGATGATGTACTCGTTGCCCTTGCAGATGTCAGACAACAAGGAAATACTCTGGCCATCAACCAAGAGCCAACACAGATAGCTGAACGGTTTTATGGCTTGGTCGAAATAGCATCGTCCGCGCCAATAAAAACCACTTGTCCATCGGTCTGCCAGAAATTTCAGGTGCGTCATTACAACCCAGACTCCCAAGTGTTTGATGGGGCTACAGACGTTATTTATTTGCCAGACATTCCTGCCATTAATGGCATCCGCCAGTTTAATCTGGAACAGCTGGAGCAGTCACCTGCGGGTAATCTAGGCTGGTATATCTATGGCAGCCCTAATGACCAAGGCCAGTTCGTTGTGCGAGCAATGGCTCCACGGGCCTTGTTTGAATTAGCCCCGAATATCACCATTACGGATCCTAGCGATGGGCTCAATTATATTAACTTTGGCAATTGGCGACGGACGAGCGATCGCAAAGGCACTATCCAGACTGTGCAGCTAGGCCAAACTGAATGGCAGGAAGGCGATCAAGGGCTAGTACTCCATATTTTTGGTGGTATTGGTGGCGACCAAGCAGAAACCCCCTCAGTTATCGGTACCGTCACTGGCCACTTTGCCTATGGCATTGCCACCGTAGTACGCGATGTCATTACCCAAAAACTACGGTTTGATATTGACTACCATCAGGTCTATGCCCATAACCCCAATGGGATTGTGTCCGGTAAGCTCAGCTGGGCTGAGTACATGGGTAATTTACAACGGGGGTGGTTAGGCACACGCCCCATCTCTGATGCCATTATCAAGCTGGATATCTTGACCCAAGATTATAGCCAGCCCAACATTAATCCCTTGAGGATACTGGAACGCCAATTGCAAATTATGACCGCTCGCTATCGAGTGGGCGATGGCACTGGAGCCGCTATTGTGACACCGGCTCAATCCTGTATCCAAGATTCAAGTCAGGCCCTGTACAAGACTATCAAGCAAATTGAAGCGCAGGTACGTCAGCAGCCACCCGTTGATCCGCAAATACTCCAGCCCTTGGCAAGGTTAGGCGAGCGTCTGGAAAATGCCCTGGTGCCCGTAGGCATTGTGCGACCTGACTGGCAGCAGAATTCTGAAGTCTTGGCAGGGATCCGTGATCAGTCCCTGGATAATAAAACCAATTTGGCCACACAATTACTGAGTTGGCGCACCATTATTCCGCGAGTTGCCTATGATCAGCTGGCTACTATCTTCTTTGATCAAGGGGCCACACTGCGATTTCTCAGGACGAATCAAGTGGGGGGAAACGATCCAAGTATTCTGCCACTAGCACCAACAGAACTGTTTGGTCAGTATTTTTTCATTCCCACAGCCTTTTCGCGCTTGATTGAGGCCCTACGTTTGCCCAGTATTGGTGATTGGTTGATGACGCTTGGTGTGGCCATTGGCTACGGTGCGATCGCTATTCCCCTTGGCATCTGGGGAAAGCTTCTGTCATTTCACAATATTCTGGGCACTGTCCGTCCTAGCCAATTAAGTTTACGCTTGCTACAGGCTTTGCTTGTCCCCGCCATCCTAGAAGAAGTGATCTTCCGAGTCTTGCTGTTGCCCCATCCTACAGAAAGCGTACTAGCCAACACCTTTATGCTGTGGGCCATCTTAAGTCTGACTCTATTTGTCGTGAGCCACCCTCTTCAGGCGATCATTTTCAGGCATCATTTAACATCATTATTTAGTCGCCCACTCTTTATCGGGCTAACGGCATTATTAGGACTGAGCTGTGTATTTATCTATGGCAATACAGGGTCTTTATGGACCGTTGCTGGATTTCACTGGCTAGTGGTAATCAGTTGGCTCGTATTTTTAGGAGGATGGCATCGTTTACGGTTTCATCCTTAGTTTTTTAGTCAGTGTCTCCTAAGCAAGGTCGTTTTTATCGATACTCAGAGGAGATAAGGATCACTGGCTCTGGCTAGCAAGTTGGCTGAGCGAAGTCGAGGCCAACGTTGTTTGTAGAAGCCTTAAGTTTGTTAATGTACATACTTAGCTCATGACTCTGAGTTTAATTTGTCCAACCAAAGACCCTGCACCTTGGGCGGCTGCCATCAAAGCTATCGATCCAGAAATAGACCTACGGATGTGGCCTGACGATGGCGATAAAACTGATATAACCTTTGCCCTGGTTTGGGCCCAGCCCCAGGGAGTTTTTTCCCAGTATCCCAATCTGCGAGTAATTTCATCCATGGGAGCCGGGGTGGATAATTTACTGCAGGATCGTTCAATTCCGCCACAGTCTGTCGTCGTACGCATGGTTGACCCACAGCTAGTCAGTCAGATGGGGGACTATGTTTTAGCGGCCACCCTCAACCATGTACGTCAGTTTCCTGACTATGTCCAGCAGCAACAACAGTGGCAGTGGCAGCCCTTGACATCATGCAATATCAACGATGTCACCGTCGGTGTAATGGGTCTAGGACAAATTGGTAGTGCTGTCGCTACTCGCCTGGTCCAGGTAGGGTTTCAAGTTGTAGGCTGGTCTCGCCGCGCCAAGTTTATTGCCGGGGTGCAAGTATTCTCTGGACAACACCTATCGGACTTTTTAGCTGCCAGTGACATCCTGGTGTGTTTATTGCCATTAACCACTGAAACCGAGAGCATTCTTAATACCAAAACGCTGAGTCAGCTTCCCAAAGGAGCCTATGTGGTGAATGTAGCCCGAGGCAATCATTTAGTGGAAGAAGATTTACTCTCACTGCTAAACAGTAATCATTTAGCGGGTGCCTGTTTGGATGTATTTCGTCAGGAACCCCTACCCCAAGAGCATCCTTTTTGGTCTCATCCCAAGGTGATCGTTACACCCCACATTGCCAGCTTGACGAATCCTGTTTCGGTTGCACCACAAATCGTTGAAAACTATCGACGCATGCAAAATGGGCAACCCTTGCTAAATCAGGTGGATATTCAGCAGGGATATTGATATCCCAAAGTCTCAATAACACAAAAAAAGAGCCCAGCCAGATGGCTGAGTCTCTTGTTGAAACGCTTCGAGAAATGCCTGATTAGGCACATGAGTATGTGAACGACAATTGCATCGTAGTACAGCACCAACTATCTATTGGGCTACTCGATTTCATCGTTCAACTACAACATATCAAGCAGATTAACTGCATGTTTGTAGCAAACCCTACGAGTTGAAAATTTGTAGTCCCAGGGATGTTATTTGCGCGCTATGGGCGGTTTCCCAATGACGGTAAAATCAACTTTAAATATTTTAGTTAGCAGGAGTGGTCTGTGGCTGAGTTAAAGGCGTTGATTTTTGATGTGGATGGTACCCTGGCTGAAACTGAGCGGGATGGCCATCGGCCCGCTTTTAACCAAGCCTTTGCAGATACTGGTTTAGCTTGGGACTGGACACCAGAACTCTACGGCAAGCTACTCAAGGTGTCAGGGGGTAAGGAACGGATTCGCGCCTATGTGCAGGACTATCTCAGCGATTTTCAGCTGCCTGGGTCGTTTAGTGATTTAGATGCCATGATTAAGCATCTTCATGCGACTAAGACTAACTACTACAAGCAGTATGCGGCGGCGGGCAAAATTCCCCTGCGTCCGGGGGTGGAGCGGTTGTTAAATGAAGCGCGGAGTGAAGGGGTGAGACTTGCGATCGCCACCACCACTACCCCCGCCAACGTCCAAGCCTTACTCGAAAACACCCTTGGTGCCGAAAGCCTTAACTGGTTTGACGTGATCGCCGCAGGGGACATGGTGCCCAAGAAAAAGCCTGCTCCCGATATTTACGAATATGCTCTAGAACATCTGGACCTACCTGCTGACAGCTGTTTAGCCTTTGAAGATACTAATAATGGGTTGCTATCGGCTACACCCACTGGTCTAAAGACGGTCGTTACCGTTAACGAATACACCAAAGCCCAGGACTTTACAGGCGCTAAACTCGTTCTTAGTGACTTAGGTACTCCAGAAACACCCTTCAACGTATTAGCTGGTGATGCGGGCGATGCGACTTACTTCACGGTGGCTCTGGCCCGCCAATTATGCGCATAGGAGCTGATGGCCAAAACCTTGAACCTAGAGGAGTTTTGGCATAGTCCAGCCCGACAGCTACTGGCCTATCCTAACGGAGATGAAGATGCGCTGACTCATCGCTGGGCTGAGCTACAAACATTGGGTATCGACGCTATTTATGCCTATGGTCCAGCAACCTTAGTGGGGGTAGAAATTCTGGGGGTGGGCTACTGCGGCGTGGTACTACGAGTGCGCCACAAGGGGCAAGACAGAGTGCTAAAAGCACTACGAGAACCTGCCCCCCAAGCTAGCTTACGGATAGAATCGGCCATGTTAATGCGGGCCAATACCGTAAATGTGGGGCCACAGTACATTGCCCACAGCGACAACTTTTTACTGATGGACTATATCAGTGGTCCTATGCTAGTGGACTGGCTGCAAGCATCGCAGTCTGCCGACATGATTCATGCGGTCGTGTCTCAGCTAATTCATCAGGCATACAGGTTAGATCAACTAGGACTTGACCATGGCGATTTGCGCTGTATTACGGCCCATGCTTTAGTGCGATCTGCAGGTCCGATTCTCATTGATTTTAGTGGAGCGAGCTTAGATCGACGCCCTGCCAATGTAACCACGTTGGTTCAGGGCTTATTTATCAGCACATACGTTGCTAAGCTACTGCGCCCCTGGTTTCCCCATGTTCAGAAGTTGAAATTAATTGAACATTTACGATGCTACAAGCAGCAGCTCTCTTGGGCTGCTTGTAGTCGGCTTCTCCAGTACTTGTTGTAATCCCTTGCCATACATCCAAACATTTGATGCGGCTAAGCTAGAATCCGCCTTTGAATGACCTACTTATTCAGCCTTTTTCCTACGTTGAGGCTGCGATAGTTAACTCGTGGTCTTTATAGGGTTGTGATGTTAGTTTTTGCTAATAACGCATCATTTCTGGACGATCCGATATTTCTGCAAGATTTGTTGCGGGTGCTTCGGATAGTCTATCTATTTATTCTTGCCTGGCCCCTTTGGCTATTAAAGTTGGCTTTTTATAAGTGGCAAAGGCGAGGTCTCGTAATCTCGTTTCTAATGCATATTGCGCTGTTGCTCTTAATGTTTATTGGGCTTCTGCTTATGGTTGGCCAGGTACTTGATGCTCCCGACAATGATGACCCTGATGACCTTGCTATTGTGATAATCTTCATGATCTTAACGGTTCCAATGGTCGGTTCAGGCATTATCAGTGTTTTGATAACTGCTTTATTGGCACACAAGCGCAACTAATTTCAAATTTCAAACAAAAAATAGTCCAATCCAGCTTTAAAACTGGTCGCAGTAGCCTTACCTGACGGTTACCAGGTAACTGGCTTAAAGTCGTCATCGTTGTCGATTTCTACCGCATCACCAGATTGACGAATGACGAACAGCCCTTGCTTATAAGCATAGCGATCAGCACCTTCATCGATTTCGATGCCCGCCACCGCACCGTAGATGTGATAGTCACGATAGACCGGAAAAGCTAATTTAAACTTCTGTAGATTCTGGATAAAGTGCTTGACGGCCTCTTGGGTAAGGCGAGACTTGACCTCAATGGCCACCGCTTCCGTATCATCCACCGCAAAGATATCAACTTCCATATTGATATCCCCTCGCTTAACTTTCATGCGAGTGTGGATTTCTTTAACATCAATGCCCTTAGCGCGAAACATGCGAATTGCACCGGGAGCTACCAGGTTTTCTACAAACTGCCCCCAGCGACTGGTAAGACTATTAACGGCTTTGTTGGCTTGAGCTGCGATCGCTTCAGCTTTAGCAAGACGTTTATCTGCTTCAACCATACGTTGCTCAAATGCGGCTTTGGACTCAGCGGCCCGTCGGTCTGCTTCAGCGGCCCGTCGGTCTGCTTCTTCTTGAGACCGCTGAAATATAGCGTAGATGTCTTCGAGGGTGACTGGCTCAGCCATAGGATAGGGATAGTAAAATCGCTCCTGGTTTCATCCTAGCTTGAGGAACTCGATACAAGTGGATGTTAGATGAATAGGCTTTATAAGCTATTTCTTCAGAGAACCGTAGATATCTTCTTCTTCAGTTCTGAATTACTGAGCGTTGGTGAAAGTGTTTGGTCGTAGTCAATGGTCAGCTCAAAACGTGCCTTATCATATACCCGGTTGACTAGCGGTTGTAGCTGTAGCGTCGGTGATACGTCGTCGTCTTGCATGGCACCTCAAATACTGGAATCTCTCGATCTAGGTTAAATCCATAAAGCTGTGCCTGAGGACGCTCATCACTACGGCTGATCAAAATTCGATAGTCGGAAGATAGTCCTCCCTTGATCGGTAAAGGGCGTCCGCCTCGTAGTAAGTCGATTTCTACGAAATGTGTGCGACTTCCAAGTACCTGCTGACGTTTTCTAAGATAGGCATCGTGTAGCTTCAAGACTGTGCCACCATCATAGCCACTCTCACCAAGATTACTGATTTGGTAATGCCGTTGGCTCTCCTTCTAACGCCCAGCCCCGTTCAGTTGCCAACGCTTCTAAATAGTCAATCCGTGACTCAGTCAGCGGATGGGTAGACTGCCATTCCAAGAATTGGTCAGCCACCCCCAAGTCAAATTCCTGAGCATTTAACCGCTCAAAGAAGTCCAGAGTATGGTCCACATGGCCATAGCGCTCGAACATGATTTCAAAGGCATACACGTCAGCCTTTTGTTCTTGGTCGCGACTGTAGTGTAAATCAGCCAAATTCATCGAGCCGATTAAAAATGACGGTAGCTGCACACCAGTCGCTGCCAAAACACTATTCAAACTTAAAAATACTAGCGAACGCCCTAGACTACGAAGATTATCGCGATTTTCATAGTGCCCCAGCTCATGGGCCAGCACAAACGCTAGCTCATTTTCCGACTCAGCCTGATCGAGTAAGCCCTGGGTGACAAATACGTGTCCCCCGGCTGACACCATGGCATTGGGGAGGGGCTCATCCAGAATGTGGAGCTTGAGTTCAGGTCGCTTGTTTAAGTCTTCACTCTTTAATGATGCGGCGAGGGTTTGAACATACTCAAATTCTGGCCCTGTTTCGATAAGAGGCATGCCAGCAAATACATTCTCAAAGAGTACCTCACCGACTTTAGCTTCTGCCTTGGGTCCCATCCTTGCCGCAATTTGAGCCCCCGCGATGCCAAGACCCGCATAGATGGTCACAGCTGTCACCACCACGGTGCCAATCAAATAGCCAAAATTAACCAACGGATGTACTGGCGTGACATTGACTTCATCAACAATTTCACGGGGAACGTATTTCATGGAGCTAACGAATTCCTGTGCCGTAAGCCAGAATCTCAACAGCTCCCATTCCTCCTCGGCTTTGGCCTGCTATATTAGCGCTCTCAAAGCGTACATTTAGGACTTGGGAGGCTCCCCATTCAATGGCAGACTCTTTCATCCGTAACATTGCCTCTCTGCGTCCTCGGTCGATCAGGGTTTCATAGACAGTAACTCGACCGCCGACTAAATTACGTAGACCTGCCGAGAAGGTTTTGAAATAGTCATTAGCAACGACAACGCTACCCACAAACATTTCTGCCTCATGGGCATAGGGTAGCGTTTGCTTTGCCCCCCAATTCATCACAGGAACATGGAGGGTTTGCTTTTCACGACGTTTAATATCTTCGTAGTGCTTACGTTCACGGTGATTACCAATAAAATAGCCCACACCGAGCAAAATTAAAATAATGAGAAGATCCATAGTGTACTTGTTGTATTACTGATGAACGCCTACTGCAATGCCCCTTGTAAAGGGGGGAGCTACTACTGCACTTTGACAGCTGTACCGTAGGCAAATAGTTCAGCTGCACCGGGAGCTACTGATGAGGTGGCAAATCGAATATTGATGACGGCATTGGCACCGAGCTGCTCAGCCTGCTGTACCATTCGATTTACCGCTTCTTGGCGTGATTCTTGCAATAGCTCGGTATAGGCTTTGAGTTCACCACCAACAATGTTCTTAAACCCGGCCAGAATATCTTTACCCACATGTTTGGCACGAATAGTGCTGCCTTGAACCAGACCATAATGTTCAATGATTTCTTTGCCCGGCACACCTTCTAGGTTAGTTAGGGTAACGCTGGTAGCACGAGCGATGGAACGAGTCATGGCAAAACTCCTATAAGTAGTTAATAGAGTGGTGTGTCTATGAGTAGAAAATAAACCCCAGCAATTAAAGGTGCTGGTATGTTGATGCCTGATAGTTAAAGCTAGATGACACCAACGGCTTGATTCTACCGTTTACCCTAGAATTCCCGTACTTTTATAAAATTAGCTTTATACAAAATTTGTGTGTTGCTCCGATCTCACCCAGGACCCGGCTTATGAGACCCGGCTATTATCAAAACTCTGACAAAATGTATCCACCCCTGTTTTGCTGATGTATAGCGCCACGGGTACGGCTAGTAGATTAGGACACTGGCTATTTTGGGTCAGGTGTTGAATCAGAGCGACCACCTGCTGGGCTTTTAGGCCATCCCGAAACTCTGGCAAGCAAGCAATATGCCGGTACCGTTTGGCAAAGCCTTCAAGCCAACCTTCGTTTTCGGTGGGTTCTAAACCTGCCTTTAAGGCCAGGGAGAGGGCCGCATCGTTTAAGTCACCGTCGCAGTCTTCGATTTCTTGGAGCGATCGCAATGCCTCAGGGTAATCAGCGAGGCATTCCACTAGTTGAGTGATTTCGATTAAGGGGATTGAGATCATGGGAAAGGAAGACTATAAATATCAGGCAGAAGAGGAGGGCAACAAGGATTGCCCATCAAACACAAGTATTACTCTGATCTATGCGGCCTGATGATCGATTCAAACCACTGTTCAAAACGTTCGCCGAGGGCAGGTAAAGAATAGTTGTTTTCTGCCTGTTGACGGCAATAGCGGCGCTCAATGCGATCCAGCTGTTGAATACCCTGCACTAAACCAGCGACATTATCAGGTTCGACTAGCCATCCGGTTTGGCCATCGTCAATGATTTCCGTCGGCCCCCCACGACGGTAAGCCACCACAGGAACACCACAGGCAAGGGCTTCGATAGCCACATTGCCAAAGGCCTCGACCCAGCGTGGGGTCATCAAAAGGCCTTGACAGCGACGAACTATAGCCTGAAGCTGCTGTGTATTGACAAAGCCTAGATATTCAATCGGAGCATTTGGATAGGTGCGTTGAATGGTCTCCCAGTATTCCTGGTTTTCAAGCTTACCGAGGATTTTTAGGGGAGTTTGGGTTTGCTGAACAGCCGCAACGGCATCTTCCAAGCCTTTTTCTGGAGAGATACGCCCTAACCATGCGAGTGCTGAATCGGGGGTGTCGCAATAAGTATATTTACTCAGGTCAATGGCACTGCTGAGTAGTTGCCAGTTGAGGTCAGGGGGAAAGGTATCAACCTGGGTTTGAGTATAGGCTCCCAGGGTGCCTGGAAATTTATCGTTAACTTGGGTGACGGCCTGATCCATCACCCGGCTAAGGGATCCCATGCTGACAAAGTGGGCAATGGGGGTGTCAAAGAAGGGAGTGAGGTAAAAGGGCAACCAATCGTAGGCGAAATTAACGATCACATCGTAAGCCTGTTGCACCTGTCGAGCAAAGGTCCATTGGTTAGATAAAACGGCGTTTTCCACCATGATGGCTGGTGTATCACGGCCTTGGGTATGGGCAGTGGGCTGAAGTACGCCAGGAATTTGAATCAGCTGGCAATCCGTTATCTGTGAATTTTCGGGGGCTGCGATCGCAATCTGATGTCCCCTCTGAGTTAAGGCATTAACCAAATTAACCACCGTCAGCTCGACACCGCCGCCTAATCCTGACCCCAAGGGGCCAACAGGAGTAGAGACAAATAACAATTTTAAGCACCGGGTCATGGCAAATTTATCAACTCAGCCCTATGACCCTACTATAGGGTGCTGCCATATGGCCCTGCCATCAGTGTTGCTCGATTGATTGCTGCTCAATTAAGTCAGCTGTAACAATTCGCCAGCCTAATTTTTTAGGTTTTCTACCTCATCAGGCAATAAGTCTGGAGTTGAGCGAGCAGCTTCTAAAGCATTAAGTGATGACTTAAGCTTGGGGGCTTCACGAATACGATTTAACTGATTCAATGCCCACTCAGCTGTTTTGCGCACTTCAGGATCATCATCCTCAGTTGCATGTCCCAACATTTGACTAATTTGAGTGACCAGCTCGTAAACCCGTGTCAAATCACGAATCGCATTTTTACGAACATCAGGATTCTCGTCCTGCAAGGCAATGGCTAGCGCTCGATTCATCGGCTTTAATGAGCGAATGCCAATTTCTGAAAGTGCGGCTAGAATTAAGCTTTTTTCCTTAGAATCTGCATCCACCATGCTGTTAACCAGATGTTGCACAGCGGATGAATTACCCCTTTGCCCTAATTCCCAAATCGCTTTCCGACGTTTCCCCGGATCGGTAACCTGTAAAGTAGCGACCAGTTCATCAATCACATCGACCTTAGCTAATCGACCACTAGCATCAACCACACTAGCGTTCGATACGATGGGCATATTACCGTCGGTTTCGCTAGATGGCGACACCATCCGATCAGCATTGACAGAGCTGCTACCATTAGCAACCGCATGGCCATTGTGTGCAATTTCTGGAAAGACTGGATGCTCGTCTGATCGCTTGACTGCCTCAGGAATAGTTCCCCATGGCGACTCATTCTCCTCGTCGGTACCAAGCTTAACCCGATTCGCTAAAACAAAGCCGATGCCAAAGCTTCCCAGGGCCGCAATCAGAGCCAACCCTGGCCAAATTAGTCTCCCTGGACCTGGAGCAGTAACGCCAGCATCCTGAACAGTCTCAGAGTCCGACGGTTCATCTGTGTTGGCATTTGATGGGTCAATACCTGTTTCCGGTGAAACACTATTCCCAATAGTAATTTCGTCAGTATTCTCAGGAATGTTGTCCGCATCGATACCTACAGAACCGTCTTCTGCTCCTGAGGCACTAGCATCTTGAGCATCTTCTGATGGCTCAGTTTCAGGGAGGGCGTCAGCGGGCACAGCAATTTCCGGGAAACTCGGGGTTAAACCACCGGAGTTAGCGTCCTTTTGGCCCCGTAGTTCACGGATTGCCCTATCCGTACCTGGACCGTAAATACCATCAATGGGACCGTTGTAGTAGCCGCGATTTTTAAGTTCTTGCTGTAAGGTTTTAATTTCCTCTATCTGCTGCTCAGATGTTGCCCGTTGTAGTGGAGACGTGGCAGATTGCGCCATCAGTACAGGCGCAGTCTTAGCTTGTAGATTTGCCACAGGCACTGTGACAACCGTCAGACCGGTTAAAAAGAAAATAGTAGAGCGCCAAATCATATTATTTAATATCCAGTACCTGCATCTTTCTGTTCAACGCACAGATTGACTTATTCAGTGGCTCGAATGGCAGATTCCTGCTAAATCAATAAATAAACAGATTATTTTGATGTTGATATAGCTTCCTATTGGACAAGAAAAAGCGATGGTACAACGCTGTACAGAAGCAAAAAATTAAATTACCGCTCTAGCTCACGGATAACAGAACCATACTTCCCCTAACTTTACCCAACTTTGGGATTAATACGCTCAGACGAATACCCTATATTGGGTGTTCGTCAGTACTTGCTGCTACAGGGGGAGAGACCATCTTGCAGACAATATTAACTCAAATATAAAAATAATCTCGAAATCGATTTATCAAGAGTTATCAGTGTGCAGATCAGCTATGTAAAGACTGAGTGTGCTTTCGCAGCTTAGAGAGTGGGGTTGTAACAATTATTACTCTGATGATGGGTCAACAGTGCTATTGGACCTCAACCATGTGGCCAATGCTTTTGATACATTCGGGCTAATTGCTTCCGCTAGGCCCATGGCTGATGAACCTACCAATAAACGTATCATTGCCTCGGTAAGAAACTCTCGCTGGTTAACTAGATAGATGCTGATCAAGGTAAAACCAACGCCAGTCCATTGGAGGAAAGTCAGATTTTCAGACAAAAACGATGTGCTAAATATCAGTGCAAATATGGGTGTAAGAAATGTGAGTGTACTGAGACTAGTCAGGTTTCCTTGAGAGGCTAAGTAGAAAAATATGCCGTAGGCAATGGCACTGCCAAAGATCGTCGCGTAAGCAATGGCTAGCCAGCCCGTTGGGGTAATCCCCTGCCATTGTTGGACCTCAGTCTGACCGGATAATCCAAGCAGCGGTAATCCGCCCAAAATCATATGCCAGCCTGTTGCGATTACCGGATCCACATGTCTAGCAATGTAAGGAATCATGACTGTTCCAATTGCCATAGACAAGGCGGCTAGCAGCATTAACCATTCACCATGTCCCAGCAAGATAGCCCATAAATCTTCACTGTTAGAGACAGAGACTGGGTGAGTGAAGTTGTCGAGCAGCCTGGGCCAATGACCTATAAAAAAGGTCGTAGCTATGCTTTTAGTCGCTTGGATAATCCAAGCATCGGGTAAGCCTAGGAGACTGATGCCAAAAATACCCAATGTCAACCCGACCCACCCCAGCGGTCCCACAATTTCTCTAAATAAGAACCGCGCCATTAAGGCAACTGCAATGGGCTGAGAGTCAATCATCACTGACCCTAGGCCAGCACCCGTACGTTGCAACCCTTCTGCTAAAAGGCCTTGAAATAGGGTGCCATCTATGAACGCGAAACCACCAATCCAGGCCCATCCTTGCCAGCTGTTAGGCTGTTGACGTCCTAGCAAGGTCGCTGTAACCAATACCATCACCCCAGCAGGTATCAAGCGCAATGTGGCTAAAAATAAGGGAGTTGTAGTATCAATAACCCCTTTCATGGCCACCATAGCTGTACCCCATAAAAAAAATGGAGCAATTAAAAGCAGTATGGAAGTCTTTTCTTGAGTAGAGGGAGATGTCATGCAGGGAGTGACGTCAAAACCTGACAGACGAAGTGTCGTGTCATTAAAGTTATGTTAAGTTCTGATGGCGCTCTCTGCAAAGCCGATGATCTGATGAGCTAATAGTTAAGTTCTATGAGTTGGTCTGGTCATCTCACAAGATGATTAAGCCGCAGTGGATGCCAGTGGGAGTTTATAGTAATCATCTGGACATTTAGTCGTTTATCAAGTCGTTGTCTATGATTTGGCCATTTAAGCCACGTTTCCGTAAACAGATTGCCCGGATTGAAATTTCTGGGGCGATTGCGGGTGGAACCCGGAAGCGAGTACTAGAGGCACTTGAAGAGGTCAAAGAAAAGAAGTTTCCAGCACTCCTGCTACGGATTGATAGCCCTGGTGGCACAGTCGGTGACTCCCAAGAGATTTACAGTGCACTTAAGCAACTCCAAGAAACCGTCAAAATTGTGGCTAGTTTTGGCAATATTTCTGCCTCGGGAGGGGTTTATATTGGCATGGGTGCTCAGCATATTGTCGCTAACCCCGGTACTATTACCGGCAGTATTGGGGTGATTTTGCGGGGTAATAACCTGGAAAGACTTTTGGATAAAATCGGGGTTTCCTTCCAAGTTATTAAGTCTGGCCCCTATAAGGATATTCTGTCGTTTGATCGGGAGCTAACCCAGCCAGAGCAGACAATCTTGCAAGAGCTGATTGATGTCAGCTATGGGCAGTTTGTGGCGACCATAGCTGATGCCCGCAAGCTTGAGCAAGAAACGGTGCGTGGCTTTGCCGATGGACGGATTTTTACAGGTGCCCAAGCCCTTGATTTGGGGGTCGTGGATCGTCTGGGAACCGAGGACGATGCTAAGCGTTGGGCCGCTGAGTTAGCAGATTTGGATCCAGACAAGACAGAGGTACACAATATTGAAGAACGTAAACCGTTTTGGAATAAGCTGTTGCCTGGTAATAGTCAAACGGCTAATCCTTGGATAAGTCCGAGGTTACAGAGTTGGGTTGAATTTGAGCTGGCCCATCAAGGTATTCCTCTCTGGGTCTATCAAGCACCTGGCACTTCATTACCAGGCCCGTTTGGTGGATAAATCTGGGTATAGAGTTCTACTAAACTACGTCCAATTTGAAACGTGTAGGTTCTTTTGTAAAAAAACTGGTTTTGAAGGTGGATAAGGCGTAGTAGGCCTAGAAAAGGCTACTCTATCTAGTGACTTCCAATGACTAATCAGTTGGTTAGAGCCAGACAAGCAACGAATGGGGAATGGGAAATATGCAGCAAGGGGAGATAGGTGACTGGCGAGTGCGTGCAATTCGAGGTGCAACTACTGTGTCGGAAAATTCAGTAGCTGCTATGACGGATGCGGTGACTGAGCTGCTCAATGCGTTAGAGGATAATAACCCAATTGCACCCGATGCCATCATTAGCGTCACGTTTTCGGTTACGACCGATTTGAATGCAATTTTCCCTGCTGCGATCGCACGACAACGCCCGAACTGGGATACTGTCCCGTTGCTGGATGTTCAGCACATGCAGGTTGCTGGTAGCCTACCCATGTGTATTCGTTTTCTTATCCATGCCTATATGGTCATTCCTAAACACGAAATTTATCACCCCTATTTACGGGGAGCGAGCGGTTTACGGCCAGATTGGGCCAGCGTAACGGCATAAATTCCAGTGATTGTGTCATCCACCCCATGTAGGGGCGTTGCATGTAACGCCCCTACATGGGGTGGATGGCCATTATTTAATGGTCATTGCTATGGTGAAAACGAATACCCAGAAAAATGTCGTAAACAAACCCCCAGAAATCTTTGCGATGATGCAGGCCTAAAGATTGAGGTGACCCCTTCTCATCAAGTAAAGGTTTCATCACTTCATAGGCAGGCTTGTACTTATACCAGGGTATAGATGGCCACAGATGATGAACCAAATGGTAGTTTTGCCCCATAATTAACAAATTCAAAAGGCGGCCAGGATAGACTCGCGCATTTTTCCAGCGATTTTTTTCCTTGAAGGGACGGTGGGGCAAGTAATCAAAAAACAACCCTAAGGCAACACCAACTACTAACGCTGGCGCAAACCAATAGTTAGCAAAGTAATCTAAAAAGCCAAAATGGTAGGCAGAGTAAATCAGTGCTGCCACGGTTAAACGACTGAGGAACCATTCAAGCAGCTCATACTTTTTCCATAGTCGCCGTTGAAAAAAGTAAATCTCATGATAGAAAAAACGCGGTGCAATCAACCAAAGGGGACCGCAAGTAGACACAAAATGGTCTGGGTCATTCTCTGGATCGTTGACATTGGCATGGTGCTGTAAGTGCACACGAGTAAAGACAGGAAAGGTAAAGCCCAGCATCAGGGCACTGCCATGACCTAAAACCGCATTGACGATACGATTGCTGTGAGCTGAATTGTGGGAGGCATCATGAATAACTGTACCCACCAGATGTAAAGCCACCGTGTTTAAAACAAAACAGATCCAATGGGGAAAGCTCCAGGAAAAATACCCAAACGTAGCCACGGTAACTAATACAACCGCTCCTACAAATATAAGTAAATCTGGGCTGACACCACCGTCTGCATCTAAAAGATCCTTGGGCACTCGTCTAAGTACCGCAGAAGGACGTGTTGCCACCGAAACCACAGTAATACTCCTTCACACCTATGTCTCGAAGTATACGCTACCTGGAGGTAACAATAAAGTTTTGTGACGCTATCTCATTTTTAGTTTAATATTCTTGGGAATTGCAAAAAAGTCTGATGTTTACCTTGAGGTAGAAAGGGTTTCATATCAGCTATTAAACCAAAAATTTTGGGAACGACGGGAAGGATTTGTCTTCTAAGGTTTACGGGGTGCGTAGACTAATGATTTCAAAGGTTTTGAAGCGGAAGCGAGCCCTGGCATGATACTATCCGGTGGTTTGCTTAACACATATTCACGTCCAAAACTACCGGTTTCCATTTGAGAAAACTGATGTTTGCCACTGGATGTGCTTGCACCCACTGACGGCTATCCCACCAATAAAGCACTATGCCACTGCGCCATGCCATGCGTCGGACCAAGATAGTATCCACCATTGGTCCGGCTACTCAGGATCCTGCAACGTTGCGATCGCTCATTGAAGCTGGTGCAACCACCCTGCGTCTCAACTTTTCCCACGGCACCCACGACGACCATCAGCGCAATATTCGTTTGATTCGCCAAATCTCATTTGAACTCAATCAACCCGTCGGTATCCTACAGGATCTACAGGGACCAAAAATTCGCTTAGGTAAATTTGCAGAGGGGTCAATTCGTTTAAAGACAGGCGATAGCTTTATACTGACTAGCCGCCAGATGCCAGGTACCCAAACAATTAGTTCCGTCACCTACGAACCTTTGGTTGAAGAAGTACCAACGGGAGCAACCATCTTGCTAGATGACGGCAAGGTGGAAATGCGCGTAGTCAGCAAAGACATGGAAAACGGTGAACTCCACTGCGAAGTGGTCGTTGGTGGCAAACTGTCTAATAGTAAAGGTGTGAACTTTCCTGGGGTTTACCTATCTATCAAGGCGTTAACTGAAAAAGATAAAGTAGACCTTGCTTTTGGGCTTGATCAGGGGGTAGATTGGGTCGCGCTGAGTTTTGTGCGGAACCCCCAGGACGTTTTAGAAATTAAGGAAATCATTGCCAACGCAGGTAAGCGAGTGCCTGTCATTGTCAAAATTGAGAAACACGAAGCCATTGAGCAGATGGAAGCGATTTTGTCTCTATCGGACGGCGTGATGGTCGCTCGGGGCGATTTAGGTGTGGAACTTCCAGCTGAAGATGTGCCAATTCTGCAAAAACGTTTGATTACAACGGCTAATCGCTTGGGTATTCCTGTGATTACAGCGACTCAAATGCTTGATAGTATGGTGAGCAATCCTCGACCCACCCGAGCCGAAGTCTCCGATGTCGCCAATGCCATTCTGGATGGTACTGATGCCGTCATGCTCTCTAACGAAACGGCAGTGGGTGAATATCCAGTTGAAGCAGTGGCCACCATGGCAAAGATTGCCCTGCGTACTGAAAAAGAAAAGATTGTTAAAAACTCTGATGCTGCTGCTACTAGACGCACCATCCCTAATGCCATCAGTCGAGCAGTTGGGCAAATTGCCTCTCAGCTAGATGCATCGGCGATTATGTCACTGACTAAAACAGGGGCTACTGCCCGTAATGTTTCTAAGTTTCGACCGCCCACACCCATCTTAGCCGTCACCCCTCACATCGAAGTTGCCCGTCGTTTACAGCTAGTATGGGGAGTCAAGCCCTTACTGGTTGTTGATTTACCGTCTAGCAGTCAAACATTCCAATCAGCTGTGAATGTTGCTCAAGAAAAAAAATTACTCCACGATGGTGATCTTGTTGTCATGACCGCGGGGACCTTACAGGGGGTATCAGGGTCGACCGATTTAATTAAGGTAGAGTTAGTGACGGCTGTGCTAGGCCATGGAAAAGGCATTGGCGAAGGTGTGGTCAGTGGTCGCGCCCGAGTCGTTAACAAGGCTTTAGCCGTTAGCAATTTTAATCCTGGTGAAATTTTGGTGGTTCCCAATACCAGTGCTGACTACGTTGACATTATTCGCCACGCAGGTGGCATTGTCACTGAAGATCCTAGTCATACAGGCCATGCAGCTACCCTTGGTCTACGTCTGGGTATTCCAGTGTTAGTTGGGGTAACTAATGCCACCAGAACCATTCGTGATGGCACCATCATTACAGTAGATGCCAAGCGGGGCGTAGTAAACTCCGGTGCTACTAAACTCCCCCGAGAAATGACCATGACCTACTAGTATTGCATCAAACTAATTTTCTACTCCAACTAACGTAGGGAAGTTTGGCTGCTGTAGCCTTAATTTGTTCTGACTGGTTTAGTAGCTGACCACAAGCATCCCAAGTACCGTTGATAAACATTTGACGGTTACCTTCTTTGATGGTGATTGCTTCATTTAGGCCATGGCAAGAAATTGTTTGAGTTGCTAAATTTAGAGTCAGTTCAAGCTTAGGGGCGTCTGTAATCAAGGTCTGTAGCTGAGCAACGATATCTGGTTTGGCAGTAACGCATGGCATGCCAATAGCAACACAGTTTCCTAAGAAAATTTCTGCAAAACTTTCCCCAATGATTGCTCTGATGCCCCAGCGCATAATTGATTGGGGAGCATGTTCACGGGATGAGCCACAGCCAAAGTTGCTATTAACCACTAAAATTTTGGCATGTTGATATTGGGACTGCTCAAATGGGTGATTCCCTTGGCTCTGAGTTCGATCATCTGCAAACACATTTTCTCCCAGACCATCGAATGTAACGCAGCGCAAAAATCGAGCCGGAATAATACGGTCGGTATCAATGTCATTACCCAGTAGAGGAATACCTGAACCACTGACCGACATGATTTTAGACGTTGTCTGAACCATAATGTGTTTTAGGCACTATACGACGTTACCAGTTCACTATGGTAACGTGAGGCAACGCTTTCTAATAAAGAGACTTCTCCATGGCCAACGTGTTTGCCGAACTAACTCCAGTCCATCAGGAGTTTATTCAAAAGCAGCAACTCTTTTTTGTTGCTACGGCTCCCCTCACAGCTAATGGACACGTTAACGTCTCTCCCAAAGGCTTAGATGCATTTCGCGTCTTATCCCCTACCCAGGTGGCATATTTGGATCTCACGGGAAGTGGAAATGAAACTTCCGCCCATGTCATTGAAAATAGGCGGATTACGGTAATGTTTTGCAGTTTTGACCGACAACCGTTGATTTTACGGCTATACGGCCAAGGATCTGTAGTCTTGCCCAGTGATGACTATTGGGCAAATTTACAGCCCTTTTTCCCAGGCATATCTGGCACCCGGCAGATAATCGTCATCGATATCCATCGAGTCCAAACATCCTGCGGTTATGGTGTTCCCCTTTATGACTACCAGGGACAACGTCCTACGCTGCCCGTTTGGGCTGAGAAGAAAGGTCCCGAGGGCGTGGCACAATATCAAATTGAAAAGGGTAGTGTGAGTATTGATGGCCTTATTACACCTATTGGAAAACTCAATACTTGAACTCCTCAATAGGTATTGTTAGAGGTTTGAGCATGTACCCCTTACCGCTAAGCCTGATAAAGAAACTCTAAATCGACATGCTCCGGTGTATTTGACGGATCATAATATGGACGATTTGTCAGCCAAACTGACTGATAGGGCCTCAGCTCATAAACCCCATGCAAATCGTCAAAATGTTCGCCGCTAATCAAATCCATCCAGCTATCAGTATTCACTAAGTTCAGTTCACTCAGACACAGTGTATGGGGCTGGTTGCTAAGATTGTGGATTGAAAAAATGCTCTGATCGCGAGCCAGGCTCTGACGCCAGAACGCCAAAATAGCTGAATTTTCTGGGTGCAATGTGTACTGAGTTGCATTAGGGTGAAATGCTTTTTGCTGACGACGAATCTGAATTAGACGTGATAACTCTGTTAGGATAATAGACTGGGGAGACTTAGGATCGTTCAGGAGCGCATCCAAACGTTTTTTATCCCAGGAATGGCGGTTAATCGAGCGGTTATGACCAGTGGCTTTCATGCCTTCAATATCATTAGGCGTAGCTAATAAACTGTGGATATAGAAGGCGGGAATTCCTTCCAGGGACATCATTACCGTTTGTGAGCAAATAAAACGCTCAATTTGCCATTGGTCAGGCCCTTGGGCTGTACCTTTGCAGGCATCAAATAATGAAATATTAATCTCGTAAGGTGATTCAGTGCCGTCAGGCTTACTGCGCATGCTGATTTGAGCACCAAAGCTACGCATAGTATTGATCAACGTTTGAAATTCTTTGTCTGCCAACAATCCCTCAGTAGGACGCATACCAATGCCATCATGGGAGGCGGTGAAATTAAAATAGGCACAGCCGATAGGCGCTGGTGGCATGCTCATCATCCAGGTTTTGAGGTGGTCTGCATGACCTTGCATTAACGCATTCAGCAGCAGTGGCGGCAGGCTGAAATTGTAGATCATATGGGCTTCGTTGCGGTTCCCAAAATAGCTGAGGTTCTCACGATTCGGCACATTAGTTTCAGTGATCAGGGCAACGCCTGGATCGATCATTTGCAGAATCTCGCGGAAAGTTTGAATAAGTTTATGGGTCTCAGGTAAGTGTATACAGCAGGTATTTAAGGACTTCCATAAAAAGCCAACCGCATCTAAGCGAATATAACGGGCACCGTGAAGGACATAGGCCAGAATAATATTGATAAATTCTAAAAATACGTCTGGATTGCTGTAGTCTAAATCGATCTGGTCAGCACTAAATGTTGTCCATACATATTGAATGCCTTGGGTTGTTTCTACTGGCGTAAGCAGCGGGCTACTACGAGGTCTGACGATATGGGCCACAGATGTATCTGCAGGTAGGCTAATAAAGTAATTGCGTCCAGGGAGTTGGTCTTGTTTAAACTGTTGAAACCAATCGCTCTGACTAGAAACATGGTTGGCAACCAGGTCAAACATTAAGTTAAAGTTACGGCCAATGGCTTCTACATCAGCCCAATTCCCTAGAGCTGGATTGACTTCTAGAAAATCAATGACTGAAAATCCATCGTCGGAACTATAAGGGAAGAAAGGAAGAATATGAACACCGGTGACAGTATCGGCCAAACGAGTATTGAGAAACTGGTGGAGTGTTTGGAGTGGAGATGTGTTGTCGCTGCGAATGCTATCACCATAAGTTATGAGCAAGACGTTATCCTGATCCCATTTACCTAAATCTTCCTGGGAGTGAACTTTGAGATGTTCCCTTGTCAGTTCGTACAGTCGAGGTAGAAGGATATCAAGTTGTTCTTCGGAATAAACCGCGCTTAGCGAAGAATAGACCTTAGCTGTAAAGCGTTTGAAGGATATGGTGGTTTTAGACGTTGTCAGCATGAATAGATAGGTCTGATGTGATATTTCATTAAGCAAGCACCAGAGGTGCAGCAGATCGAATGCAGATAAATAAATCTGAGGCCCAAGGTCAAGCTCTGGATCCTCTAATCTTCCAAATATTCCTGATGGATTAAATGTCTAGCGAGGTTTTGAATAATTAGATCAATCAATTAATTGCCTGTTTGGGACAGCTTAACTTAGGTGGTTGGATAATTCACTACCTAATAAAACTGTTTAATTTGGATACCAGTAAGATAAATAATTGATTAAAGCGATTTGTTCTTATGGCTCATTAGATTAGCATTGCTTTTTTGAACTGTTTGTCTACTAGAACAAATCTCGGGTATGTTTCACATCTCTAAATAAACTCTGAAACCTATGTAAAATCGGGGATTTTTTGCACATTGGCACAATCATAAAAAAAGATACCTGACAATTGGTCAGATATCCAAACATGCTTTAGGGGCCAGTAATATGTAAATTAAGTCCTAGTTAAAAGCCAAAGATTTTTTGTGCAAAACTACCCTTAGACATGTGGCTAAAAATTTAACGAGGCGACTACAGTCGACTTTGGACCTTATCCAAAACCTACGAGAGCATACTTAAGGGCAAAATAAGATAGCGTTGATGAATTTTAAGCCAACCTTCTTTGCGAAAGTCTCTAAGCAGGCGAGTAACTGTTACTCTCGTGGTGCCAATGGTAGTGGCTAGTTGATGATGGGTTAAACGGATTGTCAATTTAACGCCTTGGGGTTCTACTTGACCAAAATCTTGGGCTAGCATAATTAGAAGCTGCCGTAGTCTATCGGCTACCAAACGCTTACCAGAGAGTGCAAGCCAAGCTTCCGATTGTTGCAAACGTCTAGATAGATGGGTAAATAAGCCTGCCATCAGTGTGGGAGAATTTTCGAGTTCTGCCATCGAGAGTGGTAGAACATCTACCGGTGTCAGTGCCGTAGCCCAATAGGGACTTACTCCAGTAAAGCTAAGGCCAAAGGGCATAGAAGGGCCAGCGAGACCTAGCAATGTTTCACTGCCGTCAGGATGAATGGTGTGCAGTTGGACAATGCCTCGGCAAATGACATATATCTCGCCACGCCTTAGGGGAATGCTTTGCCCTGCTGTGAATTGAGCTAGATTACGCTCGTGATAAAGTTGCTCAAGTAAAGCAATGTAATGGTCTGACGTACGGTTGCTGTGGGTGAGCTGATGTACTGACATAGAAAAAACTAGGCCCCTGTGAATGCTGGATGAGCAGTCGGCTATGTAAGCAAGTGACAGCAGAGATGTATTTTAGCCAACGGTAATGCTTGAATAACTCTGCTAAAAATGAAGTTAGTACTGCTGCTTTTCGGATAACCCTTCAACACGAGAGAGTAGCTCTATAAATTAGTGTAATCAAGCTAAATCCTGATTCAGCAGCATTTTGAGGTTCGCTTAATCGATAATACCGACATGATTAAGGCAAAAACTTAACGTAAGGTAATCAAAAGGTTAAGAAAAGCGAAACTTTTGATGGTATCCATTTATATCTTGCTAAAGAAAAAATATTTCACTATTGCTAGTGTCAGGAATTTCTAGGATTACAAGCGTCTTAGTATTGCGCTGTCTTTTGCATACCTATAGTAAGCTGCGTACATCACTTACTTGGCCATTAATTGCAGCTAGGGCTACCATAGCCGGACTCATGAGTAATGTTCTTCCTGAAGCCGAGCCTTGACGTCCTTTAAAGTTGCGATTTGAGGATGAGGCACTGATTTGACGCTCTTGTAGCTTGTCAGGATTCATTGCCAGACACATAGAACACCCTGGTTCTCGCCATTCAAACCCTGCTTCTAAAAATATTTTGTCCAGCCCTTCGGCTTCAGCTTGCTGTTTTACTTGTTCTGAACCGGATACGACAAAGGCTTTGATACCTTGGGCTACTTGACGTCCTTGGGCCACTTTGGCAGCTTCTCGCAAATCGCTGAGACGTCCATTGGTGCAACTGCCGATAAAACAGACATCAATGGGAGTTCCAAGCATGGGTTGGCCAGGGGCTAAGTCCATGTAGGAGTAAGCTTCTTGAATTAGAGGTTGTTCATCGACCTTAAAAGAGGTCAGGCTGGGAATCGCTTCGTCAACGCCAATGGCTTGATCGGGGCTAATCCCCCAGGTAACGGTAGGGGGAATCTCCTGAGCGTCAAAGATAACTACATCATCGTATTCGGCATTGGATTCGCTGCGCAGGCTCTCCCACCAGGCAATGGCCTGCTCAAATTTATCGTCTTGAGGGGCAAACGCTCTCCCCCTCAGATAGTTGTAGGTAATTGGATCGGGATTAACATAACCGCAACGGGCACCACCCTCAATGGACATATTGCACAGGGTCATCCGCTCTTCCATGGACATGGCTTCGATGGTGTTGCCAGCATATTCATAGGCATAGCCTGCCCCGGCTTTAGCCCCAAGGGTACGGATAATGTGCAAAATTACATCTTTGGCATAAACGCCGGGTGCCAGGGTGCCATTGACTTCAATGCGCCGAACATTAAGTTTATCGAGAGACAGGGTTTGGGAAGCTAGGACATCGCGTACTTGGCTGGTACCAATACCAAAAGCAATTGCGCCGAAGGCACCATGGGTGGAGGTGTGGCTATCACCACAGGCAATGGTCATGCCCGGTTGGGTTAGCCCTTGCTCGGGGGCAATGACATGGACAATCCCTTGGTGACCAGAACCGACATTAAAGAAGCGAATGCCATTGGTGTTGGTGTTGCTTTCTAGGGCGACCATCATGGCTTCGGCTAGGCTGTCGGCAAAGGGGCGAGCTTGACTGTCGGTGGGGACGATGTGGTCGACTGTGGCAACCGTGCGGTCGGGATACATGACCTTCAGGTTGCGATCGCGCAACATGGCAAACGCCTGCGGACTAGTCACCTCATGGATCAAATGCAGACCAATAAACAGCTGGGTCTGGCCTGACGGCAGGGTGGTCACCGTATGCAGAGCCCAAACCTTGTCAAATAACGTGCCCTTACTCATGCTCTGTCTGCCAAAATGTTTAGTCTGCAAAAAATAACCAGGTTTTTTATTCTAGCCTTAGAGGCTCACATTTGATGCTGTGGTCAAGGGATGTATCGCTCTACTTGTTGCCACAAACCGTCAGGGAACGTGTTTCAATTGAACTATGCGTCTTTTTTAGTTTTATAAAAAAAGTATGCAGCTTTTTGGGTTTTTACAAAGAGTTTGGTTTTTACAAAGAGGAGTTTGGTGATGACTGGAGCCTTAGTTTACCTGGTACTTTTATTTGGCGCAGCGGGTGCTGGTATTGGTATGTATTACGGTCTAAAAGCTGTAAAGCTAATCTAAGCCCGACTCAAGTTTGCTTTAGTTTAAGAGGGTAGGGAAGCAGGCACAACGCTTCTCTGCCCTTACATTAGTTGAATGAACTGTTTAGTGGGTTTTTGCTCTACCGCTAATTGACGGTTTGACTGCTTGCCAATGGGCCAATGGCTGCCAGAATAAACCAACTCAATACATTAATGCGGGCATCAAAGAGGGTGACATCAAACAAGGCAAATAGCATACACCCAGTAAAGGCCAGTACGTAACTTAGTAGCATTGGATTGTAGTTAGCCATCATCAGACGGCGAATGCCAGTTATGTAAGTGCGTCCAACGACCCAACAAAAGAGTAATAAGTTGAATATGCCGGTGTCACAGGCCAAGTAAAGCCAGAGATTGTGGGGATGAAACAGACGCTCATGGCCAGTCACACTAAAAGGAACATATTGGTGACTAAATCCTCCTAGCCCCCAACCGACTAAAGGACGCTGTTGAATTAGCTTCAGGGCAATTTGCCAAGCGGCCACGCGCGGATCTTGGGTAAAGAGTGCCAAACTCAGGGTACGCCCACCAAATCCTAAAACCAGTAGCCCTGTTGTCATCACACTAAAAATAACCAGGCCCAAGACCCATACCCAGCGATGTCGCCTAGCCAGGTAGCCAGCAATTAATAACAAAGCAACAGCAGCTAATAACCCATTGCGAGAACTGGTGAAAAATATACCGACCCCGGCCAACCCCGTTGCGGCTACCATCACAATAGTCATCTGAGCAGACTGTTTAAGGTGCGATCGCATTTGCCCTAAAAGTATCCCCAGCCCTAACCCCAGCACAATCACCAAGTAATTGCTCAAAATATTGGGGTGACTGAGGCCACCATGGGCACGGTGACCAACAAAGCTCACATCAAAAATCCATTGAAAGATCGACCAGTCACGGACATGGGCAGTAACCCCTGGGAATCGAACAATATATTCAACCAGGGCAGCGGTACTAAATGGTAACGACCCAAGTACTAGGGCCTGGACGATAGTTGTAAAAATAGGCCTAGACGAACAAAAGCGTGGTGCAGTGTGAAGTACGCCAACCAACAAAAAATAGGGCAGAAAATTAGCCAGTTGCAGCCAGGCATCACCACGATTAACGGCAAAACAAGCGCTAATCAATAACCCCAGGGTTAAAATCCCGTAGCCTTGTTGCCCCAACGTTCGCCAAATGGGACGGAAGCGCTGTCCCAGAGCTGTGAGTATCAGCACTACCAAGATACCTAACCCCAAGTAGCTAGCAAAGGGCAACACCACCAATGCACTGATCCATAGCCAGTCGTCACCAGGCCCTGAGCGTAGGATCGTGAAAATCTTTTTCGTAGATTGGGTTGAGTTAATACGCACCGTCCCCCACAAGGACTACCCATACTGTACGAATCAGAATATAGAGATCTAGCCAAACTGACCAGTTACGGACATAGTAAGCATCCAGGTTGACCCGTTCTTCGTAGGTAATATTATTACGTCCCGAGACTTGCCATAAGCCAGTGAGGCCAGGCAGGACCTGGGTATAAAGTTCAAACTTATCCGCGTAGCGACGGACCTCATCGTGAACAATGGGGCGTGGTCCTACCAAACTCATTTCACCCCGTAGCACGTTCCAAAGCTGGGGCAGCTCGTCTAAACTCGTGCGTCGCAACCAGCGCCCTAAACGGGTAATACGGGGGTCGTATTTAAGTTTGCGGTCCTGATCCCAGCGGCTACGAAGTTCTGGCTGATTGTGGAGGTACTGCTTGAGAACTTTGTCCGCATTGGGTACCATCGTGCGAAATTTCCAAGCTTTAAACGGACGACCTCTGCGACCGATGCGTACCTGGGCATAAAAAATTGGTCCCGATGAGTCAATGCGAATGGCAAGGGCAATCAGGGCAATCAGGGGTAGACAGACCAGGCCAACCACAACTGTCAAACATTGGTCGAGGAGGCTTTTGGTGAGTTTTGGACCCGGTAGTAATAACTGTTGGCGAGATTCTAACCCTAGAACACCTCCCAGATCGCGTGCGGCCACCCACAAACTGGCCATCCCGAATAGATCAGGAATAATCAACAAGTGAGGAAAGGCTCGACCATAGCGCTGCACAATGTATAAGAGTCGGTCGCGATGCACACCGGGCATGGCCACGATGGCATAGGGAATTTGGTCACGATTGGCATATCTGGGGGCCTGGGCTAAATTGCCAATCACGGGAACATCTTCGAGCGTGCCGTGTTTTTTGACGTCATCATCCAGTACGGCCACAGGCTTTAAGCCCAGCGATGGATGCCGATGTAAAGTACGAATTACCAGGGCTCCGGTCTCACCTGCCCCCAGGACAAGGACGGGATACCCCCACCAGGACCGTTTGGCCACCAACGCTCTGAGCGCATAACGACCCAATAACACCAAGATGATTGACAGCCCCCAGGCCATGAGAAACGCGGCTCGGGAGTACAACTGTAAATCGCGAAAGAGAAAGATGGCTGACCCCAGGGTGAGATAAAGCAGCGTCGTGGTCAGGGTCAATCGTCGCAGCTCTTCGACGGGGCCAATACCATGGCCTGGATACAGTCCAGCCAGACCATACCCAAGTAAAAATAAGCTGACTAATGGCCAGAGATCCCAGTAAAGCGAAGGCGCATATTGGCCGTTGAACCACAGGCGGATGTAGACACTAGCAATGCCAGCAATACTCAAACACAAGGCATCACTTGTGATCAACGCGCTCACCATATAACTGGGGTGAGCGTTTATTTTGAGAGGTGCGATCGCAGGTTGAGTCGACTGAGAAAGAGTCATGAGCACCAGATGCCGAAGGCGATAACCTAAACTACTCTAAGGGATTACCTTGCAAGAAGGCTGTATGGGTTTGCTCAATACAGTCACGAAACTGACATCGAAAACATTCAATCGAGAACTTTTCAGCCTGTTGACGCAGAGTATTCCGGTCTAATTCAGGCATATGCACTTCAAAGGATTTTACGGCCTGTACCAGACTGTCAACTGTCTGTTCTGGAAACAAAACACCTGTTTTACCGTTAACGACCGTTTCAGTCACGCCTCCTCGACCAAAAGCAATGACTGGGGCTCCTGCCGCCTGGGCTTCTACTGGAGTAATGCCAAAGTCTTCTTCCGCCGGAAAAATAAGCCCTTTACACCGTTGCATATAGTCCGTCACTACGGCGTCAGGTTGATGGCCTAGGAGTCGAACATGTGGCCCTGCCATGGCTGAAATTTTCTTCCAGTCGGAGCCATCACCAATTACAACCAATGGTAGTTTTAGTTGGTTAAATGCCTTAACAGTAAGATCTACTCGCTTGTAGGGGACAAACCGCGACACAGTCAAATAGAAGTTTTCACGAGGATGCTGCCAGTCAAAACGAGAGACGTCAACCGGTGGATAAATGACTTTTGCGGGTCGACGATAAGTCCGCCAGATACGTTTAGCGATAAATCTAGAATTGGCAATAAATCGATCTACCCGATTGGCACTGATGGTATCCCAGAGTCGCAGATAGTGCAGAATCAGACGGGTTAAGGCTCCCTTTGGACCACGGTCTAACCCGGCCTGTTGCAGGTATTGATGTTGCATGTCCCAAGCGTAGCGAATGGGGGTGTGTACATAGCTGATGTGCAGTTGGTGAGGAGCCGTAAGTACACCTTTGGCCACAGCATGGTTACTGGAAATCACCACATCGTAGGCAGCTAAATTAAACTGTTCTACCGCCAGAGGCATCAGTGGCAAATATTGGCGAAATGCGCGCTTGGCCAGTGGTAGATTTTGGATAAACGAGGTTGTTACAGAACGATGGTCAATAAAGTGACGCTGCTCCGGTGTTAAAAAATCAACCAGACTAAACAAGTCTGCGTCTGGATAAAGCTGGAGAATTTGCTCAATTACTTTTTCAGACCCTGCATGGCTGGTTAGCCACTCGTGAACAACAGCAACACGCATATAAAAATTGACGGTTCAATCGTCTTAGGATTTTAGAGCAGTGTCAGGAGGAAAAATTGGCATTAGGACCATGGGTATTGAATAACAGACGACTAGTCCATTTGTTCCACCAGCGGTTTCGCTCGCTAAAATAGATGTCTATCAAGGCGCACGGTTATAACTTCGGAGGTATCGATGACGGCCAAAACACCGTTTGAAATTGCGAATGCAGATGTGCTCGATCTGGATGAGGAAGAGTTATTTCCAGCTAGTGATGGACAGCCCATGGCCGATAATACAAAACAGTTTCGCTGGATTGTCATTATTAAAGAAAACCTAGAGGTACTTTTTACCAATAATCCTGATGTTTTTGTGGCGGGCGATTTACTTTGGTATCCGGAGCAGTCTCAGCTGGTGTCACCTGTAGCACCGGATGTGATGGTTGCCTTTGGGCGGCCCAAGGGAGAGCGTACGTCCTATAAGCAGTGGCGAGAAAATAATATTCCTCCCCAGGTAGTGTTCGAAATTCTGTCTCCCAGTAATGGTGCGCCAGAAATGGCAAAAAAATTAGCCTTTTATCAGCGTTATGGAGTAAGTGAGTACTACTTGTACGATCCAGATGCCGTAAAGTTGCAAGGTTGGTTAAGGCAGGGAGAGAGCCTTTTGCCCGTTGCCAATTTAAATGGCTGGAAAAGTCCGATGTTAGGCATTAGTTTCAATACATCAACCGGGGATCTGGCAATTTATTACCCTGATGGCAGCCCCTTCCTATCTACGGTAGAGCTGAGAGCACTCACCAATCAAGAAGCGGCACGGGCCAATCAAGAAGCGGCACGGGCCAATCAAGAAGCGGCACGGGCCAATCAAGAAGCGGCACGGGCCAATCAAGAAGTGGCACGGGCCGAAAAGTTGGCTCAAAAATTAAGGGAGCTAGGCATTGATCCTGATGCTCTCTAATGCATACTGCTCTATGACGATCCGGTGTGTGTCGTCCAGACACAAATCATCCTAAGATTCTAGAGCAGAGCCCCAGCGGCATCGGACCCTTAGGATGATAAATACTGTGAGTCAAATTAAAATCCCCATCCTTGATTTAAAACCCCAGTATCAAATCATCAAGGATGAAATTCAAACGGCCATAAATCAGGTCTTGGAGTCAGGGCAATTTATCTTGGGGCCGACGGTAAAAAACTTTGAAACTGATGTTGCTCAGTATTTGGGGGTTAACCATGCGATTGGGGTAAATTCAGGCACAGATGCCCTGGTGATTGGGTTACGGGCTGCCGGGATTTTGCCAGGGGATGAAGTGATCACGACGCCCTTTAGCTTTTTTGCCACCGCTGAATCCATCAGCATAGTAGGTGCTAGACCTGTCTTTGTCGATATTCAACCCGATTCGTTTAATATTGACCCTACTTTAATTGCAGCAGCAATCACCCCTAAAACTAAAGCCATCATACCCGTGCATTTATACGGCAATCCGGCGGCCATGGCACAAATTATGCAGATTGCGACACGGCATAATCTGAAGGTGATTGAGGACTGTGCCCAGTCGTTTGGCGCTATTTATCAAGGGGACTGTACTGGCTGTGGTCAGACCTGTGAGCAGGGTATTCGCGATCGCATTCAGGGTAACTACACAGGCACCATGGGTGATATTGGTGCATTTTCCTTTTTTCCAACTAAAAACTTGGGTGCCTATGGTGACGGTGGCTTGATTACTACCAACGATGATCAAATCGCTGAAGTTGCCCGGATGCTGAGGGTACATGGCGCTAAGGAACGCTACAACAACCTGATGCTAGGGTACAACTCGCGACTTGATGCCATGCAGGCGGCAATCTTGCAGGTTAAGCTCCGTCATATTGATACCTGGAATAAGAAACGCCGCTGGATTGCAACGACTTACAGCAAACTCCTGGCAGATGTTGAACAGGTAATTACGCCTGCTCCATCTGCTGGACATGTATTTCATCAATATACAGTCCGGGTAATGGGCAGAAATCGTGACCATATCAAGCAAGCCCTTGCAGATCAAGGCATTGGTGCAATGATCTACTACCCAATTCCCCAGGACAAACTACCCATCTATGCTGGCGAATATCCCGACCTGCCAGTTAGCCATCAACTCGCCCAGGAAGTACTAAGCCTACCCATGTGGCCAGAGCTAAGTTTGGAGCAAATTGAATCAGTTGTTTTTAGTCTAAAGCAGGCATTAGCCGCACAGGTAGTTTAGAGATTTGAGAATCCTGTGGTGTTGAAATCCGTCAAGACATCTTTCAAGCGATTAACACAAATGGCATGGGGGCAGGTGAAATATCTTAGGCTTGTAGTCCCGTTCAATGAATCTCATTGGAAAAAGCTGGATTTATTGAAAACGCTAGTACAGAGAGATTTAGATACTCGCTACAAAGGGTCTATGCTTGGCAACGTATGGGGCTTAGTACGGCAAATAGCTCAGTTACTGATATACACCTATGTGTTTTCAGTGGTGCTTAATGTTAAACTCAGCGCCCAAGGGTTACCAGGCGGCAATACGAATTTCACCTTTGGTCTTTGGTTATTTGCAGGATTACTTCCGTGGACTACCTTTAATACCGGACTCATTCAAGCAATGCGGGTGGTTATTCAGAAACCAAACCTGGTCACCAAAGTGGTTTTTCCATTAGAGCTTTTACCGTTGGTCCCCGTACTCGTAGCTTTTTTAGAAAGTACATTGGGATTAATGGCCCTGACGTGTTTTGTAGCCCTTACTGGTCAGGTATTGCATAGTACATTATTCCTATTACCGTTAGTTTGGTTGCCCCAGTTGTTGCTGACAGTTGGGCTAGCCTATTTCACAGCAGGATTGACTGTTTTTCTGCGGGATATTCCTCAGCTGTTTGGAATTATCTTGAACTTGTGGTTTTATGCCACACCAATTTTATATCCAGCGGAGTTGATTCCTGAGCCTATCCGGACCTTAGTGTTTTGGTTCAATCCACTAGCCGCTATTGTCGAAATGCATCGGGATGTGGTCTTAGTTGGTGCCATTAGCCATTGGCAGGTGTGGGCGATCGCAACAGCAGTATCGAGTTTTGTGTGTTTGTTGGGCCACCTGACTTATCAAAAGCTTCGTCCCGCTTTTGCAGATGTATTGTAACAGTGGCTTAGGTAGGATATTTTCAAATAATAAACACCAGGAGTAATGATGTCAGAAAGTCTAGAGTTAAAACTGGATACCAAGTATTCCCAATTGGAATTAGCGCATATTCTAGAAAAAAATGCTCCCTGGGGCCATAGGGTAGATTTCAGTAATGGATTATCAACTAAGGATTTTGAACAAAGAACTCCTTTTACCCACAATACTTTGCAGAAAATCAAAGTTGTTGAAAAAGCCATTCCTTTCGCATCATTTGAAGGTGGTCGCGTTTTAGATATAGGATGCAACTCAGGTCATAATTCGATTTATTTATCGACCACATATAATATGCATGCTATTGGCATTGATGTTTTACCTAGGCATATTGAAGTTTCAACGTTGCTATCAAAAATTGCTAATTTGGATAATGAATATTTGCTAGAAAGCGCTGAGACATACTCAAATAAAGATGGCTTTGATATCGTTCTTCACTTCGGAACTTTATATCATTTGCGAAATCCGCTTTTATCATTAAGTACTACTTATGAAAATCTTAAAAAAGGTGGCTATCTTGCATTAGAAACTCAAGTTTATGATCATCCGAGTGATGAAAACATTTGTTACTTCATGTACATGCAAAATAACGATAAGACAAATTTTTGGGCTTTGAGTACCTCTGTATTAAAAAAGAATCTCGAATTGGTTGGATTCTCAGATATACAGGAACTCCTCAAGGTGTCTCCCAAGTTCCTCAATGAAAATATGTCGCGAATCGTTTTGGTAGCTCGTAAATAGGAGCTAAATACCCTATGTAGTAGCTAATGTTCTAAAGCCGTTTACTGGCTACTTAATGTATACCGAAGTAACTACATGTCGATTTAGAGTTTATTGGCAGCAACATCATGGGTCACTCTATGCATAGCAGTATTGGTTTGAAGTAAATTCCAGTTGTTTCATATGTCAGTAGAGACCGCCATTTCGCTAAAGGGTATTTCTAAAGTTTTTAAGCGTTACAAAAGACCCGTAGATCGTTTGAAAGAAATTATCTTGCCAGGCAAAAGCTATGCACAGGAATTTTGGGCGCTTAAGGATATTTCCTTGGAAATACCCCGAGGAGAAACCTGGGGCATTGTAGGCCGTAATGGTGCTGGCAAGAGTACGCTACTGAAGATCATCACAGGCACGCTACAACCAACTTCGGGTACGGTACAGGTGAATGGTCGAGTATCAGCGTTGTTAGAGCTAGGTAGTGGATTTAATCCTGAGTTTACTGGTCGGCAAAATGTTTTTTTTAATGGGCGTTTGTTAGGGCTAAGCCACACGGAAATCGAAGAGCGTTTTGAAGATATTGTTGCCTTTGCCGACATTGGTGATTTCTTAGAGCAACCAGTAAAGAGTTACTCAAGTGGAATGAGAGCAAGATTAGCCTTTGCAGTAGCCAGCAGCGCTAGTCCTGATGTGTTAATTGTTGACGAGGTTCTTGGCGTTGGAGATGTGTATTTTCAACATAAATGCGCGAGACGTATGCGTAATCTTATGAACGCAGGTGTCACAACACTGTTTGTTTCTCACAACGCCACTAGTGTCAAAACTCTATGCAATTGGTCATTTTTGATAGAGCGAGGCAGTATTCAAACCTGTGGTGTTCCAGAAGCAGTTCTTGCTGATTATATGAAACGCCTTGCAGATGAAGACATAAAATCAGCCCAAACCTCTGCTATTTCGTCTGAAGAAGCAAATAAACTTGATGGAAATAGAAATACTAACAACCAAAGTACTAAAGAAATAAAAGTCTTAAAAACTCTTCCAAGTTCTTTTAGAAGAGGCAACCAACAGTTGGTCATTAAGGAGGTAAAGATTTTAAAGACCGATGGTACTGTAGTAAGTAAAAATGCATCGATAGAGTTTAATGAGAGGGTCAAAATATTAGTAAAAGTTAGAGCTAATCAATATATAGAAAACTATATTGTGGGTTTTCAAATATGTGATAAAAATGGCAATGAATTAGTTGCTTCCAACACAAAGCAAGAGGGCTTTCAATTGAGCTATTTGGAGCCTACAAGCGAAAAAACTATCAACTTTGAACTAAATTTGCCCCTAAAACCAACTTCTTATAGTCTTACTGTAGCTGTCGCTGAAAGCTATGGGAAGGTAACTTCAGACTGGATTGATAACGCTACTATATTTGAGATTTTACCTCCTAAGGATGGGAAGAAAATTCATGGAATGGTTTATCTTCCAGTTGTCATATCATCATTTTGAATAGCTTAATTTTCTCTTTTAAAATTTGATTTGATTCCAATCAAATCAAAAGCATCTCACATTCTGTCAATTTTAAAATCTTATTCTTCAAAGTTTGAATAGTTGGCAAAACTTCTTTGAAATAAGTATTTATTATATTCTATATATCTTTACCGTAGCTAATTCCTAGAAACAGGCTTTCTAAAAAGGCACTATATACATATATGTAACGATTTTATACTAAACTCTATCTTGATCCGAAGTGTTTTTAAAGGAGGTATTTTAATGCATCAGAGTTCTTTGAAAAAAATGAAAGCATTTAAGGAAAAGTATCTCAATGCTTTAGAGGGTAAAAAAATCAAGATAATGGATTTAGGCAGTCAGGACGTTAACGGTAGTTACAAGCCTATTTTTGATGTTCCTGGGTGGCAATATGTTGGTGTAGATGCAGCCCCAGGCAAAAATGTTGATCTGGTTTTGCCAAGTCCTTATCGCTGGACGCAAGTACCTTCTAATTCAGTAGATGTTGTAATTTCAGGTCAAGCCTTCGAGCATATTGAGTTTTTCTGGTTGACAGCCCTTGAAATTCGTAGGGTGCTAAAAGATTCTGGACTATGCTGTATTATCGCTCCATCTTCTGGGTTTGAGCATCGTTATCCTGTAGATTGCTGGCGGTTTTATCCTGATGGGTTTACGGCACTAGCTGAGTTTTCTGGTCTGCATCCTGTAGAGGTATATACACAGTGGGATGATGAGGAAGGTTACCGTGATAGTAGTAATGCTTGGCATGATTCGGTCCTGATCGCTTCAAAGAAGAAACTTGGGATTATACATCAGGCCAAGATCTCGCTAGCACATTGGCTTTTGACAACTTAAGGGTTACAACTCTTCAAGCTAGTAATTCTCTAAGTTTTACTTGATTTTCCAGCTTTGAAGCCATAGCTAACGAAATTTATGGTTTGATTTCTTTGTAGGCTACTATAAGCTGTAGCAGTTTGGTTTTTACAGATGGGTGGCCAGGGAAGTTTTTATAAGAATTATCCTAATCTGCTAAAAGTAGACAAATCTAGACTAAAGGGAAGTAGTTTAGATAAAATGTTGTCTCTGATTTCTCCCAACAATAAAGTATTAGACTTGGGCTGTGCCACAGGGTATTTTGCCAAGCTACTTCAAGACAAGAATTGTTCTGTAGTTGGTATTGACATTAACCCAGCAGCAGCTAAAGAAGCTGAACAATATTGTGAGCGAGTAATTGTTGCTGATCTCGATAATGAAAGTGCCGAATCACTGCTCAAAGATGAGCAGTTTGATGTAGTTACCTTTGGCGATGTTTTAGAGCACCTAAAGGATCCTTGGTCTTTACTAGAAAGTATCAAGAAAAATCTAAAGCCAGAAGGATATGTGATTGCATCTATTCCTAATATTGCTCATGGTGCAGTGAGATTAGCCTTACTTGAAGGGCGATTTGACTATGCTAATCTAGGAATACTGGATGACACGCATTTAAGATTTTTCACTAGAGAATCGGTTTTTCAACTATTTAGAAAAGCCGGTTTTTTTATAGAAACTGAAGAACATACATATCTTCCTTGGTCAACAGATTCGCCTTTAATACCTAAGATTAATGAAAAGCTTTACTCACCTGATTTATTGAGACTTATTTCTGAAGATAGAACGTCTGAAATATTGCAATTTGTAGTTCGAGCATACCCTTGGTCTCTAGGGCGTGAACATGAATTTCTTCGTCAGGAAAATAGCCGTAATAAAGAAGCTTTGAATCAGGTTACTTTAGATTTACAAGAACTGCAGTTAAAGTTGCAGAATACAGAATCAAAGCTGCAGGACACAGAGTCAAAACTGCAGGGCACAGAATCAAAGCTGCAGGACACAGAATCAAAATTACGCGAGACCCAGCTACATCTTCAAAGCACTCTTAGTACTTTGGAAGAGATTCAGATGAACAAATTTTGGAGGCTCAGTCAGTCTCTAAAACGTTATCTTTCATAGGATATGACAATGATTATAGAAATATCCTGATTTTTTTATCCTCGGTTAAATTTATACAGGATAGAGTCCAGTATTGTATTAATATTTAGGTGTTTCCTATACTGGGTTTTGCTTAGAATCTAGTCTAAGTTTTAGTAAAGGAGTACGAACCATTTTGCTTCTTCAAACAATTAAAAGGTTGCTAAAGATACTCCGAATTCGTAAATTTGGCAAGGCGATTTCAGGGCTTCGGGCAAGTGATTTGTTTGATAGTGATTACTATCTTGAGAAATATGTGGATGTTGCTGAAGCCGGGGTTGATCCTTTGCTTCACTATTTGAAGTTTGGTGTAAAAGAAAATCGCGATCCGAGTCCTTCTTTTAACACAAAGTATTACTTAGATAGTAACCCAGATGTTAGGGCATCGGGAATCAATCCATTAGTTCATTACTTCTTATATGGCAGAAATGAAGGGCGTTCGACGTTACCACCTAAAGCATTTCATCTCAGCAAAAATGCTAAAGAGCTTCTGAAAAAAACATCAATTGTTGATGAAGCTAAACGCGAAGCTAAATCGATCTCGTTTCAAACATTTGATTGTCCAGATGCAACGATCATAGTCCCAGTATTCAATAAAGTTAGATATACTCTGCGTTGTTTGAAAGCGCTATCTTTTCAGGAAACGAACTATACCTTTGAGGTGATTTTAGCTGATGATCATTCTACTGATGCAACCCAGAATCTTACATCCTTAATCGATGGTTTGACCTATGTCCGTAATGCTAAAAATCTTGGTTTTTTACTTAACTGTAATAATGCGGCAAGGCTTGCTCAAGGTAAGCATATTATTTTTCTAAATAATGACACAGCACCATTTTCTGATTGGTTATCAGAATTACTAGATCCTTTAATCAACGATAAGCAGGTTGGATTAGTCGGTTCCATGTTGCTATATGCAGACGGGAAGTTGCAAGAAGCAGGTGGGTTTGTCTTTGAAGATGCATCAGGATGGAACTATGGTCGTCAAGATAATCCCAAGGATTGTAAATATAATTTCATCCGGGAGGTTGATTACTGTTCTGGCGCTTCTCTAGCTATTTCAAAAGACCTTTGGAATCGGCTTGGCGGGTTTGATGAGCTTTATAAACCTGCTTACTATGAGGATACTGATCTAGCATTTCGAGTTAGGGAAAATGGCTACAAGGTAGTTTATACCCCTTTTTCAAAAGCAATTCATTTTGAAGGTGTTAGTTCGGGCACTGATTTAACCTCAGGCGTGAAAAAGTATCAGCGGATCAATCAGCCTAAGTTTCAGGATAGATGGAAGCATGAGTTGGTTCGAAGGCCAAAGCCTAAATCGTCGATGTTTTCTGTCTGGGGACCATACAAAAAACACACGCTGTTATGGATAGATGCCTTAACGCTGACGCCTGATCAGGATGCTGGGTCAGTATATGCCTTTAATTTTCTTAAAAGCGCCCATGATCAGGGTTGGGGAATCACGTTTATTCCATTTTTCAATCAGCGACATATGGGTGAGTACACTGAGAGTTTGCAACGTTTGGGGATTCAATGCTGGTATCAGCCCTATTTGAAATCTTTGACTGATTATCTACAAGTATATGGCGAGTACCTTGATGTAGTGGTTTTGTCACGTGTTACGGTTGCTTCTAAAACTATTGAAGATATAAAGACGTATGCACCGCAGGCAAAAGTTATTTTTAATACAGTAGATTTACATTTTCTAAGACAGGCTCGAGAGTATACTCTTAACAATAAAACTTCAGAAGAAAATAAGCGTTATCTTGAGGCCTTAAAAAAAGAAGAGTTAGGAATTATTGAAGAGGCTGACCTCACACTTTTAGTGACCGGTGAAGAAGAAAAAGTGGTTAAGCAATATCTTCCATTTGCTAAAACTGATGTTGTACCAATTATGCATCATGTACCAGGCCCGAAAAATAATTTTCATGCTCGAAAAGATATTTGTTTTTTAGGTGGATTTGCCCATACTCCCAATATTGATGCCGTTGAACACTTCATTGCTGATATTTGGGGTTTGGTTAAGAAAGGTTTGCCGGATTGTCGATTTATCATTGCCGGGTCTAATATTCCTGAGCAGATCCAGTCATTGGCTTCAGACGATATTTTGGTAGAAGGTTTTATTCCTGAGCTTCATACACTCTTTGAAAGAGTAAAGCTCTCTGTTGTTCCATTAAGATATGGTGCAGGGATGAAGGGTAAAATTGTGTCTAGTCTAAGTTTTGGCGTGCCTGTTGTTGCAACTTCAATTGCCGTTGAAGGGATGGACTTAGTGGATGGTTTGAATGTCTCGATTGCTGATGATGTTCATGATTTTTCAAACCGTATTATCAAATTATACTATTCTGAAGAAGATTGGCAGGTACTTTCCAGGAATAGTGTAGATACAGCAAAAGAGAAATTTTCTCCAGATAAGTTGTCGCCCAAGATTTCAAATATTTTGGCAAGACTAATTGATTAACTTGTTGAGTAATCACTCTAGTATAAATTGGTGTGTATGTTTCAAAAACAAGGGTGCGATCGCAAAGTATTAGTTCATTACCATCTATTTAAAAATGCCGGCTCTTCTGTTGATCGAATTCTGAGAAAAAGTTTTAAGCAAAAGTGGAAAGCTTTTGATTCTTCAAAAGCGTCTAATGTTTTGAGTTCAAAAGAACTCGGTGATTTTTTAGAGCTGAATCAGGATGTCAAAGCAGTTTCTAGCCATCAAGCCCGTCCGCCATTACCGTTTGATTACTGTTACCCAATAGTATTTTTGAGGCATCCAATTGATAGGATACGTTCTGTCTATGAGTTTGTAAAAAGAGATAGCTCTCAACCAAATCATCTGATTGCTGTAGAGCAAGGTTTCCCAGGTTATATAAAGTGGGCTTTAGAAAATAATCTTGGAGGTCGAAAAGTTATCAAAAACTTTCAAGTTATGTATCTGTCAAATGCATCTTTCAAACCTGACAAGCCTGTGAGAGAGCATTTAGAACAGGCAAAAAAAGTTTTAGTTGATTGGCAAATTTTTGGGATCGTGAGACGATTTAATGATTCTTTATCCCTTTTTAAACATCATTATAAAGACTATTTTCCTGAGGTCGATTGGAGCCCTATTAAAGTAAATGTCACAAACCACAGCTATACCTCTGATTCAGAAGAAGTCATAAAAGTTAGAGAATTGCTGGGTAATGAACTCTACAAAGATATTTTGGCAGAAAATTTGCTTGATATGGAACTGTATGATTTTGCTCTAGGAAGATTTAATGTACTTTTGAAGGAAATGACACATATGATTAGCAGGAATTAGGAAAAGTAGTTTTCACAAACTAAGTGCTATTTAGTAATTAAAATAATTTGGCGCAATTATACTGCAGTTTATTGTCTTATTTCCCCTTTCCTATGTCCAGGCTGACAGCGTTACTCCGCCGCATAAAAACAAAATTTTCTGTGAATAGACCTATGCCTTTAAGTGGAACAGACTCAGGTCAAATAGAATTTATCTGTAATATTTGTGGAACCTCCAATACTTGTGCTGCTGAGAAAATTGACAGAGAAGTACAATCTTGTGTCAACTGTGGCTCAACGGTACGTATGAGATCAATTATCCATTTATTGAGCCTTCATCTTTTTGGTAAATCTCTAGTTCTCTGCGATTTTCCCCATAACAGCAACATAAAAGGTATTGGATTAAGTGATTGGGAAGGCTACGCCCGAGAACTTAGAAATAAGTTTGACTATACCAATACATTCTTTCATCAAAAACCTTATTTAGATATTGTTAATCCTTCCGAACAGGATTTTGGAAAGTATGACTTTATTATTTCTAGCGATGTCTTTGAACATGTTCCACCACCTTCTATTAGAGCATTTGAGGGTGCTTATAATTTGCTAAAACCCGGTGGGATTTTGGTTTTAACCGTACCGTTTACCAATGAGGAAGAAACCACCGAGCATTTTCCTGATTTGAATGAGTATCAAGTTATAAAATTCCAAGAAAAAGAATATATTTTGGTCAATCAGATTAAAAATGGAGAGTTTCAGGTTTATAAGAACCTAGTGTTTCATGGAGGTCCAGGTACAACTTTAGAGATGCGTGTTTTCTGTCGAAATGACATTAGTCAAAAACTAGACGCAACAGGGTTTCAAAAGTTTGACTATTTTGACTCAGACATATTGCAATATGGGATATTACATAAGGTCAATTGGAGTCTCCCAATCCTTGCTGTTAAGTAGTAACTGACTGTGGGGTATCGTGCTTTGGATGTATTACTTACTATTGCATCTATCCCGATACTAAAATGATAGTAATATTTATGGATAAGAGCTGGTTTTTAGACTTTAGAAAGTAGTGTGATGGTTCATCACAGATTTTTGAGAGTTAGCCTTTAAGGCAAGTTAAAGGGGATTCATAACGGTGTTGATGCTAATAGCTGTTATCCAAACAATGTTTTAAGGACGTGTTTGGGACAATATTTCTAGTTTAGATTTATGGCACTCTTCAAAAAAATAAAACCTGCTATAAAATCACTGATTTTTAATGTTTTTATCGGAAATCAGACTCTTGATAAGGACCTAGATAAGTCTGCTCCAAAAAATACCGAAGCATTAGAAAATTTGAATAATGCTGATTTTGTTGAGATCTGTTATCAGCAGATTTTTGACTGTAATATTGCTAGAAAGTCAAAAGCTTTTTATGTGAATAAGCTTAATGCTGGTATGAGCCGAATTGAGTTTGTCAGTAGTCTATTTTCATCCCAGGAGTTTAAGTCTAGAAAAAGGAATAAAGAGTTTGTTCATCCTGGCCATTTCTATTCATGTATTCCTTCCTTAGAAAATAGAGCCCTGGCTAAAAGGCAACGTACTGCTGCGGCTAAGACATTACCAGGGATTAAACTGAATGAAGACGCTCAATTACTATTGCTTGAGTTATTCAAAGACTTTTATCGACAATTGCCTTTCTCATCAGAGAAAAATAATATTCACAGATTTTACTATAAAAATCCAGCTTACTCCTATGCAGACTCTATATTTCTGAACTGCTTTATTAGATATTTAAAGCCTAAGAATATTATTGAAATTGGTTCTGGTTACTCTTCATGCATGACCCTAGATACCAATGAGCTATTTTTTGAAAATTCAATAAACTGTACTTTTATTGAACCCTATCCTCAACTTTTGCAATCTCTACTGAAACCTGGCGATAAAGAGCGTATACAGATTATAGATAAGCCATTACAAAATGTAGATCTCTCGTTCTTTTCTAAATTAGTAGCTGGCGATATTCTTTTTATCGATTCAACCCATGTGAGTAAAGCCGGCAGTGACGTTAATCAGATATTTTTTGAGATTTTGCCGTCTCTAAATAAAGGAGTCTTTATTCATATTCATGATGTGTTTTATCCATTTGAATATCCTGATAAGTGGCTAGATGATGGTAGGGCATGGAGTGAACAATATATTCTTCGCTCTTTTTTGCAGTACAACCAAAAGTTTGAAATTCGATTATTCTCAGATTTTATTGCTCAGTTCCATCGAAACTGGTTGCAAGAAAATATGGCGAACTGTTTGAAAAATACAGGTGGAAATATTTGGTTGGAAAAGGTTGCAACTTGATGTATCTTCTTCCTGAGAATAGAAGTTAGTGTTTCTTGTTGAATACCCTATATAGATTGCTCCATATACTGGTTTATCAGTGAGGCTGTTTAGTTGTTTTGGTTAGTTTTTCAAGTATCGTTGACATTGTAAGTAGAGAGGGATTTAGAGGACTTTATCAACGTGTTCGATTTAAGTTGATAGATCTAAACTATGCTCGAAGTAAGTCGGCATATGTAGCTGAAAGAATAGAAAAAGCTTTAGGGAAAGCAATCGTTATAGATGAGTTCTATGATGAAGCTAAAAGGTTTGCGTTTAAATTTGTTAGCGAACCAGATGTCACTGTTATCGTGCCAGTCTTTAATAAGATTGAATATACATTGCGATGTCTAAGAGCCCTATCTTGTCAAGAAACTCACTATACATTTGAAGTGATTCTGGCAGATGATTGCTCTACGGATGAGACGCAACGTATTTCAAAGTTAATTGATGGTCTCATCTATGTCCGTAATCCTAAAACCCTTGGATTTTTGCTTAATTGCAACAATGCGGCAAAAGTCGCTAGGGGTAAGCATATTATTTTTCTCAATAACGATACAGCCCCCTTTTCTGATTGGTTGTCAGAATTACTCACTCCTTTAGTTAAGGATGACAGCATTGGATTAGTTGGGTCTATGTTGTTATATCCAGACGGCACCTTACAAGAAGCAGGTGGGTTTGTCTTTGAAGACGCATCAGGATGGAACTATGGTCGCAACGGTGATCCCAATGATTATAGATACAATTTCATTCGGGAGGTTGATTACTGTTCTGGGGCTTCCATAGCTATTTCAAAATGCCTTTGGTATCAGCTTGGTGGGTTTGATGAACGTTATACGCCTGCCTACTATGAGGATGCTGATCTAGCATTTCGAGTGAGGGAAGCTGGGTATAAAGTCATTTATACCCCTTTCTCAAAAGTGGTTCATTTTGAAGGCGTTAGTTCAGGGACTGACTTATCGTCGGGTGTAAAAAAATATCAGTCTCTCAATCAGTCTAAGTTTCAAGATAGATGGAAGCATGAGTTGGTTCGAAGGCCAAAGCCTGCATCGTCAACATTTTCTGTTTGGAAGCCATATAAACAACGTACCCTGCTGTGGATAGATGCTTTAACGCTGACACCTGATCAAGATGCTGGCTCAGTCTATGCATTTAATTTTATTCAAAGCGCCCATGAGCATGGTTGGGGAATCACATTTATTCCATTTTTCAAGCAGCGATATGTAGCTAAACATACTGAAGATTTGCAACGTTTAGGCATTCAGTGTTTGTATTGGCCGTATATGAAGTCTTTAGTGAATTATCTTCAAGTCTATGGCCATCAGCTTGATGTGGTTGTTTTATCCCGTTTGCCAGTGGCGTCTAAAACGCTTGAAGATGTAAAAGCCTATGCTCCCCAATCAAAAATAATTTTTAATACAGTCGATTTACATTTTTTGCGGGAATCTAGGGAAAATGCATTGAATGGTAATGTGTCGGAAACAGCTAAAAGCTATCTAGAGAACTTGAAAAGTGAAGAACTAGGGATTATTGAAAAATCTGATCTCACTCTTTTAGTGACTGGGGAAGAAGAAAAAATAGTCAAGCAATATCTTCCCTTGGCTAAAACGGATGTTGTCCCTATTCCACATGCTGTTCCAGGATCTAAAAATGGTTTTCAGTCTAGACAAGATATTTGTTTTTTAGGAGGATTTGCCCATACTCCTAATATTGATGCTGTTGAATATTTTGTTGCTGATATCTGGAATTTAGTTAAGAAAAGCTTACCAGACTGCCGTTTTATTATTGCCGGTTCTAATATCCCGGATCATATTAGGGCATTAGCATCGGCAGATATTCTAGTAGAAGGCTTTGTCCCTGAACTCCATACGTTATTTGAGAGAGTTAGGTTATCTATTGCACCATTGAGATATGGTGCAGGCATGAAGGGAAAAATTGTTTCTAGTTTGAGTTTTGGTGTACCCGTTGTTGCAACTTCAATCGCAGTTGAGGGTATGGGGTTAGTGGATGGTTTGAATGTTGCTGTTGCTGATGACCCCCATGGATTTTCGGAGAACATTCTGAAGTTATATCGTTCAGAAAAGGACTGGCAAATGCTTTCAAAAAACGGGTTCAATAAAGCAAAGGAAAGCTATTCTTTAGCTAAAATATCACCTAAGATTGCTGATGTTTTAGCAAGGGTAGTTGATTGATAGGGAAAGACTCTATCTAATTAGAGTAGGTGGATATGCTTTGTAAAGAACAAAGAGATCTTAGAATAGATTTTCCATAGCAAGTCTGTCTGATATTTTCTAGTGGTTCTTTTCTCAAGATATGGTTGATATATCTCTTTGCATATCTGATATCAATTAGTTGATTATAATAAGCTTCTAGTAAGGTTGTTTAATTGTTTTGGTTGGCCTTTCGCAAATTGTTGAGATTGTAAAAACTGGCGGCGTTAAGAGTCTATATCAACGTCTTCGATGTAGGCTAACATCTCCTAACTATAACCGGTGGATTACTTCGATTTCAGAAGAGAAGAGCGAGGCAGTTCTCCGCAACAGACCTCTGATTTCTATTTTATTACCTATTTATAATGCTAATTCTGCCTGGTTGATTAAGGCAATTGAATCGGTTCTTAACCAGCAGTATGGTCATTGGCAATTATGTATTGTTATTGTTGAGGCTGTTTCTGTATCTACCCACATTCGTTCACTCTTGATAGATTTTCTAGCTGATGAACGAATTGATATGATTGGCAGTGACGAAAATAGCAGTTTTTCTGCTGCCCTAAACCTAAATAGGGCGCTGAAGATAGCTAAAGGAGATTTTTTTACTTTATTAGAATGCAGTGATGAGTTGGCGACTAATGCTCTGTATGAAGTTGTTAAATATCTGAATATCGAGCCAGATACCGACTTTATTTACACAGATAACGATCAAATAACATCCTGGGGAAACCGTAAGAATCCATTTTTTAAGCCTGACTGGTCACCTGATTATTGCCAGGCTTGTCTGTCTGTCTGTCATCTAGGGGTTTATCGTACTAGGCTGGTGCGTCGGCTAGGTGGTTTTCGTAGTGACTATGATGGTGCTCAAAATTGGGATCTTATATTACGTCTGACCGAAAAAACTCGTCGCATCCACCATATTCCAAAGGTGTTGTATCACAAACGGCTATCATCATCGTTGTCTATCTTTGGAACGCAGGCAATCCCTTGGGCTAATGACGCTGCTCAGAGAGCATTGCAGGATGCTGTAGACCGAAGTAACTACCCAGGTACGGTAAAGCCTTATCCTAAGAAACCTGGTTTTTTTATAATCCGTCGCCATATCCAGGGCAATCCCCGAGTGAGTATCATCATTCCTAGTGCAGGAGCCTGTTTGAAAATTAAGGGTCAGCAAGTATGTTTGCTGGTGCAATGTATTGATAGTATCCGTCGCAGGAGTACCTATAAGAACTTTGAAATTATTTTGGTGGATGGTTACGATATTCCCCAAATATATTTAGACATGGTGCAGGGGGCTGAGCTAAAACTTGTGCGTTGTAATCAGCCCTTTAACTTTTCACGGCGTATAAATCTGGGAGCTACGGCAGCCGGGGGAGATGTATTGCTCATGCTGAATGATGATATAGAAGTCATTACCCCTGACTGGATTGAGGCGATGTTGGAGCTGGCCCAACAAGAAGACATTGCAGCTGTTGGTGCAAAATTATTTTATCCGAATGGTCGTTTACAGCATGCGGGTATGGTGATTTTGGCAGGCAATCCTAGCCATGCATTTCATAATGGTTCAGGCAAGCATGACGGCTATTATGGTTCTAATGTTGTGAATCGTAATTATCTGGGTGTTACTGGAGCCTGTTTGATGATGCGTCGCAGAGTGTTTGAGGAACTCGATGGATTTGATGAAAGCTTTCCCCTCAGCTACAACGATGTAGATCTGTGTCTACGGGCTCATCAGGCTGGCTACCGTAATGTATTTACGCCCTATGCGAAATTGTTTCACTATGAGTCTGTCAGTCGTGTGAGTAAACTAAGGCCTGGGGAATTGGAGCGGCTCCATAGGCGGTTTGCGGATACCCACTACATGGTGAATGATCCGTACTATAACCCTAATTTATCGCTACGTCGTCCCTTTTTTCAGTTGGCTTGGCCAGACGAACGTAGGCGAAGCTAATGGTGAGAGTTGCTGCTATTGTGCCTACCTACAATCGTTGGCTCAAAACCCAGCGATTTTTACAGCATTTTGTTGGGCAGACCTATGCTGATTTAACCATAGTGGTGGTGGACTCCAATTCTCCAGATGGGACGGCTGAAAAAGTACAACAGCAATATGTTGATGTGAGGGTATTACGGGTTGATAATCAACAATATTGGGCTGGGGCGACAAATGCTGGGGTGAATTATGCTCTGGAACAAAAGTATGACTATGTGTTGACCATCAATGACGATGCAATGGTTAGCCCTGACCATGTACAACGCTTAGTTACTTTGGCACAATTCCATGAGCTGTCTATTTTAGGAAATCGGATTGATTATCTAACGCCATCGGATAGGGTGTGGGCATTGGGAACACAGCTGATGTGGGGAACACCAAATTTTCTCCGATTGCAGCATCATGATGTTAATCTTGCGGAATTACCTGCTGATATCCTGGCCCAGGAGGTAATTCCGGTTGATACGTTGCCTGGAGATGGGGTGCTGATCCATCGCAATGTGTTTGAAAGGGTAGGTTTGTATCAAGCTAAGTTTTTACCCCACTATCATGCTGACTCAGAATTTCTCCTGAGAGCTAGAAACTATGGATTTCAAGCGTATGTTGCCCCCCATGTGGTACTTAAGGATGACTTTTCTGCGGAACAGAAACAACAGGATTTGAGCAGCATTGCTGGGCTTAGGTATGCCTTTTTCCATCCAAAGTCTCATTTGTTTTTGAGTGCGATCGCATACATCATTTTGCACTATTGTCCGTGGTACGCCTATCCCCAAACTGCCTACCATCTAATAATACGTTTGTTACAACTGAGTAAACGCCGTAGACGGGCGAAACGGTTCTGACGATAGCTGTTTGGTGAGAGATTTTAGATACCAGCCAAGAAAATCGACCCAACCCTGCAAACGCCCAATCCCCACTTCCCGATCGGCCCCACAAATCAACCTGATACTCCAAGCCAGCATGTAAATCACATTTAGGCCCAGGGCTAGCCAAGAACCATGCTTGTACAGAAAATACAGTTTACTAAATGTGGCATGGCGAAACTTGGCTCGTCGGTTGCGATTGGTAATGGCAGATACTGCATGGTTTACCAATACAGCTTGCGTGACACCAACAGTATGACCTTGCCGATAGAAGCGTTCGCAGATTTCGATATCCTCATAATCCAAGAAAAAATTGAGATCAAACAGAGGACAGCTATCAAACTGTTGTAAGTTAAAGATCATACTACAGCCTGATACCCAACGACTAGGCAGCACCTTGACCGGATGTTCTGCCGTATTAGCATTGGGTAGACGATGTTTAAGAGAACCTGTCCACCAGTTAAAGCGTCCCTGGGCAAACCAAAGGTCGTCTTCACTGGCTTTAATACGGGTACCTAAAATACTGAGATTAGGACGTAGCTTAAAGCAGTTTTGGACATATGAGGCTGCATTGGCAACCAACAATGCATCTGGATTAATGAGCCATACCCAACCATTTGAATCTTGTTTATAAACATGTTCTAAGCCGAGGTTACAGCCACCACCAAATCCCAAGTTTTCTGTAGCCGTGAGAACAGTTATTTTTTCAAATTTTTGCTGTAAGTCATAAACTGATTTGTCGTCGGGAGAGTTATTGACAATAATAATGTTGTATGAAATTTGGGAAGATACCTGTTTTATGGATTGCAACAGCTGACCTAATAAATCAGTGGAGTAATAGTTAATCGTTAAAAAATAAAGCATTTGAGGTTGAGCGGCATTATCCGTCAAAATGATACAGTGCTTTGAGTGATGATTTTACCTGATTATTTCATGATGGATAATAGTTCGCCCCATATAGGGGATTGCATATTTGCAGCAAGAGCTAGTGATACTGTTAGCTTGTTTTAGTAGCAGACATTTTTGGGTTAAAAGGCTTTGGTCAATCCTATGAATAAGTCAAAGTATTATCCCTATGTTGATGGACTAAGAGGGATTGCTGTCATCCTTGTGTTGATCTACCATCTCAATCCTGAAATATTTAAAGGTGGTTTTCTCGGTGTCGATATCTTTTTTGTTATTAGCGGTTATCTAATAACAGGGATAATAAAAAGGAAGGTGGCATCTCACTCATTCAATTTTTTAGAGTTTTACTACCGCCGCATAAAGAGACTATTACCCTGTTTGCTAACAACGCTTTTATTGGTATTAGTTATTGGCCTATTCATTTTAACTCCAGCTGAACTGACTGAGTTTTCTAAAACATCAGTTTATTCATTGCTATCTGTTTCTAACATTTATTTTTATTTAAACTCTGGATATTTTGATGTCGCTTCTGAGTCCCAATTATTACTGCATACCTGGTCTTTAGCTGTAGAAGCGCAATTCTATTTGATATGGCCTTTCTTCATCGTCTTCATCTGTCAAAAGATTAGCCCTAAGCACCAACCTTTAGCTATTTTATTGACAATACTTCTAGGTTCGACAGTGACCTGGTTGGTTTCAATCAATGATCCAAGTATGGCCTTTTATCTCACACCGTTTAGGATCAGTGAGTTTGCCATAGGAGCATTTTTATGTTGGTTAAAATTTGAACCCAAACAATCTGCTCAATTTTCAAACTTGTCTGTACTAGCATCTTTTGCACTATTTACTTTAATTCTAGTGCTCATATCTGCAGAAGGCATTAGCTATCATTTTCCGGGATGGATTGTGCTTATCCCATGTCTTTTGACAGCAGTCATTATTTACTTTGGTAAAAAATCAAAGATTTGTACTCGGCTGCTGGCGAATCAACCGTTAGTATTTCTAGGCAAAATATCCTACGCATTTTATTTGTACCATTGGCCATTGATCGTTCTCTTTAAGAAGAAAATTTCTCCAGATATAGACTTGGTTAGCGGTGTTGCTATTGCAGTTATAACCTTGATTTTGGCAATAGTAACCACATATGTGATTGAAAGTCCTATTAGAAAACGTCAGTTCTTTGTTGAAAATAATTTTATAAATGGTAGTCTTTTATTTACTTTGATTTTGATTTTTCCTGCCGTTTTAGTATTTTCTCATGCTTGGTCTAGTCAAGGATATCCACAACGATTTCCGAGTAATATTGCAGAGATCTCATTGGAAATTCAAAATGAGAAAGATTATAGATTTCATCTACAAAAACAGAACTGTGTTGATCGTGGGTGGAACGCTTGTGAAGTAATCCCTTCTGATGCTGAACAGCCCGTTGTGTTGATTTTAGGTGACAGTCATGGAATTGATGGGCTCAATATTTTACAACCTCATTTTCCAGATTTCTACTACATTTTGCAGTCGGTGCCTGGATGCCCACCTATGCTATCTAATGACTTTAGGCAAATGGCGGATCTAGGGCATCCCAACTATGATAAGTGCCTACAGCTATTGGATAATCTTGCTATGGCGTCTAATTATGAAAATGTAGATTATCTAGTCATCTCTAGCTACTATCTCCATTTTCAACCTGAAACTCTCATCAACTTTTTGAATCTTTTGCCAGAAAAGTTGCTAGAAAAAACTTTATTTTTTGGTAATGCTCCAGGATTTAAGTATGACTTGCCTGATACGGTGATTCGTAAGAGAAGTACCTCGTTTTCTGAAGAGGAATTTGAAGAGATTTTTGAGTATAAATTAGTGGTGCAAGATCAGGCTATTAGAAAAGTTGCATCAGAGCATGGGTTGGCCTACGTTTCCAAGCTAGACTTCTATTGTCCAGAGAAACAGTGCAATCTTGTCTACGGTGATTCGGAAAAATTACTTACCTACGATCAGCATCATCTTAGCTTTGCCGCAGCTAATGAACTGGGCAAGTCCTTAAAGTTAACCTATGGTACTTTTGATAACTTATTGAGCGCTACTAAGGCTCCTTTATAGCGCTTGGATATCTTAAAAATCTATCCTTGATACACTATTATGCGAGAACCACTTCTAGAGCCTCTGCTAAGACGATTTCGCTTGCTTAAGGTGATGCCATATGTTCTCAAGGGGCAGCCTTTACTAGATATTGGGTGTGGTGCCTCAGCAACCTTTTTACAGGCAGTAGCTCCCCATATCAGTGAAGGACATGGAGTTGATTTCAAAGTCAATAATGGCAAGATAAACGATAATATTTATACGAAAAAACTTACATTTTTGGATAGATTACCCTTTGACGATGCCCAATTTTCAACCGTTACAATGCTAGCGGTTTTAGAGCATATTTCTAATGAAGCTGGCATGATTAATGAGGTTTACCGAGTATTGCGCCCCGGAGGCAGGTTAGTACTCACCGTACCTTCTATTTGGGCTCAACCTGTTCTAGAATTTTTATCCTATAAAGTAGGTATTATTAGTGAAGCTGAAATTAGAGATCACAAACGTTACTACAATCGTGAAAGATTAAAAAAATGTTTGGTTCAAAATGGTAAGTTTACTAATTTTATTCATAGATACTTCCAAGTATGGATGAATAACTTTTGTGTAGTAACTAAGCCAAATGAGTGTTGAAAAAAGCTTTTATAATGTGATTCTATCCGTTATCATTCCTTGCTATAACGAGGTTCATACCATTGAGTCTGTCATTGCCGCTGTTAAGCGTAGCCCCATAGAAAACTGTGAAATTATTGTTGTTGATGATTGTTCATATGACGGCACAACGGAACTACTAAAAGAAAAGATTGAGTTAATAGTTGATAAAGTTATTTATCATCCTAAAAATATGGGTAAAGGAGCTGCATTAAGGAGCGGGTTTACGGCGGCAACTGGAGATGTTGTCATCGTCCAAGATGCTGACTTAGAGTATGATCCACAAGAGTATCCTGACTTGCTCAAGCCTATATTAGATGGTAAAGCTGACGTAGTTTTTGGATCACGTTTTCAAGGAGGTAGGCCCCATAGAGTTGTTTATTATTGGCATATGGTAGGCAACGTTTTCCTAACCACACTATCTAATATGTTTACTAATATTAATCTCACGGATATGGAGACTGGTTATAAAGCTTTTAAAAGAGAAGTTATTCAGTCTATTCAGATCCGTGAAAATAGATTTGGCTTCGAGCCAGAGATAACGGCTAAAGTGGCCAAAATGGGATGCCGAATTTACGAGGTTGGTATCTCTTACTACGGTAGAACATATAAAGAGGGAAAAAAAATAGGATGGAAAGATGGCTTGAGAGCAATTTATTGCATAGTTAGATATAATCTATGGCCTTAATTGTTATCGCCTTAGATCCTATTTTGGAATAAAAAAACATAGAATCTATTGTCTTCTCTAGCTGTCCTTTAGAGAGATTTTGATAATTGTTTTATTTGTTAATTGAGCTTAATTCATGGGATGACCTGATTCCATTTCTATATTTATGCAATGCATGAAAAAATATCTATGGTTTTAGAGTGCTGGTGTACTTTACACATAAGTGCAAGAACCAAAACAGCTGTGTATGTGAATTATTGCTATGGTTGATTACGCAATGATCGTGGATTTCTAGTTCATGGCAAAAAAAGCGCTGATTACTGGTTTAACTGGGCAGGATGGATCTTACTTGGCAGAACTTTTACTGAGTAATGGCTATGAGGTTTATGGGATGGTACGTCGTTCCAGCTCTAGTAGTTTTGGGCGAATCAACCATTTTGCCGATAAAGTTCACATTATTTCTGGTGATTTGCTAGATCAGTTTTCGCTGATGGATGCGATTGATGAGGCTCAGCCAGATGAAATTTATAATTTAGCCTCTCAGAGCTATGTGCCATTGTCCTGGACGCAGCCTGCCCTAACGGCAGAATATACAGCGATTGGCGTTTCTCGATTGCTAGAGGCAATTCGTCGGTGCAAATCAGATACTCGATTTTATCAAGCGTCCAGTAGTGAGGTATTTGGCCAGCCTGATGAGTCACCACAGACAGAGCGGACAGCATTTCGTCCCCGTAATCCCTATGGTGTGGCTAAGGCCTATGCCCATTGGATGACAGTCAATTATCGGCAACAGTATGATCTTTATGCCTGCTGTGGCATTACCTATACCCATGAGTCACCCCGCCGGGGCGCAGAATTTGTGTTTCGTAAAATCACTCGGGGGGCGGTGAAAATTAAGTTAGGCATGGCGAATGAGCTTAAACTAGGTAACTTAGATGCCCGGCGTGACTGGTGTCATGCCGAAGATGTGGTGACTGCCATGTGGATGATGTTGCAGCATGACAAGCCCGATGACTTTATCATTGCCAGTGGAGAAACTCATTCAGTAAAGGAGCTGGTAGACTGCGCGTTTTCTTATGTGGGGCTGAACTGGCAGGACTATGTGTCGGTTGATCCACAATTTTATCGACCTGATGAGCCGGTAACATTGGCAGGTTGTGTGGATAAGATTAAGACCCGTATTAAATGGCAACCCAAATATTCATTCGCTGGTTTGGTAGAGGCGATGGTGGAACATGAACTTAAAGATTTAACAGATAATGGTGGAGAATAGGGTAAAAACAGTTTTAGAGACTGTGTGCAAGAGACATTTCTATTTGGCAAATACGACAAGCAATCTAGTGGTTTGTCAAGCCTAAGATTGAGGATGAGGCTAGTCAAGCGTGAAGAGTCAAGCGGGATGAAGAGTGACGTTTGCTCCTATAGCCCTGGGGACATAGCTGATGCTAGGATTCTTAATCAATACAGAATCCTAACTTTTAGCATTGATGCTGCACTAGAATTGTTGAGGTTAGAGCTGATGAGTTCTGTGACTAATGCTTAGATACAGACGTTGTGCGACCACTGAGGATAATTTCTTGGTGGCGGATGGCTGTATTGGCAACTTCCCAGGGAAAGGTGAAGGATTGAAAGGATTCTGGTGAGATCCGATCAATGTCCAGATCAACAACAACTTTTCTGAGAATTTCAAGCAGCTGTTGTCGTAACGCTTGTAATTCCTCGCAGTCTTTAGCCTGTTCTATTTTTTCGATCAGGTCTAAAATTTCTAGATTGTAGCGATCAGCGCGATCTTTTTGGTTGCTGATCAGCCATTGCCGTCCCTGCCACAGGCTAGAACAGATGAGAATGCCCACAGACATCAGTAGGCCAATGGGTTCTGCATAGGTGACCAAAAAACTTGGGTTATCTTGGTTGTAATAGGCACGAGCCCCTTCGTGCAGTGGAAACCCCAGGTTTTGGCTGGCGTCTGGGGACTGAATGTTAGCTGTACGGGGATTGATGCGAATCAGATCACTGCGATGTTCGTAGAGAATGCGCGTGATGGCTTTGACGACATCGGGATTAACATCGGTATGGGCAATCAGGAGTGCACTGACGGATACAACCGGTAAATCTTTGGACGGAACAGGGGAGCCTCCATCGTAGCTGCCCTTGGGAATAACGGTAGCTTCTAGGTAAGGTTGAGTCAGTTGTAACGCGCCGATTTGGTCGATGGGGACTAGCTGAAATTGTCCATCAGCAAGCAAGTCAGCCACGCTACTGTTACCCAAACCAATAATGCGAAACAATGCATCGACGGTGCCGTTCTGAAGCGCGGTATGGGCCTCAATAACGGCCATGGAACGAAATTGAAAGTCATCTTTAGTCAGACCATAATGTTGGATCAAGGGCCAAAAAAGATTGTAGGAACCACTACCCTCAGGCATTAGGGCAACACGCTTACCCTTTAGATTTGTCAAGGTATTGATGTTTGCATCTTTGTTGGCAATCAAATGAAACATCTCGGGATACAGTTGGGCAATGGCACGCACATTGCGTTTTATGGGGGTGTCATTTTGGACTAAGGCGAGATCGACGGCATGGCTGTGCACGTCTTCCATATTTTGATTAGAGCCGTCAGACTCGATCACCTCAATTCGGATTTTGGGTTCATGCACTTCGGTGACTTGGGCAATGGCTTGGCCAAAGGCATAATATTCCCCTGCAGGCCCTCCTGTGGCTAAGCGAATGGTGTAAATGCGGTTTTGGTTGTGGATGAGTTTGGTAATGGATGCGATCGCACCCCCCACACTCACCAGAACCACCAGTCCTAACATCCAGCGTCCCCATTTACCCATCCCTTTATTTCCCCTCACCCAAGGCTAGTTCCGCCGATAAAAAATCGATAAACTGTCGCGCAGTGCGTCCTGAACGACCATTGTGGCGAGTTGCCCACTGTCTAGCCCGATAGTCCAAATCTTCGATTGGTAGATCCAGACCTGCCTGTGCCGCCAAATGATGGACAATGTCTAAATATATAGGCTGGTCAGCTGCTTCAAAGGTGAGGGTGAGGCCAAAGCGATCGCTAAAGGAGAGCTTTTCTTGTACCGTATCCCAGGACTTTAGTTCATCGGCATCCTTGAGTCGGGGACGATCAGCAAAAAATTCTCTGACCAGATGACGTCGATTTGATGTGGCATAAACCACCACATTTTGAGGCCGTCGGGTAATGCCTCCCTCCAAGACAACCTTCAAGGCTTTAAAGGCATCATCATCTTCCTCAAACGAGAGATCGTCCACAAAGAGAATAAACTTTTGTGGCTGAGGCCTCAGGTATTCCAAAATTGCTGGCAAGTCATACAAATCTGCCTTGGCCACCTCAATCAAACGCAAGCCACGGTCGGCATATTCATTGAGCAATGCCTTAATCAAGGAAGACTTACCTGCCCCCCGACTACCGTATAGCAGGACATTAAGCGCATTAAAACCAGCGAGTAGAAATTCTGTATTTTTTACCAGGGTATTTTTAGGCGCGTCGTAGCCCGCTAGATCGTCTAAGCGAATGGGATCTGGCTTAGCAATGCCTAGCAGTTTCCCCTGCTGCCAACGAAAGCCATGGAACTGGCCAAATTGACCTGTGCCCTGACGCTGATAGTAGGCCACCAAGTGAGGAATACCATCTGACCAATTGGACGATAAGTCTACGGGCATCGGTTCTGGAAGTAATGACCATACGACGGGTGCCTGGGTCAGCTGACAGGCGGTTTGCACACACTGACTAATATGACTGGGGGATAAGGTATATAGCTTTTGGAGAATCTGCAGATCATGACGAGCTGCAGCTAATAAGGGAACTGGTAGCTCGGCTACAGTAAGACTCTGGGCGGCTCTGGTAAAGGCATTATCGGCCATCAATATCTGCTGTAGTAAATGGTCCCCCCAGCTTTTTCCCGTACTGGCTAATGCCTGAAACCATTCGCCATAGGCCGTCATGCATTGGACGCGTTCGTTAGCTAAGCCTTTGCCAGTACTGAGGGCTGCTAATAGCGATAAAAATGTTTGACCTACGATATCGTTGAGAACATCCTGATAAATTAAAAGCGAGGCTGCTTGCTGTCGGTATTGAGTGATGGTAGCTGTTGTCGCCTCAAATTCCTTCATTCTCAAGTTAACTTATGTCGTTAGGACTTATCATCGCATTGATCTATGGAATTCTCGCTATAGTTGGTGGCATTGTTGGCTATCGCAAAGCGGGTAGTCTGCCCTCGTTAATTTCTGGCATTGTCAGTGGGCTCCTTTTACTGATCGGAACAATGCGAGCCGCTCGCGGCATTGCGAGTGGTCTTTGGGTGGTCAAGATTGTCACCCTGGTACTTGTGATCGTATTTATTATTCGCCTGGTCAAAACAAAAAAGTTTATGCCTGCTGGGTTGATGGTGATGGGTGGAGTAATTACGTTAATTAGTGTTTTTGCTGGATAGACTACATGCCATCGAGAACAATTTGGTGTAGGCGAAGAAAATGCATTGCCCATCTTTATAACAGTCGTATCCATAAGTGGCTTGATAAGTGTTATTAACTGGGCAGGCTTATGCGGTTTTTGTAATACCTAATCCAGATTGCTCGTTGGGCATGAGACGGCCTAGTGCTAGGGTGGCCCCATCAAAGGGATTTTCTTTGAGGTTAAGGTGGCTGTCGAGGTCGAGGTGATTGGCTAAGGGGGATAGCTGCGCTAAGGCTGTATTGGCGAGGGCGCTGTCGGAATAGCAGCCAAACATGACACTGAGATTGCAGGCACGGGCAGTGTTGATCATGCGACGGGCTTCGGTGAGGCCACCGGATTTCATTAGTTTGATATTGATGCCATTGATGTGCTGGGCCAGGGGCATGATATCGCGACTGGTAAAGCAGCTTTCGTCGATAAAAATAGGTAGGGGAGATTGTTGTTTTAGCTCTGCTAGCTGGTGGTTGGCGCTGACGGGGAGGGGTTGCTCCAGGTAGGTGACGTTACGCTCGGCTAGCCAGGTGGCCATGGTTTGGGCATCGTCGAGGGTCCAGCCTCCATTGGCATCAATGCTGATTTTGTCCTGGGGGCGAAATTCAGGTTGTAGGGCACTAAACATGGCTTGGTCAGCGGCGATGCCTGCGGGGCTGCCGAGTTTAATTTTGATGGAGCGGAGATCGGGGTAGTCTGTGTGCCAGCGGCGGATGCGATCGCATGCTGCCTCGGGGGTATTAATGCCCACTGTTACGGCGGTTGGCCCAATGCGCTGACGGTCGAGTCCCCACAGTTGCCATAGGGGCAGACCGACCTTTTTGCCGAGCCAGTCCCAAAGGGCAATGTCAATGGCGGCGCGGGCGGCAGAGCAGGGGACAATTTGGTCGAGGCTTTCTTCAATAATTTGGCGGTCGAGGGGATGGTAGATGGAAATGCCTTCGATGATTTGGTCGAGGGATTGGGTGATGGTTTCGGTGGTTTGGGTTTGGTCGCCGATGGAGAAGGGGGTGGCTTCGCCGTAACCAGTGATGTTGTCGGCGGTGATTTGGATGAAGAGATTGGTGGATTGGGAACGGGTGCCGCGGCTGATGGTGAGGGGGACTTTTTTGTGGAGGGTGATTGGGGTGTAGGTGATTTGCATGGTTTGTGGCAAATAAATTTCTGAAAAGTTAAGGGATAATTGCACTTTTTCTCCATCCCTCTGCTGGCAGGCCAAACCTTAATCTGACTTCCTCCAGCGCCATGCTCCAATACTCTTCCAAAGGCTGGACAATTACACAGGTAGCTTGTTTGCCTAACTCTGCTCCAGCTTGTTCATAACTCTGTAAGCGCTGCCACTGCCAGGGTGTTAGCAACCGTGTTACCCAGTGGCCTATAGAGACGGCTCGGTCAAAGGCTGGACTGTAGTGCTGGGCGGCTACAAAGGACCAGACGCCGAGTTCTCCAGCCAGGCTGGTGTCGAAACCGAGTAGGACATGGAAGGCATCGTGGAGAATGGGATAGCGAACGGCTAACAGCGACGCTTTACGTAGTTCGGTGCGAGTTTTTGGAGATAGGACAAGGGGCTGGAGATCGTTGTGGGCAAGAAATTCAGCTAGGGTATATCCGAAACTGCCAGTGGGCTGCGAATGTAGCTGCTCCAGGGTGATTTCAGGTAGGGGATTGGCTAAAACGGCTAACCGCTGATCGAGATCGCCGTAGGAAGGGGTGCCAAAGGCGGCGGCTTTATAGGCGGCAGTATCACCAGGCTTGCCGGTAAAGCCGCATTGGATCGCTTTGAGCAAATAGCGAAGGCGCATTTCCAACTATTGGAGAATTGTCTTGGAGGCGATGCGGGTTTTCTTTTTGGCTTGTTCCGATAGGTCTTGACCGGTCTGGAGCTGGGTGACGTTTTCTTGTAGAACCGTAGCGGCGTTTTTATCCCCCATTTGGATGGCGGTTTGAGTGGCTGATTGCAGCATAGTGATGGCTCCGGTGCGATCGCCTGCTTGCAGTTTGGTTTCTGCGATTTGGGTTTGGCGATATTTGGCTAGGGCCAGGGTATATTTCTGAACCTGGGGATCACTCAGGGGTTGGTAAATGGTTTGAGCCGTGACATCGATCACCGCTTTATCTGTGGAGAGGGAGCTACCCAGGGCTGGGTCGTCGTACTGGACTTCGGCATAGGCGATGGGGTGGGTGCCTGGGGCGAGCTGGGAAATGTAGAGATTAGCTAAGATGACGCGGGGCGTATTGTTCATGAGGTCCCCTAGACGGACAATGGCTTGCTCTCCTTCACGCCGGACGTCTAGTTCGATGGTTTCGGGGAGGACCTGGGCGATGGGCTTGAGTTCCGCCAGACGTACTTGGGGCTGTAGGGTCAACACCAGGTAGGCATTGGTGAGGCTGACGGCCTGAACGCGGTTAAAGAGACGGCTAAATTCTTGGATGGCGGTATCGGGGTTCTGAATATAGGCCAGACTACCGTTACCAGCATCGGCTAGCTGTTCTAGCACATCCTGGTTCCAATGGTCGCCAAAGCCCAGAGTGCTGACGGTAAAGCCATGGTTAACGGCAAACTTGGCGAGTTTGTGGCAGCGGTCATTGCTACCATGTTCGTTTTCGCCATCGGTGAGTAGAAAAATTTGGGAGACGGTACCGCTTTTGCCCTTAGCGATTTCTTCGATCCCTAGCTTGAGGCCTTCATCAATGGCGGTGCCTCCACCGGCTCGAATGTTTTCAATGGCTTGCTTAATGGCATCGGAATCAGTAGCAAGCTGATTGGGGACAACTAACTGGGCTTCGTGATCAAAGGAAATGATGGAGATGTGGTCTTGGGGGGATAGGTTATCGACAATTTTTTTAGCGGCAGCTCGGACAGTTTTGATGGGAGTGCCGCCCATGGAGCCGCTTTGGTCAAGAATGAGGCACAGGTTTAGGGGAGGGCGATCACCACCACTGGAAGCAGCTTGTACGGCAATGGCCAAGTGTCGTTGACTATTGGTTTGAGAAGTGTCTAGGTTGCGATCGCTAATGGACCATTGCACGGTAGCTTTCATACGTTCCTTGCCTTACCAATGATATCTATCGCTATGGTTCTAGAGGGTTGATTCAAATACATCACCCTAATTTGCGTAAAAGCATTGCCGTAATTTGCCTAAATTGTATTCACTGGAGCCTGCCCTCACTGCAATCCCTCGCTAATATTCCCGTAAAAGTACAGATCTCAAGTAGAACATTCAGGTAAACCATAGGCAAGGTGCCCATAGGGTCTACATGCTCTGACGTAAAATTCCTTAAAAAGACCCGTACGGTATGGATTTCTCTAGCTTAGTTTTTTTGTAGTCGCCATGGGCGGATATCCCCCAAATTCATAGCCTGCTAGCTTGTTCAGCGCGGGTTACACTATGTAGACGTCAATGGGTCGTGACATCACGGACTTATTGCACTAAACCATTGAACGGTGAATAGCTGACACCGCAGAGGGCTAACTGGGTCTATGAGTTCTAATATCAAAGCCGTACAGGCTCCTTATTATGGCGGAGATGCCGCGTTTCGCACTCCTCCTCCTGATTTACAATCGCTTCTGCTAAAAGAACGGATTGTTTATCTGGGTACGCCTCTAGTGTCGTCAGACGACTACAAGCGCCAAATGGGTTTGGATGTCACCCGGTTGATTATCGCCCAGTTGCTTTATCTGGAATTTGACGATCCTGAAAAGCCCATCTATTTCTATATAAACTCAACAGGAACGTCCTGGTATACCGGTGATGCCCTTGGCTTTGAAACTGAAGCCTTTGCTATTTGCGACACCATGCGCTACATTCGGCCACCGGTTCATACCATTTGTATCGGTCAGGCCATGGGTACAGCATCCATGATTTTAGCTGCAGGGACTAAAGATTTTCGGGCTAGCTTACCGAATGCAACTATTGTCCTTAATCAGCCACGCACGGGGGCACGGGGGCAAGCTACTGATATTCAAATTCGGGCCAAGGAAGTCTTGGCTAACCGTGAAGCTACACTAGACATTCTGTCCCGCTGCACAGGGCAAACGCCTGAAAAGCTAAAGAAAGACACCGATCGAATGTTCTACCTCACACCTGGGGAAGCCAAGGAATATGGTCTAATTGACCGGGTATTAGAGAGTACTAGGGACCTACCGACACAGATCCCAGCGGGGATTGGTTAGCCATGGTTGTAGAACGTCCTATTCGAGTCCCCTATAACTTGCCTGGCAGTCGACGGTGGGCTTGGGTGAATATTTACACCCGCATGAGTCAAGAGCGCATCTTGTTTTTGAATCAGCCGCTGACTGACGGTGTGGCTAACTCGCTGATTTCGGCTTTTCTGTATCTAGATTCTGAAGACCCGGATAAGCCTATCTATTTATATATAAATTCTCTGGGTGATCCAGTGATGGCTGGTATGGCCGATGGTTCGGCAGGGATGATGTCGATTACGGCTGGCCTGGCGATTTATGACACGATGCGTCATATCAAGTCGGATGTGATTACCATTTGCATGGGCCAAGCCATTGGCATGTCAGCTGTTTTGCTATCCTGCGGTGCTAAAGGCAAGCGGTCTAGCCTACCCAATTCTTCTATCGCCTTAGTTCATCCCTACAGCGGCACCCGTGGCCAAGCCACCGATATTGAACTCAATGCTGACGAGGTTCTGAGTAAAACAGGATTGATCACCAAATTGCTGAGCGAAAACACCGGTCAGACTGAAGAAAAGATCCAGAAGGACATGGAGCGGATGTTTTACCTGACGCCCCAAGATGCCATTGCCTATGGCTTGATTGACCGGGTGATCGAGAAACCCGCGTAAATTTTGAGATAACCCCTTACCCCCATAAACCCATGCCTATTGGTATTCCCAGCGTTCCATATCGCCTTCCCGGTAGCACCTACGAACAATGGATCAGCATTTACGAACGCCTATTTCGTGAGCGCATTATCTTCTTGACAGAGGAAGTCACAGATGGCATCGCTAACGCCATTGTGGCGTATATGCTGTATCTAGATTCTGATGATCCGACTAAGCCAATTTATTTGTACATCAACTCCCCCGGTGGTTCGGTGACAGCGGGTATGGCCATTTATGACACCATGCGCTATATCAAGTCCGAGGTGGTCACTATCTGTGTCGGCTTAGCTGCTTCCATGGGCTCATTTTTGCTATGTGCTGGCACTGCTGGTAAGCGTCTAGCTCTGCCCCACTCACGGATTATGATTCACCAGCCCATGGGTGGAGTAGGGCAGCGTCAGGCGACGGATATTGAAATTGAGGCCAATCATATTGTTCAGCTCAAGCGTCGCTTAAATGGTTTGATGGCTGATCATACTGGACAAACGATTGAACAAATTGAAAAAGACACTGATCGCGATAACTTTATGTCAGCGGAAGAGGCCAAGGCTTACGGCTTAATTGATCGGGTGATTGAAGAACGTGTCTAACGCTCTGTGGATCCAAAAGTTTTATCGTTGATCCAACAACAATCGTCTTTTACGTTTTAATATCAAGCTTTGGCAACGTTTTTGGCTGTAATGGGGTTATCGGATCATTACCGGACATTGGGCTTACGAACGGGGGCATCTTTTGACGATGTCAAAGCAGCCTATCGTAAGCTGGCGCGTAAGTATCATCCAGATGTTAATCCTGATGATCAGCGGGCTCAAGATCGGTTTATTCGAGTTACTAAAGCGTATGAAGCGTTGCTGGAGCTGTTTCAGCCGGAGACCGAACCGACAGAAGAAGAAGCTGTTGAGATTGCAGAAGACTTAGTAGACGAGGATCCTAGCCCGGTCCAGACAAATCCAGAGCTGTCGGACCATGAGCAAAAGCTGAAGCAAGATTCCTATCGGCAGTTGCAAATGTTGCTCAAGCAGCAGAAATATCCGCGTGCGATCGCACTAGTTGAAGGCCTTGCCCAGCGCATTACCCAAGATCTGGAAGTCCGTCAGTGGCAGGCCATCACCTACCAGCGCTGGAGCCGTCAGCTGATCAGTCAAGGCCAATTGGATAAAGCTCGCATTTACTTGGATAAAGCCCTCAAAACTGACCCCTTAAATAAGTCTCTTTGGGTCGAAATTAGCCGCGATTTCCAAACCATTGAACAACGTTTGAAATAGTCAGGATCGCTAGGTCCGCGAACCTGAAATCGGCTAACCATGCCATCATTAACGAATTCGGGCATTTAGCTTTGAAAAATTTTTAGATCGAGTTCCTATGGTGACACTGGCGGTTACTGAAGCGATTACATCAATCAAACAGGCAGAGGAAAGCTTTGGCCTGGTCCGGTCAATGGATCGTCAGTTTTTCACTGAGTGGTATACCGATCTGCCGATACTAACAACCGCCGAAGAAGCTAGCTGTGACCGGATCAAGCGCAGTTATGAACACAACAGCTTGGAAGGGCCGTTAACGGAAAGCACTATTAATCTTCTGTTGGTTTCTCCATTGTTATATCTCAGTCATCTTTGTGATCCTCCCTTCAAATTGAGAGCTGAAACAACGGTAGACATTACCGCTGAGGAAGGAGCGTTAACTCTGCGTGGACGGATTGATGCCTTAACGCTACAAGACCAGCTATGGATAGTTTTAGTCGAGTCTAAGCAGGCTAAATTTTCGTTTTCTAGTGCTATTCCCCAAGCGTTGGCTTACATGATGGCGAGTCCGCAAACCAACGCTCCCGTCTTTGCCATGGTTACCAATGGGGATGCTTTTTTATTTATTAAGCTACTTAAAACTCCAACGCCAATCTATGCAATGTCTGATGACTTTTCATTATTTCGGCAATCTCAAAATCAGCTCTACACCGTGCTACAAATCCTAAAAGTACTCAAGCAAGGATTTTAACGTGGGTTTCTTAACTGCCTCCTTTGTGCCGCCAGATTTTGATGTGCCAGCCGTATTTGAAACCGAAGAGTACCGTTTGCGTATGCTAACGGTTAATGATGTGGTGAAAGACTTTGATGCGGTCATCACTAGTGATGAGCATCTTAAGGGCATTTTTCCGCCGCCTAGCATCTGGCCAGATGGTTTGACCTTAGAGCAAGACTTAATCGATCTAGGCTGGCACCAAAAGGAATTTCAACGGCGCACGTCCTTTGCTTACACTATGATGAGTTTGGATGAAAGTCGCTGTCTGGGCTGTGTATATTTTTATCCCTCCGAGCGTCAAGGGTATGATGCCTATGCCCTGTTATGGGTCCGTCAGAGTGAATTAGCTAGTGGCCTAGAAGAGCGTTTATTAGCCGCTGTTAGACAATGGCTAGGCGATACATGGCCATTTGAGTCGGTGGCGTTTCCAGGGCGAGATTTGAGTTGGGAAGCGTGGTTGGCAATGCCAGAACGATAGAACCCAGGAAATCCGTCCTTTGTAGGGGCGTTGCATGCAACGCCCCTACAAATATATTCCAACAATTATTCCTCTTCTTGTTTCATTGTCAGACTGAGCTGATAAATCTCCCGTTTGGAGAGACCTATGTCTTGGGCAAGCTGTCGACTCGCTTTGGACGGGGAGAGCCCTTGGGCGATGAGAGTCTCTAATTGCTCAATTAGAACGGTTTTAGAGAGAGTTTGAGTTTGAGCAATATAGCCCGCGATCGCAACCGTAAACTCTCCCCTGGGCTCAGTTGTCGTAAAATATTCAATCGCTTCCGCCACCGTACCGCGCCAAAATTCCTCATACCGTTTGGTTAGTTCTCGCGCTATAGTTACCCGGCGCTCCCTCCCCAAATAGGTTTGTATATCAGTCAAGGTTTTGAGTAATCGATGCGGACTTTCATAGAGCACCATGGTACGAGGTTCTGTAGTTAATTGAGTCAGCCGTTCAGTCCGCACCTTGCCTTTGACGGGTAAAAATCCCTCAAAGGTAAATCGATCGGAAGGTAGGGCGGAGGCTGCGATCGCACTGACCACCGCTGCCGGTCCCGGAATCGGACTCACGATGATCCCTGCTTCAGCACAGGCACATACCAGTTCATACCCCGGATCGGAAATCCCAGGCATACCCGCATCGCTAACTAAAGCAATCGTTTGTCCCGCTTGTAATTTTTCAATCAGCTGGGGTATGCGCGACTGAGCATTATGCTCGTGATAGCTGATTTGCGGTGTCGCAATCTGGTAATGATGCAGTAGCTTTCCCGTGTGCCGCGTATCTTCCGCTGCGATTAGGTCTGCGTCTTGCAGGATGCGAACAGCCCTAAACGTAATGTCCTCAAGGTTGCCAATGGGGGTGGCAACCAGGTAAAGCGTACCAACAGTAGACAAAATCGATATTAATTACAGAGAGTCTGCCCTAACCATACAATTGAAATAGGATAAGGTTTACGATTTTGTGAAGCCTGATCGCTTAAAAGGCCGTTGTTACGAAAAAGGAGTCGCAGCTGCCATGGACGGTACTGATTCCGAACGCTCAGTATTAGAAAAATCAGTATTAGATATTCTGAAAGACCGTTTGCAGGTGGACTACGACCAAATAGTCAAATTCTGTGAGCAGTTTGGCATCGTTGAGCTAGGGGTATTTGGTTCAGTCTTACGAGATGACTTTCGCCCAGGCGGTGACAACCCAAGCGATGTGGATCTGCTAATTAGATTTTCTCCAGACCAAAAACTAACGTGGCCCATGTGGTTAGATCTACAAGAAACCTCTGAAAAGCTCTTTAAGCGCAAAGTTGATTTAGTACGAAAGCACCTGCTTAAAAATCCTTATCGCCGTGCAGAGATCTTAAAAACGAATCGCGTTATATATGAGCGAAAATAAGCGAGATTATGCTTCTATCTGGGATATGACTGAAGCGATTCGAGAAATACAGCAGTTTACAGCTGGCTTCTGTGAAAGTACTTACCTAGAAACGCTTTGGATACAACGGGTAGTCGAACGTAATTTTGAAATTTTGGGAGAAGCATGCCGAAGAATATCAAGGCAGTTTCAGCAGGAACATCCTGAAATAGACTGGCGTAATACGGTTGCCTTAAGAAATATCATTGCTCATCGATATGAATATGTTGACCATGAGGTTCTGTGGAACATAGCGCAGAATGAGTTACCTAAACTTTTAGATAGTTTAGAAAGATTCCTCCAGGAGAAACCTGAGAGCAACTGAGGGTTAGTCACTCTATCCAGTAGAGGTATAAAGCCATTAAAAATCTACTTTGCTCGGCCCCCTTATTAGCGTTTTCCATGAATGGACTATTTGTTGGCCTTATGACCCTTGACTGCATCTATCAGGCGCAGCGACCACCCCAGGCGAATGAAAAACTGGTGGCCGACACCGCAATGATGGCAGCAGGGGGACCGGCCACGAATGCAGCAGTGGCATTGGCGGCATTGGGTGGTCGCGCAACCGTGATGGCTGCCGTGGGGCAACATCCCGTTACAACGCTACTGCGAGAAGATATGGCTCAAGTGGGAGTAAGCATTGAGGATTTAACCCCTCAACGGCAGACCCCACCCCCGATTTCCTCAATTGTGGTGTCCCAAGCCTCAGGGGAACGGGCTGTGATTTCGAGGAACGCGGTTGGCTTACAAGTAGACCCCCAAGTTGTCAATCTAACGGATTTTCTGACGGACATTGATGTCGTGTTGGTGGATGGCCATCAAATGGTTCTTGGGCAGCAGATCGCCAGGGATTTAAAGCCCTTAGGGATTCCTGTGGTGGTGGATGCCGGTAGTTGGAAACCTGGCTTTGAGCAGGTACTGGCGTTAGCCAATGTGGTGATTGCATCGGCAAATTTTCAACCGCCCAATGGTCAAGATGCGTTGAGTTACCTGCAAGGCCTAGAAATTCCTTACATTGCCATCACCCATGGTGAGCGGCCAATATTAGTTAGCGATCAGGGCCATGTGAGCGAACTAGCGGTGCCAGCAACTAAGGTCGTAGACACCCTCGGCGCAGGGGATATTTTCCATGGGGCCTTTTGCCATGCTTGGACAGGAGACTTTCCAGCTGCTCTAGCGGCAGCGAGTCGAGTGGCTAGTGTTAGCTGCCAGCATTTTGGTACCCGTAGTTGGATGGCCCAGTATCGCTAACCAAAACTATGAATTTTTCTAGATAAATTCATAGATTCTCTACTGAGAACCTCAGGATGGTTCGGTAGACTGTACGGGTAATCGTCTTACGTTTTATTAAATCTTTATCGTTATTACTATGGCCTACGAAAAGGAAAAGGAAATTGCGATCGCAGCTGTACAAGCCGCGGCTACCGTATGTGAAAAAGTACGGGCCGAGATGGTGCCTGAAGCAATTGAGAAATCCGATAAGAGTCCGGTCACTGTTGCTGATTTTGGGGCCCAGGCAATCGTGTGCAAAATGCTGAAGGAGGCTTTCCCTAGTGATCCTATCGTTGGCGAGGAAGATGCTGATGATTTAAGAACTCCAGAGATGGTGACTCGGCTAGCTCAGGTGACTAACTATGTCAAGGCTGTTCTACCTGATGCTACCGATGAACAGATTCCTGGCTGGATCGACCAAGGTAATGGTGATGTCAGCCCCCGCTATTGGACTCTAGATCCCATTGATGGCACTAAAGGTTTTTTGCGGGGTGACCAGTATGCAGTTGCCCTGGCCCTGGTAGAAGATGGTGATCTAAAGGTTGGTGTTTTAGGGTGTCCAGCCCTGGAGCTAAATGGTCGGTCTGGCATCTTGTTTGTTGCTGTCCGTGGGGAAGGGGCCATGATGATGGATATGGATGGCAGCAATCCTGAGAAAATTTCCGTCACGTCTTCCTCGGATACCACCAACTTCCGCTTTGTGGAAAGTGTGGCCCACAGTGATCAAGAACTCCATGCTCGCATCGCCCAGGCCGCTGGCATTACCACTGAGGCCATTCGCATGGATAGTCAGGCCAAGTATGGTACCGTTGCCTCTGGCAATGCAGTCCTTTACTTGCGCTTACCCTCTCCTAAGTACCCTGGCTATCGTGAAAAGATCTGGGACCATGCCGCTGGTGTCCTGGTGATTGAGGAAGCTGGTGGTAAAGTCACTGATATGCATGGAAAAACCTTGGACTTTTCCAAAGAGCCCCGCTTTGTGGATACCGAGGGTGTGGTGGTCAGCAATGGTGAAATCCACGATAAGGTCTTAGCCGTATTGGCTAGCTAGGCCATAGGTTAAACCAACTCGCTTATTTAAGTGGAAAGGGTGCATCATTGATGCACCCTTTTCCTTTTGATATGACAATATCGTTATTGAAGCATGTCGCTGGTCTGCTAGATGGATACCTGCTAGACAGACTGTGCGATCGCAAGTCCCTCCAACACTGCCAAACTAACCGACTGTACCTGAGGCGTAAATCCCATCAACTGCCCAGAAACCTCAGCAAACTTGTCTGGATCGCCACTGACATAAAAATCAATGTTTGGCTTTGCTTGATTATTCCGTAAACCCAGCACATCCAACTCCTGAGCCATGGCAGCAACCAAAGACTTAGCTGGATTAACCACTTTAATCGAGGGCGGCAAAATTTGTGCCATTAACGGCGCGAGATGAGGATAGTGGGTGCAGCCATACACCAATGTATCAATATTAGCTGCCATCAGGGGCTTTAAGTAATCTATGGCCACAGCCCGCGTATAAGGATCATCAATACGATTTTGCTCAATTAAAGGAACAAAATTAGGGCAACCGACCTGCCAAACGTCAGCCGTTGGTGACGCCTCTAAAATAGCCTGCTTGTAGGCATCACTTTTGGCAGTTGCCACGGTAGAAATCACACCAATACGCTGCCCTACTTTAGCCGCCGCCCGTGCTCCCGGCAAAATAATTCCAAGAATAGGTAAATCAAACTCAGCCTGCACCGTCTCTAACGCTAGGGCTGAACTGGTATTACAGGCCATCACCACCATTTTGACGCCTTGACCCTGCATCCAAGTGATAATTTCTCGCACAAACCTCAATAGTTCTGCTTGAGAGCGATTGCCATAGGGCACTCGAGCAGTATCGCCAAAGTAAAGCAAAGATTCGGCAGGGAGATGGGCCATAATCTCCCGTAATACTGTCAATCCTCCAACACCGCTATCAAAAACACCAATTTTACCAGTTTGGATGGGCATACGAAGGATTTTTACCATGGGAAGGACGCTTACTAGATTAGGTATTTTACGCTGCTTAGAGTTTAGTTGGATCTTTGACAGATTTTAGTTTTATACAAGACTTTTAAGCTAAAAGACGTAACTTCGAATTTTGGCTTACAAAGTCTACATAGTTATCAAACCCAATCAGCAGAAGGCCTTAGACGTAGGCTATGGCCAAAGGCATCTGCAGCAGGACACTCCAATTGGCTCGCATGATAGCTAAACCCAGCTGCTTTTTACAGTTCATGCCAAATTCGATTTTAGTGAACCCGAATTAAGCCAGGTGATCTCCTGGGAGCTGTGACTTTTGTCAGCCTAGGGATACCAGATGCTACCAATGAGGTTTTCGGATCAGAATGGCTTGTCTTTAAAAATTAATCAATATCCTAAACCCAAACAGCAGCCAACGCTTACGCTATGGAAACATTGGCTTAGATAGCACCAACGTTAATTTGTAAAATTCCCTATGAACATCAGCGATAATGCTCAAGCTGTTTGATTAATCAAAGTGATTCTGCCCAAGGTTGGATCAAGGCCTACTGGGTTGCCTGTTAATTTAGAAAACGTCAGTCTGTAGTCGCCTCTGCCATTACCTGAGGAGTCTCTGTATCCGTCAGACAATTTGGATCATCATCATCACTATCAAAGACAATCCGCAGCAAGGGTGGCGCTATAAATGTTGTGAAGATAACCATAACAATAATGGCTGCATCTAAGGATTCCGACAGGACGCCGCTAGCTGCACCTACCCCCGCAAAAACCAGGCCAACTTCGCCTCGAGGAATCATGCCAACACCAATGGCCAGACGGTTTATGCCATCTTGGCCAAAAACGGTAAATCCAGTGACAACTTTACCAATGATGGCAACCACCACTAAAAATGACGCAATAATCAACCCTTCACGGTTAGCTGGGTTAAGGGGGTTAAGCACGCCGATATCTGTATGGGCACCCACGGTGACGAAAAAGACTGGCACTAGCATGTCAGCAATTGGACTGATTTGTTCTTCTAGCTCTTTACGTTTAGTGGTTTCAGCCAAAATCAGCCCGGCGGCAAACGCGCCTAAAATGGCCTCCAGCTGAATGGCTGCAGCAATGTAAGACAGCACGAATGCAAATACCAGGGAACTAATTAATACCTGGCCACGGGTTTGCATGTTATCTACCAGGCTGACAAACAGAGGGCTGAGCAATCGCCCAATCAAAATCGAGCCGACTAAAAATACAGCAGCACCAATAATCAGAAAAATAACGTTGGCGATCTCGATTTCACCTGTTTTAGCCAGACTGGCTACAACTGCTAAAACAATAATGCCTAAGACATCATCGAGCACAGCTGCCCCAATAATAATCTGTCCTTCCCGTGAACTTAGGGTTTGTAACTCGGCTAGCACCTTAGCCGTAATCCCGATACTAGTTGCTGTTAGCGCAGCACCAGCAAACACGGCAGGGATGGTGGCTACATTGAAGATAGCAATCAGCCCGACAGTACCTGTTACAAAAGGTACAACCACACCAACAATGGCCACAATAGCTGCCTGGGGTCCAACTCGAATCAGTTCTTTCAGGTCAGACTCTAAGCCGATTTCAAATAGGAGAATAACAACGCCAATTTCAGCTAAAACAGAAATGACTTCACTCTGGCTCGTGAAGATCGCCAGCAGTGCATCTGCGTCTAAATTAGAAGTCAGTTGAACAAAGTCCATTAAGACTGAATGGACGGGCTCAGCTCCCTCGGGAAAAACGACCAAGTTAAGGGCTGACACGCCTACAACCACACCTCCTACCAGTTCTCCTAGGACAGATGGCAAATTTACCCGAGCACAAAGCTCACCACCGATTTTGGCGGCTAAGTAAATAACAACTAAACTAAGCAGCACGCTGGCTAAAATAAACGGCCCTAGTTCAGCTTCATTTACTTCAGCTAATAAAAACGTATTGCTCCATATGCCTGATGGCATGCCGGTTATATCGATCATACGAACCGTAGAAATTGACGTATCCTGTTTACTCTACATGAGTTAGCTCGATGCTATTGGCTCATTCCGAGCAGGTTCATTCCTTTTTTTAGGAAAAAAATTACACTTTTAGCACCGTTTTTGAAGCTAGTGGTCTGTCAAGCCTGAGATTTAGGATGAGGCTAGTAAAGAGTGAAGAATCAAACGGGATGAAGAGTGACGCTTTACCCTAATAGCCCTACGGGCATGGCTGACGCTAGTACTCTTCATCAGTGCAGAATCGTAAATTTTTAGCGTTGACACTGCACTAGTTATCCAATTCAGATGGTCTAGGCCAAGCCCAGTTGAACCCCGTAGATTCTTCATCAGAAAAACGACTGTCTTGGAGGGTGGATACGGTTTATACAAATACCCGATGGTTTAGGGATGGCATTTGCTGGCGGACTTGCCCCAATCGTGATGGGGTAATTTCAGCAATGGCCATCCCTACATCTTGCCCAGCATCTGCCAGCACAATACCCCAGGGATCAACAACCATGGCGTGGCCATGGGATTGACGAATGTTGTTATGAAACCCAGTCTGGGCGGGAGCAATGACATAACATGTGTTTTCAATTGCCCTTGCCTGGAGCAAAACCTGCCAATGGTCCTTGCCAGTGTAGGCCGTAAAGGCGGCAGGGACTGTGATAACTTCTGCACCTAGCTGGGATAGATGCCGATATAGCTCTGGGAAACGCACATCGTAGCAAACAGAAATCCCCAGAATGCCTAGGTTGGGAGTCTTACATATCGATGGTAACTGTTGCCCTGAGGTAACGGTGGCCGACTCTTGGTAGGTATTGCCATCGGGTAAATTGACATCAAATAAATGAACCTTTTCATAGCGCAGCAACACATTACCGTTGGGTTCAACTAACAATGCTGTGTTGTACACTCGATTATCGTCCGTAGGCACCGGATAACCGCCACCCAAAAGCGTGACCTGATAGCGTTGGGCCATGGTTTTGAGAAATTGTTCACTGGCGGTGCAAATCTCAGTCGCCTGGGCTAATTTGCTCGCTTCATCCCCAAGAAAGGAAAAATTCTCAGGTAGCGTAATATACTCAGCTCCACGACGAACGGCGAGGTCAATCAGCTCCTCGGCCTGGGTGAGATTTTTCTCCAAGTCAGGTACGCTGGTCATCTGCAACGCTGCAGCCAGATAGGTTTTCATGTGGGCACTTACTAGTGAATATGACCTTGGCCCTATATTCTACGGGGCGGATTGGTCAGTTGGGAAGCACCGTTCATGACCTTGTCTTACTTTGGTCGTAGTTTATTCGTACATTTTGTTATACGTAGGTCCACATTTATACCGCTAATAGTGCTAGCTGCCAGACTTGATAGCCTAACTGGTTAAGATGCAACCCATCAGTGGTCAGTTCTTGGCGCAGATTACCGGTATGGTTACTAAAACTAGGATGCAGGTCTAGGTAATCTAACTGATGGTAATCGGTTAGCTGGGCGATGCGGGTGTTGAGGGAACGGACCCGATGGCTAGGAATATTTTCCCAACGGGTAGGCAGTATGGAATGTACGACCACACGAGCATGGGGATGCTGTTGCCGTAGCTGTGCCATGATCCGATTGAGGTTAGTCAAAATTTCATGATCGCTGGCTCCGTTTTTGAGGTCGTTGACACCGGCCATTAGATGAATGGTGTCAGGGTTTGTGTTAGCGAAAGCGTTCAGTCGCTTCAAGATACCGCCAGTGGTATCACCGGAAATGCCCTGGTTAAGCCAGAATCGATCATGGGGCAATAACTCTGGCGGCAACCACATGCTGAGGGAGTCGCCAATGACAACGGTGAGTCGATTGCTGCCCTGGCCGGCTGCGATCGCATTTGCTTCCTGTTTTAACAATCCTTTCCACTCATCGTAGGTGGGTTGGTACGTGGCTTTAGACCATTGACTATGAAAACTATCAGGAGATATGCGGGTATACAGTGATCCTGCTTGGAGGGCTGCCCAACGTTGTTTAAACAGCTGTGGGCCACTAACTGGTTTAGGGCCTGTAGTGACAGTCACCTGACGGCGAGCTACCGCCAAGGCCCGAGGGGTGGTTGCAAATGCTGTCGGTTCAGGGCGACGGGCAGTTTGCTGGAGGTGTAACAGTTTTTGCTGACGTCGAGCGGCGATCTCCCGTGAAAATTCAGGTGCCAGAGCCATATCGCCTTGCACTGTTGGTTGAGGCAGTGATGGTTCAATTTGACTGGCTGCATCGACAGCTGCTTTTGCCATTGGTGCAATGTCAGCATCCGGAGTTGGACCGCTAAGAGGTTCTGCAGCAGTCAACTGCGCCATCAACATCAATAGGTCTGACATGTAACCGATTTCCTTGCCTATGGGGAACAGAAGAAGTTACATACTTAAAACGCTTGCCCCACAGGCAATCAGGACGAAATCTTCTCCAGAGCCGTATGTCAAAAACTGTAAACAGTTTCAGGAACAGTCACTGCCTCAAATTTCCCCTTGACAGCAGCTACCTCAATTAACCATTATTAGAGTCTGTGCAAAAATCTGCTCGGATCAGGTTTGAAGCAATTATTGCTACCTGTACGGCAAGGGAGAAACAATGGCATACGCAATTATTGAAGCGAGTGGCACTCAGCTACGCGTGGAGCCTGGTCGCTTTTACGATATTAACCGTCTGGCAGTTGATGAAGATACCAGTATTACCATAGACAAGGTTTTACTCGTTAATGATGATGGTGAAACTAGCATTGGTCAGCCCCTGGTCGATGGAGCTAGTGTCAGCGGTACCGTGGTCAGCCACCTACGGGGTAAAAAGGTGATCGTCTACAAGATGAAGCCGAAGAAGAAAACCCGTAAAAAGCGTGGCCATCGTCAAGAACTGACCCGTCTAATGATTGACTCGATCAATATTGGTGGCAAAACGATTACTGCAGATGATAGCCCTGCAGCTAGCGAAGAAGAATAGAGTGCTATTTTAGGCAGTTTATAATTAGGCAAGTACGGAGATTTAAGTAATGGCTCACAAGAAAGGTACAGGTAGTACGCGAAATGGCCGCGACTCAAATGCTAAACGTTTAGGTGTCAAGAAGTATGGTGGTCAAGCAGTGACCGCAGGCAATATTATTCTTCGTCAGCGTGGCACCAAAGTTCATCCTGGTGAGAATGTGGGGCGCGGTGGTGATGATACTTTGTTTGCGCTCATAGATGGTGTAGTCACTTTTGAACGCAAGGGTAAGAGTCGTAAAAAGGTGAGTGTTTATCCTGCGAATGCTTAGGATATAAATTAAACTATCTGCTCTTTTGAAGAGTTACTAAATATCGATCTTTAAGAAGCGCCTTGACTTTAAGTTGAGGCGCTTTTTTTAGTCAAATTGTACAACCCTAATAATGACTGTAATCATTTAGTACCCAGCAGGGTGATGGCATCAAAAAATAAACTACCAACGCTTTAAAGACTAAGATGCTAGAGATTTATATTCAAACATTCTGGCCATTTTTTAGAGTACCCAGCGGGGTGATGGCATCAAAAAAATAAAAGAACATTATGTAAATGTGCTGAGGAAAAAACAATACAAATTCAAACAAAGTGTCGAAATTGTATTAGTAACTCAGCATAAAAAACACATTTGAGGTTAAAACATGACTGCTCAACCAATGACTGAATATTCTGCAACTGAGACCTACTCCAAGAACATTCTTGGCCCCGCTTTTTTTGAAATGGGCGGTTTAACAATTGCTGGTACTGCTGGCATTCCTGCACCTCCGGTTACTGTTGCACCTTCTCAGTCTCCCTACATTGTTGCTGACAATGAAAAGTTCTCTGTTGGCTTGACCATCAAGTTTAACAAGAGCCCTTTAACATCTCTGCTTATGTGTCTAGGGACTGAAGTGCATGTTCACTTTGCCTTTGAAGGTATTGGCCGCAAAGCAGCTGAGCAAGACTTAGAAGTCGTCATCTGCACTGAAAAAGATACATTCGAGTACGAAGTGAAGTGGGAAGGAACTCCTGAAGAGGCTGGTCTAACTGCTGGTCTTTACGGTGTTGCAGCTGTGGCTCAGGTAGGCCCTGTTAAGCATGAGTGCAGTCAGCCCATCATTGGCTATGGTTACCTTGCTGGTAAGCTTCTGCAAGTTTACCCTGCTTAAGTTCTAGCTGCCACTGTTTTTTGGCAGGCTGTATAAACCCATGGCGTTAAAGCTGGTGAATTTAATTCACCAGCTTTTCTTTTGTTTAAGGTGAAATATGGGTTTTGTGTAGAGACCGTATTCTCAACTAGAAGACTCAGGCGATGACCGGGGCATCTTAAGCAAGAAGTTTGCAAAGGAAAAAATAGAGGCGTACACTACACAACAATTCAGTATTACCTTTAGATTTCCTCAAGAATTAGCCATGGCATCCCAAAGTCTTTTCTACCCACTCCGCAGTGTGATTCGTTGTATAGCTAAGGCCCATTTAACGGTCACCCCAGAAGCCTATGAGGAAAACTTAGTTTGGGATGAAGAGCTTTTTGCTGAGTTAACCAGTACGTTTTTGCAACCTGATGTGCAACCTTTATTGACGTCGCCCTATGCGTCCCGCGATGAGGCAGCTTTAGTAGAAGGGCAGTTAGCACAATCATTGGTCAATACGTATCGACGTATCTTACAACAGCGGAAAGATGTCCGAGTACAGCAGCTCAACGCGCTTCTATGATGGCCGTCATCCAAATTAGCTAGGCAGTTGCTAGGTGGTTACGAATATTACCGTATTCACGGCGAAGATATTTGAAGGCCTGGCGCTCAATTTGACGGGCGCGCTCACGGCTAACATTTAAACGCTCGCCAATCTGGGTAAATGTCATTTTGTTTCCATCCTTCAGACCAAAGTGTAGAGAGATAACTTCCTGTTGTTGTTGCGTCAGAGATTTGAGCATATTGGCCACATCTGAATTCAATAAGCCTTGCGCAGCATAATCTTCGGGAGATGGACCATCATCTTCTAGTAAGCTACCGAGTTCTACATCCTGATTGTCCCCTAAACGCATATCTAGGGAGAGTGGCTGACGTATGTAGCTAAGATAGTCACGCACTTTCTCGGGGGATAAACTTAACTTGTCTGCTACGTCTTGACATGTGGCAGAATGGCCAAGCTGTTGGGCTAGCTGGCGCTGAGTCTGCTTGATTTTGTTGATCTTTTCGTGAATATGGATGGGCAAACGCATAGTACGACTTTTTTCTGCGATCGCACGTGTCATTGCTTGACGAATCCACCAGTAAGCATAGGTGGAAAATCGATATCCCTTAGATGGATCAAACTTTTCCACCCCTCGTTGTAAACCGATTGTACCTTCTTGGATCAGGTCCAGCATCTCAACGTCACGCTTAAGATATTTTTTGGCAACAGAGACCACTAATCTCAGGTTAGCTTCTACCATTTGACATTTGGCCTGTTGACCTATCTCGATAGTAGTCTTAAGTCCATCAACCGTTAGATTCGTGGCCTTAGACCATACATCTAAAGTAGGCGTATGGCCCAAAGATTCTGTCAGACGAGCTTTGGTAGCTTCAATCATCATCATCGCCTGCACCGCATTGCCCAAAGTGACCTCTTCCTCTGGAGTTAGCAAAGGAACACGACCAATCTCTTTCAAGTAAGTGCGGACTAAATCTGTATCGTTTTGAACAGTGCTCATTTTTTTGAAGTGATTAAAAAAGACGATTTGAATGGTTGAATTGAGCTAGCTTGAGTGACTAAGGAATACAAAGTGACAAATTCTCAACTTCAAGTTCTGATGAGAGAGAAAATGCCCTCCGATATCAGCTGAATAGAAATTGCCAAAATGAGAAATCCAAGGACCTGAGTAAATGCCCTAAGACCGCCTTTGCCCATAAGTCTGACTAATGGGGCTCCCAGTGTAAGACATAAATATAAAAGGATACCTAATCCTAAAATCCCTAGTAGAGCACCTATATATCCAGCCATGTGAGGACTTTTAGCGGCTAAACCGATTACCATGCCAATTGCCCCAGGGCCGCTGATCAAAGGAATGGCTAGAGGGATTAATGTGACATCATCTGGGCGTAATTCTTGAACACTGTCTGACCGATTGGTCTGCTCAGATGCAGAGATCATGGTCCAGGCGGTGCGAGCCAGCAATAAACCACCGGCAATTTGCAAAACCCCTAACGAAATGCCAAAAAACTCTAAAACGAAGCGCCCTAACACCAGAGCAACCGTCAGTACAGCAATGACATTCACAGCGACTTGACGGGCTTGCCGACCACGATATTGAGGCGTGCTGTCAACTGTGAGACTGTGAAAAATTGGAATGGCTCCCAACGGATCAGTAATTGGGAAAAGCGCTAAAAATGTTCCAGTTGCTGCAGATATTAGCTGTTCCATTTAAGAAAATTCCCCGTGGAGTATGACCGATTGCGTCTCCATTTGCCTAATTATTAATTAATGTAAATAATTCTCAGAATTGGCGGCAGGGTGGAAAGCCGTAATCACATTCTTCGGCTTGCCGAACTGATTGATTTGTCAGTAAAAATGCTTGACTATACGGATTTCCTCCCTCCCTAAGCTGAAGATTATTGTATTAGAGTTTTTAATGTAATTCTTTACATAGGTTAATGGATGAGGCGGTCATGCTATTCGCAGCGCATTAAGCGATCTTTTATCTACGCTTCAGTCCTTTCTCTGCTCAACCCCGTAGGTTGGAATCATCAACATCATCACCTAGCAGGTCCCATAGCCCTTTTAGGGAATCATCCTTTTCTCAGTTATCCAAGCCATCTCGTAAATCAACTATCGAGCATTTTGTATTATGTTTGAGCTTTTCAACGACAAGGCAATCTCGGCCATTATGATTGCCCAACAGCAGGCAAGCCGGTTACGCCAACATTATGTTGGAACCGAACTGATACTGGGTGGGCTCATTGCCCAAGGCGATAGTCTAGTCTCTCCTATCGTGCGGGAAACAGGTCTAACTCTACAGGTTATAGAAGAAGCCGTAGAGTCTATCCTCAAAAGCGAAAGTAAGCGCACTACTGATGAAATACCGTTTACTCCAAATGCTAAGCGACTTCTGGAGCAGTCTGTTAAGGAGGCCCAGCAGTTAGATCAGAATTATGTAGGCCCAGAGCATCTATTACTTGCCATAACCAGCAGTAGTGAAAGTTCTGCTGCAAAAATCCTCCAAACCTTAGGTGTAGACCTAAGCCGTCTACGCATTGCCACTATTCGAGCAGTCGGAGAACGGTTATCTGTACCAGCTGCTGGTGGTCAAGATGCTAGCGGTTTTACAGGTAAGGCGTTGGAGGAATTTGCCACGGATCTCACACAGCTGGCTGCCGAGGGCAAAATTGATCCTGTGGTTGGTCGACAGCAAGAGATTGAGCGTGTTGTTCAGATTCTCGGTCGCCGCAGTAAGAACAACCCGGTGTTGATTGGTGAACCTGGTGTTGGTAAAACGGCTATTGCTGAAGGATTAGCTCAACGGATTGTTAACCAAGATGTGCCGGAGATTCTACTTGACCAGCGGGTGTTGAGCTTGGACATTAACTCGTTGGTGGCGGGCACTCGATTTCGCGGAGAATTTGAAGAACGACTCAAGCAAATTGTGGCCGAGGTTAATAAGGCTGGCAACATCATTTTGCTGATTGATGAAATCCATACCCTGGTCGGTGCAGGCGGTATGGAAGGTGGAATGGACGCGGCCAATATGCTCAAGCCTGCGTTAGCCCGAGGTGACCTTCAATGCATGGGTGCTACCACCCTTGACGAGTACCGCAAGTACATTGAGAAAGATGCGGCTCTAGAGCGTCGCTTTCAGCCTGTTATGGTCAATGAACCTAGTGTTGAGGAGACCATTGAGATTCTGCAAGGAGTACGAGTCAGTTATGAACAACATCACAATTTGACAATTTCTGACAGTGCTTTAGTGGCCGCGGCAAAACTATCGGATCGTTATATCGCTGATCGTTATTTGCCAGATAAAGCCATTGATCTAATTGATGAAGCTGGCTCCTGCGTGCATCTGCGTCATTCTCAAAAGTCTCTGGCTAAAGAACTCAAACAGTCTCTTCGTCAAGTTAACTGGAATAAAGATGCCGCTGTAAAAGCGCAGGACTTTGATCGTGCTAGCGAGTTACGGGAGCAGGAACTAGAACTAGAAGCTAAATTGCAGAATTTTAATGAGCATAGGGCTACATTGATACGTCCTGTGGTAACTATGGAAGATATCGCTCAAATAGTAGCATCTTGGACAGGTATTCCTACCAACCAGATCACTAAATCTGAGTCTGCCATGCTGATGAAGTTAGAAGAAACTTTACATCAACGCATCATTGGACAAGACAATGCAGTAAAGGCTGTAGCAAAAGCTATTCGACGGGCAAGGGTAGGCTTAAGAAGTGCACAGCGGCCCATTGCTAGCTTTATTTTTTGTGGTCCAACTGGTGTTGGTAAAACAGAACTGACCAAGGCGTTAGCCGAGAGTGTGTTTGGATCAGAAGATGCCATTATCCGTTTGGATATGTCGGAATATATGGAGCCTCAGTCAGTGTCTAAGATGATTGGTTCTCCTCCAGGATATGTCGGTTACGGTGATGGTGGACAACTTACCGAAGCCGTGCGACGTAAGCCCTACACAGTCGTGCTATTTGACGAGATTGAAAAAGCCCACCCTGATGTTTTTAATCTGTTGTTGCAGCTGTTGGAGGATGGTCGATTGACTGATTCCCAGGGACGTGTGGTGAATTTTAGTAACACTCTGATTATCATGACTTCGAATATTGGCTCGCGCGCTATTGAGAAACAAGGTAGTGGCATTGGCTTTGAGCTGCTTGATGGAGATCTTGCTATGGCCAAATACAATCGCACTCGTGAGCAGGTAAATGACTCGTTAAGGTCTTCTTTCCGGCCCGAATTTCTCAATCGTTTAGATGAGATTATTGTCTTCCATCAGCTCAATCGTACTGAGGTCAAACGAATTGCAGATATCTTGCTGCAAGATGTGGCTAATCGCTTAGCTGATCAGGAAATTAAGCTCGAAGTTACTGAAGCTTTTAAGGACAAACTTGTTGTTGAAGGCTATGACCCAAGTTATGGGGCACGTCCCCTAAGAAGGGCGATTACTCGTCTTGCTGAAGATAGTCTTGCTGAAGCTCTGTTAGCTGGTCAAATTGGTGCTGGAGAGACAGCTATCCTGGATGTAGATGATGATGGTCAGGTGACAGTACAACTGAAGCGGGCATTATCCCTAATTGGAGCTGGACTGCCCTAACCCTTGATTGCAGAGTGGCGATAGGTAACATAATTACCTTCTAACCTGATGGTGCCGTAGAACAGGTCCGTTTCTATTACGCCATCGCTTAGATGTAGTGGCTGGCTAATCATAGATTTTTTCTATGGATTAATCCACCGAGGATGTGGCGAAGTTCGTTTACATTGCGTTACAATCTGTAAAGAAAGTTAAGGAGTGCTTCCATGGAGTCTGCTGTCTAAGTTACTATTGGGGGTTATGTCTGAATAACTTTTTGATTAGGTTAGACGAGCATACAAGCGCAGCAGTTTGACTTTACAAGATTGGCTAAGCAAGCTGATGGTCAACTAGCGAACACAAGTGACTCTATTCTCATTGTGTTTGAAGCTGTTGTTGGATGAGCTATGTCAGTTTGGCTCCCCCATTGAACAGCATGGTTTTTTAGAGCCAGTTTAAGTGCCTATTTATGGTCTTATGAGGATTCTAAAGGCCTTTCTGGCAGTTGTGTAATGGCCCCAATGGGCTTGCTAAGACACTACTGATTTTCAAAATTGTCACGCATTAAATAAGGAATTGTTCAATCATGACATTCACTACAAATACTTTTTCTAGTCAATCCGTAAGTTTATTTGACTCGGTCTCAGCTGCAGTTGCTTCATTTAACCGCCTGTCTACGGATGAAAAGCTAGGGGTCCTTTGGTTTATCTATAAGGAAATGGGGGGTGCAGTAACACCTGCAGCTACAGGTGCTGCTCGCCTGCAATTTGCCGAAGGACTCCTAGAGCAGGTGAAAACATTTAGCCCTAGCGAACAGCTAACATTTATGAGGGACTTAGTTAACCAGGCTAGAACACCTATGACCCGTGCCTATGGTGTTCTTACTAACAATACTAAGCTTGCCTTCTGGTATCAGTTAGCTGAGCTGATGAAGTCGGGGGATGTGATAGAGGTACCCTCCACTTACAAACTTTCCCGCAGTGCTAGTGAAGTGTATAGTCGCATTCTTGCGTTGGAGTTTGGACAGCAGATCACTGTCTTGCGCAAGGCTGTAATTAATATGGGCTATGATCCCTTTGCTTAACCCTGTAAAGATGACAGCACTACAGACCGCCGATCAGCAGCTTGCGGCCATTACCGAATTAGGTGAACAGGCTCGGGTTGTTCTCTGTTACTTTGATCTGTTTAATCTGGGTGAGTACCAGCAGGTTGCTGATCTTTTTGCGACTGAGGGGAGCCTCTTTCCTCCCTTCGAATCTCCAGTGATAGGAGTAAACGAAATTGCGAATTATCTGATGAGAGAAGCAGATGGTATGACTGTGTCTCTTTTGAGTGCTGAAATGCACTCAAGGGAGGATGGCCGTTACCAAATCGATGTACGTGGTAAAGTCACATCTCTCGTCTTTAGGGTTAACGTTGCTTGGTGTTTTATGTTGACAGGTGATAGCAAGATTGAGTCAGTACGTGTCAATCTTGTGGCGACTTTAGAGGAATTGCTAAAGTTGCGTCCTGAATAACTGATCTAAGCAGCGCTAGGCTGCTCCCACGATTGAGCAATGAGATCGCGTCCCAGGGCAATGTCTTGGGACGCGCATTGCCAATCTGAATGGGCGGTTAATAGAAAAGCTTCTACTGTTTCACGATCAAACAAGTGCCATGCTGGAGACCCATTTACTGGGTGTGGAATAGCATAGAGATTGTTGGTTAGATGATGAATCGTGAGTCGCTTACGGGTAAACGTTGGCAACGTTAACGTTGAACCGATCGGCAACGACCGAAAGCTTTGAATTGCTTCCTTTAAAATTTCAAACGAAGGTGTTAGCAATCCTGGGATTGTGATTGTAATAGCAGTTTCACAACCAACATTGATCCAGTAGCGACGCACTGGGTCAATGCCGATAAGCCAGATAGACTCATCGTCCAAGGTGTAGCGAGGGGCTAAAGAAAGAGCGGACTGCATGGGGCCGAAAGCAAAAAGTGAACGATGGAGCAATATGTACTCATTTACACCATTACGCGGCCCGATTAGTAGCGCAACTTTACGCAATAAAAGTTAAGTGTTTTTGATGTCGAATATTAACTTGTGTAAACAACTGCAGCTAACGGGATCAAACTGGATGGGATTGATGATTTCGGGTGCGATCGCAATCATCTGGCTAATCAGCTTACTCTGGTCCCTGTCATGTCATCTGATTAACTACTCACCCATTGTCTTGGCGCTCTGGCTGCTGTTAAGAACATTTTTGCACACGGGTTTATTTGCTATCACCCATGATGCAATGCATGGAAATGTTCTTCCAAAGTATCCGGTGCAAAATCATTGGATTGGTCAATTGTCCCTAGGACTATATGGTTTTTTACCCTATCAAGTTTGCCGTAAACTACACTGGCAACATCACTCGCATCCAGCCCAAGCAAAGGATCCAGACTTTTATCCCAAAGCTGGCAGCAATTTGATTTGGTATTTTGTCCGATGGTACTTCAGCTTTATGGAGAGCTACCTGACACCTCGAAACTTGGCATTAGTCATAGCTGGTATCGGAATAACAACACTCTCTTTAGTAGCTCTTTTTCAAGTCGCAATCCAAAACATAGTTTTATTTTGGATTTTGCCTTGGGTTCTCAGCTCAATTCAGCTATTTGCCTTTGGTATTTTTCTTCCCCATTATTCCGATGATACAAGTACTGGTTCTCATCGACCACGAAGTTACTACTACCCGATAATCTGCTCGCTACTAATTTGTTATCACTTTAGCTATCATTGGGAGCACCATGCTTATCCGGATGTTCCCTGGTACCAATTACCCTATGTGCAGCCGTTGAGTAATTAACCTAAATTCTCTCTCCTACCAAAACTCGGATAAACAATTCTTCCCTTAAATGGACGGCGCTATTTTGTAAAGAAGTGTAAACTATAGTCGCACACCCATCCTAAAAATTTATGAATTTGCCACAAATCGAATCCTTTTTGGATAGCCCCAATCCACAGCTACGCATGAAGGCTATGAACCTGCCGTAGTTGTACACTGAGTTGCGGCATCATGAACCTGCCGTAGTTGTACCATTGCTTAAGCAACGAATGTATGACGAGAAATTTTTGGTCCGTTCCTTTGTGGCTATGGGGCTAGGCTATCAACGAAATGATGAGGCCTTTGAAGTTTTACTCAAAATTATTGATCATGAAACTGACTATAATGTTATTGCCGAGGCTGCTAATTCTCTAGCTAAATTTGGTCCCCAGGCTATTCCTCATCTTGTAAAAATCTTTGAGGAGAATGCTCACTGGCTTATACGCCAAAGCATTTTTGCAGCTTTGGAAGATTTAGACGATCCTGAGCTTCTCTTTAAGCTTTGTTTATTGGGTTTCCAAGGTGATGATATTACCGTCAAAATGGCTGCATTAGTGAATTTACGACGTCTTAAGGGAACGTCTAAATTTCCCGAGGCATTAGTTATTGCCCTGCAAGCCGCTCAAGATAACCATGGCTTAGTTCGGGCAAGTACAGCTAGAACGCTAAGGCATTTTGGCGGGCCAGAAGCCCAAGCTGCGCTAGCTGAGCTGCAACAGGATTCGGATGATCGAGTTGTTAGAGCTGTGCTTGAAGGATTGCTGTAAGTTGTTTTGCAAACCGAACTGATTTGTAAACGGCTGCTACCGCCAGGATAAGAAGAATAAATTTTACAATTCGTTCCACTAATTTGGCTCTGGAAATATCTCTCAAGGTACCTTTAAAGTGTATCGAAGATACACCTCATCTAGTTCCAAATTAGTGTAAAAATATTGATATGAATAGGTTTCTTCAAATAGGTAGCCTATTTGACATTCTCTTTTTTGTCATAGTTCTTGCTCCCTTCCGTCTTGGAGTCAGGTCAGTGATACTGTTGCCTTGAATAGGAGGGAGCATACTTGTTTCGAGAACTGGCGAGTTGGCTGCAAATTTTTGCCGTTTATTGCTATGTCATTCCATGAACTGGAGTACGACTTTGCAGCGCAACAGTAAGGGGTTGACATTACCTCTGTTTTGTTTTCTTGTTCAGTCGATTAGCCAGCCTAGAGCATGAAACCAAGATTTCTGCAGCTATCCTTGAATCATCTCAAGAATCAATCTGCGTTTTGCTTGTAAGTAGGATTGCATAGCATCTTGTTCGTCCATACTTAAATATATTCTAGCTTGCATTTGCTCAAGTAGATGTCTAACAAAAAGAGCTTCAGGGAGACTAGAAATATTTTCTGATGAATTTTCAAGGACAACAGACCAAAGTAACCGTAGCATTGAGGCATCCATATTGCTTACTCTGCTATTTCAGGGATATTTTCTCTCTCATTAAAGTATTAAAAATGGTTTTATTTAATTTTTTCTTTAGATTTCATTGTACATGAATGTTTTGAATCATGGGTCAGTGAAGCTCCCGTCCCCTAGCGTATAAGCCGTAAACTCTTGTGGTGGTAGGGTTAAGGCTTTTGTGTTTTTTTATTTTTTGCATATCTCTACTAGGGATAGTTGTTCGATTAGTGAAAAAAAGACACACTTGGGAACAACTTATTTACGCTGGTATTGCGTTGGTCATTTACAAGTTAATGAATTCATTGGTAGTCAATACTCCTATTAAGAAACGGGTTGCCTCTCCCCCCTTCTGTAGTAGCGTTATTGACTGAAGTCCTAAAAGCCCTACCGCAATGATAACTAACTGGTCCAGCCTGCTACAGCAGCTCATTGATAAGCAATCCCTCTCGGTCAGTCAAGCTGAAGCGCTTATGCAGGGCTGGTTGACTGAATCGATTGATCCAATTATGTCTGGGGCTATTCTGGCAGCCCTACAGTCAAAAGGTTTCTCTGCCGATGAACTGGCTGGTATGGCCCGAGTTTTACAAGGCCAGTCCCTGGGTGGTCTGCAGGCCGATGAGTCCTTACCCACCCCCCGAATCGATACCTGCGGTACTGGGGGTGATGGCGCATCTACCTTTAATATCTCTACAGCCGTGACATTTGTGGCGGCAGCAGCAGGCATTCCAGTGGTAAAACATGGTAATCGCTCAGCCTCTAGTAAAGTCGGTTCTGCTGATGTACTAGAAGGTCTGGGGGTAGATCTCAGTGCACCACCTGCAAAGGCAAAGGCTGCCGTTAACGAAGTTGGAGTCACATTCCTATTTGCCCGTGGCTGGCATCCAGCTATGAAGGCGGTTGCCCCCATTCGTGGCACACTCAAAATTCGGACGGTCTTTAACCTGCTGGGGCCCTTGGTAAACCCTCTGCGTCCCACTGGGCAGATCATTGGTGTGTTTGACCCACTGGTCATTTCTACCATGGCTGAAGCCCTCAATCAGCTAGGTATGCAGCAGGCGATTGTCTTGCACGGACGCGAAGGCCTGGATGAAGCTGGTTTGGGTGATGCAACGGATTTGGCGGTGCTGGCCAATGGCAGCGTTGTGCCTAAGGTGATTGACCCACTCAGCATGGGTTTGACCAAAGCAGATGTGTCTACTCTGCGCGGTGGTGAGCTGGAGGAAAATATGACTATTCTGCGCAATGTGCTGCAGGGTAAAGGTACCCAGGCACAGCAAGAAGCCGTTGCTTTAAATGCTGCTTTAGCCTTACAAGTGGGAGGTGTCGTTGCTGGTGATACTTTTGAAGCCGCCTGTGCTCAGGGTGTTACCAAAGCGAAAGAGATTCTTGCTAGCGGTGCCGCCTGGGACAAGCTAGAGCAGTTAGTCGCTTTCTTAAAATGTTAAAAACAACAAAGAAAGGTTATTCATTGTAAACAGAAACAGAGGGTGGGCATCGTTCACCCTTTTCTATAAGCCTTTGTCCGGAATTGGGGATGCCTTGGGCCAAGATAGCTGCAATCGCCATGGAAAATCCCCCTAAGACAACGATGCTAAGCCGATCGCACCCCACACGGGTCATCAACCAGCCCAACCCTAAGGATGCAACAATCTCGGGTAGCACGATGGACCGAAATGGCGTCATGCTGACATTGGCTGACGCATCCAGCAGCCATAGTAGGCCTGCTGCGATCCATAGGCTAGGGGCATGGGGCAATAGTACCAGTGCTACTGAACTGAGTAGCGCACCGATTAAAAAGTACGGTCGCCGTCGTCCTAGGGGAGTGCAGGTGCGATCGCTCCAGTAACCAATCACTGGCTGTACTAATAGCCCACTCATGGGCGCTGCCAGCCACAGCAACGGTAGCTGATGCGGGCTGGCCCCTAAGGATTCAAAAATGGCACTACCATTCGCCATCTGTAATCCCCAGCCAAACTGAATACCAAAGAAGCCAAAGCTGATGTTCCACAGTGCCCCCATACTAAAGGGTGGCGGTAAAGAGGTCGAGGTTTTCTGGGAAAGCGAGGACTGAGAAACGGCTTGAGTAACTTCTACCATGGCAATGCCATGGACTTAGCAACAGATTTAATGGTGTGGTTAAACATAAATAACGTCAATTATCAAAGCCAATTAGCAGGCTATGGGTACTTCGATTTATTTGGATTCTGTTAAAAATGTGAACGGGGTTCCAAATGTTTCAGCCTTTTATACAGCGAGATAAGCAATTAATCGAGATGCCCCTATGGCTCTAGGGCAGATTACGGTTAGCATTGACAATTTTTAAGGAACAATTTTGTTTTGCTTGTGCAAACAATGCCCTAAGGGCGATTTTCACGGTAATGCACGACAATACATACCGCAAATTGTTATCAATTACTCTTATTAAAGTGTTAATAGATTATTTTGTTGCGAATATATATCTCTATGTAACGACCTTTGAACTAGCTGAGTCTTACCTGGAAACCGTTTCTACAATGAATATATTAGTAAATAAGTAATCTTTAGATATACGCCTATGGACAGCGAAACAGTCTTAACGACAACGGCAACTAAAACCATTGGAGAGATGATGACAGCGCCCCCCTTGACGGCAACTCCAGATATGCCACTCAAGGAGGCAATTCAATTGCTAGCAACTCATCGAATTAGTGGTTTGCCCGTAGTTGACGACAGTGGAGAAGCTGTCGGAGAGATTTCTGAAACTGATTTAATGTGGCAGGTGAGCGGAGCTTCGTTACCAGCCTATGTGATGTTGCTTGATAGCGTAGTGTACTTGACCAATCCAGCCCGTTACAGTCAGGAACTCCATAAAGCATTAGGTCAGACAGTGGCTGATGTGATGTCCCGTAAGATCACCCTCGTAACGGTTGATGATGATTTACAACGGGCTGCTCAACTAATGCATGACAAACAAATTCGTCGATTATTGGTTGTCAATGATAATAGGCAGGTGGTTGGCATCCTCACCCGTGGCGATATCGTACGTGAACTCGCTCAGCAGTACACCTAAGCGTCATGTTTTTGTTGCCATAAAATTCTTACACTATGGGCATCTCACCAGATCAAATAAAACAACAGCTCGCATCTGAGAATCTAGGCCAGCGTTTACGGGCGCTCAACCTACTGCGGGACATTGATCCAGCAGTCGCTTTTCAACTTATTCAAGCCGTTATCAACGACAGTAGTGCACGGGTGCGCTACGCTGCCATCAGCCAATTTTCTTCCCTGGGCAACCAAGATCGGGAAACTGCGCTTACAGTCCTGCGGGGAGCGCTGTACCACGATCCTGAAGCGGATGTCCAAGCTGCTGCCGCTGATGCTATTGGTGCATTGCATTTGACAGAAGCCTACGATGATTTAGCCACTGCCTATAACAATACGTCTGAATGGATTGTGCAAATGAGTATTGTTGCTTGTTTGGGGGAGTTGGGTGCCAGTCGTGGGTTTGAGTTATTGCAGCAAGCGCTCACATCTGACAATAGCTTAGTGGTGTTAGCCGCCATTGGTGCCCTTGGTGAATTAAAAGATACTCGGGGGATTCCATTGCTATTACCATTTGCAGATAACGATGATTGGCAAGTCCGTCATCGTCTTGCTCAAGCCCTCAGCTATTACCTTGATACGCCTAATGCCGAGGACGTTCTGCCTACGCTGATGACATTAACCCAAGATAATTCAGAGATCGTTGCTGATACGGCAAAACGATATTTGTCATAGTCAATGGCCCTGTTCATGGGTAGCAAACAGCCCAGTATGAATAGCCACATAGCAATAGTATTTATTCGGACAATCAAATAAGTGTGTTAAATATTGCGTACAAATGTCTAGTTGAAATTGCTGAGTATTGAATTACCAATCTATGGTGACAATATACTTGAGTTTAGGTTTAGTTAAATTGCCCTTACCCAGAGATTAACTAAATGCTCCATATAGACAGTAGTGAGTTTGGAGGTGGGTGGTTTCTGATCGTTCCTAAAAGTAACCTATGGATAGGACGCATACTAATGTCTTTGTTCCATACATTAAGCTTTTTATTTATGGAGTTTCTAAATTGACTAAGGGTACCTAAATCCATCTTCCCTAAAGAGTTGATATGGGTCAGCGAATTAGGTTCTAGAGGCTGAATTTAAAGTGAAAATAACGGAAAAAATATTTTTATTTGACTTAAAGAAAACGCAAACTTAGCCATTGGTTTGATAGTTTTTCCTGTTTTTCAGGTTGCCTTATTGCAGATCTGATATATTAGACTAGGGTGAAAAAGTTTATTAATTCCCTGCAGTACGTATTTTATACACCTGTTTCAAAAACAATTTTTAATCTCTATAGCTCACTCAACTTGTTTTTTAAGGCTACGGTTTGTGTTGACGAATGAGTCTGCCATTAATGAGCGATCGGCTCAACGTTGGAGATTGATTGCATGGTTGGTGTGATGACATTGTTCAATGGAGTAAAGTGGGACAAATTGAGTTTTGCTTCTACTCTATATCTGTATCCAATTATCGATACTTTGCTGGAGCATGCACCGTCACAGATGCGTGACGAGCTGCGCTTAGGTCTGCAAGAAGCGCTGGTCAATGCTGCTAAGCATGGTAATAGCTTAGATCCCAGTAAACAGGTTTCCGTTCAGTATGCTGAGTTTCAAGGCTGTTACTGGTGGATCATTACGGATCAAGGAAACGGTTTTGATCTCCCCAATGGCTGTCGTGTCTGCCCTGATGGAGATGACAGTGAGAGCATGGGGGACTGTGGTCGCGGGTTGTTTATCCTACATCAAATTTTTGATCAGGTGCATTGGTCAGCGAAGGGCAATGAAGTTCGGCTTTGTAAGCGTTTTAGCCGTTGGCCTAGATGGATAACTCGATGGCAAGGGGTGCAGACTGCTAAAGATATTATGGTACTCAGCTAAATAGAACTGCAGCTTTTATATAGGCTTCTATATAATTGACATGCCCATTGTTTGTTCGGCATGTTTATTTTACTTAGCCATTATTTTGCCTGTCTTTTGTACCTGTTATTGATGTAGGGCATGGTAACTATGGCCTACGAACCGCTCCATCACAAATATCGTCCCCAAACATTTGCCCAACTGGTGGGGCAGGATGCGATCGCAACCACCCTCTCTAATGCCCTCCAGCAAAATCGCATTGCCCCAGCCTATCTTTTCTGTGGCCCCAGGGGGACTGGCAAAACATCGAGCGCTCGTATTTTAGCTAAGTCGATCAACTGTTTAAGCAGTGAGTTACCCACGGCTGAGCCCTGTGGCACCTGTCAGGTCTGTCATGAAATCACCGTTGGTGCTGCCCTTGATATCGTCGAAATTGATGCCGCTAGTAATACCGGTGTAGACAATATCCGAGAGCTGATTGAACGGGCGCAATTTGCGCCTGTTCAGTGCCGTTATAAGCTTTATGTCCTCGATGAAGTCCATATGCTGAGCACAGCGGCATTTAATGCTTTGCTCAAAACCCTAGAAGAGCCACCGCCCCATGTTGTTTTTGTGCTGGCAACTACCGATCCCCAGCGAGTATTACCCACCATCATTTCCCGCTGTCAGCGGTTTGACTTTCGCCGTATTCCCCTGGATGCGATGGTGCAGCATTTAGGCTTCATTGCTCAGCAAGAATCTATTAATATTGCCCCGGATGCTCTGCAGCTGGTAGCCCAGCTTTCCCAGGGTGGCTTACGGGATGCGGAAAGCCTGCTTGACCAGCTGGGGCTTTTAGCAGGAAAGATCACCATCGAAGCTGTGTGGGATCTAGTAGGTGCAGTTTCTGAGCGCGACCTGCTGGCTTTGGTACAGGCGATTGGTAGCGATGACGGAGCCCAGGTCTTAATCTTGGCACGGCAGCTGATGGATCGGGGACGAGAACCCCTGATGGTCTTGCAAAGTCTAGTAGCGTTTTACCGAGATTTATTAATTGCTAAAACAGCTGGCAATCGGCGCGATTTAGTGACCATTACCCCTGCCATTTGGGCAGAGATGGTTACGTTTGCCCAGACATTCCCCTTGCCTCTACTGCTCTCTAGTCAACAACATCTGCGGACAGCGGAAATACAAGTCAAAAACACCACTCAACCCAGGCTTTGGTTAGAAATTACCCTCATGGGCCTGTTGCCGACAGCCCTTGGGCAAACAGAGGTTACAGCATCAGTTGTGGCATCTACGGTCACTAAGCCAATAGTGCCAGAGGCAAAAAGCCCACCGCCCAGTAAAGCGGCAGTTGCTCAGCCAGTGGGCTCCAATGTCTTAGTCACTCAGCCAGTAGCCCCCCAGGAAGTAGCCTCCGAGGAAGTAAGCCCTAAAGATGCTCCTGTGAAGCCTCTGTCATCTTTTGACCCTGCTAAAGAGTCACTGGCTACACCTAAGCCGGACGTGGAGCAGCCCCAGGGAGACACCCCGACCTCCGTCCCCAACAATGCCCCCGCCATGGGAAGTCTCAGCGATATCTGGGGTAAAATTGTTGCCCAGATGACGCAGATGGCTAGAAGCCGTGAAATGCCTATGGGGACTGCAGTTTTGATGCGTCAACATGGTCAACTTTTGGCGTGTAATGGTATTGAAGCTAGCGTTGGTATTACCAATGACAAGCTAATGCAGATGGCACAAAACCGTTTGAGTAATGTCGAGACGGCGTTTGAAAAAGTCTTCGGCCATCAGGTTCGGATCACTATGGTGGTTGCCCCTAAAGGACAAACGTCTGTTTCAGAAGCCTCTTCAGGATCACCATCAGCCGGAGCTGCCCCACCGCCGCCTACATCGCCAGCACCGCCAGCACCGCCTGTATCACAACCTACTACCACGCCATATTCTCCACCAGTCGCCCCTAAACCACCACCGTTGGTTACACCATCATCAGAGTTACCGGAGACCATACCTAGGGATCTACCTAATACACCACCATCACCATCGCCAGCAGCAGCAGCAGCTGACTGGCAAGAAGAAACCGAACTTAATCGCAGTGTCAAGAGTTTTGCCCAGTTCTTTAGTGGTCAGATTGTGAATCTCGATGACGATGCGCCTGAATCACCTAAACCTTCAACGGAGCCTGGACCCGACGTCCCGTTTTAGGCCCTCCGGCTATGGGCCAGTGAGGATGCCCAATGATGGTTAATAGTGAAAGGGAATCGAGCATAGGGGAAATAGACCGACTACCAAGCCCGCGATACAACCATAGGTAATTAGAGACCACTGGGGTTGAAATCCATAATCATGGTCTGATAAGAGGGCATCAATCCGACGACTTAATCGACTGGTGGGAACCGTACAGCTAAAGTTCGCAACTGTTATGGGTGACAGGGGGGCTGCGATGACTTGTACCAAAGATTCGGCCAATGTGAGCCGGTCAACGGATTGAGTTGCCCAGTTATCGGCTCGAATTTCTCTCAGTAGGAGTAGTTCCTGCCAGAGCATGTTGGTGTAAGGTAACCACCAGCTCAGGCGCTTTAACCAACCTAGCCAAAAGAACCAAAAGGTATCGCGGTAGTGATGGTGAGCCTGTTCGTGGGCAATGACTGCAGCCAAATGGTCTGTGTCTAATGTGTCAATTAGTCCCTGACTGATGATGAGTTCTGATGACCAGAACCCAATTTGAGCACTAAACGCAGTATCCTCATCCATGACTCGGCTGAGGGTGTTGTGTACAGGCCGCTGGGGATACTGTTGAATGTTGGCAATGCTGATGTGGGCCAGCCAGCCTAAATAACCTAGTAGACCCACGCTAAACAGTAGAAACAGCCAGGCTATACCATAACTGAACCAGCCTTCTAAGGGACTGACCAAATGGCCGTAGGGTCCCATGATGATAATGGCCACTGCTGTTGTTAGTAAAAGCAGTGGTGAAATTAAAAACAGTGATAACACGGTTAACCAATGGGCATCGTGGAGACAGCGATGGGTAAAGCCTAGGCGCAATAGGATAGCGGTTGCGATCGCACCACCCATTAAACTGACATGCATCATGGCTGCTTCTCCTGTGGTTGATTGGCTTGGGCACGTCGCGCTGCCTGAATGCGTTGGGTAATGGCCTCCAGCTGATCAAGGCTGTCTTGATCGAGGGTATCCGCGAAGGCCGCTACAATATCTGGGTTACTGGCTGCCAAAAACTGCTGTAAACGCTCGTGGGATGCCAAAACTTTGGCATGGGCTGCCGACAATAGAGGTGCCCAATGGTAGGCTCTACCCACCCGTCGTTTCGCAATCCAGCCCTTGGTTTCAAGACGACGTAAAACTGTCGCCACTGACGAATAGGTCAAATCACGATCAATATCTTCCAAGATGTGATTGTGAATGGCCGTAGCTGATGTAGTACCCAACTGCCACAAAATATCTAAAATTTCAGTTTCAAGCGGTCCCAAGGATAGGCGTTTAGGACGATAGGCCGGAAATGGCGACATTGGCTAACTCCGAACAACACTTAGGTTAGTCTATCGTTCTCAGCCCATCCATAGCCCATCCAGTGACAAACTGTGATAAGCCACAAAACTTTGACAAGCCGTCACTTGAGTTCTCTAGAGGTAGCCAGCACAATAGGAATAACTAAATGCGCAGATGTGCAAATCAAGGTTGAATTTGGGGGCGATTAACAATCGTCCCTAATTTTTTTTATTGACCTGTTCAGAGTCATGGGGATTACGGAGCCAATATGATTTGGCTAAAGTCTGTGGCAAACCCGTACTCTAGCGACAGGGTACTAGCACTGCCATCAATGCCAAGAATATCGACGACCGATAGCGCTGGTTGCCATCCCCCCAGATAACCAATAAACCCACGGGCTGATGCGGCCATGCATAAATCACTGGCTGCATCTCCAATCACTACCCCCTGATTAGGCGAGAGTCCAATGGATTGACAAGCTGCGGCCAAAAAACTGGGCTCTAATTTAGTAGGATGCTGGCTGCTCACTCCTTGAATCCGATCAAAATAAGTATGCAAATGATAGTGCTGGACGAACTGATCAAGGTTCTGTTGGGAATCAGCTGAGACCATAATCACCTTGAGCTTGGCCTGCTTGAGCCGCCTTAAAAATTCTAAGACCCCTGGCAACAATGGAGTGTAAAGCGCTTTAGGGGAACATCGCTGATCGGCTATCGTCAGCGTGGTGGTAGCCAAATCTACCGCCTGTACCCATGGGCATCCTGTCATGGCCGCAGCTGCAGCTGTCCCCAAAACAGTTTCTTGACGACTGCCCACAGCTAATAGCCCTGATGCCATCAGCCCCTCAGGAGTAACCCCTAGGGCTTTTAGAATTAACTCATAGGTTCCAGGCAGCGCTTGCTCCATCAACTGCGCCTGGAGATATCCCAACTGATTTAAATAATTGGCAACATCAGCCAGGGTGCCGTCTTTGTCTAAAAAGACCGCATCAACGCCCTGAAAAAATTTATCGTTACAGGCAATAGTAACCACCAGCCATGACGAAATAACCAATAAAAAATGTGGGGTTTAGGCCCCACATTTCAATAAAACCTATTAAACTTTCCCACGTCCAAGCCTGGAAACGACTATTCGGCCACAGCCATAGCCGTCATTTCATCTTCTTCGTAAATCACTTCACCAGCCTCACCATCGACCTCACCATCAGCTTCAGCTTCAGCAGCTTCAGCCTCAGCTGCCTTCAATAACTGCTGACGATAACGCTCAGCCATCTCTTCAGCTTTCTCAAACACGATGTCAGGATTTTTAACCATATCACCGGGCTCAGGCTCAAGCTGCTTGGTCGATAGTGAAATTCGACCCCGTTCAGCATCCAGGTCAATAATCATAACCTTAATTTCATCGTTCACATTGAGCACCGTGTTTGGCGTATCAATGTGGTCGTGGGAGATTTCAGAAATATGAAGCAGACCACTAACACCGCCAATATCAATAAAGGCACCATAGGGTTTGAGACCGCGCACCGCGCCGATCACAACTTCGCCTACCTGAAGACCATTCATCTTGCGCTCAACCAGGGCACGGCGGTGACTCAGCACTAGACGATTACGCTCCTCGTCTACTTCTAAAAACTTGAGGGGAAGTGCCTCACCCACCAGGTCTTCTTTAGGTTTACGCGTACTGATGTGGGAACCAGGGATAAAGCCACGTAGTCCTTCAATTCTAACCAGGGCTCCACCACGGTTGGTTGCAAACACATCAGAACGAACAGTAGCGTCTTCATTCTGGAGCTGGCGTACCCGCTCCCATGCGCGCATGTACTCGATACGACGAATAGATAGAGTTAACTGGCCATCTTCATTTTCATCTGTCAAGATGAAAAACTCACGAGTCTCATTTGACTGAAGCACTTCATCAGCAGCTTCGACACGGTTAATCGACATCTCTTGGATGGGCAAATAAGCAGCGGTTTTTGCACCAATGTCAATCAGAGCGCCCCGAGGCTCGATACTAAAAACTGTCCCTGGAACAATATCACCGGGACTGAAATGATAATCGTACTGATCTAATAACGCTTCAAAATCTTCATGAGTAAAACCAATATCGGCTTGTGTCGTTTCAAGATTGACCATGCTATATGTTTCCTACGGTTTCTCCATAATCGAGTGGACATGTTGTGGGTCTGTGTGCCGCCCCTACATTGATCCAGATTTTATCTCAGACAAGGCTAAGGGCATCATCTAAAATGCACTACCGTTAACCTTTTACTAAGTAACTCTGAGTAGTCAGTCAAGTTGAGTAAAGCATCATGCTGCCTCAGCCGCTGACATGAACCTGAATAAAGATCAGGACTTAGAGTCTTGCAAAGCAAGTAATACTAACACACGAAAACGTGCGACACGGAGATCCGTACCGAAAATTAGCAAAATACACAAACCTTCGCAAGACTATTTATGATAAGTGAATTTAGGTTTACTGTCACTGAATATTACGGGATTGATTGAGTGCAGTGTCAACGCAAAAAAAAATCGGGTAGAGATTATTAATTGCCGACGCCCTTAGACCATTAATGTAGAGCCGTTACGATTGCCATTTGTAATGTAGGGTTTGGTCTCAGCTTCAGCAGATTGCAGATGACTCAGGGTGTCGGCAAAATCTCGAATACCAGTAAATTGCCGATAGACGGATGCAAAGCGGACATAGGCAACTTCATTTAAGGGTTGAAGCTGTTGCAAAACCAGCTCCCCAATATCCGCACTGGCAATTTCTCGGCTAGAACGTTGCTGTAAATCGGCCTCAATGTTGTCAACTATATTTTCCAGGCGAGCGGGCTCAAGACCCGTTTTTTCACAGGCTCTAACAATCCCTCTCAAAAGCTTTGAGCGATTAAACAGTTCCCGGTCATCGTTACGCTTGATCACAGTGATGGGCACATATTCAATGCGCTCATAGGTGGTAAATCGGCCATGGCACTTTAGGCACTCCCGACGACGACGAATACTACGACCGGATTCAGCCGATCTAGACTCTAGAACGCGATTGCTGGGATGCTGGCAGAAGGGACACTGCATAGACCAATAAACCCAAAATCAGTAACGTGAGGTCCGCTCATTAGACCACGCTTAAAACAAAAATAGAGGCTAACTTCGCTAAACGCAAAGAAGTTAGTACCTCTATTATGTCATCCATCTCATCGGGGATAACAGCTCGGTTCTTAGACCTTTCGCTTTATTGATAGCTCCAGGCTAAAAAAATATGGAATTAGTCCTTTTTAATCCGGGGGGGCTCACGAAATACTATCGCAAAAAAGAGCGTCCCAAGAATGAGGGCGAGAATCAGAATGTAAGCAACACTTTCCATGGTTTTGTCCTACTCAATCAACATCTATTGCCATTGCCGTAGACCCCAGCAAGGGCTGCTAGTGAAAACATTATCCCAAAAAAATGGCCCAGCGAAACTTGCTGAGCCATTTTTACTTAAACTAAAACCTGTGAACGAGCACTAGATACGAGTAGTAGTGTCACCCACCTTTTGGAACAAGCCCCACTCGACCTGCTCAGGAGAGAGATCGGGATCAATACCAGCGAATACATCGCGGTAAAGAGTACGGGAGCCGTGCCAGATATGGCCAAAGAAGAACAACAGTGCAAAGACTGCGTGGCCAAAAGTAAACCAACCACGGGGACTGGACCGGAATACACCGTCAGAGTCCAGAGTTTCAAGATCAAACTCAAAGGGCTCACCTAACAGCGCCTTACGGGCATAACGCTTCACACGGGCAGGATCCTCAATGGTCTGGCCATCCAGCTCACCACCGTAGAAGCTAACAGTTACACCGGTTTGCTCGATGCTGTACTGGGATTCAGCGCGTCGGAAAGGAATATCTGCCCGCACTGTGCCACTAGAGTCAGTCAGAATAACTGGGAAAGTTTCAAAGAAGTTAGGCAGACGACGAACTGAAAGTACGCGACCCTCAGCATCTTTGAATACAGGGTGACCTAGCCAAGCAGTGGCAATACCGTCACCACTATCCATAGGACCTACGCGGAACAAACCACCCTTGGCAGGGCTGTTACCCACATAGTCGTAGAAAGCAAGTTTCTCAGGAATATTCTCATAGGCTTCTGCACGGCTGAGACCGTCAGCCATATCAGCCTGTACACGGCGCTCAATTTCCTGCTGGTAATAGCCAGCATCCCACTGATAACGAGTAGGACCAAACAGTTCAACAGGAGTCGTCGCATTGCCGTACCACATGGTACCGGCCACAACGAATGCCGCAAAGAAAACAGCTGCGATACTACTGGATAGGACAGTTTCGATATTACCCATACGCAGCGCCTTGTAAAGACGCTGGGGTGGTCGCACCGTCAGGTGGAATAGACCAGCCACAATACCGACAATACCAGCGGCAATATGGTGTGCCACAATACCGCCTGCGTCGTAAGGGTTAAATCCACCAGGACCCCATTCGGGAGCCACAGGCTGCACGTGTCCAGTCAGGGCGTAGGGGTCAGATACCCACATACCGGGGCCCCAAACACCCGTTAGATGAAATGCCCCAAAGCCGAAGCAAAGTAAGCCAGATAAGAACAGGTGAATACCGAACATCTTGGGCAAGTCCAATGCGGGCTCACCAGTTCGAGGGTCACGGAATAGATCCAAATCCCAGAAGACCCAGTGCCAAACTGCTGCTAAGAACAGTAGGCCAGATAACACGATATGTGCGAGTGCAACACCTTCAAAGGACCAGAAACCAGGATCAACCCCTGTCTCGCCAGTCACACTCCAGCCGCCCCAAGACCCGGTTACACCGAGGCGAGCCATGAAGGGAAGAACAAACATACCCTGACGCCACATGGGATTCAGGGCAGGATCACTTGGATCAAATGTAGCAAGCTCAAACAGGGCCATAGAGCCAGCCCAACCTGCTACAAGTGCAGTATGCATTAGGTGTACAGAAATCAGTCGTCCGGGATCGTTAATAACGACTGTATGTACCCGGTACCAGGGTAGTCCCATTGACTACGCGCCTCCTCCTAGTTTGGAAATGTTAGCCGTACATTAAAATACCGATACAAACAGGCTACCAGATACACCCATTGACTCCAAAGCAAACGCCCAAAGAATTTTCCTTGAGAGCAAAGCAAACTAGAGGCAATGGACAGATAGCCTGACACGGTAGTGAATCCAAACGATTCCCGACGGACTAATACACTCAAATTCGAAGATTAAAGTGTATAAAGAAGTGTAACTAGAGTTCATAATCCAATGCAAGTTGGATTGCTTAGGATGAAGCCGTTAACGGCGTTCTCGACTTTGTAACGATTGCCTTTGGAGCTATTCGATGCCAACTATTAAGTTTGTTAACGAAGATGTTGAGATCACAGCGGCGGATGGAGCAAATCTGCGTCAGAAGGCGATAGATAATCGCGTTGATATCTATACATTTACTGGCAAGATGATGAACTGCGGCGGATATGGCCAATGTGCACTATGTGTTGTTGAAATTGCCGAAGGGTTAGATAACCTGTCTCCCCGCACAGCCGTCGAAGAAAAAAGGCTCAAAAAACGCTCTGACAATTGTCGCTTGGCTTGTCAGACACTGGTCAACGGCCCGGTCAGCGTCGTCACTAAACCCAAACGGAAAAAATAAAAATCTTAAAGCAAACAGTTTGCTGGTGTGAGGTTGCTTGTCTATAACTACCGACTTACCAGGTTTTTGGTTGCCAAAGAGTATTGCAAACTGCAATTCATTCACCAGTGGGTTCATTGAGTTGAAGCGGGGTGATATGCTTAGCCATGTGGTTTGTTGTTAAGAGAATAGTAGCTAAGTCCTATGGAAGTTAATAATCTAGGGTTTGTAGCCAGCATCCTGTTCGTATTCGTTCCAACCGTATTTCTACTTATTCTTTATATTCAAACTAAGGAATAGTAGGCAAGCTAGATCTGGTAAAGCATCTGAAGACTCAGCTGATAGATACGTTCGCTGCATCCTTCGCAGTTAGTCTGTAGACTTTTGCCAAAATTGAATACATGTGAATGCTAACTGCTCAAGTTAGTCACTGGGTACTAGCTTAAGTTTGGTACCCATTTTTATGTTTGGCTCGTATATGCCTGCCAGGCTTGCCAAAATACGTAGGCTGACAATACGCAAAGCAACGTACGAAATAGCCAGCTAACTACCCGTTCAGGTAGCTTGGGTAAAAATCGAGTACTGATTTGTACGCCCACCAAGCCGCCTAACCCCAGCATTAAGCCAGCACCATAGACAATATCTCCTTTCAGACCATTGTGGATGCAGGCAATTAAGGCCGTCAGGGAAATCACCGCTAGACTATTACGCACCGCATTTTTCATGCTGGTATGCATGAGTAATATCTGCAGAGGCACCATGATCACGCCACCGCCCACGCCGAATAGCCCTGCCATAAATCCTGAGGAACTGCCAGTTATAAGTCGTGCCACCAGCGGTGACATTTGACGGACATGAGCAGTGGTGGCAATACGTTTCTTAACGCTAACCAAATAAATATTAGCTAGTAGTAGGGTGCCAAACGCAGTTCGTCGCCAATATTCTGCCAATAGCCCACCCACTTCAGTGCCCACGATTACCAAAGCAATGGCTGGTAGTGCCAGGAGCAAAATGTTTTTGGGTTGTAGGTACCCCATACGCCAATTTTGCAAACTGCCTGTGGTGGCTGTGATCAGAATCGCCAGCAAACTCGTAGCCGCAGCTTGATCCACATTGATGCCAAAAACTAGCAACAATGGCACCATTAGTACTCCGCCACCAATGCCCAGCAAGCCTGCTAATATTCCTGCGGTTAAACCACCCAGGGCCAAAATTCCAATATCTATAGGGGGCATTACTAACCTGATTTGATAGGACTGCCCATATGGTCCCACAGTGGTCCTACAGTCAGTCCAGGAATATTATGGGACCCTGATGCTGATATATGACTTTGGTTGGGGGGCAGACCTAGGACTGGCTCAGAATCGGGTCCAAGTTAACGTATTTTTCAACTGTATCGGCTAAATCGTTGAGCATGGTGTCGCGCTGTTCTCGATAGTTAGCAATACCTGTAGGTAGAGAACCTAGCCCCCGCTGCTGTCTGAGGCGATTTAACCAAGCTCGTCGCCAAGGACCGTTGTCAAAAATGCCGTGCAGGTAAGTCCCCCACAGAGACTCGGTTTCATCCACAATGCCCAGGCTACGGTCGTCAAAAATAGGCTGAAATTTTGGCCCTGGTTCTCCCCCTTCAGGGGTCATTACCAGCTGAGTACGGCCATGGTGGATTTCATATCCATTAACGGGTAGGCCTTCTTGAGGATACTTAGAGCTAACGGATCGTTGACGGGCAACTTTATTTTGAGTAATGACCGTGCGCAGAGGAAGGATACTTAATCCCCTGAATCGACCTTCTTGGCCTTCTAAGCCTTCTGGATCCGCCAGCATTTGTCCCATGAGTTGGAACCCACCGCAAATACCGAGCACAGTTCCCCCGGCTGAAGCATAGTTTTGAATAGCTTCGGCCATCCCCGTACGTTGCAAAATTAGCAGATCGGCAATGGCTGTTTTAGTGCCAGGTAAAATGACAGCGTCAGGATGGCCCAAATCGTCTTTAGGGCTGAGATATCTAACATTGACTGACGGTTCAGCCTCTAGGGGGTCAAAGTCCGTAAAGTTAGAAATCCGTGGCAAGCGAATTACAGCAATGTTAAGTTCAGCGGATTTTTTTTCCATGGGGCGATTCATCAATGAAAGCGCCCCTTCTGTTGGCGTAGCATTATCAATCCAAGGAACCACACCCATTACAGGAATACCTGTGCGCTTTTCTAGCCATTCAATACCTGACTGCAGCACACTTTTCTGACCACTAAACTTATTGATGATGATGCCTTTAACCAGGTCTCGCTCATCGGGCTCTAGGAGTTCAAGGGTGCCAACGATATGGGCAAAGGCCCCCCCTCGATCAATATCAACCACCAGAATGGTGGGTGCATTGAGGGCTTTGGCGATCCGCATATTTGCCAGATCTCGATGCTTGATATTGATTTCGGCAGGATTGCCGTCGCCTTCACAAAGCAGCAGGTCAAATTCTTGTCCTAGGCGAGCCAAGCTTTCTTGCACCGCCTGCCAGCCGGTTTCAAAGTAAGTCTCATAGTAATGGTCAGATGTGGTCTGACCCACAGGGCGTCCTTTGATGATGACTTGAGAAGTGCCGTTGCTCTGGGTTTTGAGCAGTACTGGATTCATTTCGGATTGGGGAGATACTCCCGCTGCCCAAGCCTGGACTGCCTGTGCATAGCCTATTTCGGCCCCATTAGAGGTGACATAGGTATTAGAGGCCATATTTTGACCCTTGAAGGGAGCCACTCGCCAGCCACGACGGCTCAACATACGGCAAAGTGCTGTGACAATTAGAGATTTACCGGCGTGGGAGGTTGTCCCCACTACCATAATGGCCTTCATGCTAGAGTGCCTCCCGGTCTAGTGGAATTATTAGTGATTGCAATATTGAGTTGAAATAGTGAATCGGAATAACGATTTTCAATATGAGTATTTGCTACGCTTTAGTTGAAATAAGAAAGATCAGCGATGCCAATGGGAATAGCCTGACGGTGAGAGTTGGTGGTTAAGCTTTGTCCAGAACTGTAGTTTTCTAGGGCAGAAGTGACCAGTTTCAACTTGAACGTGGTTTAAGTTGAAATACTATTGCATAACTTTACCCAAACTTTATCCTTTAGACATCGTCAGTGCTACTATGCCGCTGAGATCGAAAAATGGTTTCAAAATTAACCTGGCCATTACAACCAGGTCGGTAGTCTCAACCAACGATTTCTGGCATTGAGTAAATAATCCAGAGGATTACCTAGGGAATCCGGACGACCTGAGGCTTCCCATTGTTCTACCAACTGACGACCAATAGGTGTCAGACGAAAACTATCGGTCAAGCCTTGTCCATCGACCTCCCGGCGGACAATCCCCACGGTCATGAGCCAACTTAGGTGTTGCTCGGCGGCAACGTCTGAAAGGGGTTGGCGGGTATAGCCGCTCAGCATACCGCGATCGTCAGTAACGGCCCGTAGGGAAACGCTTTGAGATCGCATCGCCACCAGCAATTTCATATAAAAAGGCGCACATCTCACTGCGCGTTGAGCACGGGCAAGCGTTTTAGGTTGAATAAATGCAGAAGACAATGTCATAGACAACGGGTAGGGTAAGCAGTGGATAGCCTTAGACTGAGCCGTAACAATTATTATTATTCCTCTTCGGTATTAATATCGTCGACATCTATGTCTTCCTCCGATGCCTCGCTTAGCGGGTTTGCTATATCGCCAGCCTCATTTACCGGGAAACGATTTAGTAGATAAGCAGCCTGACGGGCTGTGGACTTAACCGTAGGCGACAGGAATGGCACGTGGGGAATTTGAGACAAAATATCCAAGGTACGGCGAAGAATGCGCACCACATCCCCTTCATCCAGGCTGGTATTTTGACACAGCTCATTCCACTCAGCTTCTAAGGCCCATTCTTCGACCAAGGCAATCAGATTCCACTCCAGGCATACGGGTAAAGCCACCTGGTAACGCCGCTGCTGCTGAAACACTTGCCGACGAATTGAACGTAGCCCATCCAGGGCTTCTGTCACGGCATTGGAGGTGCTATAACGGGTCCAGGTGTCGGGGCGGGTGATTTCTGTAACAATGGCGGCACAGGCAGCGGCGAACTGATGGGGCAGCAGATGGTCAAATTCACCGGATCCTAAGGCCAAGGCCAGCCACAGTTCATTTTCACCCCGGATAGCGGCGGCCATTTTGCCAAAGTTCGTCGGTTGATTTTGCTCAAGACCGCCAAAGTTTTCAAGAATCGCCATTAGATTAAGAAACTCTTGCCAGTAGCGGCTGGCGTATTGATTATATTTAGCTTTGCGATCGCGTAACTCAGTCTCCAAGATGGTCAGCCGCTGCTGCTTTTTCAGCAGTGATTTGGGTTTGCCAAATTGATTGAGCGGATGGCTTTCTAACTTAGCCTCAACAGAAAGCATGCGATCGCGCTGTTCCTTGACCTCCGGAGCCAGGGCATCAAAGGAAGGTAATTCTATGGGTATCAGGCTGGCCACCTCAGCCGTTGTGTCATCCCCAGTACACTTACTGCCAGCTTTCAGGGGCAGGGTGTCCGGTGGTACCAGATGATCCACCGCTGCAATGCGCTCATATTTTTCGTAAAGGGCAAATACATCCCGAGGCGCTGCCATAATCCAACGATTATCCTGGGTCAGACAAATCAGATAGGTGATTTTTCCAGGGGCTTGGACCTTAGTGACCAAAACAGCGGGTAGCGGGTTATGCACCTTAACATGCTTCCCCTTAAGAGATAGCACTGTGCCCGCCACGGCGAAATTAACCACGGTTTGCTGATCCCCTGTCAAGGTTTCAAGGGCCTGTTTGTCCAAAATTTTGAGGAGACGGCGTTCTTCCCGCAATCGCTCTCGCAGCTTGGCATATTCTGCAATTTGCTCGTCACCAATGGTCTCCAACTGCTCACGAATAAGCGCAATATTATGCTCCACATCATTGATGGCCTGTTGTTGGGGCGTTAGATGCAAGGTGGAAAGATATTGCCCAAAGCTACGTTCTACTAGGGCACGGGTTTCCTCTAGGGAATGGGTTTGAAGTAAGTTGAGCACCATGCCATAGCTGGGCGTGAATTGGCTCACCAATGGGTCCGGCTTAGCCAGCGCCAAATACCCCGCTTCTTTAGCCCCCTCAAAGGGGGTTTCTACGGTCACCACATGGCCTTCTATATCCATGCCTCGTCGGCCTGCCCGGCCAGCCATCTGCAAAAATTCTGAGGCATGGAGGAGCCGATGACCACTATCGGTACGCTTTGACAAACTAGAAATAACCGTGGTGCGCGCAGGCATATTAATACCGGCTGCCAAGGTTTCAGTGGCAAACACAACCTTAATCAGCCCGGCTTGGAAAAGCTCTTCCACCAGACCTTTCCAGGCGGGTAATAGGCCAGCATGGTGGGCCGCAATGCCTCGGTATAGAGGATCCACCTGACCAGCCCGAGCCGCTTCAGGATTAGCCCTTAAAAACTCATCAATCCGATGTTTGAGGTCGAGGGCCTCAGCCGGGGTAACCAGGGATAGACTACTAATGGTTTGTACCGCCTTGTCACACCCCTTACGGCTAAAAATAAAGAAAATAGCGGGCAACATGTCTTTCTGTTGCAGCTGGCTGACAATAAATTCGTTATTGGCGCTCGGAGATTTTTTCTTTTGGCCCTTTTGTTGGCGAGGTGGCTTACGCTGCCGTTTCAAGCGGTCGTGGAGCGCTGTTTTTTTCTCATTTAAGAGGGGGAAAATTCCCGTACCCGTTGCGAAGTGAATCGTCAGGGGCACCGGGCGAAAGTCCGAATAAATTAACTGACTGGGGCCATGGATTTTAGCAATCCAGTCAGTCAGCTGATCACCATTGGCAACCGTAGCCGACAGCCCCACCAGCTGAATTTCTGGCGGACAGTAGATGATGGATTCTTCCCAGACGGTACCGCGTTGGCGGTCGTTCATATAGTGACACTCGTCTAGAATCACCGCTTGTACCCCCTGCACCGCATCCCCCACTTCTCCCATGGTGGTGCCATAGAGCATGTTGCGAAAGATTTCTGTGGTCATCACCAGAATGGGGGCATCCCGGTTGATGGACAGGTCGCCCGTTAGTAAACCAACCGTGTCATGGCCAAACTGGTCGCGAAAGTCCCGCAGTTTTTGATTGGAAAGCGCCTTTAGGGGGGTGGTGTAAAACACCCGTCTGTTAAAGTGAATGGCTCGGTGAATGGCATATTCACCCACCAGGGTTTTACCGGAACCAGTGGGGGCACAGACAATTACAGACTGTCCTTTGTTAAGTGCCTCAATGGCATCCACTTGAAACGAATCGAGCTGAAACGGAAATAAATTTTCAGGTGCTAGGACCAAAACCTTGGGAGACCTTTACTGAACAGGGACATTTGACCACCTCATTGTGCCAGAGGAGTGAGACTGTTGGGGGGATTAGTAGTAACTACCTAGCTAAACCACGCCCAAATTGAAACCTTTATGTTCTTCTACGGCAAAACTCCAATTCTGGACATGGACAAGGTTTATTTTAATGGGCTAGATAAATCCACGATGAGGTTCCTTAAAGACTCTTTGAAAGGTCTAGGGGCTTTTACCTTCTCTTAACCTTTGATTTTGGAAATTATTTTAACTTCAAATTAAATCATGCAGGAGTCCAGTATTTGCCACGGTTCGCCCGAGGTGGCTCTTGCTGGATGGGGGTTACTACTGATTCACAGCTCTGAAATTCACATCGAAATCGACACTATGACACCTAAATATATGTTGGGGGCGTTTGTCCCGGCGATTGTTCTGGCAGGAGCAATGGCTACACCTGCATCTGCGTTTACACTTAGCCGATTGGGCGGTGCAGAGGTTGAGGGTGGTGCGGAAATCTCAGCGTTTGACCCCGATAGCAATAACCTGTTTGTCACTACAGGCGACACTATTGAGATTTTTAATCTCGTTGATCCAACTGCTCCTAGCTTTGTTAGTTCTATTGATTTAACTGAGCCGACCAATATTGGTGGGTTTGCTGGCGGCGGCGTTAATAGCGTTGCGTTTGGGAATGGTATTTTGGCAGCGGCGATTGAAGCTGAAACCGCTCAGGACAATGGTATCGTCGCCTTTTTTGATGCCAATGGCGATTTTCAAATCAGCTTTGAGGTCGGCGCTCTACCTGACATGCTCACATTTACTCCCGATAGCACCAAGGTATTGGTGGCCAATGAGGGGGAACCCAACGATGACTACACCGTAGACCCTGAAGGTTCGGTGAGCATTATTGATATCGCTAACAACAGCGTTAAGACTGTTGGATTTGGCGGTGTACCGATTGATCCTGAGGTCCGTATTTTTGGCCCTGGGGCTACGCCTGAGCAAGATCTTGAGCCTGAGTTTATTGCGGTTTCTGACGATGGGGCCACTGCTTATGTGGCGTTGCAGGAAAATAATGCGTTTGGCATTTTAGATCTGGACACCGAAACCTTTACTGAAGTAACCAGCCTAGGGTTTAAGGATCATAGCGTTGATGGTAATGGCTTTGATGCTAGCAATCGGGATGATGGTATCAATATTGATACGCATCCTGTGTTGGGGATGTATCAGCCGGATGCGATCGCAACCTACACTGTCGATGGCGAAACCTATATCGTTTCTGCCAATGAAGGTGATGCCCGTGATTACGATGGTTTCTCCGAAGAAGTCCGGGTTAAGGATCTAGAGTTAGATCCCACCGCTTATCCCAATGCTGATGAGCTACAAGAAGACGAAAACTTAGGTCGTCTAAAGACCACAACTGCCTTAGGCGATACCGATGGCGACGGCGACACCGACCAAATTTATAGCTACGGTGCCCGTTCCTTCTCCATTTGGGATGCCGAAGGCAACCTGGTGTATGACAGTGGTGATGCCTTTGAGCAAATCATTGCAGCTGACTTCCCTGAATTCTTTAACATCAACAGCGGCGACCCCGACGAGTTTGATCAGCGCAGTGACGACAAAGGTCCTGAACCCGAAGGCGTCACCATCGGTATCGTAGACGGCCAGGTAATTGCATTTATCGGTCTAGAGCGCTCCGGCGGTGTCATGGTTTATGACATTACCGATCCAACGGCCCCCAGCTTTATCACCTACGAGCCCAGCGCTAAGGGTGACATTAGCCCTGAAGGTCTGCTGTATATCAGTGAAACCGACAGCCCCATTGGTGCTCCACTACTTGTGGTTAGCAACGAAGTCAGCGAAACCTTCTCGGTGTATCAGCCCGTCCCTGAGCCCGCTACTATCCTGGGTCTCTTGGGTAGTGGTGCCACCGCTTTATTTGGCCTGAAGCGTAAGCGCACTGCTTAAGCAGCCTAGACATATCCTTTAACGACCACGACCATTAACCGTCTGATCAAGCCATCAGGCGGTTTTTTTAATGGCAAGACTCATACCAATTTGGCTGAATTACTACCGATTAAAATACATCAATTCGTAGGGGCAATCCCTTGTGGTTGCCCTGCAATATCGGGCGCAGGTAGCCAGGATCTAGTATCAGAGAAATTTGGTGAATGGCGTCTGGCCTCGGAGGGCTGGCACAAGGCACAGCCCCTACAAGATTGCCGGTCAGCACGAGCAATGACAATCTCTGGGTCAGGCCCAGTCTAATGCCTGAGGGTCTCCAGGCTGTACTATGGACTCAGCAAAATCTTTGCCGCTCAGCTCTGGTCCACTGCCGTCCACCCATGCCCCATAAACTCTTATTTATTAGTAACGGCCACGGAGAAGATAATCACTCCTCCCACATTATTCGTAGTCTACGGGAATTAGCACCAGAGTTAGATATTGCCGCCGCACCCATCGTTGGTCAGGGGCACGCCTATCGCAATATTAACGTGCCAATTATTTCACCAACGCTGACATTGCCATCGGGGGGATTTACCTATACCAATCGCCTTAGACTGCTAAATGATATTCGCGCTGGTTTACTCACTTGTACCTGGCGTCAACTTCAAGCCGTGCGGCAGTACGCACCTGGCTGCGATTTAGTCTTTGCCACTGGAGATGTGGTCGGGCAATGTTTTGCCTATCTCAGCGGTAAACCCTTTATTTCGTTTACCTCATCTCTGTCTGCCATGTATGAAGGCACGCTCAAAATTGACATGGTGCTTAAGGCAGTGCTCCGGTCTCCCCGCTGTCTCACCCTATTTTCCCGGGATGCTTACACCGCCAAAGACTACCAAAAACAAGGATTGGCCAAAGCCCAGTTTGGTGGCATTCCATCCCTTGATCGGCTAAAACCAACCGGTAAAGACCTACGGCTAGATGACACCCAGCCGATGGTGGCGTTACTCCCTGGGTCGCGCATCCCCGAAGCCCTACGCAATCTAAAACTGCTGTTGGGGTTGGCGTTAGAAATTGCCAAACTTAATCCACAGATTCAATTTCGAGCTGCCCTGGTTCCCGATTTGCTCAAGTCTCTGGAAACCATTGCCGCAGACTGTGGTTGGCATTGTGACCAAGGCAAACTCACCTATCCAGCCCAGGGTGACCCTGTAGCCAGTGTTCTCTGCTTTAGTGATGCCTTTAGCGACATTGTTTACAAAACTGATCTCGTCTTAGGCATGGCTGGTTTAGCGGTTGATCAGGCCATGGCCATTGGCAAACCCATTTTACAAATTCCGGGAGCAGGCCCTCAGTTTACCTATGCCTTTGCCGAAGCCCAGGAGCGTCTGCTGGGTCTGTCGGTAAAAACCATTGGAACAGAACCGGCTACCCCTGCCATTCTTCAGGAAGCGGCCCAGTATGCGGTCAAGGTAGTTCAGGATAAAGCCTATTTAGACGCCTGTGTTGCCAACGGGCAAGAACGATTTGGTCCTTTTGGGGCGTCCTATCGTATTGCCAACGTGGTGTTAGAGACTCTAGAAAAGCTGGATGCGAAGGAGGAGTAAGGGTGAGGTGTGGAATTAATTATCCATAAGGTATTGCTGGGGTTAGATTTGCCCTCATCCTAAATCCTTCTCCCCCAGTGAGAAGGACTTTGAGGCTATTCTTTGATTTTTTGACCTAACGACCTATGTCCCCAAAACAACGATCTGCATATTGGCAACTACTGCCGTTTCTTAAGCCCCAGTGGCCTCTGTTTTGTTGGTCGTTTTTGTTTATTGTTTGCTACGTGCTAACAACAATTACCCTGCCCTATTTAGCTGGCCAGGTGACCTACTATATCAGCCAGGGTGAGGTGGCTAACATCGCCAGGTGGCTGGGGTTAACCACTCTGGCATTCTTAGTTCAGAATCTGTTTCAATACGCCGAGAAAGTTTTTTCGATTCGTGCGTCTCTGGCGGCGGTGCTGGAACTGCGCAAAAAAGTGTATGCCCATTTACATCGTCTGAGCATTGATTATTTTGCCTCTGCTAAAACTGGTGATCTCTCTTATCGACTAACTGAGGACATTGATCGCATTGGCGAAGTGGTTTACAAAATGTCGCAGCAGTTTATCTCCTGCGTCTTTCAGCTAATTGCGATTCCCATCTATATGTTTTATCTCAATTGGCCCCTTACCCTGGCGGGCTTTTTGATGGCACCATTGATGGCCTGGTTAATTGGCAGCTTTGGTAATCGTATGTTGGCCCTCTCTCGTCGTAGCCAGAATGAGATTTCTAATCTCTCGTCGTTATTGACTGAGGTGTTAGGCAACATTCGGGTAGTCAAGGCATTTGCGGCAGATGACTATGAGGTGGGTCGCTTTAGCCAGGTAGCCAATGAGAATCGCGTTGCAAAATATCGCACTGAACATTTGACGGCGATTCAATACCCTGTGGTGGGTTTCTTGGAAGCGGTCAGTATTATGTTTTTGTTTTTGTTGGGGGGCTGGCAAATTGCCTTAGGAAATTTACAACCTCAGGAGTTTGTCAGCTTTTTAGTGGCAGTTGCATTGTTGATTGACCCGATTAACTTAGTCACTCAACATTACAATGCGTTTAAGCAAACCGAGGCATCTGTGGAGCGGGTGTTTGATATTTTTGCAGAACAACCTGACCTGATTCAGAAGCCTGATGCGCAGGTGTTACCAGCGATTACGGGCAAGGTGGAGTATCGCGATATTGAGTTTTCTTATGCATCGGGGCAATCGGTGTTTAATCATCTCTCATTACTCGTTCAACCAGGGGATGTGGTGGCGTTAGTGGGGCCATCGGGGGCGGGTAAGACGACGTTGGTAAATCTGTTGGCGAGATTTTATGATCCCCAGGTGGGGGAGATTTTGGTAGATGGGATGGATGTGCGGGATGTGACGTTGAAGAGTTTGCGTCAGCAGATTGGGATTGTTCCCCAGGAGACAACCTTGTTTTCGGGGACAATTGCGCAAAATATTGCCTATGGGCAGACGAACCTGGATTATGGGGCGATTGAGGCAGCGGCAAAGATTGCCAATGCCCATGGTTTTATTAAGCAGTTTTCCCAGGGGTATCACACGTGGGTAGGGGAGCGGGGTGTTAATTTGTCGGGGGGGCAGCGGCAGCGGGTGGCCATTGCACGGGCGATTTTGTTGAACCCGCGTATTTTGATTTTGGATGAGGCGACGTCGGCGCTCGACTCTGAGTCGGAGGCATTGGTGCAGGAGGCGTTGGAGCGGGCAATGGAGAATCGGACAGTATTTGTAATTGCCCATCGATTGAGTACGGTGCGCAAAGCGGATCGAATTTTGTTTATTGAGAATGGGCAGATTGCTGAGGCCGGAACCCATGTGGAGCTGTTGGAGCAGGGGGGGCGGTATGAGCAGTTTTATGCACAGCAGTTTAAGGAGTGAGGGGAGAGTCGGCTTAGAGCGAGAAATTTTGGTTAGGACTGAAGGCGGAAGGTGGAAAGGGATGGCATTCCGTAGGGGGGTACTTTTTCCATCTGGTGCCCAGCCTCCGGCTGAGCACACACCCTGAGGCTCCGGCCTCCTGCAAGTGGCAGAGCCACACATTTTTCGCTTCAGGCGGAGCCTTGGAGCGAGTGGGAGCGGGTGGGACGAAGTCATTGCCAGTGGGCACATTAGCTTAAACTACTAGCTACTGTCCATGGGTCGTTCTCGCCAGTTTAAGGAGTGAGAGGAGCGACTGAAGAAAGCAGGAGGAAGGCAGAAGGCGGAAAAGGGAGTGTTCCGTAGGGTTGTATGAAGAAACACAACAAGAAATTATTACTGCCCAGCCTTTATAATACAAACCTCCTAAAGTCCTTTTTTCTTAGGAAAGCTTCAAAAAGTGACATCAGATGCACCACAAAGATTGTACTACTAAAATAGTAGTAGCTCATTTATTAATTTCCGTTAATTTTAGGGGAAATAATTTTAAGGCGAAATTATCGTGATTATGTACGCAGTCAAAGAAACTTATTCCGGTATATTTCGGGTGGGCATCTTTAACAAGATGGCTTTGTTTATGTCCTACTGAAAAGATTACTATGGAATTGTTTTACTACATAGTAGTAAAACATGAAATACTCTGCTGAATTTCTCACATGCTAGTGATTTTAGCCTGATTGAGGATGGTTGCGGTGCAACTGAATCTGCGATCGCACCCATAAAACGGCGATCTTTGTATAAATCAAATCAATGAATCATCAAGGAGATTGATTCTAAAATGAAAAACTTGAAAACCCCTTTAATGGTGTTTGTACTGTCATGCCTGATGGTAGTCGTATCCTTTTTTACGTCAGCTGATAGTAGTTTAGCTGCATCAAACAGATGCTACTGGATGGAGAATTATTCAGGTAATTTCAACTGGGTTGACTCACCCCAAGGTAATGTTTCTAAGGATGAGTGTTATGCCCTAGATAGTTGTGATGGGGGACTCGGTCAATCTGGTGGTGGTTGTTACAAGTGGGCATCATCGCCTACTGCTGAAAGGCAACCCTGGGAATCTTGTTATTGGATGGAGAATTATTCAGGTAACTTCAATTGGGTTGATGCACCGCAAGGTGATGTCTCTGAAAACAAATGTTATACCCTAGATAGCTGTGATGGGGGACTCGGTGAATCTGGTGGTGGTTGCTATAAGTGGTCAATTGGGCCTAAAGGTGACAGAACACCTTGGACACCAGCATGCTATTGGATGGAGAATTATTCAGGTAACTTCAACTGGGTTGATGCACCGCAAGGTAATGTTTCTAAGAAAGAATGTTTTGCCCTGGATAGCTGCGATGGTGGACTCGGTGAATCTGGCGGTGGTTGCTATAAGTGGGCATTAGGAGCCAAGAATGACAGACTTCCTTGGGACTAATGAAATTATAAGTTCCTTGTAGTACTCAATGCTTGTTTTGATACTTATATTTAGTATTAAAACAAGCTAAATATAATCTGCGTAAGGTATATCCCATGGTTCGCTTAGATTCAGCCTATGAGTGGCAGGGCCAAACATTGTCTGCTCTAGGCGGAGCCCTTTTTTCTGAGGTACGATCCAAGGGGGCTGTTTGGCATCAGCTAGTTCAAGGTTAGGCGATCGCAAACTCAACAACAACATCGTTATAGTCTTGGTCACCAAGGCCACTCATATCTTCAAAACCAAAGATATTATCGCCCAGAAGTTTAACATGGTCGTTGTTACTGGCATTTACCCCGGCATGGCTAAAATAGATATTGTCAGCAGCTGGACTTATGCCATCGGCAATTAGAAATGTGGCCAGGTAGCCACCACCGGTAATGGTGGTCGCAAAAGTACTTACCTGACCATTTTGTCCCGTCAGCTGCACATTCAGTTGTTTAGCCAGGGCGGCTTCCTGATACCCTGCATCGCCAGGGCGCAGAATTGTTCCAGTGAGGACATCGGTAATGATGCCACCATCAGCAAAGTCAGTAGTATACAGACCCACCATACTATCCATGGCGGCTTCACGATAGACCGTAAAGTTGACATTCACATTTCCTACCTGACCTGTGAGATCGATAGCGATCGCATCATCGACTAACAGATTGGTCGTTGTCGTTTGATTGAATAGCTCAACCTTGAAGATAGTACCCTCACCAAATTCGAGGGAGATTTCCGTAGTGCTGGTGGAAGTCATGGTAGCCACACGGATGACACCCTCGACAATCAGCTCGAACTGCAGGTATCTGCCATCGGTCACCTCACTGCTGTCAACAGTTAAACCAGGGACGTAAGTCGCTGGCAGTTGCCCCCCTTCTAGCAACGAAAAATTTCCAATCTGGGTACGATTGCTCCCTGTAGCATCGGTGCTAAAGATCAGAATCTCTCCAACCTCAGCAATATTGACCTGCTCTATTTCCAGGCGAATGGTGTCAGCACTGCCTAGGTGAGTGACCTCCAGAACCGCTGCGTCAGACACTGGGGTGAGTTGTGCTTCAGCCGATACATTGGTGAGCGTATAGGTTTCATCGGTGGCGGGTTCATCAGTAGACAGCGCATTGCTAGCAGAATCAATAATGTTTTGCCCTGCCGCGAGATCCAGACCGACCGTGCCATTGAAGTCAGCCAGGTCGCCACCGGAAACAGTAATGTCGTAAACATTAGGGCTGATCTGAGTAACATCGGTGATGGTGGCGGTGGTGGAGCCGTTGACTAAGAAGTCGGCAGCATCGACATTTTGGACCGCTTCGTTAAAGGTGGCTTGGAAGATCAGGCTGTCGGCACTGGTGGTGGCATCATTGGGGGTTTTACGGCGAATACTGTTTATCAGGGGAGCATTATTAACGGTATAGATTTCATCGGTGGAGGGCTCGCCAACGGGTAAGGCATTGCTGGCGGTGTCGGTAATGTCCTGGTTCGCGGCTAGATCTAGACCGACGGTGCCGTTAAAGTCGGCCAGGTCGCCACCGGAAACGGTAATGTCGTAGACATCAGGGCTGATCTGGGTGACATCGGTGATGGTGGCGGCGGTGGTGCCGTTGACTAAGAAGTCGGCAGCATCGACATTTTGGACCGCTTCGTTAAAGGTGACCTGAAAGAGCAGGCTGTCGGCACTGGTGGCAGCATCATTGGGCGTTTTACGTCGAATGATGGTGAGTAGGGGAGCATTATCAACAGTATAGGTTTCATCGGTGAGCGGTTCATCAGTAGGCAGCGCATTGCTGGCAGCATCAATAATGTCTTGCCCTGCTGCGAGATCCAGACCGATCGTGCCATTCAAGTCAGTCAGGTCACCGCCCGTAACCGTAATATCGTAGGTGATGGGGGTGAGTTGGGTAACCGCCGTGATGGTAGCAGTGGAGCCAGTGACGATGAAGTCGGCAGCGTCTACGTTGTTAACGTCTTCGCTAAAGGTGGCCAGAAAGGTGAGGATGTCGGAGGTGGTGGTAGCGTCGTTGGGGATTTTTCGAGTGAAGCTACTTAAAACAGGAGCAATGTTTTCAAGAGTATAGGTTTCATCAATGACCGGTTCGGTATTGGGTAAGGCATTACCTGCAATATCAGTGATAGTGGGTGAAGCGACAAAATTAAGGCCAACCTCGCCGTTGAAACTGGCTAAATCTCCACCGGAGATAGTGACGTCGTAAGTCAAGGCGGTAACTTGAGTGACTACAAGAGTACTACCCGTGAGGCCAGTAACTGCAAAATCATTGTTGTCAACACCTGTGACGTCTTCGTTAAAGGTGGCGAGGAAGGTAAGGGTATCAGCGTTGGTGGTGGCGTCGTTGGGGGTTTTGCGGGTGAAGCTGGTAGTTGTGGGAGCGGTGTTATCAATGTCAAATACCGTCAGCGAATCATCGGTTACGCTGGCTACAAACACCTGCTGGCTATCGGGACTGACTGCGACGCTGGTTGCCCCACCCAGTAAATTAACGCCATCTCGACCATCTTTGAAAAAGGTTTTGAAGGTCAAGGTTCCTGAGTCCGCATCCCGGTCAAACACCGTCAGCGCATTGTCCGATCGACCGAGCACAAATACATACTGGCCATTGGGACTGACTGTGACGTCATATGCACGGTCCAGCAGATTGACGTCGCCTTGGCCATCTTGGAAAGCGGTATTGAAGGTTAAGGTTCCTGAATCAGCATCTCGATTAAACACCGTCAGTGAATCGTCACCTGAGCTAGCCACAAACACATGCTTGCCATCGGGACTCACTGCGACGCTGGTTGCACTGCGCAGTAGGTTAAAGCCGCCTTGGCCATCTCTAAAGGCAGTTTTGAAGGTTAAAGCTCCTGAAACCGCATTCCGGTCAAACACTGTTAACGAATGACTCCAACTGCTTGCCACAAATACCTGCTTGCCATCGGGACTGACCGTAACGTCCTCCGGACGGTCCATTAGGTTGATACCGCCTCGGGCATTTTTAAAGGCAGTTTTGAAGGTCAAGGTTCCTGCGGTGGCATCCCGGTCAAACACTGTCAGTGAATCGTCTATGAAGCTGATCACAAACACCTGCTTGCCATCAGGGCTCACTGCGACGCTGGTTGCCCCATCGAGTTGGTTGACGCCGTCTCGGCCATCTCGGAAAAAAGTATTGAAGGTCAAAGTTCCTGTGGCCGCATCTCGGTCAAACACCGTCAGCGAATCATCAGATGAGGCTGCCACAAAAACTTGCTTGTTATCGGGACTGACTGCAACGCTGTTTGGCACCTCCAGTCGGTTGACGCCATCTCGACCATCTTTGAAAAAGGTTTTGAAGGTCAAGGTTCCTGTGGCCGCATCCCGGTCAAACACTGTCAGCGCATCGTCCTCAGCACTGGTCACATATACCTGCTTGCCATCGGGACTCACTGTAACACTGCTCGCATTATTCAGTTCGTTGATACCGCCTCGGCCATCTTTAAAGTCGGTGTTGAAGATCACTCCGAGTGTAGCCTTGTAGAAGGCTAATGCAGACGATTCAAAGGTTTGCTCAACCGTTGTGGGCCACTGGCCATTGCCGACAGTGCTAGCACTGGCGATCACCTCGGCACCTGTCAGTGTCGCCAACTGCTCAATAAACTCCGTTCCACCATCCCCAGCAGCACTATGGCAAGCCAGCAGGGTTAATTGCGGCGCTTTAATATCCGTAAACCAAGTCTCTAACTGACTGGCGTAACGTGGCACATTGCTCAGGTCTAAGGTTCCAGCCCCCAGCTGGAGCCCCCCGGGAAACCCATGTCCCACCAGCATCAGCGATGCCGTCGGCTGCTGTTGCAACAGCTCACTAATTTGTTCAACGCCATCCTGGTCTGGGTTAAGCACATGGGACCGTATTCCTGGCTTCAGCCCATTCAACAGGTGGGGCAGATCATCCACCCGACTATCAAAAATAACAATAGAATTGCAAATAGGATTTTTTCTGAATACTACATCTGGTGGTGCAACTACTGAAGTGACTGTAGCCAAGGAATTAGACAATTTCATAAAGCGATACTAATAGGTAAATGCGGCTTGATATGCCAAGACCCAATATTCCCAGCTAATCTTTCGAAATATTGCCCACATTTTTTTTGCAATAAAAATACCTGAAATCACTGATATTGTTAGTGTCCAATGCATTGAGCCAGTGGAGGCATTTAACCACAACAATCTACGGTCTCATCTGAACAGCCATCAGAGCATGGGATTCAAAGGCTAAAATTCTCTTGACTGCTTGCAGGGTATTTGATGGAAGTAGCCCTTTGGGGCACCTCCCAAAGGTTTTCGTTCTCTGATGTTGGAGGATTTGTATCTCTTCTCTTGCATCAAGACTTATAGACTGTAACAAATAAGGTAATACAGACCAATCTAAACTTTCGTAAACACAGTCTCTACATACCAATTCTCGTCGTTTCGTCTGGTGCTTAGCCTCGGCCTCCTGCAAGTGGCAGAGCCACACATTTTTCGCTCCAGGCGGAGCCTTGGAGCGAGTGGGAGCGGGTGGGACGAAGTCATTGCCAGTGGGCACATTAGCTTAAACTACTAGCTACTGTCCATGGGTCGTTCTCGCTATAAAGTACTTGACTCATTCCCCCATTTTCTAACCTGCACTGTTGTTGCGTGGATGCCTATTTTCAGCAATCCTAACCTGGCAAAAATTCTTTTAGATTCTCTAAAGTTCCTTCAAGAGCAACAACGGATCACTCTCTACAGCTATGTGATTATGGAAAACCACTTACACTTGATTGCGTCGGCTGAAAAATTATCGAAGGAAATCGGAAATTTTAAGTCTTTTACTGCTCGTTCTATGGTGGATTGGCTAAAAGAGCATCGATCCAAAAGCTACTGGCTTAAAAGGTTAGCTGAAGCTAAAGCGGCTTATAAAACCGGACAAAGGCACCAAATTTGGCAAGAGGGAAGTCATCCAAAGATGATCTTTTCTGAAGCAATGCTGCGACAGAAGTTGGACTATATTCACAATAATCCTGTGAAACGCGGGTATGTGGATAGTCCTGAAGATTGGCGATATTCGAGTTATCGAAATTATGTGGGAAAGGAAGGGATCGTGCCGGTGACGCTAATACATTAGCGGTGGCTTTCTATAGTGGCAGAGCCACAGCAGTGGCGCTCCAGGCAGAGCCTTAGAGCGAGTGAACAGTAGCGCTCCAGACAGAGCTTTGGAGTAAGTTGAAATACTGTTCTGGCAGCCAATCAATGGCACATTTCAACAAAAATTTAGCGGGATTCAAATCGCTGAAATACCTGCTTGACTTATCGATCTTCGATCTGGTACCTGGTGCCCAGCCTCTGGCTGCGCACACCAATTGGGGCTCCGGCCTCCTGGAAGTGGCAGAGCCACACATTTTTCACTCCAGGCAGAGCCTTGGAGTGAGTGGAACGAAGTCAAAAAATTGGTGGAATACAAACCGCCGAAACACCTGCTTGACTCATCGATCCGTGCCTGATAGCCTACACATTAAGCAACTGACCCCAGTTGTTTTTCGCACCCAAAAATTTAGCGACGCGAGATGGCGGTGCTACCAACACCACCACCCCGCTAACCCCTCCAACTGGAGCAAGCAGTTGGTGAGCTGTGAGCATTTTACAGCCACCCTGATTTTAGTTGCAGGGTGGCTAACTTTTTGGGGGCTTTCCTCCCTGTCGTCTCGTGGTGAAACACCCACCAAGGAAAACGCCCCTATGACCTTCTCAAACCAGGCACCCCAGGTGCCGCCAAGTCTGCCTGCCGACTTTTCTAGCAGCCTGCCCCCCGGCAGTTCCATCCGCCATATCCTGCTCGGTCATCCCAGCCATATTCGCCAAACCATTCACCTACTGCACAATCTACGGTATGTAGAAACTAGCCAGTGGAGTCCCCTGATTGAAGTACCTGACAATCGGTTGATACTGAGGCCAGAGCCAGACGATGTGATCAGCATGTTGGTGCGGCGGGTATAGACACTGTGAAAAGAGCCAGAGGCTCGGTGACGGTGCTCAGTCAGAGACTGGGCACCAGGGGCGGGGGGTGTTGATGTTTTACCCGGATAGTTTGCCAGATGAGCTGACAGGAGAAGCAATGTTGCCCTGTTTGTTGGAGGCAAGGTTGGAACTGACAGTGGATTAGCTCTTTGGCTGGTTGACAGTGGGTAGACGTAAAGAAGAGATTTTATCAGGCTGCACTTTGTAAATCGCATACTGAATTCTCTGAACGCCACTTGAAACCTTCATAATGCCTGTCTCAAGATCTCCCGAAACGCGATCAGCCAATTCTTGCAGCTGACTCACCGACTTCTCAGCACTTCCTCAAACTTCAGCTGAGCAGACTCGCTATCGTTTTCCGTGAAAGCACTGACATGCTTTTCTAACCCTTAGTCCGAAAGGAGTACCCCGTGAAAAAATTACTACTTAATGGATTAGCAGCCCTGGCGATGACGGCTACTGCAACAATGGTAATGGCCCCAGCGGCCAACGCCGTATTTACAGCGGCCACCGTATCCGATGCAGGCGTACTCAGACGCGGTCAAGATCACTACTTTGAAGTATCCGTGGAAGGTGATCCCTTACAACGTGTACGGGTTCAATGCATTACCTTCCACGAACTGGATGGTCTTGAAATTTTTGTCGGTGATAAGTCTGTTGAACCTGCTATTAATTATGGCTTCGAAGAATTCACACTCACCTTTGCCGATCCTATACCTACTGACGAGACCATTCGGATTGTTATGAAAAACTCTCGGGTACGCGGCACTGTGAATGCGGGTATTGATGTGCCCTATCGCGTTTATGGTACTTACCCTAACTTAGGTGCTGAAGTTCCCTTAGGCACAGCCGTCATTAGAACCCCCGGTGGTGGTAGTCGATAGTTAAATGTAGGTCGTCTGTAGAGACGTTCAATTGTGTTGTGCAATAGGGCACACTGGACTGCTAAATCTGGCTGTTGACTGTTGAGTAGGGGTGAGTCGCACTCCTACTCAACAGCGCCACATTACTTATCCGAGGCCTGGGCAACGACCAAACATTCAGCATCCACCTTGGTTAACATATCCTGAAAAGCAGGAGTATACTGACCATTTTCATCAACAACTCGACGTAGCGTATATTCGCCTATCCTTGGTAAGCCGCCAAACCAAACATTTTTACGGTCCCAACGATCACCATTGTTAATACCTTCAGCCTGACACATGGTGGCATCAACAAGCCAACGCGGTACCGGGATACCAAAAGTAATGGGTGTAATTTGTGCTTTTTGCAATGTACTGTCTTCAAACTGAATCTTGTATCGAAAGCCAGAAATTCTTGCTCCTAGCAATAGGACCCAGCCTAAAAGGTTGCTGTGAAAGGTCCATTGAATAGGGCCTGTAACGGGCAACGTAAGACAGTTTTTGGTATCGTCCCATTCCTGGTTATACATAGTGATGCAGTCATCTGGCATGATATTGCCATCCATAAAAAATACGCCTTTCAACACACTAGGAAGATTGGTAGGTTGAGTGGAAACCATCCACGTGGCGATGTTCTCAAACTTTTGAGCGACAACGGAACCTGTCATGATTTTTAGTCCTCTACTGTATTTTTATAGACGCCTAGACCTTCGCGGCAAACCCTTGAAGCTCTAAGTCATTGGGGGTGACTGCTGTTACGTTGTCAAAGTCCCATTTTACCTCTGTAGACTGTTGCCATTGGTATTGCTTCAACAGATACATACAGAATACTTTAATTAACTCGATGGACAATGATTTGCCAGGGCAGACGCGCTCATGGTCATCGCCATTCCACGATAATAGGTCAGAGAAGTCGCGATCGACTGAAAACTCATCGGGTTCTTTGTACCGAGTAGCATCACGATTCGCTGTAAAGATCGAACCCAGTAAGCGTGTTCCCTTTTGGAATGGACATTTTTGACTACCCACTTCGACCTCTCCTGATTCTGTTGCCAGTTGACTGACAAACCGAACAGGTGGGTACAACCGAGCAGTTTCGAAAATAACATTACTGAGTAAGGTGGCTTGACGTAGACAATCTCCCGTAGGGGCTTCTGTTCCTGGCCAAACCCGATTGATTTCTGTAATCACGTCGGTTCGGAGGGTGTCATTTAAGCATAAAACACCAATCACAGACCCCATTAAAGCGCTGGTACCTGCAGTGCCTGCAATATGTATCATGTCAAACAGACCATTGGCAATTTGGTCTGGGGTGAGGCCATACTGTTTGCCAGTTTCTAAATAGGCCGCCCATTTTGACGAGGTTTGATATCGCTGAACCAGTTGTTTGCGATGTTTAGCAATGGGGCCTGTCTTAGACGCTAATAGGGTTTTGGTGAGAAATCCTGGTAAGGAGGCTAAGGGTAGACCTGTGATATACCCCCGTGAAGCGGTCACTTCGTCTTCGGAGAGGTCAAGCTCAAAGACCAGGTGATGTAAAATTTTCACCATAAAGCGGGGCAGATCATCGCCAATATGTAATTTTCCCTGATCAGTGGTTTGGGATAGAAAACCATCGACATAACGTCCTAATTCCTCTGAGGTTTCAAAGGGATCGGGTAAGGCCTGATGAAAGATAGCGCGTATGGCTGTGTGCTCTTTGCCATTGGTTCCCAGGCTTAAGGGATTACCTAGCATGTAGCCGGAATCGATAATCCTAATAATACCCAAGTCATTGCCACGGACCTGGGGTTCCACATGCATCAGCTTTTTTACCTGGGCGTGGTCGGCATGCATGATGGCGTGGTCAACAGCAAAGAACGTATTGCCAATGTTCTCTTTGCGAATGTAGAGAAAATTACGCCATGCTTTGAGCATGGTAAATCCTTCTAAATAGTAAGACTTCAGGCGTAGGAGTTTGCCAAGAAAGCTGTCATACCCGAGCTTATCTAAGCGTTGTGAGAGTTTGACTTGGCTATCGTGGGCTTTGAGAACTTTTTGCTTGAGGGCAGTAATGTCCATGATGGTGTGATGTAGATTACTTTGGGATGATCTTTAGCGTTAGGCGTAGTCTTTAAATTCTCTCAGGCTGCTAAATGTTGATACTCTGGGGAATGTTTTTAGGGAGCAGATAGTCATAGGGTGGACGATTGCGATTGCGCTCGTAAATGATATCTGTGATCTTGTCTAAATGAGCCTGAAATCGCTCTAAGGGAACGTGCACATTACTGTCTTGGAAATGATGGCGCTCATATTGCCCTAACTGAGTAAAGTGTGCAGAACCAAGCAAGTGCAGGAGTTTGAGTTGCTCCTGGGCCTGGTTAAGGGGGGGTAACAAACTAAAGTAATCTGCCTGTGTGGTGTGTTCTCCTAAGTCTTTTAGCTCAGCATAACCAGCGGTCGGCATGGCTGGTGCGTAGCTCATGATGTCTTTTTGGGGAAAGTTTACGGCTGCATGTTGGGCACTAGCGGTAAAAATAATTAGGGTAATGGCATCTGTAAGATAGGTAAGGGTCTGGAGACGGCCCTCAGCTTCACCAAAGTCGATCACCCGACCACCATCGTAGGCGATTAATTCCTGGGCCCATGCTTGTAGGTTGGCGTCCTGCTGCACAGCGGCATCATCGGCATAGTAAAGGGTTAGATAGTCGTTTACCCAATCGTGGATGGCCTGCCAAATTAAGATGCTGTCGTCCCGGTAGGGATAAATGGGCAGGCTATTGGTATCGTCCACCCCCCGTTGTTGGAGTTGTTTGGGCAACATGGCGGTGTTAAACCCGTAGGTTTGTACTCCCAGGACAGCAAATATGCGGGATGAGTCAATGGTGGATGAGAGAATTTTGTTAACACCGCCACCGGCAGCAATGAGTTTGGCCTGGGCCGCGTTATTAATGGCTAGCATGCCTTGAAAGTGTGGCCGCAGCAGTAGGCTGACAGGGTGGTCATCGGGCAGTTGACGATGGGTTGCGATCGCAAACGGCCCAATAAATAAATGGGTACGGGCTAGATGGGTAACCGCCTCATGGAAATTAGCATCAGCAATTTGCACCATTGTTTTGGCACAGAGCCAGGCATAGGCATTAGATTTTGGCGTTAGTATCGGAAACTCATCAGGGTTTTGCCCACACTGAATGGCAACCGAACACAGACGACGATCCCCCGTTTTCGGGACCGCAAACAAGGCGAACGGAGCATATAGGTATTTTTGCTCCCCTGGAAATGAGCCATTGATGGCACCACCAAGCACCCCATAATTAACCCAATATAAACGCCCCTCACCATAGGCCTCCGCCAGGGAATCGGAGTCTCCCATCACCCCTTGATAGTGGGTTTCAGTCACCGGGAAATTAGGCTCAGGCCCTGTCAACCGCTCTAACATCACAGGATTTGGACCCGCCACACGCAGCGAGGCAAAGACCTCATCCGTTTCGTAGGTATAGGCAATCGCTGGCAGATCAATAGTTTTGAAAAGATCCTGAAAGTCTTTGCAGTCATCCCCTCGGCCCTTAGGGGAATTCAGCTTTAATTTCTGTTGCACATTGGCAGCAAAGTCTTGCAGAAAATCACCACTCACGCTGCCGATGATCTCTTTAATCAGCGCTTCCAGCTCTTCTACATTGGTAGATAAGCGACCAAATAGAAGTTTGGGCATAAACTTTGCCCCTTGCCAGAGAACTTTTAGGCGAGAAAATCCATTACGTTCTACTAAGGTTTCCTTAAACGTTTCTATAAGAAAGGCTTTGACATCGTCTGCTGCGCCTAATTTGCCATGATCCCCTCGATTGACAATGATCGTATTAACTAGGATTTGGAAACCGACCTTAGCGACCATTAAGCGCCATGGAGACGAAAACTGTTCCTCCTCTGGCAGCGTATCTACCATCGCCACCGGGGGAATGTGAGTATAGTTATACTGATAGAATTGGCGTTTTGCTTGTAGGCTTTGCTGTTTGTAGCTTGTAGTCATTTGACCCCCAAAAAGTACTACATTGTTTTCAAGCAAACAACTATTTCCTGGTAAACGTCAAAAAATCGGCAACTCTTAAACAAAAGAATGCCTAGACCTTGAATACACGTTATATAACACCCATTCCGTATTTAACTTAATATATCCAACGATTGCTATTAATTCACCCACGTGCAGTGTAGTTAAACGTATGTCACTGGGGACTAGGGCACAGTTTAATTTATTGCTTAAGAATCGTTAAGAAGCAACGTTATGATTGGAGCTTTATGTATACAAGTGATAACTCAGTACGGGAGGTGTAGGGCGACGTTCCGGCCCTGCCCATGGGAAACCCCAGTTTGCCTAAAAGAGATAAAGAGATAACTTGAGTGCTGCCGGAAAGGGAACTCGGAGGGACCCCAGCAACATCTTTAAGCGCCCCACCAATATTCTAAAGCTCCCTTTCCTATGCGGTTTCATAATTAACTGATCTAAAACCATAAGCTTAATTTTTCAAAAGCCCTTACTGTTCATCCCAGCGAAAGCGGTAGAAAAAATACTTATCCTGAAATGCTTGTTCATCCACAACATGATGAATCCAGTTTTCGTCCATCAACCGTTGTCCAACGATGACAGCATCTTGTCGAGAAATCTTCAGATGGGAGACTAGCCAATCGACGGCCTCACTGCCCACAAAGCATTGCCGATAGCTCTTAAGGTGATACAGGCGTGCTTTAATTTGGATACCCCCCACGTTTCTCATGGCGGCGACCAGCTCCTGTAAATCCAGGGTTAAGAGCGGGTTAACCTTTTCTACTGTTTTATCGTGGTACCAGAGGGAAATCGTGTCCCCCTCTTCGACCAAAATCATAGATTGACCTTTGAGGTCTAAAACCTTTTGTCGAGCCGTTTGAATAGCCGTTTGTCTATCTTCCAACTTATAGGTTTTACCCTTGCTGTAAAGCTTACGTTGGTAGTCTATGCCAGGTCTTTGGACAAGTTGCTCGCCCCTACGGCTGGTCAGAGTGCAAAAGTCAACTTCCCGAGCACTAAGAACAAACATACATACCTCCTGAAATCACTAAATCTTAAGGAAATAATCAACAGGTTTTGATGAAATTTAAGAAATTAGGGTCAAAAATCAAGAAACGCTGATATTTCTACAAGTTAAGGTGTTGAATTTGTTGTTGTAGCAATAAGAGTTTGTGATAATAATCACTATTTTGTTGGGCGTTGAATATTTGGCGAATGCGATCGCACATCAAACGATGATGCCGCAGGGTTGTTTCCCGATCGGCTTCTAAACCATAGCGTTTCTGATTAATGCGCTCCGCTGGTAAATCAAAGAACGCACCACCATCGGTATATTGAATGCTGCCTTCAAACAAATCAAAGATCCGCGCGTTACCAGTAATTGCACCCTGAGCGCCTTGGCAACCATATACATGCAGGCTCAAAAATGGTTCATTACCAGAATTACCCATGTGATGAATCAGGCTCTGGTCAACGGCATGCACTACACCGGGACTATAATAGGCCGGGGTTAGGGTGTAGAGTACCCCTTGCTTAAATGTGTAGATATAGTGCTCTGCTGCTCCAAAACACTGGACAGCACCCCATTGGGCCACACCATGATCGTGAATAGCGCTGAAATCGCCGGGGACCCAGGACATTACCATGATTTCAAAATGGTCACCTTCAAAGACCAGTTGACGACCATAGCTATCAGTGACCGGATGATTAAAATTAGCCCATGGCAGTAAATCTTTGGCTGAGATATTGGCGTCTCTCACCAGGGTCTGAATACCTTCGGGAGTAAAATCAGGTGTTTTCTGCAGGGTATCAATCAAGGTGCGTAAACTAGCAGGATAGTGAGCCATGGACATTCCTGTTGACGCTGAAAGTGCAGCTCGAACCATGTCAAAAACCTCAAATCGGTCTAACAACAGAATTGAATAATGCCAAATGTGTTCATTCGCCTACGAGCCAACGACATCAATGTTGCATCTAGGAGAATAGTATCGAGCCGAGATGACTCAATCATGAGAGTATTCTAAAAAGTCGCCCTAGGAATTCCTGATAAACGCTGAGCTATTCCTCAGGGTTGGCTAAAATACACTGCATGATAGCAACGTCATGCCAGGTGCCATTCATAAAGCCAATTTCTTTTTGAATACCAACGATTTCAAAGCCAAAGCGTTGATGAAAGCGAATACTCCCCTGATTAGTCGCTACAATTTTGGCCACAATATGATGGTAGCCATAGTCTCGTACCTTGGTCATCAGGGCTGTTTGTAATGTGTTGCCGTACCCTTTTCCAGTTTCTGAAAACTTTAAATAGGTAGAGGTTTCGCAACAGCGCTGATAGCCAATGCGATCGCTATAGCGTTTAATCACCCCCCAACCCACAACGGTACTAATACTCTCAGCTACCAGTAGGGCTTCCCGCGCAGTCATTTTTTGCAGGGTTGTCTGAATATCCTGGGGGGTATAGGGTTGGCCATCCATAGTGATGCCGCCGTGGGCGATGGCTTCGTTGTAGATGGATGCGATCGCACCATAGTCTTTAGGCTCAGCGGGACGAATATTCAACACAGGGTGCATGAGTGGTAGCAGTTTGGCCATTAGGCTACTCCAACCATGGCTAACGGGTCAATCTGAGGCTGTGGCCGTCGGGCATACTCTAAAAGCCAGCCAATCAATCGATCCATGACAGGTTCACCTGTTAGCAGTTCTAGACGAGCAAAGCCGCCAATATTGCCAGCATTTACTTCACTGATCCGCCAGGTATGATCATCATCCATTAAAAAGTCGTAACCCAGGGTATGTAACCCCAAGGCCTGGTAGTGACCGACGGTCTGTTGAATGGCCTCTAGCTCATCAGCCGTAATATCGCTCAGGGTACAGGTGCCATCACTACTCACGTTGTTAACCCAATGTCCACTTTGGGACCGTCGTAGATAGCTGCCATAGATTTCACCATCCACAACAACAATACGTTTATCACCAACATCGGTACGCTGCAGGTAGCGGCAAAACTGTAGCGGTTCCGTTTGGCCCGCCTGCAGCTGAGCCATAACGGTCTCAAACTGTTGAAATGAACATGTTCCCGTCAAAATATTATCAACATGAAAGGCGTTATTCTGATACCAAATTTTGAAGACACCACGACCACCACAGCTATTCGCCTGTTTGGCAACAATGGTTTGAAATGTTTGAAAAAAGGCGAGTGCTTCGGTCCAGTCAGCCGTAACGATGGTATCTGGAATGTAGTCTTTCGCGATTCTCAGCAAAAACTCAGATTTCATCTGTTCTTTTTTACCCGAGGGACGATTGACAAAACGTGCCATTGTTTCCCAAGTCGCTAATGTGTCTAAATAACCAGACGGGAATGGTTTTAAGGTGCGGCAGAAGACTAAGTCAATCTCTTCTAAACTCATCCAAGTATGGGCCTGGTCTCCTAGGGCCAGGAACTTATCATAGGGCAATTCTGCGGCTGATAATGCCGTTTGGATCCCAGGAAAACGGTCTGTAAATACTTGAGGTGTGGGAATATGATAAAAATCTACCCGTTTGTCAAGGGAGAGTTGCTGGTAAAACGTAGGTACATCCAAGGGCGGACTGCCATATTTTGTTGGATCGCAAATGCTTAAGAGTTTCATAGTGACCTTAAAGGATGCTTTAGTAAAAAAAACTCATCAATCTGAGGACAACCTGGGTGAGGTCTAATGGAATACTTAGAGCCTAGGGAACGGCGGCGACAATTTTTAGATATGCATCAGGTCGCTCTAATCTAGGCTTGGTTTGATGTCCATGGTTATATAGGTACCGCTCATATGCATTCTCCTAAAGTTCTTTTTATTAATTGCACAGTCAAACAGTCTCCAGAAATCAGTAATACGGGTGCTCTATGGACCCTTGTTGCTGACTTGTATCGGCAACAGGGCTGTCAGGTCCAGCAGTTACGGCTAATCGATTTTCAGATTTTGCCCAATTCAGGTCCCCATGATGCATTAAACCAAGTTTTAGAACAGATTTACTGGGCTGATATCCTAATTTTGGGAGTTCCTGTATCAAGAGGGCAATATTCGTCAGAATGTCAGAAACTAATTGAACGGTTACAGGGGGCTGGTTGTTCTGGTATTGACCCAACTACTGGGCAATCTGCTTTCTATAACAAGGTCTTTGGCATGGTGATTGTGGGGGATGCCGAAGGCGACTGTGTTGCCAGAACCTGTTTGGCCTTTAGCCGATTGGGCTATACCCACCCGCCGGATAATGTGGTGACTTGGTTACAGCCCATGGACAGTGAAACAGGGTTTATTGAGGCGAAGGGCAAGCATTCGGTACAGGTGAATCGAGCGGCTCGTTTATTGGTGAGAAATTCAATTGATTTGGCATGCCTTCTATACCAAACTCCCCTAACCGCAAATGTGCGAGAGATTAACTGTGAGGTGGGTGCGATCGCAAACGTGACCAAAGTTGATACGGCAACATTTATCACCCCTAAAGCTATCGTTACGAGCGAGCATTCTGATAGTGACGGCATTGACTATCACCATGTGACCAAACGCATTTGGACCGTGATGCAAGAGGGCATGCGTCGTGGGTTTGAACTCAAAATTTACAGCCTAGAAGACAGAATATTTCGAGCTGAACGAGATGGCAAAGGGTTTATCTATAAGATTTACCCAGGTCTTTTCTCCTTTCGCAGCCAATATAAAGATTACGATTACGAGCAAACTAAATCTCGCAAATTAGCCCTGATGGGGGAGGATGGATTGGCTGTCCCGATCTCCTATGGCACCTTTAAATCTTCTGTTAATATTCCCTTTGGGCAGCTGTCTTATCCCATCGTCGCTAAGCCAGATTTTGGCTCTCTCAGTCAGAATGTATTTCCAAATTTACAAACCGTTGATCAACTCAAACAGGCTGTTGCTGTGATTGAGGCCAATGGTGATGTGATTAAGCTAGAGTCACACATTTCAGGCCGTGACTATCGGGTGCTCATTATCAATCATCAATATGCAGGCTGTGTAGAACGACGGCCTGCTAATGTGATCGGTGATGGCAAGCATACGATTCTAGAGTTGTTTCATTTGCGTAATCAGGAACCAGGGCGAGCCGACCGTTACGAAGCCCATACGACGCTCCATCAACTTGTCTTTGACGACACAAGTCGTTCTCTTTTGCGAGAGGCAGGCTACACCCTGGAGACTGTTTTACCAACGAGAGAAATCTTTTATATCCAGAAAAAAATCACGGCATCTACCGGATCAGACTATGTAGACTGTACGGATCAATTGCACGCCAGCATTATTCAAGACTGCATTGACTTTTCCCGCCGCTTTTCCTCGCTTACCCTAGGCTTTGACCTGATCACCACCGATATTTCTCGACCCTTAGCTGAGACCGGTGGCGCATTTAATGAATACAACTTTTTGCCCTATGTGGATTTACATGAGAATTGCAACATCGGTCAGAAACGGCCAGTATGCCGATTAATTTGGGACTATATTGAGGCTAATGCTGAGCAGATTGTGACACCTGAATTTAAGCCATTCTAATGTCGCCTTCTCGTTCTAAACGCTGACCAATAGTGGTTAAGGTGTCAAAAAATGACTCAATGTCTGACCGACTAGTTTGGTTGTTGCAAAGTATCAGACGAAAGACGAGTTTGCCATCAACCTTGGCATAGTTCACCATGGCCAAGCCCTCTTCCCAGAGTCTTTGCCGAATCTTTAGGGTAAAGTCATCAGCCGTTTGCTGAGGGTTCCTTGGCAAGTATTGAAAACAAAGATTTAGCGACTGTCGTGGCGTCACCAACGTCAGCGATGGATGGGCATTGATAATAGCTTCGGCCAGGGTTGCCTGATCAAAATAGCGATCAATCAGACTTGCCCAACCGCGATCGCCCAGGTGCTTCCAGGTGAGCCATAGTTTGACCGCATCCACCCGGCGACCACAGTGCATAGTACCAGGCCCCAAATCCGTCGGCTCTTCCTCAGTATCATGAAAAAGATAGTCAGTGCCGTGGGTGGAAAACGTGCTTAGCATAGTGCCCCGCTGCTTTACCAGCAGCATTGAGCACATCAGGGTCATCCCCATCATTTTGTGAGCATCCCAAACAACCGAGTCTGCTTGGTCCACACCCTGCATCAGGTATCTATGGGTCGGGCTGAGCAATACGCTCGCTCCCCAGGCTCCATCAATGTGAAACCATAATCCTTCTCGCTGGGCCACGGCTGCAATCTCAGTAAACGGATCGTAGGCTCCCCGCACCGTTGTTCCGGCTGTCCCAGCCACAAAAAACGGTCTTATTCCTTGACCATGCGCTTTTTCAATTAGCTCCTCCAGGGCCGCCACCACCATTTGACCCGCAGCATTAACAGGGACTTTCCACAGCTGTTCTGTGCCCAAGCCTAGCAAATGCGCGGCTTTATCAAAGGAATAGTGAGCTTCTTCAGACACAAACGCCACCAGCTTGGGTGCATTTGCCAGACCAGTTTGTTTTAGCGTGGGCATGGCCCGATAACAGGCCATGGCCATGGCCATAAAATTGCCGTTGCTGCCGCCCGTAGTGAACTGTCCCTCCGGGTTAGAGAATCCAATCAGGTCTCCTAGCTTAGCAATCAGCGTTTTCTCAATTAACGTTGCCACAGGAGCCACCTCGTAGGTATACATGGAGGTATTCGTGGCACTCGTTAACATATCCCCCATCAAACAAGGGGCATTAAAGCCGCCCCACAGCTGATTAAAGTAGCGGGGGTGAGCTGTTTTGACAGCATGATTCAAATAATTGGCAATATCTATATTGAGTTCGTCTAAAGGTTTACCATCAGCGGTTAAATCCAGGCATAACTTATCCCGTAGCTGCTCTGGAGCAATCGGATTAGCCACAGGTTTAAAGTTGGTGGAATCCGTAAAATACTGTTCCAACTGATGCAGTAGATGAGAGTAGTCGGAGGCTTTAAACATAGGGACCCCTTCAGGTGTTTCAGCAGCATAACAGCATAAAAAACTAGAAATATGAAATCAGCCTGGGTACACTCCGACCACAGGCTTAACGTCTCGAAAAAAAATGAGAACTAATGAGAACTATGGATCTATGGTGCAGATGCCGCATTTTCAGGTTCTTCCATCATCATGTCCATGGTTGATGTTGTTTTTTGCTGCCGTCCCCCGAGGCTGGCAATTAATACCCCAACAATCACAATGATTAATGTCACAACCTGAATAGAGGAGGGACGTTCTCCGTTGAGTACAAAAGCATAGGTAACACCAAAAATAGGAGACAGCACCGTTAAACGTCCGATGGTCCGAGAATCTAACTTATCAACGGATGCATACCAAAGGAATTGGGCAAATACAATCACAATCAATGAATAGATGGCCATGATGATCCATAACTGGCCACTAAAGGCATCGCCAAAGTGCTCTGGCCCAAAGAGTCGGATGGCGATAAAGAAAAAGAAAATTGAAGATATAAAATTGCGTGAAAATACAACCACAGGTAAGGTCGCAGTTTTGGCAATCATTAAGCGATTGACTAAGGATGCTGCTGCAAATACCACCGTTGAGAGCAAAATATAAAAATCGCCTTTATTGACTTGAAAATTGCTAGTTTTTAAGGCAGTAGCGATGACACCAACCACAATAAGAGAAAAGCCCAACCATTCAAGGTTGCGGATCTTTTTACCCAGTAGTACGGCACCCACTAAGGCAAATAGCACGGGACCCAGCCGCCCTAGTAAGACAGCGTTGGTTACGGTAGTGTATTGTAACCCGGTAAAAATTAAGCCAGATAGTAACGTGGCTAAGCAGCCATTTAGGATCAGGCCCGCCATGGCCATGGGCTTCAGCGATTTAAAGTCGTTGAGAATATTGCCAAAGCCAAACCAGAAACCCACCACTAGAGAGGCACAAAAGTTGCCGACAAACAGCACATTGCAAAAGGAGATTGCATCAGCAATGCCACCGCTTAAGGCAGCCCCCTGGGCTACTAAAAAGGCGATCAGAGATGGACGCGATGCGGCCAGGGCACGGGAGGCCACTAGCATGATTTTGGGATTACCAAAGCTTGGTTGATTAGCCGGAATTTCGCTCATTATCAGGACCTAAGATCGATGACAGCTTAGGCAAGAGTGTACTAAATTCCGTAGGGTTAGAGATGAGGCAGGGCTGACAACAGGATAAGTTCATGCCAAGTGAGGTAATCCACCGTCCAGATCTTCTGATGCTAGAGGTAAAGTTTGGCCTTGATTAATGCGTGCCCATAGGGCACGCTGACCCTACAATCTCTCAACCAGCTTGCCAAGTTTATCAATGCCTAGTTCAGTAAACCAGATGTTGCCGTCTGGCCCCTGAGTGATGCGGTGCATAATCGTTTTGCGAGATGGCACCTGGTAATAGGTAATGGGTATTTGCGATAGGTCTCCAGGGGTAGCCGTGGTAATAGCCGCGTCAAATTTGACAATGTAGTCTGGGCCTTCTGGAAATGGATCATTCTGATCCACATAGCCATGGGTCCACAGGTTTCCTTGTTTATCGAAGGCCATTCCAGCAAGAATAAAATTCGCTTGGGGAATTGGCACAGGAAATTCAGTAATATGGCCATCCATGTCAATGCGAGCAACCTTATTCCCTGCTTCTTCACTAAACCACATAGATTGGCCATCAGGGCCTCGAACAATGGCGATCGGTCGACTGTTGTGGGTGGGAATTCCAAACTCTTTGACATCCCCTGTTGGAGTGATGCGAGCAATATGGTTACCGACAAGCTCGGTGGACCAAATGTTACCATCGGGACCAGTGGCCAGATAAATAGGCACTGCACCGACCGTAGGCAGTTCAAAGTGCTCAACGGAGCCATCAGGGTTAATTTTGCCCAATGTATTAGTCTTTTTGCCTGTAAACCATAGGGTATGACCATCTACCCCCAGGCCTAATCCATGGGGATGGGTATTGATGGGATCTTTCGCTCCATCAGCATAAAGTTTTACATCAATAGTTTTTAAAATTTCTCCATCTGGTGAAATTTGGACTACAGAGCCTGCAAATTCCAATGAGACCCAAAGGTGGCCATCGGCATCAAATTCAATGCCATGGGGACCACTTTTGGTGGGCATATTAAAAAAATTAACTGCTCCATCCGATGTGACACGGGCAATTTCATCATAATTTTGTCCTGTTATCCACAGGACATCCCCGCCATTAGGGTCATAGGTGATTTCATGGGTAGAACCAACTTTATTGGCACAATCACTTGTATTTTTGTTGGGCCATGCTAACGGAAACTCAACAACATTGTTAGCAGCAGCAGTGGCAGGCATAGCCCCGGCTAAACATAGGGCAATGGTTAAAATCAGACAGGCGAGAACACGTTTCATGATCAACTTCTGAGAATCAACGCTCCACTGCGAACTATGGATAATTAGTGTTGCATTGTCAACAGTGATAAATTTAACCTTGAGCAAAGAATTTCAAGTTAGTTTGATTTTCTGGGATCATTGGTTGCATTTAACCCAGGCAATTTGAAAACTAAGGTCAGGAAGCCTGTTAAAAATGTCAGCCAGGTTACGTTCATGAGCCGAAAGATGAGATCTATCCTTTCCCTTTGGACAGGTGGGGTGACGTGGAGAGTGTATTTAAGGATTTTGAACGTGAGACATTACCCTATGGACAGTCAGTAGTTGTCGTAGCGAGTCTGGAGACAACAACCGGCGGAAATCGACTGATTAATCCGTTAGGGAATCGGTTACAGGTGCTTATGGGTACCGAGGAGACAATTCGTCTAAGAGATAGACGGGGATAATCATCTGGAGGATAAGACCATTACTGATGCGGTGACTCCACCTGCCAAAGCTAACAGCCAAAATAGCTTGATAATTTTAGGATTTGATGGGGTTTGCCGCAAGAAACCTGGATGTTTGACCAGCATTTCTGCCCCACCATTCCACAAAATCCAGTAGGTGCCCAGACCATACAGCAGGAACATCGTTCCCCACCAGGCCAGCACAAAAGAATTTTGTAATTGAGGCTCAAAAAAGGCTCCAATACTGGGAACTTTGCCGAATAAGAAGCCAGCTCCCATAACCACCCAAGGTACATTGACCCAGAAGAAAAATCCCCTAATCAGGGTGCTGTACCCTGGAGCCAACTCTGGCTTTTGTTTGACATAGGGTCGCGTTTTAACCCAAATAATAATCGTGTTGAGGACATTCGTCAGAATGGCCAGTAACCAAAAATAGTCAAAGAGACGCTCGAAGGAACTATCCATAGATTGAAAGAAATCGAATTAAGGATCACTTCAAATCAGCATGGGTAAATTCCCTATTTAGACCTTGTAGAAGGTAATTATGGCTGTGTTTGGCCTTGGCCATGGTGATGATTTCAACTCAGGTTAGTGAGTTAGACCTAGAAAACGTAGAGGGGCAACTTACGCAACTCGTTGTTTTACCCAATATTACCTGGCAAACCTATCGGGCCATGTTAGCGGATACTGAGAATCAGTTAATTCAGTCACTACGCAGTTGGGTGAGGGAGTTGCTATCATCACATGACTTGGCGCGTTAAGATCCAGGTTTTTCACTGTTTAAGCTGTTGTTATTAAAGGGCTAATGAAACGACTTTACGGGATTATTCTGTTCTGTTTACTGATAGTGGGGGTAACTCTCTTTGCGCCGATCTATCCTAAAAAAGCTACTCTGTCGATGGCACCAAGTATCGCCCTGGAAACCAACGATGTTGCGTTTCAGAAGCCGGATGCAGAGGCTTTGAAGGCTATGCTGACAGAGCAGCAGTATGCTGTCACACAAAAAGATGACACCGAACCCCCCTTTAGAAATGCCTACTGGAACAACAAACAGCCAGGTATCTATGTCGATGTGGTATCGGGGGAACCACTTTTCTCCTCCCTAGATAAGTTTGCATCGGGGACAGGCTGGCCTTCTTTTTTCCAACCGCTCGAACCGGCCAATATTGTTACGGTAGAAGACCGTTCGTTCTTTATGTTACGGACTGAAGTGCGTAGTCGTCAGGCTGATTCCCATCTGGGACATGTCTTTAAAGATGGCCCTGCACCAACAGGTTTGCGCTACTGTATGAATTCTGCAGCCCTACGCTTTATTCCTCTAGCTGATTTGGACGCAGAAGGGTATGGTCAGTACGCAGCCAATTTTGAGGCTGATGATACTTAGCACTCATGGGGGCTAGACTTGTTAATAAGCATTGCAGCCATCCTTTCTAGGCCGCTTTTTGAAAGAATAACAAGTGCTGCTGCGGCAATCGTTCATCTGTTTTTACCCAGGTCAAGCCTACTGCGGCCATTTCTTTCTTAACTTGTGCCTCACTCATTTTGTGTAGCCGCTTGATCATAATCAGCGGATTCTCTGCCCGATATTCCGCCAGCACCACACGACCACCAGGCTTTAACGCATCCACTATGCCAATCATCACCTCCCGAGGAGCCTCAAACTCATGGTATGCATCCACCATTAGCGCCAGGTCGACTTGCTCGAATGGCAAATGTGGGTTGTCTTCCTCGGCCTGAATGGTTTGCACGTTGGTAAGACCTTGCTGCTCACGACCCTCTGCCAATCAGGCTGCAAATCTCAATCATCTCTGGCTGCAAATCTACGGCGAGTACCTGACCCTCAGGCACCTGACGCGCCATCCGAAAACTCATATAGCCTGTACCTGCGCCAATATCGGCCACCGTATCCGTTGACTTGAGTTTCAGGGCCTCCACTGCCATATCAGGTCGTTCGTCTGCCTCACGGCTAGGGCGTTCTAACCAGTAGGCTCCCTGGTGGCCCATAACCTGGGCAATTTCGCGACCCATGTAGACTTTACCGATGCCGTCGCTGCTGGGTTGTTTGTAGCTATAGATGCTATCAGTGGTAGCAATATTGGCCTGGGTACACCCTAGACAAACGATGGTAATTAATAACAAAATCAGACGACGCAACATGTCAAAACCCTAGCGATTGTCTGCAACAATAATATAGGGGCATTGCATGCAATGCCCCTATGGGTGGACGTAAGGCCCTTCCCAGGGAAGGGATATCTGGGGTACCTTATTTCTTAGCGGCGGCCTTTTTCTCTTCCAGGTTAAACAGCACCTGCAGGGTTTCCATGGCTTGCTTACGGGACTCAGCGTCTTCCTGGGCCCGTAGCTGGGTCATGGGGTCGTGCAAAATCTTGTTGACGATACCGCGCGATAGGGCTTCTACCACGTTGCGATGCTTATCGGAGAAGTCAGCACCCAGACGAGATAAGGCTTTCTCTAGCTCCTGCTCACGGATGGCTTCTACCTTAGTGCGTAGGCTGCTGATGGTGGAAACCGTATCCAGGGAACCAAACCACTTCATAAATTGAGCTAATTCCTGCTCCAGAATGCCTTCAGCTTCCTGGGCCATCTTGCGACGACTTTCTTGATTCTTGGCGACAACTTCTTTGAGGTCATCAACGGTGTAAGCTTTAACACCGTTTAGTTCCTCAACATTCTTGTGAACATTACGGGGAACAGAGATATCAAACAGGCTCAAAGGACGACCGACTAAGCAAGGCTTAACATTATCACGGTGCAGCACAGGCTCTTCAGAAGACGTACAGGTGAAGACGACATCCGCTTTGGTTACAGCGGCTTCCATACTATCCATGGTGCCGGTCTTGATGTTCACATGGCTGTACTCAGCAGCCAGATCATCGGCACGCTTGATGCTGCGGTTTAACAGGGTAATGTTTACAGCCCGCTTAGAGACTAGGTGCTTCACTAGCAGACGACCCATTTTACCGGCACCGATAATGGTGATGTGGCAGTTGGTGAAGTCAGGAATTTTCATCTGGGCCAACTCAGCAGCAGCAGAGCTAACGGAAACTGCACCAGTACCAATGCTGGTTTCGGTACGCACCCGCTTACCGGTCTTAATCGCGTCTTTAAACAGGCGACTTAGGATACGCCCTACACCTTTGTATTTTTGGCTTTCTGCTAAAGAATGCTTCACCTGAGCTAAAATCTGGCCTTCGCCTAATACCAGGCTATCGAGGCCAGAAGAGACGCGGAGCAGATGCATGATGGCATCTTGCTGGATCAGGATAAATAAGTGGGGACGAAGCTCATCGATAGGGAGGTCACTGTACTCAGCCAAAAACTGGATGACTTCGCGAACGCCGTTTTCGGTGTCATCCAAAACTACATGTAGCTCTAGACGGTTGCAGGTACTGAGGATGGAAACTTCTTTGACGTGGGGATAGCTAGTGAGTCTTGCGATCGCACCTTCAATTTTAGGTGTGGGGATGCTGAGTTTTTCCCGAACCTCTACCGGTGCAGTCTTATGGCTAAGGCCAATAACGGCAATATTCATTCTTCCTCCCAAAAAGATCCTTTTTAAACCCTGTCAACGTCCAGAACCGTCACTTTTCTGCAGAAGGCCCTGCAGGTTTCAACCTGGACGTGATTATAAAGCCCGACATGCCCATTAATGGACGATCGCAGTAAACGTAATTATCTTCAAAGTTGATGAAATCAGCGCCCTAGCGATACCGCACTAGACCCGCTACGTATTGAAGTTAGAGAAAAACCGACCCCCAACTCAAGGTTTCTCAACAAAAGTCCATCATTTGGTGCCAACCGTTACCAAATGACATATAGACACAAGAACACTCCAGCTATTGACAAATAGCCAGAGTGTTTTTAAGACAAATTATTTCAATAGGGTGCGTTGTAACGTACCCTACTCATTTACCTCAGGACTACTTCAAGGAAACCCAGCTGGGGTTGTTAGCCATGTGGATGGTGTCCACAAAGCGAGCAGTCTTGGACTGGTTGGAAATTACTAGAGACTGGGTACGAGCACCGCCCTTAAAGAAGCGAACGCCGTTCATTAGTAGACCCGGTGTAATACCGCAGCCCGCAAATAGAACAGTCTCACCACAGGCTAACTCTTCAGCACTGTAAATCTTGTCGGGGTCTTCGATGCCCATAGATGACAGACGCTCTAGGTTAGCTTCCTTGCTCTCGCCAATCAGACCAGTCTTTACGATCTCAGGGTCGTAAATTAGCTGACCCTGGAAGTGACCGCCCAGGCAACGCATAGCGGCAGCGGAAATCACACCCTCAGGTGCCGCGCCGATGCCCATCAGAGCGTGGGTATTAGTCCCAGAGAAACCACAGGAAATAGCAGCGGATACGTCACCATCGCTAATTAGACGAACACGAGCACCCGCATCACGGATTTCCTTAATCAGGTCGTCGTGGCGGGAACGCTTCATGACCACAACCACAAGCTCGTCGATAGCGCGGTCTAGGCACTCAGCCAAAATCTTCAGGTTCTCAGTGGGAGACTTGGAGATGTCTACTTTGCCCTTAGCTGCCGGGGGAGCGGCTAGCTTATTCATGTAGAAGTCAGGAGCGGCAAACAAACCACCTTTTTCGGAAATGGCTAAGACAGCCATGGAACCGGGCTGACCGTATGCACAAAGGTTAGTCCCTTCGCAAGGGTCAACGGCAATGTCGATTTCGATTAGCTCGTCGGGGTTACAAACCTCTTCAGCATTGGGCTGGGTGCAAACACCGACTTCCTCACCGATGTAAAGCATGGGAGCATCATCACGCTCACCTTCACCAATTACGATCTTGCCGCGCATGTGAATCTGGTTCATGCGCTCACGCATGGCTTCTACAGCCACTTCGTCAGCAATATCCTTTTCACCTTTACCCATCCAGCGAGCAGATGCGATCGCAGCCTGCTCGACAACTTCAATAATCTCTAATCCGAGGGTACTTTCCACTGCGTATTTCCTCCAAACTGCCTGCTTTTACCAAGACGGCACTGCTGATTGTAGGACTGCGAGAGGCACTGCAATAGTCCACTCCCCAGCATCGTTCCTAGAACCAACAGTGGCATTAAAACTATATGAGCGCCTTTGATAGCTTCAGAATATCAGACGGAGGGTACGGTGTAGATCACGCAGAGCAGTGGATTCAACGCCTCTTCACCCCACTAAATGGCTAAAAAAATTGGTAGAATCAGCGGCCTGAAATCCCCCTAAAGCCTTAGCTCATCGGCACTTAAGGATAAGCATTTGTACTTACTAGCCTGATGACTGTAGGCCCGTAGGCTGGGCTACGAAAAAATTGCAACATTGTATATTGATGTAGTCTGGATGCCTGAGAATATAATGACGATGCTAGTCTATCGAAACTAGCGGAACCTGCAGGCAGCACTTATGGAATGGCATGTTACCGATGCACAGAGTTTACGCATCATTGATCAAGAAATAGGTGAGCATACATTTGCTCCAGCTGAATATGAAATCGTGCGTCGGGTCATTTATGCCACCGCAGATTATGAGTACAAGGCTCTGATCCAGTTTTCAGATCAAGCTCTACAGTCTGGGGCTGCCGCGCTCGCAGCCCGGACTACGGTGGTGGTGGATGGTCCCATGGCTCAAGCTGGGATTACCCCAAGACTCCAGGAAACCTTTGCCAATCCGGTCTATTGCGCGATGGATGCCATTACCCGACCGCAAAAGGATCAGTCCAGAGCTGCTTGGGGTCTGGAAACCCTGGCAAAGCGTTATCCAGAGGCTATTTTTGTCATCGGCCATTCGCAGCCAGCCCTGGATAGTTTAGTCCAGCTGATTGAAAACGATGTGATTCGACCGGCCTTGGTGATCGCCACCCCTGCTGGTTTTTTGAAAGCAGAAGTGACTAAATCCCGGTTGAAAGATAGCCTGATGCCTAGCATTTGTATCGGTGGCCGTAAGGGGAGTACCGTGGTCGCTGTGGCAATTGTGAACGGTCTGATTGATTTGGCTTGGAAGGCCTATGGTAGCAAGCAGCGTAGCAGTGTTGGATAACGGTGGGCGATTTTGGACGGTGGATGTTGCTGGATTGTGGGTAAATATTTTGGCTAGTGGGCATTGTCCACCCTGTTAGGCACGATTTCCTCGTAATGGTGTAATGGCGATCAACTGGCGGCTCAAAATTTGCAGATGCTTTCTGTACCAGGTCTTAGAGTTCTCGATGGGACGGCCAATCAGATACACAATCACAATGGTGAGGGCAGGGATCAAAAAATGGAACCCATACCCATTTAGCACTCCTCTGAGCAACAGCATGATGGGTACATGTATGAGGTAAAGCGTAAAGGAAACGCCAGCTAAGTGACGAATTTCCTTTTCTAGCCTTTTAGGTACTTGGAGCAAGTGTTTGGTGGACCAGGCTTTAACGGCCAGGAAATTGAGTCCCATCAATAAACCAAGGCATAGAAAATAGGGGGCCGCTTTGGCATAGCGGAGGCCGTCTATGTCAATGAAATGGATATTAGTAAAATAGGTCTCAAGGGAAAGGAGACTGTAGCGCCAGCCGGTGAAATATAGGTTGATGATCAAGCCCAGGCTCAGACCAAACAGGAGCTTTGCTTTAAAGGGTGTCAGGGTAATCCGTTTGCTGAGCCAGTAGATGGCTACACCCATGAGCCAAACTGGCCATAGTAAAAATGCATCCCATCCTAAAAACATAAAGATGCTGATGGTACTAACGATGGATATCCACCAGCGTTTAGAAAACACCCACAGCGCAAAGACAATGTAGTACCAAAACTCATAGGTCAAACTCCAGAAAGGACTGCCACCTGGTAATTTCACCTGATAAACCACTGAATTAAAGTTCACAAATCCAAGGGTAAATAGGGATTTTAGCCAAAAGTGTTCTCCATCTCCCTGATATTGATAGAGTTTAGGGTCAATCTGCATCGTGACCAAAAAACAAATGCCTAAGACGGCAATCGCTGGCAACATGACTGAATAAAAACGAGCCAATCGCTTGATCAAAAAATCACTAATAGATGGGCGTCTAGTATCAACAACCCAGCTAATAACAAAGCCTGATAAAACAAAAAAGGTGATGACGGCTTCTTGGCCCAGGTGGGGAAACACAACGCGACCAAACTCTGCTTTTACCAGATGTTGACTATAGTGATGGAGAACCACAATAATGGCAGCTAAAGCTCGAACAAAATCAAAATATAGGGAAAGTGACGACGGCATACAGGTCACAGAAGGAGTTTGCCGCCCCAGTATTCCCGTATTTGATGAGTTCGTATGTTGAAGTAATTGCGTAGGTGGGTACTTTAACCCACCAAAACTTCCATCCGTTCTGCAATCACGGCATAAAACGGGTCATTGCTGGCCATACCCATCATTTGCAAAATTGGATTGATGGGTGGCCCCTGATTGGCGATGACTTCGGGCTGGCTAAAGCCTTTGACTGACTCAAAGTAGCGTTTAACCAGGGCGATGTGATTGGCGTCGCTGCTGTCTCGCCAGGCTGCGATCGCTTTTTGGTAAAACATGCGATTAGAAAAGCTGACAATGGCAATGCCACCGGGTTTCAGCACGCGGTAAACCTCAGCAAAGACAGCTTCAGGCTGCTGCAAGTACTGCACAGAAACGGTGTTGAGCACAGCATCAAAGGTTCGGTCTGCAAACGGTAGGGCCTGGTTTTCGTTTAGATTTTGAACAACGTAACTGTCTAGCCTTGGATTTTTAGCCAGTTCTTCAGCGTTCATGCCATGGCCTGCCACGCGGGCAAAGTCCATCTCGGAGGGTAGATGGGATACCCAGCTGCTCATCAGGTCTAAAATGCAGCTATTCGGTTGAAGCCGTTCCTGATATAACTCAGTTAGCTGCTCAATAAAGCGCTCATCAACATGGTTGACAAAGCGGGGATATTCGTAAAACAAAGCATCGTTCGATTCGTCAAGTTTCTGACGCTGATTAGCGGCAAGCATAGGTTTAGAAAATGAGACTTGAAGTTACTGAGATACCTAAGATCCTAAATTGGTTATCCCTTTAAAGCACTACGGTGTATACATAAGTCAGAGAGAATGGCTAAAACTCTTAAGATTGAATGGTTTTCAAATAGCCTGCCAAGGGGAACCGCTGCTTGTCATGCTCAATGCTAATAATCTTCCAGTTGTGTATACACGGTAGCTTTAAAGCGAGTACTCCACACCTCTCACCATTACTGCGACATGCTTCCCTAGATTATTGTGGATTTCTGTTGGCAGAGTGAAGCTGCTGTTCGATTTGTTCAAGGCGTTGTAAAACTTGCTCGAAAAAGTCTTAATGTACGGGCCTGGGACACTGTTCCTAGCTTCCCACAGCCTTCAGGTTTGCACCAGTTTCCAGGATTCTGACTGTCGCTAACTCTAAGGCTTTAATGGTTTGTCGCGCGACTTTTCGTTATCCAGAACGGTCCTAGTTTTTTAGTAATTTTGAACCATTTTTAGGTTACCATCAGGCATCTTCGATAGGATTGTGAGTCGGACAATCAATACTTATGCGTCTTTGTCTATGGATTCTTTGCCGCTCCTTCTATTAATTTTCGTCGTTGGCTTGACTGCATTAATACTTGCGTCAGATTTTTTTACGAATGCTGCTGAAAAACTGGGGCTGGTCATTGGTCTACCGCCATTTATTGTAGGCGTCACGATTGTATCCATGGGCACATCGCTGCCGGAGTTATTGTCGTCGCTGTTTGGTATTTTTCAAGGTGCCTCAGAAGTCGTGGCCAGCAATGTGATTGGTTCCAATATCGCCAATATTTGTTTGGTGGTGGGGGTGGCTGCCATTATGAGCAGGAAACTCTTACGGGTGATGTATAACCTGGTCAGTGTGGATTTGCCCTTGTTTGTTGGGTCAGCGTTTTTGTTTGCCTTGATGGGGACATCGAAGCAGCAGTTTACGCGTGGTGAGGCGCTGATCCTTTTTATTGGTTATATTGTCTATCTGTTCTATGTGCTTAAAAGCAGTGAAGAAGACAGTCAGACGTCGAATAACACTGAGCCAGTTTCTCAGATATCTAATCGTTCTGCTCAAATTGTCAGGTATTGTCTCATCTTGTTGGCGAGTGGAATTTTTATCTTTCTAGGGGCCAACTACACCATTGATGCGTTAATCAAAATCTCTGACCGCCTGAATATAGGGAAAGAGATTATTGCCATCAGTGCGGTTGCTATTGGAACTTCGCTGCCAGAACTGATGGTAACTATCAATGCAGCACTTAAGGATAAAGCAGAGCTGGCGGTGGGAAATGTTGTTGGTTCTAATATTTTTAATATATTTGTAGTAGTGGGTATTCCAGGGATGATTTCACCGCTACCGGTTGCGGATACCATCTTGACCTATAGCGTGCCTACACTACTGGCAGCGTCGCTGCTCATGTTCTTTGTAGTTCAGGATAACAAGATTACAACTTGGGAAGGGTGGCTCTTTATCATGCTCTATGTCTGGTTTATGGGTACCATATTTCAACTGCTTTAGAACAGCTCTCTCTAAAACAATTCCCGTGTGGGGTAGTGAGTGGCGAACTCGCCGTTGTAGTCGAAATCCTAGTCTTAACAGAACGCTAGTATAGATTGACGGAATCCTGACATATCTTGATTGGCAATGGCGATTTTGCAAGGGCAGCAACGGAAAAGCTCACAAAAATCTGCGGGAGTTTACTGGACCTGGGGACTGATTGCGATCGCACTTTTCCTGAGTTTAGACATCCTCACGTATTTTGCAGCGGAAGGCCTATGGTTTCAGTCTGTCAACTATCTTGACGCATTCTGGCTACGGCTACGTACCCAGATTGGCCTCGGGGCAATTACATTTCTGGGCAGTTTGCTGTTTGCTGGCATTAACCTATGGCGAGCGAGGCAGCTGAGCTTTGATGACTATTGCATTGTTCCCAGTGTTGAAAATCGCCGCCGGGGGATTGGACTGGGGCGGTTGTTGCCCCTGGCCATTGGGTTAGCCACGGTGGTTTCCATATCGTTGCTGTACCATAGTCAACTTGCCCTGAGCCGTTGGCATTCGAATGTAGCTGAACCGCTGCCCACATTGCCCCTATGGCTAAATGTGGATACAGGGTGGCACATTGTCCAGCAGCTAATCGCTCAGCCCTGGCAGGGTGGCCTACTGCTGGTGATTATGTTGGGGGTGTTGATCTATCCAGGGATGGGGAGTGCGATCGCAGCCTTAATCTTGAGCCTTAGCTTTAGCCTGGTATTGGGGGCTCAGTGGTCGCGCGTCTTGCCTGCGTTGAATCCCACCAGTTTTGAGCAAATTGATCCGCTGTTTCAACAAGACATTAGCTTTTACATTTTCCGGTTACCCGTTCTAGAGTTAGCAGAATTCTGGCTCTCAGGGTTATTTCTATTTACCTTAGGAGCCGTCGCTTTAGTTTATTTACTTGCCGGTAAAAGTCTGAGTCAGGGACGTTTTCTTGGGTTTTCAGCCCCACAGCAGCGACACCTCTACATTCTCTCCGGGGGGCTACTGCTGACCACCAGCATGAGCCATTGGCTCAACCGTTACGAGTTACTGTACTCTCGTCAGGGGGTGACCTATGGAGCCAGCTACACCGATTTCATGGTGGACTTACCCGTACAAACGGTCCTGAGTATGATCACCCTGAGCCTGGTAGTTGTAGCCTTTGGTCGATCTCTCTTTGGGTTTAGCAAACATCAATCACGGTTGCGCATGCCCTCATTTATGCTTCTCATTGGCACCTATTTGACCGTTGCTCTCATCGGTGAAACCCTCGCACCCTGGCTAGTACAGCAGTTAATTGTACAACCTAACGAATTTCAAAGAGAGCGTCCCTACATTGAGCGAGCGATCAAATTTACCCGTGATGCGTTTAACCTGAGCGATATCCAAGACGAGAGTTTTGACCCAAACTATAATCTGACAGCCGACAAATTAAGCGATAACGATCTGACGGTGCGCAATATCCGTGTTTGGGACACACGCCCCCTGTTGGAAAGTAATCGACAGCTGCAACAGATTCGCCTGTACTATGAATTTGCTGACGCCGATGTGGATCGCTATACCCTAACTAAAGCAGACGGTACCACCGAACGTCGGCAGGTGCTGATCTCGGCCCGTGAACTCAACTATGAACAACTGGAAGATACTGCCAAAACCTGGGTCAATAAACATTTGAGCTATACCCATGGCTATGGGTTTACCATGAGCCCAGTGAATACAGCTGCCATTGGTGGACTGCCCGATTATTTTATTAAAGGTATTGCCCATCTTCCCACTAATGAAGATGTTGCCCGCAGCATTCCCATCGGTCAGCCCCGCATTTATTTTGGCGAGCTAACCAACAACTATATTATGACCGGTACACGGGTGCCTGAACTGGATTATCCGGGAGAAAATGACAATGTGTATACCACCTATGCTGGCAACGCTGGCATTAGCTTGGGGAGTTTATGGCAGCGATTACTCTATGCCAAGCATCTGGGCGACTGGCAAATGTTGTTTGCCAATGATTTTACAACGGATACAAAATTGTTATTTCGCCGAAATATTCAAGCTAGGGTAAAGCAAATTGCCCCGTTTCTTCGCTTTGATAGCGATCCCTATTTAGTGGTAGCTGATGCTAATGCCCAAGCGGCCTCCGATAGTTCTAATCCGATTGATTCAGAGGGTAACTATCTCTACTGGATCATTGATGCCTATACCACTAGCGATCGCTATCCCTACTCAGATCCTGGCGGGCAGACGTTTAACTACATTCGTAACTCGATCAAGGTGGTGGTGGATGCTTACAACGGTTCGGTTTCCTTTTACATTGCTGATGCCACCGATCCCATTATTCAAACCTGGGCGCAGCTATTTCCTAGCATGCTGCAACCTTTAGACGCCATGCCACCGGCCCTGGTTGCCCATATCCGCTACCCCGAAGATTACTCCCTGGTGCAATCCGATCAGTTGTTGGTCTACCACATGACTGATCCTCGTATTTTTTACAACCGAGAAGATACCTGGCGGGCTCCCAATGAAATCTATGCCAATGAGTCCCAGGTGGTAGAGCCCTATTATTTGATTATGAAACTGCCCCAGGAGGATGAAGAAGAGTTTGTTTTACTACGTCCGTTTACACCATCCCAGCGCAACAATTTGATTGCCTGGTTAGCGGCCCGTTCCGACGGTAATCAATATGGCCGCATATTGCTCTATCGTTTCCCAAAACAGGAACTGGTGTATGGTCCCGAGCAAATTGAAGCCCGGATTAATCAAGACCCGGAAATCTCTCAGCGCATTTCTCTTTGGAATACCCAGGGGTCCCGTGCCAAGCAAGGCAATCTACTGGTCATTCCAATCGAAGATTCATTGCTATATGTTGAACCCCTTTATCTGGAGGCGGAACAAAATCGATTACCGATTTTGGCTCGTGTGATTGTGGCCTATCAAAACCGGATTGCGATGGGAGAAACATTAGAGCAATCGTTACAGGCAATTTTTAATCCTCAACAGTCTGGCGGGGAAACTATTCTGCGGGATTTAGAAGCCGAACTTTAGAGGGGGTGAGTCGTGAAAGGTAAATAAATCCCCTTGTAGGGGCTGTGCCTTTTGCCAGCCCTGGGATACCTGAAGCTATTAACCAGGATTTTGGATGATTTGAGTAATTCAAGCAAAGTTTAACTGAATATTGTCTAGAGCCTGCTTAGTTCGTTATGTTACCCCTTAGGGTGTGTGACGCATTTAGAGCAGATGGCTTAGCCCAAAGTCATAGGTTGTAGATTTTACATCGTTAACTGCCTCTATCTATTCTGGCGTAGGTCTACCATAATTGATCCCAGCGTTCCTTAAGGCTCCTTTTGAACTCATATATGTATTCTCGACAGAGCCTGATCGAAATCTTTTCAACATTTATTGAATTTCGAGCAGATCACTTTAACCGTTGGATAATAGACAATAAGCTGCGTCGCAATTTGCAATTACACAAGGCCCATCTATCTGAGCTATCCCCGTTAGAGGATAGCTGGGTGCTTTACTGGCATACACGCTGGAAAAAGCAGTCAGATACTATTGCCCTGAGGCATTTATCGGCGTATTTACAGGAAGCTTGCTACTGGTCTGTGCAAAAAGTAAGCGGTTTTTTAAGCAATACGTCCTACGGTTTATCCGACTGTTTTCAACTGGTGAGTATTGAAAACAAAAAAATTTTGGCAGGCTATGATCCCCAGCGGGGTGCCAGCCTCAAGGGCTATGCCCGCATTGCCTATAGTTCTTTAATTAGGGATATCCTGCGACAGCACCACGAGGTTGATATTTGTTCAGGGTGGACGTTACTGCGTCGGGTGAGTAAGCAGCGCATGGTAGAGGCGCTTGGCTATGCCGGGGTATCGATGACGGCCATGGCCCAGTATCGCCTGGCCTGGCTGTGCTATAAAACCCTCTATGGCTATGGCCAAAAACCGTCCCGTAAACTGAAGGCACCGGATCAGCAGCAGTGGGATCGAGTCGCCACCCTTTACAATACCGAGCGTTTAACCCAACTTTCTGAGCCAGGGCCTGCCCTGACACCAGAGGCCCTAAAGCAGCGTTTAATCCAATGTGCTGAGTGGATTCGAGAATACATGTATCCATCGGTTCGTTCCTTAAATTTGCCAGCGCCAAACCGTGACATGGGCGAATTACAGGATTTTTTGCCAGACCCATCCCAGTCATCTTTGATGGCCTCAATCATTCAGCTAGAGGAACTCCAGCAGCGCCAACGGCAGCAAAATCAGGTCAACGAATTGCTAGCAGCTGAGATCGCTCAATTACCCCCTGAAAAACGGTTAATCTTGTCGCTTTATTACCATGATGGACTTACCCAGGTACAGATTGCCCAGCAGCTAAACCTGAAGCAGTACACCGTTTCTCGCCGCCTAAACCGCATCCGAGAGGGTTTGCTGTCTGCCTTGGCAGACGAGATGCAAACGATGCATACTTCCCTGTCTCCAGACCTAATAGCCAGTATGAGTGTTGCACTAGAGGAATGGTTGACGGTTAACTATCGCAATCAGGATACACAGGACATAAATTAATTACCGTTTCTAAGAATAGAGTTACTCCTATGAGTCTCGCATTTGCTCAGCCGACCGAATGGTGGCTAGAAATCCCATCCGATATTCAAACCCAGTGTTGGCAAGAGAGCCAAGCGCTGGCTACCGCCACGCGACGTCAGGAGGTCTATCTCAACTTGCTGTGTCTGCGGGTTTTTCTACCCTGGTTTCAGCAGGAATATGCCGTTACCGCATTGCCATGGCCTCAGCTGCAGAGTTTACCGAGCATTTGGGAAATTGTGGGGGGGAGCGGCCTGATGGTGGACGCTACTCGATTGGTTATCCTGCCCATGGACACCCTGGATACGGATGGATTGGATGTGCCCCAGGAATGGGTGGATATCCCCCAGTGGGCAGCCGATTATTATTTAGCGATTCAGATTGATTTAGAAAATTGCTGGTTGCGGGTTTGGGGGTATACCACCCATCAGTGCCTTAAACAGCAGGCCGATTATGATCCGTGCGATCGCACCTACTGTTTACCAGGCCAGAGCCTTAACCGTGATCTCAATGCCTTCTGGACGACCCATCAATTATGTCCAGATGCTGACACGCGGGCCAGGGTTCAGCCGTTACCCAGCCTATCCGCTGCCCAGGCAGATCAGACCCTACAGCAGTTAATTCAACTCGCTAGTGTATTTCCGAGACTAGCGCTCCCATTTGAACGTTGGGGAGCCATCCTCCAGCGTGAAGACTGGCGGCAGCAGCTTTATCAAAGTCGTTTGGCTCCAGCTCAGTCTAGCCTTGAGCTGACCAGGGCCAATACCAACCTTGGTCATTGGCTTAAAGACCTGTTTGCAGACGAATGGCAATCTCTGGAAGCTTTGCTGGGGGCTGGCCATCCAGCTTTAGCCCATAATTTACGACGCGCCAAGCACGATAAAGGATTTTGTGCCCCAAGGGTTAAGTTCATTACATTAAATGCAGAACTGGAGCCCCAAACGGTAGCATTACTAATGGTGCTAAATACAGAGACTGATGGCCGTATGGGTGTGCGTGTGCAGGTGCATCCCGCCGTTGCGGATCACCATGTACCGACTGACCTGGTCCTCTCTATTTATTCCCAAGATGACGAAATGCTGCAGTCTGTTCAAGCCCGTACTCAAGAAGATTATATGCGGTTGCCCCACTTCAGGTGTTTTCCAGGGACCCAGTTTCGGCTGCAAATAACCCTTAGCGATGACACCTTTAGTGAAACCTTCTCGGTTTAACGATGCTCTAAGATGCCCCCATGAATCCACTTGTCGTCTTAAACTTAGGTGCAGGAAATTGCCAGGTCGGCTTAAATAATGTTGTTGTGCGGCTTTGGCTAGAAGATAGTCAAGTTCCGCTCCAGTATGGTGGAACGTTGCCTGTTGCAGAACGACTGGTTAAGCTTTATCAACGGTGGCAATCGTTGTACGAAGCCCTTAATAATCCCTTTGGTTATCGCATGTCTGCGGCTAGCACCATCGAATTTGAAACAGATGCCCTGACAAATATTTCCAGGGCTGAATTTCGTAAGCTGTGTGAGCAACTCAAAGAGGAAATCGATCATTGGCTAAACTCAGCCGGGTTTCGTAATATTGACCAGCAGTTACGTACGCAACTGGTCCCTAACGAGAGTATTCGGGTCATCATTGAAACTGAGGATCCCCTGTTACAAAAGCTGCCCTGGCATCTTTGGCAGTTTTTTGAACATTATCCCAAAGCGGAAATGGCCCTAAGTGCGCAGGACTATGAGCGGTCCCATGCATTGCCTGTGAGAACAGTGGGACCAATGCGGATTTTAGTTGTTTTGGGCCATAGTGAGGGGATTAATACCCAACTCGATCGGTTAATGATCGAAGATGCAGATGCTGAAACGGTTGTTCTTAAAGAACCAAAGCGTGCAGAATTAGATCGTTATCTATGGGATGAAAAAGGCTGGGATATTCTCTTTTTTGCTGGGCATAGTACGAGTCAGGCCGTAGACATAGGCGGAAAACTCAGGGGGCAGCTGTTTCTAAATCCGGATGAACAATTATCGGTTGATCAGTTGAGACATGCCCTCAAAGCATCGATCAACCGAGGCTTAAAACTCGCTATTTTTAATTCATGTGATGGCATGGAAATTGCGCGGGACTTAACGGCGCTCAATTTTCCTCAGATGATTGTGATGAGAGAGCCGGTGGTGGATCCTGTGGCCCATCACTTCTTACAGAGCTTTTTGCAGATTTTCTCCCGTGGCGAGCCATTTTATACAGCCGTCAGATCCGCCAGGGAAAAACTTCAGGGGTTAGATAGCCAATACCCTGGTGCCAGCTGGTTACCAGTTATTTTTCAAAATCCAACCGAAGTTCCGATTACATGGGCAAAGACATCGGAGCCGCTGCATCGACCGCCGCTGTCGGTGGTCGGTCAACGGCGACCGGTAGTGCCACCACCACCTGCGCCTCCTATTCCTCGACCGTCTATTGTTAACTTACGTCATCTGCTGATAACAAGTGTGGCGGTTACTCTTTCCATTGTCGGGGTGAGAACTTTAGGGCTGTTACAGGGACCAGAACTCCGGAACTATGACCACTTAGTCCGTTCTCGCCCTGTTAACTGGGAACAGCCCCAGATTGATCAGCGCTTGCTGATGGTAGAAATCGGTCAAGATGATACGGATAATTATGGTTATCCGATCAGGGATGCTACCTTGGCAGAAGTCTTAGAGAGACTCCAACAGGGTCAACCAAGAGCAATTGGGGTGGATATGCACCGCTACCAGGTGAATGCACCAGGACGGTCAGACCTGCTGGAGCAATTTGAGAAATCACCCAACATAGTGACAGTTTGTTCCTTTGATCAAGATGATCGAGAGATTCTGGGACATCCGCCTGAGTTTTCTTCTGAGCAGGCGCAACAACAGGTTGGGTTTAGTGATTTAGAAACCGATGACCGGTTTCATCCGGGGCGTTCCATCGTGCGTCGCCATCTCCTTTCCTACGATCCTCATTTGGGGCCTGTTTCATCGGACTGTTCTACACCCTACAGTTTGAGTTTAAATCTGGCCCTGCGGTATCTCAGGGCAGAAGGGGGGCAAACGCTCAATAGTAATGCAGAGCAAAATTGGCAGTTGGGCCCAGTGACGTTTAATCGCCTAGCAAAACGTACGGTTGGCTATCAACAGTTGGATGGTCAAAGCAGCCAAATTCTGTTGAATTATCGCTTTACCCCCCAGCCTGCCCAGCGCATTAGTCTGACTGACTTGTTAGAAGGGCAGATTGACGACGGCATTATTCGCGATCGCATTGTCCTTATCGGGGTTACCGATCCCATTGGCAATGATTATCGTGATACCCCCTATGGGGAATTGCCTGGGGTATGGATTCATGCCCATGGGATCAGTCAGGTGCTGGGGGCTGTTTTGGACGACCGCCCTCTGATCTCGGCATTGCCCCAATTAGGTCAGTGGCAATGGGGCGATATGCTATGGATATTGGGGTGGGCTATGGTTGGAGGGCTGCTTGTCTGGCGTGTTCGTTCAGTAATTGTTGTTGTCGGTGTGGGAGTTGTTATTATCCTGGGCCTACGTCAGATTTGTCTTGTGATGCTAGTGCAGGGGGTATGGGTGCCATTTGTCCCGGCCTTACTCGCATTAGTGGGAACCGTTGGAATTTTATTAGCGTATAAGTATGGTTACGTGCGAATTATGACTGAACCACTGGTAAATCGCTTGGCCTGGAAACGTTCTGAATTGAGAGGAAGTTAGCAATGCGATCTCAAAACCGTTTAGCCCCCATCAGTTTTACGTTGGCACTATTGATCAGCCAAATGGCATTAATGCCCCTGGCGTTAGCGATTCCCAACCCGACTAATAATGGTCGTGGTCAGAAGGAATCGCTCCCTGCTCCTCCCGCTACACCGATCCCTGACAATGGCCCCCGAGTACCAGCGGGCACCCTAAAGCAAGAGCCACTTCCCGAGCAGCCCACAACCCCTCCCCCTGATGGCAATCGACAGCCAGGGGGGGCGCTGAGTGAAGAGTTGGCTATATGCCCTGCCAAATCCCAGAATCTGACCGCTGTGACCCCTGTCAATGTGCAAGGTAAAACTTTATCGGGACATCCCACATTTTGGTTTTATATGCCCTACACAGCCGATGAAGTAAAGCTGGGCGAATTTTCCATCCTGAATCAGGCCGAAGATGAGCACATTTATAAGACCTCGTTTGACCTGCCTAACCAACCAGGTTTTGTCAGTATCACGTTGCCAGCCGATGAAGCCAGAGAGCTAGAAGTGGGCCAATATTATCATTGGTATTTGACCTTATCCTGTGTATCGAGTGATGGGACTGAATCTAATTTAGAGATTGATGGCTGGGTGGAGCGAGTGGCATCAGCCCCCCAGGATTATCCATCGCCAGAGATCTGGTACGACATGGTTGATGGGGTTGCTAAGCAGCTGCAAACGGTCACGGCCTCTGATGATCTGAGAGAAACCTGGACTGAGTTACTAAAGTCCGTTGAACTGTGTGAGTTGACTGAAGCACCGGTTGTCGGCCCGGTGATGTTGACAAACGGGTAAGAGCTAAAGAACCAATCCATCCATGGGGTGGGCAGAGCTGCTCACCCATCCCACCGCTATAATTGAATTGCCTACCATATCTGGGGATGAGCCTATTAGTAAGCCTTTGAAGAATTGGACAGACGAGGAGATTTATCAAAAAGTTGGGCAAATCACACGTCAGTTTAATATTCTAGAATGCATCGACTGTGCCAAAGCTATTCGTATATGGTTACGTCAGCAAGGTATCTCAGGCAAGGTACTTAAGCTCAAAACTCGATATGGTGAAGACTATATTCTCAGTGCTCGCCTTGAAAAGCTTGGCATCAACGAATCTATTACTATCAATGGCCAACATGTTGGGGTGGAAGTATGTGGCCAAGTATTCGATAACCTGTCAGAAAAAGGTCAACCTCGGGATAGTTGGATACAAGACTTTCAATGTCATAGTGGCCAATTTCTCTTGAGCGAATTGGATAGTTGGTAATTGAGGTAGGATGTATGGACATGGGTAACAACAACATATTTGAACTCTTAGAAAAAATTCATCAGAAACCAGGTCTATACATAGGGAGTTCTTCGGTAACAGCATTACGTCACTTTTTGGTCGGTTATAAATTTGCCCGCCAGGAAATGAAAATTTTGCCCACGGAAATAGAGTTAGATTTTTATCAAGAATTTCAGCCTTGGCTTCAGAGATATTTCAATATCCAAACCACTAATAGCTGGGACAAAATATTGCTCTTCAAATATGTTGATGATGTCAACGCATTTGATCACTTTTTTCAACTACTGGATGTTTTTCGTCAACGTGATAGAAGTCAGGATATCGATCCGTTACTTTTTGATGATTCTCTAGAAACAACCAGTCAAGTTGCTTGACGGTAAGGTGGGCAAACTACCGCCAATTGCCAACCAACACATACGTTGCCCAAATATGGGGGGCTTTATAACCTCGGTTGATTAAAAATAGCTGCGCTTTTTGTAATGCCTGGGCACGGCTAGTGTCAGTTTTTTTTAGCTCCTCATAAAAGCGGATCATCAGTTCTGTATTAGGTATATCTCGGGCGTCCCAGAGGGTGGAAACCGTACTTCTGGCCCCTGCCCGTACGGCAATGCCCGCTAAGCCTAGAATGGCTCGGCTATCGCCAGTTGCGGTTGAACAGGCGCTCAAAACCAGTAGTTCGATCGGAGTTTCGCCTTGTAAACTGGCGGATTGGATCAGGGTCCCCAGTTCTTGACCCCGGATCAGCGTTTCGTAAGCGACAATAAACGTTTCCTCGGGATCTGAGCTAAACTCACCGTGGGTTTTAATATGAATGCCAGAGAACTGGCCAGTGCTCAGCTGCTGCTCCAGAGCAGCTGGCTGAAAGTGTTCATCGGTGAGGGGAGGCAGTGGCCCAAAAAGTTCACTGATGACGTCGAGTTCGTCGTCTAGCTTGGCGATGGACGGAAAATTTCGTTCTTCGATTTGTTGTGAGCTGCCCACCCCACCCGTAAAGACAGTGAGGTCTTGGGAAAACGGTTGGGGGGTAAAGAGTTCGAGTTCGGGGGCAATTGCGATCGCATAGTTTTCAACCAAATATTGCTCACCATCATGCAACACCGCCATGGGAACATTTCTCAGCGCCCCATCCAAGACAAACACCACGGTATCAATCTCAGATTGTTGCGCCAGGGGTTGCTCAAAGGGACGAATCAACCAGTTATAGACCTTTTTAGCATCTGCAATTACCTCAGGGGTAAGGCTCTGTGATTTACTTAAATTTTTGCGCAGTTCCTTTAAAGTCTCTTCCACCTCTGTCTTTGGAATATCCACCACAGAAAATGTTTTCTCTACATTTGGCAGCTGCAAAATCACCGTCAACTGCTCCTCAAGAATCATCGGATAGAGAATAGCCGTTTTCTCATCCGCCTGAAACTGACTAATAGCCGTTGTTTTTGAGAGATCGCACTGGAGAAAATTTTCTAGCTCACTCAGCTGTAAACTATCAATCTGCTGGATTGCCTTATCTAAATTCCCTTGGTTGGGATCATCTGGATTTTCATTACTGAGAATCAGCTCCACTAGCTGCCGATAAATCGGCTCAACGTTATCCCGAAATGAAAACTGCACCTCGGCATCAATAAACAGCAGATTTTTACGCACCTTTTCTAAGGTTTTGACAGCTGCATCGTAGGCCGTAATCGCCTCCGCTTGTTTGCCTTGGGCTTTGAGTAACCGTCCCTGTTGCCATTCCCACCGATAGCGACCATCTAGATCTTGAGTCTCATTAGTAAGCCAGAGAGCTTGTTGGGTAAACGCCTCAGCCTTTGACCATTGATGCATAATTTCATACAGTTCGCCCCGTTGACCAATACCATAGGATTCTGCAATGGTGTCATCCAAGGTGCGGGCCTGTTGAGTGGCAGTGACTAAAATGGTATCAATGGCCTGCCACGAGAGAGTTGATGGTTGACTTTTCTGCCAGTTTGGCGGGGCCTGCAGAACTTTAGTGAGACTTTTTGCAAAGTTTAGTTGAGCATAAATATGACTGCGGCTAGGGGAGAGTTGAGTAATCGTAGCCGTGAGATCTGGCCAGACTGTCTGGGCCATGGACCAGTCTTCAAGGTCAATGGCAAAACTCAGCCAGTTAAGCTTTGCTTGCAGCTGGTTGTCAGAGACTGGCATCATGGCCACCGTCTGATACGCATTCAGGGCAGCGTCTTTATGGGTTAATGCATCCTGGCGTTTACCAATGGCCTGGGCGCGTTTATATAGGGCGCGTTCGGTATTGCCCAGCTCCAGCCCGACTGCAGACATCAGGTCGGTAAGATTTGCATCTTGGGCAATGTCCAGGCTTCTCTCCAGGTTGGTACGTGATAGTTTCAGGTTCCCAAACTGGCGTTGGGCATTGCCTAAATACCAGAAGCCCGTCGCTTGTGCCCTGTCATCCAGGGGGGCAGTTTGCAGCAGTTGAACGATGTCGTCTTCGAGCAGGGTTTTAGCTTGGACATGGAAGCCTAAAGTCTGGAGGGCCTTGGCCTGATTGATTAGGCTGAGTAAAATGCCCCAGTCATGGCCTGCTTGACGGTAGGCTGTAGTGGCTTCACGCCAGACATTCAGGGCAGCCTCAGTATTACCCTGTTCCCAGTGTAAACGGCCCTGGGTATTGAGGGCTTTGGCCAGGGTTTCTGAGTAACCAGGGGTGTCGGTAGGCGTAGCCAGCAGTTTCAGGCTGCTGGCGAGGGTTTCAGTGGCTTGAGACCATTGGCCCAGCTGTTGATGGGCCAGGGACAGGTTGCTTAGGAGTAGAGCCTGGGTAAGGGTGTCTGGGGTCCGTTGGTTGTTTTGTAGGGCTTGTTCCCAACTGTGGATGGCCTCGGTATACTGTCCTGCTTCGTAGGCCTGGATGCCTTGGTGGAGTGGGGTTTGCTCATTAGATTGGGCAATGGTAACGGGCTGGGCCTTTACCGGATAGTGAACTATAGCAGGCAGACCCAAGACAATGATAAAGCTGAGTAATGCTCCGAGTACCAGGATTAGATAGCGACGGTGGCGTTTTTTGAGAAATGGGGGCTGCATAGTTTACTCAGCTGTCATTTGTCTAGACATTTCCTTAAACAAACTATACCGATTTAGGCCCGACTTTTTGGCTACTACATATATATTTTGGAAGATTTTTCCCAAAAAGGCATTGCTGCAGTTAAGTTCAACAGGTTACGAATCTGCTCGGGGAAGACACAGGCAGGATTGCAGGCTTGTGAACGTCAGCTCAAGCTGTGTGTACACAGTAGCCCTTGAGGAAAAGGTTTTTGAGGTTAGCTTCCTACTCACCATTTACTGACAACTGATGTGAGACGCAGTGTTTGCGGCTAGTAATACAACATTGCCTTGGGGGTTTCGGATCCACTGTTGGGCTTCGACTAGATGGGGGGTGGGCTGATGAGCGATGGTTTGATTGGCGGGGTAGATGTCGGCTTGGATGCCGTTGTTGCTGAGGGGGGCGTAGGGGTTGGCGGAGAGACCACCCTGGCCAGTCGCGACAAATTGGCCGTTGTTGCCTGCTTGACAGCCCTGGCTGATTTCGGGGACGGTTAGGCCGCTGGGTAATGGATTGGTGCCTTGGTCTGGCTCAAGGTCCAGGGTGGTGATGATGACGTCGCCGTCGATGCCGGTGCCTGAGGTGGCGTCGAGGTCGTTGGTTTGGTTGCCTGGGATAGCCTGGTTGATGGCGAGATTAAAGAGGGTGTTGGCCTGGATGGAGATAAGACCGCCGTTACCTGCGTCGGCACTGGCTTTGATGTCGTTGCCGTTGGGACCGTCGGGGAAAAGGGCAATAATAAAGGGGGAGGTGATGTCGACGTTACCGCCATTGGCGTTGTTGTTGGCTTCGGCGGAGATGAGGCTGTCGTTGCGGAGGATAAGGGCATCGTCAATGTTTAGGTTGATGTTGCCGTCTTCGCCTGCTGCTACAGAAGCGAGCAGTTGACCGTCATTAAGGACAACAAGATCACTAATTACGTTTAGGGTACCGCTATTGCCACTGCCAGTGCCGCTAACGGTGATTTGAGCTTGGTCTTCTACTCGGAGTTGACCGTCGATGCGGATGGAGATATTGCCTGCAGTGCCTGGGCCAGTGGAGCTTGCAGTGATGGCACCTTCATTACTCAAAGTGACTGCATCAGATGCAATGATGTTGATAGGACCACCTGAACCAGTACCGCTAGTACTTGCTGAGATATTAGAGAGACCTTGGACAGTGAGTTGTGGGGTGGTTAATGTAATGGGGCTAGCATTTCTCTGACCAAGAGTTTGGCTTTGAATATTACTATTATTGAGTAACGCAATAGAGTCTCGTGCTTCAATAGCTATATTACCTGAGGTATCTACGTTTAGTGCATTACCACTGGTTAGTGTTGATATCTGAGAAAATTCATCCAGTATAAGTGAATCAGTGGTAATTTGAATTGTTCCAGGATTACCGAATAAGGCTTCACTGGTAATATTACTGTTATCGCGAAGCGCTATTGTTTCAGCGTCTATTAGAACTTGTCCAGCACTACCTACGCCAAATGTAGTTACAGACAGGCCAGAAGACTCTTCTACAGTTAAACTGCTGGTAGAAATTTCTATTGTCCCCCCTGCCCCAGAAGCTTTAGTAACACTTAAAATCGTAGTACCTTGTTGGAGGTTGATAGCGTCATTAGCTTGGATTAAAATATTACCCGCATTTTCTAAACCAACAGATGTAAAGCTCTCAAGAGTGCTGCTTGACGCAGAAAAAGTGTTGGCTGTAATAACAATTTCACCTGCTGCGTTGCCATTAAAAACATTGGACGATATATTCAAGTTGGCTGCATTGAGGGATACATTCGCCAGTGATGCATTGTCTTCATAGACTAAACTGAGACCATTGCTAGTTATGTTCAATTCAATGATTCCTGGTCCTCTGAGGCCGCCCAGCTCAATTCGACCACTAGGAGCATTGAGATTTCCTCCAAATCTATTGCCTGGCGATGGTTCTAACATGATATTGCCACCAACCAATAACAAACTCTGATTGTCTCGAACTGCTAGGCCAGGAAAAAAAGATGCTGGGCTAAACGCACTGGATTGATTGGCAATGGGGGCAACTGTTGTCTGATCAAACAAAAATGCGGAGGGTGCAACGGTTAATAGGGCCGGATTAGTGGTAGTATCAAGGGCACTAAAGTTTCCCTGGGCACCAAACTGGATGGCGTCTGCTGTGGTGGCCACAAATGAACCACCAAGATCTAAGCTGCCGTTCGGCCCAAACGAGATACCATTGGGATTAAGCAGAAATAGATTTGCATCACTAAAGCTGTTGGTCTGAATTAGTCCATTAATATTAGATGGTACATTCCCAGTAACTCGAGCAAATATATTGTTAATATTGGGGGCATGGTCAAAAAAGACCGTGTCCCCCTCAGGAACTGAGAATTCCAAAAAACTGTGGAATAGGTTAGTGCCCGTTTGCTCTGTTGTACCATCCTGGATGCAGGTGGCACTTGTGCAAGATAAAGGATCTGATGTCAGCGTTGTCAGCGTTGTGCCATCGAGTCTGATCTGACTAGACGCAGGCTCTGAGAGTACCAGGTGAGACAAGATAAGTCCACCGGCAAGCCAGTATTTCAATCCGTATGGGTTAGGGAGCACAGGTACATATCAAGGCATCTACACTCCCTACCCTATCAGGATTTTCCTCAGACACACCATCGAGTAACTGGCAGTAGCCAGTAGGTTGTAAAACTATACATTCCCCTTTTTTGGTGTGAAGACCATTAGAGGACCTCGTATTTAAGATCAGCTATCCCATAAATAGTGTTAAAAGCTGCCTGAAGATTTTGTCTTGGTGTAGGTGCAGGTCCGACAAAACCAGCGGCGGTTCCTCTATGTGCACCGTTGACGTATATACACAGAAATCCAGTCAGGACAAAGTTTAACTGTGAGTTGCCTGGGCAGTTAACCCACTGATTAACGGGAGAAGATGCAAGATTTGGACCGATAGGTTGGTTTACGAAACGAAAGCTAATGTTAGCACCGTTGGGCCAGCCACCGCCGTTAAGTTCGTACTGTTTTAATTTGATTAAGGCCATTACGTTGATCTCGCTACAGTTAAGGTAAATATGATCTGTCTGAGAAGTTAAAAAAGAGTGTTTTCAGAGTTTACAAAGCAAACTCTAGAGTTTTACATCCTTAAAACGACTCTTAGTGACGATTCCATGGTTATATGAAAACGACTCTTAGTGACGATTCCATGGTTATATGATGCTTTCTCAGGTATTTATTGCGCTAGTACCCTATTGGGTACTTTTTGCTACACAGTGTATTCGCTGTGTGACAAAGGCGACATCGATAGTCTGCTACACAGCGCTCCGACAGTTGAATCTATCCACACTCAGAGTCTTTACTCAAACCTCCTAACACACCACCACCTGCTTCATTCAATACTTCTCCACCAAGACCACTCATACACCTCACACAATATCCCCCCACAACAAAATGTAGGACATCGCCCCCATTACCCCAACCAGATCATTTCCTAAAAACACATAGAGCCCCCTAGGCTAGGTTCATCCCCACCAATCCCTTCGCCTCATCATCAAAATCTTTGCAACCCAGCACCCCCACCGAGCACCCCAACCGAGACGCTCCCCATGCAATTCTTACGGTTGGCACGTTGGATATTGCATGCATTTATTCAATAACATTATTCAGAAATTGCATGATGCTCGGCGTGTTGGGGTATGGAACGCATTTTATAAACGACGTGTCCCAAATGGCGGGGGGTATTGGAATGTTGGGTTTTGTTTGAGAATGTGGGTGGGGTGCGTGGGGGGTGGGCTCAACCCAACCTACGGGGTAAATGCCTGGTGCTTTGGGCTGTTGAGGACTTGTTGCAATATTTGTAAGACCGTGGCTAAATCGCTATTGCGCAAAGTGGTTTATCGGATCGTGATACACGGTGATCCATCCTTGCAGAACGGATTCAAACACATCATCAGCGTCAACCATGAGCCAATATCGGAAAATCCTGGTTGACACTGGGCTTTTAGCGATCGCGCCCACACTCCACAAACGGTATTTTCTAAATAAAGAGCAATAAAAGTCTGTGAAGAATTTATAGTGAACCCTGGTAAAACGGGAACTTTTTGTTCTATCTCTCTCCTTTGTTTGTTAGGGGAAATTGTGCAAAGGAATAATAAAGCATTGGTAAAGAGTCCGTAGAAGCACGAATGAATCACAAGTTTTAGCTGTTATTATTAGCCTCGATGGTCTGGGAGAAAACCTCTAGATCAAAGCTTTAAGAGATACTCGGCAATCCAAAGGATTGTTTTTTGTAGTGCTGTTAGCCTATGGCTTTCTTGCTATGAAAAGCACGGTTTTTGTTGGCGAAAAACACGTGACGCTTAAACCGTCCAATGGAATTTCTAGAGATAGATACTGAGCCAACGTAGTATCTTTTCTCAGAATTATCTTCTTGAGCAATGTTCCCTCTGATTAATATTTCGTCATGAATAAAAAAGAACTCGATGCAAATTCTTTTGCAAGAGCTGCCGGAACCGTTGATACAGATTCAGTCTGTGTTGTGGGTAGCGGCCCTGTTGGTTTGGCGTTTGCCTTACGGTTAGCAAATGCCGGACAACCCGTGACATTGATAGATAGTGGTAATTTTGCGTCGCGAGATCAGGGGCACGAGTTCTTTTGTGGCACGGTAGCCAGTGCGGCTAGTGCTGAGGACCGCACGGATGCCACGTTAGTTGCAGAGGGTACGCTGTATTCCAGACGGGACTATATGACCTATTCGCGCTACCTTGGGTCCGGTGGTAATTCCTGTCGCTGGGGGGTGGAATGGCGACCAGCCGCCGAAGGTCGAGTCCGTATTGTGGCCGGGGCACTGGCTGATTTTGAGGCTCGCCCTGAGTTTGATATTCCTGCATGGGCTGCTCCAGGCATTGCGGTTTACGATCGCTACAGAGATGCGCTTGACTTCTTTGATCTGGCTGAGCATAGCTTTGAAATCAATGCTTATCAAGATTTATTTGAGCCCGTTCCTCTGTCTGAAGCGACATTACCCACTAAGCTTTTTCACTTTGCTCGTGCCAATGCGATTCGTCAGCAACGGGTCGCTGACGTAAGCGCTCATCCAGCTATTACTGTTTGCTCAGATCTACACCTGGTGCGGCTCGAAACGAGTCGTCAAGAAAAAGTGATGGGCCTAATCATGTGCCGTCCAGATGGTGCAGAAGTTCGTATTGAGGCTAAACACTATGTTTTAGCATTGGGTGGGATTGAAAATGCTCGCCAATTGCTGCTGGCTAAACAGGATGGTGCGATCTCTGATCCCTATGATGTGTTTGGTCGTTGGTTTGTGGATCATCCCCATACGCGCCTTGGCTATTTAACTAATCCAGATCCTGATGCGTTGCTTAAGGCGACTGCCTGGTATGACTTTCAATCAGTGCAGGGAACGCCTGTGATGCGCGGCCACGAAATTAATCCTGTGGTTGCACGGGAACTTGGGCTGCTCAGATTCTCGATTGACTTAGTGGGACGCCCGGTGGGTGACTGCACCAAGACTGGTGTGGCGGTTGCTCAGGCGTGGGATCGGTTAAAACGGCGAGATCATAAGGGCTTTATCTCGTTCTTGCCGCAGCTGGCAGTTAGGCCTTTTCGGGCTGCCAATCTGGTGTATGAAGCCTGGAGTAATCCGGTGCATAATACCGGTAAGGGAGGCTGGAGCGACCCGGAGACACGCTATCACAGCTTTGGGTCTGTGTCAGTTGAGGCTATGTTCGAGCAGCGTCCGTCACCGGATAATCGGATTCGTCTGGGAAAAAAGTGCGATCGCTTAGGTCGTCAGTTACCCGTTTTGCAGTGGTCCTGGAGTTGCAAAGAGACTGAGTCCATCAACCATGCTGCAGATTTTGTCGCTGATCAGTTCAAGCAAGCTGGTATCGGTTCATTTGTGACGATGCGTGAGCTGGGTCAAGGGGAAATTCCTCGGGCAGGCAGTGGCTTTCACCATATGGGGGGGACCCGTCAGAGTATGGATCCAACCGATGGTGTGGTGAATGCAGAAAACCGTGTTTATGGTGTAGAAAACCTTACCCTGATTGGCACTTCTGTGTTCCCTAACAGTGTTGGGTATGCTAATCCAACCCTCACAGCTGTTGCGGATGCCATGCGTGTTGCCGATATCTTTAGCGGGGCTAGTAAGGTTAGCTTGAGCCAAGACATGATGTCTGAGCCAGTTCCGGCGGTTTCTGTCTCCTAATTTCTGTCTCCTAATAGATGTGCAAACTTTAGGGATTTTTAGGAATCTTTTTTATATGGGTTGATTCAGGGAGGTTGGGTGTACCATAACAACCTCCCCAACGTTGTACGGTATTAACCTAAGTCGGTAACCGAAAAACATCAGCAAGAACAGCATCCTCTCCCACCAGACGGTTTTCAGCAGGGCAGTCATATACCACCAAGAGGCTATCTTTACATCCTAAACAGGGGAAGAGTGTCATTCCTTCAGCAAAATCACAACCCATGGTGAGGGGAATATCAAATAAGGCGTCGAGATCGTCTGCTTCCCCATACCAAATACGGTCATCATTGTGCTCCAGCACATCCTTTAATCGAAAGATCTGTTGTTCTCCCGAAAGGGTCATGGTGGGACCTGCTAAGATCAGTAAGTCCTCGTTATGTAGATATAAATCTCTTATCCCTAACCCATCCAGGTTCAAAAAGTGCTTCCGATAGAGTTTTCCATCTTCTAAGGTTTTAAGAGAGAGCACATCTGTTTCATTTTTTTCTAATTCGATTTCTAAAAGAACTGCCCAGCCCCTTAATACTGGCCCCCTCAGCCCTAAAAAGATTTTGTGACCAGCCACAGCCATGCCCTCAATATCTAAACCATTATCTTTGGAGGGCAAATCTATGCTTAAAAAAGGACCAATGTGCTCATCTTCTTTTAATGCTTGAATCAAAATATTGTTTTCTGTGGTTTTCTGCAGGGTGGCTGCCGTCAGCTGAGTGCCGTCAGATAGCTTACAGGATTTGACTAGTTTTCCATTGATCACCGGAATACGGGCCAGCAGGTATCGATTGGTATCATGCTTGATGGTTGCCAACCGTTGGATATCTTTTTGGATATTCTTGCCTTTAGCATTTTTACGTTTGCTGCTATGGGAGCCGATCACCCAGAGGTACCCTTCTGAATAGGCTAGGGCTTCAATGTCGATTTCTGAGTCTTCGTCAAATAACTCGACAAAGTCTCCTATGGGAAACGCTTGATGATTGCCATAGACGTAGTTTTCTAATGGCTGTAGTCGTTCAACGGCATTACATTCATCTGACCCAAGCCAAAGGCTGCCATCGGGGGTCATCGTTGCCGCAGATAGATCAGCGATGACGTCCTCTGAGTTCTCGCCAAACTGCAGTAGGACTCGACTTAGTAAAAAGCTATCGGCCATAAATAGTAGTTCTCCCTGAAGATTTGTTTGAGTATCCTATCGTACTCAACATGAATTGAGGGCTGTCCACTCAAGAGACAAGATGGGCTGGCTGATGGCTACAGTTGATTTTGCTATGGTGCGATCGCAAATCTGCATCTACAGCATTAATTTAGAAGGTCTGTTTACAGGCTAGACCTGACGCCTGCATTATGTGCTTAGTTAGATAGAATTTAACTACTATCGGTTTTCTATTTTACAAAACTGTGACTGTTGCTCAATAACGCTGATGTCCAGACACATTCTCAAATACCCAACTGAGCAAACTGATCCACCCCGACCACCGTGGGAAACGTTGCCTACGATGTATGATTTGCCAAGTGAAAATCCTGAGGAACCTGGTTTGCCAGACGTAATGGATTTTAACGACAGAGGAACAGATGGCGACAGCTGAACAGGTGTTGTTGGAAGAACAGGCGAGATCGCAACGATTAGCTGAGAAACTCAGGGCATTAGGGGTGGACCCAGAAACAATTTGAAGATTTACCTGTATTGCTAATTTAACGAAGGCCTGGGCTTAACGTTGAAACGAGCAATTTCCTCGCCGGATCGTTGAGTTCCTTCGTAATCTTGATTATGATGTCTTGACAGTTCAGAAAGCTGACAATCGTGGGTTGTCAGATGATCAGATGTTGGCTTTTGCTGCATCAGAGAACCGAACTGTGTTAACTATGAATCGTAAGGATTTTATCAAGCTCCATCGTTCTACTGGGCAACATGCAGGTATTGTTGTTTGTTCCAGAGATGATAACTGGCAGCGTCAGGCTAATCGTATCCATGAGGCTGTTGGCAAGTTTGATAGCCTTGATGATCAGTTAATCCGTGTAAATAAACCTGGATAAGGCCGATATTTAACACAAGTCACCGATCAACGGTCAAGATCTCAAAAATAATGGGTTTATTGGGTTTTGCATGTGCATGTTGGAAACCAGGTTGAATCCATGAACCCCGACATGACCGCTATTAACTACATGGCTAAATGATTGTTTAACCATTTCACAACATCGTGCATGACCTGATTACGGTCCAAATCATTATGGGGTTCGTGGTAACTGCCAGGGTAGATTTTAAGAGTTTTATCCGTAGTGATGCGCTCAAAGATCTCTTCGCTGCCTTTCACATCATTCACTTTGTCAGCACTGCCGTGAACTAGCAAGATAGGTACTTGCAGCTGCTCGATCTGGCGGCGGACGGTGGCGATCGCAACCAAACATTCTGTTCCCCACCGGACTGTTGCCATCGAATGCTTTAGTGGATCATTTTCAATTTGTTGACGCACAACAGGATCGCGAGATAAAGCTGCCGCCCCAGCACCTACTTCCATAGAAAACCGAGGCCAGATCCCTGATAAAACGCGGGCGATGGCCACTAAATACGGCTTAGCGATGCCCACAGGACGAATGGGCGGACCGCTGATGACAATCCCTGTTAATCCTTCAGGTGAGTTGAGCGCAAAGTCTAAAACAATTAGACCGCCCAGGCTGTGTCCCAGAACAAATAAGGGAAGCTTGGGCTCATGGTGTCGTACCTGGGTAAAAAAAGCGCTGACATTATCGCGATAATCTTGCCAGCGGTTAATGTGCCCCCGCTGCCCTTCGGAACGACCATGGCCCTGGTTGTCAAACCCAAAGATGACATAGCCTGCCTGGGTGAGAGCCGTGATGACGGTAGAATAGCGATCGCAATGTTCACCAAACCCATGGACCAGGGCTAATACAGCTTTAGCCGTCCCAGGGGGATACCACGCCTGATAAAACAGCGATAGCCCATGGGCACCGCAAAATGTATTCTCTAGCTGAGGCACTTGGGTTGTTGTAGTCATCTTGGAACACTGACAGACGATTCTCTACAGGATTGCAACATTAAAAAATATTGCAGAATTTGATTTTACAGGATTTCAACGGTGCCCTGCTGACCATCAATGCGTACGCGTTGCCCCGTACGCAGTCGCTGGGTGACATCGGCCACATCCATTACTGCTGGAATGCCGTATTCCCGAGCCACAATGGCTCCATGGGAAAGCTGTCCTCCGACTTCGGCAATTAATCCCCCTAAGTTGGCCAACAACGGTGCCCAGCCCGCATCGGTGTAAGGCACCACCAAAATCGTGTTTTGGTTAATGGGCACTGTGGTGTCCAAGGTGGTCAGCACCTGAACATTGCCTTCTAGGGTGCCCGGACTTGCGCCAATACCTGTGAGCAGCCGTCCAGTTTGTGGAGGTGTCCTAGGGGGGGTAGACAAGGTGATGGGGTCTTTGCCGTAGGCTAAATAGGGCGCTGTCCAATCGTGGTCGGTCTGATGCTGTTGGCGACGGGTAGCAATTTGAGAGGGAGGATTAGTTGTATCGTCGTTGTAGATAGTGAGATCTGAGGACATGCTCCATGACTTAATCTCAGGCCAGGTGAGAAAAAAGATGTCACCCGTTTGCTGTAGACTTTGATTTGCAACATAATGTTGCTCTAGGGCTAAAAAACAGGTTCTCAACTCAGCCAACAGACGGTTATAGACCACTGCAATGTTGCCTTTTAGATCTAATCGCGCTTGCACTTGACCTGGTTTCCAGCCTGACTGAGTATCTGTTTGATTAGAGGTTTGGGAGGGAGCAGATGGCTGCCTTAAAGCAGATGGCTGCTTTAAGTAAGTAGCTAGGAGAGCTTTAACAGGGGCTGGTTGCTCACGCCATGTGGGGACTGAAATATCAGTGGCCACTTCACTCAGGTAGCCATAGGTCGAGAGAAATGTATCAAGTTGTTCAAATAGCGGAGCACTATTGGGCAGCTGAGCCAATGCAGCTAAAAATGCGTCGTTGTCGTCAGGGATAGTTTCCAGCTGTTGGCCTAAATCACTATGGTGTTGTGCCAGTGTTTTAAGGGCTTCGACTGCAGCAATTTCCGGATTAGATTGATAATTGAGCTGGGTACTGTCGACCTTGAGAATCGCTTTGCGAAGGGCAAAGCTAAGGGGACCAAGAATATTGTAAAACGTGGCTTTTTTTAGCAGAGATAAGATGGTTTCTATCTGTTGCTTAATGGCTTCAGGAGATAGTGAATGGGGGGATTGCAGTGACTCTAAGCCAGGTTGAAAGTGTTTTTTATAATCTTGGTTAAACTGCTGAGGTAAGGTCCATTCTTGTCTTGCCAGCTTTATTAGACCTGGCAAGTTACGCAATGTGGCGGCCAGGGGAGGGCGGCTAAATTTTGCCCCTCGGGTGAGAAACTCTAAACTTTCGGCAGGTAGCCCCATGCGGAGAAAAATCTCCCCCAGTAGGGTGGCATTGAAATAGGCATGGGAACGATGCAGCATCGCTGTTTGCGAGAAATCTAGCCCGGTTGTCCGGTTGCCCAGTACCAGGGTAAAGAGATCTCCCCAGACACCACAGGTGAGGGGTTGGTTAATGGACCAGGTGAGGGGATGAATAACGCCGGGAATTACTTCAGCGGCAATTTTTCGGGTCCAAAGTGGAATGAGTGTGGTGATGGGCCGACTTTGTAATACCCAAATTTGTTTGCCATCGTAGGTCCATTCGACATCCTGGGGAATATCGCCAAATCGTTGTTCAAGCTGTCGGGTCAGGTAGGCAATTTGTTGGATTAGGCGCGATGGGATTAATTGATTCGCTGAGGGTAGAGATGTGCCATGGAACGTCTCTACCCTCGCGGAGGATTCCTCATTTGGTTCAATAGGCAAATCAACGGCATCAGACAACTGCCAATCGTCTCCCGATTGCATATCCTCGGGGGGAATGGTGACATGGTACCGCTGAGGTGTTATTTGCCCGGAAACAACCTGACTGGCTGGACCGGGAAGGGCCTCAATCACTACATCATGGCCACAGCGGGCGATGGGATCACGGCTAAAGGCAACACCAGAGATGACTCCCTGAATTTGTTGCTGTACCAGAACATTCATGGTGGCGTTAGCTAGCCCCAGGTCCTGACGGTATTGCACTGCGCTGGGGCGATTGTAGGCTTGGAAACAAGTTGCGATCGCTCCCTCCAACCCAGCCTGACTTACCACGTCCGTAACCGACACATACTGGCCAGCTGCAGATGCTCCCAGTCCATCTTCTCCGACGGCAGAAGACCTGACCACTAATGGTTGTTGCGGCGACGGTTGACACAGCTCAAATAAAGCAGCCGGATCGTCCCCAGCCTGTAAAATGTAGCCCATGGGGACCGGATAGCCCCAGGCCTTGATTTGAGACAAGGTAGCTGCTTTGTTGCCGACGACAGCAGGGTCTAGTACCTGGTCTAGGGCCTGCAGGGCTGACTCGCCTCGAAAAAAGCGAAATAACCGCTGGGATTTAGTCCGCGTGCCCTGGGTTGGTAGCTCCAAATCATCCGGTAGTTTCTGATAGATCCAGCCGATTAACCCCATCAAACAGGCCACCGCCACCAGACGCATGCCGTCGTTATGGACCATACCCGTTAAAACTGGCAATAAGACTAAGGCAAACATACGTCCCTGTTTTCGCTCTCGCAGTACTGTAAATGCAATCAAACTCAGCAGCCAGCCCAGTAAGGCCACCAGGGGGTCATAGACCAGAAACCCCCAGCTCACATTAGTCACTCCTGCTCCCCGACTGAGCCAGTAGCGCCCCATTACCAGAGCCATCAGGGCCACCACCGGCCAAATGGGATCCACTGGGAAAAAGTAACGGGCCAACAGCACGGCACCAATGCCCTTAAAGGCTTCCAGAGCAACTGCTCCCAAACCTACTACGGTGCCCCCGTGGTAAAACGCTGCTGAAACACCCACATTACCCGTGCCGATCTGCGATAGTCGTTTTCCCGTGGTTAGTTGTACCCACCATCCTGTCAGCGGTAGGCCTCCTAACAGTGGACAAATTAGAAAAATGAGGAGTGCCCCCCAAATCTGTACCATGGGTAGCTTAGTCAAAGGTCAATCTCTATATGACCATTACTAAAGCTAAGTTACGTAAATCCTTAAGCTCAGCCTTAGTAATGGGTAACCAATTGCAATCAAGGGAAATTGAGTTTTCGAATTACGAGCTGCTGCTGTCTGACTATAGAGGCCTATTCAGATCGTTCATTATCTTGGAACAATAAAAGGTTATAAGGGCGTCTGAATAAGTGGATTGGACGATTAATAAATGCTTGATTTAAACCATGTCCAAGTTGAAACCTGTAGCTTCTTCTACGGAAAAACTCCAGTTCTGGACGTGGACAAGGTTTAAATCGATTAGAAGTATCTCTGGATATCGGCACAAAGCGGGGCGATTTTCACAAAAGAACTAGAATTCAGAATTTGGAATGTTGAGTTCAGAATGCAGGCTCTCTTCTGACTTACGAACTCCGAATTTTGACCCGGTTTGGATTTCCCGGCTGAAGTTGATACTCGTATTTTTGAGTGATTGTGTAGAGTAGGACATCAGAACATTTATGAAAGTAAATATAGTTTTTGGCCCGTTGCTATGCCTAACAATATTGGGCGGGTTCTCTGCAATGACAAGCTATCAGGCTACTACTGCTCAAGAAGAAGAAATACTCTCAACAATCACTCCAGAAAACTGGCCCACTACGAACGGAGGTGCTCCCTTAGATACTGGTATTGAAACCCAAATTGCTGCTTTGATGGCAACCATGACCATTGAGGAAATGGTAGGCCAAACTATCCTGGCAGACATTGGACTGCCGTTTGAAGGAGCACCGCCACCTCTGACTCCGGAGGATATTCGTCGCTACCACCTTGGTGCAGTCCTCAATGGTGGGGATAGCGCACCTGGAAAAGACGATCGTGCTCCGGCTGAAGTATGGCTAGCGCTAGCCGATGAGTTTTATGATGCATCCATGGATGCAAGCGATGGCAGTGTAAAAATTCCCATCTTATGGGGGACAGATGCAGTGCATGGGCACGGTAACATTGTTGGCGCGACGATTTTTCCCCACAATATTGGTCTAGGTGCAACTCGTAATCCTGAGCTAGTGCGCCAAATTGGGGCTGCGACTGCCCGAGAAGTTATTGTCAGCGGCATGGATTGGACTTTTGCGCCCACATTGGCCGTGGCCCGTGATGGTCGCTGGGGGCGCACCTATGAAAGTTATTCCGAAAATCCGGAGATTGTGGCTGATTATGCCAAAGCGATTGTAGAGGGCCTCCAAGGAGAGCTAGGGTCTGATAGTTTTCTCAGTCACCGAAATATCCTCGCCACTGCCAAACACTTCATTGGGGATGGTGGCACCGAAGGCGGACAAGACCAAGGCAATAATATCTCCAGTGAAGTTGAGCTTCGAAATGACCACGGTGCAGGCTATACGTCGGCTATTGCAGCAGGTGTGCAGACAGTGATGAGTTCATTTTCCTCCTGGCACGGACAGAAAATGCATGGTAACCGGACATTGCTAACCGATGTATTGAAAAATCGTATGGGCTTTAATGGCTTTGTCCTCGGTGACTGGGACGGGCATGCTCAGTTGCCGGGGTGTACCTTAACGAGTTGCCCAACAGCATTTAATGCCGGCATTGATATGTTTATGACATCGTCTAGCTGGCGTGAATTGCATACAAATATGGTGGCTCAAGTGGAGTCTGGAGAGATTTCCCGTAGTCGCCTCGAAGATGCCGTGCGTCGCATTTTGCGGGTTAAGTTTCGCTTAGGACTATTCGACAAACCTCGGCCTTCAGATCGCCCCTTGGCCGGAGACTATTCGTTATTGGGACATCCTCAACACCGGATGGTGGCTCGACAGGCTGTCCGAGAATCTTTGGTGTTACTTAAAAACCAAAATAATCTTTTGCCACTGCAGACAGAACAAACTGTCCTGGTGACTGGTGACGGTGCCCATGATATTGGTAAACAAAGTGGTGGCTGGACTCTATCTTGGCAAGGTACAGACAATACCAATGACCATTTCCCAAATGGAGTCTCTATTTGGGCTGGAATTCGTACTGCAATTGAATGGGGTGGGGGAAACGCTATCTTAAGTCCTGACGGTAGCTACACTCAGAAACCTGATGTGGCAGTTGTGGTGTTTGGTGAAGATCCCTATGCTGAAGGTGAGGGAGATATAGAAAATCTAGATTTTCCATCAGAACAGGGGCTGCAATTACTGCAGTTGTTTCAATCGGCTGGGATCCCAACTGTGGCAATTTTCCTATCCGGTCGTCCTCTGTGGGTAACCCCTGAAATTAATGCGGCAGATGCATTTGTGGCGGCCTGGTTACCAGGCAGTGAAGGTGGTGGCATCGCAGATGTGCTGATTCGAAAACCTGATGGTGCGATTAATTTTGATTTTAAGGGTAAACTCTCATTCTCCTGGCCAGCTACGGCTACTCCAGTCCAAGATGGTAATGAGGGCGGTGCTCCGCTGTTTCCCTATGGTTATGGGCTTACCTATTCACACCAATCCTCACAAATTAACTGATCCGCTTCACTCAAATCTCCATAGGTTAGATAATCTTCTAGCCACTGACAGCCTTGGCGCATAAGATCTTGCAGTTGTAAATTCCAGAGGCGTATTTTGCCATCGGCTCCAGCGGAGGCTAACCGTTCACCCGTGCTGTCAAAGGTGCCTTGCCAGATAATCCCTCGGTGTCCTGTCAATGTGTGTAACAGCTGACCTCCTGAGAGGTGCCAAAAACGAATGGTGCCATCATCACTAGCAGATGCGACAACATCACCTTTAAGACCAAAACAGACGCTGCGTACCCAGTCGTGGTGACCCCGCAAATTATGGAGTAATTCACCCTGTTTCCAAAGTCGAACGGTTTTGTCGCTGCCTGCTGAGGCGATGGTCTCACCGTCGGGGGCAACGGCGACTGCCCAGACACTGCCGGTGTGACCTAGTAGAACGGCTCCAGCTTGATGATGGAAGGTGGTGTTGGTGTCGGCATCGGTTTCTAAGCCTGCTAAGCTCCATTGGCGCAGGGTGCCATCTTCGCTACCCGAGACTAAATAGCTACCGTCGGGGCTAAAGGCAACGGTCCAAACGGTCCCTTCATGGCCACTTAGCTGCCCCATGGGAGTGCCATCCAGCTGCCAGAGACGAATGTTGCGATCGCTCCCCGCTGATGCAAAATATTGTCCATTGGGGCTAAACTTAACCGACCAGACTGCATTGTGGTGTCCCTGGATTGTCTGTACTGGTTGGCCATCTGCTGTCCATAGCTTCACCGTGTGATCAGCGCTGGCCGATGCGATTACCTGGCCATCAGGACTCCAGTCAACGCTATAGATGCTGCTATTGTGGCCTACCACAGTTTTAACCAGCCAGGTGGTTTCAACCTCCGCAGACCATATTCGCAGTGTCTGATCAGCGCCTGCCGATACCAATTGTGAACCATTCGGTTGCCAGCATACATCCCAAACAATGCCGTGATGCCCTTGCAAGCGTGGCACACTACGTGGTTCTAGTTGCCAGAGCCGGATGGTATTGTCATCACTAGCTGAGACCAGCCGAGTCCCCTGGGGGTTAATGTCCAAACTAAGAATATTACTGCGGTGGCCCCTGAGGGTGTCCATCAGTTTGCCATTGAGATCCCACACATAAATCTTCTGATCATCACTAGCTGACATTAAATGCTTACCATCGGGGCTAAAACAGAGGTCTCTTACCCAGTTCTGATGGCCCTCAAACGATTGCAGTAGCTCCCCCTTGAGGTTCCAAAGCTTAATCAAATGATCGTCGCCACAGGAGGCAATATGTTGCCCGTCAGGGCTAAAGATAGCTTGCAATACCCAACCTGCATGGCTGACCATGGCCTGCAGGCGCTCACCCTCTATATTCCAAAGACAGAGGGTCCAGTCGTCTGCGGCGGAGACCAGATGCTGACCATCCGGGCTAAAGGCGATGGATCTGACCCAGTCTAGATGGCCTTCCAGGGTTTTTAGCCATTGTCCATCATGGGTCCAGAGTCTAATGGTGTGGTCATTGCTGGCCGATGCAAGTAGCTTTTCGGTGGGGCTAAACGCCACACTGTTGACCGAGCCAGTATGCCCCGTCAGAATATGCAAACATTGGCCAGACATATTCCATAGGCGCACTGTAAAGTCATCACCAGCAGAACCAATCAGATGGCTGTCCTGGCTAAGGGCGACATCTAAAACACTGCCCTGGTGTCCGGTAAAGGTCTGTAGCAGTTTGCCGTGAGAATTCCATAGATGCACAGTGCCATCATCACTGCTGGAGGCCAGATACTCACCATCTGGGCTAAAACGGGCAGAGAGTACCCAGTCTTGGTGGGCCTGGATTCGATTTTTTTCACGTACCGTGTGGAGAGCCTGCCACAGACGAAATAAAATCTGATTTTCTAAATAGCTTGATATCGGTGTGAGTTGACTTTGTTGTGCGCCTTTAAGGGCCTCTAGCAGGGCTCCTAAGCCATCATGGGAGAGTAGTAATGCTTGAGAGACGGATGCTAACGCCTGCATTTCAGCTGTTTCGGCCCGGTAACGTTCTTCAGTGGCTTGGGCCAGGGCCAGGGCCTGTTCTTGGAGGGCGATCCGTAGTTGCGTTTCAGTTTGTTTTCGCTGTCGTTGCTCTAACTGTAACTTGGTCATCAGATCGGGCATATCCTGTTGTTTTACCAGGTCTACCAATACCAGGTCTGCTAAATAATCATGGGCAAGCTGATAGCGCATATTGCTTCCCATTTCACGATTCTCAAACAGAAGACCAGACCCCACCAATATTTCTAATACAAGACTCAGCTGTTCCGGATCTACCAACCCAACTAGTAACTCTAAAGAGTCTTCTAGCTCAGTACGGGTTTTGAGGGGACGTGTTGTGCTCTCATCACTCAGTAAGTATAGAGTTGTGCGGGTTAGGGGTCTGTTTTCGTGACCACAATCGTCTATTACCCGGTTTAAGAACCTGCGCAATAATGCTCGAATTGGATCGTCACCCAATTGTCTATATTGTTTGAGCGTTGTTATGTTTTGGCGCTGCAACTCGGCCCCGACCACCTGGAGTTCAATTGGTCGTACTTCGTCATCTTCAAGGGTTAGATCTTCAACCAGAGTTTTGATCAGGGCTTGGTCTGGATAGAATTTAGCATTAGTTGCATTATTTATAAGCTTCTGAATGACAGCCTCACATTCTTTGGGAGTAAAATTGCCCAGATAGTAGCGTACATCTTGACTCAAGATATCTAAATCAAGATCGGCCATTCGTTCCCATTCCATTAAGTAGTGCAGGTGGTCATCCCTTAGGGATAAAACAACTTTAAGGTAGGGAATATTAAGACAGTCTCGTAGAAAATAATACAGAGATCGTCGCTGATCAACGTTAGGACGCTCAAAGAAAAACTCTTCAAATTGGTCAAAGATCAGAATAATTTGTTGATAGTGATTCTGCGCATGTTGTTGTAGCTCATTGAGTAAACTTTCCCCAGTAATCGAAAATGAAACTTGAAAGTTAGGAGGGGCTGAGGGAAAAGAAGCGGTAACCTCCTGCATTGCCTGGAGGATTGAGCTTTCCCAACTGGTGTAATTTTTGATAAATAGGGGGAGTGTGGTGCGACCTTCCGAGGTGGCCTGTTTGAGTTTAGGGATAAGGCCACTACTAAGCAGTGAACTTTTGCCGACACCCGACTGTCCGTGGAGAATTAACAGGGTATGTTGAGGCTGTATCAATCGATCTACCAAATTGTCAATGGCTTGCTGCCGCCCAGAGGCAAGCATTTCCAGAGGGGCAATCCCATGGGTATCCTGAGCAGAAGGATGTTGATAGGGTTGCAAGGGGCTAGCTCCAATAAATGCCCGCAAGCCCATGGAGTTTTCTAACTGCCGCTGTTTCTGTTTTACTTTAAATGCTTCTCGATAACGCTTTTTTGCAAAATATAAGCTTTGCAGCTTATCCAAAATCTCCAGATAAAGATAAGGAGATAGATGCTTAACTGTTCTATCAAGAGCCTTTTCTAAATCTTCTATGGCTTCCTCTAAAAGAATGTCATCGCCTTGTAGCGTTTTAGCTTGTCCCCGTAGAAAATAGTATCGGCCCTGGCGGTAGCGTAATGCGAGCACGGCAGTCTGGGGAGAGATTTGGGCGGTCAGCATTGGACTATCCACGGTGTTAGAAATGGTTTTCCCTAATGCTTGTGTACTTTCAACGGCTGGGGCTAATAATGTTAGTGATGCGGTTGCCAATCGTTCGGCGTCCACTCCGCTTGCCTTAGCTAGTGCAGCCTCTGCTAAGTAGCTATAGTCTTGGGCCAGACGTACCACATCAGTTTGATGTAACTTCAACCCTTCGTTAGCCACTGTTGTAAGCGCATCCCAATCTTTTAGCTCGCGCAAGATTTCGGCCAGAATATGAATAAAATTGGCTATGCGGTCTGTTCGATTTTGTTGGCGCAGAACAGTCAGAAAACGTTTGTAAAAGTACCGAGCTTGTCGGCTAGAGGAGATAGCCGTAGAGCGCTTGATTTTGCTACGATTTTGCCACCATAGCCCCAGATGCAATAGTAAAACTGCTTGCTGATCACTGGTGTCTTCAACTGTTTTATCAGTTTGTAACCAGTAATCTAAGCTTTCTTCGTAATACTCTCTAGCGACTTCCCAGCGTGCAGGGGTGTGGTGGGCCTCGCGTCCCTGGAGAAAATGTAGGCTGGCTTGTAGGGCTCCGTCTAGTGGAATATTGTGTTGGTTAAGGTCTGCGATCGCAAACGGTAACTCCTGCTCAGTCAAAATTTTCAGGTGTTGGCTTAAACTTGGCAACTGAGGGGTAAGGTAGTCTAGAAAATTATCATTATGATTGTCTAAGATATGGGTAAATAGCTCACTGGCTGAACGATGTAGGGCTTCCCTTAAAGCCAAGATCGGATAGTCTACTTGAATCGGCACCGCTGCAAAACTTTTAAGGTCGGCAGCATAATACGTGAAATCTTGTAGTACGGTGTCGGTCATCCATAATACTACGGGATAGGGAAATTTAGCTAGTAGGGTATTGCGACTGACATTGGCAGCCTTAAACAAAACGTCTAATGCAGTTACCTGCTCAAAGCCAGTGACCATAACGGCTACGGGAGGAGCAGTCAGTGATGCTTGACGAATTGCTTTTGGCAGAGAACGGCTCAAGGCAGAGAGTTCTACTGTATGAAACTGTTGGGTTTGAGCTAGCTGCTTGAGCAATAACTGAGTCAATCGTTGATAGTTGGCTCGCACCAAGATTAATGAAAATTCCCCACTGCCAAGGGTAAGCGCTCGTTTAAGATTGTTTAGCGCCGTTTGGTTATGGGCAACAATTTCGGGTAGGTCAGCCTGGTACATGGCCTTATTCAACTATTAGCTTGCCACTTCTGAAAACGCTGTGTTTCTTTTAAGACCGGGTTGAGGGCAAACCAGCGGCCACCATTGTCACGATATTCATAGAGTAAAAAACTCCGTATCAGTAGGATATAGGCTTCATTGCCCTGGGTATCCGGGTTTTCAATTGCTTTAAACATCAGCTGCCATTCACTTTCATCAATCAGGGCCATTGAAGAATCTCGTTCGTCTCGAATGACGGCTTCCAACACGCTGGATGGGATCGGCGGGTCAGCCTTTTGTAGACAGCCATAAAGCAGACGCATCAGGTTACGCATATGGCCACCACTGATGTGACAGAGACGGTTGAGAACATCTATGTTTTCAAAAATGTCACTGATATGATCAACCCGCTCATTGTAGTTTTTATCAGGAAAAGCACGGGCTAGCACCATTTGTTGCAAGAGGGCTAATCCTGCCTCAGAAGTACTGCCATCCCGCTGGGTCACGGGTACCATGGGCAACACTTTAGGCGAAACACCAAATCGATTGGACAGACGGGGGAGATCGTCGGAAAAGACAAGGGCCAAAGGTATTGTATACACCAGATGGCAATTTAGACGTTTAAGCTGTTCCCCGCGATCAATAAATAAATATTCTGACTGGGTGCGACCATTCGCCCGTGCTACGGGGTCGATGCGGTCGAGGTTGTCGACAATGACGACGAGACCTTTTTTACCCTTGGCGCGTAGCGTTGCGATCGCAACCTCCAACAGTTCCTCATTAATGGCATCAATAATTGTCTTCGTGCGGGGCTCCAAGTATTGACGCATACGGCTGCGCATCTCTGGACTTTCCTTAGCCCGAGCCGTCAGATTCGCAATTCCCACCGAGAAACTAACATCAGCGATTTCCATCGGTGTTTGTAATGTTTCTGCTAGATTCTGAAACAGACCGACTAGGGCCGATGGTTTGAGCTTAATCTCGTCATTTTCTAAACTTTCTACCACCTGATGGGCAATCATTAGCAAAATGTCACTGATATCCACATCGGCCATTTCCAAGTCGTGGTCCGACTCAAAATAGACCACATGAAAGCCCTGTTGTTCTAGTTTGGCCTTTAACCGTAGGAGTTCCGTAGACTTACCACAGCCAATATTGCCAGTGAATAGCTGAGTCGTTGCTTCATCCGGTGACAGCAATGCAATGGTACGCTCCAGCTCCCGGACAATATCCCCCCCGCGCACTGATGAAAAATCAATATAGTATTGCCGATCCTCAGCTTGTACCAGTCGCAATGGACGGCTGGGATTGGCAGCACGATAAAAACGGGGTAGGTCCAGAACCATTGGTCAGCCGTAATACAATATCCGTCATCCTAGACGAAATTTTATCGGAATGCGCTAATTTGCGGATAGCTATCACAGAGTATTTATGCAGCTCTTTCAGCAAAGTCAGCGCATTTACCCTCAGATTCTTATCTGTTTTCTAATGTCCATTGGTAAACCTATCTAGCGTTATAAAGAATCGCTAAGCCCTGTATTTGGAGTCTCGTACTAGTAGCCTCAAGCATAACGCCTGACACAGGTAAGCAGTTGACTAAATTGAAAAGGTTTGGATATGAACTCGTTAGCCCCTAGATCAAGGCTATGTTGGCGATTCTCAAGCTCATCCAGAGCGGTCAATATGATAATCGGAGGTTGTGGGGAGCGCCTACGCAACTCCTTTAGTACGGCCCAACCGTCGGTGCTGGGAAGACCTATATCCAATACGATCAAATCAAACTGCATAGCCAAAGCTAGGGATAGAGCCTGACTTCCGTCGTTGGCTACACATGTCAAATATCCAGCTTTTTCAAGACCTTTGGTAAGAAACGCTGCGATTCGTGATTCGTCTTCAGCAATAAGAATAGTGCTCACCAGACTACGCTCTTTGTGCGATAAGCAGTCTGCTAGATGTGCGTATGCGCACTTAGCACGCTGAACGGAAGTCACAATGCATGAATAATCGAAACCCTAACAGGCTGCCCTTTACATTTATAAATCTTCTTAGTCTACATTAAGACACTGATGAGAGTCTTGTGAGAGAATTCTTATAAGATGCTAATACTGATTCTCAGTAGCGGCCACAGATTAGCATGGCATACAGTAGCCCATGCCTCGGACAGTTGCGATTAGGTCACTGCCTAGTTTTTTCCGTAGATACCCCACGTAGACATCTACTACGTTAGAACCTGGCGAATAATCATAGCCCCATACACGGTCCAATAGCTGTTCGCGACTGAGTACCTGGCCTGGGTGATTCATGAAGGTCTCTATCAGCGTGAATTCTCGGGCAGATAGTTCAACAGTCTGTTCTCCTACTTTGACTAGACGCCTCCGAAGGTCTAATACCACATGCCGATGACTGATTATCCAGTCTTTCTCCTGAGTAATTCTGGGGGTTGTCCGCAGGCGAGCCCTTATCCGTGCTAGCAGTTCCTCAAAGCGGAAGGGTTTGGTGACATAGTCGTCCGCTCCAAGTTCAAAGCCAGTCAGCTTGTCGCTAATATCGTCACGGGCAGTCAAAATCACGGGTTTGGTGACCACGGGCAGTCAAAATCACGATTGGTATGTGATAACCCTGTCCCCGAAGTTCTTCAAGCACTAATAGCCCATCTTTACCCGGCAGTCCTAAATCAAGGATAATTAGTCCAAAGTCACCGTCCAAAGCATAGGTCACAGCATCAGAGCCTGTAGTTGCGATCGCCGTTGTAAACCCATTTGCCTGTAGTCCTTTATCGATAAAGCTGGCGATCCGTGGTTCATCTTCCACAATCAAAATTCGTTGCATTGACAATGCTCCTAGCTGTTTGGTAAGCCTACCGGCTGGTCTACCGGTAGCTGTATGGTAAATATCGATCCGACCCCAGGCTGACTAGACAATTCAAGTTTACCGCCATGGGCTTCGACAATGGCTCGGACAATGGCCAACCCTAAACCTGAGCCATCTGATTTACGTTGATTATGCTTTACCCGTGCAAACCGTTCAAAAACTCGTGATTGCTCGGCTAATGGTATCCCTTCGCCAGTGTCTTTAACCCAAAATGCCACATAGCCATTCTCATTTCGACATCCCAGCTCAATGTAGTCGCCCACTTCAGTATGCTGGGAGGCATTGTTTAGTAAATTAATCAGTGCTCCAGTTAGACGGTGTGGGTCAACCACCAGCTTTGCCTGGGTGTCTAAATGCAGGTGCCAATCTCGATCAGCCAACGTTTGAGCTTTGGCAAATAAATCAGTGCAAAAATTGGGCACGTCAACGGTTTCCAAACACAGAAAATCGGGATGTTCAGATTTGACAATCAGAATTAGCTCGTTAACCAATCGGGCCATGCGAGCCAGCTCATCTAGCACTAAGTCAACTGTTTCAGCTTGCTCAGCAGGGTCATCTCCCATCAGCTCTAAGTGGCCCTGAATGACAGTGATGGGGGTGCGTAGCTCGTGGCCAGCATCATTAATAAAATTTCGCTGACTATTAAACGCGTCTTGCAGGCGATCCATCATGGAGTTGAAGGTACCGGCAAGCTCAGCCATTTGTCCCGTACCACTTATCTCAATCCGCCTCCCCAGATCGGTCTCATTAATGGAGCGGGCGGTTTGGGCTAAATCCTGAACGGGTTGCAATACTCGGCCCGTTGCCACCCAGGCCAGGTACAGAGCTATGACAAGCAGCCCAGCGGCTATCTGAGCGAAAATATAGAAACTTGCTAACGCTTCCTGTCGTTCACCGGCTGATAGATGGCTGATAATCATCTGTCCCCGTATCGTCTCATCTATTACCAGCGGTTTTACACTGTATATGACAGTGCCTACGGCCCTATCGTTGGTAGTATACTCGCTTTGAGTAATCTCTTTGGTTTGAATCCATTGATTAAATAGCGGTGAACCAGCATCAATGGCCTCAGGCAAAACAATGGGATTAGAACGATAAACATCACCATCTAAAACTGCGATGATAAAGTTGTCGTCCTCTGGCAATATATCGGACATAAATGTATCCAATGTGTCTGAGAGGGTCTCAATCGATAGATTCTCGGATTTTGACCACTTGGCATAAATGGCCCTAAAGTCCTGGACCTCTTCAGAAAGATCCTCATTGACACGCTGATCAATTGCAGAAAACAACAGAGCACGATACAGCGGTATTGTCAAACCTACCGCTACTGACATAAAGGCTACGTAGAGAAGAAATATTTTTGTTCGAGTTTCTTTAAATAAACTCGATAGCCTTAGGTAACTCATTATGCCGCATTTTAACTGAAGGGTTTATTCTGAAATCTAAACTGTTCAATAGTCCTTAGTCCAATTTCCAGGAAATATTTAACTTTATCACAAAGGGTATCGAGACTCATTTAAATAATAAAAGTTGTTTGAATCCAAGAAAATATCAGGTATGTGACATTTCAAAAATTGTCTATTTTTTGGGGAGTAGCTGTTGCAGCTAAGATAAGGCTAAATGAATTTTTTCTCATTTTTTAGATGGTTATATGAACCTCAGAACGATTTAGATAAACTTTCTAAATAATTTGGTCTGATGTAAAAGCCCTTTTGTATAGGACTTTCAACCTTGAAAAGGTTTTCGAATTAAACTGTTCTCATTCTTGTGAGCAGGATGCCCAAACCCTCTTTACTTTGCACAGTAATCGTTTCAAACAGTTTACCCCTGTATAAATAGTTTTCTAAATTAGTTTTCATGAAATCGTTCTAATTGCCCCTTCATTCAGGTTTTAAGGTGACTGGCGAGAGTAGGGTCATCGGTTCAAAGACACTTCTGGAGGACGCAATTATGCGCGTATCTATCATTGGTGCCGGCTATGTTGGATTAGTAACGGGTACTTGTTTAGCCCGCATTGGTCATGATGTTGTGTGTGTTGATAACAACGCAGAGAAAGTGGCTACTTTGCAGGTCGGTCAATCTCCCATTTATGAGCCGGGACTTACGGATATTCTGAGGTCAGAACAACTGTCGTTTACCACAGACTTGGTGGCTGGGGTAAACCATGGCGAGGTTCTGTTTATTGCGGTGGGCACGCCACCGCTACCCAATGGGGAGAGTGATACTCGCTATGTAGAAGCTGTGGCTCGGGGAATTGGTCAGCACATTTATCAGGCCATTGGTCACCCCAGTGCCGGACAACTCTTGTGGCCTACGGTCGAACGTTCCTCAGTGATGGCTGCATAGGCATTGCGAACATCCTAAGGAGATCCTGACATGAAATTAATGGTCTATTCCCACGATGCCTTTGGGCTGGGCAACATTCGTCGCATGCTAACAATTTGTGAGTATCTGCTGCGCACCTTGCCCAATGTCTCCATACTGGTGGTGTCAGGCTCTCCTGCCCTGCACACACTCCGGCTGCCTGAGGGGCTTGACTATATCAAATTGCCTTGTCTGGGGCGTGATACGTCTGGTCGACTAGAGGCCCGTTACTTGAAAAGTATGCCAGAGACGCTGGTACAGCTGCGATCTCATCTAATCCTGATAGCAGCAGTCCACTTTCAGCCAGATGTGCTGCTGGTAGATAAAAAGCCTCAAGGTCTGCGTAATGAGCTTAGGGAAACCCTGGAGTATCTGAGACGAAAGAGACCTGCCACTAAACGGGTTTTGTTACTGCGGGATATTCTGGATACTCCTGCTGCAACTATCCGTCAGTGGCAAAAGAACAACTATTATCATCTGACTCAAACACATTATGACCAGGTGTGGATAGTTGGAGACGCTGATATCTTCAATCTGCCAGATGAATATCAGTTTCCGCTTCCTTTACGTCGTAAAGTTAGGTTTTGCGGATACCTTCACCGAGGCCATGGCCGCACTCCCAGCGTTCTGCTCCGGCAACAGCTAGGGGTGAGTTCAGACGAATCTCTAGTAGTGGTTACCCCTGGTGGTGGTGGAGATGGGCAACAGCTGATTCAAACCTACTTAGCAAGTCTTGAGCAACGAATAGCGACCTCTCGTTCTATTCCCAAAACGGTCATTATCGCTGGACCAGAAATGCCTGCCAAGCAGCAGCAACAGTTTCAGGCTCAGGCAGCCGTTTACCCCCAAGTTCAATTTCTAGAGTTTAGTGATGATCTCATTAGTTATCTCAATGCTGCCAATGCGGTCGTGGCCATGGGAGGATACAACACAACTTGCGAGCTTCTTTCACTCCGCAAATCTGCCATCATTGTTCCACGCACCCAACCCGTTCAAGAACAGTGGATCCGTGCTAAACAGTTTGCTGACCGGGGACTGGTCTACACCATTTTCCCCCAAAGGTTAACCCCAGCCCTACTCTCCCAAACCTTAGACCAGGCTCTCACGGTTAAACCCTATGGCCTCAGCAGTTTTCGCCTTGACGGTCTACCTCGCATTGCCCAGCTGATGCAGGACCTTAGTTCCACTATCACTCAGCCAACTAGTTATACCCTAGCGAAATTATCATGCGCCCTGTAATCGGATTTTTGTTAAAAACCTATCCTAAACTTTCGGAAACCTTTATTCTCAATGAGATTCTAGAGTTAGAAGATCAGGGACTTAATCTCCATATCTTCTCCCTAAGAGAACCCCAAGAAGATCGTGTCCATCCTGGGGTGGCCCGTGTCAAGGCTCCAGTTACCTACATCCCATCGCTAAAACCTGTTGATGCTCCAGAAAAAGAAGATGAACTACTCAATGCCCATCGCACCCTTTTTGACCAAGATCCCGGCACCTATCTGAAGGCCCTTAACTTTTATCAAAGTCGTGACGAAGAGCGTTGCCTGCATGAGTTTTTACAAGGGGGATACCTAGGGCTACAGTTGCAACAACTTGGGATTACTCACCTTCATGTTCACTTTGCGAATATCCCGACTGCTACAGCTGAGATTGCCCAAATATTCTCTGGGGTTTCTTACAGCATTACGGCCCATGCTAAAGATATCTATCTAACGGAGCGGGTAGTGCTTGATCGACGCATGGCCAAGGCCAAGTTTGTGCTCACCTGCACCGACTACAACCGTCGTTATCTTGAGGAGGTTTCTACATCTTGCACACCGATTCATCTGGCGTACCATGGCCTTGATGTAACACGATTTAGCCCCGCTCCTAGACCTCAAACATCTGGCGTACCTCTGATTCTTAGCGTAGGTCGTTTCTGTGAGAAGAAGGGATTTCCTTATTTACTCAAGGCTTGTTATTTACTAAAACAGCAAGGATTATCTTTCAAGTCTGCCATTATTGGCTATGGGCCTTTAGAAAACGCCATTCGACAACAAATTGACCAGTTAGAACTCAATGAGTATGTCACTTTGGTGGGTCAACTAGCCCAGGATGAACTGATTAAGTACTACCAGCGCGCCGATGCGTTTGTGCTTCCTTGTTTAGTGACTGATGATGGCGACCGTGACGGCATTCCCAATGTGCTACTAGAAGCTATGGCCATGGAGCTGCCGGTCGTCTCTACGGATATTTCAGGTATTTCCGAACTGGTCATTCCTAACCATAATGGTCTGCTGGTGCCAGAGAAAAATGAGCAAACATTATCCCAGGCGCTAAAAACTCTGATCTGTCAGCCTGAACTCAGAAAAACACTAGGTCGGACCGGGCGTTTAACTGTTCTAGAAAAGTTTGGCCTCACTAATAATGTGGGAGTTGTTAAAGACTGGCTGCTGTCAGCAGTAAAGGAGCCGGTGGCTCAGCAATCCCAAGTAAGTACCTTAGAGAATTTGCTAAGGCTGGCAACGGCTTAATGCTCGTGGCCAAAACTATTCCTCCCAAGAGAGAGCTTCTGAGCGTTTGCAGCATTGTAGTAAACGATTTCCCTTGTTCATCAAGTTTATTTTTGAGAGAAGACCTTATGAGAACCTTACTGTTTTACTGTCAGCACATTCTTGGCATCGGGCATTTGATTCGTAGTATGGCCATTGCCCGTGGCTTAACTCAAGACTTTAAAGTGTATTTTGTCAATGGTGGGGAAGTTATCCAGGATTTCCCTATGCCTGAAGGGATTGAAATCATTAATCTGCCGGCCATTAAGACCGATGCTAACTTTCGAGAACTACAGGTGCCAGAAGGCTTTGCCGATGTGGATGCAGCCTTAACCTATCGCCGTGAATTGCTGTTGGAGGTGTGCGATCGCATCCGCCCCAATGCCGTCATGGTCGAACTCTTTCCCTTTGGCCGCCGTCGCTTTTCCACTGAACTTGTCCCCCTTTTAGAGAGAGCGAAAGAGCAGGGTGCAAAGACTATTTGCAGCCTGCGAGATATTGTGGTTACCAAGCAAGATCAGGCCCGACATGAAGCCAAGGTCTGTAAGCTAATGAATCGCCACTTTGACCAGCTGCTTATCCATGGTGATCCAGAGTTTTTATCCCTAGAAACCAGCTTTTCCAGAGTAAATGACCTCTCCTGTGACGTTCATTACACTGGCTATGTGGTCCCCGATGTTGACCGAGAGTTTGCCCCTAAAAACAAAACTGAACCGCCTATGATTCTCACAAGTGTCGGTGGGGGACGCTTTGGCCATGAACTTCTAGACTGTGTTGCTCAGGCTAGTCAGTTCTTAGAATATAAAATTCCCCACCATATCCACATGTTTACAGGGCCATTTTCACCCGATGCGGTCTACGAACGATTACAATCTATCGCCGCCCAACGGCCCAATCTTACTGTGCAGCGCTATACCCCTGACCTACTGAGCTATATGGCTAAGGCAGACCTGTCCATTAGCATGGCTGGCTACAACACTACCTTGAATGTGTTGCAAACCGGTGTCCGTGCTATGCAGCTCCCCTTTACCGGTAATGATGACCAGGAACAGCGTCTACGGTGCACTCGATTAGAGCAACTCGGTATCGTCAAAGTGATCGACCGAGATGCCCTTACCCCTGAGCGGTTTTCCTGTGAAATTATGGCAGCGCTGGACCATAAACCCACCCAGCAATACTTCTCTCTTCAAGGCGTCAGACAAACCGCTCAGTATGTAAATACCTTAGTTAAACAGGCAGTCCTCGTTTAATTAAGGTTAATTTGACCAGCATTGTTATCAAACTCTTTCATTCAAGTTTTTTACCAATTTCCCTAAGGTGATAAACATGACACAGTCTAAAGTTTGTATCACAACTCTCGAATTTCCCCCCGATGTTGGTGGCGTTGGCGAGTCTGTTGCCCGCATTGCTAACCTTCTGCAAGATGTGGGCTACGAAGTCCACGTAGCTGTATTCCATTCTAAACAGCGCAAAGTCGAAGGATACCATCGCTCATCCTGTAACACCACTGACCAGGGTGGCATCCAGGTGCACCGTCTGACTCCAGCCAATCGTTCCAATGCACCTATTTTACAGGACTACCGTAGCGAAATTTATTTTCAGCTCAAACAGCTTCACTATCAGCAACAGTTTGACCTGTTCCACGCGTTCTTTATTAACGAGACGGGCTTTATTACCACTCTCCTTGCCAAAGAAGAAGGTGTTCCGGTTGTTAACAGTGTGCGAGGTAGCGATCTGCACAAGCATGTGTTTAGTCCAAAACAGCATGGGCAGATTGGCTGGATTTTAGAAAGTTCCGACTGGGTTACTTTCGTTAGCCGTGATTTACAAAACCGTGGTCATGTAATGGTTCCTGCCATCAAAGATAAATCCAGCGCGTTCTTAAATTCAATTCAGCCCATAGATTTTTCTGACCTCTCCACCCCTCCTCTAGCCGAGCGATTAAAGGGGCTAGTGATTGGCTCAGTCGGGCGGTTCCGCGATAAAAAAGGCTTAGAATATCTCTTGGATGCTTGTACTCAAATAAAACAAACGACGCCCCTGACCCTATTGCTAGTGGGTGACTTTGCGGAACGGGAGCGCCCCTATTGGGAGGCTGCCATTCACGACAGCGACATGACCGACCATACTCTCATCACTGGTATGGTTCCCCGCACTGAGGGTATGGCTTATCTACGCTACATGGATGTTTACGCAATTCCATCGCTCCATGATGGTTGTCCCAATGCACTACTTGAAGCCATGCTGGCAGGGCGCGCCATTGTCGGTAGCAGCGTTGATGCCATCGGTGAGATCTTGGACCATAACCACAACGGTCTGGTGGTGCCGCCTGGATCGAGTTCTGACCTTAAGAGCGCCATTTTGACCCTGGCCCAATCACCGGAACTGCGTCATCGCCTGGGGCAGGCCGCGAAAGCAACGATATATCAGCAGCTAGTACCTGCAGTCGAACAACAAAACTGGGCCAAGGTATACCAGCAGGTGTTATCTCCCCAATTTACCGTTCTTGCGGGCTAAATCATTCACTCATCAGATCCGACCCATCATCAAACCATAATTTTTCAGATCGTAATTTTGAGGAATAGTGACCATGGAATCCACACATGTTGCTGCCAGCACAGTAGCCCTTTCATCACCGCCGACCATTACAATTGTCGTCGTTCCACGGGAACGGTTTAGCTATACTCAACAATCTTTGGAGAGTATTTATCAATATACTGACCTGCCGTTTGACCTAGTTTATGTAGATGGAGGTTCCCCAAAATCCGTCCAGCGTTATCTCCAACAGGCCACTGCCGAACGAGATTTTACCCTGATCCGGACTGACTACTTTCTTTCGCCTAACCAGGCCCGTAATTTGGGGTTGAGCCAAGTTAAAACTGACTATGTACTGTTTATCGACAACGATGTTCACGTTTCCATGGGTTGGTTAGGCAAGCTGTGGCAGTGTGCCCAAGAAACGGACGCCGCAGTAGTTTGTCCCCTCACCTGTATCGGTAAACCACTGCACCAAATCGTGCACCTGGCCGGTGGGGAAGCCAGAATTTTGACAGAACTCAAGGGTGATAAGGTACGTCGTCGTGTGCATGAAAAACATTATTTTGTTAATCGTACTGTCACTGATGTGCAAGATCAGCTTCAGCGACGGGCCTGTGAGTTTGCTGAATTTCACTGCATGTTAGTGAAGCGATCCGTATTTGATAAAACGGGACTCTTGGATGAACAGTTGCTAAGTACCCGAGAGCATATCGATTTTTGCCTCACTGTTATGCAATCAGGTGGAAAAATCTATTGTGAACCTGATTCTGTTGTCACCTATGTGCCCGATATTCTCTACCGTTGGTCAGATCTATCATTCTTTATGCTGCGCTGGAGTGACGAATGGGAGGTTAAAAGTCTCAAGCGATTTCGTAACAAGTGGAATTTAGATAAGGATAAGTACTTTAAGAAGCGTTACAAGCGGTTGGGACATCGTCGTCATTATGCGTTTCTACGACCATTATTGCGAAAATTCACCTTTGGCCAACCTGTTCCTAGTCTAGAACAGGTTGTTATTAAGCTAGAACGCCAGTTGAATCAGTTTATTACTTGGCGATATACCTGTCTGCATGGCAAAACCAGTTCTTAAACCAAGGCAAATGATTTACATCTGTACAGGCTAAGTGGTCGTCCATGGTATCAAACCGCTATCAAACCTCTGCGCAATAAATGAAGAGCTTATCTTGTTATCCCCATGGCTAAACCTAAATCTTTGAGAGCAGCTGTACCTGGTCTGCAAAAAATCATCCATCGTTTCTGGCCTCACATTCGTAAACAGTCCAGATTACTAATCGGTGCCTTTTTAGCTCTGATTGTAGAAACTGCGCTACAGCTGTTAGCTCCCTGGCCGCTCAAACTTATGTTCGACCGGGTGATTTTGCCCACTGGTTTTAACGTTCACGGTCATCATATTGAATCGTTAGCGGGATTTTCCCCCTTGCTAGTGCTGACGATGCTTTCAGTGGCTCTTGTTGTAATTGCCGCAGGTCGTGGAGCTGCCGCCTATTTCAGTACAGTGGGCATGGCGGTAGCAGCGACCCATGTCATGGCAGATATACGAGGCCAACTCTACAGTCACATTCAAAGTCTGTCACTGTCTTTCCACAACCGTGCTAAGAGTGGTGACCTGATTACCCGCGTTACCTACGATATTGAACGACTGCGGGAAGTCACTGTGGTAGCGGTGTTGCCGTTGATTACTCATTTTCTCACGCTAATTGGCATGGTAGGGGTGATTTTTTGGCTGAATTGGCAACTGGCGCTGATTGCGATCGCAGTTCTTCCCCTTTTCATCCTCACCACCACTAAGATGTCTAAGAGAATCCATCAGGTCGCTCGTACCCAGCGTAAGCGAGAAGGGGCTATGGCGGCCTCGGCTGCCGAAGCTATCGGCGCTATTAAGGTGGTGCAAGCCCTCTCCCTCCAAGACTTTTTGGGGCAAACCTTTGCTAAAAACAACCGCAAGAGTCTCAAGGAAAGTGCTGAGACCCAGCGCCTGCGAGCTGGGCAGGAACGTCTGATAGAAACACTTGTAGCGATTGTACAGGCTATGGTGCTATGGCGTGGGGTACAGTTGGTGTTGGCCGGTCATGCCACGCCGGGGGATTTACTGGTCTTTGTGACCTACCTAAAAGTGGCCTTTAAGCCCATGCGTCAGCTGGCTAAATATACGGGACAAATTGCCAAGGCTATTGCCTCCGGTGAGCGGGTGGTTACCTTACTCGATACCATTCCTGATGTGCGTGACCTCAAAGGGGCACAAACGGCCCCTCCATTTCGCGGCGATGTACAGTGCAAAAATGTCACCTTTGCCTACGATTCAGAAAAAGGAATTCTCCGCAATCTCACCTTTTCTGCTCAACCAGGAGAACAGGTGGCCATCGTAGGGCCCTCTGGTGGAGGCAAGTCCACACTCATTAGCCTGTTACTACGGTTTTATGACCCCATTGAAGGCGGAGTATATATCGACGGCCATGATCTACGAGAATATACTCTAGATTCATTGCGACAACAAGTCAGCGTTGTTTTACAAGACAGTATTCTGTTTGCTGCCAGCGTCCGTGACAACATTTCCTATGGTGCCCTGGGGGCCAGTGAGGCTGAGATTGAGGCCGCTGCCCGTTTGGCCAATGCCCACGACTTTATCATGGAGTTACCCCAGGGATATGACACCCTTTTGGGTGAGCGAGGGGCTACCCTCTCCGGTGGTCAGCGTCAGCGCATTGCCATTGCCCGTGCTGCCATTCGTAAGGCTCCCATTGTCATTCTTGATGAACCTACCACAGGCCTCGATAGTGGGAGTGAAGCATTGGTCAGCGAGGCGCTGCATCGTCTAACCCAGGGTAGAACCAGCTTCTGGATTTCCCATAATCTGAGCACCGTTCAACATGCTGACCAGATTGTCTACATCGAGCAAGGGCGTATCCTAGAGCACGGCACCCATGACCAACTCATGGCTGAAGGGGGAGGCTATGCCCAAATGTATCGCTTGCAATCCGGTAGCTATTTGATGGAGACGAGCTATGCCAACTAATCGGCGCATCAGTCGGATTATCTTGGTTCGTCATGGACGCAGTACCTTTAATGACCAGGGGCGTTATCAGGGTAGCTCTGATCAGTCCGTCCTCACCTTAAAAGGGATTCAAACGGCCAAACAGGTTGGCATCTATCTTCGTAGCATATCTCTTGATGGCGTTTACACAAGCCCTTTATTGCGAGCTAAACAAACCACCAATAGAATTCTCAAGGCCATGGAGCTAAAGTCTCCTATACCGATTAGAGTAAGCTCCTATCTAAGAGAGATAGACTTGTCTGTGTGGGAAGGGCTATCCTATGAAAATGTACGCCAACATCATAAAGAGGCTTATCATCGCTGGCAACATTTTCCGGAAACGTTTCAGCTCCCCCAGACTGACAATAGTTATTATTTTCCAGTCAATGATCTCTATAAAAGAGCCCATAAATTCTGGGACCATAGCCTTTCTCAGAATTCTGGTAAGACTATCCTGGTGGTTAGCCATGGTGGTACTAATCATGCTTTAATCAGCACAGCACTTGGCCTGTCACCCCAACATCATCACTGTTTACAACAATCTAACTGTGGTATTAGTGTATTGCAGTTCTGCGGGACTGATACAAGCCTTTTGAGGCTAAACTATACTTCGCCAATCCAGGAAGTTCTGCCCAAGCTTAAGGCGGGAAAAGGGGGATTACGACTGTTACTCCTGGCCATAGACCATCTCACATTGACTACTTGTGAACAGTTGGCCCAACGTCTTGCCAACATTAAGCTAGACTTTTGCTTTTCAACTGCATCAGGAGAACAGTATTTACCAGGTCTCTTACAATACCACTCAAATACCGCAAAGTTTATAGATGAAGGGGTTGATTTTCTACAATATTACCAACAGGATTGGCCTGACTCTCTCTGTACTAAACAAGGTTTGATTACCGGAATTGCGATCGCACCCACCACAACCATCCAAACCTTACTTAGTGACACTCTGGGTGGTCATTCCTCAGAAAGCACAAAAATTTGCATCAAATCTGGTCACCTTAGCGTTATCCATTATCCCAAAAACCATCGCCCGATTGTTCAAGGTATCAACATTTAATCCATTGTCATCTTTAGGAGATTTTCCCATGTCACCCATTCTTGTTACTGGTGCTGCTGGATTCATCGGCTACCATGTTACCCAGGTTCTTCTCAAACAAGGGTATTCTGTCATTGGCATTGATAACCTCAACACTTACTATGATGTACGGCTCAAACAAGGACGCTTAGCCCAGCTCAAATCTCATCCTCAATTTAAGTTTCACCGCCTTGATATTGTTAACCGCGATGGTCTGGATAAATTATTTGCTCACTATGCGCCAGTACAAGTAGTTCATCTCGCTGCCCAGGCAGGAGTACGTTACTCCCTTGAAAATCCTAACGCTTATGCCGATAGTAACCTTGTGGGCTTTGTCAACATACTTGAAGGCTGCCGTCATTACCAGGTGCAACATCTCGTTTTTGCCTCTTCTAGCTCAGTCTATGGAGCCAACCGGCAGCTTCCCTATGCTGTCAGTCAAAGCGTTGATCATCCCATCAGTCTCTATGCTGCTACTAAAAAAGCCAATGAACTGATGGCCCATACCTACAGTCATCTCTACGGTTTACCCACAACAGGGTTACGCTTTTTTACTGTCTATGGTCCCTGGGGACGCCCCGATATGGCTCCCTTCAAATTTACAAAAGCCATCCTTGAAGGACGCACTATCGATGTTTATAACTATGGCCGCATGCGTCGTGATTTTACCTATATAGATGACGTTGTTGAAGGTGTAGTGCGTACTCTTCACCACATTCCGGAGTCCAGTGGACAAGGCAATATTGACCCTGGCCATAGTCATGCTCCTTACCATATCTATAACATTGGTAATGGCTGCCCTGTAGAACTGATGCATTTTATCGAGGTAATCGAAAACTATCTGGGGATTAAAGCTAACAAGAACATGCTGCCAATACAGCCAGGAGATGTTCTAGAAACCTGTGCCGATGTCGGTCCTCTACGACAGGTTGTTGGCTTTCAACCATCCACTCCCCTGGAAGTAGGCCTTCCCAAGTTTATAGACTGGTTCAAAGACTATTATCAAACTAACCAACTACCTCTATCGGCATAGGCTATGAAGCTTGGGTGTTGTTTGGACGCTACCTTACCGCAAGGATGATTTTTGGATAATCCAATCATCGCTTCGATCTTTGCGGTCTGTCATTACTAGTTCATTAAGGTATCGAAATATCTTGATGGTTTTAAGAGATGAGCATGGTTGGCAAGGACATAATGATGCATTAATCCCTGGCATACTTAAGGATTAATGCATCATTTTTCATATTGAGAATTGCTGCCCTATTACACTCACTGCAGTGAGCCATATTTAACATTGCTATGTGTTGAAAGATACATGTCGTACTCCTTAAGAGTAACTAAGTAGTGTGACTGAGGAATAATTTGGGCACATTTAGAAGAAAGCTTGAAATATAGCAGAGACTCACTGTACTGATGGATATCTCTTAAAGGCAGCCTATGGTACACACAAGCAGTCTAAAACGAAAAACAGCCTACTGTTTGTCACTCCTGCTTATAGGATTTGCCACACCAGTTACCGCCCAATCGCTGCATCAAAATAATTCAAACATACTAGTTATTCATTCTTATAATCCTGAGCTTTCCTGGACAGCACAAGGAAAAAAAGGCATTGATGAAGGATTTCAAGCTAGTCGCCATGCGGTTACGGTGTATCACGAGTTCTTAGATGCGAAACGTTATCCAGATTTAGGGCATCATCAAGCGTTTTTAAGCTATCTCGATAAAAAGTATCAGGATACAGAGCTGCAAGTATTGATGGTGGCAGACGATCCTGGGTTGAATATGGTTCTGGCGAACCGCGACCAATATTTTCCAGATTTACCGGTTGTTTTTCTGGGCATTAATCATGTTCAAGACCAGTTATTAACCATTCCTTGGTTGACTGGAGTCTTTGAAACTCACAGTTATAAAGACACACTGTTAGAGGCAACACGCCAAACTCAAGCCGACCACATTATCTTTCTCAACGATTCTACAGAAACAGGTCAGGCAAATCTTGAGCATCTCAAGCAAATTCAAGCTGATGATAAAACACTACCCGATATTACAGTGGTGGTGGATGTCACTTCCACCAGTATTGAGCAAACACTTGGGAGCTATCCCAATGATTGGCCTGTGTTTTTGCGGGGACAACTGCGTTCAGGCGATGAAGATGGAGCATTGTTACCCTTTGAGGAAACGATTCAGTTATTGCGATCGCAGTTAGAAAACCCAATTTACACAGTCAGTAGTGCAGATTTAGGTCATGGTGTGGTGGGAGGTAGAGTCCTTGAAGGTAGCTATCATGCCAAACAAGCTGTTCAGCTTGCCGAAAAACTGTTAGACGGGATGCCAGTTGATCAAGTAGACCCTATTATCAAGGCCAAGAACCAATGGATTTTTGATGCTCAAGAATTAGAACGTCTTAATATTAAGCACCATAATCTCCCACTTGGCAGTGTGCTGATCAATCAGAAACTGTCGTTTTACCAACAGTATCGTCAGCTAACATGGTATGCCCTTTCCATCTTTATCCTTGGTACCATTGCCATTGCAGTGTTAATTGATGCGGTTCGCCGTCAAAAACAGGCTGAACGAACGCTAGAACGGCGAGTCACTGAACGCACTGATGAACTTAGCTGCACATTGCAGGAACTGAAACATACCCAAGCCCAACTCATTCAAACTGAGAAATTGTCTAGTCTAGGGCAGTTAGTGGGAGGCATTGCCCATGAGTTTAATAACCCGTTGACATTTATTACTGGCAACATTGATGTTCTAAAGGGCTATGGGAAAGACCTCTTGGGACTGATCAGCTTATACCAACAACAGACAAAAGCAGAGACTTCTTCAGCAGCCGACCGTTATAGTCAAGAAATTGATCTGGACTATATCCAGGAGGATATGCCCAAAATCTTGCAATCTGTTACTAAGGGTGCAGAGCGTATAGAAACTATTGTTCGGAGTCTGCAATCGTTTGCCTGCAATCACGAACAAGGTATTAAACCAACTGATTTAAATAGAAGCCTCGACAACACATTACTGATTTTAAAGTCACGTATCGGTAATGACATCAAGATTATTAAAGACTATGAAAAACTTCCCTTAGTACACTGTGAACCTGGTGCAATAAATCAGGTATTCATGCAGATTTTGCTAAATGCCATTGAGGCTATCAACTCTCTTAGTAAAAATGCCTTAAAGCAAATTAGTATTCATACCTGTACTCAGGCAGAAAATTGGGTAACCGTCTCAATTCACGATACGGGTCCTGGCATTCCCCTCTCTATTAAAGAGAAAGTCTTTGACCCGTTTTTTTCCACTAAACCCGTTGGAGAAGGAACGGGTTTAGGGCTAGCTGTAGCCTATCAATATATTCAGCAACATCATGGTTGCCTCACCTTCCAACCTAATGCTCCACAAGGCAGCATCTTCATCATTCAATTACCCATTACCCAATCAATATAAGTTTCATTGTCTGAATAATGACTCAGCTGATGCCAGGATTTTAAACAAATGTTTCCAAATATTTAATTTGACTAGGGGAGGTAAATTTTTCTGGTACTGGCAATGATCCCCAAATATGCTTGCCTACACTAGTTTCCTAAGTCCACCCTATATAAGGAGCAGTCTTAGGCCCATGACTTTAATGCCAGACAACGAGCGTAGTCGCCGGATGACTACGTATCCAGAGAATGTAAACTATGCTTTTTATGAATTGATTTGGGCTTTAGGAATTGTCATGGTTTGTCTGTTTTCAGCCATGGCTCTGGTCAGCCATTCCTAAAATATCTGTTAAGGCGTTTGTTTATATAGTTCTATGTTGTTGCCTTCGTTGGCTAAATCCAGCGAAGGCAACTATTTAATCTATTTGCCTTGGAACCACTTCGATCGTCATACTTCTCATCATATATATCGATTTGGAGCGTATCTAAGATAAATTCCTGAAAGGTCGCATTTGTAAAACTGAGCACGTAGCCACTGCCCATATCGAGCAACTTCTCTAACTTTATTTTTTCGATAGGTGTTAGGTCTGACATTCTTTAAAGTTCAGTTTACTGATCTGGGAATAGCAAGGTTGAACGATACATATGTTTGTCCATACGTAGATAGCATCTCTAATTAATCAATAAAAATTGAGCAGATTAGGGATGCTATCACAAATACCCTTATTAAGGTTTCGAACCAGGCTTTTGAGCCTAGAACAGATCTTTATCAGTTACTGCTCCCTGACTACTTGACGATACCAACGTTGCATACTTCGCCAACACTCCACGCTTATACCGAGGTTCCGGCGCAGTCCAACTCTCTCTCCGCTTCGCCAACTCATCATCCGACACATTCAACTGCAACAACAACTGATCCGCATCAATCGTAATCGAGTCGCCTTCTCCCACCAGGCCAATGGTGCCACCCACATAAGCTTCAGGAGCCACATGACCCACTACCATACCGTAGGTGCCGCCAGAAAAACGCCCGTCAGTAATCAAACCCACCGAGTCTCCTAAACCAGCTCCAATAATCGCCGATGTAGGAGCTAGCATCTCTCGCATCCCTGGACCACCCTTTGGACCTTCATAGCGAACAACAATCACATCACCCGCCTTAATCTTGCCCGCCAAGATTGCATCAAGACAATCTTCCTCAGACTCAAAAACCCTGGCAGGGCCAGTGATGTTACGCTTTTTGATGCCAGTCAGTTTGGCAACAGCCCCTTCAGTAGCGAGATTACCCTTAAGAATACCCAAGTGTCCTTGTTCATAGAGGGGCTGATCAAAGGGACGAATCACATCCTGGTCAGGATTGGGAGTATCTGGCACATCCACCAATACTTCTTCGATGGTTTGACCACTAACAGTTAGAGCATCGCCATGGAGTAATCCTTGCTTTAACAACATTTTCATCACTAGAGGAATGCCGCCCGCCTTGTGCAGGTCAGTCGCCACATAGCGTCCCGATGGTTTTAGGTCACAGAAAACAGGAACCCGATTACGAATGGCTTCAAAATCATCGATGGTTAGCTCCACACCGATGGTATGGGCGATGGCCAATAGATGCAGCACCGAGTTGGTGGAGCCCCCCACCGCCATAATTACAGAGATAGCGTTTTCAAAGGCTTTGCGAGTGAGGATCTGGCTAGGTAGAATCTGATTGTGGATAGCATCTACCAGTACAAAGGCCGACTTCTCTGTACTGTCTGCTTTTTCCGCATCTTCTGCTGCCATGGTGGAGGAATAGGGCAGGCTCAGCCCCATGGCTTCGATAGCTGAGGACATGGTATTTGCTGTAAACATACCGCCGCAGGAGCCGGCTCCGGGGCAGGCGTTTTTCTCGACAGCCATCAAGCGTTCTTCATCGATTTTGCCAGCGCTGTACTGACCCACGGCCTCGAACGCACTGACAACAGTGAGGTCTTCGCCATCGAGATGACCGGGTTTAATGGTGCCGCCATAGACAAAAACGGCGGGGATGTTCATGCGTGCGATCGCAATCACCGCCCCCGGCATATTCTTATCGCAACCGCCTATTGCCAGCACCCCATCCATACTCTGGCCAGTGCAGGCCGTTTCGATAGAGTCAGCAATTACATCACGGGATACCAAGGAATACTTCATCCCCTCCGTACCCATGGAAATCCCATCGCTGATAGTAATAGTGCCAAACATTTGCGGCATCGCTCCGGCATCCCGCAAAGCCGCCTCACCCCGCAGCGCTAGGGTGTTAATCCCCATATTGCAAGGGGTAATGGTGCTATAGCCATTGGCCAGGCCAACGATGGGCTTATTAAAATCATCATCTCCAAAGCCTACCGCCCGTAGCATGGCACGGTTGGGGGAGCGCTGTACTCCTTCGGTAACGACGCGGCTTTTACGGTTATCAGCCATGATTAGTTCCTTCGCAATCCATAACGAACCTAATTGTTACAGATTAGAGCCAGAGACAAATTATGCTGCAATGGCTAAAAAATAAATTTGCGATCGCATAAGTTTATTTAAACCTTGTCTACGTCTAGAACAGTCGTTTTGACTTAGAGGAAACTACTAAGTTTCAACTTGGACGTGTTTTGCAGTCAGTCAATCTTATTTTGATCAGCCCGTTGAATTGCCTGTGACCAGTTTTTGGCAAGCAGCATAAAGTCTGAGGGCATCATCATAATGGTGGTCGTATTATTTTCAGCGCCCACTTCAGTTAGCATTTGTAAACGTCTCAGTTCCAAGGCAGCTGGATTTTCTAAAATTTCTTTAGAGGCTTCCGCTAATTTAATCGAAGCTTCTTGCTCAGCCGAGGCTTTGATCAGGCGGGCTCGTTTTTCACGCAAGGCTTCCGCCTCCTTGGCCATGGCCCGTTGCATACTGACGGGAATCTCTACATCCTTCATTTCAACTCGCTCTACTACAATGCCCCAGGGCTCAGTAATCTCATCCACGATTTCCTGGACTCGAAAGTTGACCTTATCCCGATTTTGCAAAACATCGTCCAATTTGTTTTGGCCTACGACGTTGCGGAGGGTGGTCAGGGCCGTTTGATACACGGCAACCTTATAGTCTTCTACCTGGTTGATCGCTTTTTTCGGTTCAAGAATGCGATAGTAAAGAACAGCATTTACCTTGATCGTGACACTATCCGCTGTCACGGTCTCCTGGGACATAATATCAACGGTCTTAGTGCGGACATCAACCCGCACCTTTTGATCTAAGAGGGGAATAATCCAATAAAGGCCAGGTCCTTTAGTCTGTTTCAGGCGACCCAACCGAAAGATCACGCCTCGCTGATATTCACGGTCAATTTTTACGCCCGTTGAAACCAGAATGCTTAGGGCAAGCATCAAAAATCCAATCGTAGCGCCCATAGGTCAATACCAGTAGAAACAATGAGATATCGCAGTAGTCGCGAATAGCACTTAAAGTTTAGCAAATAGAATAATGTGTTATCACATCCCCCAAATATAGATGGTTCGTCCTTGATAGGATTCGAGCTGTTCAAAAATTTTATCGTCCCAGCTCACCTGAGGATCTCGATTAAAACAGATTAAATGAGCTTCTTCTGCTCCAGACATATCTGCATAGTCAACAGTTTGAGGTAAACCACTGGCCAATGTAGCCTCTAGGGATCGATGCAAAATCTTTAGCTCCAGCACAATACGCTGTACTGACCCCAGAAACTCTTGCGCCTGGTTCAATGGCCACTCAATTAACAAATCGGTACGTTTACGTCCCAGACCATATTCTCGTGTGAGTCTGCCCCCACCGTTGAGGATTCGTTGTAAAAATGCCTGTAACAACAGTTGAGGACCTGCTTCCTTATAGTCAAACCGTTCAATCCAGGCGTCACTATTTTCGCGAAAGAACTGTTGAAAGGCTCGCAACAGTTTGGACATATCTAACCGTTTGTCGGCTTGGATATACCAATCGGGCTCCTGTTGAATGGTGTATTGGCTAGTCCAGGTTAGCGCCCGAGGAATCACTTCCTGGTAAATAGGATTAGCGATCTGCCAGGTAGGATGACGACAAATTAGCCCTAAATCTTCAATATATTGGGCATCGTCTATGGAAAACTCATCCACTTGGACTTCCCCCGCCAGTATCTGAGCAATGACTCGATGAACGCGGGGCTCTTTTAGCTTGTCGGTAAGCTGGTCCAGGTGGGTATCGCGTCGTTGAATCAGGCTTTCTCGGGCGGTTTTCATGCGTTCCAGGGTAATGGGCTGGGTGCGATCGCGCCCTTCCTTTAACTTAAAGCACACCTGATAGGCCAGGGCATTCACCAACCAGGGTTGTCCCTGGGTCTGCTGCCAGATATAGGCCAGTGCTTCTGGTGTAAATTTCTGCCCTGTCAGGTCCGTATGCTGGTGCAGCAATGCTTGTAACTCGGATTCAATAAAATGCCCTAATCGTAGAGACTCTGCCTTAACATTAAACGCACTGCCGCCAGTAATAATGTCCTGGCCTGAAGTCTGAATGCGATAGTCTCTAACATCTCGCACCCCACAGAGAATAATTGACAGCGGAAACGCATGAGGTCGCTGGTTGTAGCCTGAGCGCAACTGACGCAATAGTGAAACCAGCGTGTCTCCTACTAAGGCATCGACTTCATCTAAAAAGAGAACAATCGGTTGGTCTGTTTGGGTTGTCCACTGAGATAACAGGCTCCGCAGTAAATCATCAGCGGGTACTGACTGCCGCAGTAACCCCTGCCGCCACTCGTATAATCGACGATCTTGCTGATAGAGCTGAGCTGCCGATGCGAGGGTGTGAACAATGGTGTCCATACCACGAAACACATCATTCCTGGCCGTCTGGGCCGTCTCGATATTGGCATAGACAGTCTGATAGCGACCCTCAGCATTGAGATACTCCATCAGGGCCAGCAAACAAGAGGTTTTTCCCGTTTGCCGAGGTGCATGCAGAACAAAATATTTCCCCTGGGCAATCAGCTGCAGAATCTCATCCATATCCCAGCGGGTCAACGGATCGATCAAATAGTGCCAGTCGGCCCGCACGGGGCCAGCCGTATTAAAAAAACGATCCGTCAACAACGGTGCCATAATCTAGAAATCCGATTCATAACAGACCCTAATTATTACGAATTATAGTCGGAGGCGAATTGGCGGCTAAACTCTAAGATTGCGATCAATTTATTCTGCATCCACCCCGCAGGGTGCCATCAAATAGGTCACCATCGCCCCTTTTCCCTTAATTACAATTGGCCCTCGCGATCGAAACTCATAGTGCTCGCCACTGGCCTTTAAACGCTCATAGGTCGCCTCACTAATTTGAATTCCATTGGGTACCCCATGGGACTCCATGCGACTGGCCGTATTCACTGTATCCCCCCAGAGGTCATAGGCAAACTTTTTCAACCCAATGACTCCAGCTACCACCGGACCCGTATGAATCCCAATTCGTAGAGAAATATCCTGGCCTGTCTGGACATTAAACTCTGCCAGGGTTTTCTGCATATCCACAGCCATTGCTGCCACCGCTGCCACATGGTTTTCCTGGGGCTGCGGCAACCCCGCCGCTACCATATAGGCATCACCAATGGTTTTGATTTTCTCTAACCCATAGTTTTCCGCTAGTCGATCAAATCGAGAGAATACCTGATTTAGAAAATCAACAACATGAGTCGCCGACTGAGACTCTGTCATCTGGGTAAAGTTAACAATATCAGCAAACAACACTGTTACTTCTGCAAAATTCTCGGCAATAATATCAGGATTTTGCTTTAACTGTTCCGCAATGGGACGGGGCAAAATGTTGAGCAACAGCCGTTCTGACTTTTCTTGAGCTTCCAACAGTTGTTGATTAGCCTCAAAGTTCTCCCGCGACAGTTTCTCGTAGAAATAAACCGAACAATTACAAATACAGCAAATCCAAAATGTGTTTAGCAATAGACTGGCTGCAGGTAACCCAGGTGTAACTACCTGTAGTCCCAACAATGGATTCACCACAAAGTAATAAACAATTACCCCCAGTTGGGAAATTAAATGCAATGACCACCCCACCGGAATCAATGTGGCCTGAGTAATAAACGACAGCGCCCAACTAAATAAATCGGGTTCTGCAATTGGGGTGTTACTCGTCAGCCCCACATAGGTCTCATGAAATCTATGTAACAAACTGATGGACCACGACGCTAGTAAAAACACACCCATAATTCGCCGAGGCCGATAAACTTGCTGCCGAATTAACCTCAGACAGAATACCAAAGTTGCTATGCGCACCAGATTAGTAATAATCCACCACAAATCAAATGGATTGCGATTTGCAACATACTTGAGGGTGTCTAGTGGCAAAAAGGTAACAAAATACAAAAGACCAAACAATATACCTAACCGTAGTCGCCGCTGCATAAACCGATGACGCCACTGGTCATAGGTCTGAAATGTATGGATCGGCGCTAGTTTAGAAAAACCAAACATAGTCCAGCTATTGGGAGATGCCAAGCAGTATATCGCTTTCACCAATATCTGTAAGTCTGTCTGTAAGCCTGCAAATTTACGACAAAAATCAGTGCTCTCCAGAGAAAAATCCAGAGAGCACTAATTTAACTATCTTCCAGTTAAAGTAAATAAGATTGTAGCGATCGATTGCCCTAAGCAGCTACTTTCATCTTACCAGCAGACCCCATGGCCATCAGCATGTGGTATGTGATCAGCAACTGAGTTATGGCTAGGGGATAGCTCTGCAGAGTTTCACCAGTGGTGCCAACAATCTTACCGACTTCCTGGTTGCCCTCTAGACTGCAAAACTGCCCTAGATAAGGAACGTCACTGCATAAGATACGCTCAAGTTGTTGCACCTGCTCAGGAGTAGCATGACCATCAATAGATAGAACATCTACGGGTTTACCCATATCACGCTCAAGACCTAGACGGATCGCTTTACCCAGGTCGCTGTCTAAAATGTCAGTGAAATCAGGGTGAGGGATAGTAGGACGTAAAACCAGATTTACATTGAGGAGCAGATCGTTAGCCTGCTCTTCGGGAGCGTCAGGCGGATAGAAGGTAACGACGACATCAGCCCACTTACGCTGGGGACGGATAAAGGCTTCGGAGTCGGGCTCACGGGCAGCAAGCGCGGCGATCACCTGATCATCGGTATAGCCACGCTTGCGGGTATCACGCTTGATCTTCCACTTGGTACGAAGATCCTCCGGGGGGGCCAAGTAAACCTTGACGTCGTAAGCATCGCGGGCCCGTTGACTGGAGTAGCCTAGCAGACCTTCAACGACAACAAATTTCTTAGGCTCGATGTACTCTGGCGGATCAAACTCACCAGTGGTGTGGTTGTAAATGGGCTTCAGGATAGGCTCACCCTGACGCAATAGCTCCAGATGTTGCTCAATAATGTCAACGTAGTTGCAATCGGGGTGCAGTGCGGATATACCCATTTCTTTGCGCTGCTTACGGTCGTAACGATGGTAGTCATCGGTGCAGATGGTCGTCACATCATGCTCACCGAGTACCTGGGCGATTCCGCGGGTTAAGGTGGTCTTACCAGCGGCACTGTCTCCAACAATACCAAGGATAATTGGGCGCTCTGCCATGGACGTATCTCCTGCTTCTTTAGACTTTCTTAAACTCAGGCGTTAGTTTTATCTTAGGCACCAACGGCCCTGGGCTCAAGATTCTGTGTCAAGGAATACGCTTAGCTCATCAAATCGATCATTGAGTAAAAATACTCATAAGCCTCTAAAACAAGGGATTGTGAATATTTTAAAGGCGCAAAAAATTTAAAATATTCTTTAAATAAATTTAGATTTTATGACCTAACGATGACATTTAGTCCGTCACCCACATCACCCTTATTCGATTACGACCTCGTTTTACGGCAGTAGCCAGGGCCTCTTCAGCTTTTTTGATTAGCAACTGTTCGCTTTCAGTGGGATGCTCGGTGTCAGTCACAACGCCACCAATATGTACATCCAAAGCTATACGGGGACCGTTTTGAAGACTAATGGGTTCGTTGGTCAGGGATGATTTGATCGTTTCTGCGTATTGTGTGACTGCTTTGACATCTAACCCTGTGAGGCTACAGGTAAACTGGCCCTGGTTGTTGCTAAATAACCAGGAATCAACGGTTAGGTTTTGCTGTAATACCTGGGAAACAGCAGACCATAGAGCTTGTTCTTTTTTGAGATCACCAGGGTCAGACTGTTGCCACTGGGGTTGAATGATCAGGAGTCCTACAGCCTGGAATTCTTCAGGATGCATTTTTATCTGTTGAAGCAGGGCTCGGGTGGTCCGGGGAATCACGGCATCGCTGACCAACCCTGTAGTGTGATCCAGCAGGTCCAGGGACTGAAGCAAGTTTTGATAGCTGTTGCGAATCGTGTCCGCTTTGCGGGTTTGGCTGTCCACTTCTTGTTGCTTGGTTAGCAGTTGGTCTTCCAAGCTATGAGCTTGCCGTTTGCTACGGGAAATGCGCCATTCTCGTTTGAGAAAGGCCGGTATAGTAACTAGCAAACCAAACAGCACACCTAAACCTGATGTGAGCAGCAATACCGTGGCCAGATGCTGCTGTTCTAGTTGCCAAATAAAAAAGTTGATGGTAATCAGCTGATCGTTTTGGAGGGCGAATGCGATCGCAAAAAACGCAATCACCAGAGCAAAAATAAGAAATAGCGCCATAACAGCAATCAGATAGCAAGGGTAACCAAGCTTAGTGAACCTGAACATCCTTGCTTATGAGTCAAAATTGAGAATTTCTTCAATTTTCAGACACCAGATGCCATCATTATCGCCCCTGCCAAATCAAGCGAGTTGGCGCAAAATCAATATAAGTTTCGTTCACGAGGACATATGGCGATGGCTGAATTAACTGGTCCATGGCTAGGCTCATACTGGCAAGCCAATGACTCTACTCGTTTTGAAGCCACCTTTGTACAAGCGCGCAATAGTCTAAGTGGCCGCATTGTCGATGATGGTCCTTTGGGCGAAGCACAGGTGCAAGGGCAAGTCACTGGACGAAACGTTAGCTTCACTAAAAAGTATTTTGATCATCCTCGTCATACCATTCAGTACACAGGCACTGTGTCCGAAGATGGAAACCATATCAATGGTCAGTGGCGAATTAATTCAAAACATAGCGGCCCGTGGGAGGCCCATCGTAGCGATAACGACCTCAGCCTGGAGCTAAAGACTATATTGGCCAAAAATGTACCAGAATTGGTCGGCACCAAAAATTAAACCTTGAACTGCCCAATCCTCTTGTAGGGGTTGGTATGCAACACCCCTACAGGGCGTCCCGTTATCTATTGTCCTATACCTTCAACATGACATCGGGTAAAAGCTCAGCCGGTATGCGATTGAGGGCTGTTTGTTGCCCTTCTAATCCTAATAGCTCGTAATGGGCCGATACATTTTGCACTAGAGACTTAAAAATAGGCTCATAGATCGCCGCTGTTTGAGGAGTCTGTTTAAGCGCTGCGATGTAATGGACGAGTGCTCGCTCCAGATTGCCGATAATCACGTCCTTGTTATCCGTCGCCCGAGCCAGTTTGTCATAAATACTACCTAAACAATGACGAATCGAAGCCAGGTCTAAAGTGGATGGTGCTAGCTCAGACGCTTTGAGGGCAGCCTCATAGGCAATAATTGCATTTTGTTTATATCGACCGGTCGGATCGGCAGGAGCATCGGGATGGTTTGCTAACTCCCAAAAGGCTGTCCCTAAATTGTTGTAAGTACTGGCACAGGCACAGGCATCGGTGGTAGGCGTACGATAATTTAGAGCATCGCGATAGGCCGCAATGGCATGTTTCAGCAAAAAGATAGGCCGCTCCTGGTGTGACAGGCTCCAATAGGCAATGCCTAGATTATTTTGTACCGCTGCATATTCTAATGGAGACGTTTCTGGATGATGACAGCGCAAGGCCTCATTATAGGCAGCAATCGCCTGATGTAAGTGGGGTTTGGGCTGCTCATAATAGGCTAGTTTCCAGTACACTGAGCCCAGGCTGTTTTGCAATGTACCGTATTCCTCAGGACTGATTGTTGCTGAGCAAAATGGTAAGGCTTGACGATAGGCTGTGACCGCTTCTTTGAGATAGGTGGCTGAGTCGTCGTAATTTGCTAAAGCACTGTATACGGCTCCCAAATTACCGTATAAACGGCTAGCGGTATCAGTATCAATGGCGGTACATCGGAGACCTTCTTTATATATTTCAGTACTCCGGTGCATTCCCTCCAGCAGGGCCGTACGCTCACTTTGGTACTGGGCCTGAAGCCAATGCAAGGTACCTAAATCATTTAAACCGGCCGCTCGCTGGTCATCATCCTGGGGCAACCAGTGTAGATAGCGATTAAAGGTTTCAATGGCGGTGGCCAATAAGATGGGGGTCATTTCCCCCGCTTCAATGCGATCGCGATAATAGTTACCCAACGCCCGATAAGCCTGGATGATCTCCTCCGGTGTAGCTCCCTGTTCTTCAAGCTGAGCTAAGGTTTCTAGAGGCTTTTCTAAGGTAGTCACATCCACAGTCAAAGATTGCGGTAAAGACTGGGGTTGAGCTGTTGTCTGCTGGTATCGCTCAGTTTGGGCGACAACCTCATCAGCTGGATTAGGGGCTTTCTCTAGCTGAGCCAGGTCCTCACTCAGAATTTGCCAGATATCAGCATTCTGAGCATTAGCAGCATCCCCCCCATAAAGGCCATCCTCGGTTGGACGTTTAACTGCCGTATCTGCAACCATGGGGACAGGCTCACCCACAAAGGTGAAAACACCACTCCGCCAGCTCCAAAATTCAGGAGCCGATTGTTGCAATGTACGATACCAGGGCCATGGTAGCCACAAAACCAAACTACTATCGAGATGGGGCAGCAAGGACTGAATGCTTTCGAGGGAACGCAGAAAATGATTTTGCGATCGCATTGACTGATGGGTCATCGCGTCTAAACCCACCACTTGTAAATGGGGTGTGGGCTTGGGCGCTTGCTTAAGCCACTGGACTAGCTGCAACATCAAATCAGGCTGATGAGGATCAAACGTTAGCTGCGCCAGTGATACCGAACCAAAATCGTCTGAGGTAATATCCGCAACTGCCAAATCCCCTTGTAGCCTCGCAACCAGTTGTGTTTGCAGCGTTTCACTATCGCAGACAGCAATCAAAAGCTGCCGTCTGAGGTTGAGTTGGAGTGCGGTTTTGAGTCCCTGATATCGACGTTGATTCAGCCCCAAAACTTGGCGAGATTTGAGTTGTGTAGCCACCATAGCGTAGGAAAAAGTGTGTGTAACGTTGAAGCGGGGCAACAAAAAGTGGAGGCTTAGGCCAAACAGTATTCGACACTGAAAATGCTAAACCACGTCCACGTTGAAACCTGTGGATTCTTCACCGGAAAAACGACCTTTCTGGCCATCGATAAGGTTTAGCATGACCCTTGTTATTCCCTAATAAGGGAAACAACTAAGTACACATCTTTTCCCAAAAAAATCCGCTACATCAGGAATAACGTGACGAATTGAATCATCACTCGTCAATTCTGCCTGAGCCCTAAGCACTGCTGTAAACTTGAAATATTCCTCCATCAGCGACGATACCGTTTTTCTAATGGTGCAGTCCGCTCTGTCTATAAGGTGAACTGAACGCTCATCCATGTCGATTACGGTAAAGTCTTCCATACGCCAGCATCAGCATTCTGCCATCTGTGACCTGGCCGATATTATTGAAGTAACCTGGCAGCGTTATCTGGCCTTATCGCCGTATCATCTGCCTAATGATTTGGGCTATGTAGAAAGCCGTCTGGAAGGTGAACGGTTAGTCATTGAGAATGTCTGCTATCAAACCCCAGAGTTCCGTAAACTTCATCTAGAACTTGCTCAGGTGGGTCCCAATCTGGATATTCTTCACTGTGTCATGTTTCCTCGTCCAGACTATGTATTACCAATGTTTGGTTGTGACATTGTCAGTGGTCGTGGTCAAATCAGTGCTGCTGTTGTGGATCTATCCCCCATTAGTGCCGACGGGTTACCCACGGCTTATAACCATGGACTGGCAGGTATGGGGACCGCTGGCTATAGCCATCCCAGGGAGCTACCTAGCTGGGGACATATCTTTTCAGACTACTGTTGTTTTGTTAAACCCATCGGCCCCCAAGAACAAAAGCGTTTCTTAAATCAAGTTAGCCACTACCTGACCTTGCACTGTCAACAAGCCAAGGCTACGCCTGCCACCCCTGGGCAACGAGCGGAGATTCTGGCCGGACAACGCAACTATTGCACCCATCAGCAGCAAAATGATAAAACCCGCCGCATCTTAGAAAAAGCCTTCGATCCGGTTTGGGCTGAACGATATATGACAACGGTACTGTTTGATTTACCAAACGATTGAGGGGTTCACTATGGCTTCAATATCATCATTGCCCCTGAGTTCACAAACCGCTGCACAATCTCCAGTCTTGGGGCAACTGATTGTCTTCACAGGCCCTAGCGGTGTGGGAAAAGGGACCCTATTGCGTCAATTGCTTAAGCGCCATCCAGATATTCAGCTATCGATTTCTGCTACGACTCGCCAACCCCGGCCAGGGGAGAAGCATGGTAAACATTATTACTTCTTATCCCGTCCTGAATTTGATGCCCTGGTAAATCAGGACCAGCTACTGGAATGGGCCGAATTTGCTGGCAATTACTACGGTACCCCCCGCCACCCTCTAGACAGCATGATTTCCCATGGCAGCGTAGTGATTTTGGAAATTGAACTGGAAGGGGCTCGTCAGGTGCGAAAAACCCTGCCAGAAGCGCGGCAAATTTTTGTGCTACCCCCCAGCCTAGAGGAACTAGAAGCCCGAATTCGTCAACGGGGTCAAGATTCTGAGGTTGCGATCGCAAAACGACTGGCCCGCGCTAAGGTCGAAATCGAGGCTGCTATCGAATTTGATATCCAAATCGTTAACGACGACCTGGAGCGAGCTGTCCAGAAATTAGAACAAGCTGTCTTTACTCTGCCACCGAGGGAGGTACCCCTGCCATGACCACCAGGGACTCAACCACCGATCTAACTAGAGGGGCAGAAACGGACGAGCCATAGGCATCTTCACCTAAAGGTTCATCAATCACAGCCAACACTACATAGCGAGGATTTTCCACCGGCACAATTCCCACAAAGCTAACCAGGCGACCATCCCCGTACTCACCGTAGGCATTTGCTTTTTGGGCGGTGCCTGTCTTACCCGCCACCCGATAATTTGCGACCTGTGCGTTTTGTCCCGACCCGGATTCCACCACGGCCTCCATCATCCTCAGCACCGCCTGGGTAGTTTCCTCAGAAAAAATGCGTTTGGCAGGCGGTCGCACAGGCTGCCATGTAGGATTTCCCCCTTGGTCAACTAACCCTCGTACCACATGGGGAGTGACTAACTGACCACCATTGGCCAGGGCGGCATGCAACTGAACCTGTTGCATAGGATTCAGGGAAAATCCTTGACCAAATGATGTGGTTGCCGCCTCGACTGCACTATTAACGAACTGAGAACGACTCTTAAGTTGGGCCGGTGCCTCAGCCGGTAGCTCAATACCCATGAGTTCTCCTAAGCCTAATTTTTCCAGCCAGTCATAATAGTCCGAGCGTTTTAACTGCTCCATAATGTGAACCATCCCGACGTTGCTTGAATGGCGTAACACGTCGGTAATGGTAATGGCTCCCCGTCCCCCTACGGCTCTGTAATCAGCATTTTGGATGGTCCATTGCTCATATTGCAGACGACCTTCGTCATAGATATAGTCATCAGGGGAAATAATGCCTTCTTCAAGGGCGATCGCAACATTGATTGGTTTAAACGTCGAACCTGGCTCGTATAAATCGCTCACTACCCAGTTCTTAAACTGCTCAACCTCCGCTTCGTAGTAGCGATTGGGATTATAAGTAGGCGCAACCGCTAACGATAAAACCGCCCCATTACGGCTATCCATCACAATCACGGCCCCTTGTTTAGCCCCATATTGACGCACAGTGTCCTCCAAATTGCGTTGAGCAATCCGTTGTAAACGACTGTCCACCGTCAGCTGTAGCCTGAGACCATCACGGTTAGGCAACTGTTGCAGCGAATGGGGCAATGGCGCATCATCTAGCTTGTATAGCAATTTTTCTTGCAATGCATACTCTAACCCAGCCTGAGGTACTCCCTCCAGATTGATATACCCCACCAACTGAGACATCAATGCCTGTTGTGGATAAAACCGTTGCTGGCTAGGCAAAAACTCCAGACCATCCAGCCGCATATCACGGATACGCTTGGCCAGTTCTTCCGACACATCTACAGCCACCTGAATCCCCGTTTCCTGCTGCTGAAAACGTTGCAGCAACGTACCTTGAGGTTGCCCCAGCAAATTCTCCAGGGTGCCAGCCACCTCTTCGCGGGGACGGCCAAACAACATGGGATGCGCGTAGATGGTATAGACCACCTGGTCCACTGCTAGCAAATTGCCCTGGCGATCAATAATAGGCCGACGCGATGCCCGCGGAACTTGGGGTGAATTTTGACGCTGTTGTTGAGCCTGAGCTTTAAGCTCGTCTCCTACGACCAGCTGTAAACGGGCAACACGAGCACTCAGCCCAAACATAACTAGCACCATGAATGCCCAAACTGTCACCAAGCGAAACCGAGGTGATGACAATTGGTGGGGACGGCGCTGACGACGTTCTGGACTGGATGGCTGCGTAACCATAGAGAATGGATTAATACCCCATTGGATGGGGCATAGAAGACTGAGGTTCAGGCTCCAAGTCAAGCTCAACAGATGCACGTACCGGGGCAGGTGACACGAAGATAGCACGCTTAGGTTCAAAGGGTTTAAATCCAGCCGTAGGCAGTTCTGCCTGCTCAGCCATACTGTTTTTTAAGGTGGCATTTACAGTCGTTACCTGCTGAATCGAAGCCTTAAGGGTTTCCAGATGTTGAAAGGAACGAGCAACCGCTTTATCTAAGTAAACCGTCCAACTATAGATAATTAGAGCTGTTGTCACTAATCCCCCGGTAACCACAGTGGACCCCTGCTGTATACCCACCAACAATTTGAGCCCAAGCGGCAATCGCGGTGATTTGGGCAGCTGCTTCACCTCAGCAGGCTGAGTAGCTACCTCATTTGGCAGAGTCTGTGATGACGATGCCCCGGAAGGAACGGTCTGCACAGGAGCCTCAAACAGGCGCTCAGTCGCCACTGAATTTAGATTTTTAACAGGACGCAGTAATACCAGATTCTGCTTTCTAGAGCTTTGAACGCCATCGCTCTTATTTTGATCAGCCCTAACGGCAAAACCCACTCGTTTACTCCTCACTTTTAGCGTTGCCCCAAGCGTTAGAGCGCATAATTGCTCAAACGCGATGTGGTTACACAGTAGCCTTAAACTGCAATCCTCCCCTCAAAAGAACTGGGATGATGAACGTATACAGGCTTAATCTCCCACACCTCACCAAAAAATAACAGAAAAGATAAACTTGTCCAGTATTTTCCGGCACTCAATATAAAGTCATCAACTGCCGAGCTGACTATTCTCAGCAAACATAGCCCATCAGGAATCGAGACTAGTGTACCCGCTGTTTAGAAATCGAGCCTAACAATACAGCAGTAGTCCCCAAAGGACAAGCCCTAAATTATGCAGCACTAAAAATAGGCAGCACTCCGGTGGAATACTGCCTATTTCTATGATTTTTGAGCTTGAATCAGCTAATCGTCAGAAACCCTATTCAGCCGTGACTAGTTCAGTGCTACCACGACGGCGGCCACGGGTGAGACTGTTGAATAACATCTGGCCAATGGCCTTGACCAAGTTGCCTTCAAGCTCTTGGAACAGCTGCATATTGATACCAAAGGCATCATTTGCCTCATCGACAATCTGATCTGCCATCACATCATCGATAGGAGCTGCATTGATAGTACTGCGATACGTATCCTTAAACGCACCCTCATCAGAAATTGTGGGAAACTCGTAAAAAGCCACCCCTTCGTTATCAGCTAGATTCATAGCACGCTGGGCAATGTTCTTAAGAATCTGCCCACCAGACAAATCACCCAAATAACGTGTATAAGAATGACCAATCAGTAACTCAGGCGACTTGTTAGACACGTCACGAATCCGATCAACATATGCCTGACCCGCTGGAGAGATAGAAATCTGCTCTTTCCAATTGGGACCATAGTAATAGGCCAGATCAGTCTCCAACGTTTCCTTACGATATAGCTCAGGATAGTAAACCGATGAAACGACAGGATGATCCTTGTGACGTTCCAATTCTTCTTCCATGGCAGCGTAAACATAGTAGAAGTTAGCTACCAGCTTACGGTAGGACTTCTTCTCAACAACGCCACGCAAAAAACAACGAACAAAACCTACATTCTCGGCCATCGTATGTGCTTTCTGCGTACCTGTCTTGAGCTTCTCGGCTAAATTGCTGCTCATACTAAATATCTCGACGTTAAATGAATTTAATATCGTCCGATGTCTGCCTAGGACGATGGGTTAAACAGCATCGATACGACTGAAATTAGGCCCAAACGTACATGCGTTCAAGGACTAGGGACATCACCATAGTTGCTACCGTAAAACGTTTTGATGAGGCTTTACATTACATTTTTTTACGCAGACACCCGAAGATCTACCTGCTTAAACTGACAACAAAACGCCATAAACCTATCGCCACCTGATGTTGTAACGAAAGCAGAGAATGTCATTCTCGTAGTATTTCGAAATCTTTCGCAATATTGGTCGAAGAATTCTGAGTTATGTGTCGACTAAACGAGCACAATTAGTCTCAATCAAAAAAACGATCGAGGGCAGCTTTTAGCTCAGTCAACTCCGCTTCAATGTTGCCCTCAGTCACAGCCCGACTAATGCATTCACTCAGATGTTCGTCCAAAATCAATCGGGCTACCCGATCAAGGGCTCCTCGCACAGCAGCAACTTGTACGAGGACATCAGGACAGGGTCTGCCTTCATGCACCATCGTCTTAATGCCACGCACATGGCCTTCAATACGCGACAAACGATTAACAATGCGTTTGAGCGATTCCTCGCTGTGGGTATGGCCGTGGCCATTAGCATCATGGGACTGGGGAATGGCGTCTGGAAAGGTGCTCAAGGGCTAAAACTCGTAAGTGGGCGAACGGTGAAAATTAACGAACATCTCTATTTGGGATATTCGTTAATTATTGTTACGCTTGTACAAGGTTTTGTCACCCTGTTTAGGTTTTATGCTTTCAGACTATTTTATTGTCCTTTTAGCCAACGAGCGACATCCTTGGCGTGATACGACAAAATCAAGTCGGCTCCTGAACGCTTAAAGCCCATCATGGTTTCCATAACTAGCTTTTCTTCATCTACCCAGCCATTAAGCGATGCCGCTTTGACCATGGAATATTCTCCAGAGACATTGTAAGCAGCTACAGGCAGATTGCTGGCCTCTTTGACTCGCCAAATAATGTCCATGTAAGCAAGGGCTGGCTTCACCATTAACATGTCAGCGCCTTCGGCAATATCCAGTTCAATTTCTTTGAGGGCTTCCTGACCGTTGGCCGGATCCATTTGGTAGGTACGCCGATCGCCAAACTGAGGAGCAGACTCGGCCACATCCCGAAATGGCCCATAGTAAGACGACGCATACTTAGCGGCGTAGGACAAAATCGGAATATTTTCAAAGCCGGCGTCATCTAGTCCCGAACGAATAGCTCCCACAAAGCCATCCATCATGCCAGACGGGGCAATAATATCGGCCCCTGCATTGGCCTGGGAAACAGCCGTTTTCTTCAATAGTTCTAGCGTCGGATCGTTTAATACTCGGCCAGTGAGGTCCCCCACTTCCAGATAGCCACAGTGACCATGGGGGGTGTATTCACAAAGACAGGTATCCACCGTCACGATCAACTCAGGCACAGCCTTTTTTACTGCCTCTGTGGCTTTTTGCACGATGCCACAGTCGTGCCATGCGCCCGTCGCATTATCATCTTTACCGTCTGGAATTCCAAATAAAATAATCGATGGAATCCCCAAGTCGTAAACCTCTTTCGCTTCCTCTACAATTTTGTCCACCGACAGCTGGTACACACCGGGCATCGACTTAACTTCATTTGCAATACCTGCACCGGGAACTGCAAACAGAGGATAGATAAAATCGCTAGTGGTAACAGCATTTTCACGGACCATACGACGCAATTGGGGATGGTTGCGCAACCGGCGGGGACGATGAGTGGGAAACATGGTAATTCTTAAAGAAAGCCGTATTGAATATTTTTCACATCCAGAATTAGAGTGCTTCCGTAGCAGAACCTACAGATATCAACTTGGACGTGATCGGATTAAGTAAACAGTCTAAAACCTTGACGGGGGTATATTTTCAGGGAAATTAAAAAAAGTAATGTTAGAGATATCGTAGGGTGGGTTGATACTCATACCTCAATTTTTTGCAATCAGGCCAATACCCAAGCAACCCACCATTCTTAAACCCCGCCATTCTTAGAATCACACCGCAACCAGAAACGATAAAATAAGCCACCGTCACCGTGAGGACTATATAGGTGTTTGCAACGGCAGAGTTGCTGTGGGCATTAATTGGCTTGATTTTTACGATTGGAGGCACATGGCTAGAGGTCTTCATTACCACCGGACCTTGGCATTGGAGCAACGGCATAGAGGTATTTTCCCTAGGAGTGAGCTTTCAAGTAGGAGCCGTCTTACTAATCGGCTGTCTAGGCGGGCAAAACGCAGCTGCGCTGTCCCAGGTTGCCTATCTCAGCCTGGGTCTTCTACTGTTCCAAGTTTTTGATCTGCAGGTATTTACCCAGGGTGGGGGGGTGAGCTACTTAAAGGAACCGAGCTTTGGCTATTTACTTGGCTTTATTCCAGCGGCCTGGGTCTGTGGATACCTGGCATTTTGGGAAACGCTTAAGCTAGAGACCTTAGCCCTCAGCTGTTTGGCAGGATTACTGACCATTCACATAGTGGGACTAGTGTATTTGCCCCTAGCCTATGTATTACAGTGGACTGGTGAAAATGCTCCTGCATCTTTAGCAGAGGCTATTTTCACGTACTCAATTGCGCCTATTCCAGGGCAGCTCATTCTGGTCTGTGCAGTTTCGGTGCTGGCCTACGGTATGCGTCAGATTATGTTCTACTAGCTTTGCCATAACAGCATGGGCAGATTAAGGAGAAAACAAGTCAATCGCCTGTTCTGGGTGGCCGCCTTTATTGGACTCTTATTAGATCAGATCACTAAACACTGGGTTGTCCAAAATTTTTCCCTGGGCGAACCTGTGACGATTATTCCAGGAGTCTTGAACTTTACCTATGTGCTTAATCGCGGTGCCGCTTGGAGTATTTGCAGCGGTGATGGCTGTCGCTGGTTGTTACCCTGGCTGTCGGTGATTGTGAGCATTGGAATTGCTGGCTACGGCTTGATCATGCGGATTGAAGATCGCTGGGAGCGGGCAGGCTGGGGCTTTATTTTGGCTGGAGCGCTGGGCAATGGCATTGATCGGGTAAAAGCGGGGGAAGTGGTGGATTTTATCCAGGCGTTTCCGATCACTCGATTTCCAGTGTTTAATCTGGCAGATATCTGGATCAACGTGGGTATTGTGTGTCTGTTGATTGCGATTTTGCTAACGGAAAAACGGTCTCCGTCGTCGTAGGGGTAATTACATGCAATACCCCTACGAGATCAGGGGCCAGCATTGATTAAGGGTTTATAGTGAACCCATATTCAAACATCCGTCTTTTTGAATGGTCTAAGGATGACTCAGCCGCCCCGCCGTAACTCATCGACAACGCCGCCCCGCACGATTTTGGACACGGTGACCCAGGTGTTTCAGAATGTAGCGCGGGTCGATTTCAACAAGTTAGCCTTGAAACCAGGGGCTCGGGTACCTAAGCTGTTGGTGGATTATAACAGCGAGCAAAAGGTATATGACCTGGTGGGTGATCACTATGTTCTGGGACGGAGTTCTAAGAACTGTGACATTGTGGTTCGCAGCCCGTTGGTCAGTCAGACTCATTTGACCTTGACTCGCGATCGCACCCAACCGGGCAATCCCTTTGTTCTCAAAGACCAAAAATCCACCAACGGCACCTACTGTGGCAAAAAACGTCTAAAGACCTTCAAGCTTCAAGACGGCGATGTGCTCAGCTTGGGACCAAAAGAACTCAATGATGCCGTCACTCTAAGGTTTCAAAACCCCGCTCCGTGGTACCTCAAAACAATTCGCTATGGTCTTTACGGCCTTACTGGCAGCATTGCCCTGATCACGTTTTGGGTCGTTGCCATTGAATGGCCCAAAATTCCCATCAATCCTATTCCCGAATCAGTACAGGGGCCGGTGTCAGTCTATGGCAACGAAAATGGCGATCGCGTCTTACTTAACCCGATCAACAACCAGGCCCACATCGAAAAAACGAAACTGCGAGAATATTCTAAATACTTACCCCAGGCTGTAATCGCCTCTGAAGACTCACGCTACTACTGGCATTTGGGCGTCGATCCTTGGGGCATTGCCCGCGCGGCTAAAACCAACCTCAGGAGCGGCACTATCCGAGAGGGGGCCAGCACGATCACCCAGCAGATGGCCCGTAATATTTACCGAGAATATGTCGGCAGCGACGACAGCGCCATGCGCAAAATTCGTGAGATGATCGTCGCCCTAAAACTGGAAACGTTTTACAGCAAAAATTACATCATGTTGCTGTATCTCAACCGAGTCTATCTGGGCAATAACCTCTATGGCTTTGAAGATGCGTCCCGGTTTTATTTTGATAAATCAGCAAAAGACTTAACTATTCAAGAAGCGGCCACCCTAGTGGGCATTTTACCTGCCCCAAATGCGTTTAACCCCGTCCAAAGCTACGATGATGCCTTAGACTACCGCAATCGCGTAATTGAGCGGATGGTGGCCCTCGGCATGATTAGCCAGGAAGACGGTCGTCGTGCCCGCCGCTCTCGCATTGAAATTAGTCCCAAAGCCCGTGAACAGTTGCAGAGTATTCGGGCTCCTTATTTTTACAGCTATATATTTGATGAACTAGACCAGATTTTGGGCATAGGCTTGGCCAGAGAAGGTAATTTCTATGTGGAAACGAGCCTGGATTTGGCTATGCAAAGTCAGGCTGAAACCTCAATGCGTTCAGGCATTGCTAACTTAGGTGATCGCTATGGCTTTTCCCAGGGGGCATTGGTTACCCTACAGGCATCCACAGGCGAAATCCAGGCCCTGGTAGGTGGTGCCGACTATAGCCAAAGCCAGTTTAATCGCGCATCTCAAGCCATTAGACAGCCCGGTTCCACATTCAAAGTCTTTGCCTACGCCAGTGCCCTTGAGCAAAATATTGCGGCTAGCACTGGTTTTAGCTGCAGCGATATGAATTGGGGTGGGCAGTTTTATCAGGGCTGTCGCTCGGGTGGCGGTACGCTCGATATGTATGACGGCTTTGCCCGATCAGAAAATGTAGTTGCCCTGCGAGTGGCACGGGAAGCTGGCTTAGAGAATATTGTGAATCTGGCTCAGACCATGGGGATTGAATCGGAATTAGATCCGGTACCAGGTCTGGTGTTGGGTCAAAGCGGGGTAACCCCGTTAGAAATGACTGGGGCGGTGGGCTCGATCGCAAACGATGGCATCTGGAATCGCCCCCATGGTATTCAGCGGGTATTGGATAGTAGCGATTGTGAGGATAATCGCGATCGCAATACTTGCCGCGTCATCTTTGATTTTGCCATTGACAAGGGGGCTGATCGCGATCGCGATGTGCTTACCCCCAATACCGCCCGGACCATGACATCTTTTATGCAGGGAACCGTCAACAGTGGCACGGGGCGTGGCGCTTACCTGGGTCTGGGCGAAGCTGGCAAAACAGGCACCACTAATGACGGTGTTGATCTATGGTTTGTCGGATTTGTCCCCAGCGCTAACCTCGTCACCGGTATCTGGCTTGGTAACGACGATAACAGCGCCACTTATGGTAGTAGTGCCCAAGCCGCCCAGCTATGGAGTAACTATATGGGACAGGTTGTTAGATAAGACAATTAGACTAAAGGATGGTTAGCTGAGACAGTAAACCATTACTAGACAAGGGTTATAGAGTCAAAAACCGTTCACAAATTAAGACTGAGCTGCATAAATTCACTACTTTTTTTTTCTTAACAATAGAACGGGTTTTCCCCAAGGTTTTTTAGGACTTTTCCCCAAGGTGAGTCAAGTTATCCCCAAGTTTTTACGAGCGCTCAAGGCATTCAGACATTCTGTGGAAAACCCTTTCAACGGGGGATCAATCTTTATTTATCAACAAATGTAACGAAAATATGGGCTTAGCCCGCTTGGTCTCGTTAGGTATTTTTTCTCGTTAGAAGATTCTAAAGCCTGACAGGCATTGCGAATTGCGATTGTCTCCTGCACAATGAAGCTCCACTGAACAAAGCGGCCCTGTTAAGTCTTCTTTGCCTTGTGTTCCTAACTGCTGTTCGTATCTGTATTACAGCGGATGGGCAAGACTTATTAAGTAAGCGCTAGTTTGTTGTGTCTGTCCTTTCTTTTAAAAAGGTTATCTCTATGCCTTCTGTTACTACCGCACCCACCACCGTTAGTCTGATGATCGAGATTCCTGAATCCCTACATATTTCTATTCAGGAGTATTTGAATACTCATGAACTCTGGAGTCAGGAGCGGGTGATGCAGGCTGCGCTTTCTCTCTTTTTGATGCAAAATGGTGCGAATCAGCCCCATGTGAACAGACTCTACTTGGATAGTTTGTTTGGTTGCGCGGCCTAGGAAAACTAGACTTGTGGCTTACGCCTATGAGTTCTACTAGTTTATCGGGGCTTCGGCCCCTTTTCTATGGCTACGAACCAGAGACTGCCCCCACGGACTGATCCATGTTTAATCGGGAGTATTGTGATGCCCGTTAACTACTTTACTCAGCCCATCTCAGAAATGCTTTGAGCAACGTGTAGGGCTCAGCTAGATAGCGTTCAGGCACTCCTGGTATGCTTGTAATCAATGACGTTCATTTGTCGATAAACCAGGGAGAGTTTTGACAAAGTCAAGGGTTACACACACTGAACAGCTCTATGCTCTAGCACAGCGCCTTCAGAACTACGTTTATGCTGTTTACGATTAGCTAGCGCATAAGTTGGCAACTTGGAGACTGCAACCTCAGACACTAATTGCCAATTAGCATCTGAGATAAGTTGAGACAACACTAAGCAAGTAGATGGTTCACACGACTGTAGGAGCTGCCTTAGCCTCTGTAATGCAACTACTGTCAAGTCATTCTGGGCCTTTTGTTCTAATACCTGATTTAGCCCAATTGCTAAGGGGTAGGGAGCCATGTTATTCAGGCTGTGCTGTGCCAACATGGGAATGTTTTTCTTAGCGAAAGTCTCTTTTCTACCAAGAATTTTAAGTAGTGGCAAAACAGCCGCACTACCAAACTTGGGTAATAGCTGAGACAGCTTTTCGCGAGTACCTTGAGACTGAGTAGTAACGAACAAATAAACTGCCAGTCCTAGAAAATCTTCAAAATCCCAAGCATCAAAACATTCGGAGACATTCTCAGCCTTTGCAAGATCAGAAATGCTCATCCAATCAGCATACTGGAGAACATGTTGGCTATGCAGTGCAACAAAATCTGAGTCGATAAAATTAGACATAAGTAAAATCTAGCAGATGCTAGTTTGAGTTTTATCGGGCAGTAAGCAAGAAAAAACAGTTAAAAGGCGTGCAACATCAACAGTGTGCAAAGCGCCAACATGAACTGTTAACTTAAGAACCGAAGCGTTTGCCTAAGTAGTCAAAAAGATTGAATGAGACCACAACCATTGCCTCACCACAAAACCCGAGGCAATTAAGTATTAATTGATACTGTTTTAAGCTAACTACGTTATACAGCCTATCAAAGGGTATTGCAAGTTACAGAACAAAAAAAAATGGTCTAGTTGTCGTGATCCCCTGACATTTAAGTGTGGGGATCACTCTCTATAGAAGACCTACAGCACCGCTACATTAACTCTCAAACCTCTGTGACGGTCATCACTAAATTGCCTCAGCTGATCTCAGAATCCCTTAAGTAACCTGCAAATATCGGTTAGATAGCATTCAGCTAGCCCCGGCATTCTTGTGATCAATGGAGTACTTCGCTGATTCACTAAGGAGCTTTAACTATGAAACGCCCACTTCTTTCTGCTTTAACTATTCTCCTTACTTCTGTTGCTATCACACCTGTTGCCTCCGCTGTTGAACCCGCTAACTTCAATATGGGCTACATTTCAAAGCTTTGGTCATTTTGCAATTGAGATCGCATACAGATTATAAGATTGGCTCGCTCCAAGTTAGCCTTTTTAAGATTTGCTGTGACAATCTTCTCTGTTGTCAGCCAAATCTCTTTTTTGTCAATTTCTTGATTGCGAAAAGACTCATTCTCAAATATCTTCCACAATTGGACCATGCCCAAGAACTAACCACGTTAGTTGATTTAATTTGCTCTCTTGAGTTAGAAGCAACCCACTGGATTTCTATAAAACCAGCTGCTTACGATGAGTTCGAAGCAGGCACCACATAGCTCTATAGAAATATTCAAAAAGAAGGAATTCGCCTACACTAAAGCGTTGTAGACAAGAGGGTTGAATCCATGCTTGACGAACAGGCCAAAAAAACGATGTTGCGCAAGATTCCCCATGCGCTTTATATCTGTGGTGTCAAAGACGGTGAAGAGGTTAACGGCTTTACCGCTAGCTGGGTTATGCAGGCATCCTTTGCTCCACCGCTGGTGGTCAACTGCGTTAAGGCTGACTCCACCTCCCATGCCATGATCAAAGCCAGTGGTGTCTTTGCCCTCAGTGTGCTTGAAGACGGCCAAAAAGACCTGGCCCAAAACTTTTTTAAGCCCCTACGTCGCGTGGGTAATAAGTTTGAAGATATTGAATTCTACCCTGGCCCTGAAACCGGCTGTCCCATTATTAAGGACACCCTCGGCTACGTAGAATGCAACGTCATTAGTGCCGTAGAACACGGTGACCATACCGTCTTTGTCGGTGAAGTTATTGGTGCGGGCATCCACCGTGAAGGAGATGCATTACTGCTATCGACCACTGGCTGGAACTATGGTGGCTAAATAAGGGTATACAACTTAAAAATCAGGTAGGAATCTAGGTGAAGGGTTAAGAAGATTACGTCTTTTCTCTCTTGACTCTTCTCTTATTTAGTGTATGCAAAAGCACTAAATGAAATTTAGGCACTGTTTAGTTCAAAGACTGTACAAACGGTTGAGTGTTCTTGAGTATATTATGAGTATTTTTTATACACAAGAGAACTGCTAACTCAGTTACAATACTGAATGAAATTCAGAGCTGACTACTTGTACGCTAGCTTACATGAACAAAATTGCAGCCATTGTAGGCAACTTTATTGAAAAAAACGTCAGCGACAAAATTATCAAGAATATAGATCTCAGCAAAGCTAACCTTAAAGGAGGCTACCTTAGCGGAGTTGACCTCGCAGGAATTAACCTCAGCAGTATAGACTTGAGGGAAGCTGATTTAAGCTTTGCTAACTTTAAGGACGTCAACCTCAGAGGAGCTGATCTTAGGGGCGCTGACCTTAGAGGAGCTAACTTCAGTAATACTGACCTCAGTAACGCTAAACTCAACAGTGCTCTCGTCAATCTAGCTCAATTTATAAATGTGCAGGGCATCTCCGCTGAAAATAGAGCGCTGCTAATACAGGGGGGAGCGATTTTCGAATATGCTCCAAATTCTTCTGTCAAGGTGTAGATAAGTAGGCCAAACTTACCTGCTTTTTTCACTTTTTACGTCTAGTGCAGCGTCAACGCTAAAGATTGGGATTCTATATTGATTAAGCGTACTAGCGTCAGCCATGCCCCCAGGGTTATAGGTTAAAGCGTCACTCTTCATCTCGTTTGACTCTTCACTTTTTACTGGTCTCATCCTAACTCTTAGGCTTGACAGACCACTAGCTCTTCACTTGCCTGAGCGAAAACGTTAGTCTTGACTGTACAGTAGTACAACTCGTGTGTGGATATCCTCCGTTGGCAAAGGGCACCACTACTTCAGACAATCAAGTTAGTTGTTTATCTGAAAATAACCCATGCCGTTAATTAAAGTTCAGACATCAGTTGATGCGCCTTCAAAAGGTGCTGTAGAAGACATGCTTAAGCAGCTGTCGGCTAGCTTGGCAAAGCACATCGGCAAACCAGAGTCCTACGTAATGACCGCATTTCAACCCAGTACTCCCATGACCTTTGGGGGTAGCACTGATCCAACCTGCTACATTGAAATCAAAAGCGTTGGCACCATGGGCAACAAAACCAAAACAATGAGCCAGGAATTTTGTGCCCAGGTCCAGTCAGCCTTAGGCGTTCCTGCTGATCGTACCTACATTGAATTTGCCGACGCTGACGGTGCTATGTGGGGCTGGAATGGCAGAACCTTTGGCTGATTAAACATTGCCAATCAAAGGGAAGACATAAGGACTAAGGAGAAACATTCGAAAGCTTCAGGAAATAGGCTTCTAGCGTCTGTAGATTTTTACGTCGCCAACGTTTCTCAATTCAATGGATAAATCATCAGCCAACCTAAATTCATTCTCTTTAGGTTCTCTTTAAGGGATTTTATGGTGGTTTTACGGTGATGTGCCTAAAAATTGGCTACATTGGTTGTGTTCTTGCAACACACTCTATATAAACACCTTATGTTTAAACCACCCCGGCAGCAATGTCGGGGTTATTTATTTGGTTTAAATCCTAATTCACGAAGTTTGATAAATACTATATGTAGTGCATTTATGGTCAAACCTAAATGCGTAACTTATGAAAGATTACATTAATTGAAGTCGTTCCAATAAGTGATTTAAGTCACAATAACGACACTTAGCGTTGACCATGAATTCATAAAAAATAAATTTGATTCATTTACAAGTCATTGTGAGAAACCCTTTATAAGTCAGCCTTTCAAGGCTAGCATAAGCAAGGAAATAACTAACTTTAGCCACTCTTCAAGCAAGTTTATAGGGTATTTACGGTGCTAGGGGCAGAAATTAATTACATTGAACATGTGCTTGAGGCACACCTTATATGAAACCAACTATGTGTAAACAACCCCGGCAATAATGTCGGGGTTATTTATTGATATCAAGTGCTTTTGAAAGTGACGTGATAAACAGCGTTACTTTATTAATTGGAGTCATCAAAAAAGTATTCTAAGCCACAAAATTTACCTGGTTTGCCATCAATATCAATTCGTTCGATACGTGATCTAAGTCACAAATGTCATATTGATCTACGGTTTTCTAGAGTGCCACGGGTAACGCCTAGTTGATTAGATATCGTTAGGGTTTGCCAAAGTTGACGCCCGGTGATTTTCCCTTGGAGGAGCTGTTGGTAATAATCGAGAATCTGTTGGACTTGATGCGGTGTTTCGTTGAGAAAATCAATCCGAAAGTGATGGGCTCCATGGTCAATCAGACGAGGAATAAATTCTGCACCAGTTTGGGCAACACCGTTATAAAGCGTGTTACGACAGCCAGCGTCAGCTTGGAGAACATGTTCTGTACCGGTGCGATCGCATAACACCACTTCATGGGTTTCACAGGGCCGCCCACAGTTCGTAAAGTCCGTTCCGTCTGACAAAAACGCACAGAATACACAGTGCTCCATATGGAACATTGGCATATGTTGATGCACCGTAATATCAAACCAGCTAGCCGGTGTTGTTTCTAGCAAATCCAAAAGCTGAGCCACATTCAAGTCATAGCTAGCCGTCAGCCGTTCTAGGCTAAACGCCTGCTTAAAATAATCCGCCGTAATCGGATTTGCCACATTCAGTGAAAAGTCACCAATACAGGGCTGATCCGCAAAAAATGTTAGATGGTCATAATTACGCACCAAATATCCATCCGCATTTGATTGACGCACCTGCTTGAGAATATATTGCTCTCCCGGTTTCGTAATGCGCGGCGGCGCGACATAAAGCTTTGCCGAAGGATTCAGGGCTCGCGTCAGTGCCACCGCATCGCGATACTGTACCGGATTTTCTAGCTCGCAATACACCGTAATGACCCCAATTTCTAATACTGTCCGGAGTTGGTCAAAATTACGTACCAGCGGAATCAACGTAGGTTGAGTTGCCCCTTCACTACCCAAACCCGGCAACAAATCCCCATAGGACCGCTCTGTAGCCAATGCCCAAACCCGTGGCCGTTCCCGTTGCGTCAATAATTGCTTTACCAGTGATCGCCGTAAGCGATTCAACTCGCTCACCGGTAAAATCAACCCCTCAGCCAGATGATTCGTCAAGTTTCCTAGCTTAAAAGGCGTATTTCCTAATCGTCCAAGCTGTTGTTCTAATCGTTCTGTTGTGAGTGGTTGCTTACGCGCTAACTCTAAAATTTTTTCAGACGTGTCTCTGGCAATATGGCCCTGGGAATCGGTTGCGATCGCAACCATTGAGGCCCCCTCCTCCCCATGGACCTCAATATCAATGGGCTGCCGCACCCGAGGCTGCTCACTACTGTAGCTTTGGCGTAATGTCTTCTCCAGCTCTGGGTCAGAGGTTTTCCAAACCTTATACCCCGGTTTTATCCGCTGCAAATCAATACCATGCTTAGCAAAACTCAAACAGACCGTACGCCCCCGAGCTTCCACCCCATAAATCCGTCCTCCCTGGTCCGTATCAGGGTGTCCAGAATCAAACACAATGCCGTCCCCAGCCTTGACTGGCCCATTAACCTGTAGCTCCACCTGCTGTTTGGTGACCCGTACTACATCCCCTAGATAAACACCGCGTTTCTTAGCAAACCGGCCATGGACTAGCTCCTGATTATTGATGCCCCGGAACCAGCCAGTGTAGAGACCACGGGAAAAGGCCATTTCCAGGTTGTAGCGTTCATCTGCCGTCGGCTGATATGAAATCGGTCGATTGCCCAGCTTAAGAGAAGAGTTTTCTGGTATAGCAACAGGTACAACAGTCTGCAATGTCCGATCGAGTGCCTGTCGATAGACACGGGTGACATTAGCCACATATTCCGGTGCTTTAAGCCGCCCTTCTATTTTTAAACAGCTCACCCCAGACTTAATTAAGTCTGGCAAAATAGGTAACCCCGAAAGGTCTTGAGGACTGAGAAGATATTGCTTGTCTCCTAGATCGATAGGTTCTCCATCAACTTTCATATCGTAGGTCATACGGCAGGCCTGGGCACATTCACCTCGATTGGCAGACCGACCGCCGAGAGATTCACTGGTGAGACACTGGCCGGAATAAGCAACACATAGGGCCCCGTGAACAAACACTTCTAGTGGTAATGCAATCTCTTTTGTTTGTTGATTTATTTTCTCAATGTCGTTCAGAGAACATTCTCGCGCCAGCACGACTAACTGGGCTCCGAGACTTTTTGCAAACTCTACACCGGCTGCTGAGGTGACGGTCATCTGGGTAGATGCATGGATGGGAAAATCAGACGATAAATGACGGATCAGACGACACATGCCCACATCCTGAACAATAGCGGCATCCACTCCAGCCGCAATCATGGTACGCAGGTAGCGCTCTGCAGCGGCCAACTCGCTGGGGAAAATCAGGGTATTAAATGTGACATACCCCTTGACGCCACGGCTATGGAGAAAGGCCATGAAGTCAGGGAGATCTGACTCGGTGAAGTTTTGCGATCGCATCCGCGCATTAAACCGATCCAGACCAAAATAAATCGCATCGGCCCCATTTTCCACTGCCGCCTTAGCACAGTCCCAGGTCCCAGCAGGCGCTAATAATTCAGGGCCGTTATTCATCATCATACTCAACCTATGGAACCCCCAAACTATTCCCTATTATGGCTGCCACCCCAAATTATCAGCCTTGGTCCTATCAGCTTATCCCCACAATTCAAAGAAAATTTTTCAAAATAGGGGTATCCACATTAGAGCACTAAGTCATGAAAGCCAAATGGTTAAGCCTACCTTTATCAATCGGCACTGTAGCTGCCCTTACCGTTACCGCCCAAGCCGTTGAATTAGCCAATGGCACAACGGCATTTTTACAACCGCCTCAATTTCTCGATGCATTCACCACAGAAGACTACGTTATGCGGCGCAATGCCACTTATTTCTTTAGCCTCGATCTACCTACTAATGCAGATGCGCCACTGCAGACAGTTGTTATTGAGCCACAAAATCTGACTCGCCATCTCACGTCCTATCGTTTAGAGGAAACCGTCGCATTTGCAGAAATACCTGGAGAGGAGAAAAGCGCATTAGGCTTGGGTAATGTTTTTATCAACGAAGACACCAAAGCCGTCACAGTGGAATTTGATCCACCCGTTGCTCCAGGCAGACTAGTAACTATTGGCTTACGCCCACGGCGCAATCCTCGGCTTGACGGGATCTATATCTTTAGGATTACGGCTATCCCAGAGGGCGACCAGCCACAATCTCACATTGCTGGCCATGGGCGACTTTACTTTATTGATAACGATCGAGATCGGCTCTACCCTTAAGCATTACCCAGCGCCTCGTCTAAAACTTTACGAGCTTCTTCTGCCTGTGCACGGGCATCACGGTAACGCAGGTTACTTTGGGCAAAGGTTTTGAGCACCTTAAAGCCGTTCTTTAACTCCTCTAGCTGCTCTTCTTCGATAACATCATCTGTAAAGAGTAGATCGACCAATTCTCTGACCTTTAGGGCTTCATTACGGGAGCCCTGCACCTTAACCTTGAGGTTTGCCAAGTTACTCAAAACCTGGACTGCATCAACAATTGCGTTTTCCTCAGCCGTGGGCTCTGTCTTTTGTTCTTTCACTTCAATAAAATCCTTTGGGGTAAAGCCGTCATCTAAATCAGCCGTTAGCTTACCATCGCCCATCATTTCCAGCAGCTGATCCATTGCCTTTTCACGGGCTTTAGCCGAATCACGCCCAGAAACGGTAATCAATACATCTTCAGGACTTTGGGGAATCGTGTATTGAACCATGGGATAGTATATTTGTACCCATTAACAATATCAATAATATTACCGGATTGTGCGCCCTCACAGCAAAAAGCTCTTGATCTACAGACCAAGAGCTTTTCAAATCTTAAAAGTTTCACCGCAACGCCGTCTTACCTCAGTTTTTGACCTGGAAAATCCAGGTGGGCCCGTAGTCGCGGTTTAAAGTTTCCGGGTACAAGCCCGGTATACTGCCACCGCGGATCTGTTCGATGCCCTTAAGTGAAAAGCATAGATCAAGAAACATTGTTGGCAGTCACCAACGCCGTAGTGAAACTAGAGTCATCATAACTAACTGTCCTGGTAAATCGACAGGGGTTGATCGATAGGGATGATTGAGCGATTTCCCCCACCTCAATCATTATTTCAAATAGAACTCAAAAATGTAGGGAGGGAGGGTTTAGGGTAAACCACATCCGAGTTGAAACCTAGCGTTTCCTCTACGGCAAAACTACAGGCCTGGACGTGGACAAGGGCAACCCCCTACTCGGCATACCAAAGAGTCTCCACCTGCTGAATTAATTGGTTGAGTTCATGTCGGCTGAGGATGCGATCGCATGTCACTGTCACATGACCTAGTTTTCTTCCTGGACGAGATTCGGTTTTGCCGTACCAATAGAGATGGACATTCGGCAGTGCTGATAAAGCCTCCCGTTTAGCTTCATAGTCTGAGGTAGCCGTTTCAAAGCCAAGCAAATTAACCATCACTGCCTGGGAGCATCTGAGTTCAGCTGGTCCCAGGGATAATCCACTGACTGCCCGCAGCTGTTGTTCAAACTGCGATGTCACGCAAGCATCGAGGGTATAGTGGCCTGAGTTATGAGTACGTGGAGCAATTTCGTTGATCAAGACCTGGTTGTCAGCGGTTAAAAATAATTCGATACCAAAAATCCCGACAACATCCAATCTAGTCAGCAGAGTAGTGGCTATGTGAGCAACCTGTTGCTGGACTTCGTCGCTAATATCAGCAGGTGCAATTACTCGGCGACAAACCTGGTCGATTTGTTGGGATTCGACCACAGGATATAGCGCGATTTCTCCCGTTTGGGAGCGTGCTGCCATAATCGCTAGTTCTTGTTCAAAGGAGACAAACGTCTCTAGCAAAATAGGCTGATATCCCAACTGTGACCAAGTCATCCGCACCGTATCCAGATCTTTCAAGATAAAGGTACCTTGACCGTCATAGCCATGGCGACGCGTTTTAAGCGCCAACGGCAAACCTACCGCAGCAACACTTGCTTCTAGCTTAGATAAGTCAGCCTCTGAATCTAAGGTGGCAAACTTTGGAGATGGCAGCCCCAGACACTGGCAGTAGAGGCGCTGATCGTACTTATCCAATAAAGGTTCTAAACAGCGTAGTTCAGGGTAAAACTGAGTACCTTGCTGTTCAAGGATTTTTAGGGCATGGAGATCGATAAACTCATTTTCAAAGCTGATGACATCACACTGAGTCGCCAGTTTTGCGGTTGCCTGAGTATCAGCTACTGCCCCCAAGACCAAGTGATCAGCGATAGTAACAGCGGGATCTGACTGATTGGGAGTTTGTATAGTCAAGCTCAAACCCAGTTTTTTGGCCCCATGAGCCATCATCCAAGCCAACTGGCCGCCACCAATAATGCCAATATTTTTTGCTGTCTGTCCCATAGCCAATGCAAAGAATACAAAGGGAACGGTAAGGTTCCTTGTTTAACTGTCCCCTGTCATCCCATGGGGGATGTCGTTTTTAAGCAGGACTTAACTTAAAAAAGCCCCCAGATGATTAAAACATCCAAGGGCTCCGATAGTAATAGCTTGTGGACTTCGCCAGCAGATAGTTGTAGCCTTCAAACTACCAGATGCCCAAGTCTTATGCTGATTTGCCAGACTTTCTAGCAGCCAACCACTGCTGAAACACTAAGCCGAAGAAAGGCATATCTTCAATCAAATAACGCTTCCACAACCGTTTGGGCTCAGACATGGTTCTATATAGCCACTCCAAACCAAGGTCAGTGACAAACTCAGGAGAACGAGGCTTATGACCGGCCTCAAAGTCAATCGCTGCACCAACTGCCAAAAACGTTTTAATGTTGGGTAGCTTCTCTCTGTGCTTGACAATCCACTTCTCCTGTTTGGGTGCTCCAACACCAACCACAAGTACATTAGCGGATGAAGCACGAATATGGTCCACAATTGCTTCACATTCTTCAGGACTTTTCTCAAAGCCGTATGTGGGCGAGTGCGCCTCAACAATAATCTCGCGACCAATTCGCTGATTAATGCGCTGTTGAGCTAGCTTGGCAACTCCAGGAGCCGCACCCAGCATATAAATTTTGACTTCAGGATTGTTGCGATGGTAATCACAGAACCAGGGCAATAAATCAGAGCCCGAGATCTTATCACAAATTGGCGTGCCCAAAAACTGTGCTGCGTACATCAAGATTTTACTGTCGCAGACACGAAAGTCGACAGCATCATACACCTCACGAAACTCCGCATCATGCTGAAGCTTCATCAAATGATCTACATTAGGAGTCACAACAACTCCACCATCGGCATCTAAACGCGCTAACAGCTCTTCTCGAGTAAGGTTGTCAATTTCAACATCCAGAATATTGACTGTAGCAGCTTTGCTGGTAGCCAGAGTCGATAAACTTGAATAGGATTCCTTTATTTTTTGGCCTGAAGAGACGACTGATGCTTGGTATTGCATGATTTTTCTAGAAGGCTACCTTACTACTAATACAAAACACTCACAACTAAGGCTGAAGACAAGAAGCGTCATTCAATGTTCTACAAAAGAAACAACCTACCTATCAACCAAAAGACTGACAGTGAAAGGAGATAACACTTGAACAACTATTCTTATAGTGTTATACCACCGAAGCTATCCCCTCTCCGTGGCTGGCCCTAACTCATCGACTAAACTTAATCAGATAATAAAGAACCGATGAGACGAGCCCTCTAGTACCCAATTAGCAGAATCAATATAGTCCCCAAACATGACCAGATAAGCGCTTCCACACTGTCATCGTTATTACTACTGCCACAATCAAACAGCCTTTACGAAAAAACCGAAAAAACACTGTATTGATAACTGACCTGTTTGATTTATAGACTTCGAATTTCTAAAAATAGTTTCCTATTACAAAACCAATAAATTCAACTATATAACGGTTGCAGTTTAGTGTGGCTTGTGCATTTGCCAGGTGCAATCATTGAGGGCCCTTAAGTTAAGCAGCTTAGGCTTCAAAGATGCTTAACTTAAGCCGCATTTTTACGCATTTAGTATTGCCAAATCACTCATTACGACAGACTCACCTCCCGATAGCTAGATACACGCTGATGACTTTCACAATGCTTTCACAATGTGTATACATTTGCTGAATATATCAGATGAAGCACATACTTCTTTCTACGTAATAGACCTAATTATCCTAAGTAATAAACCTAATTATTAGGTATGCAAGATAGATAAAACATCGCTGTGAAAAAATGTATGTAAAGTATGAACTGTTTACAGTAGCTTTTTAATGTGTAGCTGATTCTTCAAAAAAACCTTACATTTCAACAACCTCAAGTGACTTGTCAAAAACCTTATTAAAGAACATGCACAGGCATCAAATAAGGTCAATCACTATGTCTACGTTAGAGTCTCCTTTCCCGCAGTAATACCCAGTCATACATACCACGTGTTTGTCATTCAAATGGGTAAACAGAGTGACAACAATGAATGAAGGCATGTTCTAAATACTGAAGATCTATCTCTTCTAAAAAGCTATTTTTGCATCAGCCAACTAACTATCAAGCAGGTCTTGATTAGCTACAGTCCACTCCTGAACCTAGCGGATAACCTCTTCTTCACTATCAGCCCCTTCATAAACCTGTAAGCTTTGCTTGTTCATGACTGCAACCGATACTTGAACTAGTTCAAACCAACGCCTAGCCGCAGGATTGTTATCAAGACAATCTTTATTAGCAACAACTCTGAGCCGACACTGGTTCCGTCAGATGGGAAGTCTATATCCTTTGCGTGATAATAGTTAAACAGCATATCGAATCGATAACAACTGTGACCATGAGAGTCCCTTTTCCAAAATCCCTATGCGGACAGCAGGTACCTGTTTGGTGGTGAAATGGACCCGCACAAAGTTGTGGATTAACCAAAAGACCTCCAAGGTTCGTTGCAAATGCTTTTGAGCTTTCGCATAGGGATTGGTTTTACGCCGAAAGGCCGCATTACGTCGTCCGCACTACCAAAGGTTTCACTGTAGTAGATGTCACAATAACGGCAACGATAGATTGTTCGCATACCATTGCTCTTCGTGGGATACCGACTATGAACCTGAACCGATTCTTCTTCCCCACACAATGGACACCGATGCGATAATAGTAGGTCCATAACACCCCAGATAGACACATTCGTTTTAGTGAGTCTATTATCCCCTAAGCTATGTATAAAGAGGCTTTACGGAATCCCGTCATGCGGAACCAGTGCCGGTTTAGTAGCCCCATTCGGGGCAATCGCGTTTGAAATATCGGGTAAACTGCATCTTCCACATCAAACTCAGTAGAGAGACTTCCCCCTAGCCCAATCAACACACGCCAGACTGGCTAGATCCTGTTCTTTACACGTCTGTAAAAACTTCGTCACCCCCTGTGGACCTGCCAGAATTGCTATCACTTGAAGTTTATTCTGAATCCATTGCACCGACCGTTGCACCGAGGTAAACATGTCGTGGGGACAACTCGTATCAAAGCGATTGGGAAACTGTCTGACGAGTACTATTTTTTGACTGTTCAGGATAACGGTTGCGGTCTACAAACACCTGTTTCTATGCTAATGGCTGGTCAGCGGCCTACATTAGTGCAACGTCTTGAGGGGCAGTTTCGCCGCGAATCTTTACCGAGTCAGGGCACTCTCTGTGAGTTATCCTGGTGGCTTAAAAAAAACCTGACATTGAGGCCAGGGGTGTGGTTTGTGCTGTCTAAAAGATTAGGAGAGAGATGAGAGCAATGACTATGGAACGACGAACTTTTTTACAGTTGACTGGTGGTATCGCCATGGTAGCAACCACCCTTTCTTCAAGCGCACAAAGATTGCCATCTGAGAGCAATAACTGTTTATTTCAGGCCTGGTTACCAGACGGTCATCCCTTAGGGACTAAGACCTTTAATCAGCTGTATTTTTTAGATTTGCAGGACGAGCCTTTACCCAATCCAATGCGCCAGGTTGAGACAGGTAGTCTATGGTCCGAACCGCCAGCTACGATCCCTTTTATGGTGGCCCTACGCTTGCCGGTAAAAGGCTTTGGTGAAGTCACGTTATATGCCGATAATCAGGGATTAGGCTATACCCCAGAAAATTGCCCCCTAAATCTTAATCTGGCATTTGCCCAGTCGCGTCTACATCGGGTTAAAAATACTCTACAGCATTGGCAAACCAGTGGCTTTTTATTTTCCCACAAGATTGAGGCACGTTTAGGTAAAGCCAGAACTGCCTTACAAAAGGCAGAGTCTGCCGATACTGATTTTGCTATGGCCAGTTGGTGTAATGAATCATTGGTGGAAAGTTTATGGGCAGGGGAAGAAGCTGCTGTTGCTAAGGCTCAACAACAAATTCAATATCAGCCATTACGGCCAGATTTTCTATGGGGGTGTAACTTTTTTCGCTATCCCCAGGCAGGTGATAAGTACAACCATCGTTTTCAGGAATTGTTTAACTTTGCCACCGTACCCTTTTATTGGCGACAGGTTGAAGCTGAAGCAGGCAAACCTAACTATGGGAAAGTGAATGATGCTGTTAAGTGGTTATCGCAGGCCAGTATTATACCTAAGGGGCACCCCCTAGTCTGGTTTCATGAAATTGGTATCCCCAACTGGTTGCGCCCTAAACCTTATAATGTAGTGCTTGACCATATCCAGCGACGGGTAAGAGATATTACAGCTCACTACCAAAGCCGCATTCCCTATTACGATGTTGTTAATGAGGGAAACGGTATCCGTTTTGCTAATCAGTTGGGTTACTCTCCTGAACAATTTCTGGAAATTACTAATGTTGCCGTGCGCGCTGCTGCAGCTGGTTTTCCTGAGGTAAAACGACTTCTCAATAGTTGTTGTCCCTGGGCTGAGCGAGTTGCCTATGATACGAATTGGCCATCAAGGAGCCCTTATCAATATCTTAAAGCTTGTCTGGCAGCCGAGATTCCCTTCGAGATCATTGGCTTACAGCTCTACTATCCGCAGCAAGATATGTTTGAAATTGATCGTCTCTTAGATCGGTTTAGTCAGTTGGGTAAACCGATTCACATCACTGAGCTAGGCGTGTCGTCAGCAACGGGTACCGATGAGGATTCTTTTCTGAAGGAAACGCGAGGTCTCTGGCATGCTCCCTGGAGTGAAGAGATTCAGGCCGATTGGTTAGAGCAGTTTTATACCCTTTGCTATAGTAAGCCTGCAATTCAAGCTGTTTCTTGGTGGGATTTTTCAGACCAAGCAGGGGTATTTTGGCCATTTGGTGGGTTGCTTGACGAAAAGCTGCGTCCTAAAGAGGCATTCTATCGGTTACGAGAGTTAATGGCTCGTTGGCAGTTTGAGGCATAGTTTAAGAAAAAGCCTCTACCATGTTAGTAGAGGCGAGAGAGGGAATTAAATTGTTATCAATAGAAACAATCGTCTCGCAATCAATTCCAATGAGAGTTTTGTGATCTTCATTCCATTCTGTTGTGTTGCTGCTCACCGTTTACTATGTCATGATTATAATGTTTCCAGATTTGGAAAATTCTTAGCTAAAAAAGGTCCGAACTTAAGCCGGAAAATTATGGTTAGATAGGCATCTAGATTACAGAAGTAGGAACTCAGGGGTGATTAGCGGAGTCTGCAATGGGCACTCATGTAATGATAGGGTTATGTGCCATATATGAAGTCCCGGTAACCGCTAACGATTATCGGGACTTTGGTTTAGATATAAGGGGTTAAGTAATACAGTATTCTGTCTACTTAGGTATAGGGTTCGTGATAGGAAGTTATGCAATAGCGTTTTTGTCTATGAGTTCACCATACGCTGAGATGAGGTAAGTACATCTCCTGAGAACGTAACCCTAATGTCTGCTTACATAAGCGTCAATTTTTCTTAGAGTGTGTCGATGATCACAGCATGGGGACTCTTTACGCTGGATGTCAGAACTTAGAACGAAATATAGTGTTATTAATAGAGACTACTAATTTTTCCTGACGACGCTGATTTCTCTTGAATATAAGAAGCCCCCCAAACACTAATGCGCATGGAGGGCTTCGGTTTAGATATAGAGAGTTAAATTATAGAGGGTGTTGTCTATGAGACTACGCTACTCCAGTGTGATTTACACGGGTGTAGTTAAGTTGTAATCTCGAACTCCCTTACTATAGCCATCAATTTTTCTTAGTTTGTGAGTGAGATCACAGCCTCATAAGGGAATGAAAAATTTAAAGACCCCCCAATCAGTCTCAGATAAACTCTAACTCTAACTACTATTTAGTTATCGAAGTCCAGCAAGGAATTCTAGTAGAGCAGGTATTGACCAGGAGCTTAGTCGTCAAGCGTGCTCAAGCTTAAGTCAGCGATAAACCGGTTTGCTAGGATACTTTAGTACTTGATTGCGAAACAGGAATTTGAATCATGAACTCTGTGCCCTCATCAGGTATTGAGACGCAATCTAACTTACCAAAATGTTGCTCAGTGATAATCTGATAGCTGATGGACAGTCCCATACCTGTTCCCTGTCCAACAGGTTTGGTTGTAAAGAAAGGTTCAAAGATACGAGTTTGAACAGACTTAGGCATACCTATTCCGTTGTCTGAGATTGAAATCTTTATCCATTGTGAATTGAGCACTGATGTCCGAATGGTGATCTGATTAGGACTTCTATTAATTTCTTGAAAAGTTTTACAGGCACTAGCTGCTTCCAATGCATCAATCGCATTGGCGAAGATATTCATAAACACTTGGTTAAGTTGCCCTGGATAGCAGTCTACTTGAGGTAGATTACTATAATCACGAATAACTTGAATCGCTGGACGTTCTGGCTTCGCTTTCAGTCGCAGTTGCAAAATCATCAGCGTACTGTCAATCCCATGATGAATATCAACAGCTTTGAAATCAGCTTCATCGATGCGTGAAAAGTTGCGAAGTGACAACACAATTTGGCGAATTCGTTCAGTCCCTATTTTCATGGAATCTAGAATGTTAGGGAGATCGCTTTTGACAAACCCTATATCCAATTCCTCTGCTACATCCTCAATTTCCTGCCTTGGCTCTGGGTATAGCTTCTGATATAGATTTACAAAGGCAAGTAAATTGTGAGCATGTTCTTTTACATGGGGCAGATTGCCATGAATAAAGTTAACAGGATTATTAATTTCATGGGCTACACCTGCAACCAATTGCCCCAAAGCAGACATTTTTTCCTGTTGTATCAGTTGTACTTTAGAGCGTTCTAATTGTTCCAATGCGTGTTGCAGTTTAGAGGTGCGCTCAACAACCTGGTCTTCCAAATGCTGGGTCAAAGCTTGGAGATTAAGATGTGTCTTTACCCGTGCAAGTAGCTCTGCCTCACGAAAAGGTTTCGTAATATAGTCAACTGCGCCCAGCGAGAACCCTTTGATGACACTGTCTGTATCGGTCATCGCTGTTAAGAAAATAATGGGAATATGGGCCAGGTCTGGATTTTCCTTAATTTGACGACAGGTTTCAAACCCATCAATTCCTGGCATCTGCACATCTAGCAAAATCAGGCCTGGGATATTTTTTTGCAGGCGTTTTAGGGCTCGCTCACCGCTGATTGCCGTAGCCACTGTATACCCTTGAGACGTTAACGTATCTGTAACGATCTCTAAGTTGGTAAGCATATCATCAACGACTAAAATATTCACCCCGTTTAGCATGTTTTCTGCCTTAAATATGCTGTAACCTTAGTTAAACGGAGCCCTTGATTTTTTCGCAGAGAAAACTCAAGGGCTCGACCTGAACATGGTTTAAAGTCCTAACATTAGTCTGCTTGTGCTTATAATCATTATTCCCCTTAGAGGAACATACCTTAATATTTTCACTGCAACTTTTCTGAAAAAAAATAAAGAGCAATTATAGGCTGCTCGTCGTAGCGAGAATCCTGACTATTCGTTAAATATCACCTGACCGGAGTCAGTCCATCCTTTAAATATTGTTCTATTAAGTCTTCAATCTCTTCAGTCATAAATTGGCTAGCCAACTGCAGGACAGTATCAGCAAACGGACGATAAACTGGCTCCTCATCCACTAATGTATTAAGTTGGTGTCGTAGTGACTTTATATCTGCCGTCTCAGCAGTCTTCAGCAGCGCTTCGAGGATGGCACTCGGTGGTAGGACCAGTTCAGTAATAACAGTGGTGGAGTTGCTAGTAGATTCGGCTGGGGTTTCATGAATCCAGGTGAGTTGTAGCTGCTGAGCAATCGTTTGGAATAAGAATGGTACATCCACAGGCTTGGCTAAAAAGTCATCCCCTCCTGCATCGAGTGCCATTTGTTGATCGGTCTGAGACACGGATGCCGACGAAACAATCACTTTAGTGTGTTTGAGGTCTTCACGGTTACGCACCTGTTCTAGAAACCGGAACCCATCCATGACGGGCATCGCCAGGTCTGTAATCACCAGATCGGGCTGTTGTGTCTGCAGCAGCTCCAGCCCTGCCTGACCGTGCTCAGCTTCGAGAATTTCAAACCCCAGGGGTTCTAGCAAATTCTGAACCACGGCTCGATTTTCCCAGCGGTCATCGATTACCAAGATCTGACAGCGTTTACCGTCATAGCCAATGATGCGATCGCCACTTTTTAGAGTTGACTGCTGTTTAGCCCAATCGTTTGCTAACGGCAGTTCGGCAATAAAGAAAAACTCACTACCCTCACCCAGCTGACTCTTAACCTGAATAGTGCCGCCCATCAAATTCACAATCCGCTGACTAATTGCTAAGCCAAGGCCGGTCCCTTCTGATTGTTTTTCCTGATCACCCACCTGCTCAAAAGCCTGGAAAAGCTTGTCACAGTCTTCTGCAGTAATGCCCACACCAGTATCGATCACCTGAAACAAGAGAGAGACTTGGGTGTCAGATATCTCTAAAACATCGATACCAAGGGTTACAGAGCCTTGGTCAGTAAATTTAATGGCATTACCTAACAGGTTAATCAACACTTGTCGCAATCGCTTCTCATCAGCCAGTACCCCCTCTGGCAGACGAGAACTGGGCTTGTAAAAGAATTCAATGCCTTTCTGATCTGCCTTGATGCGACACATTTCCACAACGCTGTGAAGTAAAGATGGCAGATGTAGTGGTGTTGCTACCAGCTCTAGTTTGCGGGCCTCAATTTTAGAAATATCTAAAACATCATTAATTAAGGTTAATAAGTGGGATCCACATTGATAAATGATATTGACCCCGTCACGTTCTTTACGCGCTAGTGATTCTGATCGGCTCAGGATTTGGGCATAGCCAAGGATACCGTTGAGGGGAGTACGCAATTCATGGCTCATGTTTGCTAAAAATTCGCTTTTAGCGTGGTTGGCTCGGTCCGCTAACAGTTTGGCCTCTTGCAGTTCATTGGTACGATCGGCAACCCGTTGCTCTAATCCAGCAAATGACTCTTGAAGCTGAGTAGCCATCTGCAAAAACGTATGCGCCAGAGTTGTAATTTCACTGGCTCCAGATTTCTGTTCTGTTGTTACCAATAATGGTTGAGCGTCCCATTCTCCTTTGGCTAGTTGTTGAGCAGCCGTCGTCAAACGAGTCATTGGAGTTGATAACGCATTTGAAAGTCGAATAGCTAAAAAGATCACGCTGCCCGCTGTTAGACAGCCCAACACGATTAGGTTGGCAGTGTGTTGATTGACTGGCTGCAGAAACAGGTTCTGGGGGCGAACGAAGGCAATAATCCAAGGCTGAGTCTTCATCGGTTTCACGACACCAGCGTAGAGGGTTTCATTTTGATTGGTAAGATAGGCCTTAAAATAGTTTTTATCGCTTTCTGCTTGAGAAATTCCAGTTTCAAAATCAGATAAATCTGTTGCTAGCTGATTGGAAGATTGGGACGGCGGTAGGCGTCGTTGTGCCTGTAACTTAGTCAAACGCTCCGGTGAAGCTGGTGATAGGGTCTTGAATAAGTGCTCTGTCGCAGTTTCTTTTCCAATATGAGCAGCTTGGGCTAAGCGGATATGGTTTTCATCCAATAGAATTGGAAAGGAAAGTTCTCCAGCTAAGTCACTATTTGCCAGAACCATCTGTTGCAATATGGCAGCACTGTATTGGCTACGCAAAATGCCAATGACCTTTCCGGTAGCAGGATTACGAATTGATTGGCTGAAATAAAAATAGGGCTGGTTATTCGTTGAAGAAAACTCTACTGGTGAGACAAAAGGTTCGCCAGTTTCCAGGGCGGTTTTGAAATATTCGTGATCGGCTTCAGAAAAACCTTGCTGCTCTGCGTTTGTATCAAGAATATTACTTCCTTCTAAATCTAACAATGCATAGGAAGCGATAAAAACCGGATCTTTATTCTGTAACGTTTTTAGAATCTCCAGGGTAGTTTCTTTTTCTTTTTCTGTAAGATATCCTTGCGCTTCTTTTTCTAGGTAGTTGACCAAGTCAGGTAATTGTTTTTCTGTTGCAATCACCTTGAGGTTGGCTTGCATAAATCCATCTAGCTGAGTAGCTGTTTGGGAGGCAGCCGATTCCAGTGACTGATTGGCTGTTTCTAATATTGCGTTACGAGTTGTATACTGATTCCATAGAGCTAAAGCACCCATAGGTATCAGGGAAATCAACAGAAATGAGGAGAGTAACTGTTGTCGTAATGTTTTTCGGCTAGACTGAGGCTGTGAAGCCTTCTGAGATAGGATTTCTGACATTTTATAAAGATCTTCCTCAGTACTAAGCTGCCTGAACTACTGCACTAGTTAGTTTGGCCATCTGATTAACGGTTGTTTTAACAGATTGCTGTTGGGTTACCATTTTGCCCAATTCCACTGGAAAATCACCAGTTGCGAGTTGCACCCAGTTTGGTAAATGGGGCTCTGTTCCCATGCGATTGAGAATGGCATCGAGTACGACCCCCATATGTCGGGTTGTACCAGGAGCAACTTTGGCTTTTTGCTGGGTGAGAGGATGCTCATAGGTACTCCTGCGAATGCCGCTGGAACCTGATTCTATGCTTGCTAGCAGACTCATTTCTGGACTAGTAATCCATTGCAGAAATATCCAGGCAGCATCAATGTTTTTGCTGTAGCGAGAGAGCATCAGACAGCTTCCGCCTTGGCGACTGATACCAGGAACCTCACCAAAACTGCACTCGGACGGTAAGCGCAATGCCATTTCTTTAGGACAGGGTGCGGCTTCTGCTAGTCCCACAATATTGGAGCTTTGAGGATCATCAAAAACTGGGAAATATTCACCTGCAGAAATATAAATGCCCGCTTTACCTTGAGCGAATATAGCAGCCTGTCCATCCCAATCGGATATAAGCGATTGGGGAGACATATATTGTCCTAGCTCCATCATGTACTCTAACCCAGCGATTGCCTTTTCGTCATGGATCGCCGGTTGTTCATCAGGACCAAACACTGAGCCGCCAAAGGCCCATAGCCAAGAGATCATATCTCCAGTAAGAGCATAGGTTCCCGGTTGCCGTTGCCCGACAGAACCTGACACACCTGGCAATTTTGCATGGTGGATAGCTTTGGCAACCTGCAGATATTCTGGCATCGTGGTTGGGACATCAAGACCTAGCTTATCTAGTATGTCCCGGCGATACATCATGATGAAGAGAGGGATATCGATAGGAATGCCACCTAACTGCCCTTTATAGGAGGCAACATTGTCTAGCAGTGGAGGTAGAAAATCATCAAAATCATAGCCGGGATAAGCAAGATCTGCTTTTTCTAATAGGCTTTTCGGATTAACACTGTCGTTAATAAAGCGTCCAATCCAGGCTTGATCAATATAAAAAATATCGTGAGTCCCAGCTTGTCGAGCCGTATCCTGAGTAATTCTTGCCAGAACACGATCTAAAGTAAGTAAATCCCACTCAATTTGAATACCTGTTAATGGAATGAATTTCTCTTGAGCAACTTTCCAAATAGCCTGACAAGGTGGGGTATTTTCTGTAATGATCCGTAAAGTTTTACCTTTTAGTGCTTTGCCGACATCCTTAAGAAACTGCTGTTGGTCTGCAGTCATCAGTTCCGTTGCGCCAGGAAGGGTAAATGGTGAAGAGCGCTGCTGAGAAGAAGAACGACAACCGCTCAAAAAGCGGGCGCTGCTAAAACCAAAGCCTGCTAATCCGGCAAAACGGATGAAATCCCGACGATTCATGCGTCCTTGCCGAAACTGCTTGACGGCTTTAGCAACGGCCATTCGCTGTTGATAGTCTACATCACGCATCTAATCTTCATCTCCCTGTATAACGGTGTTTATCGCTTAATTAGTGATTTTCGACTAGCTCGCTGGAGATGCTTACTCGTCCCTAGTCCCAAACTAAGTTTTGCCCAAATTAATGTCCTGAATATCAGCGAACTGGAGCCAGACCATCCCTCAAATATTTTTCTAGCAATTCTTCAATTTCTTCAGTCATAAATTGGCTAGCCAACTGTAGGATGGTATCGACAAACGGACGATATGCCAGATCATCATCTACTAATGTATTCAGCTGCTGACGCAGTAACTTTAGGTCTCCAGTCTCAGCAGTCTTCAGTAGCGCTTCAAGAGTTGCACTCGGTGGTAATACCAACTCGGTGAGATCAGTTGCTGAGTCGGTAGTAGACTGGGTTGAGGCTTCATGAATCCAGGTGAGCTGTAACTGTTGAGCAATTGTTTGGAATAGGGAGGGTGCATCTACAGGCTTGGCTAAAAAGTCATCCCCTCCTGCATCGAGTGCCATTTGTTGATCGGTCTGAGACACAGATGCAGACGAAACGATCACTTTAGTGTGTTTAAGATCTTCCTGATTACGCACCTGTTCTAAAAACCGGAACCCGTCCATGACGGGCATCGCCAGGTCCGTAATTACCAGATCGGGCTGTTGTGTCTGCAGTAGCTCCAGCCCTGCCTGGCCGTGCTCAGCTTCGAGAATTTCAAACCCCAAAGGTTCTAGTAAATTCTGAACCACGGCTCGATTTTCCCAGCGGTCATCGATCACCAATATTTGACACCGTTTGCCGTCATAGCCAATGATGAGATCGTCTCCGTCAATCAGCATCTGCGAGTTTGCCCAGTTTTCCGCCAGGGGCAGATCGACCGTAAAGGAAAATTCGCTGCCTGTTTGGAGCTGACTCTTAACCTGAATTTCACCTCCCATCAAGTTTACAATGCGCTGACTAATCGCCAACCCCAGTCCAGTTCCCTCTGACTGTTTTTTCTGGTCACCGACCTGCTCAAACGCTTCAAACAACCTGGAAAGATTTTCCTCAGCGATACCGACACCAGTGTCGATGATCTCAAACAAAATCGAAACATGTGTTTCTGAAAGCAATAGCACGTCGACCTGCAGCGTGACCGACCCTTGACCGGTAAACTTAATCGCATTGCCGAGCAGATTAATTAGCACCTGCCGCAGTCGTTTCTCATCAGCTTCTACGCCTTCTGGCAACCGGGAACTAGGTCGATAGATAAAGTTGAGACCTTTCTGCTTTGCTTTGAGTTTACACATTTCGACCACGCTCTGTAGCAGTGCGGGCAAATGGAGCGCAACTGGGACTAATTCTAGTTTACGAGCCTCAATCTTAGACAGATCCAAAATGTCATTAATCAAGGTCAGCAGATGAGAGCCACATTGGTGAATAATGCTGAGCCCATGTCGTTCTTTCTCACCCAATGTTTTATTGCGTCTTAAAATTTGAGCATATCCTAGAATGCCATTCAGCGGTGTTCTTAGTTCATGGCTCATGTTGGCTAAGAACTCACTCTTGGCCTCACTTGCCTGCTGAGCGGCTGCTTCGGCTTCTTTGTAGGGGGTAATGTCTTGAAAGATACCGATAATTCCCATCACCTTGCCATCAGGACTATACATGGGAATTTTATTCGTCTCGAGCCATGCCTGTTTTCCATTCGCTTGTAGCTGAGGTTCAACAATACCTAGCTCAGCCTGACCTGATGTCATTACTCTGCGATCGCACTCGACAAAAAAATCAGCCTCGTCTTTAGTCCAGGGCAAATCATAATCGGTCTTACCAACAATTGTCTCAGGAGTCAGGCCAGTTACTTGGGCAAAACTCTTGTTACTGCCCAGATAGACACTCTCTCGATCCTTCCAAAAGATTGACTGGGGAATACTGTTCATGATGAGATTGAGCAGTTGCTGAGACTCTTGTAGCTTTTGGGTACGCTCCTCTACTTTAAGTTCCAGATTTTGAGAATAATCCTGTAGTCTGTTGAACGAAGTCTTCAGCTGTAGAGCCATGTAATTAAACGAACTGGCCAACTGACCTAACTCATCGGTGCGATCGGTGGGCAATATTTCATCCCACTGGCCATCTGCAAGACGACGAGCAACCCGGTTTAGATGTAAGGTGGGACGAACCACCAATGATTGCCCTAGCCACCATACTAATGGCAAGGAAATCACCAAAACCACACTAAATATGCTACCGGCGATGGTAAGAGCATGGATAGTGTATTGAGTAACCGAAGTGGCATCCATCTCAATCACCAAAATACCATCGGTACGATCTAGCTTATTTTTAATCGGTGCATATCCGTATAAAACAGGTTGTCCCTGGCGATTGTTTTTGATAACAGTTTCAGTAATCGGCGTTTTAATCTCAGCTTTCTGTTGCAAAAGAGGCGGCAGATCCGCTAAGACTTCTCCCACAGTGGCTAACGGTTGAGTTAATCCTTCACTCTCAGGGGCGTAATCTAAAATAACCTGATAGTCTTCTCCACGAAAACGCAACGTATAAAGACGCACAATATCCGGTTCAGAGGCTTGAATAGCCTGAAGTTGCTGTTGATTGACTGTGTAGTAGGCTGTACCAGTATCCTCAGGTTTATTGATTAAGGCATGGTAGTCGCTGTCAATTTGGCGTGCCGCTAAGCTCACTGTTCCCAGCAGGCGATCTTGCAGGGCCGTTTGCTGAGAGGTTTTAAGCTCCCAGTAAATAGTTGCAGAAAGTGCCCCTGCCATTAGGGCAATTAACCCTGAATAGGCAACAACAAGCTTACTACTGAGGTTCCAACGCACTAACTGTTCTCCTTTAGAACTATCAGTCTAAGCCCAAACTGGTGCGGTAGGAAGCTTTTTGAGCATTCCGTCCGACTTTATCAGTCAAGGCATTCCATTCTTGGGTAATCCTTTCCATAGTTTGATCACGGCTGATTCTGCCTGCCAAAAAATCAGAAACAGCACCGTCCAACAGTTCCCGCTGGTAGTTGTAGTTTCGGGGAATTGTCAAATCAAGTACCACATTAGAACTATTGATACTGCCACCAATAGCACCTAGATAGGTACTGGCTTCTTCAGACGTCATCCCTGCAGTGATCCAATTCTCAGAGTCAGAAAATTGCGAAATACGATAGGGATTTAACCCAGATTGCCCATTTGTAACATCCAAGTTTGAGCGCACAGGCTGGCTGATATAGGATATGAAATCATAGCCGGCAGCCTGAACATCATCGGCGGCGGCGGCATTGATAGCACCGGCCCAACCAATGGCTGCAGCAAAGGGAGCATAGTTAACCCCATCCACAGCAAATGGACAGGTAAATTTATCACAGGCTACCAGCTCTCCAGTTTCCCAATCGAGCACTTCAGTGGAACCGGGCACAATAGCTGTGCCCAACTTACCCTTAATCTTTGATGCTTCTGAGAGGGCCAGGGTGCCAATATCACCATGATCTAAGGCTAGGGCACAACGGCCTGCAATAAACGCTTGACGTCCATCGTTTAAGCCCCATTCCATTTCTTTAGGAGCACCGTAATCACTGGTTGCTTTGTATATATCAAGGGCCTTGGCAAAGGCAACATTGTTGACCATGGGGTCCATCGTGTTAGGGTCAAAGAAGACTCCTTGCTGAGTTCCCTTGGATTGCAGCATTGATGCGGCAATTGACCACATAGCCCAGTAAGTCACATTGCCAGGCTTCTTTGCTAAACAAGAACCGTAATCAGACTCTTCATCACCGTTTAAGTCCTTACCGTTAAAGTACTTAGCAATTTCAAGATACTCATCCCAGGTACTAGGAGGTTCAAACCCAGCTTGGCTGAGTAAATCGGCCCGATAGTACATGATATGGTAGTTTCCATCAATAGGAACTGAGTAAATCTTCTCATCGTAGACGTGACCATATTTACGGAAGAAGGGAGCAATATCTTCCCATTCCAGCTTGGGATCATTATTAATATGTTCTGTCAGCTCCTTGAGATAACCGGATTCAATATAGTCTGGCATCCAGTTTGGTGTCAGAATAACAACATCATATTGATTGGTATCCGTAGTCAGATCGTTAAATATTGTTTTATATAACTCGCTATAGGATGCATTTTTGACGGTGATGTTAGCGCCCGTTAAGGCTGAAAATTCAGCAGCTCGTTTTTCAACAGTTGCCCCCAGAGGTTTTGTCAGCGTAAGTACACTGATATTTACACCATCAAAGTTTTCTGGCTTTGATACTGCAGTTTGTTGCGGAGTAGAATTTGACTTAACCGAATTTGATGAAGACTGACTGCAACTGATTACATACAAACTTAGTAACAATATTGATAAGAAGGCGGGAGGGGATTTCAACGTAATAATCTTATGCCAGATTGTAGATATCCAGGTAAAGTTATAATTCATTGGCTGTTTCTCAGTTAAACTACGTAGGCTACGACGTTTCAGTTCACGCTAATCAGGCTAGTTTCGAAGATTACTGCTCGCAACCGCAAGCGACATCCTAAGTGATTGCTTGTCATATTGCCAGATGATAAAAATTGCGTTGAGGCTAGGTATAGAGTTCCCTCTAAATATCATTTGACTAAGGTCAGTCCATCCTTTAAGTATTTTTCTAGCAATTCTTCAATCTCTTCAGTCATAAATTGGCTAGCCAACTGTGGGATATATCGGCAACTGGACGATTGTCATTTGTCAATTAGTCTGAGACACGGAGGTAGACGAAACAATCACTTTAGTGTGTTTGGGACATCTGCACGATTACGCACCTGTTTTAGAAACTGGAACCTGTCCATGACGAGCATCGCCAGGTCCGTAATTACCAGATCGGGCTAATTAACTAAATTGCGCTACCATAGACCTTGAATTTCAGGCGTTTCAGCTATCGCTCGATTTCTAAGGATAAATGCCACGGCGAATTGATCCAAAATGTGTTGCTTGCGTGTCATTAAGTGCAGCTCAGGCTCGACAGCAGCATGGGCCTGATGGTGATGGCTGTTGGGATGAAAAACGCTGTCACCGGAAGCGATCGCACTACCGAAATCGACGGAACTCGAATGAAAAGCGGCGGGCTGTCTACCAGCAGCAGGTAATGGCTGCCAAAGTTGATGATGGGGTAGAGACGGTTTCCCTCGACGTGGCAGAGGCCTCAATGCCCTATGCAAATCTCTACATCTGGCGAGAAAAGCGTAAGGATGCCCCGGTGCATGCCATTGGTGCGTCCGTGATTCATGACGGTCAAAAGGTTTTAGAAGTAAAACCGATTCACTGTGCCGGGTATCGGCGACGGCAGTTAGAACGGTATGTCTCCCAAAAGATATTGCCATATCTGACGGAGCGGTACGGAATCACCCACTTCGTTAACGAGGTTCGGTTAGAACCCATTGAGTGTCCGATTCCTGACTGCCCCTTGAAAGGATGCTTTGAGCATCGTGGAGGGGACGATGGTTAATGTTCGCCAGTTAGAATTGGACTTAGGGGATGCCTTTGAGGATGCCGCCGATGTGCCAGAAGAAGCCAATATTCTGGACCTCTGGCAGCAGTTTGAGGGAGTAATGGTTGAGCTACCCTGGCGCGAGCAGTTGAGACTTGGCGGGGAAGTCCTGGCTCAGTTGGCTGACATCTGTGAGGCTAAGTCTGAAATCCTCTGGGATGACTGGCAAGATGCCCATAATACCGACGGCCCTGTATTAGATGGTGACTGGCTTAAAGGTATTACTCGGCAGACCCAAGAATTGAACTTTTCTGACCTGGTGCAGCGTTCCACCCAACGCGATACCCTTGAGCCGGTAGCTGACGATGCCTCTGTTGTTGGGGAAGTGGATAAAGCTTCCGTGCTGGCATTAGTGGATGCACTTACTGAGGATGCGGTTAAAGCGCAAGCCCTGGCTGTGTCTCATGCAGAAAATGTATCCGATTGGGTTGAGACATTATTGAGTAAACGAACGGGGACTCCTCAACGCTTAATTGACCTACAGCAGCGAATGAAAATGCCCCTGGTGGAGGTATGGATTGCGGCCCTTCTGGGTGACTTTACACTGGAGCAACGTGGAGAATTTTATGAGACTGAGCACCTTTGGATTATTTAAGGTCTACTCGGAAGACATTGAGACAATGCAACAAATTATCTTGAGCGTTGAAATTTTTTAAAGTATTTTTACAGATTGAAGTCTGAGAGAATTTTGAAATTTCTATCCTTGGTAGTCTTAAAGATGCATTTAAAGGATGGTTCTAAAAAATTTAGTCTCAATATCAGTGGCAACAGGTGGTCAGGTTAGCCCTGCTTTACTGATATCACTGGGTCCTTAAAAAATGCCCGCTGCACAATCACAATAATATAGATAAGGTAGTTATAGGGAATGCTCCCGAGCCTTTTCCTTTTCCCCATAGTCGTAGCCTCATTTCCCTTCAACATAGGTGGCTTCCATGAGAACAGCATTTCTAACATCTAGGACTAATTCTACTTCATTGGCCCTGTCCTCCATGACCTCAGCCATTCTGGCACTTTTGTTGGCTCAGTTCGCGATCGCAATCGGGGTCTTTTGTATCAAAATCTCTGTCGCAGAAATCGGTTCGCTCAGTACCATTTTTAACCGGTGTTGGATTGCCGGTCTTGTGTTTCTTCTCTGGCATCAGACTGAACTCTTTGTCTTTCAACCCTCTCGTAGTGAGACAGATAGTGAACATAACTCACTTTCCTTGGAGAAAAATAATGCCGTAGCTAAAGACAATTATTTGTCTACTAAAGTTATTCTTTTATTTCTGATGGCTGGAGTCATTTGGGTAGCCTGTTTAGTGCTCTGGGCTATTTCTCTGCAATACACTAACGTTGCCAACTCTACTTTAATGCATGATTTATCCCCCCTCTTTGCTACCTTATTAGGCTGGCTGTTTTTCAAGCATCACTTTAGTCAACAATTTTTAATTGCAGTTGGTGTGACTCTCATGGGTGTGGTAGCAATCGGGTTTGAAGACTTGCATATTGGTCTGGATAATCTTCTGGGGGATGGCTTAGCGTTGCTATCTGCTGTATTTTTAGCTTTATATTGTTTGTTGGTAGGGCATTTGCGATCGCAATTTACATCCACCGCGATTTTACAATGGGTTTGTCTATTAGGAAGCTTAAGCTTAATCCCCATAATCTTTTTAGCATCGGGTACCTTCTGGCCCGTATCTTCATTAGGGTGGTTAGCAATTGCTGGTGTTGTTTGTTTTTCCCAAATTATTGGTCAGGGGTTAACTGCCTATAGCTTAAAAGAAATCTCTTCGGAGCTAGCATCACTCTTTTTCCCTCTAGAAGCTGTATTTGTTGCGATTATTGCCTGGATTGGATTCGGCGAACAGCTAGCAGGCCTAAATTATCTGGGATTTGCCCTTGTATTAGGTGGTATTTATATTGCATTGTTTAGTCCTCCGACAGTATCTCAATCGCGTAATTAAGTAATGGCTGGGAATAGTGATAAGAGTCTATTGCTTGGTTCACATATAGTTTGACCCAACTGGGCTGATTATTAGTAAGCTCACTTGGGTCACAGCATTTGTCATTAGCGAGCACACAGTCATTAGCAAAGGTTGCTAGAATACTTTACGCATAGAACCCGTTAAGCAATAACCTCATGATTTGAGTTTCACCAAAGGGAACACGGAGGAACCCCAAGCAATAACTTTAATCTCCACACCAGTTGCTCAAGTTATTACCTAAAACCATGAGCTTAATTATTAACAAGCCCATAGCTAAAAAAAATCCCCCTTACGGGGGATATGGTTCATGCAATAAGAGAAATCCAATGGATAAGTGATTATTCTACAGATACTAGCTCAGGTGATCGATGCTGACGCTCTGTGCTACCGGATCGCCCTTGGCGAGTCATCTGCTCAAAGACATGGTCACCAATGGCATCCTTAACCAACGGCTCTAAATCATGCATAACATTACAATTGAGCTGAAATGCAAGGTTTGCTTCGTCAATAATCCTTTGTACCACATCATTATCAATGGGAAGTGAATTCAACGCATCCCGATATTGTCCCTTAAAAGCTCGTCGAGCCTCAACTGTGGGAATATCGTCAAACTCATAAAAGGCGGTACCTTGACCCTCCGGCAGATCCAGAGCCGCACGCACCACTGCTTTTAACCCTTGCCCGCCAGAGAGATCGCCCATATAGCGGACATAGGCATGGGCTACTAACAGAGCTGGGTCCTGGTCAGCAAGGGTCTGAATCCGTTCTACATAGCGCCGTCCCTGCGGAGAGGGAACAATCTGATCACGCCAGTTGGCACCATAATAAAAGGCCAGGTCTTTTTCTAATTGAGAGGTTCTCTCTAATAATGGAAAGTATGTCGGACCGACAACAGCATGCTCAGCATGGCGGCGTATAGCATCTTCTAAGGTACTATAAACAAAATATAGATTGGCTAGTAGCTGTCGAAAGGGTTCCTTTTCAACAATTCCTTTTAGAAAGCATGTCATATAGGCTGTATTTTCTGCCAGGGTATGGGAATGTTGTGTGCCTTTTCGCAGGCACGAGGCTAAATTGTGTTCCATGGTAGTTATTTCAAACGATTAGGTCTGGTCGAACAAAACTCTCTTAAGAAAAGAGTCTAAAGTAGAAAAGGTAAGAGATAACCATGATAGACGTTATTAGGAGCAGGAATTGGAAGCCCTCCTCGTCGCTTATCTCTGGTTGGTTGAAGATATTCATCGTTATCTCTTACCGGAGGGTCTTTTCAGGACATCAAGATGAGTGATATCAACATCACAGCAGCCAGTTCACCCAATCTCGAGGTTTAAGGAAAAAGCTGGTTAGCTTCGCTTCTGGGCTATTGGGCTGGGGCTCATAGCCATATTGCCAGCGAGTCAAAGGCGGCAGTGACATTAATATCGACTCAGCTCGACCATTGGTTTGCAAACCAAATACAGTACCTCGATCATAAACCAGGTTAAATTCAACATAGCGTCCCCGGCGATAGAGTTGAAACTCTCGCTCTTGCTCACCATAGGGCCTATCCTGGTGACGTTCAGCAATGGGTAGATAGGCCGGTAAAAAGGCATTGCCACAGCTTTGTACAAAGGCAAACCATTGTTCCCAGCTTTGGTTGACTGCTCCTACTTGTTGACTGTAGTTGGCCGCATCCCCAGTTAAATTGGAGCCTGAGTAAAGATTGCCACGATAATCTAAATAGTCAAAGAAAAGACCACCTACCCCACGGGATTCCTGACGATGTTTGAGGTAAAAGTATTCATCACACCATCGCTTAAAGGCTGGATAAAACTCTGGATGATGGGCATCACAGGCTTGCTTTAAAGTGGTATGAAAATGAACCACATCCTCAATGGAAGGATAGTAGGGGGTGAGATCTACGCCGCCCCCAAACCACCATACTGGACCGGCTTCAAAGTAGCGGTAGTTGAGGTGGACTGTGGGTACGTAGGGATTGTGGGGGTGTAACACCATGGACGTCCCCGTGGCATAAAATCCATGGCCAGCTGCCTCGGGGCGTTGGCTTAAGATTGCTGGGGGCAGTGTCTCCCCCCATACTTCTGAAAAGTTTACACCCCCCTGCTCGAATACTCGTCCATCACGAATCACGCGGGTACGACCACCGCCACCGCCCTGGCGTTGCCAGTTGTCTTCTTGAAAGTTAGCTCGACCATCTAACTGCTCTAACGAAGCACAAATATTGTCCTGAAGCGTTTTTACATAGTGCTTGACGAGATCGCGACCATCCCGTGGTGGCATAACAGAGCCCGATGAAGAAACGGCTGTATTAGCCTGCGATAGGTTGACTTGAAGACTCATAGATAAAATCTTTACTCAACAAAGCTTAGCTTCAATAACCGTATAGTGATTAAGCGATTAGGACTCTTTTTTATTTTCAAAACTTTACCTTTTAGGGACAGCTTTAGATTAGTTAAAAATTGGCAAATCATACTTACCTAAAGGAAAATTTTGTTCTCAGCCTAAGGTTCACAAACGCTAAAACCTATTGAGAAAATTATGCCTATTTCACCCCTGTGTCATTCAGGCTGAATCATATTATTCTTTCTATATCTACAAAGCTATGAATAGGTATTTGAGGTAGAAAAATGGTCAGCACCGTCCCTGCTCGTATCGCCGTCAGTCAAAAATCCCAGGTTGAAGAGAATCTACTGACGCCTCGTTTCTATACCACTGACTTTGATAAGGCGGCCAATTTAGACCTTTCGGCAGGTGAGGTAAATCTAGAAGCAATGCTGGCAGAAATGAGGGCCGACTATAACCGCCATCATTTTGTACGGAATGATGCCTTTAAGCAGGCATGGGAACATATTCAGGGGGAAGAGCGGCAGGCATTTGTAGATTATCTAGAGCGTTCCTGTGTTTCAGAATTTTCAGGTTTTTTATTGTTTAAAGAGCTATCGCGCAAGCTTAAGGGGCGTAGTCCACTATTGGCAGAAATATTTTCCCTAATGGCCCGTGATGAGGCGCGTCATGCGGGGTTCTTAAATAAGGCGATGGCGGATTTTAATATCTCATTAGATCTAGGCACGCTAACCAAAAAGCGGAACTATACGTTCTTTCCGGTGGAGTGGATTATCTATGCAGTATATCTGTCCGAAAAAATTGGCTACTGGCGCTATATTTTGATCCATCGTCACTTAGAACAGCATCCAGAAAATCGGTTCTATCCATTATTTAATTATTTTGAAAGCTGGTGTCAGGATGAAAATCGCCATGGGGATATTTTTAAGGCCTTGTTGAGGTCTCAACCCAATATGTGGAAAACCTGGCAATCTCGTCTTTGGAGCCGCTTCTTTCTGCTCTCTGTCTTTGCTACCCACAGCCTTACCGTCCACGAGCGCACCAAATTCTACGAAATGCTGGGTCTTGATGCTACAAAGTTTGACACTGACGTCATTCGTGAGACCAACAATACATCTGCCCGTGCTTTTCCCGTCATTCTAGATGTAGATCATCCCGAATTCTTTAAGCGTCTGGATCGATGTGCTGATCGAAATCTCAAGCTTAAAAGCATAGCAGAGGGCTCAGCGCCTAAAGTTTGGAAATTCTTACGCAAAGTGTCTCTGGTGGCCGGTACAGTCGGAGACCTACTAAAGTTGTATTTCATCCCGCCCATTGACGCCGAAGCCTTGAGAGAAACTGTTTACTAAGGGATTCGCGGGAAAATAATGTACCCGTTGAAAGGCATGGCTGTTTCATTGTGTGTACAGAAAATCTAAAGGCATTGAAAGCTCAGGGGAGAGAATCCTACAACACAATTTCAAACGAGTATTCTATAAAGTGGTGCTGAGGTAACCCTAATGCTATTCCAAGTTTTGGTTGTTTTACATACTCTGGGCGCTACCGTCTGGACAGGTGGCCATCTTGTGTTAGCTGCAACAGTATTACCTCAGGCACTCAAACAAAACGACCCAGACCGTATTCATCAGTTTGAAGAACATTTTGAAGGATTTGGTTTGGGCGCGTTGCTTCTCCAGGTGATGACTGGATTGTGGCTCACCTGGATTTATTTTCCTGGCTTTCAATCTTTTTTGGAGTTTAATTCTTTTCTATCGGTCTACATTGGCATCAAACTATTACTTCTGCTAGGCACTGTTGCCCTGGCGCTCCATGCTCGCTTTTTTTATTATTCCAAACCTGACAAAAGAGACTCTAACTTCTCTGGCTTATCATATTGTCGGTGTCACTACGTTAGCTGTTTTATTTGTGATTTTGGGGTCAGGTATTCGTCTAGGGGGCTTCGGATAAATGTTCGTCGGCAGCATGATCTGACAGGAGCACGCCTCAGTAAAACCTGGCTGCGGGGAGTGGACTTTCGCAAAGTAAAGCTTCTTCAGACTGATTTTCGATCTGCAAATCTTGGGATTGCTGACTTCCGTGGTGCATTACTAGATGCAGCCGAGGATCGCGACCATATTTAGATAGCCAATGTATCTAGTCGATACCGATATTATAATTGATATTCAGCGGGGGTACGAACCTGCATTAGTTTGATTTGCTTCTCTCTCAGTTCTACCAAGTATTCCTGGATTTGTTGTAATGGAGTTGATTCAGGATGCTCAAAACAAACAGCAGGCTCGCGAGGTTCTCCAACTTGTAGCGCCTTTATCGATTATTTGGCCCACTGAAACTGACTGTGCCCGAGCTTTGTCTGATTTTACGGCTTATCATCTGTCTCACAACGTTGGTTTAATTGATTCTTTGATTGCTGCTTGCGCTGTTGGACGTCATGTAACTCTCTGTACCTTCAACGTGAAACACTACCGAGTTATCCCAGGCTTGAGCATAGAGCAACCTTATAGCCGCTAAAACTGTTAAAAGTCAGGTAATAGCAGAACAACTAGAGCCCTTATACGGCATCTCAACTTTGGGGTTAGCACGTTAAGTGGCTGAGAAAACTTTGACCCATCGATTGTTGTTACCGCAGGATCTTTCACAACAAGATCCCGCTATAACAAACATCGCGATTTCTAAGCAATTACCCGTTGGAAACTGGGACGTTGGCTAATGGAGTCCCACCAGATCTTCAGTTTAGGCGTTTGGGCAGTTACTAAAGCCATCTCAGGAGTCTGAGAAAGATAGAATATCACAGGCATCAAATAGAAATCTGCCAGGGTGATTGTGTGGCCCAACAAAAACGGATCACAATTGCTGATGGCTTCGATTGCCGCCAGAGCCGTCTTTACCTTAGGAACAGCATTTTGAATAGCAGTTTCATCTGATTGGCCCCCTTGGCAAGGAACGATCAGACGCTGAATAGTTATCTCACTGATAGAGGGACCATACAGGTAGCTATCCACAATCGACATAATCTGACGCATATGCGCCTGACCCATGGGATCTTGAGGGATAAAGGCATGATCAGCCACTACGGCATCCAGATATTCAACAATCGCGCTGGTTTCATAGAGGATCTGGTCATCTACTTTTAGAGTAGGAACCTTACCAAACGGATTGAGCACGAGATATTCAGACGTTCTGGCTGTGAAGATATCCACATCTTGAAGCTCATAGGCAGTGTTAGTCTCTTCGAGAATCATGCGAACAGTACGGACATATGTGCTGATAGTCGGACCATAAATAGTAAATTTAGCCATGGTAAAGCCTTCTGGTTTGATGGTTTAAAAAAGAAAGACGTTGTCTGGCTGCACGACTGTTGATTCCCCACACTCGTACAGACCAAAAACAAATCGTACACGATTAAATCGTGCAAACTTAAGTTAGCGTCATCGTAAGAAAAAGTCAAGCACTTGCGACTATATCGTGCGCGATTTATACTAAAGGCAGTGTCTGAAAGCAATTTGTATCAACAGAGTCACTGTTCCCTTGAGGAAATGCATAATGCCCGCTCCTGCCCCCCAGCCTGAAGAGCTTCTTAATCTCAACAGTTTCCTCTGTTTCGCCATTTACTCTGCGAACCATGCGATGAACCGTGTTTATAAACCACTACTTGAGGAACTGGGTCTAACCTATCCGCAGTACATCATGATGGTCGTGCTATGGGAAAAGGATAAACAAACTGTCAAAAGCTTAGGCAAACAATTGTTCCTAGAGTCGAACACCCTGACGCCACTATTAAAGCGCCTAGAGAAAATGGGCCATATTACTCGACAACGAGATATTGCCGATGAACGTCAAGTCCTTATCTGTCTGACACAGCAGGGAAAAGGGCTCAAGGAAAAGGCGCTTAAAATTCCAAGCTGTCTTCTTGATGCCACTGGGCTAACCCCAGAATCGGTGCAGCATCTCCAGGCGCAAATCACCCTGCTTCGTAGAAATCTTACGATCGCTGCAACAAAAACTAAAAAAGCACATTAAGCGTTTAATTTATTTACCCCAAGGTCAGCAATATCCCACTCGTATGGGATACCAATTTCAAAGCAAGAATGGGCAAATTGTTTTGGATTAGATCTGTACAGTATGTGGGTTTATAAAGAATAGCAATCCGGTCGCAGAGTATGAGCTTTCTAAGATGGTTGCTACGCTCTGCAATGTGTAGTATTGCATAACTCAAAATCGTTAGAGATGTTACTCATGGCGTTGCCCATTGGGCATAGTTACATGATAGAGATTGGCTTGATACAATAATGTGCCCGTGAGGTCAGCGCCCGTAAGGTCAGCCTCTTTTAGATTTACACCGGTCAAGTCAGCATAGCTAAGATCAGCACCCTGGAGATTGACTTCACTAAGGTCGGTCGGAAAACTGCCTGGGCGATAGTCTTTGCCCAATTTAGCACGACACAATGTAGCCTCCGACAAATTGGCTCCTCGCAAAATCACACCGTTTAAAAGTGCATAGCTCAAGTCGGCTTGACTTAGGTTCGCCTCTCCCAAATCAGTTCTCTGGTCAGCATTTGAACGAAAATCAGCGTCTAGCAAACGGGCCATCGCGAGATTGGCACCGTTCAAGGTGGCTCCACATAGACTAGCTTTTATTAAGTTAGCCCGCTCTAGATTGGCGTGATTCAAAAGCGCACTACTTAAATCCACCTCTCGTAGCTGAGCATTTTTCAAATTGGCATTGCGTAGATCGCTGCCCCAAAGAAGAGATTCGCTTAAGTTACTAAGCTCGAAATTAGCACGACAAAAGTGCGTACGACCTAAGCGAGACTGACGCAAATCGGATTGGCTAAAGTTGGCATCACTTAGCTCAAGCTGCAGCAACTCTAATTCTAAAAGTGTCAATCCCGAAAAATCGCGTTCACCAGCGTTATATGCCTGTAGCAATTCCTTGCTATCCATAGCCGCAGTTGATCCTATGTTGAGACGGTCAAGGGCCAGGGGGCAGAATCAATGTTATCTCCGCCCCCTGAAATGTGTCCTTAAGTAAACTCTTACCTTGAGTGGATGCCCGTTCTATATTTTTGCCTTGAAGAACTACTTTCATTTGAGAAGTCTCCTTTGAGTAAGCAGTTATGGCTCAGTCAGCATAAGTGCTCGTTTGTAGAGTGGCCTGGAGAACGCTTAACGCAGACACTAACAACGATCTGTTGATGTTCTCTTGCCAGCGCCACTATTATCTTCCTATGGTTTTCTAAAATTACAAGGCTGTTTCTAGCAAGCGGGTTAGCAACCCTAGGGAAAAAATTAAACGTACCTGGAGTAAAAAATTGCTTGCTTTCAGGGTTAAGAAAATGCCTTAAATAAATCTTAATTTTTGAAATTCTTAAGCTTTTTTAGGAGGCAAGAATTAAAGAATTAAGGATAATCGGGGCACATGCATTATTTGGAAATAGCCCATGCCCACTACTGGTGATTGTTTGACGTCAACGTGCCCTATTCAGTTCGTAGTAGATATCCTGGGCAGTAAGTGGTCAATTTTAATCTTGCGGGAGCTTTGGGAGCAGGATCGCCGGACTAATGAGCTGCTAAAAGCGTTGCCCGGTATCAGTTCTAAAACATTAACGGTGAGACTTCGAAATTTAGAGGAACACGGGCTAGTGACACGACGGACCTATGCAGAGGTGCCTCCACGGGTTGAGTACGCTATTACGGATAAGGGTAAAGAGTTGCAACCGGTGATAACCGCCCTGCATCAGGTGGGTCAACAATGGCTAGAGCAAGACAGCTGTGCCTGTCCGCTAACGGCCAACACAATTATGGAAAAGGTACACGTTATGGGATAACGCCAAATCTGACGATTAGTTAGCCATCAGAATGACTGAGCTACGGGGCTCAACCTGGTAAAAATTTGCATCAATTTTAGGGGCACCCGTTGCCGGACAAAAGTCTTCTGGAGCATCTAAAGCAGTATCTACGATGCGTCGCCAAGATTGACCATCGGGCAGCGGGGGAAGTTCAAAGGTCAGGGGGGCGTGAAAAGCATTCAGCATGATGTGAAGTCGTTCATAATACTTTTGATACGATAGGGTATAAGCAAGGCTATGGGACTCATGGCTCCAGTCAGGATTTCCTAACTTGACACCATGCCAGCTAATGGCTGGCTCCAGAATGGACTGAGGGGTAACGATAAGTGGAAAGTCATGCTTAAAAAGCTCCAGGGACTGGATAAAAGTAATTAACTCTTTTACAAATCGAAGAAAATCACTGTGGGTGGTGGTCCCATCCCAGTTAAACCAGCTGAGTTCATTATTTTGACAGTAGGCGTTGTTGTTTCCCTGTTGCGATCGCAACACCTCATCCCCCATTAGCATCATGGGTGTCCCCTGGGACATGGCCCATAGGGTAAAGAAATTTTTAGCCTGTTTGAGCCGTAGGGTTTGAACTGCCGGATCATGGGTTGTCCCTTCTACACCACAGTTCCAACTCCAATTGGTGTCATTTCCGTCGCGATTATCCTCACCATTGGCCAGGTTATGTTTGTCGTTGTAGCTGACGAGGTCATAGAGGGTGAAGCCATCATGGCAGGTAACAAAATGAATGCTGTAATTGGGACCTCGCTGGGACTGCTCATAGAAATCGGGACTGCCCACAATCCGATCCGCCAGGGCTTGAACCACCCCATTATCTCCTCGGACAAACCGTCGTGTGGTATCTCGATAGGGGCCATTCCATTCAGCAAACCGCTCTCCCGCAAAATTCCCTACCTGATACAGACCTGCCGCATCCCAGGCCTCTGCAATAATTTTGGTGCCTGCCAGGGCTGGATCCGTATTAATCATCCACAAAATCGGTGGATTGTTTGAGGGTTCACCGGTCGTATCGCGGGACAGCACAGAGGCCAAATCAAAGCGAAAGCCATCCACATGCATCTCTGAGACCCAGTAGCGCAGGCAATCTAAAATAAGATAGCCAGTAATCGCACTGGTTTTCAGGGTATTGCCACAGCCACTGTAGTTTTTGTAAAAAACTTTGTTATCTTCAAGAATGTAGTACGATTCGTTGCTTAACCCCCGTAACGACAAAGTTGGTCCCTCCTGACTGCCTTCAGCCGTATGGTTAAAGACCACATCTAAAATTACCTCAATGCCAGCTCGATGTAGCGCCTTTACTAAATCTCTAAATTCATCCACTGGCCCCATACAGCCTTGCCTGGAACTATATTGTCGATGGGGGGCAAAAAAGGCCACTGGACTATAGCCCCAATAGTTGGTTTTGCCAGATGGCGCATCGTTGGGGTCAAACTGTTGTACCGGCATCAGCTCTACTGCCGTAATCCCTAAGGATTGAAGGTATGGGATTTTTTCCATCAAGCCAGCATAGGTGCCCCGTTTGTTGGCCGCGATACCAGAATTAGGATGTTGGGTAAACCCGCCCACATGCAACTCATAGATTATCGTGGCAGCATAGGGAGTTTTAGGATGCCTATCGCCGTCCCAATCGTAATGCAGTGGGTCTACAACAACTGCTCGCAAGGCCTGGGCACAATTGTCGGAGTCGTCAGTGGCAGCCTGACGAGAATAGGTTTGCCAGCCGACAACGGAACGGGCATAGGGATCAAGCAGCACCTTATTCGAATTAAACCGCTGACCACTGTCTGGATTGTAGGGGCCGTCAACCCGATACCCATAGACCTGCCCAGCTCCCAAACCAGCAACAAACACATGCCAGTAGTGAAATGTATGATTAACCCCTGGATCTAGCTGAACAACCCGGTGGGGCTGAGGAGAATCCGCTGTCTCAAAGAGTAGCAGCGCTACGTTTATGGCCCCCTGTGCATACAGACAAAAGTTAACGCCGCCATCGCGAACCGTCGCACCTAGGGGATAACTGTCACCGGGTTGAATAGCTAGGGTAGTATCCGTGCCTGTTGCTGATACCATTTCATTTTGGGACCTCCTTGTGGGTACCTAGATTCTGCCATACTTAGCTCAATTGTTAACAGTCAACGATCCCCCGTGACTGTAACAGTCTCCTCAGATAGAAGTCACTTGGGGGATCGTTAGATAGCGTTTGAAATTTAGTGGGCGACCTCCTCCATTGCGGCTGCAGTCGTTGATTGTGGAACAGCAAGACCGTCGCGATAGGCTGCAATGTAGAGTGCCTTAAGATCCTGAATCAGAGGGTAGCGAGGGTTGGCCCCCGTACACTGGTCATCAAAGGCTTGCTCGGCCATTAGATCCAGATGTTCAAAGAAGGTGTGCTCATCTTCACTCAGCACCGCTCGTAGATTGCTGGGGATATCCACCTGTTGTTTTAAGGATTCAATCGCCTCGATTAAAAGATCTACTTTCTCGTCATCGGTGTTGCCCCCAAGCTGGAGTGAATCTGCGATCGCAGCATATCTTGCCTTAGCCTGAGGATACTCATACTGGGGGAAGATCGCCTGCTTAAACGGGGCATCAGTGGCGTTATACCGAATCACATGGGAAATCATCAGCGCATTGGCCAAGCCATGGGGCACGTGGAATGTGGACCCAAGTTTGTGGGCCAGGGAGTGACAGATGCCGAGAAACGCATTGGCAAAGGCCATACCAGCGATGGTGGCGGCATAGTGAACTTTCTCCCGAGCTTCCGGGTCGTTGGGACCATGCTGATAGGCACGGGGGAGATATTGCACTAACAGCCCAATGGCTTCGAGCGCTAACCCATCGGTAAACTCGGTGGCGAGCACAGAAACATAGGCCTCCAATGCGTGAGTGAGGGCATCGATACCACCATAGGCGGTCAGCTTTTTGGGCATGTGCCGCACCAGCTCTGGGTCAATGATGGCCATGGTGGGGGTGAGGGCATAGTCCGCTAGCGGATATTTGATGCTCTCCCGGTCGTCGGTAACCACGGCAAAGGGGGTCACTTCGGAACCGGTGCCCGATGTGGTAGGAATGGCGACAAGAATCGCTTTTTCTCCCAGGGGCGGCAGCTCGTACACCCGTTTGCGAATGTCCATAAACCGCATGGCCAGACCTTCGAACTCCACTTCAGGATGCTCATACATCAGCCACATCACCTTAGCGGCATCCATGGGAGACCCCCCACCCAGGGCAATAATCACATCGGGCTGGAAGGTGTTGATCACGGCTAACCCCCGCTGCACCGTCGAGAGAGATGGGTCGGGCTCCACATCAAAAAAGGTGTGATGCTCAATGCCAAGGGTTTCTAGGGTGTCAGTAATCTCTTTCGTAAAGCCCATGTCAAACAATGGTCGGTCGGTCACAATAAAGGCCCGCTTTTTATGGGCCAGATCCCCCAGGGCTACGGGAATACACCCCGATTTGAAATAAACCTTGGGGGGCACGCGGAACCACAGCATATTCTCTCGCCGTTCAGTTACCGTTTTGACATTGAGTAAATGGTGCACACCAACATTTTCCGAAACAGAGTTGCCACCCCAGGTGCCGCAGCCCAGGGTAAGTGAGGGATCAAGCTTAAAGTTATAGAGATCGCCAATGGCTCCCTGGGAAGACGGGGTATTGATTAATACCCGCGATGTGGCCAGTTCATTTTCAAATTGAACGATGCGATCGCGATTGTCAGGATGGGTATACAGTACCGACGTATGACCCCGTCCGGCAAAGTTCACCAGCTGTTTAGCCTGTTCTACCCCCGTAGCAAAGTCCGATGCCCGGTATAGTGCTAAAATCAGTGAAAGTTTTTCATAGGAGAAGGGCTCTTCCGGACCAATGGTGTTGACTTCACCAATCAGGAGTTTGGTCCCTTCAGGAACCTTCAAATTAGCCAGCTGCGCTAACTGGGTAATCGGCTGCCCCACAACCTCAGCATTGAGCCGCCCATTTTTGAGCAGGAGTTGAGCCACTCGGGTCTGTTCGTCTGGGTTGAGAAAATAGGCCCCCCGCTTAATAAACTCTTGCTTAACGTCGTCGTAAATCTCATCAGCGACCACAGCAGACTGTTCCGATGCACAGATCATGCCGTTATCAAAGGTTTTACTCAGTAAGATTGAACTCACGGCCATTTGGATATCGGCGGTCTCATCAATTAGCGCTGGGGTATTGCCTGCTCCCACCCCCAAAGACGGATGGCCAGAGGAATAGGCGGCCTTGACCATGCCAGGGCCGCCCGTGGCTAGAATCAGTTTAATATCAGGGTGCTGCATCAATGCCTGGGAGAGTTCCAGGGTGGGTTCATCGATCCAACCAATGAGATCTACGGGAGCCCCTGCTTTGACAGCCGCATCTCGGATCACTTTAGCTGCCGCAATGGTGCAGGCCTTAGCGCGGGGATGGGGAGAAAAAATAATGGCGTTGCGAGTTTTGAGACAAAGCAATGCCTTAAAGATAGCGGTGGCCGTGGGGTTGGTGGTGGGCACAATCCCCGCAATCACTCCAATGGGTTCGGCTACTTTCTGGATGCCGTAGTGCACATCGGAGTAGATTATCCCACAGGTTTTTTCATGCTTATATTTGTTGTAAATATATTCCGAGGCAAAGTGATTTTTGATCACCTTATCTTCGATCACCCCCATGCCGGTTTCGGCAACGGCTTGTTTAGCTAGGGGCAGACGGGCATTATTGGCTGCGATCGCTGCCTGCTTAAAAATCGCATCTACCTGGGCCTGATCAAAGCCCGCATAAATCTCCTGGGCTTTTTTTACGTATGAAATTAACTCTTCTAAACTTTTCAGGGTATTGACCCGAACATCAGTGGGAGACGATAGTGATGTCATAATTCAACAATCCTTTAGCGAACGTTTAATCCATGCTGTTGAAATAGCGTTTTCACGTGCTCAATTTGGTCTTGACTGGGGGGAATTGTTTCTTTTAGCTGATAGTCATAGCCCAAGGCTTTCCACTTGTAGGCCCCCATTTGATGAAATGGTAAAACTTCCACCCATTCAACATTAGTCAATGTGGCAACAAACTCTGCCAATCCTTCTACATTGTTTTCGGGATCGGTGAGTCCGGGGACTAAAACAAACCGAATCCAGGCGGGTTTTTGAATCTCTTTAAGGTAGTTGGCCAGCCGCAGGGTGGGGGCTTGAGAAACATGGGTGACCCGTTGAAAAAGGTCTCGATCAAAGGACTTAATGTCGAGTAAAACAAGATCGGTATAGGGTAATACTTGTCGGGCTGCTGCCAGGTCAGAGAATCCTGAGGTGTCCAGCGCTGTGTGCAGGCCTTCATTCTGGCAGCAGCGCAACAATTCTGCAACAAACTCAGGCTGCATCAAGGGTTCGCCTCCGGTAACCGTCACGCCACCGCCAGATGCCTCCAAATAAGTCCGGTAGCGCAGAATATCGGTCATAATCTCAGCCACGGTCACTTCGCGTCCTCCTTCCACGGTGCGACAGTCAGGATTGTGGCAATACAAACATCGCAGCGGACATCCCTGGGTAAACACGACATAGCGAATACCGGGGCCATCAACGGTGCCGCAGGTTTCAATTGAGTGAAGACGACCTGTGACAGCAGTGGGCAAAGGCGAGGCTAAACGAGGAATTAACATAAGAGAACAATCCTCTGGCTAGGAGAAATTGAAAGGTAGGGGCAGGCCTCGTGCCTGCCCCGTCTGTGGAGACAACTATCAGAACCGACTATGGAAGGTCCGATTGATCACATCCATCTGTTGCTCACGGGTGAGTTTAATAAAGTTCACTGCGTAGCCCGAAACCCGAATTGTTAGCTGGGGATATTTTTCAGGATGTTCCATGGCATCTAACAATGTGTCACGGTTGAGCACATTCACATTGATGTGTTGTCCTGTGTTGTGAAAGTAGCCGTCTAACAAACCGACTAGATTGTTGACCTGATCCACATCGGTTTTACCCAGGGCATCAGGCACAATAGAGAAGGTGTAGGAGATACCATCCTGGGCGTGTTGGTAGGGGAGATGGGCCACGGATTCACAGGCTGCGATCGCACCTTTGGTATCGCGACCGTGCATGGGATTAGCTCCAGGCGCAAAGGGCTCACCCGCCTTACGCCCGTCGGGAGTGCTGCCAGTCTTTTTGCCATAGACCACATTGGACGTGATGGTGAGAATTGACTGGGTGGGTACGGCGTTGCGATAGGTCTTATGCTGACGAATGTGATTCATAAATCGACGGACAAGATCCGACGTGATTGCATCCACCCGCTCATCATTGTTGCCAAAGGCAGGATAGTCGCCATAGACCTTATAATCAACCGCTAGTCCAGCATCATTGCGAACGACTTTTACCTGGCCGTACTTAATGGCCGAGAGAGAATCCGCCACCACTGACAGTCCGGCAATGCCACAGGCCATGGTGCGATAGACATCTCGGTCATGGAGAGCCATTTCTATCCGCTCATAGCAATATTTGTCATGCATGTAGTGAATCACATTGAGCGTATTCACATACAGCTTGGCTAACCAGGCCATCAGGATATCAAATTTGGGCATTACCTCATCGTAGTTCAGCCAGTCTCCCGCAACCGGTGCATAGGCAGGAGCCACCTGTTCTCCTGACTTTTCATCCTTACCCCCATTGATGGCATAGAGTAGCGCTTTAGCCAGGTTCACGCGGGCTCCAAAAAACTGCATTTGTTTGCCAATGGGCATGGCCGATACACAGCAGGCAATGCCATAATCATCGCCATAGTCAGCCCGCATCAGGTCATCGTTTTCATACTGGATTGAGCTAGTGTCTTTAGACACTCTGGCACAGAACTGTTTAAACCCTCGGGGCAACTGTTCTGACCACAGCACGGTGAGATTGGGTTCTGGGGCTGGCCCTAAATTGTAGAGGGTTTGCAAACAGCGGAAGCTGGTTTTGGTTACCAGGGGACGACCGTCTAGACCCATGCCACCAATGGACTCAGTCACCCATACGGGATCGCCTGAGAACAGCTGATTGTAGGCAGGAGCCCGGAGAAATCGCACCATGCGCAGTTTCATTACAAACTGGTCGATCAGCTCCTGGGCCTCGACTTCGGTCAGGTCGCCATTGGCCAGATCCCGCTGGATATAAATATCTAAAAACGTTGACACTCGTCCCAGGGACATGGCAGCGCCATTTTGTTCTTTAATCGCGCCTAAATAACCAAAATAGGTCCACTGCACCGCCTCCTGACCGGTGGAGGCGGGTCTGGCAATATCACAGCCGTAGGCAGTGGCCATCTGTCTCAGTTCTTGCAAGGCTCGGATTTGTTCAGCAATCTCTTCACGCTGACGAATCACTGTTTCATCCAGAACGTCTAATTCCAAAGATTGCAGCTGCTGTTGTTTATCTAGAATTAAGCGATCGCAACCATACAGCGCGACCCGACGATAGTCGCCAATGATGCGGCCCCGTCCGTAGGCATCGGGTAACCCGGTGATAATGCCCGCATGGCGCGCCCGTTTCATTTCTGCAGTGTAGGCATCAAATACGCCGTCATTGTGGGTTTTACGATGCTTGGTAAAAATCTCCAGTGTCTGGGGATCAATCTCGTAACCGTAGGCTTCCAGGGATTTTTTTACCACCCGAATACCGCCCAGGGGCATAATGGCTCGTTTTAAGGGCTTGTCGGTTTGTAGACCGACAATTTGCTCCAGGCGCTGATCAATGTATCCCGGTGCGTGGGCCGTAATTCCCGTGGGTAGCTGATTGTCGGCGTCTAAAATGCCCCGCTCCCGCTCTAAGCGCATTAAATCGGTGACGTTATCCCAGAGCTGCTGGGTGCGATCGCTAATCGACACTAAAAACGCCCCATCTCCTTCATAGGGGGAATAGTTCTTTTGAATAAAGTCTCGAACGTTGACTTCAGTCATCCAGGTTCCTGGTGTAAACTGACGCCACGGTTGAACAGGCTTGACTGAAACCCCTGTCTGACTTTTTTGGTGAACTGTGGTATTGGCAATACTCATGACTTATTAATCTCCCAGCAAACGTACTGCACTGGCTGTTTTGATATGTTCAGGTTCTTAGCAAGCAAGATCCAAACTAATGAAGAGATTTCTATCTAACAAGCCTTAGAATTTCGTAGTATTTTTGGGGAATTCTACGGAGGATTGATGATCCTCTAAGACGCCTGTTACTACATAGAACCTAACAGATATACTCTGAAGAGTATTTACGCATTGATACTGAAGAGTGCATTAAAACCTGATGAACAATGCCCCAAAAACTATTTAGTGAGTAATCTTGCTTACTTGTTCAATATAGCAAAAAGTTTCAGAGTGGCAGACATTTTCGTTACAGTTTACAGTAGCGTTATCTTTTAATAAGCATTCTGATTTATTGCAACAATCTTACATAAACAACAGCAATGTTTCAAAACCCTAAAGCCTGTGTATATAAACAACAATAATGTTTCAAAACTCTGAAGTTTGGACATAGCAAGCCTGTCATAATGTTGTCGTTGTTACCAGTCTTGAGGGTTTTTGGTGTCGCGCATCACATTCAAATAAAAAAATAAGAATTCATTGGTTAGATTGATGCAAACAACTAAAAAGAAACGAGATACACTCTGAAGTGAAGTGACCTGAGGGTATCCTCCTTTTAAGGATTAGCGAATAAAAGCTAGTAAAAATATAATCCCTTTACCGTAATGACCATATCTGGATCCGTGGGTAAATAGAGCACTGACGCTCTAAAAGCTCTATTAGTATGCCTCGCAGTTATAAGCAGTTAATCCGCTAGGTAAGTCACTCTAGACATAGTAGGAGATGTTGGAGGCATTGTTTTATGACAATATTTGATGTAGCTACCTCTAGTGGTAGAACCGAGACCATCGCCGATAAATCGAGGGCAGAGTCGCTAACTCTGCGCTGTCCCGATCCGGCCCACGACATTTTTCGTTACGATTATCAGCCCCTCTCTCCCTTTTTTGCCCCTCAAACTGTTGCTGTAATTGGTGCTACCGAACGTCCCGGTAGTGTTGGCCGTACCCTGCTATGGAATCTGATTAGCAGTTCGTTTGGTGGCACTGTTTTTCCAGTCCATCCAACCCGCTCCAATGTGCTTGGGATCAAAGCTTATCCAACCATTGGCGAAGTCCCTGAGGTGGTCGATCTAGCCATTATCGCTATCCCTTCAAATGGGGTGCCAGCGGTGATTGACCAATGTGGACAGGCCGGGGTCAAAGGGGTGATCATTCTCTCTGCTGGGTTTAGGGAAATTGGTGCAGCTGGGGTGGCCTTAGAAAAGGAGGTTTTGACTGCCGCACGACGTCATCATGTGCGCATTCTGGGCCCCAATTGTTTAGGGCTGATGTGCCCAACCAGCGGCCTCAATGCCACTTTTGCCAGTACTATGGCTCGGGCAGGCAGCGTGGGCTTTATTAGTCAGAGTGGGGCGCTCTGCACTTCAATTTTAGACTGGAGTCTGCGGGAGAATGTGGGCTTTAGCGCTTTTGTGTCCATTGGCTCCATGGTGGACATTGACTGGGGAGATTTAATTTACTATCTGGGGGATGACCCGGCCACCGAGAGTATTGTTATTTACATGGAAACCATCGGTAATGCCCGATCGTTTCTCTCGGCAGCGAGAGAAGTTGCCCTGAGCAAGCCCATCATTGTAATTAAGTCCGGGCGCACCCAGCGGGCAGCCCAGGCGGCGGCTTCCCACACTGGGGCTATGGCCGGCAGTGACGAGGCATTGGATGCGGCCTTTCGTCGCTGTGGTGTGCTGCGGGTTAACACCATTGATGAGCTGTTTAATTTAGCCGAAGTTCTGGGTAAACAACCCCGACCTCGCGGCAAGCGGTTGACAATTCTAACCAATGCTGGGGGACCAGGGGTACTGACCACCGATGCCCTGATCCGTAGCGGCGGAGAACTGGCACGCTTGAGTACGGAAACGGTGGATGCTCTGGATCAGCTGTTGCCCACCCACTGGAGCCGTCAGAATCCCATCGATATTTTGGGGGATGCTACACCGGAACGTTATGGAGCAGCCCTGGATGTATTGGCCCAGGATCCTAATAGTGATGGTCTGCTGGTAATTCTCACTCCCCAGGCCATGACCCAACCCACGGAAACTGCAGCCCAGCTGCAGAAAAGGGCCCACCATTGGAAAAACAAACCCCTGTTGGCCAGCTGGATGGGGATGGATAGGGTGGCCGTCGGTGAGGACCAGCTGAATCAGAGCAGTATTTTTACCTTGCCCTATCCCGATGCAGCGGCCCACGTATTTACGCTGATGGCGCAGTATAGCGACAATCTGCACGCGCTCTACGAGACACCTAGCTTAACAACAACTCCTGATTTAGATACCCAGGTAATTCCCAAGTTGTTGACGGAGGCCAGGGCCGCCAACCGGTTGTTATTGAGTGAGTGGGAATCTAAACAGTTGCTCAGTGCCTATGGTATTCCTACCGTTACCACTTATTTAGCTAAATCAGCCAATGAAGCGGTGGCTCTGGCTGAGCAAATCGGCTATCCGGTGGTGCTCAAACTGCATTCCCACACCATTACTCACAAAACCGATGTGGGGGGCGTCAAGCTAAATCTAGCGGACGAGGCTGCAGTGAGAGCGGCCTATCAGGCCATTGCCGCCATTGGCCAGCCGGGAGACTGTTTGGGCGTAACGGTGCAGCCGATGGTGTCCCTCAAGGGCTATGAGCTGATTGTGGGCAGTAGTATTGATCAACAACTCGGCCCCGTGCTGCTGTTTGGCAGTGGCGGTCAGCTGGTGGAGGTCTATCGCGATCGCGCCCTGGGGCTCCCCCCTCTCAACACCACCTTGGCCCGGCGTCTGATGGAAAAAACTCGGATATACAAGGCCCTCCAGGGAGTACGGGGACAGCCCAGCGTCGATCTTAATGCTCTGGAGCAGCTGTTGGTGAGATTTAGCCAGCTGGTGGTGACCTATCCTGAAATTAAAGAGATCGATATCAATCCGCTGCTGGTGTCTTCTGACCAGCTGTTGGCCCTGGATGCGCGGGTAGTTCTCCATGGTCCAGAGGAGCAATCCCTACCGAAACCCGCCATTCGCCCCTATCCTGTGCAATATGTTACACCCTGGACCATGACAAATGGTGTAGCAGTGACCATTCGCCCCATCCGACCAGAAGATGAACCGCTGATTGTCGCCTTCCACCAAACGCTCTCAGAAGAGAGCATTTATTTTCGATATTTTCATTTAATTAAGCTCCAGACCCGGATTTCCCATGAGCGCCTTACCCGCATCTGTTTTATTGACTACGACCGTGAAATGGCGCTGGTGGCAGAACATAACGAACCTGAGACCGGTCAGCGCTCGATCCTGGGGGTAGCCCGTCTCAGTCGGCTGCACGGTCGTAATGAAGCTGAGTTTGGCATGATGGTCAGCGACTGCTACCACGGTCAAGGGTTAGGCACAGTGTTGTTGCGCGCTCTGCTAGACATCGGTCGAGCTGAAAAGCTCCAAAAGATTTCTGCAGAGATTTTGCCTGAAAATCGCGCTATGCAACATCTGTGCAAAAAGCTCGGTTTTACAGTTCATCATGGGGGGAGCGAGGTCCATGTTTACCAGGATTTATAAATCATTCAGTCTAAAGACGACAGGCTAATGTTTTTAATGCTAATCACAATAGCCTCGCATAAAAAATCCATTTTTTCTTCAAAAATGGTCGTTAGCAAGGGCATTAGCATTTTTTTACTTGGGGTAAGTCTAATTTTTTCCGACGGGTTTCTAAGGCATGCCCCAGAAAGCATCTTGTTTTTTCAAGCATAGCTGCGAGGATATTAAGTAGGTAGTTCCCATTAGCAAGCAAATCTCCAGGTCCCGTCTTCCTGTACTGCAGATCTTTTAAGCTTAGCTAGACGGGCAGACCCTAGACCCTTAAACAGGTCTGCCACATTTTTATAAAAAAGATTGAGCCTGCCTACTTAAAACCGAAATTTATAGAAATGACCAGTTCATATTGTTTGAGGAAACATACGTATGATTCATGCTGTCCAACAAGCTATTTCCAAGCCAGCTACCCTAACTGAAGACGAACTTAGCAAGATTGATGCCTATTGGCGCGCATGCAACTATCTCGCTGTTGGGATGATCTATTTGCGTGCCAATCCACTCCTCAAGGAACCCCTTCAGGCTGAACATGTAAAGCATCGACTACTGGGCCACTGGGGGGCTTCACCTGCCTTGAGCTTTACCTACATCCACTGCAATCACCTAATCAAAAAATACGACCTAGACATGATTTTTGTGGCTGGTCCCGGCCATGGTGCACCGGGTGTTTTGGGTCCTGTTTATCTGGAAGGCACCTACGCAGAAATCTATCCCGATAAAAGTGAAGATACCGAAGGGATGCAGAGATTCTTTAAACAGTTCTCTTTTCCTGGTTTTATCGGCAGTCATGTTACCCCAGAAACACCGGGATCAATCCATGAAGGGGGAGAGCTGGGCTATAGTGTTTCCCATTCTTATGGGGCCGTGCTTGATAATCCAGATCTGATTGTTGCCTGTGTGGTAGGGGATGGTGAAGCAGAAACGGGTCCTCTGGCAACCGCCTGGCATTCTAACAAGTTTATCAACCCGGCACGGGATGGGGCAGTCTTGCCTATTCTGAACCTGAATGGATACAAGATTGCTAACCCAACTATTTTGGCGCGTATATCCCATGAGGAATTGGAGGCGTTGTTCCGAGGCTATGGCTACACTCCCTACTTTGTAGAAGGAAAAGATCCTGCCGAGATGCACCAGAAGATGGCGTCGGTAATGGAAGACTGTGTCTTAAAGATTAAGACAATTCAGCGGGAAGCCCGTATATCGGGCAAAATAGAGCGTCCCCGCTGGCCTATGATTGTGCTGCGCACACCCAAGGGCTGGACCGGACCTGCCGAAGTTGATGGCAAAAAGGTAGAAGACTTCTGGCGGTCTCACCAGGTGCCCATGGGCGGGATGCATGATAATCCCGACCATCTACGTAGGCTAGAAGAGTGGATGCGTAGCTACAAACCAGACGAGTTGTTTGATGAGACAGGGGCGTTAATTCCTGAATTAAAGGCATTAGCTCCGGTCGGTAACCGCCGTATGGGTTCCAACCCCCATGCTAACGGTGGTTTGCTACGCAAGGCTCTAAAAATGCCTGATTTTCGCGACTATGCCATCCAGATGGACCACCATGGTACCGAAGAGTTTGAGAACACTCGGGTACTCGGTTTTCTAATGCGAGACATCATTCAGAAAAATCCCGACAATTTCCGTCTGATGGGTCCCGATGAAACCGCATCAAACCGATTGCAGAATGTCTATGAAGTGACTAAAAAGGTCTGGATGGCAGATATCTATCCAGAGGATGAAGGCGGTAGCGAACTATCTCGCGATGGTCGGGTGATGGAAATGCTTAGTGAGCATACGCTCCAGGGGTGGCTAGAAGCGTATCTACTCACCGGACGCCATGGTCTTTTCCACACCTATGAGGCATTTGCCCATGTAGTGGACTCCATGTTTAACCAGCATGCCAAATGGCTTGATATTTGTCGGAATCAGGTGCCCTGGCGACGCTCAGTATCGTCGTTGAACATTTTGTTGTCATCCCTGGTGTGGCGGCAGGACCACAACGGCTTTAGTCACCAGGACCCTGGTTATGTCGATTTGGTGACCAATAAAAGTCCTGATGTAGTACGGGTTTATTTCCCACCAGATGCAAATTGTTTGTTATCGGTGGCCGACCACTGTTTCTGTAGTACCAACTATATCAATGTGATTATTTCAGACAAACAGAAGCACCTGCAGTACCTGCCCATGGATGAGGCCATTGCCCATTGTACCAAGGGTATTGGCATCTGGGATTGGGCCAGCAACGATGACTGTGGCACTAATCCAGATGAGCCGGACGTAGTGATGGCTGCCTGCGGTGATATTCCCACCATGGAAGCTCTGGCCGCTACGGCAATCCTCCGAGCTGAGTTTCCAGAGCTAAAGGTACGTTTTGTCAATGTGGTGGATTTATTCAAACTAGTGTCTGAGGGCGAGCACCCCCACGGTTTGTCGGACTGGGATTTTGATTCTCTGTTTACGCCAGATAAGCCCGTTATCTTTAATTTTCATGGCTATCCCTGGCTAATTCATAAGCTGGTCTACCGTCGTTCTAATCAGGAACGTATCCATGTGCGAGGGTACAAGGAACAAGGCAATATCAACACTCCCCTGGAACTAGCCATCAATAACCAGGTGGATCGCTTTAACCTGGTGATCGATGTGATTAATCGAGTCCCCAAACTGGGCTCGGCAGCGGGACACGTAAAAGAACGCATGAAGAACAAAATCATTGAGTGTCTTGCCTATGCCCATGAGCATGGTAGGGATCAAGAGGAAATTGTTCATTGGAAATGGCCCTATGTAACTAAGTGCTAATCAGATAATGTATGAACCATCTTCTTGACTTCCTAAAGAAGATGGTTCTTTTGTTTGATGCTCTGTAATTAGGCTTTAGATTGTAGGTTAGGTGATTGATGACATTAATGTAGGTTAGGTGATTGATGACATTAAGTCTTTATTTTCGCCGACATGGCGAAACCACCCACAGTCAGACAGGGGATTATCGCGATCGCATCGATATGCCCGTGGCTTCCCTGAGTGTTATTCAATTTGGTCGCTATGGCCCCATGCTGCAACGTCTGGGAGATCGCAGTCATTTGCCCCAAGCACTGCGCGATCGCGCCGGAACATAATCTATAAAAGTAAAATGATTTATTTTCCGTTGGCTGACGAAGTGTACTCCCGTTAATCCTATGAAAATTCTCGTTCTCAACGCAGGTTCTAGCAGTCATAAACTCTGTTTATATGCCCTGGGACAGGCTTTGCCGGACGCAGCCCCTAAGCCTGTTTGGGAAGCCCAGATTGATTGGTATCCACACCAGGCCATAGTAGAGATTAAAACGGAGTCAGGGCAGGCTTTAGAGTGGACGCTAAATGTTACGTCCCAGCCAGAAATTCTTTCCCAGGTGCTGAATACCCTCTGGCAAGGCGCGACTCAAGTGCTCGCCACCCTTGCCGATATCGATGTGGTTGGACACCGGGTAGTTCACGGCGGACAAACCTATCAAACCAGTACCCTGATTACACCAGACGTCAAAGCAGAAATTGCCCGCTTAAAACAACTGGCCCCCAATCACAATCCCGTCAACCTGGCCGGGATTGAACTGATGGAAACCCTGTTGGAAAACATTCCTCAGATAGCCGTCTTTGACACCGCTTTTCACAGCCAAATACCAGACACTGCCGCGCTTTATCCAGGTCCCTACGATTGGGTAAAGCAGGGTATCCGCCGCTATGGATTTCACGGCATCAGTCATCAGTATTGTAGCCAACGAGCGGCTCAGATTTTAGGCCGTAATGATTTACGACTAATGATCTGTCATCTTGGCAATGGCGGCTCGCTTTGCGCGGTTGATCATGGGCAGAGCATTGATACCACCATGGGATTTACCCCCCTCGATGGCCTGATGATGGGCACCCGTTCAGGTGCGGTCGATCCGGGTATCCTGATTTATCTGAGTCGACAAGGACTTAGGGCTGAGCAGCTAGACCAGTTACTCAATCAAGAATCTGGGCTTAAAGGGATTTCTGGAGTCTCCCACGACCTGCGACAAATTAAACAGGCAATTGATACTGGAAACTCGCGGGCAAAACTCGCCTATGACATGTATCTCCATCGACTAAACGCCTGTGTGGGGTCTATGCTCATGAGTCTGGGGGGGGTAGATGCGATTGTTTTTACCGCCGGTATTGGTGAACATGATGCGTCAACCCGAGCCGCTGTTTGTGGCGCAATGGACTTTTTGGGCCTGACCCTGGATCACAGTAAAAATGAAAATAATCCCGTTGACCAGGACATCGCCACTATTGACTCAACAGTGCGGATTCTCGTCATTCATACCCAAGAAGATTGGGCCATTGCCCAAGACTGTTGGCACTGCTTGCAAAAACCTGTAACCTGACGCACATGGTCTACAACATTAGGATCTTTAAAGGTTAGAGATAACAGTCGGCAGAGGAGAGCGAATTCTTGAACCTTTAATCTTTTTTTAAGAAGTGTCTAGCTTGCTGACGGTGAGCATTTTTTTACATTTGGTAAGTTTAGTCTTTTCCCTCAGGTTCCCAAGGGCATTACTACAAAGCCCCGTTGGATTTAAGAAAAAACTGCCAGAATATGAAAGCGAGTTAAAAGTTTGGGCTTAGTTGGAAAAAACTAAGCCGTAATAGATATATGAGGATAGCTCTAAACCACGTCCAAGTTGAAACCCATAGTTTCCTTAACGGCAAAATTCCAGTTCTGGACGTGGATAAGGTTTAGATAGACATTCTTTATTTTAGTTAGAGAGAAAGGTCTATAACTGTCGCTGCTTTAGTTTTTGTTCTTAGAGGCAACCAGTGTTTCAAGACGTCTTACCCCCCCTTAACAATCACAATTTGCCCTATCCCGATACGATTCATCCCATCGTGGTACATTTTGTGATCGCTATGGTTTTGTTTGCTGTTATTTGCGATTTTATCGGCTATTTCACCAAAAATACCCGTCTGTATGAGGTGGGCTGGTGGAATATGATGTTTGCCACGATTTCCATCTTTATTGCGGTTATTTTTGGCCAAATTGAGGCTGGCTTAGCCACCCCGTACACGACAGCTGCCAATGACCTGAACCTGCATACGCTGTTGGGCTGGTCCCTATCGGGTATTTTGGCGGCCATTACTGGCTGGCGCTATATCATCCGACTGCGTAACGCAGAAACATTGCCCGTTGCCTATCTGGGCATGAACGTTTTTCTGACCGCCATTGTTTTGTTCCAGGTCTATCTGGGTGACAAGCTGGTTTGGGTTTATGGCCTACATACCGAGGCTGTCGTTGAGGCGGCTCGAGGAGGTCTACTGCAATGAGCCATGGTCTATTATTGATTGACGCACTCTCCCCTACACCAATTTTGGCAGGAGGGGTGAATGGACTGCCCTATGGATTGCCTATTCATCCCAACTTAGTGCATCTGACGTTGGGGTTGTTTATTGTTGCGATCGCATTTGATATCGTAGCCGCTCTCTTTCCCCTAGAAAAAGCCGTCTTTAAGTTCCTGGCTATTCCAGCCACCAGCTCTAGTCTGTATGATGTCGGCTGGTACAATATGGTCGCTGCAGCCATTGTTACCTTTTTTACCGTTGCCGCTGGATTTTACGAAATTCTCTCAGCCGACCCACCGGCAGATATCGTTAGCCCTTGGGGGTTAGGTGCATTAGACACCATGGTATTGCACGGTGTTGGCGGTGTGCTTATTTTAGCGCTAATTGTCGCCATGACCGTCTGGAGAGGATTTCAGCGTTATGTCTGGCGACAGGACCGGGCCCGTCAGGTGGATTGGAGCTATCTTATCGTTGGCCTTGGCATCTTTGTATTAATGTTTGTTCACGGTACATTAGGCGCTCATCTGGGGGCCGATTTTGGATTGCACATCAGTGCAGATCGGCTACTTCGAGCTGGACTCAATCCCAATACTCAGCTCACTATCCCTATCAAATAAACGTAGTAGACAAGACTCTATCTATGAATCGACGTACGATTTTAGTTTTAGTGGGATTAGCCATTGCCGATCTCTTGATCAGTCTCTGGGTGGGTCAGCAAGCCTACAACTGGATGCCACCCCAGGCATCAGCCGAATCAGTGCTGGTGGACAATCTTTTCAGCTTTATGACCACCTTAGGTAGCTTCATCTTTTTAGGGGTGATGGGTACGCTGCTATACGCCATTCTCTTCCAGCGCGCAGCCAAGTATGATGCCAGTGACGGTCCGCCGATTGAGGGGAATGTCACCCTAGAAGTTGTCTGGACCGCCATTCCTGTTTTGCTGGTGATCTGGATTGCCACCGTTAGCTACCAGACCTACGATCGTATGAGTATTTTGGGCGCGATGGCCCCCAAGGCCATGGGTATGGCTGTTGCTGAGGCAGTGCCTATGGATCAGGCTGTTGATGCTGTTGAAACCAGTGAGCGGCCTATTAATGTCTATGCCCGCCAATGGGCATGGGAATTTTACTATCCTGAACAGGAGATTCACACCACCGAGCTACATTTACCGGTTAATCAGAGAGCCCGATTATTGTTATCGTCAGAAGATGTTCTCCACGGTTTTTTTGTTCCGGCCTTTCGCATCAAACAGGATGTGGTCCCTGGTCGAGAAATAGGATTTGAATTTACCCCCATTCGCGAAGGGCGTTATCGACTACGAGATTCTGAATACAGTGGCACCTACTTTGCTGCCAATCAAACCAATGTGGTTGTCGAATCTGCAGAAGCCTACCAGCAGTGGCTAACTCAGGTGGCTACCATGCCCCTGGCACCAGCCCAAAACGTGGCCGCTGAAGAGTTTAACCGCACAACACAAAATCCCATGGGTTTAGGTTGGGATACCGTTAAGCCAGCCCCCGCACCGATTGTCAATTACGCCAGTTCAGAGGACGATTTCCATGAGTAATGCATCCCTGGAGGTCATGCCCAACAGCCTCCAACCCCAGCCAGGAGCCCCAGATAACTGGCGCAGATTTTTTAGCTTTAGCACCGACCATAAGGTAATTGGCATTCAGTACATTGTCACGGCCTTTATCTTCTTCTTGTTTGGAGGATTATTGGCCATGGTGATGCGGGGAGAGTTAATTACCCCCGATGCGGACCTGGTTGATCGCACGGTATACAACGGTTTGTTCACCATGCATGGCACTCTGATGCTGTTTATGTGGACTTTTCCCATGCTCAACGGCTTAGCCAACTATCTAGTGCCGTTAATGATTGGGGCACGGGATATGGCCTTTCCTCGGTTAAACGCTGCTGCGTTTTGGCTGGTGCCGGTCTTTGGAGTAATCCTCACCGTTAGTTTCTTTGTGCCGGGCGGTCCCTCGCAATCTGGCTGGTGGGCCTATCCACCCGTGAGTTTACAAAACCCTACTGGTAATCTAATTAACGGCCAATCCCTCTGGATATTGGCCGTTGCCCTATCAGGGATTTCTTCTATTATGGGGGCGGTCAATATTGTTACCACCATTTTTAGAATGCGAGCACCGGGCATGGGCTGGTTTAAGATGCCCGCATTTTGCTGGACTGTCCTGTCAGCCCAGATAATTCAGCTGGTGGGGTTACCTGCTTTGACTGCAGGGGCTGTGATGTTGCTATTGGATCTGACTGTTGGTACTAGCTTTTTTGAACCCTCTCGCGGGGGTGATCCTGTCCTCTATCAGCACTTCTTTTGGTTTTACTCTCACCCGGCAGTCTATGTCATTATCTTGCCTATTTTTGGCGTCTTCTCAGAGGTATTTCCGGTCTATGCCCGCAAGCCCCTATTTGGTTATAAAGTTGTTGCCGTATCGTCTCTGATTATTACCGGACTCAGCCTGATTGTGTGGGTACACCACATGTTTGCCAGCGGTACTCCCGGTTGGATGCGAATGTTGTTTATGTTTACCACCATGGCAATCTCAGTGCCCACCGGGATTAAAGTATTTGCCTGGGTGGCTACGATTTGGGGCGGGAAACTGCGTCTGACCACCGCTATGTTGTTTGGGTTAGGCGGACTTTCAATGTTTTTGTTCGCCGGTATTACAGGGATTATGCTGGCCTCGGCCCCCTTTGATATTCACGTCAACAATACCTACTTTGTGGTAGGACACTTTCACTATGTCATCAATGGAGCCGTTGTTTTAGGTTTTTATGCGGCCATTTACCACTGGTTCCCTAAAATGACTGGACGGATGTACTACGAGGGTCTTGGGAAATTACACTTCTTCTTGACATTTGTGGGGGCCAATCTGATCTTTTTACCCATGCATCCCCTTGGTTTACAGGGCATGCCTCGCCGGGTAGCATCCTACGATCCAGAGTTTGCTTTTTGGAATGTGATTGCCAGTCTAGGTGGATTTTTACTGGGTGTGTCTACACTGCCCTTTATTCTCAATATGCTGAGTGCCTGGAGCCAGGGAAAGGCCGCTGGAAACAATCCCTGGCGGGCTATTGGGTTAGAATGGTTGGTCTCTTCGCCACCACCCCATGAAAATTTTGAGGAGATTCCGGTTGTTGTGTCGGCCCCCTATGGCTACGGCAGCAATGAGCCCTTAGTTGAAAACGATCCAACAAAGGAGTTGGCCAGTGAGCACAGTTAATCTTGACCCCACGGTGAATACCCAGGTCGTCCACGGACACGAAGAAGAAGACCATCGCATGTTTGGTTTTATTATTTTCTTAATGTCTGAAAGTGTCATCTTTTTGAGCTTTTTTGTGGGCTATATCGTCTACAAGACTAGTGTGACCGACTGGTTACCGGCGGGGATGGATGGCTTGGAAATTCGAGATCCATTTATCAATACCGTTGTTCTGGTTTCCAGTAGCTTTGTTATTTATATTGCAGAACGTTTTTTACATCGGGAAAACCTTTGGGGATTTCGGGCATTTTGGTTGTTGACCATGGCCATGGGCAGCTTTTTTCTCTATGGTCAGGCCGTGGAATGGATGAGCCTACCCTTTGGGTTTACGTCGGGGGTATTTGGCGGCACTTTTTATCTGTTGACTGGTTTTCATGGACTGCATGTTTTGACTGGGGTGCTGCTCCAGGGCATTATGTTGAGCCGTTCCTTTATCCCTAACAACTACCAAGGTGGTGAATACGGTGTTGCCGCCACATCACTGTTTTGGCACTTTGTCGATGTAATTTGGATTATCTTGTTTGTTTTAATTTACGTTTGGAAATAAAGGTGCATAGCGAGCAATGATTATTGACGATCAACACTACGATGTGATTATTGTTGGCTCTGGTGCTGGGGGTGGCACACTGGCCCAGAGTCTGGCACCTACAGGCAAACGGATTCTGGTCTTGGAACGGGGAGATCGCATGACCCTAGAAGACCAGAATCGCGCCAATATTGATGTTTATAAAATAAATCGCTACCGCTCGCCAGAACAGTGGTACGACGAGGCTGGAGAACCGTTCTCTCCCCAGGTTAATTATGCGGTGGGGGGCAATACTAAAATTTATCGGGCGTCTTTGATGAGGATGCGCGATCGCGATTTTGACGCAGTCACCTACCAGGATGGTATTACCCCAGAATGGCCGGTAAAATATGCTGACTTTGAACCCTACTATACTGCGGCTGAACAGCTTTACCAGGTACACGGCGATCAGCAAAATGACCCCACCGAACCGCCCCGCAGTGCTGCCTATCCCCATGGAGCATCCACCCATCCTCCGGTGATGCGGCCCATTGTGGAGAAAATCTCGGCAACAGGTTTGCACCCGACCACCCTGCCCGTGAGTTTGACCCAGCGTCGGGACGACCCCACCGGGGATGCGGAAGTCTTTGGCATTGACGTGGCCCTGAAGTACACCAATGTGACAATCAAAACCAATGCCAAGGTGGTTGCCCTCCACACCAGTTCCTCTGGCGGAGAAATCAAGGGAGTGCAGGCGGAAATCGGCAACGAACATAGCAGCCAAACGGTTATGTTCACTAGCCATGTTGTGGTGCTTTCCTGCGGTGCGGTCAATTCAGCCGCGTTAATGCTAGATTCTGCCAATGAAAAGCATCCCGATGGCCTGGCCAATCAATCAGGCATGCTGGGGCGCAACTTGATGAAACACCTGATGACTGTGATTGTGGAACGTGTAGAAGCCAATATCAAAGGCACGTTTCCCCCCAGCGTCAGTGTGAATGACTTTTATTGGGGCCATGGCGATTATCCCTACCCCATGGGTCACATTGAAAACAGTGGCGGTCTCCTGCAGGATTTAGTGTTTGCTGAGTCACCGCCTATTTTGTCAGTCATTGCCCGTGTACTACCAGGGGCAGGGCTACAGCAGCTAGTAAAGCGCTCCATCGGTTGGTGGGCTCACACAGGCACCTTACCGGACCCTAACAATCGCATTTACTGGCGAAGGGACACTCACTTTGGTCTCAAGCGTAAAAAGCTTCGCTATGAATTTACACCTAATAATTTGGAAGCCCACGATCGGCTGGTGTACCAGTGGATGGGAGTACTGAGAGATATGGAAAAAAACGGCATTGGGTTGCGATCTGGCTCGCTGTATCCTCGCGGAGAATCACCGATTCAAGTGGTGGGGTACCAGTGTGGTACCTGTCGCATGGGCAACGATCCGGCCACCTCAGTATTAGATGTTAACTGTCGCACCCATGGAATTGACAATCTCTATGTGGTGGACAGTAGCTTCTTCCCGTCCTGTGCCAGCGTCAGTCCGGCGTTAACGGTTATGGCTAATGCGTTGCGGGTAGGTGAGCACTTAACTGGGCGACTGCAGTAGTTAGCGATCGCGCTTGAGCATAATACTGGCTAGTATCCCTCCCATTCAACCTGAGGTTTAATGGCATCAGTTGGACATTGGGCCGACAGCTATCGCAAGAGATGCAACCGTTTTTGATAGTGTAAGCCATAGGCAATATGAGCCTATCCTGTGCTGATAGGCAAAAAAACATCAGGGGGGTAAATTTGGTTAAAAAACTCTCTGGCTCTCATAAAAATGAGCAGAGATTTTTAGTCAACAAAAGATTTTCTAGAACAGACTACAGGACAAGGTTGACGGTGATTCCTCAAAACTAAGGTTGCCAAAATTATTGGTTAATAAATTATTGCAAGATCACATTACTAGAAATAACAATCTAGCTATTTGTATTTTATGTTACTCGATATGATTTAATCTTTTCTTCAGGTTTTATTCGAACTTGTGTTCAGGATTAACCATAAAAACCGGGATTATGTTGCCAAGATTACAACTTAGTGAGGTGATATCGTGGTTTTCTAAACTTGTTTCAGTGCTGTTATTTACGACAGAAAAAATCTGTATTTGTTTGTATTTTGTTACGTAGAATCAGCCTTTCTTTTTAGGTTTAGTGTTGACTGATACAGAATATTTGGTGTGGATCTCAGGTAATAGAGTATAGAGAGTGTGCAATATAGACTTGAAATGGTTATGCCTGATTTACATTCTCCCGAAGATTTACCTCCATCAGCCACAACAGATCTAGATTTAGAGCTGAAACGACAGTTGGAGATATCCATTAGTCGATATTTTTTTGAAGCTTGTGATGGTCTGGCTCAATCTTTGTTAGTGGAGTGTGAGTGGAGTATCCACATTTCCGAGGTGCTGACGTTGGTGATTTATTCTCCTGATCGGTCAAAGAACTGGCGTATTCTAAACCGTATGACAACTTTTGCTGAACGGTTGTCCCAGTTTAGTCCTCAGGCAAAAATTAGGGTGTATCCCCCATCATCATCAGAAGAGCCATTTGATATGCGAGTGGATGAGCGCTTGTAGGACTACAGTCCATGTGAAGTGAACCCCTAATATTGGGCAGTAAAATCAGTTGACAGCAAGTCTAGACTGACCTGTATCAATCTAAGATGCTACAGGGTTTCTTCCTCCACTTTTCTTCAAATTCACTAGGTGTTAAATAGCCCAGTGAAGAGTGAACTCTCTTCTTCATATATACCTTGTCTGAAAACTCTTCTGTTCTCTCATGCACTTCATTGAAGTTGCGATAGTCCGATAAGTCAACCTCCTCTTCTTTAATTGTTCTCATGAGACGTTCGGCGTAGCCATTCTCATAAGTTTTACCTACACCCGCCATACTAAGTAGGTAGGTAGGCAAAATAACTTACACAAGAACTTTTCAAGGATGACACTTTTGAAAAGGCCCCCAATCCCTAATCCTGGGGGCTTCGGAACTCAAAGTCCCCCAGGGTTGGGGGGCTTAGGGGGCTTCCAGAATTTTGAAATTAATTGTGCTCATCTACTTAATCGCTATCTCATTCTCCTCCAATATCTGAACATACACATTGGCTGCATATTGCGCACCTTGGTCTGAATGATGAATCTCTGGAATATAACGCTTCAGGCCTTTCTTCAACTCTGTTATCGTTAACTGTTTCTCTATCGTTCTATCCAAGTGCTGGCCTCGAATACTGCGGGTAAACACATCCATCGTTCTATCCAAGTGCTCTGGCCTCGAATACTGCGGGTAAACACATCCATTAACACGGCTAAATAAACAAATTCGTCCTTCAATCGAATATACGTGATATCACCGACCCACACCTGCTCTGGACGCTCAACTACCAGCCCTTTGACTAGGTTGGGAGAACGCTTATAGCCATGTACACTATTTGTGGTTCGTTTCCGCTCAGATGCCACAAGTCTGAAGCTTTTTTTTGCCACCGCTAACTCCATCGTTAGCCGACCCACCATCCATTCTAATGCCGCTGAAAGTCTACGGCTATTCGAGATGGAAATTTGTTGGCCTGCCCCTTGATGAGGTCAATGAAAGTGATAAAACAGATCAACGGATTGCTGACTGGCTAGAATTTCTCGCAGCCGACTTTCCAGCCCTAGCAACCTGACTGGCATTATATAATATTGTTGTCCGTAAACAGTTTGATTAACCCTCCGAACATACCATCAAGGAGTTAATATAGTTGACAGGAGAAATGTTAATGAAAGTAGCTAAAGGCGTCACTCAGTTAATTGGTCAAACACCGTTGGTACAGCTAAATCGGATTCCTCAAGTAGAGGGCTGTATGGCTCAAATCCTTCTCAAACTGGAAGGTATGAATCCGGCTGCTTCAGTCAAAGACAGAATTGGGGCCAACATGATCCGTGCGGCTGAGGCGACCGGAAAGATTGCTCCTGAGCAAACTGTTCTGGTGGAGCCCACCTCTGGTAACACTGGCATTGCTCTGGCTATGGTGGCTGCGGCTAGAGGCTATCGGCTAATTCTCACGATGCCGGATACTATGAGCTTAGAGCGTCGGGCAATACTCAATGCCTACGGTGCGGAACTGGTGCTAACACCGGGGGCTCAGGGCATGAATGGCGCGATCGCAAAAGCCCAGGAGATTACGAATCAATTACCCAATGCCTTCATGCCCCAACAGTTTGAAAATCCAGCCAATCCTCAAATTCATCGAGAAACAACGGCAGAAGCAATCTGGAATGATACCGACGGCCAGGTAGACGACGCTGCCAGATTGCTGATCTTTATTGCTCGAGAACTTGCCCATCAGTTGGGGATAAAGCCCCAACTGCAGACATAATACCTGCCATGCAACGTCGCAACTATCTCACCCTTGTTTTTATTAGCCTATTCTCCTGGTTAACCGTTGTCGGTTGTAGTACTGCAGGGCTATCTACGCTGCCTGGATCTGGCAGCCATGGAGCCAGGCACAGCCAAACCCGTGACGGTGTGACAATTACGGTGTCCGCTGCAGCTAGCCTACAGGATGCATTGGATGCTATTGCACCCCAATTTACAGCCGCTTATCCCGATATTATCGTAGACTACAACTTTGCATCTTCGGGGGTACTACAGCGACAGATTGAACAGGGGGCACCTGTTGATATTTTCTTTGCTGCCGCCACTAATCAAATGGATGCGCTGTCGGACAAAGGTTTAATCCAATCTGGTTCTCGTCAGGAGCTGGTAGCCAACAGTTTAGTCTTAATTACACCGATCACGTCCGATTTAACCATCACCGATGTTTCTCGGCTCCGGGCAGCCAGCATCAGTAAAGTTGCTGTTGGAGAGTTTCGCAGCGTCCCGGCTGGGCAGTATGCTGAGCAGGTGTTTCAAAATCTAGAGCTATTGGATAACTTTCAGCCTAAGTTTGTCTTTGGCAACAATGTGCGTAGCGTCCTCACCGCAGTAGACAGCGGGAATGTTGACCTTGGTATTGTCTATGCTACTGATGCCACTCTATCTAAAAGGGTCAAGATTCTTGCCACGGTGCCGGAAAATTTGCACCAGCCGATTGTGTATCCCATTGCCATCGTACAAAATACTAACTATCCTGAAGCAGCCAAAACCTTTATTGACTTCCTGACAACAGAGTCTGCCCAGACAGTGTTTGCAGAATTCGGATTTAGGAGATAAAATCGCGTCCTCTTCCTTCTTCTTCTTCTTCTCTCTTTCCTCAGAAATCCCATGCTCGATTTCTCCCCCCTTTGGATCTCCTTACGTATTGCGACGATTGCCACCATCGTCACCTTTTTTATGGGCATTGCGGCTGCCCACGTTATGTATCACTATCGGGGACGGGGACGGGCTTTATTAGATAGCCTTTTACTTGCTCCCATGGTATTACCGCCAACGGTCTTGGGTTTTTTATTGCTAATCCTGCTGGGAAAAAATGGTCCGCTTGGCATTGTATTTGCTAACTTTGGTATTAATCTAGTCTTTACATGGTATGCAGCGGTACTCACAGCAACTGTGGTGGCTCTGCCGCTGATGTACAAAACAACATTAGGCACATTTGAACAAATTGACAGAAATCTACAGCAAGCCGCACGCACCCTGGGAGCTTCCGAACTTACGGTATTTTGGCGCATTACCTTACCCCTGGCCCTGCCCGGTCTAATCGCCGGGGCTACTTTGGCTTTTGCCCGTGCTTTAGGAGAGTTTGGGGCTACCCTCATGTTGGCCGGCAATATTCCAGGACGTACCCAGACCCTGCCCATGGCCATTTATTTCGCCGTTGAGGGAGGAGACTTTAGAGAGGCTGCTATTTGGACCGGCGTAATTCTAGCCGTTGCCCTGGGCGGACTTCTATGGGTCAATCGGTGGCAGCCACGGCACAGTAAACGAATTAGAAAAAGAGGGAATGGATGGAAATTAAACAGCAAAGAGGCAGCAAAGAGAACAACCACGGAAGGCGTCGTAGAAACAGCTGAGGCGGTAACGATTAAAGGGTATTCTCCCCCTCTCTCCTTCTGCCCTTCTCTTTCTGTTAAGCTCACAAAACACCTATCAAACTTTACGCTGGATGTTTCATTTTCTACGGACGATCAACCCCTGGGATTATTGGGGGCCTCTGGAGCTGGTAAAAGTTTGATTTTGCGCTGTCTGGCAGGGATTGAAACCCCTGATGCTGGCAAGATTGTGCTCAATGGTCGGGTATTATTTGATTCAGACGCTGGAATTAACGTGCCGATTTGCGATCGCAAAATTGGCATTCTCTTTCAAAACTATGCCCTATTTCCCCATCTTACTATTGCCCAAAATGTCGCTTTTGGACTATCTCAAAAGCTATCGTCAGACCAGATTCAGACAATTGTCATCCAGCAGCTAGCGGCAGTTCGTCTTGAAGATTTAGCCGATCGCTATCCCCATGAGCTATCTGGTGGCCAGCAGCAGCGGGTAGCCCTAGCGCGAGCATTAGCCAGTCAGCCGGAAGTGTTACTGTTGGATGAACCGTTTTCGGCCCTTGATACCCACCTGCGTGATCAGATTGAACGTCAGCTTATCGACCGCCTGCAAAGCTATCAAGGCATTACCTTATTGGTCACCCACAATTTAGAAGAAGCCTATCGAGTCTGTCATCAGCTGCTGGTATTAAACGAGGGAAATGCCATTGCCCATGGTCCCAAACACCATATTTTTGAGCAGCCTCGTAAGGTTAGTGTTGCTCAATTAACCGGTTGTAAAAATCTTTCTCCTGCCTTGGTCTATGGCACTCATCAGGTTGAAGTCCGTCACTGGCAGTGTATTCTCCAAACAGTTGAGCCGCTGCCACTCAATCTCACTCAAATTGGCATTCGCGCTCACCATATTAATATTTTGGGGTCGACCCTAAATCAAGAACAGACGCAGGATCTATCATCTTCTCCTGCTGCTGCTAACACGTTTCACTGCTGGCTGGCTGCCAACAGTGAAACACCCCACCGCATGACCCTATATCTAAAACTTCATCTGCCACCTATCAACGAGCGGGACTATCATCTACAAGCAGAGGTATTTAAAGACCAGTGGTCTGCTCTAAAATACCAACCGTTACCCTGGACAGTTTATTTGGATCCTTTGCGATTAATCCTCTTAGAAGACCGTTAAGTATTATCAATATTATCAATTATGTGGATTTAGCTCTTTATTGCCCAACTGTAGAGCTTCCAAAGAACTCGCTGTGTCGAGATCGATTTTAGCCTGTTTAAGGTAGCCTGCTTGTGTCGGCTTCATATCAGTGAAGAAGATTTCTTGATCGTAAACAGCGCTAGATTGCTCGTAGTTAGCTCTTGTAATCTCGTAGACCTGTTGGTACTCGGCACGACGCGCTTCAGCACGGCGCGCTTTTACTCCGAACGGATCATCTAAGTTGGAGTTACAGGCCGTTAAGGTCACTAAGGCCGTTACACTTATGAATGTTCACAGTAAAATCTAACTAGCGATTGAAGTAATTGACATTTTGGAGCGTGAGAGGTTGAGAAAGTTTTGGTTGAGTCCATTATTCTTCATGTGCAGATAGCTTTGTTCAGGAAGGCACTTCTTAAACTGATTAAACTGACTAGGACTTAAAGCAAATGTACTATCGATATCCCTAATGCCTAGTATTTTGTCTGATTGTTAGTACTTGTCTGGGTATTCTAAAAAATTTTAGCTTAAAACGTAATGTAGGTAGGTGTTTCAGCCTATCGAACCTTGCTGCTTAGTGGATGAAATTGAGTTAAGTACAATGGTCAGACGTCAGAATTTCTAAAACATTATTGCTAATCAGCGGGGTTAACCCCATCGCTGTTTACCATAGAAGCCTTGTTATCTAGTGGAGAGCTTGTAAGCCATGGACTACACCCTAATTTCAGAACTGGCAGGTACTGGTGTCGGTACAGCTGTCTTAGTGGGTGCAGTAATGGCCAGCATTCAGGGGAAACAGCGGGCTCAGCAAGCGACTGAGCTGTCTAAGTTGGAGTCGACTAACATCAAACTGACTCAGCAGGTAACTCAGACAAAGACGCAAACTCAAACTTTGACTGAGGCTATGGCCTTAGCAAAGGATGCGGTTATGGGGCTGGAACAGCAGGTGAGTGCGCTCACGGTAGAACGCGATCGCATTGCCAACGCCTCCACTGCGGTTAAGGTTAAAGTAACTCAACTAGAGAGCCAAGTAACGAACCTGACAACAGAAAAGCAGAAACTGGAGCAAGACTGGACAGAAGAACACAAACGCACCAGTGAATTAGAAAACTCATTAAAAGCAGCCCAGCAGCGTCTTAGCAATCTAGAGAAAACGGAGCAACAGTTAAATCAGCTCCAGCAAGAGACCCAGACGCAACACGCTCAGTTTGAAGCACAGCTAGGCCAATTACAGGCCCAAGTCACAACGTTGCAGCAACAGCTTGAGACTGTAGAAACTGAAAACAATCAGCTAGGCCAAACGGTAACAACGTTAGAGCACAGTAAACAACAACTAGAGCAAGCCTTCGCAACTGCTCAAGCAGAAACTACCCAGGCGCAGACAACGATTACTCAACTTAATCAGCAACTGGCGCAAGCCCGAGAAATCTCTCATACAGAGAAGACAGAGGCGCAAGCAACCATTGCTCAGCTAACCCAACAACTGGCGCAGGCCCGAGAAATCTCCCAAACAGAAGCCACCCAGGCACAGTCAACGATTACTCAACTTAATCAGCAACTGGCACAAGCCCGAGAAGCGTCTCAGGTAAAAATCAATCAGACAGAAGCAACCATCACTCAGCTCACTCAACAGTTAGAGCAGGTTAGTTCACAGCTGAACCAATTGCAAACCCAAACCACAACGTTGCAGCAGCAATGTAACGATTTAGAGACCGACAAACGTCAGTTAACCCAAACTATTACGACTCTAGAACAAACTAAACAACAGTTAGAGCAATCCCTTGCCGTTGCTCAAACAGATGATACTCAGGTTCAATCCACAATTGCCCAGCTCCATCAGGAATTGGAACAAACTCGAGCATTCTCTCAGACAGAGTTAACCCAGGCCCAATCAACCATCACTCAGCTCACTCGGCAGTTAGAACACGCTCGGGAAACGGCCCAGACAGAAGTCACTCAGTCTCAGACGACCATTGCTCAGCTTACCCAGCAGCTAGAGCAACAGCATGACCAGCAGCAGACAGTGACACAGCAGCAAGAACAGGCCGTCCAAAATGCACAAGCTGAGATTAAAAGCCTTATACAAGAACGTGACCAGCAACAACGGGCAATAACTGAAAGTCAGACCCAATTGGTTCAAACTCAAGCCCAGGTTTCCATGTTGGAGGCCGAGCTAGCCCAAGTGCAAACGTCGTTGCTAGAGGCCCAAGTCTCTTTTGAGCGGGAAACAGGATTACGCCACCAGCTAGAAGAACTAACCCAGACGCATCAGCAGTTAGTTCAACAAACGGCTCAGCAGACACCGCAATTGAATCGACAGATCGAGGAGTTGACCACCCTGAATGCTGAATTAACACAGCAATTGCAGACAGCTCAGGAAACCATAGCAACCCAGGCTACTCAGCTCAAGGCGTCAACAAAAAAGCAAGTGGCCATGCAAGAAGCCTTGGACGTCAAGCAAGCTGAACCACCTCAAACGCCTGATGTGCCTTTAGCTGAATCGGCAACACCTATGATTACTACAAAAATAACGGGGAAAAGCTTTGTGCTTACAGGAACTCTCCAAGCACTTACCTATGAACAAATAACCCAGCGCATTACCGATGCAGGCGGGCGGATTAACAAAATGCCCAGTGGAAAAACTGATTATATTGTTGTGGGAAAAAATCCAGGTAGTAAGCTTAAAAAAGCGGAGAAGTACAATACGCCACAACTCAATGAATCTCAACTGTTGGAGCTGCTAGATGAGGCTGGTTGATAGCGTCCAAACCGCTTAGTTCAATAGAATTTTTTACATGGCTGTTGTATGCCTGGATGGTAACGAAAGACATTATCAGCAGCATTGATGCTCTTAAAAATGCGTAAATCAATACAGAAGAACACTAAATTTGAATTGACTCTTCAAGAGAGCGTAGCTTGATACGAGCAAGACCTAAATTAGCCTTTTCGCGATCCATAACTAGATAGAAAAAAACACCCGGTATGGTTTGACAGAGTCGGAGCAAATGATATTGATTCTCTAACGTTATGAGAATATCTTCAATATTTGCTTTCAGACCTAACCCTTCTACAGCTCTATTTTTTGCCTTTATAACTTCGGAGTTCAGAGCAATTGCAACCTCTAGTTTTGTATCTGGGAACACATTACTAGCAGATGCCTGCCCCAGGGAAAACCCAGTTTTCCAATCGCCAACAGCAACTCCAATAGCTCCGTCAATCCTTAATGCACCATTGAGTGATTCTGTAATATTCGCCATAGAAATACGCCGTATTAAATAAAAATCAGATGTCAGGAGTCAAGGCTTCAGCAGCAACTCAACTGAGTTTAGTGAGATTCTGAATGCTGACTCCTGATACATCACAACAGCTGTAGCTTTATGCTGGGAGTAACAACACCATAGTAATTTTAAGGTCAAATAATGGTGTGTAACTACCTATTTGGCAGTAGTCTCCATACTCAGGCTGTAGCTACTCTTGAATTGTCACCGATAAGATCTTATCGCCTGCCTCAATGGCATTAACGACTTCCATGTCGGATGTTTTGCCAAACACAGTATGTAAGCCATCAAGGTGAGGTTGGGGGGAGTGGCAAATAAAGAACTGACTGCCCCCTGTATCGCGACCAGCATGGGCCATGGATAGGCTACCGGCTTCGTGTTTGTTGGGATTAATTTCACATTTGATTTTGTAGCCAGGGCCACCAGTCCCGGTGCCATTAGGACAGCCGCCCTGAATGACAAAATCAGGAATTACACGGTGAAAGTTAAGACCGTTGTAGAACCCATCCTGAGAAAGTTTGACAAAGTTTGCGACCGTATTAGGCGCATCACTATCAAAAAAATCAATGCTGATGGTCCCCTTGTCGGTTTCCATGATTGCTTTAGTCATTCGGATATCCTCAAATAGCAGAGCGGGTTCAACCACTTACAAGGCATGACCTGTAGAGGTTTCTACGGTAAATTAATTGTGCCTGACGTGGGTAAGGCTTAAAAACCTTTGCCTATCATGGCAGTAAGCGTAGCTTGGCTCAAGCTGAGCCGGTAAATACTGCCCACGTCCAGAACTGTAGTTTTGTCGTAGAGGAAACCCATCTGTCCTAGCGAAGACGTTTCTGCTGACGTTTTTTAGCTTTTGGTGATGGTTTTTTATTGCCTTTAAACCGGCTAAGGGCCATGTTTGCAGCTGCCACAATGCGATTGTCAGGGTCTCTGAGGGCTTTTCTCAAAAAAGGGATTGCCTTAATGGAGCCACATTCATGCAGGGCAGTAACCGCAGCCAAGCGAACATCTGCATCATTATCTTTAACGAGCTTGCCCAGTTGGGGGACAGCGCGAATGGCGTCTTTACGATTTATAGCGGCGGCTTTCCCTAGATCTGTAGCTTTCTGAGTTAGTTCAGTAGGGCTGGAGATCACGGATTTAGATGGGATAGCCGCAATGGGCTTGGACGTAGCAGCCTTGGTCTCTGGTGTAGCTGTGGGAGTAGTAGTGGTTGAGGACTCAGGTTCAGACTCTGGTACAGCAGCTGTGGGGGCTACTGGAGTCTCAGGCTCAGAAACGACTACTGGGGCATTGCTATGGTCTGTCCAAGGATCGGGGATCGGGGTGAAACTGTTTGCTGCATCTGAATCTACTTCGGGAGAGGCTACCGGGATTGAGGAGTTTGTTTCCGTTAACGTGTCAGGTGCTTGCTGGAGGTCGAGGTTGGTTAAGGCAGCTATGCGAGCCTCGTATTCAGCCTCTAGTTCATTGAGTTGTTCTTCATGGTTGTCTTGATAACGCTCAATTTTGGCCGCTAATTGCTGTTCATAGTCAGCGGTCATTTTTTCCAAGGCTGCATTTAAATCTTGCGCATGGTCTTCCTGTATGCGGCTCAATCGGTTAAGGGACTGTTGCAAAGCATTGTCCTGGCGGCGAATAATACGTTGCATAAAGAAGGCGGTCAAACCTGAGCCAATGCCTAATCCAATTAACACACCTATCCCTGCCTGTGTTGCCATAGCAGCATTGCCTCAATTATGTTCACATCCAAGATCAGCTGGATTATCCCCCATGATGGCAAAATTTAACATCAGGTGATGCTGGTAATTTATTACACCTCTTTACACTACAAAGATAGATATTTTTTATATGCTCTGCTTCAAAAAATTTGCATTACCGTGTAGATATCCAGACTCAAGTTTGAGGGAGATTTATATCGTTGACTGAGGCACTTAAATTAGACACATTAGGGACTGTAGATGCGATCGCAGCCGGTCAGACAGACGAAAAAGCATTAGAACTGGCAATGGCCATTGCCAATGCTGCCGATGACCGCAAAGCAGAGGACATTACAATCCTTCAGGTGGGTGACGCATCCTATCTTGCCGATTATTTTGTAATTGCCACCGGATTTACTAATGTTCAGGTTCGAGCGATTGCTCGTTCCATTGAAACCACTATCGAGACCGACCATGGCCGTTCTCCGCTACGAACAGAAGGCACAGAAGAAGGTAAGTGGGTGATCTATGACTACGGTGAGGTAATTGCCCATATTTTTCAGCCCAGAGAACGAGAATACTACGACCTTGAGGCCTTTTGGGGCCATGTCCAGCGGATTGAGTTTATCCCTAGACCACCCATCACGGGGCAATAGTCCTAGAGGGTTGCTTATTCTATGATGAAGTTTTGTGTTTGTGACCGTTAACTATGAAACGCTCTGCACCGAGGTGTCCTGTTCCTGCTGAGCAACTACCTATTCGAGAATACGAAGAGATGCGAGAGTCCTGGTTTTATAGTTGGGGCGCTCGTGATATGCGCGGTTATGTTACGCCTGTTGTGGTGATTTGGTGTTTGAGTTGGCTGGTCTCTGGACCGATTTCCGCCGTTAGTTTTGCACCTACTAAATTTTTGCATAAGTTTTTAATCAGTGGTGCCTTAGGGGCATTGGTCATACCAACGCTTACCCTATTGCAACTGTACGTAGGTTGGTCCCATGTGGGGCATCGATTACGGATAAAAGACTTGCCCTATGAAGAATCCGGTTGGTATGACGGTCAAATATGGACCAAACCTGATGACATTCTTAGACGCGACTGTCTAATTGTGGACTATCAAGTCAAACCAATTCTGACTCGTTTGAGAAAAACCTTCGGTATCATGGTCGGTTGCCTAGCAGCCGGTCTCCTCAGTTGGTCATTGTTTTAATGACTGTAATGGCAATTGCCAGTTTTTTCTAATAATGGACTATTTAAAGGAGCCATTATTAATAGCTCTCCTGTGGATGTGTTCTGGCTTTTAGTTCAGATTTTCCAGTATTGTCTATCTGGAGTATTGTCTATCTGGCCGTGTTTCTAGCTGTTTCAATCAAAATCTATGTCTAGGCCAAGCCGTATCTCTACTGCACCCCTCGCAGTTCAACTGCTGAGGGAAGGCATTGTTGAGTCTGTCCACCAGGTCCATGCGGCGGTGGCTGACAATCGTGGGCGATTGCTGTCGGTGGCTGGTGATGCTGACAATGCCAGCTTTATTCGGTCAGCCCTAAAGCCGTTTCAAGCCATCGCCGTAACCTCTACGGGCGCTTTAGACTCGTTTAATCTCACTGACAAGGACCTGGCTATTATTTGTGGTTCCCACAAGGGATTGACCAATCAAGCACGACAGGTATTTGGTATCCTCTGGCGTGCCGATTTAGAACCGGCATGTTTGCAATGCCCGGTACCCCATGGCAAACAAAGTCCTTTGGAACATAATTGTTCGGGTAAGCATGCAGGCATGCTGGCGGTGTGTAAGCAACAGGGATGGGAACTCAATACCTATCTGCAGCGAAATCACCCGTTACAAAAGCTAATTCTCAATGGCTTTTCGGGGTTATTGAGCATGCCATCCGATGAATTTATTGCCGCCCATGATGACTGTGGTGCCCCCACTTATTTTATGCAACTGCGGCAAATGGCTACGCTCTACGCCAAGCTGGCCTCAGGTGAAAATCTTGAAATGGAACGCGTGGTTCGGGCCATGACCACTTATCCAGATATGGTGTCAGGCCCCCAGGGATTTGATACCGAATTAATACGGCTTACCCAGGGTGAAATTCTGAGTAAGTCGGGTGCCGAAGGAATTCAGTGCCTCAGTCGAGTGGGTGAGGGCTTGGGGATAGCCTTAAAAGTCGTGGATGGGTCGAAGCGGGCTAAATATGCAGCAGCCCTACATGTTTTGCGGCAGCTGGGATGGATTTCTCCTGATATTGCCGATACCCTGGCCGAAACCTACTTGAATCTAAGTGATTACAAGCGTCTGGATATGGTTGGTGAACTCGCACTGTCCTAGAAAGCCCTGTGGCTGTAGGTTTTTGCCAGAGTTTAGGGATTTTGGCAAAAAACTGTTGCGGTTTATCCATGTCATCGCTATACTTGTAAAGCGCTAACGCGGGGTAGAGCAGTCTGGTAGCTCGTCGGGCTCATAACCCGAAGGTCGTTGGTTCAAATCCGGCCCCCGCCACCAATAAAAAATAAGGGACTAAAGCTACAGCTTTAGTCCCTTATTTTTTGCGCGTTGACGCTACGCATAGGCCCCGAGACAACCCGCTAGATTGACTGAAAATGTTAATTTAAGTAAAGTATTTGCTTCGTTGATCTTGCTTATGACACGTTTGTTAGTCCGTCGTTTTATTCACCGTTGGGTTGTGCCACTGTTGTTGTTGGCTGTGCTGATCCTGGGACCATCATCCCCTGCTCAAGCTCTTGGCGGTAAACAAGTGCCTTTGGGAGTGCCTGCTCCTGGGTTCACTCTGCCAACCAATGTGGGAGATGGGGAAATCTCCCTGTCGGATTATCGGGGCCAGTGGGTTGTACTTTATTTTTATCCTAAGGATTTTACGTCCGGTTGTACGTTAGAAGCCCAGCGGTTTCAGCGGGATTTACCAGAGTTTATTCAACGCAATACCCAGGTGATTGGGGTCAGCGTTGATGATGTGGATAGCCATGCTGAATTTTGTGATTCTGAAGGCTTAAGGTTTCCATTGTTAGCGGATACGGATGGTGCAGTGAGCAGTGCCTATGGTTCTTGGATGAAGCCGATGTCCATGCGTCATACTTATTTGATCGATCCAGATGGGATCATGCGTGAGCGTTTTCTCGGTGTGCGTCCGGTGATCCATAGCCAGGAGGTTTTAGCCCGTTTGGACGAACTGCAGGCCTAACCAATGAATCCTTGTAGGGTCGTTCCATGGAACGACCCTACAAGGATTTAGATAATAGGCGTTAAAAAATGGCCTGGACGTATTCACGTCGCATGGTTGCGATCGCATCAATGGAAATTCCTTTGGGACATACCGCCTGACATTCCCCATGGTTAGAACAATCACCAAAGCCCTCAGCGGTCATTTGATGGGTCATATTTAGGACCCGCTGTTGACGTTCAGGATGACCCTGGGGTAACAGTGCCAGGTGAGATATCTTAGCCGCTGTAAACAACGATGCTGAAGCATTAGGGCAGGCAGCTACACAGGCACCACAGCCAATGCAAGTGGCATAGTCAAAGGCTGTTTGAGCCTGACCAGGGGCAACTGCAATACTATTGGCTTCAGGAGCTGAACCGGTTTTAACAGAGATGAATCCCCCCGCCGCCATAATCCGGTCAAACGCACTGCGGTCCACGACCAAGTCTTTAACAATCGGGAACGCTTGAGCCCGCCACGGTTCGATCACTATTGTGTCGCCAGCCTGAAACTTTCGCATATACAGCTGACAGATAGCTGTTCCCTGTTGAGGACCGTGGGCTTGACCATTAACCATTAGGTTGCAAGAACCACAGATCCCTTCTCGACAATCGTGATCAAACTCAACCGGAGTTTGCCCCGCTCTTATTAACTGCTCATTTAACAGATCCAGCATTTCTAGAAAAGACATATCGGGAGATACCCCAGACAGTTGATAGGTCTCTAGATGCCCTTGCTGTTGTGGGTTTGCCTGTCGCCAAACTTTAAGCTCTAGCTCCATTATGTGCTCGTTGCCCATGGTCTCTAAGCTGCTAACAGTTTAATCATAGGCTTAAGACGTTAGGTCAGCCACATGATCATCCGACATTAAGCTGAAAAAAATAGTACTTAATGCTTTAAATAATTTGATCGCGTTGCCCATAGGTCCGCAAATATTCAGAATCGTTAATTGCAAATTCAACCAATGCATTAACCAAATTTCCTTGTTGTTACTGGCGTTTTTGTTGTCTCTGTTGTTTAGCGTATAGATACGGAGACTCGTAATGGTCGAATCTTGTTTATGATTTGTCGTTTTACTTGAGAAAAAACGACCCATTGACCTGGGAAACTGGTTTCAGACCATCATCCCAATGCGCTGAGGTGAGCTGGTAATGATGAATCGCATTTGGTTTACAGTGGCAACCTCTGCCCTGCTAACACTTTCTAATGCAAAGATATCGTTTGCACAAACTGTTTTCTATGACTTTACGGTTGATGTCACATCGGGGCCCCTTACCGGTGAACAGTACACTGGGAACAAGTCTGTTGATGTGACTGGTTTAATAGGGACTGGCAAAGAAACTCTGCCACTGACATCGATTAACTTCAACTTTGGGGGGCTTGAGTTTACAGAAGCTAATGATGTTCGAGATATTGATGCTAACTCTCCAAGGGTTAACTTTCAGGACGGTGAGTTTATCGGCAGTACCTATATTGTGTCCCGTTTAGGAGATAGGCCAACAGAGATATCCCTAATTAAAAATGTTTTAGTGGATGGTTTTGCAATTGACAACAGTGCCTTTGGATATGTTATGGGGGCAAATCTTTACCGAGGAGTTGTTAACTATACAGTGTCCCTACCATTGCCCCCTAACTCTGATGACTTGGATGATGACTCAGATATGCAATCAGCGCCGCAATCCGTGCCAGAACCTGCTTTTTGGTTAGGGTTTGTGACGGTAGGTTATGGCTACTGGCTGATGCGGCGTCTGGTCTAGCAATGGTTTAGTTAACAACAGCCACCGCCATCGTAAAACCAGGTGGATGGCGTTACGACAATCTCATCAGGAAAATTACCGGCTAATTTATTGGCTGTTTTGTCACACACTGCCAAGGGAATACCTGGTTGCATAATATGTCCAGCTTGATCATCAAGATATTCTTCTGTGCCAGCGTAAATTGCTGTTTTACCAGTAAAAACACAGGCTCCATCAGGGGGAATAGGCACTTTAAAGGAAACGGAATCTAAGCTTTCTAGTAGAAGTGCTTGCTCTAGCTGATAGGTTTCTTTGCCCAGTAAACGATAGGGACGACGGGCACGAATTTCTACTTGTCCAAACCCTGTGTCAATTAGAGCCTGAATGTACTCATTATAGGTAAGCGCCCCAGATAGGCAGAGGGCACGCAAACGCTCATCTGTTTGTAGATGGAGGGGGATGGGACGGGTGGCAATCGGATCGCTCATCACTAATCGACCACCGGGTTTAATTACACGGTAGGCTTCTTGCAGAGCCCTTGCTAAATCAGTCGGTTCAAAAATGTTAAATAAACAGTTCTGAGCCATGACATCAACGGAATTGTCAGGCAGGGGCAAATTAAAGGCATCTCCCTGGCGAATATCAACAAAGCTGGGGTCAAACCAGTCATTTTCTTTGGCTGCGATCGCAAGATTACGCTGGGCCGCATCTCGCATAGCATCGACAGGGTCAACCGCAATCACCGCCTGGGGCCGACGTGAAAAATATGCAAATTGTAAAGCTTCAATCCCGCCACCAACGCCAACATAAAGTACCGTCGGAGCGCCCGACAGTTCAGATGGATGAACGGTTGTGCCGCAGCCATAGTTCATTTCCTGCATCAAAGTAGGCACATTTAGACCTGGCAGTTGCAGTGGGGTGCTCTGTACACAACAAAGTCCCACCATGGGATCTTCGGCCACATCACTGTAGAACTTAGCTGTGGTTTCAAGGTAGCTCATGTAAGTCTCCTAATAGGGAAAAAGGGGGTGAGAGGGATGGTTGCTTGTAGGTGGTTAACGTAAATAGGCTGATAAACCGTATCCAAGTTGAACCCTGTAGATTCTTAACCGGAAAAACGACCGTTCTGGACGTAGACAAGATTTATTAACCCCTATACAGCTGAAAATCTGCTGAAAATCGGCTGAACCTGCCGTGATGGAAAGGCTCTATGTCAGAGGTTTGTGAGAGGCCATGGATTGCTAGTAGAGCGCAGGGGGTTGCTGACTAATGTCTAGCTCAAAGCAATAGCGCCCCTGGGGATGTTGCCAATTGCGTTGATTAGCATTGGCCAGTTTATGGGTGCTGCTGTCGGTGGCGAAGTTGGCACAGAGTTGATAGTGGGTCTCGTCAATTTTGTTGTACTGATAAATTGCTTGGGTGGTGGGATCCTCTCGTTGGTCTTCGGGGGGTAGCTGATCCGGCAGGATATAGTCAGTTTGATCCTGATTTTGCCAATAGAGGGTATTCGCGATCGCATTCAAATCTTCTAACCGTTGCTGGTCACTCATGATCAATCGCTGTTGACCAGGGGTGCCTAAGATCCAAAAGCCAGCTACTGCACCAGCGGTTACCGCTAGGGTGGCCAGGGAGGCAAAAAAGTAATCAAACATTGAATGCTTCGTCATCTCTCAATGGGTAGGGCTAGGCCTGGGCTGGACGTCTTTGCACCCACTGGTAGTAATAGGTCAGTACGCTACCGTCAATGACTAAAATAACCAGCACCTTGAGTAAAAAGCGATGGGTCAAATCGCCCCGTAGAAATGATGTCAAAAGTGCCATCAGGGTACCGATGCCCACTAGAGCGACTAACAACAGGGCTAAATAGGTCAGCCATTTGCGTACGCCAGAATAGGTTTTCTCACGATAGATGGAGAGTTCCTGCAAAATCCTGCGCATTAGTAGTAAATATAACGGATAGGCCACCAACAGACGGGCCAGACAAAAGGCTACTTGAAATGATGAGTCGCCAGAACGACTAAGGGGAGCAGGAATGACATGATTGATTAAAACAAACCCAATTTCACCTAGTGCCTGGGTCCAGATGCCTAAGGTAACAAACGATAGCAAATAAACAAAGGCATCGCGAGCTGATTCTCCTGGGCCACTAGCAGGGGCAGGAATGGGCAACCCTACCAGCTCTTCGTAAACGACAAAATAGGCCCGCTCAATTTCTCTCTGGGGCCAGCCAAAACTCCTTAATAGACCGCTAATAAAGTCATCAGAGGCCCCTTTATTACGGGCAGCTGCAATAAAATTCACCAGTTCTGACCGACTCTTAGGTTGAGTTAGGGGCGACTCAGAAGACTTATCAAAGGCATCTTGAAATGGTTCTTGAACCATATGCACAATCAACTAAAGCTGGTCTACGTCTGATCCCGTTTACGCTAGCATCACTGCCAGTAGCCTTGGTTAAGTAGGGATAATTCTTAAACCTTAGCCTTATCAGCGGTGGGGACTGAGGGCTCCAGGCCATGGGCCGGGTGCGGTTCGGGGCAGGTCAAAGAGATGCTGCCGTTGGTCATAAATGACCAACCCCCGCGCCTGGTAATTTCTCAGGGCATAGGGACCGTCGATCGAGTTGGTATGCACCCAAATACGTGTGGATGTAAGTTCCCAGGCAGTTTTGAGGGCCAGGGTAAGCAAATAGCCACCGTGCCCCTGGCCAATAAACTGAGGCAATAGACCAAAATATTCAATTTTGGCACTGCGATCAGGTTGCCGTGATAATTCAAAGTAACCCGCTGGCACGCCCTCAACATAACCAACCCAAATGCGCACAGTATCCTGGCTAAGATAGTCTAACCACTGTTGATAGGTCCAACGTAGGCGGTCCATCCAGTACCATGATCCCCCTACCGCTGTGTAGAGAAATCGCTGAAATTCTGGACAGGGAATGGTGGCTTCTGCGAGGGTTAGCACTGTGGGCGGCGCAGGAATAATCTGCTGCACAGACTGCATTTCCAGATAGGTTGTAGTGACCTCTAGTCTGGCCATTTCTTTGAGAATGATAAGTTTTGGACTTTGAATTATGAGTTGCAGCGCTAACTTAAAACCCATAATTCAAACTGAGGAAATTTTTTTACGACTGGCGTAGGGTTTCGAGCTTGGTTCTTAGGGTATCAGCTTGTGCAATCAGATCAGATTGTACTAATTCTGATTGTTCGCCCGACCTTAGCCACTTAAGCTGAACAGTCCCGCCTGCCGCTTCGGCATCCCCCATAATTAAGCAACCGATGGCTCCGCTACGGTCGGCCCGCTTAAACTGCTTGCCAAAGGCGCTACCGCTCAGATCGACTTCGACTGAAAATCCTTGATGACGAAGCTTCTGAGCCAGAATTGTAGTAGCGGGTTCTGCCGTTTCGCCACGGGAAACGAGATAGAAATCCAGGGTTTGGGCAGGGATACTTTGGAGCTGTTGAAGTAGGATTGTCAGTCGTTCTAGACCGATGGCAAAACCGATGGCTGGCACCTCTGGACCACCTAATTGCTGAACCAATCCATCGTAGCGACCGCCGCCGCACACAGTGGCCTGGGCACCCAGATCTTCGGACATAATCTCAAAGGCGGTGTGGGTGTAGTAATCAAGACCGCGGACTAAACGGGGGTTGATCGTGAAACTGATATCGAGGGCACTGAGCTGCTGCTGTACTTGATCAAAGTGACGCTGTGAGTCATTGCTGAGGTGATCTAGCAAGCTGGGAGCGTCTTTGACAATTTCCTGGGTACGGCTATCTTTACTATCAAGGATGCGCAGGGGGTTGCGGGTGAGGCGATCTTGAGAATCTGCGTCTAATTCATCCTTATAGGGGGTCAGATAGTTGACCAGGGCCTCACGATAGTTTTGGCGATCGTCGCCCTGGCCAACGGAGTTGATATCTAATTTGAGTGCTTTTAATCCTAAGGTTTGGAGCAAATCGTTTGCGATCGCAATCACTTCCACATCTGCCCGCGGATCGCGACTCCCCAAAATTTCCACATCCAACTGATGGAACTGTCGCTGTCGGCCCTTTTGAGGTCGCTCGTAGCGAAACGCTGGCCCCGTGTGCCACAACCGCTGTACCCCACCGCTAGCAAATAGCTTGTTACTGATACAGGCTCTAACTAGACCAGCTGTAATTTCAGGCCGCAGTGTAATTGAGCGACCACCCCGGTCTTCAAAGGAGTACATTTCCTTGCCCACCACATCAGTCGCTTCACCAATCCCTCGGGCAAATAACTCTGTCTGCTCAAACATCGGCGGACGAATTTCCCGATAGGCAGCGCGATTGAGAATATCACGTGCTGTCGCTTCCACATGCTGCCAGACCGTCACCTCATCGGGCAGAATGTCACGGGTACCTCGCAAGGCCTGAATATTGCTCATCAGTGAACGGGTAAAAACTACAGTGGGGGCATTGCCCACCCTACCAAATGATCTCACCACTCACTACCCTAAAGCCCTACCGGGCATGCACCAAGGCGTAACGACAGGCTTAAGGGAAGCTCACTCTCACCTTTTCAAGACGCCAACTCCTGCTGTCCATTGGCATTGGGCAAATTGCAGCAGTTAACGTCATCGATACAGACTTTGCCCCATTTCAACGCCCAGCGAACCAGGGCAACCCGATTACCCGTAGCGGTTTTATTCAAGACATTACTGATGTGGTTATCAACTGTCCGTTTACTAATTTCTAACTGGGCAGAGATTTCTTGGTTGGTTAAGCCAGCAGCAACCAGCTCAACAATTTGCAACTCCCGTTCTGACAAAGGAGCTTGAACTTTTTCCTGGGAAACTTGGCTGACTGACATTTCAATTATCCTTATCTCACTGCGTATATATGCTTATTTCTCACTACATCATAGCTATATTTTTTAAATGGAGCATATTAAACCTTGTCTATGTCCAGAGCAGTCGTTTTTCCGGTAAAGACTCTACAGGGTTTAACTTGGACGTGGCTTAGCAGGCCTTTCTACTTAATTTGCCCGGTTTCTACCAGAATAAGCAGATGCAAATAGGATGACGACGGGCTAAAAGTGTAGTGATCTAACGTCTAACGAGCTGTCGCGTCCATTTCAACAGTCCAGTCAGTCGACGACCAAGGTTTAATAATTCAGGCGCAACGGTGTCGCTTTCAACGGCTGGGGTAAACTGCTCCTGTAGTAGTTCCCGTAAACGATTGCTGGTCAGGGGGCGATTGAGTCGGCCCCGCTGGGCAATAGAAATTGAGCCAGTTTCTTCAGAAACAACGATGCACAGGCAGTTTTCAATTCGCTCAGTAATTCCCATGGCGGCTCTATGGCGAGTGCCCAGTTGACGGGATGCAATCCGTTCTGAAATTGGTAAAATCACTCCTGCCGCCACGACGCGAGAGGCGCGAATAAGGATAGCGCCATCGTGAAGTAGAGTAGTCGTTTGAAAAATAGTTTGGATCAACTCCTTAGAGAGGTCTGCATTTAGCCGCACCCCAGGCACCGAAAAGTCATTTTCATCAATGGGGGGACCAAGCTCTAAAATCATTAGTGCCCCTGTCCGTTTTTGGGACAGCTCACGTACAGCGTCCACCAATTCATCAATCACACCGTCGGGTCTAGAGGTGGGCGTTCTGCTGGAAGCAAACAATTGTCTGATTTCACCCCGTCCCAAAAGCTCTAAGAACCGACGGATTTCTGCCTGGAGCATCAAGGCCATAGCGACGGCTGCCCCAAAGGATAAATTGTTCAGCACAAAGTGCAGCAGTGATAGCCCTAGCTCATCACTAATGACAGCTGCCAGCATCAGCACAATCAATCCTCGAATCATCCATAGGTTACGGCGTTCGCCAATAACCAACAGCATTAGGTAGATGAGAATGAGAACAAGTGCGATGTCAATGATATGGACAACAAACAGACCTAGCAAGTGTTAGTCCCAACCTGGGTTTTCAGTACAAAGATTCAATTTCGAACAGGACCCTGCGGATATATCACACAGTTGACCGTCACTAATTGCACTTACGAGATGCCATTGGGAATCTCAGGATGCACCAGTTCAAAAAGTCGGCTCTACAAGATGAGAGGCCGCTGATGGACTAGCAACTATGGATAAACCACGTCCAAATAAATCTGTAGGTTTTTCACTGGAAAAACGACGGTTTTAGACGCGGACAAGGTTTAATTAAGCCTGCATGGCCCACTTCAAGATTACCCAAGATGACTTAGGACGTGAATCTCAGCTTCTGTGTCTCTTAGCCTCTATTCTAGGCAACAGCTTGGCGGGATGTCATGGGGCAGTGGCGATCTCGACCTAACGTTTGAGATGACTGGGGAGTCGGTCGTAACGGATTAAGTCCGCATCAGTTTCTCGTTCTAATATTAAGGCGGCCTGGCCATGGTTAACTAACACGGCAGCGGGTCGAGGAATGCGATTGTAGTTTGAGGCCATGCTGTAGTTGTAGGCCCCCGTAGCAGGAATAGCGACAATATCCCCGGATGCCAGTCTGGGTAGCTGAGCGTCATGGATGATGACATCCCCCGATTCACAATGTTTGCCAGCTAGAGTAATGGTTTCACTCAGGGGAGTGGACATCTTATTAGCGGCTAATACTTTGTAAACCGATTGATAGGTAATGGGGCGAGGATTATCGGACATACCGCCATCGACGGCGGCATAAGTACGAAGGCCGGGGACTGTCTTTTGTCCACCAACGGTGTAGGCAGTAACACAAGCGGTGCCAATCAGGGAGCGACCGGGTTCACAAATCAGTCTGGGTAGGGAGACATTCGCCGTCTCGCAAGCGTTGACCATATGTTCGCAGACGATCTGAACCCAGTCGCTAATGCTCGGTGGGTCATCGGTTTCGGTGTAGCGAATCCCCAGACCGCCCCCCACATCCAGTTCAGTAATCGGTAAGCCATAGCGTTTTGCCGTTTCCATCCAATGCACCAATACCTCAGCTAGATCGCGGTGGGGTTGTAGTTCAAAAATTTGAGAGCCGATATGGGCGTGGAGACCAATGCAGTTCAAGGTCGGCTGTTGGGCGATGTGGGCAAACACCGCTTCTAGCTGGTCGGGATCAAAGCCAAATTTGCTGTCGATATGTCCAGTTTTGATGTACTCGTGGGTGTGACACTCAATGCCCGGTGTAATCCGTACCAATATATTGGTAGGAAGGTTGACACTGGCTAACGAGCTGAGGGTGTTGAGTTCGTGCCAGTTATCAACAACAATCCGGCAGCCTGTTTCTATGCCCTGCTGCAGTTCACTGTGAGACTTGTTGTTGCCGTGAAAATAAAGGTTTTCTGGACTAACTCCGGCTTGCAGGGCAGTCAAGAGTTCGCCCCCTGAGACGACATCAATGGCTAGTCCTTCTTGGGTTGCGATCGCACATACCGCTAAACAGTTCCATGCCTTTGAGGCATACATCACCAAGCTTTCCCCTGGATAGTGCTGGGCAAAGGCCTGACGATAGTGCTGGCAAGCTGTTCGCAGGGTGATTTCATCCAAAATATAGAGGGGCGAACCAAATTCCTTGAGCAAATCAGGCACATCACAACCGCCAACTTCCAGATGGTCATGCTCATTCACCCGAGCACTGAGCGGTAAAAACCGCTGATTAGGCGATGCCGATGTGTCGGTCTCCAAGTAGCGGAGGCTAGAATCAGCAGGCTGATTGGTAAAAGGAAGAGTGGAAACCATAGATACTCTGCAAAAGTTGTCAGCGGGTGCGATCACCCAATGCAAGCTCCAGTGTACAATTCGTCACCGATCACCTGGCAGCTTTGGTACAGAAACGATTGATTCTTCGGTGGCTTCAGCCTACCCATCTCTATGACGACACCATTAATTTGCCAAGTTTTGACCAATGACCTGGTGCCTGCGGTGCTTGCCCTGGATCAAATTTGCTTAGGGGGGATGTGGACCGCAGCGGGCTATCAGCGTGAAATTGAAAGTCCTAATAGCGATTTGCTAGTGCTATTAATTGATGACCAAGTGATTGGTCTGGGATGTGTGTGGGCAATTGTCGATGAAGCCCACATCACTACCTTAGCGATTCATCCTGAGTATCGTCGCCAATATTTAGGGCAGCTGTTGCTGCTGCTGCTATTACAGCTAGCTCATCACCGTGGGCTTACCCACGCCACCCTGGAGGTACGTGCCTCTAACTACCGAGCATTGGACCTATACCAAAAATTTGGCTTCAAAACAGCAGGACGCCGTAAACGTTATTACCAAGATGACGAGGACGCACTGATTTTGTGGCGTAGTCAATTACAAACATCCGAGTGCTTGCAAGGGTTAGCAACCTTAGAACAGGAATGCAAAGAAACGTTGGTTAAGCATCAATATCAGTGGGTTTCCCATGTAAAGAATACTCATTAATACGTATTAAATATTTATGTGTATGATGCTGAAAATAAGTCGTCAGTCAAAATATCTAAATTCAAGGCATTTGGTTACCAAACTAGGACTGGGTTACTCTTAAATCCAGGTTAAGAGACTCAGTACTCAGTGGTGCACGATGTAGCTAGGGCGACTAAGGCAAATCCAACTCAACTTCAAGACGCCATCGGCCAAAATTTTGTTCAAGTCAGTCTTTTTTGGTTGTCAAATCCATTGCAAGTCGTGAATACCGGCACAGTTTCACCAAAAATGGCTGTGCTAGAATCAGGTCAACTCCGCACAAGCCAGGTGATGAAAAGCCGCCATGTTTGAACGCTTTACAGAAAAAGCCATTAAGGTGATCATGCTCGCCCAAGAAGAGGCCCGCCGCCTGGGTCACAATTTTGTGGGTACTGAGCAAATCCTTCTCGGTCTCATTGGAGAAGGAACCGGCGTAGCCGCCAAAGTTCTGAAATCCATGGGGGTAAATCTAAAAGACGCTCGGATCGAAGTTGAAAAGATTATCGGTCGTGGTTCCGGGTTTGTTGCTGTAGAGATTCCCTTCACACCTCGTGCTAAGCGGGTGTTGGAGCTTTCCTTGGAAGAGGCCCGTCAGCTAGGTCATAACTATATTGGTACCGAGCATTTGCTACTCGGTTTAATTCGTGAAGGCGAAGGCGTTGCTGCTCGTGTCCTTGAAAACCTTGGTGTTGACCTATCTAAGGTCCGCACGCAGGTGATTCGGATGCTGGGTGAGACTGCCGAAGTGTCTACCGGTGGCAGTCAGGGCCGGACTAAGACGCCTACCCTTGATGAATTTGGCTCTAATTTGACCCAAATGGCATCTGAGGGCAAGTTAGACCCGGTTGTAGGTCGTCAAAAAGAAATTGAGCGGGTGATCCAAATCCTGGGTCGTCGTACCAAAAATAATCCCGTTTTAATTGGTGAACCAGGTGTGGGTAAAACCGCTATTGCTGAAGGGTTAGCCCAGCGTATTGCCAATGGTGATGTACCCGATATCCTCGAAGAAAAGCGAGTAGTCACCCTAGATATTGGATTACTGGTGGCCGGTACTAAGTATCGAGGAGAATTTGAAGAACGTTTGAAGAAGATCATGGATGAGATTCGTTCTGCAGCGAATGTCATTCTTGTGATTGATGAGGTTCATACGCTGATCGGTGCAGGGGCAGCTGAAGGAGCCATTGATGCGGCCAACATCTTGAAGCCTGCATTGGCTCGCGGTGAGCTACAGTGTATCGGTGCTACCACCCTAGATGAATACCGTAAGCATATTGAACGGGATGCTGCTTTAGAGCGTCGTTTTCAGCCAGTGATGGTCGGTGAGCCCACTGTTGAAGAGACCATTGAAATTCTGCATGGTTTGCGCGATCGTTACGAACAGCATCATAAGCTCAAGATTTTGGATGAGTCCTTAGAAGCTGCCGCTAAGCTGGCTGATCGCTATATTTCTGACCGCTATTTGCCTGACAAGGCTATCGACTTAGTTGACGAAGCGGGGTCACGGGTGCGGTTGATTAACTCTCAGCTACCACCGGCAGCAAAGGAACTCGATCGCGAACTGCGCGGTGTGCTCAAAGATAAGGACAACGCGGTGCGGTCTCAGGACTTTGATAAGGCCGGGGAGTTACGCGATCGCGAAATGGAAATCAAGGCTGAAATTCGAGCGATTGCCCAGAGCAAGCGCACCGATGACGCCAGCACTCCTGAATCTCCCGTCGTCACAGAGGAAGACATTGCCCATATCGTCGCGTCATGGACTGGTGTACCAGTTAATAAACTAACTGAGACCGAGTCTGAGAAGCTGCTCAATATGGAAGATACGCTGCATCAGCGCGTTATCGGTCAGGATGAAGCCGTGAAGGCGATTTCTCGAGCAATTCGCCGTGCCCGTGTGGGTCTAAAGAATCCCAACCGCCCCATTGCGAGCTTTGTATTCTCTGGGCCTACCGGTGTTGGTAAGACAGAATTAACCAAGGCATTGGCCGCTTACTTCTTTGGGTCTGAAGAGGCGATGATTCGCCTTGACATGTCCGAGTTTATGGAGCGCCACACTGTTTCTAAGCTGATTGGTTCCCCTCCGGGCTACGTCGGTTATAGCGAAGGTGGCCAGCTGACCGAGGCCGTTCGTCGTCGTCCTTACACCGTTGTCCTCTTTGACGAAATCGAAAAAGCCCACCCCGATGTCTTCAACATGCTGTTGCAGATTTTGGAAGATGGTCGCTTGACCGATGCCAAAGGGCGTACGGTGGACTTCAAGAACACCCTATTGATTCTGACCTCTAATATTGGTTCTAAGGTAATCGAGAAAGGAGGCGGTGGCCTTGGCTTTGAGCTAGAGGAAGACGCCGCTGAATCGCAGTACAACCGCATTCGTTCCCTGGTTAACGAGGAACTTAAGCAATACTTCCGCCCTGAGTTCTTGAACCGTTTGGACGAGATTATTGTCTTCCGTCAACTCACCAAGCCTGAGGTTAAGGAAATTTCCGATATCCTGCTTAAGGAAGTATTTGGTCGGTTAACCGAACAGGGGATCACCTTAGAGGTGACCGATAAATTTAAGGAGCGTCTAGTTGAAGAGGGGTACAACCCCAGCTACGGCGCTCGACCATTGCGGCGTGCCATCATGCGTCTGCTGGAGGATACCTTGGCTGAGGAAATCCTATCTAGCCGTTTGAAGGAGGGTGATACCGCTGTTGTCGATGTCGATGAGAAAGGCAAGGTTGTGATTGCCCAAAAAGAAAAGCGTGAGCTGCTGACCCAGGGCGCGGATTAATTCTTTTGTCCAATTATTAAGCAAGTTATAAAATGGCTTCCTGTAAATAATGTGGGAAGCCATTTTTGATGGGTTTGATTTGGACGTTTTCAGAAAGACATCGCTTAAATAAGAAAAATGTTGATAATTGTAAACAGATTTAACGCTTCCTTGCGTCTCACAAGCGTCAACTTTGATAATGATTGTATCTACAGTGCTGCAAGGTTGTAGTTACCGATAAGTTTCGGTGTATTTATTGCTGAACGTTGCTGATTCTCGAAATAACTTAATCTGTGATTTAAGGTATTTCCTTAAATTAGCAACCACATTGCTGTTCGATTAGGAGCGTAGTTAGAGTGCTGGGCAAACTTTTTGGAAAGAAAAAGTCTGAATTCTATTTAGAACTGTCTGAAGATGACGTAGCAGCCGTTCCTGAGCCGCCACCAGCACCTGCTGCTGCACCTGTGGCAGCACCAAAAGCTGTAGTACAATCTGAAGCTCCGGCGGCACAACCAGAAGTAGAAAAGAGTAAGAAGAAGGGCGAAAAAGTGACAGCACCTGCTACTTCTGCTCCAGCGCCGTCTATTTCAGATCCTGTAGAACTAATTCGCACAGCGTTAGCGGCTTCGGCCAATCAACCATCAGCTACTGAATCAGAATCAGTTCCTACCTTTGATTACACTACACCAGTAGCTAAAGCAAGTCGGCGTCGCCCTGGTCCTAGCATGTCCCCCTTTAAGACAATGGCAAAGAATATGAAAAGAACGACGGCTGGCTTCTAGTTACTCACTTTTGTTGACTTATTTCTAGTTAACTGAAGCAATGCTGATGGGGGATGCGATCATTGCATCCCCTGTTTGCTGAGTGGCTGAATAATTTAACGCTGCGCATAGGCTGCCATAGGCTCTTTGATAAAACGGATATATAGGTGCTTAAAGGTGGATTTGAGCACCCGAGGCATGCCAAAGTCAATGGGCATTAGTTTTTCAGGGAGTTGCCAGTTATCGATGCATAGGTCAGACGGTGACTGTAGAACAAACTCAATGGCATTGGGGCAAAGTCCTAATCGTTGGGATGCGGCAACCGTTGGTATTTGTGATGGAGGTACTTGAAGTACGTCCACCATGGCTCGGTCCAGGGCATAGACATTGGGGGATGCTCCCAGTACCCCCAGAAGTCTTGGTTCACCCCCGCTAGGTCCATTCCCTTCGTGCCCGATGATGCCATCCAAAATCGTTAGGTCCGGATTAATGGTTTGGGCAGTTTCCACCAGCATTTGTGCAAATCGCTCACGGTCTTTACCTGCTTCCATATGCCACCAGGCTTTCATTTTGCCGGGTACGCAGCCAAAGAGATTTTTTACACCCAGGGTAAGGGTTAGTTGCATGTGGGATTTAACCTTAGGCAGATTGATCACCACATCGGCTTCCATGGCTTCTTTAGACAGTAGTAGGTTGTCAAAGTTGCTGTCTTGTTCAAGCTTGTAACGTTTACCGTGGAGTTCCACAATCGGCAGGTCTAGTTTTTGAGCCCATTGCAGTAAGCCATTGGCTTTGGCTACACCATGGGCACTACCAAAGGCGGGGCTATCGCCCAGAAATGGTTTACCGCCGACTGCTTGGACTAGTTTGGCAACGCAGTAGACGATTTCTGGACGAGTGGTGCATTCTTTTGTGGGCCGTGCACCTGTGAGTAAATTAGGCTTGAGCAGTACCCGCTGACCTGGTTTGACGTAGGCTTCCATGCCGCCCAGGGGTACCAGTAGGGTGTGCAGTTTTTGTTCTAATTCTTCGACATTGTAACTAGTGGCTCGAAGCAGACTAACGGAAACCATAAAACGATTAAAAATATAGGCGGTATTATTTCTATTTATTGTGGGGCTGGGGACTCTAAAGTGCAATGCTAAGCCTATGGGCAAAGACAAGTGGCACCTGGATTAATGTGGCGTTGGTATTATTGGGGACGATAATCGGGCTTATCCTGCGGGGGCGATTACCCCGTGCGATGCAGGATGTGATTACTCAGGCAGTGGGGCTGATTACACTATTTATTGGGATGCAGATGGCGCAGCCGTTGATTGAGGTGGATGCGGGTGCGATCGCAGGTGTCATCGTCGGACTGGTTGCCTTAGTGATGGGCGGTCTACTCGGGGAATGGTGGCAAGTGGAACAGCGTCTCGTGGCCATTGGCGATGGCCTAAAAGCTAAATTTGGTGGCGGTGGTCAGTTTACTGAAGGGTTTGTGGCCGCCAGTTTGTTGTTTTGCATTGGCCCCATGACAATTTTGGGGAGTCTCAACAACGGTCTTAGCGGTGATGGCACTATTTTGATCATTAAGGGCACCATGGATGGTTTGGTGTCGATTGCGTTGACCGGCAGTTATGGCATTGGCGTCGGGTTTTCGGTGTTGCCCGTGATTATTTACCAGGGTGGAATGTCATTGTTGGCAGGGTTGTTGGCTAGCGGGATTGGCGATCCAGCATCTTCGCCCAGCATTTTGTTGGTAACCGGCGTCGGTGGCGTGATTATTCTAGGGTTGGGCTTAAATTTATTGAAGGTAACAACCATTCGAGTGGCATCATTTTTGCCCGCATTGTTGTTAACACCGTTGTTTTACAAGCTGTGTCAGGTTTTGAGTATGGGGTGAGTAGACGGCGACTAACTTTCATATAAGGCATTGGGGTGTGTTTCTATAATGCCAATGAGTACAGACACTAGGCTGTCTAAATCCCCTGGTAATTTGAACAGTTCTAAATCTTGGATGATTAGTTGTTGTTGAGGATCTAGCTGGCCAAACCGCCAGACTTCGCCGATGGTCACGGCTCCAAACAAGGGTGCTGATGAGTCTTGTTGTTGTGCTAGGGCGATTAACTCGACTGCTAACTGGGTGAATCCTCGCGATAAGTCATCGTTTTTTGCTTCAATAATTAGAAATTCGTGGTCAGAACGCAGTAAATAATCTAAATTACCTTTGAGCCATTGACTGACGTTAAGGGGATATTCGATTTTGAGCTGACAATTGCAGAAAGCAGCGACGTCTATCAGGATAGGGGCGACTAAGGCTTCTCGACGGGCGGTTTCACTAGTTAAACTGACAACGGGTAATGTGCGTTCAATTCGCTGCTGTAATTCGGTGAGTTGGGGCAAAATGCGCTGTCCTTGAGGTAAGACGAGCCGTGATTTTTTTAGGCGGTAGCCAAATTCGGCCAGAATGTCCTCTGGGTCATAGGGCATTTCAAAGTATGACCGAACGGTATAGGAACGCTCAGGATCTAGAAGTTGCAGGTTAGCCATTATTTACTCAGCTTTTTAGCCCAAGGCTCCAAAACACGGAATTTGCTTTACTATAGCGAAGCTCTGTATCTTGCTGAGTACACAACCTGAACCTCTTGGCCCATGGGCTGTATGGGCTAAACCAGAAAATCATAGGGGAGCTGGGAAAAGCTTGCAATAGTTTACTGACGGGGTAGGTATTTTATTAGCGATCGCATCGACTCTCCGGCCTGAAGCTGAATTGGGCGTTCTGTTGGCAGAAATGGAGTCCATTCGAAGGGTTCGGCAAAGTGATGATGGTGGAGGCTGTGGATAATGGTATTAACAGCTGGCTGGGAACCGATGATGAGGATTTTGACAGGCTCGCGATCGGGTTTGGGAACTGAGTAGAGCTGGAGGGCTGACTCGGGAGAAATGGCAGGATCAGGCAAGGCTAAAAAGCTTTGGAGTTGCATAGTTAACATGTATGCCTAATGGTTTACGCTTTTAGCTTAGTTGTCCATTAGGTATGCGTCAACTAGTAGGTATACTTTTGTGGTGGATGATCCTCTGACACGATATGTGTCATGGGAAAAGCTGGACGCGTTTTAAAGCAGGTTTTAGAGACCTACGATATTAGTCAATACAGCCTCGCTGCCACGTTGGGTATCGAGCGGACGAATGTGTATCGTTGGGTGCATGAAATGCGGGATCCGACGTCTGAGACGTTGGTGGATATTGTTAAGGCTTTGCGCTCTCTGAATTCGGAGGCGGCTGAAACATTTGTGCAGAGGTATTTAGGAGATGTGGCTCAAGGGATAGATTAAACATGAGAATAAGCTTTCCCATAATTGAGTTATTCAATAGGATTTCTCAGTCATGCTGAAATCGGTTGGAATAGCGATCTCAATCCTAATATCAGTCCTTATGCCTCAGGTAAATTATGCCGCTTCAGTATTTGAGGCAAAATCATTTTCAGATATTTTTCATATAGGTGGACCTACAGAAGAAATATGCCCAGAATTCAATCTGACTTTAAAGGAGTTAACCAACGCCCTTGTAAGTGCAAGAGATGAAGGGGATCGACATCTGGAAGCCATTCTCCTCAATCAAATAGGAGCAACATTATGCAGACAATATGATTTTGAGCAAGCAGTTCAGACATATCTTGAATTATTAGATGTCTTGATTGCGCTAGAACAGCCTCAAAAGATTCAAGAGACTCTTTTGAGAGTTGCTAGAATAGAATTAGATAGAGAACAATATAGTGCGATCAAAAAGTACTTTGAAGAATATTTACTGCAAGCTGAGCAAAAAGAGGATGACAGATTGTATGATGCGGTCATAGGAGCTTTAAAACTCTTTTTTTGGGCTTCAGATTACAATCTTTCTTACAAGGCTATCAGTGCAAAAGGATTAGAGTCTTGGCAAGAAGCTATCGATATTCTTGAACTCATTTACTTTATAGAACAAAAAACAAAAGGATTGCCAGGTTTACTCACGTTAGAAAGGCTGGGGGTTTCCAACTATTATCTTGGTAATTATGATGCAGCATTGCTTTTCTACCAAGAGGCTTTTGATGTGTCTCTCAATGATGAAAGCTCTATTCCTATTTTTCATGAGAATAAAGTTCAATTCAGAGCAATGCAACTAAATCACATGGCATTGGTCTATAAAACACTGGGGCAGTACGAAGCAGCACAAAACTTACTCAACCAAGCTCTACACATTTCAGGTGCAACCTGTACAGACTCAAATTGTGTTAGCGAAATGAGATCGGTAGCCTATTCTTTAGGTTATATAGGCATTGTTTTAGCTGAATCAAATCGTTGTGAAGAAGCACTCAAGTATCTTGAAGTAGCCGAAAGGTCACGAGGAACCCTGCAACAAGATTCTTGGTGGGAACCTGCTTATGAGATAATGAATGGCTTTTCTAAAGCTTATATCTGTTTGCAAGATTATGAATCTGCAGTTCATTGGCTTGAAAAGGTGTTGAACATTGATCAACTGATCGATCAAAGGGCATTTTTTCTTTATCAGCTCGGAGTACTCAAGAGCTATATGAGTGAATACGAAGAAAGCGTTGAAATTCATCAACAAGCTCTCCAAGTTCATCGTCAGTATAAAAGCAAAGAAGGTGAAGCAACCTCATTAGCAAGCATTGCTGATGCTCTAAAAGCATTAAACTCTAATGAACTTGCAATCATTTTTTATAAGCAGTCCATTAATGTCTATGAAGACATTCGAGATCGCAACCAATTACTCACCCAAGAACAACAAGAATCCTACACTGATACCGTTGCTGACACCTACCGAAAACTAGCCGACCTTCTCCTCCAAGAAAACCGAGTCCTCGAAGCCCAGGCTGTTTTAGACCTACTTCGCACCCAAGAACTCGAAGACTACTTCCAAGACGTACGCAGCTCCAGTACCACCACCAACGACCTCAACTACTGGCAACTAGAAGAAGACATTATTGACCTATATACTAGGACCCTGAGCGTCAATAATGAAATCGCTCGAATTATTGATATTCCTTATAATGACCGTACACCAGAAGATAGCGCCCTTTTAGCCGAATTTGGTGACGCTGAATCCGAACTGATCAAAAACTTCAATGATTTTGTTAATCATCCCCTGGTAAAAGATGCTGTAACGAAACTACGTAACGAAACCGACGGTCAAAACATAGAATTAACCAGCCTCAGGACGCTGCAAGACTCCATTGCGAATCTCCCCAATACCGTTCTGCTTTATCCACTTATCTTTGAAGATCGCCTGGAGCTAATTCTTATCCCACCCAATAGCCCACCGATTCGCCGTCCTGTCGCCGTTAAATCCGACGATCTCAATAAAGCAATTCTCGATTATCGGAATGTACTGCGTGACCCGACTCAAGATGCCAAATCCGCTGCCCAAAAACTTTATAACTATTTGATTGCCGATATTGAGAACGACTTAGCTTTGCTCGATACTAAAACTATTGTTTATTCTCCCGATGGAGCCCTGCGCTATATCCCCTTAGCCGCTCTTTATGATGGGACTCAATGGTTGGCCGAGCGGTTTTCCATTAGTCATATTACAGTTGAATCAGTTAGCAGTCTTGATACACCACCCCAGACAGATCAACGTATTCTCGCTGCAGCCTGTGCTGAATGTAGTTTTAGCCCAACTGTAGGTGATAACCAGTATCAGTTTAGCGACTTGCCTTTTACCCTAACCGAGGTCAATGCAATTACTGAGCAGATTTCCACTGTTGATACCTTGATTAATCGAGAGTTTAGCCGCAAGGTAACAGAAGACCGACTCAAAGAAAAAGGTCGTTACAATATCATTCACCTTGCTACCCACGGGGTCTTTGTTTCCGGTCAGCCTGACGATTCATTTTTGCTCTTTGGCGATGATACTGTTGTTACACTTAGAGAGATTGAAAACTGGGATCTGACAGGGATTGATTTAGTTGTTTTAAGTGCCTGTCAAACTGGCTTAGGCGGCATAGATTTGGGCAATGGTATTGAAGTTCTGGGCCTGGGGTATCAGCTCCAACGCGCTAAAGCCAAAGCTGCTATAGCGTCTCTCTGGCGTGTTGACGATGGTGGCACCCAGGCTTTGATGAATGCGTTTTATCTAGCTCTCAGTGAAGGTTTCCCTAAAGCAGAAGCGCTACGTCGTGCCCAGTTAGCGCTGATTCAGGATGACTTGTCTGTGATTGCTGGGGAACCCAGGGCGGCGATTGATATTGTTAATAGCGAGACGGGAGAGCCAATTCGTCTAAGTGCGAGTGCTGACCATCCTTATTATTGGGCTCCCTTTATTTTGATTGGCAATGGTTTGTAAGGATTTAAGACGGAGCCAGAGGCTCCATGGGAGATACTCAGCCGGAGGCAGAGCACCAGTTGTGGGTAAAGGCTGAGGGGATACGCCAGCTATACTAGACCCATACAAGACATTCGCTATTCACCATGGTTGCCACCAGCACCGTTCCTAAGCTTACCCTCAACGACTGGCTTCAGAACCCACCGTCTAGAACAGAGTGGATTGACGGTGATTTGCGCCCAAAACAAGGCATCACCCTAAAACACAGTAAGGCACAACGTCGCCTCAGCACCCTCTGGAGTCTCTATACCGATACCCAAAACCTGGGAGGTGAAGTTTATACAGAAGCGCCTTGCCGTACCCAGAATCAAGGCCGATTTCCTGACGTCGCTTACCTCACCCCAGCCCTATTAGCCCAATACGGTGACGCCAAAGTTTTGCCCCAAAGCTTCCCGTTAAGTGCAGAAATCGTTTCCCCCACCGACCTGGCTGAAGATATGATCGCCAAAGCTTATGAGTATCTTGCCTCTGGCGGCGAAGAAGTTTGGCTGGTTTACCCCGATAGCCGCTGGATAATTGTTATTACAGCCAACAGTAAACAGATTTTTGGTCAGGAAGAGATGGCTGAAACTCAGAAAGTTTTAGCTGGGTTTAGCATCAGTGTTGACACTTTATTAGCGTAAGTTATAAAGCTTGCGCGGTAGAGCCGCAAGAGGGGTATCAGCCGGAGGCTGGGCACTAGGGTGGACTAGGCGGCTAGTTCTGCTGCCTTATCTTTGGGGGTAGTTGGCTCGCTGGGTTCATAGAGATACTCAAACCAGTTACCAAATGGATCACGACCATAGAATGATGCCGTACCATCGCGATGCTCGTGGATTTCGGTGAGTTTAATATCGTCCTGACTGAGTTTGGCATAGGCTTCATCAATGGCAGAGCGGTCGTCAAACACAAAGCCAAAATGAGGACCCGCCTGGTCATAGTCTGGGCTCAGCAATGCCAAACCATCATTCCCGGCTTTTAGGTATGCCCAGTCGTTATCCTGCCACACAAGTTTCATCCCTAACTTTTGGTAAAACTCAGCAGCAACGGCAACATCATTTACACAAACTGCAACGTGGCCCAGACGTTTAAGTTCCATTATCAGTGTCCTTGGTTTCGAAAGCGCTTTTTATTATTGTAAACGCCCCCAGGTAAGTGCCTGTTTGACGGTTTACCATAGGGTCAATTATTAGACTGGCACCGACTACGGTTTTCCCTAACGGTTTCAATCGAGGCATCAATTACTATAAAGTCACCACAAAAAAAGGACTAAAACGTCATGGATGCAGCATTTGACAGCGATAAGCGCAAGTTATTGTCAGCCCTTTCTCACGGGTCTATCTTTTTCAGTCAGCTTTTATTCTCAGCCGGTATTCCCGCTGCTTTTTGGATTATTTCCGATGATCCAGTGGTTAAAGACAATGCTATAGAAGCGTTGAACTTTCACCTGAATATCTGGATCTACAGCGGTATCGTTGGATTTCTATGCTGGGTGTTGATTGGCTGGCTATTTGTGATTCCTCTACTCATTTTTCAGTGGGTGATGCCAGTGCTGGCAATTTTGAATAGCCTCAACAATCCTGATAGTGCCTTTAAATACCCATTCATCCTTCGTTTTCTATAAGTAAGCTTGAGATTTTGAGCTGAAGCTTATTTAGTCGGGTTTTTCAACGGCAAGTGTCTTTTTGCTGTCCGCGTAAATACTGAGGTAATCTCAGCGTTTGATGACACGTAAAGACTTGACTAATCTCCTGATGGATCTGTGCCCATCGTGAATACAAGAATAAGCAGTCCAGCAACTAGGTGGGCTGCTTTTTTCGTCACCCCATTTGGCAAACCTCGTGAATAAACGTCGCTGGTTCAATTTGACTGAGTATGCACTGCTTTTGGGCTCCGGTGCTGGCACAATCGCTTCGGTGGCTACACAACAAGTGCTGCTAGCTGCAGCTCCCCTGTCCTTATTAGCAGGATTAGGGCTGATCAGTCGGCGGCAGTTGCAGATGACAGTTACCCAGAGTCAAGACGAAAGGGGATCGCTCAAACGCGACTTGAAGCTGGATTTGAAAAATATTCAGGCCCAGGTGGAAGATTTACCGTCCCATGAGCAACTTAATGCTGTGCGTCAGTCCGTTATTGCTCAGAACCAGCAAGATATTTTGAGTCTGTCTCAACTTTTCGAATATACGCGGAAGATGCTGTTGGAAAAGATTGAAGCGCAGGATAAAGAGTTGCCAGAACTGCAAGAGTTGCACCTGGCGATGACAAAACTGCAGGAGCATTTCATAAAGCTGGGGGTTGATGTAAAAGATGTGAGATCACGCTGTCAGCAGCTATCGGACACTAGCCGAATTGAGACGGCTGAGGCGATGGTGGCTAAGCTTAAGGCTGAAGTGATGCAGTTTCGGGTGCACATGGAGGTGTTTAGTGCGGATACAAAGAATAATTTTTCTGGTCTCAATGATAAGCTTCAATATGTGAAACAGCAGGTACAACAGCTGACCACTGAAGAACGTCAATCATTGTTAAAAGAAGAAGTTCAGGAGTTGGTAAAAACTGTTTCAGAGATGGTTTCACGGGATGAGTTTTTGGAACTATCGGCTCGTTTGCAGGAAATGAGAGCCGATATGTCGCCAGTATCCCAGGCAGCACCAACCTTCTCAAATGAGCAATTACAGTTGCAGCAGCGTGTAGATACGCTAGAGCATCAGTTGGGAACAGTTACTGACTCTATCTTAGAAGCCGTGGCTGAGACCTTAGATCCCGTAGAAAATCAGCCGGAGCAGAGCTTTGATCAGCTACAACAACGTTTAGATGCTACTGACCAGCAAATGAGCACCATGACAGATACTGTGCTGGCTGCCGTAGCTGAAACCCTAGAACCGTTAAAGGCTTCAGTATCAAGCACCACCAACAGTCAGTGGTTGTTTGACTTTGACAATGTTGACGGTAAATCTAATAGCCTGAAGGCATTAGAACAACTTCTAGCTCAGGCAAGAGAACGGGTGATACTGGTATGGCCCTGGACGGATGATGTACAGCTCGATGCTAATCTTTTACAGCAACTCCGACAGGTATTAGATCGAGGTTGTCGCTTGGATATTGGCTGGTGTCATCAAGGTGACAATCGTGACCATATTTTACTGCGAACTATCAGCCAGCGTTGGAGTGAAGACAGTATGCGACACCGTCAGTTAAAACATGCCCTTAATCAGCTATTACCCCTAAAGCAAGACTATCCAGAGCTGTTCTCCTTTAAGGTTTTGGGCACCACTGAGAACTTTGCTGTGGGTGATGCGACATCTGCCCTCATCGGCATGCAGGCCCTGGCCACTCAGACAAGTTTGTTTCCAACGGTAAAGCTGAAGTTGTACACCTCTGAGCAAGCCGTAATTCAACCGTTGATTCAGCGTTTTGAGAATCCTGTTATTAGGGCTGATGATGCTGTTGCTTACTTTAATCGCGGGATTACCCGTTATGACATGCGTGACTGTCCTGGGGCAATTGATGATTTGACCCAGGTGATTGATATTAGTCCTAGTGCGGCTGCATATAACTGCCGCGGTGTGGCTTGGATGGATATGAATGACTATGCCAAGGCTTTGCAGGACTTTACCCAGGCGATTCGATTAAATGCTGGATTGTTTGCGGCTCAGTGTAACCGGGGCGTATTGCGAATAGATATCCGCGACTATGATGGGGCCCTTGATGATCTAAATGCTGCTATCGATCTCTATCCCCAGAGTGCAATTCCGTATTTTTACAAGGGACGAATTTTTCAATTCTTGGGTGAGTTACGGCAGGCGGTTAGCCAATTTGGGCTGGCGATTGAACGCAATCCAAAACTTGCATTACCCTACTGTTATCGTGGTGCAGCATATCAGAAACAGGGTAAGCTGCTACAAGCGATCGCTGATTTAGAAACCGCTGCTCGTTTGATGCGCATCACGGGAGATGTGAACAATCTCAATCAGGTGATGCGCAAGCTGGATAAGCTAAAGCAAGTGTTGCAGGTAAAAACGGCCGTGGTGATGTAAGCAATTGCATTCAATATCAACCTTTAAGCCGCCATGGACTAAGCTGCCACAGCTTGGGCGATTTCACCCATTAAGCCGATTTCACTACAAACTTCGTAGAACTTAACGTCGGGTGGAGAGGCAAAGAGACCAGATAGTTCTCGAACAACTTTTTGGTAGACAGGACTTTGGTGCGCTTCCATGTTGTCAACATTGTCCCAAAGGATGACTGCAATCCCCTTATCGGTGCCCGGTTCTTGGAACAAATAGGCTCCTTGAAAGCCGTTACTGTAGGTGGAAACGGCCTTTTCATAGAGCTGTCGAGCTTCAGAAAAACGACCGGGTTTAAATTCGCCAATGGCGATGTAAGCCTGCTTGTGTTTTAGAAAATCGGTAAAGTCAGTCATAGTACACTCACGTTTCAACAGGAATGAATTCCCATAGTGTGAAGCAAGGGTTGCTGATCACCACAGGTTTGTGATGTTGATTTGTGATTCTTAGGTTTGATTAACGCCCGACGCTATTAAAATAAAGTTTTTTGTGCCGGGGATCAGAACATAGGGTAGGCAATGGGGTGCAGTCGTGGGTTGGGTAAAGGCACAAAACCCAACTGGGCCATGGGGAATGGCACATGAAAATCTCTCACCTCAAGTAGATACCTTCAGAATCTCATCAATCTGCTGATAAAGCAGGGCTCGATCGCCAGAATTGTTGAGGACCCGATCCGCTTGAGCTGCTTTTTCATTCAGGGATAGCTGATTGTTAATACGTGCGATCGCATCGCTTGCAGAGAGATTATTACGGGCCATCAGCCGCTGTTGCTGCTGATCTGGGGTGCAAATGACGACCCAAATTTCGCTCACCAGATGGGTCAGGTTTGCTTCAAATAGTAGGGGAATGGCATAGACCAGGGTTTGGGTTGGGGGATAGTCCTGACGTACCTGGCTAAATCGCTGTCGCACAAAGGGATGGATTTGGTGTTCAACCCATTGTTTCTCATCCGGTTGATTAAAAATAATAGTGCCGAGCTGTTGACGGTTGAGGGTGCCATCTGCCAGCAAAATGTCGTTACCGTAGCGCTGGACTAAGGCTGCCAGGATAGGAGATCCGCTAGTTACTGCGTCACGGGCATAGATATCAGCATCGAGGATGGGTAACTGATAGGTAGTGGCCAGATAGTCGGATACGGTAGATTTGCCAGTGGCAATACCACCGGTTAGGCCAATAATGCGTTGCATACTATTCATTGGTGGGGGTAGCCCACTTTACCAGGGCATCAGTGAGACCTTCCAGGGTGTACGTAGTGGCTTTGATATCGACTCGACCCAGGTCTTCAAGGCAGGTTTTGGTGGTTTGAGGACCAATAGATGCGATCGCAACCCCCTCCATGTAGGCCATCCAATCCTCCCCAAACTGAGCACCCATTAGCTGCTTAAAATGACGCACTGTTTTTGAGCTAGCAAACGTGACCACATCCACCTGCCGCTGTTTCAGCCCTACTGCTGCCCCAGTGGCCATGGCCGTAGGACAGCCTGACTCATAGGCCGCCACTTCAGTGACTGTCGCTCCCTGGGCTGAACATTCGTTTACCAGCACTGCCCGTCCACCGGTTTCTACCCGTGGAAACAGTAGTTTTAACCCTGATAGGGGAACCGGAAAACTCTCCACCAGAGAATCGGCTACATAGTTCGGTGGCATAAAGTCAGCCTTTAACCCCCGTTCGGCCAGGACTTTAGCCGTCTTTTTGCCTACGACTGCCAGTTTCAAGTGGGCCAACTGTCTCAAGTCATACCCCTGGGTCAATAGTCGATCCAAAAAGAAATTGACCGCATTGGCAGAGGTCAAAATTAGCCAGTCAAATGTAGACAATGTCTCCAGCGCGTGGTCCAAGGCTGTCCAGCTAGATGGTGGGCAAATTTCTAAGGCTGGCATGTCAATAACTGTTGCACCTTGGCGTTGGAGCAAGTCAGTGAACGCACTCGATTGTCCCGTGGCCCGAGTGACCAGGATTGTTTTGTTGTTTAACGTGCCGTTGGTCATATTGTCAGCTGTTGTTGGCGGGAGTAGAAACTCTCGCAAGCGTACCACTTCGCCAACGACAATTATGCAAGGTGATAAGGGTTCACCCTTAGTGAGTTGAGCGATGTTAAGCAATGTGCCTTGCCAAAGACGTTGTTGGGGTTGGCTGGCCCATTGGATAACGGCCACAGGGGTTTCCCCACGCTGTCCGTGGATCGTTAGCTGATGACAAATGTCTCCTAGGTGTCGCCCTCCCATTAAAAAGACTAGGGTTTCCAAATTGGCCAGGGTGGCCCAATCCAGGTTTTGCAGATTATGGGCGGTAAAAACACCAAACCCATGGCTGAGAACCGGATCCGTTAGCGGTATAGCGTTTAGCAGGGGAGCGACCAGCGCTGAAGAGACCCCAGGAATGACTTCAAAATCACAGTGGGCCGCCTGGAGTGCCTGGATCTCACCAGCGGCCCTACCAAAAATAAAAGGATCACCACTTTTAAGGCGCACCACCTGTTTTCCCTGCTGACAGTGGGTGACTAACAGCTGGTTAATGTCAGTTTGCGGGGTGCTCGGTTGACCACCCCGTTTACCCACATGGATAGTTTCGCAAGTGGGGGCTAACTGAGACAACAATCGTTTATCTACTAAGGCATCATAAATGAGACAATCAGCCTGTTGCAGTACCTGCTGTCCCTTTACTGTCAGATAGTCGATATTGCCTGGACCTGCCCCTAAAAGATAAACTTTACCCGCCATTGTGTGATTGCTACTACTGGTGTGCTCAATCCCTTATGTGGTTTTTGGGATAATGTTGCCTTTGGAGACGGCCATCGTTTTCTGCACCGTTGTTTTTTGCCCCATCGTTTTTTGCCCCATGCCTTGTACCGTGAGAACAGAACAAGGGGCATAGTGCATGACATAGTTACTAACGCTGCCCAAAAACAGTTCACTAAAACCGGTGTGCCCCCGGCGGCCCATAATAATCAGGTCGGCGTTCCATTTTCTGGCAATGTTGCACAGGGTTTCGCCAGGGGTACCGATAGGACAGGTGTATTTAGCCTGAAGGCCTTGACGGTGGACAAAATCGGTTTGCGATCGCAACCATTGCTCAATCTCCTGTTGCTGCTGCTGCCAACTCGCCCGATGGCTCTGGTATAACTCCGCAGTCCAAATACCCTGCATGCCTGCCATACTCAGATAAACCGGATCGGGATAGCTAATCTCCATCGGTGGTACCACCATAACGAGGTTCAGTTGAGCCGTTGACTTAGCCAACGCAATGGCTTCTTCAAGCACGCTACAGCAACTATTACTCCGATCCAAGGCCACTAAAATACGCTGAAACATGGCGACTATTCTCCTACGCAAGGACGGTGTGAGGTAATCAATTGTTTTTATTATTGATTAATCAATAATAAAAGGCTCAAAAAACTCTGTAGTTACTAAAAAATTAAACCTATAAATTGAGAAATATTAAGTTTGAAATACTAAGTTTATTTCTATGAAAACCTATTACCCTTGAGCATAATAGAGCTATGTTGGGCTTCTTCTATGCTAGCTCTTGATCGCTAGTTCCTAACTACTAAAGTCGTTTTTTTAACGACTTTAAGTTCAACTCTAACGAAAAAACTGTCTATTAAGACTGGAAATACTTTTTTGATGTGGTTGCTTTATTCGCTTGATAAGTAATATGAATAATACTTTCAAGTCTTTGCTAGCTGTTGTTTAGAGCTTGATTTAGATCCTATGATATAGGTGCCTAGAAAATAGTAAAAGAAATAGATTCTAGAGTGCTATTGCTAAAGTGCTCTTACTAAAAGTAGGCCCCTTGTAAATCTCATCTAATTTCAGTTGAGATTATCGATGTCTTAAGCTTCAAGTCGCTTAATAAGCTTATTTAAGGCCTTGTAGTAACTTGAGGTATCGACTATTCCCACCCCAGTTAATACACGTTATAGAGGCTAGAAATCATGCATATTCTTCGTTGGCTAAGGGATAGCTTTAACTACATTTTTGGAGCAGCAGCTCGCATTTTTGGTCCCGATGATGATGCCTATCCCGCTATTGGTGTTCAGCCCTATGAAGGTGACCCCTATTCCTCTAGTTGGACTTGATTGTTTCGGCTTAATTACCTAGTCAATTGCCATCGTTATTGAGTTCATTGCATTAAGCTCAATTAACATTCAACTAATGATCGATATGCTCCTCTAGAGCTCTGGTAAATGTTGCCAGGGCTTTTTTGTAATCAAGGTTGCCTGAGCGAAGTCGAAGGCAACCTTGATTCTGTATCAAGGGGCTTATTCGCGTTAGGATTACTGCTACAGTCACAACAGCGGATGTGTGACAGCATCTAACTGTTGTGATTTAAGGACTCTAGGGGGCACTTATTTTGTGAACTATAGGCTGCTGGCAATGTTGATGGCGAACATGTGTATGGAGTAAGGCTTAATGACGCTTCCTTTGCCAATGCGTTCAGCGGGGCATTTGCCGGAGAGCAGCATCACCCTAGATGCCAGACATCTGAAAAAATCCTATGGCCGTGGCAAGCAACGATTTGAAGCGGTACGTGATGTTTCCCTAAGGATTTGTGCGGGGGAGGTACTGGCGTTTCTGGGGCCAAACGGTGCTGGTAAAACCACAACTATAAAGATGATTGGTGGATTAGTGCGTCCTGATGGTGGACAGGTGCGTATTAATGGCCTTGATCCCCATCGACAGTCAATGGCCCTGAAGCGTGTGGGCGCAGTTCTAGAAGGTAATCGCAATCTATATTGGCGTCTAACTCCCTTGGAAAATATCGAATACTTTGGCGGTTTACGTCAGGTGCCTCGTAAAGTAGCGCGGCAGCGGGGTGAGCAACTGCTGGAGCAGTTTGGTCTAAGCGATAAGCGCAAAACGCCCGTACAAAAGCTGTCGCGGGGAATGCAGCAAAAGCTAGCCATTGCCGTTGCATTAGTGCATCAACCGACACTGCTCTTGCTGGATGAACCCACCCTGGGTTTGGATGTGGAAGCTAGTGAAACCGTTAAAACCTTGGTGAGAGAGATTGCCGCAGAGGGCTGCGCTATTTTACTAACCACCCATCAGCTGGGTGTGGCCGAAGAGTTATCAGACCGAGTTGCTATTATTCGCCAGGGACAAATCATTGCAGAACAGTCCACCCATGAACTGATTCAACAGTTTTCTGGGAGTTCTTATCGGATTGACTGTGCCCAGCCCATTGATCTGGAGCGTGCTAAGAAAATCATGATTCTGGGAGGTACCGTGACTGATAATCAGGTGTATTTTTCCGGTGATGCCCTGTATCAGATGCTGGATATTCTGCGTCCTTTACCCATTAAAGAGATTCGTCAGGATCGGGCTGATTTGACCGATGTCTTTTTGTCGTTAATTCGCGATCGCTAGACAAGATTAACGATAGTGGTCTTGTTTTGATGAAGAGACTTTGCGGCTAATTAAGAAACCAATTGCGATTAAACTTACTACAGCAGATGGTTCAGGCACATCTTGAGTATCCTGAGTGACAATACTCTGGGAGGTGAAGCTACTCAGTAGACCAATGCCGTCGTTGACACATTCGAAGAATAGTGTAGCCAGAAAGTCTCCTCCTGGTAGTAGTGTGCGTTCTAATCGAAAGGTATGGATTTCGCTGCCAGTTGCATTGAAATGCTCAAAATCTAACCCTACGGCACTGGCATCCTGATCGGATAGAAATTCAATATCTCCTAAAAAGGTCCCATCTGTGATGGAGGTCAACACCGGATCGGTTTTACCGATGTAGTCATAGGCTTCCTGAACTGTCGCCAGGTCTCCCATGGTATTGGGTCGCTCCCAGCCAGATTGGTAGTAATGTTGCAGGTGATCAAACCCTGAATTACTCTCAGCGACGGATTGAGCGGTTACATTGCTAAAAACACCAATTTGAGAAACCCCAGAATCATTGGTTTCAGCAAAGCGGATGCCATATAGAGTGCCGTTGGTCTTATTAATATTGTCATCTGTGAAATTGAAGAGAAGATCACCCCAGCCGATATTGCCATCCTCGGCATCGGGGGCGTCAATGCCCGTGAGCGGACTTTCGCCACTGATAGAAATGTAAATATGATTGTCAGTTTCCTTTGTGGCTAACCCCCTAATCTGGTAAGCATCACCACCAGACGCATCGTCAAAGGCATCGATACTATAGTTCCATCCTTGGTGAAAGGTACTTGCCTGAGCTACAGAGGTTACCATCAGGCCGCATAGAGTTAAACCGCTAGCCAATGAGAACTGTTTCATCGTGAACACAATTGCTGCCTGTAATGATATGAGCCTAATAGTACTCGTCTTTTGGGAGGATTTCTCCCGAAAAATTACTGGCTGAACAAATAAATGAGTAACACAATACCAATCACTGTACGCAAGCTACTTATTTGTAAGTTTTTAGGCTCCTCCAGCCTAGGGGTGTAGTCTGGAGGAGTCTTTTACGATACAGATGAGATCTTTAGGATCAAGATTCTGTTGCTGAGCCTTTACTCAAGTAGGTCGATAAGTTTCACACTGATTGTTCAGTGTAGGGATCCATTCCTGGAAATGGAGAAGGCATAGGCTGTCATCCTTGCACTATTGGATAAAACCATAGTTATTAGGGTCGCTAGATTTTAGGTATACACGTCATCTGTGGATAATTTCTTCTGGTCTGACTTACTTTTCTATGCGGCCTGGTGGATAAAGTCGAGCTTGAGAGAACCTATCGCTTTGAGTTAATTGCCCTTTGACTTAGTTTCCCTAATGACCCTCTATAATTTTTCTGCAATTTCCCAAAAACTTCCCTGAACCAGACAGAATAGAATTAACTGTAGCGTTAGGAATTATGACGTCTATGCCCTCAGCTGGGTCAAATCGCCTGCTCACCCTCTACCAGTCATCTGTTGGCAAAAAGTTAATCACTGGTATCAGTGGCTTAGCCTTAGTTACCTTTGTCATCATCCATATGATAGGCAATCTGATTTTGCTTATCAGTGCCGATGGCTATAACCAATATGGTCACTATATAGAGCAATTGGGGCCGTTGGTATGGTTAATTGAGATCGGGTTACTAGGCTTTATTATTTTTCACATCCTCATGGGGGTACAAATTTTTCTTAGGCGGTTGCAAGCAAGGCCCCAAAGCTATGTCACCTATACTTCAGTGGGGGGCTCTAGCTACCAAACTCTCAGCTCTCGTACCATGATCGTCACCGGTCTGGTCCTGGGTGGCTTTTTAGTCTGGCACTTGCTTACGTTCAAATTTGGCATTCGCTATATCGTACCAGGCTCGGATATCCGAGATTTAGCTCGACTGGTCATCGAAAAATTTCAACAACCGCTCTACACCGTTAGTTATACCGGCGTGATAGTACTGTTAGCCAGTCATTTACGTCATGGCATCTGGAGCGCATGCCAATCCTTAGGAGCCCTGAATGCCAGCCTGAGACCTGCCGCATATACCCTGAGTTCGATCTTAGCCATTGGCATCGCCCTGGGATTTGTTGTACTGCCCTTAAGTATTTATTTTGGTCTCATCACCTGAAAGTTTTGAATTTTAAGTTTTAAATTTTGACTTGCTAGAGTTTCAAAATCCTTGCCATTACACCCATGTCCTTAGACCCACGCATCCCCCACGGCGATTTAAAGAATAAGTGGAACACTTTTAAAGACCACTGTAAACTTGTTAATCCTAATAACAAACGGCAGCACAGTATTATCATCGTTGGCATTGGTCTGGCCGGAGCCTCAGCGGCAGCGACCCTGGCAGAATTGGGTTACCAGGTTAAAAGTTTTTGTATTCAGGATTCTCCTCGACGGGCCCACAGTATTGCTGCTCAGGGGGGGATTAATGCCACCAAAAACTATCCTAATGATGGGGATAGTATCTGGCGTTTGTTTTACGACACCATTAAGGGCGGTGACTATCGTTCTCGCGAGGCAAATGTATATCGTCTTGCCCAGATTAGCAATCATATTATTGATCACTGTGTTGCCCAGGGAGTCCCCTTTGCCAGGGAATATGGTGGCTTGTTAGCAAATCGCTCCTTTGGTGGTGCCCAAGTATCACGCACATTCTATGCTCGAGGACAAACGGGGCAGCAACTTCTGTTAGGGGCTTACAGTGCCATGATGAAAATGGCCGACCAGATTGAGATTTTCACCCGGCGAGAAATGTTGGATCTGGTGGTTATCGATGGCCACGCCCGAGGAATTATTACCCGTAACTTAATTACCGGTGAATTAGAGCGGCATCAGGGAGATGCGGTTCTCCTATGTACGGGTGGCTATGGCAATGTGTTTTATCTGTCTACCAATGGCCGTAATTCTAATGTGACGGCAGCATGGCGCTGTTATAAGCGAGGGGCTTACTTTGCGAACCCTTGTTATACCCAGATTCATCCCACCTGCATTCCGGTGTCAGGAGATTATCAATCAAAACTCACGTTGATGAGTGAGAGTCTGCGCAATGATGGTCGCGTTTGGGTGCCGATAAAACCAGGCGATAATCGTCCACCTAATGAAATTCCTGACGAAGAGAGAGATTATTATCTGGAAAAACGCTACCCTAGCTTTGGCAACCTGGTGCCTCGGGATGTCGCCTCTCGCAATGCTAAGCAAATGACCGATGAAGGCCGGGGTGTGGGAGCCACGGGGCTAGCGGTATACCTGGACTTTCGGGATGCGATTGATCAAGATGGCAAGGATGCGATCGCAACTCGCTACGGCAATCTTTTCCAGATGTACCAACGCATTACTGACGAAAACCCCTATGAACAACCCATGCGGATTTACCCGGCGGTCCACTACACCATGGGTGGTCTCTGGGTGGACTATCACCTGATGAGCACAGTTCCCGGTCTGTTTGTCCTGGGTGAAGCCAACTTTTCAGACCACGGAGCCAATCGCTTAGGAGCCAGTGCCTTAATGCAGGGACTGGCGGATGGCTATTTTGTGATTCCCTATACCCTGGGCGATTACTTGGCCCGTAATCCACTGCCACCCATAGATATCGATGATGATGCCTTTACTGAAGCTGAGGCCTCAGTAAAAGCCAAAATTCACAAGCTCTTGAGCATTCAGGGTGAGAAAACTGTGATGCAGTTTCATCGAGAGCTGGGGCAGCTGGTGTGGGATCATGTGGGCATGAGTCGCGATCGCAACAGCCTCCAATCTGTTATCGACCAAATCCAATCACTCCGAGCAGAATTTTGGCAAAACCTGCGGGTACCTGAGGCAGCAAATACTCTCAATAAAAACCTGGAATATGCTGGTCGTCTGGCCGATTTTCTGGAACTAGGGGAACTGATGGCCCGCGACGCCCTCAACCGAGAAGAATCCTGTGGTTGTCATTTCCGTGAGGAATATCAGACCAGCGATGGTGAAGCCAAACGTAATGATGACGACTATGCCTATGTGGCAGCCTGGGCCTACAGCGGCGATGAACAGCCCCCTGAGTTACATAAGGAGTCTTTGGTCTTTGATAATGTTGAACTGACGCAACGCAGCTATAAGTAATCACCATCCTATTATGGGTCTACTTCTTATATGCCTAGCCGCTGTTGCTTGGGGCACTACAGGCACTACCTCAGTGCTGATCTCTCAAAAAGTAACTGTTTCTCCATTAATTGTGGGCCTGTGGCGCATGATCTTTGCACTGCCCATCTTCTGGCTATGGCACAGCTATAACACCCGCAAACACAGTCAGGATAATAACGTCCCCTATTGGCCCCCCCAGGCATATCGTTTACCGATGCTGGCCATGGGGCTATGTATGGCAGGCTATCAGGTGTTTTACTTTGCCGCTGTACCCTATGTCGGAGTGGCGATGACGGCAATGGTCGCCATTTGTTCGTCGCCGTTGATTATTGCCTTGCTGGCCATTGCGTTTCTTGGGGAGAAACTCACTCGTAGTCTGGGTATTGCCCTAGCGCTGGGCGTGACCGGCACTGTGTTATTAGTTGCCCAACCGGACGCATTACAGGTTAATGGCAGTCGGTTTCTCTTGGGTGTGGTCTTGGCTTTTGGTGCTGCCTTCTCCTATGCAGGGTATGCCATTTTAGCGAAGGCACTGGTCAGGCGGATGGATGGGATTGCGATCTCGACCTATAGCTTCACGGCAGCGGCGTTAGCTCTCACCCCCACCCTAGTGTTACAGCCTGCCTTAGATATCTGGCTAAAGGCCTTACCCTATCTACTCTATCTCGGCATTATCACCAGCGGCTTTGCCTACGGCATTTACATGTTAGGCATCCGTTACACGTCTGCCACTGTGGCTGGTATTGCAGTTTTAATCGAGCCTTTGACAGCTACGTTGCTAGGTATCTTTGCCTTTAAGGAACCCCTAGGCTGGTCCAGCACAGTTGGAGGCCTGTTATTGATTGTCGGTATTCTTTACGCCCAGAAAGGGAATGCTACAAAGCCTTTGGAGGAGTAGTTGAATACACCTGTAACCGAGGGCAGAGTGAAAATTAAAGCCTAGCTAATAAACTCCAACAGACTCCACTAACAGCTGAAATGGACCTGCCGTAAAGTGAGGGTTCAGCTGACGGTCATATTCAAACTTGCTCAGCATGATTTGCAGCGAGTAGATTCGCCCCGCGTTGAGTGGGCCTCGTTGCACTATACGCGCTCGCTGTACGGCTTTCATATCAGCAAAGGGAATGCGAATGGTTACCCAACCACCGTTCGCGGTATCAAAGGAATAGGCATAGGCGACGGTATCCCAGCCTGCGCCATCACGTAAAAAGAATTTGTAACGTTGGCCGTCACCTTTTACCCGTAGCTCAATGCCACTGTAAGTACTCAAGTCTAGGGGGGGCTCAAAGTTACGGGTGCGGACGGAAGCAAAGCCACCGGAATTTGCTGTAGACACATAGCCATTAAAAGCTAATCCTTCTGACTGTAGCTGGGCTCCACTTTGGCTAACGCCACCCATGACTACATCATCAAGGGCACCCCAGAGTTGACGCATTTGCTCCGTGGGCTGCCGAAAGTCGAAGATGATATTCGCCTGGAGCTGCGGTGGCGGTGGCGGTGGTGAACCAAAAAACATTTTTTGCAGTGAACTAACGATAGGGATGGCGTCAAAATAGTTGAGTGTGTCGAAAAAGCGACCGAAATCCCAGGATTGACGGGTTTGCTCTGGCATAACTCAAGCTCAATTGACAGACGCCTTTATTGTATGGCAGCTAGTTAGAATCAGCAGCGTATAACGAAAAACGGGAAATGTATGAAAGCTTGGACATACAGGTTCGTTCACATCATCGCGGGGGGGATATTTTTTGTTGGCCTCACTTACAGTATTTATATAGCCGGTCAGTTGAGTGCCCTAGATGATGGATTTGGGTTTAGGTCTGTATTTGATCTGTATGTACTATCACCAGGGATTTATGTAGTTTTGATAGTGGCCTTGCCTTTTCTATTAAAAAACAACTTCCTCAAAGAAAGGTCTGTTTTGATAGCCCTTAACGTAACCAGTCTATTTTTGGCGGGTCTATTGTTCGTCAAAACCTTACAGGAGTCAAACGGTCTATGGATAGAATGGACCTTCCACGATCGGCATTTTTGTAATTGTGTTATCAGACATCATTTATTTCCACCCTACGTTGGTGGTTTTGGCATTGCAATCTCATTTTTTTCATATTTCTCTTTTCGAGCATTGATGGCTAGAAGGGGTGTAAGCTGGGCTTGCGCAGGCAAGTATTTAACGGTCTGTCTACCGATGCTGGGTTTCATTGCCATTATGTATGCGCATCAATTTATCGCTAAACCTGTTTTTATTGGCTAAGAGACTCTTTTTTACTTGCGACAGCATACTTTGGCGGTATCATATAAATATTGATAGATGGTTGTTTTCAAAATAAGCCTATCTTTTTCGTGCATATTCATTTAAATAATGGCCATATATGCATTGGAAGAGACTTTTACCTTAAACAAGGTGCCCCTATGACAACAGACGCAACCCCTTCTTCCACCAGCACGATTAAACTTGAGCCCACCTGGAAAGCGGTTCTAGAAGATGTGTTTACCACTCCTTACATGCAGGCATTAAAACAGTTTTTAGTAGCAGAAAAGGCCGCTGGCAAAATTATTTACCCACGGGGCTCACTAATTTTTAATGCCATGAACAGCACACCATTTGACCAGGTCAAAGTTGTAATTCTCGGACAAGACCCCTATCATGGCCCAGGTCAGGCTCATGGCCTGTGCTTTTCTGTCCCGGAGGGCGTTACCCCACCGCCTTCCCTGGTCAATATTTTCAAAGAAATTGAACAAGACCTGGGGATTAAACTACCCAAACATGGTTGTCTGCAAGGCTGGGCAGCGCAAGGGGTGTTATTGCTCAATAGTGTACTAACGGTAGAGCAACATAAAGCCGCCTCGCATAAGGGAAAAGGCTGGGAGCAATTTACAGATACCATTATCAGCAACCTAAACCAGCAACGAAAGCATTTAGTTTTCCTGCTATGGGGCAGTTATGCACAACAAAAAGGAAAATTCATTGATCGTGAACGGCATTTAGTGCTTACTTCGCCCCACCCTTCACCGCTATCTGCGCACCGTGGCTTCTTTGGCAACCGGCATTTTTCAAAAGCCAATGCATATTTGCAAAAAAACGGCATTGAACCAATTTCCTGGTCACTATAGTTGTTTCAATCTGAATAGCCCAAAGTAACACTAAAATAATATTGATAACCTTGCCAATGGGACTTCCATACTATGGCATAAGTGATTTCAGCTTTGAAAAAAGCATAAGCAATCTCACTATTGTTGAGGCTAATTTATATTCGTCCATCATTCCTATTGAGGTGAGTCATATTCTGACAGAAGTGCTTTATGGAACTCAGAGAACATCAGGGGACGATTATTCGATGGAGTATTTTGTCGATAACGTCGGTAAAATACTCGGTATATTGCATTACATGGCTAATGAACTACTCAGTAAACAAGCTATTTAACGTTTACCTGTTTGACTAGCTCAGGCCAAGGATTGGGAGCCACTTAAGTCGAGAAGTACTGGTTAGATCAGAATCTAGAATCCAGAGGTTTGAATTCAGGAGACTTTTGGCTCCTCATCCTAGCACCTGAATTCTAAATTCTATCCTTGGAAAAGCCCCTCGCTTCAAAAGCCCCTCGCTTTAAAAGCCCCTCGCTTTAAAAGCCCCTCGCTTCAAAAGCCCCTCGCTTCAAAAGCCCCTCGCTTCAAAAGCCCCTCGCTTCAAAAGCCCCTCGCTTCAAATTGATACTCCCAGTAACTACTATGCCGCCATCGGTAAATACTCCATAACAGCAGGAATATTAGGCATTAGATTCTGCTCTACCAAGGCATCGAAGTAAAGCTGCAAGAGCTTAGTATCAACCTGAGCACAACCAATAGATGAGTCTCTGAGAGCTGATTGCAATTGATCATATTGGAAGTGAAATGCCCCCAGGGACTTTTGGATAAACGGCAAGTTAGTCAAAAATGTTGTTAAGAAGAACAACGGATGATCTTGGTTCTGACTAACACCATTAATGACCTCAGAACACCAGGCTTCATAGGCGACTCGTGTTAAGGTGTATCCTTGTCGATCACGCATCCAGTCAACCAGGTCATACCAGCGGTAGGATTGAGGGTTAACTATATTAAATGCCTGACCATGGGGAGATTGGGTTAAAGATAGGTGCAAAATTGCCCGACTAACATAATCTACTGGTACAAGATTCAAAGCTGCATTGATATCAGGAGCCACCCCTAGCTGAATACAGCCCTGGATCATTTTGATCACAAAACTCTTGGGTGAACAGATACCATTGGTAGTATCTCCCATAATATTACTGGGGCGATAGATCATCACAGGTATACCCCGAGCCTGGGCCTCCTGCATCAAGGTTTCGGCAACATATTTGCTCTTGGCATAGCCGCTAAACAGGGAACGGATTGGTCCCATTTGGCTGCCTTCACCGCTTTCACCGATGGTACGGAGTTGAAGGGCATCACCCACAGCAAATACATCCACCGTTGAAATATAGTGGACCGGCTTGACTCGGGACTGGCTGGCTAGACGCAAAACTTCTTGAGTGCCACCCACATTCGCGGACTCTAGTGAGGAATAGGGATAAAGTACATTCACCCAAGACCCACAGTGATAAATGGCATCCAGCTTTTTCGCCAACCGGTCGAAAATAGACGCACGCATCCCCAGACGTGGCAAACTTAGATCGCCTGTCACTGGAATAATCCGATCAGCGTCAATATCACGCCATAGGCGATATTGTTTCAAACTGTTTTTTAGACGAGTAAAGCCTTCAGTTACGCTGGTAGACCTTACCAAACAATAGATATCTCCTCGGGTGTATTGGAGTAAATCATGAAGCATGTAAACCCCTAAAAATCCGGTGGCTCCCGTCAAAAAGTAGTTGGGAATCGGCTCTTCTGGTAGCAGTGGCACTTGAATAGTGTCATCCAAGGTTGCCTTGGCAGCAATGGTATCGTCTTGATTCTCTAGTTGACCCTGGGTTTGAATCTGAAGCACCCAGTCAGCTAAGGCGGCAATGGTGGGCTCTCCCAATAATTTTGCTAGGCTTAGCTCCACGTTAAATCGCTCTTTAATGCCATACATCAACTGCACCGCCATTAGCGAATGTCCCCCCAAAGCCCAAAATGGGTCATGGATACCAATCTCCTGAATATCGAGTAGCTCAGTCCAGAGGTGGCTGATTTCTGTTTCAAGGGGGGTGCGAGGAGCGATGTAGGGTGTGGTTTGCGATCGCAACCACACTGGAGAAGGCAATTTACGACGATCCACCTTACCACTCGGCGTCAGTGGAAACCCATCTACAATGACATAAGCCGATGGCACCATATAATCTGGCAGTTGAGCCGCGACAAAATCACTTAATTGCTGACCAAACGCACCGCTATCCCCATTTACCCCATCAGCCATAATATAAGCTGCTAAACGTTTCTGGCCAGCCGTCGCTTCCCGTGCTAGAACCACCGCCTTCTGTACCTTGGCATGTTGTTCCAGTAACGTCTCAATTTCGCCCGGTTCCACACGAAATCCACGAATTTTAAGCTGTTGATCGCTGCGCCCCAGGTATTCAATATTGCCATCTGGTAAATAGCGAGCTAAATCTCCTGTTTTATAGAGAATGGTGTCTCCATGCTTAATAAACCGTTCTGCCGTAATATCAGGGCGATGGAGATAGCCCCGCGCCAGACAGTCACCGGCAATATAGAGTTCTCCGATTTCCCCTAGCGGTACGGCTTGCCTATGCTCATTTAGCAGATAAATCTGTGTATTGGAAATGGGCATACCAATGGCGGGCAGCAACGCCCATTTATCGGGTGCTTCATTTAAGGTAAAGGCAGTGACCACATGGCTTTCGGAGGGACCATAGTGATTGTGTAAACGACACTTAGGCATTGCACGAAACCAGTGAACAATGTCAGGCGTAATTCGCAATTGTTCTCCGGCGGTAATCACCTGTCTTAAATGCTCGGGTACGACTGACTCCCGTTTAACCACCTCAGCCAGCTGACTGAGGGCAACAAATGGCAAAAACAATCGCTGAATCTGTTCTGTTTTCAGATAACGAATCAGAGTCACTGGATCACGCCTGCAGTCATCTTGAATCAGCACTAAAGTCCCACCTGCTATTAAGGTAGAGAAAATCTCCTGAAATGAAACATCAAAACTAATGGGCGTAAACTGTAGGGTACGAGCACCTGGTTCTAAAGCAGCCGATTGCTGTTTCTGCCAATGGAGCAGATTAGCCAAAGCTCGCTGTCCCATAGCCACCCCTTTCGGTTTGCCTGTAGATCCAGAGGTATAAATCACATAACCTAAAGTATCTGGCGTACCCAGGTTTTCCAAATTTGTAACCGGATAATGCTTGTCTATTTTTTCTTGATCCAGACAGATTACCCTGCGTCCTGCAGTCGGCAAATAACCCATAAGAGAGGATTGGGTTAGCAAGATAGGAGCCTGGGCATTTTCTACCATGTACTGTAGACGGTCTATAGGATAGGAAATATCCAGGGGTAAATAACCAGCACCTGCCTTAAGAATGGCAAGCAAGGCAACAATCATATTGATAGAGCGTTCAAGACAGATACCGACCAGCATGTCTGGTCCTACACCTAACGTTCGTAAGTGATAGGCTAATCGATTAGCTCGCGCATTGAGGTCATAGTAGGTTAAGGCCTGTGTTTCAAAAACGACAGCAATCTGTTGTGGTGTTTTTTCCACCTGAATCTCTACCAGTTGATGAATACACAGGTGCAAAGGATACTCTATTTGAGTAGAATTCCAAGTAATTAATCTTTCTTGATCTTCAGGCAATAAGCAAGATAAATCAACAGGGCAAGGGATTAGTTGATTTATAGATGTCGGCTGACCAACGTTGTTCGAAGTATGGTTAAGCATGGTTGAGCAACAAAGTATAAAGTAGGGAGACATAGCCCTTACCCATTAGGAATAAGGGGGCTTAGGTAAACCAAAATGAGCAGCTTCAAGGGTATACAGACATGGTTCGCTATGCATCAAATTTTCTTGATGCGATCCTAGCTCATTTTCTTATCGCCACTTGTCCTGAGAAGCAAAAAAATCAAAAAAATGGCCTGAAACTTTAGTTTCAGGCCATTTTCACCTATTCTTAACAAGCAATGTTTTTTGCTGCGGACAACCTGTTCTACTCTAAAAAACAATTAATAGTTGCAATCAATCTGTCTTTTATAGAGAATATTTTGTTATTGCGGACACATTTTTGAGTCATCATAAAACCTTACCTGTCCACATTCACAGAGAGTCATAGACTGATCAAAGTCATCTCCATTTCAGTTTAGTCGTATCGAATTCCGTTATGGATTAGCCAACCATCGGCATGCCAGTCCTTAGGATCATCATGGGTCCAATGCAAAACACCCCCCCGCTCATTCCACTCATACTCTCCCCGAAACCGGACTTCATCCCCTTCTCTTAAGTCATCAAGGCGAGTAGACAGATCAATGTTGTGGCTTACCAATAACGATTGTCCTGACGCCAGTCGCAAAATAAATTTCTGATGACGAGAACCCTCCAGATCATCTGCTAGTAAGCGTTCTACCCGACCGACACCTTCCACAATCAGGTCAGATTCACCGTTGCGATAGGCCTCCATCAGTTCATCATCACCTTTAATCTCAACTCGTTGAAAGGAGTCTTTAGGGGCCGCATCTGCCATGGGTGCAAACCAAGGAAAGAACATAGACACTTTTACAACTGGCACAAACAGTATAAAAATGACCACGAGGGAAATGGGGATGAGTCGTTGAAACGCCTTCAGGGCAGTACTTTGAGTTATCATGGTGGTGAACCGTATACGGTAGTGTCGGTGTAATTTTACCCCATGCCATGGGGGCATTCACCACCTGCGTCATGTCTCTCTCTTTGCGATTATGAATTTGTCGAACAAGAGAGACACAACCTATGAAGACATCTGCACAGCAATCCATTATCGAAGGCCTACGGACTTGGTACCGCAACGCTATCCGCAATTCTAAATATCGTTGGCTGGTTGTTTTTGGTAGCCTCCTCTATCTCGTTAGTCCCTTTGATATTTCGCCTGATGTTTTTCCAATCATTGGCTGGTTAGATGATGGCATCATTGCCACTTTACTAGTCACTGAAGTGTCTCAACTTTTGTTTGAGCAGGTTAACACCGCTAAGAAAAAAGCCAACAAAGACGCCGACGCAACCGCTGATACCGCCACCACAACCGAGCAGGTGGTTGATGTCCAGGCGGTATCCGTTAGCTAAATTAATCTTCTGAGTAAGTTTGTTACTGACATCGTTTGTTCAACGTTTAATTGATCCCATAAGGTACAGAATCATGACTTATACCAACAGCCAAGCCGTTAACGAAAACTTCCAGTCCATCAAAGCAGAAGGGAGTCGCCGCACTCAAAAGATCGCTGATATCCTTAAATCTGCCTTGGTTGATGCCCTTACTGAAGTTAAGGATGGTGCTAGCACTGTCCGCCCTCTTGCCAAAGATCTAGCCGACAATGCCGTTCAAGCAGTCAAAGAAAAGGGGCAGGAGGCCTATGTGAATGCTAAGCAGGCAGCTGAGGAAACGGCTACTGATGAAAAGGGCATCATTACTCGGTTCAAGCTGAAGCTTCAGGCTATCATTGATGCGATTAAGGCTACACTATTTGCTCAGGAATCTGCTCAGGAACCTGAAATGACTCCAACTGTACCGTTGATTGAGCAGGAAAACGAGATACATACTGTGGTGACAGTGGATTCTACAGCTGATGTCGCTTAAGTTTTAAGGGCATTGGCCCATTCAATCGAGTGTATGAGGTACGCATATTTGCGCCAGTTTCCTTTTTGGGAAACTGGCTTTTTTATGAATTACGATGTTTGACAAGTAGAAAGGAGCAGAGCAACCTACTAGATATAGTAAACAACACACAGCTTAGAGCTGTGGTGATGACCGTAAAAGGAACTAGGAGTTCTTTGGTTGCATCGGATAATGTGGCCAATCCATTTTAAGTTAGAACAAACGAACTGTCAGTCTGCAAAGTGTTAGATAGCATAGGATGGTCTAATTTTGGCCATTATCCAACCTCAGTTATTTAATTTTATGAGTACTCAAGCAGGTGTCGGTATTAGTCGACATCGCAACCCTAAAGTTGCTGGACAAGAGGCAGCTGCTCAAGCATTAGAGCAAGCTAAGATTACCCAGCCTGACTTTGTATTTGTATTTGCTACGGTTGGCTACAGGCAGAAAATATTAATTGATAGTGTGCGCATCGCTACTAACCATGCCCCTTTATTTGGTTGCTCAGCGGCAGGGATCATTGCTCAAGGTCTGGCAGATGAATCAAATTTTGCCGTAGCAGTTATGGTCATCCGGTCCGATGAACTTCAGTTTAACCATGGTGTACTACCTGGGCTGAGTGAGTCTTCAATGCTAATAGGACAGATGCTTGGTCAGCAACTGACGACAAATGATCATGGGGATGCGATCGCACTTTTCCTAAATGCCGATGCCATGACCGTCAATTTTGATGAACTCATGACCGGGCTAGAGACAATGATGGACTGGGACAGCCCCCTACCGATTATTGGCGGTTTGTGCGGCGACAATTTTAGCTATCAAAAAACCTATCAATATTGTGACGATCAGGTAGTTTCCGATAGCGTCTCATGGGCATTGCTATCAGGCCAAGCCGCATTGATCAGTGAAATCAGCCATGGCTGTATGCCCATTGGTCAAAAACGCACCATTACTCGAGCTGAGGGCAATAAAATTTACGAAATTGACCACCAGCCTGTCTTCGATGTACTACACGACTACTTGGAAGACGATGAAATTGCCAATTGGGATAAAACAGCTGTCAATCTTGGCCTCGGTTTCCCAGCTCCCGATCCGCTGGAATATGGCAGCGATCTATTTATTCGCTGTATGATTTCAAAAGAAGACAGCACCAATTGCGTTGTTGCATCAGCCAATATAGAAGAAGGCAGTGACTTTTGGATAACTCGTCGGGATACGAAAAAGATGCATCAAGCCGCTGAAGCAACGGCTGACCAGATAAATCGCCAGTTAAATGGCCGGCAACCCAAGTTTGTTTTTCATATTGAATGTGATGGTCGAGGCAAGATGATCATGCCTGAAAAAGAAAAGCAGAACATGGTGTTAGCCCTGCAAGAAAAAATTGGCCAATCCATCCCTTGGATTGGACTCTACAGCTATGGTGAAATTTGCCCCGTTAATGGGAAAAATCGCTTACATAGCTTTACAGGTGTCTTATCCGTAGTGTGCTGATGGCCAATAGTAAGCGTTTTCCTGATGATCAGCCCGTGGATGTTTCTCCTAATATTGAGAGCCTCCTGCGAGAAAACGCTGCCCTCAGACAGCAGAATCATGATTTAGCTCAGCAAGCGACCCAATTAATTAAAACTGAGAATCGCTTCTTTCAGGTACAAGCCGATCTTGATCAGCAAATTAGAACTTATCAAAAACTTTCAGATTTAGGTAACGCCCTCAATCAAACTTTTGACAGCAGTCAGATCATTTCCCTAGCCCTCGAATTTGCCATCTACGAGCTTGGCTTTGAACGCTGTTTACTATTCTTTCTCAATGATAAAAGACAGCTCCATGTAGAAGCCTTTGATGGTTATTACGATGACGATCTAATTGCAACGATTCAGCAACTCACCATAGACTGGAACGATTTCTTTAATAGTGATAGAACGCAAACAACCTTAGTGTGTACTGAAGGGTGTACTGATGAAACTCTACTGCAATGGTGCTCTAGTTTAGAAATGGATGAATATGCTGTAACCGTATTGCATAATCAAACCCAAGCTAACTTTGGGTTGCTGGTGGTCGGTAACACAGCGGATATGTGGCAGTACCAAACCCGCATTGTGGCTGAAGGTGGTGCCATGGTTGGATTAGAAAATCTGTCTAACCAGGTTTCCATCGCCCTTAGCAACAGCCGTTTGTATAGTGTTCAACAGCAACAAAATAGAGAATTAGAACATATTGTTCAAATCCGTACCCAGGAGTTACATCGAAAAAATCAGTCTCTCAAACGTACCCTAAAAAAACTAAAAAGTGCCCAAGCTCAGATTATTCACAATGAAAAAATGCTAGGTTTGGGGCAATTTGTGGCCGGATTTGCCCATGAAATTAACAATTCGGTCAATGTTATCTATGCAAATATGCATCTGGCCAATGGCTATTTTCAAAATCTGCTCACGTTAGTGGAAAGCTATCAGCAACAATATCCTCAAGCTAGTGATGTAATTGAAGATGCCACCGAACAGGCTGATTTAGAATTTCTCAAGGATGATTTACCTAAGCTATTTCAGTCTGCCCGTGATGGTGCAGAACGCATTAAAAATATTGTGCTCTCCCTAAAATCATTCTCTCGTAAAGATGAGATTGCCAAAAAGAAGGTTGATATTCACAATGGGCTCAACAGCACATTGCTACTGCTAGAACATCAGCTGAGTGCGGATAGTCTTTATCCAACCATTGAGGTAATCAAGTGCTACGGTCAGTTGCCCCTGGTTGAATGTTATGTAGCTCAGCTCAATCAGGTATTTATGCATCTGATCAATAACAGCATTGAAGCGCTACGACGAACGTCTAGAAAGGCTTCCGCCCCCCGCATTACGATTACCACCACCCTGAAAAATAATCAGATAGCCATTTGTTTTGAGGATAATGGCCCAGGTATTCCTGATGCGATTCAGTCCAAAATCTTTGAACCTTTTTTCACCACTAAAGCCATCGGCCAAGGCCCAGGGTTGGGCCTATCTAACAGTTATCAAATCATTCACAGTCAGCACAAAGGACGGCTGGAATGCCAAAGTCAGCTAGGGGTAGGAAGTACCTTTAGAATTATCATTCCGGTGTCACAGTCTTAACAAGCGCTCGCTGGCGGTCTTTAATTTCTAGGTGCACTAGCAATGCATTAATGTCCGCCGGGTTGACTCCACCAATGCGAGTAGCCTGCCCCACAGTCAATGGCTGAACGGCTGTTAATTTTTCACGGGCCTCCATTGACAGTGTGTCGATGGCCATATAATCAAGGCCTTGGGGTAGCTTGCGGTTAGTTTGCTTGGCCACCTGCTCAATCTGGCTTTTCTGGCGTTGAATGTACCCCGAGTACTTGATATCGATTTCAGCACCTTCTTTCTCAGCGCGGGTCAGGTCCAGGTTGCCCAGACCATACTGCTCTAAATGGGTGTAATGGAATCGAGGACGACGGAGCAGATCGGCAAGTGCGATCGCGTCCTTAATTTTCTGCCCCGTATCCGCCACAATCTGTTGACCCGCAGGCTCATGGGCCTTCACTCGGGTACTGTGCAACCGTTCCTTTTCCGCCGCAATATTTGCTTGCTTACGGGTATACAACTCCCAACGACGATCATCGATCAGGCCAATCTCACGACCCAGGGGCGTCAGCCGCTGATCTGCATTATCTGACCGTAGAATCAACCGATATTCTGAGCGAGACGTCAGCATGCGGTAGGGCTCACGCAAATCTTTGGTACAGAGGTCGTCAATCAGCGTACCAATGTAGCTACCCTCTCGCGAGAAGATAATCATCTCTTTTCCCTGGGCATAGCGCACAGAGTTGACTCCCGCCACAAACCCCTGGGCCGCCGCTTCTTCGTACCCCGTTGTACCATTGATCTGCCCAGCGCAGAATAGCCCTTCAATCTTCTTGGTCATGAGAGTCGGGAAGCACTGGGTAGCCGGCAAGTAATCATATTCCACCGCATAGGCTGGACGCAGCATGGCGCAATTCTCTAACCCAGGTAGACTGCGCAGCATCGCTTGTTGAATACCCTCGGGTAACCCAGTCGAGAACCCCTGCACATAAATCTCAGGAATTGTCCGACCTTCAGGCTCTAAGAAGATCTGATGACTCTCTTTATCCGCAAACCGGACTATTTTATCTTCAATGCTAGGACAGTAACGCGGTCCCTTAGAATCCACCCAGCCACCATAGATGGGTGACATGTGAAGATTCTCTTGAATAATGCGATGGGTCTCAGCGGTTGTACGAGTTAAATGACAATCCATCGGTTCACGCTCAACCCACACCTCTGGGTCAAAACTAAACCAGCGTACATCCAGGTCACTGGGCTGCTTCTCTAACACATCAAAATTGATCGTACGACGGTCCACCCGTGCTGGCGTCCCTGTCTTCAGACGTCCGGTTTCAAACCCTAATTGATTGAGTGTGTCCGTCAGACCCACAGCCGCAAACTCACCAGACCGACCCGCCGCCATCGACTTATCACCCACCCAGATCACACCACCGAGAAATGTACCCGTCGTGAGAATCACCGCCTTGCAGCGAAATGCTACCCCAAAGTAAGTTTGTACCCCAATGACATCATCGTTTTCACCCAAAATCAAATCCGTCGCCATCCCTTCGCGCAGCACCAGATTTTCCTGATTCTCCACAATGGTTTTCATTATGGCGGCATATTCGCGCTTATCGGTCTGTGCCCGCAGCGCCCACACCGCCGGGCCACGGGAATTATTCAGCACCCGTTTTTGTAGATAGGTGCGATCGGCCATTTTGCCAATCTCTCCCCCCAGGGCATCCACCTCATGGGTCAGCTGCGACTTTGCTGGACCACCCACCGCTGGATTACAGGGCTGCCATGCAATCTTATCCAAATTAAGGGTTAGCAGAAGCGTCCGCACCCCCAGCCGCGCCGACGCCAGAGCTGCCTCACATCCGGCATGGCCCGCACCAATGACGATTACATCAAATTCATCTAGAAACTCTACCGAGCTGCCCATATGGCTTACCTATCCAGCGTTTCCCATTCTAAACCCTCAATCCTGCTACGGTTAGCATTAACGCGACTAGAGTTAATCAATTGACAATTTTTCTAGGTACCCTCTGGTATAGATTGATTTGGGGTTTGGAATCAGGTGCTTCTACGCCCTGAGGCCTTGAGTTTCCATTTTTCTCAAGGCCTCTGTTTTCAAACATTAGCCCTAGAAAAAGAATTGCTAAACTGAAGTTAACCCGTTTAGCAGAAAGCTTTATGACCACTGCTCTTGGCGTTACTGATCGGATTAAAACTCTGAATGATTTGCAGAGCCACTTTAACTTGCAGCAAGCCAGCAGTGATACCTTTTTTAAGGAATGGCGCACTGATTTACCCGAACTCAGCAGCGCTCAAGTACTCGGTGTAGAACGGCTAAAAAATCGCTACGACTATCATCGGGCAGAGGGTTTACTGTTAGAAGGCACGATCAATGCTGTTGTGCTATCACCTCTACTAGAATTAGCCGGTTTTCTAGACCCACCTTTTCGACTTAAGTCTCCTGACGGGATTAGTCTGGAACTGGACGATCCAGATGAAATCATTCGCGGTTTTATCGATACCCTAGTAGTGCAAGAGCGACTGTGGATCATGGTGGTTGAATCCAAGCGAACCAGTATTCCAGTTCCGGCTGCCTTACCTCAACTTCTGGCGTATATGCTGGCTAGCCCTCAGCCAGAACAGCCTGTTTATGGCATGGCAACAAACGGTGATGAGTTTGTTTTTCTAAAAGTACTTCAGCCAGCTGGTCCACTGTACGATACATCGCGGACGTTTTCCCTATTTCCTCGCCGTCATGAACTGGGGGAGATTTTGAAAATTTTGACACGTCTGGGAAGTATCGTTATTCGATAGATAATGTCTATCAGACAGACGTGGTCGCTATCATAGTTGACATTGCCAGCACTGTATTCTTCATATTGTAGCCAACAGATAGTTTTCGTAAGCGACTCCTCCGGTATCGTTGCAAGGTAGCTGACAGGAAACTTAACCATGCAACCAGATGTGCTGGCCTTTGATTTTGATGGGGTGATTTGTGACGGGCTGATTGAATATTTCCAGACGGCTTGGCGGGCCTATTGCAAACTGTTCAAGCCAGACAGTTTAGAACCTCCTATCGGTTTGGCAGAGAAGTTTTACCCATTACGGCCTGTGATTGAAACTGGCTGGGAAATGCCAATGCTGCTTAGGGCTTTAGTTTCTGATAAAACTGCTGCAGAAATCATTGCCGACTGGCCAGAGCTAGCCCTGCCATTTCTAGACGAAATCAATCTAACCAAAATTGAAGCTGCCAAAACGTTGGATGGCGAACGGGATGCCTGGATTGCCGCTGACTTAGATAACTGGTTGGCTCAACATCGGTTTTATCCCAATATGCTAAGCGTCCTACAGGCTTCCTTAGAAAAACGGCCCACCTATATTGTCAGCACGAAGGAAGGCCGTTTTATCAAACAGTTACTCCAACAAAGTGGAGTGACAATGCCCCCTGAAAAGATTTTAGGTAAAGAGGTTAAACGCCGTAAATATGAGACGTTACGCCTCTTGACAACAAACCACACTGCCAATCATCAACCACCCAAAATCTGGTTTATCGAAGACCGGATTAAGGCTCTACAAGCGGTTAAACAACAACCTGATTTAGAACATGTTGAGCTATTTTTGGCCGATTGGGGTTACAACTTAGCCCCTGAACGTCAAGCTGCCCAAGAAGATGATCGAATTGATCTGCTATCGTTAGACTCGGTAGTACAAAAGTTCGATGCGATCTGACTGAGGCTATGCTGGATCTATCAAAAATTGCACAGCAGATGCAGGGGATTAGTCATCACCTGGCCAAGGAAGCTGAGGCGGCTAAGACCAGGATTGCGATCGCAACCCAACTCCTCCATCAGGCCCATCTGCATCAGGTGCAGTTGATCGACCAGCTGCACCACCATGAGATTGGTTTCACCGCCGCCGAACCGATTGAACCCCTGGATACTCGCGTCCAGATCCAACCCGCCCCAGAAGCCCATACCGTCATTGCCACTGACGGCTCCCAGATCAACCCCAGCCACCACGAAATCGCCTATTGCTATCTGCTTAACATTGGTCGTGTTGTACTGCACTACGGCCAAAGCCGATTTCCGCTGCTCGACAGTCAGCCAGAGGTCATCTATCGCCCAGAAGACCTTTACACCTCACGACAGTGGGGCATCCGCACAGAAGAATGGATGGGCTATCGACGGACGGTGTCCGAGGCGGTGGTATTGGCAGAATTAGCGATTGATGTGAACGGAGGTAAGCAGAGGGAACAAGGCATGCAAGCAGCCCTAACGTCTCAGCCCTCTTCTCCCCCTCTCCCCCTCTTCCCCGCTCCCAATCCCCAAATCCCCACCCTGGCCATGACCGACGGATCATTAATCTACTGGTTCCTCGATCAGCTACCGGCACCTGCCAGGGACCAAATCCTAGGGCCAATCCTGGCAGCCTGGGATCGCCTGCGTGCCGCCCAGATCCCCATGGTGGGATATCTCAGCGCATCCCGTAGCAGTGAGGCATTGAACTTTCTGCGCTTGCAAAGCTGCCCCCATGACCAGCCAGATTGTCAAAAACACTGCGAGGGTCAAACCGATGGTGCGCCCTGTCAGATATTCTCACCACTGCGGGATGTCACCCTATGGGCCACATTGCTAGAGCCAGGGCAACGAGGACCATTATTCAAAAGCTCAGCCGATATTTTGCAGCTGTACGGTGAGCATCAAGTTTATTTTTGCCATGTACATGTGGGGGCTGAAATCGCCCGTGTAGAGTTTCCAGCATGGGTGGTTAATGATAGCCAACTATTTGACGCCGCTCTGAGTTTGACGTTAACCCAGGTTAAAAAGGGATTTGGCTACCCGGTTGCCCTGGCTGAGGCCCATAATCAGGCGGTGGTGCGGGGGGGCGATCGCAACCGATTTTTTGCCCTCCTCGAACAACAAATGATTAGAGCTGGGTTACAGAATGTAGGCACCTCCTACAAAGAGGCTAGAAAACGCGGCAGTATTGCCTAATGAATACGGTTTACCAAAATCAACACATACATTCATCAATTGTTATTCAAGAAAGTAATTGAGTATTCTCACGGATATAGCAGTTATATTCATACAGCATTCGATTGCACTGCATATAGCTTTGGACAATTATCGAAAAGCCCAGAAAGGACAGATATTCTTTCACATACTCTTTAAAGAGAAAATCAGTGTTTTTCAGGATTGGTCTCAGGGAAATCAGGTATTAGATTTTACTAGGAAGAAGGAGCAAGTCCGAGTCATTTCGGAAGCCTTGTTTCCCTAAACCAAGTCTCTACTTGTACCACCTGACATTTTTTAGTTGAATTCTTTTAGTCATGACTATGAAGGCATCTCAGTTTCTTTCTGCATCTCTATTGGCCATAGCAGCCACCGTCTCAGCAGGTCAGGCTCAGGCAGCTAAAATCCATGCTACTGATGTTGTTTACTATGACAACAACAATTCTGTTAGTGAAGCTCGCAGCAAAACCGTTAATGCTTTAGGAGTTGATAGTTATAACAACGGTGGATATTTCATGTCACTGGGGCTCGGTGGACGAGCCGTGTTTGATTTTGGACAAGACTTTTCCGGTGAAATTTCTCTTTGGGAATCAACTGGAAGCAATGCCCCTGTAACTCTTGGCAACTATCAAGTGCAGTCTGATTATGATGAGCGTGTAGATATCTACTATGGTAATTTTGACAATGTTGTTGATTGGCAATCTGTTGCAGGCGATCTAAGCCAGTGGTCTTATGCAGGAGATATTTTCAACATCGCAGATGGTGCTTATTTAGCAGATGGTGCTACGAATGCAGGAGAAGCCGCTGAAGGTGTGTTCAACTATGTAATGTTGGTGGACAAATCTCAGGCAGTCAATGGTCGTGATGGTTTTGATGTTAGAGCAATCGCAGTCACCCCTGTAGAGTCTGATCCTGAGGCCGTACCTGAACCAACGTCTGCCTTGAGTCTACTAATGCTCAGTTCTATAGGTATTATCCGTTTTTTGAAGCGTAAGACATTAAGCTAAGTGCATAGCCAATAACTTCTCCCAATCAGTGAATTGCATTAAAGAAACGGTATATGAAATCGCACAAGCGCACTATTTTGAAATAGTGCGCTTGTTTTTATTGGCATCTCAAACCACGATTCAGATAGCTGACTGAATGCTGCTTCATCTATTTTGTTTGGAAAAAATGACATAGCATTCTAGGGTATCCACTCAAGCCGGGAAATTCTAGTTAACTAGGAATCTAGAATCCAGGAGCCAGAATGGAGAAGGGATATGGCTTCTGGCTCCTGACTTCTGACATCTATCCTTAGGAAAACTTCCCGCTTTAAGTTGGTACCCGCATTCTACAAATTTTTGCTGGAATCATCGGGAATTCTCTGATTAGCCAGCGTTTTAAACGTACGTTACCGCAGAGTTATATCCCCAGATTTACGGACATAGACTGCAGTGTAACGATCGAAGTACCGTTGAAACCAATGTATCTAGTCACTAGAGCTGCGGCTGTGAACTCGTCCCCTGAACCACCGTGTCGCCATCTCTGGCACTGTACTCAAACCATTAACGCCCACGATAGTTGGATCCGTTCTATCGCCGTTGATAGTCAAGGACGGTACATCATCAGTGGCAGCGGCGATCGCTCAGTGAAAATGTGGCATCTCAATACCGGAGAACTCCACCAAACACTGCAGGGCCATAGCGGCTGGGTCAGGGCATTGGCCGTTAGTCCTGATAATGCTTTGATTGCTAGCGGCGGTAACGATAATACAGTTTTTCTATGGTCACTAGGGCAGGGCCGCCCCCTAGCCACCCTTAAAGGTCATACTGATAGCATTCGGACCGTCACATTTAGCCCTAATGGTCAGTGGATATATACCGGCAGCCAAGACAAAACAGTCCGACGATGGTCAGCCACCGATGGCACATTGAAACATACCCTTATTACCCATCAGCACTGGATTCGTACCCTGGTGATCAGCCCCAATGGCAGCACTCTGGTCACCAGCACCCAGGATAAGGAAATCAATATCTGCGATGTAACCACAGGGCAAATTCGACATCGCTTGCAGCGTCATGACGATGACATTGTATCCCTGGCTATCAGCCCCGACGGTGAACTGTTGGTGAGCGGTGGAGCCGATCAAAAGGTCATCTTCTGGCGGCTGCGGGACGGTCGCTTTCTAGGTGAGCTAGATGCCCATAGTGGTGGTGTTAATAGTGTCAGTTTTAGTGGTGATGGCAAACTTTTGGCGACGGCCAGTCGAGATCGCACCATCCGCATCTGGAACATGACCACCCGTAAACTGCTCGACGTACTGGAAGGCCATGCCAGCGGCGTCTGGTCCGCCGTCTTTGCTCCCGATAATCGCACCTTAATCAGCGGCGATTGGGCTGGTCAAATTCGTCGTTGGCAGTTGACTGGCACAGAGCCCAGACGGCTTGGTTGAGGAGTAGACAGTTCGCTACCCACTGCCCACTGCCCACAAAAGCTACTATTGGGTTAGCTGTTTCACTCTTTAATGAGAATCGACTCCATGGAAACCCTAGCCCTAACCAACGATAACGTTGAAAAAGTACTGGACGAACTCCGCCCTTATCTGATGGCCGATGGCGGCAATGTTGAGCTGGTTGACATTGACGGACCGGTGGTCAAACTGCGTCTGCAGGGTGCCTGCGGCTCCTGCCCCAGCTCCGCCATGACCCTCCGCATGGGGATCGAGCGTCGCCTGCGTGAGTTTATCCCTGAAATCGCTGAGATTGAACAGGTAGTTTAACCTTTGTTCTTCTCCTTGGGGGAGAAGGGAAGCTAGCCTCAAAGTCCTTCTCCCTAGGGGAGAAGGATTTGGAATGAGGGATGTTATTCTTGTCTACTGGGAAAACTCGGTGAACCACAGTGCTTGATCTAAAGCAGATTCGACAAAATCCTGACCAGGTCGCAGCGGCCCTAGCTAAGCGCAGTGGCGACTATGCCCAGTCTTTAGCTGAAATACAGGCCTTGGATAGTGAGCAAAGAGGATTGGAGGGGGAGCGATCGCAACTCCAGGCCCGCAGTAATGAAATCGGTAAATCCGTCGGCATGAAAATCAAAGGCGGGGCCGATCCCAAAGGTGATGACGTCAAAGCCCTGCGGGATGAAGGTAACCAGGTAAAAAAGGAATTATCTGAGCTAGAACCCAAGGAAAAAGAGCTTAAAGCTAAAATTCACAATATTTTACTCACTCTGCCCAACCTGCCTAGCGACAGTACGCCTGAAGGCCAGGACGAAGAAGATAACGTAGAAGTCCGTCGCTGGGGGGATGATCTGATTCCCCAGGGAGATGGCTTTTTAGCCCATTACGAGTTGGGTGAAAAGCTGGGCATCATGAACTTTGAGCGCTCGGTAAAAATTGCCCAGAGCCGTTTTGTCACCCTAATTGGTGCAGGTGCTGCCCTGGAGCGAGCATTAATTCAATTTATGCTCGACCGCCATACCAAGGCAGGCTACACCGAGATTTTGCCTCCCATTTTGGTCAACTCCGCTTCCTTGACTGGTTCGGGGCAGTTGCCCAAGTTTGCTGAAGACAGTTTCAAATGTGCGGACGATGACCTTTGGCTCACACCAACCGCTGAAGTCCCCCTCACCAACCTGCACCGCAGCGAAATCCTCGCTGAAGACGAATTACCCATCAATTACTGTGCCTACACCCCCTGCTTCCGCCGTGAAGCAGGCAGCTATGGTCGTGATACCCGTGGCCTGATCCGTCTACACCAGTTTAATAAGGTGGAAATGTTTAAGTTCGTTCACCCGGACGCGTCCTTTGACGAGCTTGAATCCTTAACTAAAGATGCAGAGGATATTCTGCAACAGCTCAAGCTGCCCTACCGAGTATTGGCCCTATGTACTGGTGATATGGGCTTTTCGGCCACGAAAACTTACGATCTTGAAGTATGGCTGCCCTCAGCCAACCGTTACCGCGAAATTTCTAGTTGCTCTAATTGCATCGATTTCCAAGCGCGTCGTGCTGATATCCGCTTTAAAACCCCTGGGCAAAAAGGCACCCAATTTGTCCACACCCTGAATGGTTCAGGGTTAGCGATTGGTCGTACCATGGCGGCTATGCTTGAAAACTATCAGCAACCCAACGGTAGTGTGAAGGTCCCCGACGTGCTCCAACCTTACATGGGTCGCGAGTTTCTTTGATTCATTTAACCCACAGCTATCGAATGGGAACGGTAGAATAGGAACCATAGCAAACGTTTTCGATTAATTGATTCGCTTGCCTGCCTGTATAACGCCGTCTAAAAATGCTTTCAGAGAATTTATTTTCACCTGCTGAGCAGATTAGCGTTATCAACTGTTAAGCGCTTTTTACTGACCTACTTATTTTCGTCTATGTCCGTTCTGGCCGTTATTTCTGTCATTGCCCTGCTGATTTTTGTCCATGAGTTAGGCCATTTCCTAGCTGCTCGACTACAGGGGATTCACGTCAATCGGTTTTCCATTGGCTTTGGCCCTATTCTATGGAAAATTCAGGGTGCTCAGACAGAATACGCCCTGCGGGCGCTCCCTTTGGGGGGCTTTGTTGGCTTTCCCATGGACGAAGACAATGAGACTAGTTTTGCCCCAGACGATCCAAACCTGTTGCAAAATCGACCCATAATGGATCGAGCCATTGTCATGAGTGCGGGCGTTATCGCCAACTTGCTATTCGCATACCTTGTTTTTGTAGTGCAGTTTACCAGTGTTGGCATCCCCCAAGACTTTGTGTTTGAACCGGGTGTGCTGATTCCCCAGGTAATGTCTAATACCTCACCCGCAGCCCAGGCCGGTATTAAAGCAGGGGATATCATTCTGGCAGTCGACAATCAGTCCTTGAATCAGGGGAAAGAAAACGTTCAAACCTTAATTGACGCCATTCAAACTAGTAAAAGTAAGCCCGTTGATTTATTCATTCAGCGTGGGAAACAGGAAATTAGCCTGACGGTCAAACCAGATTTATCGCCCGAGGGTAAACCGATTATTGGGGTTCAGCTGCTGCCAAATAGCAGAGCCATCTACAAACGCTCCAGTAATCCTGTTGAGGTGCTCACCTATGCAGCTGATGCGTTTCAAAATGTCTTTGTTCGAACGGCTCAAGGCTTTTTTGCCCTGGCAACCAACTTTTCTGAGATGTCCAGTCAAGTATCCAGTCCCGTGGGCATCGTTGAACAGGGCAGCACCATGGCAGACTCAGACATTATTGATTTATTTCCATTTACGGCCTTAATCAGTGTCAACCTGGCCATCATTAACATTTTGCCCTTGCCAGCGTTAGACGGCGGTCAACTTGCTTTCCTACTGGTAGAAGCTCTGCTGGGTAAACCTTTACCCCGCCGTATTCAGGAAAGTGTTATGCAAACTGGTCTGTTACTGTTTCTAGGTTTGGGCGGTATGTTAATTGCCCGTGATATTACCCGCTTAGAAATTTTTCAGAACGTTTTTCAGTAGCTCCCTAATCACCTGTGACCGCTGCACAACGCCCTCGCCTAACTAAAAAGCGACGTGCCTTACTAATCCTTGAAAAGCTTAAGGAACTGTATCCTGAAGCCCCTTGTTCGCTGGATTATGACAATCCGTTGCAATTGTTAATTGCGACTATGCTGTCGGCTCAATGTACCGATGCCCGAGTCAATATGGTCACACCAGCGCTATTTGAGCGCTTCCCAACGGTAACGGACTACGCTGAAGCAGAAGTCAGCGAAATTGAACCCTATATTAGATCAACTGGGTTTTATCGTAATAAGGCCAAAAATATCCGGGCTACGTGCGAAAAAATCATCACTGACTTTGGCGGTGAGGTACCCCAGTCAATGGCAGAATTGACTACCCTGGCAGGGGTGGCTCGCAAAACAGCCAATGTAGTCCTGGCCCATGGGTTTGGTATCAATGCCGGGGTAACTGTAGACACTCACGTAAAACGGATTACCCATCGCCTTGGCCTAACTAAACATGATACCCCCGTCAAAATTGAGCAAGACTTGATGAAACTCTTACCTCAGCCTGATTGGGAAAACTGGTCCATCCGCTTGGTGTATCATGGCCGTGCTGTCTGTGATGCTCGCAATCCAGCCTGTGAACGGTGCCAACTATTCGAATGGTGCATATCTGGAAAGAAGCTAATCGCGGCGCAAACCGCTAGACGTTCTAATAAGAATACTTAAGCAATTCGTAGTTATCTTGTCTGAGTAGTCAGGAACTATACGTAATTATAATTAGTCCATATTTCCAGGATAGAGTGCTTAGAATTGATGCTAAGGTCACTTCTTAAATAAATATGCACAGCTGTCATACTGATGGCAGTATTTAATAGGTAGTCTCAATTAACTATCACCTGTCGATGCCCTCCTTAGACGTCGGTGAATGCTAATTGAACTAGATTCCTACACTAAAGCCCCCATAGTTTTAGGACTTCGACGTAAGTGGTTCGGCTGAACTCACCGTCGAAGCTTCAGTTGAACAGTCATATTCTTAAGGTGAAGTAGCTCTGCTCCTACTAGTAAATGCTTGGACTGCTTTACTAAATAACTGTAGTACTCATAAAACTCTTTGGGTTGAAGCATGATTTTTAGCATATTCAGCCTTAGCATATTGATTGGGGCCATCGTGCTCATCAATTGGCTAAGTAAATTTAGTCTTGAGGATGACTTCAATGAACGAGAGCGTTTAAATCAATAAATAAATTAGTAGGATCATTTTTGCCAAAGAGGAAAATATACCCTAATATAGAAGACTCTGATAAACCGCTTCCAAGTTGAAACTCGTAGGCTTTTCTACGGAGGATGACTGTTCTGGATGTGGGCAAGGTTGAAATATTGGTAACCCTAGGAAATTAAAGGCCCAATGGCTAAAAAAGGCATGATTGCGCGCCAGCGGAAGCGCGAAAAGGCAGTTGAAAAGTATGCAACTAAACGTCAGGAACTTCTAGATGCATTTAAGTCCGCTGGCTCTCAAGCAGAAAAATTAGAAATTCATCGTAAAATTCAGCAGTTACCCCGTAATAGTTCACCCACGCGTTTGCATAACCGTTGCTGGTTAACAGGGCGTCCCCATGGTTACTACCGTGATTTTGGCTTGTGCCGGAATGCCCTTCGTGACATGGCTCACCAAGGTCTGCTACCTGGGGTAGTTAAGTCTAGCTGGTAAAGTGAGCAAATTTAACTTATAGTTTGCTCAACACCATGGGGTTACCCTGTGTGTGGTGAGTATATTGCTATAAACAAGTATTAGATTGAGTCGGAGAGGGATTACTATGCCTCTCCGATTTTGCTATTTAGATGGTTAAAAACGGTATCGCTCAACATATAGATTGTCAGGTTGTTGCTATTGATGATGAAGCCCATGCAGTCACCATAGAGATCTGTTTACATCCGGCTAACCAGATAACAGAAGACTTTTATTGACTCCACTCCCTACAGACAAAATAACAGAACTCATAGAAGTCAACAAATGCCAAGGGCAGAAGTACTAGAATGACAACAAGCTAAGCAACAATTATCCGCAAAAGCTGATGCTGTAGTCCGTTCAAATAATGCTTACATCGCTAAGCCGACGAATTTTAGGGACCACCCAATAATTTCTCAAAAAGTCTACGATTCTTAGTTTAAAACAGCGCAGTTACCTATCAGCGTTTCAAAATGAGCGACTGCCAATCCAAATCAAACAAAGGGTAGCCCTATTTCAGGAAGGCTAGAGAATAATGCTATCTACCTCAAACCCTTATTTTTAGGATAATGCGTATGATTATTTTTCTCTGCCCTGCCCTTAATAGCACTACTAAATAGAGAGCAGTCTTAGCATAGAGATTAAACCGTGGAGATACTCAATTTTTCAACCATTGAGCAAATTTTCTGTTATTCCACCCTAAGCCTGAGCTATCTCTAGCGACTCCTCCGTAAGACCTGTGGCAGCCTCTTGGAAAGCCGTGCCTCAAGAATAAGTATTTTCGCGATATACAAATTTCAACAAGTTTTTTTACTATATTTTTAGACCAGTGAATGTGCCTCGTGTAGTTCTTCTGTCGCGATTTTTATTAATTCTCTCGTTACTATGTACCTGATTTTTATGACCGTATATCTAAACAATTAGCCATAGATGGCTTAATCCTGCCTACAGATAACAATACTGGTTACATTCGTTTTCAATACAGTCCATCTCCTTGTAGATACTTGCGCGGGCACATGACAACTGGCATAGACGCATTATTGATCGAAGATAATTTATCAGACGCACAACTCTTTCAAGAATTGTTATCTTCATCTGAACTGCTCAAAACTACGCTACATCACACTGAGCGATTTAATGAAGCGATCAAAGTTTTAGAGGCCGATCACAACAACTTTGATGTAGTGTTGTTAGACCTGTGTCTACCTGATGGTCAAGGGGTAGAACTAGTCAAACACATTAAAACGCTGGTTCCCAAAGTGCCCGTGGTCGTACTCACAGGTATTCAAGACCAAAATGTTGCCATTGCCGCGCTTCAAGAGGGTGCCCAAGATTACCTGGTCAAATCAGATACTTTTTCACCCGAACGGCTACAAAGACTCGGGTATGTTGATGTGGGTAATTTACTCGCTAAGACAATTCAATATGCCATTGAGCGTACAGAACTCACAAAAAAGCTGGAAATTAGTGAAGAACGATATACCCTGGCGCTTCAAGGAGCTAATGATGGTATTTGGGATTGGGATCTAAACACGAATACTATCTGTTATTCTCTCCGTTGGCAAACAATTCTGGGATTGGAGCACAACCAAATCAGTGACAATCCAGAAGAGTGGTTATCTCGTATCCATCCTAGTGACCGCCCAGGCTTTGAACGCAGGTTAAAAGAACACTTGGAGTCCCATGGAACTAACTTTGAATGCGAGTATCAAATCTTACATAGCGATGGCAGCTACCGCTGGATATTAACACGGGGTATGGCCCTGTGGGACGAAGATGGGCAGCCGTATCGAATCGCTGGTTCTCAAACTGATATTACCGAGCGTAAACAGTTAGAACAATCTCTCCACCAAGAAAAAGAGCTAGCCCAAATCACTCTTCATTCCATTGGCGATGCCGTGATTACCACGGATGAATATGGCAATATTAAAGACTTCAATCCGGTTGCTGAGAAACTAACAGGTTGGCAAGCGAAGAATGCAAGACATCGATCAATTTCAGACGTATGCACAATCGTTGATAGTAATACTAGGCAACCTGTAGAAAATCCAGCGTTACAGGCCATCAAGGAAAAAAAAATCATTAGCCTTAGTAATCATCCTACTCTTATTTCTAAGACGGGACAGGAATTTGCGATTGGCGATTCAGCTGCCCCCATTCGTGGCAAGGGGGGGGAAGTCTTAGGCACCGTGCTTGTCTTTCATGATGTTACTGAAGAGCGAGGCAGAGCTAAGCAACTAGCCTGGCAAGCATCCCACGATCCCCTTACGGAACTGTTTAATCGCAAAAAGTTTATTCATGCCCTAGATGATGCCATTGATGAACTCGCTGGTTCTGAATTACAGCATATGTTGTGTTATATGGATTTAGATCATTTCAAGGCTGTTAATGACACCTGCGGGCATGCGGCTGGGGATCAGCTGTTGTGTCAAGTGGCCGATCTTTGGCGAAGACAAATTCGTCAAACCGATGTCTTGGCTCGCTTGGGGGGCGATGAGTTTGGCTTACTGCTATACAATTGCAAGCTAACCCGAGCCACCCAAATTGCAGAGTTATTTTGTAAGAGTATTCAAGGATTTCGTTTTTTCTACAATGGCAAGGGATTTAGCATTGGTGTTAGCGTTGGCATCGTCCCGATTACGTCTCACAGTACCAACAGTGAACAGGTGATGCAGTTAGCAGATGCAGCCTGCTACACCGCTAAAAATAAGGGTCGCAACCGTATACAGGTTTATCATCCCAATGACGATGGTATTCATCGCCAAACGACGGATGTGCAATGGTTTTCGCGGTTAACCGAAGCATTAGATCAAGATCAGTTCCAGCTGTATTATCAAACCATTGAATCAGCCATTCCCGACACCACAAATACTTGTTTATGTGAAATTTTGCTACGTCTGCCCAATGCTCGCACAGGTGAGATAGCACCACCCATGGCATTTCTACCAACGGCTGAACGCTATAATCTAATGCCTCGAATTGATCGGTGGGTGGTCAAGCGCTTTTTTACCTATTTGGCTGCCCGGACGCCAGCGTCTCAAACAATTTATAGCGTCAATTTATCGGGGTCTAGCATCAATGACGAGAACTTTATCAGTTTTTTAGAAAAGCAACTTGAACAGTATCCGATCAATCCTCAAATCCTCTGTTTTGAAATTACAGAAACCCTGGCGATCTCAAATCTACAAAAAGCCGCTGACCTGATTTTGAAACTAAAAAATATAGGTTGCCATTTTGCGTTAGATGATTTTGGCAGCGGTATGTCTTCGTTTAATTATTTAAAGCATTTACCGGTGGACTACTTAAAAATTGATGGTAGTTTTGTCAGAGAAGCCCCAACCGATGAAGTGCTGTGCGCCATGTTGCAGTCGATCAACAACATTGGCCATATCATGGGGTTAAAAACAATTGCTGAGTATGTTGAAAACCCAGCTGTTCTAGAAACAGTGCGGACCTTGGGTATAGACTATGCCCAGGGGTATGCCATCAGTTATCCACAACCGCTTGTGTAATGTCTGCCATATTTCTTTAACATTGCTATAGCTAACGTAGAGAAAGCATAGGGAAAAACAGGAGTCTTACTGAAAAACGTGAGAATCGTAGCTATGTTTGCTAGGATTGCCCCTATGTTCTGGCTCATTGGTGTTGCATGTCAATGACCATAGGTGATAGGGGCAAGTCTCTAACAGGTGTTTTAGCATGCGTTATTGGGAGTTTTTAATTCAGCAGGAAGGTGATCAAACCTGGCTGCCTCTGGAAACACGGCAGGTAGAAATTTTAGAAGGTCGTTATCGGATGGCGGCCCATACGAGCTATGACAGTACATCTGTGGAAATTCGGGTTAGCCAACTCCTGCTGGATGAAATCCCTCCCCGTCGTCGAGTCCGTAAGCGTAAAGCTAATACTAATGATTCAGGACTATTGGCCATTTTTCCATTTATTCAGTTAAGTGCTGGACGCTGGGAAATTGAGTGTAATAGCCCTGATGTGATCGATGATTTCCTGGGGGAGGGGAGCTGGCATTACTCTGTTCAGCTGCAGGTTACCCCGCGAGATGAGGATGACTGGGATCCTGACTGGTCAGAGAACACAACTGAATCCAGTCAAAAGCAGCCTTTGGAGATCCATGGGGCCAGTCCTGAGTATCGGTCTGATGCTGAGATAATTGCCGATGGCACAACTGATGGTAATGCCGTCCAGGCCACTGAGTTTCAGTTGCAGCTCCAGCAACAAGCCTACGTCACCCAATTGGGACAACCGTTAACGTTATCTGGTCAGCTGTTTCCAACGTCTGGCGCTTACCTGAGGACGCATTATCAGCTTTTAGTGGAATTACGGGATCCACAAACGGCCAGCACAGTTAAGGAAATACTCTTTGAGGTGCCTCAGCCTCCATCGCCGTTTTCAGTCACGATTCCCCTGCCAGAGGACTTATCCACTCAAGTAATTTTGGGAGCAATTTCGCTGATTGATCGCAATCGCTCGCAGGATGAGACCGTTTTAACCTCTGCTTCATTTACCGTCACCCTGGGTTTGGCCCAAATGCTGGATGCGATCGCAAATCAGCCAAACCTGGAGTTTGAAGAAGAAATCTCCATTTTTCCAGGTTCCACTGAAGCCTTTGTGCCTCCTCCAGCAAAAGCAGAAGCGCTACTCACAAAGGAAATTCCCATTGCTCCTAAGGAAATCATCCCTTCTGAAGGGTTCACCTTACCACCACAACTGACTCCCCCCAGCGAGCAGGATCTTGATCCTGACCGTCAACCAGAACTGCCCACATTTCCGCCTGACATTAGCAGTTTCCAAGCAGATGATGTCAGTGTGACTGCAGAGGACTCACTAGATGTACCCTCAGAAACGTCTAAAGCAGATGAACCCAAAGAGTTGGTAGTAGAGCCGGCCTTGAATGAGCCTGATGAGTCTGATGACATCGATGAATTCGAGTTTGATCCCCCTGATGTGATTTCAGAGAGCACTATCTCCCCAAAAAATGACGTCCCCGTGGAGGAACCACCTGCCTTTGCTAAACCCCAAATATTTGAACTGAGCAGTATTGAAGATGACGATCTAGATTTAGAACTCGCCACGGCTGCCCTTGATGGGGCTCCCACAGCCGAGGATTTCCCGTCAGCAGCGCTGCTGCTTGAAAATTCTGCGGCTCCAGACGTCCTCCATACGCCCCCCTTAGACACTCGATGGGCCCAGACTACCAGAGTCGATAACACAGTCAGTATTGATCGCGCATTTGAGAAATTACAACTACGGGAACGATTTTGGCAAAAGCTTAGCCTCTTTACCCAAGACGGTTACCGTCAGTCCCTAGAGGTAAAGCGTGCCTTAAAAACATCTGACCCGCCACCAGAGGGGAACTATCAAAGAAGTAATGAATTTGTGGTTTACGACACCCCCAGAGAGTCCCGTTGGAGCGAGAAACAGGAAAAGCAGGAATCCGCTGACCCCATTCAAGTGTATCCTCCAATCTTAGACGTACCACAGCAAGAACTGGTCTCAGGGGAGTGGCTGGCCATCAGGGTGCGCATACCTGCAGGCAACTATCAACCCTACGTCAAAGTATGGATGAATGATTTGCAAACTCGTACGGTAATCGACTCCCCTCGTCTGTTGATGCAATTTACCCCCAATGACAACAATGAACTTGAGACCTTAATGCGAGTACAAATCCCTCAAGGTTGTTTAGAATTGCAGTTTGCCGCTATCTCAGTTGATATGACCACCCTGCAAGAAAGTCGCAAAGTGGTGCAAAATCGGCGGGTCATGCCACCGGGCGAGTCTCTATCTGTCTTCGATGACTGGGATGTCTGATGCAAACTTTCTACACAATTGATATATGCTGCGTCAAATCGCAGTAAATTAAGGGCTAGGTCCTAGACCCGCATCCAAGCCAAAAGTTTGTTTTTTTAGAAAAATCTAGTCTTGGATGTAAAAACGGCTAAATCTTCAGAGCATTTGCTCACTGTAGAGAGAGGAGACTTGATAATGGATACATCCCTTTTGCCTCAGGTTATGGTGCCCATTGTGGTTGTTCATGCCTTTGTATTTATGATCGCGATGTTCTTGTACGTAGAGCAGGAAGAAACATCGGCATAGGTTGTCCATATATCGTCTGTGGGCTTGCCTGACTACCTAAGAAACATTTGACTTACAGAAAAGCCCCTCGCGCTAATTAACGTGAGGGGCTTTTCTACGCCTATGTGACCTTTCTGAGCTGACAATAGGTTTTACGGTGTAAGAACGACTTGGCAATTTTGAAAATCGCTCAGGTTCAACGTTAACTAGGGCTAGACACCCGAACCAACACCAGCATAGGCACCATAGAAAAATAGACCTACTACTACAAGTACGCCAGTACCAGCAACAGTTGCCACAATCCAAAGGGGAATTCGGCCATCTTTAAACATGTATTTATCTCCTATTTATTGCCTAATCTCATGAAAAGTGAGTGTAGACAGCTTACTTAGCTACCTACACCCGTCAGCTTTAGTTAAAGAAATAGCTGGAAAACAACAGGCCCGTAACAAAAACTAAAAGTAAACCAAGAAACAGAGATGTCCGGTTTAGTTCAACGGGTTGCTTATTTGGATTCGGGGTTCTTTCCACGGTGATCTCCTATCGCTGAATAAATTGCATCGCAGCAATGGCACCCAAGAAAAAGACCGAGGGAACGCCAAGGGCATGAACGGAAAGCCAACGTACCGTAAAAATAGGATATACGACGGGCTCGTTAGGGTTACTGCTGGTCATAGGGAAATTCCAATCTCAATTGACAATCAACAAGGACGCTAATTACCAAATTGGGTAATTTGCTTATCCGCTTCATAGCGGTTCTCAAGAATCGGTACCTGTACCTGATTGTTGGGAAAGTACTCGTTAGGACGAGGAGTACCAAACACATCGTAGGCAAGCCCCGTAGACACAAACAACCAGCCGGCAATGAATAGCGCGGGAATGGTAATGCTGTGGATAATCCAGTAGCGAATACTTGTAATAATGTCAGAAAAAGGTCGTTCGCCAGTATTACCTGCCATTGCAAAATCTCCTTTTAACAGCGAATAGGCGGAATTCACATCCAAAGTTCAGAACTGCAAGCCTCCACTTACTTAAAAACTACAGTTCTGATATGGGAAGCTTTTGATACCATCATAGAGAACAGAGGATATCCCTATCAAGCAACGATTAAGGATTCCTTCATGTTTTTGCTCTCCTGAGTAAACTCAAGGATACATGCAACTGGTCTTAAACCGTTGAATCTCCAGGCATATAGCGGAGTAGATAACCGCGTTGGCCAAGGATAAAGCCTTGCTCCTCACTAAAAAATTTGACTCGATACAGATTAGAAGGAACATCCGCAGCTTTTTCATCCTTTAACCAGGTTTCTCCTCCATCCTTACTTGTAAGCAGGGTGCCGCTACCGCCACTTACCCATAGCTCTGCATTAGTACGATAGCCAACATCTAAGAAGCCCCAACTGGTGCCAATTTCAGGCCGAACAGGCTCACTCCAGATCTCGTACTTGACGGCTTCAGGAGAGTCACTGGGCTGACTAAACTGCATTTGCCCCCCTCGGGCAATTAGCCATAGATTGCCGTCACTAGTAAAGCCCATATTCTGCAGACGCTTTGAGTTCTCTCGATTGTGGGGCTGCCAGCTATCTTGGCCAGGTTCCCAGGTGGAGTAGAAATTTCCCCGGGAGGAAACGGCTACATAGCGACCGTCGTCACTACGGGTCATATTACGCACCACACCCACAGCCGCTTGCACCAGGGCAGACCAGTGGCGTCCACTATCCTCCGTGCGATAAATAGCGCCCACATCGGTAGCCATTTCAACGGATCCTTGGCCCAGGGCGGTGACCATTAGAGGCCCGCCGGGTAACTGGGCACTCAGGGGCACATTGGCCCAAGATTGACCGCCATCGGTGGTGTGTAGTAGCACGCTAGGCAACCCAGATACCCAGCCTTCGTCACCTGCAAAACTAACGGCGGTAAAGGTGTAGCGCTGATCGCCCAGATCTAATACCTTTTGCTCCCAAGTTTTACCACCGTCATTGGTTTCGAATAACGAAGACCGGCTACCGACCAGCCAACCATGGTTAGCATCCTGAGTAAACGCCACATCGGAAAACGTGGCATCGGTCTCCAGAGCAATGGTTTGCCATGGATTGCTATCTAAGGATGGTAGGAAAAATTTTGTACAGCCGACGGTGAGAATTGCGATCGCAACTAACAAAAGTCGCTTAAGCCCGATGGCTACTCGCCCATTAAAAAAATCCGCTAAAACCGTTTGCATCTCTACTAAGGCCAAGACAAATAAACAAATTTAAACATGAAAGTCAGACTGCGCAGTACTCAAGTAGACTTGCTCAGTTGAGCTTACTTGAGACCGTACAAACTCATAAAGAAGAGAAAGGCAATGCCTAACGCTCCGAAAATCAGAATGTTTTTCTGACCTGGTGTCAGCGTATTAACACCAAAACCGTACCCCAGGTTCTCACTAAAGCCAGAAGGCTTACCTGCCGGACCAACATTGGCAAAAAGCTTTGAACGTGAACCACAGACTGGGCAGCGCCAGGTGATGGGAAGCTCCGTAAAGGGTACTCCCGGAGGAATATCTGCCTTACCATCCCCCTTCACAGGTTCATAGATGTAGCCACAAGGACGACACTCGTAGCGATCCATTTCATAGGGTGTGGGCGGTGCAGACGGCTCTTCGGTTTCAGGCATATCCACCACTGGATTAGCATCAGGCTCAGTACTCATGGAAAGTTCTGGTAGCGTCATGTAAATAATTATTACATACCAAGCTGCGACTCCTGTATATCTATGGACGTTGCAGTGATCACTTCAGAAACCTCTATAGATAAAGCTAGGATTTTTTATTGTCGGATTTGTCCATCACGGTGGGATAGGCCTACACAGCTGACTAGAATAGAAGTAAGCTTATTGGGGCAGCCAGCCCGTTAACAGGAAATCACAAAACACGCGTGTTTGTACTAACTGGATACGAATACTTTCTACTCTTTTTGATTATTTGCAGCCTGGTACCTGTATCGGCGCTGCTAGCCGCTAAACTCCTTGGAGCCAAAGGCACTGGTGTAGTTCGGCGGACAACTTACGAATCTGGAATGGAGCCCATCGGCGGTGCCTGGATTCAGTTCAATATTCGCTACTACATGTTCGCCCTGGTATTTGTAATTTTTGACGTGGAAACCGTCTTTCTATATCCCTGGGCGGTCGCCTTTCATAAGCTGGGTGTACTAGCATTTATAGAAGCCTTGATTTTTATCGCAATTTTGCTTGTCGGTCTGGTTTACGCATGGCGTAAAGGAGCATTGGAATGGTCATAAAATCCCCATCGGGCAGTTCCTTGATCGGTGATAATGAGCGGGTAATGAACCCAGCAGCCCCCCCCGCTGTAACTCAGGATCTTTCAGAGAATGTCATTTTGACTACCGTTGATGACATTTACAACTGGACCCGGCTATCCAGTTTATTTCCACTTCTTTACGGTACTGCCTGTTGTTTTATCGAGTTTGCGGCCTTATTGGGGTCTCGATTTGACTTTGACCGATTTGGGTTAGCCCCTCGTTCCAGTCCGCGTCAGGCCGATCTAATTATTACTGCTGGCACCGTCACTATGAAGATGGCTCCGGCTTTAGTACGACTCTACGAACAGATGCCTGAGCCCAAGTACGTTATCGCGATGGGGGCATGTACTATTACAGGCGGTATGTTTAGCGTTGATTCACCGTCAGCGGTACGGGGTGTTGATAAGCTGATTCCAGTGGATGTGTACATTCCTGGCTGCCCACCAAGACCTGAAGCAATTTTTGACGCTGTAATTAAGTTGCGGAAGAAGATTGCCAACGAGTCTATGCGTGAACGGGGAGTGTTAGAACAAACCCACCACTATTACACCTGTACTCACAAAATGGAAGCCGTAGCGCCTATTCTTACTGGCAAATATATTCGTTCTGATAGTCGTGAGGCCCCTCCGAAGGAGCTGATGCAGGCTATGGGTATGCCCATGAACTTACCTGAGTCAGAGACCGTAGCTCAGCAGAAGGAGCAGACTAATGGCTGATAACGAAACTAAGTCTGGGACAGAAGAGGCAGGCAAGCTAGTTGAGGCGGGACCTGTATCAAGCTGGTTAACCCAGCAGGGGTTTGCCCATGAAATTATGGAGCGCGACCATTTGGGTGTGGAGTTACTTAAGGTAGAACCTGCCTTTTTGATTCCTTTTTGTACGGCGCTTTATGCCTATGGGTTTAACTACCTGCAATGTCAGGGGGCCTATGATGCAGGTCCTGGTAAACCCTTGGTCAGCTTTTATCACCTCCTTAAGGTAAGCGATAATGCTGACCGTCCTGAGGAGGTCCGTATCAAGGTTTACCTACCACGGGAAAATCCTAAGGTGCCCTCGGTCTACTGGATTTGGAAGGCTGCTGACTGGCAAGAGCGTGAAAGCTATGACATGTATGGCATTGTCTACGAAGGTCATCCACATTTGAAGCGCTTACTCATGCCTGAAGATTGGGTAGGCTGGCCTATGCGCAAGGACTACATTTCACCAGACTTTTACGAGCTTCAGGACGCGTATTAATGCATTTAGTTGCATTAGCACTATCCTTTAACCCTGGGGATAGTGAACGATAGCCAGCACTATACACACAGCGCTGCATAAAAGATCCCCCAGCAGGTGTAAACGTTGAATATGTTTGTCCTTATTGTTGAGTAAGTTAAAAGCTCCTATGGGAAAGTTGATGCTGGTAACAGCTATATTCCTGTAGGGGTTTTAACATGAGTAGTATTTAGAAGTAGCATTCTAATCTAGGACATAGCTATTCATATGCCATTTTCCGACACAATCTCGACGAACCTATTGCCAGCTAAAAGTATTCTTGTCTGTTCCACTGGCCGCTCGGGCAGTACCTTACTGGGTAAAACCTTAAGCAGCCTCAACTGTCTTGGTCAGTGCGATGAGTTTTTTCGACCTGATATCCTGGTTAAAAATTCTGTTCATTCATCAGCCGATGAGCTTTACCACTATCTTCCTGATGTATACAGAAAAGGGACAACATCCAATGGAGTATTCGGTGTTAAGCTCCATTGGGATCATATGAAACTCTTAACCAAGATAGCGCGTACAGATCCCACATTAAAGTCAAAATCAAACATAGAAATTCTCACGTTATTTTTCCCAAATCCTTGCTTTGTTTTTATCCGGCGTGACAACCTGACTAAGCAAGCTATTTCTGTTGAAATTGGGCATCAAACCGGGATTTATATGATCCCAAAAGACTTTAGCGGGAAACTCACTTATAAGGATAAAAAACTCTTCTTTAAACCCCTTAATATCTATCGGTATAAGCAAGGTCTCCAAGCTCGAAACAACAACTGGCGATCATTTTTTAGTAACAACAACCTACCTTTTTTTGAGGTAGTTTATGAGGACTTCGTTCGAGAATTTACCCCCACCATTCGCCAGGTTATAGAATTTTCTGGCGTTGTTCTCCCTGAGGAAGGGATAGAGATTTCCCAAGCGACTAAAAAACAAGGCGATAAAACCAATGAAAACTGGTTTAGATATTATAGTTTGATTCCTGAAAGTCTGCTGGCTGGTTATTCTAGCGTCAGAAGCCTCGTAAAAAAAGCGTTGGGAGCAAGAGCAAGAGTGGTGCGATCGCAACCCTAAAGTCAACAAAAAGCCTCCACCCTATCGGCAGAGGCTTCATTTGGTGTGTGAGGATCTGAGAGGAAAAGGGTGCCCTGAAATAAGTAATGAAGCATTTCACAGATTACGGAGTCTGCACCGGGCACCCAAGCTTGTCAGCCCGAGTACCGCAACAGCTCAGCAATCTGTTAGCGGACGGACTTAGTCCGAGCATCTAGCGCATCCAGGCGAGCTTCCTGGATGTTATCGACCGCTTTAGTCCGGGCATCTAATGCGTCTAAACGAGCGGATTGAATATTCTCAACGGCCTTAGTCTGGTTATTAAGGTGCTCAAGACGTAGCTTGTGAACACTGTTCTTAGTACGGGCGTCTAGGGCTTCTAGACGAGTGGCTTGGATGTTGTCTACAGCTTTAGTACGGGCATCTAGCGCTTCGAGACGAGTAGCTTGGATATCTTCGATGGCCTTGGTTTGGTTATTGAGGTGCTCGATGCGTAGTTTGTGGACGGTGTTCTTAGTGCGGGCATCGAGGGCTTCTAGCCGAGCGGACTGAATATTGAAGCTGGCGGGCTCGACGGCGGAGGCAATAGGGGCAATAGCAGCGGAAGCAACGAGAACGGTTAAGGCGGAAAGCAGTGTGCGTTTCATAGTTAAAGCTCCTTGGGAATCAGTGATTGACCTCATTGATTACAAGAATGCCGAGGGTAGCTGAACGCTATCTGACCGGTAACTGAATGTGGCTTAAGGGGTTTCTGAGATTGGCTGAGTAATATTGGTGACCGGTATCACAAGACAAAAAAATCCCCTGACGGAGAGCGATCAGGGGCCACGGACTGTGCTGTTTAGAGGAATTAAAGACAGGTGAGCTGTTTGTGTCTCTATCTAGGGAAACAAGCCGCTGCAGGCGCATTCCAAACCAGAATTTGTGATCTTCGTCATCTTTTGGTGTGCTATTGCTCACTCACCCCAGATATTGACCAACATCCAGTTTATATAAGAATCCCCCACAAACCTAAGGTTCATGGGGGATTCGAGTTAGATATAGAGGGTTAAGTAATACAGTATTCTGTCTACTTAGATATAGGGTTCGAAATAGGAGGTTATGCAATAGGGTGCTTTGTCTATGAGTTCACTGTATTCTAAGGCGGCACCATACTAACACCGTGCCAGGATAAACCTATGGTCTGCTTACACAGGCATCAAGTTTTCTTGGTTTGTGTCTGTGATCACTGTGTGTGGAATCGATTGCGTATTAACTAAAGGATTCTTGGGATAAGGCTTTCTACGGTGGTAATGGTTCTCTGTGACAGTGGGCAGCTGCTGGCCGTCGAGAGCTGGATGGTGGAATGAGGGTTTGAGGGTGGTTGGTAGTGTGACAGTTGGATTGCGTTAGCCCAAAGGGCATGGCTAACACTAAGGCAAAGCTGCTCCGCTGGAGCAACGCCAACCAGTTTTCTCAAATTTAGATCCTGGGCATTAAAATAAGAAGGCAGATGTAGCGCATTGAACGGCGTAACGATGGTTAATAGTCCAGTTTGAGAGGTTCCTGCTGTTCCAGTCAAAGGTAACACCATTCTGTCGAATGTCAGCTGGTCAGTGCTAGAAGCACTGGATAAAAGCTTAGTAGAGACGGAGGCTCGACTGGTTTATCTCGATGGATATTTAGAAATTATGGTGCCACTTTCTGAGGCGCATGAGGAGCCAAAGAAGCTTTTGTCGCAATTGTTAGAAGCATATATGCGGCTCAAGCAAATTCGCTTCTATGCCAAGGGGAGTGCAACGATTGGCTTAAAGCAATTGGGAGCGCGTAAGGAGCCGGACGAGTCCTATTGTGTCGGGGCACGCAGCAAGATTCCTAATCTGGCCATTGAGATTACGGTGACCCATGGTGGCTTGGATGTGTTGCTGCTTCTAACTCTGGGTCAGCGCCCTGTTTTAGCTGTTGATTGTGCTTAACCTGTCTGGCATACCAGCCAGCTATGGTTTTACCATCGACAAACTCAGCCTGGGCCAATGCCTGCTGGAGGTGGCCCAGCTCCTCGACAGACAGCACATCAGGAATTTGAAACAGCATTTACTATACCCCTTACTGCCAACCCACTCGGTCAACAAGTTTAACCACCTCAGGATTGTTACGACCGTAGGCAGAAACATTGACTTCATCCACTTTGAAATCGCCTAATTCTGCCACAATCGGATCTATGTCAACGTTTTCCACGACAGGGTATTCATTATTACTGTTGGCAAATATCTGCTGGGCTTCGGAACTGACTAGAAATTCTAGAAATGCGATCGCACTCTCCCGATGCTCAGCGCCTACGACCATACCAAAGCCACTGATATTCACATGGGTACCCCTGTCCTCCTGATTGGGAAAAAACACAGCTGTCTTTGACACCACAGCTTGACTCTCTGGTTCATCGGACTTAGCCAGACGTGCCCAATAATAATGATTAGCAATTGCCACATCACACTGACCTGCCGCCACTGCCTTAATTTGATTGACATCGCCACCGTCGGGATCCCGCGCAAAGTTGTTCACTAGACCTTGGGCCCAAGCCTCGGTTGCTTCTAAACCGATGGTTTCAATCAAAGAACCCAACAGGGACTGATTGTAGATATTGCTAGAACTCCGAACGCACACGCGGTGCTTCCACTCTGGTCCGGCCAGGGCTTCGTAGGTCGATAGCTCCCCTGGGTCGACTGCATCCACGTTATAGATGATGACTCGCGCCCGCTTGGTCAAGCCATACCATAGACCATCGGGATGACGTAGATTATCAGGTACTTTTTCATCTAACACAGCAGATGAAATTGGTTGGAAAATTCCTTCTTGTTCTGCTCGCCAAAGTCGCCCTGCATCTACGGTAATAAAGACATCGGCTGGACTATTTTCACCCTCAGTCGTGATTCTTTCGATCAGTTCATCTGAATTGCCTTCTAAAATATTGACCTTAATTCCCGACTGCTCAGTAAACCTGGCAAATAAATCATCGTCTACATCGTAGTGACGTGCTGAATAGACATTAACAACAGCGTCTGAATCAACTGCAGCATCTGGCGTAGTGGCCTCCTGAGCCTGATTGTTACAACTTGAGATCGCAAGTGACATGATGGCAGCACACAAGAAAACAGGTTTATACGACATAGCCAACCGTTAACAGGAAAAGTTCTCAAATAATATTTTAGGTGAAAGTTGCCCTGCTTAAAATTCAAGACTACCCAGAAACATTTTATTTACCAGTAAAATTGACGAGCATATGCACCTTTTAGATTTCAAGTCAATACGAGCACGTTTACCCCATACAAAACAAGTTAAGTATTGTCTTAGAACGCTGACCAGTCTTTGCTCCCTATTATTTTTTCGCCAACTTTTAGATATTATTCGCAATAATATGAAACTATTGCAAATGGCCAAAAAATTCGCTATATTCGCATTAAGCTTTTGTTAATGACATTTTATAGAGGAACGGTTATGGTCTCCTATACCCCCGCAGCAATGAAGGCTGAGCTTCACGAACGGGGATGGCGCATGACTCCACAAAGGGAGACTATTTTGAATACGTTTCAAAATATTGATAAAGGCCAGCATCTCAGTGCGGAGGAACTGTGTGAGCTGCTTAAGGAAGAGGGTGAACCGATCAGTCTCTCTACTATTTATCGCAACTTAAAGCTTATGTCTCGCATGGGTATTTTGCGAGAGCTAGAGCTAGCAGAAGGCCAAAAGCGCTACGAAATTAATCAGCCGTCACCCCACCACCACCACCATCTGATTTGTGTGCGGTGTAACAAAACAATTGAATTCAAAAATGACTCGGTTCTCAAAGCTGGAGCCAAAATGGCTGACAAATCAGGTTACCATTTGCTAGACTGCCAGCTATTGATCCATGCTGTATGCCCCTCGTGCCAGCGGTCTATTACGCCAGTTTAATTAAACGAGTGGGGACGTTTTTAAGCTGACGCGCTAGACGTCGCACTAGTAGTTATCAACCTCATCTTCGTAATCTTCGTAAGGTCCGCCAATGCTAATGGGCGTACCAAATACCTGAGCATCGGCTATATCAATGTTCTCCAGGGAGGCATTGGTAACGTCAGTAAAATGGAGGGTCGAACCAGATAGGTTAGCGCCATCTAAAATAGCCGACTCAAAAACAGTATTGGTCAAAAAGGCATTGCTAAGATTAATCCCTGCTAAGTTAGCATGGCTCAAATCAGCGCCTTCCAGATTACTGTCAGACAGGTTGGCCCCTTGCAAGTTAGCACCGCGTAGGTCTGCGCCAATCAAATGGGATGATTGCAAATCAGCACCAGAGAGATCACAGTAGGCGCACATACCCGTCAGTTCAAGACGTTGCAAGTCTTCTTCAGAAGCAGCCTGACCAGGAAGGACAACCAAAATAGGCAAAATTAAAGCGAGTAATGCGCTACGTAGAAACATGGGAACCTCCCGAATGGATATAGTGCAGCCTTTGGAAAAAATAGGGGCCTAGAAGTAACAACACTAGAAACGCTTAATTTTCCCGATGGCAGCAAAACGATCCTGACATAGCTCTTCGGAAATTGCCTAGGGTCTTAACAAGCCATAATTATTCGGTTTTCAGTACGGTTGCTGAATCTGCAGGGTTCGGTGGGTAGTGCCCGTCCTACTGACCAGACTACAGACCTTGGGTATCTAAAACGGTCATTTCGTCCAGCAAAGCCTTCATAAAACTTTCAGGATCTTTGAGATTCATTTCAGTCAGGGCTACCATTTCTTCGACACTGTAGCGATCATCGCTATCCACCACTTCGGTAATCCAGGTGGATATTCTTTCGGGATGTTGGAGTAATTCTTCAGCGAATTCTAACGGGCTTTTGCCTGACCTTTCAGCATCTACCTTAGATGCTAAGCATAGCCCTAATAGCTTACCCAATGTAGTCTCAGGGGTGGTACATAAGAGAAACGCCATTGTCTGGGCTAAAAGCTGTTTTTTCTCCATCTCAGAAGATCTCCCGGATTTTTTATTTGTTGATGTCTGACTTTGAGTTGTTTATGTTCGCTGCGCGTAATTATGTTCGCTGCGCGTAATATAGCATGAGAGCTAGAGTTGGTTTGTAGGCCATGGCAAGGATAAGGCAGAATGAACGACCTTAAAGCGATTGTTGTTGGCGCAGGAATGGGGGGCTTAACGGCTGCGATCGCACTACGCCAAGCAGGCTATACCGTCGAAATTTATGACCGGGTACGAGAGCTACGACCCGCTGGTGCAGGCATTTCCCTATGGTCCAACGGCATTAAGGTACTGAATCGACTGGGGTTGGGGGCTGACATTGCTAATATTGGTGGTCCCATGGAGCGGATGACCTATCTCACCCAGGATGGCAGACCCCTGACTGACTTTAGCCTTGCTCCCCTGGTGGAGACTGTGGGGCAATGTCCCTATCCGGTGGCCCGTACAGATTTACAACAAATGCTGTTGACGGCATTGGGGGCTGATAGTGTCCAACTAAATTCTCAATGTGTTGGAGTAGAACAGACAGAAACAACAGCGACTGCTACTTTTGCCGACGGTCGGCGGGCTACGGGGGACCTTGTCGTTGCTGCTGACGGCACCCATTCTGTTATTCGCAATTATGTGGTCGGTCAAACGGTAGAGCGTCGCTATGCGGGCTATGTGAATTGGAACGGTCTGGTGGCAACGGCCCCGGAACTAGCTCCTAGCAATAGCTGGGTGATCTATGTGGGCGATGGTCAGCGGGCGTCCATGATGCCTGTGGGAGGAGACCGGTTTTACTTTTTTCTCGATGTGCCGTTGCCTAAAGCGGTTCAACCGCAAGCAGATATTCGCGCGGAATTGAGTCACTATTTTGCCGGTTGGGCCACACCCGTGCAAACCTTAATTCAATATTTAAATCCTGAAAAAACGAATCGTATTCCCATTCATGATGTGGAACCGTTGCCGCAGCTAGTCAAAGGGCGGGTGGCCTTACTCGGGGATGCCGCCCACAGTACCACACCTGATTTGGGCCAGGGGGGGTGTCAGGCTATCGAGGATGCCTGGGCGTTAACGACAGCCTTGCTCACCACCAACATTAGCGTGGAAGATGCTCTGAAACGCTATGAAACGGAGCGCAAAGATCGCACAGCCGAGATTATCCTTAAGGCACGGGAACGGGCGGATATGATCCATGGCAAGGTGCCGGAAAAGACTGGGCAATGGTACGAGGAACTGGCTCAAGAGGATGGGGATAGGATTATGGGTGCGATCGCAAAAATAATCCAAAAAGGTCCATTTCGTTAGGATTTACCATGGCAGGCAAACTTACCACCCACGTTCTCGATACGGCCCAGGGTTGTCCCGCAGCAGGGCTGACCATCGAACTGTGGCAGGACGAACATCTACTCAAAACGGTAACCACCAATGCCGATGGTCGCACCGATGTGCCCTTACTGATAGATGAGGAACTGACCGTTGGGGTATATCAGCTCCGGTTTGCTGTAGGTGACTACTTCAAACAACAATCCAGCCACCTACCAGAGCCCCTCTTCTTAGATCAGGTTCCTATTCAGTTTGGCATTGCCGATGCCACCGCCCACTACCATGTTCCTTTACTCTGCTCTCCCTGGTCCTACAGCACTTATCGCGGTAGCTAAGCCATGGCGTACACCATCACTGAAATAAATCAAATGACCCAAGCAGAGTTTGTCGCAGCCCTCGGCAGCGTGTTTGAAGACACCCCTAGCATTGCAGAACAAACCTGGCACCAGCGTCCGTTTGTGGATTTGCCCCATCTTCACCAAACCATGGTGAACATTGTTGAGCAGATGCCAGAAGAGGCTCAACTAGAGCTTATTCAAGCCCATCCAGACTTGGGAAGTAGCGTGCAAATGGCCTCTGATTCTGTCCAAGAACAAGCGAGTGTCGGTCTGGATCAACTGAGTCCATCAGAGTATGGACAGTGGCAACAACTGAACACAGCTTACCGGGGCAAATTTGGCTTTCCTTTTATCATGGCAGTTACAGGCCAGACAAAAGAGACTATACTGGCTGCATTTGCAACACGTGTACATCACACCCCTGTTGTTGAACAGCAGCAAGCATTGTTAGAAATTGGCAAAATCGCCCACTTTCGTCTAGACAAATTGTTTACTTAAATACTACCCGTGTTCAAGCGCTGTATAAAGTTTCTGCCAAGAGTTATGAATTGACGTTTATGGCTTGAAGTTAATTGGGTTAGGTTCTTTATGGAGATTTAGGGCGTGGAAACTCGGTTTGAGATATTTATACAAGTGCTGCCAGAAAACCATATTCCAGTGCTACGGGTGATGCGAGAGATCGCTGGCATTGGCTTAAAAGAAGCTAAAGAGTTGCTAACCTACCTGAAAGCGAATTGCCCTTGTGTGTTGATGACTGGTGTTGAGAAGAATCTGGCAGAAACCATTACAAATCGACTTATCAACGTCAATGTAGTCGCTCAAGTCCAGACGTCATCCATCAGTAACCCTATGCTTGTTTGTCCTAAATTTGATCAGCGCTATCAATATCACTGGTTATTTGGACTTCAATCCATTGATAAATAGGAGATCCATAGGATGAAAGATGCCCCTTCATCAGCTTGGCTAGGGAAGCAGCTCAATAATCGCTACACAATTCGTAAAGAGCTAGGTAAAGCCGTTGGCCGTAGAACATTGCTGGCGGATGATATACAAGCGAAATGTTCTGTAGTAATCAAAATTCTCACCTTTGATCGTGACTTTGAATGGGCTAATTTACGACTCTTTGAGCGCGAGGGAGAAGTGCTTAAATCCCTTAATCATGCGGGTATTCCTGAGTATTTAGATTATTTTGAAATCGATTTACCCCATACAAAGGGATATGCGTTGGTCCAGAGCTATATTGATGGGCAGTCGTTACAGGAACATCTGGAAGCGGGGCGGAGCTTTAGTGAGGCGGACGTAATCGATATTGCCCAACGGCTATTGGCAATTTTGCAATATCTCCATAATCAAATGCCGCCCATTATTCATCGGGATCTCAAACCCAGCAATATTTTGCTGGGCAATCGCACCGCCCACAGTCCGGGCCAGCTTTATCTGGTAGATTTTGGCTCTGTACAAGTCCCGTTTTTAAATACATCTGGCACCCTAACTATTGTGGGTAGCTATGGCTATATGCCACCAGAACAATTTGGGGGTCGGGCAGAACCGGCTTCAGATCTGTATAGCTTAGGCGCTACTTTAATCTTTCTTATGACAGGCTGTCACCCTGCTGATTTGCCTCAGAAACGTATGCGTATGCAGTTTGACGCCAAGGCTAAACATGTGAGTGCGCCCATACGTCAGTGGCTGCGTTGGCTGACAAACCCCGATATCAGTCAGCGTCCGCCATCAGCCACAGATGCCCTCAAGGGGTTACAAACTGTTTTAGAAAAGGGCAAACTCACTACCCTGACCAATCATCCCCTGGCCCAAAGCCGTATTTTAATCAATCAACAGGAGGACACACTCGATATTGTTATTCCTGCTAAAGGCTTTCGACGCAACAAAATTGGGTCTTGGTTAGATTTACTTGTTCTCGCTATCACGTTTAGTATTGCATCGTCTATGGGGGGAATGGTTAGCTGGGTGATTTTTCCATTATTTGACTTTATAGACTTTGGAGTTTGGCCTCTGATCTGGCTCTTGTCCAGTATCATTAGCCTTCTTTCGGGCTTTGCCGCGATCACGTTTTTACCCACACCCGCCAGAAAGAAGCTGTTAGATCAATTGCATATTTGCTTGAATGAGAATCAGTTGCTGATTTATCGAGAAACATTACTCTTGATGCGATCGCACCAGATTCTGTTTAGGGCCAAGCGAGAAGATATTGTCAATCTAAACCTGGAGATGACTCCAACTAGCCTGGAAATTTATAAAACTACGGGGTTCTATCGCCTTAAGTATAGCGAGTTAGGCTTAACCCCCATAGAATTTGAATGGATCTCTCAGGCCCTTAGTGAGCAATTGGGTCTGAGTCTCATATCTTCCAGTTGACCGAATATAGGGCTGGTCACATTGGTTAGGAAAATTCCTATCCCTTAAAAGCATTAAGCTACAACGTCTGAGCTTAGCGGCACAAGATCAGCGGCCAAGGAAGGCCAGTGATTTTGTTTGTGCGTCCGCTGCCCTGACGTTAGGTACTGATTAGCTCCATTAAATTTGAGGTCCAAAAGCCAGGCTCGATTCTCAACCTGTTTGAATATCTGTCCTGATTTAGAACACAAAGATATACCAGTTACCGGGAAATGGGCAAAGTTATTGCCGAGTATACCTGAAGGCAAGAATTATCTTCACCACACAAACCGCTGTAAAATAACAGTTATGCAAATACCACCGTGCGGTTGCCATACACCAAAACTCGGTTTTGCAAATGCAACCACACTGTGCGGGCCAACACTACTCGTTCTAAATCCTTACCTTTACGAATCAAATCACTCACCTGATCGCGGTGACTCACCCGCACCACATCTTGCTCAATAATTGGTCCCGCATCCAAGTCTGATGTCACATAGTGTCCTGTCGCACCAATAATTTTTACCCCTCGTTCGTAGGCACGATGGTATGGATTGGCCCCCACAAATGCCGGTAAAAATGAATGGTGGATATTGATCACCCTGGGAAACTGTTCAATAAACTCAGGACTGAGAATTTGCATGTATTTGGCCAGTACCACCAGGTCGATGGCGTGTTCTTTTAGCAGTGCCAGTTGTTTTTCTTCTTGCTCAGCCTTAGTCGCCTTCGTGATCGGAATATGATGAAAGGCAATATTAAACTGTTCAGCAATGGGTCGGAGGGTTTCATGATTGCTGATAATTAGCGGGATTTCTGCGGTTAACTCTCCTGCCTGATGTCGCCATAGCAAATCCAGTAAACAGTGATTTTGTTTACTCACCCAGATAGCAACACGGGGAACCTGGTCAGAAAAGCGTAGCTCCCAACTGGCTTCCAATGGTTTGGCAATGGAATCAAAGGCAGGCCCAATCAGCTCTCGCCCCAGATTAAAACCCTTTAGCTGCCATTCAATCCGAGACAAAAACAGCTCTGATGGCTCATCTCGATGCTGATCAGCATGGACGACATTGCCACCATTGGCATAAATAAAGTTGGCAATTTTAGCCACTAACCCTTGTTGATCAGGGCAAGAAATTAACAGTGTTGCAGTCGGTAAAGTCACAGCCAGGAGTTCTTACAGATGCCACCTTTATTATCCCATAGTGAATTTCAAGATGTAGAACATCCATCGAAATACAAGACAGCAGACCAGTAAATTATTCCCTAGCCTGCTGTTCAAGTTTATTTGCACAACGTCTTTATAGACAAACAACAACTTATCTTACATGCGCTGCTCTAAGAAACCGGTTAGACGACCTAATGTATCGTTAAGTTTTTCATCAGTAGAGGGGCCTGCATCCACCTCTTCAGTGCGCTTCATGCGCTCAAAAGTACGAATGAGTACGAACAATATGAAGGCAATGACAACAAAGTTGATCACGGTGGAGAAGAAAAGACCGTACTTGATGCCATTGGCAGATAGATTTGCAATGTCTTCAACGCCAGCTGCCTTAAGGGCAGGACTCAGCAATAGAGGCGTAATAATGTCCTCAATAAAAGACGTGATAACGGCACCAAACGCACCACCGATGACAACGGCTACAGCTAAGTCAACAACATTACCACGCAACAAGAATTCACGAAAATTATTCATGAATCCACCTGCGGAATTCACGGCATTAGAACGAGCCTGTCTACTAACCATATTTGATAGGTTCCTTAAGTGAGAATTATCCTGTGTGTTCGCAAACCATCTTGAATGGGGATAGCAAGAAAACCGCATCTCCAGGCTAGAATCGCTGAGGCATATAACTACCTACTAGCGAGTATTTTCTGAGCTTCAAGGTGAATTTACAGGACAGAATATATCAGTGTTTATTTGGAAAAGCCAGTTTCTTAAGCTACAAGCTTTCTAAATATTGCGCAGTGTATCGACAATTAATGGAAATCAAAAAACATTCTTAAAAAACACAGTCATTTGTGTTATCTATGAATCAGCTATTGGAACAGTTTTCAGTTCAGGTGATATTGATTCTAGTCTTGTGTCAAACTTAGAAATTTTGGGTAAGGCGGTGAGTGGGGATAGCCTATTCTAGGCAAACTGGATTGTGACTAAACCGCTAGAAATTTTTGGATAACGTCATTGCTGAGCTGATCGGTAGAGCCGGAGGCCACAATACCGCCTTTTTGCATGGCATAGTAATAATCGGCCTGACGGACAAAGTGTAGATGCTGCTCCACTAGCAATACAGAGATGCCTGTGGTTTCAATAATCCGCCGCACTGCGTTTTCAATGTCCAAAATAATTGAGGGCTGAATACCTTCCGTGGGCTCATCTAGGAGCAATAGCTGAGGCTGTCCCATCAGGGCACGGGCAATAGACAATTGTTGTTGTTGCCCACCACTGAGATCGCCACCCATGCGCGATAGCATTGTCTTTAATACTGGGAAGAGTTCAAAGATCAGGTGAGGAATTTCTTTTTTGGCCTTTGGTGCTCTTTTTCCCAACGATTCTAGGCCGATTAGAAGATTCTCTTTAACGGTTAAACGAGGAATAATTTCTCGACCTTGAGGTACATAGCCAATGCCCATGCGGGCTCGGTTATCGGTGGTTAGGGTATTGATAGTTTGGCCATCATATGCGATCGCACCGCTTCTGGGTGACAATAACCCAATTATATTCTTCAACAATGTGGTCTTACCTACCCCATTACGGCCAATCAAACAGACCATCTGTCCCTTTGGCACTGTAAGATCCACATCTCGCAAAATATGACTCTCCCCATAATAGAAATTCAGGCCCGAAATCTTCAGCATTGGGACCTTTGTAGACAGATCATGGGTAGGTTGGAAAGCTGTCGATGTCATAGATAGTACTTGGTAGAAAGTTTAGGGAATAACAAATAAGGTTGCTATACATTATCAAACTGCTCTACGGCAGCCGTTTCTAAACGACCGACGGTGTCTTCAGGCAGCCCTAGCAATTGCACCAGTTTCTGATATGCCGATGCTTCCGCCTGATTAATTTGGTTAGCCTTAATCACCTCGTAGCTCAACATTAAAGCTTGCTCACGTTGGCTGGGGGTTTGTAGCTGAGGCACTAACTCTTCCAGGGGTATTCTCTTCGCCAATAAATCTTTGAGTTCAGTTTTTAAGGCCTCTTGTTCAGCAGGTTCCTGAGCAAACTGAACACTTAAGCGCTCAAGAATAATCTCTTGCTCAGCGGGCTCGAAGTTGCCATCGGCCCAGGCCATAGTGGCTGCAATGCGCAGTAACAACATTTGGTCTGGTGTAATTGAGGTTTCAGTCCCTAGATAAACCTCAATCACCCGAGGATCGTTTTGAACTTCGTCCATGGTGCCTTCGCATAGAACGGAACCCTCATGCAACACCGTCACCTGACGGGCAATCTGGCGGACAAACTCCATGTCATGCTCAATGACGATCACAGAGTGGCTTTCCGCCAAGGCAATCAGTAGTTCGCCTGTACGTTCGGTTTCCTCATCAGTCAGCCCTGCAACCGGTTCGTCGACCAAAAGCAAATCGGGGGACTGGGCCACGAGCATGCCAATCTCTAGCCATTGTTTCTCGCCATGGGAAAGCAGAGCAGCCGGTTTATCGGCTTTGTGGTCCAGGCCAATGGTTTCTAGTAACCCCCCAACGGTACGACGTTCCGCTTTAGGCGTGGGCTTAAACAATGTGGACAAGACGCTTTTATTTTGGTTGCAGCACAGTTCCAGGTTTTCACGTGGTGTCAGGTTGAGGTAAATGCGCGGGGTTTGGAATTTGCGGCCAATACCGAGACGGGCAATGTCATGTTCTGCACGACCACTAAGTTTTTTACCTTTGAAGTGGACCTTGCCTTGGGTGGGTTGGACTTTGCCAGTGATGACATCTAGAAAGGTGGTTTTGCCTGCACCATTGGGGCCGATGATGACTCTTAGCTCGCCTTCGTTCATGGCAAAGGTGAGGTTGTTGAGGGCTTTAAAGCCATCGAAGCTGACAGTGAGGTTATCGATTTCGAGGATTTTGTTGGCCATGGGGAGGAGACTCTTTCGATTGCAGTCGCTTTTGAGATATTTGGTACGTGTGTAGGTTGGGTTGAGGTGTAAGGTATGCAAACAAGAGAATCTAAATGATTTTTCAACCCAACCTCAGAAGGGATTTGTTGGCGAAGAGGTTATTTACCCGCGAGTTCCCGCCGTTCGCGTTTGACATCGGGGTCTAGCTCCAGGTCTGGATAGGTGGTGATTTGGGGTTGTAGGCCAAACAAATCACGCATCTGGCGGACAGCGTCATCACTTAGCCAGCCGACAATGCCCTTGGGGAGCACAGTCACCACCAGCAAAAATAGGGCACCCTGAAAAAACAGCCACACCTCTGGAAATTGTTCACTCAGTAGAGCTTGGGCCCAGTTAACCACCAGGGCACCGAGAACCGCACCGCCTAGTGTGGCACGTCCACCCACAGCCACCCAGATCACCATTTCAATGGAGAAGGCAACGCTCATGTACTGTGGAGTGATACCGCTGGATTGAACGGTATATAGGGCACCGGCTGCTCCGGCAATGCCACCAGCCACAGCAAACACAAGCACCTTAAACATAGCCGGGTTATAGCCTGAAAACCTGAGACGATTTTCATCATCGCGAATGGCAATTAGTAAACGGCCAAAGCGACCACGGGTGAGCCAGCGACAGAGACCATAGGTCAGGGCAAGGACGATGACGGTAGCTACATAGAAGGCAAACTGCATGCGATCGCTACCCACCTGCTGCCCAAACAACAGTGTGGTATCAGTGGTCAGACCATTGGTCCCGTTGATCAACTTTTGCTGACCATTAAAAAAGTTGAAAAATACCACCAGCATCGCCTGGGTCAAAATCGAGAAATAAACACCTCGAATACGATTACGGAACACCAGGTAACCGAGCAGCCCGGCCACGATACCTGGAAGCACCACAATGGCAATCAGCGTAACCGGCAATGAATAAAACGGCTGCCAAAACCACGGCAGCTCTGACACACCGTAGAGACCAAAGAATTCCGGCAGACCTTCCCCTGCTAGATTTAACTGCAGGTGCATGGCAAAGGCATAGCCCCCCAGGGCAAAGAAAATTCCCTGGCCAAGACTCAGCAAGCCAGTGTAGCCCCAAATCAAATCCACACCGAGGGCGACAATTGCCAGGGCCAGGAAACGACCCAATAGCCCTAGACGAAAACCAGACAATAGTAATGGGGCAACAAAAATCAAAAACAGGGAGAGACCAATGACGATACCTGCTTCTAAGACGCGTCTACGCTTTTTGCCCATAGAACTTGTTTCTGCCATTGTTACACCTCCACCGAGCGACCTTTTTGGGGAAATAAGCCAGCGGGCTTAACCTGGAGAAAGGCAATAATCAAAGCAAACACCAGCACCTTTGCCATGCTTGTTGTTGCAAAGAATATGATCGTATCGATCAAGGGTTGTAATGCTTCACTGGAGGGCAACATCAGCACCAACGTACCAGAGCCCACAATATAGGTCACAATACCAATTAGCAACGCAGCAACAATACTGCCAATCAGCTTACCAACACCGCCGACAACCACCACCATAAAGGCATCCACAATATAGTTACTGCCAAGATTGGGACCAACAGACCCCAACAGCGTAACGGCACAACCCGCAATTCCTGCTAAGCCAGATCCTAGAGCAAATGTCAGGGCATCCACTTTCTTTGTCGGAATGCCTAAACAGGCACTCATATCCCGGTTTTGAGTAACAGCACGAATCCGCAGCCCCCAGGCGGATTTGTTGAGAAACCAAAATGTCCCCACCAGACAAATAATGGTAAGCACAATGATGAAGATACGGGCAGCTGGAAATGCCAGGGTATCGGTAACGCTAATGCTATCTTGCAACCACTTAGGGGCCGTCACGTCTACATTACGGGCGCTAAACCAGGGTTTTTCCAACACTGCATTACTGTTGAGAGAACGACCTACGGTAATCCCAATGGCAGCCGCCAGCACTAGCACAACAAAATTTGCCAGCTTCTGACGCGGTCCTAAGGTTGCGAACTTCTTTAAGATGGCCCGTCCACCAAACAGCAGGATGCACACTGTTAAAATGCCAAACACCATAGACCAACTAACGCTGCGGACAAACTGCTGGAGAATAAGACTCACTCCCCAGGTGGCTAACAGCGTTTCCAGTGGTCGCCCGTAGAGGAGGCGAATCACACTGCGCTCCAGCAACAAACCCACCAGAGCTGCGACTAAAAAAGAGAGCGGTAATGCTAGCCAGATGTAAAAATCTTGCATCCCATCACCGAGGGATTTAAAGCCATTTTGCACCACATAGGTGGTGTAGGCCCCAAGCATCATCAGTTCTCCATGGGCCAGATTAATCACCCCCATAAGGCCAAACACAATAGCCAGACCGAGGGCGACGATCAGGAGCACTGCGCCAATACTGATGCCGTTAAAGATACCGTTGATTAAACCGTCAAGCACGAAACTATCCTGTCAAAGAGAAGTGAGTAGTGGTACGCGTAAGCACATGGCCTTGGGCCTTTGTGGTGATTGGAAAGGTTAAATCAAAAAAGGGAAGAGCCCCGAATGACTCTTCCCTACTAACTAACCTACGAGAGCCTTAGGCTTCTTTGTACTTACCGCCCTTAGATGGGTCGGACCAGTCACAGGCATAGCCTTTAGTATCGGGCACGAATTGATTCCAGGGAATTGGAGTCACCGGGCCATCGGTTGCGGAAACAATCTCAAATAGACCGTCTTCCCGAATCTCACCAATGCGAACAGTCTTAGAAATGTGATGGTTGGGGTTCATGGTAACCGTGCCACCAGGAGCCTCGAATACTTGACCGTAGGCCGCTTCACGGACTGCTGCGATATCGGTTGTACCCGCTTTCTCAACCGCCTGCTTCCATAGATAAACCATGATGTAAGCGGCTTCCATGGGGTCGTTAGTTACCCGCTCATCACCATACTCGGCTTTGAAATCAGATACCCACTTTTCATTGGCTGGACTTTCTACAGTCTGGAAGTAGTTCCAAGCAGCGTAATGGCCTTTGAGAAAGTCAGGACCAATGGTACGGACTTCTTCTTCTGCAATACTTACAGACATAACAGGGTACTTGTCGGGACCCATGCCAGCACCCTTAAGCTGCTTAAAGAAGGCGACGTTACTGTCACCATTGAGGCTGTTAAAGATTACGCCACCGTCGGGTAGGGCAGCCTTAATCTTGGTGATAATAGGCGTTACCTCAGTGTTACCCAGGGGCAGATAGTCTTCTCCAACGGTGTTGCCGTCTTTAGCCTTGAGCTGCTCCTTAATAATGGTGTTAGCCGTCCGAGGGAAGACATAGTCAGAACCGACTAGGAAGAAATCTTTACCCTTATTTTCTAGCAGCCAGTCTACGGCGGGCTCAATTTGCTGGTTAGGCGCAGCACCTGTATAGAAAATGTTCTTGGAGCATTCCTGACCTTCGTACTGTACGGGATACCACAGCATGTGGTCCTTTGCTTCAAATACAGGTAATACTTTCTTACGACTAGCAGAGGTCCAGCAGCCGAATACCACAGCTACTTGATCCTGGTCGATTAGCTTTTCAGCTTTCTCGGCAAAGGTATCCCAGTCAGATGCACCATCTTCTTTAACTGCAACAATCTGCTTCCCAAGCACACCACCAGCGGCGTTAATTTCTTTGATGGCTAGTTCTTCAGCATCTACCACGGTGGTCTCACTAATGGCCATGGTGCCACTTAGGGAGTGAAGAATACCCACCTTAATAGTATCGCCATCGCTACTTGCAACTGTGGTGGCATCTCCATCAGCAGCGGGTGCAGAAGTATCAGCAGCGGGCTCTGGATTGCCGCAGGCCTTTAACAAAATACTGGTGCCCACGGCGGTAGAGCCGTACACCAAAAACTTACGTCTATTAATCCTCGTCATCGAGCTTTCCTTTTTAACGACTCACACACCTATCGCATCACACACCAGCGACCATGACAGGGCATGTCACGGTAACCGTCGATACATATGTTTGCTTCGTGATGGTAAATCTTGGAGAAGGCTAAAATTGTAGTCTTTGATACTTTTTTATTTTCTACGGGTTTTTTCGCATTTGTTTGCGTTTGATTTCCCACACCTACCATGGCTGGATCTCTAGCAGAAGCACGTCATTTAAGCCAATAATTGCCAATAATTAAGGGTTACTGAGCAGACTGAGGCACGGGTAATCGTCCATGAAATTTAATGAACTGCTGAATGGTATCCAGTCCTTGTCTGGCCTTAAGGTTTGTAAATACGAAGGGTTTATCCCCACGCATGGTTTTGGCATCGCGGTCCATCACATTGAGGTCGGCACCGACCAGGGGAGCTAAGTCAATTTTATTGATCACCAGGAGGTCTGATTTGGTAATGCCGGGTCCGCCTTTGCGGGGGATTTTATCGCCAGCGGCTACATCTATTACGTAGAGGGTAAGGTCGACGAGTTCTGGGCTAAATGTGGCGGCCAGGTTATCGCCGCCGCTTTCGACAAAGATCAGATCCAGGTCGTTAAACCGGGCCTCTAGGTCCTCAATGGCCACCAGATTAAGGGAGGCATCTTCTCGAATAGCGGTGTGGGGACAGCCGCCGGTTTCAACACCGACGATGCGGCTGTGGTCAAGCAGGGCCTGACTACGGACCAAAAATTGGGCGTCTTCCTGGGTGTAGATGTCGTTGGTCACCACGGCGATGGAGTAGTCATCACGCATGGATTTGCAGAGGGCATCGACCAGGGCAGTTTTGCCAGAGCCGACGGGACCGGCAACGCCAACGCGGTAGGGGGATGAGGATGGCATGGGAGGAGGGGGTGAGGGGGTGAGAGGGTGATGGGTAATCAGTTATGGCACAACACCCAGCTTAAACAGTTAGACAAAGGTATCCCGTGGTGGTGATTTTAAGTGCATTGGTAGGAGAAATTTAAAGGTTTTTGCTAGCTGCGGAAAAGGCGAGTGTATAGGGTTTCGTGGTGCATGCTTGCGATCGCACCCCCCCACCCACTGACATACAGTTCATCATCTGGCAGGGCCACTATGGATTCTGCTGCTGTGGTCAACTCTGGGAGCAGCTGTAGCAAGCAGCTCTGGCCATCGGTTTGCCCCAGAGGTACCAGCTTGACGGCGGCACCAATCAGGTTGGCGGCCCAGCTATGTAGATAGCCCAGAGCTGTAGTATGGACGTCGATCTGCCAGTGGGCGGCAAGCAGGCCAAAGGCAACGGCGAAGTTGCAAGGTGTGCCGCAGTCATTAAAGCTGGGCTGCAGTTCGGGGTGCAGGTTTTGGGCCAAACGCACGAGGGCTCGGCCCATTTGCCAGCTCTGCTGACGCAGTTCGGCAGTATCGCGGCTGGCGGTGAGCCATTGGTTCCAATAGGCTAGCTGGTCAGGATGGTGCCGGTTTTGGTGGGTGCGGGTTGCGATCGCCACATCCAACCGGACACCGCCATAGCGCAACTCTTGCACCAGCCAGCTGTGGAGCATAGCCCTATCCGTCAGAGCCCCCTGCATCACCAGAGTTTCCAATCCTTCCGAATAGCTAAAGGCCCCCACCGGTAAGGCGGGACTGGTCAACTGCAATAATTTCAGCAACGCCTGCTGATCAATGGTGATGGCCATAGGCCCCCGACTCCGGCTGAAAGGGTACCGTTTCGGCAGTTAACGTTAACCCAAGCTGATGCAGCATTGCCTCCAACACCGGATCAGGAGCTAAACGCAAATAGTCAGGTCCGACCTCTAGGTCCACATGACGATTGCCCAAATGATACGCCGCCTGTAATAACTTCAAAGGCACCGAATCAGAGGGCTGAGCGACAGTCGAAGCCCTAATTGTTAAAACCTGTTCAGGTTTCGCCACAATTCTTAGCACCTGATTATGGTCCTCTCCAATTAGACAATCCCCGTGGCGCAGTATCGTGCCTCGCGGTAGTTCCAGATATATTTCATCCACCGCACTCTGATCCGGATCGCCAGTGACTAAGCCCGTAACCCTACTTTTGTCATCCGTAATCTCACCAGAAAATCTGTAGCGATATCGTGAGCGGCTACGCTCATCGGCGGTTAGGGCTAGCGTCAATGTTGGCTCAAGCGCCGACGATACCTTTTGAGTAAAAACGTACACCGGGTTCCACATAGGCATTGCCCTTACAGCATGCCACATAGCCGCTCCCATCCAAGCATTTGAACTAATCTATGCCGCCCTTCAAAACTGTCACAACTTTATACGGATTTTCCAATTTTGGAAATGAGGTAACTATCATCAGCGGCATCCGTATTTTCTAGTAATTTAGTTCAGCTTTTTATACGAATCTCACAGACGCTGCTAGCGAAGTCAACGAAATTTGAATTTCATTTCATCTGCCAACTACTTCCATCAGTTATGGCTTTTCAAATCGAAAGTGTTTCTTCCGTGACTCAAGCTCAGGCTACAGTAATCCGTGGTGACAGTGACTTAAATCATTCCTTTGATATGCAGGCAGCTTTACTAGTAGCCGCCATCGAAAACTCAACCTTTGGTCTTATTATTGTGTCTCAAAATGGCACTATCTTACACAAAAACAAACTTGCACACCTGCTCCTCAAGCAAATGCCTTGCCCATCTGCCAAGGCCATTCCAGATATCCTTTGGCACCCATGCCAAAGTCTAATCGAAAACCAGACCGATGCCTCAGCGATCTTCCCTGCAGATTACACTATCGTCTTAGAAGATGAGATTTTTACTGAGCATGGCACCATCTATATGAGAGTCCAGTGGTTTGATTGGGATGATACCGACTGCTCACGTAAAAACTGTTTTCTCATTACCCTAGAAAATCGCCAACAGTCTCTTGCCGTCATTGCAAGCCATGAGGCTCAACGCTATGGCCTCACCACCCGTGAAGCCGATGTATGGCGCCTAAAACGCATGGGCAATAGCTATAAAGAAATTGCCAGTGAGTTATACATTTCTGAAAATACCGTCAAAAAGCACCTGAAAAATATTTACACCAAGAAAGATCAGTCTGGCTGTTCAGCCTAACTCATAGGCTATGACAGGGCGCTATAGTGTTCTCGGTTAGATAAATCATTTTGGTTGTGTCAGTGAATGGTGAGTAGTGAATGGGGATGTATTCAAGACATGAGAGAAACGATATTTTTATGACGGTATAATATGGCTAATTTATACTGTCAACGGTGCATGTCAATGGGACAGGCTACTACTAGCCGAAGCAGTCATCGCGCTACTAAAACTGATGCCATCTGGCTATTTGTCGTATGAAACCAAATAATATCTGTTTAATCATAGGTACACAAAAAGGCGGAACCACTAGCCTGTTCAACTATCTATCCCAACATCCACAAATTGCAGCATCGAGAATCAAAGAAGCTAATTTCTTCTTTAAAGATTCAATCTGGGCAAAAGGAGTTGACTATTACGAAAGTTTATGGCATTGGGATCCCATAAAGCACCGTATCGCCTTAGAAGCTTCCCCAAACTATACGCTCTCTTTTTCTGGAGTCCAAACTGTCATTCATCGTCTCAAAACCCTGGATGCAAAATTTAGGTTCATTTACATCTTGAGAAATCCAATCCAAAAAATTGAATCAATGCGAGAACATGGTACCTACCATGGTTGGTATTCTAGACTGTTAGCACAAGAAACCCCGGATAGTATACCGTTGCAAGTCATTGAACCAGTGAGCTATGCCACCATTGCTAATAACTTTAAGCAAGCATTCTCATCGTCAGATATTCTGTTATTAAAAACGGAAGATCTGAAACAGAAAGACAGTGCTAACCATTTAATGAAAAGAACTTGTCAGTTTTTGGCGATTGATGACTCTTTTGAGTTTTACCTCGACAAGGCATATAACACGAAAAATTCGTATCGGCAGGATACGATATGGCATAGTTTGAGAGAGTCACAATATTTGAAACCCTTAAAGGGTATCTTTCCTGATGCGATCAAAAACCAGGTCAGAAATCTCTTGTCTAAGCCCTTAGATAATCAGAAGAGAAAAAGTGTGCCCCCTCTCACAGTAGCCCAAAAGAAATTTATTTTAGATGCCCTCAAAGATGAAATGCGGCAGCTAGACATGAACTACAACCTGGACGTATCAAACTGGCTCCAGAGAGTTGAGACTTTACACTAATATTGCATCAAGCTCAAAACTACATACTATTAACAATACAGACCCCATTTCATAAGCCGTGCCTATGCTGCCTAAGGATGATCTGCTCAAAGGAGCCGAAAATGCCGAAACCCTGACCCGTATTATTGACCAAGCCGATCAAGCCATTCGCACATGGGAGCCGGTTACCAGCGATTTTCTATCACCACCAGAACTCTACGAAGCCCAGGCCATCTTTAGTCGACTCACCGATATCCACACCCAGTCCCAGGGCGGTTATCCCCAAGCTGAGCGGCAGCGATTAACCATGGCCCGTACCGAAATTCCATTAGACGGGCAAGAACTTCCCCTAGCCTTACTGAGCGTTGCTGGTAACTTTTTATTTGATACAGCCACCCATCGCGATTTTTTGGGTGCACTACTGGGCACTGGCATCGTCCGAGAAAAAGTAGGGGACATTATTGTGCTGGGTGAGCGTGGTGCTCAGATGATTGTTGTGCCGGAACTGGTGGAGTTTTTAGAAATGAGCCTGGTCCAGGTGCGGTCTGTGCCAGTAAAGACCAAAGCCATTACCTGGAGCGAACTACGGGTACGGGAACCGAAGAAAAAAGAAATGACCACCGTCGAAGCCTCCATGCGGTTGGATGCTGTTGCTTCAGCTGGGTTTGGCATGTCCCGCAGCAAAATGGCAGATATGATCACCGCTGGTGATGTGCGGGTCAATTGGAAAACCATTTCCCAATCGAGTCATACATTAAAATCGGGGGATTTGGTTGCTATTCGAGGTAAAGGGCGTCTGGAGATTGATGATGTGATGATTACTAAAAAACAACGTTATCGGATTGGGTTAACACGTTATGTTTAGAACCCATTAAAAAAATTGAACTCACGGTTTGAGCTGTAGTAGCTGATAGTAGGACTACTTATAAAAGTTAGCTAGGATATAGACCTTTTTCGCATCAGTAGTTAGCGAAGATTTGGAATCGAAAATAGCTTAAGCTACTGCAGGGGAGTATAAAAGTGTTGCTTGGGGTCCCTCCGAATTCCCCAAACCCCCGTGGGCAGGGCCGGAACGCCGCCCTACAACCCACCGTACTAGGTTGTCCCAAATGGCATTATGTTGGGGTTACGGCTGGGACAATGATAGTTGTTTTGCATTGGTTTCTGCAGCAGCTCTAGAACCTAGATTCCAATTATGGGGTATTGTTTAACGGGTCCTCAGGTAGCGTGTCTAGCAACACAAATTAAGGACTGTGCCCCTGAGGCTGATTCGCAATCAATGCCTGAAAGACGTTGGCTAAGGCGAAACCGCCAGGACCCTTTGCCAAATTTTCCCTGCAAGACCTCGGCCCCTAAGTCATGGTTATGGGCATGGACCTTTACCTTAAACCCCAGAGGTTCTAGCACTTGTTGATAAAAATCGGGGTCTACACCGTCTCCCGGTTTTTGGTTGTGGATTTCCGTTGCGTGCCGTGCCATGCGATGGTCTTTGGGTAAATAATGGGCACTTCCCAACAGTTTGTAGAAGGGAAACCGAATTTTCCTGAGCCATAGCCCCAGACCCATAAAATGCCAGGCAGACCGCTGCGGATCTTGATCCGCTAACAATATTCCTCCTGGCTTTACTAACCGGGCCGCCTCTGCTAAAACCTGGGCCATATCATCACAGTGGTGTAATGTGGCATTGAGCATAACAATATCGGCACAGTTATTTGCCAACGGAAGATCATGGGCATCTGCTAATAGGGGAATATACCCTACATTTTCAGCCATCTTTAAGGCTCTTGGGGCAATATCTACACCAATCAGAGTTTTAGGCTTCCCCCCCATAGTGGCATAGACATTGCCAGGGCCACAGCCAATATCTATTACTACCTTATTATCCCAGCTACCGGTTACTGCTAACCATCGAGATCGAAAAGATTCATCTCGATGATGGGTGTCAAAATAATATTGGCACCATTCCGGATTTTCTAAAAATGCAATATTTGCCCGCATCCCTTCCGTGTAATTAGTAAGAGGATATTCAGGTAGCCCTTGCTTATTTAGAGCAACAGATTTATGGGACTTAAGATATGGCCGCAACTTAGATAAAACATTAGACATAAGCAGCCAGGTGAAGGTACTTAACGCTTCTCTACTAGATAGAAATTAGCAACAAGGTAATGCTGTTCTTCAAATAACCTACACTAAAAAGCTATTTTCTTATATTCACAGGTAGATCTACGGATTTAAATAAGAAAAATCTAACCTGGAAAGTATTTACTTTTATAGGTAGGTTCTAGAAGATTGCACCACTGTCTAAGTTATAGAATTTAACCAACTGTATAAACAGTCATTAGTACAGATATAACTTTAGCAAAGGCTTCTTCCTTTTCTTCAGTATTCAGTAGGTACCTTGGCAAAACATCAAATAAACTAAGAAACAAAATGAGAAATCTTTAATGTCTTTACCAAAAACCAAAAAAAAGGACTCTTGGTAGTTAGGCTCCACCCTCTTTTTCTTTCTCTACATGAAGGATGCACAGTAGCTAGCCCTTGAGACGACAAACATTTTTGATAATTTTTTCAGCAATGCTTTTTGATTAGGAATTAGCCTTAATTCGTTAAACTTGCTTACCTCCAGAACCATAGCAGTTTTTCGGTAATTGACAGTCAGGGCTAGAACCTGGATATGAGCATAAGCGCCTCCCTAGAAGACTTATTCAAAAGGAGGCGTTTAGACTATTGAGTGCAATTAACCGAGAAAACCCTAGGACATCACACCAGCAATAGCAGTCCGTACGGTAGCTGCATCAGACTGCTGACTGACCGGGTCTAGGCCGATAGCTTCTAAATCTCCATCTACCATGAGCTTAACTAAACCTGGAAAGTTGATGGAAGGTTTCCAGCCCAATTTTTCCTTGGTATATGTCGGATCACCGATCAGAATATCGACTTCAGCGGGACGCAGATAGCGAGGATCAAATTTGACGTAATCATGCCAGTCAAGGTTGACATAAGCAAAGGCAATATCTAAAAACTCTTTGATAGTATGGGTTTCACCTGTAGCAACAACATAATCATCAGGCTCATCCTGCTGTAGCATTAGCCACATAGCACGGACATAGTCTTTCGCATAGCCCCAGTCCCGCTTAGAATCCAAATTACCAAGGTAAAGAGTCTGCTGACGACCAGCCACAATCCGGGCCACAGCACGAGTGATTTTTCGAGTTACAAAGGTTTCACCACGACGGGGGGACTCATGGTTAAACAGTATGCCATTGCAGGCAAACATATTATAGGACTCACGATAGTTAACAGTCTGCCAGTGGGCATAGACCTTAGCGCAGGCATAAGGACTGCGGGGATAAAAGGGAGTCGTTTCTTTCTGGGGGATTTCTTGAACCTTACCGAACATTTCGGAAGAGCCTGCTTGATAGAAACGCACTTCTGCATCCGTACGTTGCTGATAGTCACGAATAGCTTCCATAAGGCGTAGGGCTCCCATGGCTACCGTATCAACGGTATATTCTGGAGAATCAAAGCTGACACGTACGTGAGACTGAGCCCCAAGATTATAGACTTCATCGGGCTTAACTTGCTCTAGAATGCGCCGCAACATGGTGCCATCATTGAGGTCACCGTAGTGGAGAAATAGACGAGCATTATCGCTGTGGGGGTCAATATAAATATGATCAATACGATCTGTGTTGAACGTTGAGGTACGGCGAATAATTCCGTGGACCTCGTAGCCTTTTTCTAATAAAAATTCTGCAAGGTAAGATCCATCTTGACCTGTGATTCCTGTAATTAGTGCACGTTTGGTCTGAATCATATTTTCAACTTCCTTAATCAATAAACGTGTTAATAGATAGCTCTAATAGCCAAATATATGGTGTTCAAGGAATGCATTTATTCCTAAGAGGACTGCATACTTATACTTACTCCATCGTTGGGAACCAAATAAATAGTTGTTTATTTGTCATAATCATCACGTTATCTTTAAAGGCTATGAACTTAAATCAAGAAAGTGTGAGATATTGATAAAACAACACATAGAGGCTTAGGCTCTATGAGCACCTTCAATTGTGGCCTAGCTCACATAAACCAGCTCAAAATTAATCTCTTTAACAGGCACTGAAGTCGTTTTCTGTAAATCTCTTAGTTTTCTCGGACAGCGACGCCAAAGACATTGGCATTAGCGATGGTAATTTGGTCCATGGCCTGGTCAACCAGGCTTTGCTTAAGTTGACCGGGACGGGCAACAATCAACATGCCATCTGCTTGTTCCGCAATTAAGAACGCGTCTGACTGGCCTAGCAAAGATGGTGCATCAAACACCACTAAGTCAAATCTAGTTTTAAGTTGTTGAATCAGTCGCTGCACCCGCTTAGTTGTCAAGATATGGCCAGCATCATGGCCCTTGGTACCGGCACAGAGCACCTTAAGGCCATCAATCGGCTCATGTAAAAACGTACTTTTAGTGATAGCACTGGGATCACTCAAGGCAAGGTCCGTTAAACCCGCATCATTGGGTAATTTCAGATAGCTGTGAATCTTAGGAGCCCGCAGGTTTGTATCCACCAGCAGTACCCGCTGTCCCATTAGTGTGGCTGCCTCAGCCAAATGGATGGCGGCAATAGATTTCCCTTCCCCTTCCATAACAGAACTGACCACTACCGATTTTAGGGGGTGATCGACACTACTCAATCTGAGGTTGGTATAGAGTGAGCGAAATGCCTCCATAAACGGATCTTCAGTGTAGACAGTTGAACTGTCAGTTTTTTCTCTTCCAGAAGAAGATTTATCCGTAGCCAATTGTAAGGATTTTCTGGGTGCAAAAACATTTTGGGTAACAATCTGGGGAACAGGGATTTTACCCAAAATGGGAAACGGCATCATTGCCCGCTGGATGTCTTTGTCTGAATAAAGCACACCGGCTGACTTATCTAGTAGCAGCGCAAGTGCCGAACCCAATAGCAGTCCAAGTACTCCCCCTAATAGCAAATTCTGCAACAGACTGGTTGGCGGTACGGGAAATTCTGTAGGAGGCGTAACAATTTCCCAAGGAATTTCTCGCTGGGCCGCGTCAATTTCTAACGCCGCTTGCTTGGCCAAAAATTGATTCAGGTTTTCCGTCGCAATCCCTAGCTCTCGCTGAATTTCCAAATATTCCCGCGAAATGCCAGAGAGTTCATCTACCTCTGAACTTAACCCCTGCAAGGTCCGATTTAAAGAACGCTCTTGGGCTTCCAGTTCCTGCATTTGACTCGCCAGATCCCGTTGAGATTGTTCCCCCTGTTGCTCCAGGAGCAGTAGTAATTTCTGGCGTTGTTCTTTTAGTACCTCCATATCAGGACTACTATCAAGATATAGAGTCGATGCCTCTGCAATTTGGGCATCTAGCTCTAGCAAACTATTAAGCAATGTCTGGTATCTAGGGTTTTGCGCTAAAGCAGACGAAGATGCCTGTTCTTGAGGGCCACTTAACTGAGCCCGCAGGTTCTCATAGTTGGCCCGATTTTGTTCTAAGGCAATTTGCAGATCAAGCTGTTGTTTAGAAAATGCCCCTACTTGTCCTGCCAACTGGGACCCACGGGAATCAGGATCAATAATATTGAAATTTAACCGTAGGGCTTGCAGCTGATCCTGCAGAGATTCTACTTTTTTAGTCAGATCGGGTAACTTTTGCTCAACAAACTCAATGGCACGACGAATATCCGCCTGTTTGGACTCTAGACTAAAGGTGAGATAGGCCTGGGATACTAAATCTAAAATCACCTGCACCGTTTGTGGATCAGGATCTAACAATGTCACCCGAATGATATCTGAACCTTGACCCAACGGTGCCACACGTAGCCGTTTTACTAAAACCTGATAACAAGGATCATAGTTAACACTCAACTGATTGCTACCAGACTCAGGTAGAGCTACCCCCGGCAATGTCGATGGACAATAGTCGGGATATCTATCTTTAATTCCTTCGACGACAGGTTGCAAAACTTTAGGCCCCGTCAAGATTTTGAGTAAATCGCCATCAACCAGGGTCGATTGCAATTGTTCTCGATCTTGTCCAGTAAACGTTTCTGGAATGTTGGAAATCACCTCAGTCTCAGTACTTTGAGCCTGAACTAAGATTTCAAAACCACCGTTGTATATAGGCGTTTCAGTTAATACTCTAACGGCAGCTAGGCCCATGGTAGCTACAGTTACCCCTGTGATTAACCACCATTTACGCTGCAGAGTTTTAAGTAGGGCACCCACATTGAGACCACCTTCGTCTTCTGTCAGTATGCGCTCTGGGACTATCCTAGCGGAGGAAGCGGGAAGTGTATCGGCTCTCATGGGTAGAAGATAAATAATAAAGGTCAGTAGTTAAAAAAAAATCTGAGGATATTTTTGGAAAAGAATCCATTAGTTATCCATGCCCCCAACCCCCAATCTTGGGGGCTTTAAGTTGTTATTCTCTAATCGAGTATGTTGAGGAACCTGAGGGGGGAAATCACGTTATTAATCACTTGACCAACGGGACCTAACACTGCGCCAATCTCATCTGTAATACGAGCCAGGGACGATGGGTTGACGATAACCACGTCATTATTTTGCAAAATAGGATTATTGGCATCATTGATCCCCTGGGCAAAGTCCACAGGAATTGTTTCACGGGTGACGGTGCCATCCGGATTCAGACGAATTAGTTCGACTTTGCTTTCCTTCGCCCGGTTATTAAAGCCTCCCGCTGCTAAGATTGCCTGATTAAGGGTGGTATCCGGTGGAACTTCTCGAAGACCTGCTTGGGTAACCTCGCCAACAATGTTGACACGAATCGCATTGGGAGAGAGGCTAGAGCCAATAACTGTGGGTAATTCCTCAGGACTGATGGCCGTTGCCACGGGAACAAAGATAGTATCGTTGGGCTGCAGCACCACATCTTGATAGACATCGCCCACTTCCAACAGCTGCCACAGGTCCACATCGATCACCTGGGTGCCGCCCGTCCGGGTTGGTCGGACTACTTGCACCTTACGAATGTCGGCTCGGGGTTTGATGCCACCGGCCACCTGGAGTGCGCTGGTGACAGTGGTAGGCGCACTGGAACTAGCGGATGCCCCTGGTACCCCGGCATCACGGGTGGTGGCCAGACCGCCCTGGAGGGTGTAGGGACCTGGGCGATAGACTTCACCAATAACAGCCACATTAATTGATTCACTGACACTGGCAGCAAAACTGGCATCGGCTAAACGAGAGGCTGCTTTCAGGGAGAGCGTACCGGTGGGAATAAAAATCGAATCGCCATCCCTCAAGGAAATATCGTATCGAGAGTTACCCGTTTCCAATAGCTGCCATAGATCAATGCTAAAGACCTTGAGGCCGTTGCGTTCCATGCGTTGAATTTCTACGTGGCTAATATCGGCTACCTGGGTAACGCCGCCAGCCTGTTCCAGTAGTTGCGTTAGTCGGGGTGCCTGGGTCCCGGTTTGGGTGAGGGTATAGGCCCCTGGCGTATTGATTTCGCCAGAAATGCCGACTTGTAATGGCCGTCGAGTTAATAAACTCAGTGTGACTATGGGCCGTCTTAGATATTGACCATATTTATTAGACAAGAGTGCTGTGGTTTCTTCGATGGTGAGGCCTGTGACATCGACGGGGCCTACTAATGGTAAATTTAGGGTGCCATCTACCTGTACTTCACGCTCACCACTGTATTGCGGCACTCTAAAGATATCAATGCCAACAACGTCACCGGCCCCGAGGGTATAAGGGGTTTCAACTGTGGGGGTAGCAACCTCGGCAAGACCATTATTTGGTAAGGGTGGCAGATTTGCCCTGGCGGGGGCCGGCGAGATACCGATTGCCCATAGGGCAATGGAAAGGAGGGCTAAGGTTGACTGGGAGGAGTGACGATTCAACATAGGTATCAAGCGGATTGCAATGTGAGACATGAGCACACAAGCTTCAAACACACTGTGCCAGGCTGCAAAAAGGCAAACCTTTAGAGGTGTATTAGTTTTCTGCAGCGAACTGTATTAATCCGTTTGATTTTTAAACCGTTGGATTGAATTTAATAGTTTTTGGAGAATGGGGAAATGGGAGCAGGGGGCGAAGGAGCAAGGTTGATTTTGACAGAAGCTAATCTTTGTCAGATAGACCTATGTAATCCTGGCTAATAGCGCCCAGTATCGACGGGCATCCACAAGGGAGTAACCCTACAGGGATATTTATTTTTTGTATGGGCGGGGGAACTTTTTTCGTCCATACAATGACAGAGCAATTTTTTTTGTCTATACTGACTCAGAAGCAGGGTGTTCATAAAATTAATGGCATAGCTTCATAAAAAAGTCATGAAGGTACCATGGTAAACCTGCAGCAAGTAATGTGTAATTTCCGTGTAGATGTTAATTTATGTCCGTTTTCTCGGGTTAATGTAACGTAAGGTAAATCAGCAGGAATAAATTCTGCCCTAGTTTTTTGCTTGTGCCCATGAGTCAGAGGATCTATCAACACATTTCAGGGTTTTGGAGTTTTATCTAATCAATAATTTTTGATTAATAGGTAATTCTCCTGAGATAGTTTGAAGACAATGAATAGAAAGTTGTTCCATTAATTTTCCTATTTTTGAGTAGGCATCTGTTAATTGGAATTTCGGGGCGCATATCACTAACCTGTTGTTAAGTAGGTCCTTGTGTAGCACAAGTGTGCCTATATAGATAAGTGAAAAACAAATAAAATACTTGGTGTCAGGTTGTTTGAACGTCTTTAAACTTCGTCAGTCTGGCAGCAGCAACAGTGCATTTCATGATCTATAAATGTGCTAACAGAAACCATGATAATAAGCTGCACGGTAAGCATTTCTTAGCCATTAGCGCATTCATTAGTAATAACAGATTGGTAGATCAAAGTAGCAAACTTGTCAATACATTCTCATAGGTTGTTTGCTTTGAGTGATCACCTTATGAACTGAAATCATTTGTAACCCGCCCTTAGAGAGATTCGAGAGTCATTATGCTGTATTCGACTACTAAGTCCAGCCTTATAGACCTTTGGCAGGAGAATAATCAAACCCTGGAAACGCAAAGTGTAATAAGTTTTCCTGTAACCGCAGAACCGTTTTCTAGGCAAATTGATACTATGCTGGGCTGGGCACATCAGCGACTTAGTAAGGTCGTGTGTGTGGCCAATGTGCATATGTTAATTGAGGCAAAGGCCCATGAGGGGTTTGCTAGGGTTTTGTACCAGGCGGATATGCTGACGCCGGATGGTATGCCGCTGGTATGGGTGACTAGTCGTCTCAGAAGGCGCAAGCAGGATCGGGTAGCGGGGATGGATATTTTGTTGAGTTTGTGTAAGAAAGCGGCTCAGCAAGATATTAGTGTCTTTTTCTTAGGCTCCACCCCTGGAGTGTTATATGGCATGGAACAACGGTTGAAGGTAGAATTTCCTTCTTTAAACGTGGTGGGAATGGTATCGCCACCGTTTAGGCCGTTAACTCGGGATGAGGATGAGGCGTTAGTGCAGGAGATCAATGATAGTGGTGCTGGGTTGGTGCTGGTGTCATTAGGTTGCCCTAAGCAAGAGTGGTGGATGCATGAGCATAAGGACCGAGTCCAGGCAGTAATGGTTGGTCTAGGTGGCGTATTTCCGATCTTTGCTGGTGAAAAGAAGTGGGCTCCTGTTTGGATTCAGAAGAGTGGACTTGAGTGGTTGTATCGTTTAATACAAGAGCCTCGGAGGTTATGGAAACGCTATGCAAAAACGAGTCCATTGTTTCTTCTGTTAGCAGCTAAACAGCTGGTGAAAATTAAGCTGGGTTTAGAGCCCAGATTTGGCTGGATTAATCCCGAAGTTACTCTGAAGCAGCGAATAACAAGGTAGTCTTGTTGATTAACTTGTTATAGCAGCTTAATTCGGAAACCTTTTAGCAGCTTGTTGAGTATGTATAGTCATAAATTTTCAGCAAGCTGCTTAGGCAGTAATAGAAAACTGTGGAGATTGCTTAAATCACAGTTTAGTTTTAATTTGAAGGGACTTCCCAAAAAACTCTTTTTCTATGCAAAAGTCTTTAAAGTCTCTTTATCATAGAAAGTGGTTAATCGAAAAGTCAATAGGACTGAGAAATTGAATTTAAGTCATGCTCTTTAATTCTACTGAATTTATATTTGTATTTCTACCTGTAACGCTACTGTTATTTTTTAGTTCTAACTTAATAGGACTGCGTAAGATATCTATCATATTAATTACAGCAGCATCTTTATTTTTTTATAGCTGGTGGAATCCAAACTATTTATTTTTAATTTTAGGCTCTATCGGATTTAATTTTTTTCTAGGAAATCATATTAGCAATATTCAACCATCTAAAAAAATACGAATAAAGCAAACTTATCTAATAGGTGGAATTATAATCAATATTGCTCTTCTAGGTTACTTTAAATACGCTAACTTCTTTATAGAATCACTCAATGCTTTACTAGGGTTAGATTTACATAACCCTGAAATCCTATTACCTTTAGCAATTTCCTTTTTTACATTTCAGCAAATTTCATATTTAGTAGATGCCTATCGTGGTGAGACTAAAGAATATAGTTTTCTCGATTATTGTCTATTTGTGACTTTCTTTCCTCAGCTGATTGCAGGACCGATTGTGCATCACAAGGAGATGATGCATCAGTTTAGGAATAAGAAAATATATCAGTTTAATATCGAAGATTTTACTGTTGGCGTAACAATTTTTTGTGCTGGACTCTACAAGAAAATTGTTATTGCAGACAATATGGCTCCTATTGCAAATACGATGTTTACATCTTCATTAGGGGGAGATTCGCTAACGCTTTGCCAGGCATGGATAGGAGCACTTGCTTATAGTTTTCAGCTGTACTTTGACTTTTCTGGCTATTCAGAGATGGCATTGGGTATTGCCAGAATGTTTGGAATTGTATTGCCTCTCAACTTTAATTCTCCTTACAAAGCAACTGATATTTCAGACTTTTGGCGTCGCTGGCACATCACACTGTCTAATTTCTTACGTGACTATTTATATATTCCCCTAGGCGGCAATCGTCATGGGCAGGTACGCCAAATTAGCAATTTGATGATTACGATGTTGCTTGGAGGATTATGGCACGGAGCTGGATGGACTTTTGTGCTTTGGGGGGGTATTCATGGATTCTACCTGAGCATAAACCATGTCTGGAGAAAGTTAACCAAACATTTGTTTGATAAAAGCACAAAAGAAGGAAATTGGATAAGTAAATTACCTGCACAGTTACTAACGTTTGGACTAGTAGTCTTTAGCTGGGTAATATTTCGAGCGGAAACAGTTTCTAGTGCAGTGAATATATGGAAATCGATGCTAGGTCTGAATGGCTTTCAAGTATCACTCTCAGAGGTTTATCCACAGACCTTGATACAGATTGTAGGTCTATGCTTGTGGGTTTTAATATTGCCTAATATAAGTCAGCTAATGCAGAACTACAAGCCCACAATTACCGAGCTATCTGAAAAAGCCGATAATACTTGGAAAGCTTTAAATTGGCGGCCTAATTTCATATTTGGTCTATCGCTTTCTGGACTGCTTTTTTTGACAGTCAAGTGTGCTCTTCGGGCACCTAGTAGTGAGTTTCTATACTTTAACTTCTAAGCATGAAATACGGAAAATACTTTCAAGGTGTTATTGCTGGGTTAATTATTCTATGTCTTACTTATGTAGGTGTAGTATATGCTCAGGTTGGTGCACCAACCAAAAGTTCAGAAATTCGCCATAAGACGCTTTTGGTTAAGCATGAGCTATATCAAAAAATGCCTAAGGATCAGAATAAACTAGTATTTATTTCTGGTTCTAATTCACTTCAAGGACTGAGCTGTCAGCAAATTGAAGAAGAGATTGAAATCAACTGTTTCAATGGCGGTATTGCTTTTGCTCTAGGAATTGATTATATTTTCTACAATGCAAAAAAATGGGTTAAGCCTGGAGATGTTGTACTACTACCGCTTGAGTATGAGAGCTACCTCTATAATGGAGAGCCGAATAATACTGCGATAGATTATATATTTGCACGCGACTATCCCTACTTTAAACAATCTGGGTGGGACACTCAGATGAAATTCATGGGAGGTGTAAGCTTTCTAAGACTAGTAGAAGGGATTGAGTCTAGAGACAAAAATGAGGACATCGATTTAGAAGAACAATTTTCCCGTATGAATGAATATGGTGATGCAACGATTATGTTTGAAGAAACCATGACGGCAGAGCAAATTGAGAAGCGCGACAAATTACCGCCTTGGCAATCTTTGATAAAAAGTCATTACGTATCTGAGAGTAAAGGGTTAAGTAGTATCGAGAAATTTATCAAATATTGTCGTGATAATGATATTGAAGTATTAGCCACATGGCCAAATACAATTCGTTTTGAGATTTATCAACAACCCAATACTCAATCCCTTTTCAAAAGTATCGCAGATTTTTATGCACATCTTGAAGTTCCCATCATCGGGACACCAGAGCAGGCTATGTATGATATTTCCTTATTTTATGATTCTCAGTATCATCTACATAATCGAGGCGTCAAAATTAGAACAGCAGATTTAATTGAACAGTTGAAACCTCACCTCACAGATAAAACTCATATAAGAATCAGAAATACTGAAATATCCTGAAAAAGTATTGAGAGAGCACTAATTGTATTAAGTAAGCAGCAAAATCACTAACTAAACAATCACATGAACCTAAATCTAACTATCTTAAACATCATCCGATATTTTCTAAAATATTCACCTAATGGAAGATCGCTTTATAAGCGAGTGTCCAATAGCCGTTATATCAAGTTCTTACTACCAAAGCAAAACACTCAGATACTGACTCATCTTAACAATGGCATCTCTATCACTGTGGATGTTAAAGATTATAACGGCAGAATGCTCTATATATATGGTTCAGCCTATCCAGAAACTATTGAAACATGTCAATCTTTACTGAGCCCAGGAGACATTTTCTTAGATATCGGTGCAAATTATGGTGTAGTTGGCTTAATGTGTCAGGATATTGTAGGCTCTGATGGAGAAATTCATCTTTTTGAACCTCAGCCTGAGCTTTGTCATAGATTAAAGGATGCTATTCATAATAATAGCTTGTCTAACGTGGTTTTACATGATGTTGGCTTGATGAACCAGGATGGTGTTCTTGAAATGTGTCGCTCTAGTGAGCACACGGGTGAAGCAAGTTTTGTATTCAAAGATTCAGAAGCAACAGATAAGATTTCTTTGAAAGTAAAAAATATTCAAACCTATCTACCACCTCTATTAACAGATAGAAACTTTGGTGCCAAAGTTGATGTAGAGGGTGCAGAACTTTACCTATTACCATGGTTACTAGAACAAAACAAACTCAAATTTATCGTATTTGAAAACACACATATTCCATTAGAAGAAAAAATCTCTCTGTTTCAAAAGATGGAACATTATGGCTTTTCACTTTTTGGCATTGATACTCAAAACTGTGAAACGATATTAAATCCTATTCAAGAATTTACGCCAGAAAGTACAAAGTATCATGATGTTCTTTGTTGTAAGGATAGAAAGATGATACAAAAACTCAAGTTAGCCTCTCATCATAAATAGAACCTTTTCTATTTCCAGTATTTTCAGGATTTTGCTAAGAACAGCAAATTAAAGTGGAGTGTTTTTCTAAGGATAGGATTCAGAGGGTAGAAATCAGAATCCAACCCTCTCTACTCCTTATTCTCTGAATCCTAACTTATCTAAGATTTTTCAGATTAAGTTGAAATCTCTTTTTGGAAAAATCTATTGATGCTCTTTACTAAAAATATCAACTAGCAATTACAGATTCATGAATATAAAACTCAAAACTGTTCATGGAGTCTTATGGTCTGCACTTGAAAGCTGGGGCCAACGTCTTATTTCAGCGGCTGTGTTTTTTGCTTTAGCTCGCTTACTAGAGCCAGAAGCCTTTGGCCTTGTCGCTTTATCGTCCGTATTTCTAGATTTTTTACAGTTATTTATTGACCAAGGTTTCTCCCAAGCAATTGTTCAGCGAAAAGAGATTGAAGAAGAACATTTGAATACAGCTTTTTGGGTGAGCCTCAGCGTAAGCGGCATCATTACTGTATGTATGATATCAATCGCTGGAAGTATTGCTCACTTGATGAATGAGCCCTTGTTAAAACCAGTTATTAGATGGCTTTCAGTTGGGTTTATATTAGCTGGCTTTAGCAAGGTTCAAGAAGCAATCTTAATCAGAAATCTAGACTTTAAATCTCTTTCAGCTCGCTCTTTAACTGCTACATTTCTCTCAGGTATTGTTGGAATTGCTGCTGCAATTGGGGGATTGGGTGTTTGGAGTCTAGTTTTAAAGTCAATTACCCATAGCTGTGTCAGATTACTTATGCTCTGGCATATTGCACGTTGGCGACCTGGTTTAAAGATTTCACTTAAACATTTTAGGGAGTTGTTTAGTTTTGGCGCTAATGTTATTGGTTTACAATGCCTAAATTTCTTCTATAGAAGAGCGGATGACTTTTTGATTGGTTATTATTTAGGGACTACTGCACTTGGTACATATAGCATTGCCTACCGATTACTATTACTGCTAACTGAATCTTTAATGGGGATTATACAACGAGTCTCTGTACCTGCCTTCTCAAGAATGCAGAATGATATAAATAAACTAAGAAAATTCTTTTCAAAGTTAATACATATTATTAGTCTTTTTTCTTTTCCTATATTTAGTTCTGTTGCTTTAACTTCACCTGAAATCGTCAATGTTTTCTTTGGAGAGCAATGGCAAGATAGTATATCTGTCATGCGATGGCTAGCCATTTTGGGAATTATACACTCATTGACATATCTAAATAGCACATTGATTGTTGCTATTGGTAAACCAGGATTAGCCTTAAAGATTAGACTTATAGAAACAGCAGCTAATATTGCTGTATTCTTTCTTGTCTTTAATAAAGGAATAGTTGCTGTTTCGCAAGGCTTTGTAGCTATGGCATTGCTCACTGCTCCAATTAGTATTTATATCAGTTGTGTTTTTTTGAGAATGAGCAGAAAAGAAATGATAAAACAATATATTTCTCCACTTCTCGTATCATCAATCTTAATAGCTATCTTAGGGCTCTTAAGATCTCTTCTTTCAAGTCACTTAACGAATAGTCAACTGCTAATAGTTACATATTCAGTTGGCTCTTTTTTGTATCTATTTATGCTGTACTATTGTGAGCCTATCCTAATCGAGGAGATTACTTCGTTTATTACAAAGAATAATCATTAAAAAATCTAGGCTCAATAGCTGTTTCAGGGAGGTGAACTAATTAAATGGCCTGTAAGCCTTACCCAAACCATATTTCAGAGGCACTACACTTCCTGGACTAAAAGCCTTGCGTGATAAGGGTTTTAGCCGTTTCTTGATTTAGACCTCCCAGAAATCCATATAGAGCCAAAATCTAAACTTTAGTGGGAAATAAGAGAAGCCATAAAAAGGTCATGCAACACTAAGTCTCTAACCTATAAAAATATAATTATTATTTTTATAGGTTAGAGTAAAAAATATCTTGACTAAGACTTCTAAGAAATCAATTAAACAAGAAAAAATAGCCTGAAATTGGACTATTCACTATGTAAAAATAGTAAAGTTGATACCATAAATATTTAGATTAAAAGCATTTTACCTTGTCCTGATAAGCTGGAATTCTAGAACTATGAAAGCATCAATACTGAGGAGATTTACATCTTCAAAGCTAATTCCAAATAGAATTATTAAGCTGATTGAGAGGCATGATTCAAATATCAAATATCCGGAAGAACCAACTATCATCTCTATATCAGTAGATAATTTGAAGGGGAAGTTCGAAATCAAAGACTATAAAGAATATATTCAGCGAAATTTATTCTTTCGTGGATTCTACGAACTTCGAGAAGCAAAGATACTGAAAAAAATCTTAAATTCAGGAGATGTTTTTGTTGATATTGGGGCAAATATTGGCTGGTATACAGTATTGGTAGGAAATATTGTTGGCTCTGAAGGGAAAGTTATAGCCTTTGAACCAGGAAGTAATATCTTTGCTCATTTGAATAGAAATGTCGAAATCAACAACTTCAATAATGTAGTAACTGAAAATCTCGCTATTTCTGATTCTAATGGTGAAATAGTTCTTTCAGGGGTAAATGGTAAAAATGGCGGTGGTGCTAGCATAGTCCGAAACTCTGAGAATTATCCTGATAAGTCAAAGGAAACTGTAAAAATGGTAACCTTTGATAATTACATTGAGAATCACACCATTGACCATATAAAACTATTGAAAATCGATGTAGAAGGTGCAGAAATGTTAGTGCTCAAAGGGATGCTTAACACTTTGAGAGAAGGAAAAATAGAAAATTTATTGATTGAAGTAACTAACGATCATCTTATTAAGTTAGGTAGTAGCTCTAAGGAGGTCTTTGAACTACTTGCAAAAACAGGTTATGCCATTTCACGCATCGAGTATCTTCCTTTTAACAACTATAAGCTAACTTCTATTAAAAAATTAGGTGAAAATATTTCGGGTAACTTTTTATGCACCAGAGTATCTAAATAGGCTTTTGTCGTAGTGACTTAGCTTATTTGCACAATTCAGCATTAAAGTTCTGCTTAGAGATTACCAACTTGAGGTGAGACTTTGTTCTCTTTTATTAGATATGCATAAAGCTTTCAGAATAGCTATCACCTATCCTGCATCTCCCTTTAGAGATCCTGGCGGCGGCGCAAGAAGCTGTCTCCAAATTGCACGTCATCTAGAAAAGTTAGGAATAGAAGTTACTCTGTTACATATCTCTGATGATGCGCCATTTACTCTGGCTGATAGCTCAATTTCAGTTATTCCCGTATCTAAACAAAAGGGGCATTATTTCTTTACTGCTATGTCATTTAGGCAAGCAATCATAAACCTGCATAGCAAAACTCCCCTTCATGCAGTCTTATGTTGGGATTATGAGGCCGCCTTTTTAAGAGGTTATTTAGCCAAGCATAATATTACTTTTGGTATGATCGCAGCCCATCCATCTTATGAGGTTTTGCTTAATCGTACCCGCAAGATGCGATGGCTTTCAAATCTGAGCAATCGATATTTCCGCTGGCGTATGCTTAAAGCAGCGGATGCTGTGTTTGTATCTTCTGAGTTTACACGCCAGGAACTTATCAACCTATTTGCTATAGATGATCAGTGTATTCACATTACTTACAGAGGAATAGATTCTATTTTTCTCAAGTCGTCTGTACGCCTACCTTATACAGAAATATCAAACTTTATTTTCTATGGTTCTCTAGCTCCTATTAAAGGTATCTTTGATGTACTTGAAGCCCTAGATTCCATTACAGAAGATGGCTATCATAATTGGCAACTAAAAATTGCAGGTTGGGGTGAGGTTGAAAAAGTCAAACATGCCATTAATCAATATGGCCTTGAAAAAAATGTGCTCTTTTTAGGGCGTTTAGAGCCTGATGAGCTAAGAAAAGAACTCGATTGGGCACACCTTGCCATACTCCCGTCTAGGGCGGAGTCATTTGGACGAGCTATTGCAGAAGCCCAGGCTACAGGTTTAGCGGTTATTTCTTATGACTCCGGATCTGTCTCAGGAATTGTTGAAAATGGTATCACAGGATGGCTAGCGCCACCGATGAAGCCCAAACATTTGGCAAGCTCTATTATTGAAGCTATTAATAACCCAGAACAAACATCTCAAATGGGTCAGGCAGGTAAAGCAACGGTTCTAAAAAAATTCACCTGGGAAAACGTAGCTCAAACTATTGTTCAAGGAATCTCCTAATCTCATTCCTTTTTGAGAAACAACTTTTTTAAATATTTTCTAACTGAGAAGACTTGTACTGTTATTGTTCCTTTATTAAACCATTAGTAGTAGGTAGTCAGATCCATGTTAACTGATGACTTTTGCCTAGGCGTTGTTTTTACACATCCCACTCAGCATCATGCGCCCCTCTGGCGTAAACTCAATGCCCAACCAGGAGTTTCTGTCTCAGCATTTTATCTTTGTACTGAAAATCAACCCCAAGGAGCTAAAGGTTTAGGTAATGCTGCAGCTTGGGACGTAGATCTGACAAGTGGTTACAACTATAAATATCTTCAAAATTGGGACGGTAATATTGCACCAACAATTAAACGATCACTTTTTAATCCGGGTTTAATTAGTCAACTTAGATCTAAAAACTTTGATGCTGTTTTTATTAGTAGCTTCTATGCCTATTCTTACCGATTAGCTGTCTTGCTTTGCAAACAACAAGGCATCCCCATTATTATGCAAAACGACTCAACTATTATTACTGATGCACATTTTAGCTATTTAAGAAAGCTCATTACCACTTTACTTTATCCCTCTATGTATAGTTGGGTAGATCATTGGATTTCTAGTGGTGATCATAATGAGATATATCTTCGGCATTATGGCGTTCCTGCCGATAAAATTGTTAGGGGTTGCTATCCAGTGGATCGAGAACGCTACGAACAAACGTTGAGAAATAATCCAGAAGCAATTAAACAAGTTAGAACAGAACTTGCTTGGAATAACGACACAATTCTGTACGGTTTTGTTGGAAAATATATTGAGCGTAAAAATCCCTTTGAGTTTATCGATGCGATTGTTCAAGCTCATCGTAAAGACCCACGAGTTCGAGGCATTATGATGGGTGGTGGTGAGTTAAACTCAGCTATTGACCAACGCCTGAGCGAGCTTAATGGTGAGGTCTTAAATGTTGGATTTATTAATCAGAGTAAGCTACCACTCTATTATGCGGCTTTGGATGTATTTGTTGCTAGCTCATGGTCAGATCCACATCCATTAGTAGTTTCTGAAGCTATGGCCTGTGGATGTGCAGCCATCATTAGCGATCGATGTGGTAACTGGGGTTATAGTGATACTGTGCGTCATCATTACAATGGTCTTGTTTACCCATGTGGTAAACCTGATGCGCTCGCCAATGCTATTCTTTCACTAACCAACACTCAAACGCGTCAACTCTACAGCCAAAATGCTCAAGAAGTATTTGCTAATCAAGACTTAAATTGTGAAGTCAATGCTTTCTTAACAATTATCGACCGTATAAAACAACAGAAAACCCAAAACCACCAAACTTGCACTCAACTTCTTACCAATTAGGCAATAGCTTAGACATATAAGGATTTGGCAATTTGCTCAACCAACATCTACTAATACTTAAATAAATACTGATTACTTATACATTTTCTAAAATCGAATAGATAATTGAAGCTGTGAGAACGTGAAAAAATTAGCTATCGGTATCTATTGTGCCAAGGGTCATCGTGTGAGGTTAAGCAATAGCTCTAACTATTGTCATAGCTTACCCACCAACTTGAGAGAAATTTATTACTTATCCCTAGGAAAAAATTATGCTTAGTAAATATGAACAGTTGAACCTGCAAGATGCCATCGGCTGGGAAGACCCTTTTACTCAGACTAGATATTCACAGTTTTATCGACATTTTTCAAAAGATACTAGTACAGTTCTCGATGTGGGCTGCAATATGGGGCAAGGTGGCCAAACGTTAAAAAAACTAGAATCAAAATTAGAAATTTTTGCGTTGGATTGTGCTAAAGACAAGTTAGAAAGACTACCTAAGGGGGTTTATAAAAAGAGCATCTATGGTTTATCAACTGATATCCCCGTAGAGGATAATTCATTCGATATTGTTACTGCAGGTGAGTTCATTGAACACCTTTATCCTGCTGATGTTGAAAAAACTCTATCAGAGTTTTTTCGAGTTTTACGTCCTAAGGGGCGTCTACTCCTGACAACTCCTAATCCATACAGTATAAAGAATACTATTAACAAAGAGACTGTTCTTCAGGCATCGCACGTTTCACAGCATTTTCCTGATGCACTTAAGTTTCGTTTGAAAATGATTGGATTTTCTCGCATAAAAGTTTTTGGAAGTGGGAAAATATCTCTCTATCTTGGGACTCGATTTCCATTTTTAGGCATTTATGGTAGCTATTTATTAATGGGAGACAAATACTAGTTTGTAACTCATCATATACCCCACTAGCTAGGATATTCACCAAGTGAAGTTTTCTCAAACAATCAAAAATAGGCATAACTAGTAATTAAGCTATGAGACTTGGGATAGTACGAACAATGCAAAATTTCAGCATGGATGTTTATGCTGATAGTTTAGTCCATGGCTTTCAGACAATTCAGCCTGAATGGGATATTATCCAACTCAAGCCTCAAAATATTGATCGTAGTAGTCAGTCAATAATTTTACGAACTCAGAAATCTTACGAAAGATTCTGGCGTTTTCCTCACGCTATTACACAACAGTCTGCAGATATTTTTCATGTTGTAGATCACAGTGAAGCACATATCGTTCGTTGGCTAAAACAGAGCAAGAGAAAGGTTGTCGTTACATGTCATGACTTAATCAACCTTTTCTATAGAAAAAACTTGAGTGACTCGATTCGGCTGCCTCTAATTAGTGACGGTTTATGGATGAGAGCAGTGAAGTCGATGAGATATGCCGATCATATTATCGCCGTATCTCAAACGACAGCCAATGACATGGTGAATTTCCTTAACATTGATCCAGCTAAAATTACGGTTGTATATAATTCGGTTGAATCTAGTTTTTTACCCTTGCCTCAGGAAAAAATTTCCCAAACTCGTGCCGCTTACAATATTTCGTCTAATACCTTATGTCTTTTGAATGTAGGGTCTAATCATCCCCGTAAGAATCTTGAAAATCTGATTAAAGCAGTTTCTATGCTGAAACAACGCGGGCTTTCTGTCATGCTTTTAAAGGCAGGTAGTGACTTTAGTGATCGTCAAAAAGAACTAATAAGAGAGCATAATATCCAGACAGAAATACAATATGTCGGCAAACCAAACCAAACCCATCTTATGAAACTATATAACATTGCTGATCTATTGATTGCCCCTTCTTTACATGAAGGGTTTGGACTAACACTGGTAGAAGCAATGGCCTGTGGAACTCCTGTAATTACTTCTAAGGTTTCAGCTATGCCTGAAGTTGTTGGTGATTCAGGCGTCCTTATAGACCCCAAGAAGCCCAATGAAATAGCAGATGCAGCATATTATCTATATGATAATAGACATGAATATCAAAATCTTAGGCAAAAAAGTCTTAGTAGAGTTCAGCTATTTAACTGGGAAAAAAATACTAAAAAAGTCCAAAAAATATACACTGATGTATTAAGCTAGACCTTTTATTAGTCATCTACCTGATACTCTCAAAAAGTTCAAGTCAAAGATCCCTAAAAGAGACTAAATCACATCCAAAATATACTGAGAAATAAGGGGATTTTATCAATTACTGATGTAAGTCATAGTAACAACAATTTTTAGATAAATTTTAGATCAAAAAATAGAGAGAACTTATTATAAAATCACCATATATTATATTCATGTTCTTTTCAATGAATAACTATTCGATATTAGGTTTAACTACTGCTAAAAAGACTCATTGATGGTAGAAAACTAGCTTAAATCACTCTAATTTATTAAATCTTTAAGTCATTAGCTTTAATACATCCCAGATTTTAAGCACTATAGCTAATTCAAGTTTTTTATTACTAGGCTTTGATGATGACTAAGAAGTTATTTTTGGTAACCTTTCCTGTAGATTTAGGCAATACAACTTTTGAAAATAAATTCACTAGTTTATTTAGCGGTAACGTTGACTTAAAGACCTATCAATTTCATCCTGAAAAGAATAAGAAACATCCAACCTCAATTTTAGGTTATACAATTCGAATATTTAAAAGGTTTTTAGCATCTTTTGCATTACAGAGAGCCGTATTACAAGCTAAGAATGAAGGTCGAATAATATTATTTCATGGTGTTAGTCCTGCATTATTTGCACTGCCAGTAACATCTAAAAACACTAGTTTTATTGTTACGGATTGGACACGTAAGCTTTATGAATCGATTCATAATCAGTGCATGTCTAACTTTCTCCAAACAGCTATCCATAAAAAAGTTCTACATACCCAAAAACGGGTAATGTGTCTTACAAATGCTGTTATTAATCAGATTGAGACTGATTATAAAGTTCCTCGCCATAAACTTGTCAATGTCAAGCTTCCTTTTGACCAAGATTTACAAAGATTTTCACCGAGTATTAATAGAAATGATGACGAAGTCAGACTACTTTTTGTTGGTGGAGACTTTGGTCGTAAGGGTGGACCAGAGTTAATTCAGTGGTTTAAAGAGTCTAAAAAGACTAATCTAAGACTGACCTTTATGACAAACTATCCTATTGATTATTATCCTGGAATTAAAGTTGAAGCTAATGTAAAGTATGGCGAAGCAAAACATTCTGAAATCTTTTCTAGCCATGATATATTTGTGCTTCCAACAAAGTGTGATAGTTATCCTTCAGTTTTAGGAGAGGCTGCTTGTGCTGGATTAGCAGTCCTGACAACTAAGCATGCTTTAGGTGCTCCTGAAATCATCAAAAATGGAATAAATGGATTTATTTGTGAATCCTCAGAGGATTTAATGCAGAAGCTCGATTATTTAATTAAAAATCGAGAAACTATTGAAAGAATGAAGAGAGAAAGCCGTAATTTAATGGAAGAAAACTTCTCTAAGAACATCGTTCTAAATGAATATTTAGATTTTTTATTTAAATAAAAAATCTAAATATTCATTATTTTGATTTTAATGCGGTTTAAAAGTTTTGATTCTATTTTAGGTGCTTGTCAATATGTTTTTCCTGATTGCAAGATTATACGGCTATCTTTTTAAGTCTTTAAAAGAGATATTTGGAATTCAGATAAAGGGACATAAATTTCTATTAGAGCAAGTTAGAGATGATCATTTTTTTACCATTAAAGGCAGAAAGATGCATTTCAATCATAAAGTATCTACCTGCTATAATAAACTCATTTCTGATTGCTGGACAGAGCCTGAAACGCATAAGATTCTAAAACATGTTGTTGAAAATATTCCCGAATCTTGTGAGTTTATCGACGTGGGTGCCAATATCGGTGAGATGGTTGTAAGTATGATTCCTTATAAAAAAGTGAGGAAAATATATGCTTTTGAACCGATTAAAGAATGTTCTGAAAGTATTAAAAAAACACTGCAATTGAACGATTTCCATGATGCTAAAGTCATAGATGCTGTTGTCAGTGATTCTAATTCTCCTTTGTATTTTGATAATAAAAAGGGGAATCAAAAAGGTTCTGGAGTAATTGATTATAGAACTGATTTAGAGGCAGAAGTTTATTATCCAACAACTCTTGATAGTGAGCTGCCGAAGGATGTTTTAAATCCAATTATGCTTGTTGATGTAGAAGGGTTTGAGCCGAACGTTCTTAGAGGTGGACTAACATTTATCAGAAAAAATAGCCCACTAATAATATTTGAGTATAATCATATAAGCAAAAAGCACTTTAAACTAGATGTAATCCAAACTATCCTGAGTCAGGATAAATATAAGATTTTTAGACTCCGAAGTGATGGAATGTTGGACTTAGAAGTTGAAAGGTCATGGAATTGTGTTGCGGTTCCACATGGCACATCTTTTTGGACTATTTGCCAGTCTCAAATAAGTCTCTGATCTCCTCTTGTTCTATAAATTTGTAGTCAGCAGTATCAATCTAAGTGGCTATCTCTATAGCTGAATATTTTGGAAGCAGTACTCATGAAAGTTCTTATATCAGCGTATTCATGTGAACCTGGCAAAGGATCCGAACCAGGTGTTGGCTGGAACATTGTTCGTGAAGTGGCTAGACATCATCAGGTTTGGGCTTTGACTCGTCCCGATGAAAGTAAAGACGCCATCGAAGCAGAACTTGCTCGCAATCCAACTCCAAATCTGAAATTTGTCTATTTTACTCTACCTTTCTGGCAAGATAGCATGCGTCTGGGGCAATCTGGTGCAATGCAAATTCACTATTATCTTTGGCAAATTCAGGCCTATTTTGTGGCTCGTCGCTTACATAAAGAGATTAACTTTGACGTGGCTCACCATGTTACCTTTGTCCGTTATTCAACACCCAGCTGGCTCTCTCTATTGCCCATTCCTTTTGTATGGGGACCTGTAGGCGGTGGTGAACAAGCACCTAAACCCTTTTTCAAAGACTTTAGTACCAAGGCAAAGCGGTATGAAAAACTGCGCTGGCTAGCTCATAAAGTCGGTGAAATTGATCCCTTTACTCGGTTAACAGCACAGCGTAGTGCTGTGGTACGTGCAACTACTCAAGATACAGCAAAGCAACTTAGTAAAATGGGAGCTACTCAGGTACAAATAGCATCAGAGTCTGGCCTAGCCCTAGAAGAAATAGAAAAACTAAACCACTGTCCATTGCCAGAGGATGGCCCTTTGCGCTTTATCAGCATGGGACGTCTGCTGCATTGGAAAGGATTTTACTTAGGGATTAAGGCCTTTGCTAAGGCTAACTTACTTAATGCCGAATATTGGATTTTAGGTGACGGCCCTGAAATGGAAAACTTTGAGGCATTGGCCAAAGAGTTAGGCGTTGCCAACAAAGTTAAATTTTGGGGACGACTGCCTCGTGAGCAAACATTAGAAAAACTTGCCCAAAGCCATGTGCTAGTACATCCTAGCCTACATGACTCTGGTGGCTGGGTTTGTTTGGAAGGCATGGCAGCGGGACGACCGATTTTGTGTTTAGACCTTGGAGGTCCTGCCGCACAGGTTACTGATGAAACTGGATTTAGGATTGTTGCCCATGCGCCAGAGCAAGTGATCAAAGATTTAAGTGATGCTATGGCTCGCTTGGCCAAAGACTCTAACTTGCGAAAAAACATGGGTGAAGCAGGGAAGAGACTGATAAAAGAGCAGTACAGTTGGTATGCCAAAGGACAAGAGTTAAGTCAGCTATATCAAGAGTTATCGGAGGCTACAAAGAATAAATTAGAACTATAGCTCCAATTTATTCTTTAGTTTAGAGAATTCTTTTTGTCGTAGCTCCTGAAAAACCACGCTTATTATTTACAGTTGAATTTTCAAGATGTTATCAAAAAAGATATTTTTATACTAAATTTATACCATTAAAATACTATGAGTAAGCGGATATATTGGATAGATAATCTACGTGCAATTGGGATTTTATTAGTAGTTTTAGTACATACAGGTCGTGTTAGTGGAATGTGGTTTGAAGTTTATATAAAGTCTTTTTTTATACCACTATTTTTCTTTGTTTCAGGGCTTTTAGTAAAAGACAGTTTCTATGAGGAAAAATTTATTTTAGTTTTAAAGAAGATGGCTCAGAGATTATTAATTCCCTACCTTTTCTTCTCAATATCAACCTTTTTTATATGGCTTTTTTTTCTTCAAAACTTTAAGGCTCAATCATTTGACCCACCAAAAGCATTGATTGGTATTTTTTATGGTACAGCTGTGGAAGGATGGATTAGTAATAATGTTGCTCTCTGGTTTTTTACTGCATTATTTACGACTCAGATATATTTTTATTTTTTATTTAAATTACGAAACAGAAAGTTCTTATTCACTTTTATGCTACTGCCTATATCCGTGCTTGGGTATATGTGTAAGGCACCTGAAGGCATAGCAATACCTTGGAACCTAGGAATTTCTTTGACTGGACTCGTATTCTTTACTGTAGGTTATATTCTTAGTTTTCAGTTACATAGTAATGATCAACTTTGGATTCAACGCTGGTATATAGCAGTTATATTGCTTTTGGTATTTATACTCACAGCTTTTCTGAATTCTACTGTGGAATTTTATATAGGCGATTATGGTAACTATTTTTTGTTTTATATAGCTGCATTTTCTGGAATCTTCTTATTTTCTTTTATTTCTAAACTAATCCCACATAATCCTGTGCTCTCAATTATCGGTGAAAACACATTAGTTATTTTTTCAACTCATCTCTTAGTTATTCCTCTAATTACAGGCTTCCTAGTATATGGATTGAATATAGACAAAGCAATATTTGATAAGGGGATCGGGATAGCAATAATTTATACTGCATTAGCAACTTTTGTTACTGTGTGTATTTCAATTTTTATGAAAAGGTTTGTGCCACAAGTATTGGGCTATTCTTCTAGCAAGAAAGCATAGCTTGTATCAAGGAAATGTATTAACTGAGGGTTGTTCATAGTAGGTAGCTCACGAGCTACTACTAGAGAGTTTCTGCAGATAAGTGCAGTATTTATTTTTCCGTATAGGTATTTTAGGATATCAACATCAGCCCTTTCAAGGTCAAATGAATATTTTTAATAATTTTCAAAAGCCTCTCTAGGAAATAAACCTAGCTTTCAAAGTTTAAGAAAGCTTTGTCTATAAATTCAAGGTTCCTGATAGCAATAGTTTATTTTTTTGGAGTATTACTTCTTACGTAGCTCTAAACTAGCCAAAATTATCTAAAAATAGTACATTTGACCTGCCAGTCTAAATTACAGAGTAAGGTCCCAATCCTTACCAAATGATAGCTTCGTCCAAATGTAAAACTTATTGCCAGCACACCTTGAAAGGTCTGGATGGCAACATTTCAGGTGTTTAGAATATATCTCATAAACTGCCCTGACTTTTGAGCGAGATTGTGTAGATTTGAAGAAAGCTTGGACTAAATTGCACATGCGTATCCTAGGGGTTCACAACCGCTATCAAATTCGAGGTGGCGAAGAAGAATGCTACGAAGCCGAGGTGGAACTGTTGCGCCAGCATGGGCACCATGTAGACCTCTACGAAGAAAACAACGACAGTATTTCTCAGGCTACTAAACTAACGCTAGCAGCGCAGACTGTTTGGTCGAAAAAAACGTATCAGACCATTCGTCAAAGCCTTTCGCAAAATCACTACGATATTGTGCATGTCCAAAACTTCTTTCCCCTTATCTCCCCTTCTATTTATTACGCAGCCAAGGCGGAAGGAATTCCTGTAGTCCAAACCCTGCATAACTATCGTTTGGTGTGTCCTAATGGGCTATTTTTTCGGCAAGGCCAAGTGTGTGAATCATGTGTCGGCAAGCCGATTCCCTACCCAGGCATTATGCACGGCTGTTATCGAGAAAATCGCATCGCCAGTGCAGGAGTGGCAGCTATGCTGTCAGCCCATAGAGCCATAAATACCTGGCATAGTAAAGTCGATCGCTATATTGCATTGACAGAGTTTGCACGTCAAAAATTTATTGAAGGAGGTCTATCTGCCAACAAAATTGTGGTCAAACCAAACTTTGTTGCTCCAGAACCAAGTGTAGGTAATGGCAAAGGTAATTACGCCCTTTTTGTAGGTCGCTTATCAGTGGAAAAAGGCTTAGATACTCTACTGGCTGCATGGCGGCAGTTAAACGTATCCTTTCCACTAAAAGTTGTCGGTGATGGCCCTCTGTCTACATTGGTAACTGAAGCAGCTCAACAACAATCACACATAGAATGGTTAGGCCGTCGGCCTATGGCTGAAGTACATCAGCTGATGGGGGAAGCCAAGTTTTTGATATTTCCTTCTAAATGGTACGAAACGTTTGGTCGTGTAGCTGTAGAAGCATTTGCAACAGGCACTCCTGTGATTGCCTCTAAAATCGGTGCCATTACAGAAATTGTGAAATCTGGCTATACCGGTTTACATTTCAACCCAGGCGACTCGAGTGATTTAGCACGTCAAGTCACTTGGATGTTAAATCAGCCTGATGCATGTGCACAGATGCGGCGGAATGCCCGTGCCGAGTTTGAAGCGAACTATACAGCCACAGCAAATTATAAGCAACTGGTATCTATCTATTCTAACTTGTTACCAGTTTCTTTATCTGCCCAAACATCAGCGGCCATATTGCCATAATGCAGACTCAATCTCTCCCTCGTTCCAAAGCAGAAGCAGGCTTTATTTCAAGCTCACGCTTGTTAATAATTGCATTTGCAGCTGCCTTTTTTCCAAGAATTCTTCAGTCACTTGGGGCTCCGGCTCCAATAAATTTTGTTCATTTTATGGTGGCACCTGTTGCCTGTAGTTTGGTTGTGTTTAGCAGTCGACGACAAAACCGACAGCAGCTGACTATTGTGAAGGCATTGATTAGTGGATTAATGGGATTGTTTGCGATCGCAACCGCCAGTGCGTTACTAAATAATGCAGGGCTAGTTAACGTCTTTCTTGGGCTCATGATTATTTCAGAACCCTTTATCTTTTTAACAGCGATAATTTCTATTCCATTCACAACAGAATCTCTCAGCCGTTTCAAAAAGTGGATTCTTGGCTTTGGAGCTATTCATATTGGATTAGCACTGAGCCAAAAAGTTGGCTTGGAAACGGGGCTGCTCAGACATACCCGCATGACCCTTGAAGACAATGTTCAGGGTGTCTTTTACTTATCCTCCGGCGGCCATGTAGTCGGTGCTAGTGCGTCTTTAGTATTTGGCCTGTATTACTACGTTAGTGCCAAAACGGTACCACTTTGGGTACGTATTTCTGTACTAGGCGCAGTCCTAAGCCAAATCTTATTTGCAGATGCTAAACAAGTACTTTTTGTAGCGATTCTGGCTTGGGGATGTCTGATCCTTAGTAAGATTACCGACCTTAGAGTCGCCTTTCAATATATCATTGCAGCACTTTTAATCGGTTATGCATTCTACTGGTGCATTTATAATGTAGAACTTTTTCATGCTTATCAAACTTGGATTCGCCCTGAGATTTACGGTCCTAATGGTGATGCTACCCTCTTGAAAACTGAACCTTTAAGAATTATTCCTACCTACTATACCTCTGCTTTCCACTGGCTACTGGGCTTAGGTCCTGGACATACCATTGGTCGCATTGGCGGTTGGATGCTTAAAGATTATTGGTCCTTGGTTGGGTCACTAGGCGCAACAATCCATCCAGCTAGTGAGGCAGTATGGGAAGCCTGGCAAGGGCATTACCTAGACTCTAGCTTTTTCTCACCGTTATGGGGTTGGGCTGGCATCTGGGGAGATTTAGGATTTTTAGGTTTGATTAGTTATATCGCCTTATGGTTCATAACCTGGAGAAAAACCTGTAGAGATGATGTATCTCGATTCTTAGTACTGAACTTTTTAGTTAATGGTTTCATTTTTACTCTGATGGAAGAACCTGGCTTTGCATTAACCAGTATCGTGTTAATTGGTCTGCGCTGGCATGAGCTATGCCTCAAGCAAGCCTCTTAAAAAAAACTGCAAAATATAAGTAAAAAGTTAGTTTTTTTTGATGAAGTTGATGCCAAAATCAATATTTTTTTCAGATATAGAACTTCTTCTTTGGAGAAAATAACTAGGCTAATCAGTCTATGCTGAGCACCATGGCACTACGTAGAGATTGTATAGCAACAGAGCAAGATTACTAAACCTTTCTTATACTTAATCAGCCATGTCTTTACAGATTGGAGATATTTCATCAATTGCGACTATTTCACCAGCTCAAGATCAAATTGCATCTGAGTTAGGGGGAGAAGCAATCATATTAAATTTGACTTCAGGTATTTACTATGGCCTGAATGAAGTAGGAGCACGTATCTGGGAACTCATTCAGCAACCTTGTTCCTTTGACGATATATATCAAAAATTAGTTGCAGAATATGATGTAGAACCCGACATCTGCAAACAAGACCTTACACGGATTCTTGAAGATATGAAAGCAGCTTGTCTGATTGAGGTCAGTGATGAGACGTCTATCTAAGCTATGGAGCTTGTCATGGCATGAGCGCAAGGTAATTTGCTACGCTTGTTTGCTGATTAACAGTTTGCGTCTTGCCCTGTGGCTATTTTCTTTCAATACAGTTAGACATCAATTAGCACAGATTACTTCTGTGTGGACCTGTGAGCATGAGTCAGTCTCTTTGAGATTTATTATATGGGCCGTTACCCTTAGCAGCCACTACACTCCCGGAGGCGCTAAATGTTTGGTAAAGGCACTAACAGCTCAACTCCTGCTCAATCGATATGGCTATGACCATCAGTTACATATTGGTGTTGCCAAAAGTGATTCAAATGACTTAGAAGCCCATGCCTGGATCGAATATCAAAACCAGGTCATCATTGGCTGGTTAAAGGATTTGAATCGATTTAAACCACTATCTGCAATAGGAGTCAAACGATGAGTGGTATTGTCGGTATATACCATCTAAATCAGAAGCTAATAGACGCCAATGAGCTACATCAAATGGTTGAAATTTTAGCCCATCGTGGTCCTGATAGCTCTGATATCTGGTATGACGGCTCCGTCGGTATGGGCCACCGTATGCTCTGGACAACCCCGGAATCACTCAATGAACGGCTCCCTTTGGTAAAGGGTAATTTATCGATCACTGCTGAAGCACGTATTGACAACCGGGATGAGCTAGCTAGAGTACTAACGTTACCCAATCGACCATTAGAGAAGATTGCCGATAGCGAATTTATTTTGGCAGCCTATGAAAAATGGGGCACAGATTGTCCTGATCATTTACTTGGAGACTTCGCCTTTTCAATTTGGGATGGACAGCAGCTATTTTGTGCCCGCGATCATTTTGGAGTCAAACCTTTTTACTACTATAAATCTGACCACCGATTTCTTTTTGCTTCAGAAATTAAAGCATTAATACGACTATCAAGTATTCCTTGCAAAATCAACGAAGCAAGAATTGCAGACTATCTCACAGGTCACCTAGACGACAAAGAGATCACCTCGTATCAAGATATTTGGCGTTTACCCCCTGCTAGCAGCCTAATCGTCACAGCTCAAGGATATTCCAAACCTCAAAAATATTGGGCATTAGACCCCACCCGTGAAATTTGCTTAGAATCTGACGAAGACTACGCCAAAACTTTCAAAAAGCTGTTTACAGAGGCCGTGTATTGTCGGTTACGTAGTGCGTTTCCCATTGGTTCCCACCTGAGTGGCGGCTTAGACTCCTCATCTATTGCCTGCACCGCTCGCAACCTATTACAGAAACATGGAAAACAAGAACTACATACGTTTTCTAACATTTTTGATGACTTTCCTGAGTCTGATGAGCGTGAATATATTGACCTTGTGCTCAATCATGACGATTTTATCCCCCACTACATCCATGCTGATCGCTCAGGACCACTGACAAACTGCGTAGAAATGTTTAAGTCTGTTGAAGAACCCACCATTGGCAATGGATATTTAATGTGGGGCATCAATAAAATGGCGAAGCAAACCGATGTTCGTATTCTTTTGAATGGGTTTGACGGTGATACCATCGTTTCCCATGGAATCATGAGGTTGACAGAAATTGCCTGTCAAAATCAATGGCACCTTTTTGTCCAAGAGGCTAATCAACTAAGTGAGAAGACTAATTATCCGCTTTCTTTGCTAGCTAAACAGCATGGATTACCTCAACTAGAAAAACTAGTAGAACAACGCAAGATTATTTTAATTGCTAGAGCTATAAATAACCTTGCTCCCATGTTATGCATTTCTAAAGCTCAACTGGTGGTTGATTATTGTTTAAAGGGATTGATACCAGGATTGCTTAAAGAATTTGCGATATTCTGCAGAGATAACTGGGTAAGACAGAGGAAAGAAATAGATAAAGATAAATCACAATCTCTGATTAGAGAAGATTTCTGGGATCTCATAAAAAATAAAAGATCTACATCAGCGCCACAAACTACGCATGATGGACCTCAAGTTGTTCGATATAGACAATGGGAAAAAATTTCAGGAGGTCTCTTTATAATCCCTTTAGAAATAATGGATCTGATGAGCTACGCCTTCTCAATTGAAACTCGCTATCCATTTTTAGATAAAAGATTAGTAGAGTTTTGTCTTGCTGTTCCATCTCAGCAGAAGCTTTATAGAGGTTGGTCAAGGGTAATCTTAAGACGAGCCATGGAAAATATATTACCCCACGAAATCCAATGGCGTCATTGGAAAAAAACTCCAGCACAGGCATTTCATGGAACTTTAAATAAATTTGATAAGACTAGATTAGAAAAACTACTCTCTGATTCTGAAGCATTAATCAGCAACTATATTAATTATAGTTTCTTTCTAAAGCTCAGCAGGCTTTTTGTGAGCAATCAAGAGCTTTCTGAAAAAGATAGCGGCATTATCTGGTCTGCGATGACAATGGCAATTTGGTTCTCTTTTATTGAATCTAAGGAGACTGGATGAAGATATTAAAATCTGATACTAATATAAGACTTTAGTAGATGACTTATAGAGTTTTTTATTAGTAGAATAATGGGCGCATCTACTAACTGATTCCTGTCAATTAATATCCATTAAAATCGGAGAAAAGTACATGAAGAAAGCATACAAGGCACCCAAGCTTAACTCTTTTGGGAATGCAAAGGAGCTTACTCAGGCTACAGGAGGCGCACCTCAGTCTGATGCAACTATTGTTAATGGTAATCCATTATTAGGTCTTAATCAAACTGGCTCTAATGATGTAATCGTTAACACCACGCTTTAAGGCAAATCAGCCCTCGGATAATCCGGGGGCTGTTAATAAAGGATGTAATGCTAGTTACAGCAAGAAACCTCGCTTACTTAATTTAGATATTATTCTAAATGGTGTTAGAAGATTAAAGTATTAATTGATACTATTTACTCAATAAATAGTTATGGCTTATCTATTTAGTGCATACGGCCTAACAATTTCAAGTGATATATCACTGCTAAATACTCAACCTCTATCAGATAAACCAGATGTAAATATAAGACTCGAGACTTTAGATTTAAGCAAAGAAGAGCAGCTCAACACAACGAATCAACTATGTGGCTCTTTACCTGATATTGCTAACTTTTTATTTAAGGAGGGCTGCGAGCTAATTGTCTCTCCTGTTGCAAATGTTGATTCTGAACTTCTCAGAGTTAGTGTACTAGCTGCTGGCATGTCTGTTATCCTACGCCAGAGAGGTTATCTGATTTTACATGGCAGTAGTGTTCGCATTGGATCTGAAGCGATTGCTTTTCTAGGTCATTCAGGTTGGGGAAAATCTACCCTAGCAACAGCATTTCATAGCCAGGGCCATGACCTGATTACCGATGATGTCCTAACCGTTGATATTCAAACGAAGGGATGCTTTGCTATTCCCAGTTATCCACTCGTAAAGCTTTTGCCTGATTCAGCTGTGACTGCTGCAAAGCATCTTAACTCTCCCATAGACTTTGGCGCTTCTACAAATAAACGAATCCATCCAGTAGAAACTCATTTCTTTGAGCGCTCTATCCTTTTAAAGAAGCTGTATCTATTGGGTGGCGAATCGTCAACAACGATAGAACCTGTCTCAGGTGCGCAGGCTTTTATGAGCTTGGTAAGCTATTCACGCACTATGAATACGCTGGTGGGGCCAGACTTTATGCGGACTCATTTTGAGCAGTGTCAACATTTACTAAAAACAGTGCCTGTAGCACAACTACCCAAAAGGCAATCATTGCAACAATTACCTGAGCTTATCAACACCATCAAAACAGATTTAGGGTAGTATCAACACCATTGGCAGCCATGCCATAAACACTATGCAAGTTTTAAGATATGTCAGGAAAAAACTTAAATTCGTTAGTTTGCTACGGCCTGCACTACAACTGGTCTGGCAAAGTAGTCCAAAGTGGACAGTGGTTCGGGTTGCTCTCATCATATTACAAGGTCTTTTACCCACCGCCACTATCTATCTGACGAAACTCATTGTAGATTCACTTACTGAGGCATTAGTTGCAGCGAATGCAACAGACACGCTCACTAATGTATTCCCCCAACTATGGCCACCTTTATTAGCCATTAGTCTTATTGCCTTAATTACGTTACTCTGCACATCTTTTTCTGAGCTGATAGCAGTCGCTCAAACACAGAAAGTATCAGACTATATGCGGCATATTTTATATGCCAAATCCTATGAGGTAGATCTTGCTTATTATGAAAATGCTCGCTATCACGACACTTTACAGCGTGCTCAGCAAGAAGCTACCTATCGCCCCAATCAAATTCTCACTAGACTGGCTCAGGTAGGGCAAAACCTCATCTCTCTAGCCGCCATGCTAGGCTTGCTGCTCACTCTTCATTGGGGCATCACAGGCATTTTACTACTAGCAGCCTTACCAAGTTTGGCTGTTAAAGTAATTTACTCTCGTAAACTTTATCATTGGCAACGAAAATGGACACCTGTTGACCGTCAGTCCATGTATTTGGGCTGGCTATTAACCGGAGAGTTATTTGCCAAGGAAATACGTTTGTTTAGTTTAGGCGATCTCTTTAATCAACGTTTTCGCCATTTACGCCAAAAGATTTACAACGCTAAACTTAAACTGGTCACCTATAAAGCTATTTATTCGCTAGCAGCCCAATTGATTACGGGTATTTTTATTGCAGCCATCTATGGCTTTATTCTTTATGAGACCTTTAATAATCGTCTAAAATTGGGTGATTTAGTGGTTTATCACCAGGCACTGCAGCGTGGTCACACAGCACTAGCAGTACTCGTAAAAAGTGTGTCTGGCTTATATGAAGATAATCTCTTTTTGACCAACCTCTATGAATTCCTTGATTTACAACCTCAAATCCAAGTTCCTGCTCAACCAAAAGCATTTCCTAAAACCTTAAAAAAAGGAATTCGGTTTGAGAATGTAAGTTTTCAATATGAGGGTACTGAACGCCAAGCCCTGACAGATATTTCCCTAACTATTAACCCAGGAGAAACAGTTGCCCTGGTAGGTGAAAATGGTTCAGGAAAAACCAGTCTCATCAAACTACTTTGCCGTCTTTATGATCCAACAAGTGGTCGCATCACAGTTGATGACATGGATTTGCGAACATTTGACGTGACAGAAATGCGACAGCAAATAAGTGTCATTTTCCAAGATTATGCTAAATATCATTTCTCAGCACATGATAACATTTGGATTGGGAACACTCAGCTTGCATCAAATGCCCCCGAGGTAGTATTCGCAGCGAAGAAAGCAGGAGCCCATGAGGTAATTCAAAGATTACCCTCAGGGTATGACACTATACTCGGTAAGATTTTTGATCAAGGTGAAGAACTTAGTATAGGCCAGTGGCAAAAAGTAGCCTTAGCAAGAGCTTTTTTACGAAAATCTCAACTGATTGTTTTGGATGAACCTACCAGTGCAATGGATCCTAAAGCAGAATATGAAGTATTTCGAAACTTTAAACATTTGATTCAAGATCAGGCCGCTATTTTAATTACCCATCGCCTTTCAACCGTTAAGATGGCCGATCGGATTTATGTAATGGATAAAGGCAGAATAGTAGAGAGCGGTACTCACCAGGAGCTTATGAGACAGCAACGTACCTATGCTTATCTCTTCGAAATTCAGGCTAAAAACTATTGGTAGCGATAGTTGCTAATTAATAAGTTGATATAAATGGGCACCTACCTATGGGCGATTTAAATATGTCTACCTTGAAACCAGAAATAGCCTTACTGCTGAACTGTATTAATGTCGATCCAGACTTAAATCGTCAGGCACAGATACAGCAGATTATAAAACAGTCAAAAATAGACTGGGAAAAGCTACTAAAACTAGCACGGTTTCATAGATTACTGCCGTTACTATATAAATCTCTTTCTCCTTTCTCTTCTCAAGCGGTACCAGATCATATCCTACAGGAATTACGTAGACTACACCTACAGACTATTCAGCGCAACTTCAGACTAGTACAGGAGCTGATAGCGTTTCTGGATATTTTAGATGCCCATAGTATTAAATCTATCACCTTTAAAGGTCCAACAATAGCGCAGATTGCCTACGGAGATTTATCACTTCGTATGTTCTCCGACCTCGATTTATTGGTTGCCCCAAATGACTTTTTAGTTCTCAGGGATATTGCAGTTAAACATGGATATCAATGTGACACCATCATGGCTGCCACAGAAAGGACGTACCTAGCAAAACTGAGTAAGCAACAACAGTTTGAATATCTTAAGTCGCAGAAAGAATTTAGCTTATATAATCCTAAAAGTCAATTCTTCCTAGATATTCACCAAGGTATTCTATCAAAACAATTTTCCCATTTGTTTGACGTCAGATGGATTTGGCAACACACCCAGACAATAAATCTTGGAGGACGTCAAGTTATTTGTCTTACTCCAGAGATCAGTATCCTTATCTCATGTGCCCAAGGTGCTGAAGATCTTTGGTGTCATTTGGGTAAGATTTGCGATTTGGCAATGTTGATAAAAGCACAGGAAAATCTAAACTGGGAGTATCTACTTGACAGATCAAACGATTTAGGAATGTTACCTAGCTTTTTGTTAGGTCTGAGCTTAGCACAAGATCTATGCGGGGTTATATTACCTGACACTATACAACAACAGCTAATGAACTCCACTTGTACTCACACTGTGGCTAAGGCAATCCAACAGAGTATCTTCACTCAGGAACACTATTCCCTCCAATCAAAATTTGAAGTATCCTATACACTCCACCAACTCAAATTAATGCCTGGTTGGCACCAACGTCTACGTTTTTGTTTAACGCTCTTAGAACCAACATTGGCAGACTTGGCTACTATAGAACTACCATCAAATTTATTTTTCTTATACTACGTACTACGTATTTTGCGTCTTACGCAGCAAGTTTTTGATAAAACACTAGCCAGTAGATTAAAGAATTAAGCTCAACCTGATTTTCTAGACTTAGAAATAGATCAGCTTTACGGCCTTTGAGTAATCAAGTCATTGCCAACAGTTACTGTTAATAACGATTTAGGAAATGAAAAGGAGAGTTTATTGGCGACACTAATCAGTTTTAGAAAAATTGCCAGTTAACCCTTTTTTAGACTGCGCTTTTGTCTATTGAGCATTGCCATAGCCACATAATAGTAAACTGTAAACAATACCCCAACAAAAATCTGTGCGCCCCAGGACCCATGCCAAAAGTCAAACCACCATTCGCCCCAATAGGCATGGGCCATAGCCATTAGCATCACCCGAGGTACATTAAATACCAGACCCACAACAGCACCGACTACCATTAATCGCGCAATCTGCGATCGCGTGCGCTTAAAAAAGATACCTAGCAGCAACCCGGTTACAGCCATAGCTACTGCCATATTAAAACCATTACAACGCCAGGCCACTTCCACTGCGCCCCCCGTTGGCATGGTAATAAACCGCCCTTGGGCGACAGCCGCTTGCCCCATCAACTGCAACACCTTTACGCTGGCGGCAGCCATAATATTTTCCAGAAAATCAGGGGGCATTACAAAACGCCAAGCCCCTTGCGCAAGGATGCCAGGTCGAGTGTAAACCGTTAGCGGAATCAAAAATGTTGTGAGCGGGTACTTAGCAAAAAATGCAGCACCCCAGGTGCTAAGGGTAATCCCAATTAAAATAAATAACCAAATTAACGCTTTCGCCCACATCTCTGAGTAAAAAAATGGCAAGATAGCAATGCTTCCCAAAATTAGAAGGTTGCCAATAACTTGATCTTCCTCGGAGGCCGATAGTTGGGTTAAATACCGGCGATTTTTCCATAGGGGAAAGAGTGCCATCAGAGCGGCACAGGAAATAAGTGCTAGTCCGGTAGAACCACTAATCGAACGAATCACTAAATCATGTACCCACACTGGAAAATAAAGCAGACCAATAAAAAGGCCCAGTAACACTATTCGCCCATGATTAGTCTTTATAATGCCTTTTAGGCACTCAAGCCCCCTTTGACTAATCTGCTGCATCCAGTTCATAGCGTTCTACTCCACACTAGACTATTTTTCCAGATGGCACCGTTAAACGTTTTAGATAGTTGACTATCTTTTCATACTCTATCTAAGTAATTTACTGAAGAGTTGGCGACCACTCCGGGAAAAGTAAAAGAAACCATAGCCCGAGAAGCCCAGAATAAGTCAGGGCAGGAGACAGGGGTAGACAGATAGTGAAGGTCTATTTACTACCAGAGCCAAAATGAAAATAGACCTTCACTGGGCAAAGGACTGATACATAATCAGCTGTTATAAAACTACAGCTTTACTTTAGGCATCAGTTGCATCTTGACGACGTCTACGCCATGCTGCAACACCTAGTCCTAATAACCCAGGCAACAGTGCAGGCGTAGGAATCACCTCACCAGAAATACTATTTATACGAAATCGATCGTTATTGTCTCGGGTTTCAATCCTAAATAGGGCACCAAAATCTGTACCTGGCGATACGAAATTAAACGCATTAGAACTGATGGGAGTAGGGTCGGCACCAAAAATAGTGCCATCAATTCTTAACGCAAAGTCATCGCTACCAGGCGTAATACCAACAAAATTAATTGACGTGAATCTCACTAATTTAGAAAAGGTAAGCTCGAGCACTTCATCGTTATCTATACCAGCTGATCCACTAATGTTGTCTATGCCATCACCTAAGATGCCAACACCAGCATTGTTAAAGGTCAACAGTCGACTATCTTCACCACCACGCGTAGTAGCATTTACATTTACATTGACGCCGCCTAAATTAACATTAGAAATGCTAGATGGCGCACCAAAGAATACACTATTGTCTGTAAAGTCAAGAGTAAAGGACATGGCCTTAACCTCTTGAGCGGAAAAAGCTAAAACAGAAAAAGTAGAGGCAGTAATAGCCGCACTCCACAGCTTACCTATTTTCATTGGATAAGTATTCCCAAAAAACTACATGAAACAAATTAGGATTGGTCAATTCTATCTGTAGAAATAAGCCTGTACCTTGAAACGAACAAATTATTTTAGCTACTCTGAGCCGGGAGATACATCATCTGACGTATGGGTAAAAGAACTTCTAAAAAGTATGTTCCTTACCCTCAATGGACTTTATCCAAAATTATAACAACGCTTTTTAGTAAGACAAGATATCATTATAAATATTCGATAAAGGAAGTCAGCAAAGTTCTTCTTGCTGAACAGTATTTCAGTCTGAAGCAGACTTGCAAGCAACAGCCGTAATACACAATAAAAGTAGATTTGGATGATCGAATAACTAGTCAACGCTTACAAAAGGCTGCGAATCCAACCAAATAAGCCAGACAACAACGCTGGTGAGGGACTCGCCTCAGTTTCAATGGTTAGGCTGGCAATGGTAAAATCAACATTAAATCAGACGCAGCAAATCTCCAAATATTAGCAAGAGTATAATTTTTGACTACGTTAAGTAGAACAATAATAGATTGATAAGACGTCAATTAAGCTGATAATCAAGTCTGAGTCTATATTTAGCACCAATGGGATAGGCTCACATAGTCAAGGTCTTTGTATTACTGGGGCTACATAAAAATAGACCTTGACTGGCTAAACAACTAATGCATAATAAATAAGCTGTTTACACCTAACGTGGATTCTAAGCGTCAGTGGCTTCTTGACGACGTCTACGCAAAGCGGCAGCACCTAACCCTACTAAGCCAGGCAAAAGAGCAGGTGTGGGAACCACCTCACCAGAAATACTAGTGATGCGAAAGTTATCATTATTTTGGCGTGCCTCAACGTCAAATCGAGTACCAAAAATAGTATCAAGTGAAAGTACACCAGAAAGAGGGATATCAGTATTGGCACTCCCAAAAGTACTGCCATCTATTCTAAGGGTATAATCATCACTGCCGTTATTATTAACGTTGCCAAAGACAATCTCAGTAAATTTCACCTGCTTAGAAAAATCAAGGCGAAAACGCTCATCAGAGCTCCCTCCATTGGAACCGTTGATAGTGTTACTGCCATGCCCAACAATACCGACACCATTTCCGGTGAAGCTAAGATCTTGTGCCTGGTTACTGCCACGAGTTCTTCCTCGTACATCTACGGTGACAACGCCTAAGTCAATTCCATCAATATCACCGGGTGAGACTGTCCCTCTGGTAAAGAGACTAGTATCCGTGAAGTCAAGGGTAAATAGCGCCATCGCCTTCGCTTCTTGTGTAGCCAATGCAACAGTTGAAAATGTGGAGACAGCTAACGCCGCACTCCAAAATTGGTTGAGTTTCATTATTCAAGCATCTCCGAGAGAAATAATACATGAAAACTAGGTTTCGTTGATATCGTTAAGGGTTTAAGCCCTCAAATTAAAGGCCCAACCTAGCTACTGACCTAAGATAGGAGATACAGAACCTGAAATCTTACAGTAGGTAACATAGGGGCATTTTGTATCTTAATATTACCCACCTTAAGTTATAGTAATTATCTCCACATAAGACAATATTGTATTATTAGTATCTAACAAAGAAAGTCGATAAGATTTGCGCTAAAATACATCTTTTATGTCCTGACGCTATCTTAGTCAAAAATCTCAATCAGAAACGAGGGTGCTGTGATGCATTGTCACAGTACCCTCGCTAACTCCACAGCGGTCAGGCCTAACTGTTTAGTTAATGATTACTAACATGTCATTAGCTATCTAACACATCACCACGACGTCTGCGAAAAGCCGCAACTCCCATACCGATTAAGCCAGGTAGTAAAGCTGGCGTGGGAATCTCCTCAGTCTCAATGGTTAGGCTAGCAATGGTAAAATCATCATCCAGGTCCGGCGCGGTGAATCTCCAAACCTTACCTGAAGGTGCCAACACTGATGTAAAGTCAAAGACTCCAACGCCAGTGTCTAAACCATTACCGCCAGGAATATCAGTATTCTCCAGAACAGAATTTCCGTCGACAGATAGGCTAAAGTCGTCATTACCAACGGTACCGATACCTGGAATAGGCACATTGGTGCCCACCAAACCAAATGTCACAGAGGCAATATCAACAAAAATGTTACCAAAGTCAAACTCAATGTAGTCTGGGCCATTTAGAGCAAGACCGTCAATCTCTTCTGGAGGAGCCACACTTAGGGGTCTAGCAATACCAAGACCAGCAGCAGTCTGGGTCACGACACCATTACCGCTTACAGTGGTAGTCACACCACCCGCAGTAAAACTAGTAGGAGCAACATCAATCAATGGGGCACCAAACCTGGTAAAATCATAGACAATAGATGCAGCACTGGCAAACTCAGTTTGAGCCAAAAAGCCTACAGTTAATGTCCCTGCAAATAGGGCACCTTTTAGAATTTGATTCGTCATGTTTTTTGTGGGGAAGAATTGGGTTTGAATAAAACGTATTGGTAGAGACCGCTTCAAACCTCTAGCTCTAGCCTTTTAAATCTTATCCACGTCCGAAAAATTGTTTTTTCTGTAGGTAACGCTACAGGTTAAACGTTGGACATGGCTTAAGCTAAGTTGCCCACTTTGTTTAAAGTCTGGATTGTCTGTTAACGTCGCACAAGTAAACAGGGAGCGGTTGACGTATACATGCATTCGTATACAAAAATGTTAAGATGCACATACAAAAACAAAACAAGAAAGTTCATCAAGCTTTCTTGTTCATTATTATGAAACTCATAAAGCTGTTTTATCCCTAAAAGGTGACACTTTGATGAGCGCAACATAACGTTCATGCTAACGATAGAAGTTATAGAAAGAGAAATCCCTATACCTGACGCTTAGCCAAGTATAGGGATTTTTATAGTGGTTAAACTATCAGAGAATAGAAATTGCGATCGCAATACAGCAATTAAGCCTCTAAGCCAACATCTTCATAACGACGCTTACGCCCCTAAGAACGCTTGATCCCTAACCGACCTAATCCAAGCATGCCAAGGCCTACCGCAATTAAATTACCCATACTGGCCACACCTGCTTTAGTAATCCCCTGACGAGCATTCTCCTTTAGAGTTGTTGCCTGGCTTGTAAGTTGCTGAGACGCTTGTTGCAACTGTTCTGGTGTCAAGGGTGCCTCTAGCTCATCGCCACCATTGCGGGCTTCGTCAATTTGAGACTGCACATACTGCTCTTGGTTAGCGATATTTTGCAGAGTCTCCTTTTGTAAGATAAGACTATCGCGAATCACTAACACACAAGAGAGAATAAAGGCCACCCCTAAAGCCAGACATACATAGCCTAATGGCCGTTTAATCTGACGTTTATCTAAGAAACCATACATCAGAAGGGCAACTGAAAATAGTAACACAATACTGCGATCGCCTATTTGCTGTAGTACGTTAACACGCCACTGTAACCCAAATGGATCAGGCGGTGTACTTAACACCAGCACATCCACTAGAAAACCGAGTAAGCAAGTGAAGCCAACAATTAAGCAAATGTTCTTACCTGTAGACGGTTGTGGTGCGTCATAGCTGGCAGATGACTTAGCAGGTTTAGAAGGGAACGGTCTAGGAAGGCTTGTCATGGCAAACGAGATAGATGGCAACTTGTAGGACAATTAACCAAACGCTGGTACTGTTAGGAAAGCAGAAATGTTATTATTGGCAAATGTAAGTTAGCGCAAGAATGGCGGCTGATGACGTCTTAGCCATATGTGCCAACTATTAATAGGCCCCCTGTTTACCTAAAACAACGATAATGGTTCGCAAAATCAGAAATAGGTCGTACCATACTGACCACTTTCGTTGATAGTTCAGATCCATCCGTACAATTTCATCAAAATTTTCTACATTGGAACGTCCGTAGACCTGCCACTCACCGGTAATGCCTGGTTTTACGTTCAAACGCTGTAGATGATGTTGAGAGTATTTTGCCACTTCGTCGGGGGTAGGGGGGCGAGTACCGACCAAGCTCATGGTACCGACTAATACATTGAAAAACTGTGGTAACTCGTCGAGACTTGTTTTTCGAAGAAACTGACCTACCCGAGTAATTCTAGGATCATTTCGATTCTTAAAAATATGTCCAGCCGCTTCGTTTTTGACTAAATGCTTTAGCTGGTCAGCATTGGTCACCATCGAACGAAACTTCCAAATCCTGAAGGGTTTACCCTTTAAGCCACAGCGTCGCTGTGTAAAAAAAATTGGGCCTGAGGAATCTAATTTAATGACTAATACTATGGGCAGAAACAAGATTGCGGTAATCGATAAGCCGAATAGGGCCCCAACAATATCTATACACCGCTTAGTTTTACTACCAATAGAAGGATGAATCGCAGGTGCAATTACCTGCGCCATGGGAGAGTATGATGAGAGTCGCATAACGCAAAAAGCTATCTGAACGCTAGGGGTGGTATCTGTATCCTTTCAAAAGCGGGCGTTGGTCAATTTTGATTAACGACAACAGCCTGCTGGGTATCTATAAGCGAATAACTTGAAGCGAATAACTTGCGGACTTATGTCTCATATTCTGTCTGGTTCAGTTATCGTAATATTTTGTCAATATCTGGAAAGAAACCCCTGGCTTTACACAAGTTTTGTTACTTTCATCAAGTGCTTATAGTTTTAGTAGTATTTTTGTAAGCAATCTGGAAGCAGCTTATGTAAACTGCTGTATTTTCTGGAACTTAACTAAGTTTAAGGTTAGGGCTATTAACTTAAAAGAGAAAAATTTCCAAAATTTTTTCCAGCCGTTAGGGAGCGACAATCAGCAGTCAAAACAAATGCCTATTTTGAAGGCTGCTTTCTGACTTGCGGATGTTTAACCCATGCAACGTTATCTACCCGCGTAGATAAGCATTGGACTATCAAGTTTAAAGATGTTGATTTGAATGCCCCCACACTTTACGGGCATAGTGCTGTAACTCAGGATAAATCTGTAGAGAAGTTTTTACCCAAATTTTGGGGAGTGATGGGTCTATTTGAAGTCAAACGTTTAAGGGCTCAGGAGCATAGTATCTTTACATATCGCATATATTGCTATAGGGCAACGCATTTTTTCTGAAATCCCCGGACATTTTCTAGAAACTCCTGTAAACAGCATTAAGCCAAGTCATGTAGTTTCTGTCTTCGTTGGTATGACTTCTTTCTGTAACATCAATAATAAACCTATTCACGCCTGGCAACGATTAGTTGCTGACTGTCTTGGGGATCAAACGCTCTACCAACGTCAAGATCAAGATATAGACTCTGAAAATATTGCATCCGATAATGATTACTGGGTAGATGACCTCTCAGTGTCTACGGCCTATTCTTCTCCCTGGCCATATCATACGGCTTTAGCCATTGGGGCTACGGTTGTCTGTTCTGCTGGGGCGATTATGCAGCATACAGAAACTGGGCTTTGGTATCAGCTTGATGATACGGATACAAACTCAACCAATAGGACAACGGTAAACCAAGCAGACGCTGAGGAGGCTGAGGCTGAGGTGTCTACACCCCCCATAGCAAATCCCCAGGCGACGTCAAGTGTAGCCTTTAGTGCCGGTAGTGACAGCACTTGTCAGGAGAGCACCTGTAAAGGGTTGGAGTTTATTGATCAAAAGGTACCTCAACTCCAGGATCAGGTCCGTCAGCTGCGAGCAGACATGCAGCTGTTTCAGGCAAAGCACACGACTCAAAATCTGCAAACCCATCGTACGGTTCTGTCCTATCGCAGCAGTGACCTGGCTAATCGACAAGCTGAATTGTTGGTGCGATCGCAACAGCTCGACCAAAACATATCCGATGTCACATCTATCTTGGCCTTACAGCCAGATGAAGTTGGCTTTGTCACCGATCTATTAACGGCAGATGCCCAATATCAAAGTCAGCTGCAACAGCTGCGGACATTAGAAAACGACATTGCCATTGAATTTAGCAGCCCTGACCTGGACAATACCCAGCTGGGAGAACTTTACGCCATATATTATCAAATTGAAAATCAACTACGATACACAGCCCAGACTGTCTTGGTAGACTATATTGATGCCGTCAGTGTAGAATCTCCCGATCCCCTCTGGCAGGAGGTTACCTACACAGATACCCTGCAGGAGTTAATGGATTTATCCCACCAGCAGCAAATGGTCGCCATGGAACAACAAACCCTCAACCATATTGCCACCAAACTAACTGAGCGTCGCACTGAGTTAGCCAGCCTGCTGAGACAATATGCTGCAATGCAACAGCAACTCGATGGCCATAACCAGGTCTTACAGGAGTATGTTGCTAAACGTCAGGCATTGCGAAGTGAGCTTACCTAGAGGTCCGGCATAACAATAAAGCCTCAAAAGCCCCAGATAATCAGATTTTGAGGGCTATAGAATTTTCTATTCTTTGAGAAGATTTTCCCCCGTCACCTTATGTAAGGAGATGGGGGTTTTTGTATGCTACATAGAACGCCTCACATATCCCTTCTTAGACTTATGCCAAATCCGAGTTCACTAACATTGGATAGCAGATAGCCAGGATTTTTTATTAGAACAACGTTACAGTCAGCCAAGTGGCTCGCAAAGATAAGTATAAAAGCTTTCTAGAACAAGTAATCAAGAGTAAATCAACGTAGAGAGTAAAGTTCTATTAAATAGACTATCAGGGTACTTACGGAGACCTCAGTCAACCTGATATACCAGTTTTAGGGATGGAATTGGTGGTCTGCCAATTTTCCATCCCTAAACAGTTATTCAGACGCTTATTCTCTAAACTTTCGTTTAATCCACGAATAAGGGTAAAGCAATAGACGCATAGTGTCTTTTTGCGCTTGTCTTTTTGCGCTTGTCTTTTTACGCTTGTGCCAATTTTTCGGCTTAGTTTTGAGAAAAATTGCACGTCTAACGTGTAGGCTCTACTAGGTTATTTTTTAAGTCATCTGCCAGGTATTGAGACTTATTCACTTCATGGTTTTGTTGTTCTTCTATTTGCTTGATGACAATGTTGAAAAGAATTTCTTGTGTGGCTCTAGGGGCTATTTTAACCTCATTAGTTTCATCAGTTGGACCTACCTATGCAGCTACTATCCGCTCTGGTAGCTTTAACACGTTTAATGCGACTGATTCCTTTTCCCTTGGCAGCCAGCCAGCTGGGTTGGGAGACGTCAATTTTGGCATCGACACACCAGGACTAATTTCGCAAGGAACCGGAACTGGCACTGACAATGACAGCGATTTAGAAGAGGCTGGAGTTATCCTATTGTTCGGTGCCATTCTTGCGATTGCCTTTCTTGAGGGGGGCGGTAGTGAATCCGAAGAAATTCCTACTCCAGCTCTTTTGCCTGGGCTTATTGGTATGGGGATGGCAGCTATTCGCAAAAAACGCGGCTTGCCTCAAACTGATTAAGCTTAAGTAACTGATGACGGCTGTCCATAGCCTTAATGTGATTGATGATCAACTCTGGGCAGCCTCTAAATAAGTCTTTGTCAGTCTTTGCATGAGACTCTAATTGAGAGGTCCCGCTCTCGGCTTAATCACGACATTCTGCAATCAGATGCCAGTGCCACGAGTCTTTCTTTTTATGTACCTGGTCTACCAGACTGCGTAGCTCAAAGCCTGTGAACAATTGACACACCTCTTTAGCGTCGCAATAGAAATGAGGATGGTCCTTGTCACCATCGTTGGGAATTACAAAGGTATTGAGCGCAATTTCAGTTCCCAGGCCATATTTACCATTTCGCTTAGACAGCATCGTCCCTTGGAAAAAACCACCTGGCTTGAGAACTCGATGAATCTCTTTGACACATTGACTAACCACGGTAGGGTCGCCATGGTAAATCACGTTAAATGCCAACACATAGTCAAAGAAGTTGGTCTCATAGGGTAAATATTCCATTGAACCTTCAGTGAAATAGATAGACAGGTTGAGGGCACATGCTTCTTTCTGACCGTGGACAATACCCGCTGTACTGCCATCTAATCCATAGGTTTCAAACCCCAACTGGGCTAAATAAACCGCATGTCGACCTACACCACAACCTAGGTCCAGTGCCTTGGGCGTATACCCCAGTGACTCTTTTAATGATTGTGTAAACTCCACTACATCTGCTTCGGGCACCAGCCAATCTGCTCGCCCTGCTTCCGTTTGCCAACGCTGATCCCATTCTAAGTGAGCTGTGGCTGTATTATTCATTGGTAGAGCCCGATGATAAAAAATCTCTTGTCAGGCCAGTATACAAAACCATTTATAGAAGAGGCTTACTCAAAGCTTAATCACTTCATAAACGGGCATTAATAAGTCGGCGGACTGGGTCCAGTATTGTCTAGATGTATGTATTGATACAGCATTCTTTACCAGGCTCCAACCCATGAAACGCCGTTCTTTTTTTAATACCGCGATTTTCTTCTCGTTAGGATTGGTCGCTGCCGCCTGTACCAGTGGTCAACCAACTACCGATCGCACACCGGACACACTTAAGTTTGCTGTTACGGATGTCCAAGGGTTAGAAGAATTACAACGGGACTACGAACCATTCCGTGATGCGTTAGAGTCGTCCACTGGTAAGGATATTGAGTTCTTTCCCGTGGCTGATCGGACTGCTGCAGCTGTGGCTTTACAGTCTGATCAAGTGGACGTGGTCCTGACAGGCCCTGCAGAATATGTTGTTATCCGTGCAAAAACCAACGCGGTGCCCTTTGTTGCCATTACTCGTCCTAACTATCGTTCGGTAATTGCTGTCCAGCCTGATAGTAGTATTGACAGTATCAGCGGTCTTAAGGGTAAGAAAGTTGCCATGTCTGACTTGGGTTCTACAAGTGGTCAGCTGGGGCCAACCAAAATTTTAGTGGATGGTGGCATCAGCCCAGATGATGTAGAGATTTTGCTGCTAGGCGATACAGACCTGCAAGCATTTAAAAATGGCGAAACGGATGCTTGGGGTGGCTCTGCCCTAGATTATGAGCGATTCCTGGAAGCGGAAGGCTTAAAACCAGAAGACCTGCCGCTGATTGAAACAGGCCCATTGCTACCTAGTGATGTGTTTGTGGCCAGCAGCACCTTAGCATCTGACTATGTGGATGAGCTTAAGCAAGCCATGGTCGACAACCAGGATAAACTGGTATCTGCCATTATTTCTGTTGAAGCTAACAAGAAATACACTGGCTCCGAGGTGATTGAGGTACAGGATTCTGACTACAATTCTATCCGTGAGGCATATCAGGCGATTGGAATTAATGACTTCACTGAATTTGTGGGTGATTAAGGGGGATTAACTGATGCTTTCCCTAGCCGTTCGTCAATTGTCGAAAACTTATGGCAATGGCACAATTGCTCTCAAAAATGTGAGTTTTTCGGCTCAGCCAGGAGAGGGGATTGTGCTGTTAGGGGCGAACGGCTCTGGAAAGTCTACACTGCTGCGTTGTATTGTGGGCCTAGAGACGTTTGCTGAGGGCAGCATCCAGATCGGAGATGCGGCAATTGAAACTGCTAGTGCCCCAAAGCTGAGACAGCTGCGTCGCCAAATTGGCATGGTTTTTCAGCATTTTAATTTGGTCTCTAGTTTGAGTGCGTTTCACAATGTTTTGCAAGGGGCATTAGGGCGTAGTAAGGGACCGCGTTATTGGTTTCCGGCCACTGCACCACAGCTAGAACGTGAGCGGGCAATGCAGTGTTTGGCACGGGTTAATCTGGCCCACTTGGCGAAACAACGTGTGGATACGCTTTCTGGTGGACAACAACAACGGGTTGCGATCGCACGTATGCTGATGCAAGATCCAAGTTTACTTTTGGTGGATGAACCTGTTGCTAGTCTCGACCCCAAGTCAGGCCGAGAGGTGATGGATTTGCTGTGGGAAATTGTTCAAGAGCGTCAGCTCACCGTAGTCTGCACCTTACATCAGCTAGATCTTGCCAAGGACTATGCTAACCGCATCATTGGTTTGCGCAACGGAGAGGTGCACATTGATGCACCCACCCATCAATTAACTGATCAAGAACTACGCTGGCTCTATGACTCATCCCAGCCCGTCTCAGCCTGAGCACGAAGCCTTTCCACACACAGCCCCGCCCCGGTGGCAAAAACCGTCACCATTGGCATTTGTCGGGATATTAGTGTGTTTTGCATTTTTTACCCACGGTCTATGGATTAGTGAACTAACCCCCAACAGAATTTGGCAAGGTTTCTTTCGTCTGTGGAACTTTCTAGATCAGGCCCTACCCCCCAATCCAGCTCGTTTAGGTAGTGTCATTCGCTCCACCCTAGAGACATTTGAAATGGCCCTGGTCGGCACTGTTTTTGGGGCGTTACTCAGCTTACCTCTCTCTATTTTGGCGGCCAAAAACACCACCCCTTATCCCTGGGTATTTTCCCTAAGCCGCAGTTTAGTCACTCTGTTGCGAGTGATTCCCGACCTGATCTGGGGACTTATTTTTATCATTGTTGTTGGGTTAGGGCCAGCCGCTGGCATCATGGCCCTAACCGTAGACACCATGGGGTTTTGTGGTAAGTTCTTTGCTGAGCGTATTGAGGAAATTGAACCGGGTCCCGTCGAGGCACTCAGGGCCATTGGTGCGTCAGAAGCCAGCATTATTATGGGGGCAATTTTCCCAACCACATTGCCATCATTTGTTGCGTCTACTTTGTTTGCCTTAGAGGCCTCTGTGAGATCTGCGGTGGTTTTAGGCTTAGTGGGGGCTGGGGGCATTGGTGTGGAGCTATCTACCTCAATGCAACTCTTGCGCTATGACGAAGCCCTGATGGTGATCATTGTGATCTTTGTGGTTGTTCTTCTCGTCGAACAGGTATCCAGCGTGATTCGTAAGAGAATTATTTAAGCCTTGTCTAGGCTCAGAACTGTAGCTTTACCGTAGAAGAAACTACAGGTTTCAACAGCTAGTAATTTCTCATATTTGAGATTTTTCAACCCCTGATCAAAACCCCTAATTTTGTCTACTGTGTATACATAAGTTGGAGAGTTGTGTCATGATCGAAGGCCCTCATCCCCCAGCCCCTTCTCCCAGGATTGGGAGAAGGGGAGCCAGACCTTTTTTTCCTCTAGATTAAACGTTGGCGAATCTTAGATGAAACCGTATCGATAATGCCTACGGCAATGATGAGAAGCAGCAAAATAGCTGCAACTTTTCCGTATTTGAATCCACGGAAACTTTGAATTAGTGAAACACCAATCCCACCTGCACCAACAATTCCTAATACAGAAGCCGATCTAACATTCGCCTCAAACCGATAAAGGGTAAATGACGTCCACAAAGGCATCACCTGAGGCAGGACACCAAAGATAACCTCTTGTAATTTAGAAGCGCCTGTTGAGCGAATGCCTTCTACAGGACCTGGCTCAATGGCTTCAATGGCTTCAGAAAACAACTTACCCAAGGTTCCTGCCGTATGGACAAATAATGCTAGTACACCAGCAAAAGGCCCCAGACCAACTGCCACAATAAAAACCAGGGCAAAAACAATTTCATTAATGGCACGCATGGCATCTAGAAATCGCCGAACAATAAATACTAAGCTCAACGGCGCAATATTTTCAGCGGCAACCACACTCAATGGGACTGCCACAATGGCAGCCATTAATGTTCCCCACACCCCCATACCAATGGTTTCTATAATGTCGAAAATATAGCCTTGAGTAGGGATACAAAGTAGCTGATTGGTCCCCAACAACCCCATGGCAATATCCGAGGTCGGACATTTTTCGGGACGAAACTTGGGAAAACCAGCATCGGTGAAATCTGGAGGATAATAGCGAGAGATGTATTCTGCCATATTGCCACTACCCTGGAACAACTCACCAAAACTCAGTTCGCTGACCTGGGCAGAGTAGATAAGGACTGCGATCGCAACCAGCAACCACACAATCCGCGTAGGCGTGACCAGTTTTTTCTCTTCAGCCAAGACCCGCATCACGTCAGCTGACACGACACCATTATCGTAGGTTTGGGAAGCAACTACCGACTTAGACATAGTTGGGATAGAAAAACTTGAACATAACTTAAGAAAACACAGGCAGCCTATGGGCTGCCTATGCCGCACATTTCAGGAAAGTAAGATCTTCAGATCTTCAGTGAAAGAGTTTACTCAAGGAGTATCCACTCAAACCGAAAAATTCTGGTTAAGTAGGAATCTAGAATCCAGGAGCCAGACTTCAGCAGGGATATTGCTTCTGGCTCCTGACTTCTGACGTCTATCCTTGGGAAAACTTTCCGCTTTAAGTTGGCACCCTACTTCAGCGCTTCAAGCTTTTTGTTAAGCTCATCTAGCTTGGTTTGCTTGTCAGCATCGCTCAAGTTCTCATCGTTCTGAACTTCTAGAAGGTCCTTAGCGATTTGCAACTCGCGGATAGTATTCCAGTCCTCATCCTTGGCAGCATCAAGGCCAGACCACTGTAGCCCTTCCATGACTTCCTGGTTGTCATAACCAACAAAGAAGTCCTTGATGGAATCCTTCAAGCAATCGGGCAGATCCTTACGATAAGCAATAGGATCACTGGGAATTACGGGAGAGGTCCAGATGATCTGAATCTTCTCAAGGGCATCGGGAGATGTATCTTTGAGCCGGCCTAAGCTCTCATTATTGTTAGTTGCAACGTCCACTTGATTCTCAGAAATAGCTAGAGCTGTTGCTTCATGGCTACCAGCAAATACTAACTCTTTGAAAATCTTGTCAGCATTAGCACCTTGCTGAGCAAATACGTAGTAAGTAGGAACCAAGAATCCAGAGGTGGAGTTGGGGTCGTTGAATGCAAAGGTTAAATCAGCCGCATTCTCAATCACATACTTGTCGCCATCGCCTGCTTCAAGGTCGATCTCACCAACAATGGGGTTTTCTTTATTAGTGATTAGGTGAGAGTAGTAACCTTTGGAACCGTCTAAAGATACGGTCTGAGCAAAGGCTTCAGCATCAGAACGCTCAGCGGCTTCGATGTAAGACTTACCACCGTACCAAGCAACCTGGACTTTGCCAGCACCCATACCTTCGATTACACCCGCATAGTCAGTGGCGTAGAAACCTTTAACAGGACGACCCACAGCATCAGTCATATCAGCCAAAAGGGGCTCCCACTTAGGCTTAAGGTTGTCAGCAGACTCAGTGGAGAGAATACCAAACTCAATTTCTTTAATATCAGCAGCACAAGTGCCACCTTCAGTTACTGCAGTAGCTGCATCTTCTACAGCATCAGTTGTTGTTTCAACAACATCGCCAGCACCGCTACAAGCAGCTAGAGTGCTGACCATCATAGTGGAAGCCGCCAGCAAAGATGCGAATCGACGCAAGGAGTTAATAGTCATAATTTTGTGTTCCTTTGATCCTATCCGTTTTTTGTAACCGTGTGTGGGAGAACCCCAGGCAATGAACGGTTGTCAGCTTGGTGTCAGTTTGTAAATACCTCACTGTGACCGCTCATTACCAGCTCTTCAGCAGCTGAACCATAGATGCTGTTGAGGCGGGCTGCATCTAAATCAACTGTATAACCATCAAAGCAAACCTCACCCTGGCGGAGGGCGACGGAACGCTTGAAATAACGCTGTACCACCTGCACCTGGTGCAGTGACGTAACCACTGTAATGCCCTGTTCTTCATTCAGGCTGGTTAATAGTTCCATCACCTTACGGGCCGAGTCTGGATCCAGGGATGCAATCGGCTCATCGGCCAAAATTATTTTGGCTCCCTGCATCAAACAGCGAGCAATGGCAACACGCTGCTGCTGACCACCCGAGAGGGCCGAAGCCCGCTTATGGGCCTGGTCTAAAATGCCGACTCGCTCCAGGGCGGACAAGGCGCGCATTTTTTCTGCCTTGGTAAAGTTGCGGACCAAGGAACGCCACAGGGAGACCTGAGACAGATTACCGACCAGCACATTTTCTAATGCTGTCAAGCGGTTCACTAAATTAAACTGCTGAAAAATAAATCCAACTTGACTACGAATCTGACGCGCTTTTGAATGGAGTTCACCCTCTAGCTGTAAGACGTTGCCAAATATTTCCACGCTGCCTTTGTCTGCCTGCTGTAGCCCGTTGAGATTGCGCAGCAACGTAGATTTTCCAGAGCCAGATGCACCGACTAGAGCGACCATTTCACCTGCAATAACTTGCATACTGACATCCCGCAAAGCGGGCCGTCCCTTAAACGCCTTTGATAAACCCATCACCTGCACAGCAGACTGCGTAGATGCCATATTCGAATTAACTTCTGCGACTGATTGCATTGCGTCTCTGCCGGATTCAATAACTTTGTGCGGATTGTGCGAGATGACATATACGAAATGACATCCAATCAGGAAATCCCCTTTAGTCCAGGTCAATTATCAGTAAAGTAATCGGAGGGCTCCCTTTAGATGTATAGACATCTATAACTAGAAACGTCCACTAGTAATTGTCATCGTTAGCAGCTTAAGAGATAAACCAAGGTAGATTAATATTTGGATAAGCAAAGGTTAAGGGTTAAAGGTTTAGATTCTGTCAATAATCTGTTGTAACTCTTGAGGGGTAGATCTTTCACCTAAGCCAAGAGTCTTAACCTGTCGTTGAAATCCTAATCGATGTGATTGAAACTACTAACGCTTGCTGGCTCTCTACACATCGTGCCCCATCACCAGCTCCATGCGATCGCCTCGAAAACGAGTCACGCCGTACTCAATGACGGTACCAGACTGATCGACGTTAATCGACTCTGACAACAAAATGGGGCTGTTGGCTGGCATCTTTAGCAGACGAGCATCGCGGGGGCGAGCCACCCGAGCAGAAATCCGTGTGGACCGACGTAGGTGGTCACAGTTATATTCTTTCATCAGCATCTGGGAAATGGAGCGATAGGTTTCACAATGGGTTGAGAGTTGTGGAAATCGCTCACCAGGGAAGTAACTGCTGCTAATGTCGATGGGAAGATTGTCAATCAGTGCTAAACGTTCATACAAAACGACAGGTGCCCCCAACTCTAACTCCAAATGCTTTGAAAGCTTAGGATCAACCTTGATTTCAATAATTCGCAGCACCTGCCAGGTGGGGGTTAAGGACTGCGCTTTGAGGGCTTCGTTAAAACGAACGCGCTTGCCAATTGGCAAGGCAATGGGAGCCACCACAAAGGTGCCACGCCCCCGTTCCACATCCACAAGACCTTCTTGCCGTAGGACGTCTACAGCCCGTCGCAGGGTGTGACGATGCACCCCAAACCGTTTGCTGAGTTCTAGTTCTGTTGGCAGCTGGTCTCCGACATTAAACACCGATTCTTCGATGTTACGTCGCAGCTCGTCAGCAATTTGAAGGTAGAGGGGTAAGGCATCTTGGCGCATGGGTTCTCTTGTTATTAGCCACAGTTTAACCCGCTTTTAACCTATCTAACTATCAGCTGTATTAGTGTGAGCAGGGAGTTCTGTCTTGCACACTACCCTTAAGGTAAATCTTAAGAGCAGTATGTCAAATTTTGCCGCAGACTGTTTTGTTGTCAGCCTGACATAAGTATGGGTGTCATTCTCATTATTTTAGATGGTTTGCGTTTTGATGTCGCTCAAACCTCAATGGGATACTTGACTCACTTGGTGGAGATAAAAAAGGCTAGTCTTTACAAGGTGAAGGCGGAGTTGCCCACGCTATCTCGACCATTATATGAAGTGTTGTTGACTGGGGTGCCCACATCTGTTAGCGGTATTACGGCTAATGAGGTGGTGCGGCTATCTGATCAAGAAAGTGTGTTTCACTTGGCTGTGAACCATGGTTTAACAACAGCTGCTGCTGCTTACTCTTGGTTTAGTGAACTTTACAATGGGTCGCCCTTTGATCCATTTACGGAACGACAACAACACAATATTCGGCAGCCAATTCAGCATGGACTGTTTTATTGGTCTGACGATTATCCAGACTCCCATTTGTTTGCCGATGGTGAGATGCTAAGGCTCGGTTGTCAGCCTGATTTTATGTTGGTGCATCCCATGGGGATTGACTACGCTGGCCATTGTTTTGGCGGTGAGTCGTCGGAGTATCGCAATCGCACCATCGCTATGGATAGTCTGTTGGCCCAATATGTGCCTCGCTGGCAATCGGCTGGTTACACCGTTGTAATTACCGCTGACCATGGCATGAATGCTGATAAAAATCATGGTGGTCCGCTGCCGGATGTACGGGAAACACCGCTATTCTGCCTGGGTTCTGGATTTGAACCAGGGGTACATCGAGATGAGCTGAGTCAGCTTGCGATCGCGCCCCTCCTCTGTAACCTACTTGGCATCACCGTCTCTGATGCCATGGCAGACATTCCTGTACCTGGCTATACAGCTGCTCCACCCAAGCGTTCACCTCAGCACCAGCCCCCCGCCCCTACAAACGAACCGTTAACACGTACAACTACATCCTAGAAGCACCATGCGCTTTTTCTCATCCAAAACGACCTTGGCTACCGCCTTAGCCCTGACCCTAGTAGGCTGTAGCGGTACTGGGTCCGATACCACCACCAGTACTTCTTCCTCTGACACCGCGTCCACTGTTGACGGTGGCTGTCCTACGGCGACCGTAGCCGATGCAAAAGGCATTGAGGGAGCTTACCCCCAACAGTTAGAACTCAGCGAACTTGAGTCCGCTGGCAGCTGTGATCTGGCCTTTAGTGAGAACCCTGAAATCTCTGCTCTTAATGAACAGATTGTTGGTAACGAAAAGTTACCCGCTGTGGGTGAGCGTCTGCCCGCAGAACCCCTGGTTGTCATGCCTTACAACGAAATTGGTGCCTATGGTGGCACCCTTACCGGTCTCTCCAAGGCAACGGAAGCCGGTACATCTGACCTACTGTCGGTACGTCACGTCAACCTTTTCCGCTATGCTGACGACCTACAGACCATCGTTCCCAACGTGGCCCGCGACTTTGCCTGGAACGATGACTATACCGTCTTAACCGTTAATCTGCGCAAGGGTCACAAATGGTCCGATGGTCAGCCCTTCACCGCTGAAGACGTGGCATTTTGGTATAACAACGTTATTTCTAATAAGACTATTTACGAAGAGACTCCCGACCGTTTCTTAGTCGGGGGTCAGCCCATGACCGTTGAGGCTGTAGATGAGACCACCGTTACCTTTACGTTAGCTGAAGCCAAGCCTGGTTTGACGGCGTTGTTTGCCACCGATTACGCTCAGCCTTTCCTGCCTAAGCACTTCCTGGGTAAGTTTCACCCCGATGTGGACCCCAATGCAGAGAAAAATGTTAAAGATGCTGGCTTTGAGAGCTGGGATGAGGCGCTAAACTTCTACTACGGTAACAGTGACTGGAAAGATGTACCTTCTCCCTTGCTGAAGGATGCGACTAAGGCCGCAGCCTTAGAGCGTCCTGTTATGCCTACGCTGGAGTCCCACATTCTGATTGCTGACACCACTGAAGGGCGTCAACTGGTGGCTAACCCCTACTTCCACCAGGTAGATACTGCTGGTCAGCAGCTGCCCTACATCAGCAATATTGACGAACTATACGTCCCTGAAAAAGAAGTACAAAACCTCAAGCTCTCTAACGGTGAAGCGGTTTATAAGACCCAGGCCGTTTTTGGTGAAGATCTTCCCGTACTACAGCAGAATGAAGAGCAGGGTGACTACACAGTGGATGTAGTGCCAACTGTAGGTGAATCTATGGTGGTATACACCTTTAACGTGAACCACAAGGACGAAGGTCTGCGGGAAATCTTTGGCGACTTGCGTTTCCGTCAGGCAGCTAGCCACGCACTTAACCGTGAGGAGATGAATGAGCTGGTGTACTTTGGCTTGGGTGAACCGGCTCAGTACACTGCCTTTGAGCCCGGTACTGTCAACTTTGTCACCGACGAGCAGAAAAACTATCTGGCTGAGTACAGCACTGATAAGGCTAACGCTCTACTGGATGAAATGGGGCTTGAGGATGCCGATGGTGATGGCAAACGCGATCGCTTAGATGGCAGTGCTCTAGTAGTCAACCTGCAGTACTCCAGTCAGGGTGGTCCTGTTAAAATGCACGAACTCTTCGCCCAGTACCTGGATGATGTTGGCATTAATGTCCAACTTAAGGAAGTGACCTCTGACGAGTACCGTGCGAGTCAGGTCGCTAACGACCTGGATTTGATGACTTGGACTAAGTCCTATCCTTCTTCCACACTGGTTGGTTCCCGTGAGCCCTTTGTGGCTCCCTTTGGTGATCAGTTTGGTCTGAGCAACGGTCATCTCTGGGCCAAGTATCTGGAAACCGATGGTGCTGAGGGGCTAGAGCCTCCTGCTTGGGTGCAGGAGCTGGATGATAAGTCGGCTGAGTTCCAGCAGTACACGCTGGGTACTCCTGAGTCTGACACCTTGGGTAAAGAGATTGTTGATATTGTTCAGCAGGATCTCTTGTTTATTGGTACGGTAGGTAACCCTGCTGAACCGGTTTACCACCGCAATGACCTGGGTAACTTTAAGGAATTTACGGCTAAGAGCTATAACTACTATTGGGCCTATCCCTATCGTCCTACCCAGTGGTTCTTGAAGAAGTAGTCAGAGACTCTCTCCTCTTTAAGAACAATAAAAAGGAGAGTCTGCTGCCAATCATAAAGTAAGGGATCTGCCAATAAATAGAATACCCGTTTGAAATTGTGTTGTAGGATTTCCTCCCCTTCGTAAGGGGAACCAATTGTCGCCAAGCCTCTTAACGGGTACATTATTTTCCCGCGCATCCCTGGGCTCTTCTACTCCGTGCTATCAAACAGGATTTCGTATAAGCCTTTCCTACCTAGGAGAGGCTTTTGTTTTCGCCATCTGCTTCGGGCTGCCTCGGACGCATTACTCGTGAATACATTATTTTTGGCATAGGGTTTATGCTCCACCCCCTTTGGCACCACAAACATTTCACCGGTTTTGAGGCTAACGCTGCCATCCCTAAAATCGATGCGCAGCGTACCATCAAGTACAATAAATGTCTCGTCGGTATCTTGATGCTCATGCCAAATGAAATCACCTTCAATTGATCACTCAACAGGGATAGTTTGTTGTTAAAGTTTATTGACTCGTATTTTATGTTGTTCTTTTAGGGCTGGGGGAAAGCTATGAAGCTGATCCGAATTTTGTTTACTACCGTCATTTTACTGCTGTTGCTTCAGGCGGAGACGCCGCTGAAGGTAATGGCCTTGAGGGTGACTAAACGCTGCCCAGGTTGTCGATTAAAAGGCGTCCGCATTCGCAATGCGGATTTGGCGGGGGCGGACTTGAGTAATGCTGATCTTAGATGGGCTCAGTTGGACTCTGTCAATCTCAACCATGCTAATCTGCAAGGGGCCAATTTACGCCACGCCCGTCTTTATAATGTGACGACTAAAAAGACAAATTTCTGTGGGGCTATTCTGATGGATGCGGTGAAGGGCTACTGCAATTAGTCATCTATGTTTACAGGATGTCATTATTCATAATGCGAAATAGCAATCCAAGCCAAGCGGCCAAAGCCATGGTTAGTGCCCTACTAGTCGTCAGCCTATTGGGGTGCCGTGGGTCTTCCCCACCATCTCAGCCTGCCAGTCCCTCCACCTCGGTCAATCAGCCCCCAGCTACCTCTAACCAGGAGACAGCCAAAGCGCCTGGCCCTGAACCCTCTGCCGCAGAAAAAGCCGCTGCGGCTCAATATCGTCAGCTAGGTCTAGAATATCGTGGGCAGGGGCGCTATACAGATGCGATCGCAGCCCTCCAAGAGGCCGTTACATTGGACCCACAGAATCTCTCTGGACAGGTGATTTTAGGCTGGACTTTACATTTGGATGGGCAATCGGATAATGCCATTGATGTACTACAACAGACGCTAGCGCAAAATGATGGCCATGTTCCTGCCTTAAATGCATTGGGTATTGTGTATCTGGTGGATGGCCAGTTGAAAAACGCCGTAGAGACCCATACTAAGGCAGTTACCCTACAGCCAGACAATGAAATCGGCTATTACAATCTGAGTCTGGCATACCATCGGTTGGAAGATTATGGGCGTGCGATCGCAAATGCCCAACAAGCGGCTGACCTGGAACCTGGTAACCCCCATCCCCTAGTTGCCCTGGCCATTGCCCATTGGGATAACCAAGACACCCTTGCCGCCCAACAGGCCTATCAACAGGCCATCTACCTGGAGTCTGCCTACCAAGAAGCTTGGTTTTTAGATCACCTACAACAGGCGGGCTTTAGCCCAGAACAAGTTCAAAAAACTGATGACGTGAGACAGTCACTATAATTTGTGAGCTTGCCCTGAGCCACCTGTAGTTATGTAAAATGATAGCTTAGTGTTTTACGGGTGTTGCAGGGTGACTAAACAATATGGGCAAAACCGTCTCCGATCAATTCTATTAACGATTGTGGCATTTTCCCTCAGCTGGCTTATGCTCAGTCAGCCAGTGATGGCCAGCCAAGATAGAGACATTCAGACTACAGCCCCTCGTCAACCTAACCCCTATGTGTTGCAGTCAGATAATCTCACGTTTGAGGTCGATCCATCCCATGGGGCTAGGATAATCGCATTTCGATTAGATGACGAAAACATTTTGACACCCCCCTCTGTAGATCCCCAGAACTATGGTTCTACCTTTTGGCCCAGTCCTCAAAATATCTGGGAATGGCCACCCATTGCAGAAATCGATACTGACCCCTACACGGTAGAGACAAATAGCTCTGCAGTATTGATGAAAAGTGAAATCAGTGCTGAGCTAGAATTACAAATCACTAAACGATTTGTGCTTGATGTACAACGGTCTAGGGTTGCGGTTGAGTATACAATCACTAACTTCTCAGAGACATCTCAAACCTTCTCTCCCTGGGAAGTTTCACGGGTCCATCCAGACGGTTTAACCTTTTATCCAACCGGCGATGCTACATTGGGGTCAGGGCCATTTGAGCCGTTAACCACCCAAGAACTAAATGGCATTACCTGGTTTAAGTATGATAGCCAGACTATTCAGGCTAACCAAAAGCTTTATGCCGATGGGGCTGAAGGCTGGTTGGCCCATCTAGATGGGGACAAACTGTTGATCAAATCATTCCAGGATATTCCCCTTGACCACCAGGCCCCCACTGAAGGCGAGATTGAAATTTTTGCCAATGCTGAGCGTCCCTACATTGAAATTGAGCAACAAGGTGCCTATACAAAAATCTCTCCCCAAGAGTCACTTTCCTGGACAGTTTATTGGTATTTGCGAAGGCTCCCGATTAATATAGCCGCTAAAGTTGGCAGTGAAAAGCTAGTCGAGTTTGTGCGAGATGTGGTGGCATCGTAGGGGCAATCCCTTGTGGTTGCCCTGGGATACCAGAGGCTAGCAGCCAGGATCTCGTATAAGTCACAATAAAGGAGTACCGTCACATTTTTGGTTAACCAATGCCCATGGTTTCTGCCGCTCAGAGTTTTCCCGCTGGCCTTGGGTTTGACTATCGCAGTGATGCTCCCTTGCGGACACTGTGTCTGCTCTACCGTCATGACTGGCAGAAGTTGGCGCTGTCGTTTGGCTTTTTTGTTATTAAACACAGCCCCGAATGGATTCGGCCCCTGATAATCGCCAACATTATCGATATTTTGACGCAGCCAGAACAGCATAGTCTGTCCAGCCTTTGGATTAACGGTGCGATTTTGGTGGTCAGCATTATTCAAAATCTGCCCATGCACTATCTGCACATTTGGGCTATGAGTGCAGCCACACGCCAGATGGAGTTAACCCTGCGTTCGGCCATGACCTGGCGGCTGCAGCAGCTATCCATTAGCTATCACAGTCGCCGTAGTACTGGAGCCATCCAGGCAAAACTATTGCAGGATGTGGAAAAAATTCAACAGCTGACTCGGGATGTTTTTCAGTTTATTCCGGCAGCATTATTGACCATAGCCATAGCCATTGTCGTCACGTCTCAGCGCGCCCCCTGGTTTTTGCTGTTCTTTGTAGCGACGGTGCCGGCAGCTGTACTAATTGTGCGGGTATTGAGGCAGCCGATGCGCGATCGCAACCACACCTTTCGCAAACAGGTAGAGGCGATGTCGGCCCATCTTACAGACATGATTAAGCTGGTTCCGGTTACCCGCGCCCATGGGGCTGAGGCCACCGCCATTGAGCGTACCCAGACCAAGTTGGCATCCGTCAAGCAAGCAGGCATGCGTTTAGACGGCATCAATGCCATTACCAATGCGTCTACCTGGATCACCCTGCGTTTATTTAATGCGGCCTGTTTACTCACATCCGCCTATCTGGCCTATACAGGACAGCTCAACATTTCTACCGGGGATGTAGTGTTACTAACGGGGTACTTTAATACGCTGACCCAGTCCATTGCCCAAATTTTGGCGGTCCTGCCCCAAATGGCCACTGGTGTAGAGGCTATTTGCTCGGTGGGCGAAGTACTAGAATGTGCTGACGTAGAGTCTAACCAGGGTAAACAGGCAGTTAAGCAGATCACTGGGGCATTTTGCTTTGAGAACGTTAGTTTTACCTATCCAGAACAGCCATATCCAGCTTTGCAAGGGATTGAGCTAACCGTAGCAGCCGGAGAAACCATTGCCCTGGTGGGTCCCTCAGGGGCTGGAAAGTCTACCCTGGTTAATCTGGTCATTGGCTTTTTGCGACCAACAAGTGGCCGGATTTTACTAGACGGTCAAGATATGAATCAATTGGACCTGCGCACCTATCGACAGTTCGTTTCGGTAGTAGCCCAGGAAACAATTTTGTTTGAGGGCAATGTACGAGACAACATTCTTTACGGCACTGAAACTGTGGCTGATGCACACCTGAAACAAGCCATCCAAGACGCCCAGGCAGAAGACTTTATTGCCCAGCTGCCCGAGGGATTAAATACATCCATTGGCGAAAATGGAGTGCGACTGTCAGGCGGTCAACGGCAGCGGCTGGCCATTGCTCGGGCCCTTATTCGTAACCCCAGGGTGCTGATTTTAGATGAGGCCACTGCATCGCTCGATACAGCTTCTGAAGCTATGATCCAGACCGCTCTGTCAAAGCTCATGAAAGGACGCACGACATTTGTCGTCGCCCATCGGCTGTCGACAATTCGTCAAGCCGATCGGATTATCGTGCTAGATCAAGGAAAAATCCAAGAAATCGGCCATCATCGACAACTGCTGCAACAGGACGGTCTTTACTCTAAATTGCATGCACTGCAGATAGTATAGGCAAAGCATAGAATTTCATTTAGCTGGGAACGACAGTTCTTTTTGGGAGAATCTAAGATCTACAGAAAGATTCACGTTTACCAAGCCTGTACATTAAAGTCTCCTTGAAAATGACCTGTGTGGATTGTAAGTCGATTGTTTATCATCCAGAGCGCCAAGAGGTGATCACACCAGTGCATCCAAATCGGCTGCTCCGGTGGGACGTATCTGGCCAAACACCTCGCATGCTGGACGATCATCATGTCTTATTTCATTGGCAACGGATTCCACCCCTTTGTCGGGTCAACGATACGTTAGTTCTGGTTGAGCCGGGTCAAACCAACAGCACACTTTTGTTCCTCGACTGGCATAGTTGGCAATTACAGCAACGACAACGGCTAGCGCATATGCCATTAGAAGAGACCAATATGGATGATCTGATCGTTGGCCATGACGCATGTCCTGAGATTGATACGCTGCATCATTGCCCTGGTTACCTGGTAGTCGCTGAGAATTTTGGAGATGTACAATGTGTACCCCTGGTTTCTCCATTAATACCGTCTTCAATTCTGCGCCTGAAGCGACGATGGACCGACTATACCGGCATAATCGCAGTGGATCCACACTTACAGTTTTTGATTGTTGAAAATACCGATCAGTTTATACAATTTGAGCTGTATCGAATCGACGATTTAGCAACGGACCAGCTTATTTATCTAGGAAATTTTTGGGGAGATGTCCGCTGTCATGAGGATCGTCTATGTTTAAGTGCGGAGGGTGATTATCTACTCCATACTAGTTATAAGGGTGTTGGCTCTCCGCCCCAGGCATTTATTACCTGTCGCTATCTAGATCGCAGTAAGCTACAGCAAATACCTGCAGACCATGACTTCTCTTCCGACAAAGAACTCGTTGCCAGTTTTTTCCACATTGTTTGGGAAAAGCCTATGCCGTATATCCAACATCCCCATGCCGCCTACCATCCGTGGCAAAGTACCATTGCGTTTTTAGATCGACAAACGCTCATCTATGGAGCAGGATCCTGGTTGGCTACCATCGACTTGACGAGTGGACAGGTTCTGGCGGAGTATCCTGTCCACGGAATTATTCAGGCGTTAGCATTAGATACTACACACCGATGGGCAATTGTTGCGACAAGGGAAGGGGTAGAAAAGGTGCAGCTACCTTAATTTGCTTCTGGTTATTTTGTATACACATTCCTCGATCATTTGCTTCACAATGGAAAAGTGTCTCTAGCCAGTAACAACGATGAGTCAATTTCAGATTCGCGAAGATGATCTAACGGGTCAAGCCATTGCTGCATTTCTCCAGGAACATCTGGACGAAATGTACAAGATTACGCCCCCTGAAAGTGTGCATGCATTGGGTCTAAAGGCACTGCGTATACCAGAGATTACGTTTTGGTCTGTTTGGGAAGGAGATGAGTTGGTGGGCTGTGGTGCATTAAAAGAACTGGACGCTACTAGCGGTGAGATTAAGTCAATGCGCACGGCTCAGGCCCATCGGGGTAGGGGAATTGGCTCAACAATGCTAAAACACATCATTAGAAATGCGAAACAACGTGGTTACAAATGTCTAAATCTGGAAACAGGTTCGATGGATGAGTTTGCTACAGCACGTGCCCTATACACACGTCATGGATTTGAGTATCAAGGCCCTTTTGGTGATTATCTAGAGGATCCAAATAGTGTGTTTATGATGCAAAAACTTTAGGGAGGCAAACCCCAAAAAACAAAACCAGATGATGAAAGTTACTGGGCGAATTGCTACTCAGGCAATAGTACTATTCAAAAGTTTTGATATTTCATCAGAGTTGACAGGTCTGCTAAATAGATAACCTTGAGCAATTTCACAACCAAAATTTTGGAGTGTATGACATTGTTCTTCAGTCTCAACACCTTCAGCAATGACTTCATGTTCCAGATTGCGACACATCTCTATCATAGAGCCAATCAAGCTTTTAGCTTTATAGTCAATTAGCATATCATTGATAAAATACTTATCGATTTTCAGACAATCAATTGTCAAATGTTTGAGAGATGCAAACGACGAATAGCCTGTTCCGAAATCATCGATTGCCAGCAATACACCCAGCTCTTTCAATGATTGAAACGTCGAGAGATTTTGCTGATCCGTTTGCACAACACTCTCAGTCACCTCGAGTTCCAATTCTGATGGCACCATGCCGGTCTCATCAATAACACGTTGAATCAATGACACGAAATCCTGATCGAGAAAGTGAACTGGAGAGATATTAACCGCCATACGAATCGCAGGTAAACCCAACTTTTTCCACGCAACTGCTTGATTACAGGCTGTTTTTAATACCCATTCAGTGAGAGGTTTAATCATTCCTATTTTCTCGGCTGTAGCAATAAAATCAGTAGGTGAAACATATCCTAACCGTGGATGATACCAACGTGACAATGCCTCAACACCGATAATATTGCCAGTAAGAAGCTGAATTTGAGGTTGATAAACCAAGGATAGCTGCTGTTTTTCTACCGCCTCTCGCAAATTTTGTTCCATCCGAAACCGATACTCTGCTTTTCGAGTTAATTCAGGCTTATAGAAGGCATACTGATTTTTGCCCCGTTCCTTTGCCGCATAAAGCGACGTATCCGCTGCTTTTATTAATGTGGAAAGATCCGGACCGTCATCAGGGTAATGTGCAATCCCAATACTGCAAGCTGGAGTGAATTTTCTGGCCAATAGCTCGACTGGCTTTGATATTACTTTAAGGCAATGTTGGGCCACATAGGCTGCAGCATAGTTATTATTTACATCATTGATAAGAATACAGAATTCATCACCACTAAGGCGGGCAACAAAATCATTTTCACGAGTAACTTTCTGCAGCCGCTTAGCAATTTCCTGTAGTAGTAAGTCACCAGCATCGTGACCTAACGTGTCATTAACACTCTTAAAATCATCTAAGTCAATGTATAGAATCCCCAAACGTGATTTGCTGCGATTAGACCGTTTGATTGATATTTCAAGCTTCTGATAGAAGCTAGCACGATTAGAAATTCCTGTTAAGTCATCGATATACGCTAATTCTCGTATACGCTTTTGGGCCTGATCTCGCTCCATCACAATCCCAGCCAGCCTTGCTGCAGACTTAAGATCGTTTGATTCCTCCTCATTTGGCAGTGCGGGATAGTTATAATACATCCCAAATGCACCTAAAACTATGCCTGAGGAATTTTTAATCGGTTCAGACCAACAGCATCGCATACCATGGGGAAGTGCCACATGCTTGATCTTGGCCCATTTGGGATCGGTTTCAATATTTTCAACAAGAACACGCTTGCCAGTATAAGTTGATGTACCACATGAACCTACGTTAGGACCGTTTTTCAGACCATGAACAGCATCGCAATATTCCTTTGGCAGGCTTGGAGCTCCTCCGTGCATAAGTCGACCATCCTGTAATTCAAGCATTGAACATCGTAGCCCAGGGTGACGTTCTTCATACATTAATGCGATTTCTGCATAAATCTCTGATGCAGGTTTCCCTGTGGCAATCATTTCCAGAATCTCGGCATTCTTGTCATCAAATGTTTTTGCTTTCTTTCGAGTAGTTATATCAACATGAGTGCCTACAAGACAAAAGGCTCTTCCATCAGACTCTTGATGTACAAACTCTGATTCTCTACGAATAGTAACATTGTGTCCAATGCCTAGTACGCCAACCAACTCCCCATTTTTGCCATACATGGGAAGTCGATTTATCTCAAGAAGTTCACGATGCCCATTATTGGAAAAGGTTATCCATTCTTCATTGATTACTGGAGAGTCTTTTAGGATTACGTCCTTATCATACCGACAAAACAAGTCTGCCAACCTGGCATTCATAAAATCGTAATCGGTCTTACCCAGTATTTCTTCTTCAGAGGCACCAAGAAAATCTTCAAAACGATGATTACAGGCTAGATATGCACCATCAGGATCTTTTAGCCAGATGAGTGCTGGTAAAGTGTGAATAATTCTGCTGTAAAATTCAATATCTTTACGCAGCCTTGGTGTCTTTTTAACTTCAGCAACAACTGCTTCAAAGTCTAAGGCTGGGGCTAATTGAATTTTACCTTTCATAATAAGCCGATACTATAGTTTTCTCTCTAGGTATTCCCCAGATCATATCCATAATAAAATTTGGAGTCAGAATCAGAATGCGTACTTTAGCTGAATAACTGTTTTAGTAACTGTGAGTTCCTATTAAATAAGCTATAAGGCTAGATAAAATCACTGAAATAAGACTCTCTTAGGCTTTCTACGTGCTTACAGATAACTGGTATATTCCTCTTCAGATAACATTATTTATTGCCAATTTAAATTTAATCGATAGGTGTCTAAGAATTGAAAGATAAGTTTCCAAAGATATCAACTTAAGTTGAAAAATTATTGGCTAAGGAACAAGGATTAAATAAGGTCCTGATTTAGAGTTGTTGAGGACGAGCGACATAGTTCCATTGAGGCAGAAACTCGTCGAAGATGATAGGCATTTGCTCTAGAAATGCCTTGGTCGCTTTTCTGTCGGTCTCGTACACAGCATCAATGATAGTTGTGACTACCTTGAGGCCTGTCTGAGTCGTGGCTTTAGCCATGAAGTCACTCACCATTTCGATAGAATCAAAGAAGACCCCTTCACAGGCCCGAGACACATGAGGAAACAACCGATGTTCAATCGGATTGTGCTTGGAGGTATACGGGGATAATGGGCAATGCGAATCTCAATGCCCAGGTCATTGGCGAGCAGTTGTCGGTCTTGCTTGAAGATATAATAGCGCGCACCGTTACTGCTACCACCATCACACAGAAGCAAGATAGAGGTGGCATTAGGATAGTCGTACCGGCCATGGTGCATCCACCAGTGGTAGATGGAATCACAGGCAAATTCAGTGGTATCTCGACTGGTCCCAATCTGAATATAGCCCTTGTTTTGGCGCAAATCGTAGAGACCATGCGGAACGGCTATCCCCTCCGCCAACGATTGCCAATCATGGTCATAGACGTCTATCACTTCGGTGTTGTAGGTGTAGCCTGCTCGATAGAACGGACCAATCAATTCTTTTTTTTTGTATCGACACTCATCACGGGATTGCCATCGGCTTCGTAGTGTTGGCGCAACTGGTCGATATTCTCAAATTGCGCATTACGCTGGGGATGGCTGCCCGTTGCTCGGGTTTTGCGCATTTGACGACGACGATAGTGTGCTTTTTCAACAGTTGGTCCACCACGGTCACACTCACACGAATGCCGTCGTCGGCAAGCAATTCTGCAATTTTAGGACGGCTCAGATTCGTCCATTTGATCCGCTCATCCATCGAGGAGCCTGCCGTATGGGGAGAGACGACTCTTAAAAAGGCCTCGTCCAGGCCTTCAATCGTTTCAAAGGCCGATTTCCGACCCCCGCCTGCCCGACGAATACCCCCTGCATTCAGCTCCATATCCCCGGCCAATTCTGACATCCCAAATTTAATCGTCTTATGGTCACAGCTCAGCACTCGACTGATGTAGCTGATGCCACCATGGCCCAGCTTCACCGCTTCTATCCCGGCATACCGTCTGCGCTCTTTCTCTGACAGTGAGGCATAGTAGCGTTGCATCTGGGTCTCTATTTCCGGAGGGATGGACAATGCATCAATACTTTTCCAGCGACCCTCAAACTATTGTCCTAGATAGTCGAACGATCTAACCTTCCAAGCCGTGTGGTTAAATCGCAAGACTAAACACTTTGAACAGGGCCTAGACAGCTATCGTGTCCCTGAAGATTTGGACGATCTCATGCGCATTCTAGTAGCAGCGCTTGCCTAGTCAACAATAGTAAACGCCAGTCCGTAGGTCTGCTCTAGATTACACGTATCGTGATCCACCACATTGGTATCACTTAGCTCTAGATTGTAGAAATTAATCACATCCGTCTCAAACAAAGGCCCCGCATGCCAGGTGCCTACCTCCAGCTTAATAAAGCAGTCCCCAGGAATCCTAAACGCTCGAATCTGGTCTGGGTCTGGTGCACTGCCATCACAGGGCGGAGCCACCCCCATCAGCCATTCTTTCCCCTCTAACGAGCCCAAACACTGCGTACAGGCCAAATGCCGTGTAATCCGATCAAACTGCCTGCCCTTCCGCTCCAGCTGCATAATATAAAAGCGTGGAACGCCCCCATCCAGCTTCAGCTGAGCATCCTCAGCATCGTAAGGTTTGCCATCCCACTGTGGACCTAGCACCTGCCCAAAGGGTCGAAATGCTTCAGCAGTTAAAGGTTGAGCCGTTAGCTGTTGCAATGTAGTTTCCATGGCGACATAAGGGAGTATCCCCCATATTTTGCTGACAATCCTAAATTCCGTCTACCTGGAAAAATCGTGCGCCCCCCAAACCTTACAACACCTCAAAAATGCGGGGGGTGCCGTCAGAACTTATGCGATTCTGGGGAATGCACTTTTTATACATCGTCTTCTAAACCACCCATGGACAATAAAGCAATGCTGATGATTCCGGGACCTACACCAGTTCCCGAGAAGGTCCTACAAGCGATGGGTAAACACCCCATTGGCCACCGCAGTGGCGATTTTGGCAAAATCATTGCCGAGGTCAATGAAGGTCTGCAGTGGCTATTTCAAACTAAGAATGAAGTTTTGACCCTATGTGCCAGTGGTACCGGTGTCGTCGAAGCAGGCATTATCAACTTCCTTAGCGCTGGCGATAAGGTGCTGGTGGGTAGCAACGGTAAGTTTGGCGATCGCTGGGCGCAGATTTCTAAAGCCTTTGGCCTGGATGTCGAAGTATTCCAAGAAGATTGGGGCGTTCCCCTCGATCCCGAAAAATTTGGTGCGGCCCTGGCGGCTGATACAGAGAAAGCTATCAAGGCCGTTATCGTTACCCACAGCGAAACCTCTAGTGGTGTGCTTAACCCTGTCGAAGCCATTAATGAGAAGGTCAAGGCCCATGGCGAGGCCATTATCATTGTGGATGCGGTGACTAGTTTGGCCTCCTACGATCTGAAGGTAGATGAACTGGGGCTAGATGTGGTGGCGTCTGGCTCTCAGAAAGGCTTTATGCTGCCCCCCGGCATGGGCTTTGTCTCGGTCGGTGCAAAGGCCTGGGCTGCCTATGAGAAGGCCACCCTACCCAAGTTCTATATGGATCTGGGGAAGTATCGGAAATCCTTTGCCAAGGACAGTACTCCATTTACACCGCCAGTCAACCTATACTTTGGCCTACAGGCTGCTTTAGAAATGATGAGGGCAGAGGGGCTAGAAAATATCTTTGCCCGTCACGAACGTCAAAAGCAGGCTTGCCGTGCTGCCATGAAAGCGTTGGGGCTACCGCTATTAGCCCCCGATGAGTTTAGCAGTCCTGCGGTAACCTCTGTGATCCCCGGTGACCTTGTGAATCCTGAGGATATTCGCTCTACGATGCGTAAGCAGTTTGATATCGCCCTAGCGGGCGGTCAGGATCATCTGAAGGGCAAGATCTTTCGGATTGGTCACTTGGGGTTTGTCTGCGATCGCGACATTCTCACCACCATCGCCTCCCTAGAAACTACGCTGCAAATTATCGGCTACGAAGGCTTCACCCCTGGTAGTGGCGTATCTGCCGCTAGCCAGGTGTTGCGTTAAATCCTGTGGGCGCAGCATGCTGCGCCCCTACAAATCCAAAAACGTAATCTCCACCGCATCTCCTTCCTGCAGACCTAACTCCGCTGCCCGGCCAATGCGCAGCTCAATCACATTGTCCACTAGCAGATTTCCAGGACCGTAGGTAGGGCAAGGATCTGCCGTGCAGGGCGGCGCTTCGAAAATACCTTGCACATTACCCTGATACAAAAACACCATGTCCAGCCCCACAGGTACATTTTTCATCCAGAAATGGGCGGGACGCGGTGGGTTAAAGGGAAATAACATACCCTGGTTATCAGGTAGAGCCTCGCGGAACATCAGACCAAGCTGTTGTTGACGAGGTGTACGGGCAACTTCCAGGTCAAAGGTTTCGCCTGCAATGATGGCTTGGGCAGTAATGGGAAGCACTTGGCCAGATCCGATAGGTGATTTGTTAGAAGGGGCTTCAACAGTCAGCGTGCCAGTGGTTTCTGCTGTAGCAACGCGACTACTAGACTGAGTAGAACTGATCTCCTCAGTTGGGGCTGAACCGCTGCTACAGGCAACTAATAAACAGCAAAGGATTAATACGGGTAAATAGTGCTTTTGGGGCCAATTGTTCACGCTGGTATGGATTCCTTTGCTAAACATTACGATGTACCATCGTCCACTGCCAGTAGGCATCGACTATTTTAACCTTGTCCATTTTTTTCCATTGTCGATGGCGGTCCGGTGTTTACATTTTCCCCATGATTATGTTTCGCGTAATACGTATCCGACGCCACGTACGGTCTGGATTAGGCGCTTTTCGCCATCGGCGTCGATTTTTAGGCGTAGGTAGCGAATGTACACTTCAATCACGTTGGATTCGCCCATAAAGTTGTATCCCCAGACGTTTTCTAGAATTTGCTCGCGGGTGAGGACTTCACGGGGATGCTCCATTAAATATTTAAGTAGCTCAAATTCTTTCATGGTCAGGTCAATGAGGCGATTGCCACGCTTGGCTTGACGGGTGGTCACGTTGAGGGTCAGCTCACCAAAGATTAGCTGCTCAACACCGTTGTCGCTGGGTTGCAGATAGGCGCTGACCAGGGCGAGAAACTCATCGCTGCGGTAGGGTTTGAGAAAATAATCGTCGGCTCCAGACTCAATGCAGGCCACCCGATCATCCAGGTTGTCACGGGCCATCATCAGTAACATTGGGGTACGGTCACCTTGCGATCGCAACTGCTGACACAGATCCAACCCCGACTCGCCCGCCAACATCCGATTTACCACAATCAGTGCTGGATGACGGTCACGCACTTCCTGTAAACCCGAGTCTATGGTAGTCGCCACCAATGGAATATAGCCCGACTCCCGCAGATCGTTACTGACATCCTGGGCCAATTCTTCATTCGCTTCTACCAATAAAACACAGGGTGTGGCTTCAGCAGCACTCATGGAGATAGCCTCCTGATTTTGGGAACATGCAGCGCAAACTTTAGCTTTAAAGCTGCCAATTAAGCTGTCGTATAGCTTGCTGATAGTTGCACTTCGTGCATCAGAACATTCGCTATACGCAAATACTAGCGCGTGCCCAGGAAAACACCATAAGTTAAAGAATATATACAAATGACATCTTAGGGTATGACTATTGGAATTTGGATCTTGGGGGATCAGCTGTGGCACAATCAGGCAGCCTTAGCCAGCGCACCTGAAGCACCCGTTATCCTAATTGAATCCCAGCGTCACAGTACTGAACGCCGTTATCACCGACAAAAGCTAGTACTGGTGTGGTCGGCCATGCGTCACTTTGCAGCTGAGTTAAAAGCGGCAGGTCGCACTGTGGCCTATGAAGTGACTGACGATTTTGCTACGCCCTTACACCAGTGGCTTAACCATAACAAGATTACCGAACTGCGGGTTATGGAGCCTGCCGACCGCCCCTTTGCTCGTTTTCTTAACACCCTGAAACTTCCTTGCCAGCTGACCCTTGTCCCCAACAATCACTTTCTATGGTCCGTTACTGAATTTAAACAGTGGGCCGACGGTCGTAAACGCTTGTTAATGGAGTCGTTTTATCGAGAAGGGCGCAAACGCTATGGCATTCTCATGGCGGAGACAACCCCAAAACCTACCCCTATTGGCGGTCAGTGGAACTATGACAAGGAAAACCGAAAACCGCCTAAAAAAGGGATGAATCCCCCTGCACCCCAGTGGTTTGAACCTGAACTTGAATATAGGGCTATTGCATCCCCTAGAAGTTATTCAAGCGGTAGAGACCGCTTATCATCAACAAAACCTGCCGCTTAATAGTGTGGAAGGCTTTATCCGTCAGGTTTTAGGCTGGCGAGAGTATATGCGCGGTCTCTATAGCTACGTGGATGAGGACTATCCAGAAAAGAATTTTTTTGATCACCATCAGCCCTTACCAGACTTTTTCTGGACTGGCGATACTCCTATGAACTGTCTGCACCAGAGTGTTGACCAGGTCAAACGAACCGGCTATAACCACCATATTCAGCGGTTGATGGTCCTTAGCAATTTTGCCCTGATAGCTGGACTTTCCCCCCAGGCAGTCGAGTCATGGTTTCATGCTGCCTTTATCGATGCCTATGACTGGGTGATGCAAACCAATGTGATTGGCATGGGTCTTTTTGCTGATGGAGGCATACTCGCCACTAAACCCTATGCAGCCTCAGCCAACTACATTAACCGGATGAGTGATTACTGTAAGGGCTGCCAATACAATCCTAAGGCCCGTACCGGCGCTCAGGCCTGCCCGTTTAACGTTTTCTACTGGGATTTCCTCGCCCGTCACCGCGATATACTACAGACCCAAGGGCGAATGAATTTTATCTTAAGAAACTTGGATAAAATGTCCACAGAAGAATACAATGCCATTCGAGAGCAAGCTCGTGAATGGCATAGACAACAGCTGTCCTAGTAGCGCTTCACAGTTTCTAGATATTCTTTGGATCTACATTAGGCAATCGTAAAGAACGCTCTAATAATGTACACTCTTGCGCACAGGAGAGCATTTTCTCCTATCATTACTGTCATAGCGTAGAAAGCTCAGCTAAAAGTCTGAGTTCGGACACAGGGTGTATGTGCCAACAAATAGCTCTTATGAGCAGGACACAAACCATGGGGGTGCATCTCCTTTTCTATCTATTCTCTTGTACCAGGCTACTCGTGTTCTAAAGGTTACAGGTTAGAAAGTGTTTTGGCTGGTCCACTCTGCGATCGCAAGTTCCAGTGCTTCTACCACAATTGTGTTCATCGATTGATCTTTAGCAGACGCCAGTTCTTTGATCGCTTTTTTTACGCGTACTGGTACATAAATTGTCATCTGTTCAGTTGGCATTGTTCATAGTCCTTCAGCACATACATGGAGTTTAGGACACTCAACTAATTTGTAATACCAACAAATGGCCGATCTTTCTGGTTATAAATGCGCAACTAGTTTTGTTCGATGACAACATTTAGTTGGCAAGCTTAGGGGTTTACATCTAATACGATAATACGAAGTCTTGGCTGGCTGCTCCAATATCGCAGGGTAAGTCTTCGATGGTGAACTTAGCCGAACCGTACAAAAGATTGCCCCTGTGCTCTGATACATCTTTAAAGTAAGAAAAAGCTCGCTGTAAAGATAAGGGAAACGAAGACAGCGATATAGTGAATGGGTAAGCCTGTAAAACACTCTTTGTTATTGTTAACGGTTAAACCTGTGTTGCTAAAGGGCACCTCTATTGGTAATGAATCTCTTCCTTCAAAAGAGTTATGCCTTGAATACTTTGGCAGTATAGACCCGGTTTGGTTAGAGAAATTATTCGACCGGCTGATTACAAAAGAACTACTCAAAGGCTAAATTTATTTTCTGGCAAAGTTTTTATGGTGAGTGAAAAATGCTGTGCGAGTTTATGTACTAATTTTTCGCGGCATTTTTTGTCAAAAAATTCGTCAAGATTAGATGAGCTGACCGTTAATCAGCTGCTCTATCATCATAGCGAGTAGGCTTCAGATATTTTGAACCTCCAAAGCTAAAGCTATGCACAGTAAAGGTTTTAAGTATTTTTGGCTCAGGCCTCCTTGAAAGTCATGTAGAGCCATTCTTGTACTAATTTTTTGCGCTACTCTTCGTAAAGAATTTGTCGAGCAGTAGAGTAGCTGATCATGACTCAGCTACTCTACTGCTGCACTGAGGATGGAGCTTCACATGAACCTGTTGAATTCAGATTTCGTCAGGGTTGATTCCCATGGCTCGTAAGCGTTCAGCCAGGCGGTCTGCGCGTTGCCGTTCGATTTCTTGGCCCTCCGCGCCAGTGGGGATGATTTGGCCATTGTGATCGCACCACCTCAACCACAGCCGAGATATCTCCTCTTCAAACGGACCTTCCCACAGCGTTAGCCCTACACCAGCACCTTCGAGCCAGACTGATTGGTCCGTATTGGCGATGCCCTCTGCGGTTGTGAGTTCCTGATAGCCTATCGGGGAAATCATCCATACGCGCAAAAGTGCCCCATTCATATTGGCTTCATCTTGGATTTGCTGTAAGGGATCAAACACGACGTAGTAGGGCACACCAATCTGGGCATAGATGTCCCGCTTACTTGAGGCTTTCCCCTTTTGCTTGGATTTTTGGCTGAGAGTAACCTCATCGCCTTCCTGATTGGACACAATTTCAATACAAACTTCGGGTACTTTGCCAAATTCCCAAACGAAGTAAGAGCGGTCTCGTCGATTAGCATAATCAGCAGCTCTTTGGACCCCCAGACTCAGCATTACGTCCGGCACAATAGGCGGATCGCCCTTGAGCTTATAAAATAAGCCTACACTTGCTTCTGCAATAAATGGTAGCGGTAACGTCTGGCTGCTATAAAGTGGCTCTACCAGCAAGCGCTGTTGCTGAGCTGATTGAAAATTATCCACTGGGGTATCATCCTCGATCACCAGGTGACTGATATCGAGTTCGGTTACGATGTCCTCGTTTTCTAGAGGTTGGTTATCTAGAATCTGCTGTGGGGTCATAGTGTGGACCTGAATCGCATATTTTTATTTTAATCCCACCACATCGCAATGACGGGACTACAGCATCCACGGTCCTTCCACTGCTCAATCTGGCGCGTCATTTTTTCTTCGCCCAGCACATCGATTAGGGTTTCTAATCGGCCTAAAATTTTTGCTAGTCGGGTGCGATCATAAACTTCACAGTTATCTACCTGCCATTGTTTCGCTAGCTCCAGTAAAGGCGCAACACATTCATCATCGGCACTCTGAATGTACAAAACATCATTTTTATACAGCCGCTCATCACTGGCATAAACAAGCATTTCTAGCAGACGGGCGATCGGTGCTTCGTTTGTCTTTTGGTAAAAAGCAACGTCAAATACTAGCCATCCTAACCAGAATTTGCGCCATAGCTGTGGCTGGGCATAAAGGTCTTGCACAATCGGCTCCGGGTCAAAGTTGTTGAAGCGTCGTTTAAGGAGAAGCGCTGTCCATAAATCTTGGGTAGTTGCCGTATGCAACGGTTGATTGGGGTTATACATTGAGTATTGATACGATAACATTATCTTTTTTGCCGATGAAGCCGGATCCTGGCAGGTTGGTGTTGACTGGAGAAAAGTACTGCCTGCCTATTTTACCGCTTTGGCTGAGACTGCTGAGCCTCAAGTCTATGCCCAGTCTGTTGTTAAGCTTGTGAAAGCTCACGTCAATTACGAGCGTGACATCCACTTAAAAACAGCCATGAAGATTGCTAAAACGTCACAGTGCAAAGCTCTCAAGGCTTTGACTTGAAAGTGATTAAAAGCCTGAAACGTTATTAAACAAGTGCTCATTCAGGCATGCCTACTCATAAAACCGTCCGTTGTTGAGAGAACAACTTCAATGATTAGAAACGGTAGTATAAAATGCAAGTTAGTTATATTCATTCCAATCGCCTGCATCCCACTCACCATCCCAGCTATTTTCATCCCAATATTGTTGAGGAGTTTCACCCTGGGTTGCCAGTATTTGCGGTTTGCTCAGCTGAGGATTAGGAGGTTCCATTTTCTCAAGCTCCACCTGAAATTTCCAGCGATCTCCAAAATCATAGAGATAGGTCATGTTGGCTCCAGGAGCAAGGGGTAAATCACCAATTAAGGTTTCGTTCGTATGGGGAGGTCTATTGATTTCAGGATGAATGACAGTTTGGAGAATACCAAACCGATCCTTGTAGGAAAACTGATAGAGGTGATCTGTGTCAAATCGGTTAGGTTGAGTTGATGCCAAGCATTGAGTACAACCTCATCGAGTACGAGTTGTTGCTTTTTGCCCTTAGCCTGAACAAGCGTTAAGCCAGAAGTACGCAACAGCAGATACAGGCCATGAATGTAGGGAAATGACTTCTGCTGGGGACGTTTGAGGGTGATCGCAAGCGGATGACTAAAGCGCTGATTGAGGTCAGCCAAAGACTTCATGGGAAGGAAATTATGAGCACTGCTAACATTTGTGCCGTTAGGAGTCAGGAAATCGAGTAGAACCTGAAAGTCATGCAGAATATTACCTGGATGCTGATGATCAATTGACTGTTGCTGCAGATGCTGAACCTCTGACGCTGTGAGAGAAAGTGCGTCTACGTCAGTATGACTGAAAAATGGACTAAGCCGCGCATTCATCGAATAGTTTACTCCCCATACCAACCATATTGTTCGGAAGATTTGCCCTTAGATTCTAGAATTTTAGGTTCTTGTTGTTCTGAATCGGCGTCCTGAATGTCTACTAACTCCACCTTAAATTTCCAGTCATCTCCAAAAGCGATCGCAAGTATTCGGCCAGCTGATCGGCTCTCTGACGTTCTGCATCAGCTCGTTGCTTCTCAGCCTCAGCTTTCTGACGTTCTGCAATAAGCTCAGATTCTGTAGACTCAATAATTTCGTCCGGTGTTGGATAGGCTTTACCGTCAGCATCGAACCATAGCAGCACTTCCTGTTCAATTCCGCCTAAGATGCGACGACTGCGACCAATGCCAATGCCTACTTCAGGCATCCAAAAGGGTTCGCCAATTTGCAGTTTATAAGTTTGGCCGATCAATTTGTAGACCTCAAACGGCTGGTGCCGGTCCCGTTGCCAATACTCTGGGTTGTAAACCACATAGTAGAGGACGCCCAACTTGGCATAGAGATCACGCTTGGCATCATATTCATCATTAGGTTGATGGGATACCATCTCTAATGCCAGGACTGGCACCGTGTCATTTTCTTCCCAGGTGGCATAGCTTCTACGGGATTTACCACCTTTTTTGCGTTCCACACCCAAGCTTAGAAATGCATCGGGCACAACAGGGACTTTCGGACTTAACCCTGTTGTGTGATACACCGCCATGTCTACGCCGAAGAACCAATCCATGCGCTCTGACCAGATACGAGTCAATAGAAACAGCAATAGATTGGGCAGTAGATTCTGGTCTTGGCTTCGCCACGTCCTGGGGCCTACGTTATCCACAGGAGTATCGTCAGAGCAGGGCAGCTCTGTTGTACTAGGCAGAATAGTTTTGAGCGGTTGTGAAACCATGTTGGTGTGGTCGCATCGCTATCTTCCTATTGTAGGTGATCAGTTATAGGAGCTATGGAGTGCCGATACCATGACGTTTACCTGACCTGAAAACCAATTAGGTGGTGCTCCTGAGTAAAAATGATCAGCACTGTATCCGCTATGAATCAAATTTAACTCTTAAAATATTAACTTATTTAGCAAGGTGTCAGCATCTATAGGTGCAAAGGCTAGGCTATAGACAAAATCTGTATGTTTCACTATGCCTCGCAAGCCCAGTAACGATGATCCAAATAAACCCACTAAGTCACGGGTGCGCTTTATTTTTGAGCCAGATCGCAGTTCCCCTAATGGTGTCACTTATAGCTGGCTGATTCATCGTACCTACAAAGGCAAAGAAAAGGCGGCTACTGCGGCTCGCGCCTTCTGGCTACCCTTTGCCTATCAGGATACTGGTAAGCATTCGGAGGCAGAGCTAAAGGACCTGGCTCGTCAGTCCATCATTCGAATGGAAGAGCAAATTCAGCATTTGCGGGAAACGTTTGGGATTGAGCCCCCGTCGAGCGAATCTGATCAGCCTGAATTTCCAAATATTAGCCCAATGGCGGTACCGACAGGAGAGATTTCTCTGTTGGCTCAAGATGATCTACTCAACGACTTTTCGAATGTGTTGTAGGAATTGATCATGGCTAAGTCTCCTAAAGCGGATAAAGAAACGACTTGAGAAGAGGCTCCATTGCGGCCTCGGGAGCCTGATACGGAAAAGGGACAGCAGGCACGAGAACAGTATTTAGTTCTAGCAAAGGCTGCTCTAAGAGTGAATTTTGAGGATTATCAAACGTTATTTCAGGCTTACGCGAGTGAGAATCCTGAGGATCAACAGACAGCTCAACAACTGGACCGCACAGTTGCTCAGGTTGCATTACAGGCAGGTCATTCTCCCCGGCAGGTGATTCAGTTTGTTGCTTAGGGACCCTATGTGCAGTGTGAGACGAGGGCGCAGTCTCCAGAGGAGAAGAAGGCGGCTCTGCCCAAGCTACTGCACTATGCTAAAACGCAGGTGGATACAGCTCAGAAGCAGCGGTATACGGAATATGCGAATGCGGTGACTGGCAAAATTCAGAGTTACGCTGATTTGTATCGGGAGCATGTGAGTAGCGACCTGGCGGCGATTCAGTTGGACCAACAGGTGGTGGCTGCTGCGCTGAGGGCTGGGGAGTCGGCGGAGACGGTGACTCATTTGTTGTATCAGGGGCCGTATGCTCAGTTTCAGCAGGGGGTGAAGGGAATGGATGCTCAATATGCTAAGGGTACTGTGGCTCAGGTTCAGTCGATTTAGTCGTTGCAGATATCGGGGGATCGTGGTAAGCCTGGGCGTAAGCGATCGCAAGATTTAGATCGTAGGAATGTAAATCCTGTCGTTGATTATAAATCCGCAGTCCAATCTTGCTTCCGTTTAGAGATGATTTTACCGGATGCATAATTTATCCCTTCTTTAGCTAACTGGCTACCAGATACCCTTTGATTTTTGCTTTTTTGCGACGTAGTGACTTTAAAGCTTGATGCTCTAGTTGACGAACCCGCTCTCGGCTAATGCCCATGCGTGCACCAACTTTAACAAGGGATAATTGTACACCATCATTAAGCCCAAATCGTAACCTGATGATCTCTTGTTGCTGGAGGGGTAGTTCAGAAAGCATGGCCTGAATATCTTGGCGTAGTGCTTGGTAAATGATGAAATCTTCGGGAGAGATACTATTGTCTTCTAATAGCTCCTGTAGTTCCGTATCTTGATTGTCTCCTACACATATGTCAAGGGATACAGGCTTAGTGGACATAAGCAAGTATTCGTGCATTTTTTCTGGTTCTAGGTTTAACTCCTGGGAGACTTCAAGTAGTGAGGGTTTTCGACCTAGTTTCTGAGAGAGTTCGCGTTGAATCCTCTTAATCTGGTTAAGTTGTTCGGTAACATGAATGGGTAAGCGAATTGTCCGTGACTGTTGAGCAATCGCTCGAGTTATCCCTTGGCGAATCCACCAGTAGGCGTAGGTTGAAAATTTATACCCCTTGGTTGGATCAAACTTTTCAACAGCGCGTTCGAGTCCTAACGTTCCCTCCTGGATTAAGTCTAATAAATCTAAATTACGTCCTTGATATTTCTTGGCAATCGCTACTACAAAACGCAAATTGGCTTCGATCATTTTACGTTTAGCCCGCTGTCCTTCAAGAATTTGTTGTTCTAAGGCCGCTTCAGTTAATTCGGTAACCGTAGCCCATTCTGCCTTGGATGGTAATCGTCCTAGTGTTTTTGATAAACAAGTTTGGTACTCTAACAGCGCCATTAATCGTTGCACTTGTCTACCCAAGCTGGTTTCTTGCTCAGGAATTAGCAAAGATATACGGCTAATTTCGTGTAAGTAACTTCGCACAGCATCAGTTGTGTACAGTGGGGACTGGTTAGCGCGCTGTTTAGTTGGTTTGCTGCTGGACGTAGGTGAACCTGTAGAAAAAGAAGTGGATTGGTTCATCTGAAAAGCACCTCCGCTGCTTACAATAGGAAGATTTGAAAATCTAAATTGCTAATAAAGTATCAAAACGGTATTGACCCAAAATGCTGTTAACGAACTTGTTCTTAGTGATAAATCTGAATGTGATGGTGTGGCTAGTGTTACTCATGTATAGAGGATTTACATCTATCCCCCGGACAAAATTAGTTAAGTCAAATCATCCTTAAGAGGGATGCGAAAAATTCTTTATGCAAAAAGGGTGTGACTACAAGAAGGCTCTCCAAAATTTTTCATTAGCCAAACGGTCACATTATTGAAACTGCCATCAACCGAACGGGTGAATTTTGAGCCGTTTTTTTCATCCATCTGGTAGAGGTGATCTAAGCCAAACTCAATTTCAATGATGACCGGGGGACGGGATCTCTAGAAATAGGATGACCGATCTTGTCAACACCTATTTTTCTATGAATTTTCATAACCACATTGGTAGCAGGAGGTCTTGTTATGAAACAGATAAAATCTGTGCAGCAGGTTTTTCCCGCCAGTTTCGATACTCCTGAACACTTCTATCCACGGGTGCTCAATGCTCAGATTCACCCTATGGTGCAGTATTTCCTGAGTTTAGGAAATAATCGTATTGCTGATCGCTATGTCCATCTCCATCCAGAAGTTGATCCGAAGGCTGTTCGTGATGTTTTAGCACACACTACCAAATACTTTCAATGGGGTGGAGCAGATTTGTTTCCAGCAACGACAGATGATGGTGTACGACGTATCATTATTATTGAGACAAACTCTTGCCCTTCAGGCCAAAAGTCAATGCCCTTTGGCAATGATGCCCAAGAACAGAGTGGCTATCGTATGCTGCTAGAGCAGACATTTATGCCTATTCTGAAACGTCGACGATTGCCCAAAGGAGGACTGGCTGTTCTATACGATAAAAATGAGATGGAAACGTCTGGTTATGCTGCAATGCTGGCTGAAGTGGCCGGAGAACCAGTCTGGTGGGTACCTTGTTTCCAAGATGATCATCAACTACCCGTTCGCTTTGTGGATGGAGTTATGGAAATTCTTACCCCTACAGGAGAATGGGAGGCTATCCGAGCTGCCTTTCGCTATGTAACTCAGCGTCCCTGGAGCAGAATTCCTGTTCTAACTCGTACAGCTATCTTAAACCCTGTGCTCGTCTGTTTGAGCGGTGGTCGCAACAAATTGATGGCAGCCAAAGCTTATGATTTTTATAATGCTGAACTAGAATCCACAGGGTTAATGATTCGCACGCCTGAAACTATTTGGGATGTAGCCAAAGAAGAAGTGCCTCTTTGGGTGGAACGGATGGGAGGTATTGCAGTGGTTAAAGATCCTTACAGCAATGCGGGACAGGGGGTTTACACATTAACCAACAAATATGAACTCGAAGAGTTTATGCAGCTGGACTTTCAGTTTGATCGCTTTATTGTTCAAAGTCTTGTGGGTAATTCTGGCTGGAGTTCTCAAACTAAACAGGGGCGATTCTATCATTTGGGTACATTACCTGATCGTCACCAGGCCATCTATGTAGCCGATTTACGCATGATGATTGGCATGGGTCCAGCAGGCGCTTATCCAGTTGCAATCTATGCAAGACGTGCTCGTAAACCATTAACAACAATTCTGGATGAGATATGTTCCTCATGGGATATGTTGGGTACCAATTTGTCGATTAAAAATGAGGATGGCTCATGGAGTAGTGAATCTAAACGGCTAATGCTGATGGATAGTCGGGATTTTAATCAACTGGGCATTGGTTTAGACGATCTGATCGAGGGCTATCTACAAACGATTTTGTCCGTGATTGCCATTGATAAAATGGCGCAAAAACTAACTACCCAAAAGGGTACTTTTCGTCGACGTTTGTTTGCCTCACTCAATCCGGATCCGGCGTTTGTGAGAGATATTTATGAGTAGTGTTGATTTGTAAGCATGCTGTTATCCAGATTGCTCCAACGCAGATGTCCAAGATATGTAGGTGTAAGGAAACCATGAGTAGCCGACCGTCTCTAGATTTTCCGGGTGCCTATGTTGTGAAGGAATTGAATCTTGAGCAATGGCCTCAGGCTGCTTGCTCAAGGTTACTAGTTGATCTGATTAATGATGGATTGGGGCGAACGCTTCGCTTGCCAGTTATGGTGGGGCGAGGCAAACACCCAGGTCCGATTCTTGGACTAACTGCAGCCCTGCATGGTAATGAACTTAACGGTATTCCAGTCATTCACCGTTTGTTTGAAACCTTAGACCTAAAAGCCTTACGGGGAACTGTTGTTGGGGTGATTGTGGTGAATGTTCCTGCGTATCTCAACAATGCGCGCACCTTTGACGACCGCACTGATATGAACCGCGTGATGCCGGGGAAGTCGAACGGAAGCATTGCTGAAATTTATGCCCATCGCTTTGTTAACCGTATTGTTCGCAACTTTGAGTATTTGATTGATTTACATACAGCCAGCTTTGGCAATATCAATTCACTTTACGTGCGGGCCGACATGACCAATGAAGTAACGGCCAAGATGGCGTATTTGCAAAGACCACAGATCATTCTGCACAATGAGCCGTCGGATCGTACCTTGCGAGGAACAGCGATGGATTTAGGAATTCCTGCAATTACTGTCGAAATTGGTGATCCGCAGGTATTTCAACTACGACATATTAAGGCATCTCTCAGCGGTGTGCGGCGGGTAATGTCTGAGATTGGCATGCTGCCTCGCCGTACCGTGAGTGCAGGACCACCACCAGTTTTATGTGAAAGCTCTGATTGGATATATGCGGATCAGGGCGGCCTCTTGGAGGTACTGCCAAAGCCTACAGAATTGGTTGAAGCGGATCAGGTCATTGCTCAACAGCGTAATATTTTTGGAGAGGTTATTGGCCAGTATCGAGCCCCCAGCAGAGGTATTGTGATTGGTAAAAGTGTGAATCCAGTGGCTCAAACAGGAGCCAGAATTTTGAATTTGGGTGCGATCGCAACCCCCGATAACCATTTCTTCCATACGAGCATCGAAGAGAAGAATCCAGAGGCTCCAACCCTGGAACATTTAGCGGTCCATTAAAGTACTCACCTCAATGAAGATTACATTTCTGGTCAACGACCCAACCGACATACAGCCTGATCAAACTACTGCTATACTAATTAGCGCTGCCATCCATCGAGGACACCAAGTGAGTATCACAGGTGTCAGGTATTTATCTTGTCAACCAGACGGTCAACCATGGGCTCAGGTTCGATGCCTAACCAATGAAATTAGGGATTTAGAGATTTTAGTCAAAGATATCTCGAAAACCCAACCCACCAGCAGATCCCTATCCGAAACAGATATTCTGTTTATTCGCACCAATCCAGCGCGAGATCTGCATCATGCAGCTGCCCACCATGCTGCTCTGGCTTTGGCCCGTCAGTGCCAAGATCAAGGAGTTTGCGTGATTAACCAGCCCGATGGTCTCATTCGCGCATCAACCAAGCTATACCTGTTGGAGCTACCTGCGTTTACTCGACCAGAGACGTTGGTTAGCCAAAACCGGGCTGAAATCATCGACTTTATCCGCCGCCTGAATGATCCTGTTGTTCTAAAACCACTTCAAGGAACTCGTGGCAATGATGTCTTCTTTGTAGCGTCAGCACAAGATAAAAACCTGAATCAAATCATGGATGTAATTCTGCGTCAAGGACTGGTCATGGTTCAACGTTGCCTACCTGGCGCAGATGCTGGAGATACCCGTGTTGTTGTTTTTGACGGGAATATACTCGAAATTAATGACAAAGCTGGTGCGATTCGACGAGTTCCAGCTAAGGGTGATTTTCGCAGCAATACCCATGCTGGTGGACAAGCTCAACCGGCTACGATCACTGATGAAATGCGTAAAATCGTAACAGCCATAGGATCTAAACTAGTGCAAGATGGCCTTTTTCTAGTAGGACTCGACTTTATGAACAATCTGCTGATTGAAATTAATGTTTTTAGTACCGGCGGGCTCTGGGATGCTGAAATTTTTACCGGAGAAGCCTTTGCTGAAAAAATCATTAATCATTTAGAGAGTGAATACTGGCAATATCCTTAAAGATGCATTTTTACAACGACTCATGCCTTCATACAGCACAAGTAAACTCTATTAGGGCATAGGTGTTTTTTCAACAGTCTTAATCTAGGGACTGGTTCCGCCTGATGGGATGATTCAGCCAAAACGCTTGTAATGCAAGGGATACAGCCGATCTGGGAGAAGATCGCTCAAATCGTTACTCTATAGGCCTTTCAGGCATTTTTCCCATTACACGGAACCAGTGCCCGTTACTATCTGTGCACTACAAACAAGTGGAAAGCTTTCTGTAGAAGATGCCTATCGGAAGATTTGTACTCTATGGGAAGTTCTTAAGGAGAATAAAGATAACCTACTGGGTAGCGAGCCTGAATAAAAAGCCACCAAAAATACTTGAGATACTATAGTGATTTATCTTCTTTTGGAGAAATCTCATATCATCCAAAAATGACAGATAAGATTGCAGGATTACGGAGCTTATCTGTCTGATCTGACGCTGAATATATAGTTAGGGAGTAGCGGCGGCAGTGTACTTGTATGTTAAGATTTTTTACTGGTTGTTACACCCTAAATCTTCATTACAGCCGACAAGATAGTAACGAGTTTTAATAAGGCTTGCAATTCTTGCAGGTACAATATTTATAAGTTCTTGGAGACGGTTGAACTTCGTAACTTTTGGCTGAATTCAAATGTCCGATGTAATTCGAGCGATTTCATTATTGCTCGCCCTGCTTAACCCTTTTCTCGTGGTTATCTACCTTCTAGATGTCATTCAAACCGTCGAAGCAAGGATATTCCGCTCGGTCCTCATCCGTGCCTCAATCATTGCGGCGTTAGTCTTCAATTGTTTCGCCCTCGCTGGTGATGCGATTTTTTCAAGCATCATACAAGCCGAATTTGCATCCTTTCAAATATTCGGTGGGATTATTTTCTTGTTGATCGGTCTCCAATTTTTTTTTCGTGGGCCGACAGCAATTGAAATCTTACGCGGCGAATCCGAACAGCTTGCTGGGGCGATCGCGATGCCTGTACTCATTGGACCTGGCACGTTAAGCGCAAGTGTAGTTATAGGTAAGAGACTTCAACCACTTGCGGCTTGCGGCACTATCATGGCTGCCTTGTCAATCTCTGTTTTCGTGATGATTCTTCTGAAAACACTTTATGACTATGTCCGTTCGACGCGTGAGAAGTTAATTCAGCGATATGTCGAAATTGTGGGTCGTGTAACTGCACTTTACGTCGGAACAGTGTCCATCGATATGATCATGCAGGGGTTACGAACGTGGACAAGCAAAATTTGACGCGAATAACCGCAAAACAATTGCGTGAACAAGGGCAGCGGATGATGCGAAATTTGAAACCAACGCTAACTGCTATCGTCCTTTAGATTGACTGATATCATCACAGCGTTGGTTCCTTAAATAAAGCAACTGAACAAGTCAGTTTTTGTAGTAGGGTTGTCCCCCACTCACTGGTAGGTATTTCTCGGACTAGTATTAAATCTCGACCGTGTAACACCACTAAATCCCTCAATTGTGTAAATCGAAGAACAATCATGGAAACATCATTATGAGGCACGACTTTGATTTTAATCTTAGGTAATGAGTTATCAGTTGTAGAAGATTGTCTATTCAGAACCCGTCGAATCTGATGCGAATAGAGCATTTGTTCTGAGGCCGTTGCTTGAGGAGAACAGATATAGAGCACAGTGACTATGGTCTGAGTAGCAGCAGCAACGTGTTGAGCAAATTTAATTTGAGCGTTGAAATATGGACGGATATCCCAAATAGGGACGATAACCCGTTGTAGTTGTAATGGAGACTGGAGCAACTTCATAACCGCTACCGGTGCAGTACTATAGTCAAAGACTTGACCTACAGTACTGCCCAATAGACGAGCTTGTAGCGTTGTCATATCGCCATAGCCCATTACGATCAGTTGAGCTGATTGTTCACAACTGTGATGGCAAATACCATTAGCAATATCGCGATCTATTCGAAGTAGGGAATGAGTTGGAACACCTAAACGCTGACCAATATCAGTAGCCTGCGTTAAGAGTCGATGTGTTTGTTGAAGAATCTTAGTAAATGTTGGGTCATGCAGAGATGTTACTGGCTGAGCAATAGCCAATGGGAACAGTTTTCCATGCTGTTGCTGTGCTAGTCGTCCAGCCATTTCTACTAGATAAGCTTCTGTCTCCGGATTATAAACTGGAACGACAACATTAAACGAAGGTAAGACTGGACCAGCTTTTCGACTAGATTGAGAAATAGGTAGCGTCATAAATGGCAGTGGCCGATCTGGAACTGACAAATGACGGGCATAACGGTGGGTTAAAACGGGTCCTAATGTAGACGTGACAAGCATCAGTACAATGATGCTATTAAAAACAGCCTCTGACAAAAGCCCTACTTGATAACCTACAAGCGCTGCTGCCAGGGTAGCCGCTACCTGGGGCAATGAGAGAGACCACATGGTGAAGGTCTCGACCCAAGAATAGCTGTAAAGTTGTTTGATACACCAGGCGGCAATAAATTTGCTGCCAATCAGCCCTGCAACCACAGCAGCAACAGTTGTCGTGTCAGTCAAAAGAACTCTAATAAATACAGGTACATTAATCAATAGCCCCATCGCTATAAAGAAAAAAGGAATGAATAGAACAGTCCCAACAAATTCAACTTTCTCTTTAACTGTGCTTTTACCCAGTACATCATTAACGGCTAAACCGGCTAAAAATGCACCCACAATATTTTCAGTTTGGATCACCTGTGCGCCAACAGACGATACAAAGAGTGCGAGTAAAATAAATAGGAACTGGTTTCCTTCATCATTACCACTGCGGCGGAAATAAGTTTTACCTAGACGATCCAAGCCAATCAAGATTAATGCAGCGTAAAGTCCCAAGATTACTAGTTGAATTAGTAAACGGAACCAGGTAAATGAGCCTTGATAAATTGAGACACAAATAGCCAGTACCAACAATGCCCCAATATCTGTAAAGATTGTGGCTCCTATGGTAATTGTGACGGCCTGATTATGTACAACACCTAATCGTTGTAATAGCGGATAGGCCAGCAATGTATGGGATGCTAGCAAAGAGCCAAGTAAAATAGCAGCATTCCAACCCATATTCAGACCTAACCCCAGAGCTGTTCCTGTGATCAGTGGGATGGCAAAGGTCAATAGCCCAAAAGCTAGTGAACGATTTCGAGTTTTGCGAAAGGCTTGCATATCAATTTCGAGGCCTGCCACAAACATCAGGTACACTTTGCCAATATCTGAAAGCAATTTCACAGTTTCGCTCTCAGCCTTGAGCCAACCTAGACCATGGGGTCCCAAGATGATTCCGGCTAATAGTAGTCCAACCAACCCTGGCAATCGTAGTTTTTCTACCAGAGGTGGAACCGTTAAACTGGCTAGTAGCAGAATTGTAAATGACACAATAGGATCCACTGTTAACCAGACAGAAAATTGTTCCATTATCAAAACGCTCTCCTATGAGATAGCGACTGAGCCCATTTTTTGACTACATCAACAACGTTATGGTTCTTGCATAGAGAAGTGATGAGCTTCAAATCAGCTGATGAGCGTATGAAATAACCATATTTCTCCTCCTTAAAGAAAATCCCGCTCCTGGATGTAGAAGCGGGAAGCTCGTAGGCATAAACTTTGAAACGACTCGCTTGGGAAATACCCGGACGGGTCAGGTAATTATGGGATTAAGCCACGTATGCTATCCCTAAAGCGTGATTCTTGACTAATTGCAGCTGAGGTAAGTGGGTATTAGTAAACGTATGGGCTTGCGATCGCATAAAGTCACTCAAGTTAGGCATTTCTGCATAGCACTGGCGACAGAACCAATAAATTTCACAACCACGCACATGCTGTAATAGGGACGCTGAGCAACAAGGAAAACTATTCATCGCTGACCTACCTCACCAATGAGTCTAACACTATTACAATACAGACCTTCAAAATTTACCTCTACCCTGCGGATAAAGTTTTGTGCATCCCATCGTCCGAAAGGATGATATTTACCAAAAACACATATCTTCGAACAGTAATCCAAGCAATGCTAAAGCGACTGTAATGGATGCGTACAGCTCCTTCAATAAAGAAAAGAGGAATTTTTAGTATTCACCAAGGACTTGTATCAAGCCGACAACAAAGCCGGTAGGTCAAATTCCATAACATACTTACCTTGAAATCTTGCCAAGTAAGCTTCATGATGAGACTGCTTGCCTCCACCGATGCGAATCAAAACATCGATCATTTTAAGAAAAGTGGTGCTTTCATCACCCCAATTAATACCGACAATGATTCTTTCATTAACAGGAAAGCAAGGATATTCAAACGCTTTGATACATGCAATTCCCACTGTTCTCCAACCTCGCTTAACAGCCTCCTCATAAGCAAGCTCAGGGATACCTTTGCGCGTTAGTCCAGATACAACTTCAATATTAGTTGCCTGACAAAGATAATCAAACGAGTGCTGAAGCACTGATAAAGCATTCTTATCATTAAATTGTTGGTCCGAGTAACCCACAACACCGACACATAACTTATCAGCTGTAGCACAGTACTCATGGAGAGGTACAGCATTGGTATCCATTTGAGTCCAAAGTTCCATTTGACCTCTTTTTTGAGAAGCGTAAGGTTAAACCACCAGTTGAGCCTAGAATAATTACGTGAAGGAAAAGGCTATCCTTCCACACCAGAATAGCCCGTGACTGTGAATCTAGCTTTATGAGACTATCAGAACTCTATTTCTGAGAGGAATAGTCTATTGTTATATTCCCATTCGAGGTAACTTTAAATGATCAAAGCGATTGGCTTTAATCATATTCCCTCTGGCTGAATGTATTAAATTTGTTTGGGTACCTTTATCAAACTACATTCAGTTACAGAAAGGATCTGCCCTATGGCCTAAACTAGTCTCTGTAAAATCATCCGTTTGGATGATCTCAATTCATACGTTTTAGGAATCAAAAACTTCTGCCGAGTTCCCTTGAGTAAGCTTGAGTGAGTAGTCTAATTCAGTTTTGCGAAACGCAGACATATCGAGAGCCTTTGGAACAACTTTTTCAACTAATCAAGATCATTTAACAAGCTATCAATGTTTAACGATACCAACTCATAATCTGTTGTCAATGCTAACCACATTTCCTCTTCAGGTTCAATAATGGTGCCTGTTAAAGCGCAACGCTCACGACGTTGAGCATCAGCTGCCATAATCACTCTGATTTGCTGGCGCTGTATTTGGGAACCAGGATCATCCGAATGCTGACGCACATAATCCCACAGCACGTCTCTTACGAGTGATTGATACCCGCGTTTATCTGCCAGAGTTTTCAGCTTATCGATAAGCTCTCTCTCAAAACGGATACTAGTAACTCGCATATCGGAGTCATTTGGTATTTTATGCACCACTACAATGCATCCTTACCCTTGCAGGATTATCAACAACCTTGATTGCTGTCAGAAACGTCCTTCTTCTTTTTCGAACTAGTTCCTTGCTTACGAGGCTTAGCAGAGTTGACTTTTATCTTTTGTCCCATAAACTCGGACTTATTCAAAGTCTCTATAGCTGTAGCCTCTTCCTCATTAGTTGCCATCTCAACGAAAGCAAAACCTCGCTGCTGACCAGTTTTTCTATCTTTAGGTATGTGAACGCTTTTAACGGTACCGTATTCTGCAAAAAGTTGCGTCAGATCATCCTTTGTAAGGTCATAAGATAAATTGCCAACATAAACCGACATGAAGAGGTCTCCAAAGCTAGGCGTATAGAGAGTTAGATTTAGGAACGCATCCAAAGTATTGAGATAGATTGGTAGGCTCTTCCCTAGACTAAAGTGCTTTCCTTTTTATATTGGGAGATGCCTATTTAAGCACCTACGACTAGGGAAAATCATCCATCGCAAGGTTGAATTTTGAAGTATTCCATATCATCCGTTTGGATGATATGGCTGTTACGTAAGGGGCTTAAGTATTACCAATATTCTTCTAAGATGAGACAGTGCTATTAACTTTTTATGCAGCTACTTTAAGGCTTGCCTCACGGGCTATCGTGCTAACATCTTGAGAATATTGGTCAATTAAAGGACAGTATTCTAGAATAAACGCGTTTAAGAAATCTGCATCTTCAATAGTAAAGTGGTTTTTCCAGTCTCCAATGATTCCTTTTCTAGGCATAACGGAGTAGGCATTGTCAAATGTTGGACGAGTGAAGACCTTTCGACTGGGTAACTCTAGAAAACCTAATATTTCCTGGATGGTTTCTTGGGCATATAAGTAGAGCTGTCTGTAGGTAACGATTTTGATCAGATCATTCGGATTTCTGAGCCAGTGCAGCACATGATTTAGCCATCGTTCTATTGGAGATGAGAAATTTCCATAAAGGGAATAGTTAAACCTTAAGAAATCAGGTATTGGACATCGTATAAACTCGGAAAATGTTGTAAACCACAGCTGAGAAATTTCCGGATTATGTTTTCGAGCCCGGTCTAGATGGGCATCTAGAAAATGATAATAAGAGACTAGAACATCTCGATAGTCTCTCATAATATAAACGACTTTGCTTTGTGGGTAGCGTTGCTCGAATAGGGCGCGATCGCAATGACTTTTCAAAATATAGTGGCGTTCAGAGCTAAGCGAATCAAAACATCTATCAATATGCTCAAATTGAGTCTGAGGCTGATCATAAGGACCAAACCATTCGCCAACAGATAGATAATCCAGATCAATAGCACTATTCATTCGAATACTGTTAATCAAAAAATGAGTGCCAGATCGCTCATGGGAAATTACATAAAAGAATCTAGAGCAATCAACTGATGGTTGAATATACTTCATAGGAAACATTTATTAATTGTCAGAGAAACTAAAGTCTGAAGGGGACACAAAACTCATTGATTCTTTTTCCGATCACCTTCAGAGGAATCTTCTTGCTTAGGAGGCTTTGCCTTACTAACTTTAATATTTCGTCCCATCAACTTAGAACCATTCAGAGCCTCTATAGCTTTGGCCTCTTCTGTATCGGTTTTCATCTCCACAAACGCAGAGCCACGTGGCTGGCCTGTTTCTTTGTTTGTGGGTAAATAAACACTTTTGACTGTGCCGTACTCCTCAAAAAGTTGAATCAGGTCATCCTGTGTGACTTCATTGCTCAAATGGCCAACGTAAATCGGCATAGAAAAATGTCCAAAGCTAAAAGCATTGAGATTTAAACACAGGATTTATTCAAAGTCTGTGAGATAAACCAATGGTTGAATGCATCCCATATAAAGTCTTTCTCAATTTGATCAAACCCATGCTTGCAGTTACTTTTATCGACGAAACTTACGACGCTTTCGAGATGGAAGCCTGCGTCGTTTACGCTGATAGCTGACTTTTTTCTGAAACACCATAAGTTTTAATGATGAGAGACAATCAAAATGACTGATATTTTGATTGTCTCTCATTATCTAGTGATAGACTACTCAGCAGAAGAATCTTCTGGAGTACCAGGAATTTCACCAGGCACTTCCTCGTCCACAGCTGACTCATCTGGTGAATCTGGCAGCACTTCTTCTGTCTCTGCAGTATTATCTAAATCATCTTGACCTGACGAATTGCAGGCAGTTAATGGCAATAGCAACATCGTGAACAATAATATTAAAAAGGCAAGTGAGCGTTTCATCTTTCTCCCCACATCGAAATAAAAAATGAGATTTGGTTTAAGGATATCCCGGGAAATATCAATCTTTACGTAAAGATTGTTCTGCTACGAATAGTGAAAAGTGATTCATAGCACATGACTTTTTCTTGAAACACTACAACTGTCGTAAGTTGTCAGGGTCTATAAAATGGCAAGTAGAATTATCTTGACAAATCCAAGCCCAGCCAGACGCCTCAACACTTATCAGTTGATAAAGTGCTTCCGGAACGAAAAACTCTTTATGATTTCGAGTCCCTGCCTGAACCCAAAAACCATGAGTGGTGCCAACATTAGCGTTAACCATCGCATTTCTCCTTTACAGAAATGTAAATCGCCAACAGTTACAGAAATCAAGTCAAATCAAATAGAGATACTGATCTAGGTAACACAGCTTTAAATAACCTGTTTTGAATCTGTGAAAGACTTTCCTATCTCTATCGACAGAATTTTATTCAACCCTTTAAAACTCTCAGATGCTATCTATCGCAAGGATGATTTTTAGGAAACCACATCATCCATTTGGATGATATGCCTTTGTTTTAAGAAGATTTCCTGCGATATTCACCAGGTGTTGTCCCTGTCCAACGGCGAAAGGCTCGATTAAAGGCACTGTTGTCTGAAAAGCCCAGTAGAAAGGCAATTTCGCTAGCTGTAAGGGCAGTTTCCTTCAGATACTGAAAGGCTAGGGTTCGCCGGATATCGTCTAATACCTTATTGAACGACGTGCCCGCCTGTTGTAGTTTGCGCTGAAGTGTGCGGGGAGAATAGCCCATACGAGTTGAGATCGCATCCAGCTTGGGCTCACGTCCCCTCAATTCCTTCGCTATCAGGTTCTGTAATTGAGTCACAAAGCTTTCAGGCTGTGGCAGCTTTAGTAATAAGGATTCAGCATAGCCTTCAAGCAAGTCACAGAGACCCGAATCGGCATTAGGTAAGGGCTGATCCAGCCAAGTCGGATGGAAACAGATCGCATTGGCCTCGTTGTTAAATACCAGCTCAGCTTGAAAAAATTGTCGATAGGCAGCACTATCAGCCAAAGGCGGTTGTTGAAACGTTACTTGTATCAATGGCAAGTCGCAACCTAGACTACGTCTGGCCCAAAGTACGATATTAGCCAGGGTCCAGCCAACACTTACCGCTGGGAGTGGTAAGGCTGCATTAACCACTTGATAATTCAATGTAGCCAGCTCAGGTTCGACTGAAAGACCAAAGGCCATGCCCTCATAGAGTAATCTGCTGTAGCGTATTAATCGTCGTAAAGCACTCCCCAGGGTAGGGCTATGGCTCATGGCATAGCCAGTCACATTAAAGGTTTCTAGTTTAGTTAACTCAGCTAGCCGCACACCAATAGCCGGGTCTTGGCTACGATGGGCAATTTCACGCCAGAGAGCAACAAACTGACTATGGGGTAATCGTTCATCAGTATTGGTGACTGATGTTGTAGAAAGCCCAATGGCAGCAAGCAGTTCTTCCGCTGGCAATTCCATTAACTCGGCTGCAGCTAAAATGCCTTGAACCAGTTTAACTGAGACAGAATAATAAATGTTTTCCAATGACGGTAGCCATATTAGAGACTATTGGCATTTTAGGTCAGTTTTTATGGCAGGTTAAGTCAATCCATTTATGTTCTACTACACTTATGCTTGAAGCTAGCCTTCAGAGACAGATTGTTATTTGCCTACAATGTCCCGCTTCTATATCTGGAAGCGGGAGTTTCTTCATAAGTGAGGTTATCCAAAGATGTTCTTTGCTCGCCATCTGACTCTAAAAACTAATGCTAAGACCATTTTCCCTCGGAGTCATAAGCCTGTTGAAACTATGCAAACACATCGGAAGTCTCTATCTCGAAAACGCGGGAAACTATGTCGCCAAAACTCTTTTTTGAGCAATAGTAAATCCCTAAACATCTTAACCTTAGGCAAAGGTCTTGCACCGAAGAAAAAAATCAATATGTTTTCCGCCAAGAGAAGGACACAACCATCATCACCCTGGCAAAATATGAGTCATCAAGAATTAATGGCAATCTATTTGACCATATGGCATTCCTAAGTTAGGAGCGGCAAACGGACTTCAAATGTTGTTCCTGCTTGTAGATCACTCGTGAATGTAATCACTCCCCCATGTAGTTCCACACATTGCTGGGTAATCGCCAGGCCTAATCCTGTCCCTGGCTGTGAACTAACGTTAGACGCTCGATAGAATGGCTCAAACAGCCGTTTCTGTTCCTCTTCAGGAATACCAATCCCATGATCTTGAATGCGTAAACTAATTGTCCCTTCCTGACACCCTAAAGAAAACCTTACTGGGCAATCTTGTGGAGAGTATTTGAGAGCATTAGTCAATAAATTCGTCACAATTTGTCTTAAGAGGTTTTTATCTACCATTATTGCAGATAACGTTTTCTCAAATCCAGGTACAACCGAAAATTCTATAGTTCGAGACTGTGCCATATTAAATCGCACTTCTTCCATCAGAGTCTGACAAAGCTCGATCAGATGTGTAGTAGCTGGCTCAAATTTTAGTTTGCCGACACCGACCCGACCAATAATCAACACGTCGTTGACCAGTGCCTTGAGGTGCTTGAGAGTAGCCTGGGCTTTTGCAAGGTACTCCTGCCGCTTAGGTAAAGCTAATTCGTCCCCTTGCCGAGATAATAGCTGTAAAAAACCGGAAACCGTCCCTAATGGATTCTGAAACTCATGGGAAACCATGGATACAAACTGAGACTTTAGTCGGTTGAGTTCCTGTAGCTGTTCATTCCGCTGCTGCAGAACCTGATTCGCTTCTAGTAAGTCTTGTGATAGCTGATGGACCTTTAACAACATGCCTATGCGAGTCATCAGTTCTACCTTTTCAATCGGTGTGGCAATGATTTCATCTACGCTCTGCCAGCATTGATGACTTACCTGGTCCGCTTTTCCCTTTGGCAGCACTAAAAGTACGGGTAACCAAAGGGGAGCAACCTCCGCACGAGTCTTTGTCAACCATGGCAATACCTGATTTAATGTGGTGCCATCCACCAGACACAGATCAAAATCACGACCATTCAGAGCAGGTTTGTCACTATCCGTTAGAGGCTCCGCAGGCAAAACGTCATAATCTTTAGCCAAGAAATCGGATAGAAGCTGATAATTTTTATGATGCTGAATTAACAGCAATATCCTGTGCATAGATGATTCGACTGGGTCAATAGATAACTATAGTTATAGATGACCTTACGCTGTAACCGTAGTGCTATGGTGGATACTCCCTCTGGCAACCTTGATACTCCCAGGTTATCAACTGGTATACCTGGTTTGGATGAAATCCTCCAGGGCGGCTTAATTCAAAAGCGTGCCTATTTGGTGAGAGGCGGCCCAGGCACTGGCAAAACCACATTGGGCATCCATTTCCTGGCAGCAGGTGTACGGGCTGGGGAAAAAACGTTGCTGATTACCCTCAGCGAACCGGGGGAGCAAATCCTTGCCAGTGGAGAACACATTGGTCTTAATCTCAACGATGTTGAAGTGCTCGATCTCAGTCCGGATGCTAAGTTTTTTACCGAGACTCAGTCCTATGACATTTTTTCAGCTTCAGAGGTAGAACGGGAACCCATCTCTAAAGCGATTATGGAAACTGTGGAGTCACTGCATCCACACCGAATCTTTATTGACTCCATGACCCAATTTCGCTACTTGACTGCGGATCTGTTTCAGTTTCGTAAACAGGTTCTATCGCTGACTCGGTTTCTTCTGGATCAGGGATCTACAGTTTTGTTTACGTCAGAACATAGCGCTGAACTGCCAGACAATGACTTGCAGTTTCTTAGCGATGGCGTCATTACCCTGGTATTAAATGATGATCGACGGTCATTGCGGGTGACTAAGTTTCGCACCTCAGATTTTCGAGATGGCAGTCATTCTATCCGTCTGAGCAATCAAGGTATTCAGGTCTTTCCCAGATTATTGCCCCGTTTACACAAGCGTGAGTTTGATCAGCAGCCTATATCCTCAGGTATCCCGGCATTGGATGAACTCTTGCATGGAGGCATTGAGCGAGGAACGGTCTCGGTATTTAGTGGCCCCAGCGGTGTGGGAAAGACCACCATTGGTCTCCAGTTTATGAAAGAAGCAGCAGGACGAGGGGAGCGCTCGGTAGTCTATACCTTTGAGGAAGAAGTTTCCAGTATTTTGAAACGCTGCAACGCTATCAATATTCCGGCTCAAGCCATGATTGACCAGGCAACCTTGGTCATCTCCAAAATTGAGCCACTCCAGTATACGCCTGATGAATTTTCCAATATTGTCCGTAACGAAGTTGAGGAACGAGATGTTCACATTGTCATGATTGATAGCGTATCTGGCTACAGTGTTTCAATGGCCGATGAAAACTTAATCGCTCAACTCCATGCTCTCTGTAAATATTTGATCAACATGGGCGTTACGGTGTTGTTAATTAACGAAACTGAGACATTGGCAGGGGATACACGGGCTACATCCGCTGGGTTTACCTACCTGGCTGATAATTTGATTCTGATGCGATATATGGAGCGCCACACTGATGGACAAATTGAACTGCGCAAGTCCATCAGTGTGGTTAAAAAGCGGCTCAGCGATTTTGAGAAGACCATGCGTGAGTTTAAGATCACTTGCTATGGCCTGCAGGTCAGTGACCCGATGGAAGGCTTACAAAGTATTCTTGGCAGTCAAGGGCTAGTGGCTGAAGAACCTGACACTTGAACAACTATCCCTTATTTAACTAAGCCTGAACGCAATGCTTTAACAGCAGCCTGGGTGCGATCGCTAGCTGCGAGTTTACTCAAAATATTACGCACATGGGTTTTGACCGTCCCCAAGTTTAAAAATAGCTTTTCCCCAATTTCAGTATTGCTGTACCCGGCCACAATCAGCTCTAGTACATCCAATTCACGCTTGGTCAGCTTATTCTCACCGATAGAAGCCACCTCATCTTCCGTCAGCCCATGGATGCTGATATCCGTCGCCACCAGATTAGAGCCTTCTTGCCGCACCTGGCTCAGCACGATGTCAGCAATCGTCGGGTCAATCCAACCATGCCCCTCAAACGTCGTTTGAATCGCCTCCACTAACATGGGTGTCTTAATCGTTTTGACACAGTAGGAGTCAGCCCCTGCTGCAAACGCCGCCAGCACCCGCTCTGGATTTTCATGCATCGTCAAAATCAGCACTCGGGTGGTAAACTCTGGCTCCTTTGCCTGTAGTGTCCGCAACTGTTGAGTCACAGCAATCCCATCCGCATCTGGCAAATTAATATCCACAATAGCTACATCCGGCTTTAGCTCCTTCAAAAGCTGCAACCCTGTTGAGGCATCTGCCGCTTCTCCCAAGACTTCCAAACCATCTTGCTGCTGTAGCGTTGTCCGTAAACCAATACGAGTCAAGTCATGGTCTTCGATAATGGCAATACGGATCGACGGCATAACAGATAACCTTTTGCTGAACCTGGATTAGGCACTAGGAAATAGACCTTACGGTCGATGCACAGATGCTTATATTAGGCCATAGTCTAAAGAAAGCTCTAACGTTATTTAACGACTTTTAGAAGTAGCTGCAGGAGAGAAGAATCAATGGCACCGGTTTTCGCAACTGCCAGCATAGAGAAAGACAGCTCCTCTAGCCAGAAGGCGCTTCACATGGCTGATCTTTCAGGCTTATTATCGATACTATCTGATGAACTTAGACAGCCATTAAGCATTGCTATTCAGCTATCTCAGCTATTACAGCGTCAATATTCTGGATCGCTATCGCCCAAACAAATGGCGCTTGTAGAAAATATTTTGGAGCAAAATAGATATTTATTGAATCGTGTCGACACCTGTCTGCAGGTAGCTCAGCTAGAAACAACCCAAAGTCCACTCTTTCTTTCACACATTGCTCTCAAGCAATTACTTCCAGACATTGTGACTAATGTACAGACTATGTTGGAGGAGCAAGCTGTCGTCTTTAACCTGACTTGGGAGATGGAGCAGACGGATGTGATATGTGAGCGCAACCATTTGTATCAGCTCCTAACGAAAGTATTGCACCAGATTACTCAGCCTGTCTCAATAGCAAACGCTTACACTGCAAGGGTTGTAGGTCATTCAAAAAGCTGGTCTCTATGCATCTTGCTACCAGCAACCTATCCAATTGAACATTTGTGTCTTTTACAAACACTTCAGATAGACAGTCAATTACACGATTCCCATAGCTTTACGCTAGAGCTAGCAGCAATCAGAGCCCTGCTAACTACCCTGGAAGGCAGTATCTTAGTTCAAGGTGATGAGTCTGAGAGGTTTGTTCAACTGACATTGCCTAGAACTATATGTATCAATTAAATTTATGATTGAGTCGGAGTGTGATCGTATTTTAGTTGTTGATGATTCTGCAGAGAACTTGCAGTTTATCGAGGCCGTTTTAGAGTTAAAGCAGTATCAGATTGAAACAGCGAGTAATGGTCAAGCTGCTCTAGAAAAATTAATGCAATCACCTCCCCATCTTGTTATCTCAGATGTCATGATGCCAGTCATGGATGGTGTAGAACTGACTCATCAAATTCGAAAAAAACAAGGCTCAAACTATATCCCCATACTTCTCATTACAGCACAGCAACAATCTGATGTAGTTGAAGGTTTGGATGCCGGAGCCGATGACTTTATCCGAAAACCAGTAGAAATTGATGAGCTGCTTGCCCGAGTGAGGTGCTTACTGCGTCTCAAACATAGTATTGATGCCCAAGCTCATATGGTCCGACAACGAGAAGACTTTGTCTCTCGTCTAACTCATGATCTCAGAACACCGTTGGTTGCAGCAGAAAGAATGCTGGAGCTTCTAAAACAAGAAGGCTTTGGTGTACTTCCTTCCGAAGCGCAAGAAGCTATCCAACTTCTCTGGATTAATAACGACCATCTTATTCAACTTGCTAACACATTGCTGGAGGTCTATCGTTACGAAGCAGGACGCAAACAGCTTAACTTCACCGATATCAGTCTTAAAGAAATCATTGTTGAAGCAATGCAAGACCTCAAACCATTGGCAGATGAGAAAAACCTGGTATTCATAATAGAACTTGACGACATTCATATATCAGGCTCCCGTTTAGAACTCCGTCGAGTCTTTTCAAATTTGATTAGTAATGCCATCAAATTCACAGACACAGGAAAAGTTACTCTCGAACTGAAATGTGGAGAGCAAGAAAACACTGTTATTACCAGTGTTTCCGATACAGGTATCGGTATGAACTTAACAGAACAAACTGATTTGTTTCATAGCTTTCATCAAGGTAGTCACAACCGTGCCGGTAGTGGGCTAGGACTACACCTAAGTCGTCAGATTGTTGAAGCTCACAACGGCAGCATTTCAGTTACTTCTCAACCTGGCCAGGGGAGTACCTTTACTGTCCAGTTACCCATCAATTCAACTCCATTTGCCGACCACGCCTCAGTTGATGCAACCGAGTTTTTGGCGTCGGCTGATGGCTAATAATTTTCCGAACCATCTGATTCACATAGAGCATCGCTGGTTGTTTACCCTGAGCCTGAATAATTCGCCGCACTATAGGACTACCCGCCGAGAGCATTAACGCAATATCCTTCCGAGCCTGTCTATCCTTCAAAGCTCGCTGTGCAACCTGGAGATCTATATTTACAGGAGCACTAACTGTCAGCCCTTGACTATACCGCTGCCAAAGGGCGACGTACTTCTGTTTCGCTGATGGCTGAGAATCTGATTCAGGGAGCGGAGGTTCAGTTCTAAGCTGACCAATTTCTGGATGAGGACTCTCATTAGGAACAATAGACTGTTCCTGTGCTGATAGCTCTGTTGTAATTGTCGTGGTTACAGGCTGCTTAGTAATTGGAAAGGTGCTGTAAGGATCTTCAGGTGAACTAACTACCTCCCTTTCCTTCGCCTTCGACACCTCAGCCCACTGCGCTAGCTCTATTTTATTAGCTGTATATAGCGCCAAACAATGCTTGGCACGAGACACTGTCACATAGAAAGATTCCCGATTTGTCGTCGTGCTATCCATCAAAGCCATCACCCGATCCGCTGTTTTGCCCTGACTGCCCTAGGTCGTACTGACCCAGGCATAATCCACATACTGCTGACCACTAAGACTTATCTGTTGCGCGTTCCCTTCACTATCAATAATCTGAGCGAGGCCATCGGCCCCCATATGCTGAACCGTAAACCGCTGACCATTGTGGCGTTTATGTGCTCGGTTATTTTTAGTCCATCGCAGCTGATCGCCAATAGCTACCTGAACCTCCTGTCCCACATACACCGACTTCAACGGACATCGCCATGGATCAACTCCCATCACCTGACCACCGGTTGTCTCGACTACTAGCCGCTGATTTTCTCGGTCAACCGAAACCACCTTATACTGCTGTCCCTTCAGCAATCCTTGTTTTTTATAATCCTGTATCGGCACCAGCACATCTCCTGGCTGATACACCGTTACATACCCCGCCTGGGCTTTAGTCATAGACGGTTCCCCCTGAGGATTTCCGACGGGACGATCTGGCATACATAATCATGCACTCCAATAGTAGAACTAGCGTTCTACTTAATAGTAGCGATTTACCCCATTTTTTTACCCCAATCGACCGACCAACCTGTCTAAACTGACCCAAAAATGTCCAACGTGTTTTCAGAGGGTGCGCTAAAGCGCCGATTGGACAACGCCCAAAAGCTTTGCCCAGTCGGGGAAATTATTGATTTTTCTAGAAAGCTGGTGATCCGACTCGAACGGACGACCGGCTGATTACAAATCAGCAATTAGATCCTTTTATAGCAATACTTACAGAGGCTAAAAAACTTTATTACACCCAAATTACACCCAGGCAAGAATCAAGTGAATTTACACCCACTGCAAATTTGATGGCAGATTTCCCCTAGCGATCGCAAATAGTTCACCGGCACTCGACCTGCTGATGCTCAGCTTCCCAAGCTGAGGGTTTTAGGCTTGATTTTTATCATCTGTATTCCTCTAGATTGGGTGTTTGAGACGCCAGATATACTAGAGTTCAGTAACGTGCTTAGAAAGCCTTAGCCATGGTTAGTGCTGTACCTACTCCCAAAAATATTCCGACTGACACCTGGGTTCAGGCAACTTGGGATGAGTACATAGCGGTTGTAGATAGTCCAGCCTATGAAAAAGCTCGGTGCTACTACGATTCAGGAGAAATGCGAATTGAGATGGCACCCTTAGGTCCCAGTCATGCCAGAGACAATGCGATTTTATCCAAGGTGGTTAGTTTATTTGCCACATTCAAGATGATTCGTGTTGCAGAATATATAAATTGTACGTTTCGCAAGTCTGGGCTGCGCGACTCTCAGCCGGATCTGGCATTTTATTTAGGTAAAGATATTCGATTTCCACCCCGCAATAATGAGCCAGTTAATGTGGATATCTATAAAGCACCTCAACTAGTGATTGAAATTGCCTCTACCAGTCTTAGTGAGGATTTAGGTAGTAAGCGTTTGTTATTTGAACGCCTGGGAGTTAGTGAGTACTGGGTGATCAATGTAGCTATCAGCAAAGTAATCGCTTTTTCAGTTGCAGATGGTGGTAGTGCTGAGATTAGGCGTTCTAAAGCATTGCCAGGTCTAGCCATTGAAACAGTGGAAAAGGCTTTACAGCGAGGCCGGTCAGATGATGATGGAGCCATTAACCGTTGGTTGATTGAGCAATTTAGTCAGTGATTATTATATGGAAGCCTACGAACTTAATGCTTCTGTCACAGAGGATGGCCAAATTGAATGGCCTAACTTTCAGCTACCCCCCAATCTGCTGTATCCTCCAACTGTTAAGGTGTTCATCCTCGTACCAGAATCCGATGAGTCAAATGACGAGTTACCTGATGTAGAGGAAAACTTTTCAGAGGAAAGCTTCAACGCTCCTGGCAGCAAGCTATAAGCAGTGATGTCGTTCCATTCAATCTAGATAAATTACATTCAGATTGAAAACTAGTCCAGATAGGATGTCTTCTCCTGAAAGTGTTTTGGGTGATTGCAAAATCTCGACGGGTTTTGCTGGTCGATAAATCTCTACTTGCCGGGTCCTCGGATCAATTAGCCAACCCAACTGAGCCCCATTTTCGAGATACTCCTGCATCTTGGTCTGAAGATCTTCGATATCGTCAGATTCGGAGGCAAGTTCTAAAACAAAATCAGGACATAGGGGAGCAAATCCCTTTCGTTGCTCTGATGTAAGTGCATCCCAACGAGACTGTTTCACCCAGGAAACATCAGGGGACCTTACGGCACCATTTGGAAGTCTAAAGCCTGTAGACGAGTCGAAAACAATCCCTAGTTTTATCTGACGATTCCAAATACAAAAATCTGTTGTTAGCTCAGCATTTCGTTGTCCACCTTCACTACCGGTTGGTGACATTGCAATCAATGTTCCTTCAGCGGTTAACTCTAGTCGTAGCTCCGGATTCGCTTTAACCAACTGCAGAAACTGCATAAAGCTAACGCTCATGGCAGTTGGAATTTTAACGGTTGGTGAAGCAATCATAGGACGATACGCAGCTTTGAATCAATCGTATATCGACTAGTGTATCGAATGCCTTCACTATGTATGAGATAAAAACTGAGTGCAGTCAACGTATTAATCAGCCCCATAGATCGAAAATCGTTTGGGAAGCTGACGCTTAAGCTATATATATCAATAGTTTTAGTGGTCAAAATATTGCTTTACCCCAATTTTACCCCAAAAAATCAAGCTAGCTGGATTGACCTACATTGGACAGTTTGGCGCTGGCCTGAACGTCAGCACTTTGTTCGGGTAGTCAGGTCAAATCATTGGCCACTACGATACGTAAAAGCATTACTTGCATATCGGCCTGCATGTAGATTGGAAGAAGTGACACCAGCTTCTTAAGCTATCTGCTTGGAATTCAGATGTACGATCTCAGTGGTAGAACGTCAGGTAACCTCAGAGGCACTGAAATCAAAGGGTTTTAATCTCAGCTAAATGAACTTCCTTAAAATTCACATTAAAGCGATTCCACTATTATTTAGAGAGAGAATTAGCTCTGTTAAGTCGATAATGTGTGTTGCTTGAGAATACGCTCGCACCACTCCTGGGCAAGTCGTGCCACCTCCTGACGTTTTTGCTCATCCCACCACCAATCCGACCAATTTAACTTCCAACGACTCAGCAACCGTTGCAGGTCAGCCAACTCAACAGCCTGGTCCAGACCGGTCTCCAAATCAATACCCGGCACTATCCACTCGATAAAAAACTGACTTTCCCTAATAAGGTGTTCTACAACTGATTCACCTGTAACGCTGTCTGCAAAAAACTGAATGCGAGTTAAATTCAATGCAAGACTTTCCAGGTGAGCTGTTTGGTCAGCCTGAAGGAATCGTTTTTTGAGAATGTCCCAATTCACTCCCATTGAATTTCAATTCCTTGTAGAAATAACCTGATAATTTTCTCTGTCGTTTGACGTAACTCAAGATCTTGAATTTACATCAAACGATTGTTTGCACCGATCGGAATTCTGAACTCCGAATTAGAATTCTTTCCCCTAAGCCCAAATCCGTTTCAATATCAGCGTAAACCCAGGCAAAACATCTTCTCCCGACAACGTATCCGGATTTTCCAAAACCTCAACCGCTTGCCCCGCACGATAAATTTCCACCCGTTTGTTTTTAGGATCAATCAGCCAGCCCAACTGCGAGCCATTATCCATATATTCCAGCATCTTAGCTTGGAGCACCGTAAGCGAATCCGTCTTAGATCGTAACTCCACAACAAAATCTGGACACAGAGGAACAAACCCTTCTCGCTGCTCCGGAGTTAGCGCATCCCAGCGTTCCCTTCGGACCCAAGAAGCATCTGGGGAACGATTAGCCCCATTCGGTAAATCAAACCCCGTCGATGAATCAAACGCTTCACCCAAAGTATCATTAGCCTCAAACCACATACCAAGCTGAGTGCTGATGCTGAGATTTCGCTTACCCGATTCGCCACCAGTGGGTGGATTCACAATCAATTCTCCCGTTGCCGTACGTTCAAGTCTGAGACCCCGATTTGCCGCAGCTAGAACTGCAAACTGCTCTGAAGTAACCTTTAGAGCAACTTCACCAGGAAGGTGAAGTGAGAGTAGTTTGGGTTGAGGAGGAGCTTGTACCATTAGAATTCACCTCACGCGGCTAACTCGTATTTCTATAATAAAATCAGCTGGATATAAACTGCACCATGGTCGCCATCGCGTATCCTGAAAAAATGACTGTCGAAGCCTACCTGGACTGGGAACCTCAGCAGGAACAGCGCTACGAATTTGTCGACGGTGCAATCATCGCCATGACCGGTGGGTCCTTACCCCATAACGATATCGCCATTAACCTACTTACAGCCCTACGTCCCCATATTCGTACCCAACGCTGTCGAATTAACATAGCAAATGCCAAAGTCAGCATCACCCCATCCATTTATCGATACCCCGACCTAGCCGTTAGCTGCGACGAACGAGATAAAACAGCCTTGGATGCAATTAGGTATCCCAAACTAATTGTTGAAGTACTGTCTCCTGGAACAGAAACCCTGGACCGCAGTAAAAAATTCAAGGAATATCGAACCCTGCCCAGCTTAGAAGACTATGTCTTGATCAGCTCCACCCAAATCGATGTTGAAATTTACCGTCGAGGAGAGGGCCGCATGTGGTTGTATACCGCTTATCAAGCCGGTGATGGCATTAAGCTCGACAGCGTTGAGTTTGAGTTTCCGATTGAACTGCTCTATGAAGACGTGATTCTAGAGAGCTAGATGACGCGAATAGATGCTAAAAATCAGCATGGTGTCCGCAGTTAATATCAAGAGTTACTGCTATTGTTAAAATATTTAGCATAGCCTCAGCATTAACTGGCTTAAGCGTTAGTCTGTAGGCATTGCCATAGAATTAGCCCATGCCTCGTAAACCCAGCAATGATGATCCAGATAAGCCCACTAAATCACGGGTGCGCTTTATTTTTGAGCCAGATCGTAGTTCCCCTAATGGGATTACCTACAGCTGGCTGATTCATCATACCTACAAAGGTAAAGAGAAAGCGGCTACTGCGGCTCGCGCCTTCTGGCTGCCCTTTGCTTATAAGGATACTGGTAAGCATTCTGAAGCAGAGCTAAAGGCCCTGGCTCGTCAGTCTATTATTCGGATGGAAGAGCAAATTCAGCATTTGCGCGAAACGTTTGGCATTGAGCCCCCGTCGAGCGAATCTGCCCAGCCTGAATTTCCAACAATTAGTCCAATGGCAGTACCAACAGGAGAGATTGCTCTGTTGGCTCAAGATGATCTACTCAACGACTTTTCGGATGTGTTGTAGGGAGTGATCATGGCAAAGTCTCCTAAATCTGATAAAGAAACGACTTCAGAAGAGGCTCAACTACTACCTCGGGAGCCTGATACGGAAAAGGGACAGCAGGCGAGAGAACAGTATTTGGTATTGGCAAAGGCGGCTCTACGAGTAAATTTTGAGGATTATCAAACGTTGTTTCAGGCTTACGCGAGTGAGGAGCCTGAGGATCAACAAACGGCTCAACAGCTGGATCGTACGGTTGCTCAAGTGGCATTACAAGCAGGGCATTCTCCTCGGCAGGTGATTCAGTTTGTTGCTCAGGGACCCTATGTGCAGTGTGAGACGAGGGCGCAATCGACAGATGAGAAGAAGGCGGCTCTGCCCAAACTACTGCACTATGCTAAGACGCAGGTGGATACGGCTCAGAAGCAGCGGTATACGGAATATGCGAATGCGGTGACTGGCAAAATTCAGAGCTACGCTGATTTGTATCGTGAGCATGTGAGTAGTGACCTGGCGGCGATTCAGTTGGACCAACAGGTGGTGGCGGCGGCGCTAAGGGCTGGGGAGTCGGCTGAGGCGGCGACTCATTTGTTGTATCAGGGGCCGTATGCTCAGTTTCAGCAGGGGGTGAAGGGCATGGATGCTGGGTCGTTGGATCAGTATGCGAAAGGTACGGTAGCTCAGGTGCAGTCGATTCAGTCGTTGCAGATATCGGGAGAGAGTGGTAGTGCTGGACGTAAGCGATCGCAAAGTTTAACTGGTTAAACCTGTAGATTACAGCTACAGATGTTGACGAAAATAGAGACGATAGAGATCGCAAATAGGATGAACTTTGCCATTCCTGAGGTGAACAAGCCCAATGCCTTCTAGTTTATGGATTGCGATCGCATCCAACACCACACCCGTGTCTGATTCAACCACCGTTCTGAAAGTTTCAGCTAGGGCAGGATCTGCCGCTAAGGTAATCAACTGTTCCTGCAAGTGGCTTCGATAAATACCCTTCGATGTAGGGGCAGTCTCCAGTAAGTCCCTTAATGTAGTCTCACCTCGATGCAAATAGTAAAATGCCAGGCTAGCTAGATAAGGATGTCCGTCAATCATTTGATGCAGAGCTTGCAGATCTGAGTAGTGATCGTTTGACCAATCTAAGCCATAGCGATGGGATAATGCCTGAATTTGCTCAAATGTAAAAGATGGTAAATGGACCGGAAGTCCTACATTTAATAGGGACTTCTTTAGTTGTAGAGGAGCATAGACATCGGTCGAATCCACCAGCACTAATCTAATCTTTTGCCAGAGGGTATTGTCTTTTGATTGTTCATGCCAGAACCGCAACATGGGCAAAAAGTCTCGGGCTAGTTTTGGAAATTCAAATAGCCGGTTGAGGTCATTGATGGTTAGTAATAAAGGGTTTTGTAAAACAGCGAGAATACGGGGCTCTATATAATTCTTGCAGTTAACCTTGCTACCCATTTCAGGAATCCAGGTAGTATCAAGCGTGTCTTCCAGTTGTAATGCCTGGGTAATATATCGACAAAACCATCGCAAAAAATCCTCAGTGCTCTCTAACAGTGATTCATTAGCTTCCTGACAATCAAGGGTAACAATATGATATTCCTGTTGTTTAGCCTGCCAGGTGATGCGCTTAAGCAATGAGCTTTTTCCCATTCTGCGGGGGGCTTTAATACGTAATAAACAGCCATCACGCATTAGCTCATCATAGACAGTGTGTTCAATGGGAGGGCGCTCAATGTATAGAGGGGAGTCTAACGGCAAAGGCCCAGAGGGAAAGCGGTGGAGAGAGTCTATTGTATTGGCCGAAATAATTGGAGATATAGCGGTTGAAAGCTGACTGGAAACTGAACTATCAACGGTTAGTAGCGATTCAGCTGATTTTTCAGAGGTTGTTACTGATGAAGACAGCAAAGGCTCTAATGTTAGCCTGAGATTCTTCTTCGTTATAGATTGTCCTGTCACTTGCGATAGCTCTACCCAAAGAAGTGAGCCGATCTGCTTCATATAGTCGATGCTATAGCCTGCACCTCCAGCGATCTGCTCGTAACTCTGTCCTTGCCAGGATTGAATAAATACAAACTTTTCAAGCGAGTTCAAGGAACGTTTGAGCCAATGCTGTTCAAGAATTTCTAGAATTCGATTGTGAGGCTCAGCCATGGTTCAAACTTACAGGGATACAAGATAATCGGATTGCCTGTTATGGGGAAAATTGAGGATTAACTTTCAACTTAAGATGCTGAAAATACCTCATCCCTTAAATTTCCCTGCCCATTAAAAATGAGCGTTCCCATTACCTTATCTAAAATTAGATGATTCTAAGCATCAATTTCTATCTGGTAAGCGGTTAAAAAGAGCGACGATGATAAAAGATACCTGACAAATCATGGGACTAACATTTTATAAATATCTTGAGCTTGGCTAAGCATATCAAGATGTTCAGGATAAATTTTCATCTGTTGCCTATTTACTTCAATCGTATCAAGAGGGAGAATCTTTGTACTACTATCTAAAGTGCTATGCCATTTCCTATGAAACTCAGCTTCACGAGTATTCCAGTTCTTTAATTTTCCGGTCTCCCACGCCAGCATTTGAGGATTAAATTCTACCTGAATATCCTGGCAATACTTTCTTAAGGTTTGCTCTGGCTCTTTGCGAAATTGAGTTGCATCTACTACGATCGCGGGCAGTTCTAAATCCTGAGTGACTATCGTCCATATTTTTTCCAATGCGATAAAGCCAAACTCATCTAACGTAGGTAATTCGCCAACCTTATACCATGACAGCAAAACTTCTTGAGGATCACGAATAATGAAGGTATTGATCTTGGATTCAAGAAAGGTATGATCAATGTAGGGTAGAGCTTGATATGCATGGTCCTTGACAAACACTAAAGGGGTTCGTGGCGCATTAATTTGTTCTACTGCTTTCTTACCACTGTAATCCCATAAGTCTTCACAATCACCAAACCGCTCAGACCGACGCCACTGACTAAAAAAATAAACATCACAAAAGGGTTCATGCACAACCTCAGTATCGGAACGACATGAAAATGTCTTTTCAAAAGCGGTGGAAACACACCGAGGTGCTGCCCACAAAATCACTGTTTTGGTTGACATCTTGAGTAATTAAAATTTGTTTTCAAGAAATGAGCTAAATATAAAAGTTCCTTCAAATTAGATCTTCTGACAAATTAGAACCCGTCTCCAAGAAGAGTTTGCATCAAAGGCTGTTCCAAACAAATCTCCATATCGTTCTACAATTTCAAATCCTGTTGTCTGAATTTGATGCTCTAATTTTTCAGGATCATACAAAAATTCATCACAGCTAACCTGATTCTGTTGAAAGCCATCAGGACCACTCTTGAAAATATGCCAATTCTCTCGCCAGTATTGTTCTACCTTAAAGCTTTGCACCACAACAACAATAGAACTGTCTTCATTTTGGTAGACTTCCTGGGTTTGTTCGCTTTGCTGAACTTCCACCGCATGGTTAGGTAGTTCCAGGAATAATAGACCTCCAACAGGCAAATGTTTATAGGTTTTCTGAAGACATTGCACCATTTCCTCCTGGTTTTGGAGCAGAGTTAACGTGGCACTTAATATCAGAACAGCATCAAACTGTTTACCTAGATCATAGGTTCTCATATCCCCTAGATGTAGCGTTAGGTCTGGCGCTTTTTTTAGAGTCAGATTAAGCATCTCCTGACTGATTTCAACGCCTTCGATATTTAATCCTTTCTTTTTTAGGGGAATCGTAAATAGCCCGGAACCACTGCCGAGTTCTAACACGTTTTCTTTCTGATATTTCTCTAGAACCTGAAGTACAAAGGGGACCTTGGTATCCACATCGGTATACACCAGATCGTAAGCTTCGTTGACGTTGTCATATACTGTCATGCTATATCTCCAGACATTACCTGGGGCACCATAAGAACAATGAGAGCAAGAGGATCAAATCCATGAGAGAAACCTGGATTTCCTTGTGCTAAAGGTTCTAAAACTATTGTCAAGCCAACAAAAAGATCTTTAGCAGAAGGTTATTTCAACGATTTATCGAGTGAAGTAATCACGCAATCGATCAATGCCTTCGTTATATCTATCGGTGCAGAAGCTCAACCTTAATCCATTGGGAATGCCAAAGTCTGTACCTGGAACAGTGGCTACATGGACAGTTTTTGCAATGTCAACCGCAAGGTCTTTAGAGTCGGCCATGCCTTTTTCTTTTACCCAGCGATCGCAATCCAAAACAATATAAAATCCACCTTCCGCTTTGATAGGATCGCAACCAGTATTGACGAGCTGAGTATAAGAGTATTCTGCCCGCTGCTTATAGAGATTGGTAAGTTCTTTAGGACTTTCTAGATCCTTTAGGGCCGCAATCGCACCATGCTGATTGACCGGATCGTGGGTCAACAACGTGTGCTGTTGTACAATGCGCATCGGCATAATCAAAGAATCGGGTAAGATACCAAATCCAACCCGTTTGGTATACATGCGAAATCCTTTAGAAAAGCCATTGGTGACAATATTTACATCCCGGTATTCATCGAGATAGGCCAGTGGACATTCATAATCAGCGTAGAACAGAGTGTTGTTATAAATTTCATCGTTCACAATGAACGACCGCCCTGCAATAATTTGATTGACCTCAATGATCTGATCTTTGGTAAGAACATTGCCGAGGGGATTACCTGGATTGTTTAAGACCACTACAGCGGTGCGATCAGGGTCGAAGGCATTTCTAAAGGAGTCTAGATCAATCTGACCCGTTTTGTAGTCGATGTCATAGTAGGTAATCTTAGCCCCTGCCAAAATAGCACTCATTAAATAGAGGCAATAGTAAGGCTTGGGGAGTAAAATCTCTTGCCCAGGCTGACATAGAACCTGGAACAGATTCCGAAAAATGGAACTGGTGCCCACGTTGACAATAACGTTTTCAGCCTGGGTTCCCACATGATACTGAGCATTGTAGTAATTTGCGATCGCTTGAGTTCAGGAATCCCCTGGGGATAAACCCGGTGAGTTTTCTCGTAATCAAAAATAGTATTTGAAAAAACCTGACGAACACTTTCGGGAATTTCGAGTTCCGTAATCCCAATGGTGAGTTTAATGATGTCCTTTTTGTCAGCTAATAGCTCATCAGCCAACTCATCTAGTACGAACATCTGAAACTCTAAGTCAGACACGGGAAGTTCTTTGATGGATGTAACCATTTGTTTTCTTTCTGTTTTACAAAGGGGCCATTGGCGCAAAATGTCAACTATGTTCTCGTTGCCTGAGATATCTCAAGGAGATCGATTATAAGCCTTTATTACTGGGTACATATTTGGGATTAATCTTTACGGTAGGCCAACAGATAAAAAGGGGCGGTTTCAAACTCATAGTCTTCTTGTTTAACTAGACTCCAAGGCAAATCTTTGAAGGCATCCTGCATTAGTTGATTAGACGCCCTAACCGTGATCAGAAATAGCCCACCCGGTTTGAGGAGGGGTAAAAGATGGCGCAAACCAGCTGGACTGGCATGGCCATAGGTGAAGACACCGATGGCCGTAATCACATCAAAGGTTTCAGGCTCACAAACGGTTAGGGGTTCTTCTAAATTGGCCGCATACAATGCGGTATAAACTTGCTTCTTGCGAGCTTCCTCTAACATCCCAATCGAGAGATCCATAGCAGTAATGTTGCTATAGCCCAGCTGGCTCAGCGCTTGACCCACTTTTCCGGTTCCAGCCCCTGCATCCAAAATAGCAATTGCTTTACTGGAGTCTTGATTTTTCCCTTGGCTGGGTTGCAACTGCTCTAGCAAATGAGCAGCATGCACAGGCATTAACCACGAATTGTCCAAATCGGCTTCGTATAAAGCCGCCCAAGAATCATACTTACGGCGCAGCTCATCCGTATCTGTATTGTTGTGAATCCATTGCAGGCGATCCCCAACTTTTTTACAACGATAGAACCACCATCCCAGATTTCCAGCATCAATTGTATCAATTGCCTGTTTGGCAAAAGCAATCAGATCTAAATCGCTATCTGATTTATGAGTTTGATGATACTCCAATTGAAGCTCATAACTTTTTCTTAGATGGTCAGTTAGATCTAACGAGTCCAACACCATAAGGCCAAGTCGATTAAGACGGTCTGCATAACCTTCTGGTGTTAGGAAAGATTTAATCGAGAGTACTTGATCAACCAACTCTTCTTTCAATTCATTAACCTGAGCCATAGGCATAATTAAGTCATCTAGCATCAAAATGCCATCTGCTTGTAACACCCTTTCGATTTCGGCTAACACCTGTTGATGGTCTGGAATCTGGGAGAGGGTGGTTTGGCTCCAAACATGGGTAAAAGACTGATCTAGAAAGGGTAAGTGAGGAAAATCAACTATCTGATCATCAATTTTCACCACTTCACAGTCAGTTTGTTGTGTGAGCCAAGTTGCTATGCCCTGACCACAGCCAATGTCTAGGACTCGCGATTGTGCCGTAATCTGACTTAAATTAAGTCTATACTCATGCCAACGTTCACGGGCGCTGAGAAGATTTTCAGCGTCATCCGTTTCTAGAGTTTCGAAATAGCCTAGCTGAAGCATCCTTTTATGTCTCAGGTCCCGATCTTTGACTAATGTATTGGAATCTTTCGCTGCCATTACTGTTAGATGATTGGGGAATGACATCTTCATCCATCCCTTTAGCTCTTCGAAGTGCCCGCTTTCGCTCATAAATGAACTGAAGCATCTCTTTGGAGAATCCTGAATTATGCAGGAACTGAGGCCCCCCTTGAATCAAGCGAACAATTTCATCAACCGGAATCATAACAATCTGAGAATCTGCCGCCGCAATGACAGTTACAGGGCTAAGCTCTTCAGGGAAAATAGCCATCTCACCAAAAGCTTCCCCCACCGATAAAGATCCACAATCTTGGGATTCACCATTTTTGTCCTGGGTAGAAACGCTTACACTTCCTTCACGCACAAGATATAGGCCATCATCAGGGGCTCCTTCTTTAATAATCAGTTCTCCTTTGCTGTAATTTCGAACCTTAGCTAAATTAACAATGCGCTCCATCTCTGATTTCTGAAGTTTTGAGAAATAAGGGAGAGTTCCTAGAAAATCGGCGAGTTCTGGGCTAAGGTCTTGCACTTGATGAGGAATTTTTGATGGAAGCCCGTTTGCAGCATCTATCTTGTATTCCATGCTAATAGGATATGGGATTGTGAATCCTTCTCGCTGAGCCAGATTATAGAGTCCTGAAATAATTCCTCGCTTTACGGCAGCATTGCCCCCCCGGGCTGACTTCCTAAACCAAACAATATAGTTGATACCGGAATCCCCAAAGGAATGCACCACCGGAAACAACGGTTCAGTGAGTCGATCTTCAATCCCCACCTGCATATTCCAAAGGGCATCTAATACACGATTAGGAGGATCATCATAGGAGAAGCTAATATCAACCTTAAACCAGACACCATTTTCGTACATGGGTCCATAATTGTTAATTGTGGCTCCAGCCAATGTGCCGTTGGGAATTGAAATATATCGCCCCCAACCTTTATCCCATAGGGTGACCGAGCGCCAGTTTTGAGCAAAAACCTGACCCTCGACACCGTTAAATTCAATCCAGTCTCCGATTTGAAATGGCCTGGCAAATAATAGTAAAAAACCTGAAACTAAATTACTTAAGGTATCCTGAAGCGCCAGGGCAATTGCTAAAGAGCTAACACCAGCAGCAGTTGCCAAACTACTCAGATCAATCTGCCAAACGCCCCCTAAAATGTAATATCCAATACCCAATATCACCAGTGCCCGGGCTACCTGAAAAAACAGATTGGGTACTTTTATCTGTCCAGCAATGGGTTTACCTGTTGTTAAAACTGCATTTAATAGGGGAATAGCAGCTGTAATAACAGCAATGTAGGTAACAGTTTCAACAAGACGAGTCGCTCCTTGGGCATTGGCTAACTCCAGTACTTTTGTTAATAACAAGAGTATCGCCAGGGGAGGCAAAACATACTGACGTATTTTCTGAAGTGCTTCAGCTAAAGGGTGTTCTCTTTGCTGAAGTCGTTCAGCGACCTCATTTAGAACCAGTGCGGTCAGAGGAAATCCAAGACCTAGAAAGAGCAACCAGACTAAAAGAGATCTATCCATGTCAACATCTCACACAAATATTCTAGCGGCTCACTGATATGCCTATAGTTACCTATATCACACTATTGCTACCTGTGCAATTACTTTACGGGATGAGGAAGCAATTTGAAATTAAGCTGTCCGGTGCTGAACCATTGGGTAGCTTCTTGATTCGAAACCAAGGTAGTGAGTGCGGCTAAGGCGACCGAACCCGCTTTAGACCAACTCATACCATTATGCTTTTGTCGTGAGGAGACTAATATATCATTCGCCTTTTCTCCTCGGTTGCTGGAATTCCTCAATCCCAGCTGTTTACGTACACAATAACAAGGAATGTGAGGTTTGTTTCGACGAAGATATCCTTGGAGTTTATCGATAGCAGCCATATTTTTGAGATGGTCTGGATCGATGAATGTAAGATAAACCAGAGCCGCATCGACTAATCCATGCCAGAGCAGGGCCGCTAGGTGAGTCAAGTGTGTATTTCGCAGGTGTCTACCCTGACAGGCGAGACTGAGAAGTTGTTTACATTTCTCATGCAGATGGTACCAGTCCAAGATCAACTGTAGTGCTGACACCTCAGCAAAGGTGGTCAGAATCGCTCCATGCAAGCTGCGCTGACCATCGGCAAAGAATACGATAGGGCCTTGAAGAAGGTCATTGTGGAGTAAAAAGGCCAACAGTATTGTTAACATTGCCTTCAAGCCAAAGGCATTCAATCGATAGTTACCGAGTTGATTTTCGATATGGACTACTGTTTGATAGGCATACTTGCGTGAGGTGGCTGTCTCTGGAACACTGGCGGGGCGCTGGTCACTCTGACGTTTCACCCCGACATCATCAATCGAAATGTTGAGACTATGGTGAGGGTCTTCATACGGGATGGGATTGGCTTTCATCTGTTGGCGAATCACTCGGTTTTGCCACACTGCTCGATGACAGCGGATACGGCTTCTGGAGCCAGATGGACAGGCGCACGCTCATTCGCAGAGACGACTACAGCCGCAGGCAGTGTGGTGTCGATGACACCATGGGTTTTCAGGATGGCGGCACTGGTCTGAGTCAAGTAATTGAGCACACGGGTGCCTTCTCTCTCGCTACTGTCTTGCATCGTTCTCGACGGGGTTCCCCCGGTCTCTTGATGACGTATCCGATTGAGCCACGCACTCGTTTTACGGTACGATCCAACCGCACTCCCATGGGTGTAGGCAATCTCCTTAAAGCCCACCGTGCGATACCAGCTTTTGCCGGGTAGGGCCCCATATAGCGTGTTAACTCGGTTCGATGGTTGATTCTCAGGGGATGCAACCGCTGTATACGACATAAACTCAAACCGACCGATTTCCCCATCCACCCGATATGGGCTCTTTGTTATTTCCCAAATCCCTGCGGTTGATGCCGTTTCCGTTTTTTTGAGAGAGTGTTTCAAGGTGATGAGCCAATGCTGAGCGTAATGCTGGATAATTCGTACTTAACAAGGCTTGTTCACACGCATCAATGCTGGTAGCGGCCTCTGGGCTAATATTAAACTCAAACACACCGGTCTCAATTTCTTCGGGTCCAGAACTGATGGCCTCATCGCTTTCTACGATTTCAATATTGACCTTGATCTTGTAGTTCCCCATGGCCTCAACCCCATCTCTTCTGATGGCCTCTAGGATAGATGATCGACTTCCAAAAATCGACTGAATAGAACTCTATCTTAAGCACGGCAGTAGTTTTAGCCTTAAGCTATTTGAATTGCACAGGTAGCACTATTTCATGGCAACAAGGTAAGAAGTGTGTGCAATCTCACTAAGCCAGGTTTTCAAGCCACTTAAGCGCTTAGTTAAGATATTTAATCTTGATTTTTCTGTTAGCGCTAATTACAACAGCCTTTAGTAAGGAGAATCACATTATAGCTTGTCAACGACTAGTGAATACAAACAATCTGCGTGAAAAGCAATGCCTATGTTTTCTAGATAACTATTTCCAGGGTTCACTTTATAGCTCATACTTAAACTCTTTTGTCAGTATCTTGAAATACAAGGCAGCCTCAAGAAAATTAGTGAATACTGAATTTGAACACCTTTCTTACTTATCTTACTAAATTGTCTAGGCTGCATGAACTCTCTGTAAACGAGAATCGTAGACAGAAGTGTAAACAAAAATTGCAATTTTCCTTGTGCCGAGTGAGTTAAGTGTGGGCTTGCTTGCAGCTTATTCAGAGATCGTAGTAACTTTTTATTGGTCATAACTTAGGGACCAATGCTGCTGGGTAACGTTTCTATCTAACGCCATTAGGGAAACGTGAATGGTTAACGGAAAGTAATACAGAATGTTAAATAGGCTGCGTGTTAAGTCTAAGCTGATAGCCCTTTTGGTGGGGGTTAGCCTGGGTTCGTTGCTGATTGGTGGGACTCTCAGCTGGCTACGATTTCGTCAAGAATTTGAGGCTCAAGTCTTTGATCATCTCACCAGTGTCCGAGCGTCGAAGGGCACTCAGGTAGAAGCCTATATAAAAAGACTCCGGGATCAGCTAGAAGTTTTGGGCGAGGATCGCACTGTGGTGTCGGCCATGGTGGAATTTAATGCGGCCTATCGGGGGCTGCAAAATGAAGTGATCCCCAATGAGTGGATAGAGGGTATTGAGACTTACTATGCCCGTGACTTTCTGCCTGCCCTGGCCGAAAACGTGGATGGGCCGCAGATTCTTGCTAACTATCGACCTCTGACTCAAGCAGGGCAGTACTTGCAGTACAGCTATGTTCTTGCCGGGGCAAATGAAGGGGACAGCTCAACCAGTGCTACAGGTGATAGTGCTTATGCGCAACATCACAATACCTATCATCCCTTTTTTCAAAATTTGATCGATAAATACGGCTATGATGATCTCTATTTGATCAACTTTGACAGTGGTGAGATTGTCTATTCCGTTAGCAAACATCCCGACTATGCCACAAGTCTAGACCGGGGTCCCTACCGACGCAGCGGTCTAGCTGAAGTGGTCGAGGCAGTGCGTAACAATCCAGGTCGTGGTTTTGTTCAGGTGGTAGACTTTGAACCCTATGTACCAAGGAAAGCGGCTCCAGTAGCCTTCCTTGGCACACCTATTTTTAACGGCCCTCACATTGTGGGTATTGTGGCGCTGCAGCTCCCTCCTGACCGGATTAATGACATCCTGGTGGGCACCCAGGCCTGGGAGGATGAAGGGTTAGGTGAGACTGGCCAGGTCTATGTGGTGGGCGAAGATACTCTAATGCGGTCAGTATCGCGGGAGCTTCTGGAGGATGCGGATACCTATCGAGAAAACCTGAGGAAAGTGGGCCTTTCTTCTGAGACTGTAGACCTGGTATACAACCTCAACACATCGGTCTTGCTACAGCCTGTGGATACGATCGCAACCAAGAATGCCATGTTGGGCGAAGCAGATACGGAAATCATCCCGGACTATCAGGGCAAACAGGTATTGAGTGCCTATGCACCATTGAAGCTAGAGGGACTGCGCTGGGCTATTTTAGCGGAAATGGATAAGGCCGAGGCCTTGGGACCGGTTACAATGATGCAGATTTACATGTCTACAGCAGGTGTGATCATTGTTCTGGCAGTGGCTTTGTTATCAGGGTTTATCGCCCAGGCATTTGCCAGTCCTGTTAGCCGTCTGATCGAAGCGAGTAAGAAGATACAGGCAGGGAAACCCGTGGGCGATATTCCAATTGGGGGAGATGACGAGTTTAGTCAACTGGGAAAATCTTTTAAGGAGCTGGCCCACACTCTGGAAAATCAGGGAGGACTGATAGAACAGAAACGTTTGGAAAATGACAGCTTGTTGAAGAATATTTTACCCGCAGCGGTTGTTTCCAGATTTCGGCAGGGGGACGAGCCAATTGTGGATATGGTGCAACAGGCAACGGTGCTGTCAGCTAAGATTTTAGGACTAACATCCTCATCAGAATCAATCGCCGTTGCATTGAATGCTCTGGTGAGTGAGTTTGACCAGGTGGCCAAACAATCCGGGCTAGAGCCCCAAGGTACAACCGATGGCACTTACCTGGCGATATGTGGACTGTCAGATGTTCATTTTGACCATCAGGAGCGGGGGTTGCGGGTAGCTCAGAATCTGCTAGAGATCGTGCAGAGGACGAATGATCGGTATCAGGTCTCTTTAAGTCTTCAAATGGGTCTGCATTCAGGGGCCTTTATGGCAGGTGTTATAGGGACTGATCCCTTTGTTTACAAGCTTTGGGGGGATACAATTCAGTTGGCTACGAAGCTACCTGATCAAGCACAGCCAAATCAGATTGTTGTTACTCAGCCAATTTATGAACGCTTAAAAGATCATCATCAGTTGTCGTCCCATGGTTCGATTGCAACCGAAGCTATGGAGACGTTGCCTACATGGCATTTAGTCACCGATAAAGCCCCGGTGGGCAGTTCTGTTTAGCATTTAGAGTCAACTTGTAGGCACTCAGTCAAGCGTTTTCCCAATGATTTCTCGAATAGTCTCTCAACTGAAGTCAAATCGATTTAGAAAGATAGCGGCGCTAGTTGTTTTGTTTTGTTTGGCGGTATTAACGGCCCTGGGAGTTACCCGGTTTTGGCAACAGCAGCCAGCGGCGGAGACTCCCGGAGCAGCATTGGCGTCTGAACCTGTGCTGTTGGCAGAGCCGATTCAGCCGATTCCGTTAACCTTGGAAGAGGAGCCCAATCCAGCTCGGGTGCAGCTTGGCGATCTGCTATTTCACGATCCTCGCATGTCGGCTGACAATACGGTTTCCTGTGCCACCTGCCATGTATTGGATAAGGGAGGCACTGACCGGAAAGCTATTTCCATTGGCATGGCTGGGGGGAATACAGGGCTGAATTCGCCAACAGTGTTTAATACCGGCTTTATGCACCGACTCAACTGGGATGGGAGTGCCAAAAGCCTGGAAGAGCAAGCCAAAGGCCCCATTGAAAAGGTGGGAGAAATGGGGGGGATGACCTGGCAGGAGGTGGTACGTAAGATTGGTAAGGAAGACATGTATCGCAGCGGCTTTGCTCAGGCCTATGACGGTGGACTGACGGCGGAAAATATTCGTGATGCGATCGCAACATTCCAGCGCTCCCTTTACACCCCCAATGCCCCCTTTGACCAGTACCTGCGGGGGCAAAAGGATGCCATTTCAGATGAAGCCAAGCAGGGCTACGAACGCTTTAAAGAATACGGCTGTGTCAGCTGCCACCAGGGCATGCTGGTGGGGGGCAACATGTTCCAAACCCTGGGTATCTTTGGAGATTATTTTGCTGACCGAGGAACGCCTGTCACCAAACAGGATCTGGGGCGCTATAACGTCACCAAAAATGACCTGGATTTGCATGTGTTCAAGGTGCCAACTCTGCGTAACATTACCCTCACCTCCCCCTATTTTCACGATGGCAATCCCAAAACCCTGGATCAGGCCATCAAGCTCATGGGTAAGTATCAGCTGGGGGTGGATATTCCACAACAGGATGTGGACTTGATCATGCAGTTTTTACAGTCCTTGACGGGTGAAATTCAGGAGTAACACTGATTATGGTTGAGTCTCGTCTTTCTAAGAAACTGCGGTATCAGTTGCGGGCACTGGGGATTGTGATTGTAATCTTGATTCTCCTGATTTCCGCATTGCTCGTTTATAGAGGCCTGCCGGTTTCCTTTCAACAGTATCAGCAATACCGGGACGAGGTCATACGCCTCAGTGAGCTAGAGGCCAACTTCTCCCAAGAAGTTCTACGGGCCCGCTATGAGCTTTTTGCCTATTATGATCCCATCGTAAATAACCTGGAGGATCAGGGAGAGGTATTGGCCTCCCTAGAAACCATTCCTGGTTTTGTTACCGCTAGCGCTCAACAAGAAATTCGCAGTTTTCTCGAAAGCCGTCAGGCATCCCTGGACCAAAAAGAAAACCTAAGTGAGGTGTTCAAAGGTCGAAATGCCCTATTGAAAAACTCGCTGCGCTATCTTCCCTTCCTAACCGATCAGATCGATGCAAAACTCAGTACCCTGAAGCCAACCGAAACCCTGGATGCTGGTAAATTAGCCACCTTAGACAACACCCTCAATCAGCTAATTCGCAACCTGTTGTTGTTTACTGCCACCACCGACGAAACCCTATCCACCAAGCTGCAAAACCAGCTGAGGACCCTCAGTCAACTACAAAACACCCTGGAAATTCCAGAAACAGAGCTGCCCCTTCAACTGGTGCAATCCCATGCCAACGTCATTTTTAATGCCAAGCCCCTGATTGAAGAAACCACCACACAATTGCTGCAACCCCTCGATCCATCCACAGAGCCCATTGCTGGTAAGTTTGAATCCAGTTACCAACTGGCCCTCGCCAACACTCGCATCTACCGCTTCCTCACCTATGGCTGGTTTCTGTTGCTACTGTTGGGGGGGCTGCTGTGGCTGCAGTATCGGCAGCGCCAGACCCAGGTGACCCTGAGCCAAAGCTACAGCCAGGTTGAAATCATGGCAACAGCCTTGAGCCATATTCTCAACCCTAAGTCTGATCCGGAAGCCCCTAAAGCGGTATCAGAGTTAGTGGCTTATACCACCCAGGAAAACAGTTTGGGACGGCTGGCTAAAGGTATTTTGCAGGTAAAAACCGATCGCCAAGAGCCAACATCCCAGTCGGCTGTTGCCCACCAGGACTAGTTGCCCATGCCATATCTTGTTTTGCCTAACCTATTCAAATCTTGCTGGCAGTACCTTAGTCCGCTTTTATTGGTTAGTTTAGTGACTGGCTGTGGGCAGCTTGCCGCCTCCCAGTCTGAAGACAATCCCAACAATCCCTACGCTCAATTCAGACAAGCGGTCAATGAGATAGAGCCCCTGATTGATCCAAACCTAGAAAGCCTGACGGCCAGTCGTCTCCAGCAAAGTTCGACCATGACTAAGGGAGCTGTGACGTTACCCGCGGATGCCCCCTTAGCCATCCAGGGTAATTTAACCATGGTCACCGCCCCAACGATGCAGGTCTTTAATGAACAGATGTATCAGCATTTGATTCAGGCAGGCTACAGTGGTGTGCTAGATATCAATGCCCTAAAAGCGGGTTCTGCCATTCAACAATTTTGCCAGGATCCTACCGTGGCGTTCCTCACCGTAAATCGGGCGATGACGCCAGCCGAAGTCAAGACCTGCCAGGAAAAAGGGCTGCAACCCTTAGAGATGAGCATTGGCAAAGATCCGTTACTGCTGGTGGTTAACAAACAAAATGACTTTGTGCGCGGGGTCACCCTAGAAAAATTAAAAGCCATTCTCACGGCTAAAACCTGGTCAGAGGTGGATCCAAGTTGGCCCAATGCCCCAATTGAACGAGCCATGATTGGCCCCAATTCGTCTACGGTGGCGTTGTTAACCCAAAAACTGTTTCCAGATAATGGAGCTGCATTGCTTAATGCTGGCACCATATTTTATGACTATCCAGAACCGATGGTGCAAAGCCTTGGCAGCCGGACCAATAGTGTGACCTTTATTAATGGGTCCATCCATGAACGCTTTACCCAAACCTTTAAGGCCATACCCATCAGCGGAATCAGCGCCAGTTCAGAAACAGTAGGAAGTAACGCCTATCCGTTGGTGCAGTCCCTGTTTCTATATGTGGATCAAAAACGGCTCACATCAGTTACACCGACTAAAGCGGTGGTGAACTTTTATCTGACAGAAATGACCAATGTAATGACCGAGGTGGGGCTGTTACCCCTAAATCCAGCCCAGCTGGATCAAACCAAAAACCAGTGGCTTAAGGCTATGGGTAGTAGTTAACGTGGCATTGCTGATCCTTGGGATGACTGGAGTTGTGAGATACCGTCAAATAGTAATGGCTCCAGACCGATTCATCCCCTAAATCAGCAATCGCATTAAAGTTCAATTGGCCAACACGGTCAATAACAACTAGAGAGGAGAAAGAAAGACTATGCAACGTCGTGAGTTTATTAACTTTGTCGGCTTAGGTATGTTGGTAAGTTCTTTACCAGTTGCGATCGCAGCCTGCAATTCTCAAGACACTGTATCCGATGCGCCTGCTACAGAAGATTCAGCTCCAGTGGCCGCTGTGCCAGATGGGTTTGAGACCGTCGGTACCGTGGCCGATTTAGATGCCAAGGGATTCTTAGCCAAAAAAGGCCTGACTGCAGGTGATGTAATTGTTGTGCGCGATCCAGCCAATACCGACAGCGTAATTGCCCTCAACTCCAAATGCACCCACCAGGGCTGCACCGTTGACTGGCAGGGAGAGGAATTCTCCTGTGCCTGTCATGGCTCAAAATTTGGCACTGACGGCACCGCAACGGTGGGTCCCGCCGTCAGGCCCCTCGACTCCTATGAAGCCATGATTGAGGGAGAGAGTGTCCTGATTAAAGCATCCTAGGTCCGGGGCTTAGGGCTTGTTAAAAATTAAAATCATGGCCTTGTTCATTTAAATCATTGCTTAACAAGCCTGTCAGGCTTAAACCGTGAAGTAGTTTCTTAACAGCTCCTTAGCTCGACTTTATCCACTAAGCCGCATAGCAAAGCAAGTCAGACCAAGTGTTGAAAATCTCACGAGGGATTTTAATCATGTCACTTACACTTGGACGAAATAAGGGAGCGAATAGCGATAGCAGATTTAGTATTTCCATTTGCAGCAAGTTGGTTCTGATAAACCTATTGTGCTTGCTGCTTTCCTCATTAACCCCACATGTTTGGATAAAGTCGAGCTAAGAACATATCAGGTAAATTGCAAGTTCGTTTAGATTACGAACTATCGGTGCTCATGCAAAAGCGACAAAACTTCAGCGAAGGGTGTTGCTAAGTAGGTGGCCATAAGTAAATGTGGCTCTGAATCGCTAAGATGCTTATCTGGTAATCTTCGGGATATTAAATAGTTTTTGCCACCTACTTAACTTGCAAACTGACTCAACTGCTCTTTTGGGCCAGCACCGGATTTGGAATGAGATCTCACTGATATGCCGTCTCCCGAAGGTATTGCTTATAGTCAAAGATGAATGAAGTCCTTGCTTCACAGGGTTTTAAACATTGACTACTTTGCAAGGCAAAATCAGCTTTATTAGAGCACGGTTTGACCGGTTGATATAAAGTCAGCCGGTCAAACCGTGCTTATCTTTATTGAATACAATGGTTAAATCCTTTTGTTAGATTTGTACCTGTACTAATTTCTGTACTGATTTCACTAAAGCCATTGACATCAAAGGCTTTTAGCGCTTAGTTTATGTCGAAAAATCAGTAAAAATAACCACCAAAATTTTAGATTTAACTAAAATGTAGAAGGCTAAAACCCTTAACACGAAAGGTTTTCATTAAAAAGCTGGTGCTCCGACTCGAACGGACGACCGGCTGATTACAAAAGAAATACTCAAAAGCTAAATTCATTGCCTGGCAAAGCTTTTGTAACACCTAAAAAGTATTGTACTGATTTTTGTGCTAATTTTTCGCGGCATTTTTCGTACAAATTGTTGTCAAGACCTAGATGAGCTGACCGTTAATTAGCTGCTCCGTTAGCATAGCAAGTGGGGCTGAGACGTTTAGCTTTTTCCAAAGCTAAACGCTATGTACAGCAGAGGTTTTAAGCATTTTTCGACTCAGACCTATTTGAAAGCCACATGGAGCCATTCTTGTACTAATTTTTTGGCCATCTTTCGGGAAAAAATCGTCGAGTAGTAGATGAGCCGAGTATTGTATAGCAAAGGTTTTAAGATTTTTTTGACTCAGAACTTCCTGAAATGCGTGTAGGCCTATTTTTGTACTAACCTTTCATAAAGAATTCGTCGAGTGGTAGATGAGCTGAGCATTACTCAGCTGCTCTATCGGCATAGCGACTCTAGAGCTTCGCTGAAGTTCTAGTTTGTATAGCTATATAGACATTAGGTCCTTAATAATAAGCGAGCGCACTTAAAGTTGAGGCGATCGTTCTATTGACTCAGAAAGCGATCGCCTCAACCTATTTGGGTTCTTAAGGAAGGATTTCAGGGCCTTTCATATCTAATACGTTACTAAGTCAAGCAACTATCCAAATGTCAGACGGGTTAAGATCGGGTCGGTTTGCGAACTGAGCAACTTGAGTCTGTTGCAGAGACCCTGTCCCATCAGTATCGAAGTAGAGTACACCCGTCGCCGAATCATAGATGAGGCGATCGCTTTCTCGTTTGGCAGCTGTGCCCAAGATAAAGTCCTCTGTGTTCAATTTTCCAAGGGATAGGTCACTGCCAAATCCACTGCTAGATAGTACGATGCGATCGCCATCGGTTGCAGAGAAGTCTTTAATGAGATCAACGCCTTCATTTAGAGCATTGAATTTGAATTGATCAGCTCCTGCACCACCAATTAAGATATCGTTGCCGGTTTCACCGACTAATAAGTCATTGCCGATACCGCCAAAGAGCTTGTCATTTCCCGAGCCTCCAAAGAGCGTATCATTCCCTTCGTCACCATACAATCTGTCGCTGTCGTTGCCACCATCTAGGCGATCATGGTCTTGTCCACCTCGAAGATAGTCATTGCCATCTTCACCATCAAGAGTATCTTGCCCTAGACCACCCTGAATTGTGTCATCATCTGCACCACCGTGGAGTTCATCGTTTCCTGATTCACCATCAAGGTTGTCATTACCATACCCACCGTCGAGCTGATCATTACCATCTCCGCCTCTGAGGAGATCGTACCCTGTCGAGCCCTGAATGGTGTCGTTGCCTGAGGCTCCATAGAGTGAGTCGTCGCCGTCGCCTCCGTCGATAAAGTCATCGTGATTGCCACCATCAGCGAAATCATTGCCATTCCCAGCATCAATGACGTCGTTTCCATCTTCACCAAAGAGAGTATCGTTTCCATCTTCACCATAAATGGCATCATTATCAGCCCGGCCAAAGATAGTGTCATTTTGCTCACCGCCCCAAAGGGTATCGTCACCTCGGCCACCGTCAATATAATCATCTCCATTGCCACCTAAGATGAGGTCATTGCCAAAGTGCGGATTTGGCACTCCAGTAACGTTATAATCTTCTTCACCAAAGAGCAGGTCATTTCCATCTTCGCCAAAGATAGTATCGTGACCACCTTCGCCATAGATGATATCGTTCTCGGCCCGACCATTGATAGTGTCATTCTGTTCACCGCCCCAAAGAGTATCGTTTCCTCGGCCACCGTCAATGTAATCATCCCCATTACCACCTAGAATGAGGTCATTACCAAAGTGCGGATTCGGCACTCCAGTAACGTTATAGTCCTCTTCACCGAAGAGTAGGTCATTGCCATCTTCACCATAAATAGTGTCGTGTCCACCTTCGCCATAGATAGCATCGTTCTCGGCCCGACCATTGATGGTGTCATTCTGTTCACCACCCCAAAGAGTATCGTTTCCTCGGCCACCGTCAATATAGTCATTACCATCTTCACCATAAATGGTGTCATGACCAAAATTAGGATCTGGAGTACCCGTAAAACGGAAATCATATTCACCAAAAAGTTGATCATTACCATTTCCACCTCTGACAAAGTCATTACCACCGCCAGCTAAAAGAATATCGTCTCCGTTTTCACCATACACACGATCATTTCCTAAGCTTGAATCAACAAAGTCATTACCTAAACCTCCCAGAATTTCATTATTGATACTGTTACCAATAATTTCGTCATCGTTAGAGCCACCCACCGCCTTTTCAATCAAAACTTGATATTCAACAGTGTTGAAAGCAATAGCTAAATTATCGACTGCTGAAATATCTGCTCCATCCGAGCGAGGACCAATAGAACTAAAAGTTCCAGGATTTAAATTGATTTTGACTGGTAAGGTTTGATTCCCAGCAGAAATAGTGTCATATCCTCCCGTATCCCAGATGGTTTTCACAAATGCCTTATTTGGATTCCAAGAGTATCTGTTGTTTCCAATTGCAAAACCTTTTGCACCATATAGATATTGAATAGCTGCAATATCATACAGCATGGGTGTAGAAGGTTCGGCTCTTACAGTCGGATGAGCATCATATGACATTATTGAGTATCGACGATTGTCTTGATCGGAGGGTAAATATGGGGCAGGATTACATAACTCTCCAGTGACTCGACCGTCACAGGGAGCATTATAGTTACCTGGATGTTTTAGTCCTAAGACGTGACCGACTTCGTGCAAGATAACCCAATAAGCGGTAGATCCTTCTGAGAAGTCTCCATTCCCTAATAGATCAACACCCAAATGTACGTGTCCACGAGTATGAGGACCATTAAAACCACCGCTTCCTCCAAAGCCTTCATCACCTCTAATAATTAAAGCTCCTTGTCCGGTAAAATCTTCAACAAAATAGAGGTTTGTCACTTTTTCCCAAACATTGAGAACCTCTCTAACTTTTGTTCTTTGCCTTTCGGATAGTGGAATAAACCTTTCATCATGATTATTCTGAAAACTGTAAGTAATTAATGCACTTTCACCTCTAGGGCCACCCCATTTAGACAAGTAGAGTAGGCTGTCAATATGATTTATTCCGGAAGCTTCTACCTTGGTCATTTCAAAAATCTCCTAATTGCTTTTTGAGAAAACAATACACTTTCCAACTTCAACCAAACTCAGTAGGGAATACGACTAAATCCACCTAATTCCCACAAGCCCAAATACGACTTGCACGATCCCAAACCCTCATATTAAGACTCGCTGTGTTTCCACTAATCCCCGTGATATAAAGCTTGCTACTGTCGTAACAATTAATGCTGGGCTGAATATAAACGCCGGAATATCGAACTGTATTAGAGACATATTCCTGAAAAGCAGACCAATAACCACTTCTTAATTGATTTGCAACATATGAGTTGTTAAAACCAATGTCGAAATCTCTGCGTGGGATATACACATCTGAGTCGGCGTATTCAGCAAGACAATGATCACCACATAAATTTCCATATCCAAATCGTAGATATTTGCCAGAAGATTGATCTTTGACAACTAAGAAATAACGCTTGTTTTCACGATAGTCATTACCCTCAATAGTCCTATCTTCGCCTGGTCGAAGCGTATACCATCCATCACCACGAATTTGCTCACCTCTGAGGGTGACAAACCCTATTTGTAGAGAAGTGTTAGTTTGATTCTCTAAATAGAATTTGGCTAAAGCTGGTGGGCAAACTAGGAGAGAGCTAAATAATGCTCCCATCAGAACATTTTTGATTTTCACGAGAAGTCCTCCATGTTTTTAGAAGCTGATTTTTCTGTTGATTTAGAACGCTGTGAGATTTGAGTCGACAACGGCAACTTGATACTTTGGTGGCTATCACTTATCGACTGGATAAACAAAACCTTGGATCATTATGGAGAATTCTCCTATATCCATAGGACTTTAAATCTCGATATTCAGTTGTAATGGAAAGATATTCTTCTTCCAGGTTATTCCGATAAATTTCAGTGTTTTTTGCCTAGTAGCTGTTGGGCTATACATAGTCTTCTATGCAAATGAAAAGCCAATGCTTTCTCTCGATTCTCATTTTTTTGAGTGTTGCAAATGGCCACTACTTAGTCTGGCATAGTTATACAGCTTGAGAGTTCAGAAACTTAGTCTCAGAGATATTTACTTATTGTCACTATAAGTAAATTGTTGTGTTACTCTCAAAAACTTCCTGCAAATATGTACTGATCGTTTGTATTTTACACTATGGTTGAGCACAGGAAATGGCCACATAGTTGTTGTATGCTAAACATGAGTGAGCCATTCCTAAAAATTTTCTATGTCAATAAGCTTAATAGGCTTCAATAGTGACGTCAGCTGTCACATGGCTTCCACGAAATTGTTCACGGATCAAACAACCACCATTGTTGGTGGGTTGACCATAATAAATAACTTTGCCTGACAATTCATTCACAGCAGTGCTATAGGAACAGTTTGAAATATTGAGGTCGATAACTGAGATATTAAGACCTCTATCGTCGCTTCCTCTTCTATCGTGGTCCCATACTTCAATATCAATTGAATGGTGATTGGAAACTTGTACATTTCGACTAAATCTCCAGCCTGGTCGTATTGCATTCCCATTCTCACGACTTGAGCGAAGCCAATCATGCTGAGGGAATCTAACCTTTGCATAAAGCTCGGCTGACCTTTTACCGGGACGGTCTGGCTCTAAAAGTGTATGCACGTCAATTGAATTAAATGTAACCCGTAAGTAGTCAGTATTTTGGGCGCTTGCAGGCTTACTTGCCCCCACTAATGCAACAAAAACTATACCTGAAACTAAATCAAAGTATTTTGGGATTTTCATATCCAAGATCCTTAAATGAATTCATCAGCCTGACCTCAGAATATTCAAAATCAATTGATAGGTCGCCTCATACTGCGGCAAATTCCATGGAGTAAGCATGGAGGATTTTTATGGAGTAGCCATGGGTTGGAAGCCCATAAAGACTACACTACTATTACTTCGGAGAGCCTTAGTAATGGATTGAAGTATGTCAGATCCTTGTGAAAACTTTGCTAAAGCAGCTCAGAGTTGGCGATTAGATCAGCTCTATAAAGATTTAGGTGTTGCTAAGGGCAATGAGCTGACATCTACTGAGGCAAAGTATTTGCGTGGATTGCTGTGCGGTTACAGCCCAGGGAAAATTGCGGAGCAATGCCACGTAGGTGCAGATACTGTGCGGCAATGCCTTTCTAGACATGTGTATCGATATGTTGAAAATTTAGTAGAGACCCAATTGATCGAACAAGCTAATCAAACGGCTCAGGTAAAAAATTGGCGCTGGGTCCCTCGTTTACTGGAGCAAGCGGGGTATCGTTTTCAGGAAGAGGCTAAAGTTATTGAAAACCGTCAACCACTAGCTGTTGTTTCGACAAATCTATTACTCAAAGCCCATGAAAGTTGGGATAGTCAACCAGACATCTCTATTTTTTACGATCGCACCCACGAAATCACCCTTCTCAAACAATGGGTCTTGACTGACAAATGCCGCAGCATTGTACTCTACGGCTTAGGCGGCATCGGTAAAACTTCCCTAGCTGCAAAACTGGCCCACACCATTAAAGATGAATTTGAGTGCTTGATCTGGCGGTCTTTGAGAAATCGGCCAGCAGTGAAGCCCTTTCTGATGGATATTCTAGATTTCCTCAACTACCTACCAGCGGGGCAGTCCCTCCAAACCCCTTCCGATTACATCTCTCAGTTACTTCGCTATCTTCAAGAACACCGTTGCTTACTGGTCTTTGATGATGTGCAGGCTATCCTCAGCATCGGTGAATTATCGGGTAAATATCAGGCAGGATTTGAAAGTTACGGCGAACTACTCCGGCGGATTGAGGAAGAAACCCACCAAAGCTGCACCATCCTTACCAGTTGGGAAAAACTGCGGGAGGCGTCCAGGATTAGTGGTCCTTCAATGCCAGTTCGTTCGTATCGCGTTGAGGGACTGGGTAATGAGGCCAAAGCAATTCTGACCCATGAGCAGTTATTGGATGAAGATCGTTGGCATGAACTGGTCACGGCCTATGGCGGTAATCCGCTAGCCCTGAGGATTATTGCCTCAACTATTCAGGATCTATTTGGCGGTAGTGTGGCTGAATTTCTGGATCAAAACACTCTCTTTTTGGGAGATTTTAAGTATCTACTACATCAGCAATTCAAGCGCCTCTCGGAAATCGAGCAAGATGTGATGAATTGTCTAGCACATCAGGGCCACCCATTAACCTTGCCTGAAATTTTGACGGGGATTACATCTGAGATTCGCCGGTCAGAGTTGATGGCAGTTCTTAATTCCCTGGGAAGGCGATCGCTCTTGGAAAATGCTAAGAGAGAGAATACTACAATATTTATGCTCCAACCAACTATTGAAAAGTATGTCAAATACCATGCAAGTAAATAAACAACTCGAATCTAACCTGTCTTCTTCTGCTCCCTCTACCGCCCCTTCTTTTTTTTCTCTCTTTGTCCACACTTTCCCATGCTTAAACCAGGATCACAGCTCAATGGACAATACCAACTGATCCGACAGTTAGGTCAGGGCGGCTTTGGTGAGACCTGGGAAATTCTAGTGAATGGTCAAACTAAGGTGCTTAAAATACTGTTAGAAGACTTTCCCAAAGCCGTTGAACTTTTTCAGCGGGAAGCTCAAGTTCTCAGCCAATTGGATCATCCTGGCATTCCCAAAGCGGATGACAATAGCTACTTTTGCTGTGATGTAGATGATCAGAGCAATCCTATCCATGGCTACGTCATGGAAAAGATTCCAGGGGTAACGCTGAGCCAGTGGATGAAGGCACAGAACTATCAACCCGTCAGTCCCCTCAAAACCTTGGCCTGGCTCACACAGCTCACACAGATTTTGCATTATTTGCATCAGTACGGTTTTCTGCATCGTGATATCAAACCCTCCAACATTATGTTGAACGAAGACGGCACCTTAGTGCTGATTGATTTCGGTGGTATCAAAGCGGCGGCGGCAACCCATTTGCAAAACCATCTGGGCGATCTGACTGGAACTCGAATTGCATCCCAAGGTTATACTCCAACGGAGCAAATGGAGGGTCAGGCCGTTGCCCAATCAGATTTCTTTGCACTTGGACGTACCTGTGTTTATTTATTAACAGGGAAAAATCCTTCCGAATTTTCTTCCATCTTGGGCAAGCTTATTTGGCAAGACTCTGCTTCAATGCTACCACCTGAGTTAGTGGCCTTTATTGAAGAGCTAATGGCTCCCTTTGCCAGTCAACGTCCTCAGAACACGCAAGTCATTCTCGACCAGTTACCCCTAATTCAACGAGTGGTTAAGCAGTCGGAAAAGCCACTAACTGAACAGTTAAGCGTTTTCCAGAGAATCAGCAATTACTGTTATCAACCCAGCACAATTCCGATATCAAAGCGACTCCGCATTGCTGGTTTAAGTGGCCTTTTGACATCTGCTGTATTACTAAGCTTACGCTTTGTCGGTGCCTTACAACCATTAGAACTCAGTGCCTATGATGTTTTGTTCAGGCTACGTCCTTTGGAAGCACCAGATGAAAGACTGGTCTTGGTAACTATTAGCGATGCAGACCTCCGCTTTCAAGAGAAACAAGGATTTTCGCGTCGGAATGAGGAGCAGTCAATCGCCTATGACGGAGCCCTAGAACAGCTGATTAATACGCTCAGTGCCTATCAGCCCAGAGCGATTGGATTAGATATTTATCTAGATTGGATGGAGACCGAAGACAGTGAAGCTATGCTCCAAACGCTTCAATCACCTGAGAAACTGATTACGGCTTGTCAGGCAGGCGAAAACGAAATCCCTCCGCTTAAACATACAGATATGGAACGGGTAGGATTTACCAATTTTTTATCGGATACGGACAGATTAGTTCGCCGCCATTTACTCCTGGGAAGGTTTGGTGGATTAGGGGATTGCCAAACCCCCTATGCGTTGAGTCTTCAGCTAGCCAGTAAATATTTGGAAGCTGACAATATCTCTGGTCGATTTACTGAAGAGGGATATTTGGCATTTGATGAACTGGTATTGAAGAATTTGACCCGTCGTACCAGTGGTTATCAAAATCTTGAGACTGATGTAGGACAAATTCTCCTCAACTATCGTTCAACAAGAACACCTAGAGCGATCGCATCTGCTTTTTCCCTGGAAGATGTTCTAACTAAAAATATTCAGTCAACCGATATCCGAGATCGCATTGTGCTGGTTGGTGTGGACCGCATCGATAGCCTTGATCCTGAAGGTATCCGTAGACTAGATTCCTGGCGAACACCTTTCAATGTCGAAATTCCTGGTGTCTTTGTCCATGCCCACATGACTAGTCAGCTTATCAGTGCGGTGCTGGACAATCGCCCCATCCTCCAAACGCTCTCTCAATCAGTCGAAGGCATCTTGATTTTGAGCATCGCCCTTTATGGCAGTAGTATCGTGATTCTCAGCCTTCACAAACAGGCCAAGTTATTAATTTATTCATTAACGCTCGTGGCCTGCTTAGGAACGACATTTATCCTATTTGTGGAGGGATGGTGGCTTCCCACTGTTCCTTTTGTCTTAGCGCTAGTAGGAGCAGGTGGAATGAGTGCGATCGCAACGAATTCAAAATCTATCAAAAAACTGATTTGAGGGATATGCAATGCATCTGTCTATGAAGCTTTTTGTAACCTGGTCAAGCCTTGCCATGCTGTTACTTGCGCCTCCAGCAGTCCAAATTAGTAAGGCATTGCCCTCCCTACCTGATCAGCATTATCCACCGACGACACCTCCTCCCAATGGCGGTGGTCACCGAGGGCCTTGTCCAGAGGAAGATAGCGGTAGGCCGATGAAAGCTTTAGCTCCCAGGAATTACGACTCTGGTGGGTTGACCCTGGCAGAGCAACCAACTCTGTGGCTCTACATGCCCTTTGATATTACAGCTGACATGGATGTAGGCATACAGTTGAAAATCAGCAGCTTTCAAACTGAATCCGTTACCAACAGTGAGATTAAATGGGAATTTGTGGCTCCAACGCTCCAAAAGGGGTTTGTCGGTATTCCCCTGCCATCTACAGAGTTTGCTTTGCCGCTCAATGAACCCTTTTTATGGACGTTCAAGCTCTATTGTGGTGGTAGAGCTGATGTCGGGCAAACAAATGCTTATCGTGTCAATGCTTGGGTGGCGCGAATTGCTGATGCAAACCTAACGCAACCCATTCCCGAAACAGATTCACCGCCAGTTCTCAGCAATGCTTACAGAGATAATGGTTTGTGGTACGACGCAATTAATGTATTGGGCGAATCGATGGCCACAGACTCGGTGTCTAGAGTAGTGCAGGCGGCATGGCAACAACTGCTGGTGGACGGCGGATTCGAGACACTAGCTGCCGATAAATTCCCTGTGCAATATCTAGCATTGCCTGATTCATCCGTAGAATAACCACTGAGATCGTTCTCCGACACTTTCAAAACGCAAGTCATATGGGCATCTTTAAAGTAGAGACTAATTGGCTTACGCTCAGCTTACTGCCAGCACTTACAATCACCGCACTGTTGGTAGATTGTTCCATCGCTACAAGCACCTTTGCTAACCCGATTGTTCCTAACGAGGGTGGAACCAGCTCTGTTGTCACTACCGAAGGCAATCACCACAGAATTACGGGCGGTCGTCACTCCAACGATGGGAATAATTTATTTCATGAATTTGAGCAGTTCAACGTGCCTGTGGATGAAGTTGCTGATTTTCTTGTCACGCCGGAACTGAATAATATCCTAACTCTCATTAATGATGAAAACATCTCATCCATTGATGGCCTGATTCAAGTGACAGGGGGAGATGCCAATCTCTTCCTCGTAAATCCAGCCGGGATATTCTTTGGGCAAAATGCTGTCTTGAACATAGGCGGTGGACTTACTGTTACAACAGCAGACCAAATTGGATTTGGAGAGAATTATGTAAATCTATTTGATAACAATAACTATGCTTCTCTATTGGGAACTCCTAGCACATTTGTCTTCACCGCTAGGAACCCTGGAGCCATTATCAATGAAGGAAATTTAGACCTCACTGCGGAGCAGCAATTGACTATCATTGGAGGAACTATTATCAATACGGGCAGCCTCTCAACTGAGGATGGCATAATCACAATCGCTTCAGTCCCAGGTGAGCAATTGGTTCGCATCAGCCAAGAGGGTAATTTTATTAACCTGGATCTTGCAACGATAGATGAACTACCAGTACTAGAATCAGGCTCTACAATCCCCTTTGATCCCCTGTCTTTACCAGATGCTTTGACTGGTGGCAGCGTTAATCATGCTTCCAGCCTAATGATTAACTCAGATGGGACGGTTCAGCTTACAACTGCTGACAGTGCAGTCTCGATAATTCCTGAAACAACTTTGATGTCAGGAGATATTACAACGGTCGGAGAGACTGGAGGAGTAATTACAGCTTTAGGAGATCGCGTGGGACTTGTTAGAGCAAATCTTGATGCGTCTGGTACGAATGGAGGCGGGATGGTTCGCGTTGGAGGAGGTTACCAGGGGCAAGAGAATATTCCCAATGCAAACCGAACATTTATCAGTGCAGACTCCAGTATTGCGGCAAATGCTCTAGTAGAAGGAGTCGGAGGCCAAGTCATTGTTTGGGCAGATGAGGCTACTAAGTTTGATGGCTATATTAGCGTTCAAGGAGGGGCTCAGGGAGGTGATGGAGGTTTTGTTGAAGTTTCTGGTTTAGAGTTTCTAGATTTTCACGGACAAGTCGATGCGGCGGCGGCGAATGGTCAGGTGGGGTTACTGCTGTTAGATCCAACTGATATTACGATTGTTGCAGCTGGAGGATCGGCCACAGGTTTAGACGATGTGGATGAGTTTTTCTTTGATACCGATCTAGGCCCCGGTGCAGCAACCACAATTGATGCCAGTTTTTTAAATGCAGCATCGTCAGATATAGTTCTCCAAGCAACCAACAACATCACATTCAATGCAGATGTCAATATAGCTACACCAGGGGTAGGACTAACCGCGAACGCCAATAATGACATCAATGTAGATGCAAATATCACTACAGCAGGGGGAGACGTTACCCTAACAGCTAATTTTGACAGTATAGATGCAGGAGCCGTGAATGTTATCAATAATTCTATTAATACCCAAGGTGGAAATTTAACTCTCTCAGGTCAAGGAGGTTCTGATGTAGATAACAAAGGTGTACTTATTAGTAACAGTTTATTAGATACGAGTAATGGTGCTCTGACTATTATTGGTACAGGTGGTGACAGTTCAACAAACCAGAGTCGAGGTGTTCAGATTATACAGTCAACTGTGCGAGCAGGCTCAGGTGGACTATTGGTTGAAGGCAATGGAGGTGGCATCGGTAATGCTGATGCTGGCGAAGGAATTATAATTAGCGATGGTGCAACGGTTGAAACTATTAATGGTGGCAATTTAACCCTCAGAGGATTTGGCAATAACCTCAACAGTAGTCTGAACTCCGGGGTTACGATACTTAATAATGGTGCTCCTATCAGAATTGGAACAGATGGTGGTGATTTACTTATTGAAGGAACAGGTGGTGATGGAGGCAGTAATTTTAATGATGGGATTAGGATTACTGGGGCCGATCTTGGTGTAAATCTTGAAACAGCAGGCAGTGGTTCTCTTACTCTCATAGGTATAGGGGGAAATGGGACTGAAAATAATCACGGAGTTAATATTGAGTCAGATGCTACTATTTTTCGTGTCCAAGATGGAGATTTATCAATCATAGGTACTGGTGGAAATGCCTCTAGTAATAACAATAATGGTGTTCAAATTGTTGGCAATGGCACAGTTGTTGAATCGACTGGAACGGCAAATATTTTAATAGATACTACAGCTATAAGTGATACTAATTCCACAAGTTTTCTTTTAGGTAACAATAGTCAAATTGATGCATCAGGATCTGGCTCAATATTTGTAACCGCAACAGCACCTCAATCCAATGCACTTTTTTCTGTTTTAGGGGAAATTAATACCAGCAATATTTTTTCTTTATCAGCTAGCCAAGATATTGTTTTAGGTGACATTGCATTTGATGTCCCTCTGGCACTCAACAGTACCGCAGGTAATGTTCAAACTGGAAACATTACTACTGAAGGTCAAGACATTAGGATCAATGCGGCTAGCTCAATTTTTACAGAAACAATTTCTACGAGTGGCCAAACTAATTCGGGTGACGTCTTACTGCAGTCTGAAAATGGTGGAGTTTTTACAGAAGATATTGGTACACAAAACACATTAGGTAATGGTGGCTCAGTCACTGTTGAGGCATTGACCGAAATTCAAGTGAATAGCATCAATACCAGTAGTCTTATAGGCGATGCAGGTGATGTGTTTCTCGACCCTATTGGCGATATTCAGATAGCCAGCATCAATACGACTGCTCCCAATGGAATCGGTGGAACGGTTGATATTACAACTGGAAGATTCTTTCGTGCCAGCGGAAGCTTTACAGATTTCAACAACGTTGACGCCAGTATCTCAACAGCAGGGATATCAGGAAATGGCTCAATCACTATTCGTCACGGTGGAAGCGGATTTGTTCCTTTTACTGTTGGTGATGCTAGCCTCAATGGAACCCAATTCGCCATCACAACTGACAACGACACTATATTACCTACCCAAGCTTTCTTCGACACCTTTACTCAGGGCGATATTCAAATTATTACTGACTCCCAGCAAGAGCCCATTATTGATAACGTTATTGACGACCTTACTAGCATTAATGATAGTACTGATATCTTTATTGGCTTAGACCCTGCTACTGAGCCAGCATTTGTTACCGTGACATACGACAACACTGATGTTATTGAATCTGTTCTTAGAGGCGTCGAAGATAGTTTTCAGCAACAGTATGAAAACTATTATCAAGCTTCTTTATCACCTGATGTTTCTGGGGACAATGGTGAAAATGAGTCTACTGTTATCGATGCTCAAAATACCATTCGACGAATTGAAGATACTACGGGGGCCAAGCCTGCTATTATATATGCGTTCTTTGCTCCCAGTGATAAAATTATCTCTGAACAGGCACGAATTGAGGACATTCGTGAAGATGAAGCAGAGCCTCAATCAGCTTATTCCCATGAAACTCTCTGGACATTCAAGAGTGAAGATTCATTATCGACTCTGTTAGCACAACTGCAAAGGCAAGAAGGCTGCAAAGGACGAGAAGATGATCAGCTATTTCTGGTCGTAATCACCAGTAAGGAAGAAGTTATTTCCAAGCATGTGCCCAGTGCCACTTGTTTAGAAGTTACTGAGACTGCCAGTAGCTTCCGTGAGGCTATCTTTGAGCAAAGTCAGAACTATCTTCTCCCTTCCCAGCAACTCTATGGATGGCTCATTAATCCTCTAGTTCAGGACTTAAAACGGAATGATATCAATAATTTGGTTTTTATTATGGATCAGGGGTTACGGGCTACCCCTCTGGCAGCCTTGCATAATGGCGAGAAATTTCTAATTGAAAACTACAGTCTGGGGTTAATGCCTAGTCTCAACTTGACTGATACACGCTATCAGAATATTCAAGATTCTCTTGTCCTGCCTGCAGGGATGTCCAATTTCCCAGATCAAAACTTAGATAATTTGCCAGCAGTTCCTTTTGAGATTGATAGTGTCATCAATAATTGGTTTGGCAATAGCACGCCTCTTTTGGAAGAGGCTGCCACCACAAACAACATCCGCAACTCTAGAAATGTAGACCCCACTGGTATTGTTCATCTAGCAACCCATGCTCGGTTTAATCGTAGCAGTCCGGACAAGTCTTACATCCAACTATGGGATCGAAAACTACGATTGTCTGAAGTGCGTAAAATGGGGTGGCATGATCCAGTTTTGGAATTACTCATACTGAGTGCCTGTGAAACTGCTAGTGACAGCTACGAAGCTGAACTCGGATTTGCTGGATTTGCAAGTCAAGCAGGTGTCAAGTCAACTCTGGCTAGCTTATGGAATGTGTCAGACGTAGGTACTGCTGCACTGATGATTGAGTTTTACACTCAGTTACAGTCTATTGAAGTTCCTATCAAGGCCGAAGCCCTACAGGAAGCTCAAGTTGCTATGCTGAACGGTAAGGTCTTTATTGAGGCTGATACCCTTTATTGGTCTGATGGTGATGTTCCTCTACCCGATAGTATTCAGGCAGTTTTTCACCGAGAGGAAACCGTTCCGAATCTATCTCACCCTTTTTACTGGTCTGGGTTTACTTTAGTTGGCAGCCCTTGGTAGGCATTAGCAGAAAATAGACCTTGATATATCTCGTGTTCAGACTAAGCGGACTGTTACTTCCAGACATTAAGGCCAAGCCAATCATTAATTGGACCTAATTCTTTAGAATCGCGAGCACTTAGAACATCACGGACTCTCAGGTGTGGTGCGATGGCTACTGAACTTTTCTGAGGTGAGGCAGAATTGGCTGCGCTAGCAGATTGCTTGACCGGCTGATCCTAAGTCAGTCGGTCAAGCAATGCTTATTTTCATTGAAAATAATGGCTAACCCCCTTTAGAAGATTTACGCCTGTACTAATTTCTGTGCTAATTCCTGTACTAATTCCCCTAAAACCTTTGATATGAAAAGCTTTTAGCGCTTAGTTTATGTCGAAAATCAAGCAAAAATATACCTAAAAATTCTAGAGACGTCTAAAATATAGAAGACTAAAACCCTTAACACGAAAGGTTTTCATTAAAAAGCTGGTGATCCGACTCGAACGGACGACCGGCTGATTACAAATCAGCTGCTCTACCAACTGAGCTACACCAGCGAAGCCTTAGCATTATAGCGAAGTTTTGCACTTAAGTAAAAACTTATCTAAGCTAAATTTGATTACTTAGACAGGATAGGTCCACGGCAAATAACCTATCCTGTCTTGCGGTTCTATAAGGCCTAGGCCTTATTATTCTCCATGGCCCATCGGGCTAGCTCAGTGCGGTTGTGGAGGCCCGTTTTACCAAGCATGTTACTAACATGGCTTTCAATGGTCCGCTGACTGACCTTAAGCTCTTCGGCAATTTCGCGGTTAGCCATACCACGGGCTACAAACTGAACTACTTTTAGCTCTGTGGGCGTTAGCTCTACGTCGAATGGGACTTGAATGGTCGGCGCACCACCGCCCGATTTGGTCTGATGATGGATTAAACGGGAGGCTTGCTTGAGGGATGACTCTACCTGGGCCACTAGCTCTTCTGGCTCAAATGGCTTTACCATATAGACATCTGCCCCGGTGGTCAGACCTTTAACTCGGTCCTGACTTTGCCCCTTGGCCGATAAGAAAAGGATGGGAATCCAGCTTTTGCCTGGATCTTGACGAACTTGCTCGACAAAGGCATAGCCATCCATTTCAGGCATCATCACATCGCAGATGATCATGTCAGGCACCAAGTTACCTAGGGTATCAAGGGCCTCGCGGCCATTGCCTGCCGTAACCACTTGATAGCCGCGAAACTCTAAATAATCTCTCACTAGCAGAATGAGATTAGGATCATCATCGATTAGTAAGAGTTTCTTTTGATCGCCATTTGTAGTTTCTTTCATGCCGTGTACTCGTGTTACTCGATGTATGTGAGGATAAAATTTGAAGGAATAAGTTCAAAAAGAATTAGGCAGTCACCAGGTATGTCCTGGTTTGGCAGAGCTTAAGTGGCCAAAGCCCAGTTATTTGCTTGTATACACCTCTGTTGATGATACTGTACGGACTATAGTCAATCAGGGTTATTTTATTAAGCCCAGTTAAATTTATAGCAAGGTTGTGCATTATTAAAACTTTGCTAAGTATTAGCTGAAATACAGCAACGGCTTCCATATCAACTGCTTGACCCTGTAGTTCAAATCAATTGTTCCCAATCAATCGATAGAATCACGGATTGCCCGGTACTTATTTTCATCAGGTAGTGGGTTTTTCAGGAAAGCATAGGCTTCTACCACCTGGTTATTGATTAAATGCTCTTGAATAATGCGTTCTATCACCTCGGGAGTGGCACTGTGGTACCAAACACCGTCGGGATAAACTACTAGGATAGGCCCCTGCTGGCAAACACGTAGGCAATTTGCCTTAGTTCGAAAGATACAGCTAGGACGCTGCTCAGTTGGCATATCCAGCTGTAATTCTTTCAATCTTTTTTTGAGGTAACTCCACGCATCAATACTGGCGGCCTTGTCACAGCATTTTGGTTTTGTTTGGTCTGCACATATAAAGATGTGACGCTCAATGGCATTGAGCGCTAAGACATCGACACAGTGTGATAAGGAATTACTCATTGGTGAAAACGTATCACTTTAGAAGGTTAGAACCCTATGGGCCTGATCACACTGTTGACGGACTTTGGTCACAAAGATAGTTATGTCGGTGTGATGAAGGGGGTGATTGCTAGTATCAGCTCTCAGAGTCAGGTGGTGGATCTGACCCATGATATTCAACCTCAGGCAATCTTGGCGGCTCGGTTTAATTTGCTAACTAGCTATGACTATTTTCCTGGGGGCACGGTTCATGTTGTCGTTGTGGATCCAGGTGTGGGGACTCAGCGAGCTGCGATCGCAGCCCAAGTTAACACCCCGACTGGACTCCAAATAATCGTTGCCCCAGATAATGGCATCCTTACAGGCTTTTCTATTACGGCAGCTGTGGAACTAACCGAGTCTGACTATTGGCGTACCCCTTGGCCCAGCAATACATTTCATGGTCGTGATATTTTTGCGCCTGTGGCTGCCCATTTAGCGAATGGTTTGCCATTGGAAAAGCTAGGGTCATCAATATCAGTTGCTGATTTGGTGTGTCTAGATTTAGAGGACGCGATCGCAACCTCCACAGGTTATAAAGGCAGCGTTCAATATATTGATCACTTTGGCAATTTGATTACCAATATTCCAGGGCAAAATCTGCTCTCCCAACCCTGGCAGGTGACCCTTGGTGGCTATTGTTTGTCCTGCTACAGCAGCTATGGATACACTGAACCCGGTACAGCATTAGCACTGATCGGCAGCCATGGCTATGTGGAACTGGCCATTAATGGCGATAGTGCAGCACAGGTATTGGCAACCCAGGTGGGTGTGCCTGTAACGCTGACCTATGAAGTCTCTGATCACTAATGTTGCTAATGTTGATTTTTCCCATGGGTAGGACAGGGGGGAGCTTTGATACTGCGGTTGAGCCAACCGATAGCCTGTTCTAAACGGGGTAGGGCTTCGTCTGGATTATCGTTAAGCAAATAGACTAGAGCCGCCGCCACCTGTTCTTTGGCCCGCACCTGACGGTTGGAATTGAGTCGATGCCAGTCCATGGGGCCAATGGCTAGCTGCTTAGCCAAGGCTTGGGCCAGGGCCATTGGTTCGGTGTCTTGCAGATTCAACGCCTCATTATTATTAGATGACGCTACTGTGGATTCGTTCATGGTTGATAGTTCGAAATCTAGAACGGTGGGCAATGCCCAACCTATAGATGTGGGGTAAGGAATCTACTAATAGGGTATTCCTTAGATCCTCTACTGTACTTTTAGTCTATATCTACTGCATGAGGCCCAGGTTATGAAATCGTCGCTGCCCCTAACTGAGCAAGACCTGGCGGATTTTGCCACGGCACTGGAGGAGACGAGCAAGGATTTTGATGCCCTGCGTCAACGCTATGGTGAGGTGCGAGAAGCATTTTCCCAGTGGACTGAGGCTCAGGTGAAAATCACCCAGGGTCATCTGCCTAAGGCTGAATTAAAGCGGCTACAAAAGCAACTTGAAAATCTGGAGGACACCTTGGAAAGCCAGTTGCTGTCCTGGAATAACCTCAAAGAACCGTTCTGGCAGGTGCTAAGGTTTGTGGGACTGGGACTGGTGCTGGGGTGGTTTTTTCGGGGATGGTTTGGTTCGCCATAGGGGTTAACATGCCAATCCCTATGGCAAAAATTATGCCATGTCTAAATGCCTGAAAAATACCTGGCCTGCGCTACCTTATATAGAGTCAAAATTGTAGGCAGCCAATGACCATCCAGCGTATTAAGCACATCCTGAAATCTGGTAACCCTGGTGATGTTGTCACTATTCAGGGTTGGGTCCGGACGAAACGCGATTCTAAGGCGTTTAGTTTCTTGGATGTTAATGATGGCTCGTCAATGACGGGGCTACAGGTAATTGCCGATGCCAAACTGGATGGCTATGACGATGCCATGAAGCGGATTACCACAGGGGCATCAGTGATGGTCACTGGCACATTGGCGGAGTCGCCAGGGAAAGGACAGCGGGTGGAGCTACAGGCCAATAGTCTAGAGGTGGTTGGTGAGTCCGATGCGGAGACCTATCCACTGCAGAAAAAACGGCATTCGTTTGAGTTTTTAAGGGAATTGGGGCATTTGCGATCGCGTACCAATACCCTCGGTGCTGTGTTTCGGGTGCGTAACGCTTGTTCCAGCGCCATTCACGAGTTTTTCCAAAGCCGCGATTTTCTATGGATCCATACCCCCATCCTCACCGCCAGTGACTGTGAAGGGGCAGGTGAACTGTTTACCGTCACCAGCATGAATCTGGACAAGCTACCCAAAAATGATGACGGCAAAGTGGACTATGGCCAGGACTTTTTTGGTAAGCCCACGTACTTGACGGTGAGTGGTCAGCTGGAAGCTGAGATCATGGCCATGGCATTTACCAATGTTTACACCTTTGGCCCCACATTCCGGGCTGAAAATTCCAATACCTCGCGCCACCTGGCCGAATTTTGGATGATGGAGCCGGAAATGGCGTTTTGCGACCTCGAAGGCAATATGGACCTAGCAGAGGAATTTCTTAAATTTGTTTTTCAGCGGGTGTTAGAAGACTGTCCCGACGATATGGAATTCTTTAATAAGCGTATTGACAAAACAGTTTTAGAAACCGCTGATAACATTATTAACAATGAATTTGAGCGGATTACTTACACCGATGCCATTAAACTGTTAGAGCAATGTGATCAGAAATTTGAGTACCCAGTGTCCTGGGGCTTGGACATGCAGTCTGAGCATGAACGCTATTTGGCGGAAGACTATTTTAAGAAGCCAGTTATTGTCACCGACTATCCCACAGCAATTAAAGCATTCTACATGCGGCTAAACGAAGGTGGCAAGACAGTGGCAGCTATGGATGTCCTGGCCCCCCGCATTGGGGAGATTATTGGCGGTTCTCAGCGGGAAGAGCGTTTGGATGTCCTGGAAAAACGCATTGCTGAGGCTGGCTTGCCCAAGGACGATTACTGGTGGTACCTCGATTTACGCCGCTATGGCACGGTGCCCCATGCCGGATTTGGTCTTGGCTTTGAGCGGCTGGTACAGTTTATGACCGGCATGGCAAATATTCGCGATGTCATTCCCTTTCCCCGCACACCAGACAATGTCGAATTCTAGAGACTTCTGGATGCGACAGACTAGCGAAACGTTTTATTACTATCTGAAACTTCAGGATAAAGATTCAGTATTGAATCGTTAAAAATCTGGCGAACTTAGAATAAGTTTGTCAAAAAGTTCTTGAGAGTCCGTGGGCGGCTTAAATTATTTAACTGTATCAGGGCATTGTTAAGGTGAACTAACGTCAAGTAAGGAACATCTACAGAACAAATAACGTTTTCTTACTTAGGGATGATACATAGAGCCAAGTTATTGTCCCCTTTTGACTGTACCTAGATAGCTATGTTAATTGATACCTCTAAAAATAAAGAGAAAGAGCCCCGCATTTTAGTTGTCTCTGTACGAGGGTTTCGATTTCAAGTAGCTAACTGTACTATTTATGAATTCGAGGATATTATCTGCGATTTAGATAGGGTCAAGCTCTATGCGCCTACCCAGGAATTTGACCTAGCTAGACGCATATACCGCCTCGCTAAATATGCGACTGGTTCCCAAAATGTTGCTAGCGCGATTGCACCGTTCCCAACTGAAGTCGTGTTAGACCATGAATATGATTTGTTATTTGTTACTTGCGACAATCCTTGGCAGCTACATTTGTTAGAATCCGTCAAAAACTGGCGCGATAAATGTCGGCATAAGGCTTGCTTTATCATGGAAACGTGGAAGCTAAACTTTAACGACTGGCGTTTGGCCCACGAACCATTTAAGAATTTCGATCATATTTTTCTAGGGACGGCCAATGGTGTTGAGACCTACTCAGAAGTCACGGGGCTTCCTTGTGACTACCTGGCCCCAGCGATTGATGCCCTTCAGTTTTGCCCCTATCCAAATCCACCCCAGCGGATGATTGATGTTTGTTGTGTTGGGCGTCGTCTTGAAGAAACCCATCGGGCATTGTACCAACGCTCTCAATGCAGTGATAATTTCTTTTATTATTACGACACTATTAACAATGGCAAGTTAGAAGTAGGTAATCCTCGCGAACATCGTGCTAAATTAGTCAATCTTTTACAGAGAAGCCGCTACAATATCGCTGTCCATGCGAGATTTAACGCATTGAGCGAAACTGGCGGAGCCCAAGAAATTGGCTATCGTTATTTTGAAGGGGTTGGTGCGGGTACCTTGTTGCTAGGTCTACCTCCCAAGGGTGATATGTTTCCCCGTTATTTCGACTGGGAAGATGCTGTCATCAAGGTAGATCTTTATGAGCAAGACGTGCTTGAGGTCATTCAATCACTCAATGCACAACCTGATAAGGTGGAACGGATTAGGCGTCGCAATGTTGTTAATGCGTTGCTCAAACATGATTGGGTCTATCGCTGGCAACATGTTTTGGCCACTTTCGATTTACAGCCGAGTCAAGCTGTTCTACAAAGGGTAAACCGTTTGCAGAGCCTTGCTAATAGTATTAGTGCTGTGGATATGCCGGTGGCCTGTTAAGACGGTTGTAAATCAGCCAAGTTTCTCGCGGCTAAGAAATTTTGAATCGGTGTGTAGAGGTCGATAGATGGTCAGGACAGTTACGTTTAGCAACGGCGATCAAATGCCCATGTTGGGCTTAGGAACGTGGATATCTGCGCCTCGGACCACGTCTAATACGGTTAAGCGGGCGATTGGAGCGGGCTATCGCATGTTGGGACTGGGCCCATGGAAATATGCCCCTGGCGATGTGTATAGTGCTGTGAAGGATGCGATCGCAGCGGGCTATCGCCACATTGACTGTGCCCATATCTATGGCAACGAAGTGAAAATTGGCCGGGCCCTGGCTGATTCTTTTAAGGCGGGTATTGTCACCCGAGAGCAGATGTGGATTACCTCCAAGCTGTGGAGTGATGCCCATGCACCAGAAGATGTACAGCCTGCGTTAGAGGAAACCCTCGCCAATTTGCAGCTCGACTATCTAGACTTATATCTTATGCATTGGCCTGTTGCTATCAAAAAGGGAAGTACCTTCCCCGTAACAACAGAGACGCTGATCTCCCTCAATGACTTACCTGTTTTGACCACCTGGCATGCAATGGAATCCCTCGTGGATAAAGGACTGTGCCGTCATATAGGGGTGTCCAATTTTACTGTCACCAAATTACAAAATCTGCTGGATAACGCTCGGATTCAGCCAGAACTAAATCAGATTGAGCTACATCCCTATCTGCAGCAGCCATCAATGTTAGATTTTTGTAATGCTAACAATATTTATCTGACGGCCTATTCACCTCTAGGATCTTCGGGTCGCCCTGATAGTCTCAAGGCAGACAATGAGCCGGTCTTACTGGAAGAACCCACCATTGCATCCATCGCCAAGCGTCATGGGATAACGGCTGCCCAGGTGCTCCTGAGCTGGGCTATGCAACGGGGGACTGTGGTTATTCCCAAGTCCTACAATCCCGGACGTATTCGCCAAAACTTAGCGTCGGCTAATGTTGTTTTGACACCAGAGGACATGCAAACTATTGCTGGCCTTGACTTGAACCGTCGTTATGTAGATGGTGCTTTTTGGCAGGTCCCAGGAGGCCCCTATACGCTAGAAAACATTTGGGATTAGGGGATTAAATCAAGAGCGCTTTTCGACAATAAAAAGCTTCTGCATACTTATCTGGTGCATTTGATTCAATGCCTCGCAGTCTTAGAATTGATGAAAAGGTTTCTTCGTCAAACCATTGTTTATTAGACTGGGTTTGAAAATGTTGCATTAGGTAGGAAACTTTTCGCTGATAAATCTCCTTGTCGAGATGAACAAAGAAATTAGGAGTGCCTAAATCCCCGTCATACTTAGGGATTTCATACTCTAAAATCATATGATTGCGAAATGCATTCAAGGTTAATTCAGCAATCAATCGATGATCTTGATGTAGATCATTGCGATAATGGGTTAAGACGAGATCAGGCGAGACTTCTTTACTTAGCTGATCAAAAAACTCTTTTATCTCTATGCCAATATATGGGAAAAACCGTTCCCTAAATTCCTTAATTATAATATTCGTCTGGTTTGCTGACTTTAGGAAAGTATTCGCACTGGCTAAGGCCTCCTCTCGCCTATCCCCAATGGCAGAAAAAACAACCCAGTAAACATCAATATTTTGAAACTGTTCAAGTAATTTTAAGATTGTTCCCCCACACCCAATTTCAATATCGTCGCTATGGGCTCCTAGACACAGAATGCGGTGGAATGAATTTTGATCCTGATGATTACAGAGTAGCTTCAACATAACAGGTTTTTACAGCAACGGTGTAGATTTAGTCAATCGTCTGTGAGAGGATTCTTTTAGGGAATCCTCTCGTCATTTCTATCAGATCGCCGATGATGTTAGATTATTATGAGGTTTCTCAAGACTCAGAGAATTGTTTATATCAAGATTTTTACCACTTTTTGACGTTTCTAGAAGGGATTCCCATACAGCCCATGGAGTGTTTCCCTTTGCATACATATCGTCAAACAGCATCTTTTCCTTCAGGGTATCCATACATGCCCAAAAGCCAGGATTTCTGTAAGCAACCAGTTGTCTCTGCTGAATCAATCGCTGAAATGGCTCAAGCACTAGCTCTTCACCAGGAGAAATATAGTCAAAAATTTCTTTTTTAAGAACAAAGTAGCCCCCGTTGATCCATAAATCTGAATGTCTTACAGACTGGATATTTTCCACCAGTCCATCCTCTTTGTCCAAGGAAACAACATGGAATGACTGTGAGGGTTGCACCGCCAAAAAGCTAGCAATCTTGTCTTGTTGGTGGAAATACTCAAGATACAAATTTAGATCAAGATTGCTGAGCCCATCTGCATAATTTGCGAGAAAGGTATCCTCCCCTTCCAAATAAGGCTGAACGGCGACAAGTCGTTCTCCGATATTCATATTTAGGCCGGTATCAACAAACGTGATTTTCCAGTCTTCTATATCAGTGGTATGCAGTTCAATCCCCTTGCCACCATTGGTGAGGGTAAAGTTATTTGATAAACACTCGTCATAGTTGAGAAAGTAATTTTTGATATAGTCTCCTTTATACCCAAGACACAAGATAAATTCTTTATGGCCAAAGTGAGCGTAATATCGCATCAGATGCCAAATAATTGGGCGATAGCCAATTTCCACCATTGGCTTGGGAATAGTTTCAGAATATTCTCTTAATCGAGTTCCTAATCCACCACAAAATAGAACGACTTTCATTTTGATTTCCTTGATTTTTTTACGTTTAATGTTTTCGTTTAGCTAAATAACTAAGGGACCCCTGAATTGATATTAGAAAATTAGGTTTCACCTGGACTTTGCGCGAGATTAGTGTTCAGCTGTATTTGAACAAACCGTTAGCAAGCCACTATCTGCCAGAATGGATGCTGCATTCTTGATCACTGAGAAATTCAATTTAGAACGCTCAGCAATATCGAACAATGTGTGTTCCCCATCGGACAGATTTAATACCCACAAGAGTGCCATGCGATCATCAGGCGTTGCTTGTTTACCTCCAAACGTACTATAAAGGCCGCGCTTACCCAGTTGGGGCTCACATTTAGGATTAGTATTTAAGTAGGTGTGGTTGTTTTCTAAAATATCAATTACATTCAGGTATGTTTCGAATGAGTTGACTAAAGCAGACGTTTGCACAAAGTCTAAATTGTCAGCAGAGGTGTGGTATTCGGGAAAGGTGCCAAATTGGCTTCTCGTCAAGCTGCCCACGGGTAAATTGAATCCAGGTGAGCAAAATTGGCGTTCGTCATACCCATATGGAGAGAAATCAATGATTTTATATTCCTGGGATGAATCTTTTAGAATATAGGAGATGACCCTGTCAATTTCTGCATTTCCACGACGACTTTTTTTATAGGTTAAATGACCTGAATCTCCGACATTAGCCACGATCAAACCATGCTTAATCAATGGCACCCGATGTTCATTGCGACTCAACCAGGTAATTGCGCCAATGGTCGCTGGTGCAAAAACGAAACGATATGAGTAACGCAGAGACTGTTGGCTAAGATACTTTGCCAGAAAGGTGACTAGGGCTATTCCCGAAAGGTTATCGTTACAGAGTGATGGGTGACAAGTATGGCAAAATAATAAGACTTCATCTGTTATTTGCCCTGGTATAGCAAACTCGCCGTAGGTGAGAGCACCTTCTTCTAATGAAGAGTCAATATAGACTTCATATTCACCATCGGTCAGAGATTGTAGGGTTCGATCTGGCAGGCAAAAACCCCAGGTTTCTTTATAGTAAGATGTCCGATGAGGAATCCAATCTGGTCGATCGGGTATTGAGAAAAGATGATCTTTTAACTGAGAAAGAGGCATCTTTTTGTGAATTGGCAAGCTATAGTTGACTACATGCAAATTTGATTCTTGAAAATCAATAACCTTTTTGCCTGTTTCATCCTTAACGTAAGCGTCGCGGATATTCCATTCTTTAGGGACAGTCCAGTCAAAAACGGGCGTCCCCGTGGGGACTTCATGCATCTCTAATGGAATATGCTGCTGAACAATCTGTAATGATTTTCGTACGCCATTGCCAGTGATGCTACGGCAAATTGGATAGAGATCAACGATCAGGTTGTACATCTCTGATCCTAGGCAATTCATATCAAGTGATTTCGCATCAAGATCCAGACTTATATTCATTTCATGGTCCTGGCATACTTTGAGTGTGAGCTATCGAAGGTTGAAAGTTCCCTTTTTGATATTGAAGGAAATACTGAATTGAATCAGGTTGGGCTCAATCCATTTATTGAAAACTGTTGCTTACGCCAAGTTCTTACAAAGAATCCACACTGGTCCCCTAAGCGTTCCAACTCTATGATGTATGCAGTTTTTAACTGGATAGGCATAAATTTTTTATTGCTAAGGGTAGATTTTTACTTCAGGAATGGGCACAACAAATTTTCCACCCCATTCGCGAATCATACTCATTTGCTCCATGATTTCATCCTTAACATTCCAAGGTAAAATCAGCACATAATCAGGTTTTGTTTCCTTGATTTTATCTGGCGCGAAAACGGGAATATGGGTTCCTGGTAGGAATTTTCCATGCTTATAAGGATTTCTATCAACTGTATAGTCCAGAAAATCTGTGCGGATGCCGCAATAATTTAGTAGCGTGTTTCCTTTACCAGGTGCGCCATACCCAACAACCGTTTTTCCCTCTCGCTTTGTTTGAATTAAGAAATCTAGCAATTTACGCTTAGTTTCTCGTACTTGTTCATCAAAATGTGCATAGCATTCCAACGTCCTGAGCCCTGCTTTTTCTTCCCGTTGCCTGAGGTCAATGACGCGCTCTCCCACTGGTTTGGATAAATCATCTGCATGTCGTGCATAAATACGCAATGATCCACCATGGGTGGGCAGCTCTTCCACATCAAAGATTGTCATGCCATGGGCAGCAAAGATTTCTTCTAGCGTGGTGAGGGTGTGATAGAAGAAATGCTCGTGATAAATGGTGTCAAATTGATTGAACTCCATTAACCGCATCAAATGTTGAATTTCCCCTGTAAACACACCCTGGGGTTTGAGTAAGATTTTGATGCCAGCAACAAAATCATTCAAATTCGGTACATGGGCCAATACATTGTTCGCGGCAATTAGATCACCTTGCTTACCCTGCTGCACTAATTTTTGGGCACAGTCCTGGCCAAAAAACTCATTGAGGGTGGGAATACCTTTTTCCACTGCAACCTTAGCGATGTTAGTGGCAGGCTCAATGCCTAGGACTGGAATTTTCTTTTCTACAAAGTACTGCAACAGGTAACCGTCGTTACTCGCTAGTTCAACAACATGGCTTTCTTCATTGAGATTAAACCGTTCCACGACCTGATCGGCATAGGCTTTACATTGGGCTAACCAGGTATCACTGTAGGATGAAAAGTAGGCATATTCAGTAAAAATATCTTCTGCGCTAACATATGCCTCCAACTGGGCGAGAAAACAATTGCTGCACACACGAACATGTAGAGGGTAGAATGCCTCCATTTTGTTAACCTGCTCAACACTTAAGATGCTTTCACACAACGGTGACATGCCCAAATCGACCAGGGTATGTTCTAAAGGGGTTCCACAAAAGAGACACTTTGGGGTCTTCTTAAGAGAATTTTCCAGAGGTCTTGTCATTTCAGCTTGTTGAGTCATGGTCTACTTGTAAGGTAATAAGGATAAAGTGATGTCGAGGATGAAAATCTGAAATACTGGTAATGGTGGACTTAAATCAACTGAGAAATTGCCGTTTCGGTGACTTTTCGCATATCGGCTCCAGATTGATAGGCCTTAGTCCATGTGATGATTTGTTCTAACCCCTGGTCTAGGGAAATCTTGGGACTCCAACCTAACTTAAGTCGTGCTTTAGCACAATCTAGGCTGAGGGAATTTGCTTCATGGGGATGATAGGCTTGGTCCTGTTCCCAGGTAGCACCGTTACCCCAGAGAGATAAGAGTTGATCGACTAACCAACCAACTGGTTTAACATCCGACCCATAGGGACCAAAGTTCCAGGCATCAGCAAAGGCAGGACCTTTGTTATAAAGATTTTCTGCTAATGTTAAGTAGCCATTTAGGGCATCTAACACATGTTGCCAAGGACGAGTAGCATAAGGGTTACGAATTAGGACGGGACGCTGTTCTAATAAGGCTTGAACAATATCAGCAACCAGACCGTTTTGGGTCCAATCGCCACCAGCAATAACATTTCCTGCACGGGCTGTCGCGATCGCAACTCCATGCTCTGAGTAATCACTCGCATGAAAGAAGGAATTTCGGTATGATTCTGTCACCAGCTCAGCGCAAGCTTTGCTATTGCTGTAGGGATCATAGCCACCTAACGGATCAACCTCACGATATCCCCATACCCATTCTTTATTTTCGTAGCATTTGTCTGAGGTTATATTCACTAAGGCTTGCACACCTCCCACTTGTCGAACGGCCTCTAGTAGATGAACGGTACCCATGACATTGGTCTCGTAAGTCGATACAGGATCTGTATAGGATGTATGCACAACCGATTGAGCTGCCATGTGAATCACAATTTCTGGGCGGAAGTCAGCAACAACCTGATGCAGTGTTTTGCCGTTACAAACATCCCCAATGATAGACGTCATGCCATTGGCTACCTGAGCGATCTCGAATAAACTCGGGTTTGTTGGCGGTTGCAGTGCGTATCCTACGAGTTCAGTACCGACCAGTTGAAGCCAAAGAGACAACCAGCTTCCCTTGAATCCGGTATGCCCTGTCAATAATACGCGTTTTCCTCTCCAAAAATTAGGATCCATTGCACCTCTGAGAATGGCTTTTTTGCATGGGTTTTATTTCTTAATAAGTCACCAAGAAGTTATACGCAAAGACGGAAACGTATCAATTTTAGTTTCCATAGATTTTACTTAGCTAATAAGAAATAATTGGGACACTAAAATAGAGCTGCTGGTGCAGCGAATGGGGACATTTAGGTTTAGTTAACCAGCACCATAGGGCGAAAACTGCGATAGCGATTCAGATTCTGACAGCCATCTAATAAAATCACCGCAGAACGAACACCATCAATCGGGGACGCGCTCTGCACTCAAAGCTGCTGATGTTATTTATTCCCATTGACATACTATCCATCAACATCTGTATTTGCTGCCATCATTTCCAAGTTTATTTCTGGTATTTCTTCAAATTCAAGAGTTTGGGAAAGACGGTGCGTAGTGAGCTTGCCCTGAGCTGCTCCAAGGGTAGTGAGTAGTGCCAATCTGAATGATTCCTCCGATTAGAATGCATTAGTCCCCAGGGAGCGATCCCGTATGGTGGCCCTGCAATCGAGGTATGCATATATGAAATAATGTGGGCTCAAACGAAAACAACCGCGAATTACCATACTCTTGTTGCATTGTCTGCAAAAATAAAAACTCATTCCTGTTGGTAATCATGCCAAATGTTGGTTGTCCCGTGTGAATTTCCTGCGAATTTGGTATTACTTATTAATCAGCTGTTGCTTTAAGCGCTCTATGCGTTCCAGCAGACTCTCATTGGATAGTCGTGCACTGAGACGCTCTACCAATAAAGGAAATGCTAAAGGTGAAGGGCGTTTTGTAGTTTGCCAAATCACATTGAAATTTTGCAAACGGCCCAGAGCAAATTCTAGACGCTCTAGCTCTAACTGTTGTTCTAAGACTTCTTGTTCTGCTTGCAGTAGCAGCAGGTTGTCAGCTTCATATTTAGAAAATACCTCATAGATCAACGAAGCGCTGACCTGGAGTTGACTACCAGTTTTGCGGGAGGACGGATAGCCTTGAAAGACCAGATTAGCAACCTGGGCAATGCTGCGAAATCGTCGCTGAGTCAATTCTGAAATATTTAAGCTAGCACGGATATCTTTGACAATATTGTCTAGATTAAAGAAATGAGAAGAGTGGTTTTGAAAAATTGATTCAAAAGAATAGCCTTTTGGGGCAAGAATTTCAAACCCATAGTCATTAACAGAAACGGTGAATGTCGCTTTTTGAAACTGGGCAAAGCGGTAGGTCCATAGAAAACCTAACCCCTCATGGACAAAACGTCCTTCAAATGGAAAGACATAGAGATGTTGTCCTTCACGGCTTTTCCAGGTTTCGACTAACAGTTCTTGGTCTGCTGGTAAATAAGAGATATGGTCCTGTGCTGCCAGAATCGGCATAATACATGCCACTTCGGGACTAATACTCTCGTCTGATTTAATCTGGGTAATTTGCTGTCGTAAATGATGGCTTAAACAATCGGAAATTGCCAGATTGCCACCGGTCCATACGGGAACAGTTGTGGACTTTTTACGGGTGTTTTTGACATATAACACCATGTCTTTTAGCTGGAAAAATTCTAGCTGACGACCGGCGAAGAAAAAGACATCACCTTTTTTTAACCGTGAGACAAACCCCTCGTCAACGGTGCCCAGTTTGCGGCGGTTGGTATAAACCACTTGTACCTGCTGATTACCGGTAATGGTGCCAATGCTGAGGCGGTGCATACGAGAGATTTGGGCGTTAGAAACTTTGTAGTACCCTGCATCAAACACTAGCTTTTGATAGCGGGGATAGGCGTTGAGGCAACGTCCGCCTTTTTCGAGAAAGTCCAGCATCCACTCAAAGGCGGCATCGCTAATATCTTGAAATGCAATGGTTTGACGAATAGAGGCCAGGGTAGGGGCAGGCGCAAAGCCATCGCCACAGGCCAAGGTGACCAGATGCTGACTGAGGACGTCATACGGTAACCGCAGGGCATGGCGAGATTCGATATCTCCCTGGGCCAGACCTTGACGAAACGCTGCTATTTCCAGTAACTCCAGGGCATTGGTGGGTAGAAAGAAGACCTCTGAGGTGCCGCCGGGCTGATGGGCAGATCGTCCGGCTCGCTGTAGCAATCGAGCTAGATTTTTGGCACTGCCGATTTGGACAATGCGCTCTACTGGATGAAAGTCCACACCCAGGTCCAGGGATGATGTGCAGATCACCCACTTGAGGGCACCACTTTTGATACCAGCTTCGATGGCCTGCCGTTCGTCCATATTGATGGACCCGTGGTGCAATGCCATGGGACAGTCCGGTTCGGCAAAGTTGAGGGCTTGAAACCAACGTTCGGCTTGCGATCGCGTATTGGTAAAAATCAGTGTCGACTTTTCTGGGTCCAGGCTATCCACTAGCTCCTGAAACAAGTGCAGTCCCAGGTGTCCTGCCCAGGGAAAACTATCCACCGACTCCGGCAAAATACTTTGGATTTTGGTCTCGCGTTTAATATTAGATTGAATGATGACCGGTTCCATCCCCAGCCCCACCGCAGCTTGGGCCGCTTCTGCTAAATTGCCAAGGGTAGCGGAAATCGCCCAGGTCTTAAGATCTGGTTTGATTAATCGCAGCTGGGCCAAACACAGTTCCGTTTGGGTACCCCGCTTCGAACTCATCAGTTCATGCCATTCATCTAGAATAACCGTGCGCAGGTTGCCAAAACGCTGACGCGCCCCTTTATAGGACAGCAACACTGACAAGGACTCAGGCGTAGTAATTAAAATTTCAGGTAGCGTCTTTTTTTGGCGGGCCTTTAGAGAGGCTTTGGTATCCCCTGTGCGAGATTCGACCTGAAGGGGCCAACCCATATCTGTAATAGGCTGCTGAATTGATTTTTCAATATCCCGAGATAACGCTCGCAGGGGCGTGATATAAAGCAATTGCAGGCCTTTACCAGGGTTTGCCAGCATATCGGCGATGGGACCCATGACGGCGGCATAGGTTTTACCTGACCCGGTGGGCACTTGAATAAGACCACTGTTGCCCGTTAAATGGGCATCCCAGGTTTGCTTTTGAAAGGGTAAGGGCTGCCATTGCTGGCGTCGAAACCAGTCAAAAACGGGGGATAGGGCAATTGGCATGGGCCTCTATTTTAGGCAGTGGGCAATGCCCATTCTGCTAAATCTCCACCGTAATCTCAGAGATGGGTTCACTGCAATAAATGGATAGCTTACAGGCGACTTCGACGGCTTCACGGGGGGAATGGCCAAGATGTAGCGCTGCTTTAGCAAAATTTTCGCCAGCACCAACGGCTTCAAATTCGGGGACTTCGTAAATGTCCAGTCCACCATAGGTACGAAATAATTTTTTATCGTAGGCAATCAAATATTCATTTTCTGGGGAATGGCCAGAATCGCGCTTGTTGATCCATTCACGGAATTCGACAAAAAAGTCGATCACTGATAGGCGACTACTATCGACGGGGCGATGATTACGGCTGAACAATTCCATCATGGTGCCTTCGTAACCGGTGCCAGTACTACCGATAACCATTTCATTTTGCTGAAATAGCTTGTTGTAAATGACTTCCTTATCGCTAGCCTTAAGGAAGCCAGCTACCAAAATGGAATCAGACGCAAAGGTAATAGTTTCTTTAGTTTTACGGGCAGCAATAACAGTCATAGAGGAGGCAAGCAGTACGAACGTTACTTTACCAGGTAGCCTGGGACCATGGCTCAAGACAATTGGCACAATAACTGTCATACCAATTCTATATCAACCCATTTAAACAGCTTAAAATCCTAACAGCATAGCTGTCGTAAATTAAGATGACGCCGGAGTCTCTGAATCAATTTTTTTCAAAGTCGCAGCAGCAGCAGTATGTTCAACATCTGCTGGGTCGTGTGGGCCTGACCCGACGGCGGGCAGATTGTTTTGTTCGTCTGTGGGCTTACCTGCAACTAAAGCAGACGGATCTACCTAAACCTCTACAGCAGTTAAAGCCCATTGATGCCTGGGTGGATTGTACCTGTCGTGAGGCGGCAGCCCTGTTTTATGCCGAGTCTGATCGGGGGAGTGAGCGGTCGGCTGGGATGATGCTGGATAAGCTGATGGCCTTAGGATTAATTCAAAAGCAGTTTGATGGTAATACGATTGCGATCGCAATCCCCCAACCCCCGGAACTCCACCAATCTAAACCCAAACCAGTCAATATCATCACTGACCAGTTTGATCCACGCTGCGATGCGATTCCTGTTGCTAACCTGCTGGCTAGCCGCTATAACTGGATGCACAACAGCAACACCGCTGTTCCCTATCGCATTACCGAACTGTTGCGACAGTGGGCAGAAGGTTATAACCGGGGCATGCGCGTGCTACGGCGCAGTGATAATCTAAATCCCGTAGGTTTTTATCTGCTTTACCCCACCACCCGTGATTCTGAGATTCACTTCTTCGGTTCTCCTAACAAGGGTCTACATCTTAGCGGCATTTCTGATGATGATCCGTTTACCCTTGCTAAACCAGGGGATGAAACCTGTCGCTCCATCTTTATCCGGAGCTGGAATATTTCACCTGAGTATGAACATCAGGCGTTAATTTTGTTGCAGGATACCCAGACCATATTGAAAGCTATGCAGAAAGACTTTCCTAATCTGTGTGATCTCCATACGCTGATTATTCATCGCCATTATGAACCGTTGGCTACAGCCCTTGGTTTCCAAAAAACAGGTTTAGATAACCAGGCTGCCGTTTACTGGATGTATTTAGCATTGGATCGATTTTTAGCAATTGATATGGAAGACTTGCCCCATGCAGCCTTGCATATTTCATAAAAATTCCTATATATAACAATCTTAGCAAAATTCTTATATATAGGAATAAGACAACAAAAAATAATGTAGAGAGATTATTATTTCAACAGTTATGATTAATGCAGTGTCAAAGCTAAAAATTTGGATTAGGGCAGGAAGTCGCAAGCTCAGGGAGCATTAGCTTTTGTAGAAGTTTACACCTTTGTTAACAAAGTCCAGAGTATATGCCTGAGTGTAGTCGGTCGCGGCACTAAAAATACCTGCTGCAGACATATCTTCAAAGAATGCTTTCCAGCGGTCATCGGTCATAGCTCCAATCCCCTTAGATTCAGCATCTCCCGATATGGCAATGCCATATTCCTGTATTTTTTCAAGGCTGTAAGCTAACTGCTCATCGCTCATTTCAGGGTTATCTTGCTTGATTAGCTCGTTACCTAATGACGGCTCATCAAAGTAGCTATACCAGCCCTTAATCGAAGCATCGACAAAACGCTGTACCAAGTCAGGATCGCTATCAACAATCTCTTGACGGGTTTCAATTGTTGTTGCATAAGGCGTATAACCATAGTCAGCCAGCAGGAAGACAACAGGTTCAAAACCACCTGCTTTGGAGATAGCTAATGGCTCAGAACTTAGGTACCCCTGCTGGGCCGAGGTCTTATCGGCCAAGAATGGACCAGGGTTAAAATTGTAATTACGCTTCATATCATCGGTGAAGCCATATTTTGCCGCCAAAAATGGCCAGTAGGTGACGTTAGCTGCTTTGGAAATAAAGATAGGTTTGCCCTTAAGGTCAGCAAGGTCTTTAATTCCCTGGTCAGGGTGGGCCGTAATAATTTGGGGATCTTTTTGGAAAATAGCTGCAACCGTAACTTTGGGAATTTCTTCTTCAACCGCTTTAATCGCATCTGAAGCATAGCCCATAAAAAAGTCGACCGCCCCACCCATAAGTAGCTGAGTGCCATTGACTTGGGGGCCTCCCATCTGAATAGTTACATCCAGGCCATACTCTTTATAGATGCCTGCTACTACAGCCTGGTAAAAACCACCATGTTCAGCCTGGGCATACCAGTTAGTGCCAAAGGTAAGTTTCTGCAGCTCTGCCGATGGCTCAGTACTAGTGTCGGTAGCTGTATTGGTTGCTGGGTTACCGCAGGCCGCAATAAGTCCTGTACCAGCTGCTAATGAACTGTACTGGATAAAGCGACGGCGATTAAATCTAGTCATTACAGATGCCTTAGCTAGGATGGGCAAGGGGGTAAATGGGGAGCTTCGACGGGCAGATATTTAGTCTTTGGTAAATATCAATCTAACGCAGGAGGATTTCCTTAACACAGAAGTCGGACTGTGGCGTTTGGAGTGCGGCTCACTTCCGACTTCCAACTTCTGACTTCTGACCTGGCCAAGATTTCCGAGTTAAAGTTGATACCCTTTATCTGGTCAGCCATTCTATGACTTGGTGACCCAGTTTAACTATATTCAGCCGATCAATTTCGCGAATTCCGGTGGGACTGGTGACGTTTACCTCGGTCAGATAGCCGCCGATAATGTCAATGCCGACAAAATATAGGCCATCACGCTGCAGTGTGGGTGCTAGCTGTTTGCAGATTTCCAGCTCTCGCTCGGTAATATCCACCTTTGCTGTGCGTCCACCCACGGCCATATTGCCCCGAAATTCTTTACCGGTAGGAATCCGATTAACAGCGCCTAAAGGTTCACCATTAAGTAGAATAATGCGCTTATCGCCGTCTTTGGCAGCGGGCAAATAGGTTTGCACCATGACGGGTTCTTGGCCCTGTTTGGTGCTGATTTCAATCATCGAGTTAAAATTTCGGTCCTGACTACTCAAAAATAAAATCCCTTCACCAGCTTTTCCACCCAGGGGTTTCAGTACAGCTTCTCCTCCCCATTTTTCCACCGTCTCACGAATTACTGTCTTATCTTGGCTGACGATGGTCTCTGGAATTGCCCCCGTAAACTGTAGGGCATACATTTTCTCATTAGCTGTCCGAATACCTTGGGGCGAATTGATGACTTTAGTCTTCGTTGGATCAATGTAGTCGAGGATATAGGTAGCGTAGAGATAGGGCACGGTGACCGGCGGGTCAGTGCGCATAAAGACAGCATCCATGGTTTCCAGGGGCTGCCATTGGGTATCGCCCAGGGTGTACCAGTCGGCTACTGCATCCCAGCGGTTATCTCCCAAGGTAACGGGCACCAGGGTAACAGGGGTAAGATAGGCCATAGCTTGGCCAGAAACCACACCCATGTGCTGAGCTTGAGTAATATACACTTGATGCCCCAGTTCCTGGGCGGCTTCCATCATGGCGACACTACTATCGTGGCCAGGGTCTAGCTTGGCAATGGGGTCAATGATAAATGCAAATTTCACGGGGCAGGCAAATAAGTAGGTCGGTTTGATCTTGCCATGGGTTGGTAGACTTCGGCAGCAACCTCTACTCCTTCAGAAATTTGCTTCAATGACGGTTATCACTGCCAAGTTAATTTCATCCATTGTCAGTTTTGGCAATGTTCCCAAGCCTCGAATAAACCTGTGCAGGTCAACTCCTCTTATCTGAAGAGTGTCAACCGCTGAAGGTTTAGTCAAGCCATTAACACTATCGGGGTTGATCTTGACATGCCAGAGATTACGGGCAAAGTAAGGTTGCCAATTTGTGATTGGAGCTACCAACTTAACGGGTAACCTTCCAACGGCATCTGAGCTGATGACAACAGCAGGTCGTGTCTTTTTGATTTCTGACCCCAAGGTAGGGGCAAAGTTAACTAGCCAGATCTCACCACGCTTTGATGTACTAGTACTCAGCGATGTCACCTGTACTTAGTTCTTGCCATGCAGTATTTTGGGTATAGTGATCTGCCATTGCTTCGGCTTGCTGCGCTAAGAGTTGTTGACGTTCCTCTAAGGGCTGTTTTAAGAAGTTTTGACGCTCTTGTAGGGTAAGTGAGGCTGTTCCTAAGTCTACATCCTGAATCACAATCGACTGCTCTATACCAAGAGACTGATCAGGTGTAACTTGGGCCACAAGAACGGGTATCAAGGGCAGAAACATGAAGCTTTTTTTGGGGAAACGGCAACAGTAGAAGGATGAATTGGAAAGGCGATTGCCTACAAACCATCATCCCTTCGGCCAGACGGCATCATAGAATGGCTCATTAACTGACGATGCTACAAATTGTATTCTAAGGATGCAATTTGTTTGCGAACCATTAATATCCTTACTCGACTGAGTTTCTGGCTCGAAAGTTGTAGAACGGTTTTGCTGCAGCCGTTGCATAGTTAGTTATCCGTATTAGGGTTCGTGATTCGCTAACCATGTCCCCATTCACAGCGCTAAAAATTACAGAAGAACGTTTTGCCAGATGACAAATTTGTAATTTGCTATGAAGTCTGCATAAATTCACCTAGAATTTCAGAAGTCGATGTGACTGGATAAGTAGGTAGTCCTAATGAGCTAACCGATTTGAGAACACCTCCAGCGACAGAACCATGACAGTTCTTTTGGTAGAAGATGAACGGAAAGTTTTTGATTTTGTGGTGGCAAGTCTCACGGGACAGGAATTTCCCACCAACATACAACAATGGTGACGATAGCTGTGCCTGTGTTATCGAGCGGGAATATGATGCTATTGTATGGGACATTATGTTGCCTGGATGCGATGGTCTTCTGAACTGATTTATGCGTATAAAACGCTGTTGTTGTGCCCCTGTATTTTTTAGTGTTGCCTCAGTGCTTACACCCTTAGCTGCGTTGGTCTTTTGGAGTGGTTCTGCCAACGGGCAACCCATTCCTGATAATACCGTCGGTACTGAAATCACTCCCTTTGACCCAGACACTTCCATCATTGATGGGGGCATTACAGTAGAGCAAAACCTATTCCACAGTTTTGAGTCGTTTAGTATCGCCCCTGGGAAACGTGTCTTTTTCTTTGGTCCCGATAGTGTTGAACACATCTTCAGTCGCGTTACCGGAAACAGCCCTTCAAAAATTGATGGTGTGCTGGGCACCTTTGGTTCCGATGCAGATCTATTTTTGATTAATCCCAACGGTGTCGTGTTTGGTCCAGAGGCTAGTCTGTCTGTTCAGGGCTCATTTATTGTCACTACAGCTGCAGGTATACAGTTAGGGGAAGCTGGTCAGTTTAGTGCGACAACGCCAACTGCTGATAGCTTACTTGCTGTAAATCCATCGGCATTTTTCTTTAGCAGTTTTGTAAACGATCAATTAACGATTGTTGATTCTGACTTAGATGATCGCTTTCCCACTGTAATACAGACGGCTATAGGTATTGAGGGAATTGGTGAATCTGGAGATATCAGCATATCTGCCAACAATATAGATATCAGAAATGGATTCTTGTTAGGTGGGATGTTAGGAAACGGTTCGTCAGGTGATATTGAGATTAACGCTCAAGGTCGGATACGTCTGATCAATGGATCTGTAGGTACTGACACAGGCCCAAGTAGTATAAAGAACGGCGGTGGAAATATTACCATTTCTGCCAATGCCCTTGAGCTTTTGGAGACTAGTGGGGTGATTACTGACACTGCTGGTATTGGTGATGCTGGTGATATTAAGCTAAACATTCGAGAGCGTATTGTTATTAGCGGTAACAAATTAGAAAGCAGCATTATTTCCAGTGAGGTAGAAGCTAGCGGTATCGGGGATGGAGGGGATATTGAGATTGTTACTACTAGCCTTGAGATAATCAATGTAGGTCAGATTAGTGCTCTCACTGAAGGGGTGGGAGACGCTGGCAATATTACCATCAATGTATCGGATTTTATGCTTGATGGGGAAAGACGGATTAACGGCATCAGATTCCCTAGCTCAGTTTTAAGTTTCGTGGGTGATAATGCTAAGGGTGAAGGCGGTAATGTCGAAATACTAACAGATAGGTTGACATTAACTAATGGCGCAGTCATTAGTAATAGCTCATTTGGTGAGGGACCAGCGGGAAACATAAATATTCAAGCAACTGACTATGTAAGGCTAAACCAAAGTGATTTTTTTTCTGAATCTCTCTCTGATAGCCCTGCTGGGAATCTTGTAGTTTCAACTGATCGACTTTTCTTAGAAAATGAAAGCTTTCTAAGCACTGCCACGACCACTGTTGATGGTGGTGATATTTTCCTGACAATTGACCGTTTGCTTTTACTTCGCGATCGCAGCAATATTATCGCCACTGCAGGTAATGCTGGTCTTGGTGGTGATGGCGGCAACATCACCATTACCACACCCTTTATCGTTGCTATACCCACCGAAAATAGTGACATTACAGCCAATGCCTTTGCAGGTTCTGGTGGTCAGGTTAATATCATTGCCCAAGGCGTCTTTGGGATTGAGCCCCGGCCACAACTGACATCTCTAAGCGATATTACTGCAAGTTCTCAAACAGGGGTTAGCGGCATCGTTACTATTAATTCATTAGATACCAATTTTATTCAGAACAACCTAACAACGCTTCCAGAACAATTTATCAATTCAGATACGTTAATCTCCAACAGTTGTGTTGAACGTAGTCAAACTGTGAATGGCACCTTTACGATAGCTAGGAACAGTCTTGCTGAAACACCGAATAATACAGCTAGCGTTTACTCTATTAGTTCTGTTCAGCCACTGAACCCTTCCCAAGATGATCCAGAACAATTTGACCATGGGCTTATCGAACCGTCAGGAATTTATAGAACTGTAGACGGTCGATTAGTGATGAGTCAACCTTGTTAAACCATATTGCATTAGAATTTAAGTATCTTTAAGTTACATACCCCTATGTCCAACGAGCAAACTGCTGTCCTAGAAACAAATCAATCGTTTTATCGAGCCTTTGAGAAAAAGGACATCGACGCGATGGAGGCAGTTTGTTCTAAAGGTATTGGCAGCCTTTGTGTTCATCCAGGCCGGAAGGCGATTAAAGGTTGGACAGATATTCGCAAATCCTGGGTGCAAATCTTTAAGGCGACTCGCTATCTTGAAATTGACCTGGATGTAATTTCGGTGGAAGTCTCTGGTGACTTGGCTTATGTGGTTTTGGTAGAGAATGTGATGCAAGTGGCGGGGAGCCGACGATTAGAAGCGAAATCGATGGCAACAAATATGTTTGAGCGTATGGGTGGGAAGTGGTATTTGGTGCATCATCACGGTAGTCCGATTATGGAATAATCTTTTGCGAATTATCCCTCCTTTTTAAAGTGGTTGAGAGCTTAATTCCCTAATCAGTTCTTTGGAGTAACTGCATGCTACTGATAAGCGCTATGTGTAGTATGTCTATAGCTTCGGCAGGCGTTGCAGAAAGGTACAACACCCCTGACTTTAATTGACGCTAGTTTTGGATGCAAACTGAACACCGTAGATTCACCCACACCATTACAGTGTAGGCAAAGCCAAGCAATCAAATCAGTATATGAACAATGAAGAGCGCAAGATTAGTTGATAAGAAATTGTGCTCAAGTGAGAGCTTGACGATGCCTACGGTGCAAAAAAGATGGTCTAGGTCTTAAATTTTCTCAGTTTAGTCCAAACTAGTAAGAGCATTCAGAAAATGGTTGTAACTATGGCTCCAACATCTGTCAAAACCTTTATCGTCGTGGATGATCATGCCTCGGTGTTAGAGGGAACCTGCCGTGTGCTGCAGGTTCAGTATGCCGATGCCAAAATCACAACAGTAGCAACTGCCGATAAAGTTGAGGGTTTGGTTAAAGACATTCAACCCGATTTGGTGATGATGGATCTGTCAATTCCTCAAAAGGATGGCGATCCATCGCAGACAGAAACAGGACTGACTTTATTGCGATCGCTACTCACCACCTACCCCAACCTTAATATCGTCGTCCAAAGCGCCCATGTAAAAACCTTGATTCGGCTAAAGAATCTGATTGACACCCACCAGGCCGGGTTTACCATTGCCGATAAACGTCTCAGCAGTTCTGAAATGCTGGTCAAAGTTGACTGGGCGCTCAATGGGCTGCTCTACACGCCACCTGAAATGCGTTTGGGTATCGAAGTCAAGCCGGAATGGCTCGAAATGCTGCAGTTGGCCTTTGATAAAGGGTGTACAGATAAGGCGATCGCAAAACAAATGAACGTATCAGAACGGACTGTGCGTCACTATTGGACCCGTGTACAGGACGCCCTGGGGGTGTATCCAGAGGAAGGGACGAATATTCGGGTGCAGACCTACAATAAGGCACGGCAATCGGGCCTATTAGATTGACTGCCTGCCCCTATCAATTGACAGTAGCAATCAGATTCAGGCACCCAGACCATGCAAGCTTGGCGACCCAACTGGCAAATTAGTCTTTTACCGGGCCTCTCCATCACCGGACTCGTTATCCTGGCGCGACTGCTCGGGATCCTACAGCCCCTGGAATGGCAGGCCCTAGACTTAAGCCTGCGGTGGCGTCCTACTGAGGCCACCGATCCGCGAATTACCGTCATTGAAATTACCGATGACGATTTGCAAACGGTGCTGCCCCATCCACCGTCCGATCAGGCATTGGCAGATCTGATCCAACGGTTGCAAGCCTATGAACCTCGGGCCATCGGCATCGATATCTTTCGAGATGGTCCTGTGGGTGAGGGCTATCCGGCGTTGTCACAGGGCCTAAAAACTAACCCGAATATTGTTCTGATTCATAAAATATTGGGCCAGAGCCCCGTTGAGCCACTGCCCGTTTTGTCAGAACATCAGATCGGCTTTGCTGATGCAGCATTAGATAGCGATGGCTTTGTCCGGCGGAGTCTATTGGGTATCAATGATCGGGACGATAACTATCGGTTCTCATTTACGATTCGCCTGGTGGAAAAATACCTGGAACCCGAGGGCGTCATTTTAGAAAATGGTTTGCGTGATCCAGAAACCATGCGTTTTGGACCAGTGGAGATTCCTCGTTTTCAACCCAATACGGGGGGCTATATTCGCACCCAGAATAGTGGCAATCAGACTCTGCTAAATTTTCGTGCTGGCCCCTATCCGTTTGAGACCATTACCTACAAACAGCTAATGACCCAGGACATAGCCCCTGAGTTAATCCATAATCGGGTAATTCTAGTGGGCTATACCGCTGACAGCGTCAAGGACTTTCTCAGCTCTGGGGCAGTTCCAGGGGTAACGCCTAGTTTATTCCCTGGGGTCTATTTGCAAGCCCATGCCGTTAGCCAGATCCTGAGCGCGTTTTATGATCAGCGTCCGTTCTTAAAGGGGTTACCCGATGGTGTGGAATACCTATTAATTCTAGGCAGTGGCTGTCTGGGGGTGGCGCTTGTCCATTGGCGACGTAAACCTCTGATGCATCTACTGCTAGGAATTGGTGCCATTGGTCTGGCATTGGTATCGGGCTATGGTCTCCTGGTGGCCAGCTGGTGGCTGCCAACGGTGCCAATGGTGATTACCTTTTTTGTCAATGTTGCCGTATTGTATCCCTTTGACCAGGCTCAATGTCAGCTGCGATCGCAACTAGAAGAACGGCAAGCGCTGATCAACCAAACCTTCAACACCATTCATAATGGTCCCCTGCAAACCCTGGCTAGCATGCTTAGTCGCTGGCCCGTCAACCAATCTGCCCCCGCCGCATTACGTACAGACCTGAGCAATCTCAATCAGGAGCTGCGGGACGTATACGATGCTATGCAGCAAGAAATGCTGTCGTCGACTGAGCAGCTCGTATTGACTGGCCAAAAAAGTGTAGATTTGCAACTGCCCCTGCATGAGCTGTTCCGAGAAGCTTATCAAATTACCCTGGAACGGGATCCCGATTTCTTTACACCGATTCTCAAAATCGTTGCCTTTGAACCCCTGGCAGATGAACACCTGAGCATGGCTCAAAAGCGCAATCTGGGTCGCTTTTTAGAAGAAGCGCTGATCAATGTCAAAAAATATGCCAAAACTACTACCCGATTGACCATCGACTGCCGTCAGCAAAACGGCACTAATGTCCTTAAAGTAATCGATAACGGTGAAGGTATACAGAACATAACGGTCTCAAAGACCCAAGGGTATGGCACCCGCCAGGCTCAAACATTAGCCCGGAGTCTCAATGGCCAGTTTCAACGGGTCAATATCACCCCTAAGGGAGTGCGGTGTGAACTCCGCTGGCCTACCCAGCAACCAGTCTGGAAACGTTGGCTGGGTTAACGCTACTTTGCACATATGTGCAAGGCAATTTACCCGTTTTCCGTAATTCAATTGGCGGATTTTGTAGCTGATTACATCGGTCAACTTGCTTAAAGTTATGGCAATTGTGACCTGGACCTTGACATCATGCAATTTAGTAACCTCACTGGCTTAATTCACAAAAGCTTATTGCTAGCTTTAAACTTTGTTGATGATATTGCCGTATTTACACTGACTCGTCTCGGTTTGCACTGGCCTTGGTTACATTGGTTAAGTACAATCCTGCTAATCGTTACCGTTGTGTATTGGAGTATTCGTGTAATACGTTACTGCCATCGCTTACAACGTCAAGGCCGAGTACGGAGCAAACAACAAACTGTTTTCAGTACTCCACAGACAGTGTCTTGAAATATCAACCGAATGTATTGGATCATTTCTTTAGGTTGTATTCCCGATTATTAATCATGGTTGTCACCAAACTTACATCTGCTCTGCTCGTTGTAACGCCAGTTCTCTTGTTACTGGGAGGTGAGGCTACGCCATTCAGCCTTCAGGTAGAGCAAACCTTACCAAGTTCTAAGCTGGATTTTGCGCTGACAACTGAAAACGATGCGTTTATCCCCCCCGAAGACGCGGACGCAGGTGACATGCCCACCATAACAGCGGGAACCTACTTTACGCCTCCTAAAGATGCCAGACCCTTACGGGGGCCAGCTACCCCAGGCGGTTCGCGCTACGGCGGTTGTTTGGGTTTGACCGACACCACATTTACTACTCTGGGGCCTAAGGATACAGAACTTGTGATGGGTCAAACAGTGTCTACTCATCCAGAATTTGTTTGGTACCTACCCGAGTCAGAAACTCCATTTACGATCATTTTTAGACTTCTGGAGCCCAACGAGGCCAATACCCCCATTCCCATTTTCGAAGAAAGTTTGGACTATACGGCTGGATTTTTTAAATATCAGCTACCCCAAACAGAGAAGGCGCTTTCTCCAGGGGTAAATTATCGCTGGCAGGTCATTGTTGAGTGTAACCCGGCCTATCCATCTCGCTCGTTGGTCCAAGAGTTATCGTTTGAAGTAGTGGCTCCAACTGCTACCCTGTCTCAGGCATTATCAACAGCAACAACAGATGCTGAACGGGCCCTCGCCTATGGTCAAGCAGGCATTTGGTACAATGCGATCGCAGAGGTGGCCGAGGCAACCACATTAACGGCTCAACAAACCCGTGGTGGACTGTTATCTGATTTAGCCAATAGCATTAGTCCCGAATCTGACCCGTTACGGCAGGATATTTTAGCGATTGTCGCAGCAACTACGCCTGCGCCTTAGGGCGATGGGGAATGGGCAGGCAGGCTATAGCCAGTTCCCAATCAGAATAAACGGTGCCCAGCGGTATGGATGAGACTTACCACTACCGTCATCGGACTGTAACATAGCCAGCTGCGCCTGTTGTAGTGCCTGGGCCTTAGTCAATGATGGTTCCTGCAACTTTTCATAAAAGTTAGCCATGACTTCAGCGGTGGAATTGTCGCTGACGGTCCACAGGGTAGCGATAGCACTGCGTACCCCTGCCCGGACAGCCACCCCTGCTAACCCCAGGGTAGAACGATTATCACCAATCCCGGTTTCGCAAGCAGATAGTGTGAGTAATTCAATCGGTTCGCGGGTAGGGTCATTAATTTCGCGAATTAACGCATCTAACTGACTGATGGTTAGCTTTTGGTTATAGCTACTTAGCTCACCAGTTTGTTTGGCACCGGCAATAATAAAGTTGTTCTCCGGGGCAAAGCCAAATTCACCATGGGTAGCCATGTGCAAAATGCGATAATCCTTTGCTGCCAGTGTCTGTTGAACTGCCTCAATGGAAAAATCCTGATTTAACAAAATCGTGCTATCGGGCAGTTGTTTTGACAAATCCTCTAACTCTTTATTCACTGCAGGTAAGGGAATAAATGTCTTTTCAGGTAGTTGTGAAGGCTCACTCACACCGACTAGTAATGCATTTAGCTTGCCTCGTTCTACCTTTTTGGGTGTGGTCAAGGTGAGGCTGGGTGTGGTTGCAACCGCATATTTTTCAATTAAATACTGCTGACCGTCATACAAAGCTGCCATTGGTACGCTTCGCAAGAGACCATCATTGACAAACACCAGAGTCTCCACACCCGTTGCCTTAAGGTCTTCCTCAAAGGGGGCAATCAACCATCTATACAGCTGTATTGCTTCTCGATCTTTAAATGTATAATCCCTGCTGCCAAGCTCTAAACTTTTGCGAAACTCATTAATTGTGGCCTCTACTACCGCTTCAGACTCCAGAATAGGGACAACCTTGCGGCCACCATCCGGCAAACTTAAGATGACCGTCAATCCTTTGTCTGAAATCGCTGTACTCAATACGCCTGTAGGTGTATTCTGAGTCACCTCATCCGCACGGATTTCAGCGGGGACAATGACACAGTCATTGGCAAAATAACTCTGCAATTCAGCCACTTTAAGTGAGTTAAGGGTGGTTAGTGCAGTTTCAAGGTCTTTAAATGTAGGGTCCTTTTGTTTGAGGGTTTTTCTTTTAGGGACATCTGCCAGACTCAGCTCTGCATACTGACGATAAAGCGGTTCTACCGTATCGCGAAAATCAAACTGTAGATCTCGATTGGCGCTGAGAATATCACTGCGGATTTCATCTAATACGGATACGGCCTGACCATAGGCCTGACTGGCATCCTCTTGCTTGCCTAAGGCATTGTAAATACGTCCCAACTGCCATTCCCACAAGTAGAGACTATCCTGGGCCGCCCGGTCTTGATCGGCAGCAAAGCGAGCCTGCTGTGTTTTTTCTAGCGCCGCATCATAGCGACCAGCACGCTCGTCCAATGTCCCCAGCTTACCCAGGGCAAAGGACACAAGCCGAGGATTATCGATTGTTTCACCAATATCACGGGCCTGCTCTAATAGGGCAATTGCTTGGGCTTCTAGGTCAGCAGATGGCATAGGTGTAGCACTCAAGGTACGTTGCGATCGCCGTACTTCAGGAGGATCTAAGAAATCAGCTAACTTAATAGCGGCAAAGGCTTTAGGCTTTGCATCGGGCAGCTGTTGTAGTACGTTGATCGCCAACCCTCGATACGTCTCCACTGCCGCAGTATCCCCGGCGCGTTCATAGGCCGGGATCAAATTGAGCAAGGCATAGAGCTGGATGTCATTACGCTGATTGTTAACGCCCAGGGTATAGCTTTCTAAAAAGTAATTAATGGCTTTGGCATTGTCAGTGTTAGCGTTAGCTTCGAGGGCTATAGCCAGGTTTGTATCACCCCGATCCAGGGATTCCTCTGCCCGTCGATCATTGATCAGGGCAACATTAGCGGATATGTTACCTAAACCATTCAGCAGCGAGGCGACCAGAATTTGATTATCCAGGTTACGACCAATGGCATATCCTGCCATCAGATAATCTTCGGCAATGTCCAGATTGCCGCTTGACCGATACGCTTCTCCTAAACTCCCTAAAGCTGTTATCTGGCCCAATGGGTCCGCCGTATCCTGGGCTAACCTTAAGGCACTATTAGGCTGACAGTCACCTGCATCGGGAGCCGTACCACATAGGAGGGTAATGGCACGGCGATGCTGCCCCAAACGGCTATAGGCCTGTGCTTCCTCCGTTAATAAGCGCCCTAGTTTTTGGCGATCCCCCAGCCGCTCAATCACTGTTATGGCCTGCTGCCAGTAGGTAATTTCTTCTGGGGTACGCCCCATTTGTTGATAAGCCCGTGCTAGATTTTCGCTGACAATAGCCAGGGCAGGCAGATCCTGGCTCGCTTGATAGACACCATAGGCGGTCAGCCATGGGTCAATGGCGGCGATAAAGTCTCCAGTTTGGTAATAATCCACCCCTGTTTGCACTAACTGACGCACATCTTGCGCCTGGGCCAGTGGTGCCGTCTTTTTGAAAGGATGACCGACCCAAAGGGTGACTAGGAGGCTTAAACTGCAGAGAATCGTAAAGGTCCGTCGGGTCAGTAACCTCAGGCAAAAACGACGCATAGCGACAGCTCCGGAAAATGCAGGGGGCGTTTGCCTTTAGCCTACCAGATGTGTCTCAGAATCTGACGTTATGATTTGCATCGTCAACCTAGGAAGATGGTGTAGAGACATGGACCCATAACAAAATCACTAACGATAGAGTAATGTATTTTCTTGGAAAGAAATTTCGGAGAAAATCACCCCAGAGGATTGACTCTCGGTTATTGGGACGCTTGTCACATTGTGTAAAATGACCAAACCAAAGGTGACTAACAATGCTGTCAAAAACTTTTCCATCTTTTTTGTTCTCCCTAGTTCCAGGCTAAAACAGCGGCTTGATTAATTGAGAGAGTTGGCGATGCCTTTGGCATACTGGGTTTAGCTAAACCCAACGCAAACATTGATGTAGTCGCTAACAAACTAGAACTGGTCAGGCGTAGGAGCGTCTTGTTCATTGGGACCTTTTACATTTCAGGAGTTGAGTTGGCTGTAAGACTGCGTTCAGCATCGTTAGCTCAAGCTTAAAAGCAACAATCCTGCAAATCACCGGACAAAACGGTTAATGTCAATTTCCCTAATTAGAAAAACTAGATTGCAGAAATCTACATAAGGCGTTTCTCTTATGAATTGAATCCTGCCGCTGCTGCCCATTGTCCATTGCATAGGCTTGTTGGGGTTCGGGACTCTGCCCAACCTACGACGGGACTGCGCCCCTACCTATTCCCCCCTCAATGCCACTAATGGGGGAATGGGCCTAGGATTGGCCAAGCTATGTCAAGTTTTCCAACATTAGTAATTCTTTAAACAATGTAAAATTGACAGCTTTAGTATGATAAGCAACGGTTCATATTACAAAGCAGTATTTTAAGCCGGTTGTGCCTAGCCCCCGATTTTTTGTCGCAATTTTCAGTTATCTAGCAATTGTTGGCTACGGTCTGTCAGCCATTGCCCAAGAAGCCCCCAACTCAGACGTTCCTGCGTTGCCCGAAGGCTTTAACCCCGAGGTGGAATCACAGACACCTCAGGAGCCGATTCCAGAAGAGCAGCCTGGCTCCCAGGACGATATCTTGCCTGAGGCTGGTATTCCTGATGTGCTTAACTTGCAAGAGTGCCCGGCCTTAGCTGATACTCCAGAAATTGCATTTCAAGCAACGACCATTAATGTGCTGGGTAATACCATTCTGGAAGAGGAGATTGCAGAACAGGTCGCTTGTTACGAAGGCAAAGAGATTCGGCTGTCTGATTTATTTAATTTGCGATCGCGAATCACCCAGCTATATATCACCTCAGGCTATATTACCTCCGGAGCCTTTGTCCCCAACAATCAAGAATTAAGCCCCGACAACACAACCGTTAATATTCAAGTTGTTGAAGGAGAAATCGAAGCCCTACAGATCAATGGCTTAGTACGACTGCGCCAAAGCTATATTCGTGACCGGTTGGGCCAGGCTATGGAAGCTCCCTTTAACCAACAGGATTTAGAACGGGGACTGCAGCTTCTACAACTTGATCCATCCCTAGAGCGGGTCAATGCCGAACTAACCGCTGGTAATGGCCCTGGCAAAAGTCTACTGATTTTAGATCTCGAAGAAGTTGATGCCTTTGCCCTTTCTTTTAGCACCGACAACTATCGTTCTCCTAGTATTGGCTCAGAAGGTGTCAATATAGGGTTTACAGCCCGTCACCCCCTGGGTCTGGGGGATCGTTTAACTGGGAGCTTTGGCTCTACTGAAGGGCTTAACCTATATGACATCAGCTATGCCATTCCCATCAATGCGAAGAATGGCACATTTCAACTAAGATTCAGCAATAGCGATAGCCGTATCATTCAAGATGCTTTTGAAGATGTGGGTATTCGCAGTGAAACTACCACCGTATCAGCAGGATTTCGCCAACCCATTGTCCGCACTCCTGCCGAAGAGTTTGCCCTCGGCTTAGATTTTGACTGGAAGCGTAGCCGTAGCTTTATTTTGGATGATATTCCCTTTTCATTTTCGTTAGGTCCTGAAGACGGTCGTTCCCAGATCAGTGCCCTACGGTTTTATCAAGATTGGGTTAAACGCAGTCAGTCGCGAGTCTTAGCCGCACGCTCGCAGTTTAGCGTGGGGTTAGACCTGTTTGATGCCACGGTTAATGATTCTGGTATTGATGGTCGCTTTTTTAGCTGGTTAGGCCAGTTTCAATGGATTGAGCAAGTATCACCGCGATTTTTAGTCTTAACCCGTGTCGGTGCCCAGCTTACACCCGATGGGTTATTACCCGTAGAACGTTTTAGCTTGGGCGGTGTTGGTACCGTGCGGGGCTACAGTCAAAACCAGCTGGTAGCTGACAATGCGATTACAGGGTCAGTAGAATTCCGGATTCCCGTTACCAAAAATCCCAATACATTACAGGTAACTCCTTTTTTAGAGGCTGGTGTGGGTTGGAATAACGAAATTCCAGATCCAGATCCATCGTTTTTGGCGGGCTTGGGTGTTGGTCTACGATGGCGGGTGAACCCTGATTTATCCGTGCGTCTGGATTATGGTATTCCCTTGACTGATACCGATGATTCTGGCGATTCACTGCAGGAAAATGGGCTGTACTTTTTGTTGGATTATCAACCTAGTTTTTAGGCACGAGCCCATTGTCTTGATTGGTGGGTCATGCACTGTGATCCGTGCACCGTTTAATACAACACAACCGCAGTGTCAATTAACACTACGGTTGTGATTCTTAAATGACTTTTATGCGTTTTTGTTAATGAGTCTCTGGTGCAGAGAGCTAATAGTTAGACAGATAGGTCTCTAAAACATTGAATTGCTCGGGATTAAGACTATAGTACATCCAGCGTCCCTGCTGACGAGCAGATACCAGACCTGCTTGCTTAAGCGTTTTAAGATGAAAAGATAGTTTTGATTGAGCAATACTAAGTCGCTCACACATGTCGCCGACACAAAACTCTCCTTCGCGTAGAAGTTCTAAAACCTGAATGCGAATAGGTTCTGATAATGCATGAAATCCTGAAAATACGTGTTCCTGATTAACTGAACTTTGCATGGTTACTATTTGAATAAACACTAAACCCCATATCCAAACGCAGATAAGGTTAATAACACCTATCTATATCATCTGAATTTGTTCCCAACTTAGCCAAGGTTACGACAGCAGGCCATCCGGACAAACACGCGAGATTTGTTTATATCAACTGCTCTCTAACTGATGAGATAATCGCCAAGGCGGTAAGCGCAGCTGTTGTTGCGCGTAATATCCCGGATCCAAGAGAGATTTCTTGGTAACCATATGCGATCGCAACCGCGATTTCCTCAGACGTCCAGCCCCCCTCCGGACCAATCACCACCCGAATCGATTGCTGAGGAGAATCGGTCAGAAGTGCTTGTACACAAGGCAATAGCCCAGGTGCATTGACTCTGGTAACACAAAAATAGTTCCCTACAGATACAGACTCTGTGTTTACCCAATCTGCAAACCTTATGGGCGGCATCAGTTTCGGTATATAACCACGTTCACATTGCTCCGACGCTTCCTGGGCTATCCGCTGCCAACGCACTAGCTTCTTTGAACTTGGGTTAAGCAAGGTGCGCTCACTCAGCAAGGGTTGAATTGCCGTTACCCCCAACTCAGTGGCCTGACGGACCACATCATCAAACCCGCTTTTCGGTAAAGCTGCTACCAGCTCTAGCGTCGCTGGCCGTAATAATGGCACCAATGTAGAGAGAATTTGAGCCCATTCCGGGGTTTCCGTTAACCGTCCTTGCCACTGTTGCCCCTGGCCATCCTGAGCAATAAACAAATCCCCCGGTCTTAGCCGTAGCACCCGCTGTAGATAATGAATCTGTTCACTGGTTAACTGGAGAGTATTGTTCACCCGTTGGGCTGGACTAATAGTAATCCGTTGCATTCTTTAGTTTTGATTGATCCTGCCCTCCTGTCTGATGAAAATTTTAATATGACGGGTACCAACTTAAAGCGGGCAGTTTTCCCAAGGATAGATGTCAGAAGTCAGGAGCCAGAAGCCATATCCCTTCTCCATTCTGGCTCCTGGATTCTAGATTCCTAGTTAACCAGAATTTCCCGGCTTGAGTGGATACCCAATATGACTAAACTAAATATCCCAGCAATACGTCTAAGGCCAGCCAAGATAATTGCTAGGAATGCACTGTCTTGCCACTGCCCCATAGCAACAATAAATTTATTGACTTATCAACAAAACTGTGCATGGGTCATAGGATCAACTCTCATCAAAAAGTTATGGTGAACCTTATATCAATCAGTATCGATTCAAAATTAATCAAAACTATAGTTTTTACTAGTGGTCTGTCAAAACTAACTCTGGTTGAACAGGCCCTGAATCAATGACATAACTGTATGGAAAAACAACCGGAGCAAGCCCTCTATTTGTGAAGAACTAGTTAACTTGATTGTCTTAATTTGATAAAGGTCGTATGTATTAACTGGTTCAGTCTGTGTAACTTTAACTTTTATGGATATGCCCAAACTTTAATCATTACTATCTAGTCAGATTTATCTAATAAACTTGTTTGGTACAAAGTTGTAGCGGGAAAAATTAAGCAAGCTCCCTTTTGTGAATCTGTAAAATTATTTCAAATATATAAATATGGAGGTTGTAGCGATTTTTCCTGATGCTAGGTTGGACTTATCTAGCATTAACGATTTTTCCTGATTATGGTTTTGAGTTTTCCAAGCCTAGGAATTTGACCTTGTAAAATCGCTCATACTTCTAATTCCTAACCTTATCTAACTAAATCTTGCTTAACCACCGTCAGGTATGACGCGACAGCATTTTAATCTATCAGGGGTTTTTAATGGCAGCAGTCTTGAAAATTGGTGATTTAGAGCTTGATATTCGAGCTTTGTTAGAACGACTGGATCAATATCAGCTTTTGCCTAAGCTGGTGCAGGAGGTCGTTATTGATCAAGCAATAGACTCTGTTGAGTGTGATCCCGAAGAAGCTTACAAAACCTTTTGCTCGCAACGTAAGTTGCTAACTGAACAGCAGCAGCAGGCATGGCAAACCCAAAACAAGCTGACCCAAGAGCAGATGTATATGAGGGCGTTGCGAGAAGCCAAGCTGGCAAAGTTTAAGGAGGATACCTGGGGTAATCAAACAGAGTCGTATTTTTTAGAGCGTAAGGCCAAGTTTGATCGGGTGCTCTATTCATTGATTCGCACCAAAGATCCAAGTCTGGCCCAAGAGCTTTATTTTCGTCTCAATGACGACGGTGAATCCTTTAGTGATTTGGCTCGTGCTTACTCCGAAGGCCAGGAATCCCAAACCGGTGGCTTAATTGGCCCTGTTGCCCTGACCGTACCCCACCCGATGATTGGTCGGATGCTTTCAGTCAGTCAACCTGGGCAGCTTTGGTCTCCCACACCCATTGGCGAATGGTATGTCATTACTCGTTTAGAAAAATTTGTACCGGCTCAGTTTGATGACTCCATGCGCCAGCAGCTGCTCAATGAACTCTTTGAAACCTGGCTTAGGGAAACGACTCAGGTAACAGGCGTTCAACCCCTTGTGTCCTAAGACATTAGCTAATTAAGAATGAATTTGCATAGCGTATGACTTATACTGTGAACCCTATATATCAACTGCTAAGCGATATGACGCCGTTTGATCGCTTACCGGCAGAGGTATTACAGACGTTGGCTGATAAAAGTCAACTGTTGAGATACCGCATGGGCCAGCCTATCCTGCGGCGTGAAACGATGCCCCATCAGGTGATCCTAATTAAAGAGGGTCAGGTACGCCTACTGGGATATGACCCTTACACCAAAAATCCAATTACGTTAAAATTATTGGGTCCTGGGGACATTTTGGGTCTGGCAGGTCCTGCCAGGGGAGTGGCGTGCGAAAGCGCGATCGCATCCACTGAAATTGTGGCAGCCGCCATCCCAGTCAATATCATCAAGCAGCTTATTTCCAGTCAGCCCAACTTTGCCAATGCCGTCCAAAACCATTGCTACCTGGCAGAGCTATTCGAAATTCTCGGCAAATATTTTGAAAAGCAGGCTCATAATGTTGGCGATATCGCTACCCTGACAGAAACTATTCTCCGTCAGGGAATTACGGTTAAAGAAGTCCCTAATGGTCCGCTGACACATAGTGACTTAGATAAGCAAAACCTCTGGTTTATTAGCCGTGGGAACGTAGCGTTTCATGAACAAGGCGATCAGTTGAGTCCTACCATCGCCTCGACTGAAGTAATTAGTGCCAGTGGCGCTCGTCTAATCGGTATTCCCCATGCCATTCTGGCTACCCAGGTGGAAACCAAAACGGTAGAAGTGTTAAACGATGACCCTTGGGGAGAGGCGGACGCACCAGATACATCGGCTGCTGAGTCGACGATTCCCTACGCCAATGCGATTCCCCAAGATATTGACAACGACACAGAACTTAGCAATCAGGCTTATCCCCATATCCGTGCTCGCGGTGAGCTAGACACCCTGGTTGCCTGCTTTGAGATGTTGGCCAAGTATTTCAATATGCCCTTTAAGCGGGATGTTGTACGCAAGGTTCTGGCCAACCAAAAGGCGCGTTTGGGCCAAGTTTCCCTACCTTCTTGCGGGGCGGTTGCCGACATGTTGGGCCTTAAACCTCAGCTCGCTAAGGTACCTGCCAGTGCCATTGGCCGACTGCCCAAGTTAGCTTTGATTAAATGGCGCGATAGCTACGCCATCATTTATGAAACCTCAGCAAAGCAATACGTCATTGGTAGCCCTGGAGACCGGGGAACCGTGCGCCACTCCCCCCAAGCCTTTGAAGAAATCTGGGGACCTGAGGGTGAGGTGCTTTTATTAGAGGCCACCGCTCAGACGCCCCAGCAACGCTTTGGGTTGTCTTGGTTTGTGCCTTCCCTCCAGAAGTACAAGTGGATTCTGGTTGAGGTATTAGCTGCTTCATTCTTCTATCAAATATTTGGCTTGGCCAATCCCCTGATGATTCAGGTGATTATTGACCGAGTGATTGTGCAGCAAAGCGTCGATACACTGCACGTGCTTGGCATATTCCTGGTGATTGTGGCTGTGTTTGAGGCCATTCTTGGCAGTCTGCGTACCTATCTATTTGTCGATACCACCAACCGTATCGACATGACCCTGGCGTCTCAAACTATCGACCACCTGCTGCGGTTGCCGCTGAAATATTTTGACCGGCGTCCAGTGGGTGAACTGTCCAGCCGAGTGAACGAGCTAGAAAATATCCGTCAATTTCTCACCGGTACGGCCCTGACCGTGGTGTTGGATGCGGTTTTCTCAGTGGTTTATATCCTCGTTATGCTGATTTACAGCATCAAGCTGACGGTGGTATCCCTGGCAACCATTCCCCTCTTTTTGGGGTTGACCTTTTTTGTGTCACCGATTGTCCGGCGTCAGTTGCGGGCTAAGGCAGAGCAAAATGCCAAGACCCAATCATTTTTGGTGGAGGCCCTATCGGGTATTCAAACGGTTAAGGCCCAGAATATTGAGCTGAATACCCGTTGGAAATGGCAGGACCGATATGGCCGCTATGTGAGTGACGGGTTTAAGACGGTGCTTACCTCCACCACCGCTAGCTCTGCTAGTAACTTCCTGAATAAAATTTCGGGTTTGCTGGTGCTGTGGTTTGGTGCTTACCTGGTGCTTGAAGGCGAGTTGACCCTGGGTGAATTAATTGCCTTCCGAATTATTGCGGGGTATGTGACTCAGCCGTTGTTGCGATTGACCCAGCTATGGCAAAACTTCCAAGAAACGGCCCTGTCCTTGGAGCGTTTGAGCGATATCATCGACCATCCCCAAGAACAAGAGGACGAGCAGCGTAGCCAAATTCCGATGCCGGACGTGAAAGGTCATGTCCGCTATGAGAATGTCTCTTTCCGATTTGGGGCATCTGGCCCATTGCAGCTCTCAAATATCAATGCCGAGTTTCCAGCGGGTCAATTTGTCGGGCTAGTGGGGCTCAGTGGTTCGGGTAAAAGTACCATGATGAAACTGTTACCCAGGCTATATGCTCCGAACTCGGGCCGTATCCTGATTGATAATTACGATATTAATAAGGTGGAGCTATATTCCTTACGACGACAGGTAGGTATTGTGCCCCAGGATAGTCTGCTGTTTGAGGGCACCATTCAGGAAAATATCGCGTTGACCAATCCTGAAGCGACTACTGAAGAAGTAATTCAGGCTGCTCAGATTGCCTGCTGTCATGACTTTATTATGGGGCTACCGGTGGGCTACAACACTCGGGTAGGAGAACGAGGGTCATCCTTATCGGGGGGACAGCGACAGCGGGTTGCGATCGCACGCACAATTTTGCAAAATCCTCGGCTACTAATTTTGGACGAGGCCACCAGTGCCCTTGACTACGACACCGAGGCTCAAGTCTCCGCTAACCTGATGCAATGGGCCAAAGGACGCACCGTCTTCTTTATTACCCACCGACTGGGAGCCCTACGTACCGCCAATAATATTATCGTGATGGACCAGGGCTCTATCGTCGAAGAAGGCACCCACGATGAGCTTTTGGCACTTAAGGGGCGTTACTACTGTCTACACCAACAACAAGGGAACGGTTAGTCATGACATCTCAACAACTACAAAACAACGGTGCCAGTCAGGTCCAACCCTTCGACCAGCCCGTCATCTTACGGCAGTCCCCGGTGTGGTCACGGGCGATTGTGTGGGCCATTCTGAGCGTTACAAGCATTTGCGTTCTGTGGGCGTTTCTGGCCAAGGTGGAAGAAACCATCCCAGCCCAGGGCAAGTTAGAACCCGTAGGCGTGGTACAGCCAGTCCAAACCCCCAGTGGCGGTGTGATCGAAAAAATCCATGTTAAGGAAGGCGATCTGGTAAAAAAAGGGGATGTATTAATTACGTTTAACCAAGCAGCTGCCAAAGCCGAGCTAGAATCGTTACTCAGCATTCGTGAATATCTCTCAGACCAGACAGAAATTTATCGCGCCCAAAATGGCAATGGTAGTGACATTGTGGTTACAGGGGCCGTTGCTGGAGATTTACAACAGCGATTAGAAGAACGAAACGAATTAGAAGCCAGCAACCAAATTTATCAAGCCCAAATTGATGGTGATACCAGTGACCTATCTGCCGTCGCTGCTGCCGATGTGGATATTGCCAGGGAAGAAGTCCAGGCTCGGCAAACTCAAAACCGTGAGCAAATTACTGACCTACAAGCCCGATTAAGTCAGGCACGGTTTGAATTGATCAACGCTGAAAACGACCTGGACACCAATGACGAAATTCTCAGCCGATTACAGTGGCTAGAAGAAGAGGGCGCTGTTGCAGAACTCAGTCGACTACAACAAGAACAAGAAGTGAGCACTCGCATCACTCGGGTTAATACGCTCAAGGATGAAATTAGCCGTCTTGATGCTCAAATTAAGCAGGCTGAGGCAGAAATTGCCCGTGCCGATTTCGAATTTGAACGCATCCGTCGCGACCAGATTCGTACGAATCGTGAGCGCATTTCATCCATTGACAGTGACCTGGGGCAGGCGGTCTTACAAAATGAGACCCAACGACAAGAACTAGGTAGTCGCATTGCCCAGCTCGAAGAACAATTACAGTTTCGTGAGCTAACAGCCCCTGTCAGTGGCGTTGTGTTTAACCTCAAGGCCAACCAGCCTGGCTATGCCGCTAACTCCACCGAACCGATTTTAGAAATTGTTCCCCAAGAGAACCTGATTGCCCGCGTCTTTATTCCTAACAAAGACATCGGTTTTGTTCAGTTAACCGATGATTGTCGTGCTGCGGTTCGAGCTGAGGACCAGGCAGGCATCAAGGCTGAGTGTAAGGCAGTTGATGTGCGGATTGATGCGTTTACCTATAGTGAGTACGGCGACATCGACGGTCACCTAATCAGCATTGGTTCTGACGCCTTACCCCCCGATGAGGTTTATCCATTCTATCGATTCCCGGCAGAGATTCAGCTGCAGTCTCAGGTCCTCGAATCTAGGGGTGAAACCTATACGCTACAGTCTGGTATGTCGCTAAATGCAAATATCAAGACAGAAAAGCGCACGGTTATCTCCTTCTTTACGGATCTGTTTGTTCGCAAGAAGGATAACTTCTTCTCAAGGTAGGAGAGAGTTAAGGCAGAAGAGAAGTAGGGAGTTTGGTGATGGACAGGCGTTATTCATGCCCCCAAACTCCCAGTTTTAGGGTCTTTGGGTTATCTCGCTGTTATCGAAATGCTTGACGAAAAATATTTATAGATAACAGCTACAGTTAAAATTTCCTTTACCGAGCCAATTACTATCTATCTCTGCATTACCAGCATTGAAGTATATAAGCAGTTTACAACGGTCTAGGGAATATGGCTTTCTCCATTGTCCGGTATCGCTTCTGCTCCAAATGTAGGTGCCAAAGGGGATAAGGGCCGAGGACAGTTTGCAGGATCATTGGGGTCAAAGTAATTCGGGGGCACAGTGTCTGTGGTATCTCGATTTAGGCGATAGTAGATGGCACGCGCTTGGGGACCAAAAACAATTTCATCTTCATTCTTGAGGTCATGCGCTTGTAGTTTACGACCGTTAACCAATACGCCATTAGCACTGGATTTACCCTCTAGATTGCCATCTACAATCCGGTAGTCGTAAGTCTTATCATCTCTAGGAAGCTGTACTAATGTCGCATGGTGTCTACTGACAAACTGTGAGGCTAAACAAACATCGCATGTTGGATCACGGCCAATGGAATAGACAGAGCTATCAAGTACAATTTCTCGTCTACCTTGGCTGTCTTCAACAATAAGAATATTAGATAACATTGTTCTTTGTTAATGATAGTAGGGTGGTTGTATAGCGACTCCTGACTAAGATAAATACATTCTGGCGGTGTCCGTGGGAGTGAGTGGGGGGTATTCAATATATGTGAGAAACGCTATATAAAGGCAGAGCTGGTTTACGAAACTAACCAAAAGTAGGCTTTAGAACGTTGAAAAAATTTCCTATAGTTTCTATCTCTATCTAAACTTGAAGGAAAAGGTTTAATAGTTATCTTTTTTAATTCTTGACCTAACGATAAACTTTTTACTACTTAATGTTCTAATTTACGTTTTCACCCTAAGCAAATCCTTTTGTTCCGTATAGAGAACTGTGTATCGATCCAGCTTATTTTGCTGTTTTTCCAGATTTCACCATGAGAATGTGCAAAGTTGCTAGTTCTGTTACATTTTTCGCTAGTCTTGCTGCTATTACTACGGTAGCTCTATCTGCTGCTCCTGCTGAGGCTCTGACCCTGACCCTCACAACAACTAGCGGAGACGATTATAACGTCACGGTAGAAGAAACCACTTTTGATGAGCTTAGGGGCAGAGCCAATTTTCTAGACTTGGTCCCTTGGTTTATTGAAGGCATAGATGGTGAAGATATAGAATTCGACGAGACTATAGCATTCGAGCTGGCGACTGATGCTTTTAACCAGTTTAGTCTTGAAAACAGCGAATTTAGCAACCCTAATGGCACCGATGACTTTGTTGTTGGCCCTCTTTTCATTTACGGTAGAGCCTCATTTGGGAGTGCTGCGTTTACCACTTACGATGGAAACACTATAGCTGGTGGTCCATTTGTTGGTAGTCTATTGGACCCTGGTAGCACGGCTTTTTATGCTGTTGTAGACCTTGATACAGAGGCCATTCCAACACCTGCGCTTATTCCAGGTCTTTTAGGTATGGGCTTCGCGGCTATCCGCAAACGCAACCTAACAGAGTCTGACGAAGCCTAGCGAAACAGTAAAATTGCAACTACCGCTGCCATCAGCCCCAGCACCAGATTACGACTCGAAATAAACAACACCAATAAACCGGCAGCGGCCATAGCGATTCTCTTTATCCAGTTAATCTTCTTAACCACTACAGGCACCTTGGAATAATTCCAGGGGGGCCTGTATTTAGCAATTAGTATCTTTTCAGCCGCTCGTGCGTATTCCTTGGACAACGGTAAATAGTGCAAATTAGGCTGCCCTAACTGGTTAGCCTGGGCAAACCGATGATGGCCCTTGCCTCGCCATCTTCGATTTAAGTTGGTTGAAAAGCCAATATAGTAAATCTTTTTGCGTTTAATCACCGCATAAACACCTGCTGTCTGGGGCAGTCCACTGCGCTTATCAAGTCGTACAGCAGCCCAGCGACTTGGGTGATGGCGATTTCTCATGCAACCGATGGAATGCGTCGCCACTATTTTAATAGTTTGAGTAAACGGGCCTACAGACGCCTGCTTTAGCAATCCGTAGACCCGTTTGAAGGGTAGGGTCTATCTAAGAAAGACCCCAATATTAAGGAAATAGCTTACCAATCTTGATTAAGGAAATAGCTTACCAATCTTCACGGAGAATGACCCTTGACCGAAACCAAGCGGCCCATAAAAACGGCTGCAAAAAGACCCTAACCATTAACTTACGCCAAGGCTGAGGAACTTGCTGACGCTTAGCCCCATCATCAATCGTAGAAAGTATTTGATTGCGGGGTAAGGGTGAAGCTACTGTCGTTAACATTTGCTTAAACTTCCTTATACTTAGAACTTAGGTCTCTATTGATTCTGTTAGTAGTGCTCCGCTGATATTCGTAGTTACATTTACGTCCTTATCACCAAACTGATTTCCGGAACATCGCAGAAAAATCAGCCATTTGTCGTAGACTGCGAACGCATTACTAAATTATCAATCCTCCAGCAGCCAATGGGCCACCTTTGGCAAGTTGGCTTAAGTGGCACAGTGGATTCTTTTGCATTAACTTCACATCAATCCATAGGATGCTTACACAGGATGCACGTAAAACAGCCCTATATCCTTGATTGGGTAAGGCTTTTTGCTACTGGCTAGTTTCTTATCATTGCGATCGCAGTTATTCAGCCACTGGATATCCGCTTAAATAAGTGGCATACTGCTCCCCCGACAACATTAAGCTTTGACCGGCCAATTGCCCCCTTGACCTGACGTTTTACGTTCAGGCCTTAGCACTCGAACAAACGAACATTTAAACCACGTCCCCGTTGAAATCTGTAGGTTTTTACGGAGAAATGACCGTTTTAGACGCAAAAAGGTTTATTTACATTCCTGGATAAATATCTAGTTAAATTGGCTGATGATTTTTACTCCTTATACAAAGATTATGTAAATATGTTCTCTCGATTACGTACATATGTGGATAATCAGCACGATTTTGGAAGGTGGCAGCATAGAGGAAGCTATGGTCAAGGCTATGGTGATGAATGCTAAGCGTCCAAGCTACCTTCCCCCGCAAGGATTTGTACTTACCATGTTGGAACGCATAAGTCAGACAAAATCAGGCATAGAGGGTGCAATTGATGTATGTATCATTGAAGGTGCTCGGACATCATAGGCTGCCATTAAAGCAATCAACCAAAATCAGAGTGAAAGACGCTGCATTTACCCATAGCTAGCTTTCATTAAAGAATTTGACAACATCAAGGTCCGTTTGACCCGCTGCATTTACCATCGGATCAATGATTTTCAAGTATGCAATAGCCCTCGATGTCTATGGAAACATCGGGGGCTGTTTTAGTAAGTTTACTTAGTGGTCTGTCAAGCCTAAGATTTCGGGTAAAACAGTTAAAGAGTCCAAAAGGATGAAGAGTCACCCTTTACCCGTCACTCTTCATCCGTAACCAACCCGAATTTTTAGCTTTGACGATGCACTAGGCCGCCTTCTCATCCAAGGTCTCGGCTTTCTTCACCTGAAACTTAAGCCGGTCGTCAATGTAGTCAATTACCACTTTACTGCCTTCGACAAAGGTGTTTTCTAAAATTTTGGTTGCGATCGGGTTTTCTAATTCCCTCTGAATGGCTCGCTTCAGTGGCCTAGCCCCGTAGACAGGGTCGTAGCCTTTATCTGCCACATAGTCTATGGCCGACTCTGAAACCTGTAGAGCAATTTTCTGATCCGCCAACAGTTTATACAAACGCTTCAGCTGAATTGTCACAATTGAGCGTAGCTCTTCCTTACTTAACGGATGGAAGATTATTAAATCATCCACTCGATTGAGAAACTCTGGCCGAAAATGACCCCGCAATGCCCCCAGAACCCGCTCCTGCATTTCATCAAACTGTGAGTCATCCCCAGCTACATCCAGAATGTGATCACTACCAATGTTACTGGTCATCACAATCACCGTATTGCGGAAGTCCACCGTCCGTCCCTGGGAATCGGTAATCCGGCCATCGTCCAGGACCTGCAGCAAAATGTTAAATACATCTGGATGGGCCTTCTCTACCTCATCCAACAGCACCACAGAATAGGGATGTCGTCGCACCGCCTCGGACAACTGTCCCCCCTCTTCATAGCCAACATATCCGGGAGGGGCACCAATCAATCGAGCCACGGAATGTTTTTCCATATACTCCGACATATCCACCCGTACCAGGGCTTCTTCGGTATCAAACAGACAGTCAGCTAAAGCCCGAGCTAACTCTGTTTTACCCACACCCGTCGGTCCCATAAACAAAAATGAGCCAATCGGTCTACCCGGATCTTTCATCCCTGCTCGGGCACGGCGAATCGCAGCAGCTACAGCGGTCACCGCCTCACTTTGTCCGATTACTCGCTGATGTAGGTAGCCTTCTAACTGCAACAACTTCTGCCGTTCCGTTTCCATTAGCCGATTTACAGGAATTCCTGTCCAGTTAGCGACAATTTCGGCAATATCGGCTTCACTGACCTGTTCTCGCAGTAGTGTAGCCCCCTTGTCTTGCATCTCCTGCAGCTGACCGTCTAAAATCTCTAGCTCTTGTTGTACAGCTTCTAAGCGTCCATACTTTATCTGGGCGGCCCGGTTTAGATCATAGGCGCGCTCTGCTTGCTCTACCTGGACTCGCAGCTGATCTTCTTCTTGCTTTAGCGCTTTAATGGCGTCTAGAGCCTGTTTTTCAGACTGCCACTGGGCGGTTAATTTCTGTTGTTTTACAGAGAGTTTTTCAACCTCTTTATTAATCCGCGTTAAGCGCTGTTTGGATGTGCGAGATGTGGCCTCCTCTCCCTGGAGAGAGAGTTTTTCCATTTCTAGCTGACGCAATCGTCGATCAATGGTCTCTAACTCCACTGGCTTGGAGGTAATCTCCATTTTTAGCTTGGCGGCAGCCTCATCAATTAGATCAATCGCCTTATCAGGTAAAAAGCGATCGCTAATGTAGCGATCCGATAACGTCGCTGCCGCCACTAAGGCAGAATCAACAATTTTTACACCATGATGGGCCTCATAGCGTTCCTTCAAACCCCGCAAAATCGAAATGGCATCTTCGACACTGGGCTGACCAATATAAACCTGCTGAAAGCGACGCTCTAACGCTGCGTCCTTCTCAATGTGTTTACGATACTCATCTAACGTAGTCGCCCCAATGCACCGCAGCTCGCCACGGGCCAAAATCGGTTTGAGCAAATTGCCCGCATCTACGTTGCTGTTCCCGCCACCGGCCCCTACCACCGTGTGTAGCTCATCAATAAACAGCACCACCTGACCATCTGACTCCGCCACTTCCTTAAGTACCGAGCGCAGCCGTTCTTCAAATTCACCTCGATATTTTGCTCCGGCAATCAGGCTACCGATATCCAAGGAAATCAGCTGACGATCCTTCAGTGACTCAGGTACATCACCATTGACAATCCGTTGGGCCAAGCCTTCTGCAATGGCAGTTTTGCCCACACCCGGTTCCCCAATCAAAACAGGGTTATTCTTAGTGCGCCGTGAAACCACCTGAATCACCCGGCGGATTTCTTCATCACGGCCAATCACCGGGTCGAGCTTACCATGCTTAGCTTCTTCGGTCAGATCCCGGCCATATTTCTCCAGGGCTTCGTAAGAATCCTCTGGATTCTGTCCAGTGGCCTTTTGCTTACCCCGAACCTGATTAATAGCAGCCCGAATATCAGAGACATCCAGCTCAAATCCCTGTAGCAGTCGGCGGCCAATGCGCTCGTCTTCAGCAAACCCCAGTAACAAATGCTCAACTGAGATAATATCGTCCTGCAGCAGTTGGCGGGCCGCCTCTGCCTGATCGAGCATGCGGTCAAGACTTTGTCCCAGGTACAAACTACTATCCGCCGATGCCCGTGCCCGTGCCTGACGTTGGGCAAAGGTTTCTAACTCTTGCAGAATAAGTTCTGGGGCCAGCCCCCCCTTAGTCAAAACCGTATCCGCCAGCCCCTGCTGCTCAAGCAGCGCAATCATCACATGCTCAACCTCAAGATATTGCTGACGAAAACGCCGAGCTACCTCTTGAGCTTCAACGATGGCATCCCATGCCTTGGCGGTAAATTTATCGGGATTAGATGGCTGCATGGAGTCTGAATGGTTCGGCAGGGAAACGATTAATCAGTATATCAAGTGGGTGAATGGTGAATACGCTGCGCTGGTTAGTTCGCTGCGCTGCTAACTCACCAGTCACCAGCCTAAGCCGTAGCTACTGCCTCAGGCTTAGATGCAGATTTATCTTTGAGCTGAATTAACTCTACTTTGTATCCATCAGGATCGTTGACAAATGCAATAACGGTCGATCCGTGTTTCATGGGACCTGGTTCTCGCACAACCTGCCCACCCCTGGCTTTGATCTCTTCGCAGGTCTTATAAATATCATCAACACCTAGGGCAATGTGACCATAGCCTTCACCCAGGTCATAGGCATCTACGCCCCAGTTGTAAGTTAGTTCTAGAACGGTATGATCGCTTTCGTCACCGTAACCCACAAACGCCAGGGTGAACTTACCCCCTGGGTAGTCCTTTTGACGCAACAGGGTCATGCCTAAAACATCGCAATAGAACTGGAGGGACTGGTCCAGATTGCCCACTCGCAACATTGTGTGCAGTAAACGCATGGCGTCTTCTTCCTTAATAGTTGGATTTAAACGTTGTCCATGCCCAAAACTGAAGCTTTTTCGTAGAAGACCCTACGGGTTTCAACTTGGACGTGGTTTAGCTAATCTTATCGCTGGTCAGTTTCTATGAGCACCCAGAAGTCTATACCGATGGATATCCATGTGCTCTTCCTTACATTTTGAGCCATGACCCTATCGGTAAGGCAGGATAGCACCTATGCTGAGTTATCGTGCATTTATTTGCCATGGGCACGGCATGATTAGCACGACTACTGACCGACTTCTTCTATATACACCCCGATTATTTGCCCATAGTTAATCCACAAGTAATCCACAAGGAAATACAGACTAATGATTGACTTACTCGAAACTACAATCGAAGAGATTCGTGCTCGCGAAATTTTAGATTCGCGAGGTCGCCCCACCATTGAGGCTGAAGTCTATCTGTCTGTGGGGGCCGTAGGTCTTGCCCAGGTGCCTAGTGGGGCATCGACAGGTACCTTTGAAGCCCATGAGTTAAGGGATGGTGACGAACGCTACGGTGGTAAAGGTGTGCTTAAAGCGGTCAACAATGTGCATGAAACCATTGCCCGTGAGCTAATTGGGTTAGATGCTCTGGATCAAATGGCGATTGACCGCACCATGATTGCCCTGGATGGTTCAGACAATAAGTCGAATCTGGGGGCCAATGCAATCCTGGCAGTTTCTCTGGCAAATGCTAAGGCGGCGGCTCACGCATTGGGGTTACCGCTTTATCGTTACCTAGGTGGCCCCTTGGCCAATGTATTGCCCGTGCCCCTGATGAATGTAATCAATGGGGGGGCCCACGCCAATAATAATGTCGACATTCAGGAATTTATGATTGTGCCCAGTGGGGCTAGCAGTTTTAGAGAAGCACTGCGCTGGGGGGCGGAGGTATTTGCTAGCCTGAGCAAGGTTTTGGATCAAAAAGGTTTGCTAGGTGGTGTTGGGGATGAAGGGGGTTTTGCCCCTAATTTAGGGTCAAATCAAGAAGCCCTAGAAATTTTGATTGCGGCTATCGAGTCGGCAGGGTACAAACCTGGTGAGCAAATTTCCTTGGCGCTAGATGTAGCTGCCAGTGAATTTTATCAAGATGGTCAATATACCTTTGATGGTAAGGCCCATTCTCCGGCAGAAACTATTGACTATTTAGATAAACTAGCGAGTCAATACCCCATTGTTTCCATTGAGGATGGTCTCCATGAGGAAGATTGGGATAGCTGGAAGGCGCTTACTGCCAAGGTTGGTAATCGGGTCCAGCTGGTGGGTGATGACCTGTTTGTGACTAACCCCACCCGTCTACAAAAGGGGATTGATCAGGGGGCTGCTAACTCTATTTTGATCAAACTAAATCAGATTGGCTCTCTGACTGAAACCTTGGAAGCTATTGACTTGGCCACTCGCAATAAGCTGACATCGGTGATTAGTCATCGCTCTGGTGAAACCGAAGATACGACAATTGCTGATTTGGCCGTAGCTACCCGTGCGGGTCAAATCAAGACGGGGTCTCTCTGTCGGAGTGAGCGAGTAGCAAAATATAATCGCTTGTTGCGGATTGAAGATGAACTCGCTGAACAGGCGGTCTATGCAGGGGCCATTGGCATGGGACCTGCATAGAGTTACTTTTCTTGCCCATAGTGGCATTGCATGCAATGCCACTATGGGTTGTTCTGTTAACTGGGTCTGTTAACCGGGTTTACCAAACTCGGACTTGATAATTATTCGTCGTCGGGTGGCAATGTTGGCAAAGGCGACGGATTGCTCAATGGGTCACTACCCGGAGTTATGGGAATTGGTGTAGTGGTCGATGGATTTAGGGGACTGGGACTAGCTGGTAAGCCGCTGTCTGGCAAATTTGAGCCTGAGCCACCCCCATTGATTAAGTCTTGAATATCCGCTGGCAGTTCACTTGGCAACGAGTCTTGGGCTGATGGTACTCGTGTCCCGGCTGGTAAGGTGGCCAGGGCAACACGATTGCCACCGACAGACCGTAGGATATCTAACACTCGCACAACATCGTCATAGCGGGAGTCTTTGGCGGCATACAGCACCACAATTCCCTGAGGATTACCGGTATAAAAGTCGCCGAGCAGTCCCAACAGGTTTTGTTCCAAAATGGGGTCTTGATCAATATAAATGCGACCAATGGGATCAACGCTGACATACAGGCGATCGCGACCCGTGGTCAAGGTAGCGGGTGGTAATGCCGAGCCTGTACTGGCGTTGGGTAGGTCTAAGCTAATCGCCTGCTGACGGCTGCCAACTGCCGCCAAGATAAAAAAGGTGAGAATGCAGAAAACGACATCGACTAAGGGTAACAGCTCGATGACAACGCCGTTTTGTTGCTCGTCTAAATCTAGTTTCATGGCGATGCTCAGTTTTTGGGCAGGTTAGGAAGATTGGTTTAGTTGACAGAAGCGCCGAGTTCGCTAGGTTTACCATCGGTTAGGGACCAGGCTTGACGATAAAGCAGCTCTAGTTCGCTACCGGATTGGCGAAAGACTTTTGCTTGGCCAAAGACTAAACCTTGGAATAGGCGATAAAACATCAGGCTGACAATGGCAATAATCAGGCCAGTGGCGGTGGTGATTAGGGACTGACCAATTCCAACAGCGGCTCCGCTGGTGGCGCTACCAATGGCCAAATCATTGAGATTGAGTGACCCAAGGGAGTTCATTAAGCCTAAAACAGTCCCTAACAATCCCAACATGGGAGAAACTGCGATTACCAGCTCCAGGACCTTATCGCCTCGACGCATGGCGGCTAATTCTTCGTTGGCCGCTGTCTCTAGGGCTAGTCGAAAAACTTCAGGATCTTGATCTTTTAGTTTTAGGGCCGCGTAGAGAAAACGTCCCATCGGTAACCGATGGGCTCGCTGGGCAATTTCGGTGGCGGCGATCCATTCGCGGCGGGCTGCTTCTAGCACACGACCGGCCACTTCGCGCTCACGGGTGATGATACGAGACCAAAACCAGATGCGCTCCATAATTGTGCCAAGGGCGATTACTGATAGGACTAACAGGGGCCACATGGCCACCCCACCTCTGGCAAATAGTTCAGTAATGTTCACTCCTTTTCTCCCGTACGCTTTCTCAGACGCATGTTACCCTGCTCGGGTGCTAAATCGGCCAATAATATTCCACCCATATTTCAGCACAGGCTTTATTAAACGTTGTCCACGTCCAGAACGGTCGTTTTTCCGGTGAAGAATCTACAGATTTCAACTGGGACGTGGTTTAATGGCCAAATCTAGAATTTCATTGGCGGCGCGATCGCAAACACCAACAGAACCTAAATGCTGTCGCATTGTTTTGTAGCCCTCCAACATTTTTTGACGTTGATCCGGATTATTCAGCAGATCGAGTGCCGCTTGACTAATATCATCGGGTTGGGCATTCCACTGCACAAACTCCGGTACAGTCGGCTCCATAGTAACCAGATTTACTGGGGAAACGTAGGGAGCTGAAAATTTCAGCACAAATTCGGCTAGCCATGCAGTCAACCGGTTCAGCCGATACATAACGACCTGGGGCACTTCCATCAGGGCAATTTCTAAATTAGTTGTGCCCGATTTCGTAATGGCTAAATCGGCGGCTGAAATTGCCAACATTTGCTCATCTTGAGCGACCACTTGTCCCGTGAGACAATAGTCCTTAAGGGCATTATTTAAGGTGTTGCGAAACGATTCACGGGCCGGGGGCACCAAGAATTTAAGCTGAGGCAGCTGAGTCTGAAGCTGTTGGGCCGCCGTAAACATAATTGGTAGCACATAGGTTAATTCCTGTTGTCGAGAAGCTGGCAACAGGGTAATAACCCTATCGTCTGGCGTCAGACCTAACCGTTGACGGGCCTTTTGCCTGGCCAAGCTTGGACAATAATCAGCAAATCTGTCCAAAAAAGGATGCCCTACCCAGGAGACCTGTCCCCCCTTTTCTTGGTAATAACGGGACTCTTCTGGAAAAATTGCTAGTATTCGATCGGAAACCGACAAAATCTTAGCCGTATCTCCAGGTATTGTCGCACAAACCCACAAATGGGGTGCAATGTAGTAGGCAATAGGCAGCTTGGGAAACTGCCGACGAATAAATTTGCCAATCGCTACATTGGGACCCATATAGTCAATCAAGACGACGACATCTGGCGGCAAGGCTTTAAGATGTTGCCTAGCCTGTTGATTGAGTTTTAGTGCCGCTGCAATATGGGGCAATGCTTCCAGAAAACCAATGGAACTGACCGATACGGTATCGCCTATGAGCTTAGCGCCAGCCGCCGCGATTCGGTCCCCCCCCATGGCCGTAATCTCAATGGCGATCCTGCGTCTGGCAGCTTGGCGTTCTAGGGCTTTCACCAACAAGCCACCCTGCATATCCCCAGAAACGTCTCCTGTGTGGATAAACACTCGTAGCGTCCGCTCAGAAGCAATCAAATTGGACATAACTTAAGATCGAGAGATCAGACGCCCTGGAATCACACCTCGTCGACTAGCTTGTTGGGAGGCCACCAAAAATCGATGTAGATGTTGCACGTATTCGTTATTGGCAATAGAGTCTAATTTGTTCAGGGCCTCACTAAATGTGAGCCCAGACCGATAGAGTAAACGATATGCCTGCTTGAGTTCGTCATATACACGACCGGCTTCTAAATCGCCAATGCCCGAACGTTTCAATCCTACCTGGTTAAGCCCCCGCACCCGTGATGGATTACCTTCTACCATCATGTAGGGAGGAACATCACGTTCAATCCGACTCATTCCACCCACCATGGCATGGCGGCCAATGTGAACAAACTGATGAATGCCAACAAGACCGCTAATCCGGACATTGGATTCAATGTGAACATGACCGGCCAAAGCTACCGAGTTGGCAATAATAACGCTATCTTGAATCACACAGTTATGGGCGACATGGGCATAGGCCATCAGCAAATTACCATTACCTAAACGAGTGATTTCACCAAACCGCGTTGGTCGGTTAACGGTGACATATTCCCGCAGGTTGTTATCGTCGCCGATCGACACCAGACTTTCGGAACCATCATACTTGAGGTCTTGGGGCTCTAAACCAATGGCAGCTCCGGTAAAAATCCGATTGCGTTCACCAATCTCGGTGTGACCGTCTAACACCACATGGGGACCAATTTCGGTGTCTTTACCAACGCTGACCTTTTCCCCAATTACAGCATAGGGTCCCACTTTCACACTGGGGTGAACCTGGGCCCTGGGATGAACGACCGCCGTGGGATGAATCAGAGCAGTTGGAAGCATTGATTATTTACTCAACCACAGAAAACATAAGGGTGCCTTCACACACCAATTGGCCATCAACTTCAGCCTTGGCCTGCATTTTGCCGAATTTTAGCCCGCGTACGCTAAGCAATTCTGTTGTGATAACCAGCTGGTCACCTGGCACAACAGGGCGGCGAAACCGCACTTTGTCGATCCCGGCAAACATACATAACCCATTAACACCAGGCATTTGAGTGAGGACAATGCCGCCCACCTGAGCCATGGCTTCGACGATTAACACCCCAGGCATAATGGGCCGCCCAGGAAAGTGGCCCTGAAAGTGAGGTTCATTGAAGGTGACATTTTTTAAGCCGACTGCCTGTTTGCCAGGAACATAGTCAATGATGCGATCAACCAGGGCAAATGGATAGCGATGGGGCAACAATGCCTGAATCTGTTCTAGATTAAATGTAATAGGAGTAGAGGTCTCGGCGATGGCCGGTTGAGACTCCGGATTGGTGGTATTAGCTTTATCTTGAATAACGGTGGCCATAAACGGTTTTTAACAGCAACGGCGTAGGTGTTCTCGGCTAAGCGGGAGCCGATGGTTTTGCCAAACAGACAGCAGCTAACTGACGAGCTAACTGCACGTGCAAACTATGACTGGCTCGATAAGCTGTCACATGCATCGTAGGGAGAACACCTAATAAACTGAGATCCCCTACTAAGTCTAAAAGTTTATGACGTGCTGGTTCATTTGCAAATCGCAGCGGGGGATTAAGCCAGCCATCTTGGTCACAAACGAGAGCATTTTCAAGACTGCCGCCTTTGATTAGGCCTTGCGATCGCAAACCGTCAATTTGATGGGCCATAGCAAATGTACGAGCTGGAGCTACGGATTCCATAAAGTCTTCTCCAGCAGGCGTCCAGCTATACCATTGATTACCAATGGCGGCTACCGGAAAGTCAATCCCATAGCTAAAACGCAGCTCTGAAGCAGGCATTGCCATCACATAGGCATCGCCATCACGCACAATTACTGGTTCACTCAACGGTGCACAGACGCGTCGTGGCACAGATTGCGCCACCGTTCCCACTGACTGGATCAAACTACTCCAATCACGGGAAGACCCATCTAGCAGAGGAACTTCCGGGCCATCAATTTCGATCCGAACATTATCCACACCTGCCGCCCATAGGGCCGCCAATAAATGCTCTACGGTACGTACAAATTGCTCTGCTGCCCCCCCCAATTGAGTGGACAAACGGGTTTGACTTACCGCTGAAACAGCCGCTGGAATCAGTTCAGCCCCTAAATCTGTACGAACAAAATGACGACCGCTGTCAGGACTGGCAGGTAACAAAGTTACCTGCGTTATTTGCCCCAGGTGCAACCCTACACCTGTACAAGTAATAGACGCCGCTAACGTATGTTGAACGTCCTCTCCGTTGGCCATTAGAACCGTTCCCCGATGCCAAAGTGAAGTCGGCCATCACCGCCATCGCCAAAGCCATAGTCGAGACGCAATGCTCCCAGGGGTGTCTGCACGCGAATCCCGGCACCATACCCAAACCCATCGCCGGGCTTGCCACGAATAATAGCCGGATCACCAGGGACATTGTTACCGGTGCCCAGGTCAGAACCATAGTCAACAAACAAGGCTCCCCCTAGGAAAGATGTAAACAATGGGAAACGATATTCAGCCGTTGCCTGAACAAAGGACCGACCACTCCCTAGCTCTCCCTCATCAAAACCGCGTACCGAATTTGTACCGCCCAGAGAAAAAGCCTCGTAGGGAGGTAAGTCACCCAGGACAGTACCGCCTTGCAAATTGAGAGCAATGGTTTGGGGTCCCTCACCCAAGCTGAGGAAATCCACTGGTAAATAACGACTGTAGCTAGCTCTAACTCGATTAAAAAAGATTGTGCCTTTGCCAATGGGGATGGTTTGTTCCGAACCAAGACGCAACAAACTACCACTGGTCGGCGCAAAGGCATCATTTCGCTTATCCCAAACAAAGCTCACAGGCACACTGACAAGATCGTCACGCCCATCACCGCTAAAGCTCAAATCATTGCCTAGCTGGTCTTCAGGGGAAAGATCGCCATCACTATCTCGAATGGAGACCCGCTGATATTCCAGCCCCACTGAACCACTCCAGCCATTATCCAAAGGACGACCAAAGGTTACACCGCCCCCCAGGCGATTGACCCGAGGAGTATCGCCATTGGGTAAATCAATGTCGGTATCGCCACCATCAAAGATTAGAGAGATTGAACGGCGATTAAATCCATTCACTGTATAGGAGGTTCGGTACGGATCCCCAGCAATCCAAGGATCGGTAAAGCTGACATCGAACAATAGTTCTCGCTCACTCAGCTGAAGTTCAGTGCGTAGGGTCTGATTGTTGCCTCCCAGGTTGTCCTGCTGATAGCTGATACTACCAAACACATCACCGCTAAGATTAAAACCAACGGCAGCTCCCACTGACCCTGTATTGCCTTCATCGACATTGACCACGACTTTGACCTTACGCGGGTCGTCATCACCAGGGTCTAAAGAAAGACGAACATCATCAAAAATGCCCAAGCCAAATACCCGCTGCAAAGCCCTTTGAATCTTGTCCTGCTGAAAAACATCTCCGGGCTTAACTGCGTCAGATTCAAAGTAATCATCTTCAAATTCACGGGTGACGATAAAGGAGCGAGTTTTACCATCAATGGGTTCGCCATCTTCATCGATGCTATTGCCATCTTCATCGATATAACGAACTTCAATGGACTCAATCACCCCCTCGGCAACAATCAGGGTAGCCACACCATTATCTGAAACCTGGGGCGCTGCGGTTACCTGCGCCAGTACATAGCCTTGCTCGCGATACCATTCGTTGAGTTCTAAAATACTGTCCTGAAAATCAATCAGGTTGAGAATGCTGCCGTACTGATCGCCAAAGATTTCATCGACCTTTTCTGCAGGTAGCACGCTTTCTGTCGAGCCATCGGTGCGGATGTTTACCCCAGTTAGGACAGGGTTTGGTTGCACACCGAAGGTAACCCGTACCCCTAAATCAGTATCATCGGGACGAGCCCTGACATTGGCGAAAAAGCCCGTAGCAAAAACGTTATTAATATCGTCTTGGAGCTGACTGCGGGTTGCCGTCCGACCAGGGCGCAAGGTAATTGCCTGATAAACAATATCTTCCAACTCTGGATCAAGTTGACTACCATCCAGGGTAACCACATCCAACTCAGCTACCAGGACCTGCACCTCTTCTTCGTCCTGGGTTTCTTCCACCACCTCCTCGTCCGAAGCGGGTTCCTCAGCGGCTGGGGTATCATCGGGAGTCACCTCCAGTTCTTCCGCCGTGGGGGGCGTGGGCTCAGCCGGTCGACCAATACCCTCTAAAAGACGTTGTAGGGTTTCCTCTGGTGTTTCCTCGCGAGTCTCTGCTGGGGGGGCTGTCGTTTCTTGAACAGTTTCTTGAACCACCAGAGCATCTTCCTGCGATGGTTCAGCTTCAATTACGGGTAACTTAATGGGGGCTGCTGCAACGGTCTCATCTGCGTTTTCAGGCTGTGGCAGAGGCAGGTCCTCTGTACTGTCAGTCTCACCTGTAGCAACATCCTCTCCTGTAGCAACATCTGTAGCTGCAATGCTGGTGGTTTCTGTAGTGCCAGTAGTCTCAGCCTCTAACGCTGATTCGGTAGACTGAGCAGCAGTTAGCAGGGCATCATCTGCCGCAGCTGTTGAAGGTTCAGCCGCATCGACTGCGAGTACGGGCACCCCAAACAATGTCGCAACGGTGCAACAGGCCAATAGAGTCGGCGAAAAGCGCATAGGCGAAAAACGTACTCCTTACACCACATAGGAACAGCAGCGATAGCCACTGTTAATGACATACACTAAATTCGGCTTGGGGGTCCATAGCTAACTCCCAAGTACTAACCACTTTTTCCAAAAACGCTATCGATAACGTCTGGAAAAATGTGAACAGAATTTAATATTTTCTGAAAGATTCTACCGCACCGTCTCCCCCATTGCTTAATTTGTATGTGCCAGAATTCGATCTAACACCTGCTGATATCCTGATTCCACGTTCCCTAAATCCTGTCGGAATCGGTCTTTATCCATTACCCGTTGGGATTCATCGGTTTCGTTTTGGTTCCATAGCCGACAGGTATCTGGGCTGATTTCATCGGCCAGAACTAGGGTGCCGTCGGTCAGGGTGCCAAACTCTAGTTTGAAATCAACTAGGGTAATATCGCAGCTGTTGAAAAAGTTTTTCAGTATTTGGTTAATCCGTTGGGCCATCTGTTGCAGCTGGTTAACGATATCGTCACTGGCAATGGCCATCGCCCGGATGCGATCGCGAGTCAGCAACGGATCACCTAAATCATCATTTTTGTAGTAAAACTCTACCAATGGCGGTGTCAGCAGTGTACCCAAGGGGAGCCCCGTCTGCCGGCAGAGACTGCCCGCCGCCAGATTACGCACCACCACTTCCAACGGCACAATGGTCACCGGCTTGACCAGCATCTCCCGTTCATTCGGCGAATCAATCCAATGGGTGGCAATTCCCTGGGCCTCTAGCAGCTTAAACAAGTGGGTAGATACCGCATTGTTAATCCGGCCCTTATTGGCGATGGTGCCCCGCTTCTGCGCATTAAATGCAGTAGCATCATCTTTGAAATAGGTCACCAATACTGCCGGGTCCTCAGTAGCATAGAGAATCTTTGCCTTGCCTTCGTAGAGCTTTTGCCGCTCAGCCATGGGGCCTCCCCAAAAAATTGCATCGCTAATTTTAGCGTGGGATTCATTTATTTGGTCATCATCACATGCACCCCATCCCAATTAGCCGGCGGTGGATTCTTCAAATAGGAATGAATGCGATCTATATGAACCTCTACCGCTTGATCGTGGGGACTTATTTTCTTAGCGCGAGTAAATAGGTCCAAGGCACGAGTAAATTTTTGAGACGTATAGGCCTGGCGACCCTGCTGATAGAGATCTAAAAAATCTTGGGTATTGGCATCTAATTGGTCACTATGCCGACTACCAATCAGATGATAAATCTTAACTGGTTTAGTCTTACCTTTGACCCGAATCAGATCGAGTTCCCTCACCCAAACTAAGTCACGACAGCGGTTATAGGTATGCTCACTCATGACGATGTCACAGCCGTACTGCTTAGTTACCCCTTCCAGTCGTGAACTGAGGTTCACCCCATCGCCGATGACTGTATATTCCATTTTGCGACGGGAACCAATGTTGCCAGAGACCACTTCCCCAGAACTTAGACCAATGCCAATATTGATTTTTGGCTGATTGTTAGCCTGCCGGGAGCGGTTAAAGTGAATCAGTCGTTCCCGCATATCTAAGGCCGATTCTACCGCTGACCAGCCATGGTTTTCCAAGGGCAACGGTGCCCCAAAGACGGCCATCAGGGCATCGCCAATAAACTTATCTAAGGTGCCCTGGTGGTTAAAGACAGCTTCCACCATGGTCTCAAAGTACTCATTGAGCATGGATACCACCTGGGAGGCTTCCAGACTTTCAGTCAGGGTAGTGTAGCCACGAATATCGGAAAATAGTACAGTCACATCCCGACGTTGGCCCACCATCAAAGAATCTTCCCCAAGGGCCATGACCTGCTCTGCCACACTGGGAGTCATGTAGCGATAGAGTGTGGTCTTCATCCGCTTTTCCTGGCTGATGTCTTCTAGAACGACCAGACCACCTCGGACACCCCCACCCGGATTCGTTAAGGGATTTACGGTTAAATTGATGCTGTGCGCTAACTGTTGCAAATTCTTGGGGGCATTAATGGCTCTGGCTTTATGGCCCCAAAGATAATAGGTTTGATCAACCTCCGTATTTTCCTGGGGCATAAATGTGGAGGGTTTGCTACGGATTTCTGCGGGCACTAGCAATGCCTGTTGTCCGTCAATGGCTGCCACGGCTACCTGGAGTGTTTGTTCTGGGACGTACTGCTCGGTGCCAAATTCTAAACTGTCGGCTAGGCGCGATCGCAAATTTTCAATCGGCACCACTTCCCAAATCAAACGACCCGTTAGCCTCTCTTCCCAAGTTTGCTGTAGCGCCTCCAGGGAAACCTCCGGATTTATCGTTGGGACTTCGGTCGGGCAACCCAATAGGCTCAAAGCCGCTTCATTAATGGTGACAATGCGCCCCCCCATATCGGTGGAGATCACTGCATCTGAAAGACTTTGAAGAATATCCTTTTGATATTGCTTTTCCAGCAACACATTTTCATAAAGCTGAGCATTTTCTAAGGCAATACCGGCCTGAGTATTAAACGCCCGCATAAAGGACTCATCTGAACGAGTGAAGGACCCTTGGTTTTTATTAATCAGCTGGGTCACCCCCATGATCTTGCCTGCTGAGTCAAACACCGGCATACATAAAATACTGTGGGTACGATAGCCCGTACGATCATCAGCCGAACTATCAAAGCGGCTATCTCTGTAGGCATCGGGAATATTCAGAGTCTCCCCCGTGGAGGCCACATAGCCCACAATACTATCTTTATCATTGGCCTGGCGCAGTTCTACAAGCTTTGTGCCATCTGCACTTTGCACCTTAGACCATAGCTGATTGCTATCCATTTCCATCAGCCACAAGGTACTGCGATCAGCCTGCATCAGCTTGCGGGCCTCGGCCATTACCGACTGTAGCGTCACCTCTAGGTCTAAACTCTGTTCCAAGGAAGAAATCGCATTTAACAAGGCATTCAGCCCTTTTTGGGTGCGTGCCGCCGTGTAAAACGAATTACAGCTCTCCAGGAGTATGCCGATGGAGCGAGCAAAGGATTCAAATTCTTTTTCATCTTGGAGGGTAAACTGATTGCCGCCAATTTTATTTAACAGCTGGACAACCGCGACCACATTAACGTCGTTGCTAAAAATAGGCATGCACAAAATATTGTTAGTGCGATACCCCGTTTCCTCATCGGTTGCCTTATTAAACCTTGGATCAGCGTAGGCATTTGGAATATTAAGGGTTTTCTTGGTCTCAGCCACATAGCCAGCAATACCTCTGTTCATCGGTATTCTAATCTCGACGGCCTTTTCCCCTTCTCCCTGGGCTATTTTTGACCAAAGTTCTTGATTCCCATGATCAACAATGAAGATAGTAGTGCGATCCGCCTCAAGAATCTGGCCGATTTTTAAGGTAAACGCCTCCAACAGCTCTTCTAGCAGCGTTTCTAAGGATTGATTATTAATCAGGTTGATCGCTTTGAGAAAGTACTCAAATTCTTGGATAATCAACTCCAGAAGCTCAATAAATCTGGGTTTAGATAAATGCTGAACCTGAGCCTTAAGCCGACCAGGCATAGTGCCCTGTGACAAACGGGCCAACGTACTATCTGCAGATGACTGAGCCATAGTTATTTATACGGATTAGCCAAAATTATAATTTAACGGAAATTAATCAACCCTATAGTATGCAGGCTAAGTTAAAGCATGCACTAAGGTACCCTCTAAACTCTGGTAGACAACTCTATTAACTATAGTTTGCCCTCAACAGCTTCCCCTCTAGTTTAATCAGTTTGGCTAGATTGACTGATAACTCCATAAACACGTTTACTTAATTCGCAAGCTGAATAGTCAGCATTAAAGCGCAGCCTCAGGGCAAATCATCACTGTAGGCGGGTAAGAAACCGGTTTATTCAGGCTTGAGCAACGGAAATGCAATCACATCTCGAATACTGGGGGCGTCAGTTAGGAGCATGACTAAACGGTCGATGCCCATACCCATACCGCCAGTGGGCGGCATGCCATACTCCAGAGCCGTCACAAAGTCTTCGTCCAGACTATGGGCTTCAAGGTCACCCGCTGCTTTTTTGGCGGCCTGGGCTTCTAGCCGCTGCCGTTGATCCACCGGATCCGTTAACTCTGAGAAGCTATTGGCCGTTTCGCGTCCGACAATAAATAACTCAAACCGTTCCACCAGGCCGGGCTTATCCCGATGGGGTTTAGCCAGTGGGGAAATCTCCACTGGGTAATCAATGATAAATGTGGGCTGTATTAACGTCGGTTCAACGGTTTGCTCAAAGGCTTCGTTTAAAACATGGCCGATGCTGGGGCAGTCATCGATGCCATGCAGTGCCGCTTCCTTAGCGGCGGCCTTGGCGGCGTCTAAATCGGTAAACTCAGCAAAATTAACTCCAGTCTTTTCCAACACAGCATCATGCATGGTGATGCGTTTCCAGGGAGTACTCAAGTTAATGGGCTCTCCCTGATAGGTAATCTGGGTTGTGCCTAGTACCTCTTCAGCGGCATTGACAATCAGGGCTTCAGTAATATCCATCATGTCATGGTAATCAGCATAGGCCTGATACAGCTCAATGGAGGTAAATTCCGGATTATGACGGGTAGAAATACCTTCATTGCGAAAGATGCGTCCCATTTCAAAAACCCGCTCAAACCCACCCACTATCAGCCGTTTTAAGTGCAGCTCTGTGGCAATCCGTAGATAAAGCTGCATATCTAGGGTGTTGTGATGGGTGATAAATGGTCGAGCATCTGCACCACCGGGCTCAGCCTGCAAAACTGGGGTTTCAATTTCAATAAAGTTTTGCTGGTCCAGATAGCGTCGAATCGAGGCCGTAATCAGGGCGCGCTTACGAAAGGTATCCCTTACCTCAGGATTAACAATTAAATCGACATAGCGCTGACGGTAGCGCTTAGCCACATCGGTGAGGCCATGCCACTTATCTGGCAGGGGCAGTAGTGCTTTGGTAAGAATAGCGTAGGTACTGACTTTGACAGAAAGTTCACCCTTATCGGTGCGTTTGATAATGCCCTTGACCCCAAAAAAGTCACCCACGTCGGTCAGCTGCTTAAGGTGGGTAAACGCCTGCTCATCAATCTCAGCCATCGCTGCCTGAATCGTCTTTTTATCCAGAAACAGTTGAATGGAGCCGGTTTCATCCTGGAGGGTAAAAAAGGCCAGCTTACCAAACACGCGCCGGACCATAATTCGACCGGCGATACTGACCTCAAAGTCCGTTTCTTCCCCTGTGGGCAAGTCAGCAAATTTTTCCTGGAGTGCTGCGGCTTGATGGGTGACATTCCAGGTATAGGCATATGGATTCAGGCCCAGCTGTTTCAGTTCGTTTACTTTTTGTAAACGAGCAGCGCGAATTTCGCGAGGACTTTGATCATTGGGCTGGGAGCTGGCCATGTGTTAAGGGGGAGTAATAATTGTGCAGGTGTTAATTGTATTTGGGCAATGGGGAATGGGCAATGGGGCCGTAGGCTGTAGGTTGGGTTGAGAAACGAAACCTAACCTTGTCTGTGGGGAATGGGCAATGGGCGATGCCCAACCGCAATAAAACAATCACCCTAAAGTATATTTGTCTAGCAATTGCGCCACCTTCTCAGACTCTGGAGGTTTCGCCAAAAAATCATCTGCACCCGCCATTTTGGCCCGCATGCGGTCGATCACCCCATCGCGACCCGTCAAAATAATAATCGGCGTTTTGTAAAAAACGTCCGTTCGACGTAGAAACTTACAAAGCTCATAGCCACTGATATTCGGCATCGTAATGTCCAGAAAAATCAAGTCGGGCCGATGCTGGGTAAGTATGGAAATTTGTTCCACTGGCTTAGTGACCGGTAGCACTTCGTAGCCCAGGGGCTGCACTAGTTCAGCCATAAATTTACTCACCAAGGGACTATCGTCAATACAGGCGATCAGTCCCCTCGTTACCCTGTGGGTATTGGTTGTTCCGTGGCGAGGGGGGATGTAGGGGGCGGGAATATCTGGAATTGATTGCAGATCTACCCAACCTTCGTAGATTAGTGGCAGTAGCAGTTTGATCACCTCAGGTAGAGAACGATGGGTTTGGGCGGCTATATCCCAGATGGTGATGTTGCCCTGCATCCAACGGCTTAAACGCTCGTACTTGGCCGTGGACAGATGTAGCTGTAACCCTCGGGGATTAATGACAATGGGCGATAAATAGGGAATTTCGTGGGGCACCAGGGTGGATAAATGGTCGCCTACGATGGTGGGCCAGGCATCATAAATCTGTTGCGATCGCACCACTGCCTGCTGTACCGATAAAAACACCACCTGCTGCGCCACCATCCGATTTGGATGCCACTGCATATCATCGGCAGGGTAATCTATCAGCGTCAGCACCACCTCATCCACAATGCTCTGAATGGTCGCCTTAGCCTGATTTAGGGAAATGTGTTCCCGTTTGATTGCCTGGTTAAGAAAATCAACTTCCCAATAATCACCAGGGGTACGCATGTCAGTAAACCAACTGCTGGAAAACTGTTGACTATGGCGTCGCAATGAACGATACCAGCGTCGAACCGGGTGTTGTCCCCCCGTTGCATAGATTAGGCGTCCCGAATAAAAGTAAAGCTTCCAGGGCTCATTCGTTGCTGCCCCAACTATGAGTTCGCCAGTTTGATGGTGTTGGGCCAGGGTGAGCAAATACTCGGATACGGATTGGGCCTGAATCAGCATATGACTACACTTTAAGGCTCTGGTGTTGGCATTAAATGCATCAAGCAAAAACGTTTGGGTAGGCAAGAGGTCATGCGCCTATCCGCTGTGCACCTTAGGCCTAGTTTGCCCGTCGTTAGCCAAATACCGCTATTCTGCAGGGAAAAACGATAATTTCTCAGGATTTGCTATGGCTGGACTAGCCAATAGCCTAAGGGGTATCTCAAGTGCAAAATTTTGGGTTACACCAAATCCGAGTGCATTAAAACCGATTACACATGAACAATCCTGTAGGGGCACTCCCTTGTGGATGCCCTTCAATACCAGGTGCTATCAGGCAGGATTTCGTATTAGATGGTAAGTGGTGGTACGCGTCAGCGCACAACCTCAGGCTCTTTTAGTAAGTGACGTAATTCTAAGCGGACCTGGCTAGCTCTTTAGGATTATGGGTTACGGCATCGCTATCAGTCGGTACACCGACGACATCGCTGGTGTATCCATGTTGGAGTTCCCACACTTTTAAGGTGATCAGGTACTCATAAAATGCTTGCAGTAAGCACCAGGTAAATCCGGCGCGGCCATCTAAGATACCGCCTAGGAAGAAGTACATATAGATAAACCGCACCAGGGGCCGTAGCGGCATCCGTAGGGATAGGTCTTTGAGGGCGCGGCGACGGTCTACTTCAGACCGGCCAAATAGCAGGGCACCCCAATTGATGCCATGGTCCGATAATTGCTTAATGGTTTCGGCGGCTTCGTCGCTGGAGTAGCGGTTGTGTTTTTCGATCCAACGGTCAAAGCCTTTACTACAGGTGTAATGGGGATAGGTTTCTTTGAGAAAACCGGTGGTTCCGTCACACACTTCCCGTTCGGTGTGGCCGTAGTCGTCAAACCAGACTCGCTGCTTATCGAGCAGCCGTAGCTGATAGCGGGGATACTGGGTGCTATAGCGAATCCAGTGATTCATGAACATGACGCGCTCAGCGGCGTAGTAGCCCACATGTTCATCAGACTGAGCGGCTATGTTGCATTCGTTAAATAATTCTGGTGTCATCCGTTCGTCTGCTTCCAGGATGTATACCCACTCGTATTTAGTGGGTACGTTGCGGAGCATCCAGGTGCGCTGTTTGCCATGGCTTTCAAACGCATGCTGAACGATACGAACGGGATAACGCTGGGCGATTTCTAGGGTGCGATCGCTACTAATCGAATCGACCACAATCACATCATCCGAAATCAAAGCTGACTCTATACAGGCTGCAATATCTCGCTCTTCATTGTGAGTCAAAATAAAAATCGATATCATCGCGATGCCCTAAAAAATCACCCAACGATCCAACTAAACCTTGTCCACGTCCAGAACAGAAGTTTTTCCGTAGAAGAACTTAAAGGGTTGAACTTGGACGTGGTTTATCAAGAAACACTCAACCAGCCGTTTTATCAGCTCTTTTGACCAGAATGCCCTTTTTTATTGACAAGCACATCAAAAAAGCGACCTAACTACAGAATATTTGGTTTAGTTTGACCAGCCCATAAAGGACACGTTAAATTCAGTCAAAATTAATCTATACGTTGTAAGGATATTGCGTAGATTTTTTGGGGGACGTGTAGAGGCGTTCCATGGAACGCCTCTACACGTCCCATAGGTTAATTAGACGCGTTAAACCGTTGGTGAGCCGCCAGTGTAGGGTTTGCGGTTTCAAAATCCAAACAGTCAATGGCCTCTTCTGACAGTGCGGTGGTCGGATGGAGCGGACATTTAAGAACGGCCTGGTTAGTAAAAAAGCTACAGTCTGAGCAAGGAATACGATGCATCGTCTGGGCCCGTTGCACACCCTCACGGGTAGCCACAATTACCTGCCAGATACCCAAAGCAACCAAGCCCCAAGCCAGGACCAAGCAAACAGGCCCCAAATAGGGCTGCAGCCATTGCATCAGTCGCAGCACAATCAAATGAACCAGTTGCAATAATTGATACACAGACACATTCCCCAACTAATTTTGCCCAGCCGGAGCCCCCGTAGGGTGGACACCGCCCACCATTCCACCCATAGAGCCAGCTATCAGCTTAGGCCCCGTCAAAATTCGCTGACCAAAGCGAAATTTTTTTTAGCAAAGAGGATAGCCCTCATCCCCTGCCCCTACCAAGCGCAAACATACCCTCTTGGGGTACCTGACAATATCAAACAAAATTGCTAAAACGTAGGTACCCTGACTATCTGCACAAAATCTATGCTCGAAGCACTTTCCTTGACCGCTGCTACAGCCCTAGCCAAAATCGTCCTCGACAAATTCTTTGATGGCGCTGGCCAAAAACTTGAAGAAACCGCTACGAAGCTGGGCGGCACCGTCATCGAAAAGGCCAATGAAAAAATCATGCAGCTGGGTGATTTGATCTGGCAGCGTTGCTTTAAGGATAAAGGAATTGACCAACGGTTAGACGCTGCCGCCAAGGGCTCTGAAGACGATATTAAAGTGCTCAAGGACTATATCGACAAAGCAATAGAGGCTAGCGATGACTTTGCCAAGGAAGTTGAACAGGTTGCTGACGATCTGCATCAGGTAGTCTTTAATATGAATGATATGAATGCTGATTCGGTACAGCAAAATTTTGGTGGCAACAATAATCAGGTTAATGTTAATGCCCCTGGTGCAACTGTTAACAACGCCAGTGATGGGGCTACTGTTTATAACATTGGTGATGTCGGAACTTTAAACCTTGGTAATGTCCTCTAAGGATTAGCTGCAGTCGTCGGTACGGAAACCGCCAAAGAAAATCACCCCAGATTATGGTCTTGAAAATCTTGTTGCCCGCGAGTTTGTTGGGCGACGGTCTGAGCTAGAACAACTTGCTCAAAAACTAAATCACTCGGACCAGGTGGCGATTACTGCGGTGTCGGGTATGGGGGGCATTGGTAAGACGGCCCTGGCGCAGCAGTATGTGCGAGAGGCGAAGGGGCAATACCCTGGTGGGCGCTGGTACTTTAAGGTGCGAGAACAGAATTTGGTGACGCAGTTGGTGGGGGCGGCCAACATTTTTGGCTGGCAGTTGCCGGATGATTTGGCGGACGATAGGGCCAGGGCAAACTGGTGTTATGACCAGTGGTGTCATCATTTTCCAGGGGCGAGGTTGTTGTTGTTGGATGATGTGCAGGCTTATGACGATATAAAGAACCTGTTGCCCCAGGAGGATGTTAGCTTTCGAGTGTTGATGACCTCGCGGCAGCGGTTTGAAAAGCCTGTGGATCGGTTGGATCTGGGGGTGTTGCCCCTGGGGGAGGCGATGGCGTTGTTGATGCGGTTAGTGGATAATGAGCACCGGGTCAAACAACAATTAAATGAGGCAGAGGCTTTATGTGAATGGGTGGGACGGCTGCCGTTGGGGGTAGAGTTAATTGCGCGGTATTTGGCACTGCATCCGAATACAACATTTGTAAAACTGCAGGAAAGGCTAAACCGGAAACGGTTGGAAACGAAGGCGCTGAATAGTGCCTCGGAAGAGGTGGCCTATGACCAGTTGCAGACTTATGAAGCGCCAATACAGGCGGCGTTTGAGTTGAGCTGGCAGGATCTGACGCCAGCGGCAAAAACGTTGATGGGGCTGTTGGCGGTGTTTGCGGCGGCACCCATACCGAAGGGATTGATCGAAGGGGCACTGCCGGAGTGGGATGAGGAAGATTTGGAAGATGGGCTGGATGTGGAGCTGGTCAGGCGTAATTTGTTACAGAGTGGTGGGGATGGAAGCTATCAGCTGCATCAGTTGATCCGTGAATTTACGGTGGGTAAGTTAGAAACTGAACTCAGTGATCAAACGTCTGCATTGCAAAAAGGCGTGGCCGACGCGTTGGTTAGTTTTGCTCAGCAAACACAGCAGATTGTTACGCTTAGTGCGCGGCAGGCATTGGGTGAAGCGGTTCCCCATATGGAACTGATCGCTCGGGAACTGAGTCATATTATTGAAGACAGTACGGATAGTTTGTGGCCATTTGTGAGTCTGGCTCGGTTTTATGAAAGTCAAAGTCTATGGTCAGAGGTACACCATTGGTATCAATCTTGCTTGGAAATAACGGAGGAACGATTTGGCTGCGATCATCCCGATACCGCTCTGAGTCTGAATAATTTAGCAGGGCTGTATCGCACGATGGGTCGCTACGAAGACGCCGAACCGCTCTACACCCGATCCCTTCAAATCAAGAAACCCAGCTCGGCCCTGATCATCCCGATACCGCTCTGAGTCTGAATAATTTAGCAGAGCTGTATCGCACGATGGGTCGCTACGAAGACGCCGAACCGCTCTACACCCGATCCCTTAAATCAATCAGAAACCCAGCTCGGCCCTGATCATCCCGATACCGCTCTGAGTCTGAATAATTTAGGAGCGCTGTACGACACGATGGGTCGCTACGAAGACGCCGAACCGCTCTACACCCGATCCCTTCAAATCAATGAAACCCAGCTCGGCCCTGATCATCCCGATACCGCTCGGAGTCTGAATAATTTAGCAGCGCTGTATCGCACGATGGGTCGCTACGAAGACGCCGAACCGCTCTACACCCGATCCCTTCAAATCAGAGAAACCCAGCTCGGCCCTGATCATCCCGATACCGCTCGGAGTCTGAATAATTTAGGAGCGCTGTATCGCACGATGGGTCGCTACGAAGACGCCGAACCGCTCTACACCCGATCCCTTCAAATCAATGAAACCCAGCTCGGCCCTGATCATCCCGATACCGCTCTATTTAGCACTGTACGCACGATGGGTCGCTACGAAGACGCCGAACCGCTCTACACCCGATCCCTTCAAATCAAAGAAACCCAGCTCGGCCCTGATCATCCCGATACCGCTCTGAGTCTGAATAATTTAGGATTGCTGTACGACACGATGGGTCGCTACGAAGACGCCGAACCGCTCTACACCCGATCCCTTCAAATCAGAGAAACCCAGCTCGGCCCTGATCATCCCGATACCGCTCTGAGTCTGAATAATTTAGGAGCGCTGTATCGCACGATGGGTCGCTACGAAGACGCCGAACCGCTCTACACCCGATCCCTTCAAATCAAAGAAACCCAGCTCGGCCCTGATCATCCCGATACCGCTCTGAGTCTGAATAATTTAGAAGACTGTACGACACGATGGGTCGCTACGAAGACGCCGAACCGCTCTACACCCGATCCCTTCAAATCAATGAAACCCAGCTCGGCCCTGATCATCCCGATACCGCTCGGAGTCTGAATAATTTAGGAGCGCTGTACGACACGATGGGTCGCTACGAAGACGCCGAACCGCTCTACACCCGATCCCTTCAAATCAATGAAACCCAGCTCGGCCCTGATCATCCCGATACCGCTCTGAGTCTGAATAATTTAGGAGCGCTGTACGACACGATGGGTCGCTACGAAGACGCCGAACCGCTCTACACCCGATCCCTTCAAATCAGAGAAACCCAGCTCGGCCCTGATCATCCCGACACCGCCGGAAGCTATAACAATATGGCAATGTTTCTTTATGGGTTAGAACGTTATGCGGAGTCAGCTAACGTTGGTGTCAAAGCCTTAGAAGTTTTTCTTGCCAAACTAGGACAGGACCATCCCAACACCCAAACTGTTGGCAACAACTTTATTACTATCTTGCGCAAGGTGATCGAAACCAACCAAACACAACAACTTTCAGATCATCCCCTCACCCAAACAATCCTAAAAAATCTGTTGTCAGACGATTCCGATATCGAGTAACCAGTAGGGTGGGTACCTCCTATAGATATCTGTTGTATCACCACCAATGTCTAAGCTTGCCCACCATCATCGATAATGTTTATCGCACCTAACTCAACCATGGGAAAACGGTGGGCAGATGTAACCATTGGCAATAAACATAGGGTATCGAGCCTGCCCACCCTGCGTCTGCTCACCATTCGCTGCGATACAATGCACCTACATTCCACCATGGCTCCACCATGACACCATGACCCAAGCCATCCCCAAACCCCTTACCCTCAACGACTTCCTAGCACTGCCGGAGACCACCCCCGCCAGTGAATTTGTAGATGGCAAAATCAGTCAAAAGGTCATGCCCAAAGGCAAACATAGCCGCCTACAGCTTAAACTCTGCAATACCATTAACGCTGTCACCGAAGCCGTCCAAATAGCCTATGCCTTTCCAGAACTACGTTGCAGCTTTGATACCCGTTCCATTGTCCCAGATATCGCCGTTTTTTACTGGCAAAACATCGACCTAGATACCAATGGAGAACCCTTTGATAACGTTATCCGCCCGCCCGATTGGACCATTGAAATTCTCTCTCCTGACCAGTCACCCAACCGGGTCGTAGACAATATCGTTTATTGTTTGCAACATGGTTGTTCCCTTGGCTGGCTAATCGATCCAGCTGATCGATCAGTGGCTGTCTACCAGCCCAACCAACTCCCCAGTTTCTATGAAGGGGACGCCACACTGACCGTCCCTGATAGTATCGATTTGGATATAACGTCTACTCAGCTGTTTAACTTGTTAAGAATGAATTAATTGGTTTTCCATGGCGTGCTAATCAACGATTGGACCATCCCATAGGTATCCAGGGCACCCACAAGGGGCTACGGTGTATACATAAGTCAGAGAGAATATTGTGCCATTTCAATATGTGATTGAAAATGGTGTGTAAATGGTGGGCCGTGCCCACCCTACGGTTGTTGGGTGGCAATACCCAATCGTACACCCTCGACGGTACGAATTCGATCCATCACCGCCACCACCTGCCCATGGGGCGTTGCCGCATCCGCTTTAACTGTCACCATGGCGGGCTGCCCCGGTGCAATCAGGGCTTGCACATCTCCCGTCAAATTCTCCAGGGTCACTGGCTCATCCCCCAAATAAAGATCCCCATCCGCCGTAATCGTCAACGTTAGCGCCGCCTCATCCTGACTGACCGAGGTAACCGCCGTCGGTAGCGTCACCGGCAACCCCTCCGCCCGCGTTAGATACAGCGTAGATAAAATAAAAAACGCCAGAATGGCAAACACCACATCGATCATCGGCACGATGTTAATAGTCAGACGAGAGTCTTCATCGGGCGGTAGTTGCATAATCGTAGGGGATGAGGGTTAACCGATAGCGCCAAATTCTGGAGGGTGCGATGCATCGCACCCTACGCTAATGCCTCTTGTAACTGTTCTTTGGCTGTCTCCAACGCTTCGGGCAATTTTGATGCATCACGACCACCCGCTTGCGCAAAATTAGGCCGACCGCCGCCGCCGCCGCCGGTAATCTTGGCAATACCGCCAATAAACTTGCCTGCTTTTAACCCCTTGTCCATGGCAGGTTTACTAAACGCTGCCACCAGGCTTACCTTACCCTCCGCTGGAATAGAGCCCAATACCACCGCACCATCGCCTAACTTCTGCAGCAAACGCTCGGCTGCTGTTTTTAGGGAGTCGGCATCCACTTCGCCCATATTGGCCACCAGTACCTGAAAATCACCCATGGTCTCTGCCTGGTCTAGCAACTGGTCAGATTTTAACAATGCCAACTCTGACTTCAGACCATCCACTGTTTTTTGAGTAGCCTTTAGCTCAGTTTGCAGATTGGTAATCCGGTCCACCAGCTCCTCGGGCTTGGCCTTAAACGTATCGCTTAGATCCTTCACAATCTGGTCGCGCACATTTAAGTACTCCAGCACCGCCGGTCCGGCGACTGCTTCTATGCGCCGTACACCGGCTGCAATGCCCGTCTCAGAAATAATCTTAAACACGCCGATCTCAGCGGTATTGCCCACATGGGTGCCGCCGCACAGTTCCATGGAAACGCCAGGGAAATCAATTACCCGCACCTCATCGCCATATTTTTCTCCAAACATAGCAGTCGCGCCCCTGGCTTTAGCATCGTCAATGGGCATTACCTCCACCTGGGCATCGTGGGCTTCGGCAATCCAGGTATTGACCTGGGCTTCTACCTGTTGCACTTCGTCTGGGGTGAGGGCACGGGGACAGTTACAGTCAAACCGCAGCCGGTCAAAGCTAACTAAGGAACCGGCCTGGGAAATGCTGTCATCTACTAGCTTTTTGAGGGCGGACTGGAGCAGGTGGGTAGCACTGTGGTTGGCCTGGGCGCGACGACGGCAGGCACGGTCGATTTGAGCGCTAACGCTATCGTCAATGGTCAGCGTGCCCCGCTCTACCCGACCCACATGGATAAACAGATTGTTGTCTTTTTGGACATCTTCGATGCGTACTACCAGGGTGTCGCCTGAGAGAAAACCTCGGTCACCGATCTGACCACCGGACTCGGCATAGAAGGGTGTTTTATCGAGTACAAGCTGTACGTCGGTGCCAGCTTCAGCGGTATCGACCGTCTCGCCATTGACTAAAATGGCTTTGACAACACTGTGACTGGTGACATCGGTGTAGCCAAGAAAATCGGTGGAGTCGATACCCAACTTGCTAAGGCTGCCCTGGGCCAGTAGATCGATGGTTTCATGGGCACTCTTGGAGCGCTCACGCTGGGCCTCCATTTCTTGTTCAAAGCCCGCTACATCAACGGTCAGGTCGTTTTCTTCGGCAATTTCCTGGGTGAGTTCTAGGGGGAAACCAAAGGTATCAAATAGCTTGAAGGCGTCTTCACCAGAAATTTGCGTTGGCTTTTGCTCTAGAATCTCGGCCAGCAGCTTTTCACCCCGCTCCAGGGTTTTGAGAAACTGGTCTTCTTCGCGCTTTAGCTCGGCTTTGATAATGGCTTCACGCTCTCGCAGGTCTGGATAGGCGGATTCGCACAGGGTAATAGCACTCTCCGCTACTTCATTAATAAAGGGACCTTCGATGCCCAGCAACCGCCCATGGCGTACTACCCGCCGGATCAATCGGCGCAAAATATAGCCGCGACCCACATTGGAGGCGGTGATGCCATCGGAAATCATGTGCACCACAGACCGCACGTGGTCACCAATCACCTTGAGGGAGACTTGAGCCGTATCGTTCTGCTTGAAGTAGTCCACCTTAGCGATATCTGCGGCGGTTTGGATAATTGGGAAAATGAGGTCGGTTTCGTAGTTATTGGGTTTTTTCTGAAGAATTTGAGCCATGCGCTCTAGCCCCATGCCAGTATCGATGTTCTGGGCTTGGAGCGGTGTGAGGTTGCCGTCGGCATCCCGGTTGTATTGCATAAATACCAGGTTATAGAACTCGATAAACCGGGTATCGTCTTCTAAATCAATGTCGTCGTCCCCTAGCTCTGGATGGAAGTCGTAGTAAATTTCAGAACAGGGACCACAGGGACCGGTGGGGCCAGAGGTCCAGAAGTTGTCTTCTTCATCCATGCGGATGATGCGTTTTTCGGGGACGCCCACCTGGTCTCGCCAGATGTCATAGGCGTCGTCATCTTCTCGGAAGACGCTGACGATTAGATTTTTGGGGTCTAGCTTAAAGACTTGGGTGGATAGCTCCCAGGCCCAGGCAACGGCTTGTTCTTTGAAATAGTCGCCAAAGCTAAAGTTGCCTAGCATTTCAAAGAATGTGTGGTGGCGGGCGGTGCGGCCTACGTTTTCAATGTCGTTGGTGCGAATGCATTTTTGAGACGTTGTTGCTCGGTCTACGGGGGCCTTGCGCTGGCCTAGAAAAATAGGCTTAAAGGGCAACATGCCTGCGATGGTGAGCAAAACCGTGGGGTCTTCGGGCACTAACGAGGCGCTGGGCATGATGGTGTGGCCTTTGTCTTCGTAGAATTTGAGAAAGGCTTGGCGGATTCCAGCGCCAGTGGTGACGGTTTTTTTTAACCCAGGTTTTGACTTAGGCATTGTTTTTTGGGGAACGCGCTTGGCGGACTTAGGTTTGCGGACGGGCTGATTAATCAATGGGAAATGAGAAACCAGCGGTTTGTGGTTTTACTATTCTGAACGATGTTGTCTCAAAGTTGTTAGTGGCTTTTGCTTATATGTTTGCTGATTGCAAATGTTGTTCGATTAGCTCGCAACATTCACTTACTGGACGACGATCGACCATGGCATTAACCAGGGCACTGTAGGCAACGGGTTGCTTTTCGATTAGGGTTTTGGCTTGTAGCATAGACCAGCGTTGCTTTAGAGGCACTTCTGCCAGGGGGCGGTTCATTTGCTGCCATAGCAGGTTTAGTTTTAAGCGGTCGTCCTGTCCGCCCTGGGCTGTGCCGTAGGTGATTTCTTCGGCGGCAATGCCTGCCATCCAAACGGTGCAATAGCGGTCAATTTCTTGTTGACTGATTTTACCGATGTCAATGGCTCGGTCAATGTTGTCGGTTTTGAAGATGACGCCACCATTGCCGTTGACACCAGACTGTAAGGCCTCCCAAGCGGTCAGGGTATAGGTGTCGATGGGAATACCGAGCAGGTAGGCGGTGAGGAAATGTCCGGCTTCATGGCGCGCGATGCGATCGCAATATTCCGGCGACCGTTGCGATAGCCAATCTATTAGCAATCGACCCCCACGTCCTTGCCAGCCTAGTTGATCAATTGCTAACAGCCCCAGCAAACTAGCTGTCACTGTAGCCAGACCCTCCGGCGAAATCGACAACAGAGGGCCCAGCAAAATCAGCATTGTTACCGAAAAAACCGAGATAGCGATGAGATTTAGGGTGATTTGGCTCATGGTTTGGCAGTAAAACTAGGCAAACGCAACGACATGGCTTAAACGTGGCTGCGCTTGTTTAGGGATCTAGCAGTTGCGATCGCCAACGCTACCATCGGGCAGCACCGTGTCACAAACGATCGCCTCTGACCAAATAGCACCCCGCAAATTAGCTCCTTTAAGATTGGCACCTCGCCAATCAGCATCACCAATCACCGCTGCCGTCAGCTCTGCATTCTCCAGATTGGCACCCTGGAAATTAGCCCCTGCCATATTTGCCTGGGTCAACACTGCGCCAGTCAGATTAGCCCCACTCAGGTTGGCTCCCTGTAGACGTGCACCGTTCATAGAAGCTCCTTTAAGGTTAGCTTGAGTCAAGTCAGCCTGCTTGAGTTCTGCCAGCATTAGATTTGCTTGTTGTAAATCGGTGTGACTCAAATTTGCAGCCGTTAGTTCTGCCACTTTGAGATTGACCTTGGAAAAATCTTCCCCCGACAAATCAGCTTCATTGAGCACACAAACTGGACAGTCCTTAAGCTCTAGCAGCATATCCACATCGTCTTGGACATACGCCCAGCTAGCAGGCGCAAAACTTAACATCCCCAATAACAATAGCAGTACGGCACCAAGCCCCGTTGCCAACGATTTTACGTTCATCCTTTTTCCACGCGTGAAATGTCCAAATGGTTCCAGGCTTCGATGTCATTTACTCCGTCACCTACTCCATCCTAAAAGCAGACGGTCATTCTCAGCTAGCACTCGTACACTATTAGGGTTAGTGAGTATCACAAAACACTTAGAACATCCACACCATGTGGTACAAGCAATCGCAATGCCTGCTATCCCTGTGTTCATATTGACTTTTGTTTAAGCATCAAAGTTTTTGTGCGTTTTTTACAGAAAACTAAGTAAAATTAAGTATAACCGTCTACTTACGTAGCCATATCTCATTACCTTGAGGTATGACCAGGGTGCTCTACGCTTTCGAATTTATTTGGATCTAAAAAGTCGAAAAGTTTGTAGCAGCAGGTTTTCTGTCATGACAGGGGTAAAGCAGCAGCTGGTCCTTATCTATATGATCTTGGGCACAGTCATTGTCTCAATGTTTGTACCTATTGACTGGCAAACCCAAGCAAAAGTCTTGCGAGACTGTATTGTCATGGCTTGGGTAGTGGGCATTGTCAACTTTGCCTATCTAGGGGGGGGGTTAAATCGGTTACTGGGCATTCGTCCCCGTGAGGCGTTGGGGTTACTCGGTATTTTGTTTTCACCCTTTCTCCATCGCAATGCAGGGCATTTAATTGCCAATACATTGCCTTTTGCCATTTTGGGCTGGTTAGTACTATTGCAGGGTGTAGATAATTTTTATGCCCTAAGCGCCGCTATTGTATTGGTCAGTGGTTTAGGAACTTGGCTTTTTGGCCGTTCTGCCATTCATTTGGGGGCAAGTGGTTTAATTTTTGGATATTTAGGATATTTAATTGCTCGGGGGTATCTTGAAGTTACCCTAATGACCATTGGCTTAGCATTTGTTGTCATGTTGCTCTATGGCGATCAGGTTTCGACCATGCTACCTGATTCTGAGAAGACCACCTTGTCATGGGAAGCTCACATGTTTGGTTTCTTCGGCGGTGTACTGGCGGCGTACAATCCTATCTTCTTAGACCAAATTGGTGCATTTCTAGCAAACCTGTAACAGATGCAATCTAGCTTTGTAGAAATCTCTAAGCCAACTTTATAGAAATCTCTAAACGAGTAGCTATGACAGCATTTCAACTGTCATAGTTATCTGTTTGTTTGCGGTTTAGATTGGTTTAATCAATTTGTTCTGGTCATACAGATCGGTGCTACTAAATTAACAATCTGCCAGAACAAGTCAAGTAATCTGTGGGGGTATCCACTATGAAGGCTGTTGCAATTGCTAGTACACTCATTTCTCTCGGTGCTATTGTTAGTCCCGTGTTAGCTCAGGAGACTGTCGCTGAGCCAGTTATTGTTGCCCAGGCAACAGACCCTTTAAACACCGTTATCCGCAGTGATGAAACTCTTTATCTAGACAAGAATGCGGTCCATGAATATAACCTGATACTAGAGGATCGCACCGCCGTAAATGGTCGCTTTTTACCAGAGGGTAGCATTATTCGCGGGCAGTTTGAACCCGTGGATGGAGGTCTGCGCTATGTTGCCGATTCTGCAGAAGTCGGCGACCGAATTTTTGACCTCAGTGCTGTCTCTGAGACGCTTACCGACCGAAAAGATCCTCGCCAAACTGACGTTGACGATATTATTGAAGATGCAGCCATTGGTGCTGCTGGTGGTCTCATTATTGGCGAAATCTTGGGGGATGTAGACTTCCTAGAAATATTAGGTGGTGCTGCCGCTGGTGTGGTTGTCGGTAATGTTACAGCCCCTACCGTAGTCGTGATTGAGCCTGATCAGTCAATTGTGCTATATCAAAATTAAGGGCATCAGCCAAAGGGCGAGCTAAAAGTAGAGTCCCCAATGATCAGGGGCAGTGGGTAAACAATCCGCATTGGATCAATACCCATTGATTGCAACAGTCAAACATCAACAAAAAGCTTCAGCGAGGTACAGATTTCGCTGAAGCTTTTTATTCTCCCCATAAGGTCAAAAACTACACTGTGCGGTAGCGTTACACTAGTATTGTGTCAAGCGCAGAACACCCACTGCCCATTCCCCCCAAAAAACACTGTGAGTCACTGGTATCAACTTGGCACCGATGTCGTAGCTCGACAGGTTAATAGCCATTTAAAGGACGGATTGACGACAGCGGCTGCCCAACAGCGGCTGCTAAACGATGGCCCCAATGAGTTAATCGCTGCTCCAGGAAAATCTCCCTGGCAAGTGCTTTGGGCGCAAATTAGTGAACCTCTGGTGGTGATGTTGCTGGTGGCGGCCATTATTTCTTGGATAGTGGGGGATTTACGGGATGCGATCGCAATTCTCGCCATTGTCATTTTTAATGCTGTTCTCGGTTTTCGCCAAGAGCGCAAAGCCGAGCGGGCTATGGCGGCCCTCAAACAATTGGCCGTACCCACGGTGCGGGTACGACGCGATGGCCAAATTCAGGAATGTTCCATGGAGAGCCTTGTGCGAGGCGATCTGGTGCTATTAGAAGCGGGCAATATTGTCCCCGCCGATGGCCGTTTAATCGAAGGCATTAACCTGCAGGTGCAAGAATCTGCCTTGACTGGCGAGTCGGTCCCTGTGGATAAACAAGCGGAGGCCCTATTTGTCGAAGAGCAACCCCTGGGCGATCGGTGCAATATGGTTTACCACAGCACGACCATTACCCGTGGACGCGGTACCTTTATGGTCACCGAAACCGGCATGGGTACAGAAATTGGTCACATTGCCTGCATGTTGCAGTCGGTGGAGGCTGATGCTACTCCCCTGCAAAAGCGCCTCACCCAGCTAGGTAAGGTGCTCGGAGCCGGAGCCATTGCCATTTCCCTGGTGATTGCCACCATGGGTCTGATACAGGGAGAACCCCCTCGCCAAATGCTGCTTACCGCTGTTAGTGTCGCCGTTGCCGCTGTGCCAGAGGGGCTACCGGCGGTAGTTACCATCGCCCTCGCTTTGGGGGCAGAACGCATGCTCAAGCGCCATGCCCTGATTCGGCATCTACCTGCCGTAGAAACCCTTGGGTCAGTCACCACCATTTGTTCTGACAAAACCGGCACCTTAACTGAAAACCGGATGACTGTGACCGTAGCAGCCATCGCTGGACAAGAACTCAACCTGACGACTGACCAGGCCATGGGGATTCCAGACCTGAACTTGTTATTGCTTAGCGGTACCCTTTGTAACGATGCGTCTTTAGACAATAATCACGCCATTGGTGACCCCACAGAAACTGCTCTCGTCACCACCGCCGCCCAAATGGGCTTACCCAAACATAAGCTTGACCAACTATGGCCCCGCATTGATGAGGTGCCCTTTGACTCCACCCGCAAACGGATGACCACCTATCATCGTTGTGAGCAACCATTGCCCCCTCATCTACAGCAACTATGGCAACAGGTGGTGCCCATTAATACCCGTACCGTTGTCTTTAGCAAAGGCGCTTTAAATAGCCTAATGCCCACCCTTGATCGGGCCTGGGTTGATGGCCAGGTAAAGGTGCTTACCGATGACTTACGCCAACGCATTGTGACCACCCATGATCAGCTGGCAAACCGGGGATTGCGAGTATTGGGGCTGGCCTTTCGCCCCCTGTCAACACCCCCTGAGCAGCTAGAAAAACAGCTGGTCTTTCTCGGCATGTTGGGGCTGATGGATCCCGCCCGTCCAGAGGTGAAAGAGGCCATTGATCTATGTCAAACAGCTGGTATTCAGGTCGTTATGATTACCGGTGATCATCCCTTAACGGCTCAGCACATTGCCCAGGATCTTGGCATAGGCAGTCAGACATTGTTAACGGGCAAGGCTCTGGGTAAAATGCCAGTCGAAGTGTTAGACAGCGCTGTTACTGACACCAGTGTTTACGCCCGAGTAACCCCAGAGGACAAACTGAGAATTGTTCAGGCGCTACAACGTCATGGGCACATAGTGGCCATGACTGGCGATGGGGTGAACGACGCCCCGGCCCTAAAACAGGCAGATATTGGTGTGGCCATGGGCATCACGGGGACTGATGTGGCCAAAGAAGCCGCTGACATTGTGCTTCAAGATGACAATTTTGCGTCAATTGTGGCGGCTGTCAGAGAAGGGCGCGTCATTTATGACAACATTCGTAAGTTTATTAAATATACCCTGGCGGGAAATGTGGGGCAGCTATGGTTATTGTTATTGGCCCCATTTTTAGGCATGCCCATTCCGTTGGTGCCAATTCAGATTTTGTGGATAAATTTGATTGCAGATGGTCTGCTAGCTCTGGCTTTGAGCTTTGAACCGGCTGAGCGACAGGTAATGAAACGCCCCCCTCACCGGCCCAATGAGAGTGTTTTTAGTCGGGGTATGGGTACCGATATTCTTTGGATTGGATTGCTGTTGGGAGTTGTTTTAATTCTGGTTGCCTATCACTACTGGAGTGATAACAACCCTGCCTGGCAAACCATTGTGTTTACCACCCTAGCGTTCTCACGGATTGCCCTGTCGGAATCGGTCCGATCGTCATCGGAGTCGCTATTTAGGATTGGGCTGTTGTCCAATACAAAGTTGTTGGGGGCCGTGTTGTTAACGGTTTGTCTACAGCTGGTGGTCATTTATGTACCGGTATGTCAGGTATTTTTCTCAACGGTGCCATTGAGCGGTGGGGAGGTTGCGATCGCGCTTCTTCTCGGCACTATCAGCTTTTGGGCCGTAGAACTCAAAAAAGCCGTGATCAAATAATCTGCTTAACCTCACCCGCGTTCAACCCTGAAATAGTCAACGGCATCTCAATGCAAAACGTCGTTCCTAAGCCTATCTTAGATTGGCAAGACAGCTTACCTCCGTGCATTTCCGTTACAATTTGATAGCTAATGGATAGCCCTAACCCAGTCCCCTTACCCACAGGTTTGGTGGTAAAAAACGGATTAAAAATATTAGCCAAAATATCCTCGGGAATGCCAGGACCATTGTCTGAAAATTCTATCGACAGAGAGTTCTGATTTTCTTGCCAATGGGTAGATATCCGAATTTCTGGGCTGTGACTATCCGAAAACTGATAGTCATCAAATGCGTCTACAGCATTGACTAGAATATTCATAAACACCTGATTGAGATGGCTCGCATAGCATTGAATCAAAGGTAAATTCCCATAGGATTTCACAACCTTGATCGTGGGTCGTTGTTTATAGGCCTTCAAACGATGCCTCAAAATTAATAGCGCGCTGTCAATTCCCTGGTGAATATCTACATTTTTAATCGCTGACTCATCCACGCGAGAAAAGTTCTGCATGCTCTTAACAATATCGACAATGCGATCAGTCCCCATTCTCATAGATGCCATGATCTTGGGTAAGTCTTCTAATATAAACTCCAGCTCAATATCATCTATTTTTTCCTGAATCAATTGTGCTGGTTCGGAGTAATGCTGCTGGTAAAGCTGCAGTAACTCCAGGAGACCCGCAACATATTCTTGCATTGGTTCCAGATTACTAGAAATAAACCCAACTGGATTATTGATTTCGTGGGCGATACCCGCCGATAATTGCCCCAAGCCCGCCATCTTCTCACCTTGTACTAATCGAGCTTGGGTATTTTTTAACGTTTGTAATGTCTGGTTTAACGTTGCAGTTTGTTGTTGAGTTTTATTTAACAGTTCTGCCTGCTGTAACGCTATACCCAGTTGTGTTCCTACCTGGGCCAATAGCCCCACTTCGTCATCATCCCAGTATCGAGGCTTTGACGTTTGATAGGCCATCAATAAGCCCCAAAGCTTTTCCCCTTGAGAGATAGGAACAAAAAATTCATTGCGCGGCAACTGACCCACTTGATCAGGCCTAGAAAACACATCTTGAATAATGGCTTGAGTCGGTACAGCGGGCTGCCAACCATCTACAATCGAATCAGCGACAAAAGCCCCACTCCAATCAGAATTAAAGCGATAAATAGCTACCCGATCTACCTCAAGCAGTTGTCGTACCTCTTGGGTTGTCGTCGTAAAAATTACGTCAATATCTAACGATTGACGAATTTTATCAATGGTTAGTGTGAGTGCCCTTTGGCGATCCGTTGCTTTTTGTAAAGCTGCAGCTTGTTCACGTACTTGGGCAACGGTTTCTGCTTGATTAAGCGCCACCCCCAATTGCGTACTTATCTGAGATAAGAAATCAATTTCATCCGTTTCCCAATGACGAGGGCAAGAGTTTTGGCAAGCTGCTAATAGCCCCCAGAGGCGACTGCCTTCCATAATCGGCACAATTATATAGGCACGAGCAGATGAGCCTTGCAATAGCGTCATATGATCAGCTTCACAGTCAGTCTGGAAGATATCATTAACAGCTAACGTTTCCTGCTGTGCATAGCGTCCGCCATAGGTTTTCATCAAATAGGCGTCTTGAATAACCCCCTGGGAACGCACCAGTTTAGGCCAGCCATCGGCTACGGATTCGGCCACAAACTGACCACTCCAGTCAGAATTAAATTGATAAATGACAACTCGATCAGTTTTAAATAACGATTGAATGCTTTTTGTTGTCGTATCAAAAATCTCTTCGATTTGTAGAGAATCACGAATAGCATTAATGGTCTGAGATAATAATTGCTGTTGTTCTAGAGCCTGTTCACGAGACGAAATATAAGCCAATTGAGCTGCTTGCAGCTTTAATTGCTCAACCTGGCTCCACTGCTCAAGGGCTACCCCCAAATGTTTAGCGATTTGATCAATAAACTCAATCTCAGAAATCTGCCACTGTCGAGGTCCCTGACACTGGTGAATGCAAAGTAATCCCCATAACTCTGCACCATTCATAATAGGCGACACTACATTCGCCTTAATGCCAAACCGCTCTAGTGTTTGAATATAGTTCTCCTTGAGGTTACTTTCATAAATATTGTTTGAGATATACATGCGTCCTTCCTCATAGAGAAGCGCATAGTTTTTACCAAAATGTTGGTCGTAGATTTGCTCCTCCAAGATTGAAGTAATCCCCTCACCACAATCTTCAGCCACAAACTGACCTTCCCAAAGTTCTTCATTTTGAAAAAAGAAAATACTGACTTGATCGGTCTTCAAAAGCTGTCGAACTTCCTGGGCAGTTGTTTGGAAAATAGTTTCTAAGTTTAGTGATTCGCGGATACGAGTAATCACACCAGTCAGAGATTTTTGCTGTTCAGTCTGATAACGCAACCGTTCCAGCAGACTAAGTTGTTGCAAAGCAAAGCTTAAATACTCAACAATTTGCTGTACAAATTTAATATCGTCCGCACTCCAGTGACGGACACGTTCACATTGATGGACGCAGAGTAATCCCCACAGTTGTTTGCCCTGAAGGATAGGCACGACCAAGCTTGCCCTCACCTCAAACCGCTCTAAAACATTGATATGACTGCTATTTAGATCAGCGGTGTAAATATCACTAATCGTATGCACTCGTCTCTCATCATGTTGATTAACAAATTGCTCCTCAAAGTCATGTTCGTATACCCTCTGAGTTAAAATAGAACGCCAATTGTCTGAAACATCCTCAGACACAAATTCCCCTTCCCAACTTTGATCACGTGTAAACTGAAATACCGCCACCCGATCTGCTGCCAAAAGATGACGGATTTCCGTTGTGACAGATTGAAATAGGATATCTATATCAAAGGACTGACGAATCTTATTAATGGTTTTAGCAAGGGCCTTGTCTCGATCAATATAGGCAATTTCTTTAACTGGGAGATATAACTTGGCAGGCTCTTCTTTTGGCTGTAGGCTTACTCTAAGCTGATCTACAATTTGTTGTACCAAATTAATTTCTTCTGTACGCCATAGACGAGAAACTTGGCAGGCATGCACACACAATAATCCCCATAAACATTTTTCTTTAAGGATGGGGACAACCAAACTAGAACGCACATGTAACTGATCTAGAACCTCCACATACTGAGCACTCAAGTCAGCTGTATGAATATCCGCTACAACCTCTGGTTGCCCTACTTGATATTGAACAATAGATTGCTCATCCCCAAAATGTTCATAAAGCTTTCCAGCTAGCACAGATGGGTAACCTGAAGCCACATCTTCAGCAATAAATGAACCATCTCCATGGGTATCTGAAACGAATTGAAAAACAGCAACTCGGTCTACATTAAGCAGCTGTCTGATTTCTGCTATGGTATCGTTCAAGACAGGATCAAGCCCTAATGGACGACAGATAGCTTTGAATTCTTCTACAGAATGTCTATCTTCGGAAGACACAGTGGCGATGGGTTGGTAGCGTGTAGGTTGCTTGGCATTGCTGAATCTGGGGATGAATTGCATTTCATCAATTTACAGAAAGATCCACAGGTCAAAACTTACATACTAGAACAGTGGCTAAATTCATCCTGTAATTTCAAAATGCTTAGTAAGCTGAGAAGAATGAAATCCATAGAGTCTAGAACTTAAAATAAGTTCTACGCTCCATATTTGCACAGTCAGTATACTGCTCTGGATAGGTTAGTAAGTGATCCTTTGACCTAATGTCGATGATAAATGCAGCCCATCAATGATTTCTTCTTCAATGTTACCAAGGTTGGCAAGGATGAAATTTATAAAGCAAGGATGAAGTTTATAAAGTTTTGACGAATTACATTGATTTTGCCAGTCTGTCCTAAAAATCAATAATGCTATTTCTCTATTGGACTTGAATAAAGATGCCATGGTTCCTATGTTCTCAGGGGCAGCGTCTGTTTAGGAAACGTCAAGACTGTATGGACTTAAGGGTGCGATTATAGAAAGTGCTGTGTATGTCTGCCCCGATGGCAATCAGAAATACGGTTTCCCTAAACCAGATTGAACTGTCCTATCTAGATTGGCAAACTGATGGTGAACCAGTTTTGCTACTTCATGGTTTGGCAGATCATGCGCTGGTTTGGACTGCTGTAGGTGACCAATTAGCCCATTGTTATCGTCCAATTGCTGTGGATATGAGGGGCCATGGTGAAAGCAACAAACCAAACAGCGGCTATGACTTTGATACGGTAATGAATGACCTGACGCAGCTGATGGATTATCTGGGTTGGTCTGCGGCCCATGTCATTGGGCACTCATGGTCGGGTAAGGTGGCGACCTACTGGGCAACCAGGCAGCCAGAACGGTTTTTAAGCATGGTGCTAGTGGACCCAATTTTTGTGTATGGGATGCCAGGTGTCTTTCGATTGACGTTTCCTCTATTTTATGGAACTCTACCTTTTCTAAAGGGGATGGGACCATTTGCCGATTGGAATGCAGCCATTCTGCAGGGGAAGCAAATGAAACAGTATGGAGACTGGAACGCATTACAAGAATCTGTTTTCCGACAGAGTTTGGAAGAGAAATCCGATGGTACAGTGGGCAGCAAGTTTACGGTTGAAGCACGGGATGGCATCTTTGATGCAGTACTGCGCATTCCAGGGTTGATCAAAGAGATAAATGTTCCCAGTTTGTTTATGCAACCAGAGACTGGTGTAAATCGGTTTAACTGGCAACTTAAGCCTTATCAGAAATTTTTAAAGAATTTAGAGATCCAGACAATTCCCGGAAACCATTGGGCATTTTTAGTAGAGCCAGAGATTTTTAGCCAAACTCTCATTCAGTTTTATGAGAAACTCTACCACCAATAGACTTATACTTAAGCAAATCTATATCACTAGAGGTAACCCTATTTTTATTCAGTCCCCTTAATGCATAATCTCTTTGCTAAATAAATTCTGAATAAACAGCCAGCTCAGTGAGTTAAGATTTTCCCTAATAAAGAGATTTATCGTTAATGACTCAACTTTTAGAAAGTTCCCCAGATTTCAGATAAATTTTTAAGTTTTTATCTTTTTAATCGGCGTATTTTGATAATCACCTAAATTGCATAATAATCAGTTTTCTAGTGATAGATTGTGCCATTCTTTCCAGATAAATATCTTGTCTGCTTGTATTGGTATTTGTGTTTACTGTTGCCATCACTAGATTACCTAGTGCCTATCGAAAAATCTACACAGCAATAACCTGCAACCTATGTTCAAATGGCAAGAAATATGGGCAATTTCCCTGTGAGCAGGGTCTCTTAAATAAGCAGATATCGATGGGACCCTTTTATTCAATGTGCTGAGCGTTAATTTTCCGATGGAATGAAGTATGAAATATAAACCAGTCATACTTTCGGTCACAGTGAGTTCACTGCTAATTTGGTTTGGGCTTTTAATAAAAGGATATTCAGTTAACGTTGATGAGCATTTGCGCTATCAAGATTACCTATCAGAGCAACTTCAAAACGATTTAGCGGTTAATCAGACTGTTATAGACAACCAACAGGCACTGCAGCCCTCCCACGAACAATTAATTCAAAACCTATATCAGCTCACTGAAGTTCAAAATAAGCTTGAAGAATTTCCTGACTTTCTAACCAATCAGCAAGTTCAGAAACTACAAAAAAAACTTGACAAATATAACCAGCTACTAGCTCAGAAAGCTGATCTTTCAGAACAATTTCAAGCGCAAAATTTGCTCATTAAGGATTCACTATCAACCTTGATGACGTTGACCAATGATATCAAGGTCAAAAGCAGGTCATCCAATGTGAGTCAGATTTATGAACCTCTGATTGAACTCCTTAATCTGGTTGTACTTTACACCGTTTCCTCAGATGAGGCATTAGTCCCTGATATCCAACGGCGAATTCCTGAAGTTCAGGCGCTAGATAGTGGTGATGTTAGCTACAGCAGTGATGTTGAGACTATTCTGGAGAACATTAGAGTTATCCTAGATAACAAGCCTCGGACTATTCAAAGTACCCAAGCTTTATCGGCATTACCCACAGTGCAGCAGTTAAAAACTCTGTCGGACACCTATGATGATGCCTATCTGACAGTAAATAAAAGAGTTAAGTTATTCCAGCTAGCAGCGCTCCTATGGGGAATTGGCATTGTAGGCGTCACCTTTTATGTGGTTCTACAAAGGATTCAATCTCGAAAAGTTGAAAAAATCACTAACTTTTTATCTGAGAGTATTGATGATGCCTTTATCGATGTCGATAGTCATTGGAAAATCATCTATGCCAACGCCCATGCTGCAAGAGATTTAGATCAGTCACCAGATAAACTGATCGGACAACTGATTTGGCATGTATTTCCTGCAGAACTCGGCAAGGATCAAGAAAATAATTATCAAGCAGCACGTAACCAACAAACCTTAATAACGTTTGAAACTCGGTTTGCTGTCAAAGCGCGTTGGTTTGAGGTTCGTCTTAACCCTAGTGCAGAAGGTCTTTCAATCTTTTGGCAAGATATCAGCTCTCGCAAAAAAGCTGAATTTCAACTGGCCTTGAGCCTTGAGGCCAATGATGAGGCTTTGAGAAAAGCCTATGAAGCCCAAGAAAAGGCTGAAGCTGAGCGCCTTAAAGCAGAAAAGGCTAACCAGGCAAAAAGTGAGTTTCTTGCCAATATGAGCCATGAGCTACGTACTCCACTCAATGCCATTATTGGCTATAGTGAAATGCTTGAGGAAGATGCAGAGGATTTTAAGCAGGAAGACTTTATTCCGGAACTCCAAAAGATTCAAGGTGCAGGAAAACACCTCTTGGGCCTAATTAACGATGTCCTAGATCTCTCTAAGGTAGAGGCTGGACGTATGGAAATGTATTTAGAGACATTTTCAATTACCTCCTTGGTGCAGGATGTTGCAGCAACAATGCAGCCTGTTATTGAAAAGAATAACAACATTCTAAAAATCCAGTGTGACAATCACATTGGTAACATGTATGCAGATGAGGTTAAAGTACGTCAAAGCCTTTTCAATCTATTGAGCAATGCTAGCAAGTTCACTCAAGGTGGAACGATTACTTTGAGTGCCACGGCTGAAAATACCAGCAATGGGCAGTGGATAAATTTTCAAATTCAAGATACAGGTATCGGCATGTTACCTGAACAATTGCAAAAGATTTTTAATGCCTTTGCCCAGGCTGACTCTTCAACTACACGAAAATATGGTGGAACCGGTCTCGGATTAACCATTACTAAGAGATTTGTGCAGATGATGGGTGGCACAGTCAATGTTGAGAGCGAAGTTGGTCAAGGTACGACGTTTACTATCAGAATTCCACAAACCATCACAGAGACTGTATTGTCGTCTGAAACCTCTGAACTAACTACAATAGAAAAATTGGCACCCAGTACTGATGAGAATGATGAAAAGCAGATTATGTCTGCTCTAGAAGAGCCTATTTCGTCGCTCATAAAAGTTCCCAATTCGGAATGCATATTGGTAGTTGATGAGGATGATGAGAACTGCAAATTAATTTGGAAAACCTTGGTCAGTCAGGGGTATTTTGTGGTTTTGACCCACAGTAAACGTAAGGGGTTAAAAATGGTCGATCAACTTTTGCCCGATATCATTCTCTTAGATTCAATTATGCTCAGGGAAGATGACTGTGATATATTCGAAGCCCTTGACGATAATCCTACCCATGCTGAAATCCCGGTCATTGTGCAAACCAAGTTACCTGATAAACAATTTAGTTACTCTCTAGGGAAAGTTGATAATCTGCCTAGAAGTAAAAATCTTAAAAAGCTATTAACGGTCCTTAATACCTGTCATCAGGGACAGAGGGAAGACTCTCTTTCTGAGGGTATAAATAACAAATTTAATAATCATAAAACAGCAAGTAACACTATTAAGGCATCGGTGTAGGGAAAGCCTCAATTTTTCTGATTGGGAAGGCTTTACGCCTGACGCAATAAATGGGTCAAAATAGTGGGGGTAATGCCAGTCAAATCCTGGATATTGATAAATTTGTGGGCAGCTGGTCCCACTACCCACAGGGGGACTGCGTTAAATGTATGACGTTTGGTGCCCAAATTCTCTACATTGCCATGGTCACTGACTACGATCAGTGTGGTATCTGTCCCTAGGCAGTCGATCACTGCAGCTAAGAAACGGTCAATCCGCTGCAACACCGCTACGGCCTGATCTTGGACCTGGGCATGTCCTGCATAGTCACTCAGATAGCACTCAAAGAGAGTAACGTTATGACAACTGCCTAAGGCTGCTAGAATTTTACCGGCAAATTCGGGACTAATAGGCGATTTGATAATACCGCGAGAGCTGGCAATTTCCCCGGTAATGTCCCAAAAAATGGCTTCTCCTTGTTCATATTCATATTGCATACGAAAAGGAAGACCGGCGGTCATGTTCAGCAGCGTACAGACGGAATATCGCCATCGTCGCTGGGCAATGGCTTCAAAATAGGCGGGGGAATACAAGTTGGCCAGGGTGGCAGTCCCGCCTTGGTTCAGTACTTGTTTAAAGAGACCATAGGGTTCGATTAGCTGCCGCAGGGAGCCGTTGGCAAACCCAGTTTGGTGTTTCCCTCGAAACTTGGCAGCATTATGCCCCGTGTAGAGGGTGGTTTGTCCTGTGGCACTTTGGGGCAAACCGGGAACGCCCAGGGTGGCGTCAATGGGTTTGAGGAGAAAACTTGGCCGTTGAATATGGACTTCTGCTAGCCAAGGGAGACCACATAGCGATCGCACATTCGGCATGGTTGCAGCATCGCTCAAGGGATTGTGGGGACCCGCTGTACCTAACCCCAATCCATCTAAAAACAACAGAATAAAATGGCTTTTGTTCATTGCCTTTGGGGCGATGGGCCATATCTATTCTACGCGGTGGCTAAAACCGGTTGTTTCGGTTGTTTTAAATTGATTTGGTTGGCGGCGGCCCAGGTGTGGAGATCGGCAAAGCTGCGATCTCGATATTGCCCATAGCGTTCCCGCTTATTGCGAATCCGCTGGGGCAATGCTGGAAAAATGCCAAAATTAGGCGGCATCGGCTGAAAATGCTTCGGTTCTGCTGAGCTAATAAAGCCAAACAACGCTCCGATCATGGTGGTCACTGGCAATGATACCAGCGGTAGTCCCAAAACTGACCGAGCCGCATTTGTCCCAGCTAGCCAGCCACCGGCACAGGCAGCCGTGTATCCTTCAGTCCCCACCAGTTGACCCGCCGCAAACAGGGTTGCCCGCTGGTGAAACTGTAGAGCATTGCTCAACAGCTCTGGCGAATTAATAAAGGTATTGCGGTGCATCACGCCCATCCGTACAAACTCTGCATGCTCTAGCCCCGGAATCATGCGAAAAACTCGCTTTTGTTCACCCCAACGCAAGTTGGTCTGAAACCCTACCATATTCCATAGCTGACCGCCCTTATCTTCTTGACGAAGCTGTACCACCGCGTAGGGCTTTTTACCTTTATTTTCTGGCGCATCAAAGGCCCCATATCGGTTTGTATCAAACAGGCCAACGGGCTTTAGGGGACCATAGCGCATGGTGTCTTCCCCCCGGCGAGCCATTTGCTCAATGGGTAAACAGCCTTCAAAAAACTTCGCTGTTTCCTGCTCAAAGTCTTTTAATTCAGCCTGTTCCGCTGCACACAGCGCCTGCCAAAAGGCCAGATACTGTTCCTTGTCCATGGGGCAGTTAAGATAGGCTGCCTCCCCCCGGTCATAGCGAGAGGCCATAAAGGCAATCTCATGATTGATGGACTCACCCACAATAATGGGGCTGGCCGCATCAAAAAAGCTCATATAGTCCTGGCCCGTAAACCGACGTAGATCTGCTGCCAGGGCATCGCTGGTTAACGGCCCAGTGGTTAATACCACCGTGCTATCCGTTGGAATCTCAGTTACCTCATCGCGACGTAGCTCAATCAACGGATGCTGTTCCAGTGTTTCTGTCAGGTCACGGCTAAAGACAGCTCGATCCACTGCCAGGGCACCGCCTGCCGGTACTGCATGTTCATCCGCTTTACCAATCACCACAGACCCTAGCTGCCGCAGTTCTTCATGGAGTAGTCCCGACGCGCGATCTGTCGCCTTGGCCCCAAAGGAATTGCTACACACCAACTCAGCCACATGTTCCGAATGGTGAGCAGGGCTCTGCTTGATCGGGCGCATTTCGTGCAGCATTACGGGAACCCCTGCCTGGGCAATTTGCCAGGTGGCTTCCGTACCGGCAAGACCGCCACCGATAACATGGATGGGATTGCATGAAGAGACTGTCATTGAAAATGTGATTAAGTCTGTCCATTATAAAAGTTGGACGACGTTAGTTGGCGGAAAGGTTACTCAGCTTCGATAGCCAATACGGTCAGGTCGGATTTTGGGAAATTTAAGAGCAGTCTGAATTGCCTGAATAGTCCAACTCATGAACATTACTGCAGCGCCGCTCTCTTCCCATCAACTGGCTGGTTATTCGTTTACAGAAACAATTTATCAGGGGACTCGAACGACGGTATACCGAGCCATAGAAACAGCAACCCAGCAGTCGGTGGTGATTAAGGTGCTGTCTCAGGAGTATCCGAGCTTTGCAGAACTGGTGCAGTTTCGCAATCAGTACACGGTGGCAAAAAACTTACCGATAGCAGGTATCATCCGTCCTCACCGCCTAGAGCCCTGCGGTAACGGCTATGCCCTAGTGATGGAAGACATTGCCGGAATTGACCTGGGGCAATATGCGCAGCAATACTCCTTAGAGCTTGTGGAGATCCTTAGCATCGCAACTCAGCTGGCCGACATTCTCGATGAGCTGCACCAGCACCGGGTCATCCATAAAGATATCAAACCCGCTAATATTCTGATTCATCCGGACTCTAAGCAAATCAAACTAATTGACTTCAGCATCGCGTCGCTGCTGCCTAAAGAAACTCAGGTTATTCAAAGTCCCAAGAGCTTAGAAGGTACCCTAGCTTACTTGGCTCCAGAACAGACTGGACGCATGAACCGGGCCATTGACTATCGCGCTGACTTTTACGCTCTGGGGATAACCCTATATCAACTACTGACAGGAAAACTACCGTTTACCAGTAGCGATCCATTGGAATTGATCCATTGTCACATGACGCAGTTACCCATTGCCGTCAATCAAGTCAAACCAGGGTTGCCAGCCATGGTGGCCGCCATTGTTACTAAACTGATGGGCAAGAATGCGGAGGACCGCTACCAAAGCACCCACGGTCTGAAATACGACCTTGAACGATGCTTGACTCAATGGAAAGAGCAAAGAAAAATCGCTAGCTTTAGCTTGGGTCAGCGGGATGTTTGCGATCGCTTCCTCATCCCCGAAAAGCTCTACGGTCGCGAGGCTGAAGTCCAGGCATTGCTAGAAGCCTTTGAACGGGCTGCCCAAGGTGCTCCAGAGTTGCTGCTGGTAGCAGGCTTTTCTGGCATTGGCAAAACGGCTGTGGTGAACGAAATCCACAAGCCTATCGTGCGGCAACGGGGCTATTTTATCAAAGGTAAGTTTGACCAGTTCAACCGCAATATTCCCTTCAGCGCCTTTATCCAAGCATTTCGAGATCTAGTAGGGCAATTGCTCAGCGAGAGCGATGCTGAGTTGCAAACCTGGAAGACCCGAATTTTAGGTGCCTTGGGTGAAAATGCCCAGGTGCTTATCGACTTAATTCCAGAACTAGAAACAATCTTGGGTACTCAGCCACCTATCCCAGAACTATCAGGTAATGCCGCCCAAAAACGATTCAATTTACTCTTTGGCAAGTTCGTTCGAGTGTTTACAGCAAAAGAACATCCCCTGGTCATTTTTCTTGACGATTGGCAATGGGCCGATGCCGCATCCTTTAACCTACTAAATCTGCTGATGATAGATTCAGAGATAGGCTATCTGATGGTCCTGGGTGCTTATCGAGATAATGAGGTATCTCCAACCCATCCCCTGATGCTGACCTTGGAGACTATCAAGCAACACCCAGCAACTATTCATAGACTGAGCCTAGAGCCACTGGGCACCGAACACATTCACCATTTGGTGGCTGATACACTGCAGTGTTCGATGGAGTTGGCTGCACCATTAGCGGACCTGATTTATCAAAAAACTCAGGGAAATCCTTTTTTTACTACCCAGTTTCTACAGGGGCTATATGAAGAAAATCTCATCACCTTTGACTCCACGGTAGGCTATTGGCAATTTGACCTAACGCAGCTCCGACAGTTATCCCTCACCGAGGATGTAATCCAGTTTGTGGGGCAGCGCTTACAAAAGCTACCTGCTGCTACCCAATCAATACTGACGCTGGCAGCTTGTATTGGTAATCAGTTTGATTTAGAGACCTTAGCCGTTGCCTGTGATCGCCCCAGGGACAATTGGCCGCTGAACTATGGCCTGTTCTTCAGAATGGCTTAATGATTCCAGAAAATGATATCTATAAGTTCTTTCAAGACAATGATAGCCAGGTGGAAGATCCCGTCAGTGACAGTCGGGCCGGGTATCGTTTCCTCCACGATCATGTTCAGCAAGCTGCCTATGACTTAATCGCCCACGACCAAAAGCAACAAACTCACCTCAACATTGGTCAATTGTTATTATGTAATACGCCAGCTCACCAACGAGAGACTCGTTTGTTTGAGATTGCCAATCAGTTTAATTATGCAGTGGACTTGGTGAGCGATCTTCCTCAACGTCAGCAACTGGCCCAGCTAAATTTTGAGGCGGCCCATAAAGCCAAACTGGCAACAGCCTACAGTGCAGCTAGACAGTATGTTGATATGGCACTGAGGCTACAATCTCCCGATAGTTGGCAAACCCAGTATGGGTTTACCCGACGGTTATATGAACTAGCAACAGAAGTGGCCTGTTTGCAAGGTGATTTTGATTTAATGGAAGCCTTAGCTACCGATTTTTTATCTAATGTAAAAACAGCGTTAGATCAAGTCAAAACCTACGCCATTAAGATTCAGGCATACTCAGCTCAAGAACAGCTAGCTACAGCTATTCAAACGGGGCGAGAGATTTTAATAAAATTGGGGGTCACCCTACCCGAAAATCCTGACCACGATGCTTTTCTCCAAGCAGAACAGCTGACTGTCCAAAAGCTTTCCCAGTACTCTAGTGGCGATCTGTTTAATTTTCCAGTGACAGACGACCCCTATGCTAAGGCTATTTTGGAAATTTTATCCAGTATAACGACGCCATCATTTTTCCATGATCCCCATCTGTTTGGCATCGTGAGCCTTAAGCAAATTGACATTGCGATGGCCTATGGAAACACAGAAACATCTCCCTTTGCCTATGTCTGTTATGGCATTGTGCTCTGCATGACGGGTAATAAAACAGCGGCAGGGTATGAATTTTCTCAGCTTGGACTCAATCTGTTGGAAAAGATACCCTCCCCAACCATTAAGGTGAAAACCCTAATGTATTGTCATCTGTTTATTACCCATTGGCATGACTCGCTTGTCTCTACACTACAGCCGTTTTTAGACGCCTATCAACTGGGTTTGACCTTAGGTGATCTCGAAACGGCTACCATTTCAGCTCAGGTTTACTGTGCCCATGCCTATTTTTGTGGGTTGTCTTTGACCACCTTGATTGCGGATATGGAAAACTACGATCGGGTTATGGTACAGCTCAATCAAGAACAAAGTCTGGGTTCCCACCGCATATATTACCAAGCTGTTGTAAATTTGATGGGAGACTGTCAGAAGCCTTGGGAGTTAGCGGGACATATTTACCAGCCTCGGCCAGATCTCGAAGGGATGTATGCCCTTGAGTATGATTTACATCGGTTAATCTTGTGTTTCTTGTTTGGAAAAAATAAGCAATCGCTTGAACTTGCTAAGCGGGTAAAGGACAATTTAAGCGATGCAGTTGGGTTGCTATATGTTCCGTTGGCTTACTTTTATGGGGCTCTAGCCCAGTTACAAGAGGCCCATGCATCACCAGAAGAATTACCCCCCTCAGTTCTGAACTCCATTGAAGACAGCCTACAAAAGCTGTATCAATGGAGCTGTGATGCCCCCATGAACTATTTACACAAATATCAGATGGTGAAGGCAGAACTCACTAGACTACGGGGGGAAACGGCTGAAGCTATTGAGCTATACGATCTTGCAATTGCTGGCGCTAAGAAAAATGGTTTTGTACAAGAGGAAGCATTAGCTAACGAATTAGCCGCTAATTTTTACCTGAACTGGGGCAAAGAGAAAGTGGCCGCAGGCTATATGCAAGAAGCATACTATTGTTATTCTCGTTGGGGTGCTAAGGCTAAGGTTGTCGATTTAGAAGCCCGCTATCCTGAATTGCTGCGCCCCATTTTGCAATCGTTAGCGTCATCAAAGAATTCTTTGAACACCTTTATGACCTCTGCTACCTCGACAACGTTAACCCATACCGATACCCACCACAGCTCCAATGGTTTAAATCTCAACCAGACTATTGATTTCTCTAGTATTCTAAAGGCGTCTCAGGCACTCTCAAGCACTATTCAATTAGATGAACTCCTGCGTCAATTAACCCAAATTATTCTGCAAAACTTAGGCGGTGATCGTTGTGCTCTGATTCTCCCTGATGAACATAAAAAATGGCAGGTGCGAGCTATTGCCATGGCCGAAGACACCCAGCTCCATGCGGATCCCCTAGACAACAATCTTAATTTGCCAGTCAAATTGATCCAATATGTCAAGAATACTCAGGAAACAATTATCATCAACGATTTAGAAACCGATTTGCCTGTGATTGATGATTATCTCAGAGAACATAAGCCCAAAAGCATTCTGTGTTTCCCCCTGCTAAATCAAGGAAAGCTCATCGGTATTTTGTATCTCAACAATTATCTCACCAGAGATGTGTTTAACCAGGATCGTATTCAAGTCCTCAACTTCCTCTGCTCTCAGGCTGCAATTTCCCTAGAAAACGCTCGCCTATATCAACAGGCTCAACACTATGCCCAGCAACTAGAACAGTCCCAACTGCAGATTGTACAAAATGAAAAGATGGCCACGCTGGGTAACTTAGTTGCGGGTGTGGCCCATGAAGTTAATAATCCCATTGGTTTCCTCAACGGTAGCATTGGCAATGCTAAAGACTATGTGCAGGATTTGTTCAAGTATATAGAGATGTATCAACAACAGCAGCCCCCCACAACCGTGCTGCAAGATTTAGCTGAAGACCTTGATCTAGAATTTGTGCTGGAGGATTTACCCAAGCTTCTAGGCTCGATGAAAGACGCAACGGATCGCATTAAAGGTATCAGTACCAGTCTCCGCACATTCTCCCGTGCCGATACGGAATATAAAGTCAGTGCTAATTTGCATGATGGTCTAAATAGCACGCTACTAATTCTCAAATATCGGCTCAAAGCGAATGAGAAACGTCCGGCGATCGCAGTGATTAAAAACTATGGTGAGTTACCTGAGATTACCTGCTTTCCTGGACAGCTAAACCAGGTATTTATGAATATTCTGGCCAATGCGATTGATATGTTCGATGAGATGGCTCAGTCAATGCCCCTCAAAGATCTGAAGAATCATCCTCAGCAAATCACGATTGCGACTGCTCATTTGGCTGACCAGGATGCGATTGAGGTGCGGATTTCAGATAATGGCTGGGGGATGCCAGATGAGGTGAAGTCCAGGATATTTGACCATTCCTTCACAACAAAGGCAGTTGGAAAAGGAACTGGCTTGGGATTAGCGATCGCCCGCCAGATCATAGTCGATACCCATGGTGGCAGCTTAAACGTACAGTCTGAGGTGGGTCAGGGCACAGAATTTTGTATTCGACTACCCTGCTGACACGAACTAAACGTTGGGTTAGTTGGCGGAAAGGTTGATCAGCTTCGATAGCCAATACTGTCAGGTCGGATTTTGGGAAATTTAAGAGCAGTCTGAATTGCCTGAATAGTCCAACTCATGAACATTACTGCAGCGCCGCTCTCTTCCCATCAACTGGCTGGTTATTCGTTTACAGAAACAATTTATCAAGGGACTCGAACGACGGTATACCGGGCCATAGAAACAGCAACCCAGCAGTCGGTGGTGATTAAGGTACTGTCTCAGGAGTATCCGAGCTTTGCAGAACTAGTACAGTTTCGCAATCAGTACACGGTGGCGAAAAACTTACCAATAGCAGGTATCATCCGTCCTCACCGCCTAGAGCCCTGCGGTAACGGCTATGCCCTAGTGATGGAAGACATTGCCGGAATTGACCTGGGGCAATATGCGCAGCAATACTCCCTAGATCTTGTGGAGATCCTTAGCATCGCAACTCAGCTGGCTGAGATTCTCCACGAGCTGCACCAGCACCGGGTCATCCATAAAGATATTAAACCCGCCAATATTCTGATTCATCCAGACTCCAAGCAGCTCAAACTCATCGACTTTAGCATCGCGTCGCTGCTGCCCAAAGAAACCCAGGCGATCCAAAGTCCGCAGAGCTTGGAAGGCACATTGGCTTACTTGGCTCCAGAACAGACTGGACGCATGAACCGGGCCATTGACTATCGCACAGACTTTTACGCTCTGGGGGTCACCCTCTACGAACTGCTCACAGGGCAGTTACCTTTCGCTAGCGATGACCCGCTGGAGCTAATCCACTGCCATATGGCGCAGTTGCCCACTGACATTGAGCAGATCAGGCCAGACATACCTGCAATGGTCGTAGCGATTGTCTCTAAGCTGATGGCCAAAAATGCGGAAGATCGCTACCAGAGCGCCCTTGGCTTGAAACACGATCTTAAGCACTGCCTGATTCAGTGGAAAGAGCAAGGAAAAATTGATGAATTTAAATTGGGGCAGCGGGATTTGTGCGATCGCTTCCTCATCCCTGAAAAGCTCTACGGACGGGACGGCGAAGTGCAAACCTTGCTAGATGCGTTTGATCAAGTGGCTAAGGGAGCCTCGAAACTGATGCTGGTGGCCGGTTTCTCCGGCATTGGTAAGACCGCCGTGATCAACGAAGTGTATAAGCCCATTGTGCGACAGCGTGGCTATTTCATCAAAGGTAAATTTGACCAGTTCAATCGCAACATTCCCTTGTCTGCTTTTGTGCAAGCCTTTCGGAATTTGATGGGACAGTTGCTGAGTGAATCGGATGAAGCGTTAGCCTGTTGGAGTAAGCGAATCCTCAATGTTGTCGGGGATAGTGGCCAGGTATTGATCGAAGTGATTCCGGAACTAGAACATATCATTGGCACTCAACCTGCTGCAACAGAACTTTCCGGGGCCGCAGCGCAAAATCGGTTTAATGTATTATTTCAAAAATTTATTGCGGTTTTTACTACCCCAGAGCATCCGCTGGTGATATTTTTGGATGACCTGCAATGGGCAGATTCGGCATCACTCAACTTGATGCAGGTATTGATGGGAGAGAGTGAGACCACCTACATGCTCTTACTCGGGGCATACCGTGATAACGAAGTGTTTCCTGCACACCCGTTAATGCTAACCTTGGAGAAATTGGAAAATCAAGCTACGGCTATCTCAACTATTACGTTAACGCCATTATCCTCGCTTCATATTCATCAGCTTGTGGTTGAAACCTTGAGCTATCCATCTGACATGGTACAGCCGTTGACGGACCTAATCTATCACAAGACGCAAGGGAATCCCTTTTTTACTACCCAGTTATTGAAAGGGTTATACGACGACAATCTGATTGTCTTCAATGCTGCCCAGGGGAGGTGGGATTACGACTTCGGACAGATTCAAGGGGCAATCCTCACGGATGACGTTGTAGTCTTTATGACCAGTCGGTTACAACAATTGCCCCAAAACACCCAAAATGCAATGGCGCTAGCCGCATGTATTGGTAATCAATTTGAATTGGAAACCTTAGCTATTGTCTGTAAATCCCCTGTCGAGGTTGTGGCAACCGAGCTGTGGCCTGCCCTTCAAGAAGGCTTAATTATTCCAATAACTGAAGCCTATAAGTTTTTTCAAGATAGGGCACAAAACGAAGTCTATTCAGAGGATATTGTTGTTGGCTATCGCTTTTTACATGATCGGGTACAACAAGCCACCTATTCTCTTATCCCTGATGGCTATCAAAAACAGTCTACGCATTTACAAATTGGACAATTATTACTAGCCCATCAATCTCCGAGTGAGCGCGAAGATAATATTTTTAATATCCTGAATCATTTAATGATGGGTATAGAGGCGGATCCAGAGTCGATTCCTGTGACAGAACTAGCAGATCTTTCCTTACGTGCAGGGATAAAAGCTAAATTATCTGTAGCCTATCAATCCGCCATTGATTATTTTGAGTTTGGCCTCTCCCGTTTGCTTGAAACTGCTTGGGATGTGCATTATCGTGTGACGCTAGATCTGAATCGAGAATATGGAGAATGTGAGTATTTTTTAGGTCAATTTGAAGCCTCTGAAACTCGGCTTAATACAACCTTAAAGCATGTTAAAGCTCCCCTAGATGCAGCTCAAATATATGAAATTTTGACGAATCAACGTATCACTCGTGGCATTGATATTCAATCGAGTATTGATGCAGCTCTAGAAGGATTGGCGATGTTAGGGATTAACATTCCCACCCATTCAGAGGCATTAGAATCGTTAACTAATCAAGAACTTCAAAAGGTGCAACGGGTTTTTGAACAGATGTCCCCAGATGCCCTTCTAGATCTTCCACCGATCAGCGATCTCATTCAGCGCAATTGCATGAAACTTCTAGGGTCTTTATGGACAGCATCTTATATTGTAGGGAAGACGACCCTCAATTTCCTAACAACCCTACGTACGATTAACCTTTCGCTTGAATATGGACAAGCAGAAGGGTCTAGTTTGGCCTACACATGTTATGGCATGGTCTTAGCATTTCAAGGTGATTACGAACAAGCCTATCAGTTTGGAAAAGTTGCATTATCTGTTGATCGCACATTGCAAAATACCAAATTCATGGGCAAGAATAACAATCTTTTTGCCCATTCTATCAGCCCCTATGTTCGTCCACTCAAAGAAAATCTTTTCCTATATCAAGAATCAGTAGCCATTTGTAGCGAAGTTGGTGATTTGGTTTATGGGGTGTGGGCCATTTTATTTATCATCTGGACCCAGATCCTCCAAGGTAAGGTCTTATCAGAGATAGAAGAACAAAGCCAACAATACCTTGATTATGTTCATAGATGTAATGATCAAAATATCCTCTATGTTTTCCAACTCCAACAAAAATTCATCCACAGTTTAGTTAAGGGTGACTCTAGTGAGCATCTTTTGACGTACCAGGGGTTTATGGATAATCCATCCTTAGAGCAATGGCTTCAGAATAAGTTTGAGCATGGGATTAACTGGTATGGCTTTTTGGTGTTGTATCGGCTTTATCTGCAGGGTAACTATATTCACGCCCTACAAGTATCCCAACACATTGAATCTACACTGCCTACAAATTTTGGATTCTTTCCCATTATTCTTTATCACCTGTATTACCCCCTAAGCTTGCTCGCTGTTTATCCTGAAGTTGATAAGCACACTCAAAATAGTTATTGGAACATCATCCAGGAGCAACAACAAATCCTGGAAACATGGTCTCAGACCTGCCCTTCTACGTTTCAGCATAAATATGATTTAGTATCAGCGGAAATGGCTCGTCTGAATGATAACCCGCTTGAAGCAATGGAGCGATATGATCGGGCGATCGCTGGAGCTAACGCCAACCACTACATTCAAGAAGAAGCGTTAGCCAATGAACTTGCTGCCAAGTTCTACCTGAATTGGGGTAAAGAAAAAGTCGCCGCAGGCTATATGCAAGAAGCGTACTACTGCTATTCCCGTTGGGGGGCCAAAGCTAAAGTCATTGATTTAGAAACCCGCTATCCCGACCTACTTCGAGTAATTCTACAATCGTCAGCGACATCAGAATATATGCTGACTACTCTGATGACCATAGCCGCGCCGACTGCCTCAGCTAATACCGGTACACATAATAGTTCTAGTAACAACGACTTTAACCAGACCTTCGACTTTGCAAGTATCCTTAAAGCCTCTCAGGTCCTTTCTAGCGTTATTAAACTGGATGAGTTACTACGGCAATTGACCCAAATTATTTTGCAAAACTCTGGGGGTGATTACTGTGCCCTAGTTTTACCAACGGAGCAAGGAGACTGGCAGGTGCAGGCAATCGCCAGTCCTGAGGAGACACGGCTTCAGACAGAACCCTTGGCCAACAATCCAAATTTGCCAGTCAAATTAATTCAATATGTTAAAAACACTCAGGAGATTATCGTTATTGACGATCTGGTAACCGATTTGCCAGTGGTTGATGACTATCTCAGAGCGCAGCAGCCAAAAAGTGTGCTATGTTTGCCAATTCTCAATCAAGGCAGTCTCATTGGTATTTTGTATCTCAAAAATAATCTCACGAGTGGGGTGTTTACTAAAGAGCGAATTTTAGTCCTCAATTTCCTCTGTGCCCAGGCAGCGATTTCCTTGGAAAATGCTCGACTGTATCAACAGTCTCAACACTATGCCGAACAACTGGAACAGTCTCAACTACAGCTGGTACAAAATGAGAAAATGGCCACCCTGGGGAACTTAGTAGCAGGGGTAGCTCATGAAGTTAACAACCCCATTGGCTTTCTTAACGGTAGCATCCAAAACGTTAAGGACTATCTCCAAGATCTGTTCGAGCATTTAGAATGCTATCAAAAATACCATCCACCTACTGGACCAGTGCAAGAAAATGCCGAGGACATTGACCTGGAGTTTGTGTTGGCAGACTTGCCTAAGCTGCTAGATTCCATGAAAGGGGCCACCAACCGCATTAAGGGCATTAGTACTAGTTTGCGTACGTTCTCCCGTGCCGATACGGAAAATAAGGTAAGTGCCAACCTGCACGAAGGGCTCGACAGTACCCTATTAATTCTCAAATATCGTTTGAAAGCGAATGAGCAACGTCCTGCCATCGACGTAATGAAAAACTATGGTGAGTTACCTGAGATTACCTGCTTTCCTGGACAGCTAAACCAGGTATTTATGAATATTCTGGCCAATGCGATTGATATGTTCGATGAGATGGCTCAGTCAATGCCCCTCAAAGATCTGAAGAATCATCCTCAGCAAATCACGATTGCGACTGCTCATTTGGCTGACCAGGATGCGATTGAGGTGCGGATTTCAGATAATGGCTGGGGGATGCCAGATGAGGTGAAGTCCAGGATATTTGACCATTCCTTCACAACAAAGGCAGTTGGAAAAGGAACTGGCTTGGGATTAGCGATCGCACGTCAAATCATAGTCGATACCCATGGTGGCAGCTTAGACGTACAATCTGAGGTGGGTCAGGGTAGTGAGTTTTGTATTCGACTGCCCCTGTAGTGCGAACTCTAGGATGACTTAGCGCCAATCACCCACCAGTAAATATGGAGCCCATTGAAATGGGTGTGGCTTTCGCCTTAAAAGCTCAATCTGCGCCTTTTGTAGAGCTTTGGCTTTGGAAAAGCCGTTATTTACCATTTGTTTATAAAAATCTTCCATCAACAACGATGTGGACAGATCATTAATTCGCCAGAGAGTAGCTAGGGTACTACGAGCCCCAGATTGTACCGCCAGTCCCGCAATGCCCAATAGTTCACGACTATCCCCGGTGGCGGTTTCACAGGCACTGAGTACGAGCAATTCTAACGGTTTTTGATTGCGGGTTTTGAGCAAACTATCAAACTCGTTGAGATCAATTTTACCGACCTCAATGGGCTCAGCTAAGTCACTATTGATGGGCTGGCCATTTTCCGGAGCAGCCACTAGCAAAAAAGTCTCATCACGGGTAAAGCCAAATACCCCATGGGTAGCCAAATGCACAACACTATAATCGGCAGAACGCATTTTTGTTTGAACGCTTTTTTTAGTGAACTTACCGTTCAACAAGTGTTCTGTGTCTTCGACAATGGCTACAATCGATTCGATTTCTTTTTCCACAAATGGTAAGGGTACAAACGCCGTCTCAGAATTAACCCTAGTTCCACGGGATGCAATGCGACTGGGGTCTGTGGGTAAAACACTGGGGGACGATAGCCCTGCGGCTAGGACGTTAAATGTTTTGGCAGGAGGGGCTGCAGGAATTTCTAAATCACCAAAGGTGACTGCGATCGCATATTTCTCGATTAAAAACTGCTCTGTTTGCTGGTCGTATAATGCTGCCATGGGTATCTTTCGAAAGGCACCATCCAGGACAAAGACCAGGGTATCCATGGACTCTAATAAGCCTTGTTCTTCAGCGGGACGAATTAGCCAGTCGTAGATCTCTCCAGCAAGTAGCCGACCTGGTTTAGGGAAAATAAAGGTTTGTCGGTTTAAGAAAACACGGAACCGCTCTAGCTTTTTTTCAATGGCCGAGTCTTTAACAGCGTCTTTATTAGTAGTCTCTGCTAAAAAACTCCTGGAGGGATAGCGTTTAATGGCTTGATTTGGCAATTGGAGCAGCACCTCCAGCCGCTCTCCGTTAGCTCCATCTGGCACAATAATTGGATAAATAATTGCCGTTGTTTTGTCGGTATTGGCCACTTGCTGAATCGATGTCCGAAGAATATTATCATCAGGTTCAATCAGGCCACAAGCCAAAAAGCTTTCTAGCTCAGCGACTCGCAGATCATCAATTACTGTCTGAGCCCTAACTAATTGGGCCGGGTCCCCTTGAAACGATCTGTCGTCTTTGGGTAAAAGTAGTCCGATGTACTCACGATATAGGGGCTCGATGCGATCGCGAAAATCAAACTGCACATCCGGCTCCATATATAGTAAATCGGTCCTGACTGTCTGTACATTTTGAAAGGCTACATCATAATGTCGAAGCACATCGGCTAGATCATGCCGTAGATCCTGCTCAATTCGGCCTAATTGCCACTCCCACTGATAGATGAGACTGGGCTGATGTTTAGATTGTTCTAAGGCCGCCTCAGTAAAACGCTGTGCGTCCCCATAGCGTCCTTCAATTTCATAAAGGTGCCCAAGATAGCCAAGAGCATAGGATTCTGCAATCGGATCCTGAATGTCTAACGCTTGTTTTCTCGCTGTGGCTAATAACGTATACACATCCCGCTGTGAGTGACTGAGCCCAGGGGGACAGTCCATAGCGCATGCATCCATCAGCAATCGCCCTAATCTCATATGGACAAATGCCGACGCCCGTCCCACGGGAAGACTGTTGACTTGAGACAGCAAGGATTTTTGCAGGGTCTCTACCATCGCCCAATCTTGACGATGGATAGCGATATCCAATCGATTCAGCTGTGCTCGTATTTGGAGCAACAGAGGCGCGTTATCGCCAATCTCCCCATAGGTGTCTAACGCTTGCCGATAGAGCGTATCGGCCTTTTCTAAGGTGGTCCTTGCCCGAGTCCGACGGGCAATGCTTTCCTGCTGTTGTGCATTAACTTTTAAGGTATTTCCTAAGCTTAACCGGGTGGCTGCCAGTTCCCCTGGAGTAGCCCATGCGTTTGCTAAGCGTAAGCTTTCCTCCAAGGTAACCATAGACGCCTTTAGATCCCCTAGCAGCCGTTGATTATCCCCTAAGCTACGGGTCAGCAAAAGCCGCAAAGCAACATCATTTTGACCGTCTAAAAGCGCTGCAACGTCTGATAAACGATTCTGCGACTCTCGAAAAAATCCCAGACTGCGCAAGGCATGGCTCTGGTTCATCAAGCTTTTAGCGATCCCTTCAACATAGTTTGCCTGGGTGTAAATGTCCGTGGCCTGCTTCCAGGTATCTAACGCCTGTTGCGCCTGTCCCTGGGCTAAATATACACTGCCCTGGGTATTGAGCACTTGGCCATAGACCCTCAACCCCTCAGAGGATAATGGGGTTTGTTGCTCCAGCAGTTCTAGACTTTTACGAATGGTACCTTCTGCCTCTGACCACCGGCCCAATTGGCGATAGGTCAATGTCAAATTGCTGAGGGTAATGACCCGATGGAGGGAATCATTTTGAGCGGTAAATTGTTTTTCTGCCTCTTGCCAGATTGCGATCGCGTCAAAGAATTGTTCTGCCTCATAATGCTCTCGCCCCCTTTGTAAAAGTGCCTGGGAATTACTGGCTATAGGCCTCTCTTGTTTTTGCTGTATTTCTTCAATGGCAGGCACAGAAATACTAACTGATTCAGCCCTATGGAATCCCAGTGAGGATTGCATACCCAACAGGGTCGTCAGAATCGTAGTCGTCAGTAACAGTCCTAATAGGCCAAGCCATCGTAACAATCGTCTAGAAAAGAGGTATATCATGGGGCTGGTGGATAAGCTGTTGGATCAAATTACCGCACATTGATTAATTGATTAACGTAAAGACCTGCAAGATAACGACGTCTGCCAGTTCCCTGCAGCGATGAGAAAGACGTCTCCTGACGGTGTCACAATTGCGTCTTGGGCATCCTCAATGGCTTTGGGACCAGGACCATCTTCTATCGATGTAACATGTGCTTCAATATCAGTGGGCGTCATATTAGTAGGCCCCAGGTCATCAAAGGAAATATCGGTACTGGTAAGATCCTGTGGGCTGGGGAGTTGTCCTCCACGTCCAGTTATAATGAGATCTCCTGAAGGTGTTTCAGCAACAGCATTATTCTCCAGATTACAACCTTGGGCAATTTGATTTGTCGGGTCGATTACATCCGTGGGTAGCGCTGTCACCCCCTGGTTTGGATCAATCGAAAAATTATCAATGGTCACCTCACCATCTACCCCCTGTTCAGATCGGGCACTGATATCATTAAAGCCATTTCCCCTGAGATCATTGCTAAAGGTGTCAACCTCTCGAAAGCCAATAATTCGCTCAGTCGTAATTTTGATATCACCTCCGGTGCCAGAGGTGGTATCCGCCAGGATATCGTTGTCTTCTCCCACAACGGTCAGCACCAGTCCTGCATCGATATCAATACTGCCGCCATCGCCGTTGGCACTAGCCCCTGCTTGAATCAGGCTACCTTGACGCATTAGCAAAACATTAACATCTTCCACAACAATATTACCTGCATTACCCGAACCATCGCTGCTGGTAACCAGATCAGTATTTCGCAAAAAGACGATATCTGCATTTTGAATAAAAATATCTCCCCCTCTAGCACTGCTACCTGACGCAGTGGAGGCAGAAAATTGAGGGCCATCATTGATGGTGACGATTTCAAGATTACCGTCTTGGGTAACGGGTGTGAGGGTGATGCTGCCAGCAACCGCTGGACCACTGGTACTTACAGATACTGTTGTGTTATCCCCTGAGAGATTGACCGTATCTGCCTCAATGCTAATATCACCACCACTCCCCTGAGGGTTAGGGCTGCTAGTTGCTGCCGTCACCTGGGAACCATTTTGAATCAGCAGCAGTGGAGTGCGAAACCGAATATTTCCTGCTCGACCGCTGCCATCGGTTTGGTTATTGATGACGGTACCATCCAACGTAATGCTATCTGCACTAGTTACCCTGACACTGCCGCCATTGCCGCTGCTGCCAGGGTTAGCATTACTAAACAGTCGACTATTGTTGATCCGTAGCTCTCCGGCACTGACAATTTCTAAGTCGCCAGCATCGGCAGATCGATTAGCGTCACTGAGGATTTCAATATTGTTCAGGGTTAAATCCCCATCACCGGTAATGACTGTGGTGCCAGAACGGTCAAAGGTACTGGAATCAAGGATGATTGTTTGGCCAGTCTCGTCACTCTCACTGTCATTAATGGAGGGATTGACAACCACTAGCTGACCACTGGTAATCACCTTCAAATTGCTAATAACTGCGTTATCACCAACCCCTCGGATGGTCACATCGCCCGAGGCATCACCACTAGAAATCGTTGCTATTTCTACGTTAGAAATGGTGGGTGCTTGTAAAGTAACGGTTCCCCCTGCTCCCGTGTTTCCATCTACCTCCGAAACGGCGATGGTTGAAATTAATTCGTCAGCCTTGCTACGGATGCTGCCCTCTTGGGTGGTTATAACAATATCCCCCCCTCGACCCACGTCACCATTGCGTGAGCTTGACTCGGAGACAATAAATCCCTCATTGGTAATGTCCCCTGAAACTGACGTGATGGTAATATCACCACCATTGCCAGTAGCCGCCGTTAGCTCTGTAAAGATTTGTTCTGGATCAAACGGGAAGAACGTGGACGATGAATCAATACGATTAACGGCAATATCTCCAGAGACCGTAGTTATGACAATGTTGCCAGCATCCCCCGCACCGCCGGTAATCAATTCCGAACGGGTGGAGGCAAATGAACTTAATCGCCCCTCGGTAGTAATGTTGCCAGAGGTGGTACTCAGCGAAATATTGCCACCATTGCCAGCTGTCCCACCCATGGGCGATCGCACAAATGAAAAAGATCGCACAAAGTCTGTTGTGCGAATATTTCCAGAGTTGGTTGAAATGCTGATGTTACCACCGTTGCCAGAATTTCCTTCCCGTCGCGCTATGGAGAATGACTCGATTTGATCCAGGGCTTCAATATTGCCAGTCTCAGAGATTACGACGATATTGCCGCCATCACCAGCTTCACCTTCAAATGCCTCCGCAAAGGTTTCTAAGTCTTCAATTATCTGAATGTTGCCAGATTGGGAAGAGATGGTAATGTCTCCTCCCCTGGTTGAGTCACCATCAAACGCACTAGAGAATGCATTGAATCGCTCGTTGGTGGTAATCTCGCCAGAGATTGTCGAGAAGGTGATGTTCCCGGCATTACTAGCATTGCCTTGGGTATTTCGCTGGCTGAGGGAAAACGAATTGATCCGATCGTTAGCGATAATGTTTCCCGATTCTGAGGAAACCAGAATATTTCCGCCTGTACCTGCGTTTCCATTGCCCAGGGTTTGGGAAAACGAAGACAGTCTACCGTTGAGTAAAATATCTCCCGATATGGAGGTAATGGAAATATCTCCCCCCTTGCCTGCATCACCGTCATTGTCTGACGATGTGCGAGAGAAGGAGTCTAAATTGATAAAACCAGGTTCCAGGTCTGGGTTAGTGGTGATGTTCCCATCGGCTGCCAGGATAATCGGTCCCCCGTCCCCCCCATCAATGACGGAAGTGGTATCGATGGACGTGACCACAATGTTGCCTGGGGGCTGGTTGGTCACCGGTTGCTCTCTGAATGTGGTGCCGCCTGTGGATAGGGGTAGCTTAGACCCATTCACCGACTGCACACCAGCACGGAAAATTAAAGCGGTACTGCTGGCAAGCAGATCTTCATCGGATCCAGACCCATCGGCAGTTAAAGTGGTGTCTGGTCCTATGATGCGGATTTTACCTGCCTGAATACTCCCCGTGGCTTCTACCTTTAGGGCCACACCTTCATAATCACCAAAGGTGACATCTCCATTGGCAAAAATAATTGGGTCGTGGAGGCTCACAAAGTTTCCAGGTTGGCCCGTCACGGTGAGAAACTGTACGTCTCCCCCACTGTCAAAGTGGGCATCTCCAGAAATGTCTCCATCGCTGATGAGAATTAAATTTCCTCCACTGACAAAGGGGGTTTGCTCCAGGTGCTGCAATGTGAAAATGTCGATACCTGTATTACCCTGGACGGTTAGATCATTGCCTGCCTGAGCAATAAAGGGATTGGTGATATTGTCTCGAATGGTGACGGTGTCTTGGGCCTGCAGGGTCAAATCATTGCCTGCAATCAGTTCTCCTTCTAAATACAGCTGCTTGCCCAACAGTGTCAGATCTGCTCCGGTAGCCAAGATGCCGGTGTTGCTAATATCTCCTTGGGGAACTGTGCCAAACTGCACCCCCAGCGGCACGCTCGCCGTCAAAAAGGCTGAACTGTTAGGATTTACAGTGCTAAATAGGCTACCATTCGCAAACTGAATTGTATTTGCCGTACTAACCGCAAATGAGCCACGAATATCCAGCTGGGCGTTGGGACCAAAAATAACGCCGTTGGGATTGATCAAAAACAAGTCAGCTGGCCCCGCTACCCCCAGCAGACCATCGATTGTAGAAATCGTGTTGCCGGTAATTCGGCTCAGAATCGTTTCGATACCATCAGGATTAACAAAATAGACCTGCTGATCGGTATTAACGTTAAATTCTTGAAAACTGTGAAATAGATTAGGGCCCCGAATTGCTCCACCATCAATGGTACGGCCAGTATTGGTATCAATAACGATGGAACCTTCATTCTTCAGGGTGTTATCTGGAAGAATTTGTGCAACTAGCCCATATTCATGGGCCTTTAATGACGGCACTGCCCTAGGGAAAGAATCATGGGTCAATTCAGACGCAATCGATGGGGTCCCGTAGGCCGCTATGGCAACATGACCAGCAATGAAACATAAACCAAACTGAAACCAGCGAGCATATGGGGGAGCAACCATGGAAAACTTGAAGCAAGCTTCGTTATTTCTACCGTAAATCAGATCTCTATCCCCATAGGCGCTATCTTACATTCACACAGTAAAGTGCAAAAGCCAAGATTTCGTACTTTACTGTTGCTTTAAGGAACCAGAAAAACGAATACTGTTTAGACTATTCCATAGCTCGACTAGTCCACTGCGGATATCCTGCTTCGATCAGTGCCTGATCGCGAATTCGGCAGGAATCACATTTGCCGCAGGGCCGATCTCCACCGGCATAACAAGACCAGGTCTGCGGAATTGGCACGTTCAATGCCACCGCCCGTTTCACAATATCCACCTTAGAATCCATTACTAACGGCGCTTTTAACTCAATTGGTTTGCCTTCTACCCCCACCTTTGACGATAGGTTTGCCAATGTTTGAAACGCCTCTAAATATTCAGGTCGACAGTCTGGATAACCCGAATAATCCACTGCATTGATACCCAGATAAATCGCTTCGGCAGCCTGGGCTTCGGCCAGGGATAGGGCCAGGGAAATAAATACCGTATTGCGTCCCGGCACATAGGTGGATGGAATTACATTGGGTGCCACCCCCTCCTGGGGCAAGCTTTGCTGGGTATCGGTAAGCGCAGATCCTCCCCACTGGGCTAGATTTACATCCACAATAAAATGTTGGTTAATGCCCAAATGGTTAGCGATTACCTTAGCCGCCAGCAGTTCCCGAGCATGACGCTGGCCATAGCGAAATGATAGGGCAATCGGGGCATATCCATCGGCAATTGCCTGGGCTGCCGCAGTGGCAGAGTCTAACCCACCGGATAGCAAAATAACGGCTTTTTCCATTCAATACCTACCTAACCCCTAAAAACTTGTGAGTTTGCAAACTAATCCGCCAGTCTGGATGCTGTTTGACATAGTCAACGACCAGTTGCTGACTTTGATCACTGGTCCACTCTGGCTGTAGAAGTTTAACCGTAGTGGCAGGCACCTGAGCTGCTTGTGCTGCGGCCCAAACCAGGTCATCAGCCTCGGCAATGACGACTTTCAATTCATCAGCATAGGCATAAATCTCTGGCTGAGGTGGCTTAAACCGTTTGGGCGAAAGGGATATCCAATCAAATTGACCACTAAGACGATGGGCCCCTGAGGTTTCTAGATGAAGCCGTAACCCCGCTTGCTTTAAAGATTGGGTTAGAGGCGTCAGATCATGCATTAGGGGTTCACCCCCAGTAATGACCACCATAAATGGTTGGGCCGATTGAGCCTGTTGCACTAAATGGTCAACCGTAACGCTAGCGTGAGGTTTTGGACTCCAAGAAATCTTTGTGTCACACCAGGGACACCCGACATCGCATCCTGCTAAACGAATAAAAAATGCATTGGTCCCTGTCCACAGACCTTCCCCCTGAACCGAATGAAACGTTTCGACAATGGGATATGGGTTATGGGCAGTAGGGTGGGTATTGTCCACCGTTTGAGACGATTTCTGCTTTATCAAAGTCATCAATCCTCCTCATATTCCACCCAGGAGTCCGGTGTTTCAGACACACAAACCTTTAACGTGACGCCTGCGGACAACTCTTTGCACGTTTTGTCATCAATAAACTTGGCAATCATTGCCGCTGTGGTTTCATAGCCCTCGGGCAGTACATCATTGAGTAAACAATGGTCTAACCCTCCCTTTTCCACATCACGCTTGGCCCAACGTAGTGTGCGAAAATCCGTCACCATCACCTTATGGGGACAATATTCAGAGCTATGTAGCTTGGTCGCGATCGCTTCCATCCGTACCCGATAGGTGTGACCATGCATTCGTTCACAGGGACCGGCATAGTCTTTGATGAAATGGGCGGCATCAAAGGTAAATTCTGTTTTAAGGGGCCACTTGGCCATGGCTCAGGAAAACTAATAAGCAGTCTTCCATAATAGGACACAAGCCGTTGCACCCTTTGGCAGTCAATCAAGGTTGCCCGTAACACTATTAGAAGATTCTGCTACACTAACAAGCTCACAGAATTAATAGATTGATAGATAGAGGATGGTACTAAAGTCCCATGCAGATTAGGACCTTAGCCCCAAGGGGAACCAAAGATATCCTGTTTATACTATGGCCACAGCAAACAGGTATGGAAGGTAAACCATGGACTCCACATTTGCAACATTCAGCTACCTTGCTCTAGCACTCCGGTAGCAAATCGAGCCAAACTAAACAAGAGCAGAATCTTAAGCATTTAAGAGCATGGTTGAACGATTGCCCCAAAATTCTGCAGAACAGCAGTTGGTTGAGTCTTTAGATTCTCAACAGTTAACAATAGTCGCAAATTGGCTATTGTCCGAGTTAGAACATCGGGTTGATGAAGGCTATCAACATCCTGATCTCGTCTGGTCACTGGCTTGGATGAGTCAAAAACTATGGATACTTTCAGCTAGAAAACACAAAGCCCCTCCCGTTAGCTGACTGTAGAGCCCTAGGGGGAAGATGGCTGGGTATGTCTTACTTATCGAGTTTCTCTAGAATGCCGTTACGAGGTACGACTACCTTCAAGAACGGTCACGTCGACAGCTCCCTGAAACTCTGATTTTTTATGGCTAATACGAGCCAGCATTGATAATAAAAAACCTTGGGGCGGTAAATGACTAGGGCGCTTGGCGTTCATCGCCACGGCCATGGCGATGGCTTCTTCGATATCGCCACCCTCCAATATCGTGCTAATTATCCACATAGGTAAATTATATAGGGAACTTTATGTCTCATAGTCTTTGCATAAATGGTAAAAATCATCAGTAAATTTAACTAAAGATTTATCCGGAAATTTTGGTCACATATCCTTGAGTACGGACAAGGCCAGGGTTAATACGTCAGTGAAGGTCATAAATTGATGCCAGCTTAAGTATATTGAATAAACTGCAAACAGTTGATTTATCAGGGATTTGAGCTGTAAAAAGGTGGCGTGACGTAAGTGTGAACGTGCGTTTGTCAGTCAATTAAAACTACACCTGGTGGAAGGGGTGTACAGGAAATAATATGAAATTTATGTGTATATTTCTCTGGTTAAGGAACATAAAGGTTCCTTTGGTCTTGTTTGGTCTTGCATCAAGCTCTAAATTTTGGCTATTAAATCTTGTCCACTGCAAGCCCTGAATTTCTATCTCAGTCCCCCTCGGTAGTCCTATAAGATCGTTATCTCTAGCCATAATCCCCGTTCTCCAGCTATGACTAAAAAACGTATTCTTTCAGGCATTCAAACCACTGGTAATTTACATTTGGGGAACTACCTCGGTGCGATTCGTAATTGGGTAGAGATGCAGGATGATTATGAATGTTTCCTGTTTCTAGCGGATTTACACGCAATTACGGTGCCCCATGATCCAAAGCTATTGGCGGAAAATACGTATAAGGTGGCAGCAGCGTATTTGGCCTGTGGCATTGATCCAGACCGTTCAACTGTGTTTGTGCAGTCCCATGTGAGTGCCCACAGCGAACTGGCCTGGTTGTTTAACTGCATCACCCCATTGAACTGGTTAGAACGGATGATTCAGTTTAAGGAAAAGGCGGTTAAACAGGGGGAAAATGTCAGTGTTGGCCTACTGGATTATCCGGTGCTACAGTCGGCGGACATTTTGCTGTATGAGCCTGATATCGTGCCTGTTGGGGAGGACCAAAAGCAGCATATTGAGCTTACTCGCGACATTGCGGTGCGGCTTAATCACCAGTTTGGCAAGAAAAAAGAACCGGTGCTTAAGGTGCCGGATGCGTTGATTCGGACTGATGGGGCTCGGGTGATGAGTCTGACCGATGGTACTAAGAAAATGTCTAAGTCAGATCCGTCTGAGCTGAGTCGGATTGAGATTGGGGACACTCCTGATCTGATTAAAAAGAAAATTAAAAAGTGTAAGACTGACCCTATGCGAGGGTTGGAGTTTGGGAATCCAGAACGGCCTGAGTGTAATAACTTGCTAACGCTATATATGCTGCTATCGGGGCAAGAAAAGGAAGCGGTGGCAGCGGCATGTGCGGATATGGGCTGGGGGCAATTTAAGCCTTTGCTGACGGAGACTGCGATCGCAGCCCTACAACCCATCCAAGAAAAATACCAGGCCCTGATGGACGATCGCAGCTATTTAGAATCAGTCCTCAAACGGGGGAATGAAAAAGCCCGGAGCATTGCCAATCGTACGTTAGCCAAGGTTAAGGATGCCCTGGGATATGCCAAGCCGATCTAAGGCGTGCCTAAGTGGGTGTATCCATCGTCTCGTACCATCTCGTACCATAGAGAATAATGAATACATGACTGGGCAAGTGGGTCATTCCCATTTTCCTTATAGTTTGGCTTCAAATATAGTTTTTAATAATTACTCTTCCGATGACAATTTCTAACGGCTCCCATTCGGTTTCCTCCCTTTTGCGATCTGCGATCGCACATAAACAGTTCATCATTACCGCTGAGGTCATGCCCCCCAAAGGTGGCGACCCCAGTCATATGATCAAAATGGCGCAGATGCTCAAGGGGCGGGTCCATGCTGTGAATATCACCGATGGTAGTCGGGCCGTCATGCGGATGTCGTCCTTGGCGTCGGCAATGTTACTAAAGCAGGTAGGCATTGAGCCAATTTGTCAGATGACCTGTCGCGATCGCAACCGTATCGCGCTCCAGGCCGACCTGATGGGGGCCAATGCCCTAGGCATTCATAATGTGTTGGCCTTAACTGGGGACCCGGTCAAAGCCGGAGATTATCCCAAAGCTCGCGGCGTGTTTGACCTGGAGTCTGTACGGCTGTTGCGTACCATTGGCCTACTTAATCAAGGTATTGACCTAAACGAGAAAAAACTACCCGATGGTCCCCTCGATATTTTTGCGGGTGCTGCCGTTGATCCTCAGTGCCGCAGCTGGTCAGGCTTGCAAAAGCGCTTTGAGCGCAAGGTTGAGGCCGGTGCCCAGTTTTTTCAAAGTCAGCTAATCTCTGATTTTGATTGTCTCGAAAAATTTATGGACCAGATTGCGACCCCGACTCAAACACCCGTCTTAGCGGGTATCTTCCTACTCAAATCGGCTAAAAATGCGGCCTTTCTTAATCGCAACGTACCTGGAGTTCAGATTCCAGACGAGATTATAAATCGTCTAGCCACTGCCAAAGACCCTCTGCAAGCAGGTATTGCGATCGCGGCTGAGCAAATTAAATTAGCTCAAACCCTATGTCAGGGGGTACACATTATGGCCATTCGCCGCGAAGATTTGATTCCAGAGATTTTGGACCGGGCAGGGATTACACCGATTTATGGCACGTCAACGTCAATAAAAACCACTAATCACGTTGTTTCTGGTATGTCAGATATAAATCTTCGGGTTGAGAGTTCAGTCAAATAACGGCAGGTCTGCCAGATATCCTCACTGAGCAATTTTGTTAGGTAATCGGCAGGATGTGATTAATTAAGAATGAACAATCCTGTAGGGGCATTACCTTGTGGATGCCCTTCGGATTTTTATCATTCCACCTTGAGCTGACTTGAATCCAGTTCTAAGCTAATTGCCATGCCATAACTCAGTCCTTCGATAAACTCCGTCAACACTTCAAGGGTGGCAGGGTCTTGAAAATGTTCAGGCTTGGTTTCAGGATGAGGATAATAAATCAACCCCGGTACTTGTCGCCCTGTATCTAACACTAATCGACAGTCAAAAAACGAAAAGTCTTCAGGGGGCGCATTGTCTGCCCATTTTATCTGCCTAAACGTATGCTTTGCCTGACGCACCGTGTAACATTTTGGGTGAATAGACACATTAATTGTTCCAGGAAAATAGGCATCAAGACAGAGCCCCTGGGTAGCAAAGAGAGGCATTTGCATTGGCAATGTTCCCCCTGGGAAACGCGGATCATTGGCCTGCCCTGATGCGACCCCATGCCCTTGAATTACTTTGCCTGCAACCCTGGTCCAAGTTGTTGTCATGTTACTTACTGTTCTATCGATTCAAAACTACTGCCCATTGATGGTGGGCGATGCCCAACCTACGGGTGATTAATTGACACAACAATTAACTGGGGCCGCTTTAGCAATCTCCTCTAAGCCAACAGACCCTAATAAGGTAACCCAGTTGTTTTGTAAATTACTATTGTTGGGGTCAGTCTGGTACAACAATGCCAACCCATGGAGAGTATCGTGCCAAACACCATATTGAGATAAGGCTCGAATGCGAGACAACGCGTCTGGGGCAGCAGCCAGGGCCCCTGATAACTCAGGCTGAGCCTCAATGCGCTGTAAACTGCCTTCAACGGTTGGATTTTCAGACGGGCTCGAAGAGTTAAGAATAGAAAATATCCAATGATAAACCTGATCGGTTTCTAGGGAGTGACTAAGCTGAAGACTAATCACTCCGCCGTCATCAGGCAGGGTGATCATCTCGCTGGAGAGAACGCGATCATTGTTGTCTAACAACACAAACTCAGCACTAACTGCGGACTGGGTTTGTGTCGGAATATAAAACCATAGGGTGGGACTACTCTCTAATGTGGTAGCTAAGTCTGATGTTGAAGCTGCATTACAGACTGTTGTAGAGTTGGCAGCAACTGTACCACTGCCGGGTACCAGCGCTACCAATAAATCGCTACAGCCCCCCCGCGATCCACCTGATGTCCGACTGCGGGGGCGTCCCTGACCATCAAATCCATCAGTGCTACTGTTATTATTAAACTCCAGGGGTAGTGCGGTTGTTTGTTTGGTTAGCTGGTTTGTTATCGTTGGGAGAAAAAATGACTGCGCTGATACTGGACTGGTCAATAGACTAAAGCAACCCAATGGTAAAACTATTAATCCAAAAGCGCGTAATAGTTGATTCATAATATCTTTTTTCTTAAATGGCGCTCACATTTCAATGTAATTATAAGGAATAGGGGGTATCGACCTGAGCGTAGACAAAACTTCGACATGTTAGAACTTGGGACGATTCAGCTTGGTAGAGCTACCCAGGGAAAGCGCCATTGCAAGTAGGGGCGGTACTAGTGGTAGCCAGCCGCCAGTTAACAGCGTTAGGTAACATCCAGCTAAAAGAATAAAGGTCATACCTGTTAGTACTACAACACATACCAGGGGATAATTACGCACAAACTGACTATGCAAAGAACGGTTATGTAGCGAATAGTAAACGCCCCAGACCACACCGTTACTCCCGACGGTCCAGGCCAAAATCCATAGTCCCTCCCCCCATTCCGGTAGCCACCAGATCAACGGGCGATGATCGAGGGTGGCGCTTATTAACTGACTCGCTTTTTGGGCATGGATGGTGACGCCGAGCATACGGGCGGCTTGTTTGGGGATAAATTGGGCATCTTTGGGGTCAGCTAGGCCAATTAGTACGATGCGATCGCGACTCCACTCATCCAGCTGGTCATCCACCTGTCCCGCCAATACTTGCCTGAGGGGAATCTGCCGGGGACTCTGGCTACGGTAATTGACTAAAATTTGGTAGCCTGCCTGCTCCTCTGGATGCAGCCGATACCCGCCAGCCGTAGGCGGAATTTTAGGCACTTTTACATTCCCCAGCTGGATCACATCCGGTGAGAGAAATTCTAGAAAAATTCCCTCTGGCGCTAGATACTGCATCGCCACCTTTAAACTAAAGGCTGTATTGGTATTACAAGCCTCTGTACGATCAATGCCTAAAATCTGACGCCGAATGCGATAGTCAGGATCGATGGCAAAGTCGGTAAAGCCAACCTGTTCGGTAGATATCCCAGGGGGGGATGCAATGCTAACAGGGGTATCGACATCAATGGTTTGACCAATTTCACAGACGGCAATAAACCGGTCGTCTAGCTGGGCCGCCAATGGAGGTGAAAAGGCAAAGTCATGATACAGGTCTAACCCAAATACCCTTGGATTATAGGGTTTAAGCTTTTGCCACAGCTGCAGTAATGCCTCATCGGATAGGGAGCCCTGACGCGTCATCCCTAGACGATCTTGATACTGCATATCGGCTTCACTGACGGTGATGATCAAAAATCGGTCATCTGGGGATTCTGGGGGTTGCGATCGCACTAACTGGTCAAAGGCAAATAATTCTACTGGCTGTAGTCCCCCCAGGGAACGTATCAGCAATACCAGCAGCGCTGCCCCTACCCCCGTGATTGCCGATTGCCATAGGGGCCACAGGCTAAACGACGACTGGGGCGATAACTCCGTCAGCTGCCGCCCGATCCAGGCCTGGTCAAACACCGTCGCATAAATCCGGTTAAATACAGTCAACCGTCCCTGGCGTCGGGTCACCAACCCTGTCAGCCTCAGCTCCATTTGGTCAGCTGAGTCATCAGCGCTAACTCCCCCTCGCCTAAGCACCTGGCGATAAAGACGCAGCAACCGCTGGGGTGAACGGGAATTACGCAATAGCCGATTCTGAATTGTCCGCAGATGCTCTGGCTCATCTTGAATCTGCCAATGCTCAAGAATCCGAGTTTGAATCAACGTTTGTACAGACGGCAAAACCTGAGTGCGGATCCCTGTCCCGGAGCCCAGATACCGGATCCCTGACTCCTGCACAAACAGCTGACAAACCTTTTGAGTCAAAAAGGGTTGTCCCCCAGTCCAGGCCAAAATTTCCCTTAGGACAGCCTTAGGCTCAGCTGTAACGGCTGCCAGACCCGCGAGCAGCGGCTGTGCCTCTCTATAGCTAAAGGGTTGCAGTTCAATGGCACAACCAATATTAAACGGGGTAGCGTGGGAATTTTTCATTAGATCCGACGGTGTTGCCACCCCCAGCATCACCACCGTCAAGCGCTTATACTCCGGTCGAGTGGCCCGTTGCTCATGCCAGTTTCGCAACAGGCCAAAAAAATCATCCGTGGAAAAGTTCAGGCCCAAAACACTGTCAATTTCATCAAAAAAGAGCACCAACGGCTGCTGAGTTTGAGGCAATACCACCTGTTCCACAAACGTGCCCAGACGTTGCACGGGTGAGAGATCTTCATGTTCCCGCAGCCACTGCCGGCGATTGATCCGCAGCCCCAGGCTAGAAATCAGGACCTGAATAATACCGCCATACCATTGGCTAGTGGTAATCTCCTGGCTGCCAATCCCCAATAGTTCAACCTCAGCGCAGCATACCCCAGCATCAAACAAACGCTCTACGGTCCGCACGCGTAGGGACGATTTTCCCATTTGGCGAGAGGTTAAAACATAACAGTAGGTTCCTGCCAACAGTGCCCTAAACAGATCATCATCGGCCTGCCGAGGAATATAGCTGGGGGCATCAGGTGGTAAACTCCCCCCCGACTGATAGAGATAGCCCCCTTCCATTATCTCTCTCCCAATTGGGTAGCAAAGTATTGGCGATACAGTTGACAACGGGGCTCTGCTATATTGCCCGTCAGCTTAATCACCCCCATGCTGTGGAGTTGATGGGCCTGAACCGACTCCAAAACCATAGGCTTACTGGCCTGTACTATCTGGCATAGGGTCTCTGTCAGAGCGGGGGCATCCCGCAGGGTAATCCAATGTTCTCGCAGATGATTCGCATAGATACCAGCTTCAGTGGGCGCTGTTGCTAACAACGTATCCAAAGACGCTTCAGGATGGGCCTTTAAATAGTCAAACGCTTGCTCTAGTAAATAGGGATGTCCCCCCACCATGGCAATCAACGGGAGTAGATCTAACGATGATGTGAGTCCATGAAGCGCGGCAAATCGCTCGGTTTGTTCTGGGGTGAATTCGGTCAGCTCAATGGGCACACCAACATTAAAGGGGGATTGATTAATATTTAGCGGGATATAGACATCCGTAGAATGCACAATGGCGAGACGGAGTTGTTTCCAACGGGGACGGCTGCGGGTACGGGCCATTTCATACCATGACCGTAACAACCCAAAAAAGTCTTCGTAAATATCAGGGTAGGGGAATAACAAATCTATGTCGTCTAAACAGATCACCAACGGATCATCACAGCTGGCCAACAAATAGTCTTCCACATAGGTAGAACAGCTCACCTTACTGCCCATGCCGTCTTCATCCCAATAGTCATCCAATTCATTGGGCAGGGCCAGGGCACGGGTAATGTTGATACATAACCAGCGCAGAAACCGATTGAGATTGGAAAAATGTACCTGGCGATCGGCCAGTTCCAAACTAATGCGCACTGTCCTTAGCCCCTCGGTCTCAAGCTGAGATAGCACATGATCCATCAGCAGGGTTTTGCCCATCAGGGAAGGCGCTTTCACCCGTACCAGGGCACCAGGCTGACGTAGGGTATCACAGCAAATGGTTTCTAACGGTGCACGCTCAATGTAAAACTCATAGGGATCGCGACTAACAACGACACTTTTTGGCTTGTCAGATATCTTATTAGCGGCCACATCAGCACTAGTCGTAGGGGTTAGGTCAATGGGCTCTAATAACTGCTCTGCATGGCGGCGCAGGGCTTCCTTAAAGTTGTTTTTGCTAACCGTTTCTCCCAGGGACTGACCCAATGCTTTCCAAAATTTAGTTCCCACATCCCGACGCAAATAGCTATCGGAATATCCGGATGCCGAGGCAATTTGATCATAGGTTTGCCCCTGCCAAGATCCCTTAAGAATTTCAGTTTCAACATCGCTCAGGTGGCGTCCGAGGTGACGAACCATGGCGTGATTAGCGGCTGCGATCGCACGTTCCATATCCATCATGTTGATTGGGACCCTAACTATAACGTTGGTCATCTGAATCATTCATCTGACCTTAGCAGAAGTTTTCTAAGTTTGATGCACAAGTCAGTCAAAAATATAGGGGCTGTGCCTTGCGCCTGCCCAGAAACTAGTCTTAATAAGACAATGCCTTGACTAAACCAATAGCCCGCTCTTTTGCAGCGGGACAAATATGCTGCAAAACGTTGAGAAAGTTTGGATGCCCCACCCCTGCACAGAGAAACCCCCAGCGATAGGTTTCGGCCTGGGACGCATAGAGTCGTTGCTGCTGACGTTTGGTTAATAACTGAGAAGTATGCTGATCTGTTGAATTCATTAGCGCCTGACTCAGGCTTGAGACATCTAATTTCGCCTGGGCTATCAGGGTCTGCTCTAACATCTGGACCAGCTCAAAATACCCTTCAATAGCCATATCAATTTCAGATGCAGACATCTGGTCCACCAGCCCGTAAGCCATCAAGGTATCAAGCTTGGTATGTTGCGCTTCTTCGAGCCAGTGATACTTGAGTAAATCACAAAAGCGCGGGTCAAGCTGCTCCTGGTGCTGACGAATACTTTCTAAATAGTGAATTTGTGTTGTCCACTCAAATTGGAGCGTCAACAGCAACACACTAAGGGGGAGATAAGACCCAATTTTTCGAGCCACCTCTTCCAGGGGACCTACACATTGGCAGCGATAATGGCCTCCCTGCTCAAAGGCTGCCATAAACTGCTGAAACATATTAATATGCTTGCCTTCCTCCTCGGCAAACCCCAGCAGAGCCTGAATGGCCACTATATTGCCATAGCCCATCTGTTTAACCTGTTCCAACACCATGGGAATAATAAATGCTTCCACTAAAACAAACAGGTGTAGATAGCTATGGGCTCGAATATGATTGAGCACCAGTTGTTGCTCAAGATTTAAACAGCCACTATCCGCCGCACGGACCAGGCTATCTGGCAAAAAAGGAAGACAAAAGTCCATTGGCTTATCAGGACCAATCAGATCTTCCACACGCCAGTTGACTGCTTGAGACTCTCGCCAGGTGGATTCATAGGTATAGGGTGTAGTCATTGTTATCTTGTTCGAAGAGCCCAGTTGCAATTAGCTCTAGACTACGCGCATATTAAGAGGTCCGGCATTACAGGAAATGTCGTTAAATGTCAGGATCTAGAACTTACCAGACATTTTCTGTAACGACGAATTTAAGCGTTCTATTTACTCTTGTAAATATAGATTCAAACGCAGTTCAAAAACGTTTGATCTCAAAACAAGTCACTCATAAGTCAGGCGTTTTCGGTCAATCAATCAATTATCCATTTGTTTTGCGCGGGTTATCACAATCATCATATTACTTGGAGAAAAGTATCATGACTGCAACTATTAAAACATTAGCTACTAAAACTAATAAGTCTCATACTCAACAGTTGACTACTGTTGTTAAACCTAAATCTCAGCTTATCGCAACGTGGATACTTGAAGACGATCGTCTGGTTTGCAAGTGGCTAATAGCAGCGTTGCCTACTACATTCAGTTAGTAAAACGACAGGTTATCTCAGCCAATGTACCCCTGTCTGAGCGCACAACTGGTAACAGAGATTTGGTCTTAAATGCCAAATCAATAAACTGCAAGTAAATTCTATCTCCTACTATCATGGCTTCTACACCCCTAACGCCTAACACTACAATTGTATCCAACTCAATTGATACTCAGAGTACCTTTCCAACGGCATCAATTCTCTCTCCCATTACCGTTGTTGGTCAGGTAAATGATTCCATTATCTTTGCAGAAACATTGCCTGCAGGTAAAGTAAGAAACTATCAATTTTCGATGGCCACAGGCAGTCTGACCTGTAAACTTCCCGATGTTGGCACGACAGCCACCGTCCGGCTAATTAGAGATGTCCAAAATGATCGCTATGTATACCCAGGTGATGTGATTACTCAGTCGAGCCTAGATAACAATGGTAACCAAGTCATTGATATTCATGGACTGGGCAACAGCACCTACTACCTACAGGTTTTAAGTCAGGGGCCGGGTGATACCCCCTATCGGATGGAACTGGCGGTGCAACCTAATGTATTAGAACCAGAACGGGAAAACAACGATTTTCCAGCTAATGCACATCGCTTAGATCGAGATGGTTTGGTCAACCTCAATGGTGTGCGTGATGTGATTGGAGAAATTGACGGTAGTCGCGACAGAAGTGACTATTATCGCTTTAAGCTGGTCGCCCCCAGCAAATTTTCGGCAACCGCTAGTCAATTTAATGCCAGGGTACAACTGAGCCTGTATGACCAACAGGGTACCAAACTCATTGATTCTAGACACCTGCGCGCAACGTCTGAAACTGTTGAGAGTGACCTACTTACTCCTGGTCATTATCTGGTGCAGGTACGCAAACCAAAGCCGGGGCGTACTCGCTATCATCTACGGCTAATGGGTACACCGGTCAGGGATGCGCTATTGACAGTTAGGATTCGGCGGATCAAAGCCCTGGATGATTTTGAAGGTTGGGGTCGGGGCGAAGCGGATTTCTATGCCAGGGTGGCCATTGATGGGGTTGCAAAGCCCCGTACAAAGAGTATTAACAATGATGATGATGCCTATCCTAATTTCTTCTTTAAGCAGCCGGTCAGTGTGACTAAAAACCGAATTCCTATCTCGATCAAAATCTTTGAATCAGACGGTGGCAGTAGTGATGAACATGCGGATATCAGCGCTATTCGTAATCAGCGAGACCTACATCTAACCTACGATACCCGCAGTGGCAAAGTCTTTGGTGGTGGGATTACGCCTAAAGGCGATGGGGTCTTTATTACCACAATGGGCAATGGCGATAGCCAACGCGCTGAGGTGACATTCTTGGTGAGTTATACCACTACTGTTTGATTTGAGGGCTTGGACAACGAGTCGTTTCTTTCCTGAAAATATCTTTATCCTGCAGCTCCAATCTACAAGTCTTCTAACATGACTATTAATTGTATTGATTTCCCCCAGACTTCAGAGACCAGCATACGACAAGTATTGCTTTCCATAGATCATCACAAGCAAGAATTTGCCCAACATCCTTTTTTCCAGTTCTTTTTGAATAAGCAAATCGATCCAGCCCAACGGCTTTCATTTGCGCCCTGTCTGGCACCTCTAGTGATGGGGTTTGCAGAATTAAACACATCTATTTTCCGAGATGAGCCCACCCATGATCCAATTCAGCAACTGATCAATCACCATACCTATGAGGATGACCATCATTGGGTATGGTTTCTCACTGACTTGAAAAGATTTGGCATGGATCAAACCTTGCGTTTGAGTGATGCTTTGACATTTATGTGGGGAGACAATACCCAGGTGGCTCGTTGGGTTGTGTATGAGCTATATCGATATTCCTGTCAGGCTACTCCTATCCAGAAACTGGTGGTAATTGAGGCTCTAGAAGCAACAAGCAATGTCTTTTTTGCCGCCGCCGCCCAAGTTGGCCAAGAGCTACAAGCGATAACAGGAAAACAGTATCAGTATTTTGCTAGCAGTCATTTTGCGGCTGACTCTGAGCATAGTCTTTATTCAAATGAGTCTATGCATCTGATCAATCATACGCAGCTATCTCCAACTGATCTGAAGCATGCCCTTAACAGGGTTGAACAAATATTTGAAATTTTTACCCACTTGCTCAACGACTGTCTGAACTATGCACAAAAGCAACCATCACGCGTCTATGGAGCATCATTTAATTGATTTTTCCTGACATCTTGTTGCAAACTACCAGACTTTTTCTGTAACGACAATGCCAGTTTTAATGCCTATCGTAGGGGTGTCTCGTTCCATAGATAAGGAAGGATGAGTATGCCGATACTCGAATCGTGCCAATTATCTATTTCAGGGCAATCTCCTAAACCACAGCCTTCTGTAGACTCGCAATACGATTGCACCACTCCCGCTGACCTTTATGACCTTGCTATCCAAACCCAGGCCCTCAATGATCTTGCTTCGGTTTTAACCCAGCCAGAGGTAGGGGGCAGGTTTTCGCTATCTGGTACAGAAAATCCCTGGCTAGCAGCGGCAGGGGCTGTGGGCCAGGCATTGGGCATCGACATTCATCCCCCCCAGGACTGGCTAGCATCACCGCTACAGCACCATGAAGCTGCAGGTGATATAAACTTAGGCAAACCAACCATCAATGATGCGATCCGAGCGATCGCAACCGCCTCTCGGATCCACACTCGTCAGGTACAGTTAGAGCCTGGCTGGTGGCAGGCCGATTTAGGCCCATTGCTGGGGAGCATCAACCAGCAACCAGTGGCCTTGTTACCTATTCGTCCTGGCCGTTATCAGGTATTTGCTCCAAGGCTGCAACGGCACATCCCTCTGACCGCCAGCCAAGCCCAACAGATTGATCCCATCGCCTATGTCTTTTATCGGTCCTTTCCGGATCAGCTGATGCGCGGTTGGGAGGTATTGCAATTTGCCCTGCAGGGACAACAATCTTCACTACTCACAATTGCAGGCAGCGGTATTCTCATTGCATTGTTGGGGGTGTTGACTCCGGTAGCTACCGGCATATTAATCGATCAGGCCATTCCCAATAGCGATCGCACCTTATTATTCCAACTTGGCATTGGCCTTCTCCTAGCCAGTCTCGGCGTTGTTGTCTTCCAACGGGTGCAACGGGTTGCCCTACTGCGACTGCAGACCAATTTAGATGTAGTAACCCAATCAGCTATTTGGGATCGTCTACTAAAATTACAGCCATCCTTTTTTCGTAACTATACCAGTGGTGATCTTAAGAATCGGGTTTTAGCCATTACTCAAATCCGCTATCGCCTAGAAGGGGCAACTCTGCCTACCCTCCTAACCAGTCTCTTTGCCCTACTCAATGGTGGCATTTTATTCGTTTACAGTGCCCGATTAGCCCGATTAGCGATAGTGTTGGCCTTAGTCTCTTTTTTGATTACAAACCTGATCCGATTGCCCATGAATCAAAAATTTCGGGCTTTACTATTAGTTCAGGGAAATCTGTTTGGCACCATGGTCCAAATCCTGGAAGGCATCTCTAAAATTCGCGTTGCCGGGGCCGAACATCGAGCCTTTGCCTACTGGGCCAGCTATTATCGCCAACAGTTAAAAATAACCCTCGACAGTCAATGTTTAGCTGATTATTTACGGGTATTTAATCAGGCCTTGCCAACCCTGAGCTTGATACTCTTCTTTATTGGCGTGGTTGGTCTGCAACAAACAGACATTGCTACAGCAAAGCCTATGTCTACAGGGGTTTTCCTGGCATTTAATAGCGCGTTTGGTATCTTTATTGGGGGCACCACAAACCTAAGTGAGGCCATCGTGCAACTCTGGGAAGCGGGTGTTTTCTGGGAGCGCACACAGCCCATTATGCAGGCCCAACCCGAGGTAGACAATACAAAAGCCCATCCAGGTGACCTGACTGGCCATTTATTACTAGACCGACTCTCCTTTCGCTATTGTGCGGATGGTCCCCTGACGTTAGATCGGGTTACGTTAGAGGCCAAGCCTGGAGAATTTATCGCGTTGGTAGGCCCCTCTGGCAGTGGCAAATCGACTCTTCTACGATTGATCCTCGGGTTCGAATGGCCTGAGTCTGGTGGTGTATTTTACGATCAGCAGGCTCTATCTGGGTTGGATGTTGCAGCCGTACGGCGACAGTTGGGAGTGGTGTTGCAACATGGTCATATTAATAGTGGCTCTATCTTTGACAACATTGCAGCGGGGTCTCTGACCACTCGGTCAGATGTCTGGCAAGCTGCCCAAATGGCAGGGTTAGCAGACGACATTCAGGCCATGCCCATGGGGCTACATACCCATATATCTGAAGGGGGGGCAAATCTCTCAGGGGGGCAGCGGCAACGGCTACTGCTTGCCCGTGCTCTGATCTTAAAACCCAAGATTTTGTTATTAGATGAAGCGACCAGCGCGCTGGACAATTGTACCCAGGCAACGGTGCGTCAAAACTTAGAACGGTTGAAAATCACTCGAATTGCGATCGCACATCGTCTCAGTACCATCCGCCATGCCGATCGCATTTACGTATTAGACCAAGGTCAGATCGTGCAACAGGGCAGCTTTGAAGCATTATCCCAACAGCCGGGATTGTTTAAAACGCTTATGAATCGACAATTGACCTAAAACAACGTAGGAAGGCAAAAGGCGGAAGCATGCTTGAACAAAACACACACCTGTTTCGTAAACAATCCCTGGAGCGACTCCAATCACCTGAAAAGTTGGATCAGGCGATCCGACTGGTCAAGCCTAAAGACTGGCTACCCTTGGGCATGATGACGCTACTCTTGGGGGCTGGGGCCGCTTGGAGTCTGTTGGGTAAAATGCCCATGACGGTCACGGGCCAGGGTATTTTGCTAGACCCACATCAGGTTATCCCCCTCCAATCACCTATTTCGGGGCAATTAGAGACTTTACCGATGACTGCAGGGCAATGCGTGAAAAACGGAGAGCTGCTGGCCACTATTAATCCAACGGATCTAAATCAGCAGCTACAGCAACAACAGAGTAAGCACGCTCAGCTGCAACAACAGTTTTATCAGGCCGAGTTAATTCGAACGCAACGAACAGGACTGGCCCAGGCAGAAATGGCCACCCAGCGTCTGGGGATGGAACAACAGCTAAGTAATGCAGAATCCTTAACGCCAGCGCTTAATCGTCAAAATACCTTAATGCTAGAGCAACAGCGTACTAATTTACAACAACAACTCAAAGATACCCAAGAACTGACACCTGTTTTGGAACAGCGCCTCCATAGTCGTCAGTCCCTGGTTAAAGCAGGGGCCATTGCTCCAGATATGGTATTACAGGCAGAACAAGAACATCGTCAAAATCTGCACCGTCTGGGAGACCTGGGTACCCAGCTACAGCAATTAAACTTACAAATGGTGGAAGCTCAGCAACAGCATTTAAATAATCTGAATCAGATTTCCCAAGTGCAGGCTAATTTGCAAGCTTTAGAAACCAGAGGAAAGCAACTAGAACAGGAGAATTTAAACGCTCTACAAGGGTATGAGCAAGAAAAACAAGCTTTAGAGCAGCAAATTTCTCAGCTAAAACGGCAGATTATTGAAAATAGTGAAATTAGAAGTCTTCAGTCGGGCTGTATTGTGGAAACGACGGCAACGGTGGGGCAGGTAGTTGCTCCAGGCATGTCATTGGGGCGTCTACAAGCGATGGCACCTGGGCAGACACAGCCAGACACCGGGGTCATCTACTTTACTGTCGCCCAGGGAAAACGGGTACAACCAGGGATGGAGATTATGATTGCGCCAGATACGGTAAAGCGTGAACGGTTTGGCAGTATTCGAGGAACGGTAACGGGGGTATCGTCGTTGCCAGTGTCCCGTGAAGGGGCAATTGCGGCAGTGGGTAATCCAGAGATTGTGGATACCCTGATGACGGGGGGAACCGGGCATCTGGCGGTGACGGTTGAACTGCAAACGGATGCTGAGACATCCAGTGGGTATGCCTGGTCATCGTCTCAGGGACCTGAAGAGTCGCTGACCTTAGGCACGACATTGACAGCGCGAGTAACAGTGGAAGAACGGGCTCCAATTACGTTTTTAGTGCCTATTTTACGAGAATGGGTTAGGGGATAAAGTTTATTCTACCTGCACCCAATATTACAGGGCAACCACAAGGGATTGCCCCTACGGACTGATGTATTTTTTATCGGGGTTAATGAACTCGGGTTTGGTATTAGACATTTTCTGACACCTATCTTTTGCAAACTCTCTTGGAGACCAAGCATTGTGCTTTTTTTACAACCAAAACGAGTACCTACTCCCACCCTACTTCAAATGGAAATGGTGGAATGTGGAGCAGCTACCCTGGGCATTATTTTGGCCTACTATAAACGGATTGTTCCCCTGACCGAGTTGCGGGTGGAGTGCGGGGTTTCTCGGGACGGGAGTAAAGCTAGCAACATTATTAAAGCAGCTCAGCGCTATGGTCTGGAGGCCAATGGTTACAAAGCAGAACTGGAACAACTCAGTCAGTTTAAGCCCCCCTACATTGTATTCTGGAATTTTGGCCACTTTGTTGTAATTGAGGGGATTGGTCGCGATCGCGTATTTATTAACGACCCAGCGACAGGTCCCCGCAGTGTTTCTTTCAAGGAGTTTGACGCAGCCTTTACTGGAGTGCTTCTCACCTTAAACCCAGGACCCAATTTTCAGCCAGGGGGACATAAACCCAATTTAGTAAAAGCCTTAAACGATCGTCTGCGGGCCTCTAGAGGGACGATTCTCTACTGTGTTATTGCTGGCTTTCTCCTGACGGTTCCCAATATTATTTTACCGGTTTTTAGCCAAATTTTTGTCGATCAGATTTTAATTGACCATCGTACTGAGTGGTTCCGGCCATTAATTCTGGCCATGCTCCTTACGCTGACAATCCAAATCATCCTGTCGCTGCTACAACTACGCTTTTTGCGACAACTCAAGATTAAACTGGCCACCACCATGTCCAGTCATTTTCTCTGGCAAAGCCTACGGTTGCCTGTGGACTTTTATGCCCATCGCTTAGCCGGAGAAGTGGTCAATCGTCTGCAGATTAACAATCGAGTTGCCGATGTCCTCTCTGGACAACTGGCCACCACCATTATCAGCAGTGTTATGCTGATTTTCTATGCCGGAATTATGTTTGCTTACGATGGTCTACTAACGATTATTGGGATTGTATTTTCCGTTCTCAATGTGTTGGTACTCCAATGGATTTCTCGCCACCGCATTGATGCTAGCCTCAAGTTACAGTTGGATAGAGGCAAAGCCCAGAGTGTGGCCATTACTGGACTCAAGAATATAGAAACCATTAAGGCCTCTGCCATGGAGTCCGACTTTTTTACTCGCTGGGCTGGGTATTATGCCAAGGTAGTTAACACCCAGCAGGACCTTGAACTCTCCAACCAAAACCTCGGAATTTTACCTATTTTTTTAACGGCTTTAACAACATTGTTAATCTTGCTAATAGGGGGACTTCGGGTTATGAATGGTGAAATGACCATTGGTATGGTGGTGGCGTTTCAACATTTGATGCAACAGTTTCAAATGCCAGTTACCGATTTAGTTAATTTTGGCAGTCGTCTACAGGAACTAGATGGTAACCTAACGTCTTTAGAAGATGTTTTGCAACATCCGTTAGATCCAATGGTTGATGTTAGCGATCGCAAACTACAGTCACCATTGATCGAGTCCTCACCAAAAGCTCTTCAGCAATGGTCAGAGACGCAACAGCTGAGCGGTCATCTTGAACTGCGTCAGGTTACCTTTGGATATTCTCGGGTTGCACCACCTTTACTAGAAAATTTTAATCTCACCCTGCAACCTGGAGAACGTTTAGCTCTGGTAGGGGGCAGCGGCTCGGGTAAATCGACGCTGGCTAAACTTATCTGTGGTCTCTATCAGCCCTGGTCCGGCGAAATTTTACTGGATGGTGTGCCCATAACGGCTATCCCTCGACCGATTCTGGCCAGATCTCTGGCACTGGTGGAACAGGATATCTTTTTATTTGGCGGTACCATTCGTGACAACCTCACCCTATGGGATCATCGCGTGGCAGAACCACAACTTATCCAAGCCTGTGACGATGCTTTGATCACTGAAGCAGTACACACTATTCCTGGCGGATTTCAGGGTGAGTTAATGGAAGGGGGACACAATCTCAGCGGCGGACAACGCCAACGCCTAGAAATTGCCCGTGCATTGGTTCATAATCCTTCAATTTTGGTAATGGATGAAGCGACCAGTGCCCTGGATGCTGAAACTGAACAGCGCATTAGCCATAATCTACAACAGCGTGGCTGCACCCATGTGATAGTGGCCCATCGTCTGAGTACCATTCGAGATTGTGATCAGATTGTTGTTTTAGACAATGGCAAAGTAGCCGAGCAGGGCACCCATGACACCTTATGGCAACGCAATGGGATCTACACTCAATTGATTCAGGCCGTTTAGGAATATCAACAGCTAGAAGTTAGAATACAGCAACCGGAAACTAGAAAGGGCATATATTCTGTAGAACCTTGCGTTTCTCGGAGAGTATTCTAGTCTTTCCCCCGCTGTGGGGGGGTATCCCAAACAACCGGTATGGGCAGCCTATTGAGCAACTGAAACCATTTGAACGGGGGTGATACGTGGTCCCTGTGGGCTGGGTTAGCAATGATACCACTGAATTTGCAGTGGCCTTCGCTCAGGGTTAGTCGTCAACGACATTGAACTCCGAGACACACAATAGTAAACCATTAACAATCGACTCTAAAATTGAAGCTAAAATTGTCTAAATTACCGACTATGGCCATTAATACTGCCAACATCAATAGTCTTTGGGGCTCTCTATTGATTGAAGAACTGGTCAGAAATAATATTGCTTATTTCGTTATCTCACTGGGATCTCGTTCCACACCCCTGACGATTGAGATCGCACGCCATGCCCAGGCACAAACGATCGTATGCTTCGATGAACGGGCCGCCGCCTTCCATGCATTGGGCTATGCTCGGGCTACGGGCCAGCCAGCGGTGCTCGTGTGTACCTCAGGTACCGCTGCCGCCAACTATTACCCAGCAGTAATTGAGGCAGCGACAGATGCCGTGCCTCTAATTATTCTGTCCGCCGACCGCCCCCCAGAGCTAAGGCAAACTGGAGCCAATCAAACCATTCGGCAAACACACTTGTACGGACACCATGTTCGATGGGAGTTTGAACTACCCTGTCCAGATCTCCAAATCGCCCCCCAGATGCTCTTAACCACGGTTGACCAGGCTGTCTATCGTGCCTGCCGTGCTCCCGGCGGTCCTGTCCATCTCAATTGCCAATTTCGAGAGCCCTTAGCTCCCACAGTTCAAACGGTTGAAACTGAAATGGGTGAGCTGTTTGAGAGAGACTATTTAGCGCCCTTACAAAACTGGCTGGCCCGGTCCACTGCTTACAGTCACTATGGACAATCGGTCACAGTTCCCCTAGCCTCAGATGTTGCTAACCTGGCGGAGATCCTAAATCAGACCCGACGGGGACTACTGGTGGTGGGACAACTGGCGAATGAGACCGAGCAACAAGCGGTGTTGACCCTGGCTAAACATTTGAACTGGCCAGTGTTTGCTGATATTCAATCAGGTCTACGGTTAAATAGTACATTGCCAACAATTGTTCCCTATTTTGATCAGCTCTGGTTGCTAGAAAACTATCAACAATGGTCAGTGGACACAGTGTTGCAGATTGGGGGGCGACTGATTTCTAAACGCTTTTTACAATGGTTAGCCGGCCAGCCACAATACCATATTGTAATTGCCAACAACCCTGAGCGCCATGATCCTGCCCACACGGTCTCCTTGCGGCTAGATGCTGATCTGAGTTATCTAACGAAGCTGTTATTGCCTCAAATCCATACCCGGAGTGTTGAAGCCTGGGTAACGGAACTGATAAACGCATCTCAACGCATTCACCAGATCATTGATCAAGTTCTCCAATCTCAACCTACTATCAATGAACCGGCCATTGCTCGGTTGGTATCCCGCCAACTTCCCCCTGACCATGGTCTTTATTTAGCCAACAGTATGCCAATCCGCGATATGGATATGTACGGTGCTCCTGACGGCAATACCAGGATAGTGGGTTGCGATCGCGGTACCAGTGGAATTGAAGGTGCGATCGCCGCTGCTGCCGGATTTGCTATGGGAAGACAAACACCGGTAACCCTGTTAGTGGGAGACTTATCCCTATTACATGACCTGAATTCCCTGGCAATCCTAAAGGGCCTGGCCCAACCAGTGATTGTTATCGTCATTAACAACGATGGTGGCGGCATCTTCTCCTTTTTACCCGTCGCCCAATGTGACGATGTATTCGAATCCTATTTTGGTGCCCCCCATGGGTTCACATTTAAGGCGGTCAGCCAGATGTTTAATCTCGACTATTATTGTCCTCAAACAGTAACAGAATTCACCCAGGTTTATAAAACAGCCCTAGATCATCAATGTTCTGCCGTCATTGAGGTGGCCACCAATCGCCGTGAGAATCTGGCCCTACACCAAACATTACAGCAGCAAATTGTGAAAGCACTACAGCCTATTGCTTTCCCCATCTAAATCCAAGATAGATCAACATATTGTGGGGGCCGATGAAGTCCCCTGATTAGGGTAAATCTCTCAGGTATCAATCGGTGAACACATTAGACCTATTGAAAAAACGAACTCGGGATAACTGGCTAGTGGGACAGGATGCCCAAGCATTTCTGACCCTAGTTGAGACGCTTGCCCAAGAATTTGCGACAGTCAAGAAAACTGGCCATGGGCAATCTATCCTGTTGGCAGAACCAGACCCTACGCGTTTTCTGGCTGGATTCCTGGCGGCTCAGGCCACTTATCCTCAGGTATTTCTCGGTAATTCTCAATGGGGAATGATGGAATGGCAACAGGCTCTGGCCATTGCCCAACCAGACCAGATATGGGGAAATTGTGATTATTTTAAGCAACAATCTGCTGGTCAAAACGTTGGTCTTACGGAGGGGGTCACGCCATTATCCCTCAACCCATCAAGTCACGATGAAAATCTAATCTTGATTCCAACTGGGGGATCCTCAGGCACCATTCGATTTGTCATACATCGTTGGGACACACTGGCAGCAGCAGCGTATGGCTTTCAGCACTATTTCCAAATAGATACCGTCAATTCCCTATGTGTTCTACCCCTTTATCACGTTAGTGGCTTAATGCAATTTATGCGTTCTTTTCTCTCCGGAGGAAGGCTACAGCTCATGACGTTTAAGGCCCTTAAGACAGGGCAGGCATTACCGGTTGACCCATCGGAGTGGTTTATTTCCCTGGTCCCTACTCAGTTGCAAGCATTGCTGGCTCAGCCAGCATTGGCTCAATGGTTAAGCCAATGCAAAACCATTTTGCTGGGTGGTGCCCCCAGTTGGCCACAATTACTTACCCAGGCTCGTTCAAATCGTCTGCCCCTGGCCCCTTGCTATGGTGCAACAGAAACCGCTGCCCAAATTGCCACCTTGAAACCAACCGATTTTTTGGCGGGCAACCAAAGTGTCGGGCAAGTGCTGCCCCATGCCCAGGTGACCATTGTGGATGATCAGGGACAGCCTGTTGCTGCCGGGACTCTGGGGCAGGTTCAGATTGTAGCGGATTCCTTAGCCCTGGGCTACTATCCCCATGGATGGAGTGGACAAACGTCCATAGAGAATCCCCACTTACCAACTGTTTTCAAAACTGATGATGCGGGATACCTGGATGAGCAAGGTTATCTCACCCTAGTAGGTCGCCTTAGTAACAAAATTATTACCGGTGGCGAAAATGTGTTTCCAGCTGAAGTTGAGGCAGCCATTCGGGCTACTGGCCTGGTGACCGATGTGGCGGTCCTGGGGATGCCACATCCTTACTGGGGGCAATGTGTCACAGCGGTCTATGTGCCTTATACCTCTACCCTGGTAGCCCAAGAGATCTGTGCCGCTCTGCAGGACACCATTGCTCGTTTTAAGTGCCCTAAGCTGTGGGTCCCCGTTGATAGCCTGCCTAGAAATGCCCAGGGAAAACTTAATCAACAAACTCTCCAGACCATTGTTAATCAATGGAAACAGGAGCATGATATATAAACTCTATGGATATCCTCAGTCAGGGAATTGTTATTCAGTTGGACTCTCCTGACTAATTTAGTCGCTTGCAACACTGGTTGGATTATGTCGGATCTGCTCAGGGTTCGTTAGTTTGGGACAACCCTCCTCATACCTCCCTCACTCTCCACCAAACCTTCTATCATCCCAACAATTCCAGCCTGGAGAAGGCTATGTGAGGCGAGCAATGTCTGCATAGCCTTCTTTATTTTCTAGTCATCCTGACATCGTCTGACTTTTTGTCGCTTTCCAGACATTTCCTGCAACGACAGTCAGTCTCATGCTTGGTAAAGTGATTACTAAGGTGCATAAATAGCAGAACGCACTCTTACATATCTCAGCCAACTGATCTTTAACCAAATATTGATTATATTAGAAATAACTCCTACGGGAAGCAATCATCAATCTGTTCTGCAAGTAATTCTCCATAGGCATTTGCACTTTTCAAAGAAGTTATGGAAAAAACCTTAGACGAGGAGTCACCTTACACTAGTTAGCTTCTCCATTAAAACATTCCATTAAAACATTCCTCTAAAACAGTGTGACTATATCTATGTAGACCCCATCTATCTTCTGTTGCAACAACAAACTACTGCGCTAAATAGCTTTAGCGCAGTAGTTTTCATGTTTGAGGCTGAATAAAAATAATCTCAAAAATAATCTCAAAAAACTCTTTTTACTCTTCTCGTTCTCTTGGGTCATGGCTATAATGGTGGTGAGCAAAAGAGAAATCTTGAACTCAGAAACTCTCACAATATTAAACAAGGAGAAAAGTTATGAATCAAATCAAAACATTGCTCGGCGATACTCAATTGTCTCAGCAAATCAAGGAAGCAAATAATCTAGCAGAGGTGATTACACTAATCATGGATGCTGGCATAGATAAAGGACACGATTTCACCCTTGAGAATATTTCTCAAATGATGACAAAGCAGATTACCTCTCCCACTGAACTGGGTGAGCAGGATTTGCTTGCCGTTGCGGGTGGTCGTATTTGTATTAATAGTGCTGACCTAAGCAGTAACTGTCTCCCAACTAATGCCGTGGCGGTCTGCTAAGTAAGTATAGTTAATAAGCTCAGGTTTAGAATGTGTTAAGGCGTTAACCTAATACACCACCTGATATGATTTAGGTGTGTCACGTATCGCGATGCGTGACACATCCTCCCAAGAAATAAATCGTCTTCTCAATCTAAGTCAAGAGAACATCGTCTATGTCAGACTAACCTACGCGTTTTGTTCTCCAACTATTCTGACATTATCTGACAATTTTTATTGGTTTTCCAGACATTTTCTGTAACGACAGTCAGTGCTCCCCTCTCAGTAAAATAATAACTAAGTTTGTCATAGAAAGTAATTTAGGCATCAACATAAGCCAGGAGCCCTGGCTAGGTGTGGTGTCGGGGATCAAGTGTCGGAATCCAGAACCTCACTGACATCTAATACTTGACTACTATCCTTCAATTTTTATCCCACTTAAGTACATTTAGAGGACAGCTAAAATGTCTCATACATTGATCATGGAAAAGGCTCACTTAACCGATGCTGAGCTGGCTCGGATTGTTGCCGATGCCAGCTTTCTTTGGGAACGACTGGATAGCGATCGCTATATCCCCAACCCCGATCAAAACAGCCAAACAGAGATTGATCGACGGTGCGATCGCTGGTGTCAAACCGTAGCCCATGAAAATCAACGAGACATTTTAGACAAACGCCTCCAGTGGGATGGACTTACCCTGGATACTGTACGTCCCTATCTAGGCGACGTTCAGCTTGCTCCAGAGCACTCTCTACCCCCCTGGACAGATACCCTACGACACATCGTCCAAACCACCTCCACTGACGTATCAGCCCCCATCTTTCCCTGGCCCACCGATCCAGACCATCCTATTCCCTTTGAAGACATTTGGCTACCGGCTATCCACGTCGCTCGACAACGATTACTCACCCGATTAGGAGCCTCACAGCTCAATCCAGCCGCATTACCAATTTCTGTCCTTTCAGATCAAGCTTACATTCCCCTGGAGCGGGCATTACTGCAACGACTCTCTGGATTAAGCAACCAAACCCTCAACTTTGAATTCGCCAAAGACCGTAGCTTTGGTCAAAACCTACTAAACCTCTTGGGCATCGAAGATCCTGAATCAGGCATATCCAATAGCCAATATCAACAGTTTGTTCAGGAGCTATTACAGGATGGCTTAATCCATTTCTTTCAAAACTATCCAGTCCTTGGACGCCTCGTTGCCGTTGCCGTCGACCTATGGGTAGATGCCACAACAGAATTTATTCAGCGGCTAACCCAAGATTATGGAGAAATTCAACAACAGTTTTTATCGGAAAATTCCACCTCTACCCCCCTGGGTAAAGTCACCACCATTCAAACCTCTCTGTCTGATCCCCACAATCAGGGTCGCACCGTATTCTTACTTGCCTTTGATTCGGGCCTCAAGCTGGTGTATAAACCCAAAGACCTGGGGCTGGAAGTAGCCTGGAACCAGTTTCTCACCTGGTGTAATCACCACAGTCAGCTGCTAGATTTCAAAGTGCTGCAGGTGCTTAACCGCGAGGACTACGGCTGGGTAGAATTTGTTGAGCATTTACCCTGTACTGATGCTGATGCAGTTGATCGGTTTTACCAACGGGCAGGCATGTTGTCATGTTTAATCTATGTGCTGCGAGGCACTGACTGCCACTATGAAAATTTAATTGCCAGTGGCGAACATCTGGTGCTGATTGACATGGAAACCCTGTTGCATCATGATGCCAACTTAATCGAAAACTCCCCTGAAATGGACGTTCTGGATACCGAGTCGGCCCAACTTTTTCAGAATTCAGTCCTGCGCACTGGTCTTCTGCCTCGTTGGGATTTTAGTGCCGATCAGCGTATCGCCAATGATATCAGTGGTCTTGGCCACACTGAGCAGCGACAACATATTCGTAAACTGCTGCGCTGGCAAGCGATTAATACCGACAACATGCATCTGCGCTCCGAAATGGTGACCTTGCCCATCGAGAAAAATGTCCCCCATCTCGAAGATATGCCCCTGTCTTCCAATGAGTATCAGGCTAAAATTGTGGACGGGTTTGAGCAAATGTATCGCTTCCTTAGGTCACAAACATCACAATTGCTGGCCACCAATGGCCCCCTGGCCAATCTGCAACACCAGCGGGTCCGATTTATTCTGCGAGCCACTCGCATTTATTTTTCCCTGTTGCGTCAAGCCTGTACACCAGGCTATCTCAAGCATGGTGTTGACTATAGCATCGAGCTGGATCATCTCAGCCGAGCCTTTGTTCTTGCCAATGAAAAACCAGATGCCTGGCCTCTGCTACAGGCTGAACGGCAGGCAATGGAACAGTTAGATATTCCCTTCTTTACTGCTAATACCAGTGATGCAGTCCTCCCCCTCAATCAGGGTCGGACCATTGCCAATTATTTTAAGCAGTCCAGTTATCAAGCCGTTACTGAACAAATTCAGACATTAAATGAGGCGAGTCTGGCGCAACAGGTAGCCATTATTCAAGGGGCATTCTATGCCAAAGTAGCCCAACCAATGACGATACCCGGCAGCCATGACAACCAGTCTGATATCACTAGTGATGGGCCTGTGTTAGACCATCAGCAGCTGATACAAGCTGCCCGAGACATTGCTACAGACCTGGAAGCAAGGGCCTTACAGGATGACAATGGCAGTCTCAACTGGATTGGCATGGGGTTTGTGGCCCAGGCAGAGCGTTTTCAGCAACAGATGCTCAATGACAGTCTGTATGATGGTCGTTGTGGAGTAGCTCTGTTTTTTGCCGCACTGTATCAGGTCACTGAGGACTCTCACTACCGAGATTTGGCACTGCGGGTGATACACCCCTTAAATGAGCGACTTCAGGTCATGGATATACTGTCGCTACAGCGCTATGTGCGGCTAATGGGGCTGGGTGGTGCTGGTGGCGTCGGTTCGTTGATCTATAGCTTTATCAAAATCAGTCGGTTCTTAGAGGATGAGACATTGCTGGCCTATGCCCAGACCCTGGCCACAGGGATTACACCGGAACTGATTGCGGCTGACCAAAGCCTGGATATTATTAGCGGAGCAGCAGGCTGCATTCTTGGTTTGTTGTCTCTGTATCAGGTCACTGATGATGCGATGGTCCTACAGCAGGCAATTGCCTGTGGTAACCACCTGCTTAGCTGTCAGGTTACCTCGGTGACAGATCCCAAAGCTTGGAAAACTGTCGCTGAAAAGCCTTTGACAGGCTTTTCCCATGGAGCGGCAGGTATAGCCTATGCCCTGTTGCGCCTTTATGCGGTGACCGATGATAATCGTTATCGGGAGGCTGCTCTGGAAGGTATAGCCTATGAGCGCAGTGTATTTTCTCAGTCTCAGGCAAATTGGCCTGACCTGCGTGACGATAATCCCACATTTCTCGTGCAATGGTGTCATGGTGCTGCCGGTATTGGCTTAGGACGCATCGGTAGTATGGAGACTATAGCCTCGGCAGAGCTAGAACAAGACTTACACATTGCTTTGCAAACTACTGAGAAACAAGACATCAAGGCGATTGATCATCTTTGTTGTGGTAACTTGGGTGTGGCTGAGGTACTGTTAGCTGGCGCTCAACGATATGATCACAGCATCGCTCCAGAAAACCACCGCTGGCGGCAGACAGCCCTGCAAATAGCTACAGCTGTTGTTGCCCGTGCTCAACAGGCAGGCGCATATCAGCTATTTGCCAATTTACCCAATTCTGTTTTCAACCCTGGATTTTTCCAAGGCACCGCCGGCATCGGCTATCAGCTGCTGCGATTAGCCCATAATGAACTGCCTTCTATACTACTTTGGAAGTGAATACAGTTCTGGGGGCTTTAAGTCCAGTTTCCCCAGCTCGACCGAGACTTCGGCGAGTACTTAGTCGAGCCGCATTCGCCGAACGTCCAGAATTGTGAGAAGGGGGTTCATATCGGATAGTTAATTGGACCCATCAACTGACTTAAATCCTGACATTTGCTGACACACCGCTTGCCTCAACATACCAGACATTTCCTGTAATGACTGCTCAAACAACACTTTATAAGGTAGAGACATGGGGTGAGTATTGGTGATACCTATGTATCATCTCATGTCAGACAACTAGAAACAGACCTCTTACGAATTTACAACTATGACAAACCAAATCACCGATTCACTAATGAAACCAAATCAACGTCAAAAGCTCCAAGCCAATAATCATCTAATCGATCAGGGTATTTTACTGACACATATTGTTGAACAGCCTAATCTTGTTGAATTTAGCATGGATGATTTAGCCATGATCGCAGGTAGCAATGGCGCAGGCAAACCCGAAGATGAGTATGAGGATAATGGCATTACGCTTAACCATAATGAGATAATTGTTTCCTCTCCAAATACTACTCAACCTAAGTCACCCACAATTGTTCTGCTAAATTTAGTTGATTTAGCCATGATCGCAGGTGGCAATGGTACAGGCAAACCCGAAAATGAGTATGAGGATGACGCTCTTTCTGCCAATCACAATGAAACTATAGTTTCTCGTAAAAATGTAGCTCAAGCTCACCCACTCAAAGCTGTTCTGCTAAGTATAGAAGATTTAGTGGAGATCGCAGGTGGTAATGGCGACGGCAAACCTGAGGACGATATTAGTGGTAGTGCTATTCAGTTTAACCATAATGAAACAATTGTTTCCCATGAGAAGCCTGTTTTAACTAATCGACATAAAGTAGTTGTTCCGTTAAGTGTGCAAGAGTTAGCTACGATCATCGGTGGTAATCATGAAGGTATACCTGATGATGCACCTACGGTTGAACAGATGTTTCTGAATCATAATGAAATACTTGTGACTTCTGAAACAGCACAACTTTCATAGGCCGGAATAACAATTTCTTTTTTCTGGGCTACGGTGTATACAAAAGTGTTCAGAATGAGATATGTGTACACTGTAGCTAAGGGGACCCCCAACAAAACTTATAGCCAGCACCATGGGCAACTTAATCAATTGGCAACACCAGCTGCAAGACATCGTCTACCATCAGGCAAATCATCACCACACTAAAGCCATAACACGCTGTCTCCAACTTCTCCCCCTCCTTCCACCCCCACCTGCAGGCTTAGTCATTCAAGTCAAATTGCAAAGTCACCTAATTACTAGCCTGGAGGCCCAAGCCCGCTACGATGAGGCCCAAACTCAGCTGCAATCAGCCCAATCAGCTTTGTATAACAACATCAAACTCATCTACCCTGCCAAAATCTTTCTTCCTCTGGAGTTAAAAATTCTACCGCAACAGGGCAATCTATATCGTATTCAAGGTAAGTATTTACCGGCTAAACAGACATTTCAACAGGCAATTGCCTTAGCTGAAAATCATGACCTACGCCATCAACCCGTTTGGATTGGCCTGATAAACAACTTGGCTATTGTGTATAAATATTGGGGGCGTTTTGATACTGCCGAAAACCTTTATCAAACTGCCTTAGCTGATCTGATTCAACACTATGGCGAACACCATCGGGAAGTAGCCACCCTTTATCACAACCTGGCTGGCCTAAACCATGCCCGGCGTCACTATGCTGAAGCCGAACCCTATGCTCGCAAATCCTATCAGCTTCATCTAGACTTATTCGGTTTAGACCATGCCCAAACAATTGCCGACGGGGCTGCCCTGGGGGCAATTTTACACGGTCTGGGACAATGGGATGAGGCCATCGTTTATTTTGAGAATGCGATCGCATTTTTCAAACAACAATATGGCCCTACCCATTACGACGTCGCCCTTAACCTCAACAACCTGGCCGCATCATTACAAGCCAAAGGACAACTTCAGCCATCCGAACAGGCTTATCGTCAGACATTAACCATTAAAGAAACCCTATTAGGTTTAAACCATCCTGAAGTAGCCATCAGTTTAAATAATCTAGCATCTCTACTACAACAGACGAATCACCTAGCCGAAGCGGCTAAACTATTTGAGCGTGCTCTCTCAATTCTTAACGCTACCGTTGGTCCCGACCACCCCCACACCTGCCTATGCCAGACGAACGCAAGTTCTCTTTCACTTTTTGCCCATGCCAGTCTCCCTCCAACAGCAGCAGTAGAACAGTATAGCAATCTAGAAAACGTTTAGAATTTTATCCGTTAATGCGGTTATTCCTGAAGATATCGCTATACTTTTGCAATAGTCTGCGTTGAAAGTCATTACTTAGCCGTACATTACGGTAGCCCCCGATCCTCTAAGGCCCCAATGAGATGAACGCCTTCCATCTACCTAAATGGTTTATAACTAAAAATGCCCTACTGGCATTACGTGTGGTTACGATCTCAACCATACTTATACCTCCCTTCCCCCAACTAGCCAGTGCCCAAGTAACTCCAGATAGCTCATTAGGGACAAACCCCTCGGTAGTGGTACCAGAAAGTGCTACTCGCGATCGCATTGAAGGTGGGGTTGTCAATAATACAAATCTCTTTCACAGTTTTCGAGACTTTACTATTGAAACTGGGCAAGAGGTTTACTTTGCCAATCCAGCAGGCATCGAGACAATTTTGACTCGCGTTACTGGCAATGGCTCATCCAACATTCTGGGCACGCTTGGCGTACTTGGCGAAGCTGATTTCTTTTTGATTAATCCCAACGGTATTCTGTTTGGTCCTGATTCCCAACTAGATATTGGCGGTTCTTTTCTAGCTACAACTGCAGACGGCATTCAATTTGAAGACCAGGGTCTTTTCAGCGCATCCAACCCACAGGTACCCGCTCTACTAACAGTTGCTCCCTCAGCGTTATTCTTTAATAATACAGCCCCTGGACCAATCATTAACCAATCTGTCGCGCCTGCGGGTATAAATGCATCTGGAGAACCAACCTTTGGGCTAAGAGTACCCGATGGTGAGAGTCTATTGTTAGCTGGAGGAGAAGTACTGATCGACGGTGGTTGGCTCAACGCCTTGGGCGGTCATATTGATCTGCTCGGAATTGCAGGGCCAGGACAAGTCGAGATCATTAGAGATGGTAATAGTCTAAGTAACAATATTCCAGATTCTGGAGTACCCGATGCACCGTTGTCACTCAATGCTTCCCCAGACCTAAACCGCAACAATGTAATTGTTCAGAATGAAGCCATATTGGATGTAACGGCAGGCGATCGTGGTAGCATTACTATTACAGGGCAAAATATTGGCATCTTAGGTGGGAGTGAACTCTATGCTGGCATTGCCCCTGGTTTAGGTACCGTTGATAGTCAGGGTGGCGATATTATCCTGAGGGCAACTGACGACCTTACTATTGAAGGACCTTTTGTGACAATCTACAATGTCGTAGCAACGGGAGCAACCGGTAATGGTGGCAACACAATCATAGAAGCCAATAACTTCACGGCTCAAAATATCGCTTTTATTATCATTGACACATTTGGTGCTGGCAATGCTGGTGAGACCTTCGTGGAAGTCCAGAATAAGGTGACGCTCACTGAGTCAAGTACCATTTTTAATAACGTCAGTTCTCTAGATGATGTTGACGCTGGGGGAATTACGATTCAAGCTGGTTCTCTTGCGTTGTTAGATGGTGCCGAGTTGATTTCAAGTGTCCGTGGTGGGGCCGTTGGGCAGGCAGAAGGTATCCAGCTTAAGGTGCGTGATGATATTGTTATCGATGGGGTGGATGTAGATGGATATTCCAGCGGTCTATTTGCCACAACTCGGCCAGGCGCAGTTGGTTTTTCTGGTGATGTGTTTGTTTCTGCTAATTCCCTAGCGATTACGCGGGGAGGAAGAATTCAAACCGGTACGCGAGGTTTAGGTAACGCTGGCAATGTCACGATTGAGATAGAAGAGGCATTTTTCTTAGATGGCTCTGATTCTAGCGGGGCTGTTACAGGCATTTTTACCGACCTTGATACAGACGGTATTGGTGAAGGGGGTGATATTCAAGTCACGGCAGGTACTCTCACCTTAAAAAATGGGGGGCAGTTTACAGCCAATACCTTTTCCATAGGGGACGCTGGCGATATTACGGTTAATGTTCAAGGTGCCGTTAGCATCGATGGAGCCAATGTTGACGGTCTAACTACGGGCTCTACGCCAGACGCATTAGTGTCAGCAACTAGTGGCTTCTTTAGCAGTGTTGGTGAACGTTTGGACAAAGACCAAACCGTACCAGCTTTTGGTAATGGAGGCACAATCATGCTTACGGCCAATAGCCTTTCACTGACCAATGGTGGTAAATTAGCCACCTCTGTTATTACTGATAGCATTGGTAATGCCGCACCGATTATAGTCACGGTTCAAGAAGATATTATCGTGGATGGTGTGAACCCTGTGGTAGAGGAAAGTGGTATTCTCGCAGACATACAGCCTGGAGCGAGGGGTAACGCTAGCGATATCCAGATATCAGCAGAGACACTCAGGGTCAGTCAAGGGGGGGCGCTCAATGCCAGTATCGCTAACGATGGGATAGCTGGTGAGATTTTGCTCAACACCAATAATTTAGAAATCTTAGAAGGTGGACAGATTACTGTCACAACATCAGGTGCAGGTAATGCAGGTGATATCAGAGTACTGGATACAAATAGTATTATTCTTGCTGGTGAGAATAGTGGTTTGTTTGCGAATACTACGGTAGTATCTACTGGCAATAGTGGCAGCATCTTTGTGGACTCTAACACAGTGACTATCCAGGATGGGGCAAAGATTGCACTGGATAGTCAGGGGACCGGCAGAGGTGGCGATATTGAACTCAATGCAGACTTTTTAACCCTCAAGAATAATGCACTGATCTCAACTGAAACAGCCAGCAACCAGGGTGGCATCATTACCCTAGTCATTGACGATGTGGTGTTGTTACGCAATGGCAGTAATCTTTCGGCAACAGCAGGTCTTGCCGAAGCTGAAGGCGACGGAGGGAATGTCAATATCACAACAGATTTTTTGGTTGCTGTCCCAGACGAAGATAGCAACATTACTGCCAATGCATTTTTGGGGCAGGGGGGAAATGTACAGATAACAGCATCAGGAATCTACGGTATCGAGTTTCAGACCGATGAGATACCTGTTCGCAATGACATTACTGCCAGTTCTGCCTTTGGGGCTGCAGGCGAAGTAGATATTGATACCCTTGCCTTAGATCCCACAAGGGACACGACTGACTTGCCGAATGAAACGGGTGTACCGCGCATTAGCCAGCGTTGTAACCCCAGTCAGGGTATTTCTAGCTTTGTAGCGACCGGGCGCGGGGGAATACCGTTAGGGCCAGAGGATGCGATCTCATCCCAAGATCTCTGGGAAGACCTCTATACGCCAAGTACAGAAACCACCACAGCTGTTGAGCCAGTCACACAGCCCATAACCCCTGAGCCAGCATTAACAGAAGCTAACGATTGGGCAAGAAACGTTAACGGCCATATAGAACTTTTTGCTATAGCAGAGAGACTTGCCGAGTCAATACCCACACCTGCAATTTGTTCACATCAGGGGTAATCTAACAGACCATTTTGACCACAATACTCTTTTCTTAAAGAACTTGGCCCTCAAGGGAAGTGCCATTGTCTAACCTTCCTTTAGATCCATAACCATAAGGGAAGGGTCTATTCACATCATTTCCTTTATAGTTTTGTTCCCTCAAAGATGGACCATTTACTGGAAGGGGTTTTCTCGTAGTAAACGTATCCTCAACTCCATTGAGAAATAGTGTGAAGGCAGTGGTGATACTTACTGCAATCAAAATTGTATGAAATGTAGAATTGTACATAACGAATATCCTAACAAATTGATTGGTTAATTAAATGATTGACTTAAACAACAACCATTGCGGTCACCTAAACCACGTCCAAGTTGAAACCTGGAATTTCTTCTACGGCAAAACTACAGTTCTGGACGTGGACAAGGTTTATATTCAAATCATAGGTACACCTTTAAATATTGTCATTACAGAAAATGTCTGAAGGGTGCATCAGTAAAAACCAATCGCTGTTACAGAAAATGTCTGGTATAGTCAGGAATACCCAAATATTTTCCTTGGGAGAACAGCCTACTTTGGGTTGGTATTTTCTTTCTAGCCTTAAAGAGTCGATAGAGACGTGATTTTCCCATAATGTCTAAAGGTTAAAACAACGACATTTTGACTAACTTCCAAAATAAAAATTATTAGCGTAGCATTGCAGCTAACAATTAAGTTGAAGATAGTAACTAATGAGTCGTGAGGGGTGATACGCGTAAGCGCATGGTCTTGTTCCTGTGGGGCGACTGCGCCATAAAGTTGCTCGGTTAATAGCATTGTTTGGCTCCCAAAAATAATTTTGTCAGATCACAAAAGAGAAAAAACGCGGCATTGGCCCATTAAGCAGAACCGCGATTCATAAGTAAGCTAAACCATGAGATGGTTACAATCAATTGCTCTAGAACACAATTCTCTCAAGCAACTAACTATAACGATAGATAGTTTTCCCATCGTTGTCGTTACAGGAAATGTCTGGAGTCTGGATCGGTTACGTTAATTCCTGTTATCGAAAATGTCTGGTTATCGGTCTGTTAAGAAACTGAATCAGCCGCCATGATCCTATTATGATTCTGACTAGGATTGAATAGCCTTTCAGACTAGTTATTCAAATGAGCCTCAGCTCAAATGCCCCCTTGCCCTGGTCGATTAATTATGCGACATCCACTCCGTAACCTGTGCATCTTCGCCCTAAGCCTGTGTTTAGTCCTTATGGGTGTGCCTGCTCTGTCACAGACACTGCCAGTAATTCAGTCACCAGAAATATCCGTTGCGGCTACCCCAGCGTTACTACTGGAGCAGGGAAAAGATTTATATCAACAAAGGCAGTATGGGCGCGCGATCGCAACCTGGCAAACCGCCCTGGACAACCCGACTATTAGTGACTCTGAGCAAGCAGCCCTCTGGACCTATTTAGCCCTGGCCTATCAAAAAACAGGACAATGGGAAGCAGGCGAGCGTGCGATCGCCAATAGCTTTGCCAGCTTAGACCGTTTACCCCAAATCAGTGAGCGGGCTCGTCTGATGGCTCAAACCCTAAATGCCCAAGGCCAGTTAGCCTTTGCCCAGGGGCACACCGAAACCGCCCTCCAAATCTGGCAACAGACCACCCAAATCTATCAAGACCTAGGCCATCAACCAGGGATTACCGGCAGCCTGATCAATCAAGCAAGAGCCCTGGAAACCATCGGCCACTATCGTCGGGCTTGCCAACGTCTCCTAAATGCCATTGACCTCACAGAACCAAGCTGCGACTTTAGCCACAACAACTTAGACCTAGATAAGGTTATCCACGCCTTTGAACAAACGTCTGACACCACCCTCAAAATTCTCGGTTTACGCAGTTTAGGCAATGTTCTACGTTTAACAGGACGGCTCTCTGAAGCACAACAGTTACTAAAACAAAGTGTAGCCTGGGCCAATCATCAGGAGAACCCACAGCACAAACTGTTATCGCTATTGAGCTTGGGTAAAACAGAACAGGCCCTCTATGAACAAGCCGCCTATCGCTACGGTCAAACTAGTTTGTTGGCAGATAAAACAACCCTTAAAACCCATGCCGAACAAGCATTAACCCAATATACAAGTGCGCAGACCATTGCCCAAACCCTCGTCCAAGAGACTCCAGACTTAGTTAGTCAAACTGACGTTCAGCGGTTTGCCCTGCTAGTAAATCTGCATTTGGAACCATTTTCCCAGGAGCTGTTTCCGGAACTCCTACCCCAACTAAAAAAACAGCTATCAACAGTAAAACGTCTACCGTCTCCATCCCCTAACCGCACCAATCTCTACACCCAGATAAATTTAGCCAAAGCCTACATTGCCCTCCGACAATCTCCCCAGATGTCTATTAGACCAGCCACTACAGAAATTTTTGACCTGCTGAGTCAGGTGCAGCAACAGGCCATTACCATCAATGATCCTGACGTTGAGTCCTATGCCCTGGGTACATTAGGTGAACTCTACGAACAAGTAGCGCAACAATCTCACAATGACACTAGACTTCTACAACAGGCGCAAACCCTGACTAGTAAAGCCCTAGACCTTACCCACCAGGATGACCACATTGCCTATCAATGGCAATGGCAGTTGGGCCGTATTTATGCAGCTCAGCAGTCCACCGATCAGGCTATCACCTATTACCAAGCTGCTACTGACACATTGCGGACGTTACGACAAGATCTAGTTGCCATTGAATCCGATGCACAGTTTTCATTTCGGGATACGGTAGAACCCCTTTACCGAGAACTAGTAGCACTGCGACTTAAACAGACTGCTACTCCATCCCAAGAGAGCCTGCTACAGGCGATTCAAGATGTGGATGCACTACAACTGACAGAATTAGAAAACTTTTTGAGCTGTAACCTGGCCCAAACCTTTACTCTCAGCGAACCCCAGGTTGATATGTCCACCGCCATAATCTACCCCATCATTTTGGCAGATCAGGTGGCTGTGATTGTGCGTTTGCCTCAGTCAAATGAGTTACAGTTTCATAGTGTGGCTATCGCTGAAGGCGAGGTTAATCAGGCGCTCACACAGCTACGGCAACAGACTGAAAAGCGTTTTCGTTCTCCTATTTTTTTAGAAAGGGCTGAACAAGTTTACGACTGGCTGATTCGTCCTTTTGAGGCTGTTTTAACACAGCAGCAAATTCACACACTGGTGTTTGTCTCCGATGGAGCCCTACGCAATGTGCCCATGGCGGTACTGTACAATGGCGAACGGTTTCTGATCGAAGACTACAGTCTTGCCCTGAGTCCCGGACTGCAGTTGCCGGAGTCTAAACCATTGAGTCAGATTCAGTTAGATGCGATCGCATTTGGTCTATCAGATATTCGACCAGACTTTGAACCCCACCAAGGGTTTGCCCCTTTGGTTAATGTTGAGACCGAACTAGCCGCCATTCAAACCCAGGTATCCAGCCGTCAGTTTTTGAACCAAGACTTTACTACGCCCAACCTACAAACCCTAGGCGATAGCAGCGGTTCTCCCGTAGTTCACCTGGCTACCCACGGTCAGTTTAGCTCTGACCCTAGTGAAACATTCCTGCTGGCCTGGGATCAGCGCATTACCCTTAACGATTTCAGCCAAATTCTTCAGCGCCAGACTACGTCAGATGCCACTGATATTGAACTCTTGATTCTCAGTGCTTGTAAAACCGCTAGCGGTGATAATCGTGCCACCCTGGGCTTAGCTGGTGTAGCTATCCAGGCCGGAGCACGCAGTACCATTGCCTCTCTCTGGTTTGTAGACGATCAATCAACGGCAGTATTGATGACGCGATTGTATGAAATTTTAGGTAACCCCACCGAGCCACTGACCCGTGCTGAAGCTTTACGACAGGCTCAGCTTGACCTACTCCATACCCCTGGCTATCAAGGTCCCTTTTATTGGGCCCCCTATGTGTTAGTCGGAAATTGGTCGTAGAGTATACAGAGCAGATATCCCACAATAGTCAAGAGTTTGCAAATTGCCTGCTGTTACTCTGGAATTGATAGCCCAATGCTGTAGCCCAGACTGATTAAACCTTGTCCAGGTTAAAAACGTTAGTTTTTCTGTAACCGCAGAAACAGATTGTAATTGGGGCGTGGTTTACGAGCCTGCTGTTATGTAATGCAATGTTTTCTGCTCAAAGCCGATGAAACAAGTCTCTCGCACCCTTAGATACATCTGTCCAATTATTGTTGTCGTTATCACAGGCTTTGCCTTACTGACAAATCGGTTTGGTTGGTCCCTATATTTAGAGGTGTTCTCTCATTTCCAAGTCCAATATTTTACAGCTACACTCCTACTGGCAACCATTGCCCTATTCTTAAGGCATACACGTCACGTATTAATCATCCTTTTCTGTACAGCTATTCTATCGGCCCAGGTTATCCCCTGGTATCTACCATTGCACTTGGGAAATCAGCCTGCCAATTATCGAGTGCTTGTAGCTAATCTAAATTTCAGCAATCACGATGCCACCCGAACATTGTCACTTATGGCCACTGAACGTCCCGATTTGGCCCTATTTATAGAAGTCAGTCAAGCGATGGAGAATCAGCTAGATGCGCTGAAAACGGAGTTCCCTTACAGTACCCATATTGCTTCAGAGGAGGGAATTATCCTATACAGCAAGTTTCCCCTATCCAATATACAACTCCAACAATTTGGTCTTCATGCCCGGAAATCGTTGGTGGTAAATTTGACAGTAGCCGGACAGCAACTTTCTCTTGCTGCCGTCCATCCTCTACCACCTATAGAACATAAAATGTTCCAATCTCGCAATACGCTGTTAGCCGATGTCGGGAATTACATTAAAACCCAAACCGATCCAGTTTTACTACTGGGTGATTTGAATATCACAATGTGGTCCCCTTATTATCAGTCCCTGATTCGGCAAACCCATCTAAAGAATGCACGTAAGGGGTTTGGTATTCAACCCACTTGGCCCAGGCTAAGCAGCTACTATGGCTTACCGGCCTGGTTCCAATGGTTAGTGATGCCGCTACAGATTCCCATCGATCATTGTTTAGTCAGCCCAGAGATTAAGGTCACAGACATTCACACCGGTACTGATACAGGCTCTGACCATGCACCGATTGTTGTAGACTTAGTTATCCCATCAACTAGAAGGGTGTAATTGCGTGCTCAACAAGTAAATACACGGTCAAAAATAAGTATTTACATCAACAGAACAAAATATTCCCTTCAAAGACATAATGACTTTAAGTAGCTTGAAAGACCCTTTGCAATTTGGGTAAAATTTTACCTATTAAGCCAGTAATTTTGCGAGAGACGTTACTCTGACATCTGGATAACAGTAAAGTCATATTGCGGAAGGCAACACTCTTATGGAGCGGTTATACCTATAGTGTGACCTAAACACAAAACCCTTCAGTATTTCCTGAACCACACCACTATGAAACGTTTAGCTTTACTCATTGGCTCTGCTGTATGCAGCTTTACTGTTGCCCATGCGGCCCATGCCGGTACCTTTCACCAAGGTTGGAACTACAGTATCGATGCATTTGACGATGCGTCTGGTGGCAGTCCCTACGAAATTAAAGGCTTAGCAATGAAAGAGACCCAAGACCACGTTTATGTTTCCATTAGTGGTGGTAGTCCTCTGACCGGTAAAAGCCATGGTGGCGCAGCTGATGGCAATGTGGGCTGGGGAGATCTTTTCTTCAATTTCACTGGTAACGATATCAATACGGCTAACGGTTCTCTGTTTGGCGTACGCTTTGCGGAGACCAATGATGCTGGTGTCGATCAAGTAGGTGTTTTTAGTGATGTAACCGCTCAAGCGGTTGCCTTAAGCAATGTAGGTTATAGGCACCTGAAGAAATATTACCGCTCTTATGAACGTCAAAATACGATGGGTGACCTGGCCACTAAGCAAGAGGCCTATGACTATATGGGTGAGACCGCTCCTGTATTGAACTCTATTGCCGATGGCACATTGATCGGCGGTATTGACTTCCTATCAAAACAGGATGCAGCTACTGAAGGTCTGGATTTTGAGCATTTTGATGCTGTTGGTAACGATACTCACACCTTTCGTTTCAACCGTTCTCTATTACCAGGGGGAGAGTTTATTGCCACACTCCTAATGGAATGCGCTAATGACGGCATTGCCCTTATTAGCAACTTGAAACCTCAAAATGAGAATCCTCAGGATGTACCTGAACCGTCTGCTGTACTGAGCTTTGGTGCAGTTGCTCTCTTGGCAAGTCGTAAACTACGTCGGTCAGCAAGCTAACAAGCGTGCCCTGCCATAGCCGCTATGGCTATTCGATTCTTAATCAGAGCCCCAAAGCCCCGGTGAACTAGTTCACCGGGGCTTTGGAGAGTTGATACCCTAAAAACGTAGAGCTTAGCCCGTAATCATCAGGCAGCTCGCTCGATGGTTTCCTGGCGTATGCTCTGTAGGGTTTTCATCAGTCATAATCATGATTCAAGTGAAACAAAACATGATCGAATTTTCTCGCGATGGGTCTCAAAAATTGGATGAGACTCAAAAACAGATTCGTCAGGGTCAATCGTCAACGTCTGTTCCAGTTCAATAGCAAGCTTAGCAGCTGTTTCTGCTGACATTCCACAATAGACAGCACAGGCTACATTATGATGTTCGCTAATATTGTTGGCAAAGTGTCGTGCTGTAGCGGACAGGGCTGCCCCTAAGGCTACGTAGGATGCATAAGTGCCAGCCGCAGTTTTGACAGCAAGCAGGTTATCCTTATCGCAGTCTCCCAAATAGGTGCTCATCACCCCAATACCACTCCAAAGATCCGCCCGGCGATGTTCGGGAAACGCTTGGACTATATGAATAAGTTTGTCAATATTGTCGTTGATTTTAAACCATAAACTGCGACCAATTCCCCGGTCGAAGGCTCGTTGTCCATATCCATTTATCTTTGGAGGAACCCACTGATTGACAACCGCTTTTTCCCAATGGAAAAGACCATGATAAAACCCACACCCATCCACGACCCACCAGCGATACATAGGATCGATTGGCCCTAGGGTACTTTTCAAACTCCGATTCAGTACGGCCATGGTAAAGCCCGCGCCAATATAGGCCAGGTTTGTGTAATTAGAAGCTTGTTCTGCAAATGTCAGTAGGCGTTTACCCTTGCCGGGGGTGGTGCAGTCTATCATGGCCATGCCCATGCCGGCCCCTTCATAGGCAAAGGTGCGAAAATCAGGTGCTGTTGATTGCAACTGACCATATAGAGATGGGGTTAGCCCTACTTCAAGGGCGGTATTATACCCCGTAATAAATGAGTTAATACCTGCGATCAGCTGTTGACGTAGCCTAGTTTCAACATCAGAATCTTGCCATATGTCATTAATGTCCACCAGGGGCCGACCAAACAAACGTTGCCGCAAGGACCCTATCTTTAAAACCATGGTGTTGCCTTTTTCTCGCGATGACTGTCCGTATTCGAAGACAGCTGTTTAACCTCTAGATAGCCTGATACATGCCTATCCCCTTGAGTGTGGAGACTTTGAATTGGACAGGATGTAATGCAACGCCAAGGGAGGAACCAGGCATTATTTTATCAAACATCTTACCCCTAAAACTTATGCTGTTTTGCTGGAATCCTGGGAAATCCAGGGTTGTAGTTGGGGTTGATAGTGATACGTAGTAAATTCTTTTCTGTTTTTTTCGATAATAGAGTTGCTAGCAAGATTACGCGTTTTTACTAGATAAATCTGTTCCCCCATTGCACAGTAAATTGCCCATGAAAGTATTCGAGAGACTTGCCACAACGTTTGAAGATTAAAAACACCCTTAAGGCCAAACCCTTTTAATCGCAATTTAAAATAGAAAATGGCGAGATAAAATAAGGCCTGTTTCATACTATTAAAAATATTTAAGCGTAAAGGTTCTACTTTACAGTTGTGTGTCCAATCTCCTGTAAAAATAGATTTGTGTGGACCATATCCAAATGCCAGTTGATCGGCTCTGGTATAGTCCATAAAACCAATGTTGATGTCGCGTTTGATTAATTCATCAAACTGGTCGTAAATATCTTGACAAAGATTATAGTCCTTCCCCCAAACAAGGTATTCACTGAGCTTCTCACTGCTTTTAAGGAATTGAGGATCGAGGAACCATTTGCCAGCAAACATGGGAACCAGCATTCCAAACCAAAGCATATTTTCCAGATATATTCGCCAGCTCATTATGCTTGCATGGCCTAGATGGGCTTCATGTTTTTGGTAGAACTGACGATACATCTTTTCGTGCTGTACCAAGAATTGATTGTATAGTTCCTGTTTTTTGTCAGCATCTGCTTCCTTAGCAAGTTTGGCTCGAATTACTTCCGTCACACTTTCAACTGCTATGGCAGTTATGCTGTGTCCTGACGAGTAAAATGGGTCAAACATGTAAGCAGCATCGCCTAGCACATACCAATTATTTTTTGATACGAGCTGTTTGCTCATATGAGCAACCTTAGGCAAATAATGAAAATCAACAATCTCTCCACTTTCAACAAATTTAAAAAGAAAGGTGTGGTTGGCCTTCAAAAAATCTTTGAACTTGGAAAGCGTATTAATATCTTTGGATGCAATTGCGTCCTTATGGTGTGCAATACCAATGGATAGCTCATTGGGTGCATTGCTAATAGGTATTGTCCATACCCAATGCCCATGTCCCATCCAGTGATGTGTTGTATAGTGTCGATTCACATTACCAAAGGACGGATCTTCAACGCCATCGTAAAGATTAGGCTTGAAATTTTTGACTCGTAGCCAAGCTGCTCCCGTATTAATATTGAGTAACTTCTCGTTATTGGAAATTAAATTGTCGGTTTTCTTCCCAATGAGAAACCGTCGACCAGCTGCATCCACTAAGTGTGATGATTTTAAGGTAGTATATCCTTCATTTAACTTGACAGTAATGGTGTGCAAGCTATTGTCTGAAGCTAAATCAAACTGGGTAACACGACCATTGTAAAATGTCGCTCCCATATCCTGATTCATTTTTAAGACATCTTGCTCAAATGTAGCGCGATTTAAGTGAAAGGCTTCGATTGCAGGTAAGCCATTCACCCAAATGTTGTGATAATCTTCCACATTTGTTGTTTTTGCTGGATCTTTCGCCCAATGAAAAGTAAGCCCATATTTTGGGAAATGATTTTCAATCAAGTACTGGTGCAGTTTCAATGAAGTTGTAAGAAACATTGAAGCGATTTCTACCGTCGCCTCTCCCACCTTTAAGTCTTTTTCAGAGCGCTCTGGAGGACGGGGATCTATTAACGCAATTTTAATTCCTGGAATGTTCAACAGTAAATGTCGCGCTTGGCAATTACCGGCAAAACCTGCCCCCATAATTACGACATCATAAACCAAATTGTCAGCTGCCTTTTCTGGAGTGTTTAACATTGATTTTCCTTGTTTTTGAAAGCGTTATGCCGCAGACTAAGCCTAAATAAATACAGCTTTAAATTAGCGCCTTGAACGCTTAGAAATTCCGCTGATTGAATGTAATGAAACACCTAGGCCCCAGCCTAGCAGGGGAAAGACAGCCCAAGTAATTGTCCCCGCTAGGGTAAAATTCAGCAGCAGCAAAAAGATATTCACAGCGCAATAAACTTTCAAGTGGATATTAAATCCAACCTGGTTTACTGGCGGAACAGATGCTAACCGATTTGGCACAGATAGCTGGGAGAATGGATTTGAAGTATAGGCTTGAGTTGGAGGGAATGGTTGTTTCGCCGTAGCAGATGTAATTGCTTGGTCTAAGGCGGTTGGACTAATACCGAGTTCTACAGCCATTTCTTCCAACTGTGTACGAGAAAATACTTTTTGTTCTGAGCCATTCATGGCCTCAAACAAGATCTCCTTTACTTGTTTCTCAGAATACTGCTCTGGCATAAAACCATCTCCAAAATAAATGACTGTTTAGCTAGGTGTATATTCGCCAAAGCATTAAGCTAATAAATTAGATATCTAGATATAACAGTCACAGTCGATTTCCCCAACTAAAACTGAGGCTATTTCAATCCAAGATTTCCCCAAATTAGCCCAATGTAAATACATCGAAAATAATATGTGTAGATCCAGAACTATCGGACCAAGATGATGTCTAAAGAATCTTGGCAAAACCTCATAAAAAGGGGGCTATTTAATTTTAGATCTATATTTAATCTAGGTAATAATAAGCAGACCAAAAGAATACTGACGTTTGGGAATAATAGCATAGGAAAATTATTGAATCTAAGAAATAAGACTGTTTTTAATCAATTAGATTCAATCCATTGGTGAAGGTATGTTTAAGTGCTTCATCTAATTTTCTATCAAAACATTGGAATCTTCTTATTGACCTATGCAGAATAACTCTTCGGCAATTGCAGTCACAGGCATCGCTTGTTATTATCCAGGTGCCTCCGATCCGAAGCTGCTTTGGGAAAATATTTTAACGAGACGTCGCCAGTTTCGGCGCACACCAGATTCACGCCTGCCGATCACTGATTATTTTGATCCAAACCCATTGACACCTGACAAAACCTACGGTCGGCAAGTGGCCGTTCTGGATGGGTTCGAATTTGATTGGATCGACAAACGGATTCCAAAACCCACCTTTGAGGCAACAGATATTGTTCATTGGCTGGCTCTGGATACGGCTATGAAAGCGTTTACCGACGCGGGGTATTCCCATGGTTCAATCCCTTCTGCCCAAACTGGAGTAGTGATTGGCAATACATTAACAGGTGAAGTCAGCCGCTCCAACTCCTCACGGCTACGCTGGCCCTATGTTGCAAAAGCGCTGCGGGCAGCGGGCAACTCTTTAGGCCTGGACGCCAGCTCCATACATGCATTAGAAAAGACGCTAGAGCGCTATTACAAACAACCTTTCTCACCGACTACTCAAGATAGTCTTGCCGGTTTTCTCTCCAATACCATTGCCGGTCGGATCTGTAATTATCTCGATCTCCATGGTGGTGGGTACACGGTCGATGGTGCCTGCTCTTCATCTCTTATTGCTATAGCAACAGCGGCTGAAAGGCTTAACAATGGCGAGCTAAACCTTGCTTTGGCAGGGGGAGTAGATATTAGTCTTGACCCCTTTGAAATGGTTGGTTTCGCCAAAACCAAAGCACTGACGAACAAGGACATGTCTGTTTATGATCTTAAAGCGAGTGGGTTTATTCCTGGAGAAGGGTGCGGTTTTGTTGTTTTAAAGCGCTTAGAAGATGCCCGCCGGGATGGCAATTATGTTTACGCTGTTTTGCGCGGATGGGGCATTTCATCGGATGGTGCCGGTGTGGGTATTACTGCACCTAGTGCGACAGGCCAAGCGCTGGCCTTGAATCGCGCCTATGACAAGGCGGGATACGATCCCAAAACCCTTGATTTTATTGAAGGACACGGAACAGGCACCCCCGTGGGAGATCGTACCGAACTCAACGCTATTGCCCTAGCGATGGGGGATTCAGAGAAAAAACGCATCTGCGGTGTGACGTCCCTCAAATCCATTATCGGCCATACTAAGGCGGCAGCCGGCATCGGTGGGTTTATTAAAGCCGCCATGGCCGTCAACCGCAGAGTAATGCCCCCTACAGCAGGCTGCAAAGAACCGAATGAGATGTTTGAAGCCACAGCGACCCATCTCTATCCTATCTTGCAAGGAGAATGTCGCTCCGTTGATACCCCCCTTAGAGCTGGTGTATCTGCCATGGGCTTTGGTGGTAGTAATTGCCATGTCACCCTAGAGTCTGGCGATGCGCCATCCCCACGACTGCAGCCAGACTTACCGGAAGATAAGTTACTTGTCTCTAGTCAGGAGAGTGAGCTATTTGCCTTCAGCGCCGAGTCTATTGACTCATTACAACGACAGGTTAAGGATGTTGCTGCGATCGCACGCCATCTTAGTGTCGGCGAATTAGTTGATTTCGCCGCCGATCTCACCCACAAACTAGACCCAAAGCACCCCATTCGCGCCGCAGTATTGGCCAGTACTGCCGACGAACTTACGGATCACCTCCAATGGCTAGAACAAACTCTCATTGAGATGCCGCCATCCGTTGGCGAAGTCAAGGTCAATGCTATAAAAACTGTTTGGCTATCTAATGCTAAGTCCCAATGTCGCATCGGCCTGCTATTCCCTGGCCAGGGTTCGCAGCAGCTGAACATGGCCCGCATGCTGATGGAGCGTTTTGACTGGGCCAAGGACATGGTGCGTCAAGCGGACGACTGGCTGCAAGACATGGAAATTTCTCCCGTAGGCCCTTACATCTATCGCTCCCTAGATAGAGCAGACGATAAAGAACAGATTCGTACCTGGAAAAAAGAACTTGCACAAACCGACATAGCCCAACCCGCCATTTGCTTGGCCTCGTTAATTTGGATGCATTATCTCCAAAAGCTTGGCATTGAAGCTGTCGCCGTTGGCGGACATAGCTTGGGGGAACTGAGCGCTTTTTATGCCGCTGGTGCTTTTGATGAAAAAGTGCTGTTACAGTTAGCCGCCCTTAGGGGACAGGCCATGGCGTCTACTACAAATAATGCAGGCACAATGGCTAGTTTGGCATGCTCTAAGCAGCAAGCCGAGGCATTGTTAGCGATGGTGAGTGAAAATACCACTCGTAATGTGGTGATTGCCAATATCAATGGCCCAACACAGACGATTGTTTCTGGATCAAGCGACGATGTGGACGTTTTGATTGACCTGGCGACAGATGCAGGTTTCCAAACACGTCTGTTGTCGGTATCTAATGCCTTCCACTCTCCGTTTGTGGCCGCCGCTGCCACCAAACTCCGCCAGTCTGCCCAAATTCCTGATACGTTGGGCATAACAAGGATACCGTTGTTCTCTAGTATCAACGGTCAGCCCATGGAGACGGGACTCGATCTGCGAGAACATTTTAGTCGCCAAATCACTGCCCAGGTAGATTTTATGGCCTTGGTGGAGTCTCTTTCTACCCACTGTGATGTGCTAGTGGAGGTGGGGCCTGGAAAAGTACTATCGGGGCTGACTTTTAGTATTCAGGGGACGGAGGGGCCATCCTGCTTGCCGGTTGAATCTAAAGGTGGTGCCGATCGAGATATCAACACAGTAGTGGCAGCCACGTACGCCAACGGCGGCGACATTCATTGGAATGTCCTTTATGAAAATCGTTTGGTGCGTGCTTGGGTGTGGCCCAAGCAGTTTATTGCGAATCCTTGTGAGACACCCTTTGAGGAGATTGAACTCCCGTCAGAAGCAGTAGGTTTTGGCATTTCCAACCAATTGAGCCAGCTGACGGAGCTATCGCCCCAGGCATTTTCAAACTATTTGAATGTGCGAGCACCGTTTGTCGCCGAGATGATTAAAGCCGATGTGCAACATTGGCCGTCGGATTCAGAGGCGACCTTCGGTGATACCTTAAAGGACCAAGCTCTTACGGATGCAGACTCAGCTAATCCGGATGGACAGTCGCAAACTGAAACCGGGGAAGGTGAGCAATCGATTGAAGATGCCCTGTTGGAAAAGATTATCCAGGAAACAGGGTTCACCAAAGAGAGTATTCCCCTATCGGCGAGGTTGCTGGAAGATCTTAGGTTGGAGTCCATTAAGGCAGGAGAAATTATTGGTGCTACGGCGGCAAAATATGGTGTGGCTGGTGTGGTTGAGCCACCTGAGTTAGCCAACAGCACCCTGACTGAAATTGCTGAGGTGATTCGCCATGCAGTTGCTACAGGTAGGGTGTCGTCTGAGACTAAGGAACAAGGGAAGACCTGGGTAAGAAACTTCACAGTGGAGTACCTACCGGAAGACTTACCTTTAGTAACATCGGTTCAAGCAGACGTACCTGAAAACATAGATTGGACTGCGACTAACTGCCTGATCGCTTGCGAATCTGCAGAGGTAGAGTTTGCCAGTTGCTTACGAGAAGCGATGCAGGCTCAAGGTGCTCAAGTGCAGGTAGTCTCCTTTGAACAGGTTTGTCATCCCCTTCAGATCGAGATGACAGCATTTTCTCATCTAATTGCCATTTTGCCCCGACAGTCTAAAGCGACCACGATATCCCCCAACAGCCTTAGGGCTATCGTGGATCGTCTGCAGCCCTTCACGGCTCCCCCTGCTGCAGACAGCAGACAGCATGCCAATTTAACCGTGGGCTATGTGCAATTCGGTGGCGGCGTCTTTGGCACCAATTATCCAGGGGCGGCTATTGATCAAACCTGCACCCAGGCATTGGCAGCTAGCTTACATCTAGAACGTCCCGATCTTAAGGTGAGGTCGCTTGATTTTTCTCCCACTGTGTCTCCCCCCCAGTTAGCTGAGCGAGTGATGGCTGAACTCGCTACCCCAGAGCCCTATGCGGCGGTCGGGTATAACGCAGAGCTACAGCGTCTGATGCCACGCCCGGTAGTGCAAGAAGCGGCTGATTATCAACCCCGTTCGATTACCTGGACCGGTGAAGATGTGATGCTGGTAACTGGGGGAGCAAAGGGAATTACGGCAGAATGCGCGATCGCACTTGCAGAATCAACCGGGGTGAAAATGGCCCTGGTCGGCAGCTCTCCCCAGCCCAATGAAGCTGACGACAATCCCCGCAGCCAAGCAATTTTAACCACTCTGAAACGCTTTGAAGAAAAGTCATTGACCTGCCGATACTACCCATGCGATGTGACGGATTTTGAAGCGGTCCAAAATTTAGTCGCCCAGGTTCAACGTGAAATGGGTGCTATTACTGGAGTGATCCACGGCGCAGCCATTAATCGACCTCGGAGTCTTGATAGCATTTCTACCGCAGAGGCATTGACGGAAATTGCGCCTAAGCTGAACGGCGTTATCAATCTATGCACTGCACTAAACGACGTTCCACTCAAACTATTTGTCGGGCTCTCTTCCATCATTGGCTTTACCGGTATGCAGCGCAACGGCTGGTATGGGTTCTCCAATGAAGCCATGGAATTACTATTGCAAGCATTTGGTGCCCAGCATCCTCAAACTGAGGTGCTTTGTCCCGCGTATGGAGTGTGGGACGAAGTGGGTATGGGCTTCGAGATGGGAGCAGTACGTTTTCTACGTCAAATGGGCATTGGAGCAATTAGTAAAGACGAGGGGGTCCGCCGATTCCTCAACCTTGTACACAATGACCCTGGACAGAACCGTATCTTAGTCACTGGGCCAATGAGAACGATGGCAGCGTCAACTGCTGGCTATGACACGTGGAGGTCTCAGCCCAAACCCTGTGCGCGGGCCTCAAAATTCCTGACTGTATCTGGAATGGCTACTCATGAACCTCGGGTAGAGATTGTTACACGAACTCAACTTTCCTTAGAAAATCACCCTTATCTTAAGGATCACCATTATAAAGGCTCCTATCTGTTCCCAACGGTGTTTGGCTTGGAGGCGATGGCCCAAGCCGCTGCACTGGTAATAGGAGATGATGATTTTAGGGTTGTCAGGATTGAAGATATCCAATTAGAACGAGGGATTGTGGTCGATCCAGAAAAAGGGACTGAGATTGAAATCCAGGCCCATGTGATCGAACGGCAAACGAAGGATGAATCTCGAAAGGTGAAAGCGGCTATTCGCACAGAGCTATCAGGATTTGCCAAGGATCACTTTTCGGCGACGTTCGTTTTAGATATCGATGCAGTACCCCCTCGCGAGCCGGTTGAGTTACCCGATACCCCATTGGATATTAGGCCAGATGAGGATTTGTACGGTTCTCTCCTGTTTCAGGGTCCCTGCTTTCAGCGGTTAGAGCAGTTCTACAGCATTACCGGCGATCGCTATCTCTTCACCGCCCAGCAGATTGCCACGGGCGAATCGGATAATCCAGACAACTTGAATGAAACTGGATTGTTGGGGGATCCCTTTTTCCGAGATGCGCTGCTCCAATCGGGCCAAGCGGCGATGCCCCAAGACGTGTGTTTGCCCATTGGCATCGATAGCTGGGAGATTTACCCACCCACCCACCGGGGGGTGCGATCGCTCACGGGTGTGGCCACATTAAATGCCCAGGACGAGCAAGGCTACACCCTTTCGATTGCCGTGGTCGATGGAGAAGGCAACCTGATTGAAAGACTGACTGGTTATCGCCTGCGACGCTTAGAGCATCGACCGGACAATCCAACTGCGCAACAGTTGGCCCATCCTGACCAAAGAGATGGGGAAATTCTTCAGGCCAAGCTGGCGGAGATTTCCAAGAAATTTGGTATGCCAATGCCTGCAGCCGCCGTAATGAATATTCTGGGGTTACATCAACGGGAAGCCAGCGATCGTCACCAACTGGAATTACCGCTCATCCAAACAGTGATGAGCAAACTGCGACATAGGGGGAATGGTGAATTAAAACAAACTCTGGCCATCCAATCCCAACCTTTTGAGTCTCTAGAGCCAGAATTTATCTGGCTGGAGTCAGGGAAGCCAGTTGTTCAGAATTGCGTGCCCGACAACCTTGATATTTCCCTAGCCCACGATGATCGAGTATGTCTCTGTGTAGCTGATTATGGAGTACAGGGGTGTGATATTGAACCAGTTAAGCCCCGGACTGTGTCAGACTGGATTGCCCTTTTGGGAGAGTCCAGACGCCCCTTATTACAACAGCTTATGGATATGGATGGGGCGGCCTTAGCGGGTGCTCGCATTTGGACAGCCCTGGAAGCCTTGGTTAAGGCACAACATGCAATCCAGAATCTGGATCTGAGAATTGACGCCCGCATTGGCGACAGTATTCTTTTTAGTGGGGATAACTTATCTCAAAAGATAATTTCTTTCCCGATTCAGCTCACGCGTGGTCAAACTCGCATGATTGCGCTAGTGGTTCATCCTCAGCAATAGACTTTAAAGGATGATGATGCTTCCCAAGCTGTGGGTATATTAGCGGACGAGTCATTTAGTTTGGTTAATCATTAATTCCACCTATTGCTGCTAGTGACTGAATATAGGAATACTGAACTTCCATGAACATTCGCCAGTGGATTACTCACCCTGGGGCTAGCCTGACTGAATTAGGAATTCCATTGCAAAAGCTTGATGCCAATCGGTGGCTTCTGGCATCGACAATGGTAGCCTTAAGCGTTGTGACAGCCGTCGTTTCGACCATGGTTACCCTGTGGTTTGGGCTGCCTCGATCAAACGAATCTTCAGGCGCAAAGACGACTACGCAACCAGAGACGGCAACGCTTGATGTCACTGACGGTTATCCCATGGAGGCCATCTCCGCGTCGGGTTACCTGGAACCCAAGGGAGAAGTTATTCAGATGTCTGCCCCAGCATTTAGAGAGGGAGCCAGGGTTGAGCAACTACTGGTGAAGAGAGGTGACAGGGTCCAATCAGGGGATGTAGTTGCGATTTTAGATAGTCGCGATCGCTTAGCTGCTGCAGTTAACTTGGCCCAGCAACAGGTTAGTATTGCTAGGGCTAATGTTGCTCAAGTCAAAGCCGGTGCAAAGTCAGGCAGTATCAACGCCCAAGCCGCTACGACTGAACGGTTAGCCGCTGAACTGCAAGGCCAAATTTCCACCCAAGAAGCCACTATTGATAGTTTGCAGGCACGTCTCAGGGGCGAACAAAATACCCAAGCGGAAACGATTGAGCGATTGAATGCTGAATTAATAACTGCAGAAAAAGAATGTCGCCGCTACCAGTCGTTACATGCAGATGGCGCTGTTTCTACGTCTCTGTATGAAAGTGTTTGTCTAGAGGCTACTGCTGTGGGAGAACAGTTACAGGAAGCCAATGCCAGGTTAGTGCAGACGGTGGACACCTTAACCAAGGACATTGGCGAAGCAAAGGCCAATTTAAATCGAACAGTCACCACCTTAGAACAACAAATTGTCGAATCCGACGCCAGGTTAGGGGCGATTGCTGAAGTGCGTACGGTGGATGTCACCCTGGCAGAAGCTGAGTTATCTCGGGCGATTGCAGCGGTGGAAGAGGCCCAAACCCATTTGGACTTAGCCTACGTCAAAGCCCCCCAGGCGGGTCAAATCCTCAAGATCCAAACCTGGCCGGGGGAAATCATTGGTCGCGATGGCATCTTGGAGTTGGGAGCAACTGACCAAATGTATGCGATCGCAGAAGTATACGAAACGGACATCCATCAGGTCAGAGTGGGCCAAACCGCCACCATTACCAGCGATGGCTTTCCTGGCACATTACAGGGGGTGGTGGAAGACCTGGGTATTCAAATCGCTAAACGGGATGTGCTGGGAACGGATCCCGCCGCTGACGCCGATGCTCGGGTAGTGGAAGTCAAAATTCGTCTCCAGGAGAGTCAACGCGTGTCTGGGCTAACCAACTTAGAAATTCATGCCGTGATCGATGTCTCTGGTGCAAACCCATGAACACCAAATTACCGGTGGCCTGGCTACAGCTAAAACACGACTATCGCCGCACAACTGTTGCCGTATCCGGCATCGTGTTTGCCGTGGTTATGATCTTTATGCAACTGGGATTTCGCGAAGCCCTATTTGACAGTGCTGTTCATCTCCATAAAAGTTGGCAAGGCGATATTTTTCTGGTTAGCCCTCGCTCAACATCGCTCACTGCCATGGAAAGTTTTTCTGAACGGCGACTGGATCAAACCTTAGCCTTTGAAGAAGTTGATTTTGTTACTCCCATTTATCTAGCCTTTGCCCAATGGCGACATCCAGAGACCCGTAACTATTGGCGTCCTATTTATGTCATCGGTTTTAAACTCAGGAGCGGAGTCTTTAACCTCCCTGGGGTTGAAAACAACTTAAGAACTCTCCAGCTGCCGGATCGGGTGTTGTTTGATCAAGCCTCACGGTCTGAATTTGGCCCCGTAGCGGAGACTTTTAAAGCAGGCCATACCATTACCACCGAACTGGGCAGCCGAGGCCAAGCTAACCGGGGTGTTACCGTTACCGGATTATTTAAACTCGGCACATCCTTTGGGGCCGATGGGAATCTAATCACCAGCCATTTAAACTTTTTCAGAATCTTTAGTCATCGCCCTCAAGGACTGATTGAAGTGGGCCTGATTAAACTTAAACCAGGCACTGACGTGGACCACCTGGTGGATAAAATCAGACAAGCACTGCCCGATGATGTGAACGTTTTGTCTAAAAAAGAATTTATCCAATTTGAGAAAACCTATTGGCAAAGCAGCACCGCCATCGGCTTTGTATTTAATCTGAGTGTTGCTTTGGCCATCATTGTTGGCATTGTGGTGGTGTATCAAATCCTATATACCAATGTCACCAACTATCTTCCAGAATATGCCACCTTAAAGGCTATGGGATATACCCATCCCTATCTTTTGTCCCTGGTGTTCCAGCAATCTGTTATTTTGGCCGTATTGGGCTATGTCCAAGGCGTGATCATTGCCCTCATCTCCTACAAAATTTCTAGGGATGCCACCTCTTTGCCCATCGTCATGACCCTACCCAAAGCCTTTGCCGTGTTGCTCCTAACCGGCATGATGTGCTTTATGGCTGGAGCCATCGCCATGCAAAAACTCCAAGATGCGGATCCGGCAGATGTGTTTTAGTAATGTGTCTATAACCTAAACACAGCAGCGAGAACAAGACAATGGAAACAACCGTTCACATTGGCAATCTCAATCATTTTTACGGTCAACAGGAACTGCGTCAGCAAGTTTTATTTGATATTAATTTAAATCTCTCTCGAGGGGAGATGGTTATTCTCACTGGGGCTTCAGGATCAGGAAAAACCACGTTGTTATCACTGATTGGGGGCTTACGCTCGGTGCAAACGGGGCGACTACTATCCGTCGGTAAAGAACTCTACGGTGCCTCTGAGAAGCAACTAATCCAGGTGCGACGACACATTGGCTATATTTTCCAAGGGCACAATTTATTGCCCTTTATGACGGCTCGACAAAATGTTCAAATGTCGGTGGAACTTCATGAAAATGTATCTTCCCGTGCGGCTTGCGATCGCGCCAAGGCCATGCTCCAGTCCGTAGGGCTGGGCAACCGAGCAAATTACTATCCCCAAAATCTCTCCGGTGGCCAAAAGCAGCGGGTCGCCATTGCCCGTGCCCTGGTCAGCTGCCCACCCCTAATTTTGGCAGATGAACCTACCGCTGCCCTGGATAGTAAAACAGGTCGAACAGTCATAGACCTATTTCAGCACTTGGCCAAGGGGGACGGCACAACGATTTTGATGGTAACCCATGACCATCGTTTTTTTGATGTTGCTGATCGTATTATCAAAATGGAAGATGGTCGGCTGTTGTGACCAGTTATAAAGCATCATTTATCATGACACTCCCTAAGTAATCATTGCAATTCCTTGATCTAAAAAGGCGTAATGGAAAAGTCTTTTTGAGTCATTGTGAAACTCTGAGTCGTTCCATCAATCAAGAAACGGATAGCGACTTCTGCAGTCACAGTAGCCGTGAGCATGACCAAAGTCCGACTCAAAGGATAATCGCACATATCATCATTGGCAGGTGAAGGGACTTTATATAAAGGATTCCAAATCACTTCAGCGTAGTCTTCGCTCAACCCTGCATGCAGACAAGGTACGTGAATTTTGTTACAGCTATCTTTAACAGCTTGACGAGAACCGCTGTTGTCAAAAGCATCGATCACCAAATTAGGGCTACCTAACAGCTTATGACCATTGGCTGCGGTGAATCGCTTGGTTTCTGCCTCGGCCAGGGTCCCCACAGCTCGATACAAGCTATTGGCTAACACCTTGGCCTTAAAGCCTCCTACATCCGCACGAGTGTAGGGCTGGGTGGACAGGTTGCGTTCTTCGATGCGATCGCAATCAATCACCTTCAACTGCCCTACCCCAGATCGCACCAGTGTCTCAGCAATATTTCCACCCAAGGCACCGGCACCACAGATCGTCACAGCAGACTGCCTTAGCTGCTCCATCGCCTTAGTCGATCGAGCCAGTCGCTCATGAAACAAATATGTCATCGTTATCTCCTCCGTCTCTGTAGGCTGAGCGAAGTTGAAGCCTACAGATCACTCTTCTCTACTACACCGACCAGGGATTGCAGATCAAAGTCGCGATCGCGATCGCTCAAACAAATTCCTGCGCTAATCACCGTCAGATCATCCTTAGCAATGGCACTCGTGTGATATTCACCATCTGCCGTCGTCCAATGGACCGTCCAAAAGTCTCCCTGATCCTGAAACTGTTGCAGATTACCACCACCAGTTTTGAGTGCCCGACGTAACCGTTGTTCATCTTGCTTTTCCGGAAAAAATCCAGGTATATGCTGGATAGCCAGGTCATAGGCTGTCCGATCCTCTGGGGTGAGGCCCTTGATGCGAAGATCATCAGGCCAGGTTTCGTCAGTGAGAGATTGACGGAGATAGGGCGCAATTGCCACATCCGCTCGGCGATCCACCTGATCAAACCAAAACGCATTCCCATCCCAGCGAGCAATGACCTGATCAAAGGCACCCCCCTCAGACACAAGGTGTACTACTACAGGCTTTACCTGCCCTAACCGCTGTCGAGCATCCGATTCATTGGTGGGATAGGCCAACCAGCTACAATGTTGCAGCCGATACAACAGACGCAGTCGAAAAGCAGGCAGTGGTGTCAAGTACTGCTCCACCTGGGGCAAATTAGCTTCCATCACCAACGTTGCCGTCTCAAACGTTGCCGGACGAAACACCCCCCAACCTTCAAACGGCCATCCCTTTAAATTAAAGGTATACACCAACCCATTCACACGGGTACGTAGACAGCCCTGCCGTACACAGGGAGCCAAAAAGTCGGACTGGCAGAGTTCCTGCTCAGTATCAATAAAATGATTTAGTAGCTGATGGATATTAACCATGGGGATCACCTCCTGAATGTCTTTAACAGCAACCCCGGTGTTAATTCCTAATGCTTAGCGAAAACTATACGAGATCTTGCCTAATAGATTGGACAAAATCAATAATTTTGGCGGTATGTCCGGAAAAAGGTGACTGAGGTTTTTGCTAATGTCATGAATTCCTTCACTTCCTCCAGCAATTGAGCCAGCCGTCAGGATTAAATCCAGCACCCTAACTATAGCCAGCGGTTCCCAGTTGAGCTGAATATATTCAGGTTGTGTAGGTGGGGCATGCCAAGGATTGAACTGGTCTACTTCGTAGAAAAATTTAATTATTTTCATTAACCCATGATCAACACCTCCAAGTCACTGATATGCTTTTGGCATGCCATTTTTTCATGCTAAATCCTGAGTAAGGAGGAGAAACTGATGATTACGAACTGGCAAAACTGGAAAAAAGGTACTACACGAACCAGTATCGCTGTATTCATCAGTTTCTTGAGTCAAGTAGTACTTTGTCCCATCCTTCGCGCAGACATTATCCCTGATAATACCCTCGGGCTCGAGAACTCCCAGTTTAATGCCGACCTGGTAGAAGGTGGCGCAGCCCGAGGTTCCAACCTGTTCCACAGTTTTTCAGAATTTAGTATCGATGAGGGCCAGACAGTAGAGTTCTCTCTCGATGACAGTATTGCAACTATCTTTACCCGTGTCACAGGCGCTAACATGTCTGACATCTTAGGTACGTTGAGTATCTCTGAAGATGCAGACTTTTTCCTAATTAACCCCAACGGTATTTTTATCGGTCCTAATGCCGAACTCGATATGGAGGGCTCATTTCTGGCCTCCACTGCCGATGGTATCGAATTTGGAGAGGAGTTTCTCTTTGGTACTCAAGACCCGATCGCACCTCCCGATAGTTTACTCGTCATCCAACCGTCTGCCCTGATCTTTAATCAGTTGGTCCCCAATGAAATCAGTAGCCAGGGGCGATTAGAAATGGAGCGAGGTGAAGCATTTCAACTTGTAGGTGGAAAGGTCATCTTAGAAAATGAAGACACCAGGGTTCGAGCCCGTGAAGGATTAATTGAACTTGGTGGCTTGGCTGCCCCTGGACGGGTGGAGTTTTCGCCCGAAGGCATGCTCCAATTTCCCGAGAATGCTGTGCGTGCAGATGTTGACATCGTAAATGATGTCGAACTTCAAGTAGACGGTAATGATGGCGGTAGTATTCGAATTTATGCCCATGATTTAACCCTAAACGATAGTGAACTTGACGCAGGGTTACGAGACCAGGGAGACACACCCAACAGTGAGTCAGGGGATATTATTATTGACCTAACGGGTAATCTCCAAGCGACTAACAGCGAGATTTCTAATAAACTAGACGACGATGCCCAAGGCACCATCGGCAATATTGTTTTGACCGTTGTCGGCGATATTACCCTAGATAATACCGAAATCAACAGCGAGATCGAGGGCATTGGCAGTAGTGGTGATATTCAAATCTCTGCTCGTAATCTAACCCTAATGAATGAGAGTAAAATTACCAGTGGTTTTGATGACGAAGCAGGCTCACCCAACAGCCAGTCAGGAGATATTATTATCGACCTAACTGGAAATCTTCAGACGTTTAGCGACAGTGAAATTATTAACCAACTATCTGAAGATGCTCAAGGGAGCATTGGCGATATTGTTGTGACTGTGGCTGGTGATATTGATCTAGAGGATACCGAAATTAAAAATCTGATCGATGAAGGCATTGGCAGTAGTGGTGATATTCAAATCTCTGCCCATAATTTGAACCTGAACGGTAGTGCGATTCAAGCGGAGAATGATAGCGAGGTTGATGATGATTTTGATGGCACCCTACCGGACATTCAATCAGGGGATGTCATTATCGAGTTAACCGGTAATCTCGATGCCTTTGACAGCGACATTTCCACTGAGTTATCGAGGGGAGCCATCGGTGATAGTGGCGGTGTTCTTGTGACCGTGGCGGGTGATATTGAGCTAGACAGGAGTGACATCGAAAGTGAGCTAAAGGGGGACACTGGAGAAAATGGCGATGTCCGGATCTATGCCCATAACTTGATCCTGATGAACAAGTCCAATGTAGGGGGTGGTTATGATAGTAGAAGAGGCACCTTGGGTAGGCAGTCTGGGGATGTCATCATTGTATTGACCGGTGATCTCGAAGCATTTAATAAAAGTAAAATTATCAACACTCTAGCCAGGAATGCCGTAGGCGGCTTTAGTGGCAGTATTGATATAACTGTGGATGGTGACATTTATTTCAGAAACTCTCAAATTGAGAATGAACTTAAGGGCATTGGAGGGACAGGCGATACCGTTATAACAGCTGGTGGGGAGCTGTTTTTAGATGGGGGGCAAATCACTAATCGTGTCGACGATAATGGTGGCCAAGGAGACTCCGGCGATATTCGAATTGTGGCTGACTCGTTACGATTTGAAACACCGGTAGATGATGACAATGGTGATCAGGCCTTGATTTCCACGACGACTGAAGATACTGGTGATGCTGGGGATATTTACATTACGGTCAATGAATTTACTATGAATGGTCCGGTTGAATCTGGATCTAGTGGCATTACGTCCAGTTCCTCTGATAATGCCCTTGGTGATGCCGGATCTGTCTTTATTACTGTCAACGGTGACATGCTTATGACCGACCGTGGCAAAATCGAATCTATTGTCAAGGGCGGTTCTGTAGGAACTGGTGGAGATGTAATCATTAATGCCCATTCCCTTACCTTGATTGAGGTCAGTGCGATTAAAGTTTTTAATAAAGCCAATGGAGAACCGGGCAACATTGAGATTACTCTCACAGGGGATTTGATCATTGACGGGAATAGCGATATCAATGCTTCTGTGGAAGGGCCAAATGCAGGCGTTGAAAACAATATTAATACGGGTAATGTTATTGTCAATGCCCATGCTGTGAGACTCTCGGACAATGGTCAGATTAAAGTCTTTGCTATTGAAGGAGCAGGCGATGCCGGACAGATCGAGGTGACTGCTGACTCGATTGAAATCGGAACATTTGGTTCATTTGATCCAGACGACTTACGAAACTCACCCAGTGGATTTTTTAGTAACAGTGAAGTCAGCAATGATGGTGATAGTTCTGGAGCAGGTGGTGACATTGTTCTCCATGTTCGTTCGTTACGGATAGGAACTGGCGGCATTATTGATAGTAGTAGCGACGGAGATTTTCAAGGTGGTGATATTGAGATTACGGCTGAACACATAGAGATACTGGATGGGGCACAGCTCATAGCGTCCACATCGGCAGGTGGTCAGGCGGGTAGTATTATTATCACCGCATCAGATGAATTGCTGATTTCGGGTATTGATCCTAGAGATGACGGGTTCATTGAGAATAAGGCTGATGATAATAACTTTATTGTGAGTGAAGACGACACTATCCAAAGTGGAGTATTCACCTTTACAGAAGGGATGGGGGCTGCGGGCCAGATCACTATTCAAGATGATGGCAATGGCCATCTGGATATCGTGATTCAGAATGAGGGAACTGTTAACGCAGAGGCACGCGCACAGGGTACTAGCGAAGAAGCAGGCGCAATGGCTGGTACTGGTGGTGATATTACCCTTCAGGGTCGTTCAGTGCAGCTAACCAACAATGCAACTGTTGATAGCAGTACGGCCCGAAATGCCCGTGGGGGTGATGTTAATATCACCGCTGAGCAAGTAGAACTCCTAAATGGAGGTCAACTGGTGGCGTCCACATCAGCTGAGGGACAGGCCGGTAGTATTAATGTCACCGCATCGGAAGAAGTCCTAATTTCGGGTATTGATCCTACCGTAAGTGAAGACGAACCTGCCCAAAGTGGAGTGTTTGCCTTTACAGAAGGCATGGGGGCTGCAGGTGAGATCAAGATTCAGGATGCTGGCAATGGCCATCTGGATATTGTGATTCAGAATGAGGGGACTGTTAACGCAGAGGCACGCGCACAGGACGCTAGCGAAGCGGGGGCAATGGCTGGAGCCGGTGGCGATATTACCCTTCAGGGTCGTTTAGTGCAGTTAAACAACGGTGCCACTGTTGATAGCAGTACTGCCAGAAATGCCCGTGGGGGTGATGTTAACATTACGGCTGGTCAAGTAGAACTCCTAAATGGAGGTCAACTGGTGGCATCCACATCGGCTGAGGGACAGGCCGGTAATATTAATGTCACCGCCTCAGATGAAATTCTTATTTCAGGAACGGCTCCTGAAGATGACAATATCACAACCGCCTCAGATGAGATTCCTGACTCAAGATTTGCCTCTGAATCAGATGAGGTTCTTAACTCAAGACCTGTCTCTGAAGCCGACAGTATCACAGTCGCAGCAGCAGCTCCTATTTCAGGAACTGCCGCTGAAGACGTCGGTGACACCCCACCTTCAAGTGGAATTTTTACAGTGACAGAGGGCAGTGGTGACGCAGGACAAATTAATATTCGAGACTCTGGCGGTTCCTTAGGGCTAATTATTCAGGATGGAGGAACCGTAAGTGCTCAGGCCTTTGGACAAGGAAACGCAGGTAGTATTATCATTGACATTGGCGCTCAACTAACAGTGACTGATGGAGATATTCGCACAGACGCCAGGCAGTCGGCGGGTGGAGCAATCAACATTAGTGCAGGTAATATTGTTTTGTCAGGTGATGGGGATATTCTGACCAATGTGGCGAGTGGGGCCGATAATGGTGGTGATATCGTCATTGCTGCTGGTTATTTGGTTGCCTTAGATGATAGCGATATTTTGGCCTTTGCCCAGGATGGTGCTGGCGGAAATATCACCTTACCGATTTTCTTTGGCCAAGGCTTTGTACCATCTCCATCGGGTACAGAGCTAGCTGACCTAGATATGAATGGTCGGGTGGATATTAATGCCAGTGGCCAGCTCTCGTCAGGTACGATTACCTTTCCAGACGTGAGTTTTATCGAAAACAATCTAACGGAGTTGTCGGACGTTCTGGTGAATACTGACACACTGGTGGCCAGTAGTTGTATTGCTCCTGTCGCCCAGGGTAGTGGACGATTTGTGGTAACAGGTAGAGATGGTTTGCCACAACAGCCAACTGCAGTATACCTATCAACACTTTCCACAGGCACTGTACGTTCTTTGCCTGACGAAGCCGCAACAACTCAGAACAATAATGATGACGATTTCCTTACGGAACCTCAAGCTGTTTATCTATTGTCCGATGGTCGCTTGGTAATGAGCCGAGATTGCTCATAAGTTATCTATCGAACGGGTCCTCGATATTTGATAGCTAATTGGGATTACCTGCTTTACGAAAGCCTAACTAGTAGCACTTGGTATCGAAGGGCATCCACAAGGGAGTTCCCCTAAGGGATTGTCACCTTCAATTAGGTCTGATAAACCCTCTTTATTTTTTCTATCTGTCTTCCTGCTTCTCAGATGGCTGCTCTTCTTCTGGCAACAGTTGTTCAAGTCGTTTTTTTGACCAACTTTCGCTGAGGTATGCGATCGCATTAACCTCCTCCAAACGAATCAGCCAAACCGTTCGCCAGGAGATCTCCTCAGAAGGGGCGTCATCGTCTTCCATATATACATTAACAGAGACGATTTCGACACAGGTAGGATCCAAATAAATGGGAATCCCAGTGATATTCCCCCAGGCCAGACGAAATTTTACCTCTGTTCCTTCCTGGAGAGCCTCTTCTAGACGTTGAAAAAGGCGATCGAGGAAAGAGTACTTGATTTTATCCCTAGAAGATGTTAGAACTCGCCGTGCAGTATTCATGGCATTACCTCGTAGCTTTCGGATAGGAGCAAGGTATAAAGAGCCACGGATAATTTTTATTGTGAAAATTATCCGTGGCTAACCTTACTTATCTGGCCTCACCGGCAATGGCGTATCCAAAATCTCCATTAACAGCTCCAACCGAGACGGTCGAGAGAGCAATGGGATTAAGTTAGGCAGCGCGTAGTAATCTCCCTCAAAGATCAATGTCTCAAAGGAAATCTTTGCCCGCTGTAGACTATTCTCCAGGTGAGTGCTATGACGTCCCACCTTAACGATCAAAATCGTTGGTTCAATCTTGAGCGTCTGACAATACTCGCGATACGCCTGACAAAAGTAGGGAGCCCTATTCTCATTCTCGTCAGTAATCAAAATGAGTTGCTCCACAGCCTGTCGCTTTAGCGTCATCATCTTCAGCGGCGCACCAATACTAGTACAACCACTGGGAGAAATGTACTGAAACGCCTTTTCCCAGTCAGACAGTTCACTGCCTGCTGCAGTGATGGCATACCCCACCACATCAAAGGCATAGACAACGAGACCCGCCTCAGTCACACCAGAGATCAGAGCTGCTACATGCTTACCCACCTCTAGGGCCTCTGTCATGCTGCTACTCTTATCGACAAACAACGCTGTCGAACGAGTAATCTTACCTCGACGCTTTACCTGTTCATTGGCCACAGCCGCTAGCTGCTCTGCCATACCAGTATCCACGTCAGCGACCTCTGCAGCCTTCATTGCCTTAAAGGCAGAAAGACGTCGATGGCCCTTAGCCTCAGTTAACTTCTGATCAATCAATGCCTTCACCTCAGGATGATCCATGGCACCTCGTGCCTTAAGAGACTTGAGGTTGTTGATTACCTCCTGGGGGGTCATACTGTTGATCAACGCCACCAGTACCGCAGGGGTTACCTGGCGTACTGCACCAATGGCAATGGTGTAAGGGATCTTATGCCGCACAATCAGCAGAGCCTGTTCAGCCGGTGTTTTAGCCTTAGCCAACTGCTTCATAACAGCAGCTAGAGACCCCTCAGGGGGAGCATCCTGAAACAGAATGGCATTAGCCCTTGCCCCTGGCTTGATGTGCAATGAGGCATAAAGATACTTCATTGCCTTACGAGCCCGCAGCACCGCTCGGTCAAACTGGGTAGGGTTTGACTCACGCTTAGCCAAGTAACGACGTACCGCTGTCTTAGCAGAACGGGGTATCTTACCCAGATGACGCTTCATAAAGTCCACCACACGGGCCACCTGGTAGGGCGGCAACGCCTGAAGCATAACAAAGCCTGCATCTCGATGGATACTCAGGTCACTGGTTAACAAGTGGGCAATAAAGACTTCCTTATGGTCCCGCACATCTCCCTTATGGATGTACCAAACAGCCAAATGACCGTAAAAGATAGGGTCCAGCTCAGCCATTAACTTATGAATATCGGCAACGGTTTCTAGCTGGCGGTGGGGAGTCGTCAACAGACTGTTAAGCATATCCAACCGCCAGTCGCGTTCTGTAATTGCTGTCATAGCAGTTACCTCCTTTGTTTCTTAATCAGGAGGCAGATGTTGCCGCTGCATGAGTTAAAAGAGCATGAAGTCATCGTTTGCTAAAAGACAATAAGATAACTTCGCCCGCTAAGGTCCGGGTTTGCAGTGCTGACTCTCCAATCAGCACACCACCTGTTTGGTTGGTAGAGAATGTAAGCTCTTTAAGTTAGGTCACAGCAACAACTGCCAATTACTTCAACATTCTACGAATCTTTTTAAGGTCTCGCTTTCCACATTGACGCTTCTTCGCAGCATAGATCTTACGGCGATAGGACTGTAAAGCCTTTTTAGCATCAAGAGTGTCTTTGAACAGCACATCCCATGCAAATGGTGAATGTAATATCTCAAAAGTGATGCAATACCAAATCTGATCTATGCAACGATACTGTTCATAGGTGTTCACCTGAATCACCTCTTCAGGAGGGGCAGGTTCTCGTCTGCGACACACGTTAGGAGCCACACACAGTAAACCTGTCTCAGGATTCACATAGAACTTTGTTCCATAGTAGTCCGATAAAGAACGTCGTTCACCTTGCCAATACCAGTGATTCTGTTTGGTATAGGGTAAACCATCAATGATCTCCACATGCTGTTCTACATAACCCCAGAGATGATCGATCACATGCTGGCCAGCCATGGTACGAGGATTTAGATCGCGACACAGGCGACTATAGACCTGATCCCAGGGCTGACCCACTTGAGACTGCAACAACTTACGCAATGGCCCTAGATGATCTGATAACCACTTTGACTTCCGTCTGGGCTTAATCAAATAGGGACTCAGCAACCCATCTTCGGTTGCTACCCGCGTAATCTGCTCCAGTTCTTTTCGATGTCCCTTCAGCTTTCTAGAACTCACACGCATCCCACCACGGGGACGTTCAATCACAATTTCACTCAGTCGATGTTCGCTCATATACAAACTTAATAAAAATCCCACGCAAGTTTGAAAAGCCTTAGTTACATGGTGCCTCTACCAATTGGGCTACAGACCGATGGCGGTCTCGCGAGATTCGAACTTGCACTTTCCCGGTTTTTAAGCCGAAAGTGTGTATGCTTTACAGGTTAGGGCGCAGGAAAAAAGAGAAAAAATCTAGCAATCTTTAACCATAAACAGCCTCTGGGCGAACGATAATATCGCCATTGGGTCGATGGTCAACCACATAAGATTGCAAACGCGTAGGCTGCACCTCTAGATATTGGGCAACTCTTTCTTTCACTACGCCATCACCCATACTGGGCATCACTTCCAGCTGAGCTGTCGCTACATCATAGGAGCGACCTTCGAATCTAATATGTACCATTTCGACCTCCGATAAAAAATAAACAATCCACCAGGCAGGTACTGCCCCTGCTGCCTCTGCGTTATCAGCACAGCGCCTCGCTTCTCGGCTTCTGGTGGTTGGAGGAAGGTGGAGGAATCGAACCCCTGCAGCTCTACCACACCCTGGTTTTCAAGACCAGTTGCCGACCATTCAGCGGCACCTTCCAATTGGGTTGACCGACGGGGCTTGAACCCGCTAACACTGGTTTCACAGACCAGCTCCTCGTCCACTTCGGATTCGGCCAACATGCGTTAAAGAAATTATTTGGTGGCCACTGGTCGGCTTCGTAGGCGTTAGCCTTCTCGCTAGAGTACCGACATCTTTCTGCTTGCAAGGCAGATGCTTTCGCAGTTAAGCTACAGGCCCATTTTTTGATTGGCAGGAGTGGTAGGATTTGAACCTACACAGATCGATTTAGAAGATCGATGCCCATCCTTTAGGCGACACTCCCTTGTTAAATTGTTTCGCGAATTGTTGCCCTCACAGCTTCTAGAATTCGGCCTAATTTATTTAGACCACTACCGTCTTTACCACAGCCCCAATAGTAATCTCCAGGGGCATTTTCAACGATTGGCTCGGCACCAGTCCCTAGCAAAATAGCTTGGATATCTGCATGGGTTTGGAACTTAGTGAGCACGGCTCGATGCATGATGTCGTCTTTGACTTGTTCCCAATCAGAACGGAGAGGGTGGCTTCGGTCTCTACCCATTACTGCAGCAGTCTTGGGTGCTTTCGCATTACCAATTTTGTCAGCCCAATCAGGATCGGTGTCTATAAATTTCTGAGCCTGGAAATAATGTTCTGTTGTCGGCCACCATCGACCATTCAACAATACCCCATGCTTCGAAAAATTGGAGAAACACCCATAAGGTTTTTTGCGATCGCTATAAAAATAAATCGTCATAAAACCTCCATTTTATCTGGACAATTCTTGTAGGGTAATCGCCTCGTGCGTTCGACTGAGCTTACGCCGAAGTCCTGCCTAGGCTCCCCGATGTTGTTCTCTCTGTATACATCAAGGCCAATGACCAGGATTCCCAATGTCGTGCAAGTATTTAGAGCATAGCGTTTTCTCAGCTACTAAGGGGGCTCCAATGATGAGTTTTAACACACTCCTTAGAGGATGGCTACTTTAAAGCCAACCTTTCAGATTCTTCGCGATCCCTGTTTGCAAACGCACACCGTTTTGGTGTTACTGTTCCTCTCGTACTTAAAGTATGTAGGCTCTAACCGTGAGGGCACGCATTACGATCCTGGCTTAAAACTAAATAACATAAGCTTCAATGAAAACAACCTCCTTACTGATTAATAACAAGCACCTCTACCAGGATTCGAACCTGGAACCGTCGCCTTCGAAGGGCGCTGCTCTGAGTCCGTTGAGCTATAGAGGCAAGTGGTAGTCCTAACAAGACAGTTGTTCTGCCAATTGAGCTACACCAGCAATAGTCCCCGAACCCACCCTCACTAAATTCAACCGATCAACACAGGGTAGTAAGCAATCACAGTATGATGTGCACCTGTCACAATGCTGGGCGTAATTTATAAACGGGAGTCGAACCCATTTGCCCTGCCCCAGCGCATCCAAGGGTCGTTTAGTATACGACATTTCCCAACTTGCCCAGTTGGCGGGTTGTGTTCGCTTCTGTTGAATTTAGCTACCGACTATTTGTTTTAACTACCTATTAGGTCAATCTGCCAGTTTAGCGATTGAATCTGTGCATCTAGCAAACGATAGTCTCGTGAGATATCGTCTAACTGACGCTGTAGACTGCCAATATCCACCGTACTTACAAATCTTACCTCCGAACGGCTGTACCGATCATGGGTAATGGATGCAGCTTGGATTAAGTTTTCCAAAACACTTCGCTTAGTGAATAGAGTATCCCGCTGAGCCAGGGCATCTGATAAAGAACCATCAGCCAATGCTGTACTAGCATTAGTCTGATTAATCCGCTGCACCAAATGCGTAAGTTCAGCAACTGCAGTATCCACCTCTGACAACAGCTCTTGAGGATTCTCGGGAGGCTGTTCGCCCTCCTGGACCTTGGCGCTGCGCGTCAATCGCTGACGCAACTGAGCGATTCTCTTCTGACAATCTGCCCGTTGCATTAGGGCCTCTGCAAGTTTCATCGGATTCACCTCCTTTTGCAAATTTGTTTTTATTGGCATTACTGCCATACCCCTGACAGGAGTCGAACCTGCAACAAATCCGTTTTAAGCGGATCATGTCTACCAATTGCATCACAGGGGCAAGGGACTTAAAAGTCCATGGGTTGTATAGGTGAGGTATTTGGTGGGTCGCCAGAGATTCGTTCGCGAAGCGTCTCCGCTAGGAGTTACCCACAGCAACCGCGTTCTGAGCACGGCATGTCTACCAATTGCAAACAAGGCCTCTGACCACTGAATTACATCCCGATTTGGTACTCTCGGTGGGATTCGAACCCACAACCTCTGGTTTCTAAGACCAGCGCCTCTTACCGTTGGGCTACGAGAGTATTTGGTACTCCAACTCCCCCGCTAGGATTTGAACCTAGATTTTCCGATCCAAAATCGGACGTGAACTGCCAATTGCACCACAGGGGATTGGATGCCGAGGTAGGATTTGCACCTACAATCTCCTGATTCAGAGTCAGGCGACTTGCTAATTCGTCCACTCGGCAATAAATGGCTGGGGCGAGAGGAGTCGAACCTCTAACTTCCTGGGTAACAACCAGGCGCTCTGCCAATTGAACTACACCCCATTGAGCACTCATCAGTGAGTGCAAGTCCCCCAGATCCGATTTGAACGGATGACCTCTTGTTTTTCAGACAAGCGCTCTTACCTGACTGAGCTACCAGGGGATTTTCTGTGTAAACCATTTCCACGTCTAGAACTATTTTTGACCGTCGAGAAAACTACAGGTTTCAACTGTGTTATTCGGTTATACCATGTTCTCTGGAGGAGAGAATGGGAGTCGAACCCATAGTGAGATTTGCTATCTCACGACTGCTTAGCAGGCAGTTTGCTTTACCAATGGCGATCTCTCCAAGGAGGGTCGGGTGAGAATTGAAAGCCGTGTGGCTTTACCAATTTGCCTACGCCACCAAAAGCCTGTGCCGTATAAGTTGAAAAAGCGTTGTGCCAACCACATCCAAGTTAAAACCTAGCGCTTTCTTTGGAAAACACATCAGTTCTGGATGTGGATAAGCGTGATACGACAGGAATTGAACCTGCGACAGTCTGTTCTGCAAACAGATGCTCTACCAACTGAGCTAGTATGTAAGCTTTTTCTATGGGGATACGGTACAGACAAGTTTCTGTTGCAGAAGACCTACAACAGAACACAGAGACTAGGATTCGAACCCAGATCATCGGTTTTGGAGACCGAGGTGCTAACCGTTACACCATCTCTGCAATGGAATCCAGGGTGGGAGTTGAACCCACGATTTTCGGTTTTGCAGACCGACGCCTTAAACCAACTTGGCTACCTGGACTTAAACCATGTCCAAGCTACAAACCTGAAGTTTCTTCTCCAGAGCGTCTACAGCTTCGACATGAGTTAACTTTGGGAGCCCTGACGGGAGTTGCACCCGCTTCTCTATGGCTGAGAACCATAGCGGCTTATCTAATCGCCCACAAGGCTATAAGGCGGGGGTGACGAGATTTGAACTCGCGACTTCCTGTTCGACAGACAGGCACTCTAGACCACTGAGTTACACCCCCAAAAGAGAACTATTTAGTTTTCAAGGTTCTTGATTGAGTCTTGATGATTTGCTTAATACTTATCTTCGAAACTTAAGTTCGTAGTGCGCCTTGCGTTATTTCTATAATACAAAATGCGCTACAAGGTGTCAAGAGGTTTTGGGAGATTTTTTGAGAGATTCTCGAGTCTATGCTTGTAAGGGGTTTTTGTGGGTGGTCTTGGATCTCGGGTAAAAACAAAATAGACATAGAGAATCTTTCTGGATCTTCCCAGTCCTTATGTAAAGGGGTTGCGTTCAAGGGGATAAAGTCGCTTTACCTTTTGTGCTTTGTTTCCAGTGTCAGCATGATGTCTGTCAATGGATGTTGTTGAATTTCTCTCGTTGGGTGAACTTAGGTTGGGCGATCGTTGTTGTCTTGGAAGTTGTAAATGCTTAAAGAGCTTATGGCTCAAGGTAAGAAAAATCGGTGCAGCAAAATGCATGGTAATTCTCCTGTTAGGAAAGAAGTTTTTGCGGCTTATGTAATAGGCTGCTTATGTTTATGGAGTCTGTTGCAGATGCAGTATTTTTCAGCAAGAGATAGAAGAGGAGGTATTGATTCTCCTCTAGTAAGTAAGTGTATTTAATCTTTTGTAAGATATAAACAAACCGTTTAGCGTTTGTTTTATACGAAATCCTGGTTAGTAGCAGCCGATATCGCAGGGCATCCACAAGGGAGTGCCCCTACAGGATTGTCCATTTTTAATCGGGTTTAACGAATTCAGAGTTGGGATGATAACTAATTAGGATCATCTACTTAATATGGGCAATTGTTTCACATGTTTACATGCTTAACATAGACAAGATTTGTCCAGCTTAACGTTTCCCCCCATAGAAGAGCACTTCAGGAGGGGGAAACTTATATTAGCGATCGCAACGTCCCCCTAGTTCCCCCTGATCAAAAGAGGGAACTGGAGATGTTGACTAAAGACACAACCTCTACTGTAAAACTACAGTAAAAAACGTTTTAAGTTCACCTTCAACAGTTATACAAAATATGCATTCTGTCGTTGGGTCGCTTGCCACAGTTCATAGATTAACATTTCGCTTTCAGAGGCAAGGGCAGTAATAAAGGTGCCAGATTCAGCGTTAACGCTACTCGCCATCCAAATCCCTTTCAGGCTGACTTCAACAAATTCATCGTCAACTTTGGTTAGTGCGATCGCATCTGCTGAATATTTCCGTAGCAAGCACTTAAGCCGAGTAACACCAGATAATTCAACAGGTAACAAAAAGGAAGCCCAGCTAGGGTCTAGATGCAAGGGCTCACCAGAGCGCATCGCTAATATGACTCGCTGATTAGCAACTGTTTCCCACGATATAGGTACCCGTTCAAGGAATAAGCCGAAATCGTTATAGTTCAGCTTTAACACGGCTGACAATCTCCATGGATAGTAGGGCAATCACATGCCGACGGCGGCACAAACTATTAAATCTTCTGCTCTTTCCAGAAATTTTTTGCAAAAGCGACAACTGGATGCATAGGCGCTTTGGGGCGTCGCCTGAGCTGCATATTGGCAACCTCAGGGGTAAAGGCCCCTTTGCGGGCATTGCAGGGGGCGCACGCGGTAACCACGTTATCCCACGTGTGAGAGCCACTTTGCGATCGCGGCACCACATGATCCAGCGTGAGCTGCCGCTTGCTACCGCAATATTGACAAGTATGGCCATCGCGCCGCAGGACTTCGCGACGATTAACCGGTGGCGTCTTCCAGATGCGATCGCTATCCCCAGCCCGCAGACGAATATGCTCAGGAATCTCAAGGGTTAGGCTGGGCGATCGCATCTGCCAGGTTTTCCCGATTAGATCTACAGGTTCTGCCCGACCTGTTACTAAAAGAACCGTTGCTCGCTTCAAATTAATTCGCGCCATGGGAAGGTAATTTTTGGAAAAGAGGACGATGGGTCGATGTTTGGGCAATACGTGCTTATACGGTTGTAATGTCATGGCTAAGCCCTCGGAGTCCAAAAAAATGTCTAAAAATAATCAACCCCCGCTTCCGGGTCCGGGAAGCGGGGGCCAAAAACCTGCGTTGGTCTTGGGGTTAGATGGGTAACGTGGCTAAGCGCCTGGGTTCCCCGCTTCGTTTATGTCGGTTGAGTTTTGGTTGGTTGAGATAACCTATAATCGAGCCATGGAATAATTTACTCGCGTCACAACGCTCTGATTCAGCGTGATCAATTACGTTGGTCCAAAGGTCACCAATGGTCGGATAACTAAATCCCATCCCTAGACACCGCACCACCCGTGTCAAACGGCCAAACAGATTTAAATATCTATGCATGACGCTGAATTCTATAGAGAACTTCATGGGACCTATACCTTTGGTGTCAGAATAATTGATAAATAAGGACGCAGATTACGCCAAACCAAAGCAACTCGACCGGGTCGCTTTTTCTATGTCACTCACTATGCTACACGTGTAGCATGATAATGTCCACCCATTTTGAAGAACTTTATGGTTTTAATGCTGGATAGCATTAAAACCATAAATTCGCTGTTAGAGCTACATTCTCTTAGAGAGCTATAGTCAGTAACACGTTGAGAATTGATGATTCCGGATGTAGCTAAAAAAATCCTAATTTAGAGTGGGATAAACCTGTCGCCGTTCACTCAGATAAAAATGCCACAGTAGCCTGGCCGCGACTGATCGCCAGGGCCGCCATTCCTCTATGACAGCAGTACCCGAGGGCGAACGTTGTCTAGTAAAGCAATACGACACCTATTGAATAAAGTCATAATCAATCGCCCGTGCTGTTCTAACGGGGGGGGCAGGCTCATTTTGAATTGATTTGACTGCTGTGTAAGCTAGGGGTAAGGATGCCAGTAGGCACATTGCACCAGTGCCAACCAATGATAAATGTCTAACCGCTTTGGACGCCCGACGAGCATCAGGGTACTGACCACGACGATAAAATCGTTGTACCTGACTGGCATAGAGTAAGGCAGTTACTCCTAAGGGTGGAAACGTGACTAGTGCGGCAAGTGCGGTTGACCAATGGCTAGGTGGACAGGGTTGATCTTTATATAGGTCATAGCTTTTGTCCCATTCGGAGCCACGTACATTCCCCACATAGCCAATCAGCGTAAACTTAGTGATTTCTGACAATTCTAGGGGCAATAGCAAATCACGGATTTGATTGGGCAGCGTGAAATAACTTACCCCTTCACCCACTTGACGCTTAAGCGAAATTTCCAGGTGTTTGCCCCGTTGTTTAACATCTACCTTAATGGGCTGAAGTGCTGCTTGCAGTAGCTCTCTAATCGGGGTTAACCCATCTGGTTGGGCAACAGGGGGTACCAACTGCGCTAATGATGCATCATTGAGCACCGCCAGTTGCCAATCGGCTCTGGCCCCGTCTAAATCTTCTAGCTGATGACGGACATTACCACGCTTTAAATAGGCCTCAGCCCAGTTGGGATTGATCGTTAGGACGCAGTCAAAACTGGCTAGTGCCGCTGTCCAGTCATGGTGTTGACTTTGAACCACACCAAGCTGGTAGTGAGCCTCTGCATAGTTAGGACTCACATGAATTGCCTGTTGCCAGTCACTTAGGGCGGCAGCTATATCTCCTTGTTCACAGGCCAGGCGACCACGCTGAAAGTAGGCAACTGCTGGATTTTCTGCACTGTTAATGGCCGCTATAAAATCTTGACGGGCGCTGTCTAGTTGGCCCAAAGCACGATAGCTTAAGCCACGGGTCACATATACGGATGCCGGATCAGAAGAATAGGCTAATGCTTTGGATAGAATTGCGATCGCACTCTGATGATTTCCCTGTCTTGCCAATGTGCAACCACGCCGGTAGGCCAAACGTGCTCGTTGTCGTGCGTACCAACTATACATATCCATAATAAATAAATCAGTATTCCTGTCGTTATTAATGCCCAAGCTACCCTTAGCCTAATCATCTCAGGGCAAAACCAGATCAGTGCGATAGCGGTAGCTTAGACATGAAATTAATAATTTAATCAGTGTTTACAGTTACAGAAACAAGCACTGGGGCTCATGGCGAATAACCAATCCTTCACAACAATTTTGCTTGTTTCCTCATAGATTTTCCAACGTAGAAATTCTTTTCTCAAATAAATACACCTGTCGGATCATGCCTACTGTCCTACGACAACTGGCTTAAATAGAAGTTCCAGTCAGCCACCGCCATGAAATCCTGATGAAGGATAGTTCAGCTACGCAGCCACTTCGATGAAACCTATGTAATAGCCTCAGACCGCCTTAAGGATAGTCAAGAAGGCTATGTTAGTTTCAGTGAGAACACTTATATAGCGTGATCGATGAGCGCTCTCTCGCTGAAAACAGAACTGGATGTCGCAGAGTTATTGCTAACTGAGGGCTGGTTTCCTGGTGAAATTAACGGTGTACTTGTATTCCCTCTGCCTCAAGCCGCATTTCATCAGCTAGGCAACCAAACTCACCAAAAAAACGATGGGGATGTAATAAAAGCTACAACCATTACGCCCACCACACTTCATCGAGCCCGACAGCTCCTAGCCTCTGCCGGTTGGCGGGATAAAGAACTTGATTCCTTACTCAAGCCCTGTTTATACACCATCGATCCTTGGGCGAATCAAGCTATCCACAATAATCAGCTTGACTACCAAGGCTGCCCTCCTCACAACCGTTTAAACCATAGGGAGACCCCACTGCCCACGCTCCATCAATACCGCCGGACCATGGCACTAAAACGCATTGTGAGCCTGACCTTGGTGATCGCGTTTGTTTCAATAGCTGTGGTAGTGTTGGGCTGATTGCACCAGCATTTTTACATGAGGGCAAACCGATTGGTTGCCTCCACTAAGGCGCTCAAAATACCGGGTTCCGTTGCTGAATGTCCGGCATCGGGAATAACAACTAGCTCTGCTTCGGGCCAGGTACAATGTAATTCCCAGGCGGATGCCATGGGGCACACCATGTCATAGCGCCCCTGAACAATCACAGCTGGAATATGGCGAATTTTAGCGATATGTTTTAGGAGCTGATCAGCCGGATTAAAGAAGCCACCATTGATAAAGTAGTGGCATTCAATCCGGGCAAAGGCATCAGCAAACTCATCCTGGCTAAATCGCTCAATGATTTGGGGGTTTTGAATCAGATAGCTGGTACTAGCTTCCCACATAGCCCAGGCCCGAGCTGCTTGCTGGCGAATCTGTGGCTCAGGACTGGTTAAGCGTTGGTAGTAAGCCGTCACTAAATCGTGGCGCTCTGTTTCAGGAATGGGTGCCAAATAATGCTCCCAAGCATCCGGAAAAATATAGCTGGCACCTTCTTGGTAAAACCAACGAATCTCCTTGGGCCGCAGCATAAAAATACCCCGCAAAATCAGCCCTGTACATTGTTGCGGATAGCGCTGGGCATAGGCCAGAGCAAGGGTACTCCCCCAGCTGCCACCAAAGACAGTCCATCGATCAATGGCGAGGTGAGATCGCAATCGTTCAATATCATCCACCAAGTCCCAGGTGGTGTTATCAACCAGCTCAGCACGGGGAGTGCTTTGCCCACATCCCCTTTGGTCAAAGAGAATGATACGCCACCGTTCTGGATCAAAAAACTGGCGATAAAATGGCACCGTTCCTCCCCCAGGGCCACCGTGTAAAAACACAACAGGTTTACCCGTTGGGTTCCCGACCTCTTCAAAATAGAGCGTATGAAGCGAAGAAACTGACAGGTGCCCCTGTCGGTAGGGGGCAATGGGGGGATAGGCTTGGGGCATCAGGGACTAGCGACGATTTTCCTCGCTATTGTCGCACCCAAACAGCATATTCCTATGTTGATTTTACAAAAACTACTTTACAGCAGCGAGTTTCATAGGAGCCGGTTTACGGATCACATACCAACGCCCAGTTTTGGGATCACGATAGGTATGAAATGGCTGCTGCTTCAAAGGTTTAGTACAAACTTTGGGCATTGATTTAGCGATTTTCACAACTCTATATATTTACGAATTCATTTATTGTGGCTCGATTTCCACAAAAATTTGAGTGATCGATTGTTAAGGCTCATGTGATTTTTATCACAAAAAAGCAGAGAAATCCGCTGGTGGTTTCTCTGCTTTTTAACTGGTTTGTCAAGATGGTTAAGGCGTCAATCTACACCGTCACCCCGCTTAATTTCCTACTTACTTTTAGGCTTGACGCTTTAGGCGACGGACACCAAACAAGCCCAACCCAACTAGACCAGCAACCATGCCAGGCTCAGGTACAGACTCAGACGTTGGGGGAACAACCACCGGGGGAATCACTACCGGGGGGGCAACGGGTAGGGCACTGGTCACTAACGTACGGCCTTCACCACCCTCAGGATAGTCAGCGGCTGAAACTACACCCCCGAGTTCATCGGTGATGTAGTTAACCAATGCTTGTTGATAGGTCACACCCAAGTTAGTGAAGGATGCATCACCAAAGGGATACTGGTCACCGCCACGAGCTAAGAAATCAACAATGGCCAAGGAAACACTGGGCGCATCGGGTAGAATCTGACCATCCTGAATGATGGCTGTACCATCATCGAGAGTCACGTTGATGACGCGCTCACCAGATGTAGTAATGTTCCCATCCACATCAATTGCCAGCGCTGTTAGCTCAGGATTGTACTCAAGGCTAAGACCCGCTATTTGAGCAAAGCGGCCTGTACCGTCACCTTCACGCTGGGGCTCACCGTTAGCATCTAGAACAATACGAGAGACGGCATTCTCAAGCAGATTCTTGAGGGTAACACCATCAATCTCTTCAAAAACACTGAGGAAGTTAGTAAAGGGCAGTATGTCAAACGTGTCACCCTCAGTCAAATCGCCAGCAGGCAGAACGTTATCGTTACGGATACCGCCACCATTAGCAAGGGCAATATCCACACTGCCAAGGCCAAAGTCAGCCGCAGCCTCATTGGCTTGCCATAGGAAGGAATCAGCAATCAGGTTACCCAGATTAGTTTCACGAGATCGGATATTGTCGGTAATACCGTCTAGACCAACGTCAGAAGTCGCAATAACGTTATTATCAATGACAGCAACAGCCGCTTCAACTGGAGCAGACACAGCATTCTGAGTGGCTGCATCTGTTTCACCAATAACAGCAACGGGGTCACTGACTGTACCCGGCTCGATAACGGTAGCTACACCATTTTCGAATTCAACCACTAGCTGACCAACGTAGCGATACTGACCTGCTGTGGTGACAACGGGGACATCATTGCCATCGGCATCGGTAACAGTGATGGGGTAAGTATTTGTTACTTCACCTTCATCACCAGGAATCAGGTTACCAGTGTCGCCGCTGTCGAGAATTTCGTCACCACCACCTGCGATCGCAACATCCACACCACTTAACTGAGCGATCAGTTCTTGATCTTCAGCTACCCCTTGCAAGTGGCTAACAAAAATAATGTTCTCTACACCAGCCGCGTCTAGAGCATCAATCTCAGCTTGAACAGCTGCTTGTACATCCTGACTAACAACAACGTTGCCGGGGCTAGCAATAAAGGGCAAGTTAGGCGTAGTTGCACCAACGATACCAATTTGCTCGCCTGCTTTTTCAACAACGATGCTCTTAGCAATGCTGCCATTGTCTACAAGTGCCTGAAGGCCTGCTTCGCCTGAGAAGTCAAGGTTAGCACTCAGGTAAGTCGCACCCCCGCCGATAGCATTGTATTCACTGATGAAATCGGCCAGAATTTCGGGGCCAAAGTCAAAGTCGTGGTTCCCCAGAATAATGGCATCGTAGCCAATATTACGTAGACCAATGGCATCATAGAAAACACCGTCAGCTAGGCTGGCATTAAACTCCTTACCTGGAAGAAAGTTATCCCCAGAGGAAAGGACTAAAACATCATCTGTCGTTGCGTTATTGCGAATGTTATTGACTTCACCTACAAACTGAGCGACGCCACCAAAACCGTCATCTCCAATCAGTAGGTCAGATTCGCCGTCATTATTATGCAAAATAGTCAGACTAAATGCCTGGGCCGCTTCATTTCCAGCCAAGCTCACCAAACTGACGGTCGCAGCCATAGCAGCCATGCGACCTAATAATTCGAACCGTTTCATACTAATACTTAAAGCTCTCTATGGAAAAATTTCTGTTTTGCCACTCAGGACCACCCACTAGCGGTTAGCCTGGTTCCCCTTAATGAAAATCTACCGAGTGGAGGTTAAGGAAATTAAAAATAAGATTAAGAAAAGATTATGTTAAATTAAGCCAGGTTTAATAAAGCAAAAAGCTCACCAAAGCTTTTTAGAGGGGGTGATGCCCTTCATTTTTTCTTCGCAAAATTAACTTGGAATACGGACAGAGTCTAGGGATTATGCTGTTCTCAATGCCAGCCTTCTAGTTTTCAGGTAACAGCGAAAAAAATCAGAGGCTTACTATATAAGACAGTTTTGATGTATTGCATCATGTCGTTAGCAGTATGGCCAGGTCGTTCCCATCCCTTGGGCGCTACCTGGGACGGTCAGGGTACAAATTTTGCGGTTTTCTCAGAAAATGCCACGGCGATAGAGCTATGCCTGTTTGATCCGCAGGGTAACGAACAACGGTTTACCCTACCGGAGGTGACTAACCATGTATGGCATGGTTATTTACCGGAGGTAGGACCAGGGCAACGCTACGGATACCGTGCCTATGGTCCCTACAAACCCAAAGAGGGTAAACGATTTAACCCTAATAAGTTACTGTTAGACCCCTATGCCCTAGCCATTAGCGGTGATATGAAATTTGGCCCGGCTATTTTTGGCTATCCCATGGACCGCTTTGCTGATAGCGATCGCGACCTAGAAAAGTCCACCCTGGATAATCGGCCATACGTACCCAAGGGCATCGTTATCGATCAGCACTTTGATTGGGGCGATGACCGTCATCCCGATACCCCCTGGCATGAAACGATCATCTACGAAGTCCATGTCAAGGGATTTACCCGCCAGCATCCCAATATTCCACCTGAACTCCAGGGCACCTATGCTGGTCTGAGCCATCCTGCCGCCATTGAGCATCTCAAAGCCTTGGGTGTGACCGCTGTCGAGCTGCTACCCGTCCACCATTACAATGCTTACCCTGGGCATTTAGTCAGTGTTGGTCTGCATAATTACTGGGGCTATGACTCAATTAACTATTTTTCTCCCTTTGCCGGCTACAGTGCCGCTGGGGATGAGGGCGGTCAGGTAAATGAGTTTAAGGCCATGGTCAAGGCGCTACACCAGGAAGGTATCGAGGTCATTTTAGATGTGGTGTATAACCACACGGGGGAAGGTAATCACTTTGGCCCTACCCTGTCCCTACGGGGTATCGACAATGAAGCTTACTATCGGCTGGTGGAGCGTACTCCCCGCTACTATATGGACTTTACCGGCTGTGGTAATTCTCTAAATGTATGCCATCCCCAAGTGCTCAAGTTAATTATGGACAGCCTGCGTTACTGGGTACAGGAAATGCATGTGGACGGTTTCCGGTTTGATTTAGCGTCAGCCCTGGCCCGTGAACTATACGAGGTGAATAGTCTCGCTGCCTTTTTTCATATTATTCATCAAGATCCAGTACTATCGACAACCAAACTGATTGCAGAACCCTGGGATCTGGGGGAAGGTGGCTATCAGGTGGGCAATTTCCCCTTACTCTGGTCTGAATGGAATGGGAAATATCGGGATACTATGCGAGACTTTTGGCGTGACCATCACTGTCGTTTAGGTGAGTTTGCGTTTCGGTTTACGGGCAGCTCTGACCTTTACCAGGCCAATGGAAAACTGCCCCATGCCAGTATTAATTTTATTACTGCCCACGATGGCTTTACCCTGCACGATCTGGTGAGCTACAACGAAAAGCATAATGAGGCCAATGGTGAAGGTAATCGGGATGGTGAAAGCTATAACCGTTCCTGGAACTGTGGTGCGGAGGGTGAGACGGAGAATGAGGAGATTTTGTTGTTGCGATCGCAACAACAACGCAATCTTCTTGCCACCTTATTTCTCTCCCAGGGTGTACCCATGATATTAGGTGGTGATGAAATGGGCCGTACCCAGCAGGGTAACAATAACACCTACTGCCAGGATAATGAAATTGCTTGGTTTGATTGGAGCTACCGCTATAAAAACAAAGAACTGTTTACCTTTACCCAGCGTCTGATTGAGTTTCGTAAACAGCATCCCATCCTCTGTCGTCGTCAGTGGTTCTTGGGTCGAGAGATCCATGGGTCCGGCGTCATTGACATCGGTTGGTTTAATCCTGACGGCACCATTATCAGTGAAGAAGACTGGCACGATGGCAGTTCCAAAGCCATCAGTATCTTTCTCAACGGAGAAGAAATTCTCAACACCGATGACCAAGGCCAACGTATGATTGACGACAGTTTTCTGGTCTTTTTTAACGCCTATCCCGAACTCCAGGAATTTTCTCTGCCACCAACGGTAGAACGTAAAGATTGGCGCGTTATTCTAGATACGAAAAATCCTACAGGGTTTGTAGACAAGGGCCCCGTATATGACCATGATCAAAAAGTTCCTGTGGCGGCCTGGTCGCTAGTTTTGTTAGCCTGTCCCCACTGCTTTGACACTGCTTCTAGTTCCAACGGTGCCACTCGCACTATCTCTAAATGAGGGTAAATTATGGCCAACAGCTATGACCGTATCTATGCCGTTGTTCGCCAAATTCCCGTGGGTAAAGTTGCCACCTACGGCCAGGTAGCTGAGCTGGCTGGCCTGATTGGCAAGCCCCGTGTAGTCGGCTATGCCCTCTACAAAGTAGCACCTGACGACAACATTCCCTGGCAGCGAGTGATCAACGCCAAGGGGGAGATCTCGACATCTGCCTTTCGAGATGGGTCAGACGATCTGCAGAGAGTATTGTTAGAAGAAGAAGGGATAGAGTTTGATGGTAACAAGATTAATTTGGGTAAGTATCGTTGGCAGCCGCCTCCAGCAATGATTGAGACGATTGACTTTGGTGAGGATGAATAAGTCCGGGCTTCGAGCCGATAAGCTCTAATTGCCCCTCTTTACGACGATAGACTTCCATTGTTTGCAACTGCTAGCTTGCAACCCAGTATTCTTGCACACCATAAAGCGAATAAAGCTCCGAATCAGTTTTCTCATATGAGACAATTTGCCCGCTAACTCAACTAAAATTCAAAAAAATCTAGATTGCTGAAAGGTAATGGCAGCTAACTTGATTTAGCTAACGTAAGCAATTTTTTACACAAATTTCTAAGTAGATCCTTAGGAAGGGTAATTTCAAATAATCTAAGAGGTATGCTTACAGAATTGGTTGTACTAAAAGCGTACTATTTCGAACCTGAACTACTAACTATGTATTTAAAATTTTAAGCCGAGGTATTTATATATGGCGATTATTGCACTGAAGGCTTGGTATCTCCAGGATTATGAGCCAATTCGAGATCTGGAAAATCGGCCCCACGATCTGCGGCTAGCTAAAAATAGCTTGCTCAAATCGGCGCTACGGGCTGACTTTTTGGATGATATTGACGAGGTCCGTGAGGCAGAGTGGTTTCAGCGTTATCTAGAAGGCGATGGGGTGGAGTTCTATGTGGAGGGGAGTGGGACGTATGCGATCGCAAACATCGATCTGATCAGCCACGAAATCTACTTTGCTAAGGCCGACTCCCTCGCCAATCTTGATCCCACCATATTCCTTTGCTACCAGGAGGAATATTCCGAATCCAGCGATCTGCTGCACGATGCCCTGGAAACTTACATCGAAAAGTTTAACCGCCGTTCCCGTATCCCCATCCAGCTAGTTGAATCCCATCGGCTTAGTAATGGCCCCGTTAGACTCAACAGCAATCTGATGCGCCACATTCGTCGTAGCCTGCTATTTATTGCCGACGCCACACCGATTGTAGAAGTCGAGAGCGATTTACCCCTGCTTCTGCCTAACCCAGCGGTCTGCGTGGAATTGGGGTATGCCCTATGTCAAAAGCGCCCTGAGCAATTGATTGTGGCCCAAATGGAACGGGACGACTTGCCTGGGCAGTTTCCATTTGACATCGCTGCCCAGCATAAACTGGAGTTTACCAGTAAATCTGTACTGCAAAAGGCACTGCCTAAAATGCTGGATGCAAAACTGCAGCGGTTTAATCTGGTTTAAGCCCGGTGAGCAATGCTCTGTCGGCCCATTACCTGGTGAGCAGCGTTCAATTTTACCACTTAGCACTGACGCATTCCTCCCTGATCACCCTACGCGTCCTTTCTACATAAAGCGTGAAACCACCAAACAAAAGAGACTAGGGATAAAAGAGAAGCCTAAAACAATTGTGCTGAGTATCAAGACTATGGTGACAAATCCCCATTTGGCAAACCATTCATCCACAACAGCATCACTTGGATCAGATGGCAAATAAAGCACATCAACAGAATCTCCTTTTTTATAGGATAGGTAGCTGGACCAACTAGTTGAAGGAACCTTATAAGACTCTTTTTGAGGCCCCTCGAATTTAATCACGGGTTGATAAAGCGTGTCGCCATATTCATCCGTTTTTTCCATCACTTGGGTCACCGTACCAGTGGCTGGTGATAGGCTGGCCAGCCAATTGCTACGATTATTTCGCCAAATATAAGAACCGACAAAAGCCGCCAACGGCATCACAACCAATGACAGGAAGCCAACGGCAGCTCTTTGCAACTGCTTCTCTGGTTTAGCACCCAGGACGTCAATAGTAAGAGGGTACCGCCACACGTTACCTTTACTGGCCTGAATCGCTGCAATAATAGGAAATACAAGCCGCATTCCCCACAATATGGGCAGTAAAACAGTGCCGACTAACGTGAGCAAGAGAATAACGCTATAGAGCGTTGACGAAATCAACCAGTTGAGAACATTCTGGCCATGGGGCTCGACCTGAGGATATCGCCGTTTAGCAATTTGCCAAATAAGAATTGGCAATAGAATATCTATAAAGGGAATGGGGATAACCCACGCTAACAAGAGCGAAAGATGTAAGAAAAGTTCCCAAGAAGGGGAGTCTTGAGCCTGACTCATTGCAATTTATCAGCCGGTGGTAATACCTTAATTTTAGGCTAAAGGCGGCTGATTGTTACCCTTGTTCATTGGTTCCCGTAACCAGTATTTTGTAAGTAAAGCAGCATTAAAAGTGGAATCCGTTATGCTTGAGAAAAATTTATCATGGTCTTTCTCTTAATAACTGAACAATGGGGTCTGCTGGTCCACGACGTAGGGCATAGTCCAGCGCTGTTCGATTCCATTGATCTCTAATAGTTGTGTCAGCACCATGGGCTAGCAAGAGTTCAACTAACTCAATGTGGTCTTTGAACGATGCCAGAATTAATGGTGTAACGCCTTCTCCATCGATCCAGTTAACATTGGCACCATGGTCAATAAGTAGACGAGCGATGTCTGTAAAGCCATCACGAGCTGCATAGGTGAGGGCAGTATTGGTGTTGTAGACCAGATTTGGATCGGTGCCTTGCTCAAGCAGCCTGCTCACCACCTCGCTATTTCCTGCCAGTGTCGCCTCAATTAAAGGTGGCGTGGCTGTTTCCACTACTACAGAAGAGTCGGCCTGCTGATTGAGCACATGATGTAAAAACGGTATGCACCATTGTCCCTTAGGCTCCCATTCATGCTGAGTATGGCACTCCACTTTGATTTGAGCATTACCAAAGTCTAGCTCCCCCATTAAAACAACCTCAGGCCCCCCAGAACCAATTTCCTTTGGTTGAGAAATTTTATATCCTAAAACAGCGCTACTCTCCAATGATATAACCTTGGAATAATCAGCATTTGTGGAGGCATCTGATGGTAAAAACCTGATGTATTGAATCACACGCTGCCTCTCATTATCTGAAAAAACAACTTCAGCCCTCTCGGACCTGGACGACATTGGCTGTATATTAGCTGGCAGTAAAACAGAAAAATGCTGATCCTCTACCAAGAAATTATGACGAATGAGATTTGTTGAGTCTGCAGGTGCAAGATCACTGCCACAACTTTCAAGGGCAAGCAGGCAAGCAAAGATAATCCATCGTCTACTCAAGAAATATCCTAACCTTATTTTCATTTACCCAGATCTGACCAGACAGCAAACTCATTACCACTAGGCTCAGTAAAATGAAACCGCTGACCCCCTGGAAACGAGAATATAGTTTCAACAATGACACCGCCTGCTGCTTCAATCTTAGCCTGTGTCGCCTCCAGCTCCTGACTGTAAAAAACAATCAGCGCTCCACCGTTTTTAGTAGATGATGCCAGGTAAGATTTAAAGAAGCCACCGTCTAACCCCTGGTCGGTAAATGCCGTGTACTCAGAACCAAAATCCTCAAAAGACCAACCAAAGACCTGGGTAAAAAACGCCTTTGTCGCCGGAATATCATGAGCAGGCAATTCAATGTAGTTTATTTTTTCATGCTTATTCATAGCGTCTAGGCGTCCTACAGAACTTAGACGTCATTGTAGTCATTAAGGTACATAATCGGCATTCGTTTTATCTTTGAAAGAAGGATGTAACTCTGTTATCGAGAGCCCTGATGCTAAAATTTAACAGTCAATACACTATTAGATCTATTGATTAAGGACGTCTTTCAAATCTAATTGAGAAATCTTAAGATTCCAGCATTGCTCTTTTTGAGTTATATCGTTTCAAGATCAAAAACTTATCAAGTTCTTGATCTTTTAGGAGTACTGTATAGCTGTGGCATATGAATGAAGTCAACTGGACTCTTGGGAGAATAGATGGGTGAGAATCCTATTAGTCGAAGATGATGACCGTATCGCTAAGCCGCTAGCGGAAGATCTCAAGTACCAACAGCATGTTGTCGATATGGCTGCTGATGGCGTAGATGGTTGGGACTATGCCCAGAGTATTGATTATGACCTGATTCTGCTGGATTTAATGCTGCCTCGCCTGGATGGCATTAGTCTATGCAAAAAGTTGCGTACATCTGGCTTTAGCGGCTTTGTGCTCATGCTAACTGCTAAGGACACCACCACCGATAAAATTATCGGTCTGGATGCTGGGGCCGATGACTATATGGTCAAACCCTTTGAGGTGGATGAGCTAGCTGCGCGTATTCGGGCTTTATCGCGTCGCCCTACTCAGATTCAGGCTCTTGTTTTACAGCAGGGCCAGCTGCAGCTAGATCCAGGCACCCATCTGGTGAGCTATGCAGGCAAAACTCTAGAGCTGACGCCCAAAGAGTATTTAATTCTGGAGCATCTGATGCAACATCCAGGGCAGGTGTTTACCCGAGCCATGTTATTAGACAAGCTTTGGGAGTGCGATCGCGACTCTGGAGAAGGGACCATCCGCACCCATATCAACAACCTCCGCCAAAAATTCAAAAGTGCTGGCAGCAAGCATCCGTATATAGAAACCGTTTATGGCGTCGGCTATCGCCTCAACAGGCTAAACCATTAAGAGACAATTTATGCTTTTCATCGAATATCTTGCCCCTTTACACCCGATTGAAGTACAGCCAATTATCGCCCAAAGTCTGATTGATCAGGACTCTGATATCCCATTTTCTCTTGTCTCCGAGCTTGAAGAACTGCTAAAGGAACAAGCAGCGATAGAAACACAGGTCGATGATTTGGAAAATCGCATCTCTAACCTAGAAGAAGAACAGGTATCTCCTGTAATTACCCTATCGGGAGAGGCCATCTTCGGTATCAGTGATGTTGCCGGTAATGATATTAGCGACAGCAGCAGATTTGACCGCAGTATTGAACTTATCCTGGGTGTCACCTTTACAGGAGAAGACCAGTTAGAAATTGGCATTGAAGCGGGTAACGCCGGAGAATTTAGCTTTAATGATGAGATTACAGCCGAAGGACAGCTTAGCTTTCTAACCGATACGGATGACAATGTCGAGATGAGCGAACTGTCCTATGAGTTTCCCATTGGTGATGATGGGACTGTATATCTCTCAACCACAGGTGACGATCTCGATGACTTCAATCCCCTTTTAGAAGATGATCTCACTGGGGCAATTTCTGAGTTCGGCAGCGAAAACCCTATCCATAGCCTGGTGGAAGATGTGGGCATCCAGATAAACTATGAGCCCATAGAGGGTTTAGATATTGGCATAGGTTACTTTGCTGACAGTGCTAGCGACGCATCGACAGGTTTGTTTGACCGCAACAACAGTGCCTTTATCCAGGTTGGCTATGAACCAAGCGATGAGCTACTTTTGGGTTTCACCTATGTGTATACCAACAACGATAGTAGTCTAGAAACAGATACCGGCAGTTTTCGGTCGCAGCTTGATTTAGAACAACCCGTCATTGGTAATTCCTATGGTTTGGCAGGGAACTGGTCCCCCAATGAGTGGCTAGCTATCGGCGGGTGGGTAGGCTATACCAACGCCAGGGTGATTGACGAGGGCAACGCTTATCTTTTGAACTATGCCTTAACCCTGGCATTTCCAGACTTGGGAGGAGAGGATAATCTGTTGGGCATTATTCTTGGTCAAGAGCCTAAATTAATGGACACTAGTGGGTTTTCTATTGATGACCGGCAGCGTGATCCCGATACGTCCTTTCACATTGAGGCATTCTACACGCATCAGTTAAATGACTATCTCTCAATAACTCCTGGCTTTGTCTGGCTCACGGCCCCTGACCACAATAATGATAACGATGATATTGTTCTCTTTACCGTAAGAACAGCTTTTGAATTTTAGTTAACTGTGTAAGAATTACGCAATGTATACCATGGTGGACGACTAATGGGTAATGCCATAATGGTTTCAAGGGGCAACAGGAATTTAACGCGGTGTTCAAGCAAATTCAAACTCGACTGTTGTTGTCTTATCTGGTGGTATTGACTGTAGTGTTAGGGGTGTTTGCGATCGCAGTCCGCACCACATTTGCCTATAGCCTTAACCAGCAACTCAATAATCGATTAGCCACCTTAGCCCGCTCAGCCGCCCTTGAACTGGAACTTGACGGTGGCACCCTCAGCGTTGATCTCGAAAATATTACCAACGAAAATCAAGCTGTACAATGGTTTGATGAAGACGGTACCCTTTTAGAAAGCCAGGGGCAGTATGTCACCACACTCCCTTTAAAGCTAGAAACCTCGCTTCAAATCCAACAGCATCCTCATCCAGTAAAGGCCTTAACGATTCCTGTCACTGATGAGAACAAAGGCGTATTTCTTGGCTACACCCGAGTAAGCGAGTCTACCCTTGCTAACAATAATACATTACGAACCCTGGATATAGGCTTAGGGAGCGGTATTATCGCAGCCCTTATGCTTAGTACCTTGGGTGGTCTATGGCTCACACATCAGGCCATGCATCCCATTGAAAACAGTTTTCAGCGGTTGCAGCGATTCACATCTGATGCCTCCCATGAACTGCGTAGCCCGCTCATGGCAATCCAGACCAATGCCACTGTGGCGCTCAAATATCCAGACAATATGCGCCCTTCAGATGCAGAAAAATTTCAAGCAATCAAAAGTGCCTCTATGCAAATGAAGGCCCTTACCGAAGACTTATTAATACTGACAAGGTTAGATCAGAAAATGGTTGTCGAACACACCTCAATTGATCTCACCCCCGTCCTGGAACAGCTCCATACCCTATATCTGCCTCAGGCAAATGCTAAACAGATTCGTCTACAGGCCCAATTTGCAACCAGGCTACTGACCATTGGCAACCAGGTCCAGATCACTCGTCTGATTACTAATTTAATCGACAATGCCCTACGCTATACCCCTGAAGGAGGCACGGTTAAAATAACGGCTAAACATATATCTCCTAAACTCATTATTAGTGTAAAAGATACCGGCATTGGCATTTCCCCTGACCATTTAGACCATATTTTTGAACGCTTCTGGCAAGCCGATCAGGCTCGGGCTTACAAAAGCGACGGCGCAGGGTTAGGCTTGGCTATCGCCCAGAGTATTGCCCACAGCCATGGGGGTGAGATTAAGGTAACCAGCCAGCTTGGGCAGGGCAGTTGTTTTACAGTTGAGCTACCTGCGGATTAGAGCTAGCAAGTGGTGTCATATAAATGCTGTATAACTCCCTTTTAGGGATGCTTATCTGTCGAAAGTAATGGATAACACCATAGATTCTTGGGGTTATACAGTAGACATCAAGTATAGGTTTTATGAATAGGGATGTTATTTCGCAAAAATGCTGAATAACACCCGGAAGAGTGGATCTTATTCAGCAGTTCTGACATTGAATTACAAGTTATCCAGTTCTTTGCCTAAATGCTTGGCGCACCCATCAGGGTTATTGGTTTAAGCAGTAGTTTCTGATCAGAGCTAATTGTCCTGAATGTTACGATGCTACGCATTAACCTGTTCAAAGGGTAACTATACTGAAATTTTCCATATATCCGTCTAATATAGGGGGCTATATAGACACCTCGCAGTATAGTACGCCAATTTGGGTGGATAGACTGCAAGTGTGCAGTATAGTATGCCAATAAGGGGAGATAGACTGAAAGAGTAGATCTAATCAAGAGTTAGACCGACCTAAGAAAATCTGTATATGCCTTTGAGTATAAAAAATTAAGGTGTATTGTTCCTGGTTAGAAAATTCAAGAAGATGACCTTATGTAAGTCAGATGAGTCAGAAATCTAAGTCCGAAAAATTGTTTGAAACTTTCTGCAATTTAAATCAAATTTCATGGGAAAAAATTGAAGAATCTTCCCTAGCAAGAAGGCCAGATTACAAAATCAATCTATCTGGACAAGATTTTATTGTTGAGATCAAACAGTTTGATCTCAATGAGGAAGAGCAAGAAATAATCAAGAGACAGCAGCAGGGAGAAGGTATTGCTTTTTCCATAAATCCTGGAGAAAGAATTAGGAAAGCAATTCGTAAGGCAAACTCACAATTGAAACAGCTTTCCAAAGGAAAGATACCAACTTTGCTATTCGTTTTCGATAACGTTTTCCCCGATCCATGTTTAGGCCCATGGTTAGGCCATACAAGTGAATATTGCGTAATGACCGCTATGAAGGGTGTTGATCAGATACCAGTTGCAGTTCCTAGAGATCCTAAGCAACCAAATGTTTTTGGAAAAGTAGAGTCGGGTGGTAAACGTGCGATGCGCTCTGATATTAATACTACAATTAGTGCAGTAGCAGCTATCGATGCATACGACGAGGACAACATCCATCTTCGTGTGTATCACAATTGGTATGCTGCCGTTCCGATTGACCCAGCCTTACTACACATTAGCAATGTAAAGCAGTTTCGACTGCCTGAAGCTTTAAAGAATAGTCTTGAAAAAAGCTGGATACCTTTATGATCAGGTGATTCTACCTTGAAGGAAATTTTGGTCTTCGAATTGCTTACGATAGCCGAATTGTTTTGGCAAATAAAGGTTAGAGTTTGCTTATAGCTTTTCTGCTTAGAAACATTTGTACTACTTTATCTGAAGTTCTACCATCCGTTCACCGATTTTCTATTATCGAGAAGCTCAGGTTAATCCGAATTTTAGCAGAGGATCTAGAGTCAGCAGAGGATATCTCGCCCTTGGAACCCTTCAAGGCCTATGATTTGCCGACCCCTTACAACAGTTTTGGGGTTGGTGCCATGCTGATACAGACTTTAGAGTCAGCGGATCAGACTTAATTGTCATGCATTCCGCTATTCCACTACTGATCCCTCCCAGCAGGCCGTATGGTGCGTTACTCGATGTAATTCATATGATTCCACCGATAAGCTTATTAGAACGCATTATATTTATGTGTTTTTAAGGCAAGAGACTACTGATGTGCATATCGACAATTCCCTCGGGCCTGCTGTCTAACCCTACGCAGGAGCGGACGGAATTTACGACCAGGCATCGATGCAAAAATACTGACCGCCGCTCAGCTCCACGCTAGGTGTGCGACTCGAAGTCGTTTGGAGGAGTTGAAGAGACTCCCAAAAGTCTCTTCCCGCCAGTGTTCAGGTGGATGTCCGCCTCGAAATGTTCGACCAGTAATGGAAGGGCAGTATCAGCAGACGAGGATAAATGTCGAAGCACCTTTGAAGCCAAATCGAGGGTGCAGGCTAGAGCAAGGTTGCTAAGGGTAATGTAAGTGAATCCTTGATGAAGCTTCGTTAATTTAGGTGCTCGAAATGGCTGATACGAGCATTTTGGGGCAAATGAGGGTCGGTAGCGTCTAAATATCGACTACGAACACCTCGCCCTCGGAGTAAAGAGGAGTCCTAAGTCAACTGCATCTCCACCCCATGCGGATTGAAGTCTATAGCACAGCTGCGAAATTTGGCCATTCGGTATTGGTCGGTGTCAGCTAATGGGTTTGATATCGAATAGCTTCGCATAAAGTCATGACACCAGATACAGTGCTATAGTAGTGTCATGGCTATTGATGCATCTTTGCGGGTTGTGATTGATACAAACGTGGTATTCGAGGGCTTAACCAAGCAGGGCGGTGCTGCTGGGTTAGTCATAGATGTATGGTTGGCTGGTTTGTTAACCGTTTATGTTTCTAATGCCCTTGCTTACGAGTACGTCGATGTTTTATCCCGTAAGCTTTCCGAAAAACGCTGGCAAACACTTCGACCCGTTGTAGGTAAATTGCTACACCTTTGTAATTTTGCAGCAATTTACTATTCGTGGAGACCCACTTCACCAGATCCCGGTGATGATTTAGTTGTGGACTGTGCCATGAATGCAGGAGCAACCGTCATTACATCTAATCTGCGTGACTTCCGAAGTGCTGAAGTATCGTTAGGCTTACGAGTTATGACTCCAATTGAATTAGTCGTCAAATTAGCAGGAAATGGAGGTGAAACATGAGTCGATTAACCCTTCGATTACCAGAAACACTACACCAACAATTAACTAATTTGGCAGAAGGTGAAGGTGTTTCCTTAAATCAATATATTGTCTATGCTCTAACACGACAGGTAACCCTTACCTATTCTGTTAGTGAAGTTCCTAAAGAAGAGGTTCAACAACAAAAACTAGCATTCCAATCTTTGATACAAGACCTAGGAAAGGCTTCTTCATCTGAGATTGCAACTGCATTGATTGAACGAGAAACAGTGCCACCGGAAAAGGCGCTAGACTCTGGCACGGTTGCTCTTCTTCAGCAAAAGATACAAGACGCAGCCAAAGCACCGTCAAAAACGGACGGTGATGCCTAACACTGCGTTGCAACGGCGGAGCATCAGCAGTCAGTTAAAATTTAAAGTTACTGCCGCCGTTGAACTTCGACGTACACTCATACATAATCGCACCCACCACCACAGGTCAGTTTAAGCCTATAAAACTCGGCATTGGCAACACTAGTTTGTAGATATTTAAGCCAACTAACTCAAGGCAAAATCTGTAACAAAGGGGCTCCGATGAGGAGCCCCAGCAACTGATTACACCATCACAAAACTACTCTCCCCAAGAGTACAGGTATGCACTCCAGAGAGCGTAGCTAGAACCTCATCCTCAAACAGAATCTTATTCCCCTGAAACTCAAGCTGACCCAGGGAAATGTCCTCACCCAACCCAATCAGGTCTGTGCCCACCTTAAAGTCCATAATCTTGTCTCGCCCTTCACCAACACTCAGAACAAAGGTGTCACTGCCAAGACCACCCCATAGCTTATCCTTACCCTCACCGCCAAATAACAAATCATCGCCAGCATCGCCCCATAGCCTATCATTGCCAGTACCACCATAGAGGGTGTCATCACCACTCTTACCACCAATACGGTCATTACCAGCGCCACCATCGATCAGGTCGTCACCACCATCAACATTATTTTGAGGACTACGACGGTTTAGATCACCGCGCAATACATCATTACCAGCACCACCCAGGATTTTATCGTCACCTAGACCACCCGCAATCTTGTCATTGCCAGCGCCACCATCGATAAAGTCATTGCCGTCACCCCCAACAAACTTATCTCGGCCATCTTCACCAAAGAAGAACTGATCAAACATCTCCATGCCAGTGAACTCTGTGACCTCTTCCGGCTCGCCCTCTTCATCCAATGCCTCAATACGCAGCAGCCCTACCCCCGGTGCATAGTACTTAAACTCTAGAGCATCAGGCTCTAATGCAGTGGATTCAAAGGTTTGGAGTACATTATCATAGCTGCCTAACCCAATGGAGATGGACTCATCTAAACTTACTACCTGGGCCTCATCCTCGGCTTCCCCAAGGAAAAATTCCTGGTAGTAATTCGCCCCGACTTCTGGTTGCGCATACATTAAAATACCTGGCAAAGCACCATCAACACCCGCTTGCCAGGAACCGTCAGTATTAGTTTCGATTAAATTCCCCGCATCGTCATACTCAAAGCTGGTGGAATCTTCACCCATATACCACACATTACCATCCGTATCCTGGGCATACCAATCAAAGGTATCTTCCACCAGCAAACCATCGACATATTCGCGATCTCTCACCACACGGGCATCGACCCCTAGAATATTTTTAGTGTCATAGGTGACAAAGACCTGATTATTTTCCAGACTAATTTCACCGGTCTCTTCATCGATCACTTCTAACTCATAGCTATGCACTGAACCGGGCGTCAGCGAAATATAAGGATTATCGCCAAATGCCCCTGGTTCAAATGTGGCCGCACTAAAGTCTGGTAGTAATGTCTCCCCTAAATCCTTGGTCTCCACTAGCTCAGATACAAACTCAAGTTCTCCATCGTCTTCAAATTCTTTCTGGGCTACCTGACCCACGTCCTCTGCGTAGTAAGTAATATCAAATTCATCGGGTTCTAAAGCAGAAAATTCTTTCACCCGTAGGACATCCTCAATCTCTTCACCATCAAGCTCAATTTCAGAATCGTCATCTAACACCAGGGCCTGCTCTTCTTCTTCCCCAAGTTGAAATCGCTGATAGTAGGCATCTCCCTCCTCAGGATCGGCCAACATGATAAATCCAGGTAGGTTATCCTCCTCACCCGCTAACCAGCTATCATTGGTGTCCGTATCGATGACGTTACCACTCTCGTCATACTCGTATTCAGTGACTGACTCCCCCATCAGCCAGACATTACCCAGATCATCTTGAGCATAGTAAACCAACTTATCTTCTGTCAGTAGTCCATCGTCAAACTCGCTATCACGCACAACCCTGGTGGTCACTCCCAAGATATCCTCTGTTTCGTTGGTCACCAATACCACACGTTGTTCGTTATCGCCATCGTCTTCATCTACCTCCTGGCCTTCGTACACATAAAGATTGCCTGGATTCAGAGGGAAATATTCATTGTCAATAACAGCACCAGGTTCGAACGTAGCATCATTAAAATCAGGAAGAAGCGTAGTCATTGATCTATCTCCAAAAATTGACATCGTGTAAGTCCGAGACTCAAAAGAACTGTTGTGATGTACACACCATGGTTTTCTTCTGAGAAACCTCTTCGAAGATAGTTATAGAGATCGAAAATCAAGAAGTTAGTAAGATTTGTATGAAGTGAAGAGAGATTTTTGGCAACAAAAATGGGCCGAAAGTTTGGCCCATGCAAGAAAGTATTTTCTTAGGGTAAAAGTAGCAATTAGTTACCACATCTCTGCTGAGGTCTAATTACATTCAATCGATCGTTAGTCTGAATTTATTATTCTTCATCGTCATCATTACTGCCACCTGGAACCTGAATGCTACTAGCTTGCTCCGTTTCATTACCACCAGAGCCGCCTTCTGTATAAAGCACCTGTCCGGTGCCAGCATCCACGTAGATTTCCTGTCGCCCAACCACAACTTCATAGACCAGATTCCCATCCTCATTTTCCAGCTCGATTGTATGGGCCTGTTCTCCAGCAAATGCTTCACCCGCTTGCAGTGCTTCCAAAATAGGAACCGTCGCAAGGTCCTGTAATGCCAAGAATTCTGTAGCTTCTTCTAAATCCTCTTGGTCGTCTGTTTCTCTAAGATTATCAATAGATATAATCTCACCCGTAACGGCGTGAACAAAAATCTCCTGACCATCAATACCAACTTCAATAACTGGCTGTCCCTTTTCTGTTTCCCGCTCCATACTATAGGCTTGTTGACCATCAGCCGTTGCTTCTGCAATGGCTAACGCTTCTGGAAACGTTACTTTGAATTCCGATTGAGGGACTGATTCCGATAAGATTGCAGGAATTTCTTCTTCTGCACAAGCTGTGATGCTAAAAACAGCCAGGCTAATTATCCCTAATTTAAGCCACTGCTCTCTAAACATAGTGCTAAGCCTGCCACCCAATGACTGCTGAATGCTCAAATATTAACAGTCAAAAATCAAGAACTTAGTAAGATGACAATGAACTGATACATAGTACCTAACATCCAAGAAACTTAGTACAGACGCTTTGAGTTTGTATTTGGGAACCTGCACCAGTCAAATAGTTATCAATAACTTGGTACTCTACATAGCATATCGCCGCATGTTTTTTTGAAAGTTGTTAGCTTATAGGGGTACCTCGTTTCATTAGCCTGCTACCATGTTTTTTCCCTTCTGCAATCCATCTGCTTCTGGTAAATGCAGCGATTATGCTACCTTCTATGCCAATTGCCAAAAAATGAGGCTCCAGTGGCTCAAGGCAAGTCGCGATCGCATGCAGGTTCATCTAGCCGCCATCAATGCTGCCATTGGCGAACTCGAAGGCCAAATTCCTACTGATACCGAAACCTCTACTGAGTCAGCTGCTTAACTGTAAGCTATGATCAAAGCCAACGCGCTCCAAGCACACCGACTTTAGGAGTTTGCCCGATGCTCCCCATCACGTTGGATATCAGTCAGGTGCATCTCACAGATGAGCAGTTCTACCAGCTTTGTGTAGATAATTCAGAGATGCGTTTGGAGCGCACGGCTAAGGGAATTTTGCTTGTTATGCCTCCAGTCGGTGGAGAAAGCGGTAATCGCGAATTTGAGCTGGGTCTAGATTTAGGCATCTGGAACCGTCAGACTGGGTTAGGTAAAGTCTTTAGCTCATCCACTGTTTTCAAACTTCCTGGCGGTGGAGATCGTTCTCCAGACGTCGCCTGGGTAGAACTGTCGCGTTGGGAGGCACTGACGCCTGAGGAGCGGGCTAAATTTCCTCCAATTGCGCCTGATTTTGTGATGGAATTGAGGTCCCGCACCGACAACCTGCAAACGTTACAAGACAAAATGCAGGAATATATGGTCAGTGGTGTCCGTCTAGGCTGGTTGTTTAATCCACAGGACCAGCAAGTCGAAATTTACCGTCCCCAACAGGCAAAAGTCATTTATTCATTACCGAAAATACTCACTGGAGACGATATTCTCCCTGGCTTTGAAACAACAATCAATCGATTTTAGGTTTTGATTATGGTCATGGGTGATTGGTAATGTTGGGTTAATTATGGGTTTCCATTTGATTATGGTCATGGGTGATTGGTAATGTTGGGTTAATTATGGGTTTCCATAAAGGCGAGAATTATGGACGTGGGGTAACCCAACCTACGTTTCTTTTGGGGGATGTTGTTCCAACACATGGTTCAAATAATGCCCGGTGTAAGAATTTTCTACCTGGGCCACCTCCTCCGGTGTACCTTCTGCAATAATCTGCCCACCGCGATCGCCCCCTTCCGGTCCTAAATCAATAATCCAATCACAACAGCGGATCACGTCCAGGTTATGCTCAATCATCACCACAGAATTCCCTTTATCTACTAGGCGTTGAACCACGTCCAACAGCTTATGCACATCGTAAAAAGAGAGTCCCGTCGTCGGTTCATCGATCAAATACATGGTTTGACCCGTCGAACGGCGAGCCAATTCAGATGCCAGCTTCATCCGTTGGGCTTCACCACCGGACAGTGTGGGAGCCGTTTGACCTAGACGAATATATCCCAGCCCCACATCCACCATGGTCTGCAGCTTATTTGCCGCCTTGTGGATATTTTCAAAGAACCCCAGGGCCTCTTCTGCAGTCATATTGAGCACATCAGAAATTGTCTTGCCCTTGTACTTCACCTGTAGTGTCTCGCGGTTGTAACGTGCCCCTTTGCACACCTCACATTGCACATACACATCGGGCAAGAAATTCATGGCAATCACGTTTACACCCTGACCACCACAGGCCTCACAGCGACCACCTTTAACGTTAAATGAGAACTGTCCCCGTTTATAGCCTCGGGCCTTTGCCTCAATTGTTTCAGAAAACAAATCGCGAATAACATCGAACACCCCTGTGTAGGTAGCCGGATTTGAGCGGGGTGTCCGACCAATGGGAGACTGGTCAATCACGATAACTTTATCTAAGGCTTTCAGCCCCTTGATGGGTTCCATCTGATTGGGGTCAGGTACTTTACTACCAAAGTGATGCTGCAGTGCCGGATACAGCAACTCGTTAACCAGAGTCGATTTACCAGAGCCAGACACCCCTGTGATGCAGACAAACTTACCCAGGGGAATATCAACATCAATATGCTCTAAGTTGTTACGATGGGCATTCCGAATTTGTAGTTTGCTCTTGTTGCCAGGTCGACGCTCAGCGGGTGTGTCAATCCTCTCTCGACCGGATAGATATGCACCGGTAAGAGAGTCTTTACTCTTCAACAGAGCCTTCATATCACCCTGGACAACAATATTGCCGCCGTGAACACCAGCCCTAGGGCCAATATCTACGATGTAGTCAGCGGCTCGAATGGTGTCTTCGTCATGTTCTACTACAATTAGGGTATTCCCTAAATTACGCAGACGATTGAGGGTTTTTAGTAAGCGTTCGTTATCACGCTGATGTAGACCGATACTTGGTTCGTCAAGCACATATAGAACGCCGGTTAAACCTGCGCCAATCTGAGTCGCAAGGCGGATCCGTTGTGCCTCTCCCCCGGACAACGTCATGGCAGTCCGATCTAGGGTGAGGTAGTCTAACCCCACATCCAGCAAAAATGTCAGACGGGCCTTGATTTCTTTGAGCACCAACTCACCAATGGCAAGCTGTTTCTTGCTAAGAACAGAGTCTTCTCCATTCTCACCCATGAGATCTTCAATGTTGTACAGACAATCACGAATGGAAACGCTAGTAAAGTCTAGAATGTTATAGGGTCCCATTCTGACTGCCAGGGATTCAGGCCGTAATCGGGCTCCATTACAGGTTTCACAAACTTGATCGATCAGATATTTTTCTAACTTTTGTTTGTACAGATCAGACGTGCTCTCGCGATACTGTCGATCCAAAATGGGTAGGACACCCTCGTATTTGCGTTCATAGCCTTTTTTACCATTGCCGTAGCGAGAGTCGGTCTCGATATAAATTTTGTCGGGCGAGCCGTTGAGAATAATGTCGCGCTGTTTATCGGTCAGACTAGACCAGGTGGCTTGGATCTCAAACCCATAGGCCTGACCAACGCTGTAGAGAAGAGAGAAATAGTAGGTGTTGTCTTTATCGGACCAGGGTGCGATCGCAGCATACACTGGCAAACTCGGATCCGGCACTACCAAATCTGCCGCAAACCGCCGATGGCTTCCTAATCCATGGCAGTCAGGACAGGCCCCATAGGGTGAGTTAAACGAAAACAAACGGGGTGATAGTTCATCCATCACCGCCCCATGTTCTGGACAGGCAAAGTTCTCTGAAAAGACCAGTTCTGATGGCAGTTCAGAACCATATGCTCCCTCAGATTCTGCCGCCATAGGCACGTCAGCTTTTTCCTTGCGCTTTGACTCTAGGGGGACCACATCCGCCTTTTTACGCTCCTCGAGGATATCTATAATCGCAATCCCCTCAGCCCGCTTTAGACAGGTGGCTAATGAGTCCGCCAGACGTTCCTGGATGTCGTCCTTCTTGACCAGACGGTCCACCACCACTTCAATGTCGTGGGTCTTATTTTTGGCTAGCTCAATATTGTCACTAAGTTCACGGATTTCACCATCCACCCGCACCCGCACAAAGCCTTCGGCGGCTAAGCCCGACAGCAACTTGGCATGGGTGCCTTTCTTCCCCCGCACCACTGGGGCCAGAATCTGAAACCGGGTGCGGTCGGGCAAAGCCATCACCTGGTCTAGCATTTGGTCAATGGCCTGGGGGGCAATGGAGCGATCGCAATGGGGACAATGGGGCTGTCCGGCCCGACCATACAGCAATCGCAAATAGTCATAGATTTCAGTCACCGTTCCCACCGTGGATCGAGGGTTATGGGAGGTGGACTTCTGATCAATGGAAATAGCTGGACTTAGCCCTTCAATGGAATCCACTTCGGGCTTATCCACCTGGCCTAGAAACTGTCGGGCATAGGCACTCAAGGATTCGACGTAGCGACGCTGGCCCTCAGCAAAAATTGTATCGAAGGCGAGGGAGGACTTACCCGAACCGGACACCCCTGTGAACACAATCATCTGGTTGCGGGGTAAGTCCAGATCGATGTTTTTCAGGTTGTGCTGACGGGCACCGCGAATGCGGATCAGGTCATCGGATAGATTGGTGAGTTTAGCCTTTGCTGTTTTCCCATTGGTGGTCATCTGACCGTTGGACGCTTTGCCATTAGCAGTTTTGCCATTGCGTGTCTTGGCCGTTTTAGAGGTCTTTGACTGGGGCATGGGGACGAATGAGTTACAGCGCAGGCAGCTAGATCATAGCTAGACTGATAAATCAGTACTAGTATGGGGTAAACATTTCTTTATGGTACGTCATAGGGCTTAATTATGTGGTGATCAGTGTGGCAAAAGAGGCAGTAGGGAATAGAAAGTGGGGCGAGGGCTTTAAGCAAACAAAGAAGCCACTGAGCAGCTAAAGTCAGGCAGTAAGGGGCTAGTCAAGATATCTTTGGTGTAAAGGGTAATTGCTTTAACTAAAACACCGTTATCACGACGAAAAATCTCAATCAATTCTTGCTCGCGATCAACGATCCAATATTCACCCACCCCTTCAACAGAATAAAGTTTGAGCTTGTATTTTCTGTCACGATCTTTATCTGTCTGGGACTTTGATAACACCTCAATGATTAGCTCAGGAGCCCCTGTGAAATGTCCGGCCTCATCTATTAAGGTGCCAATCCGTTCATTGCTAGCCCATACAACGTCAGGAATCACCGCGTCAGAAGGCGAAAAAATTATCCCCGGAGTAAATACCGGTTTTCCCAATTGTGACTGCTGAGACCATGTCCTAAGTTCTGCATAAATGGCACCGGCTACGTCCTGATGCTTCCAATGGGGGGCTCTGGTCACATGTAAATCTCCGTTAATGATTTCGAAGCGATCGCTACTTTCAGGAAGACTTTCTAGGTCATCTACCGTCCAGCGAACTTTATTGACTGCTGTCATCGACCCGGCTCCACAGAATGAGGTATTTCCATGATAAACGCTGGTAGAGGCGTTGCATGCAACCTCTCTACCGTCATCCCATGGCTCATCGCCATTTCACCTCAGGTGTCGTTGTCTCTACTAAAATCTGTCCGCGAGAAATGACGTGGCTGACAACAGGACGACAACGAACGGCTTCATACTTACTGGGGCAGTCCAACACAATTAGGTTGGCGGGTTTACCTACCTCTAGCCCATAGGAATCTTGTAAATTTAATGTGCGGGCTCCATGGGTTGTTGCCATATCGTAACAGGCATCAATTTCTTTAAGGCCAGTCATTTGAGCCGCATGTACAACCATGGAGACAACATCTAGCATATTGCCGGTGCCGAGGCCGTACCAGGGGTCTTGAATGCAGTCGTTGCCGAGACTAACGTTGAGGCCGGCCTGCCACAGTTCTTTAACGCGGGTAAGACCACGACGTTTGGGGTAGGTGTCGGTGCGGCCCTGGAGGGTAATGTTAATCAGGGGGTTGGTGATAAAGTTAATGTCCGAGCGTTTGAGAAAGCCCATAAGTTTGAGGGCATAGGCGTCGTTGTAGGAGCCAAAGGCGGTTGTGTGGCTGGCGGTAACCTGGTCTTTGAGGCCAGTGCGTAGGGCGCAGGCGGAGACGACTTCGAGAAAGCGGGAGTGGTCGTCGTCGATTTCGTCGCAGTGGATGTCGATCAGGCGGTTATATTTTTGGGCCAGCTCAAAGATGCGATGGATAGAACGGACGCCGTCTTCGCGGGTAAGTTCGTAGTGGGGAATGCCACCGACGGCATCGGCTCCTTGTTTGATCGCTTCTTCCATCAGGTCATCGTTTTTAGGGCTGCCATAGATGCCGTCTTGGGGAAAGGCGACGACTTGCACGGTAATCCAGTCTTTGACGGTGTCGCGGACGGCGAGTAGGCCTTGTAAGGTGGTGAGGCTGGCTTCGCTGACATCGGCGTGGCTACGGACGAAGAGGGTGCCCTGGCTGGCCATGAGTTTGAGGGCGTTGGTGGCACGATGTTTGATGTCGTCAAGGGTGAGGGTGCGTTTGCGATCGCGCCAAATTTCAATGCCTTCAAACAGGGTGCCGCTTTGGTTGTGGCGGGGCTGTCCGGCGGTGAGGGCTGAATCTAGATGAATGTGGGATTCGACAAAGGGGGGACTGACGAGTTTGTCAGTGCAGTCGATTTCGGTGGGGGCGGTCAGCTGTAGATTGGGTTCAATGGCGATAATGGTTGAGGCTTCAATGGCGATGTCGGCTGGGCCATTGGCCAAGGTGCAGTTTCTGAGGATAAGTGTCGGTGTCATGGAGCGGAGAGGAAAACGTTTAATGGCAGTAATGCAGACATACCCTTAGGCCATCATTCGTTTCCGTGCTGAAACGCACAATAAGCTTAGGGCAGACAACTGATAGGGAGAAGTCTGACGCAGGTTAATGTGATTTAAATTAGCTGATCGGTTTTATAGTTGGCGAGATAGCTGGGTCAGCAAAGCATTCAAACCACTATTGAGTTTCAGTCCCGGTTGTCGGGATTTTTGGTTGGCGAGCAATGTCCTTTCGTGGTGTGCCAATAGGCCCTAAGGTTTCAGTCCCGGTTGTCGGGATTTTTGGTTGGCGAGGTTCAAATCCTCAGTCCTCCGCTTTGGCCCATGCTGTTTCAGTCCCGGTTGTCGGGATTTTTGGTTGGCGAGCACCTTGATTGACTCCGACTCTGGAGAGTCCAAAACGTTTCAGTCCCGGTTGTCGGGATTTTTGGTTGGCGAGTTTGTTGTAGACCAAACAGGGTCTAAGTTTCTCACCAGTTTCAGTCCCGGTTGTCGGGATTTTTGGTTGGCGAGCACTCTTGCTGTGACTGAGTATAAGGTTTCAGTCCCGGTTGTCGGGATTTTTGGTTGGCGAGCGCTATCCAGCCAACGATTTCCTTACTGCTACGTTTCAGTCCCGGTTGTCGGGATTTTTGGTTGGCGAGTATGTAAATCTGAACATGTCACTAGGGCATGAGTTTCAGTCCCGGTTGTCGGGATTTTTGGTTGGCGAGGGAGAAGAAAGTAGTTTTTTAGATCGTGTTAGCTACGTTTCAGTCCCGGTTGTCGGGATTTTTGGTTGGCGAGGATTTGTAGTTTTGCTATCTAGTAGAAATCCTACGTTTCAGTCCCGGTTGTCGGGATTTTTGGTTGGCGAGGAGTCTTAGGTTTTAATGCAACGGCTAATACGTCTGTTTCAGTCCCGGTTGTCGGGATTTTTGGTTGGCGAGCTTAGTTCCTGAATATCAGCCGTTACAATAAAGTTTCAGTCCCGGTTGTCGGGATTTTTGGTTGGCGAGTTTTGGCCCTAGTCCGATAGCAAAGCTAATAATGTTTCAGTCCCGGTTGTCGGGATTTTTGGTTGGCGAGCAAACAAAAATTACAAATGCTGAGGTCTTCATGGGCGTTTCAGTCCCGGTTGTCGGGATTTTTGGTTGGCGAGGCCTCAACCATAATCACCAGATTGACTTTTATCAGTTTCAGTCCCGGTTGTCGGGATTTTTGGTTGGCGAGCCTCATTAGGTTTCCTGGTCATTAACTGTTGTAGTAGGTTTCAGTCCCGGTTGTCGGGATTTTTGGTTGGCGAGTACTGCTAGTCTAAACATGTACGGTGTCACTCTGTTTCAGTCCCGGTTGTCGGGATTTTTGGTTGGCGAGCTAACGGTGGTGGATGCTTGCGATGCATTGGGTTTCAGTCCCGGTTGTCGGGATTTTTGGTTGGCGAGTCCGGCTTTTTTGAGGCCTGTGGTCGATCGTTTCAGTCCCGGTTGTCGGGATTTTTGGTTGGCGAGTTTTGGGAGGGTTGGTAGCGGTTAGCTCAATAGGTTCGTTTCAGTCCCGGTTGTCGGGATTTTTGGTTGGCGAGCCCCGGCAGCTGGGGACCAGGCGCGGCAATTTAACCCTTAGGTTTCAGTCCCGGTTGTCGGGATTTTTGGTTGGCGAGCTATTGATAGGTTCAAATACTCAGGCGAAACAGAAGTTTCAGTCCCGGTTGTCGGGATTTTTGGTTGGCGAGGCAACAGCAGAATTTCACCGATACTTATTAACAATGTTTCAGTCCCGGTTGTCGGGATTTTTGGTTGGCGAGCTGGCCAGCTTGCTCTTTAGCGTCTGGTTCGTCTCGTTTCAGTCCCGGTTGTCGGGATTTTTGGTTGGCGAGTTCTACCTCTATCTGTTCTCAACCCGTGGCCAAAAGTTTCAGTCCCGGTTGTCGGGATTTTTGGTTGGCGAGGCCAGTAACGTTGTTGATGGGCTTGGCTCAATCGCCGTTTCAGTCCCGGTTGTCGGGATTTTTGGTTGGCGAGGTCTTTGATCCTGTACTCGGCAGCTGTCCCAGTAGCGTTTCAGTCCCGGTTGTCGGGATTTTTGGTTGGCGAGCAATTGAGGGGAATATGTAGGCCATGAAAAGCAATTGTTTCAGTCCCGGTTGTCGGGATTTTTGGTTGGCGAGTGAAGTGGGCCTCAGGACGCAGAGTCAAGAACGCGTTTCAGTCCCGGTTGTCGGGATTTTTGGTTGGCGAGGGAAATTGTTATCCTTGTGGTGAACCTTCAGCTTTAGAGTTTCAGTCCCGGTTGTCGGGATTTTTGGTTGGCGAGCGCTGCCCACGCTCGCGCCTGACCGTGCCAACGGTCGTTTCAGTCCCGGTTGTCGGGATTTTTGGTTGGCGAGTCATCGATGGGAGCCCAAGGTTATTCCAGGCTATGGTTTCAGTCCCGGTTGTCGGGATTTTTGGTTGGCGAGTCGGTATTGACAAAGGTTCTCGGCAGGCTTACCCCAGTTTCAGTCCCGGTTGTCGGGATTTTTGGTTGGCGAGTTTTTTCTCTCCTTAATCTGCTTCTAAGACTGTGGTTTCAGTCCCGGTTGTCGGGATTTTTGGTTGGCGAGTAGTTAGAGGGTGTAACTTCGCCCCATTCCCACAAGGTTTCAGTCCCGGTTGTCGGGATTTTTGGTTGGCGAGGAATCCTAGTATTGTTGAATAATTGATTTTCTAATAGTTTCAGTCCCGGTTGTCGGGATTTTTGGTTGGCGAGTGGGCGTTTGGTGCAGTTTGAAGCCTTGCGTCTATGTGCGTTTCAGTCCCGGTTGTCGGGATTTTTGGTTGGCGAGCCAAGCCTCCTATGGCGAATAATTCAGGTAAATTTATGTTTCAGTCCCGGTTGTCGGGATTTTTGGTTGGCGAGTTGTGGATTTTTACACAAACCTAGGCTAAACTATCGAGTTTCAGTCCCGGTTGTCGGGATTTTTGGTTGGCGAGTAGACCCAGCTGATGCAAAACTCTCTTTCGTTAGAAGTTTCAGTCCCGGTTGTCGGGATTTTTGGTTGGCGAGATGAGAGCAAAGCGGATAAAGTGAGCGGTATTGATCAGTTTCAGTCCCGGTTGTCGGGATTTTTGGTTGGCGAGCAGGAGTTCGTAGAAGATACTAATTCTCGCTTAAAGTTTCAGTCCCGGTTGTCGGGATTTTTGGTTGGCGAGACAGCACAGAACACTGTGCCCAACCTTGCGATGCGTTTCAGTCCCGGTTGTCGGGATTTTTGGTTGGCGAGACGAGCATCTTTAGAGCATCTTTGAATATGTGGACAGGTTTCAGTCCCGGTTGTCGGGATTTTTGGTTGGCGAGCACTGCCTATATATGCTGGCCAGTTGCGGAGCATTAGTTTCAGTCCCGGTTGTCGGGATTTTTGGTTGGCGAGATCGGCCAAACAATGCAGATAAAAAACAAGTGGCCTAAGTTTCAGTCCCGGTTGTCGGGATTTTTGGTTGGCGAGTCGGGGGGTTCGAATCCCTCTGTCCCTTTTGGCTGTGTGTTTCAGTCCCGGTTGTCGGGATTTTTGGTTGGCGAGTAAGCGGGTGCTGCGACTCCAGATAAAAAAAGAGCAGTTTCAGTCCCGGTTGTCGGGATTTTTGGTTGGCGAGATCCTGACAGTCTTCTAAAAGAGCAAGGTGATTTGGGTTTCAGTCCCGGTTGTCGGGATTTTTGGTTGGCGAGCCTAGCGTCCTCCAAGCCGGAAATAGCTGGACTTTGTTTCAGTCCCGGTTGTCGGGATTTTTGGTTGGCGAGTTAGTTACAGACGTTTTATGGCGGTTCAACTTCAGTTTCAGTCCCGGTTGTCGGGATTTTTGGTTGGCGAGGACTGGTTCAAGCGCCCCCAAACGCATCAACCAACCGGTCGTTTCAGTCCCGGTTGTCGGGATTTTTGGTTGGCGAGGCTCGGGGTGCCAAGCATCATGGCAGCTGGACACGTTTCAGTCCCGGTTGTCGGGATTTTTGGTTGGCGAGTCTCGAACTAGTCGAAGTTGTCATCCAAGCTCCAAATGGCAGTTTCAGTCCCGGTTGTCGGGATTTTTGGTTGGCGAGTGATTGCTTTATAATTGGGCAGAGGGTCTGTTGAGGGTGTTTCAGTCCCGGTTGTCGGGATTTTTGGTTGGCGAGCGCTGCCGTATCTCTGTCCTTGGATCTGTTCCGATGTTTCAGTCCCGGTTGTCGGGATTTTTGGTTGGCGAGAACAACATCACTAGCGACATGACAGTAGACAGAAATGTTTCAGTCCCGGTTGTCGGGATTTTTGGTTGGCGAGTCCCGGTTTCTTCGAATGAAAGCCCAGCTCAGGAGTTTCAGTCCCGGTTGTCGGGATTTTTGGTTGGCGAGAAACCCTCCTGAAACTCAATGCCAAGTTCTTTGTAGTTTCAGTCCCGGTTGTCGGGATTTTTGGTTGGCGAGTTGATCCTTGTTGTCGTCGTTGAAGTAACAAGCGTTTCAGTCCCGGTTGTCGGGATTTTTGGTTGGCGAGCTGACACGACTAAAACGAGTCGCAAAACTTAAAGCAGTGTTTCAGTCCCGGTTGTCGGGATTTTTGGTTGGCGAGGAACCAGTCGGTCGGTCACTCATAACTCTAGTGAATCGTTTCAGTCCCGGTTGTCGGGATTTTTGGTTGGCGAGCAAGAACATTACTAGGCAGCAAAAGATCATCGAATTAACCGTTTCAGTCCCGGTTGTCGGGATTTTTGGTTGGCGAGCTGTGGCGCTTACACCCTAGGTTAGTGAGTGCAACCTGAGTTTCAGTCCCGGTTGTCGGGATTTTTGGTTGGCGAGAAAACAGATACCATTCTTGCGGTAAAGATTCAGTTTCAGTCCCGGTTGTCGGGATTTTTGGTTGGCGAGTTTCAACTTACTGTTTCTTCCAGTGAAGCAGCTAGTTTCAGTCCCGGTTGTCGGGATTTTTGGTTGGCGAGGTAGCTCCGTTGCATTGGCCAGCTGCTTGGAAGGTTTCAGTCCCGGTTGTCGGGATTTTTGGTTGGCGAGCCAAGGGGCACATGGGGGAAGATCTACGGTTTCAGTCCCGGTTGTCGGGATTTTTGGTTGGCGAGTGTTGCAGCGCCGACAACCCCAAGGCAAAGTTTTCAGTCCCGGTTGTCGGGATTTTTGGTTGGCGAGCTTGGGATCTCGCACGAATAGGCAGGAACGGAAACAGTGAGCGTTTCAGTCCCGGTTGTCGGGATTTTTGGTTGGCGAGCTTGGGTCTGGAATTCTGTTAAGGCTTCTATGGGCGGAGGTTTGTTTCAGTCCCGGTTGTCGGGATTTTTGGTTGGCGAGCTCATCTTTGATTACCTGCAGCGTAGCTTGTTAGCTCAGTTTCTGTTTCAGTCCCGGTTGTCGGGATTTTTGGTTGGCGAGTATTTAGCTGCCTACTGATGCATCTCCAAGTCATCAGGTTTCAGTCCCGGTTGTCGGGATTTTTGGTTGGCGAGTCTGCAACGCTTCAATTGCTGAGGAGCAATGCACCATGTTTCAGTCCCGGTTGTCGGGATTTTTGGTTGGCGAGCTTCCCCGACATGTCAACGATTAACGTATAAGGAACCAATAGTTTCAGTCCCGGTTGTCGGGATTTTTGGTTGGCGAGGAGTGAATGGAGCTGTTTCACTGTTATTATGACGGATTATCAGGTAATGTTTCAGTCCCGGTTGTCGGGATTTTTGGTTGGCGAGCAGTGGCGGACCCTAGGTTAGTGAGTTAACCTGATGTTTCAGTCCCGGTTGTCGGGATTTTTGGTTGGCGAGTATCTTGAATATGCCTTTAATTCAGGCCCGATTCATAGAACCAGTTTCAGTCCCGGTTGTCGGGATTTTTGGTTGGCGAGGAGGAAGTTAGTCCCTATGGCAGCCCCAGAAATAATGTTTCAGTCCCGGTTGTCGGGATTTTTGGTTGGCGAGCTTTTAGCAGGTATAGGGCGAGCCATAGAATCCACGTAGTTTCAGTCCCGGTTGTCGGGATTTTTGGTTGGCGAGTTGGGGCAGGAACGGAACCATACAGGTTAGGAAATGTTTCAGTCCCGGTTGTCGGGATTTTTGGTTGGCGAGCAGAGCAATTCAACCCGTTCAAAGGATACTCCTAATGCGTTTCAGTCCCGGTTGTCGGGATTTTTGGTTGGCGAGTGCGGCCATGCTGACATTGAGGAAGGAGAGTTGATAACTGGCGTTTCAGTCCCGGTTGTCGGGATTTTTGGTTGGCGAGGGGATTGGGTGATCATGAATTGCGTGATGGCAAAGTTTCAGTCCCGGTTGTCGGGATTTTTGGTTGGCGAGCCAACAAGCCAACGGTGCGGCAAAGCTGCGACAGTGGCGTTTCAGTCCCGGTTGTCGGGATTTTTGGTTGGCGAGGGGTTCCTGACTCCCAGGAAAGTTACAGCTTAAGTTTTCAGTCCCGGTTGTCGGGATTTTTGGTTGGCGAGCTAGTAGGGAGATAGAACCCGTGACGCAGAAAGCATGTTTCAGTCCCGGTTGTCGGGATTTTTGGTTGGCGAGTCACACTGTGAGAGATCAATTATCTGATCATTCGGGTTTTCAGTCCCGGTTGTCGGGATTTTTGGTTGGCGAGCAGCAGGAATTAGGAAGGCCAGACATGTTTCAGTCCCGGTTGTCGGGATTTTTGGTTGGCGAGCCTGCTCCTAACGCTGAAATCCATGTTTCAGTCCCGGTTGTCGGGATTTTTGGTTGGCGAGCATGGGCAGGTCGCGCATGGCCAAGACATTGACGAGTTTCAGTCCCGGTTGTCGGGATTTTTGGTTGGCGAGGAAGTGGTAAGAGCAGTCCCGGTTGTCGGGATTTTTGGTTGGCGAGCCTACGGCCTCCGTTCTGTTTCAGTCCCGGTTGTCGGGATTTTTGGTTGGCGAGGCCGTTCAACCAGCTGAACAAGATAGGTAATGCTGACAGAGTTTCAGTCCCGGTTGTCGGGATTTTTGGTTGGCGAGCCATGACGTCTTAAATCCTCAGGGTCCGTCCATATCCTGGTTTCAGTCCCGGTTGTCGGGATTTTTGGTTGGCGAGCTTCAGTGCGCCAAGTGATCACGCTCAGTTTCCGTTTCAGTCCCGGTTGTCGGGATTTTTGGTTGGCGAGCTACATAAGTTAAACTGCTCCAACCATGTCCCCTGGTTTCAGTCCCGGTTGTCGGGATTTTTGGTTGGCGAGCTTGCAGAGCTAATTGAAGCGTATCGTGTTGCCTCAGATACGTTTCAGTCCCGGTTGTCGGGATTTTTGGTTGGCGAGCAGACTACAGCCAGGTTTTCTAAGCAAACATAGTTTTCTCATCGATGTTTCAGTCCCGGTTGTCGGGATTTTTGGTTGGCGAGTATGAACTGCAGAGCTGAATCATCCCCGGTTGTCGGGATTTTTGATGGCCCTATTTGTTTCAGTCCCGGTTGTCGGGATTTTTGGTTGGCGAGGGGTTAAATTGGGGGTTCCCGTCAACGAGCTGTTTCAGTCCCGGTTGTCGGGATTTTTGGTTGGCGAGTCAGTAAATACAATTTTCTGAGTTCGATTATCGTTCAGGCTAGTTTCAGTCCCGGTTGTCGGGATTTTTGGTTGGCGAGTAGGCTAAAGGTGCTACCATCATAGTTCGATGGTTCAAGTTTCAGTCCCGGTTGTCGGGATTTTTGGTTGGCGAGCCCGCGCTTGTAAAAGCTTGCCATATAAGCATTCTGCCCATAACTTTGGCAAAGGTCAAAATCATGAGCTGATCAAGCCTAATAAAGCTCAACTTTGGTACTCATAAACTTCTAAAACTATTCAATTATCAAGGTTCTACCCATTTGGCAAACCCCTAAGGATTTAGCCCTTGCTTTAGTTTGCCAAAAAAACGTTGAACAGGAGTGAACTATTTAGAAAAATTAGCATCACAGAATGATAGCCGTCTCCTGACGTGGTTTCTCAGACCCATAGGTAATCGTCCGCCTTACCGCACCTGCATCCAAGACATAAACACGAACAGAATCTTCATCAGGTTTGATCAACGTCTCAATCTGTGTCTGTAATTTAGCAAATTGCATTCCCGTTAAAAAACATTCAAACACACTGTATTGAGTCCAGGTACCATAGCCAGAAAGAAGCTTATGCAAGCGATTACGGCGTTTATTCGCTGCTTTAGAATCAGGGAGGTCGTAGATGATAAGGTAGAAGAGCGTAGTCATTACCGTAGCATTAGCCCCTTATACTCGATTCCCTCTTGCAGATACTTTGCCAGCAACCGTGCCTGTAAAATAATTGCTCGTCGATAACTACACCGATAGTCAAAAACAGGATGTTTAAACTCATCATTCATTTTGCGATCAAAAGCTTGTAGAAAAGCCTTTCGAGCATTATCTGATAAACGATAGGCTCCTAAACTCTCAGTAAAATCCTTCTGCTGAATTGAACGATTGTTAATGGCCGCCAGAACTAAATTATCAGCTACCAAAGGCCGAAATTCTTCCATCAAATCTAAAACCATAGCAGGCTGTCCATGATGAACTTCATGGAGATACCCAATATACGGATCAAGCCCCGCAATATGGACTGCTGCTGTCACCTGACTTCGCAACAAAGCATAGGCAAAACTCAGCAATGCATTGACCGGATCCGTAGGCGGTCTACGATTACGTCCTGTAAACTGCCAAGACTTATCTAACATTTGGATCCAACTAGCAAAATACTCTCGTGCCGCTAGCCCTTCGATGCCACGTACTTGATCCAAAGTTTTTTGCTGTGCCACCATACGTTTATGTTGCTTTAATGGATTATCCTTTTGACCATGGCGATAAAGCACCGCATACTGGTTATGAATTTTGGCAGTGATCATTGCTTTTACCAGGATTAACCGTTGTTCAATGTCGCGATACATTGCATACTGAGCAAGCCGTAGTTGACCATTACGTGAGTGGCCTGGTAGAGCAGCACCTAAATATTTGCCAAAGCTGGATAGATAATGAACTGGCATTCCCAGCTCTAACGCATACATTAAAGCATCTCCAGTGACTTGAGGGTTACCCATTAGAATCACTTGTTCCACAGTTTGAGCAGGAATAGACTGTCGTTTCCAGGAACCATCTTCTTGTTTTAGGGCAACATTAAACGCCTCATATTTTTTGCTGACAACAGCATCGGGTTGAGTAATATAGAGCGAAGACATGGGTGATAGGTGGTGGGTGATAGGTGGTGGGTGATAGGTGGTGGGTGATAGGTGGTGGGTGATAAGTGGTGGGTGATAGGTGGTGGGTAGTGTATCTAAAATCTAAAACCCAAAACCTAATACCTAATACCCAATACCTTCGTTTCTATGGGCAAACAAATCTCTTGCAAGCTGCAAGCCTGACATTTTTTTAGATGGTCAATAGGAGCTGGCATTGGTTTGTTAATTGCATTCTGAGCATTGATGATCGCACCCTCAGTCGCCTGTCTTAGCTCATCAGTAAAGGTGACATTCTCTCGCCTGCGATTAGCATGGTAAAAAATCTCGCCATGGTCAATCTCTCGGCCTGTACGTTCTTCGATGCATAGGGCAGCAGCACATAGCTGAAAGTGATCGCTCAGGTGCCGACCCATACGGCCTTTTTTGTATTCGAGCGGCACCAACTGGCCATTGGTTTCTTCGACGGCATCGATTTTGCCAGAGACCATCAGGCGATCGCTCCAGACCCATTGTTGTTGGTAAATGCGGGTATCGCCTTCCTGGCGCACAGTTTCTTCGTCAATGTTACGATGGAGGTGACGACCCATAACTATATGGGCATTGTCTTGCATTTCGCCGAGTTCATATTCCAGGTAAAAGCGGCGAGGACAATATTCCCATGCGTTAAGGTACGCAAGAGGAAGATAATTTTCATTCATAAGGTCAAAGATTTCACCAAAAGTATAGGACTGCTCAGGCTTAAGCACCTGAGCCATGGTTTACCCCTTGATCCGTAATGGGTTTAAAGAAAGGATTACTCTCATGGATGGCTCGCCTATGGCGAACTTCCTGGACTATCTGGCAAATTTCTTCGTCAGAGGGTTGATCGAAATCTGGTTCAAGGGCATCAATGCGTTGAAATAGCTCATCGAGCTTTAGCTGTCTATGGTTATGAGGCAGTGGCATAGCGGCGGGATTTATGAGGTTTAGGTGGCTGCTGCTGACAGCGAGTTTTTGTGTCTGCTTTTGCTGGAAATACTTGTCCCATACCCATGGGGGTTTTGCGACCAATGCCAGTATACAAAGCGTAATTGGTTAAGGTATTTAATTGCTTGATGGTTTCTGGTTTTACATCTCCAAGTATCTGAAAGGTGATGTCGCCAACACAGCCGATTAGTTTACTGCGACTATCAGTGGCTAGTTCGGTGCGGATGTTGAAAAAGCTTGGGTATACGGGCTCTACAAGGGTATCTGGGAAAGTGCTTTGACTATAACGATTCCAGCGTTTGAGTAGTCCTCTGAAGACACTCTCTCGGGTGGGTAGGGCGCAGTCGTAGTCGCTGACACGAAATGTAGTTGGGGTACAGAGGGTAAAGTGCAGTTTACGGTTGCTATCTGAGGCCTGGGTGTAAAGCTGGTCGTAAGGGGTGTAGTTGGACCAGGATTGGTTTGATTGAGGTGTGCCTAGTACGCTGACGACCTGGATAGGGCTACCGCCTAAGCTCCAGTTTTGTTGGCTGCTAAGGCCCAACCAGAGATGGGCCAATTGTCCAAATAGTGCATCGTCTAGTAGGGTAATGCGCCACCAGCAAGGGGTACCGGCTGGAATGGCGCGACGGTAAGTCCACTGTAGGGTGCCGATATGTTGTTTGGCTGTGGGCTGCAGTGGGCTGAGGGTAAAGGCTTTGGTGGTGGTTTGTCCGTGGAGAGTGGTGGCCAGAGTAGGGGATTGCGATCGCACCAACTCCAAAAACAAGGCGTGCAAATGTCGTCCACTTAAATGACTTTTGGGAATTGTTTCCTGAGGCACCAGATTAAGCACAAGACTATAGGGCATTATTGTTAATCTCCAAAGTGATAGTGCATGTTGGCAGGGAGTTTTAGTTTTTTGAGGGTGTCATCATCGGTGTTGTTGAATGTATAGTAATCACCAACCATGCGGACATTACGAATCAGGCTAACGGGTGGCATATTGATCGTGTCATAGCTCAAGACCTGATTAGTAAACATCACATCCAACGGATTGAGTGGATAGGCATAGGTAAACTCCTTATTCGCCTTATTGAGTTGTGGTTTAGGGAGTTCAAAAGCTGTTAGCTCAGCTTTGCTGGCCCACTTACCGATACGCACCCATCGGGGTAGTTTCAAAGTCTGTTCTGAGAACACAAAAAACTCAAACTGGCTCTCAATCGCAATCTCTTTGGTACGCCCAAAACTGGGAATGTTCTTTTCAGTGGCCTGCATTTCTACGTGGTAGCGGTTGTCGGCATACTTCCAGGTATTAAGCACACTGGTATGGGTGAGCGACCTGGCTGGGGTGACATAGATACCTTGCTGCGTAAGGGGAGTGAGTTGTTCCTGATATCGAGGAATTTGTTCTGCACAAAAGTTACGATAGCTGTACTCTTCAGCAACAGTAGTGGCTAATTGTTCGTTGTCCACCAGCCCTAAAACGTAGGAAAGAGCATAATTATGCAAAATCGGTTCGGTTTCATAAAGCCGTCCAATCTCACGGGTGGCAAAGTACAAGCTATCGTGCAGTTCTAGGGTGCAACGATAGATAATTGGCATGATTATTTCTTGGCGGCAGCTTTTTTCTTGCTACTGATGTGCTTAGAGGCATAGGTTTTAGCTTCGGCATCAGCGGCTTCTAAAATTGACTTGATACCTTTTTCAGTACCGGTTAAAGACTTAACTTCATCCAGTACAGATTGAAAATCATCCCCGATAAAGTCTGTATGGACAATAAATTCATCTGACATGAGATTTGCGATCGCATCTTTAGCGGCTTGTACAACATCATCCTCATTTAAAGGGTCTGGAATATCTAAATGGCCACCATCTTTCATTAAATCGTAGATAGCTTGAGTCCAGCGCAGGTTGCTAACAATTTCACCATCAGCAAAAACAACACCAATTAACTCATTCCGTACCCGTCCTGTACGTGTCGTCTGAGCTCCATAATGACGAGTACGTAAGATATTGTTGAACACATACAAAAAGCCTGCTTCCGTTGGATCTTTGAGGGTGACAATGCTTGGGAAAAAAACCTGGGGGCGAATATGGTCTTGCTGATTGATGCGATTTGTAATTTCTCCTAACTTTCCTCCACCTTCTCCTTTAGAGGCCATTGTTCCATTCTCAAATGGTGCATTTAGGGTAAAAGTTTCATGGGATTTATCAAAGGGTGTAATAGAAAAAGCAGTATCTACAACCACCTTTGACTTTTCTGAACCAGAGTCACCAATGGCAAATCCATAGATAATACAGTCTGGATTATCCATGGCAAATTTGACGTTATACTCACAGTCTTCTGCAGTCATAAAGCCATAGTTACGTAAAAGTTCTCTGCCTACCAAACGTTCTGGCGTTGATTGTTTACGCTTAAACATGCTTAATCGCCTGACAGGTTGAGCATTTACGATTCCAGCTCGAACCCTTGCTTTATTGAGTTCTCCATCTGTTTGAAATAGAGGATAAGACTCGGTGATACGAACAGTCAGAAAATGTGCATATTTTCCCATGGGTTTATAGGGAATTTCGTTATGGAAAAACTTAGAATCGAGGGTTTTGAGCAAAGTCATAATTAATTTTCCTGGTTTAATAGTTTGCTGGACATTCAAAACACAGTTAAGGTAATGCAGCTACTAATATCCGCATCAAGTCATCTATATCTTCAGGGACACGGTAGCTATCTAAGCCCTTTTCGATATGCTTATTCTCTCGATATAAGACGCCAAATTGCCATACCGACCCTGTTGTGATTGCACCTAGCAACGACGATTGAGTGGGTGTACGCTCCCATTGATCAAGGGCAATCATTTCAGCAACCAGTTGGGTAAATCCATAGTCTAAATCCTGGCGCTTAGCCTCAATCACAATGAGTTCTGTTTGAGTCCGCAATAAATAATCAAGGTACCCTTGCAATTGTTCCGTAACTTTGATGGGATACTCAATGCGCAATTGGGCTTTAGTATAGTGAACTACCTCTGAGACAATTCGAGAAATTAAAATTTCTCGGCGAGATGTTTCGTTTGCTAGATCAACATAAGGCAAAATTTCTTCGATGCGTGATTGCAATTCCACAATTCGATCAAGTTCTCCCTGATAGCGTCCTAACTTTAATTTTTGCCGACTAAAGGTATACCCAAACTCACTGGCCAATTCATCAGCCGGGATTTTGAGGTCAAAGATTTTACTAAAGGTGTAGGATTGTCCAGCTTGCAATAGTTTAACCATTGTTTAATCCTCGCCATTATCGTTCGATGAGTTAACGTCGTTCTTGATTTGCTTACTGTCTGCTTTATCTTTATCTTTTTTATTTTCTTTGTCTTGTTCAAGACGATAGATGAATTCACACGCATCACGCAGAAGATTGAGTTGTCTGCCTGCTAACCGACCACGATCACTAGCAAAGGATTTTTCAAATACCTCATGGACAAAATATCGAGCAAATTCTAGGATAGATTCTCGTTCTTGGTCGCGCTCATTTCGTTTAAAGACAGGATAGCCTTCCGCACCTGACGAATGAATTCGATCCATTAACTTTGTATTCTTAGCAGCAACTAAAAAGACTAAGTCTTCTCCCCTAAACCCATCAGTATCCGCATTCAAAATAACATCAGCGGCTTCCTTGATCGGTTTCAAAACGGCATTGCTTTTGGGGTTATATCGTTTATCGGCACGATAAAACCGTCTGTACAATTCGGTCAGTCTTTGCGGATGTCTCAGCGCAGATTTCTCGTCACACACAAGCATTTCCTCCAAGTCAAGTACGATTAATTTTGTATGCGGGTCAAAACAGGGATAAAAGTGGTAGGCATAGAGTTTGATCTTTTCTATACGTATAGATTCTTTTTTCTGATTACGAAGCCAACGATTTAAGTAATTGAATACATAGAGCGGACTGGTTTCTAAATCTTTGGCTAGCTCTGTCAACTTGCCCCAGTTAGCGTCATATCCTCCCTTACCTTGTTTGGCATTCACATCCAGGTGAATTGCATAGGCACTGGTTAAGGCATTAAGGGGAGAAGCTTGCTGGGTGCCGTCTGGGGTTTGCCAACCTTCAAGGATGTAATCTAACCGGAACCTATCCTGTTTGAGTAGGGCTCTAAAGGCTTGGGGGGCACTATCCAAAAAGACACTTTCTTCAAACTCCGCACCATCATTAAATGGGGGGACAGGAGATTCTGAGACCACGGTTTTGACATCCAGAATCATTGGACTAGCAAAGGCTAACCAGGCTGGCATTACCCAAGATTCGGTATCGGTGGGGTCTCGTCCCGGTGGCAATGCCATAAAGAAAAAGGTTAATGGCTGATCGTCTGGGTAAGAGAGTTTAAAGGTGCGATCGCGTTTATAGTCTGGATCATCTTCAGGTAAGGTTGTCTTGCGCTCTAAATCATCATCGATCAAGAATGAATCAACCGCCTGATAGTGCTCACGACTAAAATCAACGACCAAATCCTTAGAGATAAAGTGATTGCGTAGATTGGTACTAAATCGAGTTTGGGCAATGCCTGTATAAGCTTTTTGTAAGAAACGACTGGTTTCCGGGGTGAAGTAGTAGGTAGGGTAAAAGTAGAGATAACGATATTTGCCATCTTCAAACCGTTTGCCCACTGCTTGAGTTTGGTTCATTAGAATCTGACGTAGCATCATTTCTAACCCTGCAATGCTGGAAATATTGCGTTTCGCGTTAGAACCACCCAGTAGCTGTTTATTGGTATACACCTGGGGAGTAAATAATACCTCTGATTCCATTTGCTCTTTTACAGAGTAGGCAGAATGGGAGACTGAGCAAATCGCTAGTTTGCCACGTCCAACTTTTTTGGCCACCTGATAGCTGGCCAATTCCTTTAGAAAGATATCGGTCTGATCTTTGGGTGTTTTAGTTATGGTGGCCTGTGGCAGCATCACCACTTGATTTACCCAAGATCTTAAGTCATCCCAGCCATCAGCAACTTCATATTGGGCGATAACAGGCTCAATTAAGTTTGCAGCATGGTCAATAATTTTCTCGGCAATCTCTCGAATATTTTCGATACCTGAACCCTGAATTAGTTTAGTGGAGATAAAATACCATTCGTAGGGAATGCCACCGGTACTGCCTTTGACTTTTTTCTCTTTTAGAGTAGCGTTAATAGTCTGGATTTCTCGGAGTTGCGGTAGATACTCTGATAGACCTAAAAACTCAGCCAGCTTGATAACCAGTTGTTCAGGCAATAGCTTTAACTCCGGAAGTTCTGATAAGTCTTTGTTTTTCTTCCGTTTTTTGGTTCTTTCTTTGTATAGGGTTTGGATGAGATCGCATCGCTCACCCCACACTTTACGGCAAATCACATCGCCGAACTCAGCTAGCTGATCAATCCGAATATCATCCCCCAGTTGAAAATCATAATCCGCTGAAAGAGCACCTTTTTCTTGAAACGTTTTGAGTTTTGCACTGCGGCTAGGACCAACAGACTTTTTATTGTTAGATAAGATTCTGAGGGTGGCATCTAAGGCGATGTACATTAACTGCCGAGTGTCACAGAAAAGCGTGTAGTAGTCGGCATATTTCATGCCTTTACCATCCCGACTAAAACCAGTTTGGCGACGTCTTAGCTGTTCAAAACAGAGTTGTTTGATTTTGGCGATCACCCGCTCAGGCAAATCATTAAGTGCCACCGGAGGTGGTTTCCCATAGGCCAGATAAATAACCCCAGTTGGTAGATAGAGTAGCGGTTCATAATGCTTTTTATCTGGGGTATTGAGCGCAATATGGGCATCCATAACGGCATTATTGACTACGTTGGTCAACACCCCCCTGTTTTCTGAAATGCTATGATAGGTAAGGCTGATTTGTCCGTCACTCAAGCTATGGAGTAGTTCTTTGAACTTATAACTGGTGGCATCTTGGGGATGTTTGATGATGGATGCCAAGGAATCAGCTAAACAGGTTAACTCAGTCAAATTTCGCAAAATTTTGTCTTTTAAGACTGGCTGCAACCCATATTCTGAAAAATTCCAATTCGTATCCCAACGTCTTTGGGCGTTGTAAGCCATACATAACAGATCATCCAGATACTCTCGGTATGCCGTTGGATTTTGGGGATTAATAAAGTGATCTAGCCCAAGCTGTTGTATTTTTTTGTCGATAACCTGACGATGTTGTTTTAGACGTTCTTCACCAGGCAAGCTTCTAATCTCACCATCAACATCAGGAAATTTCTCAAAATCATGCAGAATAAAAGCCGCCATGACCAAACGACGCTCTTGCTCTCGCACTAATCGTTGAATCGTTGTATCCAGTTGTTCAAGCCGTTGTTCGATTAGATTTGCTGGAAATAAACCATTAAGCAAGTGAGTATTCAGAGACTGATCCGCTGCATTATCACGCCGAACGTTTTCTTTCCCCTTTTCTTGATCTAACTTGTCAAAAAACTTACCTCCCTTAGCCGTAACGCCAATGGTAATTTTCAACAAGTTAGGTAATACATACTCAGCAAAATCCTGCATTACGGCATCATCAGGATTCTGTGTGTGAATCGCGGAGCGTAAAAGCTTTAAGGTCAGAAGCTCACGCTGAGTGGGTTCAATCGTTCGGTTAGACGACTGTTCATCCCCAATATCGTCATCTAACCAATCAAGATTATCGTCGTTGAGATTATTACTCATCATTCATCTCAAAGTTGTCTACAAATTCAAGCACTTGTTGCACGTACTGTGGATATTGTTCTAAAGCTTTAGTAATGGACTGAAAAACAATGGATGGATCAATGCTGTAATATTCATGGGCCAAACGATTTCGAAAATTGCTGGAGGCCGATAAATCTTGCGCTATTTCTGGAGTCAGGATATTTAATTTAGCCATTTCCAGAAAATTGTCGGTATTTGATGCCTGTCGTCGTTTGCTCAGTCCTGATATCAGATGGTTGTTGATATCAATGGCAGCCTGGATAATGATTTCCAACAATCGTTCAGCAGAACGATATTTGTATCGATCATCAGTTAATTCATCAAACGTCACTGTTCCAAGCGGTCTCAGCTCTTCTAGATAATCCAGAATCAAGTTAAGTCTGAAACGAACAGAGTTAAAATTCATTGTCATGCACTCCACTGTCGTAGACGCTCTTGAATGCTTGAACTTAAGTCTTGTCCTATTTGCTGTATTTGCTCTGGACTCTTTAGATGGCTTTGTCGAAACCGTTCAAACTCGCTGGGTTCTTTTTCGTAGATGACCTTCCGTCCTGAGCTATTTGATGGGCTAAAAGTTCAGGACACTCGTTAAGATCCACGATGTCTATAGCATGACTAGGAAGTTCAAGTACCTGTCCTAACAAGCTACTGATCCTGAAGTTATCCCAACCACCTTGTTCATAATGAGAACGCTCATTTTCATCACATAGAAAAGCAAAATCCCAATCACTGTTGGATGTATTGTCACCTTTTGCCCTAGACCCAAAAAGTATTAATAGCTTGAGATAGGGAACTTGCTCTAAAATCTTTGGCACTTTGGAATACAGATTCTCAAGGCTTTGAATAAACATGTTTCACTTGAGGTACTCATCGACTGAAACTATAAGAAAGGAAGCCTGAGAACTTTGCAAATTCGAGTCAGTTCATCAGCTCTTAAGACTTAACCAGCCTGCTATCAAAAAGCGAGGGGGTTTAGACTACGTCTGCCTGTTCTTAACGCCGAAAGCTATTAATCAGGCTTCCTTGTGGAGCTCTTCAACTTATGGAACAGTTATTCGCGAAGAGCTACTTTAATCTAAGTTTTAGCTAATCTCTCAATAGTCGATACCTCCACTGAAGACCAACACGCTCACTTTCAATTTGATATCCTTTGTCTCTTGCTGTTTTAACTGTTGCACCAAATCGCCATCCTACTTTAGTAGCAAGCTCTTCTCCCCAATGCCATTCGTGATCGGAAAGTACCTTTAATAAGAGATCAATTTTTCCTTTCGTCTTGATTCGTCGCATTGATATACTCCTAGTTAACTAATACGAATGAATTACTTCCTCTGACAATCTGAAGCTAACTTAATCGATAGCCGATAGCAATACCTTTTTCTAAATATGTTAAGTTAAGACTGACGTTACCTTTTCAATCTTTGATTGCTTAAACCATATATGATTGAAATTGGTTGATAGAGTTCGATAGGTCAATTTGTCGAAGTTAATATAAATCCCGACAATCGGGACTGAAACACGTCTGTCTGTACTTAATGGCGAAAGCTGTTTCATTTCTATCGACATCCCTAATCCCGAAAACCGGGACTGAAACTAAAAAATAAGTGGTTCACTGCTCTTGTGCTTGAGCCAGCCAGTCAGTGTATCCAGCATCAAAGCGCTTTGCCCAAAGGCTATTGAATACGGTGCTTTAGGATCGTGATAACTATAGTGATCGCTGATGGAATAAAGCTGAAAATGCATTGGTAGTCGCAGCTTATGCCGTACTTCCTGAACAGGTTTATGAAGGCCATAGCAGACTATTCCTTGATTCCGTAGCTTTTTATTAACACTGCTGGCCCATGGGTTATCAGGTTGCCAGATTTCAAGTCCTGTCAGTACCTGTACCTGATTAGTCTGCTTAGTCAGTTCACCTGGATACGTAAACTTCCAATCCAATCGTTCTTCACGGTAGGCACGGAGCTTTAGAAAAATCAGGCAATGTTCAAATCTGCCTTTGGGTATCGACTGTCCAGTCGCTTTAACCGTTTCTTTGAGGGATCTCAAAAATGCAGCTTTTGTCCATACCTCTACCTCTAAATTGCTGAGGATGCCCGGTAGTGAATAGGTCTTATACCGATCCACTGGGTTTTCTTCAGTCAGATCATATAGTCCACACTGCAGCGGACTAGCCCCTCGAAAACTACAGGCATCTTCAAAAATAGGGTTACTTCCATCTTTCTTCCCGGATAATGCCTGCCAGTCTTTGCGCCAACTGCTAGCCCGACCGGACAATTCCTTAAAGCGACGATTAAAAACCTTTTCACAGGTTGCTTGAAAGACCGCTAAACTACCTGCATACTGTTCTTGAATTTTCTTGTCGGCCAACTTCTTACCCAATGCCAGGGACTGATAAGCACCCCAGCGAGAATAATAACCCTGAAAGTCGTTGATATTTCGATAATTGTCTCTGATGATGTTGTGCAAAGACTGACGATCATAACTCTTACCCGTTTTAAGTGGTGGCTGGTCTCCTTTTGTAAATAGCCGTTCTGCAAAGAACTGAGGAATCAGGGCATAGGCGGTAAACCCATTGAATGCAATTTCCTTGCCTGCTTTCACATAGCCATCATGTCTGCCCAATCGCCCCAATCGCTGAATAAAATTACCAGCATCGGCTGATTCAAAAATTAAAAAGTTAATCTTAAAGTCCACACCCACATCAATGGTGCTGGTACCAATAACCAAATCAGCCTCTAAAGATTGCGCTCGTTTTTCTTTACCTGAAAGTCCTGTATTTTCACCAACAGTCAATCCATGGGGCTGAAACAAGTTTTGTAGAAAAGGTACCAGCCGCTTAACTGAAGCAATAGAGTTCAGAATGATTGCCCCCTTAGTGCCAGGACCTTGTTGAAAATGCTGCAGAATTTGTTCTGAATTCTCTTTGATCCAGGTTTCCGATGCTTTAGACGTCGATTCAACTGCTACAAAGTTTAGATCTATAGCCCTGGCAATTTGCCGCCAGTGTTTACCATTTAACTCAATAGCTTGTTCAGCACTATCTGGAAAATTATATTTGTTCTCTTTCTGTGGATCAATCACCTGACAACGAAACCCAGCAGTTCTCAGGCGTCCCACAAGTTGTTCATCAGGCGTCGCAGACAAGAATAAAAACTTTTTAGGCCGATTGGTCAATCGAATTAACAACAGCGTGTTGATAACACTGGCCACTTGGGGTGCCGCAAAAATATGAAACTCATCAAAGATAAATAAGTCAAAATTTCGGTCAATCCGATTCCATAGCTTATCTGGCGTGTCCTGTTTCATTACATAGGCACCCCGGTAAATGTAGTGCAGGATATCAGGGTTAGTGACGATGACTTCGGATTGGTTTGTTAGTGTTCCTATGGACCCAGCTTTAGTCAACCCTTCAGTTTCTGCATAAATCTCTAACTCAGCACTACTCAGACGATTTACTCTTGGCCTATGGGATGGCTTAAATTTTTGGATATTCTCCAGCAGTTGATTTTCTTGATCTCTGGCTAACTCATTGGTGGGATAAAGACCTAGAGCACAGTAATACTCCTGAAATACCTTGAGATAGGCAGCTAAACTCTTACCATCTCCGGTCATTGCTGTGTTAAAAACAACATCGACATCAGGATCGTTGAGTGCTTTAAAGGTCTCGACCTGATGCCAAGCCAAAGACTCCCAGCCATCAGGCAAAATAACTCCATCAGGCAGTTGTTGAGCAGGACATGAATAGACTGGCTTTAAGGTAATGCTATACATAGAGCTTTATTGTAGTGCGCTGATTAATTAACATCTCCCAATAATTTCGCTATCTGTTCCGGTGCCGGTAGCTGCCCCTCCAACTCTGGAGGCACCGCTGACACAATCTGATATGTGGCCACCCCAATTGGCTTATTCGACTCCCGCAGCGCATACTCTACGATGGTCCGATCTTTCGATTTACAAAGAATGATGCCAATCGCCGAATTCTCATCCGGCAACCGCACCCGAGCATCCAAGGCAGCCAAATAAAACTGCATCTTGCCCACATACTCTGGTAAAAACTTCCCAATCTTCAGCTCTACCGCAATCAAACACTTCAAAGTCCGATGATAGAGCAACAGATCAATAAAATACTCCTCACCACTGATTTCCAGGCGATACTGGCTACCCACAAACGTAAACATGCCACCCATTTCTCTTAGAAAGGGTTCAACTTTACTCAAAATGGCCTGCTCTAGCTGCCGTTCACTATGTTCATCGGCTAGCTCTAGAAAATCAAACGTATACTCGTCTTTTACAGCAAGCTTGGCTTGATTTCGAATCTCTTCAGGTAAAGCTCCATCAAAGTTAGTCTGACTCGTGAGAGTTTTCCCATAGGTCTTATTATCAATTTGATGAATTAAAACATTCTTCGTCCAACCAAATTTACGCGTCATGCGCAGGTAAAACTCACGCTCCAAATCATCCTTACATTTTTCTAAAATGACACAATTGTGGGTCCAGCCAATTTCTGCCACCAATGGTGGCAGTTTTTCATTAGTACGATAATTAAGATAGAAATCCCTCATTCTCCAAATATTACGAGCCGAGAACCCACTAATACCTGGGAACTCTGCCCGGAGGTCTTTTGATAACTGCTCCACCACCGAACGCCCCCAACCCGTAGTTTGCTGACGAGTGACGATCATCTGCCCAATTTCCCAGTACAGGGCAATCAGCTCACGATTGACCGATTTCAAAGCATCATATTGCGCTGAGCGGATGCGTTGTTTGACGTCACCGAGTAAATTTTGGTAGTCACCTGAAGGTTGTATCGTCATAAGTCTATAAACTGTACTTGACGACTTGAATATACCTATACTGTCATCGATAATTTGGACAGTCAAGGCTAAATAAACTCATTTTAGATTAAAGTGTACGTACAAGCCAGGTAAAAGTATAAGTTCTAGACCAAAGTAGTAACCCCATGGGACGTCGAGGCCAATCTGTTACCCTTTCTATTTCAGAACGCGACAAAGCGCTGCTCGAAGCACTCGCGCTCGAATACAACATGACCTGGGGGGAGCGCCCTAACATCTCCAAACTCGTCGAAGCCATCGCCCGCAAAGACCTTAAAATTGCCCCTAACCATGACTGGTCCTCGGAACGCATCGAAGCCCTCAACCAAGCCCGCCTGACCCTGGTCGATGCAGGCAAAATCGCAGATGCCATCACGATTACACAGCTATTGTGTAGCCGTAGCGAACTCACCATACCCCTGCGTAACGAACTAGAACAATTCGTAACCAGTCACGTACATCCCTGGCGCATCGATATCGAACGTTACATAAATCGTCAGCAGCCGTTTCAACTCTCCTATCAAGACGCCCGAGACATCATCTGGCACTTCACCATCCGCCATGCCCGTATCGTCCCCAGAGACGAACGGCAGTATCTCGACTGCTGGTGCGAAGAAACCGAAGGCTCCCAAGATGTCCCTGAACTCATTCATAACCGCACCCTACGACTAGATCGCATTACCGATGCCGCTATCAGCGCCATTAAAGGCCCCTGGCGCGATGATTTAGATACCCTCAAGGTGGAAATGCACTTATACAAAGGTCTTGCCTTTGCCTACCGAAGTAAAAAAAGCAGAGATATCTCAGTGGAATGGTTACCCGATAAACCCCAGGTACGCCAGGTGATCCGACAAATTACCAGTACCTTTTGGTTTATACGAGAAGTACTCCCCTATGGCGGAGACTGTGAAGTGATTGGTCCAGAGAGTGTAAGAGAAAAGATATATTCACAAATTCAAACTTTGTACAACCGCTATCAAGAATGAGAGATTCTTTCCAAACTTACCTATCTGTTGAAATTTAGTCCAATCCTTGGGCCACATCCCCTAAATACTTCTGCACAAATATCTCAGCTGCCTCTGAGTTAAGTGTCCGTAACGCCTTAACAATATCCACCAACGTCTCAGACGTCGGATCCCGCCTCTCGTGCACCCAACGATACACATTAGTCCGCTCGATACCCAACGTGGCAGCGAGGCTGTATTGACTAATATCGTAGGTTTCCAGAACCTGCTTCAAAACGCGTCCAGCTTTTCCCATGACACACATCGTGTCAGAGGATCATCCACCACAAAAGTATACCAACTAGTTGACGTATACCCAATGGGCAACTAAATTAAAAGCGTGAACCATTGGGTATACATGTTAACTATGCAACTCCAAAGCTTTATAGCCTTGCCTAATCCTGCTATTTCCCCTGAAACAGCCCTTCGGCTCTATTCAGTTCCCAAGCACGATCGCGAACCCGTCAAAATCCTTATTATCGGTTCCCAGACCGCCGTCAACACCATCATCCACAGCCTCCACCATCTCCACTTCGCCGAACCTTTTGAATGGACCCAATTCCTACCCACCGATCGCCCCATCCAGCCCCAACCCCACGAATCCATGCGGGCTTTGGTGAAATATTTACCTCGTTAGTAAACTATAGAAAGCTGCCCGCTTATAGTATTTGTAGACGTTTAGCCCTTTCAATCCACTTGCAAAATTGAGTTCTTGTCAATTTCATGAACCAAAATGATATGGCAGAAGGTATTAACCCTTTACCCTCAGAAATTCAAGAAGTCGTAAGGCGATGCAAAGAAATTCTTGAGCAGCATTATCAACAGCGTCTTAACGAACTAATTCTCTACGGTTCCGCTGCTAGACAAGAACTTACCCCCAACAGTGATCTTGACTTACTGGTTGTACTGCCCGGTCCCTTTGACTATGGCCAGGAGCTTAGAACCATTGTGGACCTACTGTATCCCCTGCAGCTAGAGGCCAGTCACTGGATTTCCGCCAGCCCAGCCGAAACCGATAAATTTATGGCCGGGACTAATCAGCTATACCGAAACATTCATCGAGAAGGGATAAAACTGTGAACTATCCCGATGAAATTCAAGCCAACTTAGAAAGATTCAGATGCCGCTCTTCAGGTCACTACGTTGGCTAAAAGACTATGGTGAGACCGCTCATGTTACCGAGCCCTCAGCTAAACAAGCACTTGAGCTGGCGACTCAATTTGTTGTTCAGGCCAAATCTTTGTTGCAAGATGACACATAAAACAAATTTAGCGTGGATTTCCATGGCTGGCTAGTGATTTTTGATCGCCGCGCCCAGATACTTTAGGTTTTATTCTCAAGCTGAATCTGAGCATTATCTTTCATACCAACATCAATGCGGCTATGGCCGCAGAATGAACTCACTATGCTAGCCGTTAAACTCTTGACTCTTTACATACCCAAGCCAAAATCTTAGGCTGGACGGACCAATAGTGGGATTAATTGACATTTCTCAGCGGGCTCTCATCTTTGGTCAATAAGCTAGTTCTAAAATCTCGAACAAAGCTAATCCCCCAGAGGCATATTCCATGACTACAACGACTCATTCCCTGGCCGATGACCTTGCAGAATTTCGTGCTGGGTTCCAGCAACAGGTGCCCCAAGGCATTCAGGATACAATGGCAGCAGCAACAGATGCCCTGGAAGCATCAGGTATTGCTAATCAGGCCCTCACCGTAGGTGATATTGCGCCAGATTTTGAACTGCCCGATGCTACGGGTAAGTCCGTACGTCTTAGTGAATTGCTTAAAGAAGGCCCCGTTATCATTAACTTCTATCGAGGCGAATGGTGTCCCTATTGTAATTTGGAACTGCGGGCATTTCAGAGCCTACTGCCTGAATTTAAGCAAGCCGGTGCCACCTTGGTCGCCATTTCTCCAGAGCTGCCGGACCATTCCCTCAGTGTGACTGAGAAGCATAACCTGGAATTTGCTGTTCTCAGCGATGTGGGTAACCAAGTCTCTCGCCAGTATGGTCTGGTCTTTATCCTGGATAAGTCTCTGCAGCCCATTTACAAGAACTTTGGCATTGATATCCCGGCTAACAATGGCGATGATAGCTACGAGCTACCCATGCCCGCTACCTATGTGATTGATCAATCCAGGCGCATTCGCTATGCCTTTGCCGAAGCAGACTATACCCAGCGAGCTGAACCCCAGGATGTGTTGGCTATTGTTAGAGAACTAACCTAACGCAGCTGTGGCAATCAGTTTGCCATTGGAAAAACGATAGGGGCCATCAAACTGACCAACATACATGGTGTGAGAGACCAAATTTTCATGGGTCCACACATGGAGTTGGTAGGCTGGTGGCTCCATCACAAACTGGCTAGAACTGTCAGGGTTAAAATCTACGGCACTCTGGTGGACCAAGCTAGGCTGACTACTGGCCACCGTACCAGCCCAGGGACAGTAAATAGTACGGTGCAAGTGACCACAGCTAATACGCTTTACCTGGGGATGTTGGCTAATTAACTCCGCCAGTGCCCCATGACCGTGAAACCGTTTGCGGTCTATCCAGGGTATACCAGTGGCAAAGGGCGGATGGTGAATAAATATCAGTGTGGGGGTTTTGGGGGCTGCTAAAAGTTGTTGTTCTAACCAGGCCAAACGCTCTGCATCAATACGGCCCCCACCTTGTCCTGGAATGATGCTATCGAGCATAACCATACGAACGGGATAGCCGTCTACAACGTAACTGATATGAGAACGCTCCCTAAAGAGATAGGTGTGAGTGTCAAATACCTGTCGTAGATTATCCCGATCATCATGGTTGCCAGGCATTAAATAAACAGGGCACTGTAGCGGCGAGAGCATGACTTTTAGCAGTTCATATTCCTCCACAGTACCGTCTTGAATCAGATCGCCAGATGCGACTACTACATCTGGCTGAGGGTTGAGTCTGCTCAGTCTAGCGATGGCTTCAGCGACTAAAGGGTTAGTGTCTACGATGCCATAGGCGAGTTTGCCGGGCAATTGGACATGCAGGTCACTAATTTGGGCGATAAAAGTCATGCTACGGGTACCCGACAAGCGACTTTGAGAATGGGTTGAAAATGATCTAAGTCAGGCGTTTTTAGCTTTTCGATCTTGGCCAGGTCATCCCAACGACGCAGCTTAACGGCCTGGGGCGCATTGGGCTGATCGATAAATTTGTCTGCCATCGGCTTTGAGAATATGCCTCCCTGGAGTTCCAGGCTTAGCTTAGAGGCTGGCGAGAGTGAACTCCAGTAGTCTTTATCCACTGCACAAAGATAGCGCTTGGCGGCCACATGTAAACGAATTGGGGTGGTAACCGCTTCTGGAAACAGTGTTTCTAAGACAGGAACGGCCCGATATTCATGGCGATCATCGATGCCACGTATAGCAGGGTCATCACCGAGATGGTGCACTAAGTGACCTAAATCATGGAGTAAACAAGCGGCAATTAATTCCGGCGATTCGCCATTGTCTTCGGCCAGGGTGGCGCACTGGAGGGCGTGTTCCAGTTGGCTAACGGCTTCACCACCATATTGGGCCTGCCCCCGGTGGCGGTAGAGATCGAGAATTTGAGTTAGGGTTACAGTCATGGGAATTAGGAGTAGGGTGTGGAGACGTTCCATGGAACGTCTGTACATAGATTATCTGGATTGCTTAACGAGGTTGCCGTTGATGTACACAGCTCGGATGGCACTGGGTAAGGGACAGTCGGGGGTTAACAAGAGAAAATCGGCGTCGTGGCCGGGTGCGACTTTTCCTTTTTGGTCTCCGATTTTGGCGGCTTCGGCTGGGTATTGAGAAACGCATTTCCAGGCTTGTTCAAAGGACATTAAATTTTTCTCGGCTAGCAAGAAAGGGGCATGGAATAACGACGGATAATGGTAGTCGGAACACAGGCAGTCGAGCACTTGGGCATGGGCAGCTTCGGCCACACCCATGTAGCCGACGTGAGACCCTCCTCGCACCAGGTTAGGGGCTCCCATAAGGACGGCAGCACCATAGGCTCGGGATTGTTTGGCCAGGGGAATAGCGGCGGGAAATTCTGCGATCGCAACACCCCTTTCTCGACTCTTGGCAACATCAGCCTCGGTCTCATCATCATGGGAAGCAACCGGTATACCGAGCTGATGGCAGCGCATTACCAGCTCTTCTGTTTGAGTTAAGCCTTTGTCTAATTGAGTAAAGGCTGTTTCTACCAGGGTGCGAATGTCCTGGTCAGACTGTTTAATGCGTTGGCGTACACTGCTGGCATAACGTTGAATTTTGGATTCTTCAAGGGTGTCAGGTAAGTGATTATTGAGGGATAGTAAGGTTACCTGACGCGAGTCTAACCAGTGACATAGCTCGTCATAATCGGCGGTATTGGCTTGTTCATGACGGATATGAATGCGGCTATCTGTTTGGAGATAATTGTCAGGGGCCGTAATCTTTTCAATTAGTTGTCGGGCTGTGGCTCGACTGCGTAACCCTGGCTCAAACGAATCGGTAATGGAATAGAAAAATGTGGTGATACCCGCAGCGAGTAAGGCCTGATCATTTTCGACCAGGGCCATATCTAAGGGCATGGATATACTGGGTCGTGGCGCAATCATGCGCTCAAACGCATCTCCATGAATATCAATGAGACCAGGTAATAGCTGAAGATCAGAGCTATCTACTTCGGTATAACCATCAGGGATAGTAGTTTGATCAACTGCAATAAATTTACCGTCTTCGACCAGAACGGTACTGTCCTCTAGCCAGCCATCTGGCGTGAGCACCTGGGCTCCGTGAAACGCGAGCTTCGTTGAAGAAATGGGCGTCATGATGTTGTTGGTCATCTAATTACACGAGGCCACGAAGAAAAGGGGGGAGAGAAGCAAATAAGTTTCGGTGAGGAACTTCTCTCACTCCCCCCTAATTCCCTTACACCTATGCAATGCGTTTGCCCTGGCTAACAACAGAAGTGAGCCGAGGTACTACACCGTCGTGGTGCAAGGTAATCATGTCAGCTCGTTTACCCACTTCCAGACTGCCGCGATCGCAATCTAAACCAATCGCCTTAGCTGGATTTAAGGTAAACAAACGCATAGCTTTGTGGAGCGGTAGCTGGACCTGCTCCGCAATAAGGAATATCGCTTGAACTAAACTTTGGGGTACATAGTCTGAGGAGATAATATCGGCTAACTCTCGCTCGACTAAATCCATGGCTGACACATTGCCAGAATGGGAGCCCCCCAGGATTAAGTTAGGGGCCCCCATCAGCACCTGTAAACCATGACTGTGGGCTTCTTTGGCCGCATCCAGGGTGGTGGGAAATTCGGCAATGGCCGCACCATCTGCCACCGCCTCTTGGACATGCTCTGGAGTGGCATCGTCATGGCTGGCCAAACAAATATCGCGCTGCTGAGCTAATTCTACTAGCCTACGGCGATTGTCCACGGCATGGAGCTGCTGGGCTTCGATGCGATCGCGAATAAAGCCCTCCATTTCCTCCGCACTCACGCCATGTTTGCCCTGATAATATTCTTTATACTTGTCAATTTTTACAAACTGTCGTTGACCTGGCGTATGATCCATCAAGGACATTAACGACAGCAGCGGATGGTCAGCATAGGTTTCTACCAGGTCATACACCTGGTTGTAGCCCAACTCACAACGCAGGTGTAGGCGATGGTCCACCGCAAACCGCCCCTGGTTTTGGCCGTTATAAATGGTATCGATCATCGGCCCAAACTGGGTCATGCGCAGAGAACCAGGGGTAATATCGCCAATGGAAATGGCGTCACAAACCGTGGTGATACCAGCCCCCGCTAAATCTCGATCGTGATTGACGGCAGCCACATCCAGAGGCCAGTTTACTTTTGGCCGAGGCGACATACACCGTTCTAGATTATCGGTGTGTAGCTCAATCAGCCCTGGCAGCAGATAGTCGCCGTTGCCATTTTGCCCCTGGTGGACCGTTTCTGGCTGAATATCGGCAATCAGGCCATCCTCAACGACTAGGGTGCCTAGCACTTCCTGGTCAGGGAGTTGCAAGCGATAATTGGTGTAGATGGTTTCAGTCATGGGCGTGTGGGGAGGCTATGGGGCTAAAACGGGCTTCTCTACCGATTAGATATCGCAAAAACGTCTAGACATCCCTAACTAATATCCAATCAAGGTTAAGTTAACGTTATCGTTAGGTTTAGGAGATAAAAGAATGGCTCAAACAATTGAACTGCCGGAGTCCTGTTATTTTTCTGATTCAACCACGGCCAAGTTAAAACTTATGGTGTCCTTTGCGATGTGATTTAAGTAAAAAAAATCTCAAGATCTGGAGCTATATCGGGTACCTGCAGATGTAGAACTGCTAATGAGTATTTTGGTAGCGATTTTAACGGCTCAGACAAGCTAAAAATTTGAAAGACGCTTAGGCTTGTCCAAAGTTGAGGGTGCGATCGCATACCCGTTCTCTCACTTCGTCATCATGGAAAATACCAACCATGGCACAGCCTTGAGCCTTACGTTCTTCGATCAGCTGCATCACGACTTCGCGGTTAGCAACGTCTAGGGCAGATGTAGGTTCATCTAAAAGCAAAATGGGATAGTCTACGGCAAACGCACGGGCAATATTCACTCGCTGCTTTTCTCCTCCAGAAAAGGTGGTCGGTGACAGTTCCCACAGTCGCTCTGGCAGGTTAAGCCGAGAGAAGAGTCCACACACTTTAGCCTGGGCGGTGTCTGCATCAGTCCCTAGTTCTATCAGTGGTTCTGCCGCTACTTCTACCGCTGGTACCCGAGGGATGACCCGCAGAAACTGACTGACATATCCCAGGGTATACTGGCGCACCTCAATCAGTTGGTGGGCTTCCAGCTGGGGTAGATCAACCCATGTACCCTGGTGCTTTACCCAGATAGCGCCGCTATCGACCCGATAGTTGGCATATAGGGACCGCATAAAGGTAGACTTACCCGAACCGGATGGTCCCTGGAGAGCCACGCATTCGCCAGGGGCAACGGCGAGGGAAACACCTGTGAGAACGGGCAGTTGGATACCACCCTGATGGTGAAGAATAAAGCTTTTGTAGAGTTGTTCTGCCTGGAGTAAGGCAGTAGTGTTTTTGGGAGTTGTGGGTGGGGATGAGAGTTGTACTGTATTCATTGGTGTGATTCATCTACTTCTGTTGCCAGTTCATATTCCTTAAGCAACGTGTCAAAATAGGCCCGATCGCTGGAATGGGCGTCTGGATTCGCGGCAAAGTCTTGACAGCATTGGGGATTACAAAAACCGACTGTATGACTTCTATAGGTTGTTAATGCATCGTCTCGAACATATTTACCGGAGCGGGGACAGAATTTGTTAATGGCTTGCTTAAGCATGGAGTAATCTGCTTGTTTAACTAAGGAACTAACGTGGCATTTACAAGCTGTTGAGTATACGGATGATGGGGATCATCCAATACTTGGTCGGTGAGGCCGGTTTCCACGACCTGACCGTTTTGCATCACCATTAGCCGATGGGCCAATAGCCGTACGACTCCAATATCATGGGTGACCAAAATTACGCTGAGGTTGAGGGTGCGTACCAGGGAACGCAGCAGGTCTAACAGTCTGGCCTGGACCGAGACATCTAGACCGCCAGTGGGCTCGTCCATCAGTACAATGCGGGGGCGAGTGACGAGGATACGGGCTAATTGTAACCGCTGTTGCATGCCACCGGAAAAAGTGCTAGGAAAATTATCGATTCGGTCAGCCGGAATTTCGACTTCTCTAAGCCATTGGAGGGCGTCGGTGCGAATGTTGCCATAGTGGCGTTGACCAATATCCAAGAGCCGTTCACCAATGTTGGCTCCAGCGGTGACTCTCATCCGTAGCCCATCCCGTGGGTTTTGCCGGACAAATCCCCATTCGGTTTTCATGAGCTGACGTCGTCGGGGTTCAGGCAGGGTGCGTAGATTGATTAGGTTGTTGTCTCGATTACAATAGGTGATCTCTCCCTCTTCCAAGGGTACATGACCGGCAATGCTATCGAGCAGGGTACTTTTGCCAGAACCCGACTCGCCGATGATGCCGAGAACTTGCCCAGGGTAAAGGGTAAAGGAGATGCGATCGCACGCGCACAAATCACCATAATACTTGCTTAAGTTATTGACCGTTAATAGTGGCTGCATGGTGTATTCCTCCTATTGCCCGAGTTTTTGTGCACTGCCCCGTTGTTCCCGCTGACGTCGTTCACAATAGTCCGTATCCGAACAAATCCACATGCGACCACCCTGGTCATCAATAACAACTTCATCTAAATAACTATCCGTTGCCCCACAAAACTCACAGGGCTGTTCCCAGTGCTCCACAGAGAATGGATGATCCTCAAAGTCCAGGCTTTTTACCTTGGTGTAGGGTGGTATGGCATAGATCCGTTTTGCTCTTCCCGCCCCAAATAGTTGTAGCGCCGGATTCATATCCATTTTTGGATTATCAAACCGGGGAATTGGGCTAGGATTCATCAAGTGGCGCTCATTCACCATGACCGGATAGTCATAGGCCAGGGCAATCCGCCCAAATTTGGTAATATCCTCATAAAGCTTCACATACATCGGCCCATATTCTTCCAACGCATGCATCTTGTTCGCCTCGGTCTGAGACGGCTCAATAAAATACAGGGGCTCTGGCATAGGCACCTGATAGACAAACACCTGTCCCTCTTTGAGGGGAATTTCAGGAATCCGATGACGGGTTTGAATTAATGTAGCCTCTTCCGTACGCTCGGTGGTAGCTACACCACATACCTTCCTAAAAAAGCGCCGAATATTCACAGCATTGGTCGTATCATCGGCACCCTGGTCAATCACCTTTAAGGTATCTTCCTTACCAATGACCGAGGCTGTCACCTGAATGCCCCCAGTCCCCCAACCATAGGACATCGGCATTTCCCGCGAGCTAAACGGAATCTGATGCCCAGGGATAGCAACAGCCTTAAGTAGGGCACGACGAATAGAGCGTTTAGTCTGTTCATCCAGATACGCAAAATTGAAGCCAGGTTCGGGGGAACCAGGGGAGGCGGGAGGAGACGCAGGGAAAGAAGCGGTCATACGTGATGTTGTTGACGACAATAAACGATAGACAATAGACAAACACCGTAGGTTGGGTTGAAGGCAACGAAACCCAACAATCCAGGATCCCGCCCCCCACATCCCATACCCCAACCATCCGCAACATCACAACATAGCCAATCCCCCATCCACAAAATCAAATAAAAAATTCCATATCGTCTACGGGTCCACCCTCACAGCCGCCAGACGAGACCGCCAATCACCCATATAGCGATGACACAACCACAAATCACCTACCAGAAAATAGGCCCCTCGTTGCCAACGTGCTAGTGGCTGACAGCCAAGGATATCTTTGTAAAAGTTAAAAGACGTCTCCAAATCTGAGGCCACCAGGGTGACATGGTTTACCCCTTTGATCATGCTGTTGTGACCTCCTTAGAACTAGAGTCAGAGGGAACATGCTCAACGTTAGCTAATGGCGAGTTTCCTAAGTATTTTGTCTGTTCGTAATCACTACGCAGCTTACGAATTAGATTCAACTCAGCCTGGAAGTCAATATAATGGGGTAACTTAAGATGCTGTACAAACCCCTGGGCCTCGGTATTATCTGAATGATAAAGAACAAATTCTTCGTCCTGGGCTGGCCCATCTAGAGACTCTCCCAAATCCTTTGCCTGAAGTGCTCGATCCACCAAAGCCATGGCCATCGCCTTGCGTTCGTTATAGCCAAAGGTGAGACCGTACCCTTGGGTAAACTGAGGGGGAATCTCTTTACTGCCCTTAAACTGGTTAACCATTTGCACTTCGGTCACCGTAATGTCAGCAATGGCAATTTCAAACCCAAGTTCTTCAGGACAAATCATCACCTCCACCTCGCCCATACGCACCTCGCCAGCAAAGGGATGATTTTTACCATACCCCCGCTGGGTGGAGTAGGCCATAGACAACAAAAAACCCTCATCACCACGGGCTAAATTTTGCAAACGAGCATCCCGAGTTGCTGGCGTGGTCAATGATTGCCGCGTAATGTCAAACGGCTCTGCCCCATCACCCATCGCCTCACTAGTTGGTGGCATAACCAACCCCTCCTGGGCCAACGTATGGGCAACCCGAGGTGTTGTTTCTTTCACCTCCACCTTCTCACTCGTAGGTGCCGGAAACGTATTATCCTCAGCTGCCAGTTTAAAGTCCAATAACCGATGAATATAGTCAAAGGTGGGTCCCAGTTTCTGTCCCCCCGGAGCCTCCTTAAAGATGGCAGAAATCCGCCGCTGGATAACCATAATGCTAGTATCTAGCGGCTGACTGTAATAAAGTCGAGGCAACGTTGTCCGATAAGCCCGCAGCAAAAACGCTGCCTCCACCAGGTCACCCCAGGCCTGTTTTATTGCCAATGCTGCCAGATCTGGATCGTATAAACTACCTTCGGCCATGACGCGGTTTACCGCTAGTTGCATCTGTTGCTTGATCTGCTCCAGGGAAAGCTCCGGCACAGCCTGATCACCCCGCCGTTTTGCCATAAGTAAGGCTTCGGCATTGCGAATGGCCTGTTCTCCACCTTTGACCGCAACGTAGGGCATAATTCTCTCCTGATGGGTTTGTTAACTCAACTCGATAGCTGTATCTGTGTTCAGTTAGCTAGTGCCATGGACCTCTGTCGATGCTGTTGCCAATTTGGCTGTTCGGGGTAAGCCTAGCATTTTGTCGTTGGCAAAACACCAACAGTCCAGACCAAGGGGATAGTCTGTGGTCATAGCTTGCCACTGTTGCCAAAATCTTAAGCCAAGGGGAAGCTCTATCTCTATCTTGTTTAAGATGCCAGGTCCTTGCAACGTCATCACCTCTCCCGCCGATAACTCAGACAACTGAATTAATAATGATGTGGATGCTTCTGGATATTCGGCAGTCCCCCAAGAGAATTCAGTTAGCTCTGGCGCAGTGGCAATATTCCAAATTACAGCAAAGTTGGCCGCTTGAGGACTGTCAGTAAACCGACAACCCGTGTGAAACACTAACCATGGGCGCACATCATCTGGAAGTCCCGGCTGCAGCCACACCACAGTTTCCAAATCTAATAGCGTCAGGCAAGCAGCTGCACAGCTAGGCTCCAACCCATTGGGCGACCTGAGGGAGAGGGTTGTTTGGGCAATACCAGGTCTAGCCAGGGCATCTAAAAGGGCACGAAAGGTGTTCTGGGCGTTGTGAACTGGGTCGGCAAATCCTGGTAGTTGGGTAACCATGGTTAACTCTCCCCCCGCAGCATTGTGAAGAAATTGACGCGAGTGGATTCTACTTCCGCAGCGTCAGTCGCCCGTTTTGTCTGAGCGGCTGTTTGCAAAGGGGCAATTACCTGGGACTGGACCCGGTCGTGCCAGTCAGGGTGCTGCAGGAGTCCATCACATAGGGCAGCTAGTTCGGCATGGCGTTTTGAGCGCCCAGCGACATAGCCAAATCCAGTGATGTCATCGAGCTGTACGACACATCGAGTCAATGTCATTTCACCGAGGTTAAAGGGTTGTCCAGTCCCCTCAGCCCGACCTCGCACCATGGTCAAGCCAATTTCTGGCGATCGCAAAAAGCTGTACTCAGGTACGTCTTTAATCATGGCGATGCACTGCTCTAGAAGCGGCAAAGGAGCCTTTGCCAAGACGGACATCCAAATGGCTCTGGTTGACTGCTGCACTGTTTTTATCATGACTTAACCAAAAATTAATCAATCGTTAATTCATGTAGATGTCTAGACAAATTATTGCTCGTTTGAGGACACGATGCAACTGGTTTTTAGCCGTGAACTTGAAAGCCATCATGGGAAATTCATATAGAGAAACTTTAAGAGCATGGAGGTATGGGGTACCATCTTCCCTTATAGCGGGTTAAGGTTCAGATTGCTGTGAGTAATAATCCATACGTTGGTTGATAGATTAGTATTCTAACCAGCTCCCATGGGTATGAGCTAAGCACATTTGTTCAAGCCTATCTGGGCTACTCCACTCTATAGCGGTTCCCGGTTGCGATAAATACAGTCTGGTTGTGTAGTTAAGTAGTGAGATGGTCTCTCTTTAATTCATCACACACTACTCATTGCCTTATCTTAAATTTTGGTCTTGGCATAAGACTTCTGATGGTACTAGTCATGTTGTTGGTTAGGTGATTTTGTTGCCTCAACAGGTCAACAAGTGAACGGGCCAACAATATATATTTTGCAAGAGAGTCGACTCCACATTTAAGGTCCTCTCTCGTGGTTTTATCCACTTGGAATTGCCATTGGATGGGCAAGTTCTGTATGGTGCGTATATCGTATGTTCCTAATGTTCAGGCATGGGGACGCACGCTGTATCTGTCCACTCACCTGCAGATTTAAGGGCTATTAGATTATGGCTGCGTTAGTGCTCTTTTCCATCGAGCTAACTTTAATTATTATCCTTTGCTATTTCTTATATGCTTCGTTTAACTGGGGGACTCAATGGATTTTTCAATCATCTCCACTACAGTTAGATGATGCCGGTTTGCAAACGCTGCGACAGAACGTATTTGGCATTGTCCTGATTGCTGGTGCCTTGCTCATTCTATTAGTAGCAGGATTTAACGGATGGATACTGCTGCAGGGAGAACGACCAGATACCTACACCTGGTCGTTGATTCAAAATACACCACAGGATATATGGCTAAGGATTGCGGCGGGTATTGCTAAAAGCATTTGTTTGCTGGTGTTGGTGGGTACTTTACAACGTCCCCTTAGACGCGGGTTAGCTAAGGGAAGTCGCTATGTTAAGCAGGTAGAACAAATTACGGCCAATGATGACAGTGTCGAGCATCTGTTCAATGCTTTGAGTGCTGTTCTGGCGGTGGGTATGTGGCTTTTGGCTTTGATTTGGTGTGCTCGTTTTTTGCATTTGCCAGACCAGGTTTCTCCCTATTTATATGCCACTTGGCGTATTTATTTGATTGTTTCGATTGGGGTGATCGTTTTTAGATCGGTCAGTGTTGTAGTTGACAGTTTAGATGCCCTCAGTAAAAAGTATTCGAGCCCAAATAATTTATTGCGGTTTTATGAGCGGCTACAGCATCTGATTCCGTTTCTAAAACGCTGTTTAGAATATGTGGTCTGGCTGTATGTGGCAATGCTAGTGGTTAGCCAAATTGCCTTGATTGCCGATTTGGCAGGCTATGGTGCCATGGCTGTGAAAGTCATTGTCCTGGTTTTTGTAGGGCGATTTGCTGCCAATATTATGCAACTGGTTGTCTCGGAAGTATTGCTGGCCACTGAGGATACATCGGCTGAGGTTTATCAGCGGCGGGTCACAGTTACCCCCCTGGTAGTGAGCTTACTCAGGTACATGATTTATTTTGGCACGGCTTTATTTGTTTTGAAAGTACTCAACATTGATCCAGGGCCGATCTTAGCGGGGGCTGGAATTGTTGGTATTACCGTTGGCTTAGGGGCTCAGAACCTGGTGACGGATTTGGTGAGTGGGTTTTTCATCTTGTTTGAAGATTATTATCTGGTCGGTGATTTTATTGAGACGGCGGAAGCCCAGGGCGTTGTCCAGTCCATTGAGCTGCGCACTACTCGAATTTTGCACCCAGATGGCCAGGTGCAGATCCTTCGCAATGGTGATATTGGCTCGATTGTGAACTATTCCAAACAGCCAATCGATGCAGCGGTGGAAGTGTCGATTACCTATGAGGTGGACCCAGAAAAGGCGTTTGAGATTATTGAGCGGGTAGGGGTGGAGCTGTGTGAGGCGGAGGACGATATTCTGGAGCCAACTTGTATTATGGGGGTAGAGACCTTTGCAGAAGAGATTTGTATGATTTATACCCGCACCAAGGTAAAGCCGGGTAAACATCTCAAGATTCAGCGATTGCTTAGACAGCGTTGTTTGGTGGAGTTGCTAAAAGAAGATATTGAAGTGGGCTCAATGGATACAAAGTTGGTTCTTAAAAGCGGGTTTGAGAATTTGGGGAGCAGACTTGCTAGTTCTTAAATGGTTGTTTGCCTGTAATATCCATAAACGTTGACTAGATATCAAATAAATTCTGAATAGTATTCGTTAGATATAAATTAAGGATTATATTAGAAATCAATTGCTGACCAACCCCTAGGGCGATATAAGGCCTAATTAAGGGGCTGGGCAAGCTAGCTGCAAACGCGTAGAGAGAAATGTGCAATGGAATGGTATATCAAGGTTTTAAAGAACTATGCGGTGTTTGACGGACGTGCACACCGAAAAGAATACTGGATGTTTGTTTTGTTCAATATTCTAATTTCCATAGGAATCGGCTTTATATCAGGGATTTTGAGCGGAATCATGAATACGGATCAAAGTATTCTTGGCTCAATTTACAGCTTAGCGATGATCGTTCCATCGCTTGCGGTGGGGTTTCGTCGCATGCATGACATTGAACGTAGTGGTTGGTGGATATTTTGTCCAATTGTAAATTTAATCTTTGCGGTCACGGAAGGTACAGCTGGTGCCAATAAGTTTGGGCCTGATCCCAGGGCAGTTAGCAGTTAAAGTTTAAAGAGTTGTCGGTAGGGCATGGATATCTTTTAATAGATAAACCCATGCCCTTAACTGGTTTTAAGGGGTTTGAGGTAGCACAAACACAGCGGTGGTTCGCGCTGGAATGGAAAAGGTTCCAGTGGTGCTATCGAAGTTGGCGGTTTGGACAATCGGGTCTTGCGATCGCACCTGCACAGGATGTAGTTCCAACATTGCCCCTGCTAGGGATGGCACCGTAAAGGTTTGCCCAAACTTATTCGCATTAAACAAAACCACCACTTGATCGTAGGTAGGATCCAAATCCTCCTCACCATCTCCGTCCTGAAGAGACATGACAATTAAAGCATCCTGTTGTCCAGGTCCTGTATTCAGAAACTTAACCCGGTCCTGGATCGCGTCTGCCGTTTCCAAACGAAACAGCTTGGAGCTTTTGCGAATTGCCAAAATCTCTTGCAGATGATTAACAGAATTGTCAATGTTTGTGGAGGTCGGTACCAAACTTTGATTTCTCAAAAAAGGACCCATAAATCCCCAAAGGCGTGCATTCTCGAAGCTAGGAGGTAAACCTGAGCCAAAATGATTGGTATTGTAAGTAAAATCTACGCGATTAAACCAATCCCCAGAATCATAACTGTTGCGGTCCAACGACTTTGAACGCAACATATCACTACCCATGTGGAAGAACGGAATCCCCTGGGACAAACCAATCACGCTTAGGTTCATATTTTGTACCCGTACTCGATCAGCCATGGGAGTAATCGGTGTCCCCCCTTGACCTAAGGGCAATTTGAACACATTCAGGTCGTACAGGGTCTCATTGTCATGTTTTGTCGCATAGTTAACCACCTCTTCGGGATCTAAGGCATAGCCGGTAAAGGCCAGCTGTTCCCCTGTGATTGAGCGACCTGCCTGGTCTGTAAAGCGATAATTTCTGAGGTTACCTGCCAGACCCACCCGGACTCGATCCATGGAAAATCGTAAATCTCCCCGTCCTCGGTTGGAATACCTATAGCCGTTCCAGTCATAGGCTTGCCCGTTAGAGAATCCCTGTCTGGTTTTATCACCAAAACCACCATGGACTGCGTCACGGATTTTGTCATTAAAGGTACCGATGCCGGTTCCTCCTACATTGAATTGATTAGCATGCAAAAAGTTGGGATTTCTGGGTAGTTGACTTTGGACAGAGGCAAATTTACCTTGAGCTGACCCAAAATCCCACCCTTCACCATAGAGATAAATACGTTGACCATCTACACCATCATTTTCTAGGGTCAGGGACTGCACCGCATCCCTCAGCACCTGCATATTTTTGACCGTATGGAGATTCATCAAGTCAAATCGAAAACCATCTACTTTATACGCCTTAGCCCAAATCAACACCGTGTCAACCATGAGCTTTTCCATCATGTTGAACTCAGTGGCCGTATCTGAACAACAGCTGGAGGTTTGCAGAAACCCATTGTTGTCATAGCGGTAATAATAACCGGGGACAACGCGGTCCAAAACAGAGTCACTAAATTGACCGCTGGCGGCGGTATGGTTATAGACTACGTCCATGACCACCCCTAGATTATGGCGGTTTAGGGCCTGAACCATTTCCCTAAACTCAAGCACCCGTGACGTGTCATTGGCGTTAGTCGCGTAACTTCCCTCGGCAGCTCCATAGTGAAATGGGTCATACCCCCAGTTAAAGGCATCCAACCCACGGGTAGCTGTGACCGCTTCCTGTTGCTTGGGAGAGTCTGGCGCAAATGTCGCTAAGACAGCTGGATCAGGCGATTGTTGCTGGGTGGGATCTTCATTGACCGAGGCAATATCAAAGGCAGGTAATAGATGCACATGGGTGAGGCCGGCATTGGCTAAGTTAAGCAAATGCTTCATGCCATCAGATAAGGGCCTATCGCCAGTGCCATCATAGGTGAAAGCCTTAAACTTTCCCTGTTCCTGAGCGGCTACCTTAGTATCATTAGCGCTAAAGTCCCGGACATGGACTTCATAAACAGCAATGTCCTCAGGTGCTTCCAGAGAAGGTTTTGGTAAGCTGTCCCATCCCGCTGGTTTCAGGGTAGGGTCGTTGTAAATATCCAGAATTTGGCTTAGCTGGCTATTTTGGGACAGATTGAGAGAGTAGGGATCGGTGACAAGATTGCGTTCGATCTGGCGAGCATCTGGCACAAAAACCTGGATGTCGTAGCGATAGTATTGTTTGTCCCAATCGGGGTCCCCAGTAATGCTCCACACCCCGGTTGTCGAATCTAAGGTCATTGGATTCGTGATCGGTGTAGCGGTTGGATCAGGACTGGTGAAACGTTGCAAAACCACAGACTGAGCAGTGGGTGCCCATAGATGCAAGCTGGGTTGATTCTCGGCATAAACAACCCCCAGTTCTCCTGTGTAGGTGTACATGTCGTCCAAGACACCCTGGAGCTGCAGTCGAGAGGCATCTCGCAAAAAACCACTGCGGTCATAGGCTGCGATCGCAACTTCACCTTTTAACAAATCAGGAATTTGCCCTATGAACTCCGCTGGAATTGTCCAGGCATCATAGTTAGACAGATTAGGTGTCTTGGGATAGTCCCCTAGTTGAAGTTTACGGGAAAAGTTTAAAGGAATCCCAGCACCTACCTGCATGGGAATATTCAACTGTCCGTCTCGGCTCCCATGGAGTTCATAGGTGGCATAACCAAAGCTGTTCCAGGCAATCGTTGTCTGGTCTACCCATAGGGCATTGCGATCGTTGTTAACGGTCAGTTGCCCATTGCCATCCTGTTGCCAGACCACTGTGTCTGTTGTCAGGTCTTCGCAATTGGTCGTATATTCATAGGTGCCGATGCCAGGGAAAAGGGTTGCCCCATACTCATCGTTGTTAGCCACATCCCCTGCATAGTTCATGGGAGTGGTGACTGGATTTAACCAATCGCTACCAAAGCTAGTCACCGGACTCCAATAAACATTACAGCGGATGTCGTTTCCCTGACCAATTTGATCCGTCACCCCCGCTTTGTAAGCTTCGATATTAATGCTAAAGGAATCAACCTCAAAGATGGTTCCCCCTGCCGGCAGCATATTGCCCACAAATCCTAACGCAGGACTGGTTTGGGCATAGCTAACAGGTAGGTTCTGCAATGGAAATAGAAAGAGCATAGAGCACAGGAAGGCACTGACTATGAGCAATGCACCTCCCTGAGTAATCGTTTTTGGCACCCGTCTTCTGTTCATCCTGATCTCTTTTTACGACTCACCACTCATTACATCACTGTTTATCGGACGTTGAGGAGGTAGCTCTCCCCAGCCTAATTTCAGGAAAAAATCTCCTTGGCAACGTGATTATAATGTTGGTTAAAGATAGCGTTTGCAACAAGAACACCGACTATAGAACGAAATCTACGTCGGAGAAATAACATGTGTTTTAAGAATTGATGTGAGGGTCAGACAGCAAAAGAGAAACTGCTTTCTGACTAGCTTCTTACTAGTACTCTGTCGAGCAACGTACCACTGGACAATTGAGCCTGACCATAACCAATCTTTTAAGATGACCTGAGGGAAATGCTAAATGATTCAAAATATATGAATTGCAGTGTTTAAGAACAGATTTATAGAGTAAAAACAATGTGTAAACCCAAAAGATCACGCTTTTTTGCAAGTTGCTCGCAGTATTACAAAACTTAGCACCAAGCGTTTTTTGGCGTCCAGGCTATCGAACAAAAAGAAATGTTGATTTATAAATCTTTATCGCTAATCAAAATATCTTGTTCATTTATAGCTACATATTGAAATAGGCTTTTTTAGCCTTGTCATATGATACTTAGAGACAGCGTATGCGATACGCAAACATACGTATTGAGTGATTTGAAAGATTCGCATACACGTTTAAGTTAATACTTGTGCGATCGCAAATCCGTCATATCCCTTACTGCCAACGGTCTGAATGGCCGTAGTCGATAGCCTGGGCTCATCTGCCATCATCTGCAAAAACGCACGCACGCCCTGAACCTTAGGATCTGCGCTATCGGGCTCTACCACAGCACCGTTACGTACTACATTATCGCCAACGATGATGGTGCCCGGACGAGACAGTTTTAAAGACCACCGCAGATAGTCTGGATTGCTCGGTTTATCTGCATCGATAAAGATAAAATCAAAGGGAGCCAGGTCTACCAGCTGTGGCAGGGTGTCAATGGCTCTGCCCACCCGCACATCGACCACATGGGTTAGTTCTGCCAGGGCAATATTTTGCTTAGCTACCTCTGCATAGGCGGCATCGGCCTCTAGGGTAATAACACGACCGTCCGGTGCCACAGCCCGCCCTAGCCAGATAGTGCTGTAGCCAGCTAAGGTGCCAATTTCCAGAATATTTTTAGCCCCCATCATCTGGACTAAAAGCTGCAGCAGTTGTCCTTGGTTAGGGGCGACTTGATGCTGGGGCATACCAGCTGCTTCGCTAGCCTGAATCGCCTGCTCTAAAACAGGGTCTGCCGTCAGCAAAACATCATTAAAGTAGTTATCGACTGCGGTCCACGTTGACTGATTCATTGGTATCTCCTCATGCAGCTGCAGGTAGTTTATCAGCCACCAAGTGACAGGCAGCACCATGACTATCCGATAGCTGACTCCATTCGGGTTGGCTCGTTTTGCAACGGGGTTCTGCAACGGGGCAGCGGGTGTGAAATCGGCAGCCTGTGGGGGGATTGATGGGGGATGGGATTTCGCCAGTAAGACGGGTGCGATCGCGCTCAGCATCCGGGTCTAACGGCGGAATCGCCGACAGCAGCGCCTGGGTGTAAGGATGGGCTGGTGTTGCAAACAATTGACGCGTCGGTGCAATTTCAACAATCTCACCCAGATACAATACCGCCACCACATCACATACATGGGCCACTACCGAGAGATCGTGGCTAATAAACAAAAAGGTCAGCTGCATATCATCCTGCAACGCCTTCATCAGGTTGAGAATGTTCGCCTGGATTGACACATCCAACGCTGCCACCGCTTCATCAGCCACCAAAAATTTAGGGTCAGACACCAGCGCTCGGGCAATGGCAATCCGCTGTCGCTGCCCCCCAGAAAATGCATGGGGAAACCGCCGCAGATGTTCCAGGTTCAGACTGCAGCGCTTTGCCACCTGACGTACCTGCTGATCAGTGGCCTGGCGGGTTTTGGTCAGCTGCATTGCCTCTAGGGGCTCAGCGATAATATCCCGCACCGTCATGCGGGGAGATAGGGCTGCATAGGGATCCTGAAAAATCATCTGGGCATTGCGACGCAGTTGTTTTAACTGTTCTCCTTTGAGTTTGGCAATATCCAGAGACTGATGGTCAATATTAAATAGAACCTCACCTGCCGTGATCGGTGCCGCCTTTAGAATCGCTCGTCCAATGGTGGATTTACCGGAGCCTGATTCTCCCACCAAGCCAAAGGTTTGACCTGGCAGAATATCAAAACTCACTCCATCCACAGCCCGCACTATCTGTTTTTTGCCACCAAACAGTCCCCCTTTGCCAATGGGATAGTGAACCTTGAGATGACGGACGGAAACAATCGGTGTGGTCATGCTGTTTCCTCCAGTACTTTCTCTTTAGTTCCTTGGCCTGTTAACAAATGGCAGGCCGTTTGATGCACCCCATCGGTTACGGTCATTTGAGGTACCTCAGTGTGGCAGCGGCTGTTTACAAATTGACAGCGGGTGGAAAAGACGCAGCCCTCAGGGCGTTCTAGCGGACTGGGGATATCCCCAGGAATGGGAAGCAACGGTGCATCCAATAGCTCCAGACGAGGAATCGCCTGGATTAACCCTTGGGTATAGGGATGTTTCGGGTCTCGAATAATCGTTCTCACGGGTCCCGTTTCCATGGCCTTGCCCAGATACATTACAAGGACATCGTCGGCAATTTGAGAAATTACCGCCAGATCATGGGAGATAAAGATAATTGCCATGCCAAACTCTTGCTGTAACTCTTTTAAGAGGTCAAGAATTTGGGCCTGAATAGTAACATCCAGGGCAGTGGTTGGTTCATCGGCAATTAGTAGGGCAGGCTGCATCACTAGGGCAGAGGCAATCATTGCGCGCTGCCGCATACCGCCCGACAGCTGAAAGGCATATTGGTCTAACCGCAGTTCTGGATTGGTCATGCCTACCCGTTCTAGCATCGCCAGGGCTGTTTCCCGTGCCTTTTTGCGACTCACCTGACGATGGAGACGAATACCTTCAACCATTTGGTGACCAATGGTGTAAAGGGGAGAGAACGCCGCACTGGGTTCCTGGAAAATCATGGCGATTTCTCCACCCCGGATTTGGCTGAGTAGTCGATGCTTGGGGGCAAGCTGAGCCAAATCACTGACGCCACCGTTTTTGAGACGATACAAAATGCGGCTGTTCTGCCCCAGGGTCGCGTTACCTGGCAACAGTCGCATCAGAGACTTGGTGGAAACAGATTTACCAGAACCAGATTCACCAACAATGCCCAGGGTTTGACCTGGACTGATGGTAAAGGAAAGGTCATCTACAGCGATGACAGTACCTTCATCGGTGGAGAAGGTGACCGAAAGGTTAGAGACTTGGAGAAGGGGGGCTTCTTGGGTCATTTTTATCTCCTGATGCCTGCATAGGGGTCAGCCGCATCCCGTAGACCATCGCCCAGGAGGGTAAAGGACAACACAGCGATGATAAAGAAAATCAGCGGGATAAAAAACCAGGGAGTGAGCTGAATGGCTTGAACCGTGGTCATTTCCTGGAGTAATACGCCCCAGGACATGGTGGGACGACGTAATCCTAGACCGACAATTGAAAGGGCGGTCTCGTCCAGAATACGATAGGGGAAATTAATCACCAGTTCCACAATGATATAGCTGGCAAATCCGGGGAGTAGGTGACGGGTGACGATGCGCCAGCCATTCGCGCCAGACAGTCTAGCAGCTAATACATATTCTTCTTCTCGGGCCGAGAGTAGGTAAGACCGGATGCGACGGGCCAGGGTGGGCCAGTTGACCAAACCCAGGACCAGGGTCATGGCAAAGTAGACCTGTTGATTGCTCCAGTCGCGGGGAAACATGGCGGTGAGGGCCATGTATAGGGGAATGGGAGGCACGACGCGGACGACATCGGTAAAGGCCTGAATGGCGGTATCTATGCGACCCCCGACATACCCTGAGATGCCCCCGATCAATAGACTCAGTACAAAGGAAATAAGAATGCCTAGAAAGCCAATACTCAGCGAAGTACGGGTGGCAAACATTACCCGACTAAAGAGGTCGAGTCCGTTGCTATCCGTGCCAAATAGGTGAACAAATCCACGTTCCACACCAAATAAATGGCGGTCACTGGGGAGTATGCCCAACAGACGATACTGACCGCCTTTAGCAAATAGCTGGAGTGGTTTTCGAATCGGCTCACCGTTCTCTTCAATGATCTCGAAGGTGTAGCTTTTATCAATCACGCTGTAGCCACTGGCGAGTTCGTAGACAAAGGGCCAACGGCAACCTGCGTCATCACAGATGTGAATCATCTGCGGTGGTCCAGCTGGATATTCTGCATTCCGATCATTGGCTAGACCAGAGTAGGGAGCGATGAATTCGGCAAATAGGGAAATAACGATAAAAACACCCAGGACTGCGCCACCGATGGCGGCCAGACGATTGGCCTTAAATCGAGACCAGAACAGCTGCCATTGGGAGGCGGTATAGTAACGCTCGCGATTTTTATGGAGTGGTTTCATAGGGCTCTCCCGGCACGGACCCTGGGGTCAAGCACAGCCATCAAAATGTCCGAGAGTAAATTGGCGATGACAATCACTCCAGTGATACATACGAGAATACCGGCTGCTGTATTTTGGTCTGCGTCGAGAAAGGCAAGCAGGAGTTCTTGGCCCAGTTCTCCCAAGACTAAAATCGAAGCGACGATGGGCAGTTCGTTAAAGGAACGAGAGAAGTCAAAACCAATGGTGGAGACAATGGGGATGACGGCGTGGCGGGCGGGATACTTTAACAACATGGGCCAACCAGACATGCCCCTGGCTTTGGCGGCAGTGACGTAGAGTTTGCCCAGCTCATCTTTCATTAGACCGCGCATCGTTTGAAGCTGAAAGGCAGTAGTAGACCAGCCCAGCACCAACAATGGAATGTAGGCATGGCCTAAAAAGTCCAGAAACTTAGCCATGGACCAGGGTTCATTTTTGTAGGCCTGGGAGACGAGACCGGTGACATCCAACTTGAATACAAAGGCGTTGAGCATGAGGAGGATGAGTGCGATCGCAAAGTTCGGAATCGCTAATCCCAAATAGGACAGCAGCGTTACTAATCCATCCCCCAGGCCCGATTTCCGAGTGGCCACCCAGATACCCACCGGTATGGCAATCAGGTAGGAAAATACCATGGCCCCAATCACCAGCACAAAGGTATACCAAAACTTAGCCTGAATAATAGTATTAACGGACGAGCGCACCCGGAAGGCAGGACCAAAGTCAAAACGAGTCACCACGTTCCACAGCCATTCAACGTAGCGGACTAAAAAGGGCCGGTCTAGACCAAGATTGGCCCTGGCTTGCTCAATATCAGCTTGGGTGATACTGACGCCTGTGCCCGAAAACTTACGAAACAGCTCACGCTCGGCATAATCCCCTGGCATCAGCTCAATTAAAGCGTAGATCATAAATGACACAGCCAAGAGTGTCAGCAGTGAGATCAGCAAACGCTCTAGTAAGAACCGCCAGAACGCTTCACTATTGGAGGAAGATGCCATAGGCTATCGAACTAAAATTAATCGTCAGAGATATACCGCAAACGCGTAAAGGATTGATTAAGGCTCCGGCTTCGCGCAGTGGCAGGCTAAACGAAGCCGGAGTCAGGGTCTATGATTAATTTTTTTAAAGCCCCATAGGCTTGCTCAAATCTTGCAGAGAAGATGCCTATGTTTAGGCGAATATGGTGACAGCCAGGATTGCGAATGAGCGCAGACTTAATTCGACAATTTCTTGCTAAGCACATTTCAGCCTAGGTACAGGAACTTGTCTTGAGGCTGTCTTGGTTTGACTTCCGCCAAATGGCTGATTCAAAAACCTCTTTTCTAACATTCTCAATTAATTTCAAGTTACTTCACAGTATTTGCCTAAATTAGGCCGATTACATACGTAAACTTTATCCATCACTCCAGAGTTTTCCTAGGTGATTTAACAGAGAGAGATAAGTTTAATAAATATGTAATATCTCGTATTCATTAAACTCACTTTATTGAGCCATGTCTAAGACTCAAAAAACATCTCAGTCACAGAAAAAATCCCAATCCCTCTGGAAGCCGTTAACTGTTGAGCAACAAGAATCTACCAAAGGCGGATTCCATTTTCCTGGCTTTCCTCCTGGTGTAATTCCTATTTTTTATCCGAAGGCTTAGGCATTGCTTATAGGGCTCTTCTCCAATTTAAAGTTTTTCTACGCATGGGGCACCAAGTCTAAATAAACCAGATCCATGTGTTTTATGTCGATAGACAAAAAGGGTTGAGGCCTTATGCTTCAACTCTTGTTTATTTAGTGAAACATTGTGTGTACACCGTTATCGCCCTACTAGTGAAAACTGGAGGTCAAGATCCCGAGGATTTTATCTACCTGATTGATGTAATAGTCCTCAATATCAATAAACTTCGTTTTTGGCTTCTACAATGGTGAGTACAGGACTGGTGATGTAGTACTGTTCCGCAGAAGAGTCAATATAAAGTCACAGATGATATTTTATACTCCCCTCCAGGGGAGAAAGATATTTGGAAAACAGGGATCTATGCTAAAAGTTCTTTGCATCCTTCCCAAGAACAATTTATTATAGGGACCTATGGTGAAAGTTCTTTGCATCCTTTCCAAGAACAATCTAGTATTTTGGCTGCCGCAATCATGGTGATTTTCTTTACGAGGATCAGCTCAAGACTTGGCTGGAGCAGGGAGTATTGACTGATTTACAGGTAGCATTCTCGCGTTTGACAGAGGAAAAGGTTTATGTGCAGACGTTAATGCAACAGCAGGCAGCAAACCTTTGGCAACAGCTGAGTCATCCTCAGTGTCATTATTATGTTTGTGGGGATGCTCGCATGGCTGACAATGTGTTTGATGTCTTTATGCACATTGCTAAGTCAGAAGGCGGGTTGTCACATATTGAGGCGGTCAATTTCTTTGAGCGAATGAAGCAAGAAAAACGCTTTTCTACTGATGTATGGGGCGTTACGCTCAATTTCAAGCAAACTATCAAACAGGTTCAGAAAGATAACTATGCCCGAGCTGAAAAATGGTTAGCCAAGCTGTAAAAAATCTCTAGAATAACGACTTTAGTGAGCAGCCTAAGTAGGCAGAAGTACTCGTGAAATTAAAGCACAACACCCAACTGTCTCACCGAGGAACATCCTTTCCGTTAGTTCGTTAGTACCTGGAGATGCATTTTGTTACCTCGTAATTGCCCTTTGAGCGTATTACTCAACAACCTTAGCATAGCTCCCTACTCATCAGCGATAGGATGTATCAGCGTGACCCGTTGGGTGTTGGCCTAAACGAGACAGAATATGCAACAGCCTTACCTCTTTTCTTGTATTCTCCAGCTGTTTAATCTGCCAGGGAAGCGATTCATTTCGCTTCAATAACAATATAGAGCATTGTGCTTTTGATAGGGGACTTATAGACTAAAGTTAACAATCTCTGAGAGCATATGCTTCTCTAATAGAGGCTTAAACAAATAACTTCTGAATGAGTCTTAGTAATTGGTTTAGGAGATCTTCTTACAAAAAAGATGACCACTTTGCAATAATAGAATCCTTCAGAGACAACAGGTATTGTATCGATTGTGTAATCTTCAAGAACTTTGGTTAAATTAATTCTTTTAATGAGCTTGTATATGATTAACGGCTGTTTAGAACATGTTTTGGGGCGCATACCGTCAGCCTGGATGAAAGCGGTGGCCTGTATGGGGTGGGAGATAACAGTCGCAAGGGAGCCATCGCTGTGGCACAATAGGGAATTGCCTTCGCTTTTCTAAGATCTATATTTCCCTAAACCCCCATGCGCCGTTATCACATCACTACATTTGGTTGTCAGATGAACAAAGCCGACTCTGAGCGGATGGCTGGCATCTTAGATGACATGGGGATGAACTGGACTGAAAATCCCTTAGAGGCAGACGTAGTGCTCTACAACACCTGCTCCATTCGAGACAATGCCGAGCAAAAGGTCTATTCCTACCTCGGTAAGCAGGCAAAGCGTAAGCAGTCAGATCCCAATGTCACCCTGATCGTGGCAGGATGCGTAGCGCAGCAAGAAGGTGAGGCCTTACTCCGCCGAGTGCCTGAGCTGGATCTGGTCATGGGACCACAGCATGCCAATCGTCTAGGAGATTTGCTGGAGCAGGTGTTTGACGGTAATCAGGTGGTCGCCACCGAGCCTGTCCACATTATGGAAGACATTACAAAACCCCGACGCGATAGCAAAATCAGTGCCTGGGTCAACGTCATCTATGGCTGTAATGAGCGATGTACCTACTGCGTCGTGCCTGGCGTACGCGGTATTGAACAGTCCCGTACCCCCGAAGCAATCCGGGCTGAGATGCAGGACTTGGGGCAACAGGGCTATACCGAAGTGACGCTGCTGGGGCAAAATATCGATGCCTATGGCCGTGATTTACCCGGCATTACCCCTGAAGGCCGCCGTCAAAATACCCTGACAGACCTGCTCTACTACGTCCATGATGTGCCCGGTATTGAGCGCATTCGCTTTGCCACCAGCCATCCTCGCTACTTTACCGAGCGTCTGATTAAGGCCTGTGCCGAGTTGCCTAAGGTCTGTGAGCATTTCCATATTCCCTTTCAGTCCGGTGACAATGATTTACTCAAGGCCATGGCCAGGGGGTATACCCACGAGAAATATCGTCGCATTATTGATACCGTTCGTCGCTATGTGCCCGATGCCGCCATTAGCGCCGATGCTATTGTAGGTTTTCCCGGTGAAACCGAAGCGCAGTTTCAAAACACCCTAAAGCTAGTGGATGACATTGGCTTTGACCAGCTGAATACGGCAGCCTATTCCCCCCGGCCAAATACACCCGCAGCCCTGTGGGATAACCAGCTGGATGAAGCCACCAAAAGCGACCGTCTACAGCGGTTAAATCATCTAGTATCGATTAAAGCGGCTGAACGCTCCCAGCGCTATGCCAATCGTCTGGAACGGGTGCTGGTTGAAGCGGTGAATCCGAAAAATCCTGATCAGGTGATGGGCCGTACACGGACCAATCGTCTAACGTTCTGTAAAGGCGATATCAACGAACTCAAGGGCAAAATTATCGATGTAAAAATTACGGAGGTGCGGGCCTTTAGCCTGACTGGGGAACGGGTTAATGTCCTTGTGAGTGTTTAATGTGTTTACAAGAACACGAAATTTGATATCTGGGCTTGTATTACTAACCTTGGGCATATTTTCAGCATCTTCAGATAATTCGGGAGGATTTGATGCAAGCCTTATTTCAAAAATTGTTTAGTCAGCAACCTGAGGGCATCAGCCAGCCTCAACGGGAGGCCATGGTCGACTTGTGCCTGCTGGGAATGTATTCAGATTCGAAGCTGTCCATCAATGAACAGGACTTTTTGAATGCTGAGTTTGACAAGCTATCGTGGGAATCTGGCATTTCGTTTAGTAGCTATCTGCAGCGAGTCATTCCCAAGGTGCGTTCGGCCACCAATGATGCTCCAGAACGTGCAACATTTCTGCAAGATATTTCCCAGCGTCTAGGGGATGGCAACTTTAAGCAAACTGCCATTGATTCTCTCCAAGAGCTGTTAGAGTCTGATGGTATCGTGCAGTCTGAGTCACAATTTATGGCAGATGTGAGACAAGCAATGGGCCTTTAAAATGAAAGACATCGGTTAATAACCCATAGGTTGGTTCTGAAAAAGTGAATTAATTGTTCCAGGGGACTCTGCTGCTGAATGGATTTGAGGTATTCTCGGCATACTGCAGAGTCCTTAATCGGTTGAATTTAAATATACACTGTTGTCTCTTTGGCTCAAATTCTTGACTATTGGCTGAAAATATGTGTATTTGCAAAAAGAAATGATAGAAATAGGCTAATTTACATAGCTTTGTAAAAAGCTGATACAAGGGAAACGAAAAATCAAGCCTTTTAAGGCAGAGCATATGATTTTTGCATATCCTTAAGATAGTCAGACATATTTTGTATTTGATTAGCCAGAGATCTTAGCAAATTAGTCTTTGGGGTAGTGGTTGAATTATGTTAGTTCGGTGCCTAGGCATCGAACTACTGCCATGCGCCAACAGAGTGTTGTTTTGGGGACGGTAAGTTTTATCTTCGATCTCAGTATCTACCATTTGGAGAAATAATATGTCTGACCGCTTGTTTTGGACGTTTTTAACTGCTGAAGAGAGTCTGAATACTTTGAATAAGGCTATCTATTTGAATAAAACATCTCAAAAATTAGTCAATGTGGACATAGGTTTGTTTGAAGCAGACACCATTGCTTCAACAACTAATCAAGATTCTGAAACTGTAGAGTATGGCCAAAGTGTGTCTAATAATGCCATTGATTTTCCAGGAGAAGAAGATTATTACATCTTTGAAGGGACAGCAGATGACATTATCACTCTACAGCTTAACGATTTTAGTATCCTGCAAGCTTCTCAGTTTCATCTCTATAATCCAGACGGGAGCCTTGCCATCGAAGTGCAACCGGAAAATGGAGGTATCGGCAATGCACTGTTACAAGACTTTGACCTCGACCAAACGGGGACTTACTTGCTTATGGTCAGTGATGTTGGCGGTAATGATACAGGCGATTATGTTTTTACGCTAGAGAGTGTCAATACCCCTGGTAATTCAGTACCAATCAGTTATGGAGAGAGTATTGAAAGTAGTTTGGAGGTTGCCAGTGATTTAGACCATTACACCTTCAATGGGACTGAAGGCGATATCATCACTCTACAACTCAATGATTTCAGTATTCTGCAAGCTTCTCAGTTCCGTCTCTATAATCCAGACGGGAGCCTTGCTATTGAAGTGCAACCGGAAAATGGAGGCATCGGCAATGCACTGTTGCAAGACTTTTACTTGGACCAAACGGGGACTTACTCGCTTATGGTCAGTGATGTTGGCGGTAATGATACAGGCGATTATGTTTTTACGCTAGAGAGTGTCAATACCCCTGGTAATTCAGTACCGATCAATTATGGGGAGAGTATTGAAAGTAGTTTGGAGGTTGCCAGTGATTTAGACCATTACACCTTCAATGGGACTGAAGGCGATATCATCACTCTACAACTCAATGATTTCAGTATTCTGCAAGCTTCTCAGTTCCGTCTCTATAATCCAGACGGGAGCCTTGCTATTGAAGTGCAACCGGAAAATGGAGGCATCGGCAATGCACTGTTGCAAGACTTTGACCTGGACCAAACGGGGACTTACTCGCTTATGGTCAGTGATGTTGGCGGTAATGATACAGGCGATTATGTTTTTACGCTAGAGAGTGTCAATACCCCTGGTAATTCAGTACCGATCAATTATGGGGAGAGTATTGAAAGTAGTTTGGAGGTTGCCAGTGATTTAGACCATTACACCTTCAATGGGACTGAAGGCGATATCATCACTCTACAACTCAATGATTTCAGTATTCTGCAAGCTTCTCAGTTCCGTCTCTATAATCCAGACGGGAGCCTTGCTATTGAAGTGCAACCGGAAAATGGAGGCATCGGCAATGCACTGTTGCAAGACTTTGACCTGGACCAAACGGGGACTTACTCGCTTATGGTCAGTGATGTTGGCGGTAATGATACAGGCGATTATGTTTTTACGCTAGAGAGTGTCAATACCCCTGGTAATTCAGTACCGATCAATTATGGGGAGAGTATTGAAAGTAGTTTGGAGGTTGCCAGTGATTTAGACCATTACACCTTCAATGGGACTGAAGGCGATATCATCACTCTACAACTCAATGATTTCAGTATTCTGCAAGCTTCTCAGTTCCGTCTCTATAATCCAGACGGGAGCCTTGCTATTGAAGTGCAACCGGAAAATGGAGGCATCGGCAATGCACTGTTGCAAGACTTTGACCTGGACCAAACGGGGACTTACTCGCTTATGGTCAGTGATATTGGCGGTAATGATACAGGTGAATATACATTGAGTCTTTATGAGACTTCGGATTCAGACAATAATCCACCTACTCTTGTAAACCCAATACCAGATCAAATTGCAGATGAAGATACTCTGTTTGAATTTCAATTTGCTACAGACACATTTAACGACGCTGATGGCGACATATTAACCTATACAACAACACCTCTGCCAGATTGGCTTATGTTTGATGAACAATCGCGCACGTTTAGTGGAACCCCAGAGAATGACGATGTTGGTGCCATACCGATTACGGTAACCTCAAGTGATGGCAATGGAGGCGTGGTCGGTACAACCTTCGATTTAACAGTTAACAATACTAACGATGCACCCACATTAGAAACCGAACTGCCTGATCAAGCAGCCATTGTTAACCAATCATTTACCTTTATCATTCCTACAGATGTCTATTTCCAGGATGTGGATGATGGTGTTGATCCTAACCATACTCTAACGTTGAATGCTACCCTAGAGAATGGCGACCCGTTACCTGATTGGCTTACTTTCACTACAAGTATCTTTGCTTTAGCCTTGTTTGGAACGCCAACAGTTGGTGAACTGGGTACTTTCTCTATCGAAGTTATTGCAACCGATAATGAAGGAGAAACAGTATCTGACATTTTTGAGCTTCAGGTACTTTCTGACGATACAATCTTGGGCACTGATAATGATGATGATTTCCTAGAGGGAACCCCTGCCGATGATACGATTGACGGTCTAGCTGGTGATGATCGAATTCTTGGTCATTGGGGTGATGATGACCTTATAGGCGGATTGGGTGATGATGAAATTTTTGGCAATTGGGGTGATGATCGTCTCGAAGGAAATACTGGTGATGATCATTTATTTGGTAACTGGGGCGACGACTTATTAGACGGTGGGCCTGGTAACGATGAGTTAAAAGGTGGGCCTGGCAATGATCGTTTTATCTTAGCAATTGATAATGGTCTAAATACCATTCTCGACTATCAAGACGGTCAAGATAAGTTTGTGCTTAATGGTGCTCTGACGTTTGGGCAACTGTCTGTTAATCAAAAGGATGACGATGTACTACTTAGCATAGCTGCAACCGATAAGCAGCTAGCTTTACTCAAGCAAACAACGGTCAGCCAAGTCGATATTAGTGACTTTGTGATGCTGTAATTATCGACGTAAGCCCCTGGTTATGTTGAGGGAAGCATAACATTTGATATCAGGCATCTTTCCGTAAGGCATTTCCTTTTCAACCTGTAGAGGTGTCCAAAGGAAATGCCTCTACTTTTTACTATTTGCTTCTTTTGGAGGATAGCTTTACCGAGTCAAAAGACCGATGCTGGCATTGAACTCTATAAAGACTCGATGACTGCTACTGAAATCATTTGCAATTCCTATGATACTCCCGCGTGTTTACATTCGTCCCCCTGTCGATGCGGATTGGTCAGTGCTGCTGGATTTACACCAGCGTAGCGCTGACTATCATTATCCTTGGGCAGACCCTGCCAAAGATAAGCAAGGCTGTCAGCGCTATATCCATCGTTGTCAAACGGCACCGTTTGAAGGATTACTGATATGGCATGCTGTTGACCATCGCTTGGTAGGTGTAGCGAACTTAAGCCAAATTTTTTACGGTAGCTTTCAAAATGCTTATTTAGGTTACTATGGCAGTGTGGATTATGCTGGTCAGGGGTTGATGACAGAGGGATTGAGGCTGGTACTTAACCTTGCCTTTAGCACCCTCAAGCTTCACCGTGTCGAAGCAAATATTCAATCGGGCAATAGTGCATCTATTAATCTCGTCAAGCGACTGGGATTTACCAACGAAGGGTTCTCACGACAATATCTAAAAATCAATGGGAAATGGCGTGACCATCAACGCTGGGCATTAACAGTAGAGAATTGGGCATAACAAATAGCCCATGGGGCAATAAGAATAATCAAAAATGCCCACCCGATAATGCCCGAAGGATATCCTGACAAAAATTTGGAAAATTATGATAAAAGGGGGAGATACTGGATGATACCTACAAATACCGCTCTACCTGCTCAGCTACATAACCGTAATTACACGTTAATTTATGCGCCTACCCAGCTCCAGCGGTTAGGCATGACACCTGGATTTGAGCAGCGTTGGCAACAGGCCCGGAGCCAAATTTTAGAAATTGCTGCACAGTGTCATACCCTAGCACCAAATGGGTTAACGGTTTATTGTCCTGATGAAGATGGGTTTCAAGCTCATCAAAATGTAAATATTGAGAATTTAGTCTCTCTTATGGATACCGCTCCCATGCCTGAGAAATTGGCATTGGCTCCAGTGTTAAAGAGAGTTCTGGAACAGTATTTTGTTGAGCGGGCCGCTGGTCAACAACCTGCCAATGGAGAGATTATTTTGATTTTGCTCGACAATGAGCCGACAGATCGGCTTGCGATCGCAAAACAAATCGTCACAGCATCCCAAAAACTGGATCACAACGATGAATTGGGTATTGGCTGGGTCCAGGTAGGGGATGACTATATTACAAAAGGATTTTTAGTCACCCTGGACAATAATTTACGAGAGAACGGCGCAAAGTTTGACATCGTTGATCACAAACCCATTCAACAGATTGTTAGCCATGATCTGGCAACCTTTCTAATGGATGTTTTGTATGATTAACGCCTGCTAAAGAGCACCCTCGACAAAATAGGCAATGGGTAGGGTGAACATCAGTAAAACGGTGATTGTTTCGTTGTCAGACCAATCACTGTCTACCAATGGCTAGATTGTTGTTGTTAGTCCATAGATTAAAACGATGGATTTCAAACGAATAAAACCGTGGTTAAGACTCAACCACGGTTTTATCAACTAAGCACCAGCAGATGATGCTGATGGATACAGGTCTAATGCTTTAGACCATTTTGCTATATCGGAATGGGGTTACTCGTAGATCCAGCTCTTAGCGCAGGATTCCCAATCAGCTAGCTCCTCAGCAGTGAACCACAGAGCAATTTCAGTCTGTGCCGTTTCAATGGCGTCAGAACCATGGATAATATTGCGACCAATGGTAACACCGTAGTCGCCGCGGATAGTGCCGGGGGCAGAGCTAATGGGGTTAGTTGCCCCGATTAGGGTACGGGCAGAACCCACCACACCTTCACCTTCCCAAACCATCGCAACCACGGGGCTAGAGGTGATGAATTCGACCAGACTACCAAAGAAGGGACGCTCTTTATGAACGGCATAGTGCTTTTCTGCCAGTTCACGGGAAACGGCCATGAACTTCATACCTACTAGGTTAAAGCCCTTGGTTTCAAAACGGCTAATAATTTCGCCGATCAGGCCACGCTGAACACCGTCAGGCTTGATCATAATGAAAGTGCGTTCCACAATTCTGCTCCTAACAATATGTTTATTGAGTTAATGGGGCCACCCAGCTCCTAAGAGGATGTGACCTACACTACGCTCGGCAGTAGATGAGCGTGGTTAACCAGCCACATCTACTCGGCAATAGAGCCAGATCTAGGGTATATCCCTTTGTGGTCATTTTACGTAGACACCTTTAAAGATCAGGTGTAATACCAAATCCGAGTTCATTAACCCCGATTCGAAATGAACAATCATGTAGGGGCATTCCCTTGTGGATGCCCTGCAATATCAGGAGCCGGTAGCCAGGGTTTCGGATAATTAGGATTAAATTTATAGCTCGATACTGTACTAAGGGACCCGTAGGTAAATAGCATACTAACCGGATAGCCCCTACTCTTTACCCTTTATCCTTTCACCTATCTAAGCCAGGGATTTTTCTTGGCAGATCCCTAAACAAGTTCCTTAGATAGGGAAATCAACCAAGCGGCGATGAGGCTACTCCAAATGGCGATTTCTAGCTTGGGTCGCGTGGCAAGTATACGTCTCCAATCTAACCAGGTATCTGGCTGGAAAGTAGACCACCAGTTTGCAATATGGTTCTGCCAAAGTCTAGGGCTATCTTGGGCGCGAAACTTCCAAGTCATCATGGAGAGGAGAAAAGGAACACCGCCGATCTTTGCATTCATTAGCAAATGCAGAGCGATCGCAATACCTATGACTACCCAGGAAATCAGATGACCATAATACCAAAAATGCTCCAGTTCACCGTTGGGTAGCCATTGCTCATCCATCATCTTGCCGCTAAAAAGCGCAAAGGTGAGTGCCACTAGGGTAAGCGTATTAACACAGCGGCTAAGCGTGTACCACCAATTAGGTTTACCAATTTGGTGGGTTAATGTTGTTAATGACTCTGGTGACACTAGACGACGTTTTCCTCGATTAAACGCGTAGAAAACAAACACCGGAAAGATCAATAATGTATATAACCCAAAGGTGCCATGGATACCTTCAATGGCTTTATACGCAGGCAGCGGAACAGTTCCCCAACGACCGTCGTAGGTGTTGTAGGTCCAAAAGGCACTCAGAACTGCCAACAGTAGAAACAGTCCAGTCAGCCCATGCAAAAATCGTAGGAGAAAAGGTTGGTAGGGGTGAGTGGGCTTCATAGAAGCTTTAATTCCTGTTCTTACAGGTTATTACATGCCTAGCGACACTTTATGCAAACCAATTGTTCCATAAAAAATCTCAATTAGTTTTTTAAGAGAGAGCTATGCCAGGGAGTTTTCTCTTAAAGTTTTGCCAATACTGCCCATGAATCTTTGAAGTTCGAGTATTGATCTGGTGAAGTTGCCACGAAGGTGCCCACAATGACGCTGATTGGCATCAGCAATAGTGCCATTATGTAATAACCGTAGGTATTGTTGTGATTAGTTTTACAGGTTCTATTAATCCACAAAAAAGTATTTTACACGCTGGTTTGACAGATTTTTCTCTGAGAAGTAGATACGCAAAAATGTCTGATTATTGTTCAGCATATCTTTCATCAGCACTTAATTTTTTGTGTCCTTATTTGTTTTTATTGTGTCGCCGTTATGAGTCCTAAATTATCGAGTGCTGCTCAAGCATCCGTTACCTCTGAAATTACTCATCAAACATTTCAAAAGTCCCATCTCAAGCACCGTCTGATGAGATGGCTACAGCTAAACTCCTTTGGTGGTCGTTTATTTTGGATGATTATGCTGGGTGCTCTGACCGGTGTCGGCGGTATGGCCTTCCTATTTAGTGAGATGGTCAAGTATCAGGCTGAAGACCAGGTACTCAGTTCTTTGGAGGGTCAGGTCAATGCGATCGCATCTGTAACAAAAGCAGCTGAGACCCTGGCCAATGGCCTTGGCATTAGTGTAACTACCCTCCATGAGCGGCAGGCGCAGTATCCAGATACGTATCGAGAATTGACGCTACAGCTATTTGAAAAACGTCCAGAATCTGTCGTTGGCCTTGGATTAGGTCAACGGGAAAATGGCTTAATTGTTGATCAGCCTTGGCTGTTTCCTTATTACTCGGTTGACTCTGCCGTAAGTGACTCCTCAGAAATTCAATCGTCTAACCGCCAATTATCAATACGTTACGAAGACTTTGCCGATGACGTTGGCGAATTTTATCCTGACAGCGATCGCTACCGGGACTACTTTTTACCCCAGAGGGCTATTTGGTCAGAGCCCTATGAGACCAATGCACAGCAGCTCCTGACATATTACCTACCTTTATTTGACAGTACCGGACGTTGGTTGGGGACAACTCTAGTAGATATTGATGGTCAGTATTTAAGTAACCTGCTCAATCAGCCTGTCTTTCGTCAGCAGGGGTCTTTTCTATTGCTAACCCATGAGGGGAACATTATTGCCGATCCAGCCAATCCGGAAAACAATTTAAAGACCCATAAAGATATTCCTGATTTAAAGGATCTCTGGCAAACCATTAAGCTCAACGACACCGGATTTTTAGAGGGAGAAACGGGTTACTGGGCCTATTCGGTTGTCCCTGGACAGGATTGGCTCGTATTAGGATTTGTTCCTTACTCCGCCGTATTTAATCGGCTAGCATTAATTACTTTAGCGGCAACAGGGCTCATGGTGGTCCTGCTTTCAACAGCAATTGTTCTGGCTATCCGTAGCCTGAATCATCGTCTCAGGCCGGTCCTTAACCAGTGTAATCAGCTGGCTAAAACCGATGCGATGTTGTTGGCTCAATGGGATGAAAAAGATGATCTCAATCAGCTGTCCCTGGCATTTTTCAATATGCTAGAAAAACTCAATCTGAATGAAGAGACAATTCGTCGCCATGAGCAAAAAATCGAAAAAGAGACCTTGCAGGTTGATCAGGTTTCAGAGCAGTTTGTAGAGTTTGCCAGACTACTAGATCAATTGGTCAGTGAGCAGCAGAGCCTTATCCGTAAAGTGCAACAGCTGGTGACAGGAATTGCGAGTGGTTCCAAATCCATAGATCTTCAGTTAGATGCCATCAATACGATGGGTCGAGCTTTAGATGGAGAACTCCGACGGGCACCTGCCCATGCAGCAGAAACGCTAGCATTGATAGAACAACAGGTTCAGTCATTGACGACTACTCTAGAGCATAAAGCGACTGAACAGCACACAGGTCAGCTACATATTCTGGTTCAACAGCTCACAAAAAACGTGATTACACTAAAAGCCATTGAGCAGCGGTGGCCGTCCATAGATAGTCTGCAAGAACAGACAAGTAGTATTACTCAGGCTAGTCGAGTGGCTACACAAGAGTCTCATTCCATGGTGACGTCTGTTCAGACTATTGACCAGATGTTGTCAAAGATTGAACAAATTTCAACGATTCTTTTGCGGCGTACCAGGACTGTAAATCTAGATTAAAACTGACTAGGTGAAAGGGGTTGGGGCGATGTGATTTTTGAGACTGACATGTCAGTGAAAATACGCCCAGCGGCTCTTAAAGTTTGGGTGGGTGGTCGATAAAAGATCCAGGAACGTACGTGAATCTAACCGGATTCATATCACTATGCATAGAAATAATCACTGTCCGTCCGAAAGATATCCCTGTAGGATATTCTGAGTGCATATTGTCCTATTTCATGAATTATTCGAAATTTATCCCCGCGTTTTATTCAGCTCCAAATTAAACGTTTTCATTTCAGGGGCCGCTGACTAAATGAAATTCTTTATTAACCAATCGCGATCGCAAACTGATGAAATGGCTACATCTTAACTCATTTGGAGGACGCCTATTTTGGATGATTTCACTCAGTACCCTGACGGGGTTGGGAGGAATGGCATTTAGCTTTAGTCGAATAGTCAGGGCTCAGGCTGAAGAACAGGTCCGAGGCAGTTTGGATGGCAAGGTTAATGCGATCGCAGCCGTAACCGAAACTGCTGAGATGTTAGCCTATGGCCTTGGAGTGAGTGCGACCACACTTCATGAACGTCGTGCTCAGTACCCCGATACCTATCGAGAAATTGTTTTACAGTTGTTTGAGCGTCGCCCAGAGTTTGTGATTGGTCTAGGCTTAGGGCAAAGCGAAAATGGTTTAATTGTCGATCAACCTTGGCTTTTTCCCTACTATTCGTTGATCACGTCTCAAGAGGATACCTCCTTTGATCAAGACTTCATCATTTATGATGATCTAGCTGACAATAAGGGAGAGTTTTACCCTGAGAGCCAACGCTACCAGCAGTATTTTATGCCTCAATCCAGTGTTTGGACTGAGCCTTACCAACGAAGAAATAGGAGTATGCTCACCTATTATTTGCCTATGTTTGGTAAGGAGGGCAATTGGTTGGGTACTATCCTGGTAGATATTGATGGCAAGTATTTAAGTAATCTGCTAAATGAACCTGTTTTTCGACAAGCAGGCCATTTTGTACTCGCGACTAAGACAGGAACAATTATTACAGACTTGCCAAACTCGGACCATCAGCTAAAAACGTATCAAGATGTTCCTGAGTTGAATACTCTATGGCCACAAATTGATTTTGATGATAATGGTTTTTTGAGAGGAACAACTGGCTACTGGGCCCATGCGACTGTCCCTGGCCAAGATTGGGTCTTGTTAGGGTTTGTTCCCTATACTGTTGTTTATAATCGAATTCTCATCCTCACTGTCAGCATCACAGCGTTTGTAATGGGACTATTGCTACTTGTATTATATTTTGCGGTAGGTAAACTAAACCGTCACCTTAAACCCATTCTGCTGCAATGTAATCAACTGCCTGAAATAGATCACCAAGTTCTTACCAGTTGGAGTCAGCAAGATGAACTCAATCAGCTATCGTTAGGTTTTTTCAAAATTTTAGAACAGCTGAATAATCATGAAGATAGCATTTGTCATTACAAACAAGCTCTGACTGAAGAAAGACGTCATACTAGTCGGGTAGTAGAACAGTTTTTGGAATTTGCTAACCGCATTGATGAAGAAGCTGATGAACAACAGTCATTGATCCAAGTTGTTCAAATGTGGCTGGCTGACCACAATTATCAATCGGTCGATATTCATTTAGATGCCCTGTTGACTATGACACAAGGTTTGACTGGAGAGCTGAAACAAATTTCCTCAGATATCGATTCGTCAGAACTTTTAGCCAAAATGGAACAGCATATGGTGGAGTTAACAGAGGTTTTAGACAAGAAGATTGATGAATCAAACCAGCCACAACTACAAGCAGTGATTGACCAGTTGTGGACAGATGTCGCCATGTTCAGACTCTATGACCAGGGTCAACCATCTTTAAAGGATCTGCAGTATCAAGCCAGTAGTATTTCTCACGCTGGGCAAGCTGCTATGGACAATTCTCGAAGAATGTTGGGTACTTCACAACGTATCCATGAGGCGTTAATGAAAATTGGGGCAATTGCCAATAATCTTAATAGACAGGTCAAGTTTGCATCCAATATTCTCTGGACCGGACTGGAGAAGAGAAAAGAGCTGATTAAGCAGCAAGAAAGAGCGACAGCGGATACGGTGATTAGCAACCCTGCATCTAATTTTGAATCATAGTCGGCCATCAACTTAAGCTGGGCAATCTTGGATAGACGGGGAGCTAGTTGCCAGCAGTTAGAAAATCACTGCATAAAAACGTGCTAGATGCTCCACATTGTTAAAGATTGCTCAATTTAGCGATGCTTTAAGCGTTTGGTTTGTCTGTTTTTAAGGACTAAAAATTAGTACCTACTATCTAGCTTCTAAATGACTTTGCTTAATAGGTTCCAGAGGGTCCATGAAATTGAAGGCGTAGTAATCGTTTGGGGGCCTATGTATTTATACGGTAAAGTTGCTCTGGAAATCGCACATATACTCATTAGCCCGTCTGTTTGTATGAAACTTATGAATTAGTATGTAGGGAGATTCAACATGTGCCCTACTGCGCTTATTAGAACCTCGTTATTCCACTGCTATGTTTTCCTTCAAATTGTCGAACTCGAAGCAGTCAATTGCACCGTTTAAGGAACTTCCCCAGACACCCCAGAGTTATCAACCAACGCTTACAGATAAGGCAAAAGGATGGTTCCGTCTCAATTCATTTGGTGGTCGTCTATTTTGGATGATTATGTTGGGGGCCCTGGTTGGCATGGGGGGCATGGCATTTCTCTTTAGTGAGATGTTAAAGCGGCAAGCGATTGATCAGGTCCGTGGCAGTGTGGATAGCAAGGTCAATGCGATCGCATCTGTAACAGAGTCAGCCGAAACCCTGGCCTATAGCTTAGGCGTCAGTGCAACGACCCTGCATGAGCGAGGAGCGCAGTTTCCTGATACCTATCGAGAGTTGGTGCTGCAGCTGTTTGAGCGTCGTCCAGACTTTGTAGTGGGGTTAGGGTTGGGGCAGAGTGAAAACGGCATTCTGGAGGAGCAGCCCTGGCTTTTCCCTTACTACTCGGCCATTACATCTGCAGATGCCGTTCGCTATGAGGACTTTGCCGATGACGTTGGCGAATTTTATCCTGAAACTGAGCGCTACCGAAATTACTTTGAACCCCAGACTAACCTGTGGACAGAGCCCTATCAAGGAGAGGGCAATAATCGCCTACTCACCTATTACTATCCTCTGTTCAACCGTGAAGGGCGCTGGTTAGGCACTAGCCTGGTTGATATTAATAGTCGATATTTAGGTGAGCTGCTGGATGATGTTGTCTTTCAACAAGCCGGTTCCTTTTTACTGCTGACTCAGTCAGGCAAAGTAATCGTCGATCCCACAAATCCAGATACCGACGCCCAAACCTACCAAACTATTCCTGGATTGGCGGCAATTTGGTCGCAGATTAATTCGGATGCACCGGGCCTACTAGGGGGGAAGTCAGGTTATTGGGCCTATGCAAAGGTTCCTGGACAGGATTGGCTGTTGTTTGGTTTTGTGCCCTACAACGCTATCTACGGTCGAATCTTTCGAATCGCAGCCTTGACCACTAGTTTAATGGTGCTGTTAATCGGAGTGGTGGTCTACTTGGCCATTCGGAAGCTGAACCAGCGGATCAAGCCTATTCTGCTTCAAGGTAAGCAGTTTGCTGGCACTGAGGGAAACCTGATGGCAGAGGTTGAAGTTGCTCAAAAGGATGAGTTGGAGCAACTATCGATGTCGTTTTTTAATATTCTTAATCAGCTTAATCTGCATCAAGAAACGATCCGTCATCATGAGGAAACCATTGCCCAGAGTAACTTGCACTCTGACCAAATGGCAGAGAGGTTTTTGGCCTTTACAGCCCAGATTGACGAAGAAGCCCGTGAGCAGCAGTCACTGATTCAAAAGGTCCAAAAGCAGCTGGTTGAGCAATCTAATGAGTGCAAATGTGTAGACAGTCGTTTGGATGGGTTGTTTAGTCTGGCCCAGACCCTGGGGGGCTACCTCGATAGTATGCCATCGGAAACTGAGTCAGCTCATCTTTTCAAAACCTTAGATAAACACATATTTTCCCTAACAGGAGCCGTGGATCAGGCGACTGAAGCGACAGACAAGTCACAGTTTCAGTCTTTGCTAGCCCAACTTATAGCAGACGTAGCAAATCTCAAGGCCTATGATCGGCAGCGACATTCTTTAGAAAAGCTACACCATCAAACAAACGAGATTACCCAATCCAGACAGGCAACAATTGCTAACTCCCAGGCGATGGTGACAGCTGCTCAGACTATTACCCAAATTTTGGCGGAAATTGAGGCGATTACCACCACCCTTAATCAGGACGCTAAGCAGGTGTCAGACATGCTCTGGGGAGATCTGCAACAGGGGGATATAAGTATTTTTGATCAACATCAAGAGGCTGTCCTGGATATATTTTCAAAGTCAGCTCCAGAGCAGGCTACTACTGGAGAAAGCCAAAACGCCGCTACCCCCTACAGTGTGGATGACCCATGGCAGGCTGATATAGATACTCCAAAGGAAACGTTGGAACAGGATGATGACCTCCAGCAGTTGAATAATTTCATCTCGAGTGAAAGTCAGAAGACGAATTTAGAGCTATAGCTTTGCTGAAGATTCCGCCATACTCTAAATTCGCTTATGATAAGAGCTATGGCAGACAGGAGTAAGCGATCAATGATTAAGTGGCAGTGGCATGGCCTCAAACTTGTAAGTATGTTTGTTGCGATCGCACTACTGTTAACTCCATTGCCAACGGTTGCGATTGCCGCACCAGGTATTGTCAATTACACCCTGACCGACCTGACTGGGCGTAACTTTGAAAATGCCAACTTGGTAGGCACGTCTCTAGCGGCGGCAGAGGTCCGAGACGCTAACTTTCGGGGGGCCGATCTGAGCGGCACTATTTTAACCAAAGCCAAATTTATTCGTACTGACTTGACCGGGGCAAATCTATCAGAATCATTTGCTGACCGGGTAGAGTTCACGGGGTCAGATCTGACTAATGCTCTAATTACCGATGCGTTAATGACAAGTAGTACCTTTATGGATGTGGAGATCACGGGGGCTGACTTTTCCTACACCATCATCGATCGTTTTCAAGTTAAATCTCTATGCGAGCGAGCTGATGGGGTCAATCCTATTACGGGTATCTCCACCCGAGAGAGTTTGGGGTGCGATTGACGCAATGCTCATTATACTGATTCAGACCTGGGTGATTTTAGTTACGTCTCCTACTTAAGTAGGATAAGCGTGTGAAGAATCTATGCCGATAGCCATGAAAGCTACTTTAAATTAGTGAGTAAAAAATAAAAAAGACCCGCTCCCTAACGCAAGGGGTGCGAGTCTACGATAGCGAACATGTCAACGAAATGCGCTTACTAATAGCCTAGAGTCTGGCTGGATCTGGGCCAATTGGTCAAAGGTCTAATAGAGATGACTTACAACTCCTGAATGGACAGGCAGCAATAGAAAAATAATAGACTAGACTGGCAATTTGAGGGGCCCAATATCGGGGCTGTGATCCCCAATAACCCTATGTTTTTCTAGGGGTATAGAGCTGCGTATTTACACCGAAATTTCCCTCTAATACTTGCATGTTGGCAAAAAAATGTTGATTCTAAATATAGACACAGGTATTGCATGAGCAGCGTAAACACCACAGTTACCGGATGAGGTAGGAGTGGATTAAGGATGTATATGTCACCTGATTCAACAGCCAGTCGTCATACGCAGTTGGCCACCGCTGACCTTCGCCAGCTGTGCCAGGCGCATATTGATCGCCTCAGCGAAAAGCTATCGGCCTTAGACGTTTGGCTAATATATTGGGATCAGCTTGAGAATAAACGCGATATGCTGACTTACCGACGCAATACGTCTATAAATGAGCAATTAGCATTTTACATTGAATCAGAACGTTGGATCTCTCAGAATTTACCATTCTTAGAGCCTACGCCCCTATCTATCGATTCAAATGAGTCTTGGGCCTATGTATGTGGCTTACGTCGGACAGAAACTCAATGTGACTATCTATTGCTGTGGACAAAAGAGCATATTTCTCATATGCAAAAGGATGTAATCGCAGAATATGCTCAACTACTGCAGCAGTATCTCACGTTGTACCAGGAGAACTTACGCCAGCAAGCCAAGATTCAGTTGCTTGAGGAGACATTGCAACAGGCAGATCATCAGTTTCGTAACCCCCTAGCCATGATTCGGCTGTATGCAGAAACGATTACCCTCGGGGCAGAGAACGAAACGCAGAAACAGCAGGCTGATTGCATTCGTCGCACAGCTGAAACAATGTTGAAAAACTTAGGTGATTTATTTAACTGCGGTAAACAGGCCTGTCTAAAAAAAGAGGAGCATAACCTGTTGACGTTATTGCAAAATGTCATTGCTGTTTTAAAGCCACAGCTGGATAAAAAACAGCTTAGGGTGCTCCAGCCAGCTCAGCCGATCCATCTTGTTGTGGACGGATGGCAGTTTGAGCAGGTGCTGCAAAACTTGCTAGATAATGCCATTCACTTTAGTCCCGTTGGTGGGACGATTACGATCGGTTGGCAAATATCTCAACAGTCGGTTTTGATTACTGTCAGTGATCAGGGGCCGGGTCTAGAGGGGGTAGAGCAGACTGATATATTTACTCCGTTTTATTCAAAACGCACAGGAGGTACTGGACTAGGACTTGCGATCGCAAAAAAAATTATTTTGGATCATCAGGGTAGCATAAGTGCCAAAACCCTTCCCCAAGGCGGAGCCCAGTTTTCAATTTTTCTACCGCGCCAGGGTACAGAGTTAATACCCTATGGTCCAGCCCGCTAAATGGTCTGTTAGAGACTGTTGTTTTAAGCCTTGCCCCGGTTCAGCTCCATTATTTTTGTCGAAAACTTAATTGGTTTTCAGTTTTGACATGGCTAATGTGCATAACGACTTTGGTACAACCGTAATTAAATGTGTCTGTCACTTTTTCAAGTGCATCCGTTATGACTGATGCAATTTCTGTTCTATTAGTTGATGATAATGCTGAATTCAGGCAGGGGTTACGCACCTTACTGAGTTTCTATACTGCTGGGCCAACTACGTTTAAGGTGGTCGCAGAAGCTGCATCAGTAGAGCAGGCGATTGAAATGGTTGAGATCCATAGCCCCGCCATTACTTTGCTGGATATGCAACTGGCCGAAGGAACGGGGGTAGAGGTTCTACAACGGCTGCGCTCCCTGGGGGCAGATACCCGAGTACTGAGTTTATCTGCCCATCGAGAGGATCAGTGGATTTACCATGCTATGCAGGCTGGAGCCAAGGGATATGTAGCGAAAGACAAGCTAGGTAGTCAACTCTATGACGCTCTGCGGACTGTGCTACAAGATGGAATCTATTTAGATTCAGAACTGGCTAGTGGATTTTTCCGACTGTTTCATGCCAATCCAGGGCTTAGTTTCAAGCCATCGACAGAGATCCATCTCACTGAGCGCGAGCAAGATGTACTGCACTGGCTGGTACAAGGGGCTTCTAACGAGATGATTGCTAAACAGCTGTATATTACTGTGGCGACGGTAAAAGCTCATCTAACGGCAATTTTTGAAAAGCTTAAGGTCCGCAGTCGCACTCAAGCTATTGTTAAAGCCATTAAGCTGGGGTTGGTGCAAGCGTAGCAATATAGTATATGCGTTCTACCTGGCCTAACCCTCTGCCTAAACTCCGTCGTTATTATCAAGAAATCCTTGCCTTACTGGGTAATACGCCTCGCTTAATTCAATTGGTCTGGTCGGCTGCACCGATATGGCTGACCTTAAGTATTGTGCTGACCCTGGCGAGTTCGCTGGTGCCAGTGGCGCAACTGTATATCAGTAAATTGATTGTTGACCAGGTAGTCGCAATTTTGGCCAGGGAAACGGCTAGCTTTACGCCTATGCTGACGCTATTAGTGTTGGCTGGTTTTGGCCTGTTGCTGTTGCGGGAAATATTGGGCCAGCTAGATATTTTTGTAGGGCGAGTATTAAGCGATCAGTTTTTACTCTATGCCAATGTGCAGCTGTTGCAACAGGCGATGCGGTTAGACCTGGCCCATTATGAGTCATCTGAGTTTCACGATGTGCTTAACCGCGCCCAGCAAAGTGGTAGTGACTATCCACTGCGGGTGGTCGAGCGATTGTCACAGCTGTTAGGTTCAATGACACGGCTGTTGGGGCTGTTGACCCTGCTGCTGCGGTTTAGTCCTGCGGTCATAGGGCTATTACTGGTGAGCGTGTTCCCAACACTCTGGGTCGGCATTCGCTATTCTTATCGTCGGTTTTGGCTGAACCGTCGTCAAACACCATCGCGGCGGTTAGCGGATTACTTTTATGAGGTGCTGACGGATCCTAAGTATGTTAAGGAAGTACGGCTGTTTAACCTGGGGGAACACATGGTGGAGCAGTACCGCACCATTCGCCAGGAATTTAACCAAGAGTCACGCCAGTTGTCCCAGCGCCAGTCTCTGGCTCAGCTGAGCATTGACCTGTTAGGAGGGATAGGTTTCTATGGTGCCTATGGTTTGGTCCTCTGGCAAACCATTAGAGGGTTGGTTACCCTCGGCGACCTTACCCTTTATGCAGGCGCATTTCAGCAGGCCCAGGGGTTGATTGAGTCGATTTTGCTAAATCTGGCCACTTTGTATGAATATAATCTCTACGTATCCCAGTATTTTGAACTGTTAGATATCTCTCCCCAAGTCACCAGTCCCCCCCAGCCTTATCCCTTTCCCAAACCCATGGCACAGGGGCTCCGATTTCAGGACGTTTATTTCACCTATCCTGGGGCTGACCAACCGACCTTGAAGAGAATTAATCTCACAGTAGCACCGGGGGAGTGTATTGCTTTGGTGGGGCTAAATGGCTCGGGTAAGACCACATTGTTAAAGTTGTTGACCCGGCTTTACGATATTGATCATGGTCAGATTGTTATTGATGGCATTCCATTACAAAAGTTCTCTCTTAGTGATTTGCGCAGCCAGATCGGCATCCTGTTCCAGGACTTTGCTCGCTATGCCTTAAATGTCCAGGACAATATCGGATTTGGTAATTTGCCCCAACGACAGGATATGAAATTAGTCGCCCAGGCCGCAGAGGGGGCCGGTGCTACAGCGGTGATTGAACAATTGGAAGCGGGGTATCAAACGATTTTGGGAAAAATGTTTTCCGGTGGTGTCGATCTCTCTGGGGGGCAATGGCAAAAAATTGGTCTAGCCCGAGCCTTTATGACCGATGCCCAAATTTTGATTTTAGATGAACCCACAGCGGCGGTAGATGCGATCGCAGAGCATGATCTCTTTCAACGCTTTCGTCAGTTGACCCAGGGTAAAATGACTTTTCTTGTCAGTCATCGGTTTTCCACTGTCCGCATGGCGGATCGCATTGTTGTCTTAGAACAAGGCACTATCACCGAAGTTGGTACCCACGACGAACTAATGGCTCAACGCGGTCGATACTCCGAAATGTTCGAGCTACAAGCTGAAAGTTATACGTAGCGATAGGCAATGAACAATAGGGACAAGCACCCTTACTGAAGGACGTATTATCTTGGACTTACAAGGGCAAACCTTCGAGCACTGAAATAACATGCTTATACCAAATCCGAGTTCATTAACCCCGATAAAAAATACATCAGTCCGTAGGGGCAATCCCTTGTGGTTGCCCTGCGATATCGGGAGCAGGTAGTCAGGATTTTATATTTTTTAAACCTTCGAATACTAGTCAAATTGAATTAAGTTTTACACCATATGTCCAGGCTTAGATCATATATCCAAATTTAGATATATTTTCAGATAAGGTGAGATTTCAATAATGAGGTGAGGTTCCAACAATGGGTATAGGTTTACCAATTATCGTAGATATTGCAATCAGTTTGGTTTTTACATACTTTACTCTGAGTCTTCTCGCTTCAGAGGTGCAAAATATCCTAAAAGCTTTGTTGCAGTGGCGGGCAGTGCACCTTAAAGAATCCATTGAGGGTATGTTGGTGGGCAACGATACGACTCAACTTCAGGAGGCAAGAGTACTGGCAAATCAGCTATATAATAATCCCCTGATTCGCTCCCTGACCCACCAAACGAAAGGAGAAGTCGCTGATGTGTTCCGACAACCCATACGTAAGGTAACAAAACTACTCCAGACGAATTCAAATAAACGTATTTTTGGGGAATACAATAGCGGTCCGTCCCAACTCCCCACAAGAGCCTTTACCGGCAGCTTACTGAGTACCTTCGACTTTGTAAGTATTTATCGTCAATTGATAGCCTTTCGCCTCAAAATCACCCTTCAAGAGATGGTCTCTGATCCAGAGGCCTACCAAGACAAGCTCGCCGCCAAAATAGACGCGATCTTAGCCACCTTTAAATCTAAGCAAATTTCCTTGGCTACGGCTATACAGAATATTGCAGTAGAGATGACCAAAAATGAGTCACTCATTACATCCGAAGTGTTTCAAGCAGATTTTAGTTCGCCTGAAGCGATTGAAAGCTTTACCCACAAGATGCAGCTATCTATCGCAGACACTATTCGGGCGGTGCGACAATATCTGCAGCTCAAGCAGGATACCTTAAGTAACCTTACGCAAGAATTAGCAGAGAAGCCCACATTTGAGCAAGCAAAACGTAGTCTCGCCAGCTTGCGTCAGGAAAATTCTGACCTAGATGCCATATTATCTCCAGAGACTGACCAGGCCTTTCTAGCCCTTGCGTTGATTGTGATGAATCCGTCCGTTCAAACGTTGATCAATGCCTTGCCTCCTATTCCTCAAGCCCTAGGAGATAATCTAGAGCATCTAGCCGATAACGCTTTGGACAAGGTAGACGATCTAGCTCAAGAAGCTAACCAGTTTGAACAAGAGATTTCTACATGGTTTGATCAGTCCATGGAACGTGCCCATGGTGTTTATATCCGCAACTCCAGGCTAGTGGCAATTCTAATTGCCATGGTCGTAGCTGTGGTTGTTAATGCTGATTCGTTTTATATGATCGACCGCTTTGCTAAGGAAAAGACAATTGCGGCGTCAGTTATTGAGGTGATGGATCAGCTGCCTCAAGATGTCCTTGAACAAACAGACCAAATTGATCACTTAAGCTCACAGTTATCATTACCGTTGGGCTGGCAAGCTCCAGTACTTGAACATCAAGCTAATCTTAGGGTTGTTCCTTTGAAGTTTTTACCATTTTGGATAGAACGAATTCCAGGCTGGATTATAACTGGGATTGCTGTTTCCATGGGTGCTTCCTTTTGGTACGACTTGCTGAAGAAGTTGGTTGATGTAAACAAAGCTGGTCAAGAATCAACTACAAACACAGCAGCATCAGGTACAGCTTCACCATCGTAGTTTTAATCCAGTTTGGCGGAATGAACATTGTGCAGGGATATTGCATGCAATGTCCCTACGGCGGCCTATATAATAAACCCCCATGGAGATTATTTTTGTTCTTGTTGATTCCGAAGAGCCTGAGAACCTTGGGGCCGCTGCCCGTGCTATGCATACTATGGGGTACAATCGCCTGCGGCTAGTACGCCCCAAGGCTGATTATCTGGGAGAAAAAGCATTGGCTCTGGCCCATGGGTCTCAACATGTGCTGCAGCAGGCTCAGGTTTATGATGAACTGAGGGATGCGATCGCAGATTGCGACCTGGCCTGTGCCACCACCGCCCGCCATCGCTACGAAAAGCACCATTACACCTCTGTCCGCGACCTGCCAACTTACCTGCAGGCTAAAGATCCATGGTTGCATCGTATTGCCATTGTCTTTGGCGGAGAGCGCTCGGGGCTTAAATCTGCCGACATCGAAGCCTGCGATGTATTAACCACCATTCCACAATTTCAGCTACAGCCGTCCTTAAACCTGGCCCAGGCAGTCATGATCTATAGCTTTGTCCTGGCTGCCGAGCAAACCCAGGTCCAAATCAAAGACCAACGGCTAAACAGCAAACCCATGCCTCAAGCAGAATATGCCAGCCTAAAACGTCTTCTGCAGCAGCTAATGGAGCGTATAGGACTGCCAGATCGTTACCAAGGCTACGTCATACATGGCATCGCCCGACTAGAGCGAGAAGATCTCTATGTCATCCACAAGCTACGAGCGGCCTTTGACCATGCCCTCGATCAAGCGCTTACTGGGAAAGAAAACCAGTAAATACCAGAGGTAGCAAGATCAATAGAAATCCAGCAAATAACAAGGTAGCCGGATCGATATCAAGGACGTAAGGTTTTTTAGCCATGGTTTTTATAGTGATGATCTTAAACAACGTCCAAGTTAAAAACGCCCAAGTTAAAACCTGGAGTTTCCTTCTACTGCAAAACTAAAGTTTTGAACGTGAATAAGGTTTAATAATTTGAGAATACCGTATGTGGGCTATGCTACACAATCAATTGCTTGGTGCCTATCTCCCTTGGAGACGCTTTGTGCACGACTTCGCTCAGTCACCGGGTGATTTATGAAAAACTACGGATAAATTAAGCGCATTTCCCCAAATTCGGGCCATGATGGGATGAGCTTAAAATTGACACCCATGGTTCATCAGCAAAACGGTCTGCTTAGTGACGATGCCCTCACCCGCCCCCAAGATGGCGCAAGCTACACCTGCTCCATTGCCATCATTGGTGGTTCCACCGCTGCCTACACCACAGCGCTGACGGCCCTGCAGCTTAAACTAGATGTCTGTTTAGTACAGCCTCAACGGATGGTGGGCGGTCAGTTTACTGCCCAGGCACTGCCCGCGTCTGATGACGGAGATTTATTTCGTCACAAAGCTGATCTAACCACCGTGGCCGGTGAAGAATTTGCCATTTCCCGTAGTCAACGTCTGTTCCGGCAACGGCAGCGGCAACTACAACCTGTAGCTGGACGAGTAGTAAACGATCCTGGTGGGTCGTGGGTTGGTCATCTCTCTACCACACCTGTGGTCGCTGCTACCGCTTTGCAGGAACCTTTGTTGCCCTATTTAAGAGCCGACAAACTGACCCTGATTCCCTATGCTGAGCCCATGTCTCTGTTAATGAAAACAGAGGGCGAGCGGCGTCAAGTGACGGGTGTAGTTTGCCAAGATACTAAAACAAACTATACCTTTACAGTTCATGCCAAGGTAGTCGTGGAGGCCACCGACTTTGGTGATCTGTTAGAGGTGGCCGATCTCCCTTCGCGGGTAGGACAAGAATCTCGTAATGATACGGGAGAAGCTATTCTCCCTGAGGATGCTCGGCCCCAGTGTCAACAATCGTTTACCTTTGATGTTTTGGTGGAGCGCACCTATCCAGGCAAGGGCATTTCCATCGGTGCTCCAACAGAATATGGCCGTGTTCCTTGGCTTAACCTGCATGAGTTTACCGGTGATTTTTGGGTTAGTAAGAACAACGTTTGGAAAAAGCGTGACTTCTTTAATGCCTTTGGCATTTTTCGCTATCGACGGTTGCTGCGTCGTTCTCTCAATAAGAATACAGTTTCCCCCGGCGATGTAGCGGTGATTAACTGGGGGACATCAGGCCATCCCGAACGGGGACAATGTTGTGGTAACGACTATCGCACTGGGTATCTAATCGGTCTGAGTCGTTCTGAGCGTGAACAACAGATTAAGCAGGCCCGCATCCGCGCCCAGGCCTATATTCACTTTTTGCAGACCAATGGTGTGCCTGATCTGAAGCCTCGCGGTGATCTCACCTGGACCAAGGATGGTATTGCCCTAGAGCCGTATATTCGTGAAGCCCGTCGAGGCATTGCCTTGACTACAATTCGTCACGAGGATGTCGCGGCCAGCTTTTTCCAAAATCAAGCCAGAGCCCGCACCTTTGACGATACAGTGGGAATCGGCCAATATCACTATTTAGACCTACATGGTAATCTGGTGGACGGGCATGTAAGTCCCAGGGGTAAAGATGTGATTGCATTGCCGTTTACCCTACCGGCAGGTTCACTGGTACCAATCGATACCGATGGCTTGGTTCTATCTGCCAAAAGTATTGGCACCACCCACATTACCAACGCTGCCTATCGTATGCACCCGGTGGAATGGGCTATTGGTGAAGCCAGTGGCTTTTTAGCGGTGTTTAGTGTGTGGACTGGGAAACAACCCCGCGAGATTGTTAGTGAGCCGACACTATTGCGAAAACTACAAGGATTTCTAACCCGTAATGCTATTCCCATTGTGTGGTTTGATGATGTTTCTCATGGTGACCCTGATTTTGAAGCTATTCAAGTGATGGCTGCTGCGGGGATTATCACCAGTGAAAATGTCAAGAATCTACATTTTCGTCCCTATGCTAGCGTGAGTCGTGCGGTTGTTTGTACGGCGTTAGTGAATCTTTTAGGGTTAGAAAAAATCACCCCGGTCCAGCCTTCTTTTAAGGATGTACAGCCAGAACAACATTGGGCCTACAGTAATATTGAGACCCTTAAAGCTCAAGGTATAGTGGCAGGCATGGGCCGAGGACGGTTTGCTCCTAACCAAGCCATGACACGTCAGCAATTAGGGTTTTTAGTCCAAAAGGCAATGCCTGAGAGTTATGACGATGCCTTTAAACGCACCCCCAGGGATCAACGCATTGTTCAACGTCGGGATCTCGCACGAGTGTTCTATGAATTGCTGAAAGCGCAGGGGGCTGTACAAAACTAAAGCTCCAGAGGCTCAGGGTAAGCGCTTACCCTAAGCCTCTCTAAAGGTGGGTGGTGTCCTACTTTAACGTCACAATGAAATGGATTTTTGATGATGTTTACCTATTTATAAAGAAATTACAGAACTACTGTGCATCTCAAGAGATTGATTTACAGTTTTGTCGTTGCCCCGAGATTCGGTTTGAGTTAGTCGAAGGGCAATTTTTAGCGGAGAGAGATAGGTCTCGAACTCGGGACTGAATGACGTTCCGTTATTTTTGATTATTAAGATATGATTGTTGAGTAAGCGTCGTGAACCAACATATGGTAAATACCTCTACTCCTTGGTTAAAGGTATGGTCTACCTCTCAACAGTCCCCCCTGCGATTATTTTGTTTTCCCTATGCGGGTGGGTCAGCAACTCTTTTTCGTCACTGGCCAGAGGGGATATCTCAAAAAGTAGAGGTATGGGCCGTTGAGTTACCAGGGCGAGGACATCGCTTTTCGGAACCACTAATGACCCAGCTAACCAATGTGGTATCAGCTGTTAGTAACGCCATTGCGCCCTATTTGGATCGGCCATATATTTTGTTTGGTCACAGTCTCGGGGCATTGTTAGCCTATGAGGTAGTGCGATCGCTACAGCAGCAAGGCCAGGTTGAGCCAGCACATTTGGTTGTTTCTGGTCGAAATGCACCACACTTCCCAGTATCTGTGCCACCGATCCATGCCCTGCCAGACCCAGAACTGATTGCTGCCATTCGTCGTTATGATGGTACCCCTGAAGCAGTTTTAGCTAATTCAGAGCTGCTTGATTTATTTTTGCCCATATTACGGGCAGACTTTACGATATTGGAGACCTATGAGCACCGCTCAATGCCACCGCTCAGCTGCCCCATCAGGGTTTATGGAGGCACCGCTGACACCCATACTAAACCAGAGGGGTTAGCGGCTTGGCAACAACAGACAAGGGGGCCATTTACCCAAAAACTATTTTCCGGAGACCACTTTTTTCTGCAATCCCAACAAGCGAGTCTGTTGAGTGATTTGAGCACATTAGCTGAACAAATTATCAGCTTTCCTTAATGGGGTACGCCCAACCACCATGTTGCCGATTTTTTGCGCCATTGTAATCGATCAACTAAAAACCAGCAGAAGATTTCTCCTAGATGCCTATCTCCAGAGACTTTGAGCTTACTCTGCATCCAGAGTTCGATGGGGTTAGCATTCCCATTGACAATATTGAGGGCATCTTCGGGCGTAAAGGTCAGCGTGCAATCAGCGTCCCTATCTATCTGTTGGATAGGCTGCTCTCGATTGGCAAGGTCAATTGTCCAAGCATCGTGGGGATTATTGACAAATCTAAGCTTATAGGAGACTGCGCGCCCTTCTAATTCCTCAATTAGGGTATTGAGCCGTGACTTACAGAAGCTGATCAGTGCTTCACTCGCTTTTAAGGGGAATACTTCGAGAGTTTCTTGAAAATACCCATTGTCCGATTGCGTTTTCTCAAAGCTGTTGTTGATCAAGTTGTCATAGGCATCTATGCCCCAGTCTGCACCTACCGTAGGATAACTCAATGTCTCCAGCAGTTGATTCATCTGGGTCATCAATGGCGAGGGAATTCGCAATGTATCTATCTGTGCCCCTTTGCCAATGGACCCCTGATGAATTCGGTTAGAATAAGCAACTTTTGGATCCTCTGGTCCTAGATCGTGCTGAGTTGAAAAGACGGAATCTAACAATGTTTCATCCCAGTCTACCCCGAGAAACTCGAACATAGGTTGGAGCGTAGCGGCTGGATTAACAACGTAGGACTCGTACTTAATTGGAAAACATTGCTCTGGATATGTTTGCTCGAATGTCAGGATCTGTTGCGTCTTTTCTACCCAGTTTTGTACCATCCCCCCCACAATGCTGCCAGAATTCTGACAAACATAGCTTAGCTGTTCTGGCATGAGAGATAATCGACTACTCTCTAAACAAGAATGAACAACATCCATGCCATGGCGATATAGGCAAATATATTTAGCTTCGGGAAAAACAGCTTTTAAAATAGTGAGAAACTGCAGGTTCTGAGGAGACTTTTCACACCAAAATCGTTTTCCTTTGGCAGCAACATATTCCTCCATGAGTTCTAAAACTAATTGACGTACCCTGGCAATTACTTGTTTATCTTTTTCAGAACTCTCAGCATAGATGGTTTCGCCCAAGGTCCCAGTGACTAGATAGTAAAGACTGCGACACACTTGGCCTAAATTAAGTTCAGCGGGACCGGCAATGGCTGGATGGGTATCGATGATATATCGCAATAAGGAAGAGCCGGAGCGATCGCAACAAAGAATAAAAATTGGTGCTGGTGTTGACAGGGAGATGTCCATGTTCGTTGAGTTAAAATGAAATGATTAGTTGACTGATGTCAGAGAGGCTTCTGTTTCTGTTTCTGGCGGTTCTGGAACTGCTATTTCTGATGGTTCAACAATTTCAGAAGAATCTTCTACAAGCACATACTCTAGATTCTGCCATCGCACGTAGGCATATACCAACAACGATGTACTCAAAAGCAAACCACCTTCTAAAATTATCAGGAAACTAATACCTCGCCCACTACCGGTTTCAATCAATTTGCCAACGGTACTCGCCAACAGTCCTTGATCAGTAAACATCGGTTCTAGAATCACATCGGCCAACGGACTGGCGCTAATGGTCCCAATGGCGGCCAAAAAACCTGTAAACGTTCCCACTAGAGACAGGATTCGCCCCTGGTAACTCGGTTGGATAGACTGCTGCCAAATGGCTTGATTGGTGCCCAAGATAATCGGCAACGTGAAGAACGAAATAAACAGGCCACAGGAAATCAGAGTTATCGATGGTTTGAGTCCAGTAATTACCAAACCCACACTACTGATAACCGAAGCCCCCAACAAACTGATTAACTGATTGCGACCGCCTCCCCAAATACTCATCAGAATACTGCCGATCACCATGCCAATACTGCCTAGGGACATTACACTGCCAAAGGTCTGGGCACTGGAGAATGACAACACTAACGGATTGAGCAATACCCGAGTCATGCCATTAACAAAAAAGTGAACTCCCATGAATCCAAACAGAACTAGCAGGGCTACTTGGGAAGAAATCAGCTGCCAACTCTGGGAAATGTCTTCTAGAAAAGAGCGATTTAAGTCGGAGTCTGGCTCGGTTTCAGGTTGAGGAATCGAAACAAATAGCAAGGTAATTAGGCCAATGCCATAGCTGCTTAAATCTAGCCATAATAGACCACTTAGATTTAAAGTTCCCACCAAAACACCCGCCAGGGCGGGAGCGGAAATTTCACTTAGGGCTCGACTAAATTGCAACATACCATTGACGCGCCCCAACTGTTTTTTGCTCACCATCATGGGAATGGCCGCTCCCTTAGCGAGCATTTGAAAGGAGCCGCACAGTGAGGTGGCAAATGCAGAAATATAGGTATGCCAAATTTCTAACTGGCCATGCATTTGTAGCAGGAGCAATGCTGCTGTGACAAGGGCCGCACCACAATCACTAAAGAAGATAATCCAGCGCCGATTCCACCGATCCACCAGTACACCAATAAACGGTGTCAGCAGCACCCCTGGTAATGTGGTGATAAAGAAAACCAGGCTCAGTTGAGTGACAGCATGGGTATTCTGATAGACCCAAATGCCAAGGCCAAATCCAGTTAGACGGGTACCGATTTGAGAGAGTGATTGGCCAAACCAAAATAGAATGAAGTTCCGAATCGACTCAGATAGGAAAAACAAGCGAGCAGACCAGGGTTTCTGTTCTTCAGCAGCGTGAGAATCTATATCATGGGAAGACTTGTCGCTTGTCATATAATGTTTGCTTAATTAATTTCTAAATACCAATATTTTAATTTTAAGCATTAGCCACTTCTGCTTGACGAGCGACTTTGCTCCTTAAAAGGATGCCATTGTTCGTTGACAATAGGCCGGTGGCGAATATCCAACTGCGCTAGCACAAAGGCAAATGGCGGCAGTTGAGTTTGTAGGGTTTGATCTATCCACGCTAGCTGTCCGCCAGCTGTGGCAGCCTGCACTTCCAGACCCACAATCTGGCCGTGGCTTTCGGGAAATACCAATATTTTAATTTTAAGCTTGTCATATAATTAATTTCTAAATACCAATATTTTAATTTTAAGCATTAGCCACTTCTGCTTGACGAGCGACCAGAGTTTGCTCCTTAAAAGGATGCCATTGTTCGTTGACAATAGGCCGGTGGCGAATATCCAACTGCGCTAGCACAAAGGCAAATGGCGGCAGTTGAGTTTGTAGGGTTTGATCTATCCACGCTAGCTGTCCGCCAGCTGTGGCAGCCTGCACTTCCAGACCCACAATCTGGCCGTGGCTTTCGGGAATAGAAATATTAGTTTCTGCCAGATGCTGTATGCCTAAATTCATCACGACCAAGCAGGGGGGAGTGCCTTGGGCATCGTGGAGTAAAACACAGCGTAAACCATGATCTTTTGAAATTAAGATGGTGCGATCGCAACTCTGAATATTTGCCATCCGCCTACGAACATCTGCCAGTGACTGAATCAGCTGAAACGTTTCATGTTCCTGATTATAGGGCTGAAACACCTTGCGATTAATAGGACCAAACTTCCAAACACAGGACGGGTTATCAAACATATCCTCCCGCACATGGCAGTCATGGCCAATCCACTCGCCTGTATCCTCCCGTTGATGCATTCCCAGCGCGCCAGAGAACTCTTGTTCGGTCCCTGCATAAATGGCTGGCCTCTGAGGACCTAGGATGGAACAAGCCAACGCAAAATGTAAACAACTGGTTGCCTTGGCCCGATCCGCATGACGGATTAAAAACTCATGTAAAATCCGTGTTGTATCTTGATTATCCAAAAACATTAAGTTGTTGCGCCAACCTTGAACATAAGTTGACGTGGGCATTAGTAACCCACAAAAATAGTCTGCAAACCCGCTCAACCAATCTCCATCCCCAAGCGCATGTTTCAACGTGTAATGGGTAGGATAGTCCAAAAAACCTGAGAAATTGGCCGCATTATAAGCCGTCAGTTCCTCATGGCAACTGCCCGCATGTTCAGCAATTTGCAAGAAATCAGTTTTGCCCAGATAGCGAGCATATCTCGAAATTTCGGCCACACACGGTTGCCAAAAGTCTGTACCCACGTGACGGGCCGAATCATATCGAAAACCATCCACATCTGTAACGGCCAACCAGTACTTGAGATGATCTACCAGCAGCTGACGCACATAGGTTTTCTCAGTGCGCCAGTCTTCCAAGAATCCAAACAACCGTTGGTTGACCAGGTCGGTATATTCAGGGCCATGAAACAACAGGGTATTGCGCGTCTCCACCGGAAAGGGCATCACAGCGGCACTATCCCCCCGCACATATTTGAATTCTCCGCCGGGAGGTCCCCCATATTCTTCCCAATCAATGTTATCTGCCAGGTGATTCACCACCACATCTAAGATGACGGCTATATCGAGGGCATGAGCTTCCTCCACCAAATCCTGCAGTAACTGCAACGTACCCAAGCGAGGATCCACCATCAGCAGATGAATCGGGTGATAACCATGATAACCACTGGCTTCATTCACATAGACTGGACTGACCATCAGCGCGCCAATCCCCAGGTCCTTAAGGTAGGTCAACTTTTCCCGAATTCCCTGTAAAGTTCCCCCATGGCTCGTGTAAGGAGAAGTCAAATTATAGGGGACAAAGCCCAAACCTTGCCGATTTTCGGTGGTACTTTGGGAAAATCGGTCGATAATCAACGAATAAAACAATCGATTGGCCCAGTTTTGAGGGCTGGCGGACATTGGAACTGTCGGTCGAGGACCATAAAGGACATTACCATCAACAACATCTAACAAAACAGACTCAACTTCTTGCATGGAGAGGAGCGCTTCATCACACACCATCAAACAGCGTGTTTGTTGGCTCGCGTGCATATGACCCTGTCGATCTCTATATCCCACCCGATACCGATAACCTGTTCCATTTGATCCGGCTGGTAGGATGACCGCAAAAAGCTTAAAACTGTTTTCTGTAATACCGACTTCGTGGGCTGCAATCTGCTGAGTTGAGACCCCTCCCTGAGGATCTCGAGCTTCTAATGTGACGTACCCACGCTCGGGATGACGGGCAAGCGAGACACCAAACCTAATCTGAATTGACTCGCCACTCTTAAAGACCCACTTAAAGGGTGCCGCATCTGATTCAAGATGGATTTCGCAATACTCGTCAAAATAACGCATAGTGCCCAATTACGTAATAAATGCACAAAAATCAAGCGAAAGACTCAATCAGCCTGCTTCGCAACATTGGTAGTTAATTAACTGATTTCACAAGTGAAAACTCAATAACATCTTGTGAAAACACCCCAAAAGCTACAAAAGGCATTTACAGGAACTTGTTGCCCAAAAAACTCGCTTTAATCAGAACAGCAATTTCACAGAAAGAATAGCTGCCTAGCAAAATTTTCCTGAATCAACACCATCTTTATACAATGCACTCCAAAAAACACATTCATTAGATAGTATTTGAGAACACGCTGCGTTACTCGAACTCAGAACCCGCAGCCACAATATCACACCTGTGCAGGTTGCCACAATAATAAAATACAAGCAGTCTGGCTAAGAACATTGAGTGTCGTTAACGATGAGGGCTATGAATTTATTATATGAATACCCTTTAGGCAACTCCGTGAGGGGCACATTTGTTTGTAATCCCACGATAATTTGGGCCAGATTTTACCAGTTTTTTACTTTTCACTGCTTTAATGGCCTAAACTCGCCTTTTCCAAGCACTGTTACGTCGTAATTCAGTACCCAAAGCTGTGATTCAATGAGTAGCTTGTAATAAGAGCGAATGTATTAGACATCATGATGAAATTTAGGAGGCAAAGTCATGTAATTCTTGATAGAATTTGGCAGAGCAGGACTTAAAAATAATAGTTATTACTGTCGAGCCCTTGGGTAAGGTTTCTGCAGTTATCGAATTATGACATTAATTATGTATTAGAGTCCCTAGTTATGTATTAGAGTCCCTAATGTTCTGTCCTAGGCTGCTCAGGTATTGGGGTAGTTGTAGGGGTATTAAATGTTTTGCTCGAAGTGTGTTCTGGGCAGTTGATTGAAAGTGTATTAATGCTGTATTCTCCTGGATATAGCATTCTGTAGGAATTCTTTGGCTGCTGTGATTGTCTGGTGATATTTCTAGACGCGTGTTTCTCTTTTCTGAAATGATTTGAGATAAGAAGTGTGCCCTGTTTTTTGACGTAGTGTTGGGGTATAACACTTTAATTGAAGGGTTTATTGAGTATTTGGCTTGACCAGGCTTCGTGAAAATTTTTATTGGTGAAGATATCAATGAGGGCGAATTCAGGCAAGAGTTATCTAGATGAGGAATGTAGTTCGAGCAGGCCAGCTTGTTCCGATACATTGATAGATCTGTTGCGCTATCGAGCCCAGCATCAACCGCACCAAACTGCTTATATTTTTCTCCAAGATGGGGAGTCTGAATCGGGTCGTTTAACTTATCTAGAGCTGGATTGTCAGGCTCGTGTCATTGCTGCTCAACTTCGGCAGACCTGCACTCCAGGGGAGCGCGCACTCCTGGTTTATCCGTCAAGTCTTGAATTTATAGCGGCCTTTTTTGGTTGTCTCTATGCAGGCTTGGTTGCTGTGCCTGCATATCCTCCTCGGGCTAACCGGAATGCAATCCGACTGCAGGCCATTGTTGCCGATGCTGATGCTAGTGTAGTCCTTACAACCACCAAGTTATTGGCGCAACTCCAGTTGCATTTAGTGTCTCCTGGGTGTTCTTCTCCTGTTCAATGGTTGGTGACTGATAAGGATCTTCTCACCGAGCAGGTGTTCCCCTGGCAAGATGCCGGTATCACTGCAAAAACATTGGCATTCCTGCAGTACACATCTGGGTCAACCGGTACTCCAAAAGGCGTCATGCTGACCCATGCCAATTTGATGTACAACGAACGCATGATTGAGGCTGCCTTTGGGCATACCGATCAGACTATTTTTGTCGGTTGGCTTCCCCTACATCATGATATGGGATTGATTGGTAATGTTCTGCAGCCTCTTTATTTAGGTATTCCTTGTGCTCTAATGCCACCGGTTGCATTTTTACAAAAACCGTTGCGGTGGTTGCAGGCTATTTCCCACTATCGTGCCACCACCAGTGGTGCCCCTAATTTTGCCTATGAGTTGTGTATTCAGAGAACTACTGCTGAACAACGAGCGAGCCTAGACTTGAGTTCTTGGGATGTAGCATATAGTGGCGCAGAGCCCGTACGGGAAGACACCTTACGGAGGTTTTCAGCTACTTTTGAGTCCTGTGGGTTTCATTGGCAATCCTTTTATCCTTGTTATGGTATGGCAGAAACCAGTTTGTTGGTTTCGGGAGGATTAAAGGCACAAGCACCCGTGATCTTCGAGGTTCAGGAGGATGCGTTAAGTCAGAACCAAGTAGTTGTAGCCGATGAAAATCAAGCTGTTAAACAGCTTTATAGTAAAGGGATTGTTGGATGTGGGCAAACCTGGTTAGAGCAAGAGATTATTATTGTTAATCCTGAAGATTTAACCCGCTGTTTGCCTGAGCAGGTAGGTGAAATTTGGGTGGCAGGTGGCAATGTTGCCCAGGGGTATTGGCAACGCCCTCAGGAGACAAGAGAGACCTTTCAAGCCTTTACTGCAGACACCGGAGAAGGACCATTTTTGCGAACAGGTGATTTAGGTTTTTTTCGAGATAAAGAACTCTTTGTCACTGGACGGATTAAGGATCTTATTATTATCCAGGGACGAAATCACTACCCCCAGGATATTGAATTGACCATTGAGCGCAGTCATTCGGCCCTGCGAGCGGGTGGTGGGGCCGCTTTTGGACTTGAAATTGAAGGACAAGAACAGCTGGTGGTGGTTCATGAAGTGGAGCGTCGCTATTTGCGCAAACTGGCTCCTGATGAGATTTTTTGCCAGATGCGCAGGGCTGTATCTGAGTACCATGATTTACCCCTATATGCAGTTCAACTGCTAAAGCCGGGTAGTTTGCCGAAAACATCCAGCGGCAAGGTGAGGCGACGAACATGTCAAGCTGAATTTGCCAACGATGGCTTGAATTCTGTTGCGAGTTGGCAGCTGGGTGAAACAAGCCGAGTTCCTTTACCAAAGGTGGAAAAGCAGCCCGTTAAAGTGCTTGATTTTCCCGATGCAGGAACGATTCAGGCTTGGTTAATTGCTCAGGTGGCGGCACAATTGCAGGTGGCTCCCCATGAGATTGATATTTATGAACCCTTGGCCCACTATGGGCTCAGTTCTGCGGTAGCGGTGGGATTATCGGGGCAGTTGCAAGATTGGCTAGGGCAAGAGATTTCCCCTACATTGCTTTACGACTATCCAACCCTGGCCAATTTGACGCAATATTTGTCTGGTGATTCAGTGTCCTCCCCAGCCCAGGCAAATCAAGTGCCCTCCTCTTCCCCTGCATCAAATGGGTTGGGTTCCCCTCAGGTCGATCCAGACATGATTGCCATCATTGGTGTTGGCTGTCGCTTTCCAGGGGCGCCCACTCCGGAGGCATTCTGGGAATTGCTACAAACTGGGCAGGATGCCATTACTCAAGTGCCCGATGAGCGTTGGAATGTCAGTGCACTTGCTGGACTCAATACCAGTCGATGGGGAGGATTCTTGAGTGATGTTGATCAGTTTGATGCAGAGTTCTTCAGTATTTCTCCCCGCGAGGCTACCAGCTTAGATCCACAGCAGCGGCTGCTTTTAGAAGTGAGCTGGGAAGCTTTAGAAAATGCGAATTTGGCCCCAGCCGATCTGGCAGGTAGTCAAACAGGGGTGTTTGTCGGCATTAGTACGTCAGATTATGCTCAACTGCAGCTCAATGATTTGAGTCAACTTAATGCCTATGTTGGCACCGGCAATGCCCTGAGTATTGCAGCCAATCGCCTTTCCTATGCCTTTGATTTTCGGGGTCCTAGTTTGGCCATCGATACTGCCTGTTCCTCTTCCCTGGTGGCGGTTCACCAGGCCTGTCAAAGTCTACGACAGGAGGAATGTTCCCTGGCCCTTGTGGGAGGCGTTAATCTAATGCTGACGCATCAGCTTACAACCACCTTTTCTCTGGCCCAGATGATGGCTCCTGATGGCCGTTGTAAGGCCTTTGACGCGGATGCCAATGGCTATGTGCGAGGGGAAGGGTGTGGAATGGTAGTGCTCAAGCGTCTGGCAGACGCGATCGCAGATAACGATTCTATTTTCGGGGTTATTTTAGGCTCAGCCATTAACCAGGATGGCTGTAGTAATGGTCTAACAGCTCCCAATGGCCTCGCCCAGCAGGATGTGATTCGTCAGGCACTTAACAATGCGAGTGTAGAACCTTCCCAGGTGAGCTATGTAGAGGCACACGGCACCGGTACATCCCTGGGAGATCCCATTGAGATGAATGCGCTTAAAACCGTACTGATGCAGGAGAGAGAGCAGGATTCGGCTTGTTGGATTGCCTCTCTCAAAACCAATATTGGCCATTTAGAAGCTGCAGCGGGTATTGCAGGGTTGATTAAAGTGGTCTTATCTTTGCACTATGGTCGGATTCCCCCCCATTTACACTTCAAGCAACTAAATCCTTATATCAAGTTAGAGAATACGCCTTTAAAGATTCCCACAGCCCTGACAGACTGGCCCCTTGAAACAGGTCGGGTCGCGGGGATAAGTTCCTTTGGGTTTGGCGGTACCAATGCCCATGTGGTCTTGTCTGGACTAGCTGGTATTGCCAAGCTTGCGGGCTCTGGCCCTGATTGTCAGACAAACAGCTTGGGGGCCTCTGTGCTACAACATGACCTTCATCTATTGACAATTTCTGCTAAAGATGAGGGTGCATTGCGGGCCTTAGCGCAGCGATATCGTGAGTTTTTGCTTCACCATCCTGACGTCTCTGTTGTCGATCTTTGTTTCAGTGCCAATACGGGGCGGTCCCATTTTGATCATCGATTAGCCTTGGTGCATGATTCGGTTCAGAAGCTAACTCAGCAACTCGAAGCAGTTGTTTGTCAGGAAGAGGCAGTTGGCTATCTCAAAAGCAATGGGGGTGTCAATCTGCAGAAATCTCTCCAAATTGCCTGTCTATTTACGGGACAAGGTTCCCAGTATGTAGATATGGGTAAACGACTCTATGCTACACAGTCGGTTTTTCGTCAGGCATTGGATCGGTGTAGTGAGATTCTAGATGCCTGGCTGGACATCCCATTGTTGCAAGTGTTGTATCCTCAACACCCCAGTGATAGTTCAAGTAATGGCTCATCTAATACGGCAACGCTGATTCACCAAACGGCCTATGCGCAGCCTGCATTGTTTTCTCTAGAGTATGCGTTGTATCAACTGTGGGAGTCATGGGGAATCGAGCCTACAGTCTTTATGGGGCATAGTGTTGGCGAGTATGTGGCTGCCTGGGCCGCAGGCGTCTTTAGTCTGGAGGATGGACTGAAGCTGATTGCCGCCCGCGGTCGATTGATGCAACAGTTACCATCAGGGGGGGGGATGGTTTCCCTGATGGCCTCAGTGGAGCGAGTTAGGGCAGCCATTGCATTGTCTGGAGAGGAGACGGTTGCGATCGCAGCTATCAATGGCCCCAGCAGTACTGTTATCTCTGGTCCGGAGTCTGCTGTTCAGGGTATTGTCACCCAGTTAGATAAGGATGGCGTGAAGCATAAAATACTACAGGTCTCCCACGCCTTCCACTCTTCGTTAATGCAACCCATGTTAGCGGAGTTTAAGGCAGTGGCTCAACAGGTCAGTTACGCTCTGCCCCAACGTAAGTTTGTTTCCAATATCACGGGGCAGCTGGCAACAGATGCTGTTGCCAGCCCTGACTATTGGTGCCAGCACATCCTTTCTCCCGTTAATTTTGCAGCAGGCATCAAGTCACTACATCAAACCTGTGATATCTTTCTTGAATGTGGACCAAAGCCGATTTTGTTGGGCATGGGGCAACAGTTTTTACCGGCAGATGGAAAAGCCTGGTTGCCTAGCCTAAGACCTAGACAAAATGACTGGCAACAAATGCTCACGAGCCTGGGTGAGCTGTACATAAGAGGTGTGAAAATCAATTGGCACGGTGTTTATCCGGATGCACCCCAACGTCAAAAAATTGCCCTACCTACCTATCCGTTCCAGCGACAGCGCTATTGGTGTGATTCTGCAGCCAGTTCAATATCTGACCCAGACATTAGGAAATCATCACTCTATTCTGGAGAGCGCCACCCAATTTTAGGGTACCGCTTGTCTCCTCCGGCTCCCTGGGCTGATGCGTATGTTTGGGATGTTGTTGTCGATGACACCTATCTCACCTGGCTTAAGGATCATCAGGTCTGGCACACGGTGATTATGCCCCATACTGGTTATTTGCAAATTGCCCTGGAGGCGACCCAGGCGGCGTTTCAGGAACCCTGGAATCAAATTACCAACCTCAAGCTTTACTATCCCCTGTTTTTATCCAGCCAGGGGGATCAACGGGTACAGGTGGTCTTGACCCCCCGAGCAGCCGATCAATGCCAGCTGCAGATCTATAGCTGCCGACTGACTCAAGGCGATGCAGCAGAGGATTGGACGCTGTATGCCGATGCCAATGTCAGTCGGCGCAAGTCCATCGGTGCCGGTCCCCCTAAATCATCAGGAGAGATGCCAATGAGATCTACCAGGAATGGCTCTGCCGGACGGATGACAGCAGTAAAGGGGGGAAAATAGGGACATGAAATTTGGTCTTATGTTTTTTGCCAGCACTGAAGATGCCCTGGCTGACGAGAAATACGGTCTGGTAATCGACAGCGCTAAGTTTGGTGATGAGCACGGCTTTTCCAGCATTTGGACCCCGGAGCGTCACTTTACCCAGTTTGGGAGTTTATACCCCAATCCAGCGGTCTTAAATGCGGCGTTGTCCCAGGTAACCGAGCGTATTCGGCTGCAGGCAGGCAGCGTTGTTATGCCATTACACCATCCCCTGGCCCTGGCAGAAGCTTGGGCTATGGTGGACAATTTGTCTAATGGTCGGGTGGGTATTTCCCTGGCCTCGGGCTGGAACCCCGATGACTTTGCCTGGTGTCCAGAGGTTTATGAACAGCGGCATCAGCTGTTGTTTGAAAACATCATCACCTTAAATCAACTCTGGCAAGGGGAGAGCATTGCTGTTACCAATGGCAAGGGACAACCCACAACGGTGCGCATTTATCCCACACCAATTCAGCCCCAACTGCCCATTTGGATCACCGCAGCGAGTAATCCCCAAACCTTTGCTAACGCCGGGAAAATCGGTGCTAATTTACTGACCCATTTACTCGATCAGGGTATTGAACCCCTGGCGGAAAAGATTGCCCTCTATCGGCAGGCACGGGCCAAACATGGTCATGATCCCGAAGCGGGGATTGTTTCCCTGATGTTACATACCTTTGTCGGTGAGGAATTTGCGACAGTCTGCGAACAGGCCCGTAAGCCCTACTGTGACTATCTCAAATCTAATATTGGCTTACTGCGGGGGTTGGCCCAGAGTCGAGGACAAGATATTGACTTCGCCACATTGTCGGAGCGCGATCTCGATACATTTGTCAATTTCCTGTACGAGCGCTTTGCCACCTCCAGGGGGCTAATTGGAACACCCGAGAGTTGTTTGGAGCTGGTGAGGGATCTCGATCAGATTGGGGTTGATGAGATTGCCTGTTTGCTGGACTTTGGACCCAGTAAGCAAGCGGTGATTGAGCATTTACCTTACCTGAACGAATTAAAAGAACGGTATCGTCAGGTGGATGTCCAACGGGTATCAGTGGCAGACAGTGGAGCCTATGACAATCTGGTCAGGTCGTCGGCCAGTCAAGGCGCTACGTCGGTAGGCAACTCCAGTATTGCCAAAGCTAGCCTCGAAGAGGTACGTGCCCGTTGTCAAGCTCGTCAGAGTGGCGCAGACTTCTATCAGCTCCTGGCAAAGCACGGTCTGCAGCTAGGAGAAACCTACCGGGGCATCCAGCAATTTTGGCTGGGGCACCAGGAGGTTTTGGCTGAGATAAAAACGCCAGCGGGGATCGTGGCAAATACCAATGCCCTGGAGGTCTATGCACCTGTGCTGGATGCTTGTCATCAGGTGTTGGGGGCTACATTGTTTACCCCGCTAGGAGGCAGTAGTCCCCCAGACGGTAATGATGGGCTTGATAACGGGTTCTCGGAGCCAGATTCTCTTTATTTGCCCACAAGAATTGATAGTTTTGAGGTGCATGGACCTTTGGGGAGAGAAGGGTGGAGCCATGCTGTCTTAAAACAGCTCGGTGGAGAGAATCAAGATACGATTCAGGGGGATGTGCGTATCTTCAACGCTGCTGGCGAGGTGACGGTTGAAGTGTTGGGGCTACAGATGCAACGGACTAGCCCCATGGCCGACTCTGACCAAACCCCACCGTTAGGCCATGACTGGTTGTATGAGTTGGTATGGCAGCTGGCTCCCCTGGACGATATTGGTGCCACAGACGACAGAGTAAAGGAAGAGGCAACGGGGCGTTGGATTATTTTTTGCGATCGCAAAAACCTTGGCACCACCCTTGCTACCCAGCTTCAGAACCAGGGACATGTCTGTGAGTTGGTATATTGTCAAGGCGCTGAAACATCCGAAATCATCGACACGCCTGCTGACATTGGGCTAGAGCGTTCCTCTATTCACAGCCTGGACCCAACCGATCCTAGGGCGATGGATAATCTCCTCAAACAATTGTTGTCGGCGGATAAACCCCCTTGCAAGGGGATTATTCACCTCTGGAGTTTAGACGTTACCCCCAGCCAGAAAACTACCCTGGCGAGCCTACAAGCTGACCAGGCATTGACCGTCACCAGTCTGTTACATCTAGTCCAATCGGTCACCACAGTCACCCCCAATGCCAACCTGGCAACAACGTCTCCTCCTAAGCTTTGGATTATCACAGAAGACGTGCAAACGGTCGGTGGGGAGACCGCTGCAGAAATAACACCACGCTCAATTGCCCAAGCGCCCATGTGGGGGTTAGGCCGAGTTGCTGCCACTGAATTTCCTCAGTTCTGGGGTGGACTCATCGATCTTGACAGTACGGCTCCGCTCTCTGGGAGCGTTCAGCAACTGCAACATCAGCTCCTCAGACCCTCCAGCCCTAGCGCTGACGCTCAGATTGTGTTCCGCAATGGCCAGCGCTACATCGTGCGATTGGTTCGTAGTGCAAAAACGCAGGTACCCCCCGAAGCCATTACCTTCAGCACCAATGCGACCTATCTTATTACCGGCGGATTGGGACACTTCGGCCTGGGAAGTGCCCAGTGGCTAGCTAGTAAGGGCGTTAAGTCCCTGGCATTAACTGGTCGTCGAGCCCCTTCTGGTCGAGCCTTGCAGGTGATCGAAACATTACAACAGAACGGTGTCAATGTTCAGGTCTTGCAGGCTGATGTCGCGGATGCAGCGGCGATGGCAGAAGCCATTGAGACAGTGCAAGCGATCGCACCACCCATTAAAGGGATTTTTCACATTGCAGGGGCAACACAGCAAAAGACCATTCCAGAGATTACAGAGACTGATTTAACAGCAATGCTGCGTCCTAAGGTTTGGGGCACCTGGAATCTGCATCAGCTGACCCTCGATTTGGATCTGAATTTCTTCTTCTGCACATCTTCCATGTCTCCCATCTTTGGTTCCCAGGGGTTGGGACATTATGCCGCTGCCAATTACTTCCTCGATATCTTTGCTACTTATCGGCAACAGCTGGATTTACCTGGTCTGACGGTTAATGTGGGGGCCTTAGCGGGTGGCGGCATGGCGTTGGCATCGCCTGAAGGTGAAAAGTATACAACTCAAATTGGCTTGCATCTCACCACACCTGAGAATTTACTTGATGTAGCAGGCGGATTTATTCTGCCGGATCGTCAAAATAGCTCAACATCAGGTCCGGTAACCAACCTGATTGTAGCTGAGATGGACTGGTCGATCTTCAAGCCTCTGTATGAGAGTACTACCGGTAAGCGTCTCCTCACTGAAATCGGCCATGGGGATAATCAAATCAATTTGGGGCAGCAAGATGAATTGTGGCAAGAGCTAGAGAAAATCCCCCAGATGGATGAGCGCCAAGAGCAGGTGGTGCTTTATTTACAACGGACTGTTGCGCAAGCACTTGGTCACCGGGAAGGCGCATCGTTGATCGATCCCCATCGCGGATTCTTTGATATGGGTATGGATTCCCTTATGGCGGTAGCGCTCAAAAACAAGTTAGAAGCCAGTTTAGCAATAGCCTTGCCGACTGTGCTCATTTTTGAACATCCTAATATTTTAAGTTTGGCCAAGTATATTATGGTCGACGTTTTAGAATGGGGAGCCGCTAATAATCCTGATCTTTCCCATGCCGATTTTGATGTCTCTAGCGTTGATGTGGAATCCCCATCTGAAATACCCGAACTTTCTGATCAGCTGCGGACATTATCAGAAGAGAGTTTAGATGATTTGATTAGTAAAAAATTAGCAAAAGCGCTGGAGGGAGATTAGCATGGCAAACGATTCTGTGCAGGCCGAACAGCTCTCTCCTCTACAGCGCTCATTTTTATTAATTGAGACCCTAGAAGCTAAGATTGAGCGTCTACAGTACGCCAAACGTGAGCCCATTGCCATTGTTGGTATGGGTTGCCGTTTTCCAGGTGGTGTAGACAATCCGGCATCGTTTTGGCAACTATTGCGCCAAGGGGGAGATGGGGTTACTGAAATTCCTGCGACTCGATGGGACATTGATAAATACTACGATCCCGATCCCGACGTGCCGGGCAAAATGTACAGCCGCAGCGGTGGTTTTCTAGAGCAGGTTGAGCAGTTTGACCCTCAATTTTTTGGCATCTCTCCCCGTGAAGCTGTCAGTATTGATCCACAGCATCGTCTGTTGCTGGAGGTGGCGTGGGAGGCACTAGAAAATGCAGGCTATCCGGTAGAGCGCGATCAGGGAAGTTCCACAGGTGTCTTTGTGGGCATCACCCTTGATGACTATGGTCTTATTGGTAAACAGGCTCAAGCGGAACTGCAGACCCAATCTCCAAGTGTTGCCAATCCCCAGTTTGAAATTCATGGTGTTACTGGCTCTCCCTCCTATGCCGCCGCTGGTCGTATTTCCTATACCTTTGGTTTTACGGGGCCTGCCATGGCCATTGATACAGCTTGTTCATCATCTTTGGTCGCCATTCATCAGGCCTGCCAGAGCTTGCGACAACAGGAATGCGAAATGGCCCTGGCAGGAGGGGTGAATCTGATCTTGTTGCCCGATAGCATGATTGCCACATCTAAAGCTAAAATGCTGTCTTTTGACGGGCGTTGTAAAACCTTTGATGCGGTTGCGGATGGCATTGGTCGAGGTGAAGGCTGTGGAATTTTGGTGCTGAAGCGGCTTTCCGATGCCCAAGCCAATGGTGACCGTATTCTGGCTACTATCCGTGGTTCTGCGGTTAATCAAGATGGTCCAAGTAGCGGTCTGACTGTACCCAGCGGTATTTCACAACAGGCCGTGATGCGTCAAGCCCTAAAGCAGGCTAAGCTTGACCCAGCGGACATTAGCTATGTCGAGGCCCATGGTACCGGTACGCCCCTGGGAGACCCCATCGAATTACGGTCCTTGGCAAAAGTGTATGGGCCCGGTCATTCTCCTGAGAGCCCCCTCTACATTAGCTCCGCCAAAACCAATATTAGCCATGTGGAATCAGCCGCAGGGGTAGCTGGGGTCATGCGGGTGATATTGCAGTTGCAACACCGTGAGATTGCCCCTCATCTTCATCTAAAGACACCTACAGAACATTTCAATTGGCAGGATGTTTCTGTTGTTGTTCCCGATACGGTTGTTCCTTGGGAAGTGCAGTCCGGTAGTCGCATAGGCGTCGTGAATTCCTTTGGTGCTACCGGTACTAACGCCCACGTTATCGTGCAGGAAGCGCCTCAATCAGTCAACACATCGCCCTCCCCAGAATCCAGTGCTCTGCCTGAGCGCTCTCTACATCTTCTGACACTGTCTGCTAAGAGTGAAGCTGCCTTGAAAGCATTGGCTAATCGCTATCGTCAGCACCTGGAACATTGTCAGGATAGTGATCTGGCTGACATTTGTTATAGCGCCAACACAGGTCGTACTCCATTTAAATATCGATTTGCTCTGATTGCCTCAAATTTGAGTGATTTAGGGGCTCAGCTAGACCTTTTAACCACTTCTGAAGCATTGGAATTAGAGCCAAAGTTTAATGTTGCAACACCAGGGCTCTTCCCTAAAGTAGCTTTTCTCTTTAGTGGCCAGGGAGACCACTCCGTTAATATGGGGCGTCAACTCTACGAAACCCAACCTTTATTTCGAGAGATTCTGGATAACTGTGATGCTATTTTGCGCTCTGAGCTGAAACAGCCCCTGATCGAGATTTTGTATCCTAACTCGGAGATTGAACCATCAGACAGCGAAGTTAAAGGGCTGGATCAGGCAACTGATGTTCAGTCGGCTCTTTTCGCTTTGGAATATGCCCTAGCCCAACTTTGGATTGCCTGGGGAATTAAACCCAAGGTCGTCATGGGGCATAGTTTAGGAGAATATGTGGCCGCTTGTGTAGCTGGGGTGTTTAGTCTGGAAGATGGTCTCAAGTTAGTCACGGAGCGGGCTCGATTAATGCAGGCCCTACCGGCTGGGGGAGTGATGGTCTCCTTGAGATGCTCTGTCGAGCAGGCCAAATCAGTGATTGATGGTCAAGGGGTGTCTCATCAGGTTTCAGTGGCCGCCATCAATGGTCCGGCCAGTACTGTTATTGCGGGCTCTGACTTTGCTGTTCAGACGGTTGTGACTCAGCTGGAAGGGGATGGGATTACAACTAAATATCTACAAGTGTCCCATGCATTTCATTCTGTTCTAATGCAACCGATGCTGGCGAATTTTGAAGCTGTAGCTCGACAAGTAACCTACAGCTTGCCCCAGACCAAGTTAATTTCCTGTGTGACTGGTCAGGCAATTACCAGCGAAATTGCTACCCCTGAGTATTGGTGTCGTCACATTCTTGCCCCCGTTAACTTTGCAGCTGGGATGGAAACGCTATCCCAGGAAGGCTGTGAGGTTTTGGTTGAATGTGGCCCAAAGCCAACGTTGTTAGGCATGGGACGGCAATGTCTGTCAGTAGATAAAGGCACATGGCTACCTTCTCTGAGGCCTGGATATAGCGATTGGCAACAGATGCTCACGAGTTTGAGTGAGTTGTACTTGAAGGGATTTACCATTGATTGGGTAAGCTTTGAGCGAGACTATCCCCAACGCAATCAAGTTACTCTGCCCACATATCCTTTTCAAAGGAAGCCTTACTGGTTTGACCTGCCAGAATCAGTCGACGCAGTACCAGCAAATGGAGCCCTAAATCAATCTGAGCAATCTCCAGAAACTACAGTTTCGTCCCCATCCTCCATCAGCGGTCAGACAATCCCTCAAGAGGATACGTCCAAACTCCCTCAGGAGAATTCAATTGGTGAGCTACAACTGACAGAGAGTGTTGGCTTAAGCAATAACGGTTGGATAGCCCCACCAGATCAAGCGTTAGAAACCCCACTGGAACGCTTGATTAATCAGCAAATCCAGACAATGTCCCAGCTTATATCTCAACAGTTAGATGTATTGAAAAGTCAATCTGTATATCAGGACAGTTCCGAAGAATCGCCCGCATTTCCCACATCTGAATCGTTTCCACCTACTTCATCTCCACTCCGCCCGTCTATGCACAATTAGTGTTTGCCCTTTTGTAGTTTTTGAAACATGTATTTACTGACACAAGTATTAGCCAATGGTCGAGTTTTACCAATTTTTTACTTTTTGCTGCTTTAATATTTTCGGAGTTCTATGGCCTGACAATTAAAATACTGCGACAGCTATATAAAAAGACGCTACTGGGCTACAACAGGAGAGTTTGCAGGTATGACCCAAAACGGATTATCCCCCCATCACATTGAACAGTCTGGGTCCCAGAATGGACATCACCAGCGGAAAGAGCAGGTGATTGAAAGCCTGCGCACTCTTGTTGGTAGGATTCTGCAACTGCCTGTAGGTGAAATAGATCTGCAAACACCTCTCCTAGAAATGGGGGCGGATTCGTTAATGTTTACGGAAGCTGTTAACCAGATCGATCAGACGTTTGGGGTTAGGCTATCGCTTCATCAGCTGTTTGGGGAATTGACGACTCTGGATGCGATCGCATCCTATCTCGCAGAGAAATCTCCCCATGATGCCCAGGCACCAGAGACTTTTTCCTCCACTGACCACCCAGATCTATCGAACCCATCTGTCCCGCTGCCGTCCCCAGAAAATGTTGTCCCCGGAGCTAATCCAGTTAAGGACATTCACCCAGGGAGTGGCGAACGGTCAACGAGATTGACTCAGATCTCCCAGACCTCGCTAGAACGCATCATGAATCAACAGCTTCAAGCCATGTCTCAGCTTATGGCTGAACAACTTGAGGCGTTGAAAAGTCAGGCCAGGGAAACTGGTATTAACGCCTCAGGAAAGCAGTCAGGCGTCAGTAGTTTGTTACAAAATGGGCAAAAGACCTCACCCGAAAGCCCAGTTACTGAACAATCTGTACCCGCAAGGGGGCATACCTCAAAAGTAGCTGCCTCCCAACCTCCCTTAGACTTAAATCCAACTCAGCAAGCCTATTTCAATACCTTTGTTGCTCAGTATACTCAGCGCACTCAAAAATCTCGGCAGCAGGCACAACTGTCGCGACCTGTGCTAGCGGATTCCCGATCCGCAGCTGGGTTTCGCTTAACAACTCAGAAAGGTCGGCATATTGTTCTGGGTAATTTCAAACAAGCGGGTCAATCATCACTCCGACTGTCTACTAAAGACATGGTGTATCCCATTGTGGCTCAACGCTATCAAGCCGCTAACTTCTGGGATTTAGATGGCAATAAATATGTGGACTTGGCCATGGGATTTGGGGTTCACCTCTTTGGCCATAATGTTCCTTTTATTAACGAGGCCGTCGAGTCCCAGGCCAAGCTAGGTATTTCCGTTGGTCCTCAAGCCCAGTTGGCTCAAGAGGTATCGCAGCGTCTATGTGAGTTAGTGGGAGCCGAACGCGCTACCTTCTGCCAGTCAGGGACGGAATCTGTTATGGTGGCCGTCCGTTTAGCTCGCACTGCCACCGGTCGTCAAAAAATAGCTGTTTTTCGCAATGCATACCACGGGCATTCTGACGGTGTTCTAGCACAGCGCCTGGAGAATACATCAGACACCATCCCCATTGCCCAGGGGATTGACCCAGATGCGGTGCGTAATGTTTTGGTGCTGGAGTATGCTGATAAATCGGCATTGGCAGAAATACGTGACCATCACGCTGAATTGGCGGCTGTGTTAGTGGAACCTGTGCAGGGGCTAAATCCAGCATTGCAACCACGGCAGTTTCTACATGATTTGCGTCAACTTACCCAGGACTGTGGAATTGCACTTATTTTTGATGAGATTGTCACAGGGTTTCGCATTCATCCTGGTGGTGCCCAGGCCTATTTCGGTGTCCAGGCGGACATCGCCACCTATGGCAAAGTTCTAGTTGGGGGCTTGCCAGGTGCTGCGATCGCTGGCAAATCCCGGTTTATGGACGCCATTGATGGGGGCACTTGGGACTATGGCGATGATTCTTACCCGAAAGCACTCCGCACATTCTTCAGGGGAACCTTCAACAAACATGCATTAGGGTTGGCGGCTTCGCGAGCAGTGTTAAAGCATTTGCAAGACGCCGGACCGGACCTACAGAGTGAACTCAACCAGCGCACTGAACAGTTGGTCAATCGGTTGAATAGATTATGTGCTGAGCATCAGGTCCCGATTGACGTTGTTCACTTTGGTTCACTTTTCCGGTTCATCATTAAGCAAAATCCAGATTTGTTCTATTATCACCTGATCCATAAAGGTGTTTATGTTTGGGAGGGGCGGAGTTGTTTTATCTCCACAGCCCATACGGATGAAGATATTGAATATGTGTTTCAAGCGGTTCAGGAAAGTATTGCTGAACTAAAACAGGCAGGTTTTTTAACAACCCTTGCGTCATTGAGAGCGTCAGAGGCGTTGGGTGATAGTCAACCATCTTCGGGATCGTCTGCAGTGGTATCGTTGCCCCTGACTGAGGCGCAGCAACAGTTGGCCGTCTTGTCAGAACTCAGTGAAGAAGGTGCCCTGGCCTATGGCATGAGTCTCAGTCTTCGCCTCAAAGGACGACTAGATATTGACTGCCTCAATCAGTGTTTAGCCATCTTGTACCATCGCCACGATGCCCTGCGCACGGTTATCCATACTGATACCCGAACACAACAGATTGAACCATCGCAACCGGTAACCATGGCACTGGTTGACTTTAGCGGCCTGTCTACGGATGCTCAAGCCGCCCAGTTGGCCACCTGGTATCGTCAGGATAGTGCCACCCCCTATGACTTGCCTCAAGGCCCCCTGTTTCGTGTCTATGGGTTGAAACTGGCGGAAGACCACCATATCTTAGTCCTCAGTGGTCACCACATCGTCTTGGATGGTTGGTCCATTGGTCTGCTGCTACAAGAGCTGTGCAGTCTGTATCGGTCCACACTGCAGGGTGAAACTCCAGCGCTGCCGCCTGTGATGCAGTTTTCTGAGTATATTCAGGCCCAGACCGCCCAGTCCCAAACCGAATCCATGGCCCGCAGTCGAGAGTATTGGGTCAGTCAATTCGCCCATGGTGTACCGGTCCTCGAATTACCCACCGACCATTCTCGCCCCGCCCTCAAAACCTATGGTGGTGGACGTCAAACCCAGACAATTGCGCCTGCTCTCTACGGTCCGCTGCAGCAATTAGCCCGTCAGCAAAACTGTACACTCTTTATGGTGTTGCTAGCGGTGTATCTACTGCTGCTACATCGTCTGAGTGGTCAAACTGAAATAATTGTCGGCGTGCCTAGTAGCGGTCGCTCTATGCCTGACAGTGGTGGCATGGTGGGTTACGGGGCTCATTTGCTGCCGATTTATAGTCACTATAGAGCTGATGAGTCCTTTGGGGAGTATCTGGCTCGGGTGCGTTATACCCTGATCTCGGCCTACGAGCATCAACAGTATCCCTTTGCCGAGTTGTTGAGTCAGCTGCAGCTTCCGCCTGACCTCAGTCGTACGCCGTTGGTCTCAGCCACATTTAATTTGGAAGCGCCAGTGCAGTTAGCGCCGCTACCAGAATTAACCGCTGAGTTGTCGGCGCGTCCCATTCACTATGCTCCCTATGAGCTACATTGCAACCTGATTGATTTGGGTGACCGGCTGGTCCTAGACGGCGATTATAACTCTGACTTGTATGAAGGAACCACCCTAGAGCGGTGGTTGGATCATTTTCAAACGTTATTGCGTGGGGTTGTCAGCCAGCCGACTGCGAGCATTTCTCGGTTACCGATATTGACTGCGGAAGAGCGTCATCAACTGCTAGAGGGTTGGAATGACACCACCGTGGACTATGGTCCAGAACATTGTGTGCATCGGTTAATGGAAGCTCAAGTGGAGCGCAGCCCCGATGCCGTGGCGGTGGTATTTGAAGCAGAATCATTGACCTATCGGCAGTTGAATGAGCGGGCCAATCAGCTGGCCCGCTATTTGCAAAACCAAGGAGTAAAGCCAGAGTCGCGGGTGGGAATTTGTGTGGATCGCTCCCTGGAGATGGTGGTGGGGGTGTTGGGGATTCTCAAGGCGGGGGGGGCCTATGTACCCCTGGATCCCAATTATCCCAATGAGCGTCTGAGTCATATGCTCCAAGACTCAGGGGTGGAGCTTTTATTGACCCAGCAATCGTTGTTGCAATCTTTACCGTCTTCAACGGTCAGTACGATTTGTCTGGATACCCAGTGGCCATTAATGTCTGTTGAGTCTACTGACAATGTAACGTCAGCGGTGCAGGCGGATAATTTGCTTTACGTCATTTATACGTCTGGCTCTACCGGGGTACCAAAGGGCATTGCGCTAGCTCACAGAGCCCTGACAAATCTGATTCACTGGCATTTACAGACGATGGATGTGGGCGTTGGAATTCTCCAGTTTGCCTCCCTTAGTTTTGATGCTAGCTTCCATGAAATGTTCGCGGCTTGGTGTTCTGGAGGGACGTTATTTCTCATTCCCGAAGACCATCGGCTGGATCTGGATAAACTGGTACACTTTTTGGCTGAAAATCCGATTCAAAAGGCAATTTTGCCCGTTGTCCTTTGGCAGAAGCTAGCTGAGGTGTATGGTGATCGGCCTTTATTGTTTTCTAAGTTGACGGAAGCGATCGCAACCGGGGAACAACTACAGGTGACTCCACAAATGATCGACCTCTTCTCCCAGCTCGATCACTGTGTTTTTCATAATCACTATGGTCCGTCTGAAACCCATGTAGTCACTTCATATATCTTGCCCGAATCCCCGGCCCAATGGTCCAGTAATCCACCCATTGGGTATCCCATTGCCAATACTCAAATTTACCTGCTAGATTCACAGCAGCAGCCAGTTCCCATTGGCGTAGCAGGCGAACTGCACATTGGCGGTGTCAGTTTAGCCCGAGGATATTTAAATCGACCTAAATTAACCAACGAGAAATTTATCTCTAACCCATTTGGCCCCGGTCGTCTCTACAAAACAGGAGATTTAGCCCGTTACTTGCAAGACGGCAATATTGAATATCTTGGACGGATTGACCATCAGGTTAAACTTCGTGGTTTCCGCATTGAGCTTGGAGAAATTGAAGCAGCATTATCCCACCATCCTGAGGTCAACCAGGTTGTCGTCATTGCCCGAGAAGATCAACCAGGGGACAAGCGACTAGTCGCCTATATCGTTAACTCAGATACCCAGCTAGAGCCTGTAGACCTCAGGCAACTGCTCAAGACCAAGCTGCCAGACTATATGATTCCCAGTGCATTTGTTCAGCTGGCAGCCCTTCCCCTAACGCCCAATGGCAAAGTGGATCGAAAAGCTCTCCCTGCACCCGATCCAAATCTGAATAGCATTGAGACGTTGGTTACGCCGCAGTCACCTAGCCAAGAACTGATTGCAGATTTATTCAGCTCCATTCTCAAGGTTCATCCTGTAGGTATTCACCAGTCCTTCTTCGAGCTTGGAGGACATTCTTTATTGGCAACCCAGCTCATTTCTCGCCTACGACAGACTTTCGAACTGGAAATTCCCCTACGCATTCTGTTTGAAGCACCCACCATCTTTGAATTAGACCAATGTGTGCAGCAATTGCGTCAGGAGAATTCAGGCCTTACGCTTCCCAAAGTCACTCCTCTCCCCAGAGAAGGTCAACATCTTCCCCTCTCTTGGGCTCAAGAGCGTTTGTGGTTCTTAAATCAACTGGAGGAGGGCACAGCAGCAACTTACAATATGCCTGCAGCGCTACACCTCACAGGTAGCTTAAATGTAGACGCCCTGGAACAAGCATTTAAGACTCTGGTTGAACGCCATGAGATATTGAGAACTCGTTTTCCTGCGGTGGCAGGTTTACCAGTTCAAGAAATAGTTCCAAATCAGACTGTGGCGGTCAAACGAGAAGAATGGTTTGCGCTAAATTCAGATGAATGGCAGAAACATATCCAACGGGCAATCCAGGAAGAAGCTCGGGCCCCTTTTGATCTAGCTGCAGGTCCTTTGTTACGAGTAAAACTATTGCAGCATTCCACAGAAGAAGCACTACTGCTGGTCACCTTGCATCATATTATTGCCGATGGTTGGTCTATCAGCGTTCTGATTCGAGAAGTCGCTACAGCATATCAGGCTGTGTTGGCAGGTCAAGACTTGGGTATTGCTCCCCTACCTGTCCAATATGGGGATTATGTCCTATGGCAACAGCTTTGGTTACAAGGAAATGTTTTAGAACAACAGCTAGCCTATTGGCGAAAACAGTTAGCCAGTCCCCCCAACCTGCTGCAGTTACCGACAGACTATCCCAGACCTGCATTACAAAGTCATCAAGGTGCCTGTCAAGACTTCCACTTTAGTGCTCAGTTAACACAACAGTTAGAAAAGTTGAGTCAAAGCTCAGGTGTGACATTGTTCATGACTCTGTTAGCAGGATTTGGGACATTGCTCTACCGCTATAGTGGTCAATCTGATATTCTCATCGGTTCTCCTATTGCCAATCGTAATCGTGCCGAAATTGAGCCACTGATCGGCTTTTTTACTAACACCCTAGTGTTGCGCTTGCAGTTAGAGAACGATTTGAGTTTTGCTGAGGTTTTACGTCAAGTCCGTGAGATAACCTTAGATAGCTATGCCCATCAAGAAGCACCGTTTGAACAGATAGTGGAGGCATTACAGCCTGAGCGCTCGTTGAGTCATGCACCACTGTTTCAAGTGATGTTTGTGTTTCAAAATACCCCTGAAGAAGTTCTGGAGTTGCCTGGGTTAGCCTTAACATCATTGGCACCAGATACGCTGACCACAAAGTTTGATCTGACGCTGTCGATGCAGTTAACAGAGTCAGGGTTGGTGGGTAGCTGGGAGTACAGCACTGATTTGTTTGAAGCCAAGACTATTGCCCGACTGTCAGGGCATTTGCAGCAGTTGTTAGAGTCAGTAGTGGCGGCCCCAGAGATGTCAGTGTCGCGATTACCATTGTTGACGCCACAGGAACGAAATCAGTTGTTAGTCGAGTGGAACGATACAACTGTTGAGTATCCTCACACTCAATGTATTCATCAATTGTTTGAAACTCAGGTAAAAAAGACCCCAGATGCTGTAGCCGTAACGCTAGGCTCACAACATTTAACTTACCGAGAGCTAAATCAGCGAGCGAACCAGTTGGCCCACTATTTAAAGCAACTAGGGGTAAAACCGGAGACATTGGTGGGGCTGTATTTAGAGCGTTCCCTCGACATGATGGTCGGCCTGTTGGGAATTCTCAAGGCAGGTGGAGCCTATGTTCCCCTTGATCCTAACTATCCAAAGCAGCGGCTCCTTTACATGTTGCAAGATGCTGCTGCGCCAGTGTTACTGACTCAAGAAACGTTGATGGCAGGACTGCCCTCCCACGATAGTCAGGTGGTTTGTCTAGGTAGAGATGAGTCCAAAATTGCTGCATGCAGTACCGAACCTGTAGCATGTGATGTACACCCAGACAATTTGGCCTACGTCATTTACACTTCGGGATCAACAGGTCAACCCAAAGGCGTTGAGATTAACCATCAGGGTTTAACCAATTACCTTTACTGGTGTGTAACCACTTACTTTAATTCAAAAGGAATTGGAGCGCTGGTACATTCTTCAATAGGTTTTGATGCTACCATTACGGGCTTATTTTCCCCTCTTTTGGTGGGACAAACGGTATTTTTACTCTCAGCAGACTCCGATATTGAGGCATTGGCAACGGCCTTACAATCTAGTGAGCGATTGAGCCTAGTCAAACTAACACCTGCCCATCTAAAGCTTCTCGCTTTTCTTCTGCCAGCAGAAAAGCTAGCTCATCAGACCCAAGCTTTTGTGATTGGCGGAGAAGCACTAACGAACGATATTATTTCTCCCTGGTTGACCCATGCGCCAGAGACAAGACTTATCAACGAATATGGCCCCACTGAGACTGTAGTTGGATGCTGTACTTATGACGTTAGCCCCAATGATCACCTGACAACATCTATTCCTATTGGTCGTCCTATTGCTAATACTCAGCTCTATATTCTGGATGCTCAGCTGCAACCAGTGCCTATTGGAGTTGTGGGAGAACTGTATATTGGCGGTGATGGAGTAGCCCGTGGCTACCGCAATCGTCCAGAATTAACGGCTCAGAAATTTATTCCTAATCCTTTTGGCTCAGGTCGCCTTTACAAAACCGGAGATTTAACCCGATATTTGGTGGATGGCAAGATTGAATTTTTGGGCCGCCTTGATCACCAAGTAAAGATTCGCGGTTTCCGCATTGAGCTTGGGGAAATCGAGTCTATCTTATCTAGCCATCCCAAAGTTCAACAGGTTATTGTCATTGCTCGAGATGATAATCAAGCAGACCCACAGTTAGTTGCTTATGTAGTTAGTCAAGACAATCAACTTACGTCAGGAGAGTTACGGGACTTTCTTACGGGGCAATTACCAACCTACATGTTGCCGAGTGCTTTTGTGCAGTTAGAGACCCTGCCTCTAACCCCCAATGGCAAGGTAGATCGCAAGGCACTTCCTGTGCCAACGTTTGAACCAAACTTAGATGGAGACTTCATGGCCCCTCGCACCCCTACTGAGGAGAGCATTGCCACCATTTTTGCTTCGGTGCTAGGGCTAGATTCTATTAGTATCCACAGTAGCTTCTTCGAGTTGGGAGGACATTCTTTGTTGGCGACTCAAGCAATTGCCAAACTGCGAGACACCTTCCAGCTTGAATTGCCATTACGTGAACTATTTGAAGCCCCTACTGTAGCTGAACTGGATCAGCGAATTCAGCAAGCTCTGACTGGACAGTCAAGACGGGCGATTGCTCCCATGACTGCCGTCCCCCGAGATGCTGATATCCCATTGCCCCTGAGCTGGTCCCAGGAACGGCTCTGGTTTCTGGAGCAGCTAGATGGTTCAAATGCGGCCTATAGTATTCCTGTAGCGTTGAAGATTACAGGTCAGATTGATATTGTTGCATTGGAATCTGCCCTGAGCGGAGTGATCGCGCGTCATGAAAGTTTACGGACTACCTTTCCAATGGTGGAAGGAAAACCAATCCAGGCAATCGCCCCTATTTCTGATTTATCAATTCCAATTGAAGACTTAAGTAATAGTTCAGCTGAGCAACACCCTGAGATACTACAGCAAAGTATTAATGCAGAAGCTCAAGCTCCATTTAGTCTTGCTAAAGGACCCTTGTTACGCTTGCGACTGCTACGCTTAACCCCACAATCTAATGTTTTACTGCTGACACTGCACCATGCCATCTTTGATGGCTGGTCAAGTGAAATCTTGATTCGAGAATTTGTGACTCTTTACGGTGCTTATCAACAACGACAAATATCTCCTTTAGTTCCCTTAGTCAATCAGTATGCTGACTATGCTTACTGGCAACGCCATGTACTCAGCGACACCCTAGATTCACAATTGAGTTACTGGAAACAGCACCTGTCAGGAGATTTACCTGTTTTGAGGTTGCCAACAGACTCCACCAATTTAAAGAAAATAAACAACGAAGGGGCAAGGTGTTCCTGTCTGCTGTCAGTATCTCTTAGTCAGAAGCTTAAAGCGTTAAGCCAACGCGAGAATGTTACGCTCTTCATGGCATTGTTAGCAGCATTTAACCTTTTACTTTCCCGTCAGACCGATCAGACTGACATCATTATAGGGACACCGATTGCGGGCCGTCAGCACCCAGGAACGACTGATCTGATTGGATTCTTTATTAATACACTACCAATTCGTGTTGATTTGTCAGGAATAACAACATTCCAAGACTTATTAAGTCATGTTCGGGAAGTGACGCTTGCAGCTTATAGCAATCAGGATGTGCCCTTCGAACAACTAGTAAAAATCCTGCAGCCAGAGCGTTCCCTTGAGCGTCATCCTATATTTGATGTCATGCTAAACCTGATGCAGCCCACAGCAACAGCGCTGGAAATGGAAGGTTTGGAATTTGAAATGCTGGAGATGCCGGAGCTAGAGTCTAAGTTCTGGATAACACTGTATGTATATGAACCGAGAGATGATGAAAGTACTGGTCTGACACTGGAGTTAGTTTATCGACGCTCGCTCTTTTCGGCTGAACGCATGGAGATTTTCCTGGATCAATTCAAAGCACTCCTGGAACAAATTGTGTTATTGCCAGACCAGCCTATTCAGAACTATTCCTTACTCACACCTAAAACTAAATCATTGCTACCTGATCCAGTTCTACCTTTGGAGGAGCCTCAATTTTCTCCTATTACGGATCTGATTAGGAGTTGGTCCAATCAACAGCCAGAGCACATTGCTATTACTCAAGCAGAGCAAAGCTGGACCTATCAGCAGTTATTTAACTATGCTGAACATGTGGCAGAGAATCTTATTAAGGCAGGAGTTAAGACAGGAGATGTAGTAGCGGTTTATGGGAATCGGTGCTTTGAATTAATTGTTCATATTGTTGGCATTCTTCTAAGTGGCTCCGTCTTGCTGACGCTTGATCCAAACTTGCCAACACAACGCCTTCAACTCATGGTGCAAGCAGCTAATGTTGGTTATCTAATCGCGCTGGATTCGGAATCTCCCAAGGATTGGTTGTCAGCATCCATTAAATTACTGGCTGGCTCAGATATTAAGCCTGTGGACAAGCGTTCTCCCCAAGAAAATCACAGTGTTGATGATATCCATAGGTCACTCCCTCACGTGCATGGTGAACAACCAGCATATATTTTCTTCACGTCTGGCAGTACTGGAATGCCTAAAGGGGTAATGGGCTCCCATAAAGGAATTGCCCATTTTGTTGATTGGCAGCGAGAAACCTTCCAGGTGGGGCCTGGGGATCGGGTTGCTCAATTAATTCGATTATCCTTTGATGCGCTGTTGCGGGATATTTTCTTACCCCTAACCAGCGGGGCAACCCTTTGCTTACCGCCAGATGATGAGGTCAGTAGTGAACATCTCTTGAGATGGCTTGAGAATGAAAAGATTTCTGTTATTCATACAGTACCCACAGTTGCCCAGTACTGGATTTCAAATGCACCCAATGACGTTACGCTATCTACCTTACGGGCCACATTCTTTTCAGGTGAACCTTTAACGGATACGCTCATTGGCCAATGGAAGCAAGCTTTCCCAGGATCTGGCAAGCTGATTAATCTTTATGGGGCTACGGAAACAACCATGGTTAAGTCCTATTACCCGATTCCTGAGCAAGTGCGACCAGGCATACAGTCAGTAGGGTGGCCGTTGCCTCAGACTCAAAATTTAGTATTGAGGGCTGTTAACCAACCCTGTGGCATCGGCGAAATTGGCGAAATTGTGGTGCGTACACCCTTTCGAACATTTGGCTATATCAATACATCAGCTACTTCAAACCCTTGCTTTGTACCCAATCCTTTCCGCAGCGATCAGGAAGATTTACTGTATTACACAGGCGATCAGGGGCGTTACTTGCCAGATGGCAGTTTAGAAGTTTTAGATCGATTGGATGGTCAGCTAAAAATTCGAGGTACACGGGTTCAACCTGGAGAAATTGAATCCAGACTCCATCAGCATCCAGACGTTGGTCAGACTGTTATTGTTGGTCGTATTAATCCAGACGGAAACCAGGTTTTAGTGGCTTACATTGTTCCTAAGACCCCCCAAGGCATTGATCGAGATCAGCTCAATACCTATTTACTCAAGCAGTTGCCTGCTCATTTGATTCCTTCTGTCTATATGGAGTTAACATCTCTCCCGCTGACTGCAAGTGGCAAGGTTGACCGCAATGCTTTGCCAGACCCAGAATTCACCATACGTCGTCCCCTATCTGTCCCTCCTCGCAACCCTACTGAGATTAGTCTGGCAAATATCATGGGCGATATCCTAAAACAGGATTCTATTGATATCCACGATAGCTTTTTTGCCTTGGGAGGACATTCATTACAAGCAACCCAAGTTGTCGCACGTATAAGTCAAACGTTTGGCTTAGAGCTATCGCTTCGAACATTTTTTGAATCCCCTACTGTTGCTGCTCTGGCGCAGATAGTTGCAGACCATCAGCAGGGTAAAAAGAATACAGAGTCGACAACTAGCAATCTAATTCCAAAGCGGAGACGACGGAAAATACAGCGTTCTGCTGACGGGACGCTGATTGTTCCCGATAATCTTAAGGAGGAATTATGGGGTAAAGATAAACCGTAGCCCTTCTATGTATACTCAGCAGTCAAAGACTTTCTTAGGAATTTGACAGGTTGCTCAGGGGCAGTTCAGCCAATTTATATTCCATGCAAGTTAACGACTAAGAGGCAGATGTATGTTTTTAACTGATGAAGACTTAAAATTTTATCAGCAGCATGGATATCTTTTTTTGTCCAACTATTTCTCATCTGCTGAAATTGAATTACTCAGATCGGAAATCCCTTCTCTTATCCAAAAAGACAACGTTGGACGGGTTTTTGAAAAAAGTGGAAAAACCGTACGGGCTCTCCATGGAAGCCACGCCCGTAATCGCATTTTGAGCGATCTCACTCGGTTGCCTCGATTGGTTCAACCAGCTATTCAAATTTTGGCAAGCCAAGTTTACGTTTACCAGTTCAAGATTAATACGAAAGCCTCTTTTTCTGGAGACTCCTGGCCCTGGCATCAGGACTTTATCTTTTGGGCCGAAGAAGATGGGATGCTAGCGCCGAGGGCTTTGAATATTCTTATCTTTCTAGATGAGGTGAATCAGTTTAATGGGCCTTTATTTCTAATTCCCGATTCCCATCGGGAAGGAAAAATTCAGGTTGGTGCTCGAGGTGACGGCTGGGAGGCAAATGTCAGTGCTGATCTGAAGTATGTGCTGCCCCATCAAACTGTGACGGAACTAGTGCATAAACATGGCATCATTGCGCCTACTGGTGCACCAGGGTCAGTTTTACTGTTTCACCCTAACTGTATTCATGGGTCAGCTAATAATATTTCGCCATTTTCTCGCAATATTGTCATTATTACCTACAACAGTGTTGAAAATGTACCTGTAAAAACTGAAAATCGTCGTCCAGAGTTTTTAGTTAGTCGCAATTGTCTAGCAATCGAGGCTTTACATAAGGATGCTTTAGAAGAGCCTAGGTTAATGCAAAGTGTGTAGTCCAATACTGGAAGAACGACCGTTCTGGGCAGGGTAAGGTTTAAATTATCTGGCGGATCTAATGTGAAGTATTTACAGCCGACAACAACATCAGAAGCAGATCTGCTTGGTATTTTAGGCGGTATGGGTCCCTTGGCCTCTGCAGAATTTCTCAAGACAATTTATGCCTATGGTCTTAGGGGAAAATGTGAACAGGCGGCACCCAGGGTTGTCACCTATTCTGATCCGACGTTTCCCGATCGGACTCAAGCATTACTGACTGGAAATTACGATGTTTTGCTGAGCAAACTGATTGAGGCTTTAAATTATTTGCATGATTTAAAGGTTTCGAAAATTGTCATTTGTTGCATCACCTGTCACTATTTGCTGCCCCAGCTTCCCCTTAATCTTCGAGACCGAACGATTTGCTTGATTGATACGATTCTTAGTGAGGTGGCTGTTCGGAAAACGACCCATTTGTTACTTTGTACCAATGGTACACGTCAGTTAGATATCTTTCCGAGAAGCTCACTTTGGGGTAGGGCTGAACCCTATATCCTTTCCCCAAATAAGGCTGATCAAGATGCTGTTCATGAGATGATATATCAGGTTAAGGCTAATGATATATCAATTCGTTCTGCCTGCCATTTTGTAGAACATTTACGAAAAAAGTATGTGGTTGATTCAGTTATTGTTGGTTGTACAGAATTGCATTTGCTAAGCCGATTTGCTGACCATGGGATATTCTCTCAAAACGGTGATGGCCAACGACGCAGTTTTCTAGATCCATTGACACTTCTCGCTCAGGAATTTGCCTCAGTAAATTCAATTGATATTGAAAGTTCAAATCCCGAAATGGTGCTCGAAGCTCAAATTTAACTTAGTTTTTAACTCATTTTAATGTAAAGGTTGGTCATGACAGTCTCGCCCCTATCGGAAGAAATTTTTATTTACCCGCTATCGTATACCCAGGAGCGTCTCTGGATTCTTTACCAAATGGATCCAGAGAGTGCAGCCTACAATATTTCTTCCGTAATTCGTCTGCAGGGCGAGCTGAATGTTGAGGCTTTGAGGCAGTCTATCCAGACCATTCAAGAACGTCATGAAGTTCTACGGACAACCATTGAAGTTATTGATAATGTCGCGGTTCAGGTTATTTCTCCCACAGCCTGGTTAGATTTTCCACTGATTGATTTGAGTTCTCTAGAACCAGCTGCTGCCGCCACTGAAGTGAAGCGACGGGCGATGGAAGAGGAAACGACTGGTTTTGACTTGGGTCAGTCGTATTTGGTGCGAGTTCAGTTGCTGCGTCTAGAGCCAACTGAACACGTACTCTTGCTCACGTTACATCATATTATCGCCGATGCTTGGTCAACTGGCGTAATGGTGAAGGAAATCTCTGTTCTTTATCCAGCTTACTGCCAAGGCAAATTACCGACTTTGCCAGAATTAGCCATTCAATATGGCGACTTTGCTGATTGGCAGCGAGAACTTTTATTAGGACCGACCCTTGACAAATTATTAAACTATTGGACCAACCAGTTGACTGAGGCTCCTACTTTACTTGAGCTACCAACCGATCACCCTCGCCCTGCAGTGCAAACAGGCCAGGGGCAGACTGTTACGTTTAATCTGGGGATGGATTTGAGCCAACGCTTAAAACAGTTGGCTCAACAACAGAAGACTACTCTGTTTATGTTACTGCTTGCTGTATTCGGTACTCTGCTATGCCGTTACAGTGGCCAGAAAGATATGGTGATTGGTTCTCCGATTGCAAACCGTACTCGGAAGGAATTTGAATCTCTCATCGGCTTTTTTGCGAATACTTTAGCGCTACGGCTACAAATTGATGAGAACTCAACGTTTGAAGAGCTTTTGCGCCAGGTTCGTCAGATGACCCTTGATGCTTATGTGCATCAGGATTTGCCCTTCTCTCATGTTGTGGATGCTCTGAATGTGGAGCGTTCACCGAGTTACAGTCCTTTGGTTCAGGTCATGTTTGTCCTGCAAAATGCACCTGAAGGTAATCTTGAGCTGCCGGGGCTAACCCTATCTCCTCTTGAATTTGAAGAGACCACATCGAAGTTTGATCTGACTTTGACGATGCAAGAAACCCCAGAGGGGTTAACAGGGATTTGGGAATATAACGTTGATTTGTTTAAGGCAGAGACTGTTCGCCGTATGGTGAACCATTTTTCGATGTTATTGGAAGCGGTTCTAGAAACACCGCAGTTGCCTGTGGGAGAGATGCCATTACTGACTCAAGCAGAACGGCATCAGCTATTGGTGGACTGGAATAACACGGCGCAAATTTATCCCGAAAGGCTGTGTGTCCATGAATTGTTTGAATCTCAAGTAAAGCGAACACCTGATAAGTTAGCGATAGAATTTGGCCAGGAGCATCTAACGTATGCAGAGTTAAACAGTCTGGCGAATCAGCTGGCCCATCATTTACGGGGTTTGGGAGTGGGGCCCGATGTGCTGGTGGGCATTTCTATTGAGCGCTCCCTCAATATGATGGTGGGTATCTTTGGCATTCTTAAGGCCGGTGGGGCTTATGTGCCGTTAGATCCAACTTATCCCAGGGAGCGCTCGGCGTATATCCTCTCTGATTCAGCTGTATCTGTGCTGGTGACTCAGGAATCATTGGTAGCTGGTTTGCCAGACCATCAATCACAGGTTGTTTGTCTGGATACAGATTGGGCTGCGATCGCAGCCCAACCAACCAACAATCCCACCAGTGGAGTAAGCCTGGAAAATCTCGTTTACATTATTTATACCTCCGGTTCAACCGGACAACCCAAGGGGGTAATGACGCCCCATGGAGCCCTGCTAGAGATTTCCCAATCGCTACGTACCGAATATGGCATCAATGAAAATGACCGTATTCTCCAATTTGCCTCCATCAGCTTTGACGCCTCCGCAGAGGAAATCTATACCGGTCTGACCTGTGGTGCCACTCTGATTCTACGCACCGATGAATTCCTAACGTCTGGTCCCGGACTGATGCAAGCCTGCCAGCAGTGGCAACTAAGCATTCTAGATTTGCCTACTGCCTACTGGCATCAATTAGTTGATGAATTAGCACTGGCTGTATGGGAGATCCCCAAGCTCCTAAGGCTAGTGATTTTAGGCGGGGAAAAGGCACGGTTAGAACATGTGCGACGGTGGCACAAGACTATTGCTGATCGTTGGAGTCAGAACGGATTAGACCGCCCTCTGTTGGTTAATAATTACGGTCCCACAGAAGTGACCATTGTTGCTACCAGTTGTTTTCTAACACCGCCTGATTCAGACACGACTCAAGCACAAGAAATCTCAATTGGTAAACCGATTCGTAATGTTCAGGTTTATCTACTGAACTCTCAGTTACAGCCCGTACCCATTGGTGTTACTGGAGAAATTCATGTGGGCGGTGCCGGGTTGGCTCGCGGTTATTTAAATCGCCCTGACATAACTGCCGAGCGATTTATTGATAATCCCTTTGATTCTGGGCGTCTTTACAAAACTGGAGATCTGGCTCGCTATCTTCCAGATGGGAATCTGGAATTTTTAGGTCGTATTGATAATCAAGTCAAAATTCGGGGGTTTCGTATCGAACTTGGGGAAATTGAGGCAGCTGTATCGGCCTATCCTCGAATTCAACAAAGTGTTGCCATTGTTCGAGAAGATACTCCCGGCAACCAGCGATTGGTTGCCTATTTCGTTAGTTCGGACGAGCAGATTAATCCGAACGATCTCCGCAACTTTCTCAAGGTCCAGCTGCCAAATTACATGATGCCGTCAGCCTTTGTGCAGCTTGATGGGTTGCCCCTCACCCCCAATGGCAAAGTTGATCAGCGTGCCCTCCCACTACCACCGACGCAGCTTGAGAACGACGTAAGTTTTGTAGCTCCCTCTAATCCAACAGAACAGACAACGGCTGATATCTTTGCGAATGTTCTGGGTTTTGATGCGGTTAGCATCCAGCAAAACTTTTTTGAACTAGGCGGCAATTCTCTCCTGGCAACCCAGGCAATTTCTAGGCTCAGACAGGCCTTTCAACTGGAGATTCCCCTACGCACCCTGTTTGAGGCTCCCACTGTGATGGAGCTAAGTTTGCTGATTGACGAGGTGCTAACCGAGGAGTTAGTAGAAACCGCACCGCCAATTGTTCCGATTCCGAGAGATGCAGATACCCCCGTACCCCTAAGTTGGGCACAGGAGCGTCTATGGTTCCTAAATCAACTTGAGGGTCCCAGTACCACATACAACATGTCCACGGCTTTACAGGTTCAAGGTCCTCTGGATGTGGATTCACTCAACCAGGCGTTTGAGGAAATTATTCAGCGCCATGAAGTGCTGCGTACCTGCTTTCAATCCGAGGATAGTGCTTCTCCCATACAAGTTATTCTGCCAACCGTTCCATTTCAGTTACAGTTCGTGGATCTGCAAGGGGTATCCCCTACTGAGTTAGAAACGCGGCTCCAGCAGCAGATTACTGAGGAAAATCAAACGCCTTTTGACTTGTCAGCACCGCCGCTAATACGGGTAAGACTTGTGCAGCAAGCGCCTGAAGCCTATCTTCTGTTGATTATTCGACACCATATTGTGTCCGACGCATGGTCTGATGAGATCATTATTCGGGAGTTACAGACCCTTTATCGAGCCTTTGCCCAGGGTCAACCCTCCCCCCTACCGCCATTAACCATTCAGTATGCGGACTTTGCCCAGTGGCAACGGCAGTGGTTGCGAGATGAGGTTTTACAACAGCAGTTGGACTATTGGCGTGACTATTTGGCCGATTTGCCCCCCCTGCTAGAACTACCTACGGATCACCCCCGACCAGCGGTGCAAACCTATCGGGGACAAACCTATCAGTTCACTCTGGCTCAGGAGTTGATACAGCCTTTCAAGCAACTGGCAGAGTCAACGGGCGCAACGCCATTTATGGTAATGCTTGCTACGTTTAGCCTCTTACTCCATCGATATAGCGGTCAGGAGGATATTGCGGTTGGGACCCCCATTGCGAATCGTAATCGCACAGAGGTTGAACAATTAATTGGCTTTTTTGTTAATACGTTGGTGTTGCGATCGCAATTCTCCAACAATCTTTCCTTCCTAGATATCTTGGAACAAATTCGCCAAGGCGCTCTGGGTAGCTATGGTCATCAGGATGTTCCCTTTGAGCAAGTGGTAGAAGCCCTACGACCGGAACGTAACCTGAGCTACTCGCCGCTCTTCCAGGTGATGTTTGATTGGGAAAGCGCTGCGAATAGATCCATGGATGTATTAGGGTTGACGATGAACTTTGTACATACCAATGATGTCACCTCTAAGTTCGACCTGACCCTCACCATGGTTGAGGAAGACGCAAAGATAGTGGGTATTTGGGAGTACAATACCGACCTGTTTGAACAAGCCACAATTATTCGTTTAACCCAACATTTTGAGACCCTGTTGGCAGGCATTTTAGCCAACCCCACCGCCAATATCAGCCAGTTTCCATTGCTTACGGATGCGGAACGGCAACAGTTTATCAGCTGGAACGACACCACCCTCAGCTATTCGCCAACAGAGGGTATCCATCAGCTGTTTGAACAACAGGTTGAGCGCACCCCCGAGGCCATCGCGCTAGTTTCAGGGGAGAGAACGTTAACCTATCAACAATTAAATCAGCAAGCAAACCAGTTAGCCCATGAACTTCAATCCGTTGGGGTTGGCCCCGATGCCATGGTGGGTATTTGCCTGGAGCGTTCCCCCGATTTGCTCATCAGTGTTTTGGCCGTCCTAAAAGCGGGGGGAGCTTACTTGCCTCTGGAAAGCAGCTATCCCAAAGAGCGCATTGCTTACATGCTGGAGAATGCAGGAGTAACCGTCCTAATTAGTCAGCGATCTTGTTTAGATGCGCTCCCCGCGTCTGTAACTCACGCTAATGCCCCTGTTCTGTTAATCGATGATAACCAGCAGCGCTTGGAGCATCCTGCTGAGAATCTCAGCCTATCAACAACTAAGGATAATCTGGCCTACGTTATTTACACCTCGGGCTCCACCGGTCAACCAAAGGGGGTTGCGGTTGCTCATCGTAGTCTGGTCAACGCTTACTTTGCCTGGGAAGCGGCGTATCATTTGAGGGAGCAGACATCCAGTCATTTACAGATGGCCAGTTTCTCCTTTGATGTATTTACCGGAGACTGGGTACGGGCCCTTTGCTCTGGGGCAAAGCTTGTGCTGTGTCCTCGGGAAATTTTGCTGGAATCTGCGCTCTTGTATCAGCTTATGTGTCGGGAAGCTGTGGATTGTGCAGAGTTTGTCCCCGCTGTATTTAGAGAACTGGTGAGTTATCTAGATACTACAGAACAGACCCTGGACTTTATGACTGTTTTGGTAGTGGCGTCTGATTTCTGGCTGATGGGGGAATATCAGCGATTCCGGCAAATTTGTGGACCTCAAACCCGTTTGATCAATTCCTATGGTGTCACAGAAGCAACTATTGACAGTTGCTACTTTGAAGCACCGGGGGATACTGCCATGGCATGGCCCCAGGACATGGCGGTGCCCATTGGTCGTCCGTTCTCTAATATCCAATTACACGTGTTGGATCAACGGGCGCAGCCTGTGCCCTTGGGGGTTGTGGGCGAACTGCATATTGGTGGAGCAGGCTTAGCCCGTGGATATTTACACCGTGATGATCTCACCGCAGAACGGTTTATTCCCAATCCGTTTGGTGAAGGGCGTTTATATAAGACCGGGGATTTAGCCTGCTACCGAGCGGATGGCAATATTGAATTTTTAGGCCGCTCAGATAATCAGGTCAAAATTCGGGGCTTCCGGATTGAGTTGGGAGAGCTAGAGGCAGTCCTATTAGGCCATCCCCAAGTCAGTGGTGCCATTGTTGTGGCTCGGGACGATCAGCCAGGGTCCAGCTATCTGGCAGCCTATGTGGTGCCAACCGAGCCTGCCCTCTCTGCGAAGGACCTGCGACAGTTTTTGAAGCAGACCTTACCGGCCCATATGGTGCCTTCAGCCTTTACATTCTTAGAAAAATTACCGCTGACACCCAATGGCAAAGTCGATCGCCGTGCTTTGCCAACCCCCACGGTAGACGTAAGTCAGACGGCAGATATGGTGGTTCCAAGGACTCCCATTGAGCAGGCAATTGCAGATAGTTTTGCCATCGTTCTTAGCCAGGATACTCAGGCACCATTGGTGGGTGCTTATGATAGTTTCTTTGAATTGGGTGGACATTCTCTTTTGGCAACTCAGGTTGTTTCTAGACTACGGCAGACGTTTCAGACTGAAATTCCTCTCCGTGCCCTATTCGAAGCCCCCACCCCTGCAGAACTAGCCACCTTAATTCACGACACTTTAACCGGCGATCAAGAACAGGTCGCCCCTCCCATTGTTCCGATTCCGCATGTCGCTGACCAGCCACTGCCCCTCAGCTGGGCCCAGGAACGATTGTGGTTTTTAGATCAGCTAGAGGGTCCCAATTCGACGTATAACATGCCCCTGGCCATTCAACTCCAGGGACCGTTGGATATCCCATCGCTGGGGCAGGCCCTAGATGAACTGGTGCAACGTCACGAAATATTGCGGACCTATTTTCGCAATCATGGGGGGACACCGATGCAGTGGATTGAGCCAGCGGTGTCCCTCGACCTGGAGCTGGTTGACCTACAGACAGTGGAGGTCAATGAACAGACGCGTCGTATTCAGCAGCAGCTAGCGGAGAATGCCCACACCCCCTTTGATCTGGCCAAGGCTCCGCTGCTACGAACCGTTTTGTTAAAGGTTGCGGCTGAGGACCATATTCTGTTAGCCACGATGCACCACATTGTGGCCGACGAATGGTCCATGGGCATCCTGATTCAGGAGCTAACAACACTTTATAGTGCCTTTACCCAGGGGCAATCGTCACCATTGCCAGGGTTAACGCTTCAATATAGAGATTTTGCCCATTGGCAGCGCCAGTGGTTGCAGGGCGATGTACTACAACGGCAACTGGCCTACTGGCAGGACTATCTAACCGATGCACCTGCTCTATTGGAGTTACCCACAGACTATCCTCGACCGGCTCAGCAAACCTATCGGGGACAACAGCAAACATTTGTTCTTTCCCCAGAGCTATGTCCACAGCTCAAACGACTGGCTCAGACCACAGGAACAACTCTATTTATGGTGCTGTTTGCGGCCTTTAGTCTGTTATTGCATCGCTACAGTGGTCAAGATGACATTGTCGTGGGCACCCCCATTGCTAACCGTAACCGGTCTGAAATTGAAGGGTTGATTGGCTTTTTTGTCAATACGCTAGCGTTGCGATCTCAGCTCACCGACAGTCTCACCTTTACAGACCTCCTGGAACAAGTGCGGCAGTCAGCCTTAGGGGGGTACAGCCATCAGGATGTTCCCTTTGAGCAAGTTGTCGAGGCGGTACAACCCGATCGTAATCTGAGCCATTCTCCCCTGTTTCAGGTGATGTTTGACTGGCACAGCTCATCCAATGCGGCCTTAGAGTTGCCTGGTCTCACCATGACCACCCTGGAGCCTGAAACTGTCACGGCGATGTTTGACCTCACCCTCACCATGACAGAAAGTGAGGCTGGCATTGAAGGCATTTGGGAATACAGTACCGATTTATTCAAGCCAGACACTATTGAGCGCCTAACCCGCCATTTCCAAATTCTTCTAGCTGGAATTTTAGCTCAGCCCCAGTTACAGGTTACCCAGCTACCCTTGCTCAGTCAGGCGGAACGGCAGCAAGTCCTGGTGTCATGGAACGACACCCAGGTCACCTATGCCCAAGATTTGTGTATTCACCAACTGTTTGAACAACAGGTTGAACGCCAGCCAGATGCCATTGCCGTTGTTTTTAATGGGGACACGCTAACCTATCAGGCGTTAAATGCCCAAGCTAATCAGCTAGCCCATACTCTTCAGGCCCAGGGTGTCGGTAGCGACACCCTGGTGGGTATCTATCTGGAACGTTCTCCAGCACTACTTGTCAGTCTCTTAGCCATTCTCAAAGTGGGCGCGGCCTACCTTCCCCTGGACATTCGGTATCCCCAGGAACGTATTGCTTACATGCTGCAGGATGCCGCTGTCTCGGTGTTGATTACGCAAAAATCTGGTCTAGATCGTCTGCCGCAGCAGGATGCCCAGGTGATTTGTTTAGATACCCATCAAGATATTGTCCATGCCCCCGTGGGGAATCCCGTGGCACCCGTGGCCCAAGATAGCCGTGCCTATGTCATCTACACCTCTGGCTCAACGGGCCAACCCAAGGGGGTGGCGGTGGCTCATCGCAGCTTGGTAAACGCCTATTTTGCCTGGGAAGATGCGTACCAGCTCAAGCAGCGTACTTCCAGCCATTTACAAATGGCCAGCTTCTCCTTTGATGTATTTACTGGAGATTGGGTACGAGCCCTCTGTTCCGGTGCCAAGCTGGTGCTCTGTCCTCGGGAAATTCTGCTGGATGCCGAACAGCTTTACAGTCTGATCTGCCGAGAAGCTGTGGACTGTGCAGAATTTGTCCCCGCTGTCTTTAGACAACTGGCTAACTACCTGGAAAACAGCCACCAAAACCTTAATTTTATGAGGGTTTTAGTGGTGGGCTCTGATTTCTGGTCCATGGCTGAATACCAGAAGTTCCGCCGCATCTGTGGCGAGCAAACGCGATTGATCAATTCCTACGGCGTTACCGAAGCAACTATTGATAGCTGTTATTTTGAACTCCAGGGAGATGATAATGCTGCCGATGTGGCCGTTCCCATTGGTCGGCCCTTTGCCAATACCCAGCTATATGTTCTCGATCCGGCCATGCAGCCCGTGCCCGTGGGCGTGACTGGAGACCTATATATTGGGGGCGCGGGTCTGAGTCTGGGGTATTTACATCGTCCTCAGCTGACGGCTGAGAAGTTTATCCGCAATCCCTTTGGCCCAGGACGGTTATACTGCACTGGCGATCTGGCCCGTTATCAAGCAGATGGCAATGTAGAATTCTTGGGACGTCGTGACCAACAGGTTAAGCTGCGAGGGTTCCGGATTGAACTGGGTGAACTGGAAGCTACACTTCAGAAACATCCTCAGGTGCGGGAAGCGATCGCAATCGTCCGAGCCGATGACCCCAGCAATAAGCAGTTAGTGGTCTACGTAGTGACCTCTAATGAAGATATTTCCCCGATCTCCCTACGAGAGTTTCTCAAAGAACAACTACCAGACTACATGGTGCCAAATGCCTTCGTATATTTGGATGCCTTACCATTAACCCCTAACGGCAAAATCAACCGCAAGGCTCTACCCGCTCCAGAATATCAGCCTCCATCCGATCGGCTATTTGTTGCACCCCGCAACCATTTAGAGTTACAGCTCAGCCAGATTTGGTCTGAGGTACTCAAGGTAGAATCCATCGGCATCGTAGACGACTTCTTTGATCTCGGAGGCCATTCTCTCCTGGCCGTATCGTTAATGTCCCGTATCCACGAGAAGCTTGGGCATACCCTACCCCTGGTGACCCTATTCCAGGGAGCAACCATTGAACAGCAGGCCATGCTATTGCAGCAAACCATCCAACAGGGTAGTGAGCCCCCAACTTGGTCACCGCTCACACCATTACAACCCCAGGGAACCTTGCCACCGCTGTTCCTGATCCATCCTGGTGGTGGCAGTGTTTTGAACTATCAAAAGCTCGTCTCGTACCTGGGCCAGGACCGTCCCATCTATGGTTTAGAAGCACGCGGTTTTGAACCCGGTCAACCCGCCGACAATAGCATTGAGACCATGGCTAAGGACTACCTTCAAGTGATCAAAACAGTTCAACCTGAAGGCCCTTACCATCTAGCGGGTTGGTGTTTGGGAGGAACCATTGCCTGGGAAATGGCTCAGCAACTAACGCGTAATGGCGAACAACCGCCTCGTCTGATTTTTATGGATGTGAACTCCTTGATGGCGGTTGATCAAATTCCTGATGCGACTGACCTGTTAGCTGAACTCGTCGGTCGTCACCTTGCGTTGCCCTCCGATGAACTCAATGGGTTAAATCGCCACTTACGCACGATGAGCTGGGAAGATCAGCTCACCTACATTATCTCGGAAGCCGAGCGACGTAATATCTCCTTGAGCCCAGGCTTTGGGGTAGAACAATTAAATTGTATTGTTCAAGTTCAAACCGGACATGAACAAGCCGCACAAACCTATGTCCCACAACCTTATTCCGGAGAATTAGTCCTACTGCAAGCTAAGGATGGTGTTGCCAACCAGGCCGATGACCCAACATTGGGTTGGCATGATTTAGCTCAGCAAGTCACCTTTGATTGGGTACCTGGAGACCACATGTCTATGATGCGTGATCCTCAGCATGTAAAAGTTTTAGCACAACAGCTCCAAGCCTACCTCAATTGATTATTCTCAAGTAATAGCGCAAGAATTTCTCAAACCAAATCGTCTCGCTTCCTCAGTTTTTCCTTTGCCCCGTCACTTATTATGAATGTAGCTCCAAACGATAACTTACAGCCTGTCGATATTTTAGACAATCCAGACTATCAAACAGTCATGGAGCAGTATGTTTTAAAGGGTAAACCTGTATTACTACGAGGAATTGCGAAGGAATGGGTTGCTTATAAAAAATGGACAAGTCCAGAGTTTATCCAAACCTATGGTAAGGTTCAAGTTATTGCTAGGATACATGTGCCCAAGCTAGAAGAGAAAATTTTTACACTCTCTGATTACTTGGAGTATATGCAAACTACTACAGATGAGCGTCCTTATTATTTATCTGCCTGGCGGTTTGCCTCTGATTACCCTGAACTGATCAATGATTATGATATTCCAGATTATTTTGAAAACTGGATAAGGCGTATCCCTGCACATCTTCTTAAGAGAAAAGATTACGATTACTTTCTACGCTGGATGTATATTGGTGCAAAAAATACTGGTTCACCGATGCATCGTGATGTATTAGATACGTCTGCTTGGAATGCTGTTTTGAGTGGAAAAAAAGCTTGGCTATTTTACTCAGGCGATGAGACTGAAAATCTTTACCCAGTGAATCGTTACAATAGTCCAGTTGATGGCTTTAATGTGAACGCTACTCTCTATCCCAAGTTCAAAAAAGCAATGGGGTATAGCTGTATTCAGGAATCTGGTGATGTAGTATTTACTCCCAGCTCATGGTGGCACCAGGTAAGAAATTTGGAAGCTGGCATATCCTTAACGGAAAACTTCATTAATCACTCTAATGTTGATGCTGTATCTACTTACTATCAATTGACTTTAGGGCGTGACACTGCATTGGATGCCGTAATGCGGAAATATATTCCAGAAATGAACTTACCGGTATCTAAGAAGATGGGTATTAAGAGGATGAGTGTGAGGAAATAGGTTGCACTTATTCTCAGGTTGATAAAAATGCATGTTAATTAGGGATGGAGACAGAAAATATCGTGCTCAGGGCTACAATATATTGAAGTTTTTTCAACTAAGTTTAGTGATAAGAAATCTATAATTTATAAACTTCACCATTACTGATGCGTAAAAAATGAAATATCGTCCTGAAATTGATGGCCTTAGAGCTATTTCGGTGATTTCGGTAATTTTGTTTCATGCAGGATGTCAGTATTTTAGAGGTGGATTTATTGGAGTAGATGTCTTTTTTGTTATCAGTGGTTATCTGATTACAACCATAATTTTTACTGAGAAAGAGCAGGGCACGTTTTCCTTACTCAACTTCTATGAGCGACGGATCAGGCGTATTTTCCCTGCACTATTCTTAGTAACGCTTGCTTCCCTAATTTTTGCCTGGTTTTGGCTACCAGAATGGGACATGAAAGCCTTTTCCCGTAGCCTGATAGCAGTTTCTATATTTGCTTCAAATATTTTTTTCTGGCAAGAAACAGGATATTGGGAAACAAGCAATGAATTTAAGCCACTTTTACATACTTGGAGTTTAGCCATTGAAGAACAATACTATCTTCTCTTTCCACTGTTTCTACTTCTAATGTGGCGCTTACAGAAGCGTTGGATATTTACGTCCTTGATGCTCATCGCGCTTACAAGTCTAGGTCTATCACAGTGGGAAGCATTTCACCATCCTTCAGCAAACTTCTTCATTCTGCCAACAAGAGCCTGGGAGTTTGCCATTGGTGCAATTATTGCATTTTTGCTTTTATATGGAAGATCCAGATTTACTCTTCTATTTGATCGTAGAGCTATCAATGAAGTCATAAGCTTGATTGGTCTACTGATGATTGGATATTCGATCTATGCGTTTAATCATGCTACTCCGTTTCCTAGTTTCCATGCTTTAATACCAACGGTCGGAGCAGGGCTTATTATTTTATTTTCTTCATCAGAGACCTTAGTTGGTCAATTGCTCGGAACGAACATATTGGTCGGGATTGGTTTAATTAGCTATAGTTTGTATCTTTGGCATCATTCTATTTTTGCGTTTGCTAGGCATCGAAGTTTAACTGAGCCTAATAGTTTACTGTTAGCTGGATTGGTTGTACTGCTATTTCCCCTCGCCTATTTGAGCTGGAAGTATGTAGAAACGCCATTTAGAAAAAGTGTAGAAACAAAAATAGTGACTTCATTGGCGATCGCTGGACTGTTACTGTTGGCTTTGTTAGGGTGGGCTGGCGACATTACGGGTGGGTTCAGTGCCCGAATCACCCATAGGGGGCCCTCTAATCAAGCCATGGTAAACAATCGAGAACTCAGTTCCGGATTGAGTAATGTTTGTGACAATTCTTTCACACTGTCGCCTGATTGTAGGACAAGTGATCAGCCAGAAATTGTCGTTTGGGGAGACTCGTTTGCAATGCATTTAGTGCCAGCGATTATGGCATCTAATCCCGATGCAAAAATCATTCAGATGACTAAAAGAGTCTGTTCTCCTTTTTTTGATATTGCATCTTTCGAGCCACCGGACCAGACTATCAGCTGGTCTGAAGGATGCCTTGATTTTTCCGGCAAAGTTCGTGACTGGTTAAAAACAAACAATACAGTTAAGTATGCCGTACTATCCTCCCCTTTAGATAATAGATTTTTATCAGAAAATAGTACCCTTCTGTCTCGCAATGGAGAGTTTTTGAATGCTGGTTTTCAGATTGCTCTCAAAGAGTTAACCAATACACTTAATGAGCTAGAAATAATGGGAATCACTCCTGTCGTCTTTTCTCCCCCAGCTTCCAATGGCAATGATTTAGGTCACTGCTTAGAACACGCCGCATGGATGGGAATAGACTTAGATGCGTGCGATTTCGCTGTGGATGAGATGCGATTTAGTCGCTTAAGAGCCTATGATTTGTTAGATATTATCAAGGATAATTATCGTGTTGTCCGTGTCGATAAACTGACATGCAATTCATTGCGATGTCAAACCCACCTTGATTCAGCCCTATTATATAGAGATGCTGGGCACTTGTCATATGAAGGAGCCATTGAACTTGGGAAAAATAATGACTTTTATAGGATGATTGTTGGAGATTATCCAACTTAAAGGCTGAATAGTTATGAGGAATCTTGAATTAGGTATATCCCTGACAGGAAAATTGCTCAATCATTATGAATGCTGATTTGTAGTTGCTGACTATTAGGTGACGTTAGATAAGTTAGGGAAAATGAGCATGAGGACGTATTCACTCTTTGCTCTTAGTTTAAGGAAATTATGGGCCAATCATCAATCATCACCGAAAAACCAGCAGCAAGGGGAATGAATACATTTGTTTTCCTATGGCTAGGATCTATGGTCTCCACCATCGGCGACTGTCTGGCAAGATTTGCTCTGGATATTTGGATTCTTCAAACTACAGAGTCGGTTAACTTTTATACCCTTGGTATCTTATTCATAACATTACCAACCTTTTTCCTGGCACCCCTATCAGGTGTCGTTGTTGATCGTTGGTCCCGTCGATGGATAATTGTTATTTCCGAAATTGGCTCTGCGTCGTGCTTTTTGGCCATGGCTGTCCTGTTCATTACCGGTTCCTTAAAGATATGGCACATATATCTCTTTACGTGCTTAAGTGCCATATTTACAGAATTTGAAAGCCTATCATTTAAGTCTGCAGTTAGCTTATTAGTTGAACCGAAAGATTTAGCCCGGGCCAGTGGTTTAACTCGTGTGGGAGATGCGATCGCACAGCTCGGGGCTCCAGTGGCAGCTGGATTACTCCTAACCATCATCCAGATCCAAGGCATTCTATTGGTTAACTGTGTTAGCTTTCTAATCGGTATTATTCCAATTCTACTCATCCAAATTCCAGAGCTACAGGTGTCCTTGCCTGAAGTAGATAGTGAAAACAATTCATTTATTCAACCGATTAAGCAGGGATGGACTTACTTGGTTAACCAAACCGGGTTATTCAGTTTAATTACTGTACGAGCCGTTTATGCATTCATATCGACTGTAGGAACGATTTTGTTCGTTCCCCTGATTTTAAACTTAACCACTACTGAAACCCTGGGTTTTGTGATCTCGACAGCAGAGTTAGGGACAGTTGTGGGCGGCATTTTGATGGGTACTTGGGTAAGCCGTCAGGAGCGCCTAGTTCCAGTGATTTGTGGTTGTATGTTTTTAGGAGGATTGGAAGCAATTGCTAGCGGAGTCAGACCGTCCTTAATTCTAATCGCAGTGGCCGCTTTTCTTTTTCTTGCAACGTTACCACTTGTCGATGGCTCTATTCAAGTTATTTTTCAGAAATATGTTGCACCAGAATTACAAGGCCGGGTGTTTGCCCTAAACAACGCTATCACGTCGGTAGCCACAATCACTGCTATATCATCTGGCTCAGTCGTAGACTTAATCCTAGAGCCTGCCATGGAGTTTGAAGGCCCTTGGTCGGAGGGGGTCGGCCAGATTATTGGAACCGGGCCAGGTCGAGGCATTGGCTTGATGTTCATCATTATGGGCGGATTATCCATAATGACTGCATCTATTGCCTATCGCCATGCTCCCTTATTGCAAGTTGAGCAAGATACTGCAACAGGTGAGAATTCGTGATATTGATTCAAATGTTTTTAACTCCTTGCAAGCATGCCCTTACACACCCAAGCTTAGAAAAGCCGTAATTTTTTATAAAGATGGAAATCTACTGATATGAACTTGACTAATTATCCTACCCTACAACCTGTTGATGTTTTAGAAAAAGCTGATTTCCCAACAATTATCAATCACTATCTCTTGAAGAGTAAGCCGGTAGTGATTCGTGGTGTGGCAAAACAATGGCCTGCTTATCAGAAATGGACTGGACAAGAGTTTGTTCAACGATATGGTCAAACCCAGGTTGTGGCCAGTCGAGGTAAGAATCGAGAGGATAAACGAAATTTTTTGCTGGCTGAATATCTGGACTACGCAAAAAATACCCAAGATACGCCTCCTTACTATTTAGCAGACTGGACATTTAGTAGCGATTACCCTGAGCTGTTGGATGACTATACGGTGCCCGATTACTTTGAAAATTGGGTGAGACGGATACCTCCAGAGTTATTCCAAGGTGAAGCCGCTGACTACAGCCTGCGCTGGATGTATATTGGGGCTAAAAATACGAGTTCTCCCATGCATCGTGATGTAATGGGCACGTCAGCATGGAATGCTGTGTTGAGTGGAAAAAAAGAGTGGTTGTTTTATCCAGCCAATGAAACGGATAATCTCAATGGTGGCTCTATCGATGGTTTTAATGTGGATTTAGAGGTCTGTCCACAATATAGAAATGTTGAAGGCTATACCTGTATTCAGGAAGCTGGTGACCTTATGTTCACCCCCAGCCAATGGTGGCATCAAGTGAGAAATCTGGAGGCCGGAATCTCGCTGACCGAAAATTTCATCAATGCGTCCAATATTGATCATGTAGCGGCTGAGTATGCCCTGGTAGAAGGCCAAGATAGCCTTCTAGACAATGTTGTTCAAACCTATATGCCTGAGATTAGTGCGGCTAGGCTAACCCTAGAGAAAACAGCGACCACAGCCTAGTTTAGATGAGCATGTTTTCGGCCAGAATTCTACATTGATTTACAACTGACTTTACTTAATCACGCAATCTGATTCAGATTCAACTCACGTTTTTTAGGAGGTAAAAAATTATGAAAATTGACATGATTGGTCATGCGTCTATTTTTATCGAAACTCAAGATGCTAAATTTATGATGGATCCTGTCCTTTGGGATCCTCATCAAGAGGGCATTTTAGATGTCTGCCCTAAACGCGATGTCCTGATTGACAACATCCCGGATTTTGACATTCTTATAATCTCTCACAAACATTTAGATCATTTTGATATTCGTTCCCTTGCCCATCTGCCTAAAACCGTGGAAGTAATTATTCCCAGGGATGAATTGATCGAGGGCTCATTAAAAAAGTTGGGCTACAAGAAAATATACGCCATTGATGAATTTCAAGAATTAGAAATTGGTGGTTCGACCAACTTCCTGTCAACCCGAAGTGAAAATCGCGTACCTGAGTTTGGTGTTTTACTACAGGATGAGTCAGGGGTTTTCTGGAATTGCGTAGATACAGAATTGAGCCTTGATACAACTGCCTTTATTCTGGGCCAGTATCCTCAAATTGACTTTTTGTTGGCTACTTGGCAGCCCATGATGGAGTGCAACTATCAGTACAATAGGAGTCTGGCATTTCCCTATGATCAGTATGGCCAGCTGCTATACAACATTAGTCTGATTAACCCTAAAGCAATTTCTCCAGGGGCCAATGCCTTTAAGTATGTGAATGGTAGTGCATTTTTGAATCAGATTGTTTTTCCGGTTACTCGGGAGAAGTTTTGCCAAGATGTGCAACATATTTGTCCTGATTTGGAGGATAAGGTCTTTCCGTTAGAGCCTGGTGATTCGATTGAATTTGATCAGACTAACTATAACCATCAAACCGGTGGTTGCTCCTTTGTTAAACAGATCAGAGACGATCGCAATGAGTTAGATTTCTATCCCGTAGCCATTGCCGACAAATTGGTCGATGGCAACCCTGAGAACTATGACATTAAACTAATGAGTGAAGCGATTGAGGATGCGATCGCAAATGATTTAGTCACCTTTATTCAAGAATTGCGTTATTCTCTCTTTCGGGAACATTTTCGTTGGAATATTGTTTACCAACTAAATATTGTCTTCCCAGATGGTGTGAAACAGTGGTTTATTGATTTCTCTCAGACCCCCTTGACTGCCCAGAAAGGACGGAATCCTCTCTCCAATCTATTTGCCTGCATAACAGCTTCAGCATTGTACGGATTGTTGCAGAAGCGTAATGGATGGGACTATGTGGATCTGGGTGGATACTATCGCAACTTCGACAAGATTTATCGTGTCACCCCCTATGGTTTGTTTCAGCCCCATGCCTACCAAATTCCCATTTCAGATCCATTAATGCACCGATATGCTAATGAAGAGATCGAGAGTGTGATGAGAGATGTAGAGATTGAAACCTGGAAAATAGACACCCCAATGGATACAAATGCTGATGAGCGCACACTAGTTAAGCTTTAGCAACGGCTACCGTATTCACTGCAGCGGACCATCGGTCGAACTTGTGTGCGGCAGGGTGGTAGAAAACAATAGCTCGATGCCGCACACAATAGGTTGACAGGGATGTTTATGCCGATTAACTCAAAACGCCATTGGTGCTACACCCAATGCTTACCGGAAAAACTATCAAAAGACTTAGTCATTGTGGCTAATGGTTAATTAAATGATTGTCACTTTATAGATGACAATGCGTAGATGATAAACGCTATTGTCTTTTTTTGGGATGCGGTTCACAATAATATCCGTAGATACCTAATAACTGACATTTGAACGTGCAGCAGGTATCTGTTGACTAACTATCAAAAATAAGAACCATGGCTAATACTGAAATTTTTGTTTTAGATAATGGCCCTTTAATCGTTAAGGGTGAATTCTCAATGGTTGATGGGGATAAGCAATCCTACCCTGCCCAAGACCAAGTTGCCCTTTGTCGTTGTGGTGCATCGGCCAACAAACCCTTTTGCGACGGGGGCCACGCAAAAGCTGGATTTGAGGCAACAGAAAGAGCCCCTAAGGAGTAATACCAACTCCGAATTCTTTAAACCTGGGTACAAAAAAATCCTGTAGGGGCACTCCCTTGTGGATGCCCTTCGATACCAAGCGCTATCAGTCAAGATTTCGTGCAAGAGAGGTATAAAAGATTCGTTGGGGGTTGACATCTACCATCTAGTAGGTAAATAATTGATTCATGAAGGAAACCGCTCAACAAATTTTAGATGTTGCTCAAGGTCTCGTGCGTCGTCGAGGGTATAGCGCCTTTAGCTACGCCGATATCTCAAAGCAAGTGGGTATTCGCAAAGCCAGCATTCACTATCACTTCCCGTCAAAGGAAGCACTCGGTAGGGAGCTGGTTAAGCGATACCGCAATGCTTTTCAGCAAAGGCTCAAAGGCATTGAGCGATCAGAGACCGACCCCCAAAAGCAACTACAAGCGTTTGTCGGTCTTTATCGGGATGGCCTCAGCGAATGCCAGATGTGTCTATGTGGCATGCTGTCAGCTGAAAGCGAAGTACTGTCTGAGGCTGTTCAGCAGGAGGTCAGACTGTTTCTTTCAGAGACGCAAATCTGGCTAAAAGATGTTTTGGCAGCAGGAGAAGCGGCAGGTTGCCTTCAACCACGCATTTCTCCTGAAACTGAGGCATCACTCTTGTTAGCCACCGTCCAGGGGGCACAACTTATTGCCCGCACGGCGGAAGACAGCGAAGCAACCTTTGATGGCATTGCTAAGCCGCTTTTAGCAACTATCTACATTGGTAGATAATTTTTTTGCCCATTTACCTACCTACTAATAGGTAAATTCAAGATTTTCTAAATTTAAGGAGAAATCCCATGGCTCAGCAATTTGAAGGACAAAAGCTCATTGTTATCGGTGGTACCAGCGGTATGGGCAAAAGCGTAGCCCAGCTTGTTTTACAAGGAGGAGGCTCTGCTGTTCTAATTGGTCGACGGGCTGAAAAGCTCTGGGCGGCGGTCAAAGAGTTGGAACCCTATGGCCCTGTGGTGGGTGAGCAAGCAGATATCACCCACCCAGACGATCGCCGGGTACTTAGCGAGCGTCTTTCCACCAAATATGCCGATGCTACACTGCTGGTTAACGCAGCTGGGGTCTTTTTACCCAAAGCATTCTTAGACCATACCGAAGCAGACTATGACCTATATCTCGACCTCAACAAAGCCACCTTTTTCCTGACTCAAACAGTGGCGAAGACTATGGTCGAACAGGGGCAAGGTGGCGCAATCGTTAATGTCGGTTCTATGTGGGCCAAGCAAGCGGTACAGGCTACCCCCTCCTCCGCCTATTCCATGGCAAAAGCAGGGCTCCATTCCCTCACCCAACATCTAGCTATGGAGCTGGCCGACAAAAACATCCGTGTGAATGCCGTATCTCCAGCGGTAGTCGAAACACCGATTTATGAAGGATTTATTCCCAAGGATGAGGTGCATGGGGCGTTACAGGGCTTTAATTCATTCCACCCTATTGGTCGTGTGGGTACCCCAGAAGAGGTGGCTCAGGCCATTGTTTTTCTTCTTTCTAAGCATGCGGCTTGGGTTACCGGTGCGGTTTGGGACGTTGACGGTGGCGTTATGGCCGGACGTAATCAGTACAACTAAAAGAGGTTTATGCCATGAAAATTCATGCCGATCTAAATCAACGCGCTGTTGTATTTAGCCACGATCTCCCTTGGGTTGATTCCCCTATGCCCGGTGTGCAACGCCGCATGCTGGAGCGGGATGGAGAAGAAGTGGCACGGGCAACATCCATTGTTCGCTATGCCCCTAACAGTTACTTCTCAGCCCATACCCATGGGGGCGGCGAAGAATATCTGGTGTTGGAGGGGGTGTTCTCCGATGAGCACGGTGACTTTGGCACGGGTACATACGTCCGTAATCCTGTGGGTTCCAGCCATACGCCCTATAGCAAAGAGGGGGCAACAATTCTGGTCAAGCTGCGACAAATGGATCCCCAGGATCAACAACAGGTGACCGTTAACACGAACCAGGCTGGTTGGGCTCCTGGATTAGTGGAGGGGCTACAGGTTTTGCCGTTACATGCCTATGGCACTGAACAGGTAGCACTGGTGAAGTGGGCACCGGGGACTCAGTTTCAACCCCATCGTCACTGGGGCGGCGAAGAAATCTTTGTGCTCGAAGGTACGTTCGCCGATGAGCATGGTGTTTATCCCAAGGGCACCTGGCTACGAAATCCCCCTGACAGCGTCCATACTCCGTTTAGTGATGAGGGTTGTCTGATCTATGTAAAGACTGGGCATTTGCCTACTTAGCGATCGCACCCCCATTCAAAAATCTCTCATCAGCATTCAGTATCCTAGGGCAGGCACAAGACCTGCCCCTAAAAAAACATTTAACTACACACCCTCACAAGGAGATATAAGTTATTGCTAACGTTGAAATTTATATACGGAGCACCTGTCCTTTCTGCGTCGGATAGCGTGAGCAGGAAACAATTTCCGGATGAACAAAGCAAGATCTTCAAAGCCAGAGCAACATTCGAGAAGATCTATCAAGATTGTACGGCCTATTATTTTATCAGGATTAAAGAGATTTCATAGGATATCAGAGCGATGCTGCGACCTGCCATTTGTTGCGGCGTTTTATTCTGCAACCAGGGGGACTCAGTCAGCTCTATCCAAGACTCTCTGTACACTCTTACTGCATAACCTTGTAAGGATATACTTTGTGTCAGGGTATTTAGCATCTCCAAAGCACTGTGCCGAAGGCTTGTACTTCCGCCGGAAGAGGTCCCTTAAGATGACACATCCATAGGTGAATTGTATCGAATAAGGCGACAATATGAATTCTAAAATGGATATTGTCTTATTTTTTGATTCGGGTGATAATTTTGATGTCCTCGAATTTGGCTCACCGCTTGCTAAGTCAAAGGGCGGCAGAGACAAAAATCAGCCTCGTAATAACTCATCTGTTGGTATTTCAGCTAGGAAAGTAATCATGACGACCCCTTATCACTACAATCGCTTGAACAAAGATGATGCCGCTGTACTTATGGTGGATCATCAGGCTGGGCTAGTCTCTCTTGTGCAAGACTATCCCCCTAATGAATTCAAAAACAACATCTTGGCATTGGCTGATATTGCCAAATTCTTTAACCTACCTACTATTTTGACCACCAGCTTTGAGCAAGGTCCTAACGGTCCCATTGTTCCAGAGCTAAAAGAGATGTTTCCCGATGCGCCTTATATTGCCCGACCCGGTCAGATCAATGCTTGGGATAATGACGATTTTGTAGCAGCCGTAAAAGCCACTGGTAAGAAGCAGCTGATCATTGCTGGGATTGTGACCGATGTGTGTGTAGCATTCGTAGCGCTGTCCGCCATCGAAGCTGGGTTTGATGTATTTGTTGTTACCGACGCATCTGGCACGTTCGATGAAACTGTACGGGCAGCGGCCTGGGAACGTATGAGCGCAGCGGGTGTTCAGTTGCTGAACTGGTTTGCGGTTGCCTGCGAACTACACCGTGATTGGCGCAACGATATTGAAGGGCTGGGGGCTATGTTGTCTAATCATATTCCTCTTTACCGAGGACTAATGACTAGCTACTTTGCGCGTACTGGCCAGTAAGTCGATTGGGTATCCACTCAAGACGAAAAAATCTGATGGTATGAGGGCCATAGAATGTTCTGTTTGAGGTGGATACCCCTGCGCCTGAATAAATGCTATAGACTTAGCGAATACAACTGCTAATTCTGATCGCGAACTGACTAGTCAGCGCTTGTTCCATCGCACCATGACCGATAAAAGCCAACATGTAACCGCTGTGATTACCCATCGGGTGAGATCGGGGCGCACAGAAGGATATGAAGAATGGATCAAGGGCATCGCCGCTGATGCTCGACAGTTTCAGGGCCATTTGGGGGTAAGCATCCTGCGCCCCCAGCCTGGTGGCGAATCATCTGACTACGTGATTGTGCTCCAGTTTGACTCCTGTCCCCATCTTAATGACTGGCTCAACTCCGATGTCCGCAAAGGCTGGATTGAGCGAGTCCAACCGTTGATTCAGGAACAAGAATCGGTACAGGTTTTGACGGGGCTAGAGTCCTGGTTTCAACTCCCCAAACAAGCTGCGCCCCGTTCAGCTGAGCCCATGTCGAAGCCTCCACCCAAGCGCTATAAACAGGCTATTTTAGTTTGGATAGCAGTGATGCTTGTTTCCCTGTTGGTACATCCTTTACTCGCTCCCATACTGCAACATTTACCCTGGCTACTGCGGGTAGCAGTCAGTGTGGCCATTACTGTCATTCTCTTGTCCTATGTCATCATGCCACGCCTCACCCGTTGGTTTAAGCGTTGGTTGTTTACGGTCTGAATAATGCATTGATAGGAGATGCCAAATGAGTGCTTTTATCTGGAACGTATTACAAAAAACAACCTGGCACCACCTGTGGCAGCGACTGTGGACAGTCATGGGAGATTGTTTCTGTATCTTGATTCGCTGAGCACTGATCCCTTTCGGTTAGCGATCGTAAAAAGCCTCGATTATTGAATCAATGAGAACTGTTATGCAAACAACCATCAAGCCCCATGTTCAAGATCTGGGCGGTTTTGAAGCCCGACGTCTACTCCCCAGTGACGAACGTGTGATGGTCGGCCCCTTTATCTTCTTTGATCACCTAGGGCCAGCGGTGTTTCCTGCTGGTAAAGGTGTTGATGTGCGTCCCCATCCCCACATCAATTTGGCCACCGTCACCTATTTGTTTGAGGGGGCCTTACTCCACCGAGATAGCCTAGGAACAGTGCAAGAAATTCGTCCTGGCGAAGTAAACTGGATGACCGCTGGACACGGGATTTCTCATTCAGAGCGTTCTCCGGACGCAGACCGTGCAGTAGAGTCTCGGCTACACGGAATTCAAACCTGGGTCGCGCTACCTGAAGAATCGGAAGAAACTGCCCCCAGTTTTTACCATCATCCCGCCACGGATATTCCCACTTGGGAGAGCAATGGTGTCACCGTTACCTTGGTTGCTGGTGAAGCCTACAATCGCGTTTCCCCTGTCAAAACCTTTTCGCCTATCCTGTATCTGGATCTGCAATTTCACAAAGGCGACAGCTTTACGCTCACAACTCCTTACACAGAAAGGGCTGTGTACAGTGTGACTCCAGGAATTGCCCTTGATGGAAATCCCTTAGAACAGCATCGTCTAGTCACATTAGAACCGCAACAGTCAGTGGAGATTGCGGCTGGTACAGGTGGGCGATGCATTGTCATCGGTGGGGAACCGCTAGGCACGCGATATAAGTGGTGGAATTTTGTCTCCAGTCGCCCCGAACGTATTGAACAAGCCAAACAGGACTGGCTTAACTGGAAATTTAGTCAGGTTCCAGAGGAAACAGAATTTATTCCTTTGCCTGAAGATTTACCGCTTGTTAAAAGTTAAGTCTAGATTTCTGCTTGAGTTAGTGATGCTTAGTGATGCACAGTAGCAGGGTTTTTAAGCCTTTTCTGCATCACTAAGGGGTGTACAGGTTTCATTAACGGACTCATTTTGAGGAATTGACTAGATGTTTTTAGGGGCGGTAAGTGTACAAGTTTCATTAACGGACTCATTTTTCTCCAACGTATTGTTGACAACAGGGATTTGGGTTGGGACTCTAGCGGGAAATGTATTTGCGAGTGAATCGATTGTAGATGAATCCATTGTTAGTGAGAGCCAACAGACGAGCGTTGTTGCTAATGTAGACTCTAATGAGTTGAAATCATCTGGTGTCGAAATCTCACAAGTTACTAGCGTAAGCGAACTGGATGATGTTCTACCGACAGATTGGGCCTACACTGCCCTGACTCTTCTTGTGGAAGAATATGGCTGCCTTGAAGGCTATCCAGACAGCACCTTTGGCGGGAATCAAGCCATGACTCGCTACGAGTTTGCCGCTGGATTGAATGCCTGCTTGGATGTCATTGTGGCGTTGTTACCCGACAGCCCTGATTTAGAAACCATTCAGCGTTTACAGGAAGACTTTGCTGCTGAGCTAGCCTCCATTCGCGCTCAAGTCGACAACCTGGAAGCGGATGTGATGATGCTACAGGATACTCAATTCTCTACAACAACAAAACTCAGCGGTCGAGTGTTTACCCATTTAACTGGGATCACGGCTGGTGGAGATGTGCAGGCAGAAGGCATCAACGTGTTTTCTCCAGATCGAGATACGGCTGGCGACCCAGTAATTCGCACCATTACCGACAATCCCGAGGTCACTTTTAGCTATTTAACCTGGCTAAATTTATTGACCTCCTTTACCGGTGAGGATAGCTTGATCCTGCAGCTGGCAGTGGGTGACGGTGTTGCCCCAGCGAATGATTTTGCCTCTGCTGGTTTGTTTAATACCTTTGGCACACCGTTTACGGCCCAGCAAGGGGGAAGTTCTGAAGATAATGTCATTCTTCGGGAAGCATTTTATTCCTTTCCTGCTGGGGAAAAGTTTTTTATCACGGTGGGTCCTAAAATCAACTGGTATCGACACTTTGACTATAACAAGTACACATTCCTAGTAACTGGTGCCAATAGCTTTAACTCCAACGGGGGGACCCAGGTAAACGCGGTGGATCGAGGGGCTGGTGTAGTCGTTGAATGGGATGTGATTGACAAGGTTGAATTTACTTTGGGCTATTTAGCAGAGGCTACTGAGTTTATTACAAATCCATCAAACTCATCCAGTGATTCATCACGAGGACTGTTCGACGGAACTAACACACTGACAGCTCAAGTTGAAGTTTATCCAACCGATGATTTAACCCTTCGGTTTCTCTACAACCGGACTGAGTTAGAGGCTAATGGTAATGGGTTTGTTGGTGGAGCTATTAGTGAACCCCTCTATGGCTTTGCGGATGACGGATTTGGTGGGCCGCTAGAGGGTGCCACTGCCGATACTCTCATGTTTAATTTTGATTGGCAGCCGCTAAACTGGTTGGGGCTATTTGGTCGCTATAGTTACGGTAGTACTGATTTACAGGTGATTACCCCTGGACTCCCTGATGGAGAAGTCAATGCCCAATCTCTTCAGCTAGGATTAGCGTTTCATGACTTGCTTAAAACAGGCTCCCTGGCAACAATTTCCTACCTAAGACCCTTTGATGTGACTGATGGACGCGATTTTCTAATTTCTGGCGGTGGCGATGGTTCTGTTCAAGAAGAACTGGAGGTGTCCTATCGCTACCCTCTCACATCCAACTTTGCCATTGTTCCGTCCTACTATTGGATTCGCAATGCCAACAACTTTGGTAATAATCCCGATATCCACATCTTCAATTTGCAGACCCAGTTCTCGTTCTAATCACTAAAAAATCAAGAGATTTAGCGGTACAGGATCTCCCAGCCAGGACGCATGGTCAGTATGATCGGCAAGATCGCTTCCCGTTAGCCCATGGACAAGCACTGTCAAACCATCTCGGTTGCTATCCAACCAGGGGATCAGTTGATCAAATTGAGTGTTATCAAATGCCAGTTGGCAACTCCGACAAGGGTGTGGCCCAACCGGTTTTAGATGTAACCGCCCCACCTTTACCCCAAACAGTTCTCCAGCCTTCTGACATAGAGCAGAGGCTTTTTCGACGGAGTTTCCATCGAAATAAACGTGGGCGTGGTACTGGTCATAGCTATTGGTTGGGCGTTTTGTCATAGATAAATCGATGTCAAGGTTCATGGGCGTTTATCTGCATAGTCTGCTGCGACGGTGTTGAGAAAATGCATTATGGCTTGGGGCGATCGCAAATGATACACCCGTTTATTTACCCTAGCCCGTTCCACATACTCCCGATACCTGGGTGTGAGTTTTGTGTGGCATAGCCAGACTATGCGGTACGCGTTTAAAGTCCCTTGTAGAAGAGGACTTTGATCTGGCCAACCTGCAGGGGGTGCTCCTTTGAAAAAGCGCTTGGTCACCCACCAATAATGAAGCAGTACCGACATATCCAAATACACCAGCGTATCGGCCACACTTAGCCGATCCCACACGGTATCCAGGGACCCAAAGCCATCCACAATCCACTGGTCTTGCTGTAAGAGTTCATCGTGAGCCGCCTTGAACTCCCCATGGGGCACTTCAGCGCCACCGGGCTTATATTTCATCCGATCCAGCGGCACCCAAGGCAAGCCCGTCATTTCTGCCAATCGTTGACTGAGGGTGGACTTACCACCCCCCGCGTTACCAAATACAGCCACCTTTTCCATGGGTCAGTTAGCCCCTTTAATTAGCAGGACTGGGCCAAAACCAGGCCAGAAAGGATGCGACCGTATACTACATCCTAATTTTCAGGATTGACGCTGCACTAGCCGTAGGACTAATTCTTTTGAGGAAACTGATTAATATGGGCAACGCCATAAAAAATCAATTCCTTATTACGCATCCGTACTTTATCAATCCGTAGCCGAGTTCCGTCTAGCGCAAAGGAATCTAAGTCCATTAAGGCATTGACATGGTCAACAATTGCCTTACCTAAAGCAATATCCTTATCCATACCAATGCAGGTCGCATCTACAAAGGCAATCTTAGTACGTTCATGCACCTCAACATTGGCCGTAATATTTATAAACTGAGGCATGGCAGAGGTACTGCCAACCCGGACCTGACTAGTCAGACTAATGGATTTGTCATCGTTTAATATCATTTCAGTATTGCTGAAATGGAGGGGTTGACCCTCAAATTCCATACGCTGTAGCTTATCCACCACAAATGGCGTATTGAATGACGTGGTCAAATCTTCTTCGGTCAGCACCACACGCATGGATGCCTGGGTGGGCTGCTTAATCCGCACCTGACCCTTAAATATAGCTCCAAAGTCAATCGACACAGCCTGCACAAACAGCTCTATTGCTTTTATGCGCAAGCCGTTATACATCAGCATGCCATGACCGACAAAATCAAAGCCGTCAACGCTTCCCTGAAGCAACTTGGCGACAGGTTCAGCCCGTACGGTCGCTTCCAGCTTACCCGTACGCTTAAACAGAGCTGCAATGGCGGTACTCACCGCCTTGCTGACTACCTGGTCACCGCCCTGTCCTGGAAATGGTAAATTGCCTAGCACGAAGGATGTCATTCCTGTTCAGTGAGCGATTTCGATAGCTTTAAAGCCGAAACCTGAGTAAGTGGTCAGCTATATTATGGACCTTTTCTTAAGAAATGTAACCATATGCAACGATACGTTTAGCTTATGCATTCAATTGAAAGACTAAAGGGATTGTACTGCAGTTTTAGTCTATGGGGCCGGACAGCGAATCCAATGCCAAATCCAATATAGATAGTTAATAATTTGGGCAAGGATACGCCTAAATAGTGGTATGCAATCGTCAAAACGGTCACAGAAGGAACAGTTTCAGTTAGTCACTATAACAGTCAGAGGATTTCTCTAAAGATAGAATTTTTAGCGGATTGAGATAACGATGGGGGCAATTGAGGTGAATAAATCGTTGGGGCACTACCCGCGTGGTTGTACATTTTTCAATGGAGATTGGGATGCGATCGCACCCTTCTGGTTTCCCGTCGCCTTCAGCCACAATGTCACCGACAGTCCCGTCGCCGCTACTCTATTAGACCAGCGTCTCGTTATTTGGCGCACCAGCCAGGGCGTTTCCGTTGCCAACGACCTCTGCCTCCATCGCGGTGTCCCCATGAGCATGGGGCATATTGAAAACGATCAGCTGATCTGTAAGTATCATGGCTTTCACTACGATGCTAGCGGAGCCTGCACCTTGATCCCAGCTAATTCCCAGGCCAGCATTCCAGCCCGACTCTGTCTCAAAACCTATCCCGTGCGAGAAGCCTATGGTCTAGTGTGGACCACACTGACTGGGGATGGTAGTGATGCTAACTTACCCCAGCTACCGGAATGGGATAGTCCTGATTATCAGCCAATTTTGCCCGATAGCCTGGATATTAACGCTGCCGTCGGTCGGCAAATGGAAGGCTTTCTCGATGTGGCCCACTTTGCCTGGGTGCACCACAAAGCCTTTGCCAGCCGTGATAATCCAGAGGTCCCCCCTTATAAAGTCACACCCACATCCCATGGTCTGAGGGCAGAATATTTCAGTACCGTGAGTAACTTTCCCAAGGCACTCCAGCATCGAGCCCCGGCAGATTTTCAATGGCTGCGGGTCTTCGATGTATTTTTACCCTTTGCCGCTATTCTACGGGTACATTTTCCCAAAGGGGGGCGGCTATGCATCTTGAATGCACCGTCTCCCATTTCGGCCCGTAAAACACGCTTGTTTTCGCCCCTATGTCGTAATTTTGATCAAGATCAGCCCCTGGAACCGGTCTATGAGTTTAACCGGCAAATTTTTACTGAAGATCAGGAAATCGTCGAGGCTCAGTACCCCGAGGACCTGCCCCTCGATCTACGGACCGAATGCCACATTGAGGCAGATAAAACATCTATCGCCTACCGTAAAGGATTAGCCAAACTAGGTTTGAGCAAAATTTATACGGCCTAGAACCCCGGTTTTTTTGAAAAACCGGGGTTCTAGGCCGAAAAATCGGGGTTCTAGGCTGAAGCAAATGGGGGGAGCATCGCATCATTAATCACATCAGCCAGGTTTAATCATGTCAACCGGCAATACCCCTACCAACGAATCTGAGCGGCCTTTACTGGTATGGCTGCTCCAGTTTTATCTGTTATTGCTGTGTCTTGGGACACTCGTTTCCATGGGGGTGAGCTATCGGGTTTGTGCTGTTACCGACTTAATTGACAACTGTTGGTTACAGTCATTTATCCCCCAATGTTTGCTGAGCTTTATTTTACTGACCCTCTGGCTCTGGCTGTTCTATGGTCTTGAGAAAGGACTCCCCTACGCTCGATGGCTAATCGGTATCCTGATGATTGCTGGGGCGATAATCAGCATCGATCATATGCACTATATACAGCTCATATTTCGAGCGATGGAACCTGGCAAAGGTTTACATACGCCGCCCTATGACTGTTGGCGACCAGAGAATGCTTGGAGTAATGTTGCCATTTTCTGCGGTTACAACAGCTATGCCCAGCTAGCCAGAAACGTTCTCTGGGAGTTACTGATTTTGGCCCTACAAGGTCTTCCGGGGATATGGCTTATGGTAAGCCGCCACTCTAAACGGTACTTTACCCAAAAAATAGTCAAGTAACAGAAGGGCTTTTAAACAGCCATACCCCTAAATTATCTTTTCCAACTTATCCATAACAACAGCGCGAAACAACTATAACTGTCTCCGCCATAACCCCCACCTCACCCGAGCAACAGCCCACTTTCCGAGAGGGGGCGAGAGGGGAGCAATTGGCCCATGATTGAATTACTGATCCTATGGGGATCACTAGTAAGACTTAATTGCTGACTATCAGGAATTAGCTAAACTTAGACCAGGCTAATTCTACACAGCTTAACGATGGGCATACTGAGCCCATGTCATTTGGCATCTATCCCAAATTAACCCAAACTAATCAGATTTGATTGATTGGTGCGCTTCATTTTAGTTCCCCAAGGTAGTTTTCCTCAGTTATCACGCCTTTTATGTTTAAAGTAGTGGTTGGCCACAGCATTGATCCAGACTCCAAAATGGCCATTGATGAAGTCATCAGCCAATGCCGACAGCAGCTGGCCGATGTGATACCCCAGGCTGGCATTCTGCTGAGCGCCCTGGATTTTGATCATGGCTTAATTTTGCAGCAGATTCAGGCAACGTTTCCAGGCATCGCGCTGATTGGGGGAACAACCGTAGGTGAAATGTCATCCATGATGGACTTTCAAGAAGATTCCCTTAGTCTGATGCTCTTTGCCTCGGACGAGGTTGAGATTCGAGCTGGGGTGGGACTTGAGGTTTCAAAGGATGCGATCGCAGCTACACAACAAGCAATTCCCGACTTAAATGGAGCAGACGCCAAACTTTGTTACACCGTAAGCGAAGGTCTGGGGGTGGATGGCGTAGCGATTGTCAATGGCCTCCAAACTGCCTTGGGGAGTCATGTACCAATTTTTGGGGGAATGGCAGGAGATGGCTGGAAATTTCAGCAAACCTATCAATTCTTTGGCGAGCAGGTCCTGAGTGATGCGGTAACGACCCTAGTCTTTTCCGGTAATCTGATCGTATCGTGCGGTGTCGCCACAGGGCTGCATCCCATTGGTAACAGGGGAACGGTTACCAAAGCCCAAGGGAATACAGTGCATACTGTTGATAACCAATCGATCAAGCATTTTTATACCCAATATTTTGGGGACACCTCAATCGATGATGTGGGCGGGGCCTGGGGGGGCTCTTTAGCGGTTTTTGAACCAGGGGAAGACAACTTTTATGTGCGGGGACCCAATAGTCAGGATGAGGCCTCCGGCAGTATGGACTACTTTGGTCAAATTCCTGAGCAGGCCCAAATTCAGCTTACTGAATCGAATACAGAAGACCTGCTTGAAGCAGCGTCCCAAGCCCTGAAAAAAGCCCAGGCATCCTACCAGGGAAATCAACCCAGCGCTGCCCTGATTGTTTCTTGTGCCGCCCGGATGAAATCCCTGGGCACTCGTACCCGTGAGGAACATGCCATTGCCCAATCGGTTTTAGGTAAACTCCCCAACCTAGGTTTTCATGCCTACGGAGAAATTTGCCCCCTAAATTCGACCGGACGATCGTTTTTCCACAACGAAACCTTCACCACCGTTCTTCTGGGAACATGCTAGGGGTTTAAGTATCTTTTTTTACATTGCAATTCGATTATGGAGGCGCAACCCCAAAACGATTTAAGCCAACAAGTTGCTGAGCTAAAACGAAGTAACCGCATCTTAGAAAAGAAATTGGCCCGTTCAGAGGCCTCGAGGGTCGAGTTAGAAACCCTCAGTCAACGGCGCGAACTAATGCTCAAGCAACTTCTACATGAAGTGGAAACCGCGAAAGTAGACCTGGAAGCTGCCAAAGAAGTTGCTGATAAAGCCAATCAGGCTAAGAGCGAATTTTTGGCCAATATGAGCCATGAGCTGCGGACTCCCCTCAACGGAATTCTGGGATACACTCAAATTCTGCAACGGGATAGACAGGCAAGCCAAAAACAAAAAAGCGGCCTAGCCGTTGTACAACAATGCGCCCAGCATCTGCTGACTTTAATTAATGATATTTTAGATCTTTCTAAAATTGAAGCCCGCAAGCTAGAACTCCATCCTCAGCCCTTAGGTCTCAACGATTTTCTGTATGGTATAAAAGAGATTTGTCGGCTCAAGGCTGAGCAAAAGGATCTCGATGTTCGCTATGAACTATTAAACCAGCTACCAACAGCCATTAACGCTGATGAAAAGCGTCTAGGGCAGGTGCTAATTAACTTATTAGGCAATGCTATTAAATTTACAGACCAGGGCCACGTTGTCTTAAAGGTGGGTACCTTAGGGCCAGATGAGGTATCCAACGGCAGCAATCTATGTAACCCTGGCAAAACCTGTTTACGGTTTCAGGTAGAAGATACAGGCATTGGCATGACCCAGGCACATTTAAAGAAAATCTTTCTACCGTTTGAACAAGTAGGTAGCGCTAAGCACAAAGCCCAGGGCACAGGCTTGGGGTTAGCCATTAGTCGCCAAATTGTAGAGCTGATGGGGGGCGAGCTACAGGTTCAAAGTACCTATGGACAGGGCAGTAAATTCTGGTTTGATCTGACCTTGGATATAGCTGACGATTGGGCACCCTCTCAGCTCCAATCGTCAGTTATGGATACCATTGTTGGCTATCAAGGCGATCGCAAAACTATTCTAATCGTTGACGACCGCTGGGAAAATAGAGCTGTCTTAACAAATCTGCTCGGTCCTTTAGGATTTGAAATTACAGAAGCCGAGCATGGAAAAGCTGGTTTAGAGCAAGTTGCTATTCATTTGCCAGATTTAATCATTACAGATTTGGTCATGCCGGTGATGAATGGATTTGAGATGGTTCAACAGCTGAGAGACGCTTATAGAAGTAAAGCAATACCAATTATTGCCTCTTCTGCCAGTGTCTTTGATTTTGATCGACAACAAAGTTACGCAGCGGGTTGTGACGACTTCCTCCCAAAACCAATCCAAATAGACGATTTATTAGACTATGTGCAGCAATATCTACATCTGACCTGGATACACGAGCCAACCGAATGCTTCGATAACGACAAGGGCATGACTGTTGAGTTCTCAGAAAAAAATGCACTACCATCACTATCGATACTCAAAAAGCTATATGACGTCGCTGTATCAGGCTATATCTTAGACGCCAAAGCCATTGCAGAGCAGTTGCTATCTCAGCATAGAGCCTTTGCGAATAAAATCTTGGCATTTGTAGACGATCTAGATGATGAAGCCATTGTCGACTTGATTGAGCCCTATCTCATCGATAACCTGGGAGGTGAAGTGGAGTGACCTCACACGAAAGAGATCTATCCCAGGTTTCCCAATCCCTAACTCAGTCTGGAGCAGACAATAGCGAGCCCAACGAACAACAGTCAATCCTAGTCATTGATGACAATCCTAATAATGTCAAAGTACTCTGTGATCTGTTAAGTTGCAACAACTATCGTGTCTCAATTGCCAAGAGTGGAAAAAGCGCTCTCAAAAAAGTGTCTCGAACAAGTCCAGACTTGATTTTGCTAGATATTATGATGCCTGACATGGACGGATTTGAGGTATGTACTCGCCTCAAGGCTGATCCAAACACGAAGAATATTCCTATTCTATTTATGACGGCTCTATCGGATACGGCCAACAAAGTTAGAGGCCTTAGTTTGGGCGCTGTAGACTATATTACTAAACCCATTGAACATGAAGAGACCTTAGCCCGCATCAGAGTTCACCTAACGTTGCGTCAAGCTCAGGCGCAATTGGTACAAGAAGCGAAGATGGCAGCCCTAGGTCAGCTGGTAGCTGGCATCGCCCATGAGATTAATAATCCGGTCAGTTTCATTTGTGGCAATTTAGAACCGGCCATAGATTATTCTAATGCTCTTTTAGAGTTGATTCGCTTATATGAAAAGCATACGACATCACCCTCAGCGGAAATAGCTGCCTATTCTAGAGAGATTGAAATTGAGTATATCCGGCAAGACTTTCCTCGTCTTTTAAATTCTATGATAGTGGGTACGGAGCGGATCGAAAAAATTGTTCGCTCACTCCAGCTGTTCTCACGGATAGATGAGCCTGAAAGAAAGCCTGCTGCGCTCCACGAGGGGCTGGATAGTACGTTGATGATCCTGCAGAATCGGCTTAAGGCACAACAAAAGCGACCTGCCATCAACGTCACTAAGAAGTATGGGCCGTTACCCTTAGTGAGGTGCTACCCTGGCAAGCTCAATCAGGTGTTTATGAACTTGATAGCTAATGCGATCGACGCCATTGATGATAAATGCTCGGCATTATCATCCAAAGAACTGGAAGCAGAACAGCCTTCATTAGAAATTTCAACGGCCCTGGCCAATGGGCAGGCAGTGATTACCATTGCGGACAGTGGGGCGGGTATTCCAAAAGATATTCAACAACGGATCTTTGATCAGTTTTTTACAACTAAGCCGGTTGGTAAAGGCACTGGGCTGGGTTTAGCGATTTCCCATGCGATTGTGACCCAAGAACATCAGGGAGAACTTACATTTCGCTCCCAAATGGGGGTAGGGACAGACTTTATCCTTACATTACCACTGTTGGACTAGGCGCTGTTGTCTCCTCGTGCCGTTTACTCGCCTCGCATCCAATTCAAATGGATCCTCAATAACTTATCTAAATCGTAGTTATCGATAATGGTTTGTCTTGCCTGTTCCCTAATGGCCTGCATTTGTTCGGGGTGATCCAAAACGTCATTCACCTTCTCAGTGATGGCCTCTACATCAAAAAAGTCCACCAGTATGCCATTGACACCATCCTGAATAACTTCTTTAACTGGCTGTGTGTTAGAGCCGACAACTACGCATCCGGTTGATAAGGCTTCTAACATAGACCAGGATAAGACAAAGGGGTACGTCAGATAAACATGGACCGATGAGGCTTGTAGTACGCTCAGATACTGTTTATAGGACAAATGGCCGGTAAAATGAAGCCGGGTCAAATCTAAATCGAGCGTCTCTAGCATATGTTCTCGATAGGTTTTGCCATCTTTGCGCGGGGAACCATAGGCCACGCGATCTTCTCCCACAACCACTGCATGACAATGGGGACGATGCTTTTGCAACTGTGCCACTACTTGCAGAAACTGGGGAAAGCCGCGATAGGGTTCCATGCCTCTGGCCACATAGGTCACAATCTCATCTACCTCAGATAAGTCTAGGGGAGACGCACAGGCAATGGGGGTGGTTGGTTCAATCACTAGTTTGGCATTGGGTTTAGGGTGAAAGAAACTAGTGTCGATGCCATCGTGACAAACGGTTAGTTTGCTGTGATACTCCGATGGAAATTGTTGCTGTTGCCAATGGGTGGGGGTGAGGCCGCGATCGCAACTATACAGATCAAGCAAAATCGTCGCATTACGAATCCGCAGTTTAGCTTCTAGTTCCTCATTACAAGGAAACGCTGGGTCAAAGTCAGCATCACTCCCATGGGCATGGTAAAACCATTCAAAAAAACCAAGGCATTGGGAATTGGGAAATAGGTCTTTCATAAATAGACCCGGTCCCCAACCAGAATGGGCATAGACAATGTCCGGCTCAAACTTGAGTTTTTCTTTCAGCTGGCAAGCAACTCGATACACCGCCTGACCTTCCAGTACGGCACTTTCTAAGGGACGCACATAATAATGAACGTCGGGGTGAGGTTTTCGGCTAGGTTGATAGATGACCTTCTTTACTCCAGCCATCGAACCGTTTTTACGGGTAGTACCAAAAATAACTGTATTGCTAGGGTCTTTTGCCAAGTTCGCGGCGAGATGACGAAACTGGGCAGGAAAATTTTGATGTAGAAAAAGGATATTCATAATGTGCCTTGGGGCTTAGAGGCAATGAATAGACTAAATTCATTCATCAGCATCCCACAGCCCTACGCTCTCTAATCACCGAATTATCATCTTTAAGGCATCTTTGCATTTTTAGCCATCTATTGCCCAGCTGCTAGTTGAGCATCCCCACCAGACTCCGCCTACAAAAAAATTGACACCTCACTGCATATCCGGTCCCTATCGCCCGTAAATACCCTTATAGGCATTAGGGGCCACATTTTCCAAATTTGGAAAATCCGTCCGACATCCTTCAGGGATGTTACGGATCTAGGGTGTATAGACTGTAGAGATCATTAGTTAAACGTGAGACGTCAAACTTTGGCGAATAGGCCAATAGAGTTTCTGAACCCAGGCTATTTGCTAGGTTGTACTCACAGCTGATGATGTGATGGCTGCTTGTGTGTTCCCTGTTACATAAACCACATCAAATCTAATCCAGGGTATTTTGCCCTTGGATAATCCTGTAATTTGGGCAGCGTCTTGTACCAGTCCCAAATTACGGGCTCACACTACTGACTAAGATTTACAGATCCTCAGGTTTTCCAAACACCTCCATTTCTAACCCCGGTATTGAATGCACAAGTGCTAGCATATTGGCGTCTAACCACATTCCACTAGTCAATGGCCAGAGATGTTTTCCATCAACAGGTCAAAAACGCCCTGATCAAAGATGGATGGCACATTACCCATGACCCGTACCCCATCCGCATCAGCGAAGCCATTAAATTACAGATAGACTTGGCTGCAGAAAGCACCCTGGCCGCAGAACGCGGCAGCGAAAAAATAGCTGTAGAAATCAAAAGCTTTGTCAGTGAGTCAGATATAAGCTCATTTCATATGGCCCTTGGCCAATACCTCAACTATGCCCAAGCTCTAGAAGAGCAAGAACCTGATAGGCGTATATTTCTGGCCCTGCCCGTCACAACCTATGAAGATTTTATCCAGCTTCCCTTCATTCAAAGGTCGTTAACGCGTTATCAAGTGAGACTAATCGTATATGAACCCGAGGCCGAGGAGATTCAGCGATGGATAAACTAGCTCAGTATCAAAATGCAATTAAACAAATTTTGACCGATCACGCTGGCACGTCTCCATCAACTGATACTGTCCAAAACCAGCTTATTTTTGATGACGAACGGGGGCATTACCAGCTAATCTACGTTGGCTGGCAGGGTAAAAAGCGCGTTTTTGGTCCTGTTCTACATTTTGATATTCAAGACGGCAAAATCTGGGTCCAATACAATGGCACTGAAGATGCCGTTGCGCAACGGTTAGTGGCGTTAGGCGTGCCAGAATCCGATATTGTCCTCGGGTTTCATTCAGAATTTAAGCGTCAGTTTACGCCCTATTCTGTGAGATAACGTCAATATTCCGCCAACAACGTTGGCAGATAATCAAACCCATCCACTCCAATCCACTGAATCATCTGCCGCCGCTGCCCTTGCAACACCCGCTCAAACGCTTCAGTCCCTAACTCGCCCGATATTACCCGCAACAGCCCTGCCCCCTGTCGCCACTCCGACGACCCAAGCTGATGCAACAAATACATCCCCAATGCCCCATATAGCACAGCCACCTCTGTATTTCCTAACGCCCGCTGCGCCTCCGCCAAATACGTACAGGTGACCCCTTGCAAATATACATTCCCCGTCGTCTGGGTTAATGGCAATGCCTTCTCCAACACCTCAATCGCCAACCCCGGTTGTCCTGAAATACTATAGGCGATGCCCATACTGTTATAGGCCAGCGCCTTACTCTGAAAATCCCCCAGCGTTTCCGCTAAATCTCGTCCCCGCTCCAAATAGTCAATCGCCTGCTCATACACCGTCAGGTCTGGCCTATCGATGGCCCGCGCCGCAAACACTTCACTATACCCATAGTTCACTAGCGCATTCGTCTCTCCCAAAGCATCGCCCTGCTGCCGCGCCATAATCAGGGCTCGCTGGCTAAAGTTCTTTGCCTCTCCATAGTTTTTCTGTAACACGTGTACCCGTGCCAGATGATTAAAGCTTGCGATCGCACAGCGCTGATCTCCTGCTGTTATGGCAATCTCCAAAGCTTCTTGATGAAACGCCAGGGCTGCCGCATATCGTCCCAACGTCCGCTGAGAATAGCCTAACAACGTCAGCAACCGGGCCTTCTCCTGAGTACCCTGCACCTGCTTCAGCGGCTCACTAAAATAATCCAGCGTATCTTGCAAATATCCCCCATCAAAGGCAGCAAACACACCACCATATAAGGGAAAATCATCCCGCTGAGCAAAGCTGCGGAGAGTATGCTGCATCAGTTGGAACGAGACTCGACTCAGGTGGGGGCGACTACTCTGAAACCCTTGGGCCAGACTAGCCTCAATGCTGGCAAAAATCAAAAAAGTGGAATAGGAGAGTTTTTTTCCCAACTTTACGTTATAGGGTTGTTGGTCAAACCACTTCACTAACCCTTGCTTTAGATAGTGGAGTAAAATTCCCAATTGGACCCAGCTACTCTCATCCAAGCGGTTCCATCCCTGTGCCAATTCAACAACCGACTCTCCTTTTGCTAGCGTTTCAAATAACTGTTGTGGTATAGCATAGTCCACCTGTCTAGCCCAATATTGCCATGGTCCCCGACGTTGTTCCGAGCCAAACCCAATGTCTCTTCCCCCCGTTTCATATAGCCAGCTGACCAGTTCCCCTTCTAAGTTCTTAAACGCTGCCAGTCCTGAAGTAATACCTTTTCCCAAAGTCTCATTATTGCCAGCCTCTAGAGACACCGCTAGTTGTTGTAGCTGTTCACGGGTCGGAGGTTGAGACTGATTCGGGTCCAACAATTTTAATAACGTATCTAACTGACCCTCTCCATCCGCCGCCGAAATCTGAGCAGTTACCGCCGATACTTTTTCCTCACGTTGTCGCGTTTTTTGTAACTTAGTCCATTCTCCCTGTACTACCTTCAGAGCCCGTACAATCCGTGGTCCTTTCAGCGACTCATCCTGCTCCGCTGTCTGCATTCGTTCCGTCAAGCAACGCTCAAAGATTTCTCCACTTCCTACCGGTAGACCTTCGTCTAGTTGACGATATACCTGAGCTTTAGAACTAATTTTGCCCTTTAGTGTCGCCTGTATTAGGGCTTCAATCACTTCAAAACATTGAGCTACAAGGGAATCACCAGAATTAATCGCCATATATCAATCAGGGGTATAAAAACGGAGATACCCCCTAGGATAACGATTGAAGCCAATTCATGCCTTTTTATCGGTCATCAGTGACCTTTATCACATATTTGAATTTCGAATACTCTTCTTTGATCCGATTGCAAATTGTGTGCTCTCATCACATATCTGTAGTGATTGGTGTAATCGGTTCAAAATATCCGAATTCTGTTATTTGTTTTTTTAATACTAAGGGGGCCACCCCTCACACAACATCTATCGTTGACTATAAAAGATTGTTGATAATGGCAAAAACCTTTGAAAAAACTGGGTTTCGATAGGCTTAATCCAGTTTATGGTATCGTGCAACACTAAATTAATGTGATCGGGATTGCTATCTCTCTGGAGAAACTTCCGATTTTCTGGAAATTCCCCAATGCCCTGTGTAGCAATGGGCTCAACTCAATAAGCTACTGCATTTTTTATGGAATGTCATACTCTTCTTAAATAAATGTTGCAGCTATTGTTTTAAATTGCTAAGGTGTTGACCGATGAATTGTTTGTGATGCCATTTGAAATGATCACTGGTGCATCATATGTCCAAACCACGCTCAAGTTAAAACCTGTGGTTGTTTCTGTGGTGAAGCTTTAGGCTTGAGCGTGGATCATTTAAGTTCGCATTTCATCTGTTCCGTCGCTGATTTGGAGAATGATTCCAACTGTTGTGATAGCTACTTATCAATAGCCCGAAAATTAGTTTATACCAAAGATCAGCAACGTTTACACCGAAAGGATTTCAGCAGATATAGCGAACTCTATGCCGTTCCCGCTCAATAACCCACCCGAATAATATTTCGGCAATATTTAGACATCATTACAGTCCTGGTTTCTCTTGCCCTTTTGTAGGGGGCCAACTAGGCATTTTTGGAGGTTTTTAAATGAATATGAAAGGAAAGACGGCTCTGGTTACCGGAGCTTCTCGGGGTATTGGCCGTGCCATTGCCATCGAACTTGCCAAACAAGGCGCTAGTTACATCCTGCTCATAGCCCGTAATCTTCAAAAACTGAAGGAAGTGGCCACAGAAATTCGTGAATATGGAGCCCAGGCTGTTCCCCTATCTGTTGATCTCACCGATGCAACGGCGGTCAACATTGTTGTTGCTCAGACATGGAAAGATTATGGCCCGTTTGATCTGTTGGTCAATTGTGCTGGCATTGCCCATCAATCTAACTTTCTCAAAACACCTCTGGGTCAGGCCCATGCTGAACTCTCCACCAACTTAATTGGGTTGTACACTGTCACCTGGTTGGTGGGGCGTCGCATGGCCTCCCGTCGTCAAGGGACGATTGTTAATGTCTCTAGCCTCATGGGTAAAGTGGCTGCTCCGACAATGGCTACTTACTCAGCCACCAAGTTTGCCATTGTCGGCTTTACCCAGGCCCTCCGCCATGAGCTTGCCCCCCATGGTGTGCGTGTGGTCACACTGCTACCCTCACTGACAGATACTGACATGGTGAAAGAGTTTAATCTATTTCGCTGGGTGCTTCCCCTCAGCACTGAAGAAGTTGCCCAAGGGTTGTTCACCGGACTTAAGTCTCGCAATTCAGAAATTACCGTCGGTTGGCAAAGCCATATGGCCCTGTGGTTCCACCGTTTCTTACCCCAGGCAATGGATGCGCTGATCCGTCTCTCTAATCCTGGACCACCCACATCCCGTTACCCCAAACCCAAAGGTATTTAAGGGGCTCCATACTCCTTCCCCCACTAATGGGGGCCTAACATCGGGAACCTACCCAGTTTGGTCTGACTCTTACGTAATAATACGGATAAATCTATCAAGCTATGGCCTGGAACATCACTACTCCCAAACCGTCATTAGTCGATATTTACAGGTCAGTCTTTATTTTAGTAGCCGTCGTCGTTCAGACCAAAATGGCGTCTAGATGTCCATTAGTCTGGCCTTTAAAGAGGTCAGACTACCAGTGAAAATTCCTATGAATTGATTACTTAAACTGACACAGTCTTACTCAGCTACATGCAGGTTAAATAGAATTATTTATCTAGAAAAATAATAAATATTCGGTTTAGTTGCTTGAATCTTATTTGGGATACTGACTCATGAAACCGTTGCCATACCTTGAAGTAATACTATTGCTCCCAAAAGTCTTGATAAAAGCTAAGTTAATACATGTACTTAAATTAAGTAATGACAGTCTTTAAATATAAACGTTAACCTAGGTTTATATACATAGATTGAATGTCAATCTGTCGACTGACAAAATCATCATTTACGTATTGTTTTTCCTGATTTTCGACAAGAAAGCTAGCTATTCAAATATTGCATCGTGACTTTGCAATGTAATAGTTATACTGGTAGGGTGTAACACCCCCTGTATAAGGCTTCGTAGTTACGAGCACCGAGGATAACATTAAGATTTCATATCCATTGTCGTCTTAATTTGCGAATAGCGATCCGGAAAAGTATGTAGTGGTTTGGATCTATCCCTGCGTAAGAAGGTGTCCTTGGTTTTACTCAATGAATGTCTTTTACGCCCGGAGCGTTTCCTGAGTGTCACGTTTTACATGTGCCACCAAATCCAATGTTGAAACTGGTTGCAGTTACGACATTAAGTGCTGAGGTCTAATGACCTGATTGAAATGGCTTTATGCCGGGATTGTTGTTAAGTAGGTGACGAATGCCATGGTTGATGTAAAAGCGCCTCCCCCACGGGAATACATTAATGTCATGGAACTCTTGGTGGCGGAAGAAGTTGAACATCAGCTGCGTCAGCTACCATCTCGCATTCTCAAATATGTTAAGTCGATAGAAGTGGAAACCTATGCCTTAAATCGGCTTCCCTCTCTGTATGCGGTAAGTGAGAAAGGTTGGCAATCTCAGTATCACAAGGCCAAATACGAGCTGCGTAAAGACATTAGCAATGCAGTTAGGCAGGCAATTGCGGCGGTACAAGTGGACCCTCTACGAGCGTCTCGTCCTTTGGTACGCCGTTCCTATGCGGCCACAGTAGATGCAAATGCAGCTGCTTTGTTAGATCAGTTTCGAGCAGCATTAGGACAGCCAAACTTGACGTGGGAATCGTTGCTACGCAAGTGTAAACGCGCCGGTGCGGCTAGACGAGGCAATCCAACTGAAGAGCCAGCTCCAACTGAGCCCTATGCTGCTGCCGTTCATTCTGCGGCCACTGATGAATATGCCACCTCAGGCAGTTATGACTCAGGTTACGATAAACGCCATAGCCATCACTCTGACCATGGTACGGTTTGGCGGCCTGGTACCTATGGTGAGACATCCTGGCATCCTAAACGTAACTACGACTATCAAACCCCAAAACCACAATCCACAACATCGAACTACGACTGGAACGATTCTCGATACCGGTAAAAGATTAACCAATATCTATTGATGATTAATTGGTTTCAACCAGGGCTTTTACTTTTGCTAATGCCTGTCTGACCTGATTAAAGCCAGTACCTCCTAGACTATTGCGGGCAGCGACGACCTGTTGTGGTGCGATCGCATCATAAATATCCATCTCAAAGGCAGGATGAATTGCTTGCCACTCTTCCAGGGAAAGGTCCTTTAGTAATTTGCCATTAGCGAGAGATGTCTTCACAACAGTGCCCACTAGATTGTAAGCATCTCGAAAGGGAATCCCCTTAGCCGCTAGATAATCGGCAACATCTGTGGCATTAGAGAAATCACTGGTGACGGCCTCTGTTAGCCGCTGCGGTCGAAACTCCAGACCCTGGTGCAAAAGAATAGTCATCGCCTGAAGACAGGATTGAACTGTCTTAACAGTGTCAAACAGGGCTTCTTTATCTTCTTGTAGATCTTTGTTGTAGGCCAGGGGCAGCCCCTTCATCATGGTCAACAACCCCTGTAAATGGCCAAATACACGACCGGTCTTACCTCGTATTAGCTCCGGCACATCAGGATTTTTCTTTTGGGGCATAATGCTTGAGCCAGTGGAGCAGCTATCGGTAAGGGTAACAAACCGAAATTCTTCTGAAGCCCAAAAAATGACTTCCTCAGCCAAACGGGACAGGTGCACCATAATCAAACTGGCGGCACCTGCAAATTCAATGGCAAAGTCTCGGTCACTAACCGCATCCAGACTATTGGCATAGATGCGCTCAAAGGCTAGCTGCTCTGCCGTGTAATGGCGATCAATCGGGAAGGTGGTTCCAGCCAAAGCGCCAGCTCCCAGGGGAGATATATTAACTCGTTTGGCCACGTCCCCCAAACGCTCATAGTCACGCTGAGCCATCTCCACATAGGCCAGTAAATGATGGGCCAAACTCAAGGGTTGGGCCCGTTGCAGATGGGTATAACCTGGAATCAGCGTCTCTACGTGGATCTCTGCATGGGTGAGTAAAGCTTTTTGGAAATCTCGCAGTAGGGTGCGAATCGTACGGATATGCGATCGCAAATACAATCGTATATCCGTACCTACCTGGTCATTCCGCGAACGCCCCGTATGCAGCTTTTTGCCCAAGGGGCCCAACAGCTCTGTCAGCCGACGTTCTACGGCAAAGTGCACATCCTCCTCGTCCACACCGGGGGTAAATGTGCCCTGCTGATATTCCTGACGAATTGTTTCCAACCCATCCACCAGTTGCTGTCCCTCAGCATCGGAAATAATACCAACCTTAGCCAGCATCTTTGCATGGGCCTGAGACCCTGTCAGATCGTAGTCAACCAGGGCAATATCAAACCCGATGCTGGCATTAAACTCAGCAATAACCGGATGTAACCCTGTTTCAAACCGCTGACTCCAGGGAGTGGATGACATACTCAAATCGTAAAAACTCCTGCAAGTAAGTGGTGAACAGTAAATAGTAGCCCGGCTAATAAGTAGTAATCCCGCGAATGGCGTAGCCCAAAACCACACCAATCAGCAATGCCCACAATTGTCCAGACTCGACAAAATTATTCAGAATCTCTCCAGACCGACTCGCAAAATTGTCTTCAAACTGTTGAGCGATTACAGGAGCTGTCACCATAGTCACTGGCTGGTCTAGTAGAGGTGCGTTCAAGGGGGCGAAATCATCAAAGGAAACCGTATACGTGTCAATTTTCATGGGGCTTGTTAAAAATTGGTAGACAAATCACTAAACCTTATTCACGTTCAGAATTGAGCTTGATCCTGGAGAGAGCCACAGGTTACCCTTTGAACGCAGTTTAAGGCAAGTCGATCATTGCACTACACCTAGATAACATCAAGTAGGGGTATTGCATGCAATGCCCCTACGATTCAATCGCAGACAACTGTCGGAACTCTGCCGGTTGCGTGACCTTCATCACCACCAGTGTCGTATCGTCGTCTTTTGAGCGATCAGGACCAATAAAATGGCGTAGCAAATTGAACAAATATTCCAAAATTTCTTGGGAGCTTGCCAAATTACGACAGGCCCAGCGTACGGCCTTAATCAAATTATCTTCATCGAAACGCTCACCGCGAATATTCGCAGCATCGGTAAACCCGTCGGTATAGAAAATTACCACATCGCCAGGATAAAGCTGTACCTGCCCCTCGTGGTAACGGGTGTCAATATCTAGCCCCAGTAACATGCCATCGGCGTCTAATCGACTAATAGTATTGCTTGAAGCCTGCCACAGTAGGGGCGGATTATGGGCCGCATTACCATAGGCAAATAGCTGGGTTCTTGGGTCATACTCTGCATAAAACAGCGTTACAAATCGATTGGAACTCTCCAAATCGTTATGCATTACGCAGTTGAGATTCTGCAAAATTTGCCCAGGGGAATGATCGTTAAGCACTTCTGCCCGCAACATACCTCGCAGCATGGTCATAATTAAACCCGCTGGCACCCCTTTGCCCATCACATCGCCAATCGCAATACTCCAGGACTGGGCCGAAGATAGCTGCGTAGTAGGATTACGTAGCTGGTCATAGGTAGTGGGAATAAAGTCATAATAGTCTCCGCCCACTTTTTGAGCGGTCTGGCAACGAGCGGCCAGATCGACGCCCTCAATCACCGGACATTGGCGTGGCAGGAGTTTCTCCTGGATTTCCGCACCTAGTTCTAATTCTCTATCCAGACGTTCTTTTTTGCGTAGTGCCAGTGTGAGTTCATCATTTTCAATAGCTACGGCAGTTTGATCCGCCACCAGCCGCACTAGTTTTTGCCGAGTTTCTGTCCAAGCATAATCCCCATCATCACTAAAGACATATAAACGACCACGCTCCACATTTTGAACGATGATAGAGGTACCAAATAGCTTCAGCTCGGGGGCCAGAAAGTGATTTAATTGTTGATCTAACGTCACCATGGCACTGCGGGCAGCCTGGTGGGTCAGGGCCACTGCTTCCCCCTCTGCCCCTTTAGGATTGAGAGAAACCGCTAGGGATGATGTAATTTGTCGGGTGGCTGATTCCAGGGCATAGCGCACGGTTTGACAGCTGTCGTTCGTCGGGCAGTAAAGCCGCTCTAACCGTAACTGACCATTGGGACGAAATAAAACCAGTGCTCCCCCGGTAGCGTCGGTGACCCGACTGGCAATCATGGGAATCAGTTCTAAAAACTGGCTGATATTGTTGAGACTTCTGAGGGCAAACCCTAAAGAACTCAGCAAATCCTGAATTTTATATTGTTCTCGCTGGAGCCGTGCCACCAACTCTTTGAGTGCAAAAACAGGTGTGCCGCCCGGCAGGGTGCTGCCCTCGGGAAGGGAATTAAAGGGTAGCGATGGACTGGGCGACATAAGCACAACCGACACTAGGGCCGACGGGTAAGAGCAATTGAGCGGTTAGTTAGAAAATACTAGCGAATGGAAGGCAATATAGCGGTCAAGGTCACGCTTTGCAACTAGAAAGTTAAGGCCAAACATTTAAGGTTAACTATACGCCTTCAAACAAAATTGCTGAAGCAAAATTTTAGACACTAAGATAGCACCTCAGACATAACCGTCAAGGGTATTTTTTTCAGGGTATTTTCGTGAATTTTGTAGGGGCGTTCCATGGAACGCCCCTACAAAATTACCTCCTAAAGCCACTGTACCCGGTAAATCTGGAATACTTCACCAGCGGCCTGCTTCGTTACCTTGGCACCCATACGTTTGATCAGGTCACGCCATTGTTTTAATTCCACCAGTTCAATGTCAACACCTAAGTAAGTTTCTAAAATAGCCCAGTTTTCGGCCAGCTCTTCCTCTGGATTAACCACATCAAATACAAAGCTTCCCCCTGGCTTTAAACAGGGTTTTACGGCTGCCATGACCTGTTCCCAATAGTCCAATGGGTAATAGCAACTCACGCCAGTTGCGATCGCCAAATCAAATGTGGCCGGTTCATAGTCCAACTTATGGGCAGGAGCCAATTGCACCCCCTTAAAAAGCTTTGAATCTAACTGAGGTCCACGCTGATTCAGAGCAGCCTGGGCTACCTTGCTGATTTCCTGACCCACAAAAAACGCCTGCCATTCTTTCCAGGGATAAATCAAAAAACTCAGACCACAACCGATATCTAAACAGCGCTGCCCCTTCTTTGGTCGCACCACATCCCAGAACTTACTGGTAATCCTTGGTGTCAAACTGCCAGCTACCCAATCCCTAAACACGGCCATCTCTTCGACTTCGTCTGGAAGCTCAAATGGCTTCCCCTGATACTCTTGATCAAATCTTTGAGCAACTGCTTGTAGCTGGCCTAATACCATGCTTGTTTTTCCTGTTTCTAAGGGATTCAACAACTGCCCATTCGGCTTAACCTCACTGTCAAAGCCTGACGCCAAAGCCTTTAGTCAAAGTCTGGTAAACCTTTAGCTGGCATCCTACTTTAGCTGGCGTCCTACTTGTTGCGCGTGCCCCATTCCTTAGCGTCCTTTTAGGGCCTTGGTAAAGTTCTGACGATAGGAAGCACTAATAATAAATACAGGCCATAACAGCGTTAGGTAGAGTTTGCCACTGCTAAAGTTAGTGCGATTAAATCCGGTCCAGAATTTCCAAGCACCATAGCCATAACCGCCTAGCAAAAGTAGTCCCAATAAAGTTGGCATGGATTTTTCCTCGCAATAAGCTTAATCAAGTGACTCAGTTTATCTGAGTCTGAAATGAAGCTGCAAATACAAGAGTTACTAAGACCGATAGTAAAGGGCATGGAGCACGATAAGCTATGGTCCATCCCAGTAAGCTAAATATTTTGAAAGTCTTCTTAATGAATATGAAGGTCAGCTTAACAAAACAAGTACAATTAACAGTGCATTTAAAACAGGAATGATGACTTTGCCCGCAGCAGATAATACGTGGATGCATTTCTAAGGTTAACGTCGTTAGCCATTAACGACTAAGCCCAACAGCAATTGTTTGAATTCTCACAAACCTATAGGAGGAATTATGCGGGCAGTACTCATGGCTGGTGGTTCTGGCACCCGGCTTCGGCCTCTGACTTGTGACCTGCCTAAGCCCATGGTTCCTGTACTTAATCGTCCCATTGCAGAACATATTGTCAATCTGCTGAAACGACATGACATCAAGGAGGTCATTGCCACGCTGCACTATCTACCCGATGTGATGCGCGATTATTTCCAGGATGGGCGCGACTTTGGTGTGCAAATAACTTATGCGGTGGAGGAAGATCAACCTTTAGGTACTGCAGGCTGCGTCAAAAATATTTCGGAACTCTTGGATGACACATTCTTAGTGATCAGTGGCGATAGTATTACGGACTTTGACCTGACCAAGGCCATCCGTTTCCATAAAGAGAATGGTGCCAAAGCTACCCTGGTGCTAACTCGAGTCCCTAACCCCATTGAATTTGGTGTGGTCATTACTGACGAAGAAGGACGTATCAAGCGATTTCTGGAAAAGCCTTCCACCAGTGAAATTTTTTCAGACACGGTCAACACTGGTACCTACATTTTAGAACCCGAGATCCTGGACTATCTACCCCCCAATCAAGAAAAGGATTTCTCGAAGGATCTGTTTCCTATGCTGCTAGAAAAAGGCGACCCTATGTATGGCTACATAGCAGACGGTTACTGGTGTGATGTGGGCCACCTCGAAGCCTACCGTGAGGCTCAATACGATGCCCTCAATAGCAAAGTTCTCGTAGATTTTGCTTACCCTGAAATTTCCCCAGGGTTACGAGTGGGGCAAAACACCCATATTGATCCCACTGCTATCATCAAGCCACCAGTTTTAATTGGTCACAACTGTCGCATCGGGGCACGGGTCACGCTAGAACCAGGCACTGTTATTGGGGATAACGTTACCGTTGGTAGCGATGCTGACCTCAAACGCCCGATTATTTGGAATGGAGCCATTATCGGTGATGAAACCCACTTGAGAGCCTGCGTCATTGCTCGGGGGACCCGTGCCGACCGTCGAGCCCATGTCCTCGAAGGTGCCGTGGTGGGCGCACTCTCTACTGTGGGAGAAGAAGCGCAGATTAGTCCCAACGTTAGAGTATGGCCCAGTAAGCGGATTGAATCTGGGGCAACGCTCAATATCAATCTGATTTGGGGTAATACGGCCCAGCGTAACCTCTTTGGTCAACGCGGTGTGACGGGTCTGGCCAATGTTGACATTACTCCTGAGTTTGCGGTCAAACTTGGGGCTGCTTATGGTTCCACTCTGAAACCAGGGGCTAATGTTACCGTTTCTCGCGATCAGCGTAGTATTTCGCGAATGGTGTCGCGATCGCTAATCGCTGGACTCATGTCTGTGGGCATCAATGTACAAAATTTAGAAGCAACCGCGATTCCCCTTGCTCGTGCTATCCTGCCAACCTTGGATGTAGCAGGAGGTATCCATGTGCGAATCCACCCTGATCGGGCTGATCAGATTCTGATTGAGTTCTTCGATAAAAACGGCATTGACATTCCCAAAGGTAAGGAAAAGAAAATTGAAGGCGCTTATTTTAAGGAAAATCTGAGACGTTCCCAAATCCATGAGATTGGCGAAGTCGCCTATCCAGCTAACCTGGTTGACATTTACACAACCGAATTTGAAAAACATCTGAACGTTGAAGCGATTCGCCATAGTAAGTCCAAGGTCGTCATCGACTATGCCTATGCTGTTTCCGGTGCCGTACTGCCAAGGCTACTGGGGAAATTTGGTTGTGATGCCGTCGTCCTAAATGCCAGCCTTAGCCAAACCGCACCCTCCATACCTGAACGCGAGGGTATGTTAGGTCAGCTGGGCCAGGTAGTTCAAGCTCTACAAGCCACCTTTGGGGTACAGGTAGCTGCTAATGGCGAACAAATGATTCTTATGGACGAAGTGGGCTCACCCATTCGAGGGGAGATGCTTACAGCCCTAATGACCCATATGATTCTGACCGCTCACCCCCAGGGAACCGTTGTGGTCCCTGTGCATACTTCTGGGGCCATTGAGCAGATTGCCCGTCGCCATGGCGGTAATGTAGTCCGGACAAAAGCAAATCCGACTGCCCTGATGGAAGCCTGTCAGGAGAGCAAAAATGTTGTCCTTGGTGGCAGTGGTGACATGGGCTTTATCTTTCCCCAGCTCCATCCTGGTTTTGATGCTATGTTTTGCATCGCCAAGTTAATCGAAATGTTAACAATTCAAGAGCAGTCCCTAGGACGTATTTGGGGTGACTTGCCCCGCATTTCCCATCGGGTACAAACCCTGCGATGCCCATGGACCATCAAAGGAGCGCTCATGCGTTATCTTGTGGAAAGTCATCCTGCCGATACCCTTGAATTGCTAGACGGTGTTAAGGTAGTTGACCGTATCCGCGATAACTGGGTGCTGGTTTTACCGGACGCTGGTGACCCGTTAGTCCATGTCTTTGCCAACAGTGCCGACCGTGATTGGGTAGACGCCAGGTTGCAGGATTATCGCCAGCGAGTTCAAAGTTTTATTGAAAAAGAGCAGGGCATTCGAGAGGAACAAGTTTTATGAACCATTGCATCCTCATGGCAGAGATTGTAGAGACACCGCAACTGCGCTACACCTCTGATAATCAAACTCCCATTGCCGAGTTCAAAGTTAAAATAGCTGGTTTACGTCCAGACGATAGTCCCTCTCAGTTCAAAGCCATTGGCTGGGGCAACCTGGCCCAAACTATCCAGGACGCTAGCTATGGTCCAGGGGACCGGGTCGTGCTCGAAGGCCGTTTAACCATGAAAACTGTCGACCGGCCTGAAGGATTTCGTGAAAAACAGGCAGAGATTACTGTCCAGCGCCTACATCGGATTACTGACCTACAATCTATGATGATGGCCGAGGCTCCTCCTATTGCTGAAGGCAATCTTAACAGTGGCCCTTCAGCCACCGGCAGTCCTTCGCCCACGAATCAACCGACAAACACCGCTCCCGACTACGACGAAATCCCGTTCTAAACCACGTCCAAGTTTAAACCTGTCGTCTCCTCTACAGTTAAATTGCAGTTTTTGGATGTGGACAAGGTGTTAGTTAAACCATTAACTAAACATCCCAATTGTTCTTCTTAGGGCAAGAGCAACTGGGATGTTTGTTAGGCGCAAAGAACTTTAATTACATGTATTCTTTTAAAAAATCAAATGGATTATCAAATGGATTATCTTCCCAACAGGGCTCTGGATAAAGCTGTTTAAGCCGCAGATAGATATCAGCTAAAACTTCTTCCACCTGAATATCATTAAAAACCTCATCCAAAGCATGCTGATCACGCTGACGCAGAGGCATGAGAGGATCAGCATGAAATGTCAAAGGTTTCAGTAGCGCATCAATCTCATGTTGCTGGATATGACCAAGAGCCTGCCAACTGAGGGGCAACGGTTCCTGAACAGGTTTTACCAAGGATGAGAAAATAGGTTTCTGCTCAAATCCAACTAGGCTCTGAGCAACTGAGTGAAATTCGCTGGGGGGCTTCGCTGCAGGGAAACTATGATCGAGCATAGGCCAAATGTCCGCTATCTAACCATTGTATGGGCCTGCAATGCGGTTCGCTATTCTAAACGACTATTTCAACTCTGTGGGAACCTGATATTCAAGCTGGCAGGGACAATGCAAGAGCAACTCAAGTCAGGACTCGTAGGGGCATACATGACTTGATGCCATAGGTCTAAAGCGGTATGTCAAACCGTAGTTAAACTTTTATATCACCAGCTTAATCATGCAAATGTGTGGCAGGTAAATCTGCATATACGACCAGTAGATTAAACACCTCAGCAAAGTGCTTTAAAAAAACTGGCTTAACTGCTGCAACAGCGATATCCGGTAAAAATTGAGCCATTGCCCCCACCGGTCGATCAGTAATACCGCAAGGGATAATCTGCTTAAATCCTGATAAATCTGGACAGACATTAAGGGCAACACCATGCATAGTGATCCATCGACTGACTTTAATGCCAATAGCGGCTACCTTATGGCCATCAACCCATACCCCTGTCAGTCCTTTGATGCGTTGGCCAACGAGAGCATAATGAGCAAGGGTCCGAATGACAACTTCTTCCAGTTGACGTAGATACCAATGCAGATCCTTGCGATGATTACCCAAATTTAAAATGGGATACCCTACCAACTGGCCAGGACAATGGTAAGTCGCCTCGCCTCCCCGTTCTACTCGGTGGACCTCATACCTTGGATCAGCCATATCAAAATGCAAAAAACTATCCTGAGAACCGGTACCTAGGGTATATACCGGCATATGTTCGGTCAATATCAAGACATCGTCAGAAACCAAGGCATTTTTGCGCCTAGCCACCACATCTTTTTGATATTGCCAGACTAATTCGTAGTCTACTAATCCCATATCTTGAACAATAAGTTTTCTATCTTCAATCACTATAAAAATGTCACCTTTGTGTAGTTGTACAAGTAATTTAACTAACCATATATTGACTAAGTTTTAGCTATATCAAACGAACGATAAGCATGCATCAATGTAATGGTTTTTAGATTTTTGAAGTGAAACCTAATAGTTTAAAAAAATATTAAGGAATATGAGTCCTAAACCAATGTCCCTGGGCAAAGATATATCTGAAATTCTGTAAAATCCTTGCCTCATAAGCAATTTTGACTTAGAAAGTGTGCGAGATAATTAAAATCAACCCATAGGTAATTCTAAAGAATTATCAACGGATAAAAATGTTTTTAAAGAGAAAAACCCTCTCTAAATAAAAGTGTTATTGTGAAATTAATTGCATATCTTCTATCGATGGAGGCAGCTTTATGAAGCTTGTTATCCAAGGAAAAAATATTGAAATTACAGAGGCTATTCGCCAGCATGTTTCGCAGAAAATCGAGAAGTCAGTTAGCCACTTTCAACGAATGATCAATAAGGTTGATGTTTGTTTGTCTGTGGCTGGTGGGGTAAAAATGCCAACTCGGCAATGTGCTGAAGTAACAGTATATGTAAATCGTGCCGTGGTGCGAGCCGAAGAAAGTAGCGACAGCCTTTATGCAAGCATTGATTTAGTCGCTGACAAAATCTGTCGACAGCTGCGTAAGTATAAGGAGAAACGTCGCAGTTCCGATCATGTTTCCGTACGCTCCATGGAAATTGATACCAGTTCACAGGATGCAAATTTGCAAGTATCGGAATTATTGCAGCAGCGTCAACCCCAATTACCTGAAGAAGTTGTTAGAACAAAATATTTCACAATGCCTCCGATGTCGGTTCAGGAAGCATTGGAGAATCTGCAATTAGTTGATCACGATTTTTACGTGTTTTACAACACTGAAACCGATCAAATTAATGTGATGTATGAAAGAAATCACGGTGGCTATGGTTTGATTCAACCACGGCTGGAAGCTCATAACCATGGAAATGGTCATACAGCATCTGTTAATAAAAATGGCCATAGTGAACCTTCTGCTATGCATCAAACCAGCGATAAGCATCATCTTCAATCTGCGCCCATACGCAAGTAGGCTATAGATGATGATTATTTAGATTGTTTTTTTGCCTGCCCCTTAATGTGACGTTAGGAAGAGCTTTCTATGTCACTTTTAAGTGGCAGGTAATGTAAGTTTTAGTTTGGTTAGGCATCAAGGTAGGTATTAGCTAAACCTCATAGATTTGACCTGCAAACGTAACCTGATCGCCCGTATACAACTTGCGACCACGACGTAGTTCAACTTCATTGTTTACCAATACATGCCCAGTCTGAATTAGATGCTTTGCCTCCCCGCCAGACTGCACTAAATCCTTGAGCTTTAGAAACTGACTAAGTTTAATAAAATTTTCCTGCATAGCTCAAATGGACATGAGGGTAGGCAAATCTGACATACCTACGACAGCTTCAGTGCACTGATGGGGACGTCTTCCCAAGAGTCTACCTGGCGCAACCGGGCAACCCAACCAGCTTCCTTTTGTTCATCAGTCAAAGCTGCTTGAAAGGTGGCATGACAGTCTTCAGCAGCAGCGCGATCGCAACAGGCAATAGCCGAATAAATAATCCCAGAGGGATCTATATGCTCATTTACCCAAATCATAAAACTCAAAATGGTGCGGGCGAAAAGGACCTATGCAGCAGCTGGCTCGCTTGAGAGGCTTTGAATGGTTTGCTGCATCTCTGCAATAGCTTGTAGCTGGTAATCATTAACCTCTTGAAACCGCTCCAGCGTACCAAAGACATTATCTAGCATTTGCTGGACAGCATTCATTTTTTCGTTGGCAGGACCTAGATAATCATTGCGGGTTGCGATTGCTCCCTCCAAACTAGCCCAATCTTTGACAGCTTGTTCCAGCGTTGAGCGCTCCTGTTCCAGATTAGAAATCTGCTGAGCAAGCTCTTTCTGCTTAGCATCTACCCGCTGCTGTAGCGTGTTGGCCCGTTCTTCCAGCTCGGCAATTAGCTGTTCCAAGGCCGCTGACTGCTGAGTTAATTGCTGACGTACTTGATCAATATGTTCTAGCACTGGCTCTAAATCAGCAGCATTTTCCACAGGACTATCGACCGTTGACTGTCCTTGCCGTCGTAACAGAACTGCTCGATGCTGACTCAGCACTTCCTCGCGTTCAAGCAATGTGCGTCGCTGACCTACCAGAGTCTTGTTGAGCATATCGTAACGGTCTTGCTCGTCACTAATATCTGCTTCAATCTGCATGCGATCATATTCACTGGCTGCATCTGCCTTTTGCTGCAGCTCATCAATAGCCTGCTGCTGATACGTCAATTCCTCTTCTTGATCACTCACAAAGCGAGACATCTTTTCCAAATCCGTCTCCATCCCAGCCAACAAAGCTTCAAGATCTTCAATAGACATTTCTTCAAGCTTTGTTAGATCAATTTTTTTCCCTAGACGAACCTGGTCACCGGTATTTAGCAGCTCATAGACCCGCTGATACACTCCACTTTGTTGATTGATCTGCTCAGATACCAGTTGATTTTGCTGTTTTTTCTGAGCTAGCTCGACCTTCGCTTGCTGTAGTTCTATACACAAATCCCTGAGCATCGTTTGCTCTGAATCAGTCGCCTCATGCAGCTGCTGGAAAGACTGATTAAACCTGTCTAAATCATGGGCCTTAGTCTGGAGCTGCTCATCCTGCTGTGTTCCAGATTGCTGCCATCCTTGCAAAATACCCTGATGTTCTCCCAAGGACTCCCGAGTACTTACCAGTTGCTGACGCAAATCCTCCACGGGGGCTACGTTGGCCATTAATCGATCAACAGCATCCTTTAGTTTCTGAGTTTGAGTAGAATCTAGCCCTGCTTGAGACGACACTACCTCACGATGCTCTTCCAGTTTTTGCCTTTCCCCATTGAGATGGGCCCAAGCACCCTCCAATTCAGAATTCCGACGCTCATAATCCTGACGCTGATCATTCAGCTGCGATCGCAGCTCCTCTAGTTCCTCTTTCTGCTCCTCCAGTTGAGATAACTCGACCGCCGCTTGTTTTACTTCATCTTCGCGGGTATCTAACTCCAGCTCACGCTGATTAAGAGCCTGACTCTGATAGGTCAGGGATTCTTTCCACTGCTCAATTTCCTCTTCCTGAGTCTTAAATTTTTTGTTAAGGCTAGAAAAATTTTGCAGGATATTAACCAGCTGACGTCCAGCATCGTAATGCCGCTGAACCTGTCGACCATTAGAAAGCTCAATCAAAATCAGGGCACCAGCGCCATAGCTTGCATCATCCGGAGCTGGTACCAATTCATCTCCAGATACAGCACTCCAGTTCTGCTCTGAGCGCTCACAGGCCAAGAGTTTAAACTCAGCCCGACTACCACCCATAAAACCACTCTTTCTCTGAACTTCGGCCAAATAACGCACGCTGGCATCCCCTTAGTCTATACAAATAGCTACCGGAAACAGCTACCTACCTACACAATATCCACGTTTCGTTTCGTTAGTAATATAAAGGCCTAAGGCACTGTATCTATCAAACTATCGATGCAAAATCAATAGTGTCACTGTACTTATAAAGGTAAGACTATACCCAAATAAAGTGAGGCTACCTAAAATCTTCCAGCAATTCACCAAATTAAGCCACTTGATCAGTGTATCCGGGTTGACTGGAAAACTTTAACTCAATAGAACACTTTCCGAAAGCATATAGCCTAAAGGCCATTACCTAATGGGTTCGTATCTTTGTCCATAACATATACATTGCTATATTCACGTAAAAGAATAAATTGGCCTCAACATATATCATTCACGCAAAAGATGTCACCTTATTAAGCGGCAGCTAAACTACTTGAAAACCATAGTCAACCTATATGGCAATAGTATAGCTACTGTTAAATGCTAATAATTGTAGCTAATGCCGTATATCAATGTAGCCAACCTAGTTACCAAGTGCCAATTCCTTAGGACAAATCTATGCAAGGCCAGTTAAGCGAGCTGGATATTCGCAGTATTTTTCAACTGATTGACATTGGTCAGCAAACCGGAGAACTCTATATTGAGGCGTTCGATGGACAAACCAATTCTTGGCTTATTTTCTTTGCCAATGGCGGCATCCTCTACGCCGGACGCACTGATGAACAAATTGAACGGCTACGGGACATTTTGCATCCGCTGCAGCTCTCCATCAATTGGGCAAATGTTAATTTATCTAATTTAGCCCCCCTAAGACCACCCGAATACGGGGCTCTCTGGTGGCTATTAGAGAATAATCACCTCACTACCCAACAAGCTCGCTCTGTCCTTTATCGTCTGATCGAGGAAACGCTGTTCGAAGTCATCAGTTTGCATCAGGGACGATTCTCTTTTCAGTTTCACGCCATGCTAAGTCCCCAATTAACCGATTTTAACATTGGCCCTCTAGTCAAACGTGTTATCCAACAGCTACATGGCTGGTTACAGCTACAACCTCATATCAACTCATTTTACGATTGTCCACTGCTTGCAGATACTTATCGTCTAGAAACAACGTTAAGCCTGCCTTCGCCTTTAACAATGGCTAACGGCAAAACACCTATCATTCAAATTTCACGCTATTTGAATCGCAATATTTTTAGCGTAGCAAATGAGCTATACCCTCATATTCAAAAAGGTCAAGTTCAGCTTTTACATCCCTCACAGTCATCATCCAACCAGACAGGAAAAGGCTCATCCATTGTCAATGCTGTACCTCGCATCGTATGCATTGACGATACCTTAGCTGTACGTCAAGCCATAGAAATAATGTTGGATGCCTATGGATATGAAGTTACCTCCATTTCTAACCCGGTTAAAGCTTTAAGCTTATTATTTAGCCTTAAGCCAGATCTCATCCTCTGTGATGTCACCATGCCTGAGCTAGAAGGCCATCAACTATGTGCAATGTTAAGACAAGCCCCATGCTTTCAATCGGTGCCCATCATTATGCTGACGGGGCAAGACAGCTTTGTTGAGCGAGTGAAGGCCAACATGGCTGGAGCTACAGACTACCTAACCAAACCCTTTGGTGAGCCGGAATTACTAGCCTTAGTAGAAAAATATGTGGGTCGAGGAAATCCTAAACGTCTTGCTCCGGAAACATTACTTGAGCAAGAAATATCGGCTACCTTAAATCCTGAAACCTGGAGTCATCCGTGATCAATCAACAATGCATTCGCATATATGGTCAATTAGTTGAACGCTAAGCAAATAAAAGAATTTTGATAAAAGTTTAATAAATTGGACGTGTACGGGTATTTTATTAGGCACAAGCGGTAGGGTGTGCATTATGCACTCAATAGCTAACCAATCGCTGCTTGGCCTCGAAGGTCAAAACCAACTGGGCATACTAGTCAACTAGCTATTTCCCCTAGGAAGGGCATAATGAGTTGAATCAAGATATGAACCGGTCTTAAACGGCGAAATTCAGGTTATGAGTACGGTTTTAGTAGTGGAAGACAGTGTTGCTCAACGAGAAATGATTATCGACCTATTGAAAGGTAATGGTCTCAAAGTTACCGTTGCTAGTGATGGTGTTGAGGCATTAGCTCATATCCAGGGAGATTTACCTGATTTGGTCGTTTTAGATATCGTCATGCCACGTATGAATGGGTATGAAGTCTGCAGACGAATTAAATCCGATCCAGCCACCCAAAATTTACCAGTTGTACTGTGTTCATCTAAAGGCGAAGAATTTGATCGTTATTGGGGTATGAAACAAGGAGCTGATGCTTACATTGCTAAGCCATTTCAGCCAACGGAACTAGTAGGTACCGTTAAACAGCTACTACGAGATTGAAATGCCAATGATTTTTGAGGTTATAGGAGCCGATGGTAGGTAATCCAGACTTTCAAACCGGAGTAGGGCAAGATCAAGACCCTGAACTACAAAAAATTGAAACGCCTGATGGAGAACTCCATCTGCGCTTCTATATAGGTTCCAATGACGAATTTGCCTTACCTGCCATTGGTATTCGTAGGATTATTGAAAATCCTCCTGATCGGATTACGCCTGTCCCCAATGTATCCCCACTATTGCTTGGCACCTTAAATGAGCAAGGGCGTGTTATTTGGGTGGCTGATTTGGGTCAGTTTCTTGGTTATCCTCAACCCATGAATACTGACAGAGCAGAAATTCCAGTAATTGCTGTCGAACATCAGGGGACTATGTTAGGCTTAGCCGTTAATCAGATAGTTGGTACAGACTGGTTAGACGCAGAGCGCATGAAAATGTCTCGCGACTATTCAGATACAATGGCACCTTTTCTCAGGGGTGAATGGGTACTGGATGCCAATACGGATCGCTCATTACGCCTTCTAGACCACGTTGCCATATTGCGCTCAGCGCGTTGGGTAGCTTAGTTTTGATGGTTTGACAACATGGAGATGTTTAGACTGGCAGGAGAATACAGATGGCATCGGGCATAGATTACGCTCAAACGTATCAAGCTGCAGAACGCGCATACATGCAAGGCAGTTATGAACAGGCTGCTGACATTATTGAGCAACTGGCGGAGAACTACCCGAGCGATCCAAATGTGCTCCTGCTCAAGGGTCACATCTATTGCTACGGGCTCAGCGTGTACGATATAGCACGTACTCAATACAAGTCTGTTTTAGATTTAACGTCTGATCCTGAGTTTGTAAATTACGCCAACAATGGTCTTACCTATGCAGAGCAGATGGATGTTGGCCAGGTACAGGCAAGTGACAATGGCTTAGATGAGATCAATGGAGAAGGTTTATTTGACTCTATTGAACTCTACGGTGATATGGGAGAAGGGGATGACGATGACGACTTGAGTGCAGGGCTAGATTTGTCCTTTGAAGACGCGGATGGCTCTAGTCTTCAGACTGAACCATCAACCGACCCATCCACTGACCTCAAAATCGTTGGGCCAGATATCGTAGCAAGCAATGATAGCTACGATATGTCCAATGCAGCTATGATGGCTGACCCCTTTAATGCCACAGCCGACTATGAGAGTACCGCTGGTAGTCAGAACTTGAGTTTAGATGAGCTAGACGATGATGACCCCTTTTCTATTAGTAACTTATCAGTGGGTGGAGAGCTAGGTAATGCCGAGCTTTTAGATCCATTCGCAGATAGTAGTTTAGAAGGTCTAATTGAATCCTCAGAAGAAGAGGATATTACTCTTGATAGTGTTGTACGTGATGGGGCATCAGCTCAAGATCTGTCTCAATTTGATCAAGACGATTTTGATGAAGCTTTTCCATCAGCTCCTGCTGGCTCAGATGAATTTGCTGACTTTCCAGATGTAGATGATTTCTTGGAAACAGGTAGCATTCCAGATGTCGGTAACCCAGGCATGGAAGTCAGTTTAGACGCTGGCTCAAGCCTAGATGCTGGGCAAAATCTGTTAGAGGAGCCTGAAGATAAAACCCTCTTCATGATGGAGCCTGAGGCTGATGAGCAAACTGCTGCTATGCCTCCTGCGGAAGGCTTTCAAGAATTTGGGGAAGCATCAACGCTGTCAGGCATGGAGGGTGCCGATAATGAGCTGGAGGAATTTGGGGAGCAGACCTTTCCAGGTGTAGACACGATGGAAGGCTTAGAAAGCCAGCAAGGTGGAGATATCGATTTTCTGGATGAGTTTGATGAATTTGACGATTTAGGCAGCTTACCAGAATTTGATCTTTCTGAAGGAGGCTCTACTGAATTCACGGAACCAGCTGCAAGTTCTGAAGGGGTATTTTCTGAAGATCCCATGACTCGTGGTGGTTCTGGGTTTAGTTTGGTCGAGGAGGAGGATCAGTCAATTATTGGTGATGATGATATTTTCAGTATTGAAACTGCTGACCAACTCCCGTCTTTTACTCAAGGAGATGAAGCTCCTGCGGTTGTCGCTGAGGTAGAGAGCGAAGGCATGTTTAGTGCCTTAAACAACTTCCCTCTAGGAACTAAACGCTTGATTATGGCGGGGACAACATTTTTAGTATCCATGGCAGCTGTTGCTGGGGTAAACCTTGTACTCATAGGTCGTTTGCCAGAAGATACGCCTCCAAAAAGTCGCAATTTAATTGCTCATGTTTATCCACCGATCATGGCATGTACTGCAGCTGTTACAAGTGCATTAACGGTCTTGGGCTTAGGCTTTTTGATAGATCGTCAGGCTAAGCGCTCAATTGATAACCTGCAGCAGCAGTTTGACTTAGTTTCTCAAGGAGATCTTAATGCTCGGGCAACAGCATACTCCAGCGATGATTTGGGGCAGTTGGCTGTAGGCTTTAATCAAATGGCTCGGGTCATTCTGACAACGACAAGTGAGGCCCAGCGTAAAGCACAGGAACAAGAACAAGCTAAAGAGGACTTACAACGCCAGGTGATTCGTCTACTGGATGATGTAGAGGGAGCGGCTCGAGGTGATTTGACCGTACAGGCAGAGGTGACAGCTGATGTTTTGGGCGCAGTTGCCGATTCGTTTAACTTAACCATTCAGAATTTACGGGAAATTGTGCAGCAGGTAAGTGCAGCAGCCTTGCAGGTTACCAAAAGCTCTTCAGACAATGAAATGTTTGCCCGCAGCCTATCGGCGGATGCGCTGCGTCAAGCTGAGGAATTGGCAGTTACCTTAAATTCGGTTCAGGTGATGACTGAGTCAATTCAACGAGTGGCAGACAGTGCCAGGGAAGCTGAAGAAGTTGCTCGTTCAGCGTCGGCGACAGCATTACGCGGTGGTGAAGCCGTAGAACGTACGGTGGCCGGTATCTTGGAAATTCGCGAGACAGTGGCTGAAACCACTCGCAAGGTAAAGCGTTTGGCTGAATCCTCCCAAGAAATTTCTAAGATTGTGGCATTGATTTCTCAGATTGCTTCTCGAACTAATCTGCTGGCTCTCAATGCCAGTATCGAGGCAGCTCGTGCTGGAGAAGCAGGTCGTGGCTTTGCGATTGTGGCCGATGAGGTGCGCCAGCTGGCTGATCGAGCCGCTAAGGCCTCAAAAGAAATCGAGCAAATCGTTTTACAAATCCAGGGTGAGACGAGCGGTGTAATGACGGCGATGGAAGAAGGTACACAGCAGGTGATTGAGGGAACTCGCTTAGCGGAACAGGCAAAACGATCCCTGGAGGATATCATTCAGGTATCTAATCGTATTGACGTACTGGTACGTTCCATTACCGCTGATACTGTCGAGCAAACTGAAACATCACGAGCTGTTGCTCAGGTTATGCAATCCGTTGAACTGACTGCCCAAGAGACATCTCAAGAGTCTCAACGGGTGTCGGCTTCTCTGCAAAATCTAGTAGGTGTAGCTCGAGATCTACTGACATCGGTAGAGCGCTTTAAGGTAGAGGGTGACAAGAAGTAGTTTGGTATCACATACAGAAGGACTGGCCTAATTTTCGATTTCATCTAGGGAGACGAGGGTGATGGTGCCTGAGCAACAACAGCGTATATTGGGCTACTTCATTGAAGAAGCCAAAGATCATCTCAATACGATTGAGCAGGGGTTGCTCAATCTCCAGGCAACCATTGGCAATCCTGAAATGGCTAACGAGCTGTTTCGGGCTGCTCACTCTGTCAAAGGCGGTGCCGCCATGCTAGGCATTGAGAGTATGCAGCGCACATCCCACCGGATGGAGGATTACTTTAAGCTACTTAAAGAGTCACCGATTCAAGTAGATCGTTCTTTGGAGTCTATGTTCTTGAAAGTGTTTGATGCACTGCAAGAACTGCTCGAACAGTTACAGGGGCCATTTGGTCTGACTGAGGACAAAGAACAGAGCATCATGGCTGATGTGGAACCAGTATTTCAGCAGTTGCAGGACCACTTAGAGCGCCTAGTGGCTGTAGCAGATACTAATCAGCCTCCTAGGGAAGCTGTTGTTGCTCCTGCTGCTGTATCGACCGTGCCTTCCCCACGTCTGGTTGAGGAAAGTGCTTTAAAGCTTGTGTTTAGCAGTGATGTATCGGCTGCTCTCAGAGAAATGCTGGCGCGGTTCAAGCAGGCTGACACTGACGATGGTAGAGCCGCCCTGGAGGGCTGTTGTCGATTATTAGAACGTTTTGGAGAGCAGTTTAATTTACCAACCTGGATGAATTTGGTGAAGCATGCTCGCTGGGCAGTGTGCGATCGCAACAACGACTACCGTACCCTAGCTCCCGTTTTGATTAAGGAAATCAAAAAAGCCCAGGACTTAGTTTTAGCCGGTCGTGAACCTGAGATATTACTCTCCGAAACACTGCGAACCTTGGCAGAGCAAGGAAATATAGTAGATGCCAACGATGGTATAGATAACCTATTTGCCAGTCATGAACCAGACAGTAATGTGTCTATCGATACTAATGAGCTGTCAACGCTTGAACCAAATTTGCCGATTGAAGAGTTAGAAACTCCTGTAGAAAGTAGCGACGGCATCACCTTGGATGAACTCCTAAGCGATGCAACGACATCCCAGTCTGGGCCAGAAGTTGGTGCTGCTGAGCTAACGAGCTTAGCCGACCTGTTTGAAATCGGCGGCGATGCCCTTGACAGTGGCTGGCAGGAAGAAGAGATTCCTCTTAATGAAGGAACTCCACCAGCTGAGTCCCTTGATATAGATATTGCTCCTGACTTTGAGGATTTACTAAACGAGGATGCATCAGAATTAGGTAGCACTTCTAATGATTTTGAATCAGGTAATGAGCTGGCTGATCTGTTTGGCGATACCGACACCGCAGATGTCGATACTACAGAATCGTTGTTTGATACTCCTCTGGATAATTTTGATAGTGAATTAGAGACTCTCAATAGTCAGACCGATGTTCCAGGTAATGTGGGCAGTGCACAATCTGATGAAAGTCTTGATTCTTCTATCGATAGCTTATTTGACGACATAGCTATTCCTATCGATTCATCCGATGTAGATGATTTATTTGGGGAGCAAGCATCAGCCGACACCAATTTAGACGTTCTCGATAACGATTTAGCCAATCAGACTAACCCGACAGATGCTCCCAAAAGCTTGGATGCCTCAGCCTCATTATCTGAAAGTTTTGACTCTTCTGTAGAGAGCTTATTCGGGGACGTGGCCATCACTAGCAAAAATGACAAGGCTGATGATGACCTATTTGGTGATCTAGCGATTGTTGGCGACACTGACAGCGCTGATGATCTATTTAGCGACCTGGGTATAGACAATGCTCCAGTTGCTGCTCCTAGTGATGAAAATCTAGTAGACCTATCAGATGACTTGGATGAACTTGACCTATTTGATAGCGATACTAACAGCGCTGATGATGACCTATTTGGTGATTTAACGACTGCTGGCGATACTGACAGTGATGATGATGCTCTATTTAGTGACCTGGGTATAGACAATGCTCCAGTTGCTGCTCCTAGTGACGAAAATCTAGTAGACCTATCTGGCTTGGATGAACTTGAACTATCTGATAGCGACATTGACAGTGCCAATGACCACCTATTTGGTGATTTAACGACTGCTGACGACACTGACAGTGCTGATGATGCTCTATTTAATGACCTGGGTATAGACAATGCTCCAGTTGCTGCTCCTAGTGACGAAAATCTAGTAGACCTATCTGGCTTGGATGAACTTGAACTATCTGATAGCGACACTGACAGTGCCAATGACGACCTATTTAATGACGACCTATTTGGTGATTTAACGACTGCTGACGACACTGACAGTGCTGATGATCTATTTAGTGACCTGGGTATAGACAATGTTCCAGTCGCCGCCCCTGGTGACGAAAATCTGGTACACCTATCAGGTGACTTAGGTGAACTTGAGCTATCGGGTGACTTGGGTGAACTTGAAGAGCTAACCGCCTCAGACAATATCAACAGGGATGAGTCTGCAGAGATCGATTTAGCGTTGCCAGATATATTATCCATTGAGCCAGATTTAGAAAATTTGTTAGAGGACACTCCAGAGAGTGATATTCAAGCTTCTGATGAGCCAGATTTAGAAAATTTGTTAGAGGACACTCCAGAGAGTGGTATTCAAGCTTCTGAATCTGTAGCATCTACGGAGTATTTCTTTACTGACGCTAGCGACTCAGCAACAGCAGGAACCTCTGATACCGATCCTCAAAGCTCTGAGTTTGATGATTTCTTTTCCTTGGATGATGCTTCATCCTCTGTTGCCTCAGTAGAAAGAGAATCCGACTCTTTGAATGAGGATCTCTGGGAAATAGACAGCACTTCAAACATGGCTGATCCAGCAGCGTCACAAAGTAGCTCAGACGATTTATCTGCAGATCTATGGGCTGACCCTGAGCAGTCCATAGAGACATCATCCACATCAGCTGCTTCGATCGATTTCGATCAGAGTGAGTCAGGCAACGATATTGCTACATTTACTCAATCTCCGACAGATGAAAATTCAGAAATATATGATGTGTGGGCCTCTGTAGAGGATTTAGAGCTGGAGGATGAGGTATCTGAAGATGGAGGAGTATCTGAAACAGAAGAGCAGCGTCAAACCGATGCCTCATCATCAGATATAGAATTGGATGCCCTGTTGAGTGGGAATGAAGATGAAGGTATAGACACTGAATTAGATAATCTGTTGAGTAACAATGTTGATGCTGTTACCGAATCGGATAGTGATTTAGATGCTTTATTTGGCGAAACCGACATTTTATTGGAGGTTAATTCTGAAGCAACTGATGGGCGAGACATCAATCCAGACGAACAAGATATCAATCCGCAGGAACCTAATTTGGATTTGGGTGGTAGTTCCTTTGATACCAACGAAAGCAACCCGGATTTAAGCATACTCAGTGAACCATCTGTTAGTGCCATTGATTTTGACCTGCTCGATCTAGAGGACGACGGTATCGTCACAGGTTTTGTCACAGATAACCAAAGCCCTGAAAGTTCAGTAGAACCTGCTGCAACTGTTGAAGATTTCTTTGATCCAGCTGAAAATCAAGCATCGGATTCGCTAGACCTGGAAGCATTGGACTCCTTACTCTCAGAACCACCTCAGAAGTCCGAACAAGTTGTTGAGCCTACAGATTCTGCTCCTGACAACAGCGACGAATTTAGTGAGCTGGAAGCCCTCATCGAAAGTCCAGAGCCTTCCTTAAGCCCAGCTCCTGAGGCATTATTATCCACATCTGACATAGATGACGAATTTGGTGATCTTGAAGCCTTATTGCAGGATACTGATCAAACCCTAGCCCCCACAGCAGCTAGCAGTTCCACATTGTATCGGCCTACGACTAATCGGTTATCGCCCCGTCGAATAATGACCGATCAAACTATGCGCGTATCGGTTAATCATTTAGATAATCTGAGTAATTTAGTTGGGGAACTGGTAGTTAATCGAAACACCCTAGAACAGGATCAAGAACGTTTACGTCAGTTTTTAGACAACCTACTGTTCCAGGTGCAACAACTTAATGATGTTGGGCAGCGCATGCGTGATCTCTATGAACGCTCGCTTCTCGAAAGCTCTTTAATTTCTAGCCGTCAGTCTTATCAAATGACCTCTGCAAATGCTGCTGTCGAAAGAACCGACATAGAGGATCATGCTACCGGTGAGTCTTTTGACGCCTTAGAAATGGACCGATTCACCGGATTCCACACCCTATCCCAGGAAATGATTGAGCTGATTGTGCGTGTCCGTGAGTCAGCCTCTGACATTGCCTATACAGTCGAATCATCAGACCAAGTCACTCGTCAATTTAGACAAGTAACAAATCAGCTGCAAGAAGGCTTAAATAAGGCTCGCATGGTGCCGTTTGCCCAAACCGCATCCCGCTTGCCTCGGGCCGTTCGAGATATCTCGCTTAAGTGTGGTAAGGAAGCTCGGCTGGCAGTAGAAGGCCGAGATATTCTGATTGACAAAATGATCCTGGAGCAACTTTATGATCCTATGACCCACTTGGTGAATAATGCCATTACCCATGGGGTAGAGACCCCTGAAGAACGTCGCAGGGCTGGCAAGGCCCCGGAAGGACTGATTACGGTACGCGCATTTTATCAGGGTAATCAAACCGTCATTTCTGTTGGTGATGATGGGGCTGGAATTGATCCCGATGTCGTCAAACGGAAGGCCATGGAAAAAGGGTTAATTTCTCAGGCAGATGTCCAAGCAATGACGGTCTTAGATGTATATGATCTATTGTTTCATCCTGGATTTAGTACCCGAGATCAGGCTGACGACTTTGCTGGTAGGGGATTTGGCATGGATGTGGTACGCACATCTTTAGCTGATATTCGCGGTAATATCACTATCGATTCTGAATTAGGGCGTGGCACCAACTTTACTATTCGTTTGCCCCTGACTCTGAGTATTTCTAAGGCCCTTAGCTGTATTAGCAATCAGGCCCGCATTGCCTTCCCAATGGATGGTGTAGAGGATATGTTTGATGTGTCACGGGAACGAGTCCAGCGCAATGACCAGGGGCAAGATTGTATTCTCTGGCGGGACACGTTGCTACCCTTCCAAAACCTATCTGATTTGCTGTCCTTTAACCGTACCCTAGGGCGCGGTCGAGTCTATGGTGGTAATCAAGATGAGAATATGATTTCCATTGTGGTCCTGCGTAGTGCTAATAGCTTTATTGCTTTGGAAGTTGATCAAGTGATGGGCGAGCAGGAGATTGTGATCAAGCAACTAGAAGGCCCAGTTCCCAAACCTACTGGCATTGCTGGTGCAACCGTTCTAGGGGATGGTCGTGTTATGCCCATTGCCGATGTGTTAGAGCTAATAGACTTAGCCATGGGACGTGTACGTCGTGAACCCAATGCTGCCCTGTGGGCTCAATCGGAAGAAGCGCCACCGGAAGAACCACCGGTCAAAGTGAAGTCAGAACCAACTGTATTAATTGTGGATGATTCCATTACGGTGCGTGAGCTGTTGTCCATGAGCTTTAATAAGGTCGGTTATCGGGTTGAACAAGCTCGTGATGGCCAGGAAGCCTGGGAAAAATTGCGTTCCGGCTTACCCTGTGACCTCGTCTTCTGTGACATTGAAATGCCCCGTATGGATGGTCTAGAACTGCTATCACGGTTGCAAAAGGATGGTGGATTACAACAAATTCCCATTGCGATGCTTACATCCCGTGGAGCTGATCGTCATCGTCAGATGGCGGTAGATTTGGGAGCTAGCGGTTACTTTACTAAACCCTATTTAGAGGAAGCGTTGCTGGATGCTGCCAACAAAATGCTCCACGGTGAGAAGTTGGTCTAGGGATTATCGTGGGGGCATTGCATGTAATGCCCCTTATCTATGCCCCTAATCCTTCACTAATAGCGTTAGGATCAAGACAGCTCTAATACTATTGGCAACAAGCAATGACTTCTGGGGTAGCACTACAAGAGGCAGCGGCTGAGAAAAGAGACTGGCAACCAATTGTTCAGGAGTTTGTCAAGCTGCTCAGCGATGATCAGGTCGTGCGCCGTAAAGAAGAACTTCTGGTTTATGAGTGTGATGGTTTGACCAGCTACCGTCAACGACCTGCCGTTGTAGTTCTGCCCAAAACTACCGAAGAAGTGGCAGCGGTTGTTAAGGTGTGCGATCGCAACCGCATTCCCTTTGTTACTCGCGGTGCTGGCACCGGCCTATCCGGCGGGGCCTTACCCATTGAAGATAGCGTACTAATTGTCACCGCCTGCATGCGGCAAATTCTAGACATCGACTACGATAACCAGCGTGTGGTAGTCCAACCTGGTGTAATCAACAATTGGGTTACCCAGGCCGTGAGCGGAGCTGGGTTTTACTATGCCCCCGATCCGTCTAGCCAATCTGTCTGTTCTATTGGTGGCAATATTGCCGAAAATTCTGGTGGGGTGCATTGTCTTAAATACGGTGTGACCACCAACCATGTCTTGGGCCTAAAGCTGGTATTGCCCAGCGGCGACATTGTTGATGTTGGCGATGGGCCAGAAATACCTGGTTATGACCTCACTGGCATTTTTGTCGGTTCGGAAGGCACCCTAGGGATTGCCACGGAGATTACCCTACGTATTCTTAAGTCTCCGGAGAGTGTCCAAACGCTGCTGGCGGATTTTAATAGCGTCGAAGCCGCTGGAAAAAGTGTTTCTGATATTATTAGCGCCGGAATCATTCCAGCTGGGATGGAAATGATGGATAACTTTAGTATCAACGCTGTAGAAGAAGTCGTTGCCCTAGATTGCTATCCCCGTGATGCCACAGCGATTTTGCTGGTTGAGGTGGATGGCTCCCCAGCGGCTGTGGCGGCCAGTGCCGAAAAGATTAGCGACATTGTTAAGGGAAATGGGGCAAGGACGGTTGCGATCGCAACCACCCCTGACGACCGCCTACGTCTGTGGAAAGGCCGTAAAGCCGCCTTTGCAGCCATGGGTAAACTAAGCCCCGACTATTATGTTCAAGATGGTGTCATACCCAGAGCCCAACTCCCCCATGTGCTCAACGAAATCGAGGCCCTGAGTAAACAGTATGGATATAACGTTGCCAACGTTTTCCATGCAGGTGACGGCAATTTACATCCTTTAATTTTGTATAACAATGCTATCCCAGGTCAGCTTGAAACCGTAGAAACCTTGGGTGGAGAAATCCTTAAACTCTGTGTCGAAGCGGGCGGCAGCATCTCTGGTGAGCACGGTATCGGTGCAGACAAACGCTGCTATATGCCCCAAATGTTTACCCCAATAGACCTGGCAACCATGCAATGGGTCCGCCAAGCTATTAATACCCAAGGGCTCGCCAATCCCACTAAACTATTCCCCTCCCCCAAAACCTGTGGTGAAGGCGCGATGGCCCAAACAATCGCTTTTAAGAATGCGGAACGTTTTTAAGACCTACCCATAGCTAAATTACACCCCTATAAGCCCAATGCCCCAGTAATTATACGGAGACGACTTTGGTGTCATTTGTACGAATTCTGTATATTAGCTGATAGGTCTACCTGTGCTAGAGGGTAGGTTAAATGAGTGGCGATAATCAAGTTATTCCAAGGCTTTTCAGGTTTTCAACCCAAGTGATAAGAGATCTGAATTCCATGGGTAGCTTTAAAGCTGTGAGCTAGACGCTACATCCCAAACCTCAAGGAGACATATTACGTAATGAAGACTACTCTACGTGCAAAGCTACTGCAGCATCTAATTAGCAAGAAAAAGTCCAACGAGGGTTTTACCCTAATTGAGCTGCTGGTAGTAATTATCATTATCGGCATCCTGGCTGCTATTGCTCTACCTTCTTTCCTTAACCAGGCCAACCGAGCCCGCCAAACTGAAGCTGTTACCAACGTCGGTGCCATTAACCGTGGTCAGCAGGCCTATGTACTTGAGGAAGCTGAATTCTCTCAGTCCATTGGTGGTCTTGGTATCGGTGTCAAACTTGCTTCTGAGAACTATTTGCTGGGTCAAGGAACTGACGCTACAATCGGCGACCTATGGGGTATCGATGCAAGCAATAATATTGCTGATGGTGATGCAAGTGCCTTCACTAGCGGTGGGATTGTTATTGCAAACCCTACGGCTGAGAAACTTCTCAACTTAAAATCTTACACCGGTATAACTTACTTACTGCAAGATTCAGAAAGCGATGAGGTGACTTCAACAACCCAGCTATGTGAGAGTATCAAGACTAATACGACAGCAGATGACTCTACCATTCAGCCTAGTGGCATAGCAACAAATGCAGCTGACATTGAGTGTGGTACCGGCTATGAGCCTCAATAGAATTTGTCTAAATTGACTGATTTTTGAGAAGTTAACTGGAGTTCATACTCTAAGTTAATGGATTCTTACAATTTCAGAAGATTTTAGCTGAATAACCGGGGGCAGCATTGTTTGCCCCCGGTTTTATATTGGCAAATTGAAGCCTGCTGACAAAATTTAGCTAAGAGTATTTGGCTCACTAACGTTGAATTTTTAAGTATGATTTTAGTCCCCCTCTTTCTTTAAGAGATGTATTCTCGTAGAGGCTTAGGGGCAGCTTGATTAAACTTACGTTGGGCTTCCGACCCGACGTGTAGGGCTACCATCAACTAGGGTAGAAGCTATTGAATATACAAATTTCGACATATATAGCTGAACAAGTATGAGCGTATCCGTATCCTTCTTATTAAGAACACTGCTGACCTTGAGTTTGTTCGCAACTATTGGTCTGTTGCAGAACCAGCGTTTGCATGTTTTGTCAATGCCAGATAATAGTACGTTGGACACAGCTATTCAACAAAACCAATTAGCCGAAACAAACCTGCAATTTATATCCGCTACACCTGCCTTTGGCTTTAATAATCTTTTAAGTAGCTGGGTGTTTTTAAGGTTTTTGCAGTACTTTGGCGATTTTGATTCACGAGATTTTGTTGGTTATGGCCTGAGCCCCAAGTTTTTTGAGGTCATTGTTGAGCGCGATCCATACTTTATGAGTGCCTACCTATATTTAACAAATGCGGTGTCTGTATATGCTGGCCAGCCTCAAACAGCCATTTCTCTGATGGATAAAGGGTTGAGGACGATGTCGCCTGATTTACCCGCTAGGTCTTATTTTGTCTGGCGATACAAGGGCACGGATCAACTGTTGTTTGTTGGTGATAATTCAGCGGCCCAAGCTTCATTTCAAACTGCTGCAGATTGGGCACAGCAATCATCTGATTCAGAAGCGCCACTAGTTGCTAAGTTATCTCAACGTACGGCTAATTTCTTAGCGACTGACCCTAATAGTAAACCTGCTGTTATCAATGGTTGGATGAACGTTTTATCCAGAGCCATTGACGATAATGTTCGGCAAGAAGCCATTGCCCAAATTGAGGCATTGGGAGGAAAGGTCTTAGTTGCCGAAAATGGCCAAGTAACCGTTCGCTATAACCCAAACGAGTAAGATTTTAGAAATCTTAAATTAATCAGACCTCTAAACTAGGAAGAGACTTTTTCGAGCAGTTCCTCTCTGTAGGGTTCAAGACTGACATCCAACTCTGTAAACCAAGATGGAGATGGTAACATTGCCCCAAAAAATTGCGATACTGGTCGATTGATAATACGAGTGTAGTAATCTGAGGGAAAAGGACCGTCAATATGACGATTGAGGGTACCAAACCCAAGGCGTTGACTGCGGGGTTGGGAAATTAACGTGCTGTTTTTAAGCCAATCATCAAAGCTTGTAGCTTGTTCCATAGTGGCAACAAATTGCTCAATCACTTCTGGTGAAGGTAATGCTGAATTGTACTGTGGTAACTGATTTTTTGATTTGATTGAACCACGTTCTAGTAAAGAGGCCCGTTGTTGAGGCAAAAGCCAGGCAAGAATTGCCTTTTGCCCGATAATTTTTTCTGGCAACGTTTTGGCTGTTAAGGTACTTTGCTGAGATGACAGTTGTAAGAGAACTTGTCCTGAAGGAAACTCCTGCCAGTCGTTTGCAGCGGCTTTATAGTTGCCTTGCCACCAGTACAGTGTGCCGCGCATTTGCTGCCAATGCTTACTCAGCTGCGTATTGTCGGTCATTGTCAAAAAGTTAGAATAATATCGTTCTAACTGACTAAATACCTCCTCTCTCGCGGTAGCTAACTCACTAATCTGCCAAATGGGGCTGGTTATCACCATGGGGAATCTTAGACTTTCTAAAACAAATGCATCTGTAGCTAGTTGTGATTGCCCATTGGCTAATAGGGCACGCCCCAGTCCAAAGAAGACTCCCTGCTTGGCAGGGATAAGTTTAGCTGCATTTGTAAAAGCAACAACGGCTTTATCTGGTTGAGTATCAAGTAATAACCAACCCAGGTTAGATTGACCAAATTCTTGATAAGGTGCAACAAGATTGGCGCGCTCAAACCATTCAATCGCAGCAGCTCTGAGCGCTTGGCTAGAGTCTCCGGTGGTTCGATAGCTCAAATCTCCCAGCATCCAAGCAAGTATGAATGGATAATAGGGTTCCCAGGGGGCTAATCGATGAGCCTGGGTTAACGCATTTTCAAACCCGTCAAAGTTGCCGCGATTGAGTTGGTTTAATCCCTGCTTAGACCAGGCCCAGGCTCGATGAACGGGAATTAACCAAAGATTAACCGTTAGCAGTAAACCGATGACCAGTGCCACCCAAAAACGCGATGAGAACCCTTGGGATGGCTCATTTGTTTTGTCTTGTGGGTGAGCGGCTCGATACACCTTAGCTAAAATAGCCAGGTCTACTATGATTACTCCACTAATGGGAAGGGTATCTAACTGATAATCGGTTAGACCCATGAGGCCATAGGCAAAAAGACTGCCTATTAAACTCCAAACAAGAACACGATTTATAAAAGGCTTAGCATCTGTATAATTGGCCCAACGCCACGTTAACCATCCTAGAAGACCGATACAGGCTATCAATGAAGTTATTCCCCATAACCCCAGTTCTGCCCATAGCTGGGCTGGAGTACTGTGCAATTGAAAATGTAACTCAGCTTCACGACCAGCCCAGTAGGGACGATATTTTTGAAACAGCTGTAAAACACTACCAGGCCCTGCTCCAGTCAAAGGATGGTCCAAACCAATGCGCCAGCCAATGACATTAGTAATGGCTCGATATCCTAATTCACTATTGTTTGTCTTACCTTGTAAGAGGGCTAATAAAGGTCGTCGGACCCGACTATTACCCAAGGTAGTCGCAATTAAAAGACATAGCAGCAAGCCACCAGCGGGCAACACAAACCGTCGGGGTAACTGACTACAAAAGAGAACAATTATAAGGGCGATCGCAACCGTCACCATCAGAGCCAACAACCCACCCCGAGAACTAGCAGTATATAGATCCACCAGTCCTAAACAACAGCCAACACCCCATAGCAGACGCTGCCAGCCACGGTCATGAATAGCTAACCCAAACAGCACAGGCAAAATCAAAACCAGATAACCGGCCACATAGTTTTGGTGTCCCAACGGATACCAGTTCCGCAAGCTAGTCACACCAAAATTAAACTGTTGGGCAACGCCATAGGGTTCCAATGCGGCCAACCTTTCCAGTTCTGGGAAATAGGTCTGAAATAACCAAAGATAGAGACTGACTAAAATAAACGCAATCCCCAGACCTGCCTGGAACTTAAGCAATTGCATCGCCTGTTGAGGTGTCTTGAGCCAACCAGACAACGCATAGAGCGCAGCAATCCCCCCTAAAGCAGCCCATGAGTACCACCGGGCCTGGTTAGGAAATTCGGCAAAAATTGTAGAAATCCCTAACCCTATGACTAACAGGGCAATAGGCCAGTCTAACCCTGAACCCAGCTTAAACTGACTCAGAGGCTTAAACCATAGCTGCCACAACAGCCAAATGATCGGTAATACCAACGCCACCTGCCACACTGCCACCCATGGCCATGACACCATTAGCGAATGGCTACTGGGGAGCAGGGTAAATAGGATGTAAAAGCAAATTGTTAGTAGCCCGATTAAAGGACCATCTGCTGTTTGAGTTAAGGCCTGTAGCAATGGGCGTGATTCTGGTGATGAAGTAGACATATCTCATTTTTAATAGGCACCCAGCCCAGTCAAAACAATGCGCAGTGTTGCCACCATAATTTCTAAATCTAAGTTAAGAGACCAGTTGTCGATATAGTGCAAATCTAATCGGGCAGCATCGTCAAAGGTTTCAATATCAGACCGACCTGATACTTGCCATAGTCCAGTAATTCCAGGTAAAACCTGGTGACGAATATGATGCCAGGGTTCAAATTGAGCCACGTCTCGCAGCGGCAAGGGACGGGGACCCACCAGACTCATCTGCCCTAGCAATATGTTAAACAGTTGGGGTAACTCATCCAGACTCGTACGTCGCAGAAACTTACCTATAGGGGTAATCCGTGGATCATGCTGGAGCTTAAACATAATGCCATCCGCCGTTTGGTTTTGCTGCTCCAGCTGGGCCTGACGCTGGGGGGCATCCACTGCCATGGTGCGAAATTTCCAGACCTTAAACACTTTACCTTTCAGACCCATGCGATCCTGCCGAAAAAAGACAGGGCCGGGCGAGGCGAGGCGGATAGCGATCGCAATTCCCACAAACACCGGACTAAGTATCAGCACAGCCACAGCCGCCAAACCATAATCTAGCCAGCGCTTGAGTCGATAGTCCAAAGTCTGAAAAATCGAGGTTTCAATCATTAACGTTGGCAAACCAGCCACCACCTCCGGAATCCCACGCCGGTAAAGCATTTCCCGACTTGATGGCAGCAACCGTAGAGGAATCTTGGCACTACGCAATCGCCAGTACAGCCCCGAAGCCAGTTCTATATCAGGCACATCTTCCGCTAGCACCTCATCGGGTTTGGCAGCTAAAATCTGCTGAAAGGTGATATCTGTATTAGCCGTTGCCACCATAGCAGCGCCAACCACCTGATAGTGAGATCGCTGTTCCAAAGTCTTCGATAAATGGTGCATACGGTTTGGGTTAGTAATCAGAAAAACCCGCGATGGCAAGTCAGTCCCTCGCAGATAGGAGAGTAATCCATTGGTCCATAACCGGGTAACCATGACTAACACCACACTACCTACCCAGGCACTAAAAAAAAGCGACCGGGGAGCATCTAGTTTTGGATCGTAAAAATAAGCTAGTACTAGCGATATAAAGTAAACACAGCTCACTAACTGCGCCGCTCGTAAATAATCCTTTGCTCGAACCGTGGCACCGTAAAGACCAAAGTGGGTAAATAACAGCAGAGTCACCCCTGCAAATAGCCAAAATAAACTGGGTAGCCCCAGCCATACCCACCACACCAACTGTTCAGGAATTGGAGAGTAAAACTGATTTAGAAACCGGGCTAGCTGCCAGGCTAACCCCAGGGCCAGGGCATCACTTAATAACAGGCTTATAACTCTGACACTACCCCAGCGTCGCCGTGGGCTGATTCCACGCACAGCGCGAATATCTGCACCGATACCCCACAGAAAACTCTGTCTGTGGCCTGGTTTGGGGGAAGACGGCTCTTTCATTCGTCAACTGGAAGAATGCCCTGGCCTTAGGATAGACCGCATTGCTCGATTCATTAACTGCAGTCCAAATAATAGGAGAAATGCCGTATTGTTTAGCACATAGCGCCGCCACAGACGACGTGGCTCCTGGCACAGGCGATAGGCCCACTCCAGTCCCCATGCCATCATCCAACGAGGTGCCTGGGAAACGCTACCGCTATGAAAACTAAAGGCTGCTCCTACACCAAGCATCACGGCATTGAGTTTGCCCTGCTGGCGAGCCATCCATTGTTCCTGCTTAGGGCAGCCTAACCCCACAAACACTACCGCCGCCCCAGATTGATGAATCGTCTTAATATCAGCAACCTCTTCGGCTGGGGTTAAGGGTCTAAAGGGGGGGGCATGGGTGCCTGCAATGATCAGATTTGGAATCTGCTGCTGCAGGTTCTGAACCAGATGCTGCAACATCCCATCGGTACCGCCATAAAGGTAAATGGGTAAACCTTCTTTAGCGGCGCGATCGCACCAGGCCAGCATCAGATCAGGGCCGTACACTCGAGACTGATGGGTAATCCCTAACCATCGCAATCCCCAAACCAAAGGCATGCCGTCCGGTGTGACCAGGGCTGCATGGTTGAGAATTCGGCGGTAAGCACGGTTCCAGTAGGCCGTCATCACCACATGGACATTGGCGGCAACGATATAGCAGGAATGTTGAGCCCTGGCCCAGGTTGTGATGCGATCGCAGGCATCTCTATAGCTAGTTCCATTAACCCGAGTGCCTAAAATTGAAACTTGTTGATGCATACCCATGCCCCCCCTACAACATTGAGTAAACTAGGCTACCCATCTAGCGCCTCAGCATAAATCCTCATAAGTTGCTTGTAATTTACCTCAGGAGTAAATAATTTCTTATAGATATTTCTTGCAGCTTGCCCCCATTTTTTAAGTTCCATTAAATGATTACCACACCATCGAATACGCTCTGCCCAAGCTTGTATATCTCCGGGTGGGACCTTACAGCCAGTAACATCCTCATCAACAAGTTCGGCTAAAGCCCCTAAATCAGAGACCATTGCAGCTCTGCCACAGGCAAAGGCTTCTACAACAACTCTTCCAAAAGTCTCGTACCATAAGGAAGGAACCAAAATCAGACTTGCATGCTGAAATCTTACCAAAACCTGGTGATTAGATAATCGACCTGGAAAAGAGACATTCTTCAACTCTTTCTCCTGGCAAAATTGTGTGAGTTTTAAACGTTCTGGCCCATCTCCCAAAATCATTAACTGCCAATCAGGTTGTTGTACTAACCACCAAGCTTTCAAAAGAGATAAAATACCTTTTTCATCCGATAATCGACCTGCAAAAATAAAAACTGGTGTTTCGGGATGAGGAGGAATATCCCCTCCAGGAGATATCGGATCAGCAATAAAGTTAGGTTTTACATGAAGCTTATATTCCGGAACACCAACTTCTATCAACTTAATGGCTGCAAAACGACTAGGCGTAATAAACACATCCACATCTTGTCGCCAAGTTTGACGCCAACGGTGAATTGTTAACATTTGCCATAAGCTGATCGAAGCTGGCAAAGAACCACGATAACAACGTCTTATTACTCCACGCCAGGGATTATGACCAACACAATCCTCACAAACCTGATCCTGACGATATAAGTAGGCATTTAAGCACGCTAAGCGAAAATTACGCAAATGCTGAATTACAGGTACTTCTAATCGACGTGCCGCCTGATATACAGAAGGAGACGCTAATGGAAACAGGTTTTGTCCATGGAATAAATCAGCATTAAAACTTTTGAGTGTTTGATAAACGCGTCTCTTGGAACCTATATTCCAAGTCGTTTTCCAAAAGAGACCAAGTTTCTCAAACTTGTTCATCGCTGTAATACTGTCATTTCTCCATTCCAATAGCTTTACTTGATGGCCTGCTTGCTGTAAAACTTCTATTTCAGCAGCCATGGAAACATCTTCCCCACCACTATTTTGATAATAATTGTGAGCCATTAAAACATTTAGTGGTTTAGTCATAGCCACATATTTCCTGATACTGAGATTCCAAATATTTGTTTAATGTCTCTAGATTAAAATTCTCTTCTACGAAAGTTCGCCCCTGATATGCAAATTGCTTCCATATTTTCGGATTATCGCATAGGTAACTTAAGCGCTCAGCTAATGCTTGATGATTTCCTGGAGGAACCAAAAAACCCGTCACTCCATCAATAAGGCCGTCTACAATTCCGCCTATATTTGTTGCAATCACAGGTAAGCCCGAAGCTTGAGCCTCTTGAATGACTAGCCCTTGACCTTCCTCTGCCCCTTCATCGTCGACAACACTGGGAAAAAGCAAAAAATGGGATTCTTGATAGTTCTTTTGAACCACCTCTTGCGGCTGCTTACCTAGCAGATGAATATATTCATCTGCCTCAAGGTCGTAGATTAGCATTTGGAGTTGGTTAAATAACGGACCATCACCGATAATTTGATAGTACAAGTTAGGATATCGAGATTTCAGACTAGCAATAGCCTGGATACCGTATTGCAGCCCCTTACACTCTACAAGCCGTCCTACTGAGATAACATTAATTCTATCGTTGTCTTTCATGTCAGGTGCACAGTAGGTAAATTTAGAAACATTCACTCCCATAGGGACTTTACGAATCAGCCTTTGCGGACATCCTAAAGTCCGAAGCTTATTTACTGAAAACTGACTATTTGCAGTAAATAAATTACCTTTTTGAAATAGACGCTCATACACATCTAAACCATGCTTTCGAGGATAGGTATTTAGATCCATTCCATGAAAAGATGTTACTAATTTACCATCTAAAAACCCTAGACTTCTTAGGTCACACCCAAGCAAACCCACAAGGCCAAAATGGCATTGAATGATGTCATATACTTTTGGTTTTTTCAAGAAAATGATACCTAGATAAATAAGATATAAGGAAAAAGCTTGACGCTTAAAATGAAAAAAATCTAACCCCCGTAAGAGTTTCTGCGAATGTTTTATATATTTTAGAAGTAATAGAAAAACCTTCAAAACTCGTTTGCCAGGATTGAGGGGTACATCAGGAGCATAGGTAGTGTGTTTTACTAAATGGTAGTCCTGATATAACTGATGATTAACATCAGTGCCTCGATAAATCGCATATATATCTACCTCATGACCTTGTTTGATTAAACCGACGATTTGGTTAATTATAAAGGTCTCTGAAATAACAGGGAATTTGCGTAGTAAAAAGGCAATACGCATTGAATTAAGAACCTTTAGAGACGTGTTTTTAATTTGATAAAAGGTTTAGCTATATTTGGGATAAAACGTATTGGAGAAATCCATATAGCGAAGAACCAGATAACCCATCCCAATCGCTTTAGATAAGCAATGGGGGCAACTAAGCTAGCTTGTAAACAAGCAAGAAGAAATCTAGGGGATAACGTTCGATGTTGTAACCTTGCAAGTAAGACTATTCTAGCCAAATAGTAACGATTACCTAGTTTCCAAGAAGTAGACTTTGGCGATAAATTTAATGCTTTTGCAAAATAGCGAAGCGTGTTAACCCTAGATAAATAGCGATATGCGTCAGTCCGTAAATCTTGAGCTTGAATTGTTGAATTCCAATAGGCGTTATTCCCATGTACTCGATAGATACCAATAGGTCTTTCTAGTTGTAAAGTCTCACCAAATAGTGGTGACAGAGTAAATAAATAGGAATCAGCAGACGTTTTATATATCTTATGAGGTATTGGTAAAGCTTGTTTCAGAAAATGGCGTGTCCACAGATTGCCTGAAGTAGGTGAACACACATAACTTTCAGGACCATGTTTTAATAGATGATCCCTCAAGTCACCAGCATCTAGCGGCTGTTTGGGAACTTTTTGGGTAGATATATTACCTGCTGAATCAGCTACTAATAGAGGTGCATGAACTTTTGAAATATTTTTTTGGGCCGGTATACTCTTTAGAAATTGAATTATCGCATTTGGAAACAAAAAATCATCAGCATCTAAAAAAAGGATCAAATCACCCCGACTGACTGCAAATCCAAGGTTCATCGCTGAAGCCTGGCCACCATTTTGTTTCTTTAAGGTAATTAGTTTACCAACATAGTTAGATATTATTTCAGCAGAAGTATCTGTTGATCCATCGTCTACAATAATAACTTCTATATTGTTATATTTTTGCTGTAATGCACTATCTACAGCCTGAGCTAAAAATTGATGATAATTATAATTGACTATAATAATGCTGACTAGTGGCTTATATTCTGATAATTCCATACTAGGAAATTTGAGGAGTAGCAAAAACTCAGCTTTACAATTTACAGTTTAATTGTATTTTAGGAAGGCTAAATACTGGATTATCTTGAATAGTAACTAATGTTTGGAATTATAATCATGCATTGATCCGAATCTCATTGAAGTCGCTCAAGCTTCTTCTGATAGTATTCTTCGCTTGACTGATTTTAGAAATCTATAGTACCTAGGTTCTGGTCCTAAATATTGACCTAAAAAAGTACCGGAAAATAAACCATATGGTTTGTAATACCTGTATTCAATACCTCTACGTAGAAAGTAATAACCGTAGGGCAAGCAATTTTCTTGTGGGAGTGCAAAGAGCACATTTTGTTCCAATAATGTGGACAATTCTGTAAGACATTCAGGCTCATAAACGCAGTCTAATCCAGAATATAAACTATCTCCTAAAAGTATTGAAGGTTTACCCCAATATGTCGCTTCAACACCAATCGTTGAGTTATAAACTAGAACAATATCAGCTGACGCTATCAACGCATAGGAATCAACTTCTGAGTCAGAAGCTATTACATTAATGTTTTTTCCCTCCAAAGAATTCCACCAATTCCGGTCCTTAACAGATTTTTTCTGGAGGTGGGGATGAACCCTAATAGTCAGTTGGCAGTTATCCTGTTGGTCAATCCAGTTTATTAAAAATTTAATAGCTTCCCGTTGGTTTGGAAAAAGTGGATTCTTAACTAAATCGCCAACAGCTGCAAATTCATCATCGCTTGATGAGTAGTATATTATCTGACGATATTTAACTAAAGGTTTTGGTGCTAAGCCTTTCTGTTGATGTTGTGTAAAGCTTTTCCAACCAATGCCATCTCCTTGCCGTCTGCGTTGATAGAAATCATGAGCTATGTCTCTTTTATTTATATCGGCTACTTGCCAATAGTTTTTTATCTGATGGCGTATGTATTTAAAATCATGGGGTTGCTTCTGGAATACTTCATATTGATTCTGGGTAGCACCACGCTCATGATATTCAATATCAATATTGAGGTGTTTAGCAGCTTCAAAAACTGCCTTTGCACAAGCAAAACGCCCATTGAAAGAGATGATTTTTCGAGGCTTATAGGTTGAAAATAGTATTTGACTTCTTTCATAGACAGTTGCAGAGGAATGTAAGTATCTTTGTATAAGTGTCAGATATTGACTGAGGTCAGGGGTCAAAGCTCCGGTTTTAGTTATTAGCGAAGAAGTTGTAGCTAGGCCTAATTCAGCATCTTTATACTTATAGTTCTTCAGTTCTTCTAAATTTTTAGGAAAGTTTTGTGAGAAGCTATCTATTTCTAACTTTACTCTTTCAGATAAGGGGAGTTCTGGGACAATAGTTACTCCAAATTTTCTTAAAATATTTTTTAATTGGGAAAGCCTTTCTCGTTTTTTTATAAAGAAAATCTTTTTAAACCAATTGATGTGAGTAAACCGGCAATCATCAGGATTATCAACATCAATAAAACAAAAGCTAGTTTTTAAACCTGCAGTTGTTCGTGTGATGGCAATTTCACCAGCGGTCTCTATATGCGGATTCCAGGAAAATGACTCAATGATTAAAATATCCATATTTTTGATAGGGTTGAATTTATCTTTATCACTAAAATAAATCCCAACTTAAAGCGGTTCCTTTTTTAATGTCAGTTTTCGCTTTTTTTCCTATGATTTTTTCAAAGTACTTTGTTGCTAATCCATAGCCTGGTCTAATCGCCCTAATATTATGAGTATTAAATACTTCTCCTGCTTTGATATTTTCAGCTGCATATAAACTGCGGCGAAATGTTAGAGATTGTTTTTCAGCTTCTGTGGGGCCATACTTAATCCTACCTAATGCCTGCCAAGCTCTTTCAGTTTCCAGTACTAGCTGCCTCATTTCAGAGGGTTCCATAGAAAAAGCTGAATCTACACCTCCATGACTCCGGTTAAGAGTGAAGTGTTTTTCGATAAAGGTTGCTCCGAGAGCGACACTGGCAATACTGACACCTATGCCTAAGGTATGGTCTGATACCCCTACTTGGACGTTAAATAATTCGCGCATATGAGGAATGGTAAGAATATTAGTATTGTCAGGGCTAGCAGGATAAGTGCTGGTACATTTAAGCAGAATGAGATCTTGACAACCTGCTTCATGAGCAGTGCGGACAGTTTCGTCAAGTTCAGCAGCCGTAGCCATTCCTGTAGATATAATCATCGGCTTGCCTGTCCCAGCGACTTTACGAATCAACGGCAAATCAGTATTTTCAAAAGATGCGATCTTATAACAAGGCACATCTAAGGATTCCAGAAAATCGACGGAGGTCTTATCAAAGGGAGTGCTAAAGCCAACTATGCCAAGCTCTTTACATTTTTTGAAGATAGGTTGATGCCATTCCCAAGGGGTATGAGCTTTTTGATAGAGTTTATAAAGTGAGTTCCCACACCATAAGCTGTTAGGATCAGTAATAAGAAATTCACCTTTATTAATATCAAGAGTCATGGTGTCGGCAGTATATGTTTGAAGCTTAAGGCCGTAAACGCCCGCCTTTGCAGCTGCCTCAACAATTTCTAATGCCCGTTCCAAAGACTGATTATGATTGCCAGACATTTCGGCAACTATAAATGGAGGTTGACTTGCACCAATCGCACGGTGGGCAATTTTAATATTTTGCATAACTTCCATATGAGGGGTAGAACGCCAAACATTTCAAGTATCTTCTAACAAGAGGCTTTAGCTTAGATGTCTTCCTAAAATGAAGGCTTCAGCAGCTTCTATGCCCACACAACAACCTCGCCATTTTGCAAGATAGTTGACAGCTTCTATAGATCTAGGATGAGGCCACTGTCGCATCTCAGCAGCATAAGCTGCTAGTGCTTGACATTTCAGTTCTAGCGTTCTTCCAATGTCTACATACCAATTAGGAACAAAACTTGAAGACGAACCTGGTGGTTGCCACTCAGTACTAGATGGAACTTCAAAAAATAATAATGTTTTGACTGGATGGTGTGGCACCGGTCGACACGCCGTTACAACTGCTCTATGAGTATATTGATGATCAATATTTACATCACCAATATGGTGGGTATAAATAACTTCTGGTTGATATTTAGAAATGCTCTCTTCCACTATTTTGATTATGTCAAGTAGTTCACATCCATCCATCCGATTATCTGGAAATCCTTTGAGAGCTACAGAAGTAGCACCCAAAATTTCACTTGCCCGTTGAGCAGCTTTCGTTACCGCAGAAAGCTCTGAATGCCACATCTTACGATTATGCTGCTCACCTCGACTAGTAACACCTTCTGCAAGAATTAATATATAGACAGAGTCACCTTGCTGAGTATGTTTTGCAATAGTCGCGCCACAGCCTAAAACTTCATCATCTGGATGGGCGGCAACAACTAACACATTCATTAGTCAGGATCTCCTTCTTCTAAAGGGGTAATTGTGACATCGGCTTTAATTTGCCCATCATACAAAACTGCTCGACTAAACTCATATCGAAAGCCTTGATATTGGATAAAAGATTTGGGATAGCCTTCTGCGTCAAGCATTCGTATATGATCATACAAACTATCAAGTGATTCAATGCCTAAAATTTCACTTTCGTCAGGTTGTCTTCGCTTAAAGATGGTTATCTTTCCTGTTTGAGCTATTGGGTTCGGTTGTTCCTTAATAATCCTTTTTATTATCTTGGCAGAGAGATAACTCGCACGAATATAGATTTCCTCTGCATTCCCTCCTAAGTAAAGTGGCTCTTTATAGTACACTGGACCTCCATCAAGCTCTTGTGTCATTCTTAGAGCCGTCATTTTGGTGATTTTATGTCCTCTAACAATTAAATTCTGAAGTGGACTACCTCCTCTTCCATACGGAACATCTGTCATATGGAAGCAAACACATTCATATTTATCAAGTAACTCATTAGATACTTTCCAAGACCAGTGGAGAAAAAAAATATAGCGAGGCTTAATTTTATCTATTTTGGCCAAATTTAGAGCTTCATGGGAATCAATAAAAGTCCATCTCCCCGACTGGTCAACCAGACACTGGTCAAACACTTTTCGATTCCAAGATTTACTTCCCACCACAATATACTGAGAATTCATATAAAAACTCCATTAAAACCCAGATGGATTATTGTCTCTCTACCTTTAGAACATATAGCTTCCTTTAGAGTATAGGTTTCATCATTGATTTCAAATAAAACTAGATAATGATTATTTTCTACTATCCAGTAAACTATTCTCTTATGGTTCTATCTGGAACTTAGCGGATCTCTTCAGACTCTCTTTTGGAATAATAAAAAGGCTCTCTTTTGGGAAGAATTTCGTGCATTATATTAAAATATCAAAGTCATCATATTTAAACTTCAAAAACATATATTACAGCTTTCTCATGGAAATGCTTTTGGGTATCGTCTTTTTGAAAGCCAGCCTTTTCAAAGGCTCTAATTGATGGGTGGTTATTTTTTTTTATCGATGCATAAACAGCTTGTACAGATGCATAAGCTAAAAAACTATTAATACCTAACTTAATTAATTCAGCTCCATAGCCCAACCCTCGTTTGCTTTTATCAAGACTAATATCTATTTCTGCACGTTGACTATTATAAATATCGAATCGTATTTGGCCAACAGCATTATCCTGTCTGTCAAGTGCGATATAAATGCAGCAACTCGAGTCTTGAAGCTTGAGATAGAACCACTGTAAATGTTCCTGCCAAGGAATGAAATCAGATTTGAATGCAGCTTTTCTGACACTCAAATCATTTGCCCATCGCCAAAGAAGTTCACAGTCATCTTCATGTACATTCCTGAGGCGTAGTCTCTGATGTCGAAGATGCATAAGTATTCTGTCACTACCTTCTCCATCAACCAGCTGTCGATTGTGCTGACTAATCTCTCTTCGCAAATCTATATTTTTAGCTAGTCTATTAATTTCTAGCTGACACATATTAGGCGACAATTTAGTATGCCACCCTAAGTTTATTACAGCACCAATAGCCTCTAATTTCTCTGCGATCGCACATTGATTCTCTGCCAAAACGATTACCAAGCTTGGCAATCCCATAAACGCAATTTCCCAGCAGGTGCTCCCTCCAGCCGTAACTGCTAAATCTGCCCAAGCCATCAACTCAGGCATATTGCTCACATTGTGTTTCAGTGTAATTGCTATTTCAGTGCCTTGAATAGATTTTTGCAACTGCTCGTAGTGGGGATTACCACTCCCAACAACAACTATCACCTCCAAGCCATCAACCTTAACCTGTAGCAAAGCTTGAATCACATTGAGGGTAACGTTATCGGGGTCACTTCCCCCTAAGGTTACTAATATTTTGCAAGCTACGGCTGGAACCCTGCGAGACCAGTCTCGCCATGGCCAAAACTCCTTCCTCAACAATGCATAAGAAGTTCCTAGTAGTAGTTGTGTACAAGCGTCTCGATTAGCATAAATACGCTCATGAGCATAAATATTTTGATTGAGTACTAGATCTGCCCAATAGTATTTTGCATGACCATAATCATCCATCAACAATAGTTTCAGACCAGCATTTTTAATTACTTGTTGATAGTCAGCACCAAACTGATAGCCATCCACCACTACCCAAGTAATATTCAAAGAATTAGCATGGACAATGGTTTGATGCACATCTTCTTGGCTCCCTGAGAAGAACGGCATATGCACAACCTGGATACCCTCAGCTCTTAACCTTGTTTCCAAAGCGGTAATACCAGGAACCATTAGGAAAGTTACCCCCCCTCCTTGCTCGATCCATGCTTGAGCTAAGGCCATGCAACGCATAACATGTCCAGTCCCAATTTCAGAAGAAGCATCCGCTCGAATAAGTATTTTCATTAGGGTAGTGATTTTTCAAGTACGAACCAAGTTATGTCATCTTGTGGAAAATGATTGTCTCGATGATAGACAAAACCATAATCTAACAACTTTAAGTCACTAAATTGATCTAACAAGTCTCCTGCAAAATCACGTTTAAACAACTTGTTGTCATGCCCGCGGTAGGTTTTCTCGATAGGAGTGGGATTATAATATTCGGCTACACAGATATAGTGTTTACATGCCTTGTATATGGTTTGGTAAATTTTAGGAAGTTGTTCTGGGTTAACATGAATTAATAACCCTTTGGTTAAGACAAAATCATATTTTTGAGTTGGGGAGAAATTAAAAATAGATTGTACATATGTTTTTATATTGTTAGCCTGCAAGCTTTTACTGGCCTTTTGATTGATTTCAACTGCAGATAACTCTACTTGTGGTAAAAGATATTTGATTGCATTCAAGTTTAGACCAATATTTGCACCAAATTCGATGACAGATTTCACATCATGCGTGTGCTTTAAGATAGTAGAAAACAGTGAAATATTACTGGAAAACAACTTGTCTGAGCTATTTCTAGCAGCATAATCGTTCCCAAAGTCACCAGCCCAAAAATATTCCTGCTCAGTTGTGAAATTTCCCATGTCTCTTTCTTCGCTTTTGTTTAGATGTTTTTCATGATAACAGGAGCAATAATTTCTGCTTTTTTCCAATCTTCTTCAGTATCAATATCACATACGCGCCATTTCGGGATGACAACACATGTCGAATGCTGATCAAAAATACGTTTACTACGTAACCATGCGGAGGGTCGCCCCCAATAAAATTGCCCAGCGTCATGTAACGCTACAGGTATGTCCTGAGACCGAACCAAAAAATATTCTGGAAAAAACATTTTAATTTCTCCTTCTGGAGTTTGTTGAAATGATCGGAAGATAGGTGCTGCAAATTCTGTGGCTGAGAAGGTATATTCCCAATTACCTGATTCCAAATAATCTAGCCCTTGCTTGATGTCATCTACTTGAATAAACGGTGCTGTTGCATAAATACAGCAAACAGCTGTCACAGGCCACCGTTGATCAAGCATCCATTGCGTAGCATGGGCGATAACTTCTGTAGTTCCTGTATAATCGTCAGCAAGATTGTGGGGCCGCATAAATGGAACTTCTGCCCCCAAACTTTTAGCCACCTCGGAAATTTCAGAATCTTCAGTAGAAACAATTACATGATCAAACAAGTGCGTGTTCTGGGCGGTTTGAATTGACCACGATATCATTGGTTGACCACAGAAGAGTTTAATGTTTTTACGAGGAATTCGCTTACTTCCTCCCCGAGCTGGAATGACTGCTATTTTCATAAACAGGAGCATGTATGCAATTATTTCAAAATCTGAGATAGGGTTTGGATAACTCTGTCCTGGGCATTTTCAGTTAACCCATAGTACAGCGGTAAACTAATAGCCTCTCGATAGTACTGTTCTGCATTGGGAAAATCTCCCCAGTTAAATCCTAAGTTCTGATAGTAAGGCTGGATATGTACTGGAATATAATGTAAATTCACGCCAATATTTTGCTGTCGAAGTGCTTCAAATATTTGTCGGTGAGTTTTATTGATTTTCTTTAATTGCAGTCTTACTACATATAGGTGCCAACTAGAGTTTGTATCTGTATGCTGCCAGGGTAAAGTCAATGGCAGTTCTCTCAAAAAGTTATTGTATCGAGCAGTTAACCACCTTCGGCGCTTTAAAAACTCATCAAGCCGTTTAAGTTGACTAAGCCCCAATGCGGATTGAATATCAGTGATACGATAATTGTAGCCCAACTCAAGTTGTTGATAATACCAAGGTCCATGGGATTCAGTCTGAAATAAGTTTGAATCTTTCGTCACACCATGAGTTCGTAGTCGTACTAACTTCTCATATAAATCCGAACGGTTTGTCACTACTATTCCACCTTCGCCAGTAGTAATAATCTTTACGGGATGAAAGCTAAACACTGTCATATCTGAAAAGAAACAGCTACCAATAGCTTTTTCTTTATATTGTCCACCAATCGCGTGAGAGGCATCTTCAATTACCTGGAATCCATAGCAGTGAGATAGCTCTCTAATTTCTTCCATTTCACAGGATTGCCCCGCAAAATGTACTGGTATTAATATTTTTGGTAATTGATACCCATGTTTTGCTGATTGTTCTAGTTTTGTCTTGAGGTTGTCCAAGCTTAAATTATAAGTTCTTGGATTGATATCAATAAAATCGACAGTTGCCCCGCAATAAAGGCCACAATTAGCTGATGCGACAAACGTATTTGGAGAAGTCCATAAACTGTCTCCGGAGGATAATCCGGCAGCGATGCAAGCAATATGTAAAGCTGCTGTTGCGCTAGATACAGCTACAGCATATTTTGCCCCACAGTAATTTGCAATAGCCTGTTCGAATTGAGCTATTAAAGGTCCTTGGGTCAGCCAGTCTGATTTAAGGACGGCGACAACAGAATCAATATCTTGTTGCGTAATATCTTGCTTTCCATAAGGAATGTAGTCACCCATAGCTCTAGATAGTGAAGTCTGGATCGATGTGAATTTTGGTAAGTGCCCGTAGCTCTTCAACTGTAAGAAATCGATCATTTTGACCGGAATTGTAGCTGAATCCTTGTTCCACAGGTATTGCATCCATAACTTCACAATATCTCTCAACACTGTAACTTGCTTGAGTGGGTAAAATTGCGTAATAGGACCCAAGATCAACAGTTGTATATGAATCTGAGCTGGTAATCATCTCTTCATGGATTTTTTCTCCGGGACGAATACCTACAATTTTATGCTTACAATTAGGCGCAATAGCTTTGGCTACATCAATAATTCGATAAGAGGGAATCCTGGGAACTAAAATTTCTCCTCCCAAAGATTTCTCGATTGCCCAAAGAACCATATCGATCCCTTCTTGTAGAGATATGTTGAAGCGAGTCATTTGTGGATTAGTAATGGGGATAACGCCATCCTTGCGTTTTTTTATGAAGAAGGGAATGACTGATCCTCTTGAACCCATGACATTGCCATATCGTACAACGCTGAAACTCAGTTCTCGGCGTCCTTTAATATTATTTGCTGCAATAAAAAGCTTGTCTGAGCAAAGTTTCGTCGCACCATAAAGATTAATTGGAGCTGCTGCTTTATCAGTCGACAAAGCTACTACCTTTTTGACTTGGGTATCCAGAGCCGCCTGAATAATATTTTCTGCTCCTAGGACATTGGTTTTGACAAATTCCATAGGATTATATTCAGCTGCCGGAACTTGTTTTAAAGCAGCAGCATGTACGACAACATCAATTTGTTCAAATGCCCGAGTCAGTCGTTGATGATCGCGGACATCACCAATAAAATAACGTAAGCCTGGATGGTCGCTGGTAGAGAATTGTTGTGCCATCTCAAACTGTTTTAGTTCATCTCTCGAATAAATAACCAGTCGTCTAATCTTTGGGAACTTATCTAAAATTCTTCTCACAAATTCTTTGCCAAAAGAGCCAGTGCCTCCAGTTACTAAAATAGATATATCTTGGCTAATAATCATAAGCGCGTCCCACGATAAACATTATCCAATAATCTGAAGATGAGGCACAGCGATCAATTGGATAACAAATTTGATTCCACTGCGAAAACGCCCATCGAACTGGACGGATGCAAGTCTTTAGATGAAGCTGCTATATTTGCAGTTATCACTAGTGGGTGTGTCAGGTCATCCACAACATCATAAGGGTGTGTTTGAAAGTCTCCAAGCCAGAAATATAGAGGATATTCACCAGGCAGAACATTGCTTGTTGCCCATTCAATCACAATAGTTTTTTGAAATTGGTAATCTAATTCACTTGTTGATAAAGTATGGAAATCTGAAGTGATAGGTTCACCCGTTACTCCTGATCGCAAACGAATCAGAAGACCTAATTCTTTGACATTAGAGAAAACTTGGTAAGACAGTCTGAATCGGATTCTGTCTCCCATGGAAAAATAAAAAGCTTCATTATCATGATCATCTAAAAGGGTAATCTCTGTAAATCTTACTTGTCCCTCACCTCTTCTAGAGCTAGAATCTTTGACCCCCGTTGAAACATTGAATCGTAGGTTTCGAAGGCTTTGATTATAGTTAGTTAATGACTCTTCTATTGAGGTATCAGAGTTCACCATTCCTTTTTCAATCAGAATTCCGCGTGTACAGAGATTTCTGATTGTTTGCATATTATGACTGACAAATAAAATGGTGCGCCCTTGTCCAGCAACACTTTCCATTTTGCCTAGACATTTTTTTTGAAATGCAGCATCTCCTACAGCTAAGACTTCATCAATGACAAGAATCTCTGGCTCTAGATGTGCTGCAATTGAAAAGGCTAAACGCACGTACATGCCTGACGAATAGCGTTTGACTGGGGTATCTAAGAATTGAGTGGTTTCAGCAAATTCAACAATTTCATCAAATTTACGATTAATCTCGTTCCGGCTCATGCCCAGAATGGCACCATTGAGAAAAATGTTTTCTCGACCAGTTAATTCTGGATGAAAGCCTGTACCCACTTCTAATAAGCTGGCAACCCTGCCTTTCAAACGAATTCTACCCGTTGTGGGCTCTGTGATCCTGCTTAGAATCTTAAGCAAAGTAGACTTCCCAGCTCCATTGCGTCCGATAATTCCAACAACTTCTCCCTGCTTAACCTCAAATGAAACATTTTTCAGTGCCCAGAAATCTTCTTGGTTGGCTGGCTTAAACGACTTACCAGGGTGTCTTACCTTTTGACTAAGGGACTTTAGTCCATCCGCCATAACATCACGCAGTGCCTTGTAACGGTAAGCACCTTTTTGCTGATGTCGAATGACATATTTTTTGCCCAAGTTTTCGACTTGGATCACCGTGTTGACCATGACAGTAGAGACATGTGAGTGAAAACGACCATCAAGAAATAAGAATGCCCATCAGGTTCATCAAATTTTCATATTTTGACAAATCGCTGCAGGGCTCAAAATTAGTGATGTCACGTTCTAGATAAAGCCTGATATTAGTTGATCCAGCAACAGTTGCTTTGGCATAGATCTAACTGCACCCTTTTTGCCTTGCTGCAACACCTCAACCTATCGCTGCTGAGGTAAGTTCAATCACAAGGTCTGGAAAAAGTTGAGCAGTTTAAGTTATGCCGCACTGCTTCATTTTCTTTGAGGAAACTCAAACTATATCTGGAGACCGCACTGCACCCTTTGTTAGGCGGAAACCCGTTGATGAATGGTTAAAAGCTGCAGCTAAATGACATCAGCAAAAGTCCTTTCCATACGACGGAAATACAAGATTCCTGATGTGAGTAGTCCACCTACTATTAGTAAGGAGCATATAAACCCTGGCCAAAATAATTGGACGTCACCGTCAATAATTGCCCAGCGAAAGCCATCAATCACCCCAACCATAGGATTTAGAGCATAGATTATTCGCCAATTTTCTGGAATGATCGTACTGCTAAACCCAACTGGTGAGATATAAAGCCCAAACTGGACAATAAATGGAACAATATAACGAAAGTCTCGATATTGTACATTTAATGCGGCTAGCCACAGACCGGCTCCCATGGCTGCTGCAAATGCAATAGCAATAAAAAAAGGCAAGGTCAACATCCGCCAGGTAGGCACTGTATTAAACCAGGCCATGAGCCCAAGCAGAATGATTCCCGAAATTAAGAAGTCTACAAAGCTAACGATAACGGCACTTGTAGGTACTATTAGCCGAGGGAAGTAGACTTTGGACAGAAGATTCGCGTTGGTAATTAAACTATTGCTGCACTCTGATAGGGCATTGGCAAAAAACTGCCAGGGTAACATGGCGGCAAAAACTAAAATTGGATAGGGGGCACCACCCTCGGATGGTAAGTTTGCTAATCTCCCAAATACCACTGTGAATACAATCATGGTCAGAAATGGTCGTAATAGCGCCCAAGCAATACCAATTGTTGTTTGTTTGTAGCGCACCAGGATATCGCGCCAGGCCAAAAAATAAAACAGTTCTCGATATCGCCAAAGATCCTGCCAATACTGCGCTTCGGTACGACCGGCTTCGATAATCAGTTCTGGTACAGGCTCAGTCATAGGTGTCAACACCTAAATCTTAGAAAATCTTATTGTCTAAGATTACCCAGCGTGACCGATGGTTGTATCAAATAAGTTTGGCATGAACTAAGCTTATTTGATGTAGGGGAGTTAACTAATCTTTTAAGGAATAAACCTTTCTTCACCATAGGCTAAAAGGTGTTCGATGGTGACAAGGCGGTGTTGCCAGGTCTGCAGTCGATATTGGTTCTGTTGAGACTTAACTGTTAGCTCAGAATCAAGGACTTGGTTAAGCTCATCAAGTTGCGATCGCACCTCCTCCAGTTTCCGATGGGAAGGAGCCTCAGCTAGATCTGCCAGCTGATTACCCAACCCATTCACATCATCCACCCACTGCGCCAATCTTTGTTCACGCATGACTAACTGACCATTAGTCAAAAGCCATCCCCACTCTCGCTGTAGGGACTGATAACGCTCGGCAGCCGTGTTAAATGGTTGCTGTTGGGGTAAAGAATATGCAGTATTGGTAGCTCCCTGAGTATTATTCAGCAGCGTTTGAATACCCTGTTGCAGGTTATCAACAGCAAACAGGGCATAGCCACTGACCGGCAAATCCCTTAGGGTTTGAATCTGATCAAACGCTGCCATTTCAGGCAAATTTAGCAACCGAATCCCCGGAATAATCAGCGTAGCCCCATAGTTACCATCCAGCACCCAAGGATGAATCAGCTCCTCAAATCGATTGGTATCCATAGCATAGCTCATCAATACAATCCAATCTACATCGCCACGCTCGGCCCATGTTTCCCAATCTTGCTGAATTTTTTGGATCCGTTCATGGGTAGGCTTGGCGAACACCGCTGCTGAAATCGTCATATTAGGCCGTCGTTGCCGCAACATCTGAGATGCCTCAGCCACAAATGAACTCACCTGCTCTACCCGAAACTCGGTCCAACGATGCCATAAGTCCCGCTGCCGTCGCTGTGCATTGGGTGAAAGCGAGGAATTATTACGGGGTGAAAGAATCGCTGGATCCACCCCGGTAATATCTCGAAAACGCAGTCGGGCAGCTGTGCCATATCCATAGGTCCGGTTTGCACCAGGATCTTGAAACGGATAGCGTACGTAATCAAAGTGGACACCATCCACATCGTAGTTATTGACCAGTTCCTGAAGCATACGCATAAGATAACTACGTACCTCTGGATTAGCTGGATCCAAAAATGGCTTGTCTTGGCCCACTGGAACAATTCGGCCCTGACGATCATAGGCAGCCCAGCCTGGATTAGCATTAATGAGCGGTCCAGGATAATTAGTAGGAAGGTTCAAAATCGCATTGTGACGGCGGTTTCCAGCAGCAAATAACCAAACCCAGGCATGAACTTCAATACCTCTCGCTTTGCCTAACCTGATGGCTGCAGCCAACGGGTCCCAATGGCGCGTCAGAGGATTTTGCTGTGGTGCAATCCGGCTAGGATAAATCGGATAGCCTGCATTAATTGCCTCGAAGAAAACCGTATTAATACCTGCAGCAGCAAGCCGATCAAAAATCTCTGCTAGATTTTCCTCAGACCCAGCACGGACAATCGTGCCACGATCCAACCACATTGATCGCACTTCGGCATGGGCCAAGGATTGATTAACCGGAAACGCATTCCATAACTCTTGACGAGCCTGCAACCAACGTTGACGGGCAATTCCATAGTCCCGTCGAGCAATCAAATCATCCCAGTCATCCAGAGTTTTTTGGGCCGTTTCCAGGGCTGGATGGGTCAGGGGCGTAGTCACGCTACTGCCTCCTAAACTAGCACTGAGACTGCCTTCAGCACTAATTGAGGAGAGGGCCAGCTCAGCAGGCTGAGTACTGGCATAGCCATGGAGCAACGCGCCCTCAAATCGACCCATCAAGTTATTTAGTTCTTCTTGCATTGCCCGATTTAGAAACGGGCTGATCACTTCATTTCCCGACCGCACATCCAAACCAGGAGGCTCAATATTGTTAGCCGGATCCATGGCATCCAAGGCCAGTCGACCAGCCCCTAACTTATCAGTTTCAGTACTGAACGCAGTCTCGGATTCAGAACTGGTGGCGTCCAGTGCTCTAGCCTCCTCTGGAGCCGTTAACGCCATGCCCCCCAACAACATGGCTATTAAGTAGGAGGTAACTAACTGAGAATGCAACATGAGCAAGCGCAACTGAAGAAGTAAAGATAGTGACGTGATATCGCCAACACAGTGCCACCCACTGCAAAGGCAAAGGTTTCAATCAAAATAGGTTTGAAGAACAAATCCGCTTTTTAAGCACTTCAAATCGAAATGAAGTATCTATTATCGGTAATCATCTGGTCTTTTGAAGCGGCAAAATTGAGAACCTGCCCCAAATATTGAGAAATTAGTTTGATTTTTTGAAAATTTCAGTCAAAAAGCTTAGGCTCTGCATATAATAAGAAACTTATCAAAATAGTCGTAAAAGCAATGCGCTATTGGGATAGAACAGGTCAATGGTGAGACCTATATCTTTTTACAGGCTCTAATAGATTTCCCAGAAAATAAGGCTAAGTTTTTCTCGCCTAGTTCTGTAACGTCGCTTATTAGGGGAGAAGTGTGATGCAGCTACTTTGTCGGTCAATAGTTATGACTGCATGATAAACCCTCTGTCCCATAGACTATGGCATATAGGATCATACAGTAGAACGAGTTCTATAATTTTGAGTCTGACTAGCTTTCCTGTTGTACAATGAAAAGTCCTGCATTGAATCGTACAGGTCCTGTACGTTCAGCTCTTATTCGTTTTCACAGACTGTAATCGGTAAGCTCTATGGCGCTCCTGCAAGAACAAAAGCAATCAATTATTTCTGACTATCAGGTACATGAAACAGATACTGGCTCTGTAGATGTGCAGGTAGCGATGCTCACTGAAAAAATTAATCGGTTGAGTAAGCATTTACAGGTAAATAAAAAGGACCATTCATCTCGACGCGGATTGTTACGGATGATTGGTCGCCGTAAGCGCTTGTTGGCCTATTTGGTCAAGCAGGATGTTAGCCGATATCGAGACTTAATTAGTAAGCTAGGTATTCGTGGCTAAACCACGTCCAAGTTGAAACCTGTAGATTTTTTACCGGAAAAACGACCGTTTTGGACATGGACAAGGTTTACTATATTAATTAGTTAATTTTTGTCCTGGTCCTCGCAGTCTAGCATTATTTTTTATGCCTTCCTCATCTCAGCGTGAGTCGCTTCCTTTTGAACCTAAGTCCAATAAACGGCAAAGTGATCAAGGAGATTCATCCAACGCAGCAGCACTACCTGAGTTATTGAGTTCAGAGGCTAAGGCATCACGTAAGCGAGTCAAGGCCGTCAGTAAATCTACTAGCCAATCTAAATCCGTCAGTAAATCTACCCATGAAGATGCTGACACCGGCATTCCTGAGATAGTCAGCCGTCGTATGATTCGCCGTATGGCTGTGTTTGCTGGAGTACCGACAGCTTTAGGTATGTCTTCATTTGTAGTTGCTTACATTCTTCTGACTCGGCACATTGTCGAGTTTCCTAATGTAGTCGTACTGCTTGTGTCCCTAGGCTTTTTTGGTCTTGGCACGGTCGGATTAAGCTACGGAGTTTTATCGGCATCCTGGCAAGAAGATGAGCAGGGCAGTCTGCTGGGTTTTGCTGAGTTTTCTGTAAACTTTCGACGCTTATTACAGGGGTTACGCAAACAACCCTCTAACTCTGACTAATTTGTTGAAGCGCTAACGATGAAGAATGGTGAAGTAATGCTTACCTTACTGGTCAGCATCTTCAATGATGTCATGCAGTTGTCGCTCCATATGTCTTAGCATATTCATGATGGTAGGTAGTGTCTTTTGCTTAGTATCATCCTGAACATCCATATTGCGCTGCGCCTGGGCACGCAGGTCATCGATGCGTTGCTGTAGATCTCGGGCTATGCCTAAGGCGTCACGACCCAAATTATCTATTTGCTGCTGTTGGTAAAATCTTAGCGCTGCCCCCCTCAACACTTGTAGGGTTGCTTCTTCACCGTGTTCACCTGGCATGACGCGTAATCGCAGCAAAATTCGCTTTTGATTGTGTATTCGTTCGATCTCAATTTGTTTTGGTTTACGAACAGGAATCAATGAGAGACTCATCATTCGTTTTAGCTCATTGATAACCCCCTGAAAGAGCTGGGTGGAGATATCATCTACAGCTGACTGTACAACGCCGTCTTTACTCCACAGAATGCGGCAAGTAGTGCTTTGACGTTCTAAATAAAGCCGTCCAATGCCTTCCTGAGTGATGATGCGTTTCAGCAGCATCTGAGTTAGTTCCTTGGGAGTAACTTGACTAGGTTTATAGCGTTTCTTGAGATTAGCGTCAGATTCTGATGGTGATTTTTCTGTAGCAGTTGATGATGCTTCTGGAACTATTTGATTTTGATCTGCCAATTCAATACTCAGTGGAGGCTGGGGAGTATCGTCGGTAGATTTTGTTGCTGTACTCGGCGGCGGTGCCTGTGAAGAATCTTCGTCATTGCTGGACTCTACAATAACCTCACGGGGAGGATTCTCAATAATCTCAGTAGGAGCGCCTACTACCAGTGTAGGCTGCTCTTCAAATGAACTTGCTGTAGGGGTTGCCTTAGGTTGAGAAATTTGAGACGCTTGGCGGTTTTTGGCCGAGTGACTCAAAAATTTTGACAGAATTTCCCGATGCCAGTCAGAGGATATGGGTCGCGATACGATGGAGCAGTTGATGTAAGATACCTGACGTCTGACATAATCAGCCGCATTAGTGTCGTTTGGGTTTACCATGCCCAGATTTAGACTACTTCCCTCGATTGAAAGGGGTAAAACCTGGTAGTAAAGACAGGCTTCAAAGGGCAAAATTCCTTCGATCAAAAGGAACATTTGCTCTAAATTGGCCATGGTTTCAGTCTGCTTTAGACTGCGAGATGGTGGTGACAACGCATTATTTTCGGGGGAAGTTGACATGATGGCTGCCTAGGAAGGAATAACGAAGATAGGGGCACAGGCACAGCAATGTGCGTGACGTAACCTCTCCATAAAACCACCCCCGTTTTGGCGCCCAAAGACAATGCCCAAGGACAACCTTCAAGAGCCCCAGATTGGCTAGGTCCGCAATTTTTGGGCATCTAGGTAAAGCTTAGCCCATTCACTCATGACTTGTTTAGGTCTGCACCCTAGCTTTTGTGCGATCGCATCAATATTGCTACCTTGCTTAAGTTCGGTCAGTAGTTGCTGTTGAAAAGGCTCTAAGGATTGCCAGTAGATTTGCCATTGGCTAGACGTTAATCCCAAATCGTGGTCAGTCAGTGTGGTCTTTAACCATCCCAAAACCAACTCAGGCTGTTCCTTCAGGGTAAAAATACGAATCGCGTGATAACTAATTTTTTCCCGTAGTCGATACACTTGGTTAATCGACATGTTCAGCTGTTTGGCAATACTGTCTTGGGTATATCCCTGTAGATGTAGCCCCAACCACTGGGTTGCCGGATCCCCTAAGGTTTCCTGCAAATAATCGGTAAAACTGTCTTTAACCGACTGTCGGGCCCGTTGGATTTCCTCAAATTCTTGTTGTTGTTCGTAAGTACTAACAGCCTGCACATCAAAGAGACTGATGGTGCTATCGGCATCATCAGTGCCAATTTCTTCTGAAATCAGCTGAATCAGCTGTGCCCCAGGAACTTGAGTCATACCTCCACGCTGAGAACGTCGCAGGTAGTTAACGAATCGATAAACGATCAGAGGCTGGTTACGAATCGGTCTTAGGCAGTATTCTTCAATCGTCGCCATTGTCAGCAGATTACGGAGCTGAGGACGCGCTGTACATTGGGCTATCCAGCCCATCTGCTGTTGAAGATGGCGATCGCTTTGCAACATCTCCTGAATAATTTCTTGTAAAACATCCTTAACCTGACGCTGGCGATCTCGGCTCAGGGCAATCCATGTACGTATTTTGCTACGCACCAAAAATAAACCACCTAGTTTCCGCATTAGGGTTTGATAAGCCCGGTCTGGCGGTAATCCCCAGTAGGTTTTATAAAAAATGCGGTATCGATAATCCATCGCTTGGGTAGCAATGGATAACTCTTTATGGGAAAGTGTCTCAAATCGTTCAGTGTCCTCGCCGCAAAGCCACTGAGTAATCGCTTTGCGGGTGTCATGGCTTTGGTCGGGCAAGTCAGCCTGAAGCCGTTGCTGCCATTCTTTTAGAATCGTAGTTGCCACTGCCATGCGCGCCTGCTGCTGATTAGAAATGCCCTAAGCGAAATGCCGTGGGAAAGGATCGACTAACGTGATTTGCTCATTCTAGTGCACTCAATCCCTGGCTTTATCCGGATATCAATACTTTTCCCAATGAATGCATTTTCCCTCAAGGGCGCTACTGGGTAAAGCATCCTCAGAAGCTTATAGCCTAAGCTACCGGTCTAGAATACTTTTTATCAGTACGGTCTGTGTAAATTTATTCCGGAAAGGTTAACAGCGTATCGTTTGCTACCCTTGAGACTAACCATGGCGCTTTTGATGCCATTGCCAGGCATGGCTAATAATGGTTTCCAAATCGGCATATTGGGGTACCCAGCCTAGACGTTGACGCGCATGGTCGCTACTGCCAATCAAGCTTGGCGGGTCTCCAGGGCGGCGTTCACACTCCACAGCGGGAATAGGATGCCCTGTTACTTTACGAGCAGCTTCGATCACTTCCTTAACGGTGAAGCCACTGCCATTACCTAAATTGATAAAGGCGGTTTCACCACCGTCAATCAAGTATTGCACTCCCTTGACATGGGCATCGGCTAAGTCGGCAACATGGATATAGTCACGGATACAGGTACCATCCCGAGTCTCATAATCAGTGCCAAAGATGGAAATATGATCACGTTTTCCAAGCGCCGTTTGCAATACCAAAGGGATCAGGTGAGTTTCAGGATTGTGATCTTCTCCTAGACGGCCTGCAGGATCAGCACCAGCGGCATTGAAATAACGAAAACAGACCGATTGTAAACCGTAAGCTTGTTGGAAATCTTGGAGCATTATTTCCACCATTAGTTTGCTGCTGGCATAAGGACTAATGGGATTTTTAGGATGATCTTCTGGAATTGGAACAGTCTTGGGTGGCCCGTAAATAGCACAGGTGGAGGAAAAGACAAATCGCTTTACTCCTGCGGCTTCCATTGCTTGTAAAAGGTTGAGGGTGCCGTAGACATTATTGCGATAGTAATCAGCGGGTGCAGTTACAGACTCACCTACCGCAATGTAGGCCGCGAAGTGCATCACAGCCACAAAGTTATATTGTTCAAATAGTTGATCTAATAAAGCACGGTCAGTCGTGTTACCTTGCACCAATTTTGCTTTCAGGTGTTGCTCTACTAGTTCCTGGTGACCATATTCAAGACTATCCAAAATAACTACTTGGTAGCCTGCCTGTTCTAAGGCAAGTACGGCATGGGAGCCAATATAACCGGCACCACCGGTTACCAAGATCGATGGTACTAAAATACTTGTACTAGACATAATAAGGAATTAGTAAAAATAGATAGGTATAGCAATCTAATAGGAATGCTTGTCCTTTTCCACAGGTTTCATCTCAAAATCTATCGCATCAGGATTTAGCACTAAGTTATCTCGGTGGACGACTGTATCGGCACCGTCGTAGCCTAAAATCATCGAAATTTCACTAGAACGACGTCCACGAATCTGCTGAAGTTCATTGTGATTATAGTTAACTAGGCCACGGGCAATTTCTTGGCCATTGCGATCGCACAATCTCACCGCATCCTGCGCCTGAAAATCCCCTTTAATCGCCACAATGCCAGCAGACAGCAACGACTTACCGTCTTGACTAATTGCCCGTACGGCCCCGGCGTCTAAATACAGCCATCCACTGGGGCGCAACCCATTGGCAATCCACCGTTTACGCGCATTGGAAGGATTCGGCTTGGGGGCAAATTGGGTACCCAGGGGTTCACCCGCCAAAATTTTGAGAATGTTCTCAGGGGTCTGACCATTGGTAATGGCCATGCGAATACCGGCACTTGTAGCAATCCGGGCCGCTTCTAGTTTAGTAATCATCCCCCCGGTGCCCCAGGCCGATCCCCGATCCCCAACATCAATATCTAAATCACTCAAATGTTGTACCCAAGTAATCGGTTCAGCATCTGGATTAGCCCTTGGATCTGCAGAATACAGTCGATCCACATCGGTGAGTAAAAACAACCAATCCGCTCCCACTAAGCTAGCCACCAAGGCTGAAAGCGTGTCATTATCACCAAATTTCAGCTCATCCACAGCCACCGTGTCATTTTCATTAACGATGGGAATGACATTCAAATTAAACAGCTGCTGAAAGGTACGATAGCTGTTCACATAGCGTGAACGTTGCATCACGTCACTACGGGTTAATAAAACCTGGGCAATGGGCTGTTCTAATACCGTGAACAGGTCATCGTACACTCGCATCAAACGACCCTGACCCACCGCCGCCACCGCCTGCTTTTGCTCAATTGCTTTAGGTGGCACACTTAACCCCAGCCGTGCACAGCCTACACCGACCGCACCAGAGGATACCAAAATCACCTGATGTCCCTGGCACTGCAGCTGGCTTAGAGTTTCCACTAAACGGGCAATTACCGATAGAGCCAGCTGATTATGAGCTGACGTCAAGCTAGAGGTTCCAATCTTGACCACAATGGTCTGAAACTGTGAGCCCTTAGATATCTCCGATGGGGTAGATGGCAATGCAGTCACGGCGCTTCCTAGGAAATTGGTGAGGAAATTGGAGCGAGTAGTCCGTCAAACCTAAGATTTAGGATAGGTCGGATAGAGCGTAAAGGATAGCGAGTTAAGCCAGTATGGCACCGCACGTAAATGCTTCTATCTAAATGATCTAAATAAAAAGAAGGGGTACAGCTCAAGCTGCCCCCATCCTCAAAATTCGCGCGCGTTTATTAATCAGGATCTTTATAAAGAACGATCCCATTCAATATCTTTATCCTCGCAATAAAACCATGACAATCAGAGGGGCATAATACTTTTTTTAGATTCTTAGTTCCAGCTTAACGATGGTCACTAGCTGCCAGCACCACCCCAAGACGCTTGGATAACCAAATTTCAGTATTACGTAAACACTGCTTAGGCGAATTTGCCGAACTCACTGCCATGGGATCTACCATGGGCTCAACTAAAACTGTAAATAGTCCCAAGCGATTACCCCCTAAAACATCGGTAAACAAGCGATCACCGACCATAGCGATTTCATGGGGGGGCAGCTGCATAAGGGCTACCGCTTGACGTAGTTTACGGCGGGATGGCTTACCGGCCCCTGTATAGAACGGAACGCCTAAGGTATTGGCAATCCGGCTAATGCGACTGTGGCTGAGATTATTACTCACTAATACTACTGTCACCATCGATTGCACCTGTTGCAGCCACTGACATACCTCTTCTAGGGGTTGACTTTGCTTAAATGGCACGAGGGTTTCGTCCACATCAAGAATAAGTCCTTTCAGATGGTGCTGCGCAATCAGCTCAGGCGTCAGTTGCAAAATCGAGCCAGGCAAGGCCAGGTCAGGTTGTAGGAGTCGGCCCCAAGGCGTCATGGTTAGGCAAGGGCAGAGCTTAACCTACCCTGATTGACAATGTGGTTTAAAGATCGTCCCCCAACTGGGCATCAATGCGATCGCGAATCTCGCCTTGGGCGCGCTCATGTTCGGCTAGCGAACGGCTAAACACGTGGGTACCATCGTAGCGGGCAACAAAGTAAAGAAACTCCGTATCCGGCGGATTTAAGGAGGCTTCTAAACTAGCAATACCAGGACTAGCGATGGGGGTGGGGGGAAGTCCTAGGTTACGGTAAGTATTGTAAGGGTTAGGGGTATTTACCTGGGCCAAGGTCAATGGATTTTCTGGCGTTTGAGTTATCCCCAGGCCATATTCCACCGTTGGATCGGACCCGAGACTAATGTCCTCCCGTAGACGTCGGGCAAACACACCAGCAATCGTATCGCGCTCATCAGGGACAACGGCTTCTTTTTCGACGATGCTGGCTAAGTTAACCCATTCCTGCAGTGAATAGGGGCTAGAGGTTTGCTGATAAACAGGCAGGGCCACCTGCTCAAACCGCAACAGCATTGTATCTACGACCCCATTGGCATCAATCTGCTCACTGGGTAACTGGTAAGTATCTGGATAGAGAAACCCCTCTAGATGGGGTAATCCTTGAGGTAACCAGGGAAATTCAGCATAGGGAATTTCTTCGGTGGACTGAAGAAATTCATCGGCACTTACTAGCCCTTGAGACTCCAGCGCTTCAGCCATTTGATTACGGTTCCAGCCCTCTGGAATCGTAAAACTAGTTTGCACCACATCCCCAGTCCAAATTTGGTCAGCAATATCCGACATCGATTGGGTTGGTGATAAGGAATAGGTCCCAGCCTGCAGGCCCCCTTCACGGTTTGTAAATCCCTGTAGTCGATTCCAGACTTTCCAAGCCGTTGTGGACCGAATCAACCCAGCGGCTTCTAAGTCTTGACCAATTTGCTGAGCTGCCGTCCCTGATGGAATCTGAATCTGTACTAACTTTTCCTGATCGCTAGTGATGACAGGGCCAGTCGCCCAGCTCCACCAGGACCAACCTTGCCAAGCGGCTACCCCTAAGGTAACCGGAAAAATGCCAACGTAAAATACTCGCTTTAAACAACCCATGTTCATTTAGACAGGCCGATGACCAGTTTCAGAATTGATTAGCGTGTTCAACTGCAGGTTCGCTTTATGTATTTCTTAACCTAAGCGGATGGGCTTAATCTAACCCCTCAAAAAGCTGATCCTCAATTTGGGGCTGCAGACGCTGAAACTCTTCAGGCGATAGTAAGGACACAGTATCCCGATCAGTCCGATAGGCAAAGAATAGTAGGGGTTCTAGGGGAGTACAAGCAACATAACGCTGGTCACAGTGATAAAACTGCGCCAGCATCTGAAAGTTGTCTGTTGCCCCATCATCATCAACCTCTAATGCAAAACAACTTTCGTCATCGGCATCAGGGATATTACCTACGGCTGTAAGCGTATAAGCACTCCGCTGCAAGGTCAAGTCCAATTCCGCTAAAACAGCCCGGGCACTAGGAAACAGCGGATCAATCTCCGCATCTTCAATGTCTGCCAAGGTATCATCAGTATCCTGCCAGCTAAAGATTTCAATCGGAGCAGCAACGGGTAATAACAATAGATACTCTTGGCCCGAATCACTAAGGGTAATGGCTTTTTCAACGTAACAAGCCAGGGTATGACCGTCGTCGTCAGCCAGGGTTACGATGGATTGACCTGATTGAAAGTCGGGGGACTGATCAGAATTGTAATTAGGGTTGTGATTCAAATTTGGCATGCGTTGTATGACATTGAGTCAAGGATTGTGATCTTCTGTTCGGGGGCGATCCAGCCACTGCTGCAAAATGATAGTAGCGGCTCGACGGTCAATCAGTCCCTTGTTTTTGCCTTTATTTTTTTTAGGTGAACGGCGCTCAGATAGAAGCTGCTGTTCCGCTTCTACTGATGTCAGACGTTCATCAACATAGGTAACGGGTAACCCAAGGGCATGGGCCAATCGCTTGGTAAACTTTTGCACCCGACGAGCTTGGGTCCCAAGGTCGCCGGCCATGGTATAAGGCAAACCTACGACTAGTAAGGTAACCTCCCGTTCCCGAACAATTTGACTCAGCTGTTCCGTAACATAAACAAAGGATTTATTGTCAATGGTGGTTAGACCGGTAGCAATGAGTCCTGTGCGATCGCACCCCGCCACCCCAATCCGTTTGCTGCCAATATCTAATCCTAGAACCGAAATCATATTGACTGGACTACCTGGCTGTCCCACTGGGGGAGTCATCACCAGCTGAATGGCTTAACCCAGAACTAGCCGCATCCCAGAAGAAACGACTCGGAATCGCCTTACCAGAAGGCTGCAATCCCTGCAAAACATCCTGCAAGCCTTCAATGGAAACCGCCCTAGATTCTCTCACCTTGTGCCATACAGAGCGAGACATCATCACTGTATGGCCCACTGCCGTCGCATCAATTTCCCGCAGATAGCTTTCTCGTTCAGGCTGATAATCTAACGATGCCAGCTGCAGGGTTTGATTGGATGCCCCCTGGAGCACCTGGGCCATTTGGGCCATCAACTCTGGATACAGCCACGTATAGGCAGGATGCACCGTGAGCTTAGCCCGATTAGGCTGCTCAGAGGCCTGAGAAAGACGCAAGCTAAAGTATCCAATCGCTGCCTTACGCTGGGGTTCAAACACATAGGCAGAGACAGACTCAGACTGGCCCAACCAACGCAGTATCTGAGCCCGGACACCTGCAATGGAACGGGTACGAAAGTCTTGGATTTGGTGGTCAAACACCTGGCGTAGCTGGGGTGGCATTGACGCCGTCTCTAGCTGGTAAATAAGCTGGGCATCGGCATTGCTAACCGGTAACAGATTGGGTAAATCTGGTTCATTTTCAGCCAAACTTGCAATTTGCTCAGCGTCTATGGACCAGTAGGTAACATAGGCAAGGGGCTGAAACCCATTCTGGCGATATAACGCCAAACCAAACTTATCGTGGATACTGGCTTCGCTGATCCAGGTATGGGCTTCCACAATGGTTTCAAAGCAGTGACGCAGTAACAAGCTGGCCAGGTCCAGGTTCAGGGTTAACCCCTGGGCAGCAACAGATTTCACCATTACCTGGTCAATGCGCCAGGTAATGCGGGTGGAATTAAAGGGTGAAACCTGAATCACACCATGGATAGTGTGTTTACACTCTGCAGCAAAGGTGATGGTCTTAGGCTGCAGTGGATTTACCAAACGGGAGAAGCGTTGCCAAGAAGCTTGCCCAAATAACCGCCCCGTCTCTGGTAAAGGCTGGTGTTTAGTAAACGTGCCACAGGTAACCACCTCCGAGACACCATCGGGCATCAGCTTTTCTGAGTCACGGAAATGTACGGGGCGAATCGCAATGGATTCAGAGGGGTTAACGGGTGTCATAGAGCCAAAATATGGACAAAATCCCTAGGATTTAGGATGAATCAAGACCACAGGGGTTTGTTCATCGGCGTTGCCAGCCGGATTATCAAGCAAGGCACTTGTGATCAAGTCTAAGTCAGTTCCAGGTGTGGCTGCTAATATCTTAACTGCTTTCAAATCATTGACATCCACAATGGCAGCTTTCAGGCCGGTTGCATTGTAAATGTCTTGAACAATTTTCTCAGGATTGTCTGGCCCTAACACAATAAACTGGTCGTATGGCGGCAAGGTGCCGGTCACATCGTCGATTAAGCGAGCTTGTTCACCTGCTAGCACATAGAACATGCCCGCTTTGCCGAGAAATTTCTTTGCGATCGCACCCACCGCAAAGGCATACACCACCCGCCATGGTCCTACTAGGTCCACCAAGGTTTGCATCCCACAGGCCGTCGCCAGACTCGATGTGGGCATAAAGAAATAGCAAATGCGCTTCGCCACCCACCCCGGTTTTACACTGCTAGGGTGCCGCCACCGTCCCTGCATAATCGCCACAGGGGTTTCCCCAATAGTGACGATATCTCCTGGCTTCGCGTAGGGTTCCACATAGCGCTTCACCGTATCGATAGGGTTATCTAATGGTCCCAGCAAGTGGGTGGGAATGGGCAGCACTTCAGCCTTAGGGGTAGATTTCCAATTTTGAGGCGCGTTGGGGGCAGGATACTTGAGGGGCACGACCACGTTACCTAGCTTGGGAATACGACCTTCAGGCCCGTAGGTTAGGTAGTGAATTTTGACCCAAACTGCTTTTAGGTTGGAAAGATCAGGGCCTGTAATGTCAACGGTGACTTTTAACCCAGTGGATTTATTAGTTTTGACAATGTAAGCAAACCAGTAATTATCTGCTCTGGCAGGGAAATCCTCATGGTCTGACACCAGTTTGGTCTCGACCGTAATTCCATCGAGGCTAGCTCCTGATAACAACTGAGTCTCAACCGAGATTTCCGGCACCATAATTTCTAGGGTTCGGGTGCAGTTCACCAGGGAAGGCTCTCCCTCAATGACGTAATGCTGAGGGTCTCGGGTGGTAATTGCCCACTTGCCAGATTCCAACTCTAACTGGTTACCAGGACGTCCTTGAAATTGCCGTTCAACCAGCAGCCAAACTATCAGGGCCAGCAATATCAGTAAGCTTACCAGCGTGCCCAAAATCCCTGCCATTAAAGGGTTACTCCTCTTCGCTATAAGTAGGTGATCTACAGATGCCCAATAAACTGTTTGCTTAAGTACCTGCACTCTACAGTCGAAAAATTACAGTTCTAAATGCAAAACAGGTTTATTCATATATCCGTAAGATTTGTATCGCACTCTTGGCTTTGAAGCAATTGGCTAAATATCTGAAGAACTTAAGAGTTCTCTATTGTGACATTGGTATTTTGAAACCTTTGAAACCAATTATTTATTGCAGTAACTCAAATAGGCCATCATCGAGTTCGTACCCCAACGTACGGACCATTAGCTTGAGCTTTTCGATGCCATCAATCTGCTTATCCTTGAGCCATTGGGCAATGGTAAAAACTTTACCCATAACAAAAATCTCCAGGGCCTCTGGGTTGTAGCGAATACCATCTAGCGGACTAAACTGATGGGGCACTAACATCGCTGCATAGCGACTCAGCTCACCGGATTCAATATCTAAAAACAGCGATAACCAGGGATAGTGGCTATCAAGGCGAATAAACCATAGCCTGATCTCAGGAATCTCAGATAGTTCGCGGGGATCGTTCTCGTCGCGGGGATAATCGATGACAAAACTGAGCTTGAGTTCAGTTTTCCAGTCAACTTGACTTAGGGTATTGTGGGCAACCGTCAGATCCAAGGTCTGAAGGTGCTTAGCATCGACAACAATGGATTGAGGGGATTGAGGCATGGTAAGGCAAATAAACGTGGAGCAGACGAAACAGACTAACAGTGTGCCTTGCTATGGAAGACTTTACTAGGGACCAGTCCGGTCTTAAACCATATCCAAGCGCAATTTTTTCCCTATGACCCCATCTCCTATTCGCGTCTGCATCACCTTAGGGACCCGTCCTGAAGCCATCAAGCTGGCCCCAGTGATTCAACAATTTCAGCAAACACCAGGGTTTGATACCCAGGTCGTGCTCACAGGCCAACATCGGGAGATGGTCGATCAGGTGATGCAGCTGTTTGAAATCCAGGCAGATCGAGACCTAAATATCATGCAGCCAAAGCAAACCCTTTCGGACATTACCTGTCGTAGTTTACAGGGGTTACAGACCCTATTTAGCGAACTGAAACCCCATGTTGTATTGGTCCAGGGAGATACAACGACAGCATTTGCCGCTGCCCTGGCCGCCTTTTATCAAAAGATTCCGGTGGGCCATGTGGAAGCTGGCCTGCGCACTGACAATCTTTTGAATCCCTTTCCTGAAGAAGCTAATCGGCGATTAGTGTCTCAGATTACAACACTGCATTTTCCGCCCACGGATAAGTCATTGGCCAACTTGGCCGCATCAGGGGTGAGCGGGACAGTTGTAAAAACAGGCAATACGGTGATCGATGCCCTCCAAACCGTGGCCTCTCAAGCACCAGCCTGTGAGGTACCTGGCCTAGATTGGAACACCCAGCGAGTGGTTCTATCGACGGTGCATCGTCGGGAGAACTGGGGAGAACCGCTGCAAAATATTGCCCAGGGATTTTTGCAAATATTAGACAAATTTGAGGATGTGGCGTTGCTGTTGCCCCTGCACCGGAACCCCACGGTAAGAGACCCCTTGAAAGCTGCTTTAGAGTCCCATCCTCGCACCTTTTTAGTAGAGCCCCTCGACTATGGTCAGCTAGTGGGGGCCATGCAGCGCTGCTATTTGCTGCTTACCGATTCCGGCGGTCTCCAGGAAGAAGCCCCTGGGCTGGGCAAACCGGTGCTAGTTTTGCGGGAAACCACAGAGCGTCCTGAAGCAGTGGAAGCAGGTACGGCCAAGCTAGTGGGGACAGACCCAGCGGCAATTACTAATGAGGCGACCAAGCTGTTGAGTGATCCAACTGCTTACGAAGCCATGGCCCGAGCCATTAACCCCTTTGGAGATGGCAAAGCATCGGAGCGCATCGTCAAAGCAGTGCAGGCGTATTTCAGGGACTAGTTAATACCGCTTAGGATGCTTACCCCTGCTCCTCTGCTGCATCCAATAAAGCTTTCTTTGATGCCTTTAGTTCTTTCCAAAGCTGTTTGATTCGGTGGTACGCCTCTTCAGACGTAATTTTGCCCCCTGTTTCCAGGTTGCAAATCAGTGACACTTTGTTAGCAAACTCCTGCAAATTAGCATTGAATACCATTTTCTCAGGAGTAAACTCCCCATGATAGGGAGCATGAGGCATGATGAAATCGTCTTTTTGCCTTTGAAGGTCGTCAGCCAATGGAGAAACCTCTAGCTAATGGAGTAATGCATTACTGATGTCTGGACGTCAACTATTTATTGCCTACTCATATTTTTGTACCTACATGATCATAGCAACGTCTCTTGGTTCAGTTGTGTCGTTTAGCATCACCTAGTCAGGTTTTCTTAATTGGAGGTACCCACATTAGAGGCACCCATGTTAGATGCACCCATGTTTTGCGGAATAATTGCCTGAATTAGTACCATTTCATCAACACGGGCAATTTCGCGATGGGTTGGCAGTGTGGCTAAATGATAGGGGTCTACCAACACATAGGGACTAGTTGACCAGCGCTTTAAGAGTGACTGACCAGTAAGGACAGGGATATTGCGATCGCAATAAAAATTCAGACTGGGTCGCCCATAGCTAAAGGTGGTCACCACCTCAGCTTCGGATGGAACATGCCGATTAACCATGGCGGCAACCGGTTTCACTGCATAGGCTTCATTTAACTCCCAGAGCCAAAAATCAGAGCCCATCAACAGTAGCAGCGTTAGATAAACCCCTGCCATTAAAGTTAGACTCCAGCGTCGTCGTTGTTGTGATAGCTGCCATGCGGCCCAACCAGCACTGAGACCTAGAACAATGCCGATGGCAATCAGGGTGGGTTGCTGGTCGTCTATCCCTAAGTAAGGACCGCCGATCAGTGCTGCGATCGCAATTAACCCTAACCACCCCACAGCCCAACGCGGCGGCTGTTGCCAACGATGGTGTAAATAGCTACCAATGGCCAAGGCCACAACGGGATATAGCGGCATGATGTACCAAGGCAGCTTAGTGCCCATTAAAGAAATCGCCCCTAGATAGATGACAGTCCCCACCAGCACTAACTGGGACCAGGTGCGATCGCGCTGTCGCCAGGCCAGGAGAACACCACCGGGCCAAAACATCAACCAGGGCCAACTATATTTCAATAGCTCCAGCCAGTAATACCAAACAGGCTGCTGGTGATCTTCAATCGCCGATGTCACCCGCTCAAAGGACTGAGCCACAAAGTGCCCCTGCCAATAAACATCGCCATAGCGCAGGAGCTGAGCCCCGTACCAAAGCACCACTGGCAGACTCCCCAAACCAATTCCTAACCATAAATATGGATTACGAAACAAATTCTGACCGGGCAACGCCTGACTGTTTAACCCTTGCACGGCAAAAAACACCAGAGCAATGGTCCCCAGCAAAATCACTAAAATCCCTTTTGTCAACGTAATCAACCCCAAGCAAATCCCCACTCCTAGGGCATAGCCTGGGTGTTTCCTGGCCTTCAAACCACACAGCAATAACAACAAAAACAAGGTAATCGCCACACCATCTCGCATAGCCAACCGACCATGACGCACCACTGGTAAAAGCGTTAAAAACACACCTGCTGACAACAGTGCTGGTCGCCTAGTGTCAAACACCTCCCGACCAAGCCAGTAAAGCAGCGGCACTGCCAGGGCACTGACCACAGCCGGCAGCAACCGCGAGGTCCACTCAGAAATTCCGCCCAAGTAACCTGTCGCTATCAACCATTCCACCAGGGGCGGTTTATTCAAATAAGGCCCGCCATGTAGAGTGGGGTAAATCCAATCACCACTGGTCACCATCCCCCGTGCCACAGCTGCAATGGTGCCCTCATCCCAATCGTGCAGAGGTAGTCCACCTAAGCGCCACAGGTACAATAGCCCAGTCGCCAGTAGCAGCCACACTTCATCTGGCCAGTTAGCACGTTTCGTCAAATCGGCGTCCGACCGTAAGGATTCATTTACCTGATCAACCACAGTAATTCAACCAAGACAATTCTTTCGGGACAATGGCACAATAGCTACGCCCTATCATCTTCCTCTTCCCATGACCCGCTGGCAATTGGGCCTCGGTAGGCTAGGTAGCCAAACTACTATCCAAACGATTATTCAAGCAAAGCAGTGGCATTGGCTTGTGCTGTTGTTATGGATGCTGCCCCTCTTGCTGTCAGGTTTTTTTGATCTGGACCAACAGAGCTTGATGGCCCACGACGAAGGACTGTACGCCCGTCGGGCAAGAGTAATTGTGGATACGGGCGATTGGATTCACCCCTGGGATGTTCCCCAGCACAAAACCCCCGGTCCATACTGGATAGTCGCTCTATTTATCCAATTGCTGGGACGGCACGAAATCGCTGTACGACTGCCTAGCCTGTTAGCTAGTCTTGGCTGCATTCTACTCACCTACGCCATTGGTCGCCGTTTGCTGAATCCGACTGCAGGTTTGTTAGGAGCACTGTCCTTAGGGGTGGCTCCCCTATGGTTGCAGTATAGTCGGCTAGCCACCCCCGATGTGCTGTTTACAGGGCTGATATTGCTAGCTATTTGGCTGTTTCTTATGGCCGCTGAGCAACCGACTGAGGCAACTGCTTTATTGAGCCGTAGGTCCTGGCTTTATTTTGTCGCAGGCATCACTCTGGGACTCACCATACTGGTTCGCAGTGCCCTGGCTGTCATTCCCATCGCCTGCTTATTGCCCTATTTACTCTTGTCAGGACGACAACATTTGAAGCAATGGAGCCTTTATCTAGGCATATTGGTGGGTTTACTACCCACGGCAATCTGGCTTTGGCGTTGCTGGCAACGTTACGACATGGCTGTAATCAATGCCCTGATCAATTTTCCAGTCAATCAGAGCTTAACTGCCGACCGCGCCAAGTCGCCTCTTTTTTATTTATTCAACCTTTTGGCAAATGACTTTGTTTGGATCTTTTTTGCACTGGCAGCGGTCATTTTTTTGCTGATAACTCTAATTCGCTCAAAAAACAGATTGACTCAGCTGGCCCAGCCTCAAATTTCACTGTTGTTAATCTACCCGCTGGCCTATCTAGGTTTACTCAGTTTTGCCTCCACTAAGCTACCGCATTACGCTATCCCCACCTATCCATTTCTGGCCTTACTGACCGGCTATGCCATGGCCTATCTGGTGCAGGCACCCCCTAGAGGTCGCGTGAGGCAGCTATTAAATGTCGTTAACGGTTTCCTCATTGTCTTAGGCAGCTTGCTAACAGTGGCCGTCGGTCTTGCATTGACGACTGACATCCTACCCAGCACCAACGACATTAGACCCTATGCACCAATTGCTTTGGGGCTAGGGTTACTATGGCTCGCAGCCAGCCTGCTGTGGTTCAACGCTAAACCAACCGGCTCCAAAATTATGACTAGCTGGTTAGTGCTACTGCTGTTGGGGCACTGGGTTAGTCTCATCATTGCTTGGGGAACAGCTGACCTGGGCAATATTAATCCTGAGATGAAAGCTCTGTTAATCCGCAACGATATTCAACCGATCTTACAAACGAAATCGATTGATTTTTCCCCTGGTCTGAATAGTAAACGAAGTACTTTACTCAGGTTCTACACCCCTAATCCTGGCAAACGGCTACAAACCTTAGATCAGGTTAGTCGTGATGATTACCTGTGGATTGAACGTAGTGAGTTGCCCACCCTTGATACGCCCTATGACGATCTCGGCCAAATCAAACAAACTCATTTAGTACGTATTCGTTCCTATTAAAGCAACATAATTGCGACCAAAGCTTAAGGATTTGCTCGTACCTGGGTGAAATACTGTTATGAAAGCCAATTCTTTGAGCAAGAGGCAAGCTTGCTCTACGGGAGATGCCCCTATCTACGCTTTTTGGCTTTCCAAGTACCACCATACGTGTAATGGGCTCTGTCTTTATCCAGGGTCGTCCAACATGTAAGACATACAAAGGACCAGTCTGCCTGCTGATACTTCACTCAATAAAGAACCTCTGAGAGTTGTTTACACAGCTGGCAATTTTTCTGACGAACGCGATGCTTCATTCCTATTTTTATCAATTTTTCTATGCTGACTGGGATATTTAGTCCGCAAAAAATTTCCCGCCGTCAATGGTTTGTAGGGCTGTCCGTCAGCCTTTTTTTTGCCTTTTTCTATGGTTATCTCGCCATGCAAAAGGGGTTTTCGGCGGATTATGTCGTACAGGACGATGCTCGTCACTATCTATTTTGGATGGAGCGCTTTCAAGACCCTAGGGCGTTTCCCAATGATTTGATTGCTGACTATCTCCAGTCTATTGCCCCCGTAGGATATAAGCTGCTGTATCGCCTGGCCAGCTACTGTCAGTTAGCGCCTGAGTGGTTGGCTAAAGTGCTGCCAATGTTCCTGGGGATGATAGCGGCGGGCTATTATTACAGCCTTACTCTGACTATCTTTCCAGTGCCCATAGCCGGTGTGATGGCCTCAGTCATGCTGAGTCAACATCTCTGGTGTAATGACGATGTGGTGTCGGCCTCGCCACGGGCATTTATCTACCCACTCATGATTCCACTACTGTTTTACTTTGTGCGGCGACAGTGGCGGTTGAGTCTTATTTTGCTGGGGTTGCTAACCCTGTTTTATCCCCCTGTGGCGGCGGTGGCCACTACACTGTACCTGGCCAACGCGGTGGATTGGCCAGGGCTCAAAGTAAAGTGGTATCGGCCTTGGGTGCTTGTTCATCGGCACCGTATTAGGGTTGCGATCGCTGCCATGATCCTGGCTACCCTATGCATTTTGCCCACTTATTTGCTGTCCCATCAGTTTGGGCCAGTGGTCACCATGGCCCAGGCCCAAACAATACCAGAATTCCAGCCCACGGGGCGTCATTCTTTTTTTAGAGAGGGGATATCGCGCTACTGGTTGATTTTGTTTGGTGGCCATGGTGCGATTCTCAAACGTACTCTGTTTACTCCAGTCACCCTGGTGGCGGCTCTATTTTTGCTACCAATGCAGCGGGGCAAGAACTTTGTCAGCTTAAAAGCTGTGCAGCCCTCCATTCATGTGTTTACCAAACTGACCTGTGTCAGCTTGGTTTGGTTTACCGCTGCCTATGCCCAGGCCTTTAAGCTCCATATGCCGGGTCGTTATACCAGCCATTGCATTATGTTAGCCATGCCCATCCTGGCGGCTATTGCTTGGACAAGCTTGCTAGAAACGATTTGTAACCGTCAAAAAAGAAGCCATAAATCAAAGGCTGTGTTGCATAAATGTCTGCCCCCAATGGCCGTATTACTGGTTGTCGTCCCCCTCTTTTTTTACTATCCACTGCTGCTAAAAAAATTCCCTAAAACCCTTTATATAACTGGGCAAGAAGCACCCATTTACGAATATTTGCAAACTCAGCCCCAAGACGCCTTAATAGCATCCCTCGATTTTGAAGCCGATAATATTCCTGTCTTTGCCAAACGCCCAACGTTGATAGCACCGGAATATGCAACTCCATTTCACTTAGGCTATTACCGTCAGATCCGACAGCGAGCTGAAGATTTACTAAATGCCCACTACACCAGCAATCAAGATACACTTGCCACATTTATTCATCGCTACGGTGTCGATTTTTGGCTGGTAAATAAAGCGGCCTTTGCCCCTAACTATTTGAGTCACCATCGATATTGGGCCAATAACTATCCGCCAGCTGCCTTTACGCAGGTCAGTCTGAAGCAGCCCGGTGTGCTCAGCACCCACATTCAACCCTGTGCAGTGGTAGAAACAGCTCACTTCTGGCTAGCGCCTAGCACCTGTATTTTAGACAAAGGGATGACAACAGCAGCACAATAGTAGCAATTTGCCCAACAGTTACGTCAGCATACCAGCGGTGACAGTTAGCAGTATGATCGATTGCGCCCCCGAGTCTCGCAATCCATGACATTTCGTGTACCCCGCTGGTTGATCGCGCTCTACCAATCACCCTGGACAGCCGTCATCCTAGCGGCTGTGTTAGGTCTGCTCGGCACCCTCAACCACAGCATGTGGCGTGACGAAATGAATGTGTGGTTGATTGCCCGAGATAGTCCCTCCTGGGCAGCCTTTGTAGAAAATATTCACTACGATCGTGCCCATCCGGGGTTATGGCACTTGCTGGTAGCCGGTCTTTACCATGGGTTTGGCCATCCCATGGCCATGCAGATATTTCACTGGCTGTTGGCCATGGGTACAGTGTTGCTAATTTGGCGTTGCAGTCCTTTTAACCAATGGCAAAAGTGGCTGTTTACCTTTGGCTATTTACCGTTTTATGAGCATCTGCTAATTGCGCGTAACTATGCTGTGGCGATGCTGCTATTGTTTGCTATTTGTACCCTGTGGCCCCAGCGGCAGCGTGTCTATTGGCCCCTGGCAGGGTTGCTGGTGTTATTGGCCAATAGCAATGTCTATGCATTTTTGATGGCGATCGCAATTGCCCTCACCCTGGCGTTGGAGCTGCTATTCGAGGCTAAACTTCGGCGTAATTGGCTCGATATTACATTCAGCGCCATTGTAATCATTGCGGGCTATGCCATCGCCTTTTATTTCATACTCCCCCCCAGCGATGTCGCCAATCAGGCCTTAGAAGGTTATGTCACTGGTCTGGATATACGCCATTTGCTCAGGGCTATTGGCCGCTTATTTGGCGGATATTATGTCATCATCCCCAACGGTAAGCGTTATCTAGATCTATTAGTCTGTGCCGTAATCACCCTAGGGTCTTGCTTTTTGGTTGTCCTCAAACTAGTCAAAAAGCCCTACCCTCTGTTTTTTTATCTGCTCAGTAATGGGATTCTTTTAGGGTTCACCTATGCCAAGTTTATGGCACTCTCAATTCGGCATTTTGGTAACTTTTATCTCATTCTGATAGCAGCACTATGGCTAGGTCATCACTACAGATCCACCCCAGCCATTACCCAACGATTACCCATCCTAGAAATATGGCAACGGCAATCCCAACGCTGGTTTAAACGACTATTCGCCACCATTTTAGTCGCCCATTTTCTCGGCGGCATTTTCCTATTCACTATGGATCTCCAGATCCCCTATTCCGCCAGCCGTGCTACTGCCAATTATATGAAAGAGGCCAATTTACAAGATGAGTTTATTGTGGCTAGCCGGGATGCCCAAATGGCATCTTTGAGTGGCTATTTCAATCGGCCTTTTTACTTTCCAGAACGCCAGGCCATCGGTAGTTACACATTATTTTTCAAGGGCGTACGTCGAGAAGTTAACCAGCCAGAAATTATCCGGCAGGTCAATCAACTCATTATCAAACACCCTAAAATTCTGCTGATACTCCACAAAGATCTGGAGATACCCACACCAGGTTTAAACGTTGAACCCATTCAGTCATTCACAAAAGCCTGGCAAAATGAGGAGTATTATCTTTACTGGGTAACCCTAGCTCAGTAGAGGGCTCGGCAGGTAGAGTTAAGACTCAGTCAGAGCCAGCCGACTCAGGTTCAGCATCTGCAACCGCTGTAGACGAAGTATCATCAGCAGACGGAGTGTCAGAAGACTTCTCAGGAGGCGTTTCAGAAGCCGTAGATTCCGCCTTTGCTTGAGCGCGCTGTTCACGTTTTTTACGCTCAGCTTCCAAGATATCTTGCATAACTTCTTGAGCTTGGGCCATCTTATCTAGATTGCTCCGGTAAAGCTCGAGATCTTTGTCCACCTTTTCAGCTGGCAAGGCAAGCATTTCGGCAGCTGCTTTCAGCATTTCTTCCCGCTTGTCTTTATCCTCTAGGGATGAATCATCAACGGTTTCAAACAGAGTGTATAGGCCCACAGCCATAAGCCGGGTATATTTGGCACTCGCTTGGTTAGCTACCATGTGAAGCTTGCCCTGCAAACTGCCACCATCTGTGGTTTTAGCATTAGAGAGCTGCTGGTCTAACTCACTCAATGATAGTTGGGCAAGATCGGTTTTTAATGCCTCAGCATCCTGGCGATATTGCTGGGGATCACCATCAACTGCTTTACAAAGAGCCGAAAAAATTGACTCTTTATCCCGCTCCGGCTCATAGCCCGTCATAAATCGGTCAAAGCTGGTGACCACACCAAGGGCATAGAGGGGGTTATAAACAAAATCAACATTGACTGAAAGCAGATGCATCTCCACCATCAGCTCCTCAACCACCCTTCGATAAAGAGAGTTGATGGGACGAGAATGGCAAGTGTAGAAGGCTCGCTTGGTATCAGAAACCGTACGGAGGTTAGTCACAGGTGGGATAATAAAACGCTAGACATCATTTTCTACTGCGGACGAACTTTTGCCAAGAATCGTATAGGTCCAAGGCAAAGTAGCATTTTCGTGATGGATGCCTATACCACCTTAACGAAATCAGCAGTGCTATGGATGACTATGTGCGATAGCAGAGGACTTTGAGGTCCAATAACCTGTGTCGTAACCTATGTTACGGTTCAGCTCCGTCAGCCTTCTAAAAAACCATTGGCTCGGGTGCTGCCTTAATCGCTTCTTCTTCACTGTCATAAATAGCAAATACAGAATCCATCATGGTGACTTCAAAGACTAACTTTGATTCCGGATGGACATTGCACAACTTAAAGCTTCCCTGCAGCTTATCAGCGTCTCGCATACCTGCTACTAGAGAGGTCAAACCTGAGCTATCAATAAAGTTAACCTGGCCAAGATTGACAATGATATGGGGAGTGGTATTCACAATACACTCCTGCAACTTTAGTCGAAACTGCCAAGCTGTAGTAATATCTAGCCGCCCTTGAGGTGAAAAGACAACGATAGTGTGATTACTCTCGGGGGGGTTGACTATTCTTTGCTCCATGGTAACCGGCCCTAAATCTATGCTATTAACGTTCTAATGTTTGACGAGCATAAACCAAAAAGCCTTACACCCGTACATATCATGATGCCCCTGAGATCAGGAGAAAGCGATGAAATGTCAATGCTTACGACAAATTGCGGATTTTGATTGACATTCAGAAACCCTGGCTGTATGTAAATACAACATGCTCAGAACAACGTGCACAATAATATGCATAGAAACCCCTACCAAATCAGGATATTTAAGCACCTGACCAAATCAGTAAAGGCGCATACTCCGCATTCTTTCTCGGTATATCTATTGATATAGAAAGGGTGCATGGAGTTCCACACACCCTAAAAATAATGAGAAATATTTTCCTATGGGCACCAGTTCACCCAATCCTGAGGCTTTAAGAAGGTATCGTAAAGCTTCGCTTCGGGAGTTCCTGGTTCAGGAGCATAGCTGTATTCCCAACGCACCATGGGAGGTAACGACATCAGGATAGACTCGGTACGACCATTGGTTTGTAAACCAAAGATAGTGCCACGGTCATAGACAAGATTAAATTCTACATAGCGTCCACGACGATAAAGCTGGAAATTACGCTGATGCTCTCCGTACTCAGTATGACGGCGCTTTTCAACAATAGGTATATAGGATGGTAAAAATGCATCCCCACAATCGATGGCAAACTTGAACAAGTCTTCCCAGCTACGCTGTACTAACTGCCCCACAGATTGACTGTGCTGAGCAGCAGGACCGTCAGATTTAGGACCACGATATAACTCACCAGTACCATCTTGATAGTCGAAGAAGACACCGCCAACACCACGGGTTTCCTGACGGTGCTTTAGGTAAAAGTATTCGTCACACCAGAGTTTGAAAGTGTTGTAATACTCAGGGTGGTTGCGATCGCACGCTTCCTTAAGCGTTCTATGAAACTGCACGACGTCTTCCTCAAAGGGATAGTAAGGCGTCAGGTCAATACCACCACCAAACCACCAAACTGGCCCCGCTTCAAAGTAGCGATAATTTAAGTGAACCGTAGGCACATAAGGATTACGAGGATGCAACACCAACGAAGTTCCCGTCGCATAGAAACCATGACCTTCGGCTTCAGGACGCTGCATTAAAATTGAAGGAGGCAACCTATCTCCCCAAACCTCTGAGAAGTTAACCCCCCCCTGTTCAAAAACATCGCCTTGCTTCATCACCCGTGAACGACCACCGCCACCATCGGGACGAGTCCACTGGTCTTCCTTAAACTTGCCAACGCCATCAACTTCAGTCAGCTTCTGACAGATGCGATCCTGCAGACCCTTGAACCCAGCACTGACACGTTCACGGGAATCACTGGGAGGAGTAACGGGACTACATACCTTCTGCGTAGAAGCGATGACCATGGCGATCTAGAGCTAAAAAACAATTTTTGATAAAACCACTGCTGCCAACTGTTTGTAAAATCTGCAAAAACACAGGTTTTGAGAAGCAGCTAATAATGATAATGAACCACGATTTGAGATTTTTTAGACCAAGTCGACACACAGTGTGACAATCCTTGACAAATGCTCAAAGCTATGTGAAATCTTTGTTTCCAAAGTTACCCTTGGGGTAACAAGTAGGTGAAATGTTAACCCAAGGTTAAAATGCCTTTCAATATAAAAAATTACGTGGCCATCTCCAGATAATCATCAATCCGTTTGTCATCAGCATTAAACGATTTGCTGATAGGGCTAAAGCTAATGCCCAGGCTATGGCAATTTATCTGGTAGCCCGCAGGCGCATCATGCTTCAACTCTGGTTTCAGTCACTTAAGCAATATTTCCACCGCCCAGCCCCCAAGGCCATTGGACAATCGACCCTGATCCAGAGGCATAAACGAACTTTGGAAAAGCACTACCAAGTTAGCAGTACCGCCTCTATCGAGGTGCTCTGGCAAACAATAAACGATTTAGCTGGTTTGGCTTCCTGGCATCCACTGATTACCTCCACCAATGCTCCTAGTGGTCAACAAGCCAAGCCAGGTCTGATTTATCGTGTGTTTGCCCACTGGGTCCCCGTACCTATCAAAATTTTTGTAGAGAGCGTACTGCCTGGAGAATATATTAGCCTCCGTGTTTTTCCAGTTCCTGGATTAGAAGAGCGGGCAGTCTATCGCCTGGAGTCTTCCCTGTGTGGTACACGTATCTCTTACTCAATTGAACTCAGGGGCTGTTTATCCCATGTAGCCTGGTCATTTTTACGACCCTATGCTGCTCGCGTTGCTGCTGCGCTAGCCCAGGCCGCCGAGCAAGCCACCACATCAACCATTGGACCTAATCAATATCGAGACATCTTTAGCTAGCTCATCCCCATGATGTAGGGGCGTTCCATGTAATGCCCCTACATCATGGGACACAAACCTTTAGAATGGTTGGTAAATATTTTTCCGCCCGTTCATACCTGTCTTCTAAAAACATGATGCCGACAACTGAGGCAATTCTGGACGTACTGCGCCCTGTTCAAGACCCTGAGCTACAAAAAAGCTTAGTTGAGCTCAATATGATCCGTAATGTGACCGTTGATGCCGGTCAGGTGAGCTTTACCCTTGTATTAACAACTCCAGCTTGCCCCCTGAAAGAATTTATTGTTGAAGACTGCGAGAAAGCCGTTAAAACCTTGCCAGGTGTGGCCTCTGTTGCTGTTGAAGTAACCGCTGAAACACCTCAGCAAAAGTCATCCTTACCTGAACAACAAGGCATCGATAAGGTTAAAAACATTTTGGCCGTATCCAGTGGCAAGGGTGGTGTGGGCAAAAGTACTGTAGCCGTTAATATTGCCGTTTCCCTAGCTAAAGCAGGTGCTCAGGTGGGGTTACTCGATGCCGATATTTATGGCCCCAATGCACCCATTATGATGGGTTTGAAAGATGGCAACGTTGTTGTTAGAGAGGGTGCTGATGGGCAGCAAGAATTAGAGCCCGCCTTTAACCATGGTGTCAAACTTGTTTCCATGGGATTTTTAATTGATCCTGACCAGCCTGTAGTCTGGCGTGGACCCATGTTAAACGGAATTATTCGTCAATTTTTGTACCAGGTACAATGGGGCGAGTTAGATTACCTAGTCGTGGACATGCCCCCTGGGACAGGAGATGCCCAGCTGACTATGGCCCAAGCTGTGCCCATGGCTGGCGTTGTAATTGTCACCACACCTCAGGATGTGGCTCTCTCTGACGCTCGCCGTGGCTTAAAGATGTTTGAGCAGCTGAATGTGCGTGTGTTAGGCATTGTAGAGAATATGAGCTATTTTGTGCCCCCTGATATGCCCGACAAGAGCTATGACATTTTTGGTTCCGGAGGTGGTGCCAAAGCAGCCGAAACATTAGGGGTCCCTCTATTGGGTTGTGTCCCTTTAGAGATGTCGGTTAGAGCAGGTGGCGATGAGGGCAAGCCAATTGTATTAGCTCAGCCAGAGTCAGCTTCTGCGGTTGCCTTGACTAAAATTTCTCAGCAGGTAGCGGCTAAAGTTTCAATAGCCGCATTAACGTAGGGCATTGACGTCAGGGCATTGCATGCAATGCTCCGATAGGACGAACAGGGTTTATTTGTATGGCTCAAACCACATTTCTAGGCAAATGGTTTCATCGTTGGTTGCATCCCTGGCGTGGGATCGACTGGCTATTGCTATTCTTTCCCGTAGGCATCACGCTCTTTTCGAGTCTATTAATTGCTAGCACTCGGCTATATACCGGTGAGACCGACCTGGCCTGGAACCATGTAGTTATGTGTGTGATCGGCTTGGTCCTATGCATGTGGATTGCCCGCAGCCGTTATGAATCTTTGTTGGAGTGGCGTTGGGTAATCTATTTAGTTACCAATGTCTCCTTGGTGGCTGTGATGTTGATAGGTACCGTCGGCAACGGAGCCCAAAGCTGGCTTAGGATCGGTAGCTTTAATATTCAGCCTTCAGAATTTGCCAAAATTGGGCTTATCATCACCCTAGCAGCTACCCTTAAGGATCGGGAATCAACCACCTTAGGGGGGTTGATTAAGGCATTGGCCATTACCGCTGTCCCTTGGACACTAATCTTTTTGCAACCGGACTTGGGTACTTCGTTAGTATTTGGGGCAATTGTTTTGGGGATGCTCTACTGGAGCAATATGAATCCTGGCTGGTTAGTACTATTGGTATCACCCGTTGTTGCTGCAGTTATATTCAACCTCTACATTCCTGTGTGGATAGGCTGGGTTATGGTTATGGGCGTAATTGCCTGGTTAACTCTGCCGTTGCGATGGTACAGCACGTTAATCATTGTTGTTGTTAATTCGATTGCAGGTAAAATCGGCGAATTGTTATGGAGCTTGCTACAAGATTATCAGCGGGACCGTTTGACCTTATTTTTAAATCCTGAACAGGATCCGTTGGGGGGTGGATATCACTTAATTCAGTCGCGAATCGCTATTGGGTCAGGACAGTTGTGGGGGCGAGGGTTATTCCATGGCACCCAAACCCAGCTGAGTTTTATTCCGGAACAGCATACCGACTTTATTTTCTCGGCTCTGGGTGAAGAGCTTGGCTTTATGGGCGCCCTGGCCATGGTAATAGTGTTTTGGTTTATTTGCCTGCGGCTGATTATTATTGCTCAAAACGCGAAGGATAATTTTGGGTCGCTGCTCGCAATTGGTGTCCTGTCGATGATTGTATTCCAGGTGATGGTGAATATTGGCATGACCATCGGGTTGGCTCCGATTACAGGAATTCCGTTGCCGTGGATGAGCTATGGGCGCTCATCATTGCTGACAAATTTTATTGCGATCGGCATTGTGGAATCGGTGGCAAATTTTCAGCAGCGGTTAAAGTTCTAAAGAAAGGCGACAAGCAGGAATGTAGATTCAGTTAGTCCCAAATCAGCATTGCTTACCTCTCCTTTCAAAACTCTGTTAGCCGAACATTGCCAAAGGTTTTCTCCAAAATCGCTTGGTCGGCCATGAGGGGCTAAGGTACTAAGATATGGACCAAAATTTTGGCATTGTTCAACCCAACCTACCGTTACACTGTTATTTGAAACTCTAGTGATGCAATACCAATGATAATTTTGCCTGGTTCTCCTGTTAAGGTGACGAATGTAAACGATATTTACTATGGGTTTCAGGGACTAGTGCAGCGGATTACAGATGGTAAGGTAGCTGTGCTGTTTGAGGGAGGTAATTGGGATAAATTAGTGACCTTCAGAATGTCTGAAATTGAGGTGGTTCAGCCTAAACGTGGCAAAGGCAAAAAGAAATAATAGGAGGTCTATAACCATTGGGTCGATTCTCTTAAGCAGGGCTCCCACAAGGGGGGCTACTATCGTTTTATTGCGGTAGAATGTCATCTTCCAAGCACGGTGCTAGTGTAGTTGATACATTTGTTCTGTCTCTGGAAACTATGCTTCTTCCCTTGCCACAGTTGGCTGACCGTGAGCGTCATCCGGCCCATATTGCTGAAGTCATTGAAACGGCGACGACGGAGTTTTTGGCTCAATGTTTGGAGCCGGAAGATTTGAGTTTTCCGTCGATGCCGCCCTTTGGTAGCTGGGTAAAGTCGTTTGATGAGGAAACGGGCAATCAAATTTATGGAGTAGTTTACCATGCGACCACTAGCCCAATCGATTCGGTGCATCGGGCAAGGGCATTGGGGATGACCTTAGAGGATTTGCGGCAGCAGCAGCCCCAGATTTTTGCAATGTTAAAAACTGAATTTCGGGTAGCAATTGTCGGATTTGAAGCCTCTAGTAAAGATGGGCGTTGCTATCAACATCTGCCGCCGCGACCGCCACAGGTGCATCAAGCAGTATATCGATGTGAGCCAGATAAGGTGATAGGGTTTACGGAGGAGTTAGATTTTTTGCGGACGCTGTTGCAGGTTAGTGCGGTGCCGAGTGAGAGCTTAGTGGCAGCGGCCATTCGTGAGGTATATCAGCTGCGGCAGTTTGATCGGAGTTGGTTGGTGTTAGCTGGACGAACGGTTGGAACACTGTTGAAAGATGATTATGATCGGCTACGCATGATCCTCAATCAGATTCATCCATAAACTGGTCAGCAAAACCAATCTGGGTTGTGCAGGTTAACTTCATATCCTACCTCGACCTACATATACGACAATCTTGAAGTATGCCCATCCAAATTAGCAGGCTGAATTAAATTCGAAAGCGCTCCCAAAAACACTATTAAATATCCAAAATGTCATCGTCGATAGACGATACACACAACAGTAAACAACCTGTTAACGATTCTGGCTGATGACTAGTCTTGCCAGGTGCAGATACCTGTTCACCTGCATAGTACACTTACCCATCAAAAATAAAATCTCCTTCCAACACCAGCACAGTCTCTCCACTGGCATGGTAATGATTTGGAAACAAACCCGCCCCAATCTTCCGAGCAAAAAAGGCCGCCTCACGGAAATCTTCATTCACCTGCCAGGTAGCCACTTCTACACCAGACTTGCCAGGTAATAAAGACCAGTCCAACTCAGCTGCCGTTTGCTTTAGCTCAGCAATAGGTCCCCTCTATAGCTGCAACAAGTCTGAACTCGCACCGATGGGCTGGTCCGCAATCCGCTTAAATAAGCGAGCCTTTAAATCTGCCACCATTGGCATAGGAGTGGCACCATAAGCCAATGTAGCCGCAGTCTCTTCAAACTCATAAACCGCTTGGTCTAACTCTGAACTATCCAATAACGCTTGCTCAAACCGTGCACGTTCGTCTGCCTCTAGCACATCAAGGGCATAGAGAGCAGCCATATCAGCGGCCTCAAAATTTGAGTAGGATTCTGACGGTTTCATGTCTCTAATACTAGTTCGGTGGCAAGGAAAGACGGCATTTTACGATAGTGCTTTTATCCATGTCACAATTCTGAATGGGTCACTATAACTGGTTTTAATTCTAATGAAGCAATCAGATGTTGCAGCGTCCGAAAGTTGTATCCGACAGCCTATATTTCAGGTGGATGCCTTTACCGATAACCCCTTTGCGGGCAATCCAGCAGCGGTATGTGTTAGCGATGCACCGCTGAACGAAGTGCTAATGCAGCAGATTGCAACGGAGATGAACCTATCGGAAACCGCCTTTCTCTATCCGTTAGACGCAGCAGGCAATTATAGTCTTCGCTGGTTCACACCTGTTGCTGAAATTGACCTCTGTGGCCATGCTACCCTGGCCAGTGCCCATATTCTCTGGACTGAAGGCTATCTGTCTCCTGAGATTACTGCCCGATTTCAGACCAAGAGCGGTGAGCTATTAGCTTCGCGCAATGGAGAGCTGATTCAAATGAACTTTCCGGCTCAGCCTGTCCATGATGCACCGATTTCTCCGGCGTTAGTGGCGGCCCTGAACCATGCCGATATTGTCCATGGGGCTAGAAATGAGGTAAATTATTTGGTGGAATTGCGATCGCACCAAGCCGTTAAGACCCTCACCCCAGATCTAGATAAAATCGCCAAATTGCCTTACCAAGGCGTAATTGTTACCAGTGCCGGAGAATCTCCCTACGACTTTGTCTCCCGTTATTTTGTACCAGCCATGGGCATTCCTGAAGATCCAGTAACGGGCTCTTCCCACTGTTCTTTAGGACCCTACTGGCAAGCAAAACTCGGCAAAGACAAAATGCTCGCTTACCAGGCATCAGAACGAGGTGGCGTACTCCATGTAGAATGTACACTGGAGCGAATTTACATTAGCGGGCAAGCGGTCACCGTTCTTCAAGGCGAGTTATTGTTAGAACGGTAAGGTAATCACAAACTCTGTCCCCTTATTCTCCCTAGAGTGATACCTTAGTTGGCCATTGTGATTTTCAACAATAATTCGATAGCAAATGTAAAGCCCCAGGCCAGTGCCTTCACCTACAGGTTTAGTAGTAAAAAATGGGTCAAAACACGACTTGGAAGGTTAGGTCGTTCGACTATCTGGGACAATAGTTGGACCGTGGTTGGAACTGTATCGATGCATTGTCCGCTGGTTGGGATTGGGTCTACCATAAAGGGCTTTCTGCAGGACTATCGCGAGGTGTTTCTCCGGAACGCCGGATTTGAGCATGTCAGCCGTTATATCAATGGTCTATTGTTAAGCCCGAATAAGACCTTCAAGGGATATACGCTCAAATCGTCTGGCCAGAGGGGCGGCAAGTGAGTCGTCGAGCGATGCATGAAGCGGTGTTTGAAGCGCCTTGGTCTCGCGACGTGCTGATGCATCGTCATCGGGAACTGACGGCCCCCCGCTATCGAGGTCGTGGACGAGCGGTGATTGTATTTTGCGAGAAGATCGGGTGCGGGCTGTGATTGAACCGATGCTAGCGGGTCAAGAACTGAGGGATATTCCCCAGGATGATGTGCAATTTTTGAATGATTTAGGTCTGTGTCGAATGAGTTCGCACGGGGGCTTGGTCATAGCCAAGCTGATTTATCAAGAGATTTTGCCTTGAGCCTTGAGGCGTCCGGCTCAAGCATCTCTTCCACAGATCGCTCACCAGCTTTTTCTAAGGAAGATGTAAATTGGCTACAGGCTTAACTGCAAAATGTTTAAGAAGTTTTTTGTTCTTTCTTTTGCTGTGACTCCTAGTCAAACTCGGCATATTGAGGTGGGCTAGCCCCAACTCTTTTGGTTACTTTGGGGTATTTCCCTTTAGGGGCTTTGGCCTTAATATCGATGACGTTCACCTGATGCCACCAGTCATCTCCAAAATCAAACCAATATCCAAAGCTGTCTTCTTTAGAAAGCCCTAACGAGGCCATCTTAGCTTTAGCAACATCGTTGACAGAACTAGGGTCACCCGGCATTGGCACCCCATATTTGGTTGCATTAGGGGCATTGGGTCCCCGTCCCCGTGTCATCTGATTGCTGCGTTGCGTTTGTTTTAGTACGGACTAGTGTCGAGGAATCTACCTGAGTAGTCTCTTCACTATCAGGACCACTGTCAGGAAGATAGGGAATCAAGCCTTGGGCAAAGGCCTCCTCTTGGATATGCTGAGGCATTGAGCGGGCATCTACCATAAATCCATTCACCGATATCATCCAGGCCATCAGGTTATTGTCTAACTTACTAGATAGACACCAGTCAGGATCCATCTGATGGGTGTTGAGGATGTCGCGCACCAGCTTTGACTTGGCTTGTCCAGTACTGCTGCTTACACCAAAGGCTTTATATAACTCCTTGGCACTAATATGTGGGTTCTGGGATGAGTCAAACAAAAAGTTGACCATACCGATAGCGTGGGTAATGCCACAGGCCCAGGTTTTATCGCGCCCCTTGGCTAACGGCGATGGTCGTTTGCGACATAGGGCTGCAACGGCATAGCGAATAAATTGAGCATATTCATCATTCAGATGTTGGTTGGCAAACTCGTCGGTAATGGCCACAATGCTGTCGAACTTGGCCTGCATGGCCTTGGGTACGTTTTCCGACTTTTTGACCTTAGCCATCTGAAGTGCGCCCTTACTTACCTTAACGTGATTATTATTGCTCCGTATTAAAACATTAAGGTGTAGCTACAGGAACATATCAGGAACATATCAGGATTGCGATAGCATACAACCAAGGCACATTTGCTATCGGTTTGCTATGTCTCTATTCCTAGACGATTTCGACCAATGGTATGAACAATTTAGTGAAGCATCTCCCCAAGAGCAGCATCAGTGTTTACTGGAGATCATTTCTAAACCCATTCCATTCGAGTTTGCGGAAGATGTAGACCTTGCGTCCCTGCTGATAGATGTGGAATGTTTGTTGGAGGATAACAACTTAATTGAGCAGGCACTGGCGTTCACGACGATCTTGCAGGAGCAGCAACCGGAGCTATATCAACAGGAGTTCCAGTATTTTGATAATTTCCCCATTCGAGTAGCGTTGTTTAAGCGTGAGTTAGATTTCATTGCTCCCGCGTTAGATCGCTATCAACAAGAACCCGTTAAAAGCATTGATTCGCTTTTGCCAATGCTGGATGATTTACGCTTTTATGACGCCCGAAATCAGGCATTTAAGATTAGCCGTGCTGTTTATAAAACTGTAGCTACCTCTCGAAAATTGATGGGAGGTTCAGAAGATGAATTTGGAGCAGTGGTTATGGCTGATTTGTTGGAGCAAGCCTATAATCAGCACCAGCAAGGCAGTCCAGTGGATTGGGAAGCCTGGGCGCAAGAAGCTCAGCCTTTTTGCTTTGAAAATACACCAGAAATACGCCAGGAAATCGCCCAAAACCTATCGGGTCAGATGCTGGATGGCCCTAAAATCATAGCGTTGTTTCAAAAGGAACCCAGTGCAGTCTTTCCGCAATTGTCACTGCGATTCAATATCCATATGGCAGAACGGCATCAGTTGAGTTTTGTTTGTAGCCAAGCGATTTGGTCAGCGGTAATGAGTTTTTTGGAAGAACGAGATCTATCGAAGAAACAACTCTCCCATCCAGACTTTTTCTTTAGTATTAATGTGAAGCACCTTGATCGCTATTTGGGTGGGTTGATTGGAGGCTTTTTGTCGTCTTATCAAGCGAAGGGATTTGCCACGCTGTGGGGGATTCCTCATGTGTATGACTTTTTGTGCACGGCAGGGATAATTACGGACTCTATATATGAGTCGGCCATTCAGGTGGCAACTAATCTGCAGGGAACTTTGCTAAAGAATTGGCAAGGTAAGCTCTGGCGGTATGGCTTTATCCATCGTTGGGGTAAGCCAGCCTATCAAGCTGAGGCAGATTTTGAGGCAGAAGCTAAACGGTTTGCGGACACGTTTAATCAGTCTGAACCGTTAAGCAATGAGCCTGTCGAAAAGAGCAAATGGGAAGCTAAGGTCTCAGATATGGCGAAAAAAATGGCACCCAAGCAGCAGCCGTCTTCTGTTAGCAAAGCACCTGCTGAGTCTCCGACACCTGTAAAGCCTTTTAAGCCCATGAAGTCTCGCAAGTCCCCATTGCAGGAGATTAAGGCGCTGGGAAAGAAAGGTAAAGGGGCTAAAAAGAAAAAGAAAGGTAAAAGATTTTGAAGCGCGTGTTACTACGCCACAATTAACCAATCGATTCAAACTAATATTGTCTTTCCGTAGAGAACACTTACCATGGCTAAAAAGTCGAAAGGGTTTCGCTCACTTCTGAAGCAGCAGAAATTGATCAACCGTGGAGAAAAGGCGCTGAATAAATTTGAGAAAACGTTTCAGCAAAGGGACATAGCCAATAGCTTTACAGACATTGTGAAAAATCCTAAGGGTGAAGTCAAAATGTCTGAAGTTTTAGAAGATTTTGCTGAACCTTATCTACCAGAGGCAGACGAATTTGAACAGCGGAAAATGGTGTTTGAGATGGCTATCATTGCCTGGAATTTAGCCATTATTCCTGAGTATCAACGGCAATCAGCCCTCGATAAGTTGTTTAAGGACCTTATGAAGGGTAAACCAGCAACTGCCAGACAAGATCTCTATAACTTGATGGATGAGATGGTAGCCCGAAAACTAGCACTGTTTCCCAATAATCGACGTTATATCCTTGATTTTCAATTGGAAGATGCCGGAGATCGGTTTCATCTATCCGTAGCGTCAACGCTGGCACAGTCATCCTAAAAACCTGAACCAGCTATCCATATCTCACCAGGGCCTTCTCTACTTGTTGTAGCAGCGTAACGCCCATTCCATGTCGCTTTGGCAGCTCTACTATCATTTTGTATGGTCTACTAAAAATCGAGAATCCTTAATTACAGAGACCCACGAGCAACTACTTTACCCAGACATTCGCAGTAGAGCTGATCGCTTGGGGTGCATTCCCCATGCAGTTAACGGCACTGAAAATCATATTCATTTGATTTTATCGATTCCGCCACATCGTTCGGTGTCTGAGGTGGTCAAGCAGCTGAAGGGTGGCAGTTCGTATACTTTGAACCAGCGATTGCCCACAATGAATAAGTTTTACTGGCAAAAGGAATATGGTGTTTTTTCGTTAGGCCGTAGGCAGCTCGACAGCGCTATTCGGTATGTTGAAAAGCAAAAAGAACATCATGCGACAGGTTCTGTGATTGAGATGCTTGAGCAGACAACGGACAAATAATAGTTTGTGATTATGCGATCGCACACACAATCCTGACTATGGGCCATTCATTCATGTACGGTTCAAAACTGGTCGCTAATTGGGGGCTGTCGCTCATGCCATTCATCCACGCACGGTTCAAAAACGAGCGCTCATCGATGGCTGTCGCTGAAGCGACAAAACCCTGAACCCCTTTAGCGGGTTTTGATCCAATTAGCCCTGGGTTTTGAACCCTGGGCGGTCCCCGCCATTTGCCTGTTAACCCTGGGCGGAATAACGCCATTTGCCAATCATTATTGTCGATATCCATACAGCTCGGACAGGTACCATTCACCCACTGGAGATGTTTGGCGACCCAGTAAGTAACCCCAAAGGCTGGTCTATCCATGAACTTCAATCCGTTTCTGAACAGATTGTTGATTGCCCCCACAGCACACCAAAATGGGCTAAACATGGGGTCGTTTGTATTAGAACATCAAATCTTACGGAAGGTGGTTGGAGCTGGGGAGATACACGTTATGTAACTCAAGATGACTACGTAAGTAGAAGCTCAAGATCTAAAGTTCTCCCAGGAGATATTATTCTGAGTAGAGAAGGAACTGTTGGTATTGCTGCGATAGTTCCTCAAGGCTTGCAATTATGTATGGGACAAAGGTTAGTTCAGGTTCGCCCTAACAAATCAACTATCAATTCCCCTTATCTTCTTCAACTTTTATTATGGCAACTCGCGCCTGAACAGCTTGGTAGGTTGATGAGAGGTTCCACATCTAAACATCTTAATGTTAAAGATCTACGTAAGATGCCACTGCCATTGCCACCCTTAGATTTTCAAGAAAATTTTAGAAGACTAACTGAACAGATTGCTGCAAGCAAAGTAAAGCAAGAAAGATCTGAATCCGAAGCAAATAACCTATTCAACTCTCTCCTCCAACGTGCCTTCCGAGGCGACCTATAAAACCACCGCTATAATAAAACCCTAACCAATGGGCCAAACCCATGATCACCGAACAACACCTGCTCAAAACCTGGCGTAAACTCCCCAAAACCCTCCAGCAGCAAGTCCTCGACTTTATGAGCTTCCTGCTCGAACGACGACGTCCAGTGACTACAGTAGCCACATCAGAAACACCCATTTGCCCGCCATTTCCCCAGACCACCCTGGCCGATGTCGCCGGATGCCTCCACCACGAAGGATCTGCCAAAACACCCCAGGAAATGGATAAAGCCATTGGTCAGGCAATAACCAACATTCCCGAATCTGCCCAGGCAAAAGCCTTAACAAAAGCCAAAGAAGCCTACGTCATGACTCTTCTAGCAGAGGGTGAAATCAGCAGTGGCAAAGCCGCCAGCCTGTTAGATATGTCAAGGCTAGATATGCTAGAACACATGGGTAAATGGGATATTTCTGTCTTTGACGACACCCTCAGCCCAACAGAACTAGAACAACAGGTCAACCAAGCAAATGAGGCTCTGAATCAGTCAAAACCTGAGCACCCTGCTGCATGATAGTTGTTTCAGACACCACCCCCATAAGCGAACTCGCCAAAGTAGGACAGCTGAATATACTCGTTGAACTATACGGCCAAGTAATAATTCCACAAGAGGTTTACGACGAACTGACGACCGGTAACCACCCAGCCGTCAATGTCGTACCCTTTTTAGACTGGCTAGAGGTATATCCAGTAGACGATGCCCAACAAATCAAAACATTACAGAGCAAAACTGGTTTACATCTAGGAGAGTCGGCTGCCATGATTCTGGCAGAACAACTTAATGCTGATCAACTGCTCATCGATGAACGGGCTGCCCGACGATTTGCACTGGCCTGTAAATTGCCTGTAATAGGTACAGTTGGTATTCTTGTGTTGGCAAAGCAACGAGGGTTATTAGAGAGTGTGAAAGACGCTTTGGATGCTCTGATTGCCAATGGCACCAGGATTAGCAATCAACTCTATCAACAGGCACTCGTTTTAGCTCAAGAAAATACTTAGCAAACATAACAACATGGTTTGAACCTGAACAGATGCTTGTAGCTACCGTTATAATTAAAACTTAGCCAATGGGCCAAACCCATGACTCAAGCCAAAACCAAACCGCTCACCTTCGCCGAATTTCTAGAACGCAATGACACTGACGGCATTCGCTATGACCTGCTGGCCGATGGGAGCCTGGTAGCCGTGCCGAGCGAAGCAGAAATCAACAGCGCCATCGTCATGATGTTGCTAGAAAAGCTGATGCCCTTCATTCAGCTACGGTTGGCCAAAATCGGCGTACTAGAGCTAGAAGTTAACCCTGTTGGTGATAACAAACGCAATCGCCGCCCCGACCTGGCTATCCTGGAACCAGCTCATTTAAGTATTGAAAGCCTGAAAAAACGCACAGCCCTATTTCTAGACTCATTACCACCCCGATTTGTCGTCGAGGTGGTCAGCCCCGGCAATCCTGATACTGACAATTACAAACGCGACTACGTCTGGAAACGCCAGCAATATCAAGACTGGGGCATTCCCGAATATTGGATCGTTGACCCGCACCAGTCACAGGTAACTGTTCTACAGCTAGTAGACGGCATTTACCAAGAAAAGACCTATCGCAGCGCTGAGCCAATTAATTCCAGAGAATTTTCCGACTTAGTGCTGACTGCCGAGGCCTTAGTAAGTATTTGAGCACTACTTTTTACCATGAAGGCATTCTCAGCCCCATTACTCTGGCAACGACAACCAACCAAAAACATCACTAGCCGACAACATTAGCTCCAACCCAGACAGCACTGGCAACACATCAACGCCCCGATATAACTTAATGCGAGCGTCCCCAGAAATCGCCAAAACACTATCCGCTTCCGGGTCCAGCATCCAACCCAGCTCAGTGCCATGGTCAACACAGTGCAACAACTTTTCCAACGGTTTAGTCTGAGCCTGCTCCGGCGACAAAATCTCAATTGCCCAGTCAGGAAAAATCTCAAACCGATTCGCAATCCGCCCCGAGTCCTGACGTGGAATTCGCGGCCAACGAAATATGGCCACATCTGGCACAATAGCCGCCCCACCAAAAACACAGCGCAGTTCAGGAAAAGCATAGGCTAACCGAGCAGGCTTACCCACCGCATTAATGGCATTCACCAGCTCACTTTGTAAGGTGCTATGTTCTCCCTGGGGCATCGGTTTTTGAATCAGCTGGTTATTAATAAATTCACTGGCCGGTTGCGTATCTGGCAATTCCAGAAACGACTCCAAGGTAAGCGTTGGGACAGGGATTTGTACCATAATCAATCTGCGTCAAACTCAATCGCTTCATATAGATCTGCCAGGGCAATCTCCACCGATACCGACGCCAGGGTAAAGGTCGCCTCTAAACCGTCATACTCCCTAAACAACCACTGTTTAGTCGCCTGTTTTACATAGTGCTCCACATGGGGCCGATACTGATCGATTAGCACATATTCCTGAAACGTCTCAATCGTGCGATAGTTAGTAAACTTTTTACCCCGGTCATAGTCCTGGGTAGACTCCGACAGCGTTTCTGCAATCATCACCGGATTAATCACCGTATCCTTGCGCCCCGGCTTTAACTCTGGTGGCCGACTCGTCACCATTACATCAGGGTAAGTATAAATATCCGGTTCAGGTATCCATAACCGCTGATCAGTAACAAAAATGCTGTAGTTCTTTTTCCTAAGGGCCGCTTTTAACAAAAAAAGTAACGTGCCAGTAATCTCATTATGCTCAGGTGTGCCCCCCGTCATTTCAACAATCTCTCCCGATCGAAATTCGCTGCGTACATCTGAGGCCACCTCACGGGCCAGATATTCTTCAGCGGTGTGGGACTGGGGCGCTGCAATCACCATTGACTAACCCTCTAGCATCAGCTCACTTTAGCCTAGTTCAACTGTAAGGCACCCAACCGGAATTAACCAAACATCTGAAATCTGTCGATATTACGGCTTAATCAATATTTCCTGATGATTTTTAGGCAAAACTGTACATACTAAATTGAGCCTGGATTAGCAAAACGCGGGGCAACCACCCATGGCATCCAATTTCGACTTTCTTCAAACTCGCTATCCCACCCTTTATGAGCATGCCACCCATGCCGAACGGTTGATCTCTCTGCCCCCCGTGTCAGTTGCTTTTACAGTCGCTTCACCCTGGAGCAAGCGGTGCAATGGCTCTATGCCAACGACCCCTACCTGAGGCTGCCCTACGCCAATAACCTGGGCGCACTAATCCGCGAGCGCACATTTAAAGAAAACCTCAAACCCGGCCTCTTCCCAAAGATCCGCACCGTCCACAAAGTGGGTAACCTGGCCGTCCACGACTCCACCAAAGTTAGCCAGCGAGACGCCCTGCGTGTGGTCGAGGAGCTGTTTCATTTCCTCTACTGGCTATGCCGCTACTACGCTCCAGACGGCAAAAATCTAGACACCCTCACCTTTGACCGTAACCGCATCCCTAAGCCAGCTGACGACCCGGTAGACCTCACCCTCAAGCAGCTACAAGAGCTGGAATCGCGCCTTTCTTTGGCCGATAAATGCGGTAAATTGCTGAAACCCGACAAAAGCAAACCGAGCAAGAATTAGCCAGCACCAAAGCCGAGCTGGATGCCCTTAAAAAGGCCAACGAAGTTGACACCGATACCCACACGCTTTCTTATGGGGTGACGGTGACATGGCTACTCCGCTTCATCGAGTTTGAGGTCTACGTCTATTTGTTTGAGTTGGTAGAGGGCATCGATGCAAATAGTCAGGGTGGCTGTTTCGTTGTAGTGCCAGGTTTTGCGGGCAAAGCCGACACCAAAGGGTTTACCGGGGAAGGCTTCATCGGCAGATTTGAAGATGGCGAAGTAGGGATGGCTGTCGTTGTCTAAGGCCCAGATGACAAGTTCTAGGGCGGCGCGGATGTCGGTGGTGTAGGGCTTTGGGGGGATGTGGAAGCGCTCGGCGATTAGTTGGTCAAGGGCGGTCAGGCTGGTGAGTTGGATTCGTTCGAAGCCGTATTGGTCGATTTCGCCTTGCATAGTGTGTTCCTCATCTAACTCGCTCCCAGGCTCCGCCTGGAGCGTAGGTGGTGGCTCTGCCACTAGCAGAAGTTTACTGATGGGGTAGGTATTTTACTAGCGATCGCAACGACTCCCCGGCCTGAATCTGAATAGGACGATCCGTGGGTAAAAACGGGGTCCACTCAAATGGTTCAGCAAAGCGGTGGTGGTGCAGGCTATGAATGATGGTGTTGACGGCAGCCTGGGAGCCAATGATCAGGATTTTGACTGGCTCGCGGTCAGGTTTAGGGACGGAATAAAGCTGGAGGGCAGATTCAGGAGTCACGTTAGGCTCAGGTAGTGTCACAAAGGCTTGGGTTTTCATAGAGAAGGGTTCAGCGATAAAGACTATATCTATTACCAAAATAGGCACAGTCCAATTGGACTTAATTAGAATAGCACGGTCCAATTGGACTGTATACGAAATGTCACAGCCTTTGTAAGGATCAAAGGCATGGGCAGAGCGGGTAAGGTACTTAAAGTGGTAATGGAGAAGCACGGCATTAGCCAGGGACGATTGGCTGCCGTAATGGGTATTGGTGCATCTAATATTTATCGTTGGGCCAATGAGGTGCGCGATCCTAGCTCTGAAACGGTGATTAGCCTGATTAAAGCGCTAAAGCAAATTCAACCCAAGGCCGCAGAAGACTTTAAAACTCTTTACCTCAAAGACCTTTAAACCACTTACTCTCCCCGTATCCTGAGCGAAGTCGAAGGGCTCCCCTGCTCCCCCTCTCCCTCTCTCCCCTGCTCCCCCTCACTCTTCACCCTTCACCCTTCACCCACTTTCACTCTCTTCCCCTTCCCCTTTCCCCCTTTCCCCTTCTTTTTCTGCGTTTTCTCCCGCTCCGCCCGAATACGCTCAAGCAGCACGCTGGCGGGTTCGTCGTTGGGGTCCTGGGGGACGAGTTGGCCTCGGAAGGCTTTGGCGAGGATGGATTGGTCGAGTTGGTCAGTTGAGGAATTAAGTTCTAGTGAAGGGCTAACTCTTCTATCATGCCAAAAATTGTCTTTCAATTATTTCCAGAATCTTTTCCTGTTCACTTTTAGGGGGAATGGAATAAAAAATTCTTTGAGAATTTGACCATTAATACCTGGCCTTGTTTGGCCTCTGAGGTGCTATTCTATTTGAAGGACGACTCCATTCTAAGTGCATTCATGAAAAAGTATGAATTTATAAGCTGTTGTTCTGGTGATGCTCTGCAAACATGCTTGGAATAATTGAAGTCTCAAGACCTTCAGGAACAACACAGCATGACCAACTGTTGCCATTACCGTTATCAAAACGTCTAAATCGAGCTGTATACCAAGTTCTTTATATGCTGAGCTATCTATTTTGGCGGCCTAAAGTAAATTCACCTTCTAAAACATTATCGATACCTATTGCGAGAATACCTGAGTCTCCTCGATACCGTCATGATGCTTAAGATACTACTCTGTAGCGAACGAGGTTTGTCTGAAACCAATTCCTCAACTGATATCCAAAACTTTCGGGCAACTCTGGAAAATCTTCTTTTAGCACGAGAAGGCTCCTTATACTTCCCCAGCTTCGGCACCTTACCCTTCGCTTTCATTTCTCCAGCTTGTTCCCATCGTGCCCGTCGCTCTGTGCGTATCCGCGCCAACAACGTTTCCGCAGGTTCCACATCGGGATTCTGTGCCCGCCAATCTGCCGTCAGGTCGCCCCGAAAAGCGGCAGCGAGGACGGACTGCCGAAACTGGTCCAGCAATGCTGGGATAGCGTCCAGGGCTGCGCGGGCCTTGCGACTGCGGGCGGTTAGGGCTTCGATTTTGGCGACGATGCGGTGTTGCTCGTTGAGGGGGGGAAGGGGAGCATTTCAAAGTTAAAATAGCCTTGTATTAGCTTGAGCAGCTTGCCGAGAACACCATATTTCAGACATATCATTTTCTGAATAGCTCTCAGGCAAATACTCGATAAAAATTTGGATCAGTTATTTTCTATCCTTAATGAGCCCGACAACACGTGTCAGGAAAGCAGGCTTGAACCTAGAATGCCATATCTCAATTTCGGTGCTATGGGTGATGACCTATTGACAGTTGTAATTTGAGCAAATACTCTATTTGCGGAACTTCAAAATTCACTAATGCAGAGGCTTTTTCATCAATAATCAGAAAGTTCCATCGTAGATCGAGTCCACCAAAATGCACATTCATGGAAGAATTAAGGCATCCCGTTTTTCCGAAAAGTCTTGGAGCATTTCTGGGACGATGTTTAGATTACTACCGTGCCAATTCACCAAGTTCATTAAGATTGACCCAACTCCACCCTTTTGGTTCAGAGGCTTGAAGTTCTCATTCATCCATTAAATCCATTAACACAGCCATCTCATCCATTGCAATTTGCAACTCAATCAACATCGACTGAAAACCGATCAATCGCGATAAGGGCTGCTCAGGGCTTTCCTCCCTGAAACCCTCCTGTTCGTGGGGGCCTAACTCCCCCACACCCCCCGAAAGTAGGTTCTCCCTCATAGCAAAAATCCAGGTTGGGGCAAAGTTACGGCGGTGTCAGGGCAAAAAATCAGAGTCGATGCTAATAACAAATTCAAATTTATTAACCCCAATTCAAAATAGCCCCTCTCGTAGGGGCAGTGCCTTATACCCGGTGGCTGAGCCTCGCCGAAGTCCGCCCTGCAACACCTAACGCCATTGCCCAACTATTCGATAACCTCGTCATAACGATCCGTATCATCATCCTGCCGTTGTTTCATCGCGCTAAGAATATCATCCACGGAAGTTTGATCAATCCAACCATGACGCTCTTGAGTATAATCCCCTCTATCAGAGACATCTACACCCTCCAGCACTTTTTGCCTTAACTCTTCAAATCGCCCCTTATAAACACGATCAATCTCTTTTAATAAAGCAACTCCAGCTAGAAGCACTTCCGTCGCAGATGCATATTTACCACTATCAATTTGAGTCTGCACAAACTGATCTAACTCAGGGGTTAACGTAACATTCATATTCATTTCTCCAGCTCTGATATCAATGGCATCACCTTAATTTCCGACACTCGAAACATCGGTTTGGTTATTTTCTCAGTCGTTATAAATTCTTCTGCACCTATCGTTACCGCCGCTGCAATATGTAAGGCGTCCATTGCCGCTAGACCATACTCACAGGATATCCGATAAGCCTCTTCAACAATTCTCTCAACATCATTTGCCCAATCGGTTACAGCATCAAAAAACGTTTCATAGAATTCTCGTTCGATAGCTTGCTGATTATAGATAGTCTTAGGCAGAGTTTCTAATTTAATAAAAATGCTAGAACCAAAGGTCCGCTGCGAATCATCTAGAATCTGCAAGGCTCTAATGCCACCAAGTCCCTTGTTACGAAACGCAGTAATCAACACACCTGTATCAAGATATGTCTTCATAAGAAAGATGATGCCTCCGGTGATCTGCGATTTCGGTATTGATTTCCTCAATATTTGCTGACTGCATCCCTTCGCTAAAAGCTCTTTGGCGAATGCTGTATAGCTTTTGTCCAAGCGGTGATCGAGGTACAAAGGTATCGTTCGCTTTGCCTTCGGTGCTGTCAGCCCTTGAAGACCGATCAAGCTGTAGTCCATGCACCAAAAAATCTATGAAATCGAGGACTGTCCGCTGCTTATCAACGGGTAGCAGCTGAATCCTTTGTAAAACGGTGTCTAAAATGCTCACAGCTTTATTCCTCCAGCAACGCACTCAACGCTTCCATTTCCGTCATCGCCACCCGTAACTTCTCCATGATCGCCGATGCAATCTCATCCGGTTCCGGCAAATCTTCCGCCGACTGCAAACTCTCGTCCCGCAACCACGAAATATCTAAATTCTCCCCCCGCTCCTTGATAAACTCTCGACTAAAACACCGAAACCGTCCTTCTTCCCCCGATTTCTTTTCCCCTGCATTTTTCTCCAGCAGCCCTTCATACAGGTCCCCCAGCCCTTCTTCCTTGGCTGAGTACCAGTCCAGCTCATCAATGCTGGTCACCAGCTTTTTAATAATGCGCGGCTGTTTCAAGGCTGTCTGGGCATTGGCAAAAATCGCCTGTACCCGCTTATTAACGCCACCACGCCCCAGATCTCGCAGCAGATCCCGATAAAACTCCAGCTGCTTAATCCCATCCAGCGCCACCAAATCACCCCACCGTTTCCCCTCCGGCAGTACCGCTTCCTGATCGGTCTCCTGCATCATTTTCAAAAACAGCAGGTAGGTCAGCTCCGTCACATACTGCAAATAGGTAATGCCATCATCCCGTAGGACATTACACAGGTTCCACAGCTTCGCAACAATATCGGAGGTAACATTCATAGACAGTGTTGTTAGGGTAATTATTCAAACCAGTTGGCAATTTGCAAATCTTGGAAATATTGAAAGTCGTCAGTATTTTGGGTCACTAGGGTAAGGTTATTCGTAGCCGCTATGGCAGCAATCTGCCCATCCCCATAGGGCGGTGTTTTTCCAGCCTGCATCAGCCTCGTTCGCTCAAGTGCATGCCATCGCGCCGCCGTATCGTCATAGGGCAAAATCTCTAGCACACCGTCTACACTTTGCTGCATATAGGTTTCTATCTCCCGCCGTTTTTGAGACTCTGGCAACCTCAAATACCCCACCATCACCTCGTGATAAGAAACAGACGCAATGGCAAACTGCCCACTATTTTCCGCTAGCTGCTGCATCACCCGCATATTCGGCTGACGCTTAGTCGGCTCCGACAAAATATTGGTATCTAATAAAAAACGAATCACCATTACCACTCAAACGGTTCCGGTCCAGGGGATTTATCCCGCACAGTGGCCATAACTTCTTCAAACTTGCGGTCGTCATCGTCCTCATCGCGGGTATCTAAACCGAACTTTTCACGCCAAGCTAGAACAGATTGCCAAAAGTCTTGCTTGGGCTTATGCCAGCGGTCATATTCTTTGGCAGAAACCAGCACCGCCACCCGCTGCCCCCGGCGGGTCACTTCCACCGCATTGCCTTGCTCTGCTTCATGCACTAATTGGGTAAAGCGATCCCTCGCCTGGGCAATAGAGTACTGGTTGCTAGATTGGACCATAGTAAAATTATGAAATGGCTATCTAAATGGCTATTTCAGTATAGACAAGTTATTTGGCAATCGTACCTATGAATTAGTTAATTTGTATTAACTGGCCTCTTCTCCTTACAAATGGCCGGTACATCAATCCCAGTGGTCAGCAAGTCAACCGTCACGGCTATTTTAGGACTGACCTCGTTCTTATACCGTCGAATCAGTCCCAGTGGTCAGCAAGTCAACCGTCACGGCTATTTTAGGACTGACCTCGTTCTTATACCGTCGAATCAGTCTAGCGGTTTGTCTGACGCTCCCGTAATCTTTTTGACATCATCGTCATCGATACTGCCATAGCGTTCTGTGAGAGATTTTTTGAGCAAATCTGTTACTAAATCAGCATGGGCATCATTCACACAGAAAATCAGTGTTTTGCCCATCTCCGGGTCAATTTCATCGGCCAAAAAGTCACAGACTACCCGGTTAAACTCTTGGGTAATTACCTGTCGGTTAAACTGTTCTACCTCTACTCGGATCTCATCCGGCGCATGGATCAGGTCTAGCTGCCCGGTTTTTGGATCAATGTATTGAACATTCTCACCTGCCTGCCAAACAATATTGTCTTCAGCCAGGGCCGTCACTGGGCGAATGGGGGGCTCATGGTCAATCAGGTAACCATCAATCACCGCTTCCCGATAGCTGTATTTAAAGACGGGGTCACCAAAAATTTGGGATGTATGCAACGCAGGCGTAGCCGTTAATCCAATCTTGACCGCATCAAAATATTCAAGAACGGTGCGGTATTTCGAGACATAGTCTTTAAAGTCTCGAAAGGTGAGTTCGTTATCACTTAGCTCCCGGTCCAGCAAATACCCCCGGTGACACTCGTCCACCACAATGCAGTCGTACTGATCCGCCGTTAGGGGTTCGGCTTCATCACTGGGGTACAAAATACGTTTGACAAAGCTCTGTACCGTGCCAATATGCACCTTTGTGTCCCGCTCCGGGGCTGTATCCTTTAGCTCCTTAATTTCAAAGATTTTGGCAAACTCCTGCAAACTTTCCATTTGGGTATCTTTGAAGGCATTGGCAGCCTGTTCCCCCAGGGCAGTACGGTCCACCAAAAATAAGACGCGCCGAAAGCGTTTGGTCTTGAGCAATCGATAGACCAGGGCAATACAGGTCTTGGTTTTACCGGTGCCCGTTGCCATGGCCAGCAATAGATTGCGCTGATCCTGGGCCAGGGCCGCTTCCACTGCTCGAATAGCCCGAATTTGATAGTGCCGTAGGTCAAAGCCGTAGTTAAATGGCTCCTGAGCTAGTTGCGCCTGGGCCTGATCGATATCCTGGGCCAAAGTATCAATCAAACCGGCTGGGCTATACCAGCTTCTCAAGGGACGTCGCAGATTTTCTGGACGCCGCACATCACAAAACCAGATGCCGCTTTTGGTTTCAAGCTGGGGCAAAAACTCTCGGCCATTGGTAGCAAACACAAAGGGAATTTTGTACTCTCCCCAGGGACCAGCTGGTAAGGTTTCATTTCCTTTGATTGCATATCCCCGACTGTAGCGCTTGGCCTGGTCTACTGATCCAGATACATCTTTGCTTTTCCGTTTGGCTTCGACGGTTGCGATCGCAGCCAACCCCACAAATAAAATATAATCAGCCCGTCCATCGGCAGTGGGCCATTCAGCAATGGCTAGATTTTTCCCTTTCTGTGGGCGAGTGCCATTTCTATAGGTCAATGTTTCCGTATCAACGTCCCAACCCGCCCCACGCAGTTGAGCATCAATCAAACGTCTAGTTTCACGTTCATCTAAATCCAGTTCCGTCTCAACCACTTGAGCAGTCGCAATGGCTGATTGAATAGTTTGAGCTGGGGCTTGAGCCGCTTTAGCCTGCATTGCGGTTAGTTGTGCGGCTAGTTGAGCTTTTTCTTCCTCAGCTTGAGCTTCCGTTTCGATTAAAAGGTCTTCAGCTAGCTGCCGTAGTTCAGCTTCTTCCTGGGCCTGGGCTTGGGCTTGTTCTGCCTGGGACTGGGTGGCCGTCAGTTCTGCCTGTCTGGCAATCAGTTCTGCCCTGAGGCGCTCCAATTCTGCTTTGAGCGTAGCCGTTTCTTGACGGGGATCGGCGGGTGGAATAAAAGGACCGGGCTTAAACTGCTGGGCTCCTCCATAGGATCGGTGAAACCAGATACCTAAGATCCGAGCATATTTCAGATGACTCAGTGCGGCCCCATGTTCACCATAGCTCCCGTGGGTAGCCCGATTACCCACCTTCCGAATTTCATGGAAAAGTTGGGTGGTTTGTCCCGTAATTGCCCCACGATTCTCTAACCGTCGCAGGAGTTCAAATTGGCTTTCATTCGGGTCCTCGTAAAGGCCCACATTGGCCGCCACTAGCTGGGCCAATTGCTCCCCAAATTGCCGCAGCTTAATCAAGCAAGTATTCGGATCATTCGCAAAATAGTTTTCAGCTAGTGTCCCCAGCCTGACAAGCTCTAAGCTATGAACCTTGAGAAATGCAAAATTCCTAGAAACCTGCATATTGAAGCGTTAGGGGGTAAAGGAATAGGGTTTTATCAGCTGCGTTTAAGATTCCCGTGTTCTTATAAGTGAGTAATCAATATTATTTGCTTTGTTAATTCTTACAGAGTTATAGCCTCAATTCGGAGCTATTGCCTTGGTTAGATATAAGGATAAATTGCTGATTTAAACCACGTCCAAGTTGAAACCTGTAGCTTTGCCCGCCGGAAAAACTCCAGTTCTGGACGTGGCCAAGGTTTATTACTAGATCTTACTGATTGATCAGCTATGTTGACACTTTGCGTGTTTATACGATTGCTCAATAAGCTATCAGCACTGAACTATTCTCACCAATCCCAATTATCTAAAGTTGACATAACCAACTGTCACATCCCACAGCCAAGGAAATGTGTCATTTAGACCCCGACAGCTATAACTAAGAACCTGCTAATGGGCCAGACCCATGACTTTACAAGACTTACAATCCAAGCTTTTAGCTCTTTCAACCGAAGAACAATCACAGACCATCTAATTGCCAGCGGCTAACCTTGACGGTACGTAGATAACTGATGCACTGTGCTACAACTAAGCCTTCTTAATCTTGATGCCCTGTGATTCCGTAGCAATCAGGCAATCAGGCAACTTTCCACCGTTTTCTCTGACAATCTTGGGCAAAGATCGAGTTGCCGAAGGTTTAAGGGTGGGCTTGTCATAGCAGAGATTTGGATACGCCTCTATGACATCCTCAATAGTGAACCCGTCAGCCACCTTAGGTTGCTTCCATGAGGTTTCTAGTACGGCTTGCCAGTTCTTGCCAGATATAGCATCCACCTTCTGAGTGACCATGAGACGGGTTAACTTTTCAGATAGCATCTTCTCCTGGTCTTCTAGCTCTTTTTTCTGAAGCCGCAACCGTTTAATAGTCTCGATCACGGTAGTCGCTTCATCCATCTGCATTTCTGGGTAGTCCAGCATGGGAGTGCTGGCAAACTGGCGCAGACGTTTTATAACCTCCTCGCAGTCTCCTACAGCAGTGTGGCTGCCATTAAGGGCAGCTTCATCAGGTTGTAGTATTCGCGATAGCTCTAGTGAGCAAACAACCGGTACATGATCCGGTAACGTAAAACCGACCTGCTCTAAAATGCGTAGATCAAAGTTCTTATTGTGGATAACCACAGTGGCAGGAGGATTGCTAAAGAGTTCCACTAATTGAGGTTGTACCTCATCCCACAGTGGAGCTCCTTTTTCCTTGAGGATAGCCATCGACAGACCATTTTTAGCCGTAGCCTGCTGACTAATGGGGACAGTGGGCATCACATAGGAGTGAAATACCGTTTTCATGGTGTGGTCAACAATACCAACTTCCACGGGTTCATCGTTGCTACCAACGCCTGTGGTCTCCAGGTCAATCGCCCAGTATCCATGGTCTGCTAGTTGAGCTGAAGTTGAGATCGCACTGTTATAAGCTTGGGTTTGAGTAAATGACAGATGCATAATTCAGTTTCTCCCTGGTCTCTGAATTTGAAGCTCAAGTTACCATAAACGAACTGATGCTCACTGACTCTTGATTCAAGTTAAATCTGGATAGAGACCTTGGGATGCAAGCATTTGTCTCAGTTGCAGACGATTCGGTTCATTGAGTTGCAAAAGAAAAACGGTCGTTCGCCCAATAGCTGTTAAGCCCAAAATATAGCCATTTTGTAGTTCGAAGTGATCTTTCCAGCTATGGGTTCTGGGATTGAAGAGAGGGGTAATTTCGCTGGTTACTGTATCAATGCTGGTTAGGTCTGTGCCTTTATGACGGTTGCAGGGAAGACAGGCTAAAACAAGGTTTTCGAAAGTGGTTTGACCACCATGCTTGATAGCCACTGCATGATCAATTTCATGGCTGTAAATCGAAAAGGTTTGATGGATAAAGCAATATTCGCACTTTTCATCGGCCCGTTGGCGCACCGAGAGTCTTAGCTTGTCTGATATGTAGGACATTCCCTGGCTAAGATTCGGTTGCAGGCTTGAAGGTTACAAAAGCTCTAGCTTTGAGTAGACTCATCAGAGTATCTAATTGCTCGTAAAGGTCTAGCTCACTTTTTTCCTCCAGGCTAAGCCCCGCATCACGATTTTTCTGCAGTAAGGTTTGCAGACGAGTTTGGGATTGCTCGGATACCTTAAAGCCAATAATTTCCTGAGATGTGGGACGGCTAATTAGGAAATCGAGCACCTCCTGATAGGTCTTGGGTGGAGAGGCAACATGATCGGTTGATGTGGCCATTGCTTCTGATGTTTTACTCAGTACTGTTGCAGAAATAAAACGAGTAAAGAGTTCAGAAAGCTGATTTTGGAAAGGTTCTAGACGTTGAGCAAATTCGTCAGGAACTTCAATCGTAATTTGGGCCATTATTGATTGCCTTGAGCTATTAACTCCTATTGTAAGTGCCCTATTCAAATGCAGCCTTATTGAAGACCTATCAAGGCATACAGTCAAATGCTCAAGTTAAAACGTGGCAACCTTTTGGAAGAAGAAGCCGAAGCCCTCGTCAATGCGGTTAATTGTGTTGGCATTATGGGCAAAGGCATTGCCCTGCAGTTCAAACAAGCCTTTCCAGAAAACTTTAAGTACTATCAAAAAGCCTGTAAAAACAGTCAAGTGCAGCCTGGGCATATGTTCACCGTAGCGACAGAAACGTTGTTCAATCCCCGTTACATCATCAACTTCCCAACCAAACGTCACTGGCGACAGAAGTCCAAGATTGAGGACATTCAGTCAGGACTCACCGCCTTGATTAACGAAGTTCAAGATTTGGGCATCCAGTCTATTGCCATTCCTCCCCTTGGTTGTGGCAATGGTGGCTTGACCTGGTCAGACGTTAAACCGCTGATTTTAGAAGCCTTTGAATCGCTGCCATCCGTTGATGTCATCCTATTTGAGCCCATCGATTCATAGATGGTGAGTGCTTGGGCTTGCAAGATGACGAGTCAATGCTTGTGCGATCGCATATCTCATAACCACGCATCTCTAACCAACTGGTAGACCTAGTTGATAGCGTTATCATGGAACCATTAGAATGCTGGCACTCAGAGAGGTTTGCCATGACAGTTGCTAAACCCACAACTCAAACTATGACGCTGGAGGAGTATCTGGCCTATGACGACGGCACCGATACTCGCTATGAACTGGTGCATGGAATTTTAGTCGCAATGCCAACGGAAAGCCCTCTCAACAATACGATTGCACTGTTTTTGATCAGTTACCTTTTGAAATTGGGTGTCCCCTACTACTGTCTGGCTACTAACCATCAGATTCAGGTAATCTCCACCAAGGTGACTGCACGGCAACCCGATTTGATTATCCATTCTGAGGAATCAGCTTCTGCGATTCTCAAAGATGGAAAGCTATTACGACTAGGTCAGCCAGTCCCCAGGTTAGTTGTAGACGTTGTTTCTAGTAGTGATACTGACAAAGCATCCCGCGACCGCGACTATATTGAAAAACGCCAAGAATATGCCCAGCGAAGCATTCCAGAATATTGGATAGTGGACCCGATTGCGGAAAAAGTCCTAGTCCTCACGCTTTAGCGCATGCCCCTTGGGCTATAGGGTGCGGCAAAGCACCCACGCACGGTTCAAAACCGGGCGCTAATTGAGGGCTGTCGCTCAAGCGACAAAATACTCATGTTATTGGGATCATCTACAAGCTACGAACCACTTTAGCGGGTTTTGATCCGGTTAGCCCTGGGTTTTGAACCCTGGGCGGTCCATGCCATTTGCCAATCGTCATGACCGCATATTTGCAGCTCGGACAGGCTCCATTCCCCCACGCCCGATTCAAAACCGGGCGCTCATCGATCGCTGTCGCTCAAGCGACAAAACCCTCAACTCCTTCAGCGGGTTTTGATTCAATTAGCCCTGGATTTTGAACCCTGGGCGGTCCATGCCATTTGCCAATCGTCATGACCGCATATTTGCAGCTCGGACAGGCTCCATTCCCCCACGCCCGGTTCAAAACCGAGCGCTCATCGACTGCTGTCGCTCAAGCGACAAACACCTGACCATCCAGATAGCAGCTCAAATAACGCTGTAAAGCTTGAAATTTATAACGGAGAGGGAGGGATTCGAACCCTCGGAACCTTGCGGCTCACTCGATTTCAAGTCGAGCGCAATCGACCACTCTGCCACCTCTCCAAACGGCTTACCAGCATAGGCCAGAAGCATCAGTAATGCTAGCCCAAATTCACCATGGCGTCCAGAGGGACGTTAACTTTTTGTGGCGAGGGATATAGATAGTCCTCAGATACGATTTTGTTTAGGCTATTTACCCAAATCAACCGCACAGTTTGGACTATGCCAGATTGCAGGGTCACCAAGGTAAAGCTGTACCGCCAGCCACTGTCAGTTTCTACGACTCGGGGCACCTGGGCTCCGTTGGCGTACACAGTACCGTAGTCGTCTACGACTAAACGTTCTCGTAGTCGCGTTTTATCATGCCTAAGCTCATGGTGCATGTGGCCAAAGGCGACCAGAGCCACCTGTCGGTTCGATTGGTGAGCGGATGCGATCGCATCCGCAAAATCCGGGTCTCCATAATCACCCCCTTTACGTTTCCAATCCCGTCCACAAATGTTATGCGTCTGATTGCCTAAGCCCGCTGGGCCGTTATGGCCTAAAAAAATTAACGTGTCATGGTCTGCCCTGTCTATCATTGCGCAGATTCTGGCAGTGGATTCGGCAAAACTAGAAACGCCATACCGCTCTTTATAGAACTGTTTGTAACGCCAGTTAGCCCCACCCCAGCTAAACGGACGTGCGCCGATCACAGTTATATTCCACTGGGGCAGCTCTAGCTTGCCAAAGCCAACATGACAGCGGCCTAAGGCATCTAGCTGCTGCTGCACCCGATCTTCTTTAGTTGGGTCATAAGGGCACTTTTTGCGGTTGCGTTGACTGGCCGTATACCAGGCATCATGGTTACCTAAAATAACGGCTTTGGGGACGGATAGGGCAGCTATCTGGCGAACAATGGCGATTGCTTCATTGCCAAAATCGCCTACAAACAATGCTAAGTCTACATCCAGGGCTGCCAGTGCTTGGGCATCTGCGGGACTCCACTGATCATGCACATCGCCGATGATAGCGATGGTTATTGACTGGGATGCGATCGCTCCAATTTTATTTGCCTCTATCAGCGTCATACATCATTGTTTAATCTAGACATATTCTGATTGGTCCAAGGTACGTTTACTTCCAATGACCCAGCTGATTATTTTTACCGACCTCGACGGCACGCTACTCAACAGTGAGACCTATGATTACGCTGCGACCGTGCCCATTATCCAGCAATTAAAGTCATTAAAAATTCCAGTTGTACCAGTAACCAGCAAAACCCGAGCTGAAGTCTCTACACTGCGCCAAGACGTAGGGTTAAGTGATCCATTTGTTACTGAGAACGGTAGCGGTATTTTTGTTGAAATTAATCATAATCCCTTTAATGAACCTCCAGGGGAGCAGGAGGGAAATTATTACGTAGTAGATTTAGGCTGTCCTTACGTACAGTCCAGGGCAGCCTTACGGGTAATTGCCAACGAGTTGCGCCATTCTTTGCTCGGGTTTGGTGACATGACCATAGCCCGGTTGCAAAAATATACAGGACTTTCGGCTAAAGACGCCCAAGAAGCCAAGGCCCGTGAATTTAGTGAGCCATTTATTACGCCCAAAGCCGTGCCCTCTGAGCAAATCGTTGAGGCTGTTGAGTCAATGGGGTTCAAAGTAGTTGTGGGCGATCGGTTTTCCCACCTAATTGGGCCTGAGGCTGGTAAAGGGAATGCTGTGAAACGCTTGGTCTCTCTTTACCAAAGCATATTGCCTCCAGAGGAAACCATCATCACCATTGGCCTAGGGAATAGTCCCAATGATTTAGACATGCTAGAGCATGTTGACCATCCGATTGTGTTACCGGGAGTTAAGGGACCTCACCCTCAATTGGGAAATCGTGGTTGGGAGATTGCACCATCACCAGCTCCCGATGGTTGGGTAAAGGCTGTGACAAGCCTCTGTAAGCAATTTGATATTGAATTAGCAAGCTAAAAGTTGGGCTAAGAAGAAATTAGAAAGAGCGTTTAAGCATTTTTTGAAAGGCTACATCGGTTGAAAATTCCCCTCTTACAGGCTTGAAGGGGGCCTAAATAACCGATAACTTCTTTGTCAGCGATGTCCTTAAAGCAGTACTTCCAAACCCTTAAAGGAATTCGCTGCTTTAAGGGTAGCTACGTTCCCCGTTAAACACTTTTAATTAAGACATACAAAAGTATTTGCTGATATTTATGGTTGAAATAACTATAATTAGGTCACGTTAAAACTAATATCAAAACCAAAACTAGCCACGAGTTTATCTCTATGTTCACAACTGCATCGGTTTCCGCCCCCCTACCCAAGAACCTATTTAGTGCCATTGAGGATTTGAAGAAAGAACTCAATGCTATTGTTTTGGCGCATTATTATCAGGAGCCAGATATTCAAGACATTGCTGACTACATTGGGGACTCGCTGGGATTATCCCAGAAGGCAGCGGCGACTGATGCTGAGGTGATTGTGTTTGCAGGGGTGCACTTTATGGCTGAAACGGCCAAAATTTTGAACCCTGATAAGCTGGTACTTCTACCGGATCTGGCAGCCGGTTGCTCCCTGGCAGATAGTTGCCCACCAGCAGAGTTTGCCAAGTTTAAGGCCGACCATCCTGACCATATTGTGGTGTCTTACATTAACTGCACCGCTGAAATTAAAGCTATGAGCGACATTATCTGCACTAGCTCAAATGCTGTAAAGCTTGTGAATCAGATTTCGCCAGAGCAACCAATTATTTTTGCGCCGGATCGTAATTTGGGACGCTATGTTGCTGCCCAGACTGGTCGGGATTTAGTGTTGTGGCAGGGCAGCTGTATAGTGCATGAAACCTTTTCCGAAAAAAAGATGCTGCAGCTAAAAATGGAGCATCCCAATGCTGAAATTGTGGCCCATCCCGAATGCGAACAGGCAATCTTGCGTCATGCTAACTATATTGGCTCAACTACAGCCCTACTCAAATATGTAGAAAGCAGTGACACTGAGCAATTTATCGTGGTTACGGAGTCTGGCATTATCCACCAAATGGAAAAGCAGGTGCCTCATAAGCTATTTATTCCTGCTCCTCCCGATGCCAATTGCCAGTGCAATGAATGTCCCCATATGCGACTAAACACGCTAGAAAAACTCTATCTGGCCATGAAAAACCGTACCCCAGAAATTACCCTGCCTGCAGATATTCAGCAACAGGCTCTGGTACCGATTCAGCGCATGCTCACAATGAGTGCTTAAGTGCATAAGGATTAAGAAATTGGCTTAGGCGTAATGGCAATAGGTAGGTACTCCTATTGCCCATTGCACTAACTAAACATTCAAATGCTCCCGCAGTTGATACGTCAGTAAATCCACTACATTATTTCCCTCGGTCTGGTTTTGTCCAAGGGCTGTTTGAGCGGATTGCTCAATCCGCTCAACGGTTTCACTGGGTAAGTCCAGCAAATCTACCAACTTTTGATAAGTAGCCCGTTCATCCTGATTAATTAGCTCTTCGTCTGGTGTGCGGGCACTGGCGCTAATGACTTCGTAGCTCAGACGTAGCACAAATTCCTTTTCTGCCTGAGTGGTGATACTGGGGACCACTTCTTCTAGGGGAACGTCCTGAATTAGATAACCTTGGAGTTCTTGTTTGACAGCCTCTCGACTATCAGGTGTGGCGGCAAACACCTGGCTGAAGCTAGTGAGCATAACATCAGCTTCTTCTTTTGCTAAGTTGCCATCAGCCCATGCCAACGCTAGCACTATGCGCAGCAGATTCATTTGACGAGGACTAATGGAAGGAGGCAGTTTAGAATCCATGAAGCGTAACTCTGGCACGGCACCTTAAGTATCTGCCTAACTTTCAAAAGCACCTTTAGAGAGCAAGCTTTTTTTCAATATTTTGCAATGATTTGTAATCAGGGCACTGAGCAATGGGCAGTGGGCAATAGCGTTTATCTACTCACCCCTCACCCCTAAACTACTTTTGAGCCAACTGAGTTAAATGATTAAACCCTTTTAACTGAAGTGTCTGCCCATTTTGCCCTGTGACAATCCACCCCTTTTCCCGCAACTTTTCCATAATTTTGGCGGCGTCTTCTTTGGGAATATCGGAAATGGCTGCTAGATCATCGATAGCTAAGTTAAAAATTTCTGGCACAGTATCTTTGTTCTCACCGTATGCCTCGGCTAGGACTGTGAGGGTATGGGCTAACTTGATTGCCGTAGGTTTACGCCGCCGCTGAAAGTGACTATTAGTATGGCGCAGTCGTCTCACCATCATCTGTAACATGCGATGGTGCAGATGATGGTCTTGGAAAAGCGTATTGATGAAGTGCTGGGCTGGAATACTTAGCAACTGGACTGGAGATAGGGCAACGACATCGGTGGAGCGGGGTGATTCGTCTAGAATTGCCATTTCCCCAAAGAAGTCGCCTTTGCCTAGCACAGCTAAGGTAACGTAGTCGCCGCCTGTATTGTGACGTACTTTAATCCAGCCAGCCACAATCAGATAGATGGCATTGCCCCAGGAATCTTCCATCAGGACAGTGCGACCAGCTGGATAGGTCAGCTCAGTGGATGCAGACAGCAGACCCGTTAAGGTTTCAGGATTTGCGGCGTTGAATAGTGGAAATAGTTCACTTAGAAGATCGGGCCGCATGGACTTTTTCAGGGTAAGTGTAGTCATATAGTAGATCTACGAGTGAGCAGCAATGTCACAAAAAGTAATGTGGATCTATTTTCTTAGCTACTTTCTGTGTTTGTTAAAAAATCGATGAAGTTGGCGCAATAAGTAAGTAGGTTTACGGAAATAGCTGCTGGATTTCAACGATCTGTACCCGTAATTTTTAGGATAAAGATGAGGGGATGTTTCAGTCCATAGTTTACCCAGCTTGATCAGGTTACAAACTCTACCTAGGGGGTAGTTGTAACGTTAGCCAGCGGATCCCAAGCTTGAGATACTGTCATGCTGCAAAAATATACAGGCTCACCGGATTGATTTCAGTATATTTAAGGAATAAAAAAACTCCCAACGAGCCCACAGCCCATTGGGAGATAAAACACAAACGTGTCAGAGAATAAAAAATTGGAAACACAAACCAGCCAATTGGTCAAGTAGTAGCAATACAGTAAGTCGCAAATCTACTTGTTTAATTGATGCATTTTCAGTCTAGTCTCGAAAATCAAGGATTGTTTGCGCAATGTAGCTGAATTTTCCTTGAGAGAATGACTGAACTGTTGATTTCGATTGAATGCATTCAAAGGATTGCTATGTCTATAAATTAGGTCAGCTCACGTACAGTGTCTCGACTGGGGGCAAAAATAGAGTTATAGACGAAACCTGCCAATAGGGCTCCTAAGATAGGTGCAATCCAGAATAACCAGGTTTGAGATAGCAGTTCAGGACCGGCAAAAATGGCGGGTCCAAGACTGCGGGCTGGATTTACTGAGGTATTTGTAACCGGAATACTGATTAGGTGAATCAGTGTGAGGCCAAGACCGATGGCAATGGGCGCAAATCCTTTGGGTGCTCTACTATCTGTTGCTCCCAGGATAATCATCAAAAACATAAAGGTCATGACGATTTCGGTCACTAAACAAGCCAGGAGAGAATATCCACCGGGGGAATGGGCTCCAAATCCATTAGTGGCTAGAGGGTTTGAGCCGATTAGCTCAAAGCAGGTTGACCATTGGCAATAATCAGCAGGATGCCAGCACCCACAATTGCCCCAATCACTTGGGCAATAATATAAGGCAACAGTTCTGAACCAGGAAAGCGTTTACCTGCCCAAAGGCCAAAAGAAACCGCTGGGTTGAGGTGACAACCAGAAATATGGCCAATGGCATAGGCCATGGTCATAACGGTTAAACCAAATGCAAGGGAAACACCGACTAGACCAATACCGATATTGAGATCGCCAGCGGTAAAGATGGCTGCTAAAACGGCACTGCCGCAGCCACCTAATACTAGCCACATGGTACCGATAGCTTCGGCGATACAGCGTTTTGTTAAGTTCATAGACTTGTTCTCGAAGGTTATGAGCAACTCAGCTACAAATAGGTTTTTGTTCCCATGGAGATTCTCTCGAAGAGAATGTTGGTCTCGTTTGAGTTACGAACTTACCTATTTAGCTAAGATGTTCATTTAGTCTAATGGTGTTGTTATTTAGCTGATTAAGCTATCTAGCTTAAGTTTATATGGGTGAACTGCTTAAGTTGTTATCTCCAAGAGATGTAAAAAGTTATAGACAATCTACACCTGCCAACTTTTTTTATTGCTCAGAGATACTTGGCTAATGTAGAACTAAACTCGCTATAGGGCTTGGCTCCGATTACTGTGTCTACTTGTTCTCCTTGCTTAAAGAACAATACGGCGGGAATACTTTTAATGCCAAATCGTTTGGCGATCGCCTTATTTTGATCAATGTCGAGTTTAACAACGGTGACTTGATCACCATATTCTTCAGCTAGTTGATCCATAAGTGGAGCTACTAGCTTACATGGGCCACACCAGGAAGCCGTACAGTCTAAAACTACTAAGGGTTGGCTAGTGAGCAGATTATCAAGGGCCGTTTCATCGAGAATATATTCAGCAGCCATGGTGGTTTAATGTTCCAAGTTTGGGAAATGAGAAAGGTGCAAACTAAATCTTGTCCACGTCCAGAATGGTGGTTTTTCTGTAGAAGAACCTACCGATTTCAACCTGGACGTGGCTTAACACGTCAGTGAAGCACATGCACTTATAATAAGCTTAAAATACTGGATTTAAGCAAATATAATATTTTCAGCGTATTTGATGTAACATCCCTCAAGGGCTTAATCTTAAACAGCGACAAAGTTCACCAGTTTGCCTGGAACTACAATCACTTTTTTGATCTCTTTACCTTCGAGATGTTTCTTGGCAATGTCAGAATCGCGAGCATACTGCTCTAGCTCGTCTTTGCTGGCGTTGGCGGGCACTGAAATGGTGCCTCGGGTTTTGCCTTTGATTTGGATCACCAGGGTAATCTCATCGGCGACCAGTGCACTTTCTTCAAATGTTGGCCAGCTTTGACGATGCACTGACTCGCTAAAGCCTAGCTGTTGCCACAGTTCTTCAGAGATGTGGGGGGCAAAGGGGGCTAACAGACGGACCAAGGCCTGGATACCCTCCCCATAGACATCGCTGTCCTGCTGTTCGGTATCCTTAAGGGCATTGCTCAATTTCATTAGCTCAGAGACTGCGGTGTTGAACTGATAGCCTTCTTCTACGTCCTCTGAAACTTCTTTGATGGCTGTGTGGATAGCACGACGCAGATCTTTATCGGCTTTGCTTAGGCTACTTTGATCAATATCGGTGATCAAACCCTGGTTGGCTTGGGACTCCGCAAAGTCGCTTACCAATAGCCACACCCGATTTAAGAAGCGGAATTGACCTTCTACATCGGCATCGTCCCATTCCAGATCCTTCTCGGGGGGAGCTTTGAATAGGATGAACATGCGGGCGGTGTCGGCCCCATATTTACCCAATACGACACGGGGTTCTACACCGTTGTACTTGGATTTGGACATTTTTTCGTAGAACACCTGGAGTGGATCGCCGGTCTCGGGATCTTTGGGCTCGTCGAGGTCGGCAATGTCGCCTGGGGCGATGTATTTACCGGTGATCGGATTTTTGTAGGTCATGGCTTGAACCATGCCCTGGGTGAGCAGTCGCTGGAAGGGCTCGTCAATGGAGACCAGGTTGCGATCGCGCAATACCTTGGTAAAAAAACGCGAATACAACAGGTGCAAAATTGCATGCTCAATACCGCCCACATACTGGTTTACAGGCAGCCATTCATCCGCATTCTCCTTGGCAAAGGGCAACGCTTCATTCTTTGCATCGCTGTAGCGTAAGAAATACCAGGATGAATCGATAAATGTATCCATCGTGTCCGTTTCCCGCTTAGCATCCGCGTCACATATAGGACACTTACAATTGATCCAGTCTGTCATCTTCGCCAAAGGAGAACCGCCACGGGCGCTAAACTCCACGTCCTCAGGCAATACCACTGGTAGCTGCTCCTCAGGCACCGGCACCGTACCACAGGTATCGCAGTAGATCATGGGTATGGGTACACCCCAATAGCGCTGACGAGAAATCAACCAGTCTCGCAAACGATAGTTATTGGTCCCTTCTCCCCGGTTGTTGTCCTCTAGCCATTTAATCGCGGCTGGTACGCTCTGACCTTCTCCCTTACCGGCAGCAATCCCATCCAAGGGACCAGAATTAACCATCACCCCATCGTGGGAATAGGCCTCTTCCATGAGGTCTGCTTCTAAGGCTTCTCCTTCGGGTTGCACCACCACATGGATCGGTAAATTAAACTTTCGAGCAAACTCAAAGTCTCGCTGATCGTGGGCAGGCACCGCCATAATTGCACCAGTACCGTAATCCATCAACACGTAGTCTGCAATCCAGATAGGGATTTTCTGCTCATTAACTGGATTGATGGCATAGCTACCGGTCCACACACCAGTCTTCTCGCGGTTCTCGGCGGTGCGGTCCATTTCGCTCATGCCTGCTGCCATATCCTGGTAGGCCTTAATCGCGTCCGCCTGGTCCGCTGTCGTGAGTTTTTCTACCAGTGGATGCTCCGGGGACAGCACCATAAAAGATGCGCCCCAAAGTGTATCTGGGCGAGTGGTGTAGATTTTTATATCGTCGCCGTCTTCGGTGGTGAATACCACATAGGCTCCAGTGGACTTACCAATCCAGTTGGCCTGCATCAGCTTCACCCGCTCAGGCCAACCATCCAGCTGGTCAAGGTCAGCCAGCAACTGATCGGCATAGTCCGTAATCTTTAGAAACCACTGACGAAGAAGCTTACGCTCCACCTTTGCACCTGACCGCCAGGACCGCCCTTCGCTGTCCACCTGTTCATTTGCCAGTACGGTTTGATCAATGGGGTCCCAGTTAACCGCCGCTTCTTTCTGATAGGCTAGCTCTGCTTTGTAAAACTGCAAAAAGATCCACTGAGTCCATCGATAGTAATCGGGTGAGCAGGTAGCCACTTCTCGATCCCAGTCATAGGAAAGGCCCAGTTCCTTTAGCTGCTCCCGCATTTGGCCAATGTTTTGATAAGTCCACTTGGCTGGCGGAATACCCCGATCAATCGCCGCATTCTCTGCCGGTAGGCCAAAGGCATCCCAGCCCATAGGATGCAATACGTTGTACCCCTGCATCCGTCGCACTCGGGCAATAACGTCGGTAATAGTGTAGTTGCGCACATGGCCCATGTGCAGGTTACCAGAGGGATAGGGAAACATGGACAGGGCATAGAATTTTTTCTGCCCTGGGGAAGCAGGCGTCTTGTCTAGATCCTGCTCAGCCCATTGCTGCTGCCACTTTTTCTCGATGTCGGCTGGATTATATCGAGACTCCACGTTTGGTTTCCCCTTTTTAGCTATTGTTCTACTGGATACATCTGTGGTTACCTACGTTCGGCAGCCTTACAGAATTGCCTAATCAATTCTAGTCGTCTGTCGCCCATCTGGATGGAATTGGTAAGGTATCAAAGCTAAAAACCGTCATAAGAAATGACACGTATTCTTGGGCTGATAGTGCCAAATCTATTTATCAGCTATATAAAAGAAGCATTGACCACAGTTCTAGGATGATCAATGAATCTGAGCAAAGCACTATTGTGGGCTCTGCCCTTGAGCCTTTTGAGTAGCTTGGGTAGTGTCTCATTGGCCAGACAAGCTGACTTAATTATTTTGCCGACCCTCGACTCGTCAGATACAGGTTGTCCTAAAAAACTGATAGCCTATGAAACACCTCGCCCACCGTTTTCAGGAGGATATGCCACCGACGGTATGATTCAGCTGAGGGAGATTGCGATGGATATCAGTGTTTCCCAAGCAACTGACTTTACAGTTGTTTGGGTTGGTACGCTTAAGCCTGAATATGCCAGTTGCGAAGCGACGGCTGGGATTACAACTATAGATGGTGAGAATTTTCAGGGCCATTCATATATTCGAGTACAGATCAGTGATGGTAAGGCCAGAGCGATTTTAGATATGACTGGGGTAGGCGATCCAAATGGATTTACCTCTGTGATTCTTTTTCAGGGAATGCGTGAAGGAAATCCTCGTTGGGCGTGGGGGGGAACTGATTAAGTTTATGCAATTTTGTTTGTTGTATCATTCAGGTCTACTTTTTTAACAGTACCTATATCTATGACAGCCAGCATAAAATCTTCAGTCTCTGAAGTTTCCCAAAAATTAGTACCTGAGCGTATTCAAGAGCGTCGTGCGGTTGTTTTTTTAGTTCTAGCAGGCCTATTTCTCGGTACCTTGGCAATGCTGAATATTCTCGGCATTAGCCGATTTGTCAATGTGTTTACCTGGCATGATTTTGCGGTGACGGTGGCGGTTGGGGCATTGCCCTACCCACTGACGTTTTTGTGCACTGATTTGATTTCTGAGCTATATGGGCAGAAACGGGCTAATCAGGTGGTTTGGGTTGGCTTGTTGCTGAATTTGTGGGTGGTGTTTATTGTTTGGTTAGGGGGTGTTTTACCAGGGTTTGAGGCGATTGATCCGAGTACAGGGGACCTGATAAGAGATGCGGCGGGTCGGGTGCCTGTGTTTTTTGAGATTCGTAATCTCACATTTGGCACGGTAACGGCGTCAATGATTGCGTACCTGACAGCACAGTTTGTGGATGTGCAACTGTTTCATTTTTGGAAAGAGTTGACCCAGGGGAAATATCTTTGGTTACGAAACAATGGGTCCACACTGCTCAGTCAGCTAGTAGACACCTCAGCCGTTGTTCTAATTACCCACTTTTTTGCAGGGGTGTTGCCCATTGATCCAACCCAAGGTCTTTGGCCTCAGTTGTTTCTATTTATTGGCTACGGTTATGTATTTAAGTTGGTGGCCGCACTATTGGATACAGGGCCGTTTTATGTATGTGTGTATTGGCTGTCAAAATATCTTCACTTAGAATCTCCAGTTTTTGAAAAGTCGATTCCTTAAGGGGGATTATCCACATATTTATCTACGGTTAATAGGTTTCGAGAGAACTGAGTCTCTGACCAACAAGCCGACCGTACGCAAATTCGCTCATCAGCAAGTTTTCTTCGCCAAAAGTGAAACCACCACACCCCGTGTTCTAGCCTTCTTAGTTCCTCGAACCCAAGTTACGCGTGAAACGCTTGCGACGTTTAAATTTCTTCTTCGCTGGGTGTTCTTGGATAGGGCAATTGATGTCGGGTGCAAGCTTTTTTGATCCGCAAAATCAGATCAGTCTTGTAGATATATTCATCCCGTGCATCCATAGGGTAGGACTTTAGCTTTAAATGGGTGGCCCAGGTCTCTTCCGAGACCACCACCATGACCGGCAGTTGAAGCTGGGTATAGCGACTACTGTAGGCAGCCTGATAAAGGATTTCGACCGCCAGCTCCGTATCGGCCTGGTGGGCAAAGTAAAACTCGGTGACTACCTGGGCTTCGAGCTGACCGCTGTTGGCATTGGAAATGGGATTGGTCCAGGTGGTGTTGTGGGGAATGGTAACGGCATTGTCATCCGGAGTTTGTAACCGTACGCCCCGCAGACCATAGTCAATCACTTCGCCATAGTGGTCGCCAATTTGGACCCGATCGCCCATGCGGAAGGGACCTTCAAACAGGTTGACTACACCGGCAATAATGGAACTCGCGTAGTCCTTAAAGGCAAAGCCCAGGGCAACGGCAATGGTGCCGGTTAGGGCAATCAGGTTACGCCCTGTCAGATTGAGAAACAGGGGTAACACATAGCCGATGGTAAAGATCAGGACTATTCCCTTGAGAAACGGGACCGACTGTTTGATAATCAATCTGAATCGACGGGGTACCTGTTCTGACAGGATGTTGGTGCCAACGCGAATTAAGAATAATAAGCCGTAGGCCACCAGCACGGTTAAACCGGCTTGACCAATCTCTGCCGGTTTGGGTGGCTTAAATAGGTCGAGGGTTTCCAGGGTCTCTGCGGCTGGAATGGTGTCTTGAGCCACCGCAATGTTTGCCAGGGGCACTACGGCGAGGGTGGCTATGGCAGTTGCGATCGCACTCCGACAAACCTTGATCATAGCGTTCTCCCTAGGCATCACCGATTAAAAAGTTGTTATTGCCCAGTTCGTTGTAAAGCTTAGGATAATGGGCTGGATGAACGCTAAACCGACGTCCCCGCTGGCGGATAATGCCTTCGCGCCTTAAGACTTGCAAACGGGACCGGATTTTACGTTCAGCTTCGCCTAGGCTGATGGCCAGGTGCGATCGCGTCATTTCCCGATGAATCAATAACGAATGAAGCAAGTACCGATCCATAGGCTCCAGGGTCATCAGTCCTGGCAGTGCGGGTTTAGTGGGCAATAGCTCAATCAAATCAACCTCGTCCGTCACCGCCCCTTCGTCCGTCAATGCATCCGCCCGAATTCGTAAAGATTTGAGCCAAATCTGAGCTGCCGTACTCGCAATCCCATCCGCCGTACTCGCCAGACTATTCCAATAGCCATCGCTGGCCGCTGTAACCTGCACCATAGGCCCCGTTGTCTGGGATGCCAACGCCGTCTCTAGTAACGGCATTAACCACGCCTTTAGCTCTGGACCAGACAGTTTGGGTAACGCTATTGCCTGTTCAAAATAAGCACTGATCTGGCAAACCCGTTCTAAAAAACTCCAGGTCCAATGATTACAGCCAAATACCCAAAATCGTGATGAGTCCTGGGTACTTAGCGTTTGTAGATACTCAACCCCTTCCCAGCCCTGAATGCAACGCAGAAAACACTGCTCCAAACTAGATACCACCATAATGGTGGGCACATGGTTATCCAGATCCGTTTGAGTGACAGGTGTGGCGACTTCGTTAGGGACTTCCGTTCCAGATTCTAACTCTCGCTTAAGATGCTGAGGAACCGTTAACGGATCCGGTGGGCGATGGTAGCCTCCCAAGAAAAAACGCACCTCACAGTCAGGAAATTTTTCATGCAAGCTGGCTTTAAGAATGGGACCAATGTCTTCCACCGGTCGCCCTAAAACCACCAAACTATTATTTTCAAATTCAGGATTTGCCTGCCAGTCTTGAAGCGCCTGGCCTAATGTATCTTGGATGGTTGTCTGATAAGGCTGAGGTATCGATAACTGGGTCAACTGGTTACCCAAACTATTAAGTACCCTTGGCGGCGCATTAACCAGATCTTCAGTCGGCTCAGGGGTAGCAGAACGAGAAAACCAAGCTGGAAGAGTTGAGAAAAAAGAGGAAAATTGCTTCCTCACCACAATTACCTGATAAAAACCATACTCATACTACCGTTATTTGTTACCTGACCAATACTTTCTAATAAAAATAAGTTAGAAAAATGGGGTGTTAACTCCCACGAAATATGTTTTCGAAGAAAAGTTAATACCCCAATATACTCGCTGTATTGATTGATTAATACCAGTATGCTTAAGCCATTTAGCCTTATCTTTCCATTCTTGGCAAGATGAAAAAATAGTTTTTCCAGTTTTGGCAACAATGCGTTAGTTGTTGCTTTAGTGAGATAAATCACAACTTAACAGACTAAAGATCACCTAAAAAATCTCGAAATCGATTTGTTATTGTCTGTTTCTTTAAGCCTGACTTGTTAAATATCCTGTTTCTAGGATTATTCGTCAGATTTTCTCCATAGGCTACCTATTCACACTTAAAGTTCCATTAACCAATTCAGGAGTTCTTCTACCCATGACACCTCCCATTTTAGTAACTACCCATAATCAAATTCGTACCATTACGTTTAATCGCCCAGAGGTCTTAAATGCCATTAATTTAGACATGGCAGTTGCCCTCTGGCAAGCCCTCGTGGATGCGGCCAAAGATGACGATACTCGCGCAGTAATTGTTACCGGTCAAGGACCTGGATTCTGTGCAGGGGGTGATCTCAAATTTGTTCACCAAGTCAATCCCGATAATCCAGGCAAAGCATTTCTCGGGTTGACCACCGTGCTACATGACTGTGTCCGAGAAATGCGCCGAATGTCTAAACCGATTATTGCCGCTATTAATGGTCCTGCTGTTGGAGCAGGTTTGTTTTTAGCCCTCGCTTGCGATCTCAGAATCATGGCTGGCACTGCCTATCTCAAACAATCAAATACCTCCCACGGTTTCTCTTTACCAGCAGGTGGCACTTTCAATCTGCCTCGGTTAGTGGGTATGGGTCGGGCGTTAGAGATTGTTCTGCTCGATGAAAAAATTCCGACGGCTAAAGCGTTGGATTTAGGTTTGGTCACCAGTGTTGCCTCTGATAATACCTTTAATACCGCCGCCTATGCCCTAGCCGTGCGAGTTGGGAATATGCCGATTGGTACGATTGGCCAGGTAAAACGGTTAATGGACCAGGCATTTGACCAACCCTTGACTCAACAACTAGATGCAGAACGTGAGGCGATTGTTATTAGTGCTAACTCAGCTGAAGGACGAGAAGGTATGGCTGCCTTTATCGACAAACGTAAGCCAAAATTTGTTACGTTTTAATTCTTCTATGGTTAACTGACAAGCTTTGGCATATTTATCAGGCCATCAGCAAATGCGGCACTGGTTCCGCATGGCGGGATTCCGTAAAGCCCGTTTATACATAGCTTAGGGGATAATAGACTAACTAAAACGAATGTGTCTATCTGGGGTGTTATGGATCTACTATTATCGCATCGATGTCCGGGGAATCTTTACATCAATCGCAGTATTACTGGGACAGATGCACAACACTGATGCGGAGAGCGACTAATCCAAACTCTGCCACCATAGGCTTTAGCTGTAACGGCTGTGGTGGAAAGAGTAGTCTAGGTATCACGACAATCAGTACGCCCAGCAGTAATGCTAAATCTATCAGTGGTTCCCGTGGCTCTATCTGTGATTTTTGTGACTGTCTATGGGAACCCACCAGCACTTTTGCCTTAAAGTGTCGTTTACGCGATCTATGGCCAGACTGTAGCTGCCATCGATGCCTGTGGATACCTACCAGGAGTCGCATCTCACAGTGGGGTTCGTGATCTTTTCCAATAAAGTAGTGTCATATCTCCTAAGCACCTCAGTAGTAGAAACAACCTTTTGATTTTGATTACCTCATTTGTACCTCCAAAGTACCAAGAAATCATGGGGACTGTATGAGTAACCACAGCGCAGGGCGACTCTGTATTCGCACGGACTCTGTCATGGTGTTGACTCTGGGGCATTAAATAGCGATAGCTGATTGGCCTTATCGCTGGCAATAATTTCCCAACCTTCACTCAACAGTTTCTGAAATATGGAGAATCCTCGTGAACCCATAGCCATATGGTCAGGGATTATAAACTTTGGAAACATAGTGTAAGGACGCCAGGGGGTTCCTTCGAGAGATTTTCAACCTGTGCCTTAAAGACTTTAAGTTGAAATTCTTGTTCTAATGACAATATTCCAGGTGTATCCATTAGATCCTCCTTGGGCTCTACATTAGGTTGATTCCATGCATCGGTCTGGCTGTCGATAGGTGACTAAGAATTGTGCAATCGATTTCAGAGCGCGATCGCATCCCTGATGTGCTAGAGACGAAAGTTCACTATCCAAGTCACAGGATTTAATCGGAATTTGCACCAACCATGCCTGGGGGTGACGCTTATAGAGACGCTGGGTAAGATTGAGCAGAGGAAGAGGATCGTAGTTGTTAGCTGCAAATGCCATAGAGGATGGCTGCTCGTCATAGACAGAAATCGGGTCGATTTGCACTGTTTGAATATTCTGATGAGCACAGGCATCAACAAACATGGCATAGTTCGCTTTTGCTAACTCAGCTGTCAGTTCTGGTGTGAGTTGGGGAACTGCTAGCCCTTTAACTGCAGACACATTCCAATCGGAAACCGCCATAGCTACCCGAGGACCAACAGCATCATCGCCATATCGTTCATCACCATAGCCAATCACTAAAAAATCATATTCAAACGCTTTTGATATCTGAGTAGATGGAAGCATAGAACCATTACCCTTATAAGCTCTGCTTTACTCAAAGCTTACTTAAACAATATGAGGAAATGATGGGGTTTATCGACAATATTCATCTATCAACTGGTTATTAACTCCAGGATTTGATTGAATATCCTCAAACACCTGCCAGGCAATATCACATTCTTGTTGAATCTGTGCATCTTTGTCATCAATGACACGCGTATGTTGAAGGGCAGTATTAACTCGCTGGGATAGTTCGTCCCGAGATATGGCTCCTGGATACCCCTTCATCAAAATATCCGTTAATGAAACAATTCCCAGAAGTTGTTCATTTTCAATTATAGGAGCCCGATGAATTCCAGTCTCTGAGAAGATTTGGGCTGCCTCTTTTAATGTGGCGTTCATCGGCATACAAATACAAGGCTGCCGCATAATTTGATGTACACGAACAAAATGAGGAGACCTACTCCTAGCAATAACGTTATAGACAATATCTCGTTCAGTTAAGATCCCATAGGGACCTTGTTCATAGAACTCCTCTACAATTAATGATCTTACCCGTTTAGTTCGCATTAGCCAAATAGCATTTTCTACCGTAGCTGAGCTGCGAACGACAATAACCGGCTTAGTCATTATATCTTTCACAAGTAACATAATTGTCCTTCCTCAACAGTAACTATAGTAAATCAGGAGCCTCCTGTAACTCACTTTGTATGTCAGAAGCTTGAGGAACTTGTGAGAAGATATCAAATAGAATAAATATTCAAATCATAATCAGTAGGTAACCTGTTCCTACAGGTCGGATCAATAAGGGTCCATAATAAGGGTCAATTGATCAAAGCTAGGGTTTTAACAGACATTGCATTGAGAAGTAATTTTATACCAAAAAATTAGGGCTATCGTATCGTATACGCCGCAGCATCATTGGACTAATCGTAGTGAACACCGTCAGCACAAAAATAAGAATGCACTGATCAAGTGTTAGCATTGAGAAAATTTCATTAAAAATGACGGATCGGCCAAATGTAAATTGCCCTAAAGCAACGTAAGAGGCATTACAAATAAAAGATGTAACAAAATCAAAAACAATCGCCAAAATTAAGGCAAACCTTAGCGAATATCGCTCGATCGACTTAATTCCCTTGATATTCCAAATGGGCCAGGTGAAAAAGTTAAATGCCCAGGCAATCAGAGTACCCACTAAACTAAGACCAATGGCAATAAAGTGAGTACCATCCAAAATTAACAACGTGCCCAAAAAGGTGGTCAGCAAATCCCAAAACATGCTGAGACGAAAGGCACCAAAAAATACTATTCGAGGCAATCCAGACGTAGCATTCCTAGGTTGTACATTGTGTCTCATCGGTAGATATCCCAAAGACTATCAGAAATACTTTTGTTCTGCTCCCAGATTAATTCAGAAAGTTGAGGAACTTGTGAATGTCAAATCACTAAGGCCAGAGAAGCGAGTGAAAATACGTTAGCCTATATCTTCATCATGGGAGAGAAAAATTAGCTTGTGGAGTTTTGATAAGAAAAATATCTTTTATTTTTGCTAAGCAGTTGTTGAAAGATTCGCCTATGACATTAATTGTCTAGGTCTGGAGGATCCCTCTAACTGTATAAAACTTGGTGGATCAGGAAATATGGCTCTACCTAGTGCAATATGCTCATCACAAAACTTACTCCTATAAATAAGAAGTTCTACCTACTGAAGGTATCCTTGTCGGGGAATGTTTTCTGAACGTTCTTTTGAGGATCTTCTATAATAAAAGAATACAAAGTGAATAGACCGTCACCTCCGGACGAATCTCTGGAGGAGCTATTCTTTTATGCCGCTGAGATTTGATACACAATCTCAGGAATCTACCACTTCATTAGACGTCCAAATCCTTTAGTCGAATGGAGGAGGCTCATTATATGCTGTCTTTATCCACCAGAAAACAATTTAGCTGTCTGAGTAGTTACCACCAAACAACACCAATGGAAACCCTAGAAAGCCTCCAGTCAATCCTGCAAGCAGGCAAAACAACAACTGAAAAAGCATTACAGCTATTTGATTCCCTAGACCCCGTCAATCTAGGCTTTATGCAAGGCCGCTGGCAAGGCTCCGGCCTCCACACCGCCCACCCCATGGATGGCCTACTAGAAGCCTCCAACTGGTACGGCAAAGAATTTGTCGACCCCGAGACCGTACATCCGTTGTTGTTTTTAGATGGTTGTGTCGACCCCGAGACCGTACATCCGTTGTTGTTTTTAGATGGTCAAGGAGAGATTATTAAAGTAGAACCCAAACCCATGGCCATGAAATGGGCGTTGAAAATACCCGTTACTAAGAATGAATGGATGAAACCCCTGCTGGGTCTAACTAATTCGCTATTAAAAACAGAACAAAGTCAAGCCAGACTGCGGATGATGGACTATCGCGGCAAAGTCAGCGCCACCATGATTTATGACTATCTTCCCATCAATGATGTCTTTAGAAAAGTAGATGACAATACGGTTTTAGGACTCATGGACTTTAAAGAGTCCCCTCAACCCTTCTTTTTTGTGCTTAGAAGAGTCTCTGGAGAGTAGACCAATGAGTTGGATAATGAGATCGCATTCTCTCCTTACCTAAAATCCTCCCCTTGCCTGATACGGTAGATGCGTTCGACCATTAACGCGGTACCGTATCACAAATGCCCTTACCCCTTTTGATCGCCCTTATTCTGTTTGTCGCGATCGCAACATCCGCCACCTTTGGTTTTGGCGCTGCCTTACTATCCATGCCTTTGCTGACAGCAGTGTTAGGTCTGCAAACAGCGGCCCCCCTCTTCAACCTGGCGGCAACCACTGCCACCTTTTGCATTGTGCTGCTGAACTGGAAAAAGATTTTTATCGGGCCAGCATGGCGGTTATTTCTAGGTACCGTTGTAGGAGTCCCCTTGGGCATTGTACTAATTCGCACTGTACCCGAACCATTAGTAGTCGGAGCGTTAGGAATTCTGCTGATCCTTTTCGGCATCTATCGTTGTACCAATGCTCCCTTGCCAAAGTTGCATTACCCTAGTTGGGGCTACGGCTTTGGCTTTGTTGCTGGCATTTTAGGGGGAGCTTACAACACCAGCGGTCCACCTGTCGTCATCTATGGAACCATGCAACAGTGGCCCCCAACCCGATTTCAGGCAACCCTCCAGGGCTATTTTCTGCCTACCGCCCTTACTATCCTCGTTAGCCATGGCTTAGCAGGTTCATGGACCGAGCAGGTCATCAGTCTTTACCTTTGGAGTATTCCAGGGATTTTGGCCGGAGTCGGCATAGGGCGTTACCTCAATCAACGAATTTCACCTCGACGTTTTAAGCACCTGATATCTATGTTGCTAATTGCTTTAGGGATAATGCTGCTTTGGGGTACGGCAGGCTAAGGCGGATTAAAGCTCTGATGGCTTCGCTTTGTGATACAGACTTCAATTATTAGGCAGACGGAGACCGTATAGTGAAAAAACGACTACTAAAGTCACCATTGTTAAAAACTCTGCCCAACTATGAGCACAACGCTGGTCAGAAACCGGATTGATTATTATCCTGTTACAGTCATATTATTTATTTTTGTAATTGATTTAGGCGTTTTTCTGTTCAGTACTGCCATCGTTGTCCCGATTCTATGGGTAAGCGCGAGTCTTATTATTAAAGGCTTAATCTGCAGCTGGAACCATAATCACCAACACTGCAATTTTTTTACCCGTCCTTGGGCCAACCGCCTGATCGAATTGATAATGGGCTTACAGACAGGAATTGTTGGTGAAGGCTGGGTTTTACACCATACCTTGGGTCACCATATCAATTACCTGGACCAGTCTAAAGATGAATCTGCCTGGAAAACCCCAGAGGGTAAGGTAATGTCCCAGATGGAATATACCTTTATGGTTGGTCTGATGGCTTATCCAACGGCATTCAATGTGGGAAAACGTTACCCAAAATCTCGCTACAGGCTAATTCAAAATATTGTGTTGACCCTATCGGTTCTAGGGCTGTTTCTTTGGATAAACTGGCTCAAAGCCTTGACTATTTTCATTATTCCGATGGTCATATTGTTCTTTATGACTATCCACAAAACCTACTATCACCATGCCGGGTTAGATCACCCAGATCCCTATCAAGCGACTTACAACATTACCGATCGGTGGTATAACTTTTTTACCTGTAATTTGGGATACCATACGGCCCATCATCTTCAATGTGGACGCCACTGGAGCGAGCTGCCGAAGCTGCATGACGAGATTAAGGATAAAATTCCCTCTCATTTATATCGGGAGCCTGGTTTCCCTGGCATATTGATCACACAGTTGGAGCAAAAACTCTCACGTCAGCGTGTGTAACTGGGGCACATCGATGTTTCTAAGGTATTTCTAACTCATCTAGAAATGATAGGGGACGACTCATGTTGGCGGCAAACCCCAGAATGTTGCGATCGCAATGCCCATAAACTACCGCACTATTGACAATCACATAGGTGGCCCCACGCTGGGTAATGTGACTCACGTCTGGCACATAGGTCGTCCATTTGCCCAACACTTCCACCATATTTCGTAGGCGTAGTGTGGCCAACTCAAACGGTCGCTGAAAACCCTTGCCCCCAGCCCGATTAAAGAATTTTCCCTTAATCGGTGGCAGTGGCATTGCCTGGACTATTTCATCCTCCTCAATCAGCTGGGGCGCATTGCGATCGCCCAAATACCCTCGAAATACTTCCGACAGCGTCCCAGGACTGCCAATGCCTGCACACATCAGCAACAGATTTAACCAGGCATTCTGACGCTGATTTAATCCGGGTATGGCAAGTGTCAGACCTGGGTAAAGGCCCAATTGCTTGTGGAGGGTAGCGTCTGGGTCTAACAGCAGCGACTCTTCGGGAAAGCCTGTATAGTCACAAAACGCTTTGCCTGAGTTGCGATCGCCAATACCAACCGCCCTTACAGTGAAGCCCTTGGCCGCCAGCTCCCTAGCACCCCGTTGCAGCCACCAGGCATATTCCAAACTATCAAAGTCACCCAGCTGGGGCCAAACCAGTACCAGCTGCTTGGTCGCAGTTGTTAGCAATGTAGACTCGATACCATCACTAACCCGCTGGCGTTGAGTCTGACTCAAAACACCGTAAACGTCCTGAGTTTTGCCCTCTGTCAATGTATTTATTGTCATTGTGTATGCCCTAACATGGTTGATCAGTGATGTAACCCAGTAAAAAGGAACTCAATCTCCCCATACAGCTTCAATACTTGAATAAGTCCGCTCTAAAGCCATCATAAATTTTATTATTTTTTGATAGTCAAAAATCTATTTGATAATGCATTTGCCTATCGACTAGCTAACCATTGAACTGGCTTGCTCATATTCAAAATACTGATGGATAAAAATCTGGAAAATTATCAGCAACGAATGGGGGAGCTAGAGGCCGTTAACCAACGCCTGCAAGAGCAATTAGCTAACGAGCAAAAAGCACACCAGCAAACAACCCAAGCACTTCAGGATGTACGTAATGAGCTACAGAGTCTGCAGACACAACTGCATGATTCCCAAGGTGCCGTTATAGGTGTTTCAGGAACACTTATGGATACTACAGCTCATAAAATACTTGACTCTATTACCGATATGGTACTAGTGAAGCGTGAAAATTCCCATATCGTCTGGGCCAATCAGGCATTTCGAAGCTACTACGATATGGGCAATGACGAGCTCCAAGACCTGATTGATGCTGATTTTAATGACCCTGATTACACGCAACAATATATTCGTGACGATGCCTATGTGTTTACATCCGGGCAATCGATTGAAGTAGAAGAACCGATTACTCGCCATGATGGCGAAGTCCGACACTTTAACACAATTAAATCTGCCATTCGCAATTCTCAAGGAGAGATTAGCTTAACGGTTGGGGTATCACGCGACATCACCGGTCGAAAACAGGCTGAGGAACGATTACATCAGCAACAAGCTCAATATCAACAAATTTTTGAAACGGTTACCGATGGTCTAGGGATTCTAAATCTGGAAACTGGAGAATTGATAGAAGCCAATCCGGCCTACTACCAAATGCATGGTTATCCCTATCAAGACTTTATCTATCTACCACCTGAAACCTATATCCATCCAGAATTTCAGTACGTTTACCAAGAATTGATCGCAGTTGTGCAAACGGGCGATATCTATATGGGGCAAACGAAGAATGTTCATCGTGATGGCAGTTTCATTGAGCTTGAAATTAGGGGAATTCCTTATCTGTATCAAGGAAAACTTCATGCCCTATGCGTTTTACAAGATATCCGTGAGCGCATCCAACTGGACGCTGAACGTAAACGTCAGGAGCAGGCGCTGCGCCTGATTGTAGAAGGCACTGCTACCCAAACTGGCGAAGCTTTTTTTCAAGCCTGTGTTAAACATTTAGCCTTAGCCCTTGATGGCCGCTATGCGCTGATTGCTGAAGTTGTTCAAGAAGCAGATCAAAAATTTGCTAGAACCCTGGCATTTTGGAACAATTCAGAGTTTGGTGATAATTTTCAGTATGTTTTAGTAAACAATCCCTGCTCTAAAATCGTTCAGACCCATGAGATCTGTCGTTATGAGCATTCCGTTCAAAAACAATTTCCTGAAGAAGGTCTTCTTGTCGTCCTCGGTGCCGAAAGTTATATTGGTGTTCCAGTTTCAGATTCTAGCGGCAATCTCTTAGGATTTATTTCGGTCGTTGACACTGATCCTATGGGGCCGGAGAGAGAATTGCAGGCATTTATTTTAGAGATTTTTGCAGCACGGGCAGGGGCAGAAATAGAACGTATGCAGGTTGAACAAGCACTGCTGACGTCCAATAAAGAATTAGAAACACTGCTTATTCGGCTACAAAAAACCCAATCTCAATTAGTACAAAGCGCAAAAATGTCTAGCCTTGGACAAATGGTAGCAGGGGTAGCCCATGAGATTAATAATCCGGTGAGTTTTATCTATGGAAATCTCGTCCATGCTAAGAACTATACCCAGGGTTTAGTCACTCTAATTGAGCGTTATCAATCTCATTATCCCAACGCCCACCCTGATATTCAGGCCACCATCCATGATATCGAATTGGACTTTCTAAAGGATGATTTGCCAAAACTGTTTCAATCCATGGAAGTGGGGACTGAACGCATCCGAGAGATCGTCAAATCCCTACGGTTGTTTTCTCGTCTAGATGAGGCGGAAATTAAGCAGGTAGATCTGCATGACGGTCTAGATAGTACGCTGACTATTTTGAAAACCCGGCTAAGGGCCCAACCCTGGCGTCCAGCCATTCAAGTGTTCAAAGAGTATGGCCAGCTACCAAAAATTGAATGTTATGCTGGCCAACTCAATCAGGTCTTTATGAACCTGTTGAGCAATGCGGTGGATGCTTTGGAAGAGCGGGATAAACATCGCACTTGGCAACAGATGGAACAGGAGCCCAGTACGATTAAAATTTGGACTCAGTTGCTGGGGCAGTTAACGCATCCGGCAGTTGCGATCGCAATTTGCGACAATGGTCCAGGCATCCATCAGCGTGCCATCGAACACATTTTTGATCCCTTCTTTACGACTAAACCAGTGGGAAAAGGCAGCGGTCTCGGTCTATCGATCAGCTATCAAATTATTACTGAAACCCATGGTGGCACCATCAATTACGATACTGCACCGGGCCAGGGAACAACTTTCACCATTACGCTGCCGATTAAGCAACTATAGGGTATCAACATTAGTCGGGAAATCTTGGCTGGGTTAGAATGCGAAATACTCTGCGAGAAGAGCAAAGCTCTACGAAATGCAGAAGTTACACCAAATCCGAATTCATTAAACCCGATTAAAAATGGACAATCCCGTAGGGGCACTCCCTTGTGGATGCCCTTCGATTTTAAATAGAAAACCAACCTGGTAGGTGCGGTGCCTTGTGTCCGCCCTGGAATATCGGTCGCAGGTAATCCGATTTCCTATGGGACATGACCGAATTTAGAATTCCTGTCTAAAGCCAGGGTTCAGTCACAGCTCTAATCTGTTCTCGCTCTGCCGAGGTCATTGACCACCCTAGGGCAGCCGCATTTTGCTCTGCCTGCTGAGCATTTTTTGCCCCTGGAATCGGTACTACATCACCCTGACCCATGAGCCAGTTAAGGGCAACTTGGGCAGAGGTTTTATTGTACTGCTGCCCCAGGTCTTGAAGCACCGCAATCACTGGTTCAATTTTGCGCAAACCGTCTTTACTAAACCGTGGGTCAAGGCGACGTGCTCCCGTAGGTGGCTGATAGTTCTCCACCGTATACTTGCCAGTCACCAAACCTTGGGCCAGCGGACTGTAGGCCAAAATTGTCATGCCTAGATCTTTAGCAGCATCAAGCACCCCATTAGATTCAGGCTTGCGATGCAAAAGAGAATATTGCACCTGATTAACCGCCAGGGGAATTCCTCGCTCAGCCAGATAACCATGGGCCTGATGCATCTGGCTAGCGGAATAATTACTCACCCCAATGGACTGAATGCGACCCTGCTTAACTTCATCCGCCAGAGCATTCATCAATGTTTTTTGCCCCATCAAAAAATCAAAGGGCCAATGGACTTGATAGAGTGCCACCGTTGGTAGTTGCAATCGCTTTAGACTAGCCGTCAGCGCATCCGCCACTGCTTGGGCATTAAATCGCCAGGGCAATGGGAAATACTTGGTCGCTACGACCACTGGCGTCTCGGTCGCCTGGATAAATTGCCCCAACAGCTCTTCAGATTTACCTAACCCATAAATCTCAGCCGTATCAAAGAAGGTTACACCTACGGCCAGAGAAGCGGCAAATGCCTGCTGTACATCGCTGGCACCATAGCCTTTGCCGTACTGCCAAAATAAAGAATCTCCCCAGGACCAGGTGCCCACGCCTAACGGCGAAATTTCAGGACCATTGGGAACAAGTTTTACCATTTAGCTAGCCAAGTACTCACGCATATCAGCCTGACGCTTGCGTAACCGAGTTAGTGCTTCTCGCTCGATTTGACGCACCCGCTCACGGCTAATGCTCAATATCTCTCCAATTTTTGCCAAGGTCATGTGCTTGCCATCATCTAAACCAAATCGCAGATTTAACACACGCTGCTGCTGTGGGGTTAATTCTGCCATCAGGACATCGAGATCCTTACGCAGCAGAGATTGAGTAGCATAGTCTTCAGGTGACTGTCCCGGATCCTCCAACAAGTCACCCAGATTTGTATCTTGGTTATCACCAATACGCAGATCCAAAGAAAGGGGCGTACGAGACTTTTCTAAGTAGTCCCTAACCTGCTTAGGCGTAAGTTGTACCTCTTCCGCCAGTTCAGCAACAGTCGCAGCCCGCCCTAGCTTTTGGGATAACTGACGTTGAGCTTTCTTAATCTTGTTGAGCTTCTCTGTAATATGAATCGGTAAACGGATAGTACGACTCTTCTCCGCAATAGCACGAGTAATGGCTTGTCGAATCCACCAGTAGGCATAGGTGGAAAAACGGTACCCTTTGAGTGGGTCAAACTTTTCCACCCCACGCTGCATGCCGATGGTGCCTTCCTGAATCAAGTCCAGCAAGTCCACATTACGCTTAATATACTTCTTGGCCACTGACACAACTAAACGCAGGTTAGCTTCTACCATGCGACGCTTGGCTAGTTCGCCAGCATTAATGGCCTTAGTTAACTCATCAACAGAAACACCAGCAGCCTTAGCCCATTCCGACTTACTAGGCTGACATCCCAGACTTTCCTGAAGCTCAGTTCTGTAACCGTGAAGAGTGACGAGTCTTTGTACCTGCTTTCCATAGACAACTTCTTGCTCATGGGTTAACAGCGGTACTCGCCCAATTTCCTTGAGATATGTGCGAACCAAATCGCTGGATGTTTGAGCAGCTTTCATAGATATGCTAAATCACAAACTACAGAGAGAAATCAATGCCCCTTAACCAGGGTGGGAAAAATTAAATAAACAGATGAAACGCAAACAAATGCGAAATGAAATATATCTGAAAACTCTTGAAACACCAGTCGCATCGAAACCGAAGGATGTTTCGCAATAACAAAGAACGTTTGCAGATATTGAGACAACTACATAAACGACGGTTACAAGTACACAGATAAATTAGATAGATCAAGAAAATTGTACGGACTACTGAACAGAAATAGTAATGCCGCTCTCTAGTAAACCCAGATTAGCATATTTTAAGTAATGTAACTTTTATTAGAGATAGAATTATTCCTCTAGTAGATTTTTTAATCTTACCTGACTGTCCCCTATCAATTGAGTCATAGAATACCTGATTTATATGGACTAGGCTGCATCAATCGTGACAAAAGCATCGTTAAGTCGTTAAGTATTTTTTAATGAAGTTAAATAAATACGACCTATCAGATTAAGTTTTTAGACTCAATCTGCGGTATTTTGAGCCAGTTTTTGCAAATTTAAGTCACGGTATGTTAACAGCTTGATAAGCGATTGCTTTGTTTACCCTGACGCCTGTGCCCCATTAGCTCAGCAACAGACTATCGTCACTCAGACCATCACTAGCAAAGCGTTCCAGGAGATTATTAACGGAAAGATGCGCTTTCTCGGATGAGTCGGCATCAAAGACAACCCGGCCTTCGTGGAGCATCAGCAGCCGGTTACCTACGGATAGGGCCTGACGCATGCTGTGGGTCACCATTAGGGTGGTTAGGCGATGCTCGTTTACAAGTTGGTCCGTGAGCTGCATGATGAAATGGGCTGTTTTGGGGTCTAGGGCGGCGGTATGTTCATCGAGTAATAGGATTTTGGCTGGGGCCAGGGTGGCCATGACTAGGCTTATAGCCTGACGTTGACCACCGGATAGTAAACCGATGCGATCGCAAAGTCGATTTTCTAACCCCAACTCTAAACTGGCTAACCGCGCCCGAAACTGATCCCGCAAACGATGATTGAGAGCTGGTCTCAGCCCCCGTAGCTGGCCCCGCCGAAGCGCGAGTACCAAATTTTCTTCAATAGTCAAATCAGCACAGGACCCAGCCAGGGGATTTTGAAACACCCGCGACACCAGAGCAGCCCGTCGGGCCGTTGGCCAAGCCGTCACATCCTGAGCATCAACGGCGATCCGTCCCCGGTCACACCGATTATCACCACTAATAATATTAAGCAGCGTAGATTTACCCGCCCCATTACTACCGATTACCGTAATAAATTCCCCAGCCACAATATCCAAATTAATCCCCAATAACGCCGGTTTAGCCAACGGCGTCCCAGAATTAAACGTGACATAAATATCGGTCAGGGAAATCATAGGCAATAAACCGTAAACCGTAGGTTGGGTAGAGGCACGAAACCCAACAAACCACAGCAATGGTCAATGGGCCGTAGGCAGAGGCACGAAACCCAACAAACCACAGCAATGGTCAATGGTCAATGGTCTTAAATTTCGCCAACACAGTCACCTTAGGCAACACTAACGCCATCACCACAATAATAGCCGTCACCAGATTTAGATCCTGGGCCCGTAACCCCAGAAAATCAGCATTTAGAGCCACAGCAATCACCAAACGATAAATAAGACAGCCCAAAACGACCGCCAGCGTCGCCCAGCGCACCGTGCGACTAGGAAAAATCGCTTCCCCTAAAATCACCGTAGCTAAACCAACCACGACTGTACCCACTCCCAAAGACACATCTGCAAACCCATTTACCTGGGCAAACAAAGCGCCTGATAACGCCGCCAGAGCATTGCTCATAGCCATACCCAGCAAAATCAGCCGGTCAGCAAAAATGCCTTGGGCACTGGCCATCACCGGATTCATTCCCGTTGCCCGCATCGCCAGCCCTAAGTCCGACGTCAGAAAAAAGTCGAGCAGCAGTTTGGTTACCCCTAGACCTACCAGCAAAAGAACCCAGATAGGCACAATGGACTCCAAACCATCAAACAGCGTAGCTTTATTCAGCAAAGGTACATTGGGCCGTCCCATAATGCGCAAATTAATGGAATAAAGCGCAATCATAGTAAGAATGCTGGCCAACAAGTTAAGGATATTAAACCGCACACTCAGAATGGCGGTGCATAGCCCAGCTAACGCCCCGGCTACCATGGCAACGACGGTAGCCATCCAAGGATTTACACCTTGGGTAATCAGGGTGGCCACCACCGCTGCCCCCAGGGGAAAACTACCGTCTACCGTCAGATCAGGAAACTTGAGTACTCGAAACGAAAGGTAAACTCCAAGGCTTAGAAAGCCATAGAGCAAACCGGTTTCAATAGCTCCAAGGAAGGCGACAAGGGACATGAAAGGAAATTGAATAATTCAATGATTCAATAGCGAAATTACTGGATTTCTGCAGTTCTTTTGGTGGAGATTGCAGTTTAGATTACCTAGAATTTCGGATCAATGCCGTTATCAGCTGAAAGAATTTTATGGTCTGGCTAGTATTATCCCCGATCTACTGACTCCCCTTTGGGCCAGTTAAGGATTATGGCGCTCATGGCAACCCCTCGCCAGCAAGAATTAACAAACCAATTTAGACTACCAGTGTACACAAACCCCATTGAACCTCATCTCCATGACCGACTGGAAAGTTAAGCTGCTTTACGACGGCGATTGCCCCTTGTGTCTGCGCGAGGTGAATTTCTTGCAAAAGAAAGACAATGGTCGTGGTTTAGTATCGTTTACAGACATTGCAGCTGACGATTACGATCCAGCTGCCAATGGTGGTGTTTCCTTTGAAGCAGCCATGGACCGTATTCACGCGGTTCTACCCGATGGTAGTGTGATTCAAAATATCGAGGTGTTTCGCCAGGTGTATACGGTGCTAGGGATTGGCTGGATGTATGCACCGACCCAATGGCCTCTCCTTGGTCCTCTGGTAGACAAGTTTTATGACATTTGGGCCGACTGGCGTTTGAAACTGACGGGTCGTCCTGATTTAGCCACCATCATTGCCCAACGCAACCAGCGCTGTCAGCCCGAGGAAGCCTGCCGATTATAGCGGTCTGCCGACAAGAAAAGGCCCATAGGATACCCCCAAACCCATGCCAATTGATTTAAGAAGTGACACAGTTACACAACCTACCGATGGCATGAGAGAGGCCATTTCCACTGCTGAGGTGGGCGACGATGTTTTGGGTGACGATCCCACGGTGCAGCAGTTGGAGCGATTTGTCGCAGGTCTTTTAGGTAAAGAATCAGCGGTCTACATGCCCTCTGGTACGATGACCAATCAGGTGGCACTGCGGGCCCATACGGAACCTGGGGATGAGGTGATCCTGGAGTCCCAGGCCCACATTTACTACTATGAGGGCGGAGCGCCAGCAGCCCTTTCAGGCGTTATGTGTCGTCTGATTGATGGGAATCGAGGCGTTTTCACCGCAGCGGATTTGGAAAAGGTCCTACGCCCTAACGATGTACACTTTCCCAAAACCAAATTAGTCTGTCTGGAAAATACCCATAATCGAGGCGGCGGCAAAATTTATCCGTTGGCAGAGATCGATGCGATCGCATCAATCTGTCAGCAGTATGGTCTAAAACTTCACCTCGATGGTGCCCGCCTTTGGAATGCCTGTATCGCTACCAATACGTCCGAAATAGACTACGTCAGAGCCTTTGACTCCGTCAGCGTTTGTTTCTCCAAAGGATTAGGAGCCCCCATGGGCTCGATGTTAGCCGGATCAAAAGACTTTATCGAACGGGCCCGACGTTTTCGCAAAATGTTTGGCGGCGGCATGCGTCAGGCTGGCATGATGGCCGCAGGAGCCATCTATGCCCTCAAACACCATCGAGCCCATCTCAAAGAAGACCACATCAATGCCCAGACCTTAGCCCAAGGACTAAAATCAATCCCTGGGATTGAGATTGATCCCAAAACAGTCGAGACCAATATTGTTGTTTTTCAAACCAAAACAGTGCCCGCTCAAGTACTCGTAGATCGCCTTAGGTTAAAAGGCGTTTACGTTTTGACTGTAGGGCAGAATGCCATCAGAGCTGTGACTAATTTAATGGTGACAGAAGAACAGATTCAACAGGTTCCCCATCTGATTGAGCTTGCCTTAAACGAAAGCCCGTAGAGAGAGAAACTGTCGGGGGACATAGCTGTGCCCTCCGACAAAATCTTGTCTCTAGCGAGAGATGAGCCACCTAGAAATAAACAGCCCCAACGGTGTCGTAGTACACAACATTGGAAGTATTTAGAATATTCGGCCATAGGGCATTAGCCTTAGCAATGTTACCAGGCACATCTCCCTTCCACTGTTTCTGCACATCCAGACTGTAATTTAGATAAAGCTTGCCATCAACGATATCCCAGGCCTCAGGCACGGTTGAAGCAATATTGCCTTCACTTAAGGCCTTAGCACAATAGCCACCATACTGAGGTGCATAGGTTTCGGGATTAGCCGCAAACAGTGCTTTATTAGCGGCACTAGAAAAACGCCAGGTAGCACCATTCCACTCATACTCATAGCTGCTGCTCCCCTCAACAGGTGCACCAGCTGTAAAGTAAGCTACTGGGTCATAGCCTCGGATCGCCAGATTGTTGTCCGCTTGAGGATCAGAAAAAACAGCTGGGATATCAGACGCTGTCGCTGCTGCACAAGGATTGGCTGCTGTCGCACAAGGGTTAGCTGCGCAAGGGTTAGCCGCACAGGGATTCGCCGCACAAGGGTTAGCCGCACAAGGGTTAGCCGCACAAGGGATTCGCCGCACAGGGATTCGCCGCACAAGGGTTAGCCGCACAGGGATTCCGCACAAGGGTTAGCCGCACAGGGATTCGCCGCACAGGGATTCGCCGCACAAGGGTTAGCTGCACAAGGGTTAGCTGCGCAAGGATTCGCTGCACAGGGATTCGCTGCGCAAGGGTTAGCTTGGGCAGTAGCTGCACAAGGATTGGCTTGGGCAGTAATAAACTGAGTAGGCGCAATTACAGTGGTAACACTAACAATTGAGGCAGCAATAAGAGTAGAAAGGTACTTAATTTTCATGGGCCTGATAATTCCTAAGGGCTAGAGGGTATTACGCTTGAGCACCACAGGTATCTTTGCATCAACCCTTTTTTCTAATCTTAGATTTTGCTGAACCTCAAATGAGCTTTTATCAGTTATCTGATGAATTATTCTCATGCTGCTCAGTCCACCACTGTCGCCATGCCGTTATGTCATAGCCAAACTGTTCATCCGTCAGCGTATGCAAAGCACCGACAAAATCTCCCACTAGCCAAAGGGGATTGTCTTGGGTTGTTAACCGTTCAATGATGGCCCCTATAGTTGCCTCATCATCTTGACCCAGCTGTGCAACCGTCCATGCGGCGGCTGGAGCAGGATGCCAATATTTCTCTCGGTCGTTAGCGGCTTCGGTCCAGGGTTCCTGTAAAATTTCCAGAGGTACTTGACCATGGCCATTTAGCCCCATCGCCCACAGCACATACCACTGCATTACGTGGGTTGCCGATGCCGATGCATTTCCTGCAAATAACTGAGCTGATTCAACTGGTAAGGGTTGATCAAGATAACCAGTTAATTGCTCGCCAATCTCAGGTTTATGGCCCATTGCCACAGGCATTAATGCCTTAGCCAACACATCTTGAGCATTACCATCAGTGTAGGTGGATTGACTCGTCAGAACAGTCTCCAACTCTGTCAAATTCGAGAATTGTTGCTGGGAGTCAATGGGAGATACGCGTTGTTCAGGCAGCGAGCTAGTTTTTTTCTGACTATCATGGGCTGCAGTTTGAGACGATAAAGTTTTAGAAGACGGTGGTCCCCACAAAACACCCCGGCCATTATTACCCCGTCCCCCCACATAAACGTTGCCAGCATGGACAGCCACATCCAATGGACGCATGTCTTTCAAGTGCTGCACCGCCGTCCATTCCAACCCATTCTGACTACGCCACAGGTAGCCAGTACCCTGGGCGGAGCTTACGGCCCACAAAGTATCCTCTGTCGCCACAAATGCTCGCACAAGCTGGCCATCTAGATCAGTGAGCGGTTCCGTGCGTTTACCATCAGTGCGCCAAACCCGATAACTATCGTCTAGATTTTGGTTAACCCCATACACATGCCCTTGAAAAGCCGTTAAGGCTTTAACTCGTTTGCCATTGGGCCAGCTAGCCACAGGCTGAAAGGTATCCTCCTGCCACAGCAATACTTTACTGCCTCGCTCATGGAAAGCCATAATCTCAGCAAATAGTCGATCGTCTAGCGATACTAAATTAGTAACACGACTCACCCGCCTGGCTGGTGTGGGATAGGTATAGACCAACTCCCATGTTTTACCACCATCGGTAGAACGCTGAACACCGCCACTCCAGGCTCCGGTAGCAGCCCAAAGCTGATCACCATAACTAGCCATGGCATGCACATGAAAGGCCTCACCCTGAGGCAAAATATGCCATTGCCATTGGTCACCGTTGGTCACCATATATTCCCCGATATCGGCTGAAAAACGAGGGTCTTCAAATGGCCAATACAGCAGGTCATTGGCCACAACTGGCTCCCCTGTACTTTGGCTAAATAGGTGTTGCTCCAGGCGAGTATCCCCCTTACTGGGACCATAACTATAGATATCGGCAGAGTTATGGTTATTAAAAACCATGCTATTGGCAAACCACAGTCGATCACCATAGCTAATCAGGTGACTGACTTCAGCCCAGGTCCCCGGTTGACTCAACGGCACAAGTGGTTCGCTCAATTGTGTGACGTCTACCGCTGGTGCAGGGCGCGATACTGCCTGCTGGCAACTAAAAATAGCTAAAGACAAGCCTAGGGCTAACCATAGGACATAGCGTTTGACCTTAGAGAATCCCATGGCCTAAAAATTACATACCTGCTTTAGACGTTACAAATGCTGCCTTAATCTAGGCTGAAGTCAGCCTGTAAACCGTCTGATTTTCTATGAACCTTAAAAGCTGTTGAGTTATATTTACGTTTTCTGATTTTGCTGAACTAGCTAAGATTCCTACCTTCCGTGCCCCCTCCCAGTAGGGGCATTGCAGGATACTGCACTAAGACTGAAATAACCTTTCTAAGGTTTGTCTCACTTCTAAGTCAGAGGCTTTTTTCATCATCCAGAATGTTGTTTCCCACGAGAAAAAAGCAACCCCGCGATAGCCTGCCTGTTGTACAGCTGAAATCTCATCCACTGTACGATTAAAGTCTTTGGCGGCCTCCATTGGACCTGTATAGAGACCAATGGCAATGGGGACCTGATTGCGCAGGTTATGAAATCCGCTGTTGTATAGGTCGTTTTCAAAGATGGTTAGGTCATCGCGATATAGCTGTACGACCACTTCATCGACGATGCCCAGATTAACCCAGTTAACCCAGTCCTGGAGATACTTGCGATAGGCAAACCCAGGTGGGTTGGGAGAAACTGAAATGATGGCGTCTGGCCTTACTTGTTTTACGGCTTGGGTAATCTCGGTTAATAGTGACGTAATAAAATCGGCCCGCCAGGCTATCCAATCTGGGGCGCTAGGATCATCTGGGGGTAGTGCACCTCCATGGCTGTCCTGGTAAAGCTGGACTGAGTAAGGATCGTAGCCCATGGATATGGGCAGGCTAAAGTGGTCATCTAGCTGAATTCCGTCGACGGGATAGCGTTTAACCACATCGACAATTAGATCGATGAGAAACTGTCGAGCCTCTGGGTGCATGGGGTTGAGCCAGGCAATATTGCCACCGGTAATTTCCATTTGGAAATTTTGCAGGGGTTTAGGAAATAGGGGGTGAGGAGATAGGGGGGCTGGGATAATCTCTCCTGTGCGGTTAGTGGTTAACCACTCGGGGTGGGCTCTGGCAACGGGGGATGTTGCGGGAACCATCAGACCGTATTCAAACCAGGGGATCAGACGCATATTATGGCGATGGGCCTGACGGGTGAGGCTATGGAGAATGTCGTCAAAGGGGTAGAACGGAACATTGGCAATGCGATCGCAACACGTCCCCCCCGCCTGTTTTGTCACCTGATTAGGGTACAGCGTATATCCCTGGTTCCAAACACTGGGGTAAAGAGTATTGATCCGATGCTCCGCTAGATTGGCCACCGCATCATCTAAACGAAAGCTAAAGTAGTTTATGGCCGCCGCCACATTGGTCATCCACACCCCTCGAATCTGGTTGCTGTTGGCCAGTTTGACTGTCGGAGCCTGCCAACAGGCCAGCACTAACCATACCGTCGCCATAGCCAATGCCCAATAGCGCCAGCGTTTTTTACGTTTGGCTAATTTGGTATGTATCGACAAACGCTTAGGTACTTTATCAGAGGATTTATCAGATGAGCTGCCGGATAAGTTATCAGAGGATTTAGCTTTAGACATTCACCATTGACCAACGGGATTCCAAATATTTCACCACGCTATCTTCACTGTGGTGACCAATGATTTCGGTTGCATGTTTCTGCAGTTCGGGGGTAGCATTCGCCGTAGCTACGGCTGCGTTCGCCAGTTTGAACATCGAGATGTCGTTGTTGTGATCCCCAAATACCGTCAAATCGTGATCGTGCAGGTCGTAAAGTTCTTGCAGTTTGCAAATACCATTGGCTTTTGTCGCCTGCTGGTCTTGTAAAGTCAACCAGTACCAGTCTGGCTGATAGGGGTTTTCAAATAGATGCATATCAAGGCAGTCGGGAAAATGTTTTTTCAACGCCTGTTCTAGCTCAGTCAACCGCTCTTTGGTATCAATCAAAGTAAACCGCATGATCTGTTCATCCAAAATTTGTGTCAGATCGGCACAGCAGTGCCAGCGGCCATCTTCATTGCGGTCGGCATCATCGATATACCATTGGATGCCGGGGTTTACATCCGTGGTGAAATACACATGGTCAGCTTGACCGTTATCACTAGAAATTAGCGGTTTAATCTCCCAGGACTGTACCAAGCTAAGCACTTCAGTCGCCAGATCCGTGGCAATATCATTAACAATCAAATGCTGTCCTGTAGCCAGGTCAGTAATGTAGGCACCATTGAGTTCAATTACCGGCAATGGTAGCGGCGACACCCCCTGAAAGATAGGGCCTATAGAACTAACGCTGCGGGAGGTGGCTACGGTAAAAGGCAGGCCATCGGCAAGTAAGCGATTTAGGGTGTCTCTGGTGTAAGTAGAGAGGTTGGCTGTGGGAGTAAGTAGAGTGCCATCAAGGTCTGAAACATACAGGGTGGGCATAGGTTTTTTGGATTGAAAACTCCCAAAAATTAAAAGGATATAGAGGGTTTTGACCGTGTCCCCACTAGTTATGACAGCTGTACCCATCAATTGTCCAGATACTGTCAAAAATGTATGAACTCTGCGTCACTACTTAACCCAGTCAACAGTCTACGTCTTAATAAACCTATGGTAATAACCATAGGGTACCAACTTAAAGCGGGAAGTTTTCCTAAGGATAGACGTCAGAAGTCAGGAGTCAGAAACCATATCCCTTCTAAATTCTGGCTCCTGGATTCTAGATTCCTACTTAACCAGAATTTCCCGGCTTGAGTGGATACCCTAACCATAATTATTTTGTTATCTGATTTAAGAAAAGATTCTCCTTTTCTGAATATTATCTTTGTTCAAATTTAGCTCTTTGGCAATCTGTGGCACTGGCTCTGTGTAATGGGAAAAATGCCTGAAAGGCCTATAGAGTAACGGTTTGAATGATCTTCTTCTAAAGCGGCTGTATCCCTTGAATTACAAGCGTTTTGGCTGAATCATCCCATCAGGCGGAACCAGTCTCCCTAGGAGCAACTACCATGTCTTTTTCTTCAACAGCTGCTCAAAGACGCATTCAACAAAAACGTGAAGATCTTGAAGAAGAGTATCAGGAGATTCGAAAAAAGTTAAAGTGGCTGAAGCAGGAACTAACAGTTAAGTCAGACTCAGAAGCAAAGTATGAGTTAACTTATCGGGTACAGCAGTATGAAAGTAAGCTGCAAGCTATCGAAACGTTATTAGAAGAATTAGAACAAACCTAGAAAACGTTCCCAATCACCCGCCGTCACCAAAATTGAGTTCTAAGAATTCAACCTTTGTATGGTCGGTGTGCATTGGGATTTATGGGGGGACGAGCATAGAAAAACGGGAGGAGACGACTATGCATTGGACGACAGTATAGATGTCTACTAACATATCGTATCGCTCCTCCCTTTAGATGTTCTAAATCTGGAAAAAAGCATAGAGTCAAGAAAGGAGAGAATCTGCTAGCTTGGGGGGACGACTATGCAGCGCCAGTCAGAAGATGACTACTAACATATCGAATCGCCCTTCAAGCCAGTCCAATCGCTGCCCAACGAATCCTCAGGGAGCAGGGAAATAACCCTTTCCATAATCACTTCGCAAGGCGACTGGTGGCAGACTCTCCGTCAAACAAAAACACCCTCAATTTAGCACAATGAAACTCAATCAAAGTCCAACAGCATATGCGGCTTATATCGGGATTGACTGGGCAGATCGTAAACATGATATTGCGCTCTATGACTGCCAGAACGAAACCTGGGAGCATTGCACGATTCAATCCAAGCCCCAATCCATTGCAGATTGGGTCAATCGCTTACGAAAAACCTATGGAGAGTCCAAGTTGCTGGTTGGGTTGGAGCAGAAACGCGGCCCCCTCCTTTATGGCCTATGTCAATACGAGAATTTGGTGCTGGTGCCCGTTAATCCTCGAACGGTCGCGAACTATCGCAAAGCGTTTCAGCCCTCGCGGGCCAAATCGGATCCCATCGATGCCAAACTGATCGTCGAATTGATGCAAAAACATGGTGAAAAACTTGATATCTGGACATCAGGTTGTCCGAAGCATCGTGCATTGAGACAATGGGTTGAGTCCCGTCGCATGTTAGTGGGTGAGAAGGTCCGGCTGACGAATCGGATCACCGCCGCACTCAAATCCTATTTTCCTCAAGTGCTCGACTGGTTTGAAGATAAAGACACCATTGCGTTTTGTGAATTCCTTGAACAGTTTCCCAATTTACAAGAGGCTCAAGCTGCTACAGCTGATGTCTTGAGAGACTTCTTTCGTAGCCATCACATCATTCGCAAAACCACGATTCAACGGCGAACTCAGCAAATTCAAGACGCTGGGCCACCCTTGACGCGAGACGACGCTATCACCATTCCAGCCCAAGCGTTAATGCAAGGCTTAGTCGCTTTATTGAAAGTAGTCTTGTCGCAATTGATTGTGTTTGAGCGTCAAATTGCCTCGTTATTTGAATCGCTGCCGGATGCAGAACTTTTTAAGGCATTGCCAGGGGCTGGGCCTCATTTAGCGCCACGATTGTTAGCGGCCTTTGGTGAAGACCGAACTCGCTTTAATTGCGCTCAGTCTTTTTTGAGTTACATTGGCATCGCGCCAGTCAAAGAAGAGAGTGGCAAAAAGCGATGGGTTCATTGGCGTTGGTCTTGCCCCATCTTTCTAAGACAAACCTTTGTCGAGTGGGTTGCTCATGCCAGGCCTCGCTCGGTTTGGTCACAAGCGTTTTATCAACAACAACGACTAAAGGGTAAGTCACATCAAAAAGCGATTCGAGCCTTGGCCTATAAGTGGGGGAGAATTCTCTGGCGTTGTTGGCAAGATGGTGTACCCTATGACGAGGAGAAATATCTGGCTGCACTGAGACGTAAAAAATCACCACTAGTAAAGCTATTAGGCGTTCAACAACAACCTAAACAATAAGTGCAAGAAGAACAAATTGCACTTGAAAACAAGCAATAAAAACAGTAACAACCAAAACAAGATCGAGCACTCTATGCAGTCACTTGGAGAAATATCTTATGAACAGCTAACCCGTATCAATGATCATTCAGCAACGCAGCCCCATCTAATAGCGCAGGTTCAGTCTCCCTGAACACCTGACTATTAGGTCAATTTTGAACGTCTGAATCCGCGCTAAAGCTAAAGCAGAAAAAGAATTTTAGCCTTTGCTATTGACCTCGTCCGCCTCAGGGCCTATGTTATGCGGCATAAGAAGCTTTAGGTTAATCACTTACATCTTTAATAATTAATAATTTTCTAAACTCCTCCAACGTCAACACTCTGGACAGTTTTGGGGAGCCCAATTAGGAAAGCCACCCATCTTGTAGAGTGTGGGGTTGTTGTAAGTGAGCTTGAGATTTATTGAGGGAGGCAATATAACAGAGATATTACTTGCTACTTTATTAGCCCTCCCAAGGTGGAACAGGCTGGAATTGTTCAATCAAAAAATCAATCATGGCGTGAACTTTCGGAGCCATGATCCGGCGACTGGGGTACAAGAGCCAAATTGCAGTGTTGGTAGTAAGGGGAAATTCTGTCATGATTTCGACTAGCCGCCCAGCTTTCAAGCTGTCGCTAGCATTCCACAGCGACTTGATGCCAATTCCCAGGCCCTGCTCAACCATCTTGCGTAGCGCCTCACCGTCATTAATCACGAACGATCGCGGAACGCTTACCGTTTGTCCATTTTCAAACGCCCATTTAGTTGCTCCAGCAAGACAGACGCATTGATGATTTAGCAAATCATCAGGTGTGGTCGGCTCGCCATATCGTTCGAGATAGTCAGGAGAAGCCACGAGAATACGCCGATCAGAGGCCAGTTTGCGCACAATTAAGCTGCTATCCACCAACGGTGCATTGCGAATAATTAGGTCATAGGCCCCTTCAACAACATCCAAAACTGCATCGGATAGACGCAAATCCAGACTGACTAGGGGATGGCGGGCATGAAATTCAGCCAGGGTGGGAATGATATACATCCGGCCAAAGGAACCTGGCATGGTAATTCTCAATATTCCCTTAGCCTTTGCATCCTCCCCTTTAACGGCACTGAGGCCCGTTTCCAGCGTTGTAATCATCTCTTGGGCATAGGGCAAAAACGCCTCGCCATCGGTGGTCAAAGACACGGCGCGGGTCGTTCGGTTGAACAGACGAATCCCTATGGTTTCTTCCAGCTTGACCAGACGGGCGCTGGCACTGGCGGGGGAGAGCGAAAGGTCTTGCGCTGCTGCGGTGACCCCACTCAGCTCTGCGATTCTCAGAAATAAACGGAGCGATAGAATATCCATTTATCAAAAATATCCGAATTATCATTTCGCTAAAAGCCTATTTATCTTTTCTATTCAAAAAATTACTATCAAAGCAATGGTTAGACGACTCCTGTGGAGGTGAAGTGATGAAAGCAATGCTCTTAAGCTCGTATGGCGAGGACGCCAAGTTTGAACTTGTAGATATCGAAAAACCCCAGGTCAAACCAGGCCATGTCCTCATCAAGATCGCGGCATCGAGCGTGAATACGGTCGATACGATGATTCGTAAGATGGGAAAAGAGTTGCCCCTTTCACCCGACACGCCTGCAATTCTCGGCATGGACTTTGCCGGAACAGTCGAGGCCGTCGGCGAGGGCGTGTCAACCTATGCTGCGGGGGATGAGGTTTATGGCTGTGCTGGGGGACTGGCTGACTTGCCAGGCACCTTGGCGGACTACATTGTGGCGGATGCCAATCTAGTTGCTCATAAGCCGAAAAACCTGTCGATGCGTGAAGCTGCTGCTTTGCCGCTCGTGGCGATTACGGCCTATGAAGGTCTAACCCGTGCGGGCATCAAGGCAGGCCAGAAAGTTCTGGTTCATGGTGGTTCTGGCGGGGTGGGCCATGTTGCTTTACAACTGGCAAAGCACTTTGGCGCTGATGTCTATTCCACGGGCGGTGGCGACAAACAGTTGGCCCTGATCGAACAGCTGGGTGCCACTGGCATCAATTACAAAACGGAATCGGTTGAACAGTACGTTGCGAAGCACACCGCTGGGACCGGTTTTGATCTGGTGTTCGATTCTGTTGGTGGTGCAAATATGCTCAATTCATTTGAAGCGGCTGCCCTGAATGGTCAAGTGGCATCCACGGTGTCGCTGTGCGAACTGGATTTGACCTTGGCTCACTTCAAAGGCTTGTCATTGCATGTTGTGTTTATGCTCATTCCGATGCTGCACAACTTTAAGCGGGAACAACACGCGGAAATCCTGGGCCGCTTAGCTGAGATTGTCGAGTCGGGTGGACTCAAGCCCGTGCTGGATGAAGAACGCTATGGGTTGGAAGAAGCGGGACAGGCCTATGCTCGTTTGGAAAGCCGAAAGGCCATGGGCAAGGTCGTCATTGAGAATTGATTTAGTTGTCTAGCCAGCTAAAAACAACAAGTCCCTGTATTGGCATCGATATGCCAGATAGGATTTCTCTAGTCAAAAATTAGGAGATACAAAATGCCGTACGAAAACTTCACAACCTGCAAGGTTACGGTTGAAAATGCGATTGCCTGGGTCACCTTCGACTATCCCCCGGTTAATGTTCAGGGGCAGGAAATGCTGGCTGATCTAAATAGCCTTGCGTTAAGGCTAGAACGCGATCGCGAAGTCAAAGTCGTTGTTTTCCAGTCAGCCCATCCAGAAATCTGGGTTTGCCACTACGACACAAATTTGTTGAAGGATATGTCGATGGAAGCCGTCTCCCGCGAAGAAGCTAAATTGCTGGATCTGCAATCTGTTTTAGAACGCATCAGCAAGTTGCCACAAGCCACCATTGCTAAACTCGAAGGCTTTGCACGCGGTGGTGGTCATGAATTTGCACTCGCTTGTGATATGCGTTTTGCGGCACGGGGGAAATTTAAGTTTATGCAGATGGAAGTCGGTATGGGCATCTTGCCCTGTGGCGGTGGTGCATCCCGTATGGCGCGTCAGGTCGGTCTGGGTCGGGCATTGGAAATTATCCTCAGCGCCCGTGACTTTACTGCGGATGAAGCTGAAGCATACGGCACAATCAATAAAGCACTCGACCCCGATGAGATCGGTCCCTACGTTGACGAGCTAGCCAATCGTATTGCTAAATTCCCGGCAGAGTCTATCAATGCCTGTAAACAGATGGTTTATGAGTCCATTGACAAGCCCATTGATGAAGCTCTCAAGGCGGAAGCTTACTGGCTCTATCAAGCAACCAGCAAAACCGCTGCCGTTAAGCGTTTTACCATTGCTGATGAGAAAGGTATGGAGCATGACATGGAGAACCAGCGGAACTGGAATGATTTGGTGATGAAAGTTCAGGAAATAAACTAGTGAATACTGAGCAAAACAAACAAATTGTCGGCAAGTTTTTTGAGCGATTTTCTGCGGCAGATGTCGGAGGAACTCTCGAATTGCTCGATGATGCGATCATTTGGCGAGCCATGGGGCGCGAAGGTGGCTTGCCTATGTCCGGTGAAATGGACAAGTCAGCGATCGGTGGGCTGATTGAAAATGTTAAGGCAGCTTTCCCAGATGGAATGCGGTTAACGCCAACTGGTTGGACTGCCGAAGGCGATCGCGTGGCGCTCGAAATGGAGTCATATGCTGTGAAGCGTAATGGAATTGTTTATAACAATTTCTATCACTTCTTAGTGATTCTCTCCAACGGCAAGATTACTTCGATTCGAGAATATTTGGACACGCTTCATGTGAAGCAAGTGTTCATTGACAATTAACAGTAGGAAGATAATCATAAACCGCTCCAACGTTAGAAGCCATGGTTTTTCTCGAAGAGCTACTTTGGTTGTAGTCGAAGACTTCACTCTCTATGAAGTGACCCAGACTGCCTAAAAAAAATGGAAACTGATTTTATTAATTGAGGCTGTTAAAACCATGTCAAAAATAATTTTAATCGCAGGGTCCTAGGTACTTTTATCATTTTTAATTTTGATGCTCTAGCTGTAAGAACCTATGCCTTTACCCAAGAAAAATTATTTCGCTTCTCTTGTAGCTCGAGATCCCCATGAACCTCATCGCGCTGCTACTCAACTAGAACTACTTTTTGATTTAGTAGTCGTAATCGCGATCGCAACTTCAGCCCATGGATTGACTCATGAATTAATTGAAGGTCACTTTTTCATGGGAATTATCAAATTCCTCCTAGCCTTCTTTATTTTGTGGTGGCCTTGGAACTTGTTTACCTGGTTTGCCAGTGGCTTTGATAACGATGATGCTGCTTATCGTATCAGTGTAATGGTAATGATGAGTGGAATCATGTTGGTAGCGGCCAGTATTCCTACTATTTTCCAGGGTGGAGCAATCATCTATGGATTTATTGGCTATGTGATTTTGCGAAGTGCCGCTGTTGTTTTATGGCTAAGAATTAAAGACAAGAATCCTCAACTAAAAGTTACCGTGCAAAGGAATGTCATAGGACAAATATTAATCCAGAGTTTCTGGGCCTACATTGTCTTTATGGTAGAGCCTTGGAGCATGATGTTTATTGTTTCAGTAGCGATTGCTATTGTTGCAGAACTCTATCTTCCATGGTTCGCGGAGCAAGCACGAAATACTCCTTGGCATCGTCATCATGTTATTGAACGCTTTGGTTTGCTGAATATTATTGTTTTAGGGGAAATTTTGCTTAGCAGCGTTCATTCTGTCGAAGCATCTATTAGTGGTAGTTTTAATCTTTCTCTAATGGTTCTAGCGATCGCCGCTGCCGCGATTACTTTCACGATGTGGTGGCTTTATTTTTGTGAAGAAGAGCATTTGGAAAGTATAGAAAATAAACGTACTTTTGTTTGGGCGTATGGTCATTTTGTCGTATTTTCATCTGGAGCAGCGACTGGGGCTGGCTTAAGCTTAATGGCAGAACTCATGAGTACGAAACAGCTTGAAGGACAGCACCTTTCACCAGAAGCTGCAGCTTGGGCAGTTACAATTCCTCTAGCTTTATACGTGCTCGGTTTATGGTTAGTACGAGATCGCTATCAATTAAATGATGTGCATAGTTCCTGCTTACTCTTTTTTGCTGTATTGATTGGCTTGAGCGCATTTTTACCTTATCAGCCAATTTTTGCATTGATCTTATTAATTGCTTGTCTATCATTTAGGTTAAGCGTTGCTAATAATTCTGAAGCAAAACTGAAAATCCAAGAATGATAGATCGTGTCTCAGGCGATTTTAGGGCTAGAAAGCCATATCATTTCAACGCCATTCACAATCAGCTTCTCGATTCAGTAAGTCCAGGAACCCAGGACAATGTCAAAAACCATTCTGCTCATAGGCACGACGGACGGCATCGGTTTGGAAACCGCCAATCTGCTCGTTTCCCAGGGCCATACTGTTTTGATTCACGGACGGAACGCCGCAAAGCTAGAAGCAGTCGAACAAACCCTTGCAGCATTGCCGCAGGCTGGGCCAGTCGAAAGCTATGTGGCTGACCTTGCCAATGAGTGGTTAGCACAACAGGGATTGTTGTCGATACGAGATTTGTGGATGAAAGCCCAAGGCTACGTTTGATGACGCAGGTTAGTGTTTGCTCCGTGATACTGAACCGCCCGGTGCGGACCCGCATGCCGGGTGGTGTGGGAGGGGGGATTCGTGAGGATTCTCCCTATCCCGATTAGGCAGCGATCGGCTTGTTTCAAGAATGCATAAGCTGTTTTGATAGTGCATTGGTGGCGCTTTGTATCCGTTGTCCTAGCGATTTAGACAATTGATCGAATTGCTCTAGGAGGACTAGCACCTTCGGCAACTGCTGAAATCACCTGCTGATAGAGTTTCGGTATAGCAATATCAGGGAAAAACTGACTAGACTCTGTTTGAGTGTACCCCCCAGACGCTAGAATAAAGATTGTTAGAACATCCCCTCGAATTAGCCATACTTCAGGAACCTTAAAAAGTTCGTAATCTGCGATATTCGTGAAGTTAGTCACATCTACTTCAACTGCAATATCGGGGGGCGGATCAGTTGCCAAGTCAATTCGACTTTTGCCGCTTACAGCGGACCAGTTGCTGAGCCAAAAACAATGGTCGGGTTCAATGTTGCTGAGCCAAAAACAATGGTCGGGTTCAATGCCTGCCTGTTCGGGAATTTGTAGGGTGACGGGCGTCGTTCGAACGTAATCGCGCAGCTGTTGGTTGAGAATAGCAACAATTAAATCAGCAACAATGGCATCTAGCTGGCCGTGCTCGAAGGTTGGCATCTTGAGGGTCAGGTATCCGTTAGCATATTTAAGGCGCGGAGTACTGCGATCTCCTCGGTTAGCAACCAGTTGCTGGTACTCTGCCCAGCTCATTGGGATAGTTGCCACTGAGCCATCTGGTAACGATTTGATAGGCGCGATCGCGATCATATCTCTATACCAAAGTCGTTCTATTCATAGATTATAGGCTGTCTGACAGTGGCTCAATTATAGAAAACTAAAAAAACGCTATAACTACTACCGAACGGTGGAGCTGAGCAGCTGTACAACACTTTTTAATTTTATCCGATATTTCTCGCTCAGACCACTCCAGGCTGTCTGACAGTGGCTCAATTATAGAAAACTAAAAAAACGCTATAACTACTACCGAACGGTGGAGCTGAGCAGCTGTACAACACTTTTTAATTTTATCCGATATTTCTCGCTCAGACCACTCCAACGCAGTGTTCGGGGGCAAAACTTCCGGCGGGGGCTGACACGATCTCAACCCGCACCCATCCCACTCTCCAACCGCTAAAAACCATTTACCCTGGGCGATCCACCGATATCCATTGGGACCTTGGCCACTGACCAACCGTTGACAGAACCTAATCTTGGCCACTTGGCAGACCCCGCACACCTACCGAGCGCACTCGTCGTTAATGCGATTGGCGATCGCAATATTGAGGCAAGCGACCGCCGATAGCTGGTGGAACTTTTGAGGCTTGGCCAGTCGTTGACAAGATGTATGCTGACGCTATCGACGACAACTTTATGGGACCTAGCGCGAGTTGGGACACCTGAATTATGCTCAACTGACCAACGGGCGATTGCTCCACCACCGATCTGGCCCTTGGCAAACTCTCTTTTCTCGATTGCAGCCGAACGTGAAGCTGAGCGCCTGCCAGCATCTTTCAGATTAGCCGATACTTAAGTTCAGTCCGCTCCTGCGTTATGTTAGACGGCGACCGATAGCCTGATCATTTGAGAGGTAAGAATCTTACCTGCCCTTCCCACTCCCCATCAAGGCTACACTCTGCAATTAAAAGAATCTCTTCTATAACTAATCCTACCGGAACACGTCGCTTAACTTCAAATAATCCAGGCATTGGTAAACCTGCTTGAATCCGTTCGTAAGCAAACGTTATCATCGTAGCAACATCATGGGTTAACACAATCCGTTTCTCTTGAGCAGCCCAAGATAACACATCCGGGTCATCTGCCCCTTTCAAGCCGACATCTTGAACACGTACAATATCAATATCTGGATTTTGACGAAGGACGCCTCTTACAATCTGGTTGTTAAAATTTTCGTCAGCCAGAAACTTAATCATTTTTGGCTACCTGACCTGACTCTGTCTAGAAAGCAAACGTTCACGGATTCCAACTGGATTAAACCGTTGTTCGGCTTCCTGCCGAATCGCATCCGCCTGACGTTGCCGCTCTGCCAAGTAAGCATTCACCTCATCCCGATGTCTGAGGTAGTAACCAATAACTAGATAAATATCTGATAGCTCTAGCGATGTATATTGCTCACCTATTTCTTCAGATGTACATCCTTCAAGAAAAGCCGTTACAACGGTATCCAAGGTGACACGAGTTTTAGCAACTCGTACAACCCCATGGATATCCGTCTCTATAGGTGCAGGTTCAAGGGCAATTGCTAGAGTCATCAGCCAAGCGAATTTATCACTTTACAATAGTAGCAAATGTCTAATTGGCTGGCTAAACAAGTCAATTGGATCAGCTCAGGATTTGTAGTGTCCCCACAGAGAGATTAGAGTGTCATCTGAACCCTGTGGAATTTGATTAGGACAAATAAAACGTGTTCAGTCGTGTATAGGTTGAGTGCCCTAACCAGGTCTGAGTAGTCAGGTATGCCAAATGTGTTTCTACTGTTTAAAATTAAGATTGACTATCGCTGAGGAGTCGCTTTTTCATATCCATAAATTCCTCTTCGGTCAGGATTCCCTTTTGCTTTAAGTCCTCAAGTTTGAGCATTTCACCATAAATATCAACTTTTTCTTTTTGAGTTTCAGTAACTTGTGGTGATTGTCCTGGCTTAGTAAGATTTTTATATACGCCAATTCCTGCACCAACTGTTGCACCTATTGCTGGACCAACAATAGGTACTGGTACCGCTACTATGCTCAGTATTAGGCAGCTTCTCAAAATTATTAAGAATTTCTTGACCTAAAGCAGTCATAGGCCCCAAATATATGGATGATCGGACGTTAGCATAACCCCTCACATCTCAGTATATATCCTGCAACGGCTACAGGTGTTCACAATTGCTTAATTTGCTTTAACAGTCCCTCAATCGGAGTTTCTATAATCGATGGGTTAAAGTTTTTCTCAGACACCTGTGTCGGCCATAAGTCTTTAAGCAGACAGAATAATTGCGTACCTAATCTTGGATCATCTTTTTTGAAGCCTGTCCAGTTACAGGTTGTCATTACTAGCAAAAACAACTTAGCTGTAGGAAAAGCTTCTTTAAGCTTTTTTTCACGCTCATTAAACTCAGCTTCCCAGGTGTGTCGTTTCCATCCAAGTTGAGTTTTACATTCAATAGCAGCTAGTAAAGTATCTTCTCTCCAAATACTTATATCGGGACGGATAGCTTTTCGCTGTGGTTTTATAGTACGTTCCGAAGTAATTTCCATCCTCAATCCCTCAACCTCATTGAATAGTTTTAGAGAGAAAAGCACTGTATCTACAAAAAAAATGATACATACGTTCTGTACACATCATCAATGGAAACGCGTCCTAGAAAACTCCTGGATCAAGTTCGCGATCATATCCGAATAGGAATTGTTTGGATGGGTTTTCGTTTCCGGACCGTTCAAAAAAACGCGCAACGAACTAGTTTTCGTTGCGCGTTGTTGAGAATAAAGATGGACCTATGATTAGGCCCACTTTTTACAAGCGATTAGACTACAGTAAAGACGCTCTCAGTTAAGGCTGAGGCAGCAACGCCGTTAAGCAATGCTAAATCCTCATCACCAACGCTGATCACAGCAGCATTGGTACGCTGACCAAAAGACAACTGCTCAAAGGTCAGCCCATCGGTTAACCCAATCAGGTCAGTGCCCACTTCAAAGTCAACAATGGTGTCAGTGCCGTCACCGATGGCCAGAATAAAGGTATCACTACCATTACCACCGGTAATGATGTCGTCCCCTAGACCACTGGCAACAATATTGCTAGCAACATCGCCAACTAAGATATCATCACCTGTTTCACCGACCGTAACAAAGGAGGCGACGCCTACCAAAGTAGTGGGTGGAACAGGCTCTACTGGAACAACTGGGTCGATTGGTTCTGTTGTCGCACTTACCACAATGTTGTCGATAGCCCACCACCAGTCGTTGCCACCGTCAAACACTTCAAAGGAGAGAACAGCGGTACTGGCTCCTTCTGGATTGTCGAGGGCAAACGTGAGGTTCTCATTGGCCGCATCTGGCTTAAAGGTGGCATCGGTGGGGGTAGAGGTCCACTGGAAGATTTCGATGGCCTCGGCACCGTCAAAGGACACCATCAAGCGGGCCTTTTGCAGATCTTCAGGTCGCCAGCTGGAGTCAAAGGTGACTTCTACGGTGCCAGCAGCAGACTCCATCAGGTCAATGTCAGGAGTCGTAATAACAGCCTGGAACTGATCGGGATCAATACTGATGTCGCCGTCGTCATACTCATCTGGGTCAGCCACTGCGATTACACCAGAGGCATTGGTAAACTGACTCCGGTCCTGGTCACCGGCAGTGGTTACCCAGGAGTTGAAATCAAAGAAGGTCCAGCCAAAGAATTCTTCGGGGCCACCAGTGGGGGTGTCGTTGGTTTGACTCCAACCCTCGGGTAGGGTGGCAGTGAAGTCGGTGCCGTCTCCACCGCTCTCACTAGGACTGACGAGGGGACCCAGGACAGGCTCCAGGCTTTCAAAGTCTTCGGTGAAGAGAATGATGCTCTCTTGTTCAACTGGCAGGGCATCGACAGAGATATTGTCTATAGCCCACCACCAGTCGTTACCGCCATCGAATACCTCAAAGGTGAGGACGGCATTGGTGGCTCCTTCTGGATTGTTTAGATCCACGATGACCCGCTCATTGGTGGCATCGGGTTTGAAGGTGGCATCGGCAGGGGTGGAGGTCCACTGGAACAGTTCAATGGCCTCACCGCCATCAAAGGACACCATCAGACGTGCCTTTTGTAGATCTTCAGGTCGCCAACTGGAGTCAAAGCTGACTCGGGCCGTCCCCGCAGCGGCTCCAGAAAGGTTAATTTCAGGGGTGGTAAGGGCGGCCTGGAACTGATCCGGGTCGATGCTAATCGCTCCGTCGTCGTATTCGTCGGGGTCAGCGACGGCGACAACGCCACTGGCGCGGGTGAACTCACTGCGGTTTTGGTCCCCTGCTGTGGTTGTCCAGGAGTTGGCATCCAGGAAAGTCCAACCGAAGAACTCAGGGGGGCCGCCAGCCGGGGTATTGTTCACCTGACTCCAGCCGTCGGGCAGAGTATTGGTGAAGTCCGTGCCGTCACCACCGCTTTCACTAGTACTGACGAAGGGACCGAGATCGGTGCTCAAGCTCTCAAAGTCTTCAAAGAAGACGTTGATCAGATCGGGGTCGGCAGACTCAACCGTGGCAAAGTTCCAGTTGCTGGAGTTGCTGATACCGGCAGCGGGATTATTGGCGGTGTCTTGAATGGCCCCTGCATCGACCTGGACATAGTAGTCGGTGCCGTTGGCCAGGTCATTAGCTGGATCAATGATGACGGTATCGCCGCTGATGGTGATTTGGTCGGAGGTGATATCGATGGTTTCAACGATGGTGTCGTCGGCAACCGTGGCGATCGCAACCGTACCCACACCTGCTTGAATTGGCTCATCAAACTGAATCGCCAGATTGCTATCCACGGCCACATCCACACCATTGTCAGCCGGGGTAAAGCTAATGACGCGGGGTGCTTGGGTATCCAGAGGACGGGTGCTGAAGTTCCAGGTGCTGTCGTCACTAATGCCTGCAAAGGGTTGTCCTTCCCCAGTGCTGCCCTTGACTTCGATATTGTCCACGGCCCACCACCAGTCGTTACCGGCCTCAAATACCTCGAAGGTGACCACAGCATTGGTGGCTCCCTCAGGATTATCAAGGGCGAGGGCGAGGGTTTCGTTGGTGGCATCGGGCTTAAAGTTGGCATCCGCCGGGTCGGAGGTCCAGAGCAGGAGTTCCGTCGCCTCACCGCCATCGAAGGAGACAGTTACTCGCGCCTTTTGCAGATCCTCAGGTCGCCAACTGGAGTCAAAGGTGAGGATAGCACTGCCTGCATTAACGCCCGTCAGGTCAATTTCAGGAGTCGTAATGGCAGCCTGGAACTGATCGGGGTCGATGTCGGTATCGCCATCGTCGTATTCATCGGGGTCGGCCACGGCGACTACACCGGAGCCATTGGTAAACTGACTACGATTCTGGTCGCCTGCGGTTTCTACCCAGGCACTGGCATCCAGGAAGGTCCAGCCAAAGAACTCAATGGGGCCACCTGCAGGTGTTGTGTTGGTCTGACTCCAGCCGTCGGGCAGGGTATTGGTGAAGTCGGTGCCGTCACCGCCACTCTCACTGGGACTGACAAAGGGACCCAGGTCGGTAGCCAAATCTTCGAAGTCCTCAAAGAAAAGGGTAGTGATGCCCGTGGGGTCTTCTAAGGCACCGGCTTCGATTTGGACGTAGTAGTCGGTACCGGGGGCAAGGTCTGCGATCGCATCCACCGTCACCGTATTCTCCAGCACCGTCACCTGATCGGAATTGACATCAATGGTCTCAACGACGCTATCATCGGACGCTTGTCGGATAACAATATTGCCACTGCCCGTCTGCACATCCCGATTGAAGCGCCCCACTAGATCGGCGTCTACTGCCACATTAGTCGCGTCGTCTTCAGGAGAGAGACTAGTGATAAACAGATCAGCCGGGGTGAGGACGGTGTCATCGGCCAGGGAGGTCACTTCAACATTATCGAAGCGAACACCTGCACTGCCCCAAGAGTAGAGACCCACCGTACCATTGGCCAGGTCACTATCGGTGATGGGACCACCAAACAGGTCTTCCCCATCCACAAAGGCCTGGATTTGTACTACACCGTCAGCATCCACGTCGATCACATCACTAATTTCCACCCGCACCTGCAGATCGGTGTCGGAGGCATAGCTGTTGGGTACCCGTGCCAGGGTGGTCTCGATGCCATCCACCAGTTTGACCAACTTGCTAAAGCCGTCATCCGCATCTAGTTCTAGCTTGTAGTAGTTGTTCTCATCCTGGTAATAGAACAACAGCCCGATGCCGTCATCGTCAGCGGAATTTAGTGTGGCTTCCAGGGCATAGTTGTTTAGTGTGTAAGGGTCAACAGCGGGGTCAACGGTGTTGCCACCAGTGCCGTCGCTAAAGGGGACAATTACCCCAGTTCCCGTTCCCGTTAAGGTGGGTGCACCAGAGGGACCCTGTTCAAAGTCAACAGTCAGGTCGCCGGATACGCTGGATACGCTGAAAGCCAGGTCATCGTTAAGAATCTGATATTCCAGGCCGGTGGCCACCCCATTCTCAAAGATCAGCTGCGGGAAGAAGTCAAACCCGAAGTCGTCCTCCTCTGTGAGCAACGTGCCAAAGAAGTCGATGTCCAGTTCCAGACTGTTGGCAGGATTGAGAGACTCAGTCCCTAACCCAGTTAACAATTCCTGATTATAGGAAATCAACCCGGATAAGTCGCCTGCGCTGGTCTCGAAGTCCAGTTGCTTCACAATGGTTTCAAGCGTGCCGTTGCCATCACGGTCTTCAGCAAAGTTGATGGGTTGAGTATTGACAGCAGCAGGGTCATAGATGGCCAGGGTACCTTTACGAAGACCCCGCCATACATCGCCGTTGGGATTGGTGCCTGTAGTTTGGGGACTGGCAATATCCGAGAACTGCCCCAGGGAACCGCTGACAGCATTCCAGTTTGACGGGCCATTCTCTGTCCCTTGGTCGATAATGGCCCAGCCATCAAAGGTCTGATCGTTAAAGTCATCAAAGAGCAGCACACTGTCGTTAGACTTAACTGTGACCACAACCTCGTCGGTACTAACCGTCCCGTTACTGTCAGTCACCTGCAGCGTGAGCCTATTCTCACCGACAGGCAACGTGACCGTGGGATTGATGCCGGTGGCGATCACCGTATCGTCTAGAATCCACTCATAGCTGGCAATGGCCGCGTCTGAGTTAGCAAAGGATGCAGCCCCCTGTAGGGTGGTAGTGCCGGTGCCGCTGTCGGTGCGATCGCTGACCGTCTGGTCCCGTCCCGCCTGGGCCGTCAACGTTGGCAAATTGACCATGATATTGTCGAAAATGGACTGGTCCTGGCCGTAGGAGTAAAGCCCAATCGTGCCCTGGATCAGAGGATTGTTATCCACAATCGGCGCGTCAAAAATACTCTCACCGTTTAGCGTGGCAACAATCTCCTTACCGACTACAGCCACCTGCAGGTCCATCTCCACATTGAAGGGGTAGCCCTTTTCCTCTATGGCCAGGGTGGTTTCCACACCACCTTGCACCTTATAAAGGGCACGGATATTGGTCTGGGTATCGAGATCTAACTTGTAGTAGTTGTTCTCATCCTGGTAACGGAAGACAATGCCAATGCCATCGTTATCCGTGGATCGCAGGGTGGCATCCACCACATAGTCTGTCCACCCCTGGGCCGCTGCATCATCCCAAATGAGAATGGGGCCACGACGATCAGAGCGCTCAGTCTCATCCGTAGAGCTAAAGCTATTGCTGCTTTCATAGAGTTGACCGTCGGTGGTCACGTACCAGTTACCCAGGAGATTGCCCTGATCCAGTGCTGTCCAGCCATCGAAGTTGCCATCATTAAAGTCTTCGTACAGCAGGGTGTCGTCATTTTGCACGGCGACGGTAACTGTATCGCTATTGGTAATCCCGTTGGTATCGGTGATCGTCAGGGTCAGGTCATTTATCCCCACGGGCAAGTCTACCGTCGGTGTCGCCTCTGTGGCCAACAGGTTCCCCTCAGCATTCGTCCACTGATACTGCAATCCATCACCGCTGGAGTCGCTAGTGCCACTGCCATCCAGGGTCACGGCTGCTGTCTCACCGGCTGCTGTCACCACCTGATAGTCCCCTGCATCTGCGCGGGACACAGTGTTGGGAGTCCCCAGATCGATATTCTCAAAGACAAACTGTTGGCCCCGCAGTTGGGTACCTTCCAGTTCGGTATTAAAGGTATCGAGTACAGGGGAGTAGCTCTCCATCACCACCGAGCCGTCACTGGGATTCACCGTAAACAGGCGAATGTAGCCCGTGTCGTTCACCCCATTGCGAGTTACTGAGGAAACACAGCGCTGATAGTTCACCAAAATTTGATGCACCGGATTGCCATAGTCGCCATAGCTAATCAGGTCGCCGCCACCGTCGCCGCAAATATGACCACCGAAGACAAAGGAAATATTGGGATGCTTGCGGACAAACTTGTTCCAAATGTCATCGCCATCATTGGCCCCTTCGACAGAATCACCAATACCGTAGCTGGTGCGGGGGTCGCCTTCACCCAATACATCAAAGGAGTTGTGACGGAGCTGGTCAAAGTTCAAGTAATCGTGGGTAGAAATAATCACCCGATGATCAGGATGGGCTGCTACCACCTCATTGGCCCAGCGTAATACATCATCACGGGGACCAAACTCCAGGGACAACACCATCCAGGCGGTGCCATCGGGGGCGGTGAAGGTGTGGTAGTTGTTGTCGTAGCGATCGGGCTCCTGGTCATAGACACCGCCAAAGGTGGCCGTATCTTCAAATCGACTGACCGGGAAAAACTGGTTCAGCAGATCCGTATCACGCACGTTGGCCGAACCACCAGCCCCCATATCGTGGTTCCCTGGCAAAATCGCGTAGGGCACCTCACCATCGAGAATGCTCAACGCCCCGTCGGCCCGCATCCATTCAAACTCATTGTTGGCGTTGACCACGTCCCCGACGTGAACCACAAACTCCAGCCCCAGCGCATCCCGGTTATCCACCAGCCATTGGGTTTGAGCTTCAAACACTTCCGGTGCAAAGGTACTGTAGTCCTGGGTATCGCCCAACACTGCAAAGACAAAGGCATCGGTGGTCTGTCCTTTTACCTGGAACGTGGAGGTAACAGAACTACCGTTGGGGTCTGTTGCTTCTACGGTGATATCCGTTAGCCCCACTTCATTTACCGTCAGGCTCAACTGGCCATCGGTAGCACTGATTTCTGAGACGGTGACGGCATCAGGATTGCTGTTGTTCACCACCTGATAGGTTAGCTCAGTGTCGGCATTGTCGGCATCTTCAAACAGGTCAAATAGATCCACCACCTGGGTTTCACCCACTGTGGCAGCAACCTGTCCCAGGGGATTGGCGACTTCGGGAGGGAGACTTGCGATCGCAGTAAAATTCCACGTGCTACTGTCATCAATGCCAGCAAAGGCATTGTCTACACCATCTACTGCATCTCCGGCCACCACAATATTATCGACAGCCCACCACCAGTCATTACCTGATTCAAACACACCAAACGTGAGACTTGCTGTGCTCGCATCCGCTGGATTGTTCAGGGTAATTTCCAGGGTTTCATTGACGCTGGGTAGCCCATCCGGCTTAAACGTAGGGCTGCTAGTGAGATTGTTGACATCAAACACCGGGTCTGCCGGGTCAGAGGTCCATTCAAAAATGGGGACCGCCTCCCCCCCGTCATAGGAAACACTCAGCCCCGCCCGCTGCAGGTCTTCCGGTCGCCAACTGGAGTCAAACGTTACGGTTAACGTATCCGCTGCAATATTGGTCAGGTCAATGTCTGGGGTGGTGATAAAGGCATTAAAGCTATTGGGGCTGATGCTGATGGCCCCATCGTCATACTCATCAGGGTCCGCCACCATTACTGTGCCAGTACCGTTAGTGTACAGGTTCCGATCCTGATCGCCTGCCGTTGTTGCCCAGGACTCCTTATCCAAAAATGTCCAACCAAAGAATTCTACCGGTCCACCTTCAGGTGTCGTGGTATTATCCCGTGTCCAGCCCTCCGGCGGCACATCGGTCCAGTCGGTACCATCGCCCCCAATTTCCGTGTCGCTCACAAAGGGCTGCAGCGGTAGACTTTCAAAGTCTTCAGTAAATAAAACTTGGGTACTGGCGGTGTCAGTAATCGCACCCTCGCTAATCTGAACGTAGTACTCCACACCCACATCCAGATCAGCTGAGGGATCAACGACAATCGAGTTGCCCTCAGCCGTAACCTGGGCCGACGTAACATCAATGGCTTCAACGACGCTATCATCGGCACTGCGTCGAATCGTAATATTGCCACTGCCAGGACGTACCGGTTCATCAAAGGTGATGACTAAATTCGCACGAGTGCCCACATTCTGCGCGTCATCGCTGGGCACTAAACTAACGATAATCGGAGAAATTGTATCCATAATACCGTTGGTAACTAATAAAGGTCTGTATGGTTAAAGCAACCGACTTAATGGTTCAAACGTTTTGGGCTACTTACTTTTACGCCCGCCTGTGGCCAGAGCATCCCCAAGAAGCATCTGGAATTCGAGACTTTTTGTATGGTTTGAAAACTCAACAGACAAACAATATTGCTAGCGGTGTGGCCCCCGGAGCCAAGTCAGCCTATGGACTGTACGAGAGCAATTTTGATCTGTTGGCCTACGATCATACGGGTCTCCAAAAACTCAAAGTCTTTCTGCAGGAAAGTGTGCAAATGGCCGTAGCCCATGTGAATGGTGTGGACAACCCGATCAACGGTGACAACCATTCAATCCATCCACAACAGATTCAGGTCGAGATTACCGACTGTTGGTTCCATATCACTAATAATGGTGGTTTTCACGATGCCCACTACCATTCCGGATGTTCCTGGTGTGGCATCTACTATCTCCAAATTGGTGATTCTGGCAAACAGCACGGAACCGCTGCTCCCAATGGAAGCAACCGATTTTACTCGCCCCTATGGAAGGGCAACAGCTATATGGATTTTGGTAATCAATATCTGAATACGCCCTATGTTCATCCTCCACTAAAGGATGGCATGGTGCTGCTTTTTCCCTCCTATCTGATGCACAGTGGATTACCGTACCAGGGACAACAAGACCGAATTGTGATCTCCTTTAACAGTCGATCTGCCTTGGTGCAACCTGACACACAAAATTAGTAGAGAAATCTGGATAACTGACTTCTCCACGTCACCATAGGAATCTATTGAGGCGTTTATAAGGGAACGCTAAGGAATCTTTAAGAATGAAAGTTCTTATGGAAACTTTGAATGACTTAATGTTTAAGGATACAGATATTCTTGCAGCAACAATGTATGGGAGAAACGGCAATTAAAATTTTCGCTCAAAAAAAGTGAGCAACGAAAACTAACTTCGTTGCTCACTTTTCAATAATTAAAGACAGACCCATAATTGGGGCATCAGCACAAACCCTTTCTGACTTCCGAATTCCGAACTCCGAACTCCGAATTTTGATCTGGTCTAGATGCCCTAGCTAAAGTTGATACCCCACAATTGAGCCCGCTTTTTAGCCACGATTAGACCACAGTAAAGGCAGTCTCTGTCATTGCCGAAGCAGCAACGCTGTTAAGCAATGCCAAGTCTTCATCACCAACGCTGATCACAGCCGCATCGTCACTCTGACCAATGGTCAACTGGTCAAAGGTCAACCCATCGGCAAGACCGATCAGGTCATTACCCACTTCAAAGTCAGTAATGATATCAGTTCCTTCTCCTATGGCCAGAATAAAGGTATCACTGCCAGAACCACCGGAGAAATTATCTCCTGTTAGGGTATCGTTACCGAGATCACCCCGCAGCAGATCATCACCAGCATCACCCCAAAGTAGGTCATCACCAGCATCACCAAATAGCTCGTCATTGCCGCCTTTACCACCAATGCGATCGTTGCCAGCCCCACCAAAGATCAGGTCATCACCACCCACATTGCCTTGAGGCGCACGGCTATTCAAATCGCCACGCAGGATATCATCACCATCACCACCAGCAATAATGTCATCTCCTAGACCACCAGCAATAATATTGTCAGCAACATCGCCGACTAAGGTATCATCACCAGCTTCACCGACGGTAACAGACGGTGTCAAACCAGCGATACCCAGGCGTGGGTCAAGGTTCAACGGCTCAGGCAGATTGACCAGAATAATTTCATTGTTATCCAAGGCCGGAGGACGGCCCGTGGCAAAGCTACCAAAGGGATAGTTGTTATCCACTGACACCAACACAGTACTCTCATCAAAGATCAAAATATCTTCGATGCTGGTAATGGGTAAATCAAAGACCAGACTGCCATCGCCATTGAGATCCTGGGGATCAGCAATATCCAACAAGTCAATGACTTCTTCTTTTTGAACAAAGCCATTTTCATCCACCTGGGAGATATCGATCTTAAAGACTTTCTTGAAGAACGCATCATCTCCCTGGAAGTCATCCCGCTCAATGGCCAGGAATTCGCTCTCGTTGATCGGGGTTAGATCACCCAACTGGAAGGTGGGAGTATCACCCGGATTATCCAGTGGGTAGAATCCGACTAGCTCATCGGCATAGGTACCTGTGGCAATATTGTACTGATAGATCCGCAGGGCATTCTCTGGATCGCCATCCACAGGTGCTTCTAGGATGGGATAAAGAATGGTGCCATCAGGACTATAACCAATGCCCTCAAATCCACGGGAACCCCGCAGGTTAAACTCAGCCAGCCCGGCCTCCACATCAGGATGCTGGGGAGCCCGCACCACATCATTGGGGGCATCTGGCACCGTACCGTCAATGAGAATATTGGGGGTGGCAATGGGTGCTTCCAGGAGCACACCGTTACGGTCAAAGTGCAACAGGTAAGGACCATATTCATCACCTACCCAAATATCCCCATTGGCATCAATCACCAGGGCTTCTGTATCAAAGTCTGCACCCGTTAGAGGTCGGGCGGGATCATCTGCATTTTGGATTTCAAACGGTACCAGGTTGTTGGGGTCAGATAGGGTAATAAACTCTTCTTCTAAGAGCACACTGCCATCGCCATTTTCAAACCCAGCAAAGTCAGGATCTACTTTGTAGACCCGAAGCAGCGTATCTGTGTTGCCACCAAACAGGCTATCAACAATAAACCAGAGACTGTCTTCATCGGCAAACTGAACGCCACTCCAACCGCCAACGGGTTGACCGGGAAAGGGACCGGGACGCTCGTCACTGATGGGGCCATTGACACCGGAGTCAGGGCCGGGGGCCAGGGTATCGGCATCTAAAGAGGCAAAGCCAGATAGGGTGGGTTGAGGGGCAGACTCAATATCAAGGGCAAAAGCAAGAAATTGAGTGATTTGAGCCCCTGCATTAAAGTTGTTGTCGCTCACCACAAACAGAGATTGGCGACCATCTGCTAGCTCAGGACCAAATACCAGAGCTTCACTGTTGTCCAGACGAATCCCCAGGTCACCAAAGTCCAGGAGTAGACGCTTGTCGGCAGTACGAATCAGATCATTGTCGGCAACACTGTCAATATTACTGATATCGCTAGTGCCTTGCAGGTCTACTTCGTATAGCCGCAGGTTGTTACCCACACCGACTGCAAAAGAACGCTCCAGGGCTAGTAAGGTGCCAGCATTATCGAGGGCCAGTAGCTCCACCAAACCATTATCGGCAAAGCTATCTTCTGGCACTGGGGGAACTGGAATCGTATCACTGATATAGAGAAACTCTTCTGCTGGCTCACCAGTGGTGAGGTCGTAGCTCAGAATCCGAATGGGACTTTCCTCAGTCAGACTAGAGCGGGGACCATCCTGGTTGAGGGCATTCTCAGTGGCGGTATACAGGGTGCGCTGGTCAGGGGTGATGGTTAAACTTTCAAAAGCCTGATTGTTGCGAATGCCCGTGCTCTCATCCTCTGTAGGCAAGAATTTCTCCGGTACGGGCAGTTCACGAATTTGCTGTCCGGTCAGAGAAAATTCATTGACAAAGGGATCGACTAGATTTCTGGCGTCGCCCTCGGAGGAGATAAACAGGGTGCCTAGACTGTTTAGGGTGATGCCTTCGGGATCGAGTTCACCGGCTGGGAAGGGATTACCTTCAGCATCCAGAAGAGCGGTGACATCGGTAAAGGTAACATCGCCATCTTCCAGGCTACCGTCGTTGATATCAATGGTAACGGTGTAGTAGCGGGGTAGGGGAGACTGGGAATAGTCGAGCAGTTCACTAATGGGTTGGTAGAAATCGGATGCGATCGCATCGCCTCCCCGCTCATAGACCGTCTCAAACAGTTCAGTCCGTTGCTCCTCAGTGAGATCGTTAATAAAGGTACTGGCACCAAAGAAATCTTGATCACCAAACAGGCCTTGAATAGCGACAATACCCTCATTGTGCAGGGACTCATAAAACTCTTCCGTTTCAGGCCGCACCCCGGTAAAGGCACTAACATTGTCAAAGTCAAAAGGAGCCGTCTCAATCCCGGCAAAGACATCAGCCTGATTGCTGGAGGTAATAAACAAACCCAGGTGAATATCGGGATTCAGATTATAAATACCTGTCGCCTGCTCCAGGTTTTGGGTAATAAAGCGAGTTTGGTCCTCAGCATCCAGGTCAGTGATAATCTGTACCACTTCTTCAAAGAAGTCATCAGACTTAAGGTCCAGTTCCAGAATAGTTTTACCGTCAGCCCATTCCAAGGCTTCCTGCAATGTGGGAACTTTGAACTCAGTCACATTACCCTCATTATCTACCAGCTGAAGTTCCTGAATCTCAGCCAGGGTGGTTTCAGACACTAAGCCAGTACCGGTAGTCGTGCGATCAAGGGTGTCATCGTGCATCAAGATCCATTCACCGTCAGCCGTACGACGCACATCAACTTCTAACAGGGCAGGGGCGAATGTGAGGGTATGCTCAAAGGTCTCAATGGCATTCTCAGGGAAGCCAGTGATAAAACCGCCCCGATGTGCGGAAACAAGATCTGGATAGGCCTCATCCCAGGCAAAGAAATCATTGATTTCATCGTCGGGCACTTCAATAAAGTAACTGCCATCGCTAAAGCCAATATATTCACTTAGAGAACCAGCTTCAGGAATTGGGCCACTGCGGTTGCCACGATCATCAGACAGCGCATAGTAAACATCCCGCAGGGGATCATAGGTAATACCGGAAAGCCCCCCCACTTCTGTACCTGCAAATTCAAAGCCAGTTTCAAACACTGCCTGACCAAGAAATTCCACCCCAGCCACGGTTTTACGAGTGTTGAAAGGTTCTTCAGGAATACTGACATCGGCGTAGACTAACCGGTGGTCGGAACTCACCACTGGGAACCCTACACCGACTAAGTCAAACAGGTCATCGCCTTCAGAAGGCCAAAAAGAGGCCGCTTCAGTAATGTCAAGATCGCGACTGGGCAGGACGTAATCAGCCCGTAGATTCCCCGGAGCTGCATCGTTAAAATCTCCAGTATCAAACGCAGGATCCCCTAGCTGGCCAACGTTAGCACCTGCCTGACGAATGGCCCCATCTTCACCACCCACACTACCAGGAGAAACAGAAATGTTAATGAGAGGATTGTTCAACAACTGCTGAATAGCACCGGGGATACTGTCACCGTCAAAGGGATCAGCATTTTGGTCACCCATGACCACAAAGAGTTCACCTGCAGCTAGACCACCACTGGGATTGTCAGGGGTAGTATTACCGGCTGCGACATACTCCGCATCGTCATAAATATAGGTACCGGCCCCCGGTGTTACATAGTCAGACCAAAAGCGAATCTCATCGTGGTTGCGAGTACCGTTGCGATCTTCTGGACCATCAAATACAGGAGGCGTTGGGTGGCTAGCCAATACATGGATGACTTCACCATCCACATCGATGGGAATATCCCAATGACTCTTCGAAGACAGACGAAAAACCTCTAGCTCTTCCTCTGTGTACCAATTTTCAGTGTCGCCATTACCATCTACATCCTCTGGATCAGCAGGTAACAATGCCCCCGGCATATCTCGCCAGAGAAAGTTTTGGAAAGTGCGAATATCTTCTTCAACAATCGGATATTGGGACAATAACACCTGGGCAAACTGACCAGGGAAAAAGCCAAAGCCAAAGGAATCGTTACCATAGCCAACAGATCCCGGTTCGGTGACAACTTCACCGTTATTGTCAAAATCAAATCCAGCAGCTACACCGGTATTGGAGGGTGCATTGTAAACATAGGGATAGTCAATGGGGTCTAACCCTGCCGCTTGCGCGGTGGAAAGATAATTATCTTGGAAAAGCTCAATACCTTCGTTAGCTGCATCAAAGTCAAACTCGTTGATCAATACAACATCTGGGCGCACACGCTGTAAAATTTCTGCTACCGCCTGGGCCTGGGTATCATCGGGAGTGGATAGATTGGTAATTAGTTCACCTTCGCTGGGGCGATTAAGAAAGGTGTTAAAACTGGCAAACCGAATATCAGTGCTCATGGATGTGATGTCCTATACCTCTGACTATGTATTACTGTCATAGAGATTGTTGTTTTCAATCCTTTTAGAAAGAAAATAACAATCTCCATTTTGTGTCTGGATTTTAAAAATCCCCCATGGCAACAATAGTCCAAAGCCAGGTTAAGGCGAGGTTTTCAATCTATTAAATGGACCTGATGTGATAGTCGATACACCGTTCTCTAGGGCACAACAATTCGATGATATTTTGCCCTAGAGACATCAGGGAATTTGATATTGTGCGATGGAGTCTTTATCTGCAGAAATGCAACGCGAATACGGGCAGAAAAATAGACTCGGATAGGCTTCCTGCCGGAGAAATGAATAGACACTTATTGAGTTCGGGTCCACACTCCAGGTAGGCTTAGTCTGAACTATCACATCGGAAGTCCTTATCCATGGCTCAACTTACTGTTTATGGTCCGGCGCTCAGCACCTATGTCCGCACTGTTCGCATGATCCTAGAAGAGACTAACACCGCCTATGAGCTTCAAGCGGTGGACATCTTCACAGCCAGAACGTCTGAATACCTTACGATCAATCCTTTTGGTAAGGTTCCTACTCTAAAAGTGGATGACCAGATCCTCTATGAAACGAGTGCGATCGCTGAATACTTAAATGCCACAGTGGCTGATCATGCCTTTGCCCCTAAAGATCTCATGGGTCAGGCACAGATGCGTCAGATTATGTCGATCATCGATAGCTACCTGTATAGCCCCTCCATCAGTGTGATCACTATTCAGCGTTTGATCGTTCCTAACCAAGGAGGTCAACCGGATGAGACAGCTATTCAGAGTGCTGTTCCTGAGGTTCAAACAGCCTTGGGGGCAATCGAATCCATCACCAGTTGTGATCCGTTTCTGCTGGGTAACACGATCACCCTAGCAGATTTCTATTTGATGCCTGTTATGTTCTATCTTTCTAATACCCCTGAGATGGATTCAGTGACGGCTCAAACACCAAAACTAAAGAGTTGGTGGGACTCCATCAACCAACGCCCCAGTTTCCAGAAGGTGATTGCCTAGGGATCTCGATGGTCGGTATGCTGGGATCTCTCACAACAAGATTTCGGCATACCAACAGTAGTCATGAGCGCTTATCCTGATGCTCATCACAAGGTTTTTCCAAAACTGATAAGTGATTGCAACTGAGGGTAGATACTTGGTTTTGAATGCCTCTGCTACGTCTTCAGATGTGGATGGCTCACCGTTATTTCGGGCAATTGGTACAGCAACAATTCCTGCTGCACTAGCCGCTGCCCCAGCAACAATCGTATGAGATTGTGTTTTTTTGACGACCCTGACCAGTAGTTGCAAAATTTCCCTGAAAGACCAAATTGATAAGGGTACTCTTACCTACTCCGGTATGCCCAGTAATTAGAACATTGATGTGACCGCGTTTTCTTAGAGCTTCGTGTAGAAAATCCTTAACCGCAGTCTCAAAGTTGAAATCTTCTACAACTGTCATTATCGGCTTACTTTAAGGCATTGCTAAAAACTCGTCTGGCAACAATACGGGTATGACAGACGCAGTAAAATCGGGGTTATTCCCAATAACATTAAGTTAGGGGTACGACGAGGGCGATTATAGATATTCTGGAGCAATTTCTGAGAAAGATTTAGTGCATAAAACTCGAATCGTGAAGTTGTTTCTTGACAATGCCTAAGTCGATTAAGCATTGTGTTAATCTTCTTGAGGTTGCTCGTCTGCTTGCGGGAGTATTGTCTCTTGGTGCTTGAGTGTTTGCTTAATTTCTTCGATTGATTTGTTGTCAATAAAGTAGGCCACTGCAGCATTACCGATAATCTTTGTGGCCGAAGCGGCAACGCCGCCTGAAATATAGTTGCCCCAACCAGGTACCAATTTGAGCACGGCACGGACACCTTCACGCAGGGCAAACGCAGTGCCAATGTTAAGTCCAAGGGCAATGATAAACTGCTTAGCTGTTTCAATTGAGAGGGGACGACCGGAGATATATGCGATCGCTAAAATCATCACAGCCTGGACTGAGGTGATAAATGGTAGGTCGGCAAAGGGAATCGGCTCGATGCCAATGGCACCACAGCCTAATGCGCAGGTATCCACAACTTGCAAGGCCACCTTGCGCTGAAAGCGTTTAACCTCGGCAAGCCTGGCAAAATCAAGCTTTGCTTCCTTTGGGAGTTCGTCTAGCAGGAGATTGACAAGATATTCAATATTCCAACGATAGTCTCGGGTTTCGTCCCGAGTGCCGTCCGCGCGATATCTCACATAGGCTGCCGTTGGTACGATCTCAACCAGGTGCTGGCCGATGTCACCAGTCTTCAGATGCTTTGCCAACACTGATTGGGCAGCGGAGATATTGTTGTTTTTCTCGTCATCATCAGTGGGAAGTTGGCGAATATCTGGCGGATCAAGTTCGTCACACTGGGTCAATACTCCAACAATTGGCAATTGACGGCTATATTTTTGCTCAATAAACTTATGCAGCTCTTCCAGGGCAGCAATATCACTGTCAATGGCGGAGTCAGTTTCCTTTGCTTTAATTAAAAATAGGATAATATCGGGGCATTTATCTGCGATCGCAGCTTTCAAACTATCCAGGGCTGTGGCGGCAGCATCGTCTTCTGTGGGCTTACTGCCTTCTTGTACGCCACGGGTATCCAGGATTTCAAGCGACTTTCCTTCACGCTGATAGTCGAGCCAAACGGCTTGGCCCGTCTGGGCCTGGACTGCCCCCACCTGACGCACAGGGGCACCGAAGATGGCATTGACGAGGGTGGATTTGCCCGCGCCCCGTCTGCCTACTAGCATAAGACGGGGCGGTCTGCGATCTCGCACCAGTCGCATCAATTCCGTTAGCTCGGCTTCGACTTGCTTGCGGATGGGCTCAGGCAGCCGTTTGATTTGATCCAGCAGACGCTCTAGCAGACGCTCGTATTCAGTCGGTTCGGAGTTGTCGTTGATGGCCATCTGGCATAATTTGTGAGAGATTTACTACATGACTCCGTCATATTATTAACTATAGTTTAAAACTTAAAGCTTCTCAGCTCCTCACTCTGTTTACTACGGCTAAACGAATGCTTGATGTAATAGAGACGACACTTTTTGTGTCAATATAAAAACCGGTCTATGGCATTTGCTTAACGTACTTGCACTCGACCGTCTGCGTAAACTTCAATCATACTTTGGCCAAACAGCTCATTAAAACGACTCACTTTTGAACAATTAATGAGATAGGGGACTACCATTACAACGCTACTCTCATCACCTAGATTTGTGAGTTCGCCTCTATCGCCTGACTCAATCTGGAAACCTCCATTTTGGGCCACTGTCATCGTTACCTGAGTTAGGTATAGGGCAGAGGTTTTATTATCCTGGGCCGAGTCAATGACAACGTTTACCTTTGCTAAGTTTTCAGGACAAACAGCAACCGTCTTTTCATGTTGCTGAGGGTTTGCCCAGTCTAGTTGTTGACCGACTTCTTCCTCAAGCAAGCTTGTTAAATCTGAATTAAGTAAGGTTTCATTGGCAGCAGTGGGCACAGAGGGCTGATTACATCCCAAAATGGTCATAAATACCAACATCACTGCAACCCCAAACGGCATTTTAGTAGTTAGCCAAGCATTTTGTTTCGGCATTGATTTGTTATCTAATGGTTTACCCAAAACTACAGGGCGGCCACAGGGCAGTCAGCTAAATTTGGTGGATATTTTTCAGACTGATGTCAGACTGTCAACGGATTACGCCTGTCACAATTGCCTGGTTTAAGTGGCATCCGCTTGAAATTGAACGTTAGCCATTATGCCTGCTGTGATGATTGATTAGCTGAAAGCAGCTTTTGATGCAAAGAAGGGGCATCTGTCTCTAAGGGGTGTGGCATAGCGTCAAATGCCTGCTCTTCGGCGAGGAGATAGGCATCAATATCAGAACGATTGGCCAAGTAGAAAGTGATTGCACCGTAGACTTTCTCTAGACCTAGTAATGGGTAAGATTGAGCAATGTTTTCAGGGAATAGCCCTTGACGAAAGGCATACACAATAGAATTTAAGGAAATTCGGGCACCAATAATCCAGTAAAGCCTGAGCTTCAAACATATACCATCAGTCCTCATGGGGCAAAGACATGGATTGTAATGTAGATAAAATCGGATCCACAGAAGAATCCTCTTCTGCATAAACCTGATTTAACTGCTGGAGAATATGGTCCCGATTAAACTTTTGCAGATAGGCTTTGAGCGCATTTGCATAGAGTTCACTACGAGAAATACCCAAACGTTTTGCCAGGGCTTCTGCCGCCTCAAATACTTGATCTGGTAGAGATACTGCCGTTTTCATAATCAGCGTTCATACAGTATTACCACCTCTAGTTATACTTTGGTTATACTGCTATCGTAAGTCAAACTAACCCAACTTTTATCTATTCGCTTGTTTTGTTAGAACAACATCTTCATAGATATCATCGATTACAAGAGTAATCTCCAAACTCATTAGGGTGATTTCATCATTTTCGTCATAGGGAATAAACACCCATCTGCCCTGTTGATCACGCCGAAAAATCTCAACTGTCTTCGTTTCAGAATCAACTAACACATACTCTTGTAGACTTTCCAAAGTAATAGATACTGTTCTACCCGTGGATGCCCTATCAGCCACCCTTTGATATCACTGCAAACGTTATCAACCAGATTAGCGTCATTGCCGAGCAGGTGGGGCGACTGAATAGCCATGGGCTAAGCACATCGCCTCAATTACGCAAGCAAAACCGGATTCGGACTATCCAGGGTACCTTGGCCATTGAAGGCAATACCCTATCTCTAGAACAGGTAACTGCCATTCTGGAAGGTCAGCGAGTATTGGGGCAGCCCAGGGAAATTAGCGAAGTACAGGGCGCAATTCGAGCCTACGAAGCATTAGCTGAGTGGAAACCTGCCTCAATAGAGGATTTTCTAACCGCCCACCAATATTTAATGGGCGATATTCTGACAGATGCGGGCAAGTTTCGACGAGCGGGTGTGGGCATCCACAAAGAAAGCAAAGTGGTCCATGTGGCCCCACCTGCGAAAAGGGTGCCATTGTTAATGGCAGATCTACTCGAATGGTTAGACCAGTCAGACGACCATGCCCTGATTAAAAGTTCTGTATTCCACTATGAGCTAGAGTTTATCCACCCATTTATGGATGGCAATGGTCGCATGGGACGACTGTGGCAAACATTAATCTTAGGGCAGTGGAATCCAGTCTTTTTTCTGTTACCCATTGAGAGTTTGATTAAAGATGAGCAAGCGCGCTATTACCAAACCCTAGAACAAGCTGATCAAGCTGCTAATAGTACTGTCTTTATCGAGTTTATGCTAGAGATTATTAGCAATGCTCTAACCCAGGTAGATTCAGAAATTTCCCAAGCTACCGACCAAGCTACCGACCAAGCTACCGACCAAGTTAAGCGGTTGTTGGCAGTGATGGATGATGACTATTTCACAACGCAAACACTGATGGAGCGCTTAGGGTTATCCCATCGGCCAACATTTCGTAAGAACTATTTGGTGCCAGCCCTGGAGGCAGGACTATTAGAAATGAAATATCCTGATAAACCGCGTAGTCCAAAGCAGCAGTATAGAAAAAATAGAGGTCATAAAATCGTATAATCTTAACCCTAGCCAGCCTCTCCTTTAGCTCTGCTCAGGGGAGGTTTACAGGTAGGCTGATATCAAAAGTAGTTTCGTTTCCGGGTTGGGAAGACACTTGTATTGTTCCACCATGCTTTTGAATTATCGAATAGCTGACAAAAAGTCCTAAACCTACACCATTACCAACGGGTTTAGTGGTAAAAAATGGCTCAAAAATTCGTTTTTGTTCTTCTTCAGGAATTGTCTTGCCTGTATTAGCAATTGAAATTCGAACCTGCTTATCATCTATTACTTCTGTATGAATTCGAATTTCAGGCATTTTACAACAGTCTTCACAGTCTCGAATCGCATCAATGGCGTTGTTGATAACATTCAAAAATACTTGATTGAGCTGGCTGGGATAGCACATAATGGCGGGCAAGTTGCCATAGTTCCGAATAATGCTGATCTGAGGAAACTTGCCTGTAGCACTCAAGCGGGGTTTCACAATTGACAACGTACTGTCAAGGCCAATGTGAATGTCAACGGTCTTGCATGAAGACTCATCTAGACGAGAAAAGGTTTGCAAATTTAGAACAATTTGCTGGATGCGATCGCTACCCACACCCATAGACCGCAGGATTTTTGTCACGTCTTGCACTAAAAAGTCCAGATCAATTTCTTCCTGTTTCGATTGAATCGATGGATTAGGATGGGGATATTCCTTTTGGTAAAGTTGTAACAAATTCTTCAAGTCTTCAAAATACACCCCTAGAGGTTCAAGATTGCCTATTATAAAACTAATAGGATTGTTGATTTCATGGGCAACGCCAGCCACTATTTGCCCCAAAGAGGACATTTTTTCAGATTGAATCAGTTGAGCCTGAGTCCTTTTTAATTCACTTAAAGTCCGTTCTAAGTTTTTATTTAAGGAATGTAATTGTAAGTGGGTACGTACCCTTGCTAGTAATTCTGCTTCTTGAAAGGGTTTACTAATGTAATCAACTGCCCCCAAAGAAAATCCTTTAACAATACTGTCTGTATCGGTCAGCGCTGTTAAAAAAATAATGGGAATATGCGTCCAGTCTGGATTCTTTTTTATTTGGCGACAGGTTTCAAACCCATCAATTCCCGGCATTTGTACGTCTAACAGAATGAGGTCAGGAACGTGTTTTTGCAAGCGTTTCAACGCCCGCTCACCACTGATTGCTGTAGTTGCTGTATACCCCTGAAATGTAAGGGTATCCCTAACAACTTCTAAATTGTTAGGGATATCATCAACAACTAAAATCGTGGCTTTATCTTGCATCAGCAATTTCCTTGGCTATATACTGCTCAAGTAGTTCTTCAATTTCTTCTGCTTTGAAATCCTTAGCTAATTGTCGAATGGGTTCGGCAAAAGAAAGATAGGTTTTCTCTGTGCTTACTAATTGATCAAGCCTCTCACACAACAGTTTTAGATCACCAATCTGGGCAGGTCTCAACAGACGTTCTAACGTTTCCTGGGGGGGTAAAATCAATTCAGTAGACTTAAAGTCTGAAAACGCCGGATTTGGCAATGCCCGATCATTATCATCAGGTTCATAGAGCCACTCCAGATGCAAATAGGTAGCTAACAATTGCATCAGTTTCCTAGCATCCACAGGTTTAGCCAAAAAATCATTCCCACCCATATCTAAAGCCATCTGCTGATCCACTGGAGTCACCGATGCAGAGAAAACGATAACCTTAGTTTGCTGCAGAATTTCGCTACTGCGGACATGCTGCAAAAACTCAAATCCATCCATGACTGGCATGGCTAAATCGGTAATCACCAGTTCAGGTTGCATTAACTTGAGCTGTTCCAGCCCTTCCTGGCCATTGATAGCCTCAATTATATTGAAATTCAAAGGTTCCAGGAGATTGGCTAACACGGCTCGGTTTTCCCAACGATCATCGATAACCAAAATAGTGTAACGAGTGTTTTTTGGAGAGTCTGCACCAACGACTTTATAACCGATGATGCGATCGCTTTCTGATATCTCTTGTTGCTTAACCCAATCTGTAACCTGAGGAACCTCAATAGTAAAGAAGAACTCACTGCCTTCGCCCAGGTGACTTTTAACCTGGATGTTACTGCCCATGAGTTGCACAATGCGTTGGCTAATCGCCAGTCCCAGTCCAGTTCCTTCAGCTTGTTTTTTATGGTCTCCAACTTGTTCAAAGGCTTCAAATAACCTGACACGGTCATCCTCAGCAATGCCTACTCCAGTATCGCTCACTTGAAAAAACAGTGTGGCATGGGTCTCAGATAGCTCTAGGCTATCCACCTGTAGGGTAACAGTACCACTGTCGGTAAATTTAATCGCATTGCTCAAGAGATTAATCAAAACCTGACGCAGCCGCTTTTCATCGATTTCAATCCCGTCTGGTAAACGGGAATTAGGTTGATAAACAAACTCGATACCCTTTTGCTGTACCCGCATTTCGCACATTTCCACCACGCTTTGTAGCAAAGACGGTAGATGGACCGCAGCTGATACCAGTTCTAGCTTATGGGCCTCAATTTTAGAAAGATCTAAAATATCGTTAATTAATGTGAGCAAATGGGAACCACATTGATGGATAACGTTAACTCCACTCCGCTGCTTGGGGTCTAGGGTTTTTGTCCGCTCTAGGATTTGAGCGTAGCCCATAATGCCATTCAACGGCGTCCGCAACTCATGGCTCATGTTCGCCAAAAATTCGCTTTTTGCCTGATTAGCAGCATCGGCCTGTTCTTTAGCTTGCGCTAATTCTGCCGTTCGTTTTGCGACTCGCTGTTCCAGGGTTTCGAAGGATGTCCGTAACTGACTCGCCATCTGATTAAAGGTCCTTGCCAACATCCCCACTTCATCTCAAGCAGTTTTCACAGACTCGTCCAGGTTCTAACGGTCGATATTGCCTTCTAAAACCAGGCGAAACCCAAATAGAATGTGTCGCGACTCTAACGGTCGATCATGCTGATAGGCAGCCCGACAAAACCCAGGGAAATCATCCCAGCTGCAGCCCTTGAGTAGAACTTTGGCCCCTCCCCTGGTCAAAGTAGCCGTGTACTCAAACACATTTCCTGCCATATCCTCAACGCCATAAGGCCCCTGACTCAGGGGATAAGCTCCCACCTCGCTGGTCCCATAGGGGCCATTTTTCGCCCAGTTAGTGCCATCATCTTGCCACTCACTACCCCAAGGAAAATAGCGCCCATCGATTCCTCGTGCAGCCTTTTCCCATTCCAATGCCGTTGGTAGCCGATAGCTTACTCCATCGTGTTCCGATTTCCAATTTGCGTAGGCTACGGCATCATCGTAAGACACCAGCACCACTGGATGGTTTGCCTGTCCCGCCGGGTACTGATCCGCCTTCCACAGATACGGTTCCACATCACTGTAGGGATGCACCAAAAAGCCCTGCTCCTGATACGCCGTCGCCGAGATCCCTGGTGACCGATGCCCCGTTGCCTGCACAAATGCTTGGTAGTCTGCATTGGTAATCAGCTTTTGCCCCATGCAGAAGGCAGGCAAGTGCTCCGTTTGTCTATCTGGCTCACGCTCAAACCACTGGCGTCTGCGGTAGCCTGCTTCTGCTGCAGCTATATCCTCCGGGGCGTTGGCAAAGCCCTCTGCACTGATGCGATAGGCATAGTCGCGCTCGGTGCGATCGCTCCCCGCAATAAACTCCCCACCCTCTACATAGGCAAACCCTGGCACCGCCTCACAGGTTGCTTGGGTAATCTCAGATGCATAGCCAGACGACACATCCTGACATCCAATCAGCAGGAGTAACAAACTCAAGGTTCTACTAATTGGCCTTGCCATTGCTGTTCCCCTTCTCTTATTAAGATATTCGACATCTTAAAGCGTCCGCCTGAGAATGGGCTGTGAATTTGGGTATTCAGCTTATTAGCGTCTGGTCGTATCCCAGTATCCTGATTGTTCCAGGATACGTTGACCATTCTGGAAAATCTGTAGTGTGCCGTTTTGAGCCACAAAGTAACGATAGGCCCCATTAAAAAACTCATAGCCCATAAATCGACAGGGTGTGATGCCATCAGTACAGGGTGCATGGACCGTTCTCCCCTGCAAGTCTAAAGACGCCCCAGTATTTGTATTGACGCCATAGTAGGTGACATTATCGCAATCTACATCGCCCTCCACACAGTTTTGAGAAATTGTCACGATGTAATCTTGAGTTACCAGGGTACTCGCTTGGGCTACCAAGCTAGGCTCGACGGACACAGCCACAGCTTGAGCAGACGAAACCGCAGCATATCCCTGTCCAACCCTATCTAAACCAAGGGTAGAGATGGCTAGTAAAAGTAACGCGATAATTTTCATCAGATATCGAAAATTCCTTAGTGATTAACCACCTGGTTGTTTTGCAAGAGGCACCTCAATAACCGTTATTTTCCAACCGCCCTTTTCTTTAATAAAGCCAAGCCAAAAATCTGTAGTGCTTTTAGACTTAGTTATAATAGTCCCTAGCAAACTACATTGATTACCCTGTAAATTACGGGTTTTCCAAATGACCTCCTCAAAATTTGCGGGCAAGAGCTTATGAAGACTCTCTGTGAGTTCAGCCTTGTTAGTGGTTGCCTGAAACTCTTTGGAAAGATAACCATAGGCGACATCCAGATCATTTTGTTGGACGGCCATCAAAAACCTGTCAGCAATGGCCACATGACGTGCCGTAAGACTAAACAGCAAGACCGTCATAAGTGCTGCTATGCTAGCACTCCACATTAGAATCTTGCCAAGCAGTATCAGCTCTATGCTTTGGGGAGATACTTTTCTAAGGGCAAATATTTTCAATTCATCTCCAACGTTAACAAAACTCACTTCAACGGGAACAACATCACCAGACTCAGTTGTAATCTTTCCTCGAAGACCGCTTTTTCCATCTCCCTCACCCCTGTATGTGATGAGAACTCCCCAACTTGTCCCGTTAACATCTGGAATTGACATCTCATCCAAATAGTTATCCAGTTCGGCCTTGCTAACAATATCCTGAAAATCGTCAGAGAGATAACCATAAGCTGTTTCCAGGTTATCTTGTTGAACGGCAACAAAAAACTCGTCCGCAGACGCCACAAAGTCTGATTTGGCGTAGTGGGAAACAACAAGCGCCAGCCAGCCCAAACTGCCGAACCCTAATAAAATGGCTGCAAAGTGAGTTGCAAAGTTCTTGAGGATTGGTCTAACGTTCTTCATGTTTTTGCGGCCCGTTCGCTATACCTGGCCTTTATTCACAATTTTCCAGGTTTAATGCGCCCTTAATGTAAGAAACATCTGTAAATACCCCAATTACGCACATGTTACCCCATTAATAAGTGCTCCCAATTGGCTAAATGCTACCCTACCATTGGTTTGAGCATCAGCGAGAGCATCGATCGCGTTGGTCAATACAAAAATATATTTGATTGGCTTCCAATTTTGCATCTAATGTCGAAATTGCAGTTGCTTGTTCGTTATAGAAGTAGAGCATGGGAAAAATGTCCCGCAGCTCTGTTGATTTACCACGTGATTTACCACGCGTTAATCCGATGAAATATGCAATTTTGGTTTACGAAACGGAACAGGACTTTGCCAATCGAGAGCGGCATATGCCTGCTTACAATGCCTATTCCCAAGCACTATCTGAAGCCGGTGTGATAACTGGCGGTGAAGCGCTCTACCCTAGCCATACCGCCTCCACAGTATGTCTCAAAGAGGGGCAACGTCAGGTGCAGGATGGTCCCTATGCTGATACAAAAGAACAGTTGGGGGGCTTCTTTCTAATTGATGTCCCTGATCTTGATAGTGCCTTAGACTGGGCGGCCCGTTGTCCCGCCGCCGGTCTCTGCAGCGTAGAAGTGCGTCCCATCTGGTCTGTAGATCAAAACTAGGAAATTGCCATGAAGCTTTATTACTTTCCTCCTTCCCCCAATTCTCGCAAAGCTCACGCGGTTGCTCTTCATCTGCAGATGCCTGTAGAGCTAGAGCTGGTTGATCTCCAGCAAGGTCAGCAACGCACTGCAGAATTTCTTGCCCTCAATCCCACTGGACGAATTCCTTTACTGCAGGATGGAGACTTTGCCCTGTGGGAGTCCACTGCCATTATGCAGTATCTGGCCAGCCAGGTTGCCACACCACTATGGCCCGATGATGCCCAGCAGCGGGCTGACATTATGCGCTGGCAAAGTTGGCAGCTGGCCCACTGGTCGAGGGGGTGTCAGCCGATTCAGTTTGAGCGGTTTGTTAAAAAGGTATTGGGGTTGGGTGACCCTGATCCACAAGTGTTAGAGCGATCGATCGCCACATTCCATCAAGAAGCCACTGTTTTAGATGCTCACCTGGCGGGTAAGGACTATCTGGTGAATAACACCCTCACTTTGGCTGACTTTTCGGTGGCTAGTGATTTAACCTATGCGGCCATTGCCCAGTTTCCCCTAGAAAAGTACGACCACATTCGGGCCTGGTATGACCGGATTGAGGCGTTGCCCGCCTGGCAACAAACTGCACCTCAACCACCTCAAGGGTAAACCCATGGATGTACGTCGAGCGGCAGAACTGGCAGCACGAAATTCCTATGGTCGCTTGGTGGCCTATTTGGCGGTGCGATCGCAAGACATTTCTGCTGCCGAAGACGCCCTCGGCGATGCCTTCCTTAAAGCCCTCAATACCTGGCCAGAAAACGGCGTTCCCAATAACCCAGAGGCCTGGCTACTGGTGACTGCCCGACGACGATTAATCGATGTTGCCCGACGGTCCCAGACTTACACCAAAGTACTTAATAGCCTCAACCTCAGTGGCGTAGACATACCGGACTCTGTTGATGAAATCTCTTTTCCCGATGAGCGCCTAAAACTGTTGTTTATCTGTGCTCATCCGGCCATTAACGTAGCCATTCGGACACCGCTGATGCTGCAAACGGTCATGGGCTTAAATGCGGCTCAAATTGGGTCGGCTTTTTTAGTCGCACCGACTACGATGGGCCAGCGATTAGTACGCGCTAAAGCCAAAATTCGCGATGCGGGCATTCCCTTTAAAGTACCAGATACCCAAGAACTACCCAGTCGATTAGCCGCTGTTTTAGACGCCATCTATGCCGCCTATACTACTGGCTGGGATACGGTAATCGGGGGTGATCCACGCCATAGGGGGCTGGCAGATGAGGCAATCTGGCTAGCTCGCCTCTGTGTCCAACTACTACCGGAAAATCCAGAAGCCAGAGGACTATTGGCACTAATGCTCTATTGTGCATCTCGTCGCAGGGCTCGACGCTCACCCACAGGAGACTATGTGCCCCTGTCAGAACAAGACACCACACTCTGGTCTCAATCCATGATCGATCAGGCAGAAAAAGAACTGCATCTGGCGTCGACCTATGGAAAACTAGGCCGATTTCAGCTAGAGGCGGCCATTCAGTCGGTTCATGTTCAACGGGTAGTGACCCAGAAAACAGATTGGGACGCGCTAGCACAGCTGTATACTGGCTTGATTCAGATGTCGCCGACAATTGGGGCATTGGTGGGGTATAGCATGGCACTTGCCCAAACCCAAGGGGCGCAACAAAGCTTAGAATTACTCAACACCCTCTCTCCTAAGGCCATCCAGACCTACCAACCCTACTGGGCACTGCGGGGGCATTTGCTAACAGAGTTAGGAGACAATGCTGCCGCCCAACAAGCCTATGTTCGTGCCATTGGCCTTACCGAAGATGCCACCATTCGAGACTTTCTAATGGAAAAAGCACAGCTATCATCTGATGACCTGTAGACAACGTTTTGCCAACAGAATTCTGAACTGATAACAGTAATTTCATAATCATCCGCATCTGGTAGGTAATAAATCTTGTTACCCCTATTAGTAGAAATGTTGCCCTTAAGGGTGCAGCTCGATTTGAAAATAGCTTTAATTAAATCAGGGGAACGATGATTGCTAAACGCCAAAATAACCAACGTAATGGCAGCTAGACCAAATCCAGTAGCCAAGGCTTCAATTCGGCCAATTTTTCCAAATCTGTAGCGCTTGAGGTTTGACGCTTGAGGTTTTGGCGCTTGAGGTTTTATCCCAATAATGGATGCTTTTGTGGCGCGGACTTTTCCTTTGGGTGTAGTAATGCGCTGATACAGAATAGTATCTCCAACCTTGGGGGGACGGCTATTTTCTGGCAAAACGCTAATATGCAGAAAAGCATCCTTACCGCCATGATTGGCTTTGATCAAGCCAAAGCCCTTATCTTCTTTCCAGGTGACTAGCCGACCTCTAGTAAAAATAGGTTTCATAGAATATACCTATATTTGATGTCTATTCTGTAGACCTACTAGTCTGATGTGGGCTGCCAGGAAAGTCTATTTAATGCTTGTGTAAGGCTATGTGAAATGATGCAAATGCTTAACTAATAAAATCCTCTTGACAAATACTATCGGCAAGTTGAATATGCACCCTTAACCGTTGACCCGCCGAACAACGAAATGGCGGAATTTGAATATAGTCATCATGGTCCCCAGCTTTTACAGATTTGAGTAATTCTCCAGTTTCCGACATTTCCAAGGCTAACATCACATTATTCGGCAGCAGAGTGTCACTCGATGGATAGAGTTGAATCCGGATATTGCGGCGTTTGTTTGCCTCGATATCCACACTAAACATCAGCAACAGATCATCCGGTGCAGTATTTAGGAAAATCTTTTTGCCACAGGTAAGAACAGCCGCACTGTTAACAGCTGATCGAAACTGCAAAGCTGGCGTCTGAGGAAGTAATGATTCTAACGTGCACCAACCTTGTTCAAAAATTTGTTCCAGCCAGTCTTCTATGCTGACAGGAGCATTAGTTTGTCGCTGTTGATATAGCTGCTGTCGCCAGTGGTCACTACTCAAAAGAGCACCCCATTGACTAAATGGCAGCAACAGTCGTGGTTTAGAAGACTTGGCCAAATTTTGTATCAAACTTTCAGCTTGAACAGTTGATAGTGGACTTAACTGGTTCATTGGCCCAGATGACAGTTGACTCATTTGTTGGGCCACCCAAAAAGCAGATAAATCCTGGGTCAGGTCTGTATCCCTAAGGCAATAGGTGCGTTCAGAGGCATCGTAATCACCTTGAGACTTAAGCTCACCGTAGGTGGTATAACCCCACAGTACTAACTGCTGTTTATCCACATCAGCGTAAGCAGCAATGTAATAGTCTGCAGATAAACCAGACAGATCAATCCATTCTTGGGGAACGATAAGTTCTGCTGCCTCGATCACCTCAGAGAGCATGACTACAATGCGGCTTTCACCTAACGTTAGGCTTAATCCATCAACAATGTGCCAATAATCAAACGGAGCAGCATAGGGCCATGGGCGAATGGTCTGATCAAATTCTTCTTGAAACCATGACATGATGGCCTTTAGGCCTAATTGGTGCAAATAAATCCGCCAGCGCACAGCTGGGTCTGACATAGATGCAGTGCGTTCCCACTGGCCCAAATCGGCTGGCATTGCCAACACAGGCTGTACGGGGTTGTCAAATAATACGCTCATTCAGATACCTCTGATGGTTCTAGCGAATAGTGACGCTGTAACCACTCGTGAATCACTTCACTAACATTACCAAGTACGGCAGTTTCGGTTGGGATATGCAATGTCTCTTGACCCCAGATAATAATCGAGAGCAATAGTCGCTGACGAATTTGCCTAAGTTTGCGAGACACTTGATATTGTTGAATATTAAGCTGCTTGGCGATTTCACTCTGGGTTAGGTTTTGTCCATAATAGAGCGCTAATAATGTTTTGTTGGCAGCATCTAGATTTAGCAGCTCATTTTTTAGGATGACTCCAATGCGTTGTAGCATCTGTTGTTGTTCGGTGTAGGCTTCGCTAGCGAGTAGCTGCGTCATCGGGGTATCGCCTGCAGACAGGGTGTCCTGTTGCTCTTCAGCAGAGTCATCATACTGGGGATGATTGAGGGAGGTTACAGCAGGGGTTAAATAAGCTCTGACAATGGTGGCTAACTGGGCCAGTTCCACCCTCAGCTGATTTGTCCCCATGTCTGTACCTATGTTGACAACCTCAGGGGCTGATTTTAGGTTGGGGTGACCCTGATTGTAATGCTCAATAATAGCGTTTAGTTGCGCTTCGCTCGGGGCAGATAATCCCCGAGCTAATTTGCTTGGTTCAGGGGGACAAACGGCTTTAAAGCATTGCCAAAGCAAGATATAAGGCTCCGTGCGGACAAATCCGCCCGTTAGCAATGCCTGTTTTAATTGAGTCTTACTGAGTCTTCGTAGCAGACCCCAGTCACTACTGATGTTGATGGCATGGCTTTGGCGTAGCTGATCCCGCAGATAGTTACCAAAGGCAGTGCGCGCATAGGCTTTGAGACTACTGCCGTAGTCGGGGTTGTAGCCTTTGAGAATACGGTCTACATTAGCGATCGCAATCTGAAACCCATCAGCTAAGGAGCATTGCACCATGGGAAAGCGACGGGTAATCCGTTCTGCCGCCCAATAACAAGGTTCCTGTAAATAGGCCCACAAATGACCAATGGCTTGGGGATGCTGCTGCCGTAAGCGAAACCAATGCAATGCCCAAAAATTTTCCGATCGAGCAGCTTGATTACTTTGCAATAGCTGCTGCATGGTCCTGGCCAGACGCGGGTCAGATACCCATGCAGCAAACCGGTCCCCCGTGAACTGGATAAATGTGGAAAAGATCGCCAAAATGTCAGTCCGGGAGCGCATATTACATCCACATAGTCGCACGGCAGAATAGGGCAAAGAGTGGCTTCAAGCCCCAAATCCAATCTTTTTTCAAAAGATTAAGATACTACTTTGCACAGACATTTTAAGGAAGAACACTGTCCACTTAAGATTATCTAAAATATTGAAATTAATGGAGCAAAACTAATTTTTCGTTCTCGAAACGACGTTAAACGCGTAAAAGGACGGGTAGGCAAAGGTTATGGTCGCTTACCATAATGTCGATAGTGCCAGTAATCTTGTAAAATTTTGTTGTGATCAAAACAAAGATTATCAGGTAATTCCCAGAGTTCAAATAGTTTGAAGTTGATCGCATCGTCCCCTGCTATCGGTTCTCCGACTGCTGTAGCAAGAAATACAATACTAATCGTGTGCTTACGCTGATCTCGACTGGGGTCAGAGTACACATGAAACTGCTCTAGCAATTTAATCTCCAGGCCAATCTCTTCTTTGGCCTCACGTATGGCAGCCGTTTCCACCGACTCCCCGTAGTCCACAAAACCACCGGGAATAGCCCAGCCTAAGGGCGGATTTAAACGCTCAATTAAAATAATTGGGCGATGGGGCCGATCAATTAGCTCGATAATAATGTCAACGGTGGGTGCAGGATTACGATAGGCCATAGGGAAAACTCGGAGTGTCTGTAATAGGACGGTATTGCATCGAGCAACCATGCTAAAGTCAATTGGCTTTGGTTAACGCCCAATACGTTGTTAAAGCCTTATCTAATTGCTATTTCTATCTATTAACCATGTCGTTTACTAGAGCTAGTGGTATATTACTTCATCCGACGTCGCTACCCAGTCGCCATGGCATTGGAGATCTAGGGCAAACGGCCTATGAATTTATTGACTTTCTAGTCAGAACAAAACAACAGCTTTGGCAAATTTTACCCTTAGGACCAACGGGGCATGGTAATTCCCCCTATATGTGCTATTCAGCGATGGCAGGCAATCCCATGCTGATCAGTCTGGATGGTTTGGTAGAACAGGGATTATTGGATACGGCAGACCTGACAGAGGTACCGAAGTTTCCCTCTGAGCGGGTGGACTACGAGCGGGTTATTCCCTATAAGTTGGGCTTGCTAAAACGGGCTGCCCAGGCATTTCAACCTGACCAGTCGCAAGAGTTTCAGGAGTTTTGTCAGGCCCAGGCATTTTGGCTAGATGACTACAGTCTGTTTATGGCCCTGAAGGAAGCCAACCATGGTTTGAGTTGGAGTTCATGGGATCAAGCGCTTGCCAAACGGGACCCAGCAGCCCTGGAGACCTGGCGCGATAAGTTAGCCGATGCTGTCTTTTTGCAAAAGTTTCTGCAGTTTGAGTTTTGTCGGCAATGGTTTGCCCTGAAGGCCTATGCCAATGAGCGGCATATCCAGATCGTTGGGGATATGCCCATCTATGTCGCCCATGACAGTGCGGATGTATGGGCATTTCCTGAGAACTTTATGATCGACCCGGCGACGCTGATGCCCTCAGAAATGGCTGGGGTACCCCCGGACTATTTCAGTGAAACGGGTCAGCTTTGGGGTAATCCTACCTACAACTGGGAGGTGCTGGAAAAAACTCAGTTTGACTGGTGGCTCAAACGGATTAAAACTTCATTGTCCTATGTAGACCACATTCGTATTGACCATTTTCGAGGGTTTGAATCTTACTGGGCCGTGCCTGAAGGGGAACAAACGGCCATCCATGGACAATGGGTTCAAGCACCAGGGGCAGCACTGTTTGAACGGGTTGAAGCGGTGTTGGGCAAACTCCCATTTCTAGCGGAAGATCTTGGCATTATTACCCCCGAAGTTGAGGCTCTGCGAGACCGGTTTGGGTTTCCAGGGATGAAGATCCTGCAGTTTGCCTTTGGCTCCGATCATCGTAATCCCTACCTACCGTTTAATTGCGATCGCAACTTCGTCATCTACACAGGTACCCACGACAACGACACCACCCTGGGCTGGTATGGCACCGCCAATGATTACGAAAAGCACCGGTTGGCAACATTTGTGGGCGCATTAAATCCAGAGTCAGTCCATTGGGGGATGATCCGGCTAGCGCTATCGTCCATCGCCACCCTAGCCATCATTCCTCTACAGGACCTGCTGGGCCTAGGTTCAGAAGCCCGCATGAATACCCCCGGATTAGCAGAGGGCAACTGGGAATGGCGATTTGATGCTGCCATGCTCAGCAATACCCTTTGTCATCACCTAACCACACTCACCGAACTCTATGGTCGAGCAACGCACCAATGGTCCTAGTGCAGCGTCAACGCTAAAAATTTGGGTTGGTTACTGATAAAGAGTGAAGAGTAAAGAGTGACTCTTAATCCCTTGAAGGGGTAACAACTTAAAGCGGGAAGTATCCTAAGGATAGACGTCAGAAGTCAGGAGGCAGAAGCCATATCCCTTCTAAATTCTGGCTCCTGGATTCTAGATTCCTACTTAATCAGAATTTCCCGGCTTGAGTGGATACCCCCTTGAAGTTCTTTAATCTTTACCTGCCTATCCGAAACCTTAGGCTTGACAGACCACTAACTTGACAGACTGACAGACCAGTAATAGGGGCAAATTGGTCAAGGGGTATTTAGCTGATTATTTAGCTATGCCGACTGTGTATTTACATGGGTGAGAACACTATAAAGATTTTAAGAAGATAAAAACTTGGTTAACCTTCCATGACCGTTTTGGTCTGATTATTGAGGCCAATAACCTGCTGTAGCAATGCTTGGAGTTTGTACTGCTGGCTGAGTTGTGTAGCTAAATTTACGGCAAATGATCCGATTAAACAGAGTTATCGGTTGCAACATCCCTGATAGAATCCAACCATAGAGGTAATAAGGGCGACATAATACATATGGCTATGGTTTCTAGCGGACTAGCTCCTATCCAGTCCTCGCTGCGGGTAGGTTTGGGAAGGGTTTTAGTTGTCGAAGACGAAGAGCTAATCAGAGAGACGGTAGCACTGGCCTTAGCTGAAGAAGGGTTTGAAATAGTTGTCGCTGCCGATGGGCCAACGGCATTGGAAAAATTACTGGGGTCAGTGGATGGCAGTAAAGATGCTATTCCAGATATTAGCCTGGTGATTCTAGACTTGATGCTACCGGGGATGAATGGTCTCGATCTATGTCGGTTGGTACGACACCGGGGGCTGGATGTGCCTATTTTGATCCTGAGTGCTAAGGGGACAGAAATGGATCGAGTCGTTGGCCTAGAAGTAGGCGCTGATGATTATCTGTCTAAACCCTTTGGCATGCGTGAGTTAATCGCTCGCTGTCGGGCCTTACTCCGCCGCTACAAATCCAAAGCTAAGTCCGAAGACAGTTCTGCCCTCAGGTTTGAAGGCATTACCCTGCATCCCAACGAGTGTCGGGCATTCCTTAATGATGTAGAGCTCAATCTATCACCCAAGGAATTCAAAATTCTAGAGCTGTTTATGGGGCGTCCCCGTCGAGTATGGTCTCGCGATCAGATTATTGATCGTGTTTGGGGGTATGACTTTATGGGCGACAATAAGACAGTGGATGTCCATATTCGCTGGTTGCGCGAAAAGCTTGAAGAAGATCCCAGCAAACCAAAATATTTAAAAACCGTCCGTGGTTTTGGATACCGACTGGGTTAAATCACGTCGGACACGCCTTGCCTCTCCTCACCATGGAAGTTTGCTAGAGTAGTCGCGAACATAGTTCCATGCCCCCATGACTTCGCCAAATACAGATAGACCTTCAGATAGACCTTCTGGAGGTCGTCGCTTTTGGAAACTAGTAGCCATTTCCCTAGGGGCAAGTACCCTGCTCATTGGTTCAGCAGTCGCCCTTGGTGCTTGGATATTTATCAATAGAGGGCTGACACCGCTACTGGAAAAACAACTGTCTGCTCTACTAGAGCGAGAGTTAGAGCTGGGCGAGCTGGAAAGGTTGTCCCTTAATGGTGTGCGAGTGGGGCCGTCTAAACTTAACGCAACGGCAACCGATCCCTCCTACGCCACCGCAGACGCCGTAGAGGTCAAATTTAGTACATTGCAAGTCCTGTTCCAGCGAGAGCTGGAGATTGATCTACGGTTAATTGGGGCCAACGGCTATATAGAGCAGCACCCGGATAAGGGCTGGCTAGGTATTGATGTGCCCACATTTGAGCCCGTCGACGATCCATTTATTCAGGTGCGGATGGACGATATTGATGTGGTTAATAGCCAGGTGACCCTGGTGCCACTGCCAGCAGAGGGGACGGTACCAATGCCCCTGGTAGTCAATGGGGTAAATGGCACCGTAGCGATCGCTCCGGTCAAGGTCAATAACCAAGACAGTCAACGGGTAGAGGTGAATGCCATTGCCACACCTCCCCAAGGCGGTAATTTAGACGTCACGGTTGCTGTAGATCCCGTGGCTTCTGGCGACAGTCAACAGCCGATTCAGTACGTCACCAGATTAGGCATTGAGGGAAAAGGCGTCGCCGCTGAAACAGCCATGGCCTTTCTGCTACCAACCATGGGGCAGCAAAATTTACCAATTGCAGCAACGGCTGGCCGCGTTAGCGGTCAGTGGACAGTAACCTTTCTGCCTGAGCAGTCCATCACTGTGGACGGTCAAGGCAGTGTTGACAATGGTCAACTCCAGCTAACTTCATTACCAAACACTGGCCCCTGGGGAAATACTGTTGAAAATATTGATGCCACTGCCAGATTTAAAGGCACGGCTATCACAATTGATCGAGCCAGGGGCAGCTACGAAGATCTAACCGCCACTGCCACCGGCACCATTGACTGGGAGGGTGACTATGATCTGAGGGCCCAGGTGGCAGATGTGGACCTCGAACAGCTTCTAGAGCGTTCTGAGGTTGATTCCCCCATTGCCCTTAGCGGTGTTTTTGATAGCAACATCGCCATTACAGGACCACTCTTGCAACCCACATTGTCTGCCGATGTGGCAGCCATTGGTCCTGTTGTCGTTGATCGGGTGGTGCTCAATGAGTTCAATACTAATGTGGTGTTAGCCGCAGAGACCATTGAGGAACTGTTTCATCAAATCACGGTTACCCAGCTCAGCGCTACACCGGAACTGGGAGGTCAGCTTACTGGTAATGGAGTTCTAAACCTGGCAAACTTGCCAGATGGCCCACCAGAGTTGGACTTCAAAGCTCAAGTTAGCAATATATCGGGGGATGCGCTCACAGCCCTCTACGACGTGGAGCAGTTACCTGTCACGTTAGGTGTGGTAGGGGCCAGCGCAACGATCACTGGCAACCCTGACACATTAGCAGCCCGGATTAATGTGCAAGCGCCTACCCTGGCCTACGGTGGACAATTTTATCCAGCCAAGGCCACAGCAGTTTTTGCTGACGGCGGACTATCCATTCCCCAAGCACTGGTTCAGGTAGGGGCAGGCACCCTAACTGGCACAGGAAAGGTTGGCACCGATAGCTGGCAAGCCGATATTGGAGCTAACAATATTGATTTACGGGCATTTGCCCAGAATGGTCCAGCTGGTAATCTTAACGCCGATGTGGCTCTGGCAGGTCCGCTCCAAGGGATGACCCTAGAAACCCTGTTAGCCATGGGAAACTACAGGCTGCAGCTAACCGAGGGGACGATCCAGGGGAAAGCAGAACTGATCAACGGCGATTGGCAAACGGATGCTATCCTCACTGCCATTGGCCTCAACCAGTTTGCTTCCCAGCTAGGCGGTAATACTAGCGGCACTGTCAGCGTGCAGGGAAACATCAATGCTCGCACCCTGGTAGATCTGCGGGGCCGGGGCAACCTAAATTTCTCCGCCGGATTGGCCGGTTTATCCCCCCAGTTAGCTGGGTTTGATGCACCCCTGACTAGTCAGTTTGCCTGGACTGGGCAAGACTTGTTGATCGAGCAGGCTAATAGTGCTCAGCTCCAGGCCCGAGGGGTAATTTCTCCTCAGTTTGATGGCAATCAGTTCCAGGGCATTCGTGGCTTCTCCCTTGAGCTAGATGCCCAACGCTATCCTCTAGCTGTATTACCAGGTCCTGTGCCCTTGAATGGCTTTGCCTCATTATCGAATGGACGCTTGGTAGGCACCTTGAGCAATCCTAAATTTGACGGCACACTTCTGCTAGAAGACTTTGGGGTCAATCAGATCGCGTTTGATCCGGTCCTTCTAGGCCCCGTCAGCTACCAACCTCAAACAGGCTTAATGGTGGATTTGGACGGGAAAAGTGGTCCTGTAACACCTGACGGGCTGGCAGATGGTATTGCCATTAGTTTTCAGCCGCGTGATTTTGCCTTTGATGTCAGCTGGCAAGGGGCCCAAGCCACCGGTCGTACCGATGGTGATCTATTGAGGGCCAGCTTGCAAAATCTGCCCTTGCAAGCATTAGGCTTACCAGCAGTGGAGCGCTTAGGTGGTGGTTTCAAGGGCACCCTTTCTTCCCAAGGAGAATGGGTCGTGGATCTAAATCGTCAGACCCTGGTAGGTGGGGTTTTTATCGATCAACCAGGCTTGGGGTATCTCAATGGGCAACAACTTACGGGGCAAATAGCCTATCGCGATCGCTATGTCTTTGTGGACCAGGGTGAACTGATATTTAATGCCTGCTCAGGGCAACTAGAAACCAATAGCAGACCATTACCCAGCTATTGTGGCGCTGAACAGGTTGCAGACAGCGTCTATCAATTTAACGGTAATTTACAGCTGGAAACCCTGGCTTACAACGCTAAAGTCGATGTTGAAAACGGTGATGTTAAGGATATTCTCACAGCCCTGGCCATCATCGATCTGGAAGATTTAATCCAAACATTCCAGTCACCCACATGGCTGGCAAACCAGCCAGCGCCAGCGGACATTCCAGAGGTTTTAGCGACCCAATCTACTGGCAACGCTGACGCTACACTCCTTGATCAGCTCCGCCGTTTGGCAGAAATTCAGAAGATTCAAGATCAGGTAGCCCTGGCTGAAGAGCAAAATCCTATTCCTCCCATCAATCAGTTGCAAGGAAGATTTGATGCAACGGTCAGACTGAGCGGTCAACCGCAGCAACTGCCCGAAATTGTGTTTGATGTCGATGGTCAAGATTGGACCTGGACTCGGGACTTTGTGGCCGACCGAGTGATTGCCCAAGGACAGCTCTCCAATGGTAATCTCACCCTTCAACCCGTGCGTTTGGAGACGGCATTACCACCAGATGCCGATGGCAATCCCCAGCTGGCTTTCGTAAACCTGGCAGGCAACCTGTCCTTGGTTGAGCAGGATAGTTCCAGTCTGCAGCTGGTGGCTGAACAACTACCGGTGGCAGCGGTGCGGGATATCTTTAATCTGCCCATAGGACTACAGGGGCGGTTAAATAGCATCGCCAACTTTAGCGGCGGTCTCGATAATCCTACCGTTCGTGGCGATATTATTCTGGCCGATGGCAGCATCAACAATCAGCCGATTGCAAAGGCTGGAGGGTTGTTTCTATACGAAAATGCCCGTTTAATCCTACAGGGCGAGTTACTCCAGGTTAACAATCCGCAGCCCCTAACCCTGGTGGGAGATATTCCCTATGCCTTTGAGTTTATGAAGGTGAAACCTGCCAATGACAGTATTTCCTTGAGTCTGGATGTGGCTGATGAAGGCTTGGCCCTACTCAATGCTCTCAATAGTCAGGTGCTGTGGGAATCAGGAAAAGGCCAGGTATCCCTTGAAATTGGGGGTAGTTTAAGTAACCCCACGGTCAGTGGTTCGATGGAGGTGCAGGATGCCGTGTTGCGATCGCCCCTGCTGCCAGATCCCCTCACCAATTTTTCCAGCAGCGTTGTTTTTGAAAATGACCAGATTAATGTCAAGCAGCTACAAGGCACCTATAGCAATGGCCAACTGCGAGCAGCAGGCAGTTTTCCCCTGGCCTATCCATTTATCATTGACGGACCTAGGCTCGCACTCTTAGGTGCTGATGCCTTTAATGGTAGTAACATCGGCACACCTATTACACCCAGCACACCCAATGAAGAAGATGGGACTGTAATAACATCGGAGACGATTCCTGGGGAAGCCGATGAATCGTCCATTGTTCATTCATCTGGAGCCCTCACCGTCACGCTAAATGATATTGATCTTGACCTCCGGGGTATTTACAGAGGCGGTGTTGAAGGCAAGATAGTCGTCGGCGGTAGTTTGCTATTAGGTCCGCAGCTAGGGGGCGTCGTAGAACTAAAAAATGGTCGTCTATTCCTCCCGGAAGGCAACAATAATGCAGTCTCCCCAGCAGTACCAGAAATCTCTCCCTTTGTACCCCGATTTGAAAACCTCAAAATCACTCTGGCAAATAACATTCAGATTCAACAGAGCAATCTACTCAATGTTCTAGCCCAGGGAGATTTAAATATTACAGGCCCCCTCAGACCCTTTGGAGCCATCCAACCGACAGGGACTATTCGTCTACGATCAGGGCAGATCAATCTACTGACCACCACATTCCGTCTGGCGGGCCGCAATAATACGGCCCGCTTTATCCCAGAACGGGGGATCGCCGATCCCCTGCTCGATATTCAATTGCGCACCTCGGTGGCAGAAACGCAGCAAAATAACGTCGTGGAAGCAACGACCTTTGCCTCATCATCAGAAGTTGCAGATAATTCCATTGATCCGTTTCAGAGCACCACAGGCTTGGAAACTATTCGTATCCGTGCTAGCTACAAAGGAAGCACGAGTAACTTGCTAGAAAGTTTATTTCTCTCAGACATTAGCGATGCTGTGATTGAATTTTCTAGCTCTCCCCCCCGGTCTAGACAGGAAATCGTTAACTTACTCAGTGGTAGCTATGTGGCTGCCTTACAGTCGGGGCAGGGGGTACTTAACTTCTTTGGCGGGGCCTTGCTCAATAGCCTGCAGGATTTCATCGGCAGAACCCTTAACCTTAGCGAATTCCGACTATTCCCAGTGACCAGTTCCTCCCGCTTTTCCAGCGATGAAAATAGCGGGTCTACTCTAGATATCGCCACAGAAGTTGGCTTTGACATCACCGATAACGTCACCTTCTCTCTGGTCAAAATTTTGACTGACAATACGCCGACAGAATTTAACCTGCGCTATCGACTGACCGACGAATTTACAATTCGTAGCACAACCAACTTTGATGATCGAAATCGAGTTTTGCTAGAGTTTGAGACCCGATTTTAAGCTAGTGCAGTGTCAACGCTAAAAATTAGGATCCTGTATTGATGAAGAGTAAAGAGTGACTCTTCATCTCCTTTGACTCTTTACTCTTTACTCGCCTCATTCTAAATCTTAGGCTTGACGGACCGCTAGGGGATTTTTGTTTAGAGCAGCACTCTCTACTCTCTACCCACCCGCTCTCCAAAAATTGAAGGCTGACGGACTATGTAAATTAGACATCGAGATTAAATTCCTAAGTAGTAAGAACCATGGACTAAGATGATGTATCTATACTGATAACTAGTCAACTCAAATGAAGTAGACCCAAGGCATCTGCCAAGATAGTTCTAGCGGTTGCTACTTAATCTTTCTGAAGGTATCTAACCCTTGACCACTTCCAGAACGGACATTTCTCCGGTTAAGAATCTACAGGTTTCAACTTGGAGGTGGTTTATCTGCCCACGATTTATCAAATCTTACCTATCCCTGTCCACTTTCTATGAATCAGCTTATATCTCAGCTTACGCGTCCTGCACTTGCTACCCTTCTGACCTTGTTGGGGTGCGGTTGGACAGCACGTGCAGTAAATGCCCAAGCATTGCTGCCCTATACGCTGCCATTGGATGAAGAACGATTAACGGCAACAGGGCTGAGCTTAGCGCAGGAAGCCGCCCAGTTGGCTCAATTTCAACAATATGATGAAGCTCTAGCCCGGATTCAGCTAGCCGCTCAACTTGCTCCTCGGGATCCACAAATTCTGGCGTTGATGGGCAGCTTACATTTGCAGGTTGGCGATAGTGCTGCAGCGGTTAATGCCCTAGAAACAGCAAAATCTATCAATAGTAGTGATGCCACGATTTGGTTCACCCTGGGGTCCGCTTATTTTAGTGAGGCAAAGTATTTACAGGCGGCCAATGCCCTAGAAAAAGGTCTGGGTCTAGAACCCGGTAATGCTGGGGCTCATTTTGATTTGGGTAACGCTTACTATAAACTCAATCGCTATGAAAAGGCGATTGATCAGTATGAAGCCGCTATCAAGTTCAATGAGTCTTTCTGGCCAGCCGTTAATAATATTGGGCTTGTTCTCTATGAAATGGGCCAGTTAGAGCCAGCTATTGAGCAGTGGGAACGCTCGTTGAACTTGTCTGATGAGGAACCGGAACCCACATTAGCGATCGCAGCCGCCCATTATGCCGCTAACATCAACCGACCAGCCGCTATAGAATCAGCTACTGCCGCCTTAGAACGTGATAGTCGTTATGCTGATTTAGAATTTTTAGCAGATAATCTCTGGGGCAATCGGTTATTGAAAGCCACTGAAGCCATGTTTGGTACACCTGGATTACAGGAAGTCATTTCCGGACTTTAGATCAGAAATGACTTCCGTTTGTTGATTTGCAATTTAGACTAGAAAATTTAGATTCTTAAAATGTACTACCTAGCCATTTAGGTAGTATATTTGATCTAGTTTAAGTTGAAATACATTTCCCCATAGATGACCTGTCGCTAATCGCCAATCATGGCTTTAACATCATCTACAAACTTCTGATGGTCAACAATAGGCTTTGAAATATAGCCATCGGCTCCACTCTGTTGCAAAAAGTTTTCGCGATCGCCATCCATAGCATGGGCGGTTACCAAAATAATTGGTAATGCAGCAGTGGTACTATTGGCCTTCAGCATCTGGGTAATACGGATGCCGTCTACCGGTTTCCCTTGATAAATACTATGGGACAGGGAAACATCCATTAAAATCACGTCTATCTCACCGCTTTCAGCAATTTGCATGACCTCATCCACATTTTCTGTGTGTTTGACCGCTAAGCCACCGCGCTTGGTCAAAATTTTAGAGAAAACGCGGGCATTGATCATGTCGTCTTCCACAATTAAAACTGTTTTCATAGGCGTTTCGTGAACATAGCAAAGTTACTATAGCCGTTGTCGGCCATTGGCCTTAGTGCATCAAATCAATATAGAACCTGTCAAAAAACAATGAATCAGGTACACAGCCGTCGGCAAGTCTATTGAATTCTTGATCGATTTGGATCTGAACTATTGCGGATCCATGACGCTTGTGTATAAGGTACAGCATTGGTAAGGCTAATTACTGTCTCTAGGGCAGCTTTCAAGGATACGAAATCATGGCAAACCAGCTAAATGCGTTTTCAGATGAGCAAATTGTCATCACCTCTCTTCATACAGAGGTGCAACGATCATATCTGGAATATGCCATGAGCGTTATTGTCGGGCGGGCCTTGCCCGACGTCCGTGATGGCCTAAAACCAGTGCATCGGCGCATTCTCTACGCCATGCACGAATTGGGTTTAACCCCCGATCGTCCCTTTCGAAAATGTGCTCGCGTCGTTGGAGATGTGCTGGGTAAATATCACCCCCATGGTGATCAGGCGGTCTATGATGCCTTAGTGCGAATGGTGCAGGATTTCTCCAGTCGTTATCCGCTGTTAGACGGCCATGGTAATTTTGGCTCCGTGGACAATGATCCTCCGGCGGCTATGCGTTATACGGAAACGCGTTTAGCCTCCGTAAGCCATGAAGCACTATTGAGCGAGATTAGTGAAGCAACCGTTGATTTTATTGATAACTTCGACAGTTCTCAGCAAGAGCCCGTAGTCCTCCCATCCCAGTTACCTAATCTCTTGCTAAATGGCAGCTCCGGGATTGCAGTGGGAATGGCCACAAATATTCCTCCTCACAATTTGGGAGAGGTTGTTGAGGGGCTAATCGCAATCATTGATCGGCCCAGCATTTCCGATGAGGCTTTGTTTAAGTTAATTCCCGGCCCAGATTTTCCAACGGGTGGTGAAATTACTGACACCAAAGGGATTCATGATGCCTATCTTACAGGCCGTGGCAGTATTCCCGTACGCGGCATTGCTAGCTTTGAGGAAATTCAGCCAGGTAAAGGGCGACAGCGTCGTAATGCCATCATCGTTACGGAACTGCCCTACCAGGTCAATAAAGCAGGCTGGATTGAAAAAGTCGCAAATTTGGTTAACCAGGGTAAGCTCGACGGGATTGCCGATATTCGTGACGAAAGCGATCGCGATGGCATGCGGGTTGTTATAGAACTCAAGCGCGAGGTACACCCCCAAAGCATTTTGGCCGCTCTGTACAAAATGACACCGCTGCAGGTTAACTTTGGGGCCATTATGTTAGCCCTCGATGGAGGACAGCCGGTTCAGATGCCTCTGAGGCATATGCTGCAGGCATTTCTAGATTTTCGTGAAGAGACGTTGGTACGGCAATATACCAACGAACTGGAAAAAACCGATCGGCGGCTACACATTGTCGAAGGGTTACTGACCGCCCTGGACAGCATTGATGAGGTAATTGAAATTTTGCGGGCCGCCCCAGATGGTTCAACGGCCAAGATGGAAATCAGTGAACAGTTTGATTTAAGCGACCGGCAAGCCGATGCAATTTTAGCCATGCCCCTACGGCGATTAGTGGGATTGGAGCAAGATAATTTACTCAACGAGTTTGAAGAACTGTCAACACGAAAGGAAACCTTAGAACTCCTGCTATCGGATCGAAAGGAGCGCCTAAAGGCCCTGAAAAAAGATCTTAGAAAGCTCAAAAAAGCATTTAAGGATGAACGCCGTACCCGATTGCAAACGGCCAGCGAGCGGGCGGAAGAAAAAGAAATGCTAGCCAATCTTGCAGCAGAGGCCCAGGAAGAAGAAACCGTTGTTGAGTTTACCCGCAAAGGATACGCCCGACGGTTATCACCCCGCACCTATCAACGACGGCAAGGAAAACTAGAGTCGCCGCCCTCAAAGCTAACGGAGTTAGACGACCTGACCATTCAGACAGAATTTGCTTGGACCACCCACAATTTGTTGCTATTTTCCCGCGATGGTAAAGCCTATAGCTTGTCTGTAAACGATTTACCTTTGGCTCAGCGGCAATCGAAGGGACAGCCCTTGGTACATTTACTGCCCGATGCCATCGGCAATGATCCAGATGCCATCTTGCCCCCTATTCTGATGACGGATAAGGCCATGGGCCAACAGGTGATTTTGGTAACGGCCCAAGGAAAAATTAAGCGCCTGCCACTGACCGAATTTGAGTCCATTACTGGACGTGGTTTAGTCGCCATTAAACTTAAACCAGCGGATTACTTGGCCTATGCGGTCATTGCTGATTTAGACCAGGACTTGATGCTAGCGTCTTCCAGTGGGCGATTGTTGCGCTTTACCATTGACCATGAGCAATTGCCGGATACAAGTCGTAATTCCCAAGGAACCCAGGCGATTCGATTAGTTAAGGGAGACTCTGTGGTGGGATGCCAACCGATTCAAAAAAATAGCAAAATGCTGCTAATGTCGACTAAGGGCTATGCCAAACGGATGCAGGTGGCCGCCATCAATCGCAGTAGCCGAGGTGGCATCGGTTCCCAGTCATTTAAGTTTAGTCAAACGGGTGATCGCCTAGTCATACTAGTCGAGGTACCTGAATCAGCTGACTTTACGGTCATGACCAGTCAAGATCGGGCAGCTTGTCTGGCCATAGACCGAGTGGCATTACAGGGACGAAGTCAACCCTGCGATCGCATTCTTACGCCTGCCCGTGGTGAAACCATTACCGATATTCTGGTATCTGAACCAAACTAGGAACTAAACGTGGCTGAGGTTGTTATCGACAACGTTTATAAAACATTTCCTCGTCAATCCTCAGATGCTAAGCCAGCAACGGTGCTCAAGCGCATTCATCTGAATGTCAAAGACGGCGAATTTATGGTGCTTGTGGGGCCGTCCGGTTGTGGTAAGAGTACCCTACTGCGTCTGATTGCAGGGTTAGAAAGTATTACTGGCGGGACCATTACCATTGGCGATCAGCGGGTCAATGCCCTCCCCCCTAAACAGCGTGACGTGGCCATGGTGTTTCAGAGCTATGCCCTTTATCCGCATCTGAGCGTCTATGACAACCTGGCTTTTGGGCTGAGACGCACCGTTGGTGACTTACCCCCCATTAGCCGTTGGCAACAGGCATTATTTGGGCTAACTCGGCTGCTGCCCCCTGGTTTTCACTACTGGCCAGAACGAGAACAGGCGATTGCTAAACGGGTAAAAGCGATTGCTGAGATTTTGCAAATTACGCCGTTGCTAAAACGTCTGCCCCGACAGCTCTCAGGCGGTCAAAAACAGCGTGTGGCCTTGGGTCGAGCCATGGCCCGTAACCCCCAGGTGTTTTTAATGGACGAACCCTTGTCTAACCTGGATGCGAAGCTGCGGACCGAGACCCGTGCCCAGATTGTGGCCCTACAACGCCAGTTGGGCACAACGACACTCTATGTTACCCACGATCAAGTAGAAGCCATGACCATGGGGGATCGCATCGCGGTCATGCACCAGGGGGTGATTCAACAGATTGCCGCTCCGTTAGAACTCTACCACTCCCCAGTAAATCGGTTTGTGGCAGCGTTTATTGGTTCCCCACCGATGAATTTTCTCACGGTCAAAGTCCAGCCACCTCTGACGCTGATTCATCCTGCATTTCGAGTTACCTTACCCGGCCATTGGGAACCCATTTTGGCCGCCTATGGCAACCAGATGCTGACCCTCGGCATCCGCCCCGAACATTTACGCCTGACGGTACCCGCGCCCAAACATTTAGCGGTTACCGTACAGCGTGCTGAAGCCCTGGGTAGTGAAACCTATCTCACCGTTGACCTAACCGCCCCCGCTGCTGCGTCACCGGATGACAAGACACTGCTTGTACGTCTTGACGGAACTGAAGCAAATCCCCCACGCCCCGGGGATCATCTAACCCTGGGCATACAGGTGGAACACATACATCTTTTTGACCCAGATACTGACAAAACCATTGTTCAAGATCCTCAACGCCTAAAGGTTGAAATTTAAGAGTTGAGATCAAATACTGGCTAGTTTTCAAGTTGTAAGCGTTCTATTTCCCTGCACGAGATTTTTGGCGTAGACCTAGCCCTAGACCAGAAAGTAGTGCGATCGCAACACTTGACGTAGGTTCTGGCACTGATATCGGGTCGATCTCATCAGACTCCATAATCATTGCCCTGAAATCACGAATAACGGCCTCAGAGCGCCCACCTTGGTTATCAGCTGTCCCAATTTGAAAGCCAAATACTTGATCAGCTTCAAGCTCTACAAGGGTGGTACCCGATTGTTCAATGGGGCCATTACGATCAATCAGCTCAGTAAAAATACCGTCAGCCTGCGGGTCAGTGGGCGGGAAGTTGCCGATGGCAAACCCAAAAGGGTCAAAGGCCGCACCCAAGCTATCAGTTGTTTTATAGTTCCAACTAAACGAAATATCCAGCGCTTCAGGAACGGTGACAAACACCGCTGTAAAACTAGAACTGCATAAAAATAGTAAATTAGCTGGGAGGCTGGGATTATCACAGCTCAGCCCAAATTCAGCTAAGCCTGGAGCAGTCAAAATAGCCGACTGGTTGCTACCTAATAACGTTAGTGAATCAGGTGCATCTGAAAAATCTACTGAGCCATTAAAGGGAGCTAATGGCTCGCCACCGATAGTAATTAATGAATTATCAATATTAGGAAATGCCGGACTGCTATTAAATAGCTCCCACTGGTCGGGAACAAAACTACCGGTAAATCCCTGGGCACTCGCCATCGGCGCAGCTGTTCCGATAACAGCCACCGATGTTGCTAATGCGCCTGAAATAGTGTTTAGAATGGCCTTTGCCATTGTATTCCGCAGTAAAAAAACCTTAACCTATTGCACTTAACAAAGATTAGTTAACCTAACCGGAAGATGACCCAATATCCGGACAAATCAATCTGCTCTCAAGGATACGTTCTAGATTGATTCGCCATTACGCTGACTATAATCTCCTCAAAACATAAATGTCTGGCTTAGGGGTAGGCATTTACTAAAACAATATTGTTACTCTCGCTTTATTAAGCTTGATTGATGCTGCTACTACAAGTTTTGGTAAAGCAAGATCAGCGGCCAATGAAGTTCATAGTTGTCATCAGCAATTACACGGTAAATACATTGGCTAATAGACTAATTCCAGAGACCTTGATGTTTGTTATTTAGAACATTTCAAGTCAGTTTTCCCCTTGATGTAGCAACAGAAACTGTTACTCGGGTACACAAAAATATTGCGGAGTATTTCTTCCTATCAATTATTTTTCAGAATACCGAGCAGATATACATAGCTATCGCCCAAACCCTGTAGTCTAAAAATCACACTTTTGAGAACACGATTTTGATAGCCAGCGTGAACATTATGGGACAGCATCGGGACAAAAAAAGAATTGGCCTACTAACCAGTGGCGGTGACTGTGCAGGGCTTAACGCTGCCCTACGAGCCGTAGTCCATCGAGCCGATAGCTATGGCTGGGAAGTCTTAGGCATCTCTCGGGCTACCCAGGGTTTGATGGCCCGTCCACCTCAATATGTAGAATTTGACCTATCGAGTACCCATAACTTATTACTAGCCGGAGGGACTGTTCTCGGTACAACCAATAAAGGCAACCCATTTGACTTTCCTCTGCCTGATGGAACAACCTGCGATCGCTCCCAGGACATTATCGATGGCTATCATTTACTGGGCCTAGATGCCCTGATTGGCATTGGTGGTGATGGCAGCATGGCCATCCTCCGCCGTCTGGCCCAGCAGGGTGGACTAAACCTAGTCGGTATTCCCAAGACCATTGATAACGACCTGGGTTGTACAGAGCGATCCATCGGGTTTGATACCGCTGTCAATATTGCAACTGAAGCTCTAGATCGGCTGCATTTTACAGCTGCGAGCCATTCTCGGGTAATGATTTTAGAGGTCATGGGGCGAGATGCCGGACATATTGCCCTTAATGCAGGCATTGCTGGGGGAGCCGATATTGTCCTCATTCCTGAAATCCCTTACACCATCAATAATATTTGCCAAACTATCAAGGGCCTAAAACGCAACTTCGCCACCATTATTGTGGCGGAAGCCGTTTGTACCGAAGCAGGCGAAAAAGTGACCCAAACCAATCGCCTGGGTCAATGTCGCCTAGGGGGGATTGGCGAATATTTAGCCGAAAAGATTACCGAAACCATTGGCGCTGAAACTCGGGTTACCGTCTTGGGTCATGTTCAGCGGGGGGGGACACCGTCGCCCTTAGATCGCGTCTTAGCCACTGCGTTTGGCGTCGAGGCCGTAGATCTGATTGCCACCGAAAAGTATGACCACATGGTGAGCTGGCAAAATCGCCAGGTGGTCCATGTTCCCATCGCTGAGGCGATTGCCGAGTATCAGGCCGTTAGTCCCCAGGATACACTGGTCAAAACGGCTCGGGGCATGGGCATCTGCCTGGGAGATAGCAGTTGCCACATAGTAGATACCCACATTCACTGTAATTCAATCCTGTTAGCGCAGGCATAAACTACGTCATTCACCCCTGATACAACAGGGGTGAATGTAAGCTTCTGTTAACCAATGGGTTGATTGTGCTGATCACAGTAGACAATAACCCAAAGGCATAGAGTCATACTCCTATAGCCCTGATTATCGTTGTTGGTTTGAAAAAGGATTAACAGCGTCAGTTTTTATTAATACCCGTTAGGGCGCTACCCTATGCAATTTGGTAAACCGTTGACGTCGGCCCAAGATGATACCCAAGAGAAAATTCTCGGAGCGGCTCAACGATTATTTGCCCAACATGGCTATGGGGGGACAACCACCCGAGATTTAGCCCAAGCTGCTGGTGTGGCAGAAGGTACATTATTTCGGCATTTTGAAAATAAAAAGGCAATTTTGGTCGAGGTTGCCACCCGTGGTTGGATAGACCTACTAACTGAGCTACTGACTGAGCTGAGTGAAATGGCTAACTATAAAGCCATTGCCAAGATGATGCGCAAGCGTATGCTAAATCTGTCTGCCAATACAGATATGCTGCGGGTATGTTTTATGGAAGCCCAGTTTCACCCAGAGCTACGGGAGCGGGTACAAGCTGAAGTAATTGCCAAAATGACTGACGTTGCTGAAGCATTTTTCCAAACAGCTATGGACCGAGGCACTTATCGTCCCATGAATCCTCGAGTCGTTGCTCGCATTTTTCTAGGCATGTTCACCATTGCAGGCTTTAGTCAAGTAACCCTAGCAGATGAAGCCAACTCCCCCCAAGATATGAAGGAGTTAGCCGAGACCCTGGCCGATATTTTCCTAAACGGCGTGTTGGCAAATTCAGAAGCCTAAAACAAAGGCTTAATTTCGACGTCTCGGCTCCAGACTATTTAAATCCTGAGAACCCACCCGATAGGCTGCTCCAAATCCCATCACAAATTGTCCTGCCTGGGGCTGCAGTTGAAAAATCTGGAAGTCTGGCAGACCCTTCATTAAGCCGATCACTTGGCCAAAGCGTTGTTCAAATCGATCAATTAAGGTTTGCCACTGGGTTGTATCACGGGGCAGGATTGCTGCGGTGCACTCATAGGTAAGACGACGGCGAGCAAAAATCTCCTTGGTTTCAGCTTCATCTTCGATAAAGAGAACACTGACTCGTCCCGTTTGCTTGAGATTAGCCGTATGGGCTGATAGACCACTTATGTATATATATATTTTTTTGTCTGCATCAATTAAAAAGGGGGCATAGCTTGCTTGGGGTATGCCATCAGCGCTGGCTGTGCTCAGCATGATACTACGAAACTTTTGAGGAAATGCTTGATAAAGCTCAGTCACACGATTAAAGTCAGCCATGGTTCAGCACAGTGGTAGGCATGTTAAGTCTTTGGTATTTTAGGTCGTTAACCTTCCGGTAAAATACTCAGGCTGGTATCTATGGTCCATTATGGTTCGTCGCATTGTCCAAACTGATCAGGCTCCTGCCCCCGTTGGGCCTTACAATCAGGCCGTCATTGCCTCAGGGGAGATGGTATTTGCTTCCGGACAGGTAGCCCTGGATCCCAGTAGTGGAGCCCTGGTAGGTGACGGTGATGTCGCCGCTCAAACCAAACAGTGCTTAGAGAATCTAAGTGCCGTATTGGCAGCAGCGGGAGCCACCATGGCTAATGTGGTTAAAACATCTGTTTTCTTAAAGGATATGAACGACTTTGCCACTATGAATGGTATCTATGCAACCTACTTTGATGACGCTACAGCTCCCGCTCGGGCCTGTGTTGAGGTAGCCCGCCTACCTAAGGATGTACTGGTCGAAATTGAATGTATCGCAGTGAAATAGATTTTTTGTAGAGGCGTTGCATGCAACGCCTCTACAAAAAATCTTGGGCATTGTACGCAACGCTTCTACAGGTTGACGGTTTAAATTTGACACGTTAAGGTACGAACGTAGAGATAGCTATTGCTAGCAAAAATTTTCATCCCATGCAGCACTCATTTTTTTACTTTTGGTTTAGTCAGGTTCACCGGCGATGAACCCGAGCGCTAGCATGGGAAGCCGGTGAACCGCAGGGTGTAAGCTCTGCGGTTTTGTTTTATCAGTGAGTACCCGGTTTCGTTTTGATTACCTCTTTTGACCGTTTTCATTGACCGCCATGATCGTCTGCTACAGCTGGCAATTTACTTTTTTCTTTTTTACGCCACCACCGGGTAGGTAGCGTTTGCTTTGCTGTACTGACTTGCCCGGAGCCCAAAAAAGCTGCGGGCTTTTTGTTTACCCAAAAAGCTGCGGGCTTTTTGTTTACCCAAAAAGCTGTGGGCTTTTTGTTTACCCAAAAAGCTGTGGGCTTTTTGTTTACCCAAAAAGCTGTGGGCTTTTTGTTTACCCAAAAAGCTGCGGGCTTTTTGTTTACCCAAAAAGCTGCTTTTTGTTTACCCAAAAAGCTGTGGGCTTTTTGTTTACCCAAAAAGCTGTGGGCTTTTTGTTTACCCAAAAAGCTGTGGGCTTTTTGTTTACCCAAAAAGCTGTGGGCTTTTTGTTTACCCAAAAAGCTGTGGGCTTTTTGTTTTTTTTACTTACTTTCTAAACCCATGAAGGACGCCAAACTGATTGCTAAACAGCACACTGACCACATCAGTGAAATTGAGATCGCACCCGCCACCCAGCACACCCCTGCCATCACCGTCGGTGGCCAAGACCTGTTTATCGTGGGTGGCCCCTGTTCTATCGAGAGCATGGCTCAAATGGAAGCCATTGCTAACGCCAACCTAGCTATACAGGGCGTACGCGGGGGGATTTATAAACCGCGTACGTCCCCCTACGCATTTCAGGGGCTGGGTGACGTTGGCTTGGATATTCTTGCCGCCATCCGTCAGCGCTATGGTTTACCCGTAGTTACTGAAGTCATGGCCATCCATCAGATCGAAAAGCTAATGCCCCATGCTGATGTACTACAAGTGGGCAGCCGCAATATGCAAAATTTTGACTTACTTAAGGCCTTGGGTGAGGTGGATAAACCCATTTTGCTCAAGCGAGGGTTAGCGGCAACGGTAACTGAGTTTGTTATGGCAGCAGAATATATTGCCAGCCACGGTAATCCCAATATTATTCTGTGTGAACGCGGTATTCGTAGCTTTGATACTCATACTCGCAATGTGTTAGACCTCGGTGCTGTAGTCGCCCTTAAGCAAATTATCCACTTGCCCGTGCTGGTTGATCCTAGCCATGCAACCGGTAAGCGAGAACTGGTTGCAGCCTTAGCTCGGGCTGCGATCGCAGCTGGAGCTGATGGATTAATCATTGAATGCCATCCAGAACCAGATAAGTCCGTAAGTGATGCCAGACAAACCATTAGCTTAGAGGCCATGGCCAAACTCATAGACAGTTTAGCGCCCATTGCTCAGGCTATTGGTCGCAACGTTAGGGCACAACATTCCCTTGACCCAGTTGCCTAACAAGTTTCACAGCTCTCTCAAATTAGGCTCCATCAGTTATTAATGCACATCCACTGGAACAACATTTGCAGACCTAAGGTCTGTAAGATCTAAAATGTGTCAAGGTATCATCATCAGGGTTAAGCTGTCTATAACTACAGACAAAAATTAGGCTAAGTTGCTGAACTCCCTAAAGACAATAGTTTGGTAGCTATTTGAAGTTCCAGAAGGATGTGCTCTCTTTAAAGGGTGTTCTGACTTCTAAGTTTTTGGTAGAAAAACTATTCAATCCCTAATCTCGCTATTAATTAGCAAAACATAGCTATTATTCATTGGGAAAATCAACAACCAGCATCCTACCGCCTCAGGTTTAATCGCCAGGTGACGATATCCCTGAAGGTTCCTAATCATGGTTGATATTGCGCATTCAGATCTCAATTAAATAAGTCAGAACATTTTATTTGAATTTTTAGGAGAAATCTGAGGTGAGACGAAAGCACTTTTTAAAGGGTATACCTGCTGTCGCTACACTCTCAGTCCTATCAATTTTAGGTCTTAAAAACATTGCTGTTGATTTTGATCAGTATCGTAGCTACAGTGCATTGATTTCCGATCAGCTTGTTGACGAAGCAGCAACTCAACTAGCGCTACAAAATATCCGCTACACCATCTCACAAAACGGTCAATCCTTGAACGTAGCTTTACTTGACGCCGAAAAAGTGCAAGTGAAACTCACCGAGCAAATTCCCATTTCAGTATCGGAAAAAAATAAAAGCCGTTTACAAAAACAACTGGCCTTTAATGCTGAACTTCTAGCTGAAAAGCGACAACTCATTGAACAACTTGAAATTCACCATGCTGAATTGAGAGCGGCATTAGCCCAAGAAGCTAATCTACTCAATGGACTAAGTGGCAATCTTCAGCTTGAGGTTGAAGCCTTGGTAGACGACTTGTCCCTTTATGCCGTAACCGGTGATGACAAGCTGGTGGTCAGTATAAAAACAAAGCTCAATCGTCTTAACCAAAAACTTGAGGCCAGTTCATCAACACAACGTCAAATAACTCAGCTAACACAACTGGTTTTAGATAACAAACCCATTGCGGATAAGCTGGTTACCCAAGTATTTGATTTACCACTGACTAATAATATTCGAGCCTTAGAACAGCAGTTTGACGACATCCAGCAAGCTACACGTACAAGAACTGCTCTATATCGAAACCTTATCTATATATTGACCCTTGTCAGTCTGTGCACAGTTGCCTTTTGGGTGATCAATCGCCTACAGCAATCCAGGCAGAAAACCGTTAGAGTACTGGAAAGTATCACTGACGCCTTTATTGCAGTTGATCGCAAATGGTCAATTACCTATGTCAACGCTCAGGCTGCTGATATTCTCAAATACGAGCTTCCAAGGCTATTGGGACAGGATTTTTGGCAGGTTTTACCCGCATCTCTTGGCAAACGCTTTACCGAATACTATCGTCAAGCTGTTGCCACAAATCTACAAGTCGTTAGCTTTGAAACCTATTACGAACCGACTGCACGCTGGTTAATGGTACGCGGCTACCCTGGAACCGATGGCTTATCAATCTTTTTACAGGACTTTACGGAGCGCAAACAAGCTGAAGAACAGCTAATTGAACTCAATCGCGATCTAGATAGCCGGGTAAAAGACCGCACCGCTCAACTAGCCAGTGCCATGGAAGAAGCAGAAACTGCACGGGTCAAAGCAGAAGATGCTAACCGGTCTAAAAGTGAGTTTCTGGCCAATATGAGTCATGAACTACGTACGCCACTAAATGCCATCATTGGCTACAGCGAAATGCTGGAAGAAGACATCACTAGTATTGGTGAAGAGGAGTTTGTTCCTGACTTACAAAAAATTCAAGGTGCAGGGAAGCACCTTTTAGGACTTATTAACTCAGTCCTTGATTTATCCAAAATCGAGGCAGGTCGCATGGAACTTTTCCTAGAAGATATTTGCATTCAAACCATACTTGATGAGATTATCGGCACTATTCACCCCTTAGCCCAGAAAAATGGCAATCAACTATCGTTGGCTTGTCCTGGCGATATTGGCATCCTGTACGCAGACCAAGTTAAACTCCGGCAAAGCTTGATCAATCTACTCAGCAATGCCTGCAAGTTTACTGAAAACGGAAAAATTACACTGACGGTTGAACAGTCCAATCATCAAGTACATAAAGACAGCTGGGTGAAATTTTCAGTTACGGACACCGGTATTGGTATGACGCCTGATCAAATGGGGAAAGTTTTTCAGGCGTTTACCCAAGCAGATACCTCAACTACCCGCAAGTATGGTGGCACTGGTTTAGGCCTAACAATCACCAAACAATTTATTTCTATGATGGGAGGAGACGTAACCGTAGACAGTACCTACGGTCAAGGAACAACGTTTACCCTTACCCTGCCTCGTACAGTCCAAGTGGACAGATCATCTAATCAAACATTCTTTGCCCCTCCTGTCCGCTTGCTTGAAAGAGAACCTATTTCGACAATTCATGAAATTCCGGGTCGAAAGTTAGAACAAACAATATTGGTCATTGACAATGACACAGAGGCTTGTGAAAACCTGCACAACTGTTTGTCAGATGCCGGTTACAACGTTGCATGTGCTGTTGATGGGCAGCAAGGATTGGTGCTAGCTGATGAGCTACTGCCCGACGCAATCATTTTGGATATGGCGTTATCTAACCAAAATGGAGGGACAGTTCTGCAAGAACTTAAGGCTATGCCAGCAGTCTCCCAAATACCTATTATTTTACTATCGATGACTGAAGAGCCTAGCCTTGCACATCAGTTATGGGTTACTGACTACCTGCTTAAACCCATTGATCACATTCGCCTACTCGATACCTTAGAGTCCCGACTTCATGTGTCAACCAAACCTAAAATTCTGGTGGTTGAGGATGATGTCAATGCTAGAGAAATCATGGGACGGCTCTTACAGCAACATGACTGGACTGTTGTGCTGGCAGCCAATGGTCAGCAAGCTCTGGACTATATTAAAAACTCTATTCCCCAGTTGATTGTTCTAGATCTGATGATGCCTGGAATGGACGGCTTTGAATTTGTCGAAATTTTACGTCAAACGCCAGACTGGAGAAATATTCCGATTATTATAGTGACCGCCAAAACACTTACTGCCAAAGATCAGCAGCGTTTAAAGGGTGTTGTGCGAGTGTATCAAAAAGCAGATTTTGATCGTCAGGAGCTGCTGGATGAAGTTCGCACCCTTGCCTTTACCGAGGCTAATAGAACCCCAGTAGCTGGATGAACAGTACTTTCTAGCCTTCAACGCTAACAGCCAGGGCTGGCAAAATAATGAATTGTCGTGCGTGATGTTCACACCATAGTTGGTAAAAATAGATATAATGTTCTTGACTTTAGACATACATTTTCCGGAACCTATTGCTATTACTAAGCATCTCTATAAAGAAGTTTTGCTATTTTTGCAATTGGGTGCTGACAAACTTAAGTCGCTACTCTTACCTGATTTCACCAGACAGTCAAGGGAGTGGCATTATCTCATTAGTAATACCTTGATATTCTGTAAAGTAAATACCTAGTAAATTAATCCTTTATTTCTTAAAAGCCAAATAGATTGGCAGTATTATTGAGCTCGCACTACCAAGTTATTTTTATTTCAGTTCAGCCTTTGATAATTGCCTGATAATGGCACTCATATTTTTTTTATAGTTAAAAATCAACCATTACTGATCATCAGTAGAGTTTTAGAAATAGTTAAACTTTCCATTTATATCTACGTGTTTCCACCAGTTGTCATGCAAGCCGACGACCATTCTCCTTATATAGATAAAATTTTTAGGAGGTTATTCTAGTGAATCAAGACTCTTTATCTAAAGGAGCAGGTGTAGCCGCAGCTTTTATCCTCCTCTTATTTTTAGGGATTAAAGGAAAGTCTGTTGATGTTAACCGATATCAAGAATATGCAGATTTAATCGCCAACCAAGTACAAAGTGATACAGAGGTTGAGCTAGCACTACTGAAAGAACGCTACACACTCCTAAGAAATGATGAGCCACTGGAAGAAGCCCTGGCTGAGGAGCTTGCTATTCAGCAAGATTTAGCAGAAAAAATACCCAGTTTTGTAGTAGAAGATGATCGGACAAAGTTGCAAAGTCTGATCAATCGAGACGCTCAGCTTTTAGAAGAAAAAACTAAACTGGTTAAACAATTTCAGGCGAATAATGCAGAGCTACAAAAAGCTTTAATCCAATTACCTGGATTAGTCAATAAGCTCAAGAATACTAGTGATGCAGACCTTGAACGATTAATCGACGATGTTTTGATTTACATCATGGCCACCGATGAACAATTGGTGACTACAATCGAACAGGAATTAAATACGGTTAAGTCTAAACTCAATTCGGGTGAGTTTTCTAGTTCAGAAGATGTAGACCAGGTAGTCCAGCTGACTCAAACAGTCCTAGACAATAAGCCGTCCGCTGATGCACTGTTGGATCAAGTCGTCAATTTACCCCTAACGACTAATATTCGTGAGCTAGAAGCTACCTTTGATCAGTCGAGCCGAGAAGCGTTTACAAAGGTTGTCATATATAGATATGCAGCCTCATTGGTTGTTTTAGTAATCATTATTATAATTGCCTATAGTTTGATCGCCCGGTTACGTCAGTCTAGTCAACGTACCACCAGCGTTCTGGAAAATATTACCGATGCTTTTGTTGCTGTTGATCGAGGTTGGAAGGTGACCTATGTCAATGCACAGGCGGCAGAAGTACTTAAACGTAGCATTCAGGGCCTCTTGGATCAAGACTTCTGGAAAATTTTCCCTGAATCCTTAGGGGCTCGCTATGAGCAACAATATCGTCGAGCTATGGCTGAGCAAACGGTCGTCAGTTTCGAAACCTACTATGCCCCCACACAGCGATGGTTGCAGGTAAGAGGATATCCTGGCCGTGATGGATTATCTTTATTTTTGCAGGATATCACTGAACGTAAACAGGCTGAAGAACAGTTAATGGAATTAAATCGCGATTTGGATAGTCGTGTGCAAGATCGGACGACCAAACTTATGAAAGCCATGGAAGAGGCTGAAGAAGCAAGGGTCAAGGCAGAAGATGCAAATCGATCTAAAAGTGAATTTTTAGCCAACATGAGTCATGAGTTGCGCACACCGCTGAATGCAATTATTGGTTACAGCGAAATGTTGGAAGAAGAAGCAACTGATGTCGGAGAAGATGACTTTATCCCTGACCTTCAAAAAATTCAAGGCGCAGGTAAACATTTGCTGGGATTAATTAATTCAGTACTCGATCTGTCTAAGATTGAGGCGGGACGCATGGAGCTGTTTTTGGAGGACTTCTCCATTAGAGAAATGGTAGAGGAAATCTCTGGCACAATTGTTCCTGTTGCCCATAAAAATAACAATCATCTGTCCATTTTCTGTCCTGATGATATTGGCAAACTCCACGCCGATCAAACAAAGCTACGGCAAAGCTTGTTTAATCTGCTGAGTAATGCTTGCAAATTTACCGAAGATGGAAATATCACCTTAACAGTTGAACAAATTCCTACTATTGATAGTTCCGTACACGACGGAGATTGGTTCCGTTTTATCGTCAGCGATACGGGCATTGGCATGAAAGATGATCAAATAGAGAAGATTTTTGATGCATTTACCCAAGCCGATGCGTCTACTACCCGTAAATATGGTGGCACAGGTTTGGGACTAGCGATTACTAAACAGTTTATCAACATGATGGGTGGTGATATCTCCGTAGAAAGTACCCATGGACAAGGCACTACATTTTCGCTAGTGATTCCACAAGTAGTACGGGCGACTAATCCAAGAGGTAAAGCCTTTTTTGCCCCTCCCTTATCCGCTACCGACAGTGAGCCCACTGAACCGAAGAGTATTCCAATCCATAAGTCGTCAAGACAGACAGTTTTGGTGATTGACGATGACGATGATGCTCGCGAAATTTTACGTCGCTCCCTCGATGAGGCTGGCTATGAGGTGGTTTGTGCCGCTAGTGGTGAGCAGGGGTTGGCCCTAGCAGGTGAAATCTTGCCCGATGCTATTACGCTGGATGTGATGATGCCACAAATGGATGGCTGGTCAGTACTAAGGCAACTCAAAGAAATGCCAGTTGTTGCTGAAATTCCAGTTATCCTCTTGTCCATTGTAGATGATCGTCCTACGGGACATAGCTTAGGGGCGGCTGACTATCTAACGAAGCCAATTGATCGTAAGCGTTTGATAAGTGTTTTAGAGACTCACCTTGCAAACCAAGTTTCTCCTACCATTCTAGTGGTAGAAGATGATGTGAATGCAAGAGAGATAATGGGACGCTTCTTGCAGCGACAAGACTGGACTGTTGAACTGGCATCCAATGGACGGGAAGCATTGCAATACCTGAATAATAAGCGGCCTAACCTAATTGTACTGGATTTAATGATGCCTGAAATGGATGGGTTTGAGTTTATTCAAGTGCTGAGGCAAAACTCTGATTGGCAGGATATACCGGTCATTGTGGTGACAGCGAAGGCATTAACAGTCAGCGATCAGCAACAGCTAGAAGGTGTAGCACGGGTGTATCAAAAGGCCGATCTAAATCGTCAAGAGCTTTTAGATGAATTGCAGGCGATGGTTTCAACTAAGGCAATCTCAATGCCTAGCACCACAGATTCAGTCTCTAGCACCGATACGGTGTCTAGTGCATCTGATTAACCCGGTAGTGATTGTAGGCTGAGGTTAATTAAGGGGATTATGACAAGAATCTTATTGGTTGAAGATAACGAGCTAAATCGAGACATGTTAAGTCGACGCCTTCGTCGTCGTGGATATGATTTAGCTGTTGCAGTAGATGGGGCTGAAGCGATTGCGATCGCATCCGCTCAGCCATTTGACCTTATTCTCATGGACATGAGTCTGCCGGTAATTGATGGTTGGGAAGCAACCCGGCGATTAAAAGCCCAACCCCATACACAGCAGGTTCCCATTATTGCCTTGACCGCCCATGCCATGCGGGGTGATCGGGATCAAGCCTTGGCAGCAGGCTGTGACGACTATGACACTAAGCCAATTGATCTCAAAAGATTACTAAGCAAGATCAAGGCATTCCTATCCGCTGAACAGCTAGACAGAGTGTCAGACAAGCCGAAAGCACCAGCCGTTTCTGAAACGACCACTGTGCCAGTTATTCCCATCACACCAGTGGCCCCAATTACAGCACCAGCTGCCTCAGTCTCTCCGATTACACCACCAAAGACGACTTCACCCACTCCACCTACTTCTCCCGTTACTCCCATCACAACTCCACTGACGACTCCGTCTACAGCCTCAGTCACGCCAATCGCTCCAGTAACTCCAATTACTGCAGATGTGACGATGCCTCCCGTTACCCCCATCACCCCAATGACACTCGACGATAATGAAATGCCGATAACCCCTGCTGCAGTTAAAAAATCTCAAAATGCATTCAGTGGGCTACCCATTCTTGTGGTCGATGATAACGAAGACAACCGCGACATGCTGAGTCGCCGTCTTAACCGTCGTGGCTATCAAGCAGTGGTGGTAGAAAGCGGAGAGGCCGCTTTGGATTACATTCAAAATAACCAAGGCGTGGCCCTAGTTTTGTTGGATATCATGATGCCGGGAATTGACGGCATTGAAACGTTAAAACGTATTCGGCAAACCTATTCCCGCAACCAAATGCCAGTGTTGATGGTGACTGCAAAGGCCCAAAGTGACGATATGGTCAAAGCCTTTGAACTCGGGGCCAATGATTATATTACTAAACCCATAGATTTTGCTGTTACCCTTGCCAGGGTTGAAACTCAACTTGCGATCGTCAAAGCAACCAAACAGCCATCTGAACAGTTTGAATCCAGACAACTATCTCAATCCTCTAAACGGGCCCAGGATATTCAACCGATTAAGGCCATAGAGACTTCACAGCCTGGTAACCAATCAGGAACTGCCAGTATTTCATTGGTGCCTAAAGGATCTTTCTCAAGATTTGCAGCACAACGCTATCAGGTACAGTACTTTCTTCGCCAAGAACCATTGGGGCCCATCTCAATTGCCCTAGATAAGCAAACAGATTCCTTAGTACTGTTGCAGACACTTAGAGCCTATTCCCAAGATACCGCTGAGCTTTTAAAGCGGGTTATGGAAAAGGAAACAGAAAAATTCGAACCTCTACGCTCTCAATTTCCTGGATATACCTTTGGTCAAGTAGACAATACGTTCTACATCATCCACGGGTTAGGAGAAGCCTTTAATCAGGAACAACTCTTACAAGCCAAGTTACAGGCACCTTGGCCGTTGGAGTCAGTCCTGTTGCTCATGGACCGCTTACTTGAACAAGTTGGGATATTTCATCGACACAAACAGATCCATGCAGGATTGAGGGATGACTCTTTTATTCAGACTGGTGGTCGAGAAACCCTAAGTCCATCCATGATGCTGATAGATAGTGGTCTAGGTAAACGCGTCATGATTGGCGTTAGCCAACAGTCTGCCGAATACCGTAAGCAACTGCTGATGCAACGCGACTATCAGCCCCTAGAGCAGCGTATTGGTCGCCCGGTCATGAGTAGTGACATATATGCCCTTGGTTTAATCGGACTCCAAGCTTTGACAGGTCAATCTATAGACCAGCTAACCCTGCCAACTGTAAGTGGTGATTTAGCATGGCGTCAGTTTGCATCAGTTCCAGACTCTATAGGAGACTGGTTTGATAAACTGATTCAGCAAAATCAAAGTAAGCGTTTCGAACATGCCATGGCTGCCCGCCAAGCCTTGAATCCTCACTTACAGTCCTATCTAGCCGAACCTGGTTGAATAGGATTGCCTAGTTTTTTTGCGGCTGTAAAGTAGATACTCACAAATTCTCTGAAACGCAAATTGTAGCGATCAATGTAGCGTATCCTCCTTGGAGGAGATTGCGCTACATTGATCGCTCGATGGTATGCATTCCCGAACTTTAAATCGGTAAGCGCACCCGTAACCTAAACTAATGGACAGCAAGAAACCTTATAAAAGTGTCTCTGTCACTACAAAAGGCCCTCACTAAATGCGAGGGCCAATAGGCATTAGCTAAAACTTGCCTGACACTGAACAAAAGAATATGCAAAACTATCCGGGAGCATAGCTAGTGACGGTGCTTCAAACTGCCGCCAACTAGCGCTCATCTTCCGAAATTCTACCTACTGATTGCTAAGGGCTGCACTCGTGTAAGCATCGCCACCGAAAGGAACTACACGAGTGTTGTAGTCAGTCTCACGACCAGTGACTACTTTGGAAATAGTCTCAAAACCGTCAGAATTTAAATTGCGCTCGTGAATAGGCTTGGACTGCTCACCAAGAAAGTAAGCCTGAGTACCGAGAATAGCGGCTCCAACCCAACCAACAATGATGACGGCTAGCAAAATACCAATCATAGAGTTAAGTCTCCTGAATTTGAGATGCGTTGCAAATGAACAAATAACTTTGAGAATGAAGCGGACTAGCTAACAGCTAGAGCAGTGACCAACAAAGTGACAACAAATAAAAGTGCTAGACCACCTTGGAACAGGTAACGACGCTGCTGTTCAGGCTCAGGATGCTCCGCCAAATACATCTTTGGCTCAGATGCATAATTGTTAAGCCGTCCGCCATCTTCAGTAGTGGTGTACATGGGTAGTTCCCCTTTATCTGCTTCTATTGTTAATTAATGTAACGCAAATATTGCAAAATGTAAATTAACTGACAAATACTCAGAGTACATAGGTCTTTGCCCGGCACCATTAATGCACAACAAAAACTACGGTATGAGTGCTTCGAGAAAAACCTTAACGACACGATAATCAGAATCCTGCCGTAGTTCTGCTAGGGCTGCTTGGGCCTGGGGGGTATCAAAATGCATTAGTAGTCGAGCGACTTTAGCTCGGATGAATGCATTGCCGTCAGTTGCTGCTTGAAGTAGTATGGCTAAGGCTTCAGAGGCTTGAGCAGTTCCCTTTAGTCTGTCTAAGTTAGCGATCGCAGCCAGTTTGACTATTGGATCTTTGTCTTGGTAGCCTAAACGGCATAATTTTACAAGAGCTTCAAAGCTTTCTGGATAGTCCAGTACGGGAAAAATACTCTGTCGAATCAGCCAGTGAGAATTTTGTTCAAATAACGCAGTTAGATGAGGGATGGCCTGAGGCCCAAAATTAGCTAAGGAATTAGCAGCCTCAGCGACCACATTCGGATCATCATCATGCTCAATAATACTGAGCAGTGCATCAAAGCCCTCATCATTTCGCTTAGCCCCTAATCCCATCGCAACAAAGGAGCGCACTAAAAGCTCTTTATCATACATGCTGCGCTTAAGTAGGGGGACTACCATAGAGGGCTCATGATGCCTAAGTTCAGTAATGGCCTTCATTCTGTTTTGAGGGTTAGGACTCTCAAGAAATGATTCAATCTGTCGGATGTTCATAATCGTTTTAGAGGCCCAAATACAAATCTGAGTAAATTTATTAACTAATGTAAATATTGCTCAGATTTCAGCCCATGTGGAGAGCCGTAATCATAGACGTCGGATAACCGAATCATTGAAAGCAAGTATTATTGCCTATCTATACGAATTTTCACCCTTATCGCTAGGGGGGCAAAGATTAGAGTTATCAAGTTGTAATGTAAACTTAAGTTACGTTACATTAATTAATGTAACGCATCAGATTCTAAATACTTGACCCATGGCCACTGCTGCTGATAAGCCCGCTTACTCTAATATTTTTGCTGCTGTTCCTGATGTAGTGGGTACTATCCAACGGTTACCCATTGATGACCAGTTGGGTCTCCTGTGGCTTCTGTATAGAAACATAGGAGATTTGATGACGCCTGCGACTTCTCACACAACAGATCGGATCAAATTAGCCGGAAGTTTAATCTATCAGGTGGCTAATCTATCCCATGAAGAGCAGTTGCAGTTTATGAGAGATTTGGTGGCGGGAACTAATAACGCGATGACTCGTGATTACGGATGTCTGACTAGCAACAACAAGTTGGCATTTTGGTATCAGTTAGCCGAATGGATGTGCTTCGGAGATGTTATTCCGATGCCGCAAGACTATCAGTTATCTGCACCAGCAACTGCAGCCCTAAATAAACTCATGACACTGGGCTTTAATCAACAGATTGCAGTCCTATGCCTTATCGTTGGCAAGATGGGCATTAATCCCTTGACGGCTTAACGTCTGCTCAAGTAGGCGCTTACTCTCTAGCAAGCAGGTTAGTATTTACAAGCGACAACGGATCATGCAAATTCATTGGCCTAAATTTCTTTTGAAAATTCTGTTTTGGTTGAGTGCAGAAATAGCACTGAATTGCCTAGGCTTAGATGATTTAGCTGACTACAGTGAGTTTCTTTTCCAAGATCGTCATCATTTCTTGTCATCTGCAAAGCCTGTCAAGTGTGTTACTTCAATTTAATAATGTGCTTAAGACCTCCCTCTCTTGGCTTATATCTGTTGCCAAATTTTAGTGGTTTTATCGGCACTACTGCTGACAATTAGTTTGCCATCTAAACTACAGGCAACGGAACAGACAGCTGCCTGGTGGTCCGCCAGCGTATCAATATTTTTGCCAGTGTTTGTATTCCATAGCTTGATTGTTTTGTCGTAGCTGCCACTGATTAAAGTGTCACTATCAGCGCTAAAGGCCAGAGAACTGACAGCTCCAGTATGGCCTCTAAGTTCAAACAACTTTTTTTGATACTGTCGATTCCACATAGCAATCTCTGTTCCATTAGCTACCGCTAAGAGAAAACGTTGTCGACTCAGCGCAATAGATCGGTTAGGCTGATCATCGGTGGGAAAAGAGCGAATCGGCTTGCCTGTTTTAGTATGACGCATGCTGAGGGTATTACTTTTACCTCCGTATACGATTGCCTTGCCATCCCAACCCATGGCCAGGGTTAAAATTGATCCTGGATAGTCCTTAAGGACATAAATTTCTTTGCCGGTTTTGACTGACCAGAGGCGAACGGTTTTGTCTAGACTGGCACTGGCTAAAAATTGGTGATTGGGGCTAAATGCCAGGGCAGTAACGGTATCGGAATGGCCTGCAATTAAATTACCGAACGACCGTAGCAACTCCCCTGTGCGGACATCCCAGATTTTGATGGTTTTATCGGCACTACCGCTGGCGATTAGTTTGCTATCCCAGCTGAATGCAACACAATATATGGCTTGACTGTGGTCATTAAAGGTTTTTAATAAGCTGCCGGTCTTAGTGCTCCACAGCCGTAGTGTTTTATCATAGCTGCTGGTGGCTAGCTTTTTGCCGTCGCGTGCGATCGCAAGCCCAGATACCACATCCGTATGGCGCGCCAGGGTGTAAACACATCGCCAGGTAGGCACCTTAGTTGACCGATGGGTATAAGCATTACTGGAATTGGAGACATTAGATTGTTGCTCCAGGTCACGCATCCGTTTGAAATCCGCATCAGCCTGCTTGTCATAGCCACGACGAAAATAAGCCTGACTGCGATAGCGATAGGCATTTACATGTTTAGGGTTCAGCCCAATGACTGTAGTGAAGCTCTCGATTGCCGCCCCATATTTTCTCGACTTGAACTGGACCAAGCCTTTCTGGAAGGCAATTTCAGCATCAGTTAGGGAACTGGCCTCAGTGTTTTGAGCTGAAGCGTACCGCTTGAGTTCAGCGACCTTATCAAAGTCCGCCTTAGCCTGCAAATTTAAACCCAGTTGCTCAAATGTAAACGCCCTGGCCTGATAGGCTTTGAGATAGCCAGATCGCTTACGAATTGCCTGGGAAAAGCACTCAATTGCCTGTTTTCGTTTACCCGCCTGCAGATAAGCGATGCCTGTTTTGTACTGTTCTTCAGCGCTGGGGGGACGAACTGAGATTTTGGGGCTAAAACTAGATGTATCTGCGGAAGAGAATTGAATCAGGTTATCGTAAGCTTCTTTGATTAACTCAAACTTTTTTCTCGCTTCTTTTTTTAATTGTTCCGGTTCTGTGGAAAACTTATCTGGATGCCACTGTTGGGCCAGTTTTCGATAGGCTCGTTTAATCTCTTCTTGGGTGCTGCCAGGTACTAAATCGAGCACACTGTAGTAATAATTTAAGCTTGCCATGAGCTTAGAAAATAACTAACCTAGTTCATCAGCTAAACCACATTCTGCGAACAACCGCTCGCTATTTCTACAAAAAAGCTTTAGATCTGTGTATGGCAAGGAGTTAGCTAATTTCATTAGTCAGATGTGACCCTTAGTGATTTAAAAAGTACGGCTAGATGTTTAATTGTTAAGGGAGCATTTGAGGCATTGAGTTCCAATATTCATACATTAAAGCTATATTAGCAAGAATTTCAAGCATCTAGGGCTATGGGCTCTGTCTATCCACAACTGAATTTGCGATCTCTTTTATAGTAGGCAACACCTCAGTAAGCCTGTTGCTTTCGCCAGTTGCTAGTAATCGAATGTAGTGCCCATTAGCCGGTACATAAGTATATTGAATGATGGTTAGTCCTGCTTCAATCTATATTCGACAAACTGCTTCAATCAAATAACCATTACCACCGGCAAATTCGACAAACTCTTGTTGCACTATCCTGGCTAATGATAATCCTCTAGTACCGCGTAATAAATCTTCTGATATGTCGGCTGCATCTTGGTCGTAAATGATGTTTTGTCCCCTGGCAATAATTACGATAGGCTCCATCCCAGATGGATCGGTGCCTTCGAATGTTGTGAGTAAAACACCTGAGCCGCCGATCACATTGGAAATGTTAAAAGGAGCTGCTGGTTGAAATATAAAAGAGAGTTGGGCAATTTTCTCTTCTATGGTTGGGGCAGTGGCTAGGGTGATCGATGTGATTGTTGTTTCTACAACTTCTTGTGTGATGCGGGCTGGGTTAAAAATATTAAACGTTACCAATACGGTTGTCTCTCCCTTAAACAGGGTTAAATACTTGGTGATTTCCCCCTCTGCTGCCTGTTGAGTGCCTTTTAGCAAAGGAACCTGGGTTTCTCACCTATATCTAGCAAAGTATGCGCTTCGATGATGATGCCCTGTCTGACTAATGCCTCAGTTGCTGCTTCTGTAGTGCTAAACACCGTAGCAACTTCTTCGTAGGCTTCGAATGGAAGTTCATTAATGGTAATGGTTGAGCCACTTGCGGTATTTTCTAACCCAGCAAAGTTATCAGATATCGTAAATCCAGCCGGTGGTTCTAAGGAAACGCTGGTTCCAGGGATATCTATTGGTGTGGCCTGGGCCTGGCCAATCGCTGATAATAGAATGCCAACTATCAGCAAAACAATGGTTTTTACCCGTTGCCTTAGTGTCTGCATTTACGACTTCCTTGATTAGTCTGTAGCGAATATATCGTTAGGGATGAGCATATCCCACCCCTAGAGTCTTACGATAGGAGCTAACTTGAATCCTTACAGTGCCCTAATCTTTGGTGGTTTACCGTCTAGGACACCACCTCATAGCTCAATCGCTCTGAGCCAATGTGTGATGACATCCCCAGGCCAAGCTACCGTTTACTATCTGAGTAAAGGCTTCTATCAAATAGAGTTATTTACTAGGTCAAATAGTGCATGCGGTTTCTACCGGGTTCACGGTAGACTCACAGTATAGTCTCATGTAAAAATCATCACTAAGAGTTCTGAAATCTGGATGATCGTCCTACTATGTCTGCAGAGGCCCAATCTTTAGCGAGTTTAATTATTGATGCCTTGAGGAGCAGGGGAGGATTTTTCTTTGGCTTAATTAGAAGGCGTCCTAATACACAGACGAGGCAAGCTATTTTGTCTGCTTCTCAGGCCTATGTGGATAGGTTTAGAGAACGTCACGGGAAGCTGAAAATACTTGGTATGAGTAGGTCCGTAAGCCTGGATTCGGTTTACGTTCCCGTCCGGTTCTTGGAAGAAAGCGAAATCAATAACTCCATGTCTATTGATGATATGGAAAAAGCCTGTCGTACTCGAAAGGATCGTAAACTACAGTCACGTTCATCGTCTCAAAAAACAGCCATAGGGGTGGCTAATGAGCAACAGTATTTGTCAATTATTGGCTCTCCAGGAGTAGGGAAAACTACATTGCTTCGCAAAATTGGTTTGGAAGCCATTAAAGCTGTTAGCGAAAGTGAGTTTCACCACGGATGTTTTCCGATTTGGATTGACTTGAAGAAGTTTACTGAGGGGACAATTGGCTTTCAAGGTTATATTGCTAATGAATTGGAGTTATTTGATTTTCCAAAAAGCTCAGAAATTGCTGAAAAGCTCCTCAAGAAAGGTCAGTTTTTAATCTTATTCGATGGTTTAGACGAAGTTTCATCGACCGGTCGTCATAAGGTTCTGGATAAAATTGAAGCGTTTGTAGAACGTTATCAAAAAAATCGCTACGTGATATCTTGTCGAGCGGCGGCTTATCGGAGTCCATCCCCCAGCTTTCGAGAAATAACGTTGGCGGGTAATGGTCACGAGCAAATCAAGAACTTTATCTACAACTGGTTTTCTGCCGATGGCGAGGGGGGGACTGAGGCGGCCGCAAAGTGTTGGAAATCAATTCGCAAATCCGATAATGTGGCTGTGCGAGAGCTGGCCAGAACGCCATTGCTTTTAACCTTCTTATGTTTGGTTTACAGCCGTTCTTTCACGTTCTCTGGTAACAGAAGTATTCTTTATCATGAAGGCCTACGCATTCTGTTAGAGAAATGGTTTGATGAAAAGCGGGTTTCAAAGGAAGGGATTTATGAGGGTCTGCATGTAGAGCTAGAGGAGAAATTGCTGGCTGAGATTGCGTATAAAGCCTTTAAGGAAGATAAACTGTTATTTACTAAGGTCAATTTAGTTGAGCATATTCGAGACTTTTTACTAAGGGAGCTGAACGCGCCTAGTAATTTGAGTGGGGAGTCAATTTTAGATGCGATCGCAATCCAGCAAGGTATTTTAGTCGAGCAATCTAAGGGCATTTATTCCTTCTCTCACCTAACGTTTCAGGAATTTCTGGTTGCTAAGTATATCCACCAAAACTATAGTAACCAGGCACTTTCAAAGATGGTGCGGCAATATGCCAACGATAAACGTTGGGAAGAAGTTTTTCTACTGATCGCTGGTCTCAAATACGATGAGAGCAACATTATTGACCTGTTGCTTTATCTTAACCAGGTTGCCCAAGGGTACATTAATACGGAAAAGCTTAGTTCACTGTGGATGTGGGCGGCTCAGGTAACCGCAGATGAACCCGCACCAGAAAAGCTAATCGAAAAGCGAGCCAATGCCCTTTATCGTGCTTTTCACTATAGCCGTATTCTAGCCCAGAGTTCTAAGCTCAAAGGGGAGTTGGAAGTTGTTCAAGCATTGCTACAACCCTTTATCTACAATCTCAGGGCATCCAGTGATTTAACCCTGACAACCCATTTAATCAATACATTTCAAAGCGTTGTTTTACAGGTTAAGAAAACCGGTAAGCTCAGCGATACAGCTACTAGAAATCGTACTCAGACTGAACTTAAAAAGGCCGTTCAGTTAGCCAAGCCCTTAGCCAATACAATTCGTAAACGGGCTAGTGTTCGCAGTATGCGGTATCTCAAAAGCCATGATCAGCGAGCGTCTATTGATGAAGATTTAAAAAAGAATGAGATTTTTTCAGGATCTGATTTTCTCACACTATTTGAACAGCTAAATCGGCTGAGCTTGAATATACCAGGCACCCAATTTCCTAGCCACATTCATCAGAAGTTTGTAGAAGAACTCAAGCAAGTATGTCTTGGCATTCTAAAGGTGGACGAATCATGGCTGATGTTGTCTCGGAATGAAGCTAAAGCCTGTCAAGACTGCTTATACGTGACATTGCTGATGCTGAGATGTCGACAAGAAGCAAAGCGCGTCTCACCTGAGCTTTGGGCATCAGTGGAAGAGCAAATTCTGTCCTTGACTGTGGGCAGCTACCGGTCTGCTATGTTGACAGCCCATAGTTTCTTGGATCAGGTAGGTGCAATTTCCAAGCAGGAAGACGAACACAATTTACTCGTTACCGAATTGCCGGAGCAATTTGGGCTAAAGCCTCCCTTCTTGGTCTCTGTAGTGCCAGAGCATTTGACAGAGAACGATATCAATACATTATTTCAAAAATCTGATGAAATTAGGACCCATAATCCCAACCTAACTGGGATTATCTTATATGAAGAGCTACCTGAACCCGCATCGAGAGCACTCATTGCAGACTTGAGGGTACATCAAGACTTTAACGTTGTACCCATTGCTTTGGCAGAGGCAGAGGGGGTTTTAGCCAATGCTGATGACTGCAAAGAGGTTTTATCTAACCACATAATTCAATACACTGACACAACTGACTTCTTTAAATGTAAGAAACCTATCCGTGATAAGTTACTTTTCTTTGGTCGCACAGAGTTGTTGGTAGAACTGGCAACTGATCTAAAAAATAACCAAAGCGTAGGTATTTTTGGGTTACGCAAATCCGGTAAATCATCGGTTATTCATCAGCTATCACTGATGTGTCAGGATAACCCTTTAATCTATATGGATTTGCAGAAGTACAGTGAGATTGGTTATGGCTGTGAGCTGCTGGATGATATTCTGCAAAACCTTTATTCATTGGTTCATGGTAAAAATCCTTTATTAGAAAAGCCGTCGCTCCTATCTGAAGGTGATGAACCGATAAAAGAGGCATCACGTGAGTTCCAACAGCACTTTAAGAGACTCGCGAAGGATCTTGAGGGTGTAGGTTATGAGCTTCCTATTCTATGTTGTTTGGACAATTTAGATAAGCTTTTTCCAAGCTCTAACGAAAAATTTGAAGAGAAAGCCGAAGAGTTCAACTTTGTATTTAGTTCGTTACATGCTTTGAGCCAAAAAGAGCAGCTGGTTTCTTTGGTAGTAACGGCTGTACGACCTCAGTGTAATCGACTTAAGCAGTGGAACTTTTCTGAGACGGCTAAAAATCCATTGCATCGATTTTTTAAGGAGTCTTTTTTAAAACCGTTTTCTATTCAAGAATCGTCATCATTAATCAATGGTATTGGCAGTTTGATGAAGTGGGACTTTGATCGCCAGACGATACAGGCGATCCACAGACTTAGCGGTGGGCATCCATTTTTGCTGAGAAAGGTAGCGGGCTTTTTGGTGAGGAAGGCCGAAACACAACCTGAGGTGAATACAACGGGCCAGATAACCTATGTGTTTGCTCAGCTGCATTTGAGAAAAGTTTTCCGAGACCAGCCGTTAAAAGCCTATGTCGAGCATGCCATGATTGGTGAGCTTAGGTCTTATAAGTCAAAGCCTAGGGTGCATCATGTTTTGAATGCTTTGAGTATTATGACGGCGACGTCTAATAATATGGATGGCTGGCTGCGGGCAAGGACGCTGTTGGGGTTCTTGGCTAAGAAGTTAAATATTTCGGAGATTCAGTGTTTAGATGCGATGCACGTACTGCAGAATTTTGGCATCATTGAGCAGACAGAGCATCCGGATGGGTATGATTGTTATCGAATTCGGGTGTTGTTGTTACATCAGTGGTTTCAGATGCTACGTAAGTCGAAGAGCGCTTAGACCAGCTAGTTTAACTGTATCTACAGTACTGTTTTTAAGCTATCAGATAGCCTGATTTTATCTTAGAGTAAGAGTTTTGAGAGTCATGCCAGACGTATTCACTCGTTTAGACAGAATTCTCATTTTGGAAGTTTTTAAATTTTTCTTGTAATGGGGGAGCCGTTTGACGGCGAAAAATAGTAGTTGTATGTGGCGTTTTCATGGCGTCGTATATGCGCTCAACGTGGCTTGGAATGGTATTAATTGGCAGTTCCTCTAGCTTGAAAAATTGGCATTCTCTTGACTCATTGGTTGTCGTGAGCAAGCGTAGGGTGCTTGAGTCACGCACTTCCAATCGCTACTAGCAGGAATTGTTAAAGTAAAACAGGTGCCTTTACCTGGGTGATAGGCGGCGGTAATAATGCCCTTAAGTGCCTCAATATGAGGGTGTACTTGCTGGCGAATGGTTTCTGGGTTGGGTCCACAGCCATCGTCCCAAACACATATCACGACATACTGCTCAGCTTGTTTGGCGGCTAGTTGAATTTTACCCACGGCTGATTTGCCCTGGCGTCGGCGCACAACAGGTATCTCAATGTCATGGTTAAAGGCATTGCGCGTCAGGTGCAGAAGTGGGGCCTGTAGCTGATTGACAATAGCTGGATCAAGCCGTACATCTTCTCCCTTAAGCTTGACTACAACAGGTTTACCCTGTTGCTGGGTTAACTGATTCAACTCTTTATGGCACTGTTGAAATAGCTGGCTTAGGGGCTGTTTTTGATTGGTGGTTGCTGGCCCTGGCTGAGATGGTTTTACTTGCGGTATCAGATTTAAAGGTGAAATCGGTTGATTTAACCGCTGCCAGAGAGTTTTAACCCAATTGGGTTGGGTTTGTTGACAAGTGCCTAGCTGGATTAAGGCTGGGCTGGGGGTACCGCCCTGGTTGCGATCGCCATTAAGCACATATGCCTGACCAGCCCGATAATCATGTAAAGCCAGTTGAGCAATCGGTATAACCTGCTCAGGATGTTGGCTTAGGGCGGTTAGAGTAGCTTGGGCAATTTTGCCAAATCCCGGTAAGTTTAAAGATTCTCCCAGACCAATAAATACATCTGCTTGAACTTGCAATAACTCCCCTAGAAAATCAGGGTCAGGGTTTGCCAACGCATTGGTTAGCTCATCTAAATATTCAGTTACACCGTTTTCAAAAATCGATTGAGTCACATCGACACCAAGCTGAGCAGAGGTGGGTAAATAGCTGGTTTGACCAAATCGATCCCCTAGGATTTGTTGCAATTTTGCAACAATAACTGTCATCCGGTCCAATACCTTGGACTCATTAATTTGATTGTTGGCTAGGGGGACTGAGAGGAGTAATGCCAAGCATCTGTACCCCTCAAGCAGTAACTCGTACACTGGGGCGGTAAGGCGAGCATCTGGAGTGCACAATGCTTTAAATGCATTTTCCAATGCTTGGGTTGTGGTTTTAATCCCGTCTAAGCCCACAGTTGCAGCGGCACCCTTGAGGGTATGGGCCAGGTGCATTAGGCGATGGGATTTTTGGAGATTAAAATTCTGATGCAACTGCTGGAGTTCAGCCCCGATTTGCTGAAGTAATTCAGCCGCTTCCTGCTGAAAACAGGGGGGGGGTGGTTGCCGGGTTATCGGTTGGGAAATCATTCTGGCTTAAGGAATTAAACGCGTTAGACTCAGAGGCAATTAACCATTGCTGATCTTTTACACGGACCCGCTAACAGTCGGCAGTAGATTGCCATGAAAATGAGCTAGGCCCGGTGATACCACAGGTTTGGAATTCAGATATTTAAGAACGACCTTTAAAACCCGCTTCGGATTGATGGGCTTGCCTAAGAAACCATTGGAACCAACAACCTTAGCGCGTACCCGATCAGGAATACCGTCGTTATTGGTCATGATAATGATGGGAACCTCTTTAAGTGCTGAGACTCTGCGAATCTGAGCACATAGCTCATACCCATTGACCACAGGCATAACCAGGTCAAGAAAAATGAGCTGAGGTTTCAGCGCTAACAGTTTGGGAAGCGCCTGTAATGGGTCTGGGATATTGACATATCGATAGTCTGATCCCTGGAAAATACTGGCCATGATTTGACTATCGGCTGGATTGTCGTCGACATAAGCAACAACGGCTTTGTCTCTAGGCAGATTAAATTTGCTGGCTACAGGGCCTGACCCGACAACACATAAGGAACCAGATTTTAATGCTGACCCATTAGTTAAGCTATTTTTGTTAACAGTAGATCTTACCAACGTTGGTACGGACCGTTGTAAGGACTGTTTACTCGATGACAAGTCATTTACTTTGACCAGTTTGATCAAATCCCGACGTATATGGGGAACCAGTGATTGAGTTAATGTGACCAGGGGTTGACCAGTGTGTACAGCTAAGTCTCGCAAAGTTTGTTGGCCATTGGCTAATTTTCCTAAGTCCTGATACGTAGCTTCGGAAGTGCGCTCTTTGAGGATGTCAGCTCGAACAATAACAGGGGCTAGGTTTGGACAATAATCAATCAGCTTTGCCTGTTGCCAGACTTGCCAGTCTTGTTTGACCTGATCCCAAACAGGTTCTCGATGTAGACCAATACAAGGAAAGTTGGCTCCATTGCGGGTGCTAACTTTATAAGTAAGCTGAGCCTTTGAGAGGCTATAGGCCAGGGTTGCCTGGTGGATAATATCAAATAAAACTTCGGATATGCAGCCTACGACTATTTGAGAAAACTGCTCTCGACTAAACTTTTGCTGCATGACAAGCTGCGCCACCGCCTTGTAGTTTTGAGGATGATGGGCAATGTCATTAATAGTTTGTGGGCGCAGGTTTGCAGAATATTTAAGAAATTGCCTATGCCAACGACGTTTCGAATGGGTACGAGTATTCGCCCAAACAATTTGACCAACGAGAAAATATAGAAACCATTCAACCTCTTCTGCGTTGGTGCCAATGGCAAGAATTCCGGTGAATAAGCTCTCTTTCGCTTTCTGAATTTTGTGGTTTAGCTGACCAACAATGGATGTATTTGACATGCTTGCTATCTATCCCCCATATTTAGCAGGGGTTCGTACAGACGGTGCTCAATGTCCCATTCTAAGAACTATCCGAGAATTCACCAATTGATTAATCCGATATTGATGAAGTACTCGTGGAATACACCTGCGTCTTCTACTACGAGCATAACTCGAAAGTTAGACTCATACTAGGGATCTTCCCTATTTAAGGCGACGCTAATTGTAAGTTCAGCTACACATACGCCGACCTAGTGTTATTTCTTCATCATGGGATGATTTTATTGCATAGTTTGCCACTCATTATTGTGTTTGGATGGTGATTACTTGGGGCGGTGTTGAGTCAGGTGGATAGCGTAGGATCATCTCTACCCGTCGTTTTTCTCTCGGTTGCAGGGTCAATGTAGTAAGAGGCTCAGCCTGTTGTCCTCGTAGTTGTACTAGATGAATATTGCGAATGTGGGGTAGACCAGCATCATCGCGATATCTAATCTGAACTGGACCTCGGAAAAAAGTGCTGTTGGGTGGGGTTTCGAAAAACTGCAGACCTGCTGTTGAGAGGGTATCTTCTTTGATTGGGGTTTCAAGGGCGATGGTGATGGTTTGGGGGGTATCGGTGGCGTTATGGAGTGGAAATGCCAGATTGTACTCTATGCCATAGTTGCCATGGGCTTGATAGGCTGTGTCGTCATAACGGACAAGCATGGGTGCGCTTTGGTTTTGGTTAGTGCCCATTTGTCCAACATAGAGTGTACTAATGCCATAGGAAATGGTGTTTCCTGATGCTGGAATGGTCAGGACATCAGTGTCATCATGGTCTGTGACAGTCGCAGTCCAACTGGAGCCCTGGGCAACACCGGCCACACGACCATAGATTACCTGGTCTGGATTGTCAGTGATGGGGGTGGGGGTGCGATCGCGAGGTCCCGCCAACCCTGATGTTTCTAATAGGGTTTGCCACTGGTTTAAGGACGGTGCAAACTCATTCTCATTGCCGTCTAAGATGGCTGGCTTGGCCAAACTCGCCAGATATACAGGCCCGTCACTGTTTAACTCTAGCAATGTGGAGCGACCATTAAGCGGAGGCTCCAGCTCAGCCACCGGGATCGGGACATTCATTAATAGTGCACTGGCCCCTGGTGGCACAACTAATTGCGATGGAAATATAGCCTGACGACGATTTTGGATCAGGTCCCCCATAGCGCGACTACCCGGTCCAGCAAATACTGGGTCGCGGGGCGAAAAGGGAACCGCACTGGGCAATGGAATAAATGGTGCATCCGGCTGGCTCAGATAGCTAGCCCCAGCCAGCACATTGACCGTCACTGTTTCTACCCCAGGGTTATGCACTAAAACTGCCACATACATAGACCTGAGATCGTCAGGATCGTCTGCTCTATATACATGGTGAGCAAACACATCAAATCGTCCTACAAAGGCAAAATCCAAATGCGCGTCTGGCTGCGCCATGCCCTCAGGGGGAAAGGTGGATAGTAAAATTCCCGGCTCGCCGATCAGCTCAGGACTGTTGCTGTTAAATACTGGCACCTTGTCCAACTGGGCCGGTAACGGTCTGACTTCCTGAGGGCGAACGATTTGTGGGGAGGGCGGTGCTTGGGCAATGAAGGGCAGAGGCAACATGGGTAGCAGAGAAAGCACAGGGAAAGGGAGCAGAGGGATTATACAGGAGAATTGATCGGTTCCCTTGGCCCTTGATTGCACAATGGGGGTGATTAAAGGATTGAATTTAGATAGTCAACAATTTTTAGAAAGTCAAACTCAACCACGGCCTGGTTGGCTGGGGTGATCAATGGCACATGGACAAACAAAGCGCTAGAAGAGTGCGGCCTAAGATGATGCAGCACTCGATAATAGAGCCGATTACAGACAAAGTTGCCAGCATCATTACTAATGTGGGTGTGAACTGTGTGTTTAACCAAGGTTTGCAGATTAATCGGTGTCGCGAGTCGTCTGTCTTTATAGGTGCCCCACTGTTCTACGGTGAGTGTTTGACGTGTTTCTGCCATGCCACAGCAGATCACAACCTTAGGATGATACTGAAAAATATGGTTAATCACCTGCATCGGTGCCAGGTCAAAATTTACCGGTAACCACCGTAATACAACCGTATTTGCTGGCAGCTTTGTGGCCACTCTTGCTAGCAATAGGTCGCTGGTATTAATTTCCTGATGTGCTTTCCAGGGACGAAAACTGGTGATTAATATCGGTGATGCCATGTCCTACCCATCCTTCAATCAAGCCGATACTATAGAGCAGTCAACTATAGAGCCGTCATCGCCTATCAGAGGGACTATGCCAACCATCGCTGTGATTGATTACGATATGGGAAACCTGCACTCGGCCTGTAAGGGGCTGGAGTTTGCTGGGGCTACGCCAATAGTAACTGACCAATCGGAGGTGATCCACGGGGCGGATGGTGTGGTACTACCGGGTGTGGGCGCGTTTGATCCGGCAATGCGGCATTTGTGCGATCGCAACCTCACCCAGCCCATCCGTGATGTAGTCGCCAGTGGTAAACCTTTTCTGGGCATTTGCGTCGGCCTACAGCTACTGTTTGAAGCCTCGGAAGAAGGTGTGGAACCCGGCATTGGTGTGCTCAAAGGGACCCTACGTAAGTTTAAGCCAGAGGCCGGCATTACCATTCCCCATATGGGTTGGAATCAACTGACCCTGACCCAGCCCGAGCATCCCCTTTGGACAACAATTTCCTCCCAGGAGTGGGTTTACTTTGTCCACTCTTATTACGCAGAGACAAGCGATCCAACGATTGTTGCGGCCACGGTTACCCATGGGAGTCAGACGGTGACGGCAGCGGTGGCTAAAGACAATTTGATGGCTGTTCAGTTCCACCCCGAGAAGTCGGCTAAAACAGGGCTGCAGCTGTTGGCAAACTTTGTTGAAATGGTAAAACAGCCAGTCGGGGTTAGGTGAGATGCTGAAACCTTACCAAGGTATTCCAATTCGAGACTGCGGTGAATCGTTGGTTCCCATTCCCCTGGATCGATTTGCTATTGTTGATCCCCACCCTTATGCTGTTTTGGGTGCACCCTACGGAGATCGTTCTCCGTACTACCTGCGTGAGGGGGTGTTGCGATCGCTATTTCAGGCCCAAGCATATTTACAGACCCAGAATCCTGGCTGGCAGATTCAAATTTTTGATGCCTATCGTCCCATTGCCGTGCAGCAGTTTATGGTGAATCACACCTACGAACAATGCTTGCAAGTTTGGCGAACTGAACACCCCGATAATACAGAGGAAAATGCGCCCAAAGACGATCTCCTTCACCAGGTTTATCAGTTTTGGGCAGCTCCCAGCCACGATCCGGCTACTCCGCCCCCCCATAGCACCGGGGCCGCTATCGACATTACCCTCGTAGATGCTCGGCAGCAGGTCGTCGATATGGGGTCTGCCATTGATGAAATCTCTGAGCGTTCCTACCCAAGTCATTTTGCTGACAACCCCGATGGAGAAACATTTCATTGCCATCGAACACTATTGTCCCAGACGATGCAGGCCGCTGGCTTTCGTCAGCATCCCAATGAATGGTGGCACTTTTCCCAGGGCGATCAGCTGTGGGCCTGGTTAGAAAATGCTGCGGCTGCCCGCTATGGACGGCCTGTTTAGGGTGTGGTCAACCGCCTGGTCTGATGCCTATCGCCCACCTTCCTAGGGGGTATGACCCATGCTGCCATTTTTTTTTCCCTGCTTTAGAATTTGGTAAATTTTTGATGAATATGCATAAATTTTAGAGCAATACACAGAGTTATCTGTGTGATCGCCGGGAGCATTAACGATGCTGTCTAAATCGAATTCGAATGAACGGTCTTACTATGTTTTAGTTTCTGAATGGGGGACTAAAACATTGGTGTCAGTTCATGCCACAAGTGTTCAATCAGCTGAGAAAATTGCTAGACAAAATGCGGGTAAGAAAGATGGCTGGGAAGGCATTCACAAGGTTTACAGTGCCTTCCCTGCAGGGTAAGAAAATGCCTATTACCCAACTACTTGTTTTAATACAGTCTGTAGCTCCTCCGTTGCCATTCTTGCGCCATAGGCGGTGACTAGCTTGGCTGAGGCCATGGAGCCTAATTGCCCAGCCTGGGGCCAGGTTAATCCATTGGTAATGCCATAAAGCAACCCTCCGGCGTACATGTCACCAGCACCGACCGTGTCAATGGCATCGACTGGATAGGGGGCGATTTCCAGTACCTGTTCTCCATCGAAAATGATGGAACCTTGGGGACCTCGGGTAATGGCAAAGGCTTTAGCCAGGGTTTTAGTGTGCTCAATGGCGGCAGCAAAGTCGTCGGTGTCTGCCATCAATAGGGCTTCGGACTCGTTGGCAAACAGCATATCTACGCCATCGCCAATCATTTCTAACAGACCTGACTTAAAGAACTTCACCATGTTGAAGTCCGATAGGGACATGGCCACTTTACGTCCGGCAGCCCTGGCCAACTGGCTAGCTTTAATGGCGGCCTGTTGGCTATTTTCACCGCTGACAAGAAATCCTTCAATATAGGTGTATTCAGCATCTGCAATGGCATCAGGATTGAGGTCTGCCTCAGACAGTTGGGATGAAATGCCGAGAAACGTGCCCATGGTGCGATCGGCATCAGGGGTGACTAAAACGAGACACTTACCCGTAATGCCAGCGGCAGGGGCGTGGCTAGTTAGATTGGTGTCTACGCCGCAATCGACTAAGTCTTGGGTGTAAAACTGACCATATTCGTCATCGGCGACTTTACAGCCGTAGAAAGTTTTACCACCGAGTTGGCTGATGGCGATGATGGTGTTAGCGGCAGACCCCCCGCAGGAGCGTTTGGCTTTATAGTCTTTAAGCTGTGCGATCGCACTATTTTGGACTGCTTCATCCAGCAACGTCATAACGCCCTTATCCATACCCATGGCAGCCAGGGCTTCCACCGATAGGGCGCATTCTATATCCACCAGAGCGTTACCAAGACCATAAACGTTGTACTTCGGTGGATTACTAGTCATAGGAATTATGGAGTTTCAGATAATTTTGCCCGCCCATTATCCCGTTCATTACTTTACGTGGCAATACAGATAAAGAAAAAATATTTATTGCCTACGATGCCTAATCCCACAGAATTTAAAGAATTTGTTCAGCATCTGTCAGCGTTCCGGACACTTTTGGGCTCATAAGGAAAAGATGAGAAATTCGGCTGCTTTGGGGACATCTTGATGGTCAAAAATCAATGATTGCAGCCTATATCTAGCGAATCGTCCGAATTATTGCTCTTTAGGGCTATGCATATTTTGTTCAAGCGGTTTTCAATCTACTGGTTTGTTTTACTCACACTTACTTTTTTAATCGTTATCTCACCTCAGGCATTTGCCCAAGACGCCATTAGCCAAATCCCAGTCGCTAACGATCTGTTTTCAGCCGTCAATACGATCTGGATGCTGATGGCAGCGTTATTGGTATTTTTTATGAACGCTGGATTTGCCCTGTTAGAAGCAGGAATTTGCCACACTGATACAACCAATCGGCTCTCCAAAAAATTACTTGTTTTTTGCGTTTCAGCAATGGCATTTTTTATTTTTGGATTTCGGTTGATGTTTGGCGATAGTAGCAATCCTGTTTTTGGCCAACTCGGACTATTTATAAATTCTTTATTTCCATCTGAAATCAATCAAAACCCGTTTCCCCAGGGATTTGAGAATTTAAGAACCTTTTGGGGAAATCGATCCTTTGCAGCTATTTTTCTGTTGCAACTCTCATTTGCGGTAACAGCTGCCACCATTGTATCTGGGGCTATTGCTGAGAGGATAAAATTCCGGGCATTTATTCTCTTTAGCTTTGTTTTCGTTGGGTTTATTTATCCCCTGATGGGGTATTGGGTACGGAGTGAACATGGCTGGCTGGCAAGCTCACTCAACTTCCATGATTTTGCCGGCTCAACAGTGATTCATTGTGTGGGTGGAACAGCGGCATTAGTGGGTACCTGGCTGCTAAATCCTAGGGCCGGAAAGTTCGGCTATGATGCCAGCACAGACAGTTTTCCCTATGGATTACAGGGGGAAAAATTTGAATCTTGTAATCCAGGGTTTACCACTCTGGGATGTTTGATTTTATGGATCGGTTGGTTTGGTATTAACGGGGGCTCTACGCGATTTCTCGACTATGTTCCCCATGTCATCATGACGACAATGTTTGCGGCTACGGCTGGTGGTTTAGTCAGTCTTTTATACAGTCTTTTGGCGACGGAATATAAAGTAAAACTGTCATCTATTATCAACGGCATTTTAGGTGGACTGGTCAGTATTACGGCATCGTCAGCCTATGTCTCTATCTTAGATGCCTGTATCATTGGTGCCGTCGGTGGCATCCTGGTGGCGGTTGGGGGGAGTTTGTTGCGATCGCACCTCATACGAATCGATGATCCGGTCAATGTAATTCCCATCCATTTGTTTTGTGGTGTATGGGGGACTGTTGCGGTTGGTTTGTTTGCCCATGACTTTTCCCTCGAATTTACTCGCGTGTATCCTGTGGCTCAACAAACCCTTTATCAATTGTTAGGGTGCGGCTGTGTGGTTGCCTCAACGTTTTTATTGAGCTTATTGGCTTGGGGTGCAATTGGACTATGGCTTTGTTATCTGAGACCAGGCGGTTCTCAAAGTTCTCAAGGGGCCGTTGATCTGTTTGCGCTGATTAGACGAGGCTTGAGGATACCGCTGAAGGATGAAAAGGCAGGCAGTAATGCGACAATAATTCCGTGATGGAACCATCTACTTACTAGATTATCCAAAGACGCTAGGGGGAGTGTAGGGATCTGCCGCACTTAAATCAACCCCGTAGCCCAAATCTCCTAAAGATGCAACGGTAATACGACTCAACGGGTTGTCTCCGGGGGAAAGAAACCCGGTCATCAACTCGTTAAAGAAAAGCTCATCGTCCCAATGTCCAAACGCTGTCCCTGGACCGCCATCAGCTTCTACGGGAATACTAGACTCTTCAACCCCAAAAATATCGTTATACTCTGCCGTAGCACCAGCACCGATAAACCTTGGATCATCGGTGCCAACTCCAGTCAACAAGCCTAAGGCCTCCCATATCGTACCGATACCTAGAACGTGACCCATTTCATGCAAAATAACATCTTCGAGGGCACCGCTTGTTTCCAGATTGATTAAATCTGCTGAGTCGAATTCCATGACTCCAATGGATGGCAAGAATGACCCATCATTACGCAGAGCGATTGGCCCTGCCTGACCTAAGATTCCACCGACACCATCAATCAAAGGCGCACTTGCCCCGATGAGAACATCATCAATTAACCCAAACCCGGTTACAAAAACATCAGGAATATCGTCAATGATAATTTGCTCCCAACGCTTAGCTGCCGCCGCAAAAATAGTCTGTTGACTAGGCGTTAAAGAATCATCGAAAAAGACAAGCTCTATATCAAAGTCGCTTATATTAGACGCATCATTGACTTCCATGGAGAGAGTATAGGCACCAGCACTGTTGCCATTACCACTACCCTCCACAAAGGGATCAAAGTCAGTTTTACTAAAACTACTCACACCAACGTAATAAGTATCAGTGGTGCTAGCTGTAAAGTCGATAAATGAGTCTAAGCCATCAAAATCATCATTTTTAGCAATTAGCGTACCCGCAGAGTCATATACGGTGAGTATAGGATCGAGACCGGTCCCAAGAGCATCGGCATCAATATCCACTATTAACTGATCCCCTGCATCGAGTTGCAGCTCAAACAGATCTACATCATCTTCTGGCGCTAGGGACGGATTGTTACCAATTTCAGAGACAACAGAAAAGTCACCCGAGCCCATTATTCCAGTATCGACTGCGTCTGGAATCGTATCGTTAGGCTCTAAACTAGGGGCAGCGGTCACATCGACAGTGAGAGTATAAAAGCCGCTACTGTTACCAACACCGCTACCCTCCACAAAGGGATCATAGCTAAAGTTGGCAAAACTACTCACACCAATATAGTAGGTATCGGTGGCGGTCGCTGTGAAGTCAATAAATGAATCCAAGATGTCAATGTCATCATTTTGGGCGACTAGCGTACCCGTAGAATCAAAAATACTCAGAACAGAGTCGAGGTTAGACCCGATAGTAATCGCATCGATATCTACCACCAGGTTGTCACCCAGAGTAAGCTGTAGCTCAAATAGATCGACATCATCGTTTGGAGCTAACGACAGATTGTCACCAATGCCAGTAAACGCAAAAAAGTTCCCCGGACCCACTATTCCCGTATCGACTGCGTCTGAAATAGTATCGTTATGTTCTAAAAATTGAAATTCTAAGGATGTAAAACCTAAATCGGATTGAGGCCTATTCTGCCTTGATGCGAGTCTAGGTCCGCCATCACTAACCTCGGCAGATGCCAGCCCAGATCCGCCATCACTAACCTCGGCAATGGAATAGCTTTGAGAATATGGACTTTCGTCAGGAGAGTGTGGGGCAGCAGAGATTTGATTCGGGTCAAGGTGGGGCCCATGTAGGTCATCGAACATCCCTTCTAAAAGGATTGGAAATTGATTGGGCAATTCCATTGAGGAATATTCGATCTGATCTTCCAGGAGAGTCGGAAACTGTTGGAATAATTTCATTAATGTAGCAGTGACAAAAACATCATGAATAGGTAGTCGTCCGTCAAGATTGAGTTTGCTGATCTATAGAGAGCTAACAGCTTATTGGCATCTTACATAAAGGATTGAACTAGTCTACTTACTCAAATGCTACAAAACACTACGTATCAATAATAAACGTTTTATACGGATTTTGTATAAACGGTGATTTGGATTTACTTAGGGTTTTCTCTATCAATGACAATACGTTTGAACCTTGTCCATAGCCCATAGGGGGAGTTAACGGGTTGCGGGTGCTGAAAACAACGACTATGTTGGAAAGCAGTGGTTGATCCTTTGTAAATCCATGAATCCTGATCATCAGTCAAAAGAGCAAGAACTCAAAAATCGGGAAGCAGAGCTTAAGGAACGCGAAGTTAAGATGCGTTTGCGTGAGCTGGAGGCTGAACTAGAGGATTCTACACCAGTGCAGCCGACTACAAAGCAGACAGAGACTCTAGGTCGCCCCTGGTACAAGCGCCTACCTAAAATTGCAAAATTTGGCTTGATCGTCGTGGGTGTGATTGTGGCTGTCAAGTTAGCCACCTGGTTAGCCACATTACTTTTAATATTTGGTATCGGCTGGGCCGGTTATAAGCTCTTTCTAGAAAGCGACCGGGATAAAGGTTAACGCGCTTGTACGAATACCCACTACCTGAGGTTTTACAATGCCTACAATTCAATCGACTGATTTCTTTAGCGATCTGGATCGTGTTGCCCAGGTACGCCAGCGGATGGCAGATAGTTTAACCAAGCTCACCCAAGTGCTGACGGATACCGAAGCAGACAGTGCTGATGCCTCTGGGGGGTTAGGTCTAGGGCAAACGATTGAGGATATTGAAACCGCCAGTCAAAATCTACGTCGCGGTGTCTTTCGGTTGCTGGTGCTGGGGGATATGAAGCGTGGGAAAAGTACGTTCTTAAATGCCCTGATTGGAGAGAACCTGTTACCCAGCGATGTCAACCCCTGTACGGCTCTGCTGACGGTACTACGCTACGGCCCTGAGAAGAAGGTAACGGTCCATTTTGTTGATGACCGTGCGGCTGAATCCGTTGATTTTGCAGAATTTAAACAGCGTTACACCATTGACCCAGGCGAAGCAAAGCAATTAGAGGCTAATAAGGAGCTGGCCTTTCCTGATATCAGCCATGCGGTGGTGGACTATCCGCTGCCCCTATTGGAAAAAGGCATAGAAATTGTTGATAGCCCCGGACTTAATGATACGGAAGCGCGCAATGAGCTGTCTTTGGGCTATATCAATAACTGCCACTCGATTTTATTTGTATTACGGGCTACACAGCCTTGTACCCTGACAGAGCGTCGCTACCTGGAGAACTATATAAAGGACCGAGGTCTGTCGGTTTTCTTTTTGATTAATGCCTGGGACCAGGTCAAGGAAAGTTTATTGGACCCTGATGATGCAGAAGCGGTTGCTGCGGCTGAAGCTAGGTTACATCAAGTCTTTCATACCCAGCTTGAGGACTATTGCCAAATCGATGGACAGGATTGGTACGATGAGCGTGTGTTTGCTATTTCCGCCCGCAATGCGTTGCGCCAGCGCCTCAAAAATCCAGATGCGTCCCTAGAAGGGACTGGCTTCCCGCCATTTATTGATGCCCTTAATCGATTTTTAACCCAAGAACGGGCGGTGGCTGAGTTTCGTCAGGCCCGTATCCTGGGCCGTCAGGCCCAAAGCCGCTTTGCGGAAGCCCTGGAGCGGCGGCTACCGTTGCTAAATCAGGATGTGGATGAATTGAAGCAGCGGATTGATTCGGTGGAGCCGGAGTTTAAGCAGTTGGCGGATATTCGCGACCAGTTTCGGGCGGATATTCGGTCTATGTGCGATCGCAAATCTACTGCTGTTGCCAATTCCTTTCGTACTTATATGATCAATATGGAGAAAACCTTTGAAGAAGACTTTCTCCGTTACCAACCCGAGATTCATCTGGGAGAGTTTATTAGTGACGGTGGACGCGGTCGCTTTAGTGCTGAGTTAAAGCAGGCCTTTGAGCAATACTTTAACGATAAGTTCTATGAATGGTCACGGACGGCTGAAAAGGATGTGGATGCAGCCTTTGCGCAACTGGCCAAAAATGCAGCCCAGTATGGGGCGTCCTATGCTCAAATTACCGACCGTATGACCGCAAAACTCACGGGTCAGAATACCGTTAAACTGCCCAATAGTTTGGGTGAAGATGATTCACCTAACTGGGCCAGGTGGGCCATGGGGTTAATTTCTCTAGCGTCTGGCAATGTGGCTGGTGTGGCCTTAGCGGCGACTGGTTTTGACTGGCAAAGTATTTTGCTCAACTTTCTGACCGTTAGCAGTGTTGCCCTGATTGCATCAGCTCTTTTTAGCATCACATTAGCACCCTTAATGCTGGTACTTGTTGGTCTCGGGTTTGGCGCACTACAGATAGATCAGGCTCGCAAGGAACTGGCTGAGGCCATGAGAAAGGAGCTGGTCAAGCATTTACCAAAGATTGCTGATGAACAGTGGCAGACTATTTATGATGCGGTGTATGACGGCTTTGAGAGTTACGAAACGTCAGTAATGGAGCGCATTGACCTAGATATTGCTAGTCGCAAAGCGGAATTAGATAACCTGGTCAAGCAAAAAGAGACATGTGAGATTAACCGAGATGCTGAAACCCAGAGACTCAAGGCGGCTCAGGGGGACGTTAATGCGGCGTATCAGCAGCTAGAGTCGGTATACCAGTATTTGTTGGCGGTAGAGTAAAGGAGCAATGGGAGGCTGAGGAGGCTTAATGACAATGGCTACCTCTGAATCACTAACGTCTCTTCTAATGACGCTGCGAAAAGCGGTAGGGCTGTTGGACAACAACAATGCTGAGCTTAAAAACAATCTGTTGAGTCAGTGCGATCTCATCGCCAATCCTACCCTGCGGATCACCGTTTTTGGTCCGTTTAACTATGGCAAATCGACTCTCCTCAATGCGCTACTGGGTGAGAAAACCTTGCCCAGTGATTTGGTTCCCACCACTGGGGCGGCGATTACAGTCACCTATGGGGCTGAACTGACCAGCTGTATTACCCTTACGGATGGCACAATACTCAAAGAACCCGGTACAGATATCTTGCAACGGTATGCCACCCTGGATGACCAGCGGCATATGCGTCAGGAGGTGGCGGCGGTGGCGGTGGCATGTCCCCATCCATTTTTGCAATCGGGGGTGGAGCTGGTGGACCTGCCGGGGACCGATGATCGGCAGGCTCAAAATGAGTTGGTTTATGCCAAGCTGCTGGAGACCGATGTGGTGATCCAGCTATTGGATGGCCGTAAGTTAATGACCCTGACAGAACGGGAGCATTTGCGAGACTGGTTGCTAGATCGGGGCATTACCACAGTGTTGTTTGTGGTGAATTTTCTCAATCTTATGGAGCCTGAGGATCGTAAACAGGTGATGTATCGTCTGAGATTTTTAGCCCAAGATTTTCGAGCTACCCTGCCGGATGGGGTGAGTAATCTTTATGGGGTGGATGCGTTGCCTGCTTTGCGGGCTCGGCTTAAGGGTAATATGGCGGCGGCAACCCAGGCGGGGCTACCAGCGTTAGAATCTGCATTGCACAGTCTGGTTCAGGTGCGTAAACCTCAACTGTCTCAACATCGGTTGCCGCGATTGTTGCCTTTAATTTCCCAGGTGCAACAAGGGTTGCAACAACAACTGCATACCCTGAAGACAATGCTGCAACCAGACAGTCGGCGAGCGGCGATTAAACAGCGAGCCCTGGAGCTATTGCAAAAGGGATTTCAGCAAAGTGTGACTGAGTTACAGGACTGGTTGCGGTTGAGAAATTTGTTGGATCAGTATCAGTATGGGTTTGCTACCGCACTGCAGGAGGGCACAGCACCACTGTGGCTAGAAGAGACATTACAGCCGGTGTGGAAACAAAAAAAGCGGGCTGTCACTGAATGGGTTTATAAGGCCTGCGATTTTTTTGAACAACCGTGTCCGGTGGATTTATGGGTAGGTTGGCAGTCGCCGGATGAGACCGCAAATACCCCACCTGAATTGGATGACCCCCAGAAAAAACGAGATGATGGCGTGGCTCCGGTTGCGATCGCAACAGGTCTTGGCTGGGTACTTGGTGGCCCCATGGGTGCCGCTGTTTTGGGGGGCGCTAGTCACCTGATCAACAAAGCTGGACGTAAAAACAAAGCATCGACCCAGTCAGAACCAACAATTTCGCCTGAGCTTAGCCGAGATGCAGCCCGTGCTTACCTGGCTCACTTTTCTGACACTGCCCTGACGGCTATCGATACGTACAAAACAACAGTCAAACCTATTCTCTATCAATCGATTGTAATGCCACCATCACAAAAGCAATGGGCAGGGCAGCAAATACTTTTGGAAAATACATTGGTGGAATTACAACAACTGAAAGATGACCTAGTAATTCGTCAGGGTATTCATCCTGACTTGATAGTATAAGCAAGGCAATGTAGCGTTACAAACTTTTATTCCAGTATTCTAGACCTGTAACAATGATGTCGTCTAGCCAATCTTTAAATCGTTTGACGACTCAGCTTGAATAAACACAAGGTTTGCCAGACAGCGTGCGACTCGTCCATTACCATCCTGGAATGGATGGATCTGTGTAAATCGATGATGCAGCCATGCAGCCTCTATCCTTTTTCTTATTTACGTGTATGCCCTTAACCATATAAAGTTCGGGGCATAATCCTAATTAGCATGTCTTCAGAATTGTTTTAACTATTGCTATATAAGCATTTCAGCATAACTGGGGCAATTTGAATCGGGGTAGATCCCCTACCTAACGTAAGGGCATAGATTCATTCGTTGCCCTAATTAATGAAGACTCTAACCGCTCCCGTTTACAGTCCACCGCTGGCCCTTACTGTTCCTATCGAATCAAGTACTTCAAACCAACAACCGGATTTTTGGCCTGTCTGGCTCCAGCATCAGTCCTATTTATCCCACCGTTGCCTGCAATGGATGGGTGGCAATCAAGCCAATGCCGAAGAAGCCTTGAGCAACGCAATGCTTAAAGCCCGAGCCAAATGGCCTCAATATGCTGACAAAATTACCAATCCCAAAGCCTGGTTAACCCGTCTCACCCATAACCTCTGTGTCGACTTACATCGAGCCCATAGTCGCCAACCCGTTGGTGTAGACAATTTTGAAGAGGTAGTGACAGATGCCATTGCTTTGACTAGTACATCTTCTCCTAAAACAACTTTGCTCAGACAGGAATTAATCACCTATCTACAGCAAATTATTGCAGAACTCCCTCCCAGACTGCATCAACCATTTGTCTTGAAATTTCTTAAAGAGAGTTCCTACAAAGACATTTCCCAACAACTATCAATCTCAGAAGATAACGCCCGTAAGCGTATTCAGCAGGCTCGCTCCATTTTGCGTAAACAACTTAAGCAGTACCTTGCAGGCATTTCTAACACCACCATTGTTGCAGCTGAGTCGATGTCACAACCATCAAAAATAAACAACTAAAAATTCACAACTTGGTTATTGAGCTGCCTGATGCATTAGCTAGCCAAGTAGTAACCCTAACCTACCGAGGCAATAGCTATCAGCGCAAATTTTAACTATTAACTGAATATAGCGAGTCCAGTCTAACATTCTCAAACGATTTCAACTTACTAGGAGACTATCCATGCAACTTACTTATCGCGGCAGCACTTATGAAATGCCAGCCCCTATCCAATTTGATTTTGTTGTTAACGATCAACCCAAAACCAAACTCATCTATCGCGGTCAGCAATACGATTACACGCCTCCAATTGAGCGACCTAAAACAGTTTCATCAATTGATCAAGTGGTAGCCCTAACCTATCAAGGTAATACCTACCAGCATCCGCTGTACTTTGTTAATCTTGCCCAAGTTGTTTAATGCATTTATCCTCTAGTTTCAAATGAAGCCTGGAATATCCTTAAGGGGATTTGGGTTGTTTTATAAGTTGTGCCCTATGTTTCTTATGAAACAACCCATGGCTTCCTACTAAGTTTAGAGTGATAAATTCAACTACATTAGGACAGATTAGTATCGTCGAGCAACTTTAGACAAAAGATGCAATTCATAAACTAGTATAAGACGTCTATATATCGCAGACATGCTATTGACTAAAAACACAGTTTTAAAGGCAAAAAGTAGCGACAGATACATTCAAAACATATACAACAAAGTATGTAATCACCACTAGTTGTACACGACTATGTTTTTTATCCTTATAGTTAACTTAAAATTTAAATTATAAAGTATGTATATCAAGAATTTAAAAAGATATTCTTACCTATGCATTGCCTATCTAAACCATATGGCAAGGTGATTGTATATAAAGTAATGCATTTAATTCACAACTCGAACTATTTGATCATGTAGGAGATGGTGATAAATTCACCCTCACAGAGATTACATCAGTTAGTGCATTCCCTGGGTACCAACATAAAGCGGGACGATTTCCTCAGGAATCTAGAGTTCGGAATTAGGAATTAGGAATGCCTTTCCTTTTCGACTTCCGGCTTCAGTCCTAACCAAGATTTCCCAGCTTAAATTGATATCCCATTTCCTTATTCACATTTAGCAGTATCGGCTAATACTGTTTATAAACTAACTCTTTGAAAATTATTTTTGTTCGCAATAATCATTAATTTTCAATTCAACCAATTTAGCTTAAATTATATTCACTCTAAGCATTTTCTCGAGAATATTTATTAGATATGGACAATATTAAAGGATCGATAGTAACTATATACATTGTGCGAGTTATGCTGAGATACTCCCGCGCACCATACTAAATGGAGTCATATCACAGCGTAGATTATTTATTAACATACCAATTTTCTTCAGAATGCATAAACTTAAGAAAGTTCAGTCTGCAGGAACTGACGTTGATAACGAATTACTGAAGATATGGATTGCTCGCTACCTGCCAGACTTAGGGAGTATTTCTAGTCATGTTAGAAGACATGTGGAACAGCGGTTGCGATCGTCAATTGCCGATGATGCTCGCCTAGCTACTTCTCAAACAATTAGTAATCGCCTAAAATTAGACTGTGCCTTAGCTACCGTTGATACAAGCCAACTTTTATCAAGAACAGAAGCTCTTTCCCAAGATGCCTGGGAGTTACAGAAGCTCAGTATTAAAATCGAGCAAATTTATAGGGCGTTGATTGACGGTTATGCAAAGTCTTTTATCTTTTCACCAGTTGTTGAATACATACATGTCCTCGAATCAGACACGGGCAAACTAGAAGCAGCGGCCTTAGTCATACCTCGCTTTGAAAATCTAATACTGACGGTAGGCCCTCTGATTAGAGAACTTAAAGCCATTTATTTTTCATCTATCAACCGACATATGATTGGGTTTATGACAACCCAAATGCATCTCACGCGCAAACGCATTTTGAGCCATCTCACTCCCTATGAGTGCACTTGGCTCGTTCCCTATCTACAAGTCTTGGACGAACTTATATGCATGCCATGGCAACGAATCTGCTCAGTTGCCGTATCTAAAACTGATATCACCAAATCAATCGCTCTCGTAAAAAAAATGATGCCAAGGGTAAATTCTATATCGGCATTTACCTATCAACAGGCAATTAGTGTGTTCCCTCACCACATTAGCTGTCAAGGCAGACTGCAATCTGCAGCAGTACAAAGCTCTAGCTTACGGGATTTGAACATGTTTCAGGCATATATCTGGCTGTGCATCTTGGAAGACAGTGTATCAGTTATTGAGAAACAGTTATTGCCTCTCTGCATACAAGTCTTTTCTCTAACCAATATTCAATGGTCATTGGCTAGTTTTGGTGTTCAGACAATTATAGAAAGGATTTATCAACAGTTGACACCTACTGAACAGATTTTATTTACAAAACATGGAGATATTATTAAGCAATTATTTCTCAATGCTGAACATGAGCCTAATCAAGTAGCTTTACTGACACAACTACAAAATTCAAGTTCTAAAGAGGCTGCCACCTATATCTGGCGACCAAATTAATCCAAGCTCAACGCTCGTTTAAGCCTAGTGCAGCGTCAAGACTAAAAATTAGGGTTATTGAGAGTGTTCCGGTAAGCTCTAGGCAGGGTACCGGAATCCCATGCAGAAAAAGTACATTGTCCGTCTAACTCCCGATGAGCGCCATCAGTTACAAGAGGTGATCAAAAAGCTGAAGGGTAGCAGTCAGAAAGTGCGTCGAGCGCAGATTCTACTGAAGATGTTTATGCTCAGCCTTACGACCCAACCCGTCCGACGATTTGCATGGATGAACAACCCGTTCAATTTCAACGAGAGAGTCGTCCCCCGCTTCCGGCCACGGCTAACCACGGCAAACGGATTGACTATGAGTATGAACGAGCCGGGACAGCGAGTATTTTCATGTTTACTGAGCCGTTAGCCGGTTGGCGGCAAGTGAGTGTACGTCCGAGTCGCACCAAAGTGGATTGGGCGCTTGAAGTGGCTCACATACTGGAGAACCGCTATGCCGATTGCGAGAAAGTACAATTGGTATGTGACAATCTCAATACTCACACTAAAGGGGCTTTTTACGAAGCATTCGAGCCTGAACGAGCGCGACAACTGGTCCAGCGAATCGAATTTTGTTATACCCCGAAGCATGGCAGTTGGCTCAACATCGCAGAAAATGAGTTGAGTGCAATGACTCGACAGTGTATTGATGGTAGACGCTTTGAAGACATCGAGACGCTACGGGTTGAAACGACAGCTTGGTCGAACGATATCAACAACAGGTAACGGGGAGTTGACTGGCAGATGCAGGTCGATGATGCTCGTTGTAAACTAGCTTCCGTTTACCCTAAAATTAAGCTTTGACAATGCACTAGTCCGTTTTTGAGTTTGAGGTCCATAGTTAGGTCTAGCCATACATCCCCTCCTAAAAGCGGCTGCCTCCATCTCCTTCATCGCTATTATTCAGGTGTAGTACGAGTTACGGCAAGGTCAGGGTCAAGGTTATATTAGAACATGAATTTTCTTAAACGACTTCTCAGTGAAGAGGCGTTCTAGGCCTGAACTCCCTCAGTAGTTGGGCTACGTAACGTTGCTATTGATGGTAGTAGGTGCGATCGCACCTTAAAGTAAAGAACTGCCCCGACGTATAGTTTTTTGCTTTAGCACAAATTGCAGCTTCTGACTTGTAGTTTTCGGCAATCCAGCTATCAGGATTTGGTTATTAAGTTATTCAGTTATTTCCACTGTGTAATATCGGCATTCTCCTTAGTATCAGTGTGTCAGAGACACGCACTATTGCAGGTCACGATACTTAGAAATCTATTGCTCGACACACAAAAGTAAAAGGATTGCAATCATGACAACAGGGACTGAATTGAATGATCTCCTTATTGGCGATAGTAATGATAATGAAATCAATGGCCAAGGCGGTAACGATTTCATTTTAGGTGGCATTGGTTTTGACCTAATTAACGGTAATTCCGGAAACGACACAATTGCTGGTGGCTTTGACGTTGATACTGTTATCGGTGGTGCCGGGGATGACATCATCTTGATAAACAATGGTGAATTTATTGACAACGTTGATGGCGGTACTGGATTTGACAGTCTCATCCTGAGCCCAATTGTGAATTCCTCTGAAGCCGTTTTTGTCGACCTATCTATTGGTACCTTTACAGGCTTAGGGGGTACGACAGTCATAGCTGGGATTGAACAAGTCGTTGGGACTCAAGGCAATGATACGCTCATTGGCGATAATGCTGACAATGTCCTTGATGGTCAAGATGGAAACGACCTAATCGCGGGTGGTATTGGCATCGACACGATTAATGGAGGTGCCGGTAATGACACCCTGAATGGGGGACTGGATGAAGACTTTGTCAACGGTGGCGGTGGAGATGACACCATTGTTATCAATGATGGCGAATTTATTGACAACGTCAATGGCGGCAGTGGATTTGACACCCTTGATCTAAGTTCAATTGTCACCTTCTCTGAAGCAGTCTCCATTGACCTATCCACCAATAGCTTCACAGGCTTTGGGGGCACAACCACGATTACTAACATTGAGCAAGTCATTGGTACCCAAGTTAGTGACACCATTGTGGGCGATGATGCCGACAATGTCCTCGACGGTCAGGGTGGAAATGACCTAATCGCGGGTGGTATTGGCATCGACACGATTAATGGAGGGGCCGGTAATGACACCCTGAATGGAGGACTGGACGAAGACTTTGTCAATGGCGGCAGTGGAGATGACACCATTGTTATTAATGATGGCGAGTTTATTGACAACGTCAATGGCGGCAGTGGGTTTGACACCCTTGATCTGAGTTTAATTGTTACGCCTGCTGAAGCGGTCTCCATTGACCTATTCACCAATAGCTTCACAGGCTTTGGGGGCACGACCACGATTACGAATATTGAGCAAGTCATTGGTACCCAAGTCAGTGACACCATTGTGGGCGATGATGCCGACAATGTCCTCGACGGTCAGGGTGGAAATGACCTAATCGCGGGTGGTATTGGCATCGACACGATTAACGGGGGTGCCGGTAATGACACCCTGAATGGAGGACTGGACGAAGACTTTGTCAACGGTGGCAGTGGAGATGACACCATTGTTATCAATGATGGCGAGTTTATTGACAACGTCAATGGCGGCAGTGGGTTTGACACCCTTGATCTGAGTTTAATTGTTACGCCTGCTGAAGCGGTCTCCATTGACCTATTCACCAATAGCTTTACAGGCTTTGGGGGCACGACCACGATTACGAATATTGAGCAAGTCATTGGTACCCAAGTCAGTGACACCATTGTGGGCGATGATGCCGACAATGTCCTCGACGGTCAGGGTGGAAATGACCTGATCGCGGGTGGTATTGGCATCGACACGATTAATGGAGGTGCTGGTAATGACACCCTGAGTGGAGGTCTAGATGAAGACTTTGTCAATGGCGGCAGTGGAGATGACACCATTGTTATCAATGATGGCGAGTTTATTGACAACGTCAATGGCGGCAGTGGATTTGACACCCTTGATCTAAGTTCAATTGTCACCTTCTCTGAAGCAGTCTCCATTAACCTGTCCACCAATAGCTTCACAGGCTTTGGGGGCACGACCACGATTACGAATATTGAGCAAGTCATTGGTACCCAAGTTAGTGACACCATTGTGGGCGATGATGCCGACAATGTCCTCGACGGTCAGGGTGGAAACGACCTAATCGCGGGTGGTATTGGCATCGACACGATTAATGGAGGTGCTGGTAATGACACCCTGAGTGGAGGTCTAGATGAAGACTTTGTCAATGGCGGCAGTGGAGATGACACCATTGTTATCAATGATGGCGAGTTTATTGACAACGTCAATGGCGGCAGTGGATTTGACACCCTTGATCTAAGTTCAATTGTCACCTTCTCTGAAGCAGTCTCCATTAACCTGTCCACCAATAGCTTCACAGGCTTTGGGGGCACGACCACGATTACGAATATTGAGCAAGTCATTGGTACCCAAGTTAGTGACACCATTGTGGGCGATGATGCCGACAATGTCCTCGACGGTCAGGGTGGAAACGACCTAATCGCGGGTGGTATTGGCATCGACACGATTAACGGGGGGGCCGGTAATGACACCCTGAATGGAGGACTGGACGAAGACTTTGTCAACGGTGGCGGTGGAGATGACACCATTGTTATCAATGATGGCGAGTTTATTGACAACGTCAATGGCGGCAGTGGGTTTGACACCCTTGACCACCAATAGCTTCACAGACAATTACGAATATTGAGCAAGTCATTGGTACCACGATTAATTGTTACGCCTGCTGAAGCGGTCTCCATTGACCTATTCACCAATAGCTTTACAGGCTTTGGGGGCACGACCACGATTACGAATATTGAGCAAGTCATTGGTACCCAAGTTAGTGACACCATTGTGGGCGATGATGCCGACAATGTCCTCGACGGTCAGGGTGGAAACGACCTGATCGCGGGTGGTATTGGCATCGACACGATTAATGGAGGGGCCGGTAATGACACCCTGAATGGAGGTCTAGATGAAGACTTTGTCAACGGTGGTGGTGGAGATGACACCATTGTTATTAATGATGGCGAGTTTATCGACAACGTCAATGGCGGCAGTGGGTTTGACACCCTTGATCTGAGTTCAATTGTTACGCCTGCTGAAGCAGTCTCCATTAACCTGTCCACCAATAGCTTCACAGGCTTTGGAGGCACAACCACGATTACTAACATTGAGCAAGTCATTGGTACCCAAGTTAGTGACACCATTGTGGGCGATAATGCCGACAATATCCTCGATGGTCAAAATGGTGATGACTTACTGGATGGTCAGGGTGGAAACGACCTGATTGTCGGTGGTATTGGTATCGATACCATTAATGGGGGGGCCGGTAATGACACCCTCAATGGGGGACTGGACGAAGACTTTGTCAATGGCGGCAGTGGAGATGACACCATTGTTATCAATGATGGCGAGTTTATTGACAATGTCAATGGCGGCAGCGGGTTTGACACCCTTGATCTGAGTTCAATTGTCACCTTCTCTGAAGCGGTCTCCATTGACCTGTCCACTGACACCTTCACAGGCTTTGGGGGTACAACCACAATCATTAATACTGAGCAAGTAATCGGTACCCAAGTTAATGACACCATTGTGGGCGATAATGCCGACAATATCCTCGATGGTCAAGATGGTGATGACTTATTGGATGGTCAGGGTGGAAACGACCTGATTGTCGGTGGTATTGGTATCGATACCATTAATGGGGGGGCCGGTAATGACACCCTCAATGGGGGACTGGACGAAGACTTTGTCAATGGCGGCAGTGGAGATGACACCATTGTTATCAATGATGGTGAGTTTATTGACAACGTCAATGGGGGTAATGGGTTTGACACCCTTGATCTGAGTTTAATTGTTACGCCTGCTGAAGCGGTCTCCATTGACCTATCCAATGACACCTTCACAGGCTTTGGGGGCACGACCACAATCATTAATACTGAACAAGTGATCGGTACTCAAGTCAGTGACACCATTGTGGGCAGTAATGCCGACAATGTTCTCGATGGTCAGGGTGGAAACGACCTGATTGCCGGTGGTATTGGCATCGATACGATTAATGGAGGTGCCGGTAATGACACCCTGAGTGGGGGGCTGGACGAAGACTTTGTTAACGGTGGTGGTGGAAATGACACCATTGTTATCAATGATGGCGAGTTTATTGACAACGTCAATGGTGGCAGTGGGTTTGACACCCTTGACCTGAGTTCAATTGTTACCTTCTCCGAAGCAGTCTCCATTGACCTATCCGCTGACACCTTTACAGGCTTTGGAGGCACGACTACGATCATTAATACTGAGCAAGTGATCGGCACCCAAGTCAGTGACACAATTATCGGTAACAGTGGTAGCAATGTCCTCGATGGTCAAGACGGCGATGATTTACTGAATGGTCTAGGTGGTAATGACTTCATCTTCGGTGGGGCAGGCAATGACCTAATCAATGGTGGATCTGGTAATGATGTTCTAAATGGTACTAGCTTTGTTGCAGGGGGAAGTGGCGAAATTGATACGCTCACAAGTGGGAATATCAACGACCAAGATATATTTGTTTTGGGTGAGCGGCAAGGCGGCCTTGGCGAAGTCTTCTACAATGATTTTGGCAATCTAGATTATGCCATTATTACAGACTTCGACATATTTGATGTTCCAGGTGATATTGTTGACACCATTCAGCTGGTAGGGAGTGCTACGGATTACTTTATCTCTAATGTGACACTTAATGGCGTTATCAGTGCAGGTATTAGCTTCTCAGGTGACTTGATTGGTGTCGTTGAAGGAGTTAATGCATCTAGTCTGAACTTGAATAATAGTCAACAGTTTACGTTTGTGTAGTCAATAACTTGCCTAATAGGGCTGCTAAGTTAGCCCTCTCTCAGTTTGGTCGGCTAATTTATAAGCCCCCTCGAACCTTTAAGATTCGAGGGGGCTTTCTTGAGCTTCAAAATTTAGTTGATGTCAGAGGGGACGACAATACTCGGGGTTTCGGGATATCAATCTCTAGCTCGTACCTATTTGGACAAGGTCTTCGGGCTGATTTAGAGCGCTTGGAGGGAGATACTGTCTTTATATTAATTACCAGTCTGAAATGGCATGGTGTTAGTGATGAAATTCTGCAAGAAGCGCTTGGTGAAGTTACTCAGCATTAGTCACGGTTGGTGATTCTGCCCAAGTAGCCTAATACTGCGTCGGTGCAGACGGAGCAAAGGCTATCGAAATTCCCCATTCCCGACCTAAAGCTTGATCGCCGTTCCACTGGCCGTAATCAACATCAGCACCCCAGTTTCATCCAGGTTAATCGTGTCAGTCTTTAAATGAACGCCGATGACAGCATCAGCCCCCAGCTGCTGGGCACGCTTCTCTAATTCTTTGAGGGCGTCCTGTTGACCCCGTTCAAAAATACGCTCGTAGGATCCTGTACGTCCCCCTAAAACATCCCGGATACCAGCAAAGAAATCCCGGATCATGTTACTACCATAAACTACCTCGGCAGTGACAATTCCCAAATATTGCTTAATATTTTGTCCTTGAAGTGTATCGGTAGTTGCTAAAATCATTGCTTATCACGTTAGCAGCACCGTCCATATTACGACGGAGTGAGTTAGGAGACTACATCGATGTCAATTGCAATACCTAAAGTACTACCCGGCCAATCTGGGCTGGTGGCCACCCTGGCGGGGATGCTTTGGCTGTTGCCATTGGCTGCTGCCAATGCTTTTGAGCGTCCTCCTATACTGCTGGCTCAGAGTGAAATTCTGATTGATGGGCAGACTGATGTGCAGCTTAGCGAGCTGTCGGATTATGAAAAGGAACGGGTGGCGGAATTGCTGACGGAGGCTCAGCGAAATGTGGATAACGAAAATTATTCGGCTGCGATCGCAGCCTATCAACAGGCCCTTACCATTGACCGCAATAATGCTCGGCTGCATTCAGGAATTGGCTATCTGCAGTTTCTAAAAGGAGACTTTCAACTGGCGGTAGAAAGCTATCGTCAGGCCATTGACCGCGATAGTCGCAATGTATCCTTTCGCTATGGACTGGCCTTGAGCCTCTATCAAGCAGGGCGTTACGCTGAAGCTGCTGATACCTATCGCGCCATTACTCGCATGGCCCCCAGGGAGTTCGACGCCTTTTTGGGGTTAGGCAATATGCTATTGCGGTTAGAAGAGTATGACCTGGCCCTCAATTCACTGGAAGAAGCCGCGCGGCTATCGCCCAATAATGCCCAAGTCTACGAAGCCATTGGGCTACTTTACATAGAACAAGAGCGTTACGAAGATGCGCTACCCCCTCTGCAGCGGGCCCTGCGCATTGATAATCGCCGGGGCAGTATCCATGGCAACCTGGCCAAAATCTGGCTCCATCAAGGCCGCACCCGTCAGGCAGAAGAATCCTTACGTCGTGCCATTGCCGCCAATCCTCGGGATTGGGAAAGCCATTACCAACTGGCACTGATGCTGGAAGGACGTGGCGATATAGATGCGGCATTTATCCATTTTGAGGAAACCGTCGAGGCTAATCCTAGTTTTGTCCCTGCCCAGGCTTCCCTTGGGGCATTGTTGCTAGAGCGCAAGCAATATATTCGAGCGGTCATTTCCTATCGCCAAATTGTCCGGCAGTTTCCTGAGGATGCCGGTGCTCGTTATAACTTAGGCTTAGCGCTTTGGGGCCAGGGTCGTCGGGATGCCGCGATCGATGCTCTACAAAAAGCAAAAGAACTCTACGAGGAACAAGATAACGAGTCTGAGGTGGAACGGGCAACGGCTCTGCTAGATGCCTGGGGTGTGGATGAGTAAGGCCGGGTATCAACTTCAGCCGGGAAACGTTGGCTAGGTCCGAATTCAGAATTCAGAATTCAGAATTCAGAAAGGGAGTGCATTTCGATGGGTGAACCTTTAGTCTGCAAACGCTAAAATGCCATTAGTATTCATCGGATTTAACTATGGCACAGTCTGTCCTGAGAATGCCTGCTACGGCTTCGTTTACATCCGATCAATTTTATGATCTGTGTCGAGCAAATCCAGATTGGAAACTAGAACGGACGGCACAAGGAGATTTAATTGTTATGCCCCCAACGGGTGGAGAGACAGGGGCCAGGAATGCTAATCTGCTAATTCGGTTAGGTGTGTGGAACGAGCAGTGCAAATTAGGCGTTGTGTTTGACTCATCTACGGGCTTTCATTTGCCGAATGGAGCGGATCGATCCCCCGATGTTGCTTGGGTTAAACAGGAGCGATGGGACTCCCTAACCCCTCAACAACGGGAGAAATTTCCGCCGTTAGCACCAGATTTTGTATTGGAGTTGATGTCGCTGACGGATAGCTTGACTGAGGCACAAGCGAAAATGCAGGAGTATATGGAGAATGGCGTAAGGCTAGGCTGGTTGTTAAATCGCAAGGCGAAACAGGTTGAAATTTATCGTTCTAACAGTCCAAAAGAGGTTTTGGAACAACCGAATCAACTATCAGGAGATCCTATTTTGCCTGAGTTTGTTCTCAGCCTGAATGGGTTTTGGTAACTCTATTCAGTAATGCCTTATTAAACAATAGTTTCATGGTCACAATTTCACCTCCTAAATCTTCAGTAAAAAAGAGTTCGGGATACAGATACAATTGTCCTCGCCGTACCCCAATTTAAGCCTATTGGAAAAACTCAGTACGGTGGGCTGTAATATGGCCATTGAGAACAAACTTCTCGAATCACCTATTTCATACACTAAAAATAGGTGTGGCTCACCCCACGTATTTAGGAACGTAGGTTAAACAATTTCAAAATGGCAGGATTGGACAGAAGTATCTCTGTCTTACGTTTTTGTAACGGTATCTGTTTAAGCAAGTTTAGGATTTTTTCATTCGTGATAGCAAGATTAAAATATGTTTTCGCATGGTGTTGAGACTGTTGCCCAATTGTTCTGGCGATTTCAGGCTGACGATAGGCGTTAGTAATAGTAGCGGTCAATTTTTGCACATCATTGGGGGGAGTCAGCCAGCCAGTACGACCATGATCAATTAGCTCAACAGCACCGCCTGCTGCTGCGGCAATCACAGGACGGCAACAAAGCATACCCTCAATAATGACTCGACCAAAGGGTTCAGGCGCAGTGGACGTATGGGCAATCAAATCACAAGCCTGCATCAGGGCAGGAATGTCGGAACGAAAGCCAAGAAAGTGAACCCGATGTTGCAGATTTAACGCCTCGACCTGCTGATGAATTTGGTTAACATACTCGTCTTCACCAAAAAGGGCATCCCCAACCAGGAGGACCACAACATTTTTAGGACAGCGGCTGAGGGCGTCAATTAAGACATGCTGCCCTTTCCAGGGAGACAGTCGACTAAAGTGCCCCACTACAAAGTGATTGTCTTCTAACCCTAACTGCTGACGAATGTTGTTAGCATCAGTGTCGGCTGCCTGATAGGTGTCTGCATTAAATCCGTTGTAGATGACTTTAACAAGGTCAGGTCGTCCTCCAGCTTGGATAAAGGCTTGCCGAGTTGCCTTGGAATTAGCAATCACCAGATTACAACAAGCATTGGCTAAGGTAATTAAAAGATAGCGGTTAAAACGACTAAAATGATCGGCTGAGATAATATCACGCAGATGATAGACCAATGGCCGTTTGCTGCGATAGCTGGCGATGGCTCCAATGATAAAGGCTTTAGGAGTGTTAGCGTAGATCACATCGTAGTTATGGCTGAGCTGAACAACGCGATTTACTAAGGGGATAAGTTGTTCTACGCTGTTAAGCGCCTGCAACAGATTGCCGTCTTTACGGACCTGTAATGCTTGGTTGGTTAAAACCTGCACAGGCACCTTGCGGTTTTGTAGGTATTCGCAAAAGGGACCATCTTGAAAGAGACCGACGAGGCTGCGATCGCGATGATGGGTTGCTATATCCAGCAGAGATAATTCCGCGCCGCCTAATTTTCCACTTTGATCAAGAAATAGAATGTTCATGTAATGGGTTAATCTACAAGGGCTTTTTGATAAACGGTTTTAATTTGCTCGGCAATCACTGGCCAAGCATAGTGATCTTGCACGTAGGTCTGACAGGTCTGTACGCTGGGTAGTCTTATCTGACCTGACAGGACATTGTTAATATGGGCAGCCAGGTCGTTTACATTTGGACTGGCAAAGACAAGATCGTCTGACAAGGGACGTAGGATTTCTGGAATACCCCCAATGGGGGTGCCCAGTACGGGGGTTCCTGCTGCTAAGGACTCAATGACGGTCAGACCAAACCCCTCTAAAGCAACCGTGGGAACAATGGATAGGTTCGCTGCACGATAGGCCAGGGGCAGTAATTGATCAGGCAGATATCCTAGAAGTCGAACATGATCGTGAAGGGAACGGTCTGAGATTTGTTGCTCCAGACTGTCTTTGAGGCGACCTTTGCCAGCAATCAGCAGGAGCACATCAGGATGCTGCTGGCGAATAATATCGATGGCAGCAATCAGATTTTCCAACCCCATGCGTTTAGCTAAACGACGGACAGAAAATAAAATAGGTCGATCCGTAGGCCAGCCTAATTCTTGACGAACAGCGATTTTTGATTGAGTACGTTGAAATTGCTTGAGGTCCACACCTCCTGGAACAATATGGATACGTTCAAACGGCACATGATATTCATGGTGGAGAATATCCCGAAACGCCTGGGACAGTACGACAAAGTGACTGGCCCGGTTATAGCAAGGTTGTTCAACTCTTTTTTTGCACCAGTTAGAGAGCTTGCGGTGCCCTTCAGTATTACCTTCTAATGCCCAGGGGCCGTGAAAGTGAACAACAAGGGGATACTCACTCGTCAGATCCAGAATTGGCAGGGTGTAAAGGGCAAAGTGGGATGCAATCACATGGCAATCCATGGACTTTGAAAATGCTTTAAATTCCTGACGAATAGACCACCAACGATTGAGTAAAGAAGCGTCTCGACGGGCAAAACTAAAGACTTGCCCATGGGACTCGGAGGCTATGTGCTGAGAACCCACAACAAATCCTTTAACCGCCACATCAATGCTGGGCAGATGTTGGAGACAGCCATAGTAAAACCGGTTTAGCCCGCCTGGTTGTTCTGGAAACCAACCCATGCCAATTTGAAGTGTTTTCATAGGATTTCAGGGAAAATTACTTATCTCCCACAACCTCTAAATAGGTTTCAATTGTTTTATTAATCATTGTGGTCTCAGAAAACTGATCAGTGGCAAAGGAAATCGCGGCCTTGCTCATAGACTCTTTTAGAGACTCTTGAGTTAGGAGGTTTCTTAGTGCAGACGCCAGGGCATCTGGATCATTAAACGGGATAATAAAGCCATTGACGTTGTCTGTTATTTGATCATACGCACCAGCCGCAGGGGTGCGTATGGGCACCACGCCACAAAGCATTGCTTCAGGAATCACTAAGGCAAATCCTTCCCGCTGGCTTGGCAGAACAATAGCGTCGGCGGCCCATATTACGTTACGAGCATCCGTAAAACCCGGAAATTGAACCAGGTCATGGACTGCAAAGTCTTTAGGTTGAGCCTTAATTCGACTTTCCCACTCTCCTCCTGTCCCTGCACAAATGGCAAAAATATGAATACCCTGCTCCTTTAAAAGAGATAAGGCCTGATATAAGATTTTGTGACCTTTAACTGGGTCTAATCTCCCAATTAAACAGACAACCTTAGCCTCATCCAGTAGATTAAATCCCCTACGTGCCTCTATTTTTTCACTTTCAGAGGGAGGCCGAAAGTAATTAATGTCAAATCCATGATAAATTAACTTAATTCTGGCTTTGTTAACGTTTATTTTATCTGCATATATAGTTTCAATTGCTGTACTGATAGCAATAAATCGATTACCTAAAAAGGGTGGGAAAAGTTTATTGAAAAACTTAAAAAAAAGAATATTAGAGGGCTTGAGCTTGGGTTCTATATGGGCCGTTGCGATAAAGGGCAGCCCATATAGTAAACGGATGATGTGGGCATAGGGAGAAACTGAAAGGGAGTGGATATGCAGCAGATCGGGCTTAAACTGTTGAATAATTTTAGCCAGGTCAGTCAGGGCTGTAAAAAAGGACGGTAGCTTATTGGGATGATTTATTTTCTGTGGAAATGGAACATAAAAGTATTTAATGCCACATGATCTGAATTTGTCGACGATATGAGATTGATGCTCTTGATCGGCTGGGATTGCTGATGCTAGGCCAACGTCCCAACCTAACCTAATCAGGCCCTGGGCTAGCCTGATTAAGTGGATAGAGATCCCTTCATCGCCCCAAAGATATCGAACAACAAATAAAACTTTTTTGGATGTCTCCATAGGGAACTTACTATACCTGAAATTGTTTATTTCTTAAATGTTTTGTCTAGGGTTTAAACCAAATTTTTCATTGTATTTGACCGCAGCCAGTCCCAGAGCAATGGAAACCCATAGTAAGATACCGGTTACTCCCTCAAAAACGCTATTTACCGGTAGTCGAATTAGGGCACTGACCGCAATTGCTCGGGTTGTCATGGCAAATGAATCTGCTTTGCAAGTAGTGTTATTAAACAGTTTTATCAACAGTAAGCACAGTCCACCGACATAGAAGGAAACACCGACCCAGCCAATCTCAAACATCGTTGATAAGATCGTGCTGTCACGCACTCCCCGCCCCAAACCTCGACCAGTAAAGCTTGTAAGGGCTTGACCAATCAGGGCATTAAAGGTGTTTAACCTAACGTCAGTACTGCGATCATTTCCCAGATCAGAGAAGGTATTCAATCGGTTAATAATGTCAGCGACAATGTCATCAGAAAAAAGATCCGATGTCAGAATAGGGATGATGCACAGGATAATCACAACAGCTAAGCCCACTAACCTCATCTGAAAATTAGGTTTAAGGAATGCAAACAACGTGATTAAACCCGCAAAGAAGCCCAGCCAGGCTGACCTTACTGTCGTTAATAGTAGAGCGACCAAACCAGCAATTGATGCGGGTAAGAGCATGGGGCCTTGATGACTCAGCAGTAACAACAGTCCACCTGCGGCATAAGCAGAAAAGGGTTCTGCTGATTGCATGGTGCTCCAAACCCTTGATCCGCCGGATGCGTCTGGTAATCCGTGGGAAGAAAACAAACCAGATTTCATCAGCCACAGTCGATCCCAGTCTGGCAAAGCGACATATTGCCAGATGCCATAAAGCCCCATAATTAGCAGGCCCCATAGAAAGATCCGCCGAGTCAGTTGACGATACTGTGGGTAGTCTTGCCAGCGGTTAAATACATACCAACTAAAGGTTACGGGGGTCAACCATCCCAACAAGGATTTGATCAATGTAAAGAAAAAACTGCCTGGATAAAGAGAATGGTTAACTAACCCGACACAAAAGCCGTAGACTACTCCAACACAGGCGATCGCAAATGGAATAGATCCGGTTTTATGGGCTTTTGGCAATGCTTGTATCGCCGAAAATATCGTTAATCCAGTGACTAAATAGGGGGTCAGCAGCATCGGGCTAGGTTCGGTGTAGCTGCCCCAATAGTCAGCCAGTCGTCGCAAAAAGGGGGTAACAAACCAGAGCCACCAGGTAAAGCCAAAATATAAGTTTGGATATGAGGTAAACAGGTAAAAACCAACCGCTAGGGCACCCAGGGGAAACAAAAGATTTAACATCGATCCCAGTCCCACTCTGGCACCGACGATGGCGATCGCAAACAGTGAAATAATGATCCCCCAGGCCACTGAGGAACTCTTATGAGTGGCCTGAATAATTGGCGGTTGAGCAATCTCCTGAGGGGCTTGCTGCCATGTCCTACTATAATTCATGGGCAGTCGCTGAAATAATTACGTTGGAAAGATGGTGGCGAAAGACAGCGGCTTGTTTAGATAACCCATGGTTTCGATACCAGGCCAGGGCATAGTCTGCAATTGTCTCTATGTCAGGTGGGTGAGATGGCGCGAATATTGGACACCAATAATGCTGATTAACCACTAAACCATCCACAGGGCTTGGCCCATGGGTGTGGTTAATGGGCACCATGCCGTGGGCGCAATAGGCGGCAAAAATGCCAGATTTCCCCAATCGTTTAGGGTCATAGCTTAAAAAACCGGCTAAAGACTCTGAGAGAATTTGACTAATGTCAGTCTCGGGCAGTTTTCCCAGTTTCTTTACAGGCACTGCGCTGATTTGTATTGGGGTGGGGTCAACCGAGGGGCCAATATCCCAGATCTCTTGGATCGCTAACGTCTGACATATCTGATTAAGTAACGCCTGGAAATGACGATATATGGGGCCTTTGCTGCGACGTTGACCAAAAATAATCAGTCGACGCTGGCGTTGAGATAGGGGTAAAAGCCTGGATGGTTCGCCCATATTTGAAGGCACTGGCAGTACGGAGACCTGGGTGTGTTTGCCATGGCTCAGTCGCTGAATACTGTGGCGGTAGCGTTCGGTACTGGTCAGGCAGACAGTGCTAAGCTGAGCCACACGAGCGGCCAGATATTGTTGAACAGGAGATAAATAAAAATCACTACTCCAAGGGCGATGCCAGTCGAGCGCATAGAGTTCATGAAACATGGTGATTAGGCTGGCGTTGGCGGTAGAGGTGTGCCAACGTTCTAGTGCTTGAATGAGCCAGAACGGACAGGCTTTCTGTGCGTAACCATGGGGAACATAGTGCAAAATGACAGTGGATGTACCTTGCAGGTGAGAGAGAAGACTCTCCACTGAACGGCAGCTGACGGCATGTGCCTCCATGCCCTTTAAATCATTATTTCGTTGCCAGGTTGGATCGCCAACAATAAACTGGGTGGTAATGTTGTAATCTTCACGCAGTTGTAAAGCCAGTTTGAACCCATAGTCACCCACTCCGTCAATGGCAGGGCGTAAGCGTGGTACCAGAGTCGTGACGGTCATGCTGAGACAGCTGTAGTAACAGCAGCGGTCGATTGTGACATTGCTAAGCGTTCAATCTGATTTACATATTGTTGAGCTAACTTTTTCCAGGTGAACTGGTGGGCTATTGCTCTAGCGGCAGTCCCCTGGCGCTTACGTAGGTCGGCATCTTGACTTAGTTGGATTAATGCGTTTTTAAGCTCTGAAACATTGTCAGGGTGAGCAATGACATAACCGACCTCAGGGGTGACCAATTCCGAGACTCCGGTCGTTGCGGTTGTAATCACTGGAATACCACTGGCCATTGCTTCTAGCACCACCAGGCCAAAGGTTTCGTAACGGGAGGGAAAGATAAATAGATCGACAGCCTGCATCAGCTGTGGCATATCTCGGCGATAGCCAAGAAAGTGAGTCCGGGCCTGAATGCCCAGGTCTGCTGCCATGGCTGGGTAGGGACTGCCGCTACTATCGCCGGCAATGGCTAGGTGCAGATTGGGGATTTGGGTGAGCGATCGCAACACCGTATCAAGATTCTTACGCGGTGTACGAATGTCCCCAGCAAATAACCCAAGGGTAACGCCTTCAGGTAACCCTAACACCGAACGATCCACCGTAGCCGGTTGAAACGTTTCTAGATCTACACCATTGGGAATAACCTGAATCTTTTTAGCTGGAACACCAATGCGAACTAATTCAGCTTTAACCTGACTAGACACGGCAACAACGATTGTACTACGCGCAAACGCCTGTTTTTCCCAATGGGCATTGAGGGCTGTATACAACCATTGGTACACGCCATAGAGATCGCGACGATAGCGGATAGTATGATATGGCGAGGTTAGCCAGGTACTATGGACAAAATGAGCAGTGTTCAGCTCACTGGGCGCAGACGTAATAGCCCCATTACTCAGCAAGATATCGTACTCATCACGATGCTGCTGTAACCACCCTGCACTCTGATAGGAAAAGACTAGATTACGCAGCAATGAACCAGGCAGCTGAGCCACCTTGATGGGCACCCATTGTACAGAGTCTAAATGCTCTAGCTCAGGGGCTATGTAGCTAGCGACGAGAATTAATTGATGACCAAGCCGCAACACTTCCTGAGCAATCTCATAGTTGACACGCCCTTGACCATCCCCCAGCGTAACTTTATGAGTAACAATACAAAGTTTCATTTAAAGGTTTCTTGGGCAACTAGTATCTTCTTTTATTGTTAGTCTATGTATTAACTAGAGGTGAACGATTTTTGGTCGTATCAATAATTTGTTGATACAGGGCCATAAGACCCTCTAAATGCTTTTGTAAGGTAAATTTTTGAGCAATACAGACTTGCCCCTGCTCACCCAAACGTTTGGCCAGTAACCAGTCAGTTGCCAGGGTTTCAATACTGTTACTCAACTCCTTGATATCGTAGGGTGAAACAAGCAGGCCATTCCCCTGGTGGGATACCATTTCAGGAATTCCACCAACTCGGCTTGCAATCACAGGTCTAGCGTTTTTCATTGCCTCCAATGCAACCAGACCCGCAGGTTCATGCCAGACAGATGGGAATATTAATGCCCTGGCTGAGCGAATTAAATCATTAGCTTGATCCGCATTTACCCAACCATGAAAGGTCACCCTATCAGTCAGCCCAAGCTTTTTGACCAAAGTTTTTAGGACAGGTTCCTGAAACCCCTCGCCAGCAATGTCTAAATGTACGGGCACCGCAATATTTTTAAGGGATTTTAACAGCCACTCCAGCCCCTTACTCGGTGAAAATCTACCTAAAAAAACAAAGTGAGGAATGCCCGTTGCAGGTAATGCTACAGTCTGGCTAAATGACTCAGGCGCAAACAATGGCAGGGCATGCACCCTTTCAGAGGGATACCCTGACGCTAACATTTGCTGTTTTAGAAAGTGGCTGACAGTAATTACTGTAATATTTGGTAGTGTATCTGCTTCCTGAAAGGTTTTCTGAAAATTTTGATAGATTTTTTGAGGACGTATACTACTGCAGCGATCAACCACCTGGCCCCACATACATCCATAAAAGCTATATTTGCGATCGCAAGGACGATGCCATCGTTGGAGAAACTTACTCCCACTAGGACAGTAGGGACTGTGCTCATGCAACGTTCGAACCAGGGGAATATCCCCTGAGGCAACATGGCTCACCGACTGATGTAGATTTAGAATATCCACACCTAATTCTTTAGCCTTTGCAAATAGCTCTGTGGTAGTCTCTACCGTGATAGACGTTTCATAGCGACCAGTACCATGGCTGGGGTATTTACTAAAATAGTAGACCTGATGACCATTATCTCTTTGAGCTGAGCTAACTCGCCGAATATAGCTGGCTTTTCCCCCTTTCGCCCAAATTTCGCGATCATAGTGACCAATAATAATCATTGTTGATACTCCACCAAATTAATTTATCCCTCGATCCACAACGACAAATTATGCATTTTTCAAAAAGTTTTCTTGTTCGTGGACCTCAAACTGATCAAAGAACTTAGCTTTGGCCTGCTCATAAAGCGCTAAGTCTAGTGCATGGGAAGTTTTTAGGGCAGAGAGAGTAGTCATAGAAAGGTCCTCTATCTGAGGACGCTTACCTGTTTTCTTCTGCTTTTTTAGATTTTTATTAATTGCATTTAGTGAAAGCCGACTACAAAGCAGCCTACGAGACGCATCAAACTGCTCTAACAAGCCGTAATTTTCATATCGATTAAATAAATGGTCCGATGCAGTTTCCAGTAAGTGTTTTTGAATACTCTTATGTTGAGAAAATTTTTGATAAATAGCACTCACTCTATAGCCAGCAATCTGCTGGCAGATCATATTAGAAAACCTAGGATTTTGATAGAACTCTGCAATGGAAACACTATCAGCATAGTCCCTCATGGGATGACGATACACATTAACATTGGAGTCTTTGATAAAGTAGTAAAAAGAAACTGCTCGATCAATGGGATCCCGTAGAAAAACAATATATTTAGGCTTACATGGGAAGAGGTAATGCATCCCATACTTAAAGTGACCGCTGATAACCGTTAAGTCATCTGTCCTGAGCTTGGCGGTCAAACGATCTGCTAAAACCTTTTTAATACTGGCTACTTCATAGATCTGAGTTTGAGGGATGTTGGGCACTACCGAAGATCGAAAAAATGTTGTTCCCGATGTTTTAGGAATATGAGTAAAAAAGATTAGATTTTTAGGCATATTGATTTATATTTAGTAGTTTTTAAGTTAAAAGTAAAAATAGTTTGGTCCGAATTAAGTAAATCCGATTAACAATGAACAATCCGTAGGGGCAATCCCTTGTGGTTGCCCTACAATATCAAGGGCAGTTAACCAGAATTTCGAGTAATAAATATTACATAACTAATTCTTTTTTCTGCAAAGACATCAGCCGTTCTACCAAAGCGTCTACGCTTCCCGTGGGGACAATATACCCGTTGATCCCCTCCTGGATATGCTCTTTCATGCCCGTATCTTCTGTAACAACAACCGGCACACCACAGGCCAGTGCTTCCATCGGTGCATAGGCAAATCCATCTTCGTAGGTAGGATGTACGTAAAGGTTTGCATTTTGCAGATGGGGCAATGGGTCCCCAGGAGCCAGTTTTATCCGAGGATCTTTCGCTAACCACCCTTGAATACAGCGGCGCATACCCCGTGTAGCATAACCACCCACTAACGTAAGTTCGATATTTTTATCAGGTAATCGCGAAAATGCCTCCAGTAGAACCGGGATACCCTTCATCACCGTCAGGCTACCGACATAGACAATGCGAAATGTATCATCCTGCTTACGCGTTGCTGTTGGTTGATACCGTGGATTCACCGTCAACTCAATTCGCTGCAGCTTGTGATCTGGGATGCCTGCAGCTAACATAGTTTGACGACTATATTCAGAAGCTACAAAAATGACGTCCGCCATTTTATACTCTTCAAGGGTTTTATGTTGCTGAGCCTCGTTAAGCCAACTTTCTTCCAGACCAAATCGCTGAATCGCTTTTTGATGCTGAGAAATAACATTATCGACATGGCTGTTGGCTGCCTGTAAATGCAGTTTTCCATACCCCAGCTGGCGGGCACGTTTAAACGTAGAGAGCGATTGCCCCACAAACCCTTCAAAAATTTGAGCAGGCGGTAGTTTTCTAGCAACAGCGCGATCAAAACAATCGACACTAGAAAAGTTAATCCAGCCTGGACTGTAACGCAATGGCGTATATCGCAGTAGTTTAGGCTGTAAGAGTTCAACACCATGCCCCTCGTGCACGGTGGTAGCTGGTTTTGCGCAATAATAGGTACATTGGTGTCCCGCATTAATGGCCTCGCTCAGTACCTGAGCCAGATGCTGACCGAGACCGCCCTTACCATAGGGGGCATTGCATGAAACCGTAATGCGAGACGTTAGGTTAGCCATGGGGTTTGAACGGGTAAGAGAGAACAAAATGCGTCATACATCCTGGTAATTCCAAACTTCCATAAGGTCTCGATTGATAAAGTGGCTTAAGGCAAGCACTTCATGCTTAAATTCCTTTTTCAGAGAGGCTACAAGCATGGGATCTAACGCATCTGCTTTAGAAAAAACCGCCTTTTGGTAAATCACCTGCAAAAGTTTTTTTCTGATAGCGTCTGGAAAGACAGTTTTAGTCAATACTTTTAATCCTTGGAATCCATTTTTTCCATGGGATAAATTGTGAACAATTTCCTGTAACCATTTGGCCCTAAGGATAACTCCGCCCTTGTTATGGGTGGAAAAACTAGGTTCAAAGTTTGAACGAATGCCTAAGAAATCAAGCACGTCTTTATAAATATCCTGATTATCGTTGATCCAATCGTCATAGATAATGACCTTGATTTGGTCTGCCCCAAAATAGTGATAAAACCGTTTGAGATGTTCCACATATTTAACCCGCTCCCGATAATATAAAAACTCAGGTATGAGACATTTAGGCGGTAAATTTTTTCCTCGCTTACGAGAGGGCTCTAAGTCCAGTGCATGCTTAAAACCCTTGATCGTTTCTGCTTCTGTAGGAAGATTCTTTAAAGATTGCAGGTGGTAAGAACGCAGGAAATCTACGGGTTCACGCAGAATAACAATGATCTTAGCCTTCGGGTTAAAGTTATAGATTTCCCTCGCTGCCACAGTGGAGTATAAATAACATGCACTCGCCTCCCCACACATCTGTCCAGGCCATGCCTCAGAAAATAAGCCAAGATATTGGCTGTGAGCCATAGGATAAAAAGACGCCCCTGGATTAGGATCACGACAAAAATCTTTCGCGAAAAAATTAGGTTCCTTAGGAACACTCATAAAAATGTCAGGATGCTGCTTAAGAAAAGCGTGAAGAGCCGTTGTTCCACTCTTTGAGTTCCCTGCGATAAAAAAGACTGGCCGATTCATAGGAAGAATAATTTAAGTATGGTTTACTTTAGGTATCAATTAGCTAACCATCCAATGGGAAAGATCTCTATCAATTAATTGACTTAACTTTTCTACCTCTGGAGAGAATCGCTTTCTGAGATCATGCTCAAATTCAGAATCTAATTTGGGCCGAGGTTTCTCTGCCGTAAGCATTTTTTGAGACTTTTTGATAAAGCTCCAACCTATTTTTCGTCTTAGGGGTGCTAAAAATGAAGGCGTAATGGCTCGCCCAAGCTTAAATATCCAGGCCGGAGGTTTTCGTAAAAAGCGATAAATAGAAACCGCCTTGACCTGGGTATTGGGATTGTGAACTTGGAAATTTGCTTCAAAATCAGACTGAACGCCTAAAAAATCTAGGGTTTGTTTGTATATCTCTGGGATATTTTGCTTAAAGTCATCAAAAATGATGATGTGCACGTTTTCTTTCCCAAATATCTCCCAGTAGTTTTTGACCTGGTCCGAAAAATGGACAATATCACTATAAAATAGTGCCTCGGGACGATTACAGCGGTCTGGAATATGCTGTCCCTTTTTACGATAAGGTTCAAGCTCTAATGCTTTTTTGAAGTCAGCTACATTTTCACTAGAACCAAAAAGCAGTTGACTATGTAATGAGTAAATTAATGCTACTGGGTCCCGTAGCATAATAATAATTTTAGCGTTAGGGTTCAGAGCCTTAATTTCCTGACCAGCCGCTTTAGATAAAAGATAAAAGGGTGTCCCTTCACCACAAATTTTATTTTGACTATTTTCGAAATACTTTAAATACTCTTCAAGGGTAAGTTTTCTTTGGGGCGGTGTTAAATCCGCACCAAAAAAGTTAAGCTCTTTAGGCTTTGAAATAAAAATATCTGGATGTTGATCTAAATAGTTACACATGGACGTGGTGCCACATTTTGGAGCTCCCACGATAAAAAAATCGGGGTATTTCATGCGAATTTCCTAATATTTAAAGTAAAATAAGATTGCTCATGCCCAAATACTTAAGTCTCGATCGATCAACTTACTCAATCGATCAACTTCTGGAGCCATTTCCTGCTTCAGTTTTTTTAGCAAGATAGGATCAATTTTCTCCCTTGGCTTACGGCTCACATTTATCTTTTCAACTGTTTTTATCAGATTGCCTAAAATACGTTTTCGCACTAAGTCATTAGGCAATAATAAATTAGATGTTTTTTTAAGCCAGCTGGGTGGAGTTCTAAAAAACCGGTGCAATGTCATATTTGCAATTTTCTTATTTTTATTCCTAACTTCCATGGTAGGAACAAAATCAGGATCAACTCCCAGAAAATTGAAAAGGCTCCGAAATGTATCAAGGGGATTTTCCTGAAGATCTTCCAGGATTAGAAAATGAATTTTTTCTCTATCAAAGACAGATAAGTATCGTTTAATGTGAGAACTAAACTGTGCAAATTCCCGATAGCTTAATTGTCTTGGTGTTGAACATGTTTTAGGTATATTCTTACCATTTTTACGATCAGTTTCTATATTTAAGGCAGTTTCAAAATCATCAATATCTTCAACAAACCACATTAGTAGTTCACTATGCCAGGAATGCATAAAAGAAACTGGCTCTCGTAAAATAATAATAATTTTTGCGTCAGGATTAAACTGATATATTTTTTGAGGAGCGATCTCTGAAAATAGGTATCGTGTTGATTTTTCTCCACAAACTTTATCGTTGCCAGGTTCAAATAACCTTAAATAGTCTTCCAATGTAGAGACCTTTGAGCCAGTAACATCCGGACAAAAAAAGAGTGGTTCTGCTGGCTTTGGCATAAAAATTTTTGGATGCTCTAGCAAACTATAGGTCAGTGTACTAGTGCCACATTTAGGTGCCCCTACGATAAAGAAGTCTGGCTTTTTCATACTATTAATTAGATAAAATAACTAAAAAGTAAATGTAGCTCATTAGCCTGATTTTTATAGAAATAATCTCTATTCAAAATAGCTAATATCAATGCATACTTACATGTTTAGGCTGGCTGTGTATGTTGATTTTGTATTTGATGATATTTCCATAGATGACTCTTTCTATCTAAAAGTTCTTGATATCGACCTTGCTCAATAATTTGGCCTTTATCTAACACAACGATTTTGTCTGCATTAGCAATTGTAGACAGACGATGGGCAATGGCAATAACTGTTCTGCCCACTGATAATTTTTCGATTGACTCTTGAATAAGTTTCTCTGAAACTGAATCAAGGGCACTGGTTGCCTCATCTAAAATGAGAATCTCTGGATTTCGCAGTAATGCCCTGGCGATCGCAATTCTTTGACATTGTCCACCCGATAAACGGACCCCTCGATCGCCTAAAACCGTATCAAATCCTTGGTCTAAGTCTCTAATAAATTCGTATGCATTAGCCAGTTTTGCAGCTCCTAAAATTTCAGCATCCGTAGCACTGTTAGAACCATAGGCGATGTTGTCTCGCACAGATGCATTAAAGATAAACGTACTTTGGCTGACAATAGCCATGTGTCGACGGACGGAATTAAAATCAAATTCTCGTAAACTTATGCCGTCAAACAACAGCTGCCCAGCGTTCACATCATAAAATCTCGCTATCAAATCAGCTAACGTACTTTTGCCAGCTCCAGATGCACCCACTAATGCTGTAGTTGTACCTTTCTCAATTGTCAATGTAATGTTCTTGAGTACCAAGGCATCAGAATCATAGCCAAAATCAACACCAATAAACTCGATGGCCCGCTGCAGTCCTGAAAACTGTCGATACCCATTTTGTAAATAGGGTTTGTCCTCGGTGGCTAATAAAGCCTTGATATTCTCCACCGAGCCCTGGAAACGGTTCAGATCGGCAATACTGCCACTGATACTCTGGGTGGCGGGAACTAACCGGAATAGTACAAACAGGAACGTAAGCAATGATGAAACTTCGAGTGAACCATTGGCCACAAAAATACCCATGGCGGCAATAATGATGCCAATTAATATTGTTGACGCTAACCCTTCTGCAAGAGGACGATTTAAGGCGGCCCGTTGAACAACTGTTGTAGTAGCTGAAACAATGTTCTCGCTTGCCTGATAAAAGCGCTGCCGTTCAAAATCCTGAGTGGCAAATGCTTGGATTGTACGAATACCATTCACAAATTCCCCAGCCAACGCAGTAAAGTTGCCCCGAGCTTGAGGAACAAGGAAACTCGCTTCTCGAATACGTTTGTTGAGATTAGACAGGGCTGCTGCCATAAGGGCAAATAGCAGCAAGGTTGTAAGGGTCAATTGCCAGGAAATGCTGAGAGCTACCACAGCATAGATAATTAACGTTGATCCCTTGGCAAATAAAAAGCTATAAGCACCAATTGCCTGCTGTAGCTGACCAACTTCAGTGGTTAGGGTATTGATAATTTCGCCACCGCGTACCTGACTGTAAAACTTAAGACTCAAGGCTTGCAGCTGCTCAAACACCTGCTTGTATAAGCGGTCGGTGAGTCTAACCTGGGTTAAGCGCATAGAGCATTGGGCCAGGTAGTTGCACAGTGCCCGTAGCCAGATTGAAATTAAGATCAGCCCAGAGACTCGACACAATTGACTAAAGTCAGATTGCTCAACACCCAGGACCCAAATATCAAACCAGGTCCATCCTGTCTGAAATGGCTCAGCTGAGTTAACCAAGTTTTGCAAGAAAACGAGTAGAAAGCTTAAGCTAAACCCTTCAAAAACAGCTGCAAATAAGGGAGCTAATAGGGCCAGAATGACAATATAGCGAAAGTGACTAAACTCTCGTAGAATGAGCGCATTGTCCTGCCAGAACTGAGTCGCTTTAATGAGGCGGTAAAGTGGCTTATAAAATCCACGTTTCATAGGACTTTTCGGTCTATTAGCTATGTGATATCACTTTGAAAAATAAACTCCATACTGTAAATGCACCCTGTCCGTAGGTCGCAACTATAGTGTTATACCGTTGTATTGATTGCTACTGTGCTCCAATGCCAAATAATACTTTAGGAATTGTTAATAACAGAATACGTAGATCTTTGAGTAGATCCCAACATTGTAGATAGGACAAATCGCGACAGGTAACAGCATACAAGTCTAATTCATTGGGACGAACAGAGACTTGCCACGGTCCTGTTATCCCTGGCAGAGCATTTAATCGTTCTAGCAATGCTGATTCAATCTGTATTGCATCATATAGCGCCCAAGGTCTAGGGCCTACCAAACTCATTTCTCCCCTGAGCACATTGAAAAGTTGTGGGATCTCATCCAAACTCAGTTGTCGTAACCAATATCCTACCCGTGTGATCCGTGGATCATGGTCTGGTTTATGTAACCCTGGGTTGTCTTGCTTCACCTCGTGGTGTCGCATTTCTGCATCTGCCTCCATACTGCGAAACTTATACATTCGAAATAGTTTGCCTCTATAACCGACTCGCCACTGTTGGAAAAAAATAGGACCATGGGAATCAATCCGAATGCAAAGTGCCAATAGCAATATGGGTAAGCTGAATATAACTAACAATAAAGCAGCCATTAACCAATCGACCAAGCGCTTTATTTTCCAAATGTCTGGGTACCGGTCTTGGGGGAGCGCAACATCAGACGACAATTTTAGGTAGACTTCCTTTTGTGTCGTATGACAGATGTCTATCCATGATTTGATCATAGATTCCTCCATTGCTGGATCAAGATAGACCTTGCGTATGGGAGAACATTTTAGACAGTTTTGTAACCATGCTTTATTTCTTAAGGCAGGTATTTTTACATCTGTATTGTGAGAGATAGAGGTAATCAGTAGCGAATCCTCATTCCAAGTTAAACTGCTATTCTCGAAAGCAGGCGTGTCAACACTATCTGGTGTTAATCGGTATACTACAGGGGTATTGAGTAAGATAGTAGAAGTTTTCATAGACTTATCTAGCGCTGCATGTTGCCATCATTCTATTCAGGTTACGATTTTTGTTTAGGTAAAATCAATAGTTTTAAGTAATAGCCTATATAAAATTACGTATAGAGCAGATTTTGCATAACTACGTGAAGTTCGCTAGTTTAGTCAAAATCTTTTGTCAAAAGCTAGGACTTGAGCTATTATGAGCGCTCGGAACTGTTGCCAAAGTGCGGGTTCTTTTTTAGACACTTTCCTAGACCCATTTAACGTGTAAGGCGGATCTTGATAGTTGCTTTCTTGATATCCGTTAGCAATAATACCAATTGTATTTATTTGACTGAGGATTGTTACTGCCTGGGTTAAATCACTTTGGGTCGTATGATCTAGCCGACTGACCATCACGGATGCTTGACACAACGACGCGAGCTGGAGACCGTCGGCCAGACCTAAAATAGCAGGTGCGTCTACAATGACCAGATCATAATCTGATTCAGCTCTTTCTAAAAAAGAACGCATATGGAGAGAGCTGAGGAACATTATCGGATCGCCAGGGGTAGGACCTACGGGTAAAACGGAAATCTTGGTGCCTGCAATGTTGACTGGTATAGGAGAGATATCAATATGGTCTAATTGCGAGGGATCTATCGGGAACTGTGTTGATATCCCTTCTTCATTGGATAAGCCAAAATATTGATGTAATGATGGGTTACGCAAATTACCGTCAACAAGTAATACGCGTAGGTGCGATCGCGCCGCACTCAAGGCCAACCCAATCGATAATGTAGTCTTACCTTCCTCTGCTTTAGCCGAGGTCACCATTAGCGACTTTAATGGCTGAGCATTTTTGAGCTGAATGGTTTTGTAAATTAAATCGAGCGCATCTCGGAAAGGTTGATATTGACTGAGGGAAAATACTTTAGTGGGAAACGGAGTAGCACCATTGATCACCGGTAAGCTATCCCAAGTTTTCCTAGGTATTTCTGGGATAATCCCCAATAAAGGCAACGTCGACTGTTTCTTGAGCTGATCAGAAGTACGTACACTTTTATCCATAGCCTCTCGAGTAAAGGCTAAAGCACTACCCACAAAGAATCCTGCAACAATTCCTAATAGAATATTTTGTAGGGGTGGCGTAGCAATTTCTCTACCGGCTTTAGGGGGTTCGACAATATCCCAACTGAAGCCTGCTTGGGCGATCTCATTGCTAAGTTCTTGGCGCAGCTGCAGTAGTTTGACTAGAGATTCTTCCTGGATGCCTACTTCAGGTTGAATACGGTTATACTCTGAAATTAAGGCTGGGAAATTATTCAGCCTAGTCTGTAACATCTGAGTAACCACTGCCAGGCTTGACTGACGTGCAGCTAAGCTTTTTAAGCTTACTTCGGTGTTTACAAGCTCCTCGATTAGATCTAGATCAATTCCACTCAGTTGCCCTTCGGTCAATAACGTCTGTTCGTTTAAATCAAACTGAGTCGGAACCTGCCCAAGGACTCGTTCGGCTTCCTGCTGCAGGAGACTTATCTGTCTTTGCCTCTGGCTGATGAGATCTTGTACCCCTGGATCTGCTTCAGCATAAAGGGCTAACCGCTGTTCTAAGGCCAGTTCTGTTTCTTGTATTTTATTTAAGAGTTGCTGATAGCGGGAAGATTGACTCAGTCGCGACGAAACTAAGGCTGTTTGAGAATCGATTAAAAGCTTATCTTGCAAGGCAGCGTATTGGGCTTGAGTTTCAAGTAACTGAATATCAACGTCTATCTTAGTTTGCTCAGCTTGCCTTAACGCGTCTGCGACGGTAGGGGCTTCCTGTTCTGGGTCAATCAGATTTTCTATTTCGCGAAATTGTCTTAATGCTTGACGGGATTGAGACAAGCTTGATTCGACCTCGTTAATTTGTCGATTCACCAAGGATAGTCCCTTTTCCAGGCGTTCTTCCTGCTGTTCTTTATTGTAGTCTAAATAGACATAGCCAAGGGTTTCTAGGAAATCTTGTACAATACGTGGATCTTTGTCACTGAATTTTGCTTCAAAAATTTTGGTTACTGTTTTAGCCTCAACAACTTGGGACAGTTTTAACTGGCTTTGGAACTTCTTGATACAGCTAGATTGGTCGGCTGACTTATCGCAAGTTTGAGGCTGCCTGGCCAGCATTCTTTCAATGGTCTCTTTAATAAAGGCTTCGCTGCGCATCAGATTGAGTTGCGTAGCATAATCTGTTTGAGACTTGGATGGTAGCTCTACGTCCTGTTTAGTGATATCAATCTCTTCTTGATAATTGGGCTCAACCAACAGCCGTATGGAGCTTTCATAGATGGGCTCTTCTTTTAAGGTTGAGACAATGGCAATAACTACTGCTACTGTAATGGAACCTCCAACCCAGATAAAACGTCGCAACAGGACATTCAAAAGCTGTCCATACCCAAATTCCGGTTCATTTGTAGTGATAGACATTGGGCTTGTCAACATACTTTTGTGTCCTTATCAATTATTAGGCTCAACTTATTCAGCTTAGATATTTCATATGGTAAAGGACTATCTTTACCTAGAGAACGCTTATTCAAAGAATCCTGGATGACTTTAATAACTCTTTCAAAGAAAACATCCTCTGTGAAATTCTTGAGGACGTGGTCCCGGATTTGTTTATAGTCCCATTGGATGGTGTTGGCTTCACACAGTGCTTTAAGCAATGCTTCTGGAGATTGACGGTAAAAAAAGACACCTGTTTTACCAGGAATTTGAGTGTCTAAAACACCACCAGCCCCGTAGGAAATAACAGGAGTTCCGCTAACATTGGCCTCAATGGGCACCAGCCCATAATCTTCTAGGGCAGATACAATGACAGCTTTTGCTCGCGACATTAGATATTTGCGTTTATCGTCACTTACATGGCCCAGAAATGTGATATTTGGCAGGGCTATGGCTTCCAGTCGTTTTCTTTCTGGACCATCTCCCGTAATGATCAGCGGCCACCCTAGCCAATTAAATGCTTCGATAGCAATATCTATTCGCTTATAGCCAAGTAGACGAGACGAAATCAGATAAAAATCATCTTTTTTATCTGAAAAAACAAACTTTTCGATATCGATAGGATAATTAACCGTAGTTGCTGGTTGTTTGTATACCTGCTGAATACGCTGAGCTACGATGGTTGAATTAGAAATGTATAAATCTGGCTTCTGGGCATGAACTAAGTCAAATTGTTTCAGCTTCTGAAAAATAGGCTGAATAATTGGCATTAATAGTCTGTAGTCTTTGTATTGATCGATATAGGTGCGGGTATCCCAAAGAAAGCGGGTTATATTGTGACAAAAACAGACATGGTAGGCATCAGGACGTTTTACAACCGATTTAGCAAAACTTGTTGTGCTGCTAATGATTAAGTCATACTGTTGCAGATCTAATGCTTCAAATGCCGAGAAATATAATGGTGCAAACAGCCTAAATTTTTTGCTTGCCCCTGGAATTGACTGCAGCATCGTTGTATTGACCTGCCGATTGCCAACATCGATGGTGTCCTGTGGGCTGTACAGTGACGTGTAAATGTCAGCGTCAGGAAACCGTCTACAAAGAAGTTCAAATACCCGTTCGGCACCACCTCTCTGGGTAAGATAATCATGGACTAGAGCAACTTTCATATCTTCAAAAGAGATGATCAAATACTAATAAACCAACTAAAAATCGAATGAGATGATGAAACTAGTCTGCCTACAGGCCAAACAGTCGAAGAATGTTAAGACCCAAGTTGAAGGGGGCAAATATAGTCCTAACGGTGTCACTTGCACGGGTTAAACCAGACCGTCGAACAATAACGGTATCGTTGGGCCGTAACGATGGATTGAGATCTTCATTAATTCCCTGGGTAAAGTCAACTTCAATGTCTCTTTGAGATGCAGTCCCATCGGGGTTTAAGCGAACTAAACTAACGGTACCTGTTTGCGCCCGATCGTTGAAGCCACCTGCCGCTAAGATGGCTTGGTTAAGGGGGATATTGGGGGGAACATTAATATTGCCAGGAGAGCCCACTTCACCCACAACATTGATTGAAATCTGATCGGGGGAAAAGCTTGCAGTGGCTAATTCGGTAGCTTCATCGTAACTCAATGTGTCTGCCGTAGGAATGATGATGCGATCGCCATCTTGCAATGCTAAATCTTCGCTTAGGTTACCTTCTTTTAGCAGGTCCCAGAGGTTGACTGAAATGGTTTGAAATTGGGCTTGCTTGCGACCTGCATCACTTAATAATGCATTCCTTGACTGTGTGACATTTGATACTGCTGGCAGACGACGCTTTATCTCAATTTGGCGAATGTCTGCTAACTGGGTGATACCATCGGCTAGCTCAATGGCTTGGGTTAAGGTTGGTATAGTTGCCGATGCGCCACTTGAGTTATCACCCGCTGTCACGCGATAGGTGCCTGGTCGATGGACTTCGCCTGCGATCGCAATCTGAATCGGACGACTGCCCAAGACACTGAGGGTAACATTCGGGCGTCTAACATAGGGTTCAAGGCTTTTTTCGATCAGGGTTGCAGCCTGTTGTAACGATAGCCCTTCTACCGCAACCAGCCCCACCACTGGAATATTCAGAGTACCACCGGACAATACTCGAAATTCACCACTATAATCAGGAATATTAAAGACATCTACCTGTAAATAGTCTCCAACCCCGAGGATATAGGTATCTCCTACCCAGAAATTAGTATCAGTTGATGCAGGTAATTCTGGCAACCTCGGTTCAACAGGTGGAGACTGAAAAGACTCCCTATCTGTTGGAGTAGACTGAGCCCTAACAGGATTGCAATGAACACCATGACCTAACATTAGGACTGTTAGGGTCAACATAAACTTGTTCAAGTTGCCTGGGAAATATCCGTTTTGCATAACTACTGATAATGGCAAATACAAGCCTCGGACATATTTAGTACATTTAGAGTGAAGTAAGCGATCCCTATTAGCCATCAGATATCGAATCTCATGCTATTCAAGGGGAAGTAACATAAGTTTGAAAATCTTGGTTAGTTGGAGAATCAGGAATCAGTTCCAGAGCCTTACGTCCACCTGTTTCCTGACTCCTATCTATGCAAAAACGTTCCGCTTAAAACGGTTATCCTCTCCAGATCCTAAGGGCTTGGAACAGATTTAACCCATAGAAGCAACAAAAAAATAATCTGTATTATCTTTAACGTCAATTTCATAGGCTAAACCCATAGGAAGCCTATGAAATTCAACTATCAGGACAATTTAAGGCCAAAACTTTAAATCTATAACAACTTTTCTCTCTTATTAAGAAATAAGGCCCAGCATTTAAAGATTGCCCTAAGTGTATCCTAAGTTACGGTCGGCTTTTGTTATCCACCTAATTTTACTTATGTTGAAAACATTTGAAGTATTAAACCTTTTCCACGTCTAGAACGGTAATTTTACCGTAGAGGAACCTCCCGGTTTCAACTTGGACGTGGTTTAGGTTGAAACACTAGTCTATCCAAGACAAATGCACACTGTTTGTGTAGAGCAGTATGTAGAGCACCAAACAGGATTAAGTCTCTGCAAGCTTGAAATAGACTATCACTGATGCAATATCGCCAACTCTGACCACCACAAGCAACTGTATAAAAAGTCGCTTTAATGAAGTTCAACAGTATTTACGTATGAAAACTGTGAAGTATCAAATCACCCCATATTGTTTCTCAGAGTATGATTAATTACCCGCAAAACTCAAGAAATAGATAGTAACCAGCCAAAAAGTTTGCAGAATACATAAGTCTATGAAGTGTTCAAGTACTTGTTGATGTTCTTCGAACTATATTCGTAACTACTTAGTCTCGCGAACCCCGTCTACTGACAGGAACTTGGATGACTGGCCCTGTGATGTACTCAGCATCTTCCATACTTGCAGATTACGCCAACAGCCATAGGCAATAGTACGATTCACCAAGTGCAAGGAGTAAAGTCAGGTTTGTTACTAATGGTGACACTGTCTCCAGATTACTGAATGACAAAGAGTCCTTTGGTGACACTGTCTCCAGATTACTGAATGACAAAGAGTCCTTGGTTATAGGCATAGGTGTCAACATCTTTATCAATCTCGATGGCGGCCACTGCACCATAGAGGCGATAGTTGGCATAGTGGGGGAGCTTGCTTAAATTGCTCCAAACGGCGTAATACTTGATGAATGCTGTCTTGGGTGAAAAGGAAACAGCTCTCGTTGTACAACACTGGTATTTGTTTCTAACAAACATACCCAAAGGTAAATTTGAAACATTTCTGCGTCTCGTGTACTAGAAAGCCTAACATTCGCTGATTCTAGAGGTCCGCTATAGCACTGGTGCTCAGGAAAAGCCCCTAAGACTTGAGCAACTACTTTCTGGGCAATCAAACTGCTTTTAGGAAGAAGAGTTCGAACAATCTTCAACTCCTGTGAAAAGTAAGGGTAAGTCGACGCAGCGTCATATGCTCTCTGCAATGGCATATAAAGATGATCGTCAATAGCCTTAAAATAAAGCTGCAATACCCCCGTTGCGAAGGCTCAAGCACATCTAAGAGAAACTGACCCGTGTAATGGAATTGCATATACAGCCCCCATCGCATCTATTTTGTCATTACAGCTAAAACTACTGATATATAAGCTGTATATGTCAATGCGAGCTAAATAAACAACATGAATCTTGACTCGATGGAGTTTTGCTTAGTAATGAGTATGGACTTCAGGAATTTTTAAGATGTTAGTACTGATTATCAAACGCAACGTTTTAATGTTTGCTTAATGTTTACATTTCTTAAATCATACGCCTAGGGCCGTTCTTCTTGGGGAGTGAATAAAATGGTGTGACGAGAGTTCTTGTCTTCAGACCAAACAACAATGCTTAAAAAGACCTAGAAAATCATTTTAGTGGCATTTACACGTTTCACTTCAGATAATTCTCATACGGACCAGCCACAATAGGGTAGTTAGTCAATATCTGTCATTCCCTACTGTTCATTATGTCACTTCAACATCCCATTACCCCATCTCGCCGTGGATTACTAAAATATCTGGGGCTACTGGCAGGTGCCGTTACCATCCCCCCATTTCTAAATACATTGGGAACAACGTCAGTGGCCACGTCAGAGCCATTGGGTTTGCCCTTAGAGTTATCTGCAAACTTAGCTGCACCGTTGGCAGCGGCCAACCTTAACCCCCACCGTGTAGCCATTGTTAGTACTACGGATCGAGCGGCTGGGGTGCGTCAGGCTATTGAATTGTTGCAGCCTCCCAGCTTCAACAACAAGCAAGTATTTATTAAGCCCAATTACAATACGGGTGATCCAGCGCCAGCTGCCACAGCTCCTATCGTATTAGAAACATTAGTACAGGAAATTCAGGCAGATGGGGCCAGTGGCATTACCGTTGGCGATCGGTCTGGTATGGCAGAGACCCGCAGAGCCATGGAGCAAATGCAGGTCTTTAACCTTAGTCAGCGTTATGGATTTAATGCCCTGGTATTTGATGACCTAAGGCAAGAAGACTGGCAGTATTTTGCCGCCGCAGGAACAAATTGGTCAAAGGGGTTTGCTGTGGCTCGACCTGTGCTTGATGCTGATGCCATTATCAATGTCTGTTGCCTCAAAACCCATCGCTTTGGGGGTGATTTTACCCTGTCACTAAAAAACACTATCGGTATGGTAGCTCGCTATGTACCGGGCGATAACCACGACTATATGCGTGAACTACACCGTTCCGCCAGCCAACGATTAATGATCGCCGAAGTCAATGCGGCCTATCGCCCTTCGTTAGTGATTATCGACGGTGTGGATGCGTTTGTAAATGGCGGTCCCGAACAGGGCCAACGGGTACAGGCTGGGGCTATGTTTGCTAGTACAGATCGTATAGCCATTGATGCGGTGGGTATTGCGCTGTTGCGAAAGCTGGGGACTACACGCAACGTTTCAATCGGTTCAATTTGGCATCAAGATCAGATTCGACGGGCAGCTGATCTTGGTTTAGGTGCGGTCAATGCAGACGCGGTAGAGTTTGTCACTGGAGATTCAGCTAGCGCTCAATTGGCGAATGAAATTCGCGACTTTTTGGTTTGATCGCTGATAAATAGGTAGGCAAAATAAATTACCCAAGACCCTCTTAAGGACAACAATCTTTGAAAAGGCCCCCAACCTCCAATTGTTGTGCGATACCAGCACATCAAGATGAATCTGCTTGGGTAGTTCAAACCGATGAACCGATAATTTTAAGTCATGAAATAAAAAATACCCCAACTTCTTGAAATAGGAAACTTACATCTGACTGTTACATTCGCTACCATTCTATCTATGAAAAGTAAAAACTTGGTAAAAATCCTGACTTATAAGCAATACCTATGATCAACTCCCTACCAAGACAAAGGGAGTCCAATAAAACGGATGTTGCAAATCCGGCATCTACAGCAGCTATTGCTGAGCATATTGAATCGCCATCTTGCAGCTATGTGGTCACTCTAGGATAGTCCCTAGAGGACTATACACAGCCGTATCACATTTTTTACCTCAAAAAAGACTGTGAGCGGTCTCTCATTTTATTTCATAAAGGATTGTGCCATGCTAACGTTTTACTATCACCCCCTATCTCCAATTGCTCGACGGGTTTGGTTAGCCCTACTGGAAAAAGAGATTCCCTTTGACCCCGTCATCGTCGATCTCAGTAAACGCGAACAGTTTCAGTCTGAGTTTCTTGCCCTCAGTCCCTTTCATCATGTTCCCGTCATCGTTGAGGACGGCTTTCGCGTGATTGAATCAATCGCGATTTTGGACTATCTAGAAGACCGCTATCCCCAACCGTCTCTCATCCCTGCAAGCCATAGGGAACGGGCTATCATGAAAATGATTCAGATGGTCACTGTTAATGAATTAGTTCCAAAACTCTCTAAATTAGTTAATCAAGACTATATTCCATTAACCCAAGAGGTTAAAGAACAACTCGATACGGGGCTAACATTTTTGAACAGCTACCTGGGGCAAGACGTTTACTTTGGCGGTGAGCGTTTAAATCTGGCAGATATTGTTGTTGGCGCAACCGTTCCCTTATTCTGCAGACTGGGTGTAGAGCTAGCAGCCTATGCTGACCTCAATCGATGGTGCACTCAGATTACAGCTCGTCAAGCTTGGCAAATAACCACCCCCAGTGACGCAGACTTCAATGCCTGGAAACAAGTGATTCAACGTTGGATCCGCATAGCCATGAAACGCCAAATGCGAGAACGTCAGCCCCATTAATCTAATAGCATGATCCACCAAAACCATGATCGTTATTCACGCCTACAAACCTACCTGGCCCCAAGAATTTGAAACGATTAAAGCTACGCTTTCAGAAATCTTAGGCGCACAAGCTCTCCGTATTGACCATATTGGGTCCACCTCAGTGCCCGGTCTGGGTGCCAAAGACGTTATCGACATTCAAATCACTGTAAAGGCCCTTATTGCCGATATTCCTAAAAAGCTGATGGCAAAAGGTTATCACTACAGGAGGCAGATTACCTGTGATCACGTTCCCTTAGGGGCAGATGCCACCCCCCATTTATGGGCAAAACAATTATTTCACCAACCGGATAGCCAACGGCGGGCAAATATCCATGTGAGAATTGAGGGTAATCCAAATCAACAATATGCCTTATTATTTCGCGATTATCTCCGTAACCACCCAAATTCAGCTAAATCTGTTGAGTTAAGCAAGCGTGAAATCGCCAAACACCACAGCAATGATATCGATACCTACTATGACATCAAGGACCCCATCTATGATCTGATTTGGGAATCCGCCCTAAACTGGGCTGATAACACCCATAGACTCAACCAAGGGACATGAGCTAATGCTAATTGGTTGGTTTCTATTTACTGCGATCGTACCTAGCTTGAAACAACTCTCTATACAATAATAAGCAACTTTGCCGAATGTAGTCAGCACATTGTCGATAGGCTGACAACGTTTCATCCCGAGGTACGGCAACATCCTGGGCTGGATGCCCAATATATTCTTGCAAGGTGTACACTTTGTCGGCAATAGTTGGCACCATGCTAATTAAAATAAATTTCTGGGGACGGGTCATAGTGAAAACTAAATCCGCCCAGGTTAAATTTTCAGATGATATTTTCTGAGAAGCATGATCAACGGTCAGACCATACTCCGACAACACCTGCTGCATTTGCTGTATCAGTGGTCTGCCAACCGATGCATAAATGCCAGCTGAACGAACCTCGATACTGCCATTTTCTAAGTTAGAACAAAAAAAGGTAGCGGCTACTGGACTGCGACAGATGTTTCCATCACAGACAAACAATATTTTCATCCTGATTGCGTCTTCTATTTCCTGAATTAAATAGATTGAATGAGTATGTTTAAAGACAGTCGTTGAAAACTGATCTAACCAAATTATTTGAGCAAAAGAGACAACTGTAGTTACTTTACCAAATAAGTATAAATACTGGCCGTCTAGATAGTCATTTCTTACACAGTCATCATATTTCGGTTCATCACTAAAGGGACTCTCTAAGGTTAAAGGAAGGTTAAAAGAAGAGTTTATGGATACCAACTCAAAGCGGGATGTTCCCTAAGGCTATTACTCAGCCAAGATTTCTCGGCTTAAGTTGATACCCGATTTACATTTTGAACTCATTTGTTGGCGGAGCTTGTAATCAATCCCTATCAAGATAACTTCATTGTTTAAAGAACATATCAACTGACTATGAAACATTTATTGCCTAATTCATCAAGTTATGCTATCGACTTAGTTAAGCGGTGGTCTTTACTTTTGGGAGCACTCAGTGCCTTAACCTTATTGACTGGCTGCCGCAATCTTACCAATGAAAATGTATCGTTAGTCAGTTCAGATAAGGTCGTTCGCTCAGCCTATGCAACTTTAGAGGAACTGTTTCAAACTGAAGTAATTAATATCGGTTTAGAGTCCTTAGGATATAACCCAATTGCTGGTTCTGAGCTAGAATATGATGTTATTCATCAAGCCATTGCCCGTGACTATCTAGATTACACAGCTGTTCATTGGAATCCTCTCCACCGAAATTTCTTTGAAGATAATGGAGGACACGAAAAATTGAAACGAGTCAATCCGTTAATTGACAATGCTCTACAGGGCTATCTGATTGATAAAACAACATCAACTAATAACAGCATTAATAGTTTAGAAGACTTGAGAAATCCAGAAAATGCTAAGTTGTTTGACACAGATGGTAATGGCAAAGCTAACTTAGTTGGTTGCCCACCAGGGTGGGGGTGTCGAGACGTAATTGAATCCCATCTCGATAACTATAACCTGCGAAGCACTGTAGAACATGATAGTAAGAACTACTTTGCCTTGATGGAGAAAACTATCAAGCGATATGACGAAGGCAACCCAGTACTGTACTACACATGGACTCCCTTATGGGTGAGTGGTGTTCTAGTTCCAGATGAGGATGTTGTCTGGCTAGATGTACCTGTTGTTGGCATTCAGGCAAATGCCTCTATTGTTGATGGTAAAAATCTTGGATTTGAAGTTAATCAGATCGAAATTTTAGCAAATCGTCAGTTTTTACGGGCTCATCCAGACATTGCTCGATGGTTTGAGGTAGTTAATATTCCTATCACAGATGTCAGCTTACAAAATCAACGTATGCGGGATGGAGAGAACAGTCCTGAGGATATTCGTCGCCATGCAGAAGAATGGGTTCGTAATAACCAAGGCACTTTTGACAAGTGGCTAGAGGATGCTAAACGGAACGCAAAGAAATAGAGTAAGCTGAGGGAAAGCTAATGCGAAATCCTGTCGAATCGCAGGGAATCCACAAGGGATTGCCCCTACAGGCTAATGCATTTTTAATCAAAGGAGTTGTTGGGTAGGTATAAGGAAATTTTCCTGCTGTTTAAGCTGTCAGAAAAGATTATTAATTGCCCAGAGATTCAAGAAGTGGCGTCTCTGGTGTTGGAAGAGGCCCGTCAGTTGCTGAAATCTAGCCATGGTACGTTACTGCTGACGCAAGATACTAAAACTACATCTAATTCGGACCCAAATCAGTCAAATGGTGTGGTGGTTTTGATTCGGGATATGACGGCTGAGAAAGAAGTGGCGCGGATGAAGACCGACTTTCTGTCTACGGTTTCCCATGAGTTACGGACGCCCTTCACCTCAGTTTTAGGGTTTGCAAAACTGATCCAAAAAAAGCTGGAAGATACGATACTACCGGCTGTAACTACTGAAACCAAAAAGACTGAGCGAGCGGTACGACAGGTCCGTGACAACCTTGGCATCATTGTGGCTGAGGGTGAGCGTCTGACAGCCTTGATCAAGGATGTATTGGATATTTCTAAAATTGAAGCTGGCAAAATCGACTGGAATATGCAACCGACTGATATTACAGCGGTGATTAACCAGGCGATTTCGGCCACATCTGTGCTGGTTCAAACCATTGGTTTAGATATGATTTGTGAGTTTGAACCAGGGTTGCCAGAGGTACTGTGAGATCGCAACCGCCTGGTTCAAGTGTTAATTAACCTGTTGTCCAATGCTACTAAGTTTACTGATAGGGGCTCTGTCACCTGTCGCGCCTATCAACAAGATAACGAAATTGTCGTCAGCGTTATTGATACGGGCATTGGTCTTTCTGAGAATGATCTAGAAAAAGTGTTTGGGAAATTTGTCCAGGTGGGGGAAGTAATGACCGATAAACCAAAGGGGTCTGGGCTGGGATTACCCATTTGTAAACAAATTATCGACCATCACAATGGACGCATTTGGGCGGAAAGCGAGCTAGGGCAGGGTAGCACGTTTTCCTTTTCCCTACCAATCCATATGGCCCAAGCAGGTAGGGCGGTTAATGCCGACTGGCAATCCCTGATACAACAACTAAAAGAAAATGTTGATCGCGCCGTAACCCCAACAGAAAAATCTCATAAAACAATTTTGGTCATTGATGATGAGCCCCATATTCGCCAGTTGCTACGCCAGGAATTAGAGGCGTCTGGCTACCAGGTTAGAACTGCCAAGGATGGCATGGATGGCCTCAACCAGGTGAAGGCAGAAACACCGGATCTAATCATTTTGGATGTGATGATGCCCACCATCAATGGCTTTGACTTAGCCGCTGTCTTTAAAAATAACCCGGCGACTATGGGCATTCCCACCATTATTCTCTCGATTATTCAAGATCAAGAAAGAGGATACCGTTTGGGGGTGGATCGCTATTTAACCAAGCCCATCGATACGGAGTTATTGCTCAATGATATTAGAACCTTGTTAGACCAGGGCATGTCAAATCGCAAAGTGTTGGTGGTGGATATGGATGTTGCCACCACCCAAAATTTGACGCAGGTTTTGCTGGGACGGGGCTATACCGTAACTGAAGCGGCTACGGGCAAAGACGGAATTGAAAAGGCACTGGCCCTTAGGCCCGATATGATTATCGTTGACTCAGCGATTGACCTTGAGCACGATTTGGTCAATACGCTGCGATTCTCTAATGGTCTAGAGACAATTTTTGTAATTCTGGTGGAACAGTCTCAGGTTGATACCTTTGGGGAATAAACAGAAAGATTTAGGGACGTTGATTAAAGCGTTTTAAGTAGCGTTACTGACTTGAATAGGATGGCATCTGAAAGAAACGGCCTCTAGCACTCTTGCCTAAGCGATGAAGGATCTTGACTGGGGTCTGTATATGGGCCTATTCAGAGAAAACCCCTAGAACAAAACAACAAAAAACATCTGTTCTTTACTAAACCCCTTTAAAGGGGGGGGGGTAACCTACAAATAAAGATCAAACTCTTCATATAAGATCAGTATTTACCGATAGCCAGTCAGATTTCTAGAGTATTAAATTTGACATATGGCTTAGGTGGTCAAATAGATTTCCAAAATATTAACAGGCCGTTACAGGGAGACAACCACATGATTCCGACCAGACCGTATATAAAATTACTACTCACTGCAGCAAGTGCCACGCTTGCGACGTTTGGCCTATTTAGCTCATCTGCTCAAGCTGCAACTTATCACTTAGATTTCGATTCCATTACCATTGACGATGTCATCCAAACTGGTTCAACGTATTTAGCTAGTGAAGGGAGAAATATTGATGATGAATGGGCTGCCTGGGGTGTAAATATCTCTGGTATAAATTATCGAGGCAACGGTCAATACGATAGTAGTGACCCCAACGCTACGCTAAGGTTGTACGATACACGTACCCGCGATGGACAAGACCATGACCTGGAAACAGGTTCTGACTATGGCACACAAGACCAAGGTATGCACTAATTATCCAGAAGCATAGCAAGAGAAATAATTTAAATCCTAATGATGATGCCAACGGGGGGGAAGTCTTGCTGGATTTCACCAGCGAGGATAGTATCGCTAAACTAATTGATTTCCAACAGTTTACCCTGATAGATGTTGAACTCGAAGAGGATGGAGACAAAGGTATCAATGTCTTTGGCTACAATGATCAAGGTGACAAAATCTTGGATATTGATGTTGATGCCTTAGTAAGCGGCTTCTATAACAAGTATAGCGGTCAGTACAACTCTGGTAACCTCAGCAGGACCAACAAGACTCAAGATGGTGTTGCATACGATCCTGCAACTGATCCAGAACCCAGCTTTAGCCTTGACGGTGTCACGTTATATCAGGAAGGCCAGCAACTAGGCAACAACACTGTCTTCCGTTTTGAGATTGACGAAAACAATGGAATAGCTCAGGGGCTGAGTCAAATTAAATTTCAGTATGCTGACGTTAGCGGCGCTATCTCAGGGGTCAAATGGAGTGATACTGAGACTGATTCGCCGGAATCAGTGCCTGAGTCTTCGATGCTGCTTGGCCTAGTTATGTTAGGAACCCTTGGGGTTTGTAAGCGTCATCTGCGCAAGATTTCACCAGCAGAAATAGGATAGTTCTTTACGCAAGCAATATCACCGGCCCATCGGTTCCTCCATAAGAAATCGCTGTACTAGACAATTTTGGCGTTGAGGATTAATTCCCTCGACGCCTTTTCGCAAGAAACCACCATAGTTCTAAAACAATCAACCCCAAACCTATGACCGTTACGCCTAATTTGACCCCTAACGGTTGTTCAATTGCTTGAAACTCGTCAATATTTCCACTGGCCATGGTTGCTGTGCTTATAATTAGGCCCAAACAAAATAAACCACTCAACAGAAATGTCTTTGATTTCATTGCCGTACCCCTTCAGGTTTAAATTTTCTCAATCGCAGGGCATTGGTGACCACAGAAACTGAGCTAAAGGCCATGGCTGCGCCAGCAATCATTGGGTTCAAAAGCCAGCCCAAAATTGGGTAAAGGATACCGGCGGCAATGGGAATACCCACCACATTGTAGATAAAGGCAAAGAACAGATTTTGGCGGATATTGGCCATGGTCGCTTTGCTTAGACGAATAGCGGTAACAATACCGCTGAGGTCTCCAGAAATTAGGGTAATATCGCTGGCTGCGATCGCAATATCAGTCCCGGTACCAATGGCAATGCCCACATCTGCCTGAGCCAGGGCCGGGGCATCATTAATCCCATCGCCGACCATGGCCACTTGTTTCCCGTCCGCCTGCAGCTGTTGCACATGGGCCGCTTTCTGGTCGGGACGCACCTGGGCAATATACCGATGAATGCCCACCTTCTGGGCAATGGCCGCAGCTGTTTGGGGGTTATCCCCGGTCAGCATCACGATTTCTAACCCCAGGCGTTGTAATGCTCGGATGGCTCCAGCCGATGAGGGTTTCAGGGCATCAGCGATGGCCAAGAGGGCTTCTGCGTTCCCGTCCACCGCAATCCATACCGTGGTTTTAGCCGTTGCTTCCCAGGCCTGTCGCTGCCCTTGTAGAATCGCGGTATCAATGCCGAGACTCTGCATCCACGCTTCCGTACCGATATGTACCTGCCGCTCATTGACAGTACCCTGGACCCCACTGCCGACGATGGCTTCAAAATTGTCAACCAGGGGTAGCGCCTCCACACCCTGGTCTTTGGCATACTGTACAATAGCCGCCGCCAAGGGATGCTCAGACTGATTTTCAACGGCGGCAGCCAGCTGAAGCAACCTACTGCCATTGCCATCAGCAGTTTCCCGCACCGTTAGATAGTCCGTCACCGTGGGGTTACCCTGGGTGAGGGTGCCGGTTTTATCCAGCACAATGGTTTGCAGCCTGTGGGCCTGCTCTAAACTCTCGGCATCTTTGATCAAAATGCCGTTCTCAGCCCCTTTACCGGTACCCACCATGATCGATGTGGGTGTGGCCAAGCCCAGGGCACAGGGGCAGGCAATGATTAAAACCCCAACGGTGGTGAGGAGCGATAGGGTGGTGTTGCCCGTAAGGTTAAACCAGAGCATGAAGGTGAGGAGTGCGATCGCAATAACCACTGGGACAAATAAGCCAGTCACCTGATCCGCCAGCTTTTGAATGGGGGCTTTTGACCCCTGGGCCGCCTGGACTAGCTGCACAATTTGGGCCAGCATCGTGTCTTTGCCCACCCGTGCTGCCCGCAGGCGAAAGCTGCCGGTTTTGTTGATAGTGGCCCCAATAACGTCGTCGCCTCTAGTCTTTTGGACGGGAATAGGTTCGCCAGTCACCATGGACTCATCCACGGTAGAAATGCCTGATATTACTTCACCATCCACAGGAATTTTTTCGCCGGGGCGCACCACTACCACATCCCCCACCACCACCGCCTCGATGGGGATATCAAGTTCTCTATCCTGGCGGATCACCCTGGCCATGTTGGGCTGTAGTCCCATTAGCTGACGAATCGCATCTGAGGTATGTCCCCTGGCTCGATTCTCTAAATAACGTCCCAGGAGTAGCAGGGCAATAATGACCACCGCCGCTTCGTAATACACTTCAGGGGTTAGTCCTTGGGCCGTTAGCACGTAAGGAAACAGCGTGACAAATAGAGAATAAAGATAGGCTGTTCCCGTCCCCAAGGCTACCAGGGTATTCATATTAGCCGCTCGATGGGCAAACGCTTTCCAGGCTCCCACAAAAAACGACTGGCCACACCAGAACAAAACCGGTGTTGACAACACCAACTGTAACCAAGCATTGTGCAACAGTATCGGCCAACCGGGAATGTGAATGCCCAGCATGGCCGGCATAGAGCCCACAATCAGCACAATACCCACAATGCCGCTGACCACCACCCGCGACCATAGCGACCGTTGTTGTCGTTGTCGTTCAGTTTGGTCTTTTTCAATATCAATGCCGATGTCCCTAACTTCAGCCGCTTTATACCCTGCTTCGATAACAGCAGCGGTGATGGCATCTACACCAGTTCTATGCTCATCAAAGTCAACACTGGCCTGCTCAGCCGCAAAATTAACCTGGGCTGTATTGACCCCTGGCACCTGTTGAATGGCGGTTTCAACAGCATTGGCACAGGCCGCACAGCTCATACCCTTTAGGGCTAGGGTTGCAGTAGTCATAGTGGCCTCCTAGACACTGAGGGGTAACGGGGTGAGTTAAGCCGAAGCCGGATAGCCTGCTTTTTCAAGGGCCTCTCGTATGCTGGCTTCAGCCGTTTCTGTCTCGATATCTACCTGCTTAGTTTTTGGATCGGCGGTGACTGTTGCATTGCCGTCTAGCGCTTTAACCGCGTTTGTGATGTTTTTGGCACAGGCATCACAGGCCATGTTGGGAACCGTTAGCTGGAGGGTCATGGTTTACTTCCTGATGAACTCCTCTTAGCTTAGACCCTACAGTAAACTATAGGGTCTAGGGGAATTTACATGCAGAAATCATTACTGGTCGGTGATTGTGTCTTTGCCTTCTTGAAGGATGGCTAAGTATATTTCCTGGAAATTACTCCTAAAATTTACCTTAATAGATTTTTTATACGTGCTTATCCGCATATTTAAAGGTTTTTAGTAAAAGTCTATAACCCTTTTTTTGCAGTGCTTAAAGCTATTGCCAATCGTTAGTCTTTGGGATGACATCTACTTGTGTAAATAGATACATTGATCTGGTAGTGGCAAAACGTTTGTCACATAACAAGTTTCTTTAGCCTGCAAAAACGTCTAGGAAATAGAAAGTATGCACACACAATCTGTAATGTCAACGGTTTCATTAGCTTTGGGAATAGGGATCAGTACTGTTTTAGCCACTACGTTCCCGGCTAGTGCATTTACTTATAACTTCGGTGTAGATAGCGAATCATCAAATCCAACAGCCACAGGGGCAGCCGCTACCGTCAAGTTTGAGTTTCAGGACCTTGGGAGCGATCAAGTTCAGATTGATCTAGAAATTAAAAATACAACTGGAGAAGAAACCTTTGGGGTTGGGGCAACCACATCGAAACTCACAGGTATTGCCTTTGATATGTTTGATGAGTTTAGCCTGGCATCCAGCAATCTTGGCACTGAACTGGATACATTACTAGAAAATGTTAGCTTCCAACCATTTAGCGGTATGGCAGGTGTAGGTAACTTTGATTTTGCCATTGCTGACAATAACAACTTTGTAGGGGGCAATGCTAATGGTGCCTTGGCTGAGGGATTAACAAATAATGCTTCATTAGTGTTTGATGGCCTTAATGGCGAATCAGTAGAAGAATTTCGAGCCCGATTTGAAGCCGCTATTATGGCTGAGGAGTTAAATGTTGCAGTTCGTTTTCAGCAGGTTAATGGAAACTTGAGTGATAAGTTGCTGGGCGGTGAACTGATTAGTGTCAATCCTGATCCTGAAGATGAGCCTGTTCAAACACCAGAACCAGGTGCCCTATTAGGGGTTAGTTTACTGGCAGGCATCCTTATCCTGGGCAAACGGAATCGTTCTCAACATCAGACGGCTTGCCTTGCCTTAAATTCTGTTGGCTGAAGATTAGCTTGTTTGTGATCATTAAGATTTCGCGTGTTCTAGTGATATTTTTGGAGGCTGCTGTTTTAGCTCAGTAGCCTCTTTTTTTATGATTACATTAGTCTGGCTGTGTCCATAGCCTACTTTTTAGCTTTGATGTTGTCCTAAGCTATCAGGACTGATGAGATAACTATGGTGAAACCCAAGGTGAGGATCGGCCAAAGGAGAGAGACCTGGCACATAATTCTGTAAATCTGGCATGGGCACCCGCAAACGCAATTTTGCCGAGGGATAATCGTAAAGCGTAATATGATTTAAGCCGCGATTTGCCGTAAACAGAAGTGACTGATCTCGGGAAAGTTGACAGGCATGGAGAGAATCAATCAGCGAAAAACGACTAATTCTCATGGCGCTGAGAATATGACGATTACTAGTAAAAAACGAACCACGACACAATACATCATAGGCCTGGGTCGCTGCCTGCCGTATACTGCGCAAACTATCAAACAGATCGGGTCACTCATCAATAATGCGAAACTCTGCCTCCACCCAGGGACGGGCCAGTTCCGTACCATGGAGTACACTTTCCTGGGGAAATGGCACATCCACCCTATCCTCTGATAAATCAATCACATCATAGTCATGGCCAGCTTCAGTCACAAATCGATATCCGACCATATCTGCCCCCACCATGACATCACGGTTTTCTAGCCACTAGACAGCACTTCCCTGGGAGGCCCCCACCACGACATTGGTATACCCTTGCTTGTGGAGTAAATCGATTAACCCCTCTACCAGAGCGGGGTCAGTTCCCGTAGAGGAGGTTTCACTAAAGTAGGAAAAATCGGGGATAATGAGAATGTTAAAATCCTCTGATGCAACGTCTGTCGCCTCGATAGATGAGGAGAGGCAGTCCCAAAATCCAGCCTGGGTCAAGGCTGTGGATAATAAAGTAAGGTTATGGGTGTGGTCCTCACAGCAGACTACTCGTGCCTTTGTTGCCGACATTACTGCCTCCGCATAGTACGTTGACAAGACTATAGAGTTCTTGCTGAGTAGATGCAAGCCAATATGGAGGTCTGCAATATATCGTCTGGGACGGGTATCAACTTGAGTCAGGACGTTTCGGCATTCGGAAAGGGTGTATTCCGTAGGGCTTTGCCCTTCTTGTAGAGTACTCCGAATTCTAAATTATTGAGGAAATCATCCCCCTTTGCGTTGATACCTGGTTGTACAACTTAGACTGTCTTACGAAACTCATCGGGATTCTGACCAACAAGGTGTCTGAAGAATTTAATAAAATTAGTAGTCTCTTCAAAACCTAATGAATATCCCACCTCTTTAACCGTTTTATTACCAAACAGTAAGCGACGTTGGGCTTCAACCACCACCCGCTCGTTCGTAATTGCCTTAGGCGATTTACCAACCGCTGCCATACAGATGCGATAAAGCGTTCTTGCCGAGCAGTTCATTTGTGCCGCATACCATTTCACATTGCGACAGGACTCAAACGATTGCTCTAGCAACTCAACAAATTCTAGAAACCGTGGATCTATCGTCTTGCCCGAGTGATGCTTTTCAGCCTCTACTGCCGCCTGAGATGCGAAGGAAATTATGGACCATAACAGATACTGCGCAGCGGGTTGCTGACCGGAGGCTGTTGTTTGATACGTTTCCAAAAGTTCAATGTGTTGTTGGAGCAGATGGGCTTGTCTCAACTTAAGCGATGTGACAGAGGGCCAAATATATTGAATGGTAGACCAGGATACGGGACTGGAAATACTGGTGGATAGTCCTAATAAATTGGTCGGCAAGGCAGCAGGCAAAAACACGACCATAAAGGCCTCTAATCCCTGGCTATGGCCAAAATGATGTATTTGATTGGCACAAATGTGAATCAATGTCCCTGCCTTGACGGAGTAATCACTAAAATCAATGCCGTGGGTGCCCTGCCCCTGGGTAAACAAAATTAAAGCATGGAAGTGAAGACGGTGTGGCTGCCAGGGATCGTGATCATCAGGCAGCCCTCGCTGGTTTAAAGTCTCTAGTCTCTCTAATCGCACCACTTCAAAGTGACTGTTGACCGCAGATGACCATTTCACATTGGCAAGGGACAGTGTGTCCATTTTTGACCCTAAACGTCATGATTATGACTATTTATTATATCGACTGGCTGATTATGCTGGCGGCTAAATCTGAAATAACTGCAATAATCAAGAAACTGGGAGCGATCGCAATGGTAAGGTAGCATGTCTCGACTACCTGATCGCACTTTGAGTCTCCCACTGTTTAAGAAAATAATACCCCTGTCAACCGTTCGGATAGCCTGCGTTGTGCTGCTCTCGATTGGTCTGTTTTTTATCACCGCCTGTTCATCGCAGCTACAACTTCAACCTGAGACCGACCAAAAGGAGTCCCTTCAAGGCCAAATTTTGCTGTGGGTCGAACTGCCATCGACGGGAGCAGAAAGTCAAGAGGGAAGTATTCAACAGGTGGTTCGATCCAATCTTGAAGACTTTAATAAGCTATATCCTCAAGTTAAGATCTTTGTTGAAACCTTTCCATTTAGACAGATCCAAGCGCCCCTACAAGCCCAAATTCAGCGAGGTGCTGGCCCTGACCTCTTAAGTGTACGTGCCAATCCTGAACTGATTGACGTCATTGAAGCTGGACTCCTCAGGACGGTGGACGAAACAGACCTTAAAGCCTTTCAGTTTCGCACCGAAGCCCTGAAGAATGTTTATTATCAAGGCAAACCCTATGGCTTACCGTTGTTCCTGACGACCCAAGTCCTTTGCTACAACAAAACTAAAGTTAAAACTCTCCCCAATACCCTATCAGATCTGATTCAACAGGCTCAACAAGGCTACTCCGTGGGTCTTATGTCTGGTTTTCTCGAAACCTATTGGGGTATCGGCAGCTTTGGCGAGACATCGGTTGAGAACCAAGATACCGTTAATGCCCAGCAATGGCGAGCCTGGGCCCAATGGTTACGGTGGCTTAAAGACGCCCAAAATGAACCTAATTTTATTCTGAGTGACGATACGGCAGCGCTGCGGCAGGCCTTTCTAAACGGGCAATTGGCCTATCTCGGATGCCGTTCAGATTGGCTCCCAGACTTTAGTCGAATCCTTGATAAAAAAAAACTCGGGGTGACTCTGCTGCCGGGGCGGCCCAATCAACCGGCCAGTCCCATCCTGGAGACGGGAATTATTGTATTCAATCAAGCTTCTAGCTCTAAACAATACCAATTAGCCCTTAGACTGGCTCAGTTTCTAACCAATACAGAACAGCAAAAGAGAATCGAAGCTGCTATTCCGTTTATCCCTAGCAACAAGCTGGTCACGATTAACCCACAATTATTTCCGATTCGTGCAACATTGCAAGAGCAATCTAATAATGCCTTAGCGATTGCATTGGATGCAATGGAACAGACTGAGGCGGTGGTGGAGCGTGGCAATGTCCTATATCAACAAGTTTTAGCTGGAGAACTCAGCCCGAATAGGGCGGAAACCGAAATCAAAGCGATTGTTCAACAAGAATTTGGCTTGGAGGAGTAACTAGGAAACAATGACCGATTCAACAAGCCTACCCCTCAGTTATCTTTGGAATGAATTACTCAAAGTCAGTATTTTTTTCCAGCGTCCCGTCGTCCAACGCCAATTTTTTGCAGTTGTGAGCACGACATTGTTGGCTTGGGCCATATCTCGATGGATTTGGTTGCAACTCAGGCAACGTTATCCTCAGCTCAACGTAGACGAAACCTGTAATCAACGACTGGAGTGGAGACAATATAGTCTTGCTCTAATTCATTATTTAACCACTCCGACATTGATTTGGATTGCCGTTGGCATCGTCACCCTGTTGTTTAAACAATGGGGCTGGTTTGCAGGATATTTAACCGATGGCCTGAACATTATAGGGGATTTTTGGCTTTATCGCCTCTTTGTCGGATCGCTTTTTACATTTTTACCCATTACCTTTGTCAAACGTGTCCGTCTTCTGTTTTTGGGGCCACTCTTTTGCCTCTATGCGGTCTGCCGTCTTCTTAGTTGGTTCTTTAATCTACGACAGCTTGCCCATGTTAATGTGCTAAATCTTTTCCGTTCTCTTAAAAGCCTTATTCATCAGTATTTTAGGGCTGTATTTCTGGAATATTGGGGTATTTCTATTTGAAAATCTACTGTTAACGATTTTTCAAAATCAAGGGTTTCAAAATTCTAGAATCAGGCAAGTAGTGTCATTGATCCTGCGATATTTTCTGATTGCATTAGGGACGGTCTTAATTTTTGGCTATGTGGGTGTCAGCCCAACCGCTGTGGCTGCAATTTCTGGGGGACTCTCAGTCGGGTTAGGCTTTGGCCTTAAAGAGGTTATTAGCAATTTTGTCAGTGGTATCTGGTTATTGTTTGAAGGCGCCTTAAAACCAGGAGACATTATCAAAATTGATGGCGATATTAGCAAGGTAGTTCGATTAGGTGTGCGGGCGACGACAGTGCAAGTGGTCAAAGATAACTCTGAGGAAATTATCCCGAATCAGATCTTTTTCACTCAAAATGTTTCCACCTTGACCGGCAGCAATAATCTCGTGTTTCTTTCATTGGTGGTAGGGGCTCATTACGATTGCAGTCCCCCTAAAGTAATTGAGGTACTGTTATCCGTTGCCCATGAACATCCCCAGGTCCTAGAAACGCCACCTCCATCCGCGTTTGCTCTTAATTTTGGTGACTCTAGTATTGATTATGAGTTGAAATTTTGTATTGCCGATCCGTTGATTTTTAAGGTGGTAACCAGTGAACTGATTTGTGCGGTCTGGCAAGCTTTCGCCGATCATGGAATTGAAATGCCCTACCCACAGAGGGATTTACATATCCGCAGCGGTAACTTGGAAATATCGAGGTAATACTAGGCCATCGGCTCCCAATTGATGCCCTATATGTTTGGAGCCTGCCCCTTCTTCAAATCACTTACCAAAGGACAGTGTGTCCATTTTTAATCCTAAACATTATCATTTTTGACCATTTATTATATCGGTCTGTTTATTTATGATGGCTATTAAAGCAACACCTTAGATCTAAATGAAACAATCTGTGTCTGAAATGGAATCACTAACACCGAAGGAAAAGGTTTTGGCTCTCTTAAACAGCCTCAATACTGGTGATCAAGGCCCCATTACTTACATCAATCCCAACAAATATATTCAACACAATTTGGCGGTAGCCGACGGTTTGGCTGGATTTGCTGAAATCATAAAGAACGCTCCTCCCCAAGGATTCTCGGCAAATGTGGTTCGCGCCTTCCAAGACGGAAATTATGTCATTACCCATACGGAGTATGACTTTTTTGGGCCGAAAATCGGTTTTGATATATTTCGTTTCGAAGATGGCTTGGTTGTAGAGCATTGGGATAACCTGCAAACCACGGTAACCGAAACGGTATCGGGCCGTAGCATGATCGATGGACCCACTGAAATCGTAGATCTCAATAAAACCGAGGAGAACAAAAATTTAGTTAAGCGCTTATATGCAGAAGTGCTTTCCCAAGAAGGGAACATAGATAAACTCCCAAACTTCTTCTCTCTTAAGGAGTTTGCCCAACATAATCCATTAGTTGATGATGGGTTGGAGACTTTGATGAATGGTATGACCGCTATGGCTAACGCTGGCACACCAATGGTTCTCTCCAAAGATGGTGCGATTTTTGGAGAGGGTAATTTTGTATTAGCGCTCTCCCAAGGAGAGATGATGGGCAAGCCTACCATTTACTATGATCTCTTCCGGATCCAAGATGGACTTATTGTCGAACATTGGGACATTCTTGAAACACTTCTACCTCGCGATCAATGGAAAAATGAAAACGGCAAGTTTGGCTTTGGTAGTGACGTTATGAAAGCTAGCAACCCCTAAGGGATGAGTGGGAACACGCCAACCATTGTGGCAGCCGAAATGGTCGCTAACGTTATGACAATGTAGAGTCCCAAAAATGCCGACCACACAAGAGTGTTGACAAATCAACACCATCATCAAGTGACTGAAAAGTTTTTTATTCATTTCAACTGTCAATTTACAAAACAAAAGTATGCTCTCTAAGCTCAGACGTCGTCCGCCAATGCGACAGGTGACTGTTCAAACCATTGAGCAAGTCACCCCTCGGGTGCGACGGATCGTTTTTAGCGGTGAAACCCTGGCAGGTTTTTCCGTTTCCCGTCCGGGGGCACATATCAAACTGTTGTTTGGTGCTGATACTAACGGAGCTGCTGACCCCAAGAAAATGCGATCGCAAATGCGTACATACACTCCCCGATCTTTTAACCCTGATACCAACGAGCTAACGGTGGAATTTGTGCTCCACGGTAATGGCCTGGCCTCCACTTGGGCAAGCCAGGCTCAGGTGGGTGCCCCCTTAACAGTCGCGGGACCGGGCGGTGGCATGGATATTCCAGCGAGTTTGAAAACTATGGTGATGCTGGTGGATGAGTCTGCCATCCCGGCAGCAGGCACGGTGCTGGAGGCACTACCAGCGGGCTGTACCCCCATCGTGATTTGTGAAGTCGAAGATGCGAGTGAGTTGCGATCGCTTAGTTCCTCTGTTGATGTGGAACCCACATGGCTATTTCGCCAGGAACAAGCGGCCAGACCAGGCATGCTCCTAGAGAACTACTTACCTGAGGCGTTAACCCGAGTGAAAGATAGTGATGATGTCTTTTGGTGGATTGCCTGTGAAGCCAATGCCATGCGGCAGATGCGGGCTTATTTGCTAAACCAACAGGGCATTAGCAAAAAACGACTAGTTTCGCGAGGGTATTGGAAAGCTGGAGCCAGCAACCATCCAGACCATGACTATGGTGAGTCTTAATGCAAATAGAGCCCTTTTTTGATTGACAGGTATAACTGATGTTGGTAAGCATCAAAGTACCGTACTACTTATAGCTAGGCTCTCACCCTCTAGGGCTGCCGTCGATGAAGATTGACAGCCTATTGGATAGCTAGTAAGTCGACCTGAACTCCTCCTAGAATTCTCTAAATCAGATTTACATCCGCCACCACTTCAACAATGGCAGGCCCATCATAGGCCAACGCCTCAGAAATCGCCTCATCTAACGCCGACTTCTCAGTTACTCGAATTCCTTTACCGCCACAAATCTCGGCAAACTCAGCAAAGCTAGGGTTATGCAAAGACGTTTGCCAGACATCCCATTCCCCGGCCCGTTGTTCCTTACTAATCTTACCCAGCTCACTATTATTCAACAGAATGTGGGTAATATTCATGCCATACTTCACTGCCGTAGTAAACTCGCCCATATACTGGCCAAAGCCACCATCTCCAGACACAGAAACAATGGGCCGCTCATGACCAGCCGCTGCCCAGGCACCCATAGCCCCTGGAAAACCAAAACCAATGGAGCCTAAATAGCCTGACATTAAGACTGACTGGGCCTCACATTCAAAATAGCGACCAAAGGAATAGGTATTGTTGCCCACATCCACTGAAATCACCGCATTGGCAGGCACCTGACGAGTCATGGCCGCAAAAATTGCAGCGGAGTTGATGCCATTGCCGCGATCGTCGTCTTCCCGACGTTTCTTTTCTTCTCTCCAGATAGCCCAGCGTTCTGCAATTTCAGATCGCTGGTCTTCTGTGTTGGTAACGTCTGCCAGCGCAGAACGGAGCTGTTCCACCACAATACTAATCTCTCCCCATACGGGCACCGTCACTGGATGGAACTTGCCCAATGCCAGCGGGTCAAAGTCCACCTGAATAATGGGCATACCAGGATAAATGCCAGTGTGATTAGAGAAAGAGGCCCCAAAGACCAACAACAGATCCGACTCATTCATAAACCAGGAGGCGATGGGGGTGCCGCTGCGTCCCAATACGCCACAGCCCAGGGGATGATGGTCGGAGATTTGCCCCTTACCTTTGAAGGTGGTCAACACAGGAGCGTTGAGCATTTCCGCCAGGGCAATGATAGGCTCCATGGTGAACCGGGCACCGTGGCCAACGATAATGACGGGGCGTTTTGCCGCGTTGAGTTGCTCAATTGCCTGGGCCAGGGAGTCAGGCGGCGGTGCAATCTGCAACGGAGTAAGTCTGCCTGTGGGGCTAGAGGCAGTGGCTTCCGGAGCAGCGGGTTCTGTTTGGATTTCGTCCGGGAAAATCAGGTGGGCTACATCCCGCTGTAGCAGGGCATGTTTGACTGCCTGGGTCATTAGTTCTGCGTGCTTGCTGTGGCTGAGTACCGTCTGGCTCCAGGCCGCGACTCCACTAAAGGCGGCAGACAAATCGCATTCCTGGAAGTTGCCAGTGCCCAATACCTGAGTGCTGACCTGTCCCGTCAGGGCCAATATGGGAGCGCGATCCACCTTGGCATCCCACAGGCCGGTCAGTAGGTTAGTGGCTCCAGGACCGGCAATGGTAAGACACCCAGCGGGCCGTCCGGTGAGTTTGGCATAGGCAGATGCGGCAAAGGCCCCAGCTCCTTCGTGGCGAATGCCGATAAAGGTGAGTTTGCCCTGTTCTTCCTGGCGACGCAGGGCATCGGCCAGCCCCAGATTGGAGTGGCCCACCATGCCAAACACATGGGTAACCCCCCAGTTCACCAGGGTTTCCGCCATGACATCGGTGACGGTGCGACTGTGGACCTGTTCGTCTGCTATGCCGACATATATACCGTCGGTGCGGACCTCCACGGGAAATGTTTCCAGGGCGTCATCTACGTCCAGATCGCCGGGGGGTTGACCGGTGAGAGGGCAATAGTCCCACCCGTGCCAGGGACAGCGCAGATAACCATTTTCAATGGAACCTTCCCCTAACGGTCCCCCCTGGTGGGGACAGCGATTATCCAGAGCGCCATACTGCCCGTCGTAATGGGTCATGGCGAGACTTTTATGCCCCACAGTCACGGTTTTAACACGACCTTCAGGCAGTTCATCTAAATCGAGTACCTTAAACCATTGGGATGCGATGGACATAAACGTTCTCCTGATTAGACAGCGGGGGGATAATAATTAATTCGAGTCTAGTTACAATGGCGTCACACCGGCATAGTTAACACCTGCAAGGTAGGCCATTTCTCGATCCCAGGTGGTTAAGTCATCCTGACAAAACTGATTGAGATGGGTATGACCACAGGCACGGGCAAGTACCTGCATAAGTTCCACCGAGGCATTGAAGAATCGCTGCAGCCGTAGGGCCGCATCGTCGATGATCAGGCGCGATCGCAAATTCTCTTTCTGGGTAGCAATGCCCACCGGACAATTGTTGGTGTGACAGGCCCGCATGCCCAAACAGCCAATGGCCTGAATCGCCGCATTGGATACAGCAATACCGTCTGCACCCAGGGCCAGGGCCTTGGTAAAGTCTGCAGGGGTGCGGAGGCCGCCGGTAATAATCAGGGTGACGTGACTGGCACCGCGCTGATCCAAATATTTTCTTGCCCGTGCCAGGGCTGGAATTGTTGGCACGGAAATGTTATCTCGGAAGATCAGCGGAGCCGCACCGGTACCACCCCCACGACCATCCAAGATAATATAATCCACTCCAATGCGGAGAGCGGCTTCAATATCTTGCTCAATGTGTTGTGCAGATAGTTTGACCCCGATAGGAATACCGCCTGTTATATCCCGCACTGTTGCGGCAAAGTTGCGAAAATCCTCAACAGATTCCCAGTCAGGAAAACGAGGTGGAGAAACGGCAGGTTCTCCTTCCTTCAGGCCCCGCACTTCTGCAATTTTGCCTTTTACCTTATGGCCAGGCAGGTGTCCTCCTGTGCCGGTCTTAGCCCCCTGACCACACTTAAAGTGGAATGCCTGCACCTGTGTCAGTTTCTCCAAGGAAAACCCAAATCGGGCAGAGGCTAATTCGTAAAAGTAGCGGCTGTTGTTACCTTGTTCCTCTGGTAGCATGCCCCCCTCACCAGAACAGATGCCAGTGCCCGCTAATTCTGCACCTTTAGCCAGGGCGATCTTAGCCTCTTCTGATAGGGCTCCAAAGCTCATGTCTGAAACAAAAATGGGCATGTCTAACTTGAGGGGCTGCTTGGCTCGGGGACCAATCACCAGCTCTGTTGCCACGGGAATCTCTTCTAACTGGGGCAATCGGGCCAGCTGTGCAGTGACAAACTGTAGATTCTCCCAACGGGGCAATTCTGGACCTGGAACACCCATGGCGGCTACCGGGCCGTGGTGTCCGGTTTTACTTAGGCCATTGGCGGCTAGTTCGTGAATGAGTTTAGTGTGGGGTTCTTCTATGGTGCCATGGATATCGGCATAGGCTCCCTGGTAGGCATCGCGATCATAGGGCTGGGGATGGTCTTCCTTCCAGGCAATGATTTCAGCGGCATCCACAAATACGCCATCGTCCTCTACCCAGGCATGGAACTTATCTAAATATTCGTCGTTGCTATAGGCGCTGACGCCGCTGTCAAAGCGATAGTCCCACTGGTGAACACCGCAGATAATATTGTCGCCTTCAATATAGCCATCGGCCATCAGGGCACCGCGATGCTGACAGCGACCATAAAGAACAGAAACATTATCGTCCCAACGCACAATGACGAGATCAACGCCCTCTGCGATCGCAGCCATCGGCTGACGATCGGGCACCTCATCCCAGGTAGCGATCTGAATTGGATTCACTGTAGGCTCCTATTCCCTTTGAACAATCAAAATTGTGTAGCCAACCAGTTTAGCTTCAGATTAAGGTGTAAAGATTCTCTGTCTAAAGTAAAAACTCGTAACAACAGTCGATGGAGTTCTTATTGATCATTGTCACTTCAAGCTTCCCTAGTCAGTCATGGATTCTTTATCTTTATTTTATTGACAACATTTTATTGACAACGAGCCTGTATCGAGTTCTTTGAGATAACTGTTTTTGGGAAGAAAGCTAGCGAATACCTATGGTAAAACGGCAGTCCATTTTTGACCCTAAAAATTGGCATTTTTGACCATTTATTATATCGGTTAATTTACTTAGGATGTTATTAGATGCCGTCCGGCGGTGGGTGATGGTTTGTAACGCTAGACGCTATTAAGTCTTGGGGGATTGTATTCAGTTGAACAATTACGTTTACTTTCTTAGGTATAGGTAATATCATGATGGACTTAACATTTGACCGCATTCATGCTGTTGCGATCGCAGTACTTTCCCTTAGCCTAGGGGCCGTTGTACTTCCTGTAGAGACAGCTCAAGCAGCTGTGTTAGGAGATTCAGCAACAGCTGTTAACACGTTTCAAGACTCTGTTATTACAGGTGGAATTGAGACTGTTTTCGACTTTGCAGGCCCTGAGCTTGTAGCCGATGATATTGAATTTTCGGCCTTCGCCTCCTTGTACGACATCAATATCAGTGATGATTCTCTCACCATGACCCTGGTGGATAATAGTGTGGTAGCGAGTTTAGTTTCCCCTGCAGGTCGCTTTGATCGCTACTATATCGGATTCGACAGCAACATCGTTACCTCAGCCAGTCTGGATGGCTCAGACGAGTTAAATGAATTTGCCAATGTTGAAGTTTTAGAACCAGGTTTTTCCCTAGACATCGCTGATCTTTTCGATATCGGTATTCCTGTCCCCATCGAATTTGAGAATGGCGGTCTGTTGGTAGAACTTGGCGAAGGCACTGACGTAACCAATTTGGGTGACACTGCGAAGATCAACTTTACAACCAAATCCGTACCTGAACCCCAGTCAACGGTTCCTATGTTGCTGGTGGGTGGACTAATGTTTGCTAGTTCCGTTGCTCGCAAACGTCGCTTTATCTGAACTATTAGGGCCGGGGGCAATGCCCTCGGCAGTCTGTAAATTCCCCACATAAGACACATCTATGGTCAAAATTGCCATCACAGCAGCCAGTGGAAAACTAGGTAGCGAAATCGTTAAAGCCACTTGCACCCTAATTGGAAAAGAAAACGTTATCGGTCTGGCCCGGACACCGGCTAAAGCCGCTCATCTCAATGTAGAGATCCGCAAGGGCGATTATAACAATCGAGAGGAGCTAGAGGTCTCACTGCAGGGGATAGACAGGGTACTGTTGGTATCCGGCATGGATGCCCCAGATAAACGCATCGGCCAACATCGCAACGTAATTGAAGCCGCCAAAGCCGCAGGCGTTACCAAACTTGTCTACACCAGCGTCCAAGGTGCTGATGAAGGCACTACCTTTAGTCCTGTTATTCAAAGCAATCGCCAAACCGAACAGGATGTTCGCAACAGCGGTTTGCAATGGGTCATTGGCCGCAATGGCATCTATATTGAACCCGATGTGGACTACATCGAAACCTACAAACAAGTAGGAGAGATCGTAAACTGCGCTGGGACAGGCAAGTGCGGCTATACCACTCGCCCTGAGCTAGCCTATGCCTATGCCAGGATGTTGACTGAGGACAAGCACAATGGCAATACCTACAATCTGCATGGTGAAGCCATTACCCAATCAGCGTTAGCTGAGTATTTGAATTTAGCCTTTGGCACTCAATTGACCTACCGTGCCATGACGATAGAAGAGTATCAACGTGACTGTGTGGCCGGGTTAGGTGAGTTTCTGGGTACTGTGATTGCAGGCATTTATGCCGGTATTCGAGCCGGTGAAGCGGATAACCCCAGTGATTTTGCCGCTGCTGCCGGTAGACCACACCAACGTTGGCAAGATTATTTTATGGGTTTAAGGCAAACGTCTTAAACTAGATTTTGATCGCGGCGCAATTCTGTCGTTAACTTCCCACGAGAAAATTCCAATGAACCAAAAACTGCAAAATGCCACCAACCTTTACATGGAAGGTATTCGTGACGGCAACGCCCGTGAGGCCGTGACCAAATACACTGGAATACGCTACACCCAGCACAGTACGGGTGTAAAAAACGGCATTGAAGGATTTATTGAATTCTTTGAATCGTTTCTTGAACGCTATCCCGTCAGGGATATCCGTATTATTCGATCAATCATTGACGGGCAATATGTGTTTCTACAGGCCTTTCAAGATATCAATAACGGCGCAGCAAAGTGGGTCACCACCGATTTATTTGACACCGACCAGGACGATAAAATCATTGAACATTGGGACGTAATCTCAGCATTTGAGTCTGAGGCTGATGCTGACCATGATCAAATTAATGGCCCAGTCGAAGTCCAGGATATTGATGCAACCGATGAGAATAAAGAGATCATTCGTGATTTCATGTGTAACGTGATGGTTTTAGGTCAAAAAGATAAGCTAGAGTCTTACCTCAACCGTGATGCACTAGTGATTCATTGCTCATCGGATGCTGGTTCCTTGGATGAATACGTGGGGGCTTATAACCAGGTCTTTAAAATTATTGGACAGGGTAATTTTGTCGTTGCCTATAGCCGAATATTACAAGACGATCAGGAAATCGCACGGTTTGACCTTTTCCGCTTACAAAACGGACAGATTGAAGAGCTATGGGCCAATCAAGAGCCTATCCCTCCAAAGCAGGAATGGGTAAATGGCGGCAAGTTCTAGTAATGGAGGGATAACTGAGCGCGTCTCCCCGCCCCGTCCACTTCTATTTTCGTAATGGTAGCTGTCAAACCCAATAATGTTATCTCCCCACATTATGGGCTCTTTTGGGTAATACGCTGCACAATCGGCAATAGGGCCAAGCAGTCGCTACGACGCTGCTCATTTTTCTACTGACTGGATAAACTGGCCAACATTGGTATCGTTGGGTTGTGTTTTTAAGCTCATTATTATACAAGATACTGTGTTACATATCTAATAGAGAAAATTTAACAATGCTATCTTGACCGGGTGGCTTTTTTGTCTGTGCTAGAAGTGCATCAAGGGCATTGTCGCCGAAAAATTAAATGATGCTATAGTGATGCTCCATGCCCCCTCAAAATAAGCTGGAGACTTGGTGTGAGTATGGGTTTAACTACCTTTGTGGCACTACTGCGTGGCATCAATGTGGGTGGAAAGAATGTTATCGCAATGAAAGATCTGCGAGACGTTTTGTCACAAATTGGTCTCAAGCAGATTCAAACCTATATTCAGAGCGGCAATGTTGTTTTTCAATCTGAGGCCGTGGACAAAGATAAACTCTCATCTGCTATCAGTGCGGCCATTGAGCAAAGCCATGGGTTTACCCCTAGTGTCCACATTCTGAACGTTAATCAATTGAACTTGGCCATTAGCAACAATCCATTTGATTCCCATGCTGATGATCCTAAATCGGTTCATTTGTATTTCCTGGCCCATGAACCTGAAGAACAAAAAATCGAGGCAGCCGCAGCACTTGCCCATGAATCAGAGGTGTGTAAGTTAGTGGGCAACACGTTCTACCTTTATGCTCCCAATGGAGTGGCCCGATCTAAGTTAGCCCGTAGTGTTGAAAAGGTGCTTGGTGTAAGTGCTACAGCTCGGAACTTACGCTCTGCTAATAAAATTCTCGAATTAGCACAAAAAGTCGCAGCATAACAATGTGTAGCACATGACATAACGTTTATCTGAATAGAGGATGGTCCCCACATAGTCATCTCTATCTTGATTTCAGTCGATAAATGATACTAAGTGAAACTCAGGAAGCCCTCACCCGTTAAGGGTTATCCATAGCCTAGACTTCATAACTTATTTTATTTTGCCTGCTTGAATTTGATATCCCCTTGATATTTCTGCCCGTTAATTTAGCTAGAGTCTTATCTAGGGTCAGAATTTTCACGTAGGAACCACCCAATAAGTTGTTAGAACCCATGACTGATCGCCTAGCTCCTTCAGGAATAGATAAATCCACACCTGCCTTTCTTGCACTAGCTGATGGGGAGCAGGTGGTGCAAGATGAAACCATCACTGATTCCACCGCTACTGCCATCGTCACACTGCTTATGGCGGAAGATAATAGCGGGTTAGCTTATAAAATCCAACTCAATGGTTTGAATCTTAAGGCAGATCCCCTTAGCCGCACCGAAGCCAACGACGTTACTAAGATTCATTTCCATGTCGGGGCTCCCGGCACTAATGGTGGCCATACCCTGAATATTTTTGGTAAGCCTAGTGAAGATGACGACGATTTGGTCGTTGATTATGAAAACAACATCATCACAGGTATCTGGCAAGATCGGGATGCCAAGGATCTCAATGGCGATGGTGACACCAATGATGACCCTGAATCCAAACCCTTAAGCGAATTTCTTGACGCCTTAGACGCAGGCGAACTCTACATCCAGGTACACGATGTGGCATCGGACCAGCTGGGTACCCCCGGTGTAGTTAGGGGACAGATTACGCCCCTCAAATCTGACAACAGTTTTACCCTGCTAGCTGAAGGTGACAAGGTAGTTCAACCGTCGTCTATTCCTGACTCCACGGCTACAGCAAAAGCGACATTTACGCCCCTTAAGCATGGGGAACTGCTGGCCTATCAAATCGAACTGGATGGCCTAAATCTGGAAGCGGACCCTGCCAAGCGCACGGCAGATAATGATGTTACTAAGATTCACCTACATCAGGGGGCCGAAGGTCTAAACGGTCCCCACGCCCTGAATATCTTTGGTCTTCCTAGCGAAGATGACAATAATTTGTTGGTTGACCATCAACAGAACGTGATTGTTGGTGTCTGGGGAGATGATGATGCCGTTGATCTAACTGGGGATGGCGATACCGATGATCCGCCCGAGACTAAACCATTAAGCCAGCTGATTGATGAGTTAAAAGCGCGGCAGCTTTATCTGCAGCTCCATGATGTGGCTACCGATCAGCTCGGTACTCCCGGTACTGTGCGGGGCCAGCTGGATCCATCGGTGACTAAACCAATGGCGTCGACGCAGGAGGTTTTTGTTGCGATCGCAAACGGTCCCCAAGTCGTTCAAGATCCAGCCATTGCCGATAGTGATGCCACAGCTACCGTCACCTTTATTCTGGCAGAAGACGGCAGCGGCTTGGCCTACCAAATCAAACTCAATGATCTCACCCTCAAGGAAAACCCCGACGATCGGACCGCAGACAACGATGTCACTCGTATTCACATCCATGCCGGTGAACGCGGTGCCAATGGTCCCCACACCCTGAATATTTTTGGCCTGCCTAGCGAAGATGACAACAATCTCATAGTGGACTATGAGAACGGGATCATTACCGGTCAGTGGGACAACGATGATGCCAGAGACCTCAACGGTGATGGCGATACCGCTGACGGTCCCGAATCCAAACCCCTCAATGAGTTTCTGGAAGCTTTGCGGGCCGGTGATCTTTATATCCAAATCCACGATGTTGAATCCGACCGACTGGGTACCCCAGGCAGTGCCCGTGGTCAGATTATCCCCATCGACGAAGTGGATAACTTTACGCTAGTGGGCGATGGTGAACAGGTTGTTCAAGATGACTCTATTCCTGATTCGACCGCCACTGCCAAGGCTAGCTTTACGCGCACTAAAGACGGCCTGGCCTATGAGATCGACATTGATGGTTTAACCCTCAAAGCAGATCCGACCAGCCGTACTGAGGACAATGATGTCACCAAGATTCATATCCATAGCGGGCCTGTGGGTGAAAATGGTCCCCATACCTTAAATATCTTTGGTCTTCCCAGTGAAGATGACAACGATCTTGAAGTTGACTTTGAGAACGGTATTCTCAAAGGTTTTTGGGATGATGATGATGCCACTGACCTGAACGGCGACGGTGACACCAATGATGGTCCTGAATCTAAGGCCTTTAGCGACTTTTTAGATGAGCTAGAGGCAGGTGACCTCTATGTTCAAATCCACGATGCGAAATCTGATAGATTAGGCATCCTTGGTGGTGTTCGTGGTCAGATTGAGCCACCCCTAAAAGCAGACGTGTTTACCCTGGTAGCCGATGGTGAACAGGTTGTTCAAGATGACGCTATTCCTGACTCCACTGCAGGTGCAACCGCTACATTTATCTTGGCAGAAGATGGCAGCGGCCTAGCCTATCAGATTAAGCTTGAAGGGTTAGCCCTCAAGGAAGATAGTGCCAGCCGCACCGAAGCCAATGATGTCACGCGCATTCATTTACACTTGGGGCCCGAAGGTGAAAATGGACCCCATACCTTAAATATTTTTGGCTTACCCAGTGAGGATGACGACAATCTTGTTGTTGACTTTGAGAACGGCATTATCACCGGTATCTGGAATGATGCCGATGCCACTGACCTGAATGGCGACGGCGATACCGATGACGATCCTGAAACAAAGCCCCTCAGCGACTTTCTTGACGAACTGCAAGCCGGTGAACTCTACATTCAGATTCACACTGTCGAGTCTGATGCACTGAAGACGCCCGGTGCAATTCGTGGCCAGGTAATACCGCTGTTTGAGGCAGCAGAAACCATTATGGGGACTAATGCTGACGACACCATTGTGGGTGGCCCAGGTGACCAAATTATTCACGGTCAGGGTGGCAATGACACCTTAAGGGGTGGCCCCGGCAATGACCTGCTTGTGGGTAGCACGGGCGACGATGTTCTCAAAGATGGTGTTGGTGACGACACCTTAAGAGGTGGAGACGGTAACGACAATTTAGATAGTGGTGCCGGTAATGATCTGCTTCGAGGAAATGCTGATAACGACACGTTGTTTGGCGGTCAGGGTCAGGACACCCTTAGAGGGGGTAGTGGCGATGACACCGTTAAGGGCGGCATGGGCGACGACCGACTTTTTGGTCACAGTGGCGACGACTTTCTCCAGGGGGGCATTGGTAACGACATCCTCAACGGTGGAGACGGTAACGACGACCTGGATGGGGGTGTCGGTAACGATCAGCTTAAGGGAGGCACTGGCAACGACAAGGTGTTTGGTGGCCAGGGTCAGGATACCCTCAAGGGAGGTGGTGATCATGACACTGTCAAGGGTGGCATGGGCGACGACTTGCTGTTTGGCAACAGTGGCGACGACTTCCTCCAAGGGGGCATTGGTAACGACACCTTAAAAGGCGGTATCGGTACCGATATGTTGATTGGCGGGACGGGGAACGACGTCCTAGACGGTGGGGCTGGCAATGATGTTCTTGCTGGTGGTCAGGGCTATAACACCTTTGTCCTGATGGTAGGTAGCGGTATCGATACTATTACCGACTTTAAGGTGGGTATCGATCTAATTAGTTTGTCCAGTGGTCTCAGCTTTAATCAGCTCACCTTTGCTGGCAATGACATCATTGTTGACAATGGCGTCTTAGCAACATTGCAGGGGGTAGCTACAGAAAACCTAACAGAAAGTAGCTTTACCAACATCGTGTAGTCATGGGAATGCAACACTAATCTACTTAGCCTAGGCCATTGCTCTCCTTAGTCTGCGGAGTCAATGGCCTAGTTTTTTAAATGAATGCTACCTTGCAGAAAACTGCCAAGATGACCGATACAAATGGCGTAGAGCCTGCCTTAATTTAGGTACTTAAGCCACGTCCAAGGTTCAACCTGGAGTTACCTCTACGGCAAAACTGCAGTTCTGGAGGTGGACAAGGTTTAAATACTCAGTGCGTACTTCAGAAGTAAGTATAAATACCAGTAAAGCATAACAACGTTTCTTAAGATTCATTCCTTTGTTTTCCAGTAGACAAAGAATTTCATTCTCTCCTGGTAGTAACATTACGAAGCAAGAAAAAGTGTAAACATAAAAACCAAGAAAGACAGAGCAGCCATTAAAGAAAAGGCCTATCGAATTCTAGATTGAGAACGACAACCTTTTCCAGTTGGGCTAAGTGTAGTTTGGTGGCATCAGGGAGTCGGGAATATTCACAGATGTTAGTTTTACATCTGCTTTTTTAGAGTGCCAAAATGCTCACTTCAGGTTTATGGGCGAGATGTCCACATCTCGCCCATAGCGAGAACATCAGAGACTAAAACTATAGGTGGACGTCGCCAGCATGGCTAGATAAAACCGAATTTCCAGATGCTAACTGAGAAAATACTGAGAAAACATGAAAAATACTAAGAAAATATTTAAAGACGGATTATCAATTCATTGCAAAGCTGTTCTCAAAGTCATACTTTTACGTTTTGGTACCCATATGGATAAAAATCTGCATAATACAACAAAATTTCTAAAAAAAATATCTAAGTATTCATAGGTATGAACCAATGTCATAGCCCTTAAAAACTAAGTTTTCTATAAAAAATTCATAAAAGAAAAAACGCGATAATCAAATCACTGTAACTTTTACTACAACGTAAAATCCCAAATACGGTTTTTATCAAGGGGAAATAAAGCGTAAAACAAGATCAGTGAGAGAAACTTCATGTTTTTGTTTTTACTGAATCATCTGAAATAGCAGATGATTTATGATTGGTTATTTTTGATCCAGTGATCCAGTCGGCTTATCAATGCAGATTATCGTCGCGTATTGATATCTAGCACATGTCAACGTTTGCTTTGAAATAACACGTTTACCATTTGCCATGACTATGGGTATCAAAAAAATATGAGAGATAGAGAAGCTTATAATATCCCTCTATGGTATGAAGTTAGCTAGCTAGCTAGCTCGTCAGCCTGTGAATGTAATCTCCTGTTGGGATCAAAATCTTCCTAGTTCATCATAAGTCGTATCACAACCAATGATTTTATAAGACATTTTTTTCTTCCCTTTCTCTGTTAAATCAGAGTCTTGTGCTTTAGTGGCATTATTCAGGTCCGAGAGTATGGCCTGATGGTGTATCCCTGTGTTCAGCTCTTAAAAGTCCAGGTTGTCAAACCTGCTATCAGTATTTGAGGGAAATCAATACATGGTTTTTACCAACTTTAGGGATTGTCTCCTGACTGTTTCTGCTGAGAACCCAGCATCTGTCTGTAGATTATTTGAATCTCAGGTTCTGCAACGGCCTACAGCCCCGGCAATTGAGTTTATGGGGCAATGTTGGAGCTATCAAACATTAAATGCCTATGCAAATCAGCTTGCTCATTATTTACGTGAGCAAGGTGTCGGTCCAGACGTATTGGTCGGTCTATGCCTTGAACGCTCCTTTCAAATGATTGTGGGGGTATTAGCTATCCTGAAAGCAGGTGGAGCCTATGTTCCTTTGGACCCTGGCTATCCTTCAGAGCGTCTTGACTGGATGTTAGAAGATTCTCAAGTCTCATTGTTACTTACGCAACAATTTCTAGCTTCAGCTCTCCCAACCCATAAAGCAAAACTGATTTGCCTGGAAACCGATTGGCCCCTTATTACCCAACAGCCAGACCATAACCCCATATCGTTGCCTACTTTAGACCATTTGGCTTACGTCATTTATACGTCTGGTTCAACAGGTAAACCTAAAGGTGTCATGGTAGACCAGAGGGCGTTGTCAAATTTTGTGCATTCAGCCAACCAGGCCTATAGTGTTGTCGCATGCGATCGCGTATTGCAATTTTCATCAATTAGCTTTGATGCCGCCATTGAGGAAATCTTTCTAACGCTTACCCAAGGGGCTACATTGGTGCTCCGTGATGAAAACATGCTCAAGTCAATGCCAGACTTTCTTGACGCATGCAACACGTTACAGATAACTGTTTTAGATTTACCCACTGCCTTTTGGCATCAATTGTGTGCCTCCCTAGAAACCCTAGGTTTAGCCTCAACCATTCGACTCACCATTATTGGTGGGGAGCGAGCACTCCCCCAATGGGTAACTATCTGGCAACGATTTGTTAGTCCTAAAGTACAGTTGGTAAACACCTATGGCCCAACAGAAAGTACTGTTGTTGCTACATATTGTCACCTAGCAGGTCCCTATGCCATCAAGCTTAATCACGGAGAAAGTATTCCCATTGGACAACCCCTGAACAATATTCAGGCCCATATTCTTGATGAGCGTATGAAACCAGTCCCTCAGGGAAATTCAGGGGACCTATATCTCAGTGGACGAAGCCTGGCAGCAGGCTATCTAAACCGTGCTGATCTCACAGCCAATAAGTTTTTAGTAACTGCTTTAGACGGAGAGACACAAGCTATCCGGCTCTATAAAACGGGTGATTTAGCTCGCTATCGTGACGATGGCCAGTTAGAATTTTTGGGGCGTGCCGATAATCAAATTAAAATTCGAGGCTTTCGAGTTGAATTACAAGAAATTGAAACTCTTTTAGCACAGCATCCTGATGTCCAAGAGGCTGTTGTTATAGCACAAACAGATAGTCTGGGTAGTAACCGGTTAATTGCCTATGTGAAAAGCCATTTGCAGCATTGTATGTCAGATCAAAGCAGTTGCCCTAACACCACTGCTGACAGGTCAATTCGTGACCAACTAGAACAAGAACAAATCAACCAATGGCAAGCAATTCATAACGATGACCACTTAAATACAGTCAACACAGAGTGGGATGATACTTTCAACATCAGTGGCTGGATCAGCAGTTACACAGGTGAGCTGCTGCCGGATATTGAGATGCAGGAATGGGTCAGCACCACTGTTGAGCGAATCTTACAACTCAAGCCGGAACGAGTTTTAGAACTGGGATGTGGCACAGGGTTATTGTTATTTCAAGTAGTGTCACACTGTAAAAGCTACATTGGCACCGACATATCAGACGTTTCTTTAGACCACATTAAAAAACAGTTGGCAAAGACTCCAGAGTTAGCACCACGAGTCACCCTTAAAAATAGGGCTGCCGATAACTTTGAAAATATAGCCCCTGCTTCCTATGACACGGTCATCTTAAACTCGGTTTTACAATACTTCCCAAGTATTGATTACTTAGTTTCTGTTATAGAACAAGCTGTACGGTTAATCAAACCAGGGGGTTCTCTGTTTATCGGAGACATCAGAAATTATCTCTTGCAAGAGGCATTTGCAGCGGCTATAGAATTAGCCAATGCTGATGATGACCTACCCATCACAGAACTCTGGCAACGTATTCAGAAAAGGATATATCAAGAAGAAGAACTCACGATCGATCCTTCTTTTTTCTTGGCGCTGCAAAAGCATTTACCCCAGATTAGCCAGGTTCAAATTTTGCTGAAACAAAGCCAATTTCATAATGAACTAAGTCAATTTCGCTATGACGTTGTCTTACATGTAGGCTCAACGCCCCAATCCATACTTGAAACTCGTTGGTTAGATTGGCAGCCACACTATGCTGATTTTTCTGAACTACGTCAACGATTAAAGAACTCCTCCACCAAAGTATTTGGTTTTCGCAATATCCCTAATGCGAGAGTTTTACCCCATGTCAGTGTTGTTGATGTACGTAAGCAAATCCAACTCTCTGGTAACGTTGCTAATCTGAAAGATTATCTCAGGCAAACTAAGAATATCGTCGGCGTCGATCCTGAAGCGCTCAAACAGCTTGCGACTGAGCTATCCTACGATGTGACCATTAGCTGGCCCAGTTTAGCCAATAATGGTTCTTTTAATGCCCTGTTTAAACCCCAAGCCACTGGTGTTGACTATAAGTTGGGGAGTATTGAACCACTACCAGCCCCCATCCCACCACCATCGTGTCAAGTCTGGCATACCTATGCCAATAATCCCCTCCAGGCCAAAATAGCCCATACACTTTCGACTCAGCTGCGCACCTATACAATGCAAAAGCTACCCAAGTACATGGTGCCCGCAACATTTGTACTGTTAGACAGTTTTCCTCTCAATGCCAATGGTAAGATTGATCGACAAGCGCTACCTATACCTGATTCGTCCCGACCAGAACTCTCTGCTCTGTTTGTAGCACCCGAAACAGCTCAAGAAGAGAAACTAGCCAGTATTTGGGCAGATGTTTTGAATATTTCACCGATTGGGATTAATGATAGCTTTTTCGAGTTGGGTGGTGACTCATTACGAGTAATGCAGCTAATGTCGCAAATTGAGCGTTCTTTCAAAGTAATACTCAATTTTACTGATTTCTTTAAGCAACCAACCATCGCAGATTTATCCAAACAGTTAGTAGGCAAACAATTAAAGCATGACCGAAAGCCTTCTACGATAACAGAATATATGTCTCTATCTGAACTAGAGACTGAAGCATCGCTTAACCTGATTTCATCTGCTGCCTCATATAATCATTGGTCAAAGCCTGTATCACATTGGACAAATCCGAAGGCAATTTTATTAACGGGGGCAACAGGATTTATTGGCACCTCCTTGTTACATACCCTATTGCAACATACAGATGCTACTGTTTATTGCTTAGTACGGGCACAAACCCTTACAGAAGGGTATCAGCGATTACGTCAATCCCTACAGCAGAATTTGCCAAATGTTGATATTCCCTACAGCAGAATCAAACCCCTTATTGGCAATATAGCTCGTCCTCTCTTGGGACTAGAAAGAGAACAATTTAAGCACCTGGCTAACACTATAGATGTCATTTACCACAGTGCGGCAAGTGTGAATCTGTTTTACCCCTATGGAGCTTTAAAGGCGGCAAATGTGCTGGGCACTCAATCCATATTAAAGCTTGCCAGCTATGATAGGCTTAAGCCCGTTCACTACATCTCCACCTTAGATGTGTTTGAATCATTGCTAACCATGGGACCATCGGTTATTTATGAAAGTGATAATATCGCCCAAGGATCTGGAATTGTCGGCGGCTATGCCCAAAGCAAATGGGTGGCAGAACAGCTGATCACACGGGCGATTTCAGCGGGTATTCCAGCTTGTATCTATCGCCCAGGGATGGTAACCGGCCACACTCAAACGGGAATATGTAACTCAACAGATTTAATGAGCCGCTTTCTAAATAGTGTTATTGCGCTTGAAAGTGCGCCTGATTTAGATTGGATAATCGACATGACACCCGTCGATTATGTTAGTCGAGCGATAGTTCATCTATCATTGCAAACAGAATCCTTGAATCAAGCTTTTCATCTAGTAAATCCTTACCCTTATCCGTTAGATAAACTTGTCCATCAGCTTAACAATGTTGGCTATGCGGTTAGACAAGTATCCTATGAGCATTGGCAAACTAAGTTGAATAAAATGCAGAACGCCCTCAGCCCACTAGCTAAAATTTTGACGGAAGTTGTGCACGGACATTCGCTTACTCGATTAGAAATTTGGTTAGCAGGCACCCAAATGTTTGATTGCCAAAATACTCTAAAGGGCCTGAATCAATCCAATATTACTTGTCCAACAATTGATAGTTGCCTGTTAGCAAAATATCTGGACAATATTAGTTAATGTTGATGACCACCCTGAACACGACTAGTCCTTGATAAAATTGGAGAAAACCTATGCAAGCTGTTGAGATTAAATACGCCAATTATTCCGATTGGGATCCTAAACAGTATTTACAAGAATATTATTCAGGTATCATGCCTGATGAACAATACTGTTTGGAGTTTTTGACTGAGTCTTTAAAGCGCATCGATTCTGTTCCGGTGGCATTAGATTTCGGTAGTGGACCCATTATCTCCCATATTTTACCTTTGGTGACCAAAACCCAAGAAATTCATGTTTCTGAATATGTTGAGTCCAATTTAACCGAACTAAAAAAATGGTTCTCTGCTGATAAAACAGCCTACGATTGGCATTCTTTTACTCAAAAAGTACTGCAACTTGAAGGACATCAAACCCCTACCCCTTCAGAGATTCAACAGAGGGAGTCAGAAGTACGGCAAAAAGTTACTCTTGTTACACCAGGTGATGTCAGGCAGGCTAATCCACTAGGAGAGACTAAACGTAACTTTTACCCATTGGTAACCGCCCATTACTGCGCAGAAGGCATTAGTCTTAATAAAGAGGAATGGCGTATCTACATGACTAATATTATGGGCATGGTGAAGCCTGGCGGTACCCTTATTACTTCAGCCTGTGGTTCAGGCAATTATTATCGCGTAGGGGAGACCTGTTTCCCCTCTACGGAACTAAATCCTCAGGATGTAATGAATTGTTTTTTAGACAATGGCTTTGTTAATCTTGACATTCGTGTTAGAGATTTACCTGAATATGCAGACCAGGGGTTCTTCTATACTATCTTTGCATGTGGAGTTAAATCTTCTTGAGTTCACGGTTTTGATCAAAGAAACGTAAGCGTTAGATTTTCATGCACTACACGCTGTTTAAGTTAGCTAATTGTGTGTAGTGCAACATAATAACGTAGCCATTTATACCCTGCAGTTATCCATTTTGTCCTGGGCATTATAGCGAACATAGCTGAGTTTAGTTTTTTCCAATACCCTGATAAGAAGGTTGGCAAGACTCATCGTCATCTATTTTCCTGTAATGTTGCGCCCGAAAAGTTGTGGCTATGGACAGCAAAGATCGTCAAACGCTCCGTGGGACGCCTTTAAGCCTTGTGCTTGTCGTCCCCTTTATGTTGCAAATTTTCTCAGCGGTAGGGTTAGTTGGATACCTGTCTTTTAGAAATAGCCAAAGGGCTGTTAATGACCTGGTTTTGCGCCTTAGTAAGGAAATTAGTAATCGGGTCGATCAACATCTAGATAGTTATCTATCGCTTCCCCATGAATTGGGAACTATAACGGTCGATGAGCTACAGGCTGGAACCGTTGATATCAGGAATTTTGAGCTAATGGGGCGTAACCTATGGAAAAAGGCAGAAACCTATCCAGATATCAATTTTATTGGCTACTACCTTGAGTCAGGAGAAGGGGTAGGAGCTGGACGCTGGCTGGAAGGTCAAGGCGTCACTATAGTAGAACATTCATTAGCCGATGGGAAAGACTACACCTATGGTACAGATACTCAGGGTAATCGCACCGATGTATTAGATGCAACTGAGTACTATGCTCCAGAGGACCAGTGGTATATCGATGCTGTCAATGCAGGCAAACCTACCTGGAGTAGTATTTACACCGCAGAAGGATTTGAGGACTATGTCGCCGCATCAGCTACGTTTCCTCTATATGAGCCTACAGGCAAGTTTTTTGGTGCATTTAGTATTGATTTGCTGCTTAGTGATATTAGTAATTTTCTGAAAAAACTAGACATTAGTCCTAATGGCAAAGCCTTTTTGATCGAACGAGATGGACTACTGATAGGAAATTCTAGCGAAGCCAAAACTTACAACGTTGCCGGTGGAGAAACCCAACGCCTTAGTGCCCTAAACAGTTCTGATCCAATAATTCGAGCAACAGCTCAACATCTAAAAACAGAGTTTAAGGGATTTGAAAATATTCAAAATATTCAACAGATAGACTTTCGAATAGACGGAGAGCGACAGTTTGTTCAGGTGGTTCCCTGGCAAGATGACTATGGTTTAGATTGGCTAGTGGTGGTGACTATCCCAGAAGCTGATTTTATGGGAGTTATTAATGCCAATACCCGCAATACCATCATGTTATGCATTGCGGCTTTGATGACTGCGACTTTATTAGGAATACTGACATCACGTTGGATTACGACTCCTATTCAGCGGTTAAATCTGGCTAGTCAAGCCATTGCCATGGGCGACCTTGAGCAAACGCTTCAGGTCAAGGGTATTCAAGAATTACGGGGATTATCATCTGCGTTTAATCGCATGGCCAAACAAATCAAAGATTCCTTTGAAATGTTAGAAACTAGAGTGGCTGAGCGTACTGCCCAGTTAGCCGAAGCGAAGAAAGCTGCAGATACGGCTAACCATGCTAAAAGCGAGTTTTTGGCCAATATGAGCCATGAGTTAAGAACGCCACTAAATGGCATTTTAGGCTATGCCCAAATTCTACAAATTCAAAAAAATCGCTCCAAGAAAGATCGCAGCAGCATTCAGACCATTGCCGAATGTGGCAGTCATCTTTTAACCTTAATTAACGATATTTTAGATATCTCTAAAATAGAAGCACGAAAGCTAGAACTAAACCCTAAACCCTTCCATTTTCCTTCTTTTTTGCAAGGTGTTGTTGAAATTTGCCGTATTCGAGCCGAGCAGAAAAAACTACCTATCATTTTTGAGCCCCTTGATACACTACCACCGGGGATTGTGGCTGATGAAAAACGTCTGCGTCAGGTTTTGCTAAACCTAATTGGTAATGCAGTCAAGTTTACTGAAGCAGGTAATGTAACCCTGAGGGTGGGCGTCCAACCTGATCCGGATGATTCAGCATTGATAGGACTTCATTTTGCTGTTGTAGATACGGGTATTGGTATTGCTGCTGATAATCTTGAAAAAATTTTTGCCCCCTTTGAACAGACAGATAATACTAAGCATGTCATTGAAGGGACGGGGTTAGGCCTTGCCATCAGCCAAAGGATTATAGAGTTGATGGATAGCCACATTCAGGTTAAAAGTGTGCTGGGCGAGGGTAGTACCTTTGAATTTAAAGTATGTTGTCCCCTGGCAGAGGACTGGATACAGGCTGATCTTCAGCAGCAGACGTTAGGCCGGTTAATTGGATATGAGGGTAAACGCAGAAAAATTTTGGTGGTTGATGATCGTTGGGAAAATCGTTCTGTGATTGTCAACCTTTTAGATCCCCTTGGTTTTGAACTGATTGAAGCCAAGGATGGTCAAGATGGGGTGACCAAAGCACAATCATTTTTGCCACATTTAATTATTACAGACTTGCTGATGCCTAATTTAGATGGCTATGGCTTATTTAAGCAGCTGCGTAAGTTGCCAGAGGTCCAATCAGTACCGGTTATTGCCTCTTCTGCCCATCTATCTGGGTTTGACCGACAAGCCTGCCTTGAGATGGGATTCAGCAGCTTCTTAGCTAAACCAATACAGGCACAAGAATTAATAGAACAGCTTCAGCAGACGCTGCAACTCGATTGGCAATATGAACCAAAACCTGAAACTGAAAATGTACCAACTGATCCTGAATCTGAAATGATAGTGCCACCGTCGAACGTACTCATTCCTCTCTATGAAGCAGCTGAGAAAGGCTATATCTCAGATATTCAAACCGAGGTTGCTCAGCTTAAAAAGTTGGGGCCAGACTATACAAAGTTTGTTAACAAATTGCAGGAACTGATTGATGAATTTGATGATGAAGGCATTGTCCAGCTGGTTAGCCCCCATTTAAATCTTTAAACCATGAAGTTTCTTTTTAGGAATCCATCACCTTTTGGGAAATCTAGGTAAGCTAGGCTAACCCAATAGTAAAGCCTTCTTTTACAGGCTAGCCATTCTCATTATGTATTCCTATGGACCTCTCTAAATTATGTTGAGTTCCCAACGAAGTGAGATTTTGATTGTTGATGATATTCCTACCAACATCAAACTTCTCTATGAGTTTTTGCAGGAATCTAATTATAAGGTTTCGGTTGCAAAAAGTGCAGAGAGCGCTTTTAAAAAACTAGATAAAATCGTACCAAATCTGATTTTACTGGATGTAATGATGCCAGGAATGAATGGATTTGAGGTTTGTGAAAAACTTAAGCAAAATCCGAAAACTCAAGATATTCCTGTTATTTTCATGACGGCCTTAACCGATGAAATTGACAAGGTTAAGGGGCTTAGTATAGGAGCTGTTGATTATATTACTAAACCCATCCATCCTGATGAGGTACTGGCTCGCATTAGGGTGCATTTGACATTGCGATACACGCAAATGCAGCTACTTAGTGAAATCAATGAGCGAAAACAAGCGGAAAATGAATTACATCAGGCCCTTGAGGAACTTAAGAGAACACAAATACAGCTGGTGCACAATGAGAAAATGTTGAGTTTGGGGCAACTTGTTGCTGGTGTTGCCCATGAAATCAATAATCCAGTAAATTTTATCCATGCTAATCTTAACCATGCTGAGCGCTATGTCAAGGAACTATTGGAGATTGTTGCACTCTATAAACAACACGTTCCCAACCCACCAAAGGAAATTTCAAACAAAATAGATGAGATTGAGCTTGACTATCTTGAGAAAGATCTGGTCAAAATCTTGCAATCTATGAGTCTTGGCACCAGACGCATTTGTACCATAGTGTCCTCTCTGCGGACCTTTTCAAGGCTCCATGAGGCTGAGGTTAAACAAGCTGATATTCATCAGGGTATTGATAGTACTCTGAGTATTTTGCAAAGTCATTTGCGTCGTAATAATAGCTATCCCGACATCCATGTTGTTAAAGATTATGGTTCATTGCCCCTAATTGAATGTTATGCGGGGCAACTCAATCAAGTCTTTATGAATCTGTTGAGTAATGCCATTGAAGCCGTCAATGAGCGCGATGCTAAACGTACAGTGGCAGAAGCTTTGGAAGATCCTAGCGTCATTAAGATTTCGACACGGATTCAAAACAACCGATTAATGGTTCGAATTATAGATAATGGGTTAGGGGTGCCTGAGGAGTTGCGATCGCAAATTTTTAATCCCTTTTTCACTACCAAAGAAGTTGGCAAAGGTACAGGTATGGGGCTTTCCATCAGTCATAGCATTGTTACTGAAACCCATAAAGGAAAACTCTGGTGTGAGCCTAATTTAGGTCAGCAAGGCACTCAGTTTTCCATTGAAATTCCCATCTCCGTAGCACAGGTGACAGTGTAAAGAATGGCCATTGCCCTAGCGGCTATGGTTTAGATTAACTGACATTTACATTTCAATTTAGCCAATTATTGGACTAACCAGGCAGGGCCTCAAAAATAAGTCAACAATAGGTCATTCTTATTGAAAATAAGCTAGAACTCCTATGCAGTAAGTTGTTGAGCAACTCGATCTGCTACCATCGGCAATAGCTTTGATGTAATCTAAATTGCCACCTTAGATAATATATCCAATATGATCGGCTGGAGGAGCTATGGGGACTTGGATTAAGGAAACTGATAAAGCCATTTATCTGATGGAAGGTGGCTACTACCGTCAAAAAATAGACAAGACTCCTCGACAAGGTGAGGTAGACGGTGAAACCTTTTTTAGAACTCAGCTGCTTAAAGAATGGCTAAATAGAACCGACGCACCCGGTTTTTTTCTGGTGTCTGTTGGCACTGGTACCGATGAACCCCAACCCCTGCCAACACAGCCAGTGACGCCAAACCCTGAGGTGCCAGCTAACCAAGGCATCAAAATCACCAAGGTTCCTAATCAGGTAAAAATCTACCATCCCTATCAGCTAGCCGGTACCGCCAGTAATGACCTGGTGGGTAAGACTGTCAGTTTATATGTTGACAACAATCAAAAAGCTATTTCGACAACGACAGTTAATGCCAATAAACAATGGGCATTTCAATCAGTCTTTTTGGCGGTACCCAAGCCTCAACTACGGCGGCTTAAGGTTGTTGCTGGTCAGGTCACGGACATCGCGTCCCTCACATTAACTCCCTACATTGAAAAGCATCCAGGTGCGAAGAAACTGGCCCTGAGTGCCAGTGTTGGTTCACGCGGTGCCAATCGTACTAGCGATGTCAAACTGGTGCGTGACCGTTTGGTGGAACTAGGCTATGACTTTGCCCAGGGAAATTCTATGAATGAATTGATTCGGGCGATTCAGCTATTTCAATCGGTAATCTCTGGAAGCACGACGATTCGAGGCGATGGACGGGTGGATGTCAATGGTAGAACCCAACGATTTTTGGAATTGGCCAATGCACCCCAGTGGATGCGGATGGCGGGGCAAGGGGTAGGCTTCTACAACCTCGAGGTACTTGACCAACCGGGAGATACTCATGATTATGGTGTTGACTGGATGAGCAATGTGATTCGAGCAGCTGGTATTCACTACGAGCTGGCCTATCGCAAAAACCAATCAGATGTGGCTCCCATGGCTATTAATGATGTCAGTTTACCCAAAGGGGGGCGGACACCGGATCATGCCGGACACCAAAGTGGGAATGCGGGAGATGTGGTGTTGCCCCACAAGGACGGTCGGTTTGGTGGCATCCAATGGACAAGTTCTGACTATGACCGTGACGCGACTGAGGCAATTCTTAAGGCACTAAGGGCTCAACCTTGGGTTGATAAAGGAGCGTTATATTTCAATGATCCGGCTTTGATTCGTAAAGGTTTATGCCAAAGTTTCGGTGGGCATGATGATCACATTCACTTTGAGATTAACGTACCGCCTCAGGTATAAATCGGGCAACATGAAGTCCTAATGCTCTGTTAGAAAAAGGGTAAAAGCCTACCTTGAGCAATGCCCTTAGACTTTTCTCTATGGTCAGAGTTTAAGTATTTATTGAGTACTTTGAAGACTTGTTGTTCCTTGACGGGTTTACTAAAGAGTCCAGATGCACCAACGATTTTGGCTCGGATTCGATCAACAATACCATCGTTGTTGGTAACAATAATAATAGGGGTTTTTCGAAAGGTAGATGTGCGTCGAATCTGAGCACAGATTTCATAACCATTGGTAAATGGCATGACCAGATCCAGAAAAATTAGCTTAGGTTTAAGCTCCAAAAGTAGAGGAATAGCTTCTAGCGGTTCGGTAATGTTGTTGTAGCAATAGCCTGCGCCCCTGACAATATCTGCCATGGCTTGGCTATCGATTGGGCTATCATCAATATAAACCACCATCGTATTATCAGATGTTACCTGGCTAGCCGTATTAGCTACTGTGGCTAAACTTTGAGATATTTGAGAGTCCCTTGCTTTTAGAGGTTTTGATTGATAATCCTGACATGGTGAACTGCCTGAATCAAGGGGAGTAGCTGGAATGGCAGGGATGCCTGCGGAATTTAGGAGAGCTTTGATTTTATTTAAGACGCTGTTCAAATCAATTGGTTTCAGTTCGTAATCATCGCAGCCAGACTCTGATATTCTGCTCCATTCTGAGTCTGTAGTCAGCGCTATTAGTGCGATCACAGGTATTTTTTGAGTGACAGTAGAGGATTTGAGAATTTTAATGGTTTGCCAACCATCAATTACTGGCAAATCTGTTGCTATTAAGAGCACATCAGGCGACTCTGTCACCGCCATTAAAATTCCCTCATCTCCTCCATCCTGGGCCACCACCACCTCATATCCGTACGGTGCAAGATGTTGTTGTAGCATCTTGCACGTAGGCTCATCGTTATCAACCAATAGAATTTTCTTTGTCATATAAAGGACGCATATTTTATAAGTGTCTGGCCTCAAATGATTCCAAATAATTGGATACTGTTAATAACATTAGAGCCAATTTGCCATTGCCCAATCCTAAATTAAAGTGACGTCTTAACCCAAGCCCAAAACGCTACCACTAAAAGTTTCTACACATACGGGCACTTGATTTTTTCCTATGAAAAAGATTGAAGCAGGACCTGAATGTGTAGATAAATTTGGTGTTTCCCAGTAAGATAATTTTCTGTGTGTTTTTACGTTTATAAATACTTCTCAATTCGCGGAACAAACATTCCACTGTCCTATCGACGTACCCTGGAAGTCTTCAGTATATATAATTAAGCTACAACTATTATTTAGCTAAATTATGCTTTAGTCAATATACTCCCTCATGAAGACTGGGTGTAACAAATTAAAAAATTTTATCTACATGAGGACATTGTCTAATTTCTTCTAGATCTTGCTTAAACTAGTCTGAATACCGTTTTGATAGTTGAATACTGTTTGGCACGCCCTTGGGTTATATCCAGGTATTCCACACTACATAGCCAACACTTAAGCAAATAAATAGCAAACTAGGAGATAACCAAGTTGTAACAACTTTGGAATAGTGATGAATATGATGGCAGCCACTGTATAGGGTGAGGCAAGTATGGTGTAAACCGATACATAGCAAGAATAGCCAGAGCCATAGAACATTGATGACAACAGGGGTAACCAGCACAAGCATACCCATAGGAAGAACCGTAGCTCCGGCAATAAACGTATCACTAGCCCAGCTACTGTGACATCGTAGCCAGAGGCGTGAAATAGCTAACATAATTGTCAGACTTAAAAATGTGGCACATCCTGATATCCATAGGCCACTGAGGGCAATGCTTTGGCTGACATCTAATGGGGGGGAAGATTGTAGAGCAACAACATACCCTCCTAGGGTAAAGCCGCCTAACCCCAATGTAGCGAGTAAACAACCCACCTGAAGAGCCTGACGTTGATTGAGATGGCTGTAAATTTCAGGCACCTCCTCTGCAGGGTTGCCCAGTAATCCAAATAGTAGACGATTAAATTGACCTACTAATCCCCAGCGTTTGATTGCTATTCTGCGGGTGGGTTGGCTGAGCTTAAACCGTTTTTGTTTGCGCAGGTTGTGGATGCGATCGCAACTGCGATGATAGCCTTCTAGATCACCTTGCGACTGGTAGTGCATTGATGCGGTTTGGAAATCAGTGGTAGCCTCATCCCATTCCTGGATATCTTCATAGGCCACAGCCCGCTGAAAATACGCCTGGGGATCGTCTGGTTCTTGATCAATGGCCTCAGTGAAGGCTGCGATCGCACTCTCGGTATACCCTAGACGATAGCGAGCTAACCCCAGATAGTAGTAGGTCTGAGGCAATTGCTTTGTAAACTGCAACAGCTGCTGACAGTCCGCCAACACCCCAGCATCATCCTCTAAGATGTAGCGTACTTGAGCCCGACGCAAATAGGCTTCAGCCAAATTGGGTTGGAGTTCAATCGCCCGATCAAAATCTGCCAGTGCTATTTTGTAACGTCGCGCCAAGGTTTGCTGAATGCCACGTAGATAAAAATCTGGGGCGGTTCGAGGTCGAGTCCCGTCGTACTCAGTCGTGCCCGTGCAGTCATAGCGCTGTCGTCGTACCTGATCGATGAGCACTTCGTAGGCCTCGTGCAGGGCCCGAAACTTTTCAAGGGCTCTAGGATCATTGGGATTTAAGTCAGGATGATAGCGTCGAGCCAGCCTTCGAAACGCCGCTTTAATGTCTGCTTGAGTGGCATCTGGCGATACCTGTAACCGGGCGTAATAGTCGTCAGGAATGGCCATAGACAACCAAACAAGTGGGACGCAAAGGATATTAGTGCAAGAGATGTCCTTATTGTAGTCATTTAGTCAGATGAGGCGTAATCTACAATTCACTTAACTCAATGACTCACTACTGATTACTCACTACTCGCCATCCCATCCGAAATTTCTGACGATTCAGTCCAAGGCGTTACCCTTATGACTTCCGACATCTAACCTAGCCAAGATTACCCGGCTAAAGTTGATACCTTTCTAAACTACATCCAAAAACACAGATTTAAGGATTTGAGGCACACTAGACTATAGCTTATAGTCGAAAAATACTCGTGGTCCGTCAAGATTAAATTTTGGGGTAGGCACTTTCTAGAAGCCCTGCAAATCAAGCTTTTCAGGAAATGTTAGCCCAAATTCTTAGAATTGACGCTGCATTGGTCAATAGTTTCCACTCTCGGTTTAGTTCTAGTACGTTCTTATGGTCATACCCTCAGCAGCCAATGGTTCTAATACTCATCCATCCATGGCAACCAGCCTTGATGTATTAACCCATAACCGCCAGCAAGCTGCTCAGGTGTTAAGCCAAATTGCGACTGCTATGGACCGAGCCGAAACCACCGAAAAATCCGGTAGGCTGGGGTTAACTCGCCATATTCGTACCCTCAAGAGCACGGCAGAGCAGCTACAGCAGGGTAAATATCGCATCGTTGTGCTGGGAGAAATGAAGCGTGGCAAAAGTACCCTAATCAATGCCCTGGTAGGTGAGGCACTGCTACCTAGCGATGTAACCCCCTGTACGGCCTTGCTGAGCCTGCTACGCTACGGTCCAGAGCAACGGGCCACGCTGCACTACAACGATGGTAAGCCCCCTCAGATTGTTGACTTTGACACCTTCCGTGTCAATTACACCATTGCCGCCAATGAAGCCCGCAAGTTGGCGGCCAATACGTTTTCCGACATTAGCCATGTGGTGATTGAATGTCCAGTTCCGCTACTCGAATCAGGTTTAGAAATCGTTGATACTCCTGGCCTTAACGATACTGAAGCTCGCAATCAGCAAGTCCTTAGTTACTTGAACGAGGCCCAAGCGGTGGTCTTTGTGTTGGATGCACTACAGCCGATTACATTGGATGAGCATCGCTATTTGAGAAATTATGTACACAGCCGTGACCTAGAGTGTTTCTATGTAGTCAATGGCTGGGACCGAATTAAACTTGGTCTGGTTAACCAGCATGACTCAGTGGCGTTGGCTGAAGCAGAGCAACGGCAGCGGCAGGTATTTGCCCAAAACTTACCAGAGGATGCCAGCTGGTTTGAGGTATCAGCTCTAAATGCCCTACGTCAGCGACGTCAGGGTAACTCTATGGTCGGTAGCGGAGTAGATACGTTTTTGACTGCCCTGGAATCTTTTTTGACCCAACGTCGGGGTCAAGTAGAAATACGACGGGCGGCTAAGCTGGCCCATCGGGCTTACAGCACAGTGCAGGCATCGGTGGCTCGGCGGATTCCGTTACTCGATGAAGATCTGAGTGAGTTGCAGCAGCGGGTAGCTTCGTTAGAAGATGAATTTAGCAAACTAGAGAAAATTCGGGATAACTACCAACAGCTGATCCGGGGGCGGTGCGATCGCACCGCCAAAGCCATCGCCGATTCCTTCAAAACCTACATCCTCAATCTAGAAGAAACCTTTGAATCCGATTTTGTTGCATCTCAGCCCGATCTCGACTTTCTCGACTTTTTAGATGAAGACGAACGAGATAACTTTTACAAGGAATTCAAACGTGCCTTTGAACGTTATATAAATGACCGTCTAGCCGCTTGGGAGTTTACCGTCAAACAGAAAATTGGTCAGGTATTTGATGAACTCAACGAGAGTGCTGCAGATTATCAGGTGGCCTATAGTGAGGTGATCGAGGTAATCCACGAGAAAATGATGGGTCGTAAGTTTTACGCTCCTGATACAGATATTGCCGAAGAGGCTCGTCCATGGAGCGATAATATTCATGATATCTTTGACGAGATTCCCTACACCCTGAATGAGGCAGTTCAACCCTTTAACGACTTTTGGCAATCCCTATTTCAAGGAACATTAACCTGTGTTTGTGTTTGGATCATACAACAAATTTCAGGTTTGTTATTTAGTAGTTTGTTCTTAAATATTGTTGGTGTGATAGCCGCTGGTGGTGGCATTGTAGTCGTACAGGCAGAGTTTGTGCGCCAAGAGTTTCTCAGGGCAATGCGCGAAGAGTTTGTTAAATACTTACCCCAGATTGCAACAGATCAGTGGCAGCCAATTTACAAGGCGGTGACAGATTGTTTTGGCACCTATGAAGAACGGGCAATTGAGCGGATTAGTAGCGATATTGCAGCACGGCGATTAGAGTTGAGCAGTCTGGTGGAAAAGAAACAACAGAATGAGATTAATCGTGAGCAAACGGTGGAACGATTAAAGTCGTTGGAAGGTAGCATTCAGCAGGAATTAGAGATTTTGCAGGGCATGGTATGACCTGTATTGTCCTCTAAAGTGGGGATAACTCCACTCTTCACGTAAATGGGTATACAGGCACCTATCCCATGCCTATCGCCTCATCAAGACGGCATTCTGGACTTCGTTGTGATAGGTATGGAGACTACGAACTCAGTGCCCTCATTCGGTGTCGAATGGCACTCTAGGGTGCCGCAGTGGCGCTTGACGATGATTGAATAACTGATGGAAAGCCCCAGCCCAGTGCCTTAAAGACTCCTCAGGTTGCTTAATATTAGTTTACGAACGCACTCTAATAACACTATTTGCCAAACCTCCACCATCTGAATCTACAAAGCAATTCTGAATAATCACGAAGTTTTATTAGCGCATCCCATCTGCCACGATCTGGTCCCGCACCTGAGAGATGGTCAGGGGGTGATCCCCAATCAAACCATCTGCCCCCAGTTTGATCAAATCAGCCGCTTCTTGGGCGGGCGTTTGCACTGAACCATCAGGGTTTAGAGTTAGATAACGCTCCTCATCCCGCAGGGTGTATACATTCACCAATAACCCAGCATCGTGGGCCAGGTCGATCAGCGGGAACACCTCGCCTGTTAGTTGGCTGCGAATTTCGGCCACCCCATTACCATCACCGTCAACGGGTTCCGCCAAGCCCTCCCGCAACAGAATCGTATTTTTCCAGGGGTTGACCGCTTCGGCGTAGGTGGCCATAAATTCATAGAATTCAGACAGGGCCAACAAATCACCGTAGCCAGTCTCCGCATTCAGGTCAACGATATCCACCAAGTAACCATAAACCGTCCGAGCATCTTCCTCGGTAAAGTCAGGATTGCTAAAGTTCGTCACCACATCGTAGGGAAACGAAAAATCGGGGCTAACGTTCTTTGCAGCAGCACCTGTCAGTTGATGCAGAGGCACATCAATGCCCGCCGCAGGCATGATCTCTTTATCCAGGGCAATTAGCGGTGCAATTTGGAACGTTTGGATAATATTCTGCTCAGGATCAGTAAAGTCTTCTTCCACCATTACCCGCACAGTGGCTTCTTCCAAATTCAAGCCAATGCTATCAAAATAAGCATTGTGCTTAAGCTCATGGACAATACCTGCTTTCTTCCCTGTTTCTGCTTCAAAGTCTTTGACCAGCTGAATCACTTCAGCCATGGTAGGAATTTCGAAGATATCATCAAAGGCATCGCTACGTTCGGGACGTGGCTGTCTCGCCTTGAGCGTTTTGATTTCTTCCAGCGTAAAATCTTCTGCAAAGAATCCTGTAGCTTTAACACCATCAATCACCTTTGTCATTTTACGATCGGCAAACTCAGGATGATCCAGAATATCGGTTGTATTATTGAGCAGGGGATCATGGCGCACAATGGGTACACCATCCTTGGTCATAACATAGTCGGTCTCAATAAAGTCAGCCCCTTGCTCTAAGGCTAGATGGAAACCATTTAATGTGTGCTCGGGACAAAGACCGCAGGCACCCCGGTGGCCGATAATAATGGGAGCTTGTCCATTTAATGTATTGAAGGTGGGAATGTTGGGAGTGGAAATCGCTGCCCCCTCTGCAAAGGAATCAGCAAGAAACGACGCGAACCCTTTTACGCGAACCATTTTTCACCTCTAAATCATGCAAAACCTACTAGGATAGAGACCTTATTTTCCTCTTAAAAAGACTGAAAGTAACAATCATTATCCACCTCTTTGGACTGTAGAAATTCCCCCAAGAAAACAATAGGTCAACCCCTGGCCAACAAAAGGTTTTCAAATCATTAAATAAGATTAATGTGATAATAAGAACATTTATTTATCGGTCAGACGTACACCCTTTTCAAGTAATTTGTTAGCGATAACTTTCATAAAGTCTTTTTTATCACTATCAAAAACGATTTTTTCTTTTGTTACGTTTTACTGGTTAATTGTTCTATGGATACAAAAAAGCTCAGTTATGGCCATAACTGAGCTTTTGCCGCACGCGATAGATTAATACCTGAAAGCAGTATCAGTGGGAGTTACGACGGAGACGCTTTGCCCAGGCTAACACAAACGGTGCTAACAAAATAGCAGTTGTTGCACCAGGTTCAGGGACAGGTTGGGGCTCATACCCTAACGCTGCTCCTAGATCAGGGACTCGGTTGGTGGAAATGGAATCCACACCCTGACTAGTCAGGTCTTGGTATAGTGAAATTGCATCTTCCTGAGACAACCCGAATTCAGGAATAAAGGCACCAAAGATGCTGGTGATACCCTGGTCATGAAGGGCCTGATTGTAAGCGGGGTCAGTAGTTGGGGCCACTGTAAATGCAGTGAGACTTTCTAGGGGAATGGGAGATTCGTCAACGGCTGTGACCAAATCTTCTCGGGTATCGGGGGTCATAAACAGGGCAAAGTGAATGTCAGGATTCAGGTTATAAACCGCTAACATTTGATCAACACTGTCAGCAAAGAAGAAAACATCGTCTTCTGCCTCCAGATCAGTTACTAGACCAATGACTTCGTCGACAAAATCATCTGCTTTTAGATCTAGCGCAAATAGTGCTCGATCATTGCCCCATTCCAGAGTCTCTTTTAGTGAAGGGATACCAAAGGATGTGGTTTTACCAAAGTTATCAACGGCATTGAGGGTTTGAATGGTCGCCCAATCAGTCTCAGCTACCAGGCCACTGCCGGTAGTGGTGCGATCTAAGGTGTCATCATGCATCAACAGTAGAACACCATCCAAAGAGCGCTGAATGTCGATTTCCATGATGGTTGGCCCAAAGCGCAGGCTATTGTCCATGGTTTCAATCACGTTTTCAGGAAAACCAGGGAGAAATCCACCGCCACGATGGGCTGCAATAAGTTCGGGGAAATCGGCTGTCCAGTCAAAGAAGGTGTTGATTTCTCCTTCAGGAACATCGATAAAGTATCGGTTATTGTCTATACCGATAAGCTGATCAGCCGCTTTGGCTGCACTGGGAAAGATGGCGAGGGTGAGCAGAAGCGTTGTTGGTAGTAGCCTTGCAGCGTCGATCGCAACATACTAATCTTTTCTTTTTAGAAAGAAATAATGGTATTTTGATTTTATGAATCCCTTCTAATAATTAGATCGTCCAGGTTAATGTAGCTCTAAGACTAGTTAAACCTTTGAAGTGAAGCATGCGATCTCGAATACGGAGCAGGGGCGTAGAATAAATTGAGACGCTAGAATCAGGTGGGCATATTAGACTTGACTGTATAAGAGGGCTTTGGTACAGGATTGTGAATTCGGTACAACGCATTACTCACGTTCTAAATCGTTTGAGCCTGGGAACTCGTCCTGATGATCGCCAGCAGTTTGAACGTAATAGCGTCGATGCTTATATTCAAGCTCAGCTAAACCCCACTGGCTTGTCTGAACCGGCTTTTCTGGCCAAAAGATTACGACAGCTATCTACCCTCAAACTATCCCCGGTTGAGCTGTTTGAGCAATACGCAGTGCCTCTGAATAACTCATCCCTGCCCGAGACAGAACGAAAATCTTTGAGGCAGCGTCAGAGGCAGGTGTTGCAAGAAGCGATACAGGCCCGATTACTCAGGGCTGTTGCAAGCCCTCGCCAGCTGCAAGAGGTCATGGTGGACTTTTGGTTCAATCATTTTAATGTGTTTGTGGGGAAGGGGCCAATCAAACTGTGGGCTGGAGTCTATGAGCAGACAGCAATTCGCCCCCATGCCCTGGGTAAATTTCGGGATTTATTGGGGGCAACGGCTAAACATCCAGCCATGCTCTTTTATTTGGACAATTGGCGCAACATAGACCCTAACAGTGACTATGCTAGTCGCTTATCTCAAGGGCTGAATGAGAACTATGCCCGCGAGCTTATGGAGCTACATACCCTTGGCGTCAATAGTGGATACACTCAAGCAGACGTAGAAAGTCTGACTCGGATTTTGACCGGTTGGGGGTTGGTAAAACGCCGCAAGCATAGTTCTGATGGAAGTGGCTTTAAGTTTTTTCCCAAGCGCCACGATACCAGCGATAAGGTGCTGATTGGCCAGACTATAGCCGGGGGAGGCATGGACGAGATTGAAACCGCCCTGGATATCCTGGCTCGACATCCAGCCACAGCCCATCATATTGGGTATAAACTAGCTCAGTACTTTGTCGCTGATACTCCCCCCGATAATTTAGTCAAACGATTGGCAGATCGTTTTTTAGCCACGGATGGTGACATTCGTAATGTCTTATCAACACTGTTTAAGAGTCCCGACTTTTGGGATTCAACTTATTACCAACGTAAGTTTAAGACACCTTACCAATATTTAATTTCCCTAGCTCGGGCCACAGGTATGACTTCCCCTTCTCAGGAGACATTAAGACGGCTAACGCGAGCGATGCAGCAATTGGGAATGCCGCTCTACCGCTGTCAAACACCGGATGGTTACTCCCAGGTTAAAACGACTTGGCTGAGTCCAGATGCCATGCTACGTCGTGTCAGCTTTGCAATCGGCGCGGCGCAGCTCGCTAAAAAAGATAATCTGAATATTGCAGTCTTATTGCAAGCTTTAGATGCTCAGTTGTCTCCCAAAACTCGTACTGTTATCGACAGTGCGCCTGTGCACCTACGCCATGCCTTAATTTTAGGCAGTCCTGACATGATGTACCGATGAGGCAACCGCAATGAAACGACGTCACTTTCTTCAGCGAACAGCCCTGTTGGGAGCCTCAGGACTGATCTCAGTGGGCACCCACGGATGGGTTTGGCGAGGAGCCGCCCAGACCGTTAGCTCACCTCGATTAATTGTTATTTTCCTTAGGGGAGCTGTTGATGGGCTTAATGTTGTCGTGCCCTATCAAGAGTCTGATTACTATGAATTGAGGCCGACGATTGCCCTGGCTAAACCGGGCGAGACGGATGGGGTTTTGGACTTGGATGGTGAATTTGGTTTGCATCCAGCCCTAGCGCCATTAATGCCAGAGTGGCAGGCGGGACATCTAGCATTTGTCCAGGCCTGTGGATTACGGGATACCTCCCGATCTCATTTTCAAGCCCAAGATTACCTGGAAACGGGGACTCTTGACGTAACATCTCTCTCTAAAGGTTGGTTAAATCGACTATTGGCCTTGCTGCCAAACAGTACCTCTACCCAGGCAGTGAATATTGGGGAAAACTTACCCCTGATTTTTGCTGGCTCAGAATCTGTTGCTAGTCTGACAGTTAAGAATGGAGGCATTAGCCCATTATTGATTGATCAACCTCGCCTCCAAGCAGCGTTTGATGACCTTTATGCGAATCACGATCAGCTGGGACCAGTGTATAAAGAGGGCCGTATCGCGCGTGATAGTCTATTGCGTGAGTTGACGGATGAAATGAAGACAGCTTCAAAGGGAGCCCCTACGCCTGCAAAGTTTGTGGCCAGTGCTCAGTATCTTGCGCAGTTAATGTCGGGAGATGCTAGAACACAATTAGCCTTTATGGAATTGGGTGGATGGGATACTCATGTGAATGAAACTAGGCTTTTGAATCGTCATTTGGGTTCTCTAGGGGCTGGCCTAACAACCCTGGTTCAAGGTCTAGGAGCTGTCTATGAGAATACAGTCATTGTCGTGATGTCAGAATTTGGCCGCACGGTGGCTGAGAATGGTAGTGGTGGCACCGACCACGGCTATGGCAATGCTCTATGGTTGATGGGTGGTGGTATTCGAGGTCGACGGCTTTATGGTAAATGGCCTGGTTTGGAGCCCTCTGATAAAGATCAGTTGCGTGATCTGGCCATCACTACCGATATTCGAGATGTCTTACTATCGCTCTTGGGGCAACAGTTTGATCTCGGAGCAGATCTGCGATCTCAGCTATTTCCAAACTACCAACCTCAAACAACTTTTCAACTTTTATAGCGGCAGTTTTCTTGCTCAATATGACGAGTAAATGGGCATTCGCCCGCCATATTGAGTATCTTTTGGCGGGCGGTGCATATAGGCTTTATGGCATAGTCAAAAACCTTTCTATGCCAGTAGCGATCGCATTGGCTGCAAGGGTATTCCACTCATTTAGGGTATTGGCCTCTTCAACTGAGTCGATAAAAAATGCCTCTGTTAGAACTGCCGGAGTAGGTAGTGGAACTCCGCCCAATACCGCCAGTCCACGCCGTTTTACACCTCTATCATCAATGGGTAATACATCGTCAAGTTCCTGATTGATCAAGGTTGCCAGTCTCACATCAGTTGATGGCCCATCTGAATGAACAAATACTTCATGCCCTTGAGCGCTCCTATTAAAGGCATTCAGATGAAGAGAAACAAAGCAATCTGAGCCCCTACCTTCTGCACCAATTTCATTTAAGGTTTTAGAGGTATTGTTCTCAACAATTTTGACGGTTGCTCCTTTCCGTTCTAAGTTATAAAATTTACATACCTGAACTCTATACTCTAGAGGTACAGAGCGTTATTGTACGAAATCCTGATTGTCTGCTCCCGATATCGAAGGACCTCCACAAGGGACTGTCCACACGAGATTATTATCGGCTTGCGCTCAAGTCTAAATCAGGAATTACCCTATCCATCTGCAACTTTCAAAGAAGCTGCCAACGCTGCAGATATTGTTGCGATCGCTATTCCGTTTACTGCTTGTGTCGATGTGTTACCAGAACTAGCTGAGGCAACAAACGGAAAAATTGTCATCGACAGTACAAATCCACTCAATGCTGACTGGTCACCGAAGTCGCTTGGGCAGGAAAACTCGGCATCTAAAGAAATTAACCGTCTGCTGGCAGGCGCTCACGTCGTCAAAGCGTTCAATACTATTTTTGGGGTACCAACTTAAAGCGGGAAGTTTTCCTCAGGATAGACGTCAGAAGTCAGGAGCCAGAAGCCATATCCCTTCTAAATTCTGGCTCCTGGATTCTAGATTCCTACTTAACCAGAATTTCCCGGCTTGAGTGGATACCTTATTTTTGCAGATGTTATGGGTGAACTTTTGGAAGGTGGACAAGCGATTACTGCATTTATTGCAGGAGATAACAACGAGGCTAAACAAACGATTGTTGCTCTAGCCAGGGATATCGGCTACGCACCGATTGATACTGGTCCTCTCTACACCGCTCGCTATCTTGAAAGTATGGCACATCTCAATATTCAGATTGCACTTGGTCAAGGCAGTGGCACAAATGCGGCCTTTGCCTATCTGCAAAAAAAGAGCGCTTAAGCAATTAAGTGCAAGTGATTAAAGATGGCTAACGGTGTAGTTGAACCGCACTTCCGTCTAAACGACGTCAGGCGGTTAACGGAGTGTCGGTTCCAACGAAATGTTGTTGAGACCCATTGTACTAAAGGGTTCCCAAGCCATAACATTTAAATCGGGTCACTACAACTATAAGTTATCCAGAAAGCTTTAAAGTACCTTAAATAGTTTAAGTGAACTGCTAAGTGATAACTGATACACAGGAGTTTCAGTGTTTTTACGTACTAATTAACACGGTATCTAAGCCTAGGACTCTACTAGAAGCTGTTCGTGATGCTATTCGTGTAAAACATTACTCGTATCGAACCGAAAAAAGTTACATCAATTGGATTAAGCGATACATTCGATTTCATAATTGGCAGCATCCTAGAAATATGGGAGGCCCAGAAATTGAGGCAGTTTTGACTCATTTAGCCGTTCCCAAAAAGGTTACCGCGTCCACCCAAAATCAAGCACTCTGTGCCTTGCTGTTTCTGTACCGTACCGTTCTGCAATTAGACTTAGATCTGAATGTGGATGCGGTTAGCCCTAACCGCATCCTGTGTTTTCTTATAGTTCTATCAAAATTCGAATTTATTAAACCCGATTAAAAATGGACAATTCTATAGGGGAATCCCTTGTCGATACCCTTTGATACCAGATACTATCAGTCAGGATTTCGTATAAGACATTTCCAGTTATTGTTACCATCAGCTATGAGATAATGAATACGTTTACCTGCTTTATTATCTACAGGTATTGCGGGTAGAAGATAACAGATGTTTTGCACAAATGCTATTTGAATCAACGGCGCATTAACATGAGACTGTTGGTATCCTCCAATTGTTGACATATACACATTAAGACATTCCAGTAGTTTTTGAGAATCCACATAGCCATTTGCATCTGGAAAGATGGCAAGAGGTGAGTGCAGATCATTAATCTTGAGCCAATTCACTCCTCTGAAAATCGGGGAAGGAGATACTTCAGTCCCTTGAGCATCTAGGAGTAACACCCAGGTGGGGTAATTAAATTGCTGCTCATTAAGCCAGTAATCACCTGTGAAGGTTGGACATCCAGAATAGGACCGAGCTGTGGCAAGAATCTCTTGTATGACGGTATCGATTGCTTTCACTACTGGCATGTGTCAAAATGTTCAAATCATTCTTTCTCGTTTACTTATCATGCCCAAGTTTTTTAGTAAGAATTGAAATAAATAATAAAAATACTCCTAAGAAACATAAACTAATTAGCCTTAAAGCGAGAGCATTGTCGCCTCAAAAATGACAATTGTGTTTCTTTCAGTTTTAGCGAACAGCGACGCTGTTCGTAAAAGGCTCAGATCTTGCATTAATTCAGTTGTAAGGCTAAAGCCCAGCGAGGGTTTGAGAGCTGTCGCTAAAGCGGCAAAGTTGGTCGTAAAACTATATATCCAGCTTTTACCCCTCCCTTGAACCCTTTAGCGAGTTTTGATTCAATTAGTCTTGCGACTATGAATCCAAAGTGGGCTGACGCCTCTTTACCAAGTGCAAAATCTGAGAAACACCAAAACCATGTAAGCATTTCAATTCAAGCTATCAAAGACTGTTTATTAACTCTCATCTTTACTCAATCATTAAGCATCGAACAGCATAGTAAAGGGTTCGATAAATCTCTTGTGAAGATATTTTTTGGGTGACCAAATTTACGTACATCTGCTCATCGGAAAACAGGACATAAACTTTACGATAACGATGAGTCTGAGGGCATTCTTTAGAGCATAGATGCCAGGCTCTCTCGACAGTTCTTTTTCCAATACTTATTCTCTTCTGGTTGCCCATTGTTTACGGTGGGTCATCGTTTGTGGTGTCTCTATTTTGCTATGTCTAATCTATTTGCATCATCTGGTTCTGGATTTGCTAATAATCCTATTAATAGTAGTAGTCCAGTCTGGTCAGGGGAGTGGCTTGCTCACCTATTGAATCCGTTTGCTGGTGGTCAGTTTAGCGGTGTAGGGGCTCCAGGTCAGTGGATGGAACTCGGTATCAGAGAGCTGTCATTGCTAAATGAATCAAACAACGAAAAAGATTTGCTGAGCAATAAAAACTCTTTTGCCTCATTGCAATTATCCTCTAATTTATTGAGTCCCTCTCAGTCCTTCCCGGATCGAAGTATTGATCCTTTAATAGGTCAATCAGACTTTAGAGACTTTTTAGCTACTGTTGGGTTAGAAGCGATGGATAACCTACTCGATAGCAACGAACCATTTATCCCAGAGAGTAAGATAGGGCATGTTGATATTCATAAACCAACTAATAATTCTCCTACTGGTACGACAGAATTTGGTGTCGATCAGCAAGTAGACCATCAGCCCATTAATTTAGACCATGATACTCGCTCTGATGGTGTTGCTCCCACGCTATCTCTAGCATTGAAGGAGGACACGGGGCAAGATGCCACCGACGGAATTACACAGACACCTGTTCTGGTAGGTAGCATCAGTGATCAAAGTGAGATTGCCCGAGTTAGTGCCCGTGTTGGTGCGGCTACCCTTGATATTACGAATCAGGTGCAGCCAGATGGTAGTTTCATCCTCGATGAGTCCCTCCTAACAACACTAGTAGGCCATCCCTTGGTAGATAACGCCTACAGCATTGTAGTCACCGCTGAAGATGTTCTGGGCAATGTCTCCGATTCAGTAAAAGTTAGCATGATCCTAGATCGTACGGCTGCTGAACTGTCGCTGACAAGTCCCCTAGTCAGTGGTATCCACAGCAATATGGTGCATTTGCTAGGCAGTACTAATGAAGCAGGCACCCTGAGCACCATCCTAGATGGTGGCACAGCGGTGGATACAGAGGTAACGGAGACCTTAGATCGGTTACTTCAGGAGTCGCCCTTAGCAGATGGCACACATCAACTTACAGTTCGTTTCACTGATATAGCAGGCAATGTCACTGAACAGGTGATTGACTTTGAGGTGGCGGATAGTGCTTTTGTGATTGGGGCTACCGATACCAGTGGCTGGGCAGCAACATCAGAAAATAAGATTCTGCTAGCTGAGGGAAATAGTTTTGTTACCCAGGCTCAGGCACCAGTGACGTTGGGGCAAAGCCAAGGCAGTCGTACGCTCAGGTTTGCTTTGGATGCGGCCTTTGATTTAACAAACGATACTCCTGCGAGTAAAGACACCCTGGCAGTGTACTTGGTCTCCACTAGTGATCCGAGTCAGACATTGCTAGATAATGGCACCCCTGGTACTCCAGTGTTCTCCTTGAAAGGAAAAACTGCTGACTTCACCCCTGGACTAGTAACCTATGACGGTCAGTATGTGGAGATTGATCTCACCTCCCTGGAAACAGAAACCGATGGTCACCTAATTTTCCAACTGCTGAACCAAGATGGTGATACGGGCAGTCAAATTCACATTAGCCAGTTAACTAATACCATTGACCCAGAAGGAACTGAAGCTATCCAGCTTGAACATACTTATACGGTGGTCACTTTGGGCGATGAGCTATCTCTTGAGAATTTGTCGGCGAGCAGTGTTATTGAGCCTGTCTTTAGCCAGATTCGCTTTAATGCCCAGACAGGTGAGTACACTGCTCAACTGCAATTACATAATACAAGTGATACATCCATTAGCCGTCAGGCAGTGGTGGTGTTTGACGCTCTGCCTGATAGCGTTAGTCTTGAGACCGTATCAGGTACAGATAGTGATGGAAATCCTTATGTCAATTTCTACAATGCCATTCGTTCAGGTGGGCTAGCGCCGGGTGCTCTTTCTGATGCAGTTGAAATTACTTTCAATAACCCGGAAGAATGGCAGCTTGTCTTTAAGCCTCAAGTGCTGGTAGGTGCTCCAAATCAGGCTCCGGTTTTTGAACCGATTGACCCAATTGAGGTGTTACCAGGGCAGCACATCGAGATTCCCCTCAACGCTTCAGACCCTGACGGGGACCGCGTTACCTATTCATTGCGTACCGATACAGAACTACCTCCCGGTGTTCTCAATGGTGCAGGTAATTTGTCCTTTGCACCTACCCCCCACGATATTGGCTCTTATACCTTTACCGTTATCGCTACTGATGGAGCTGAAACTGTTGAGCAGACTGTTACCCTTACTGTTGTACCCGACCCAATCACCACCACGCGCATTAGTGGTCACGTACTTGATACCCACGGTACACCCCTAGCAAATCTGCCTATTGAGTTGGGTCGGCTTCAAACAGTCACTGATTCTGAGGGCTACTTTACTCTGACGATTCCAGAAACCAGCTTTCCCACTGATGAGCTAGACATTGCTGTACCCCTTGGTGACCTCGTCTTTGATCCGTTCTTTACGGGTACTCAGGTAATTGATCTACGTCGAACTACCTTTGATGGGACTACTGGTACTGATCCTAGTAATCCGCTGCGACATCCCAATCTGGTCAGTGCCTACATGAATGCCAGTATGGTCTATGGTAATGACACTCGCACTGCCAATGCCTTACGAACACTAGATGGTACAGGGCAGCTAAAAGTCTCTGATAATAATTTGTTGCCCCTCAACAACACCGACTTTTTCCCCGATGGACCATTGCCTAACAGCAACCGTAGTCAGAATGATCCGGCTATGCTCTTTGCTACAGGCGATGTCCGAGCCAATGAGAATATTGGTCTGACGGCCATGCATACAGTCTTTGTGAGAGAGCATAACCGACTGGCTACTGATATTCAAGCTGCCAATCCAGAGTTGTCTGGAGATGAGATTTATAACCGGGTGAGAAAGCTGATCGCGGCGCAGATTCAGCATATTACCTATGGTGAGTATCTACCGTTGTTGATTGGTAGTGATGCTCTAGAGACTTACAGCGGTTATAACGAGAACGTTGATCCTGCTATTAGTCATTTGTTCTCTGCTGCTGCCTTCCGTATGGGCCATACCCAGAGCTTTAGCGAGTTTCTGTTGGTAAATGAGAATGGTGATCTCCTACCGTCAGTATCGTTAAGAGAAAGTACATTTAACCCTGAAATTATTCACCAGTACGGTATTGATTCTATACTACGTGGCCTCTATGCCCAGTCCGCTGAGGCTATCGATACCAAGGTGATTGATGAACTACGTAACACCTTATTTGGACCGCCAGGGGCAGGGGGCATTGACTTGGCTGCTGTGGATATTGAACGGGGCAGGGATGTGGGTTTACCGGACTATAACCAGGCCCGTGTAGATATAGGTTTAGCTCCAGTAACCAGCTTTGCTGAGATTACCAGCAATATAACGGTACAGACAGTACTAGAGCAGCTCTATGGTAAGGTCGATGACATTGATGTGATTGTCGGTGGACTGGCTGAAGATCATGTTTCTGGTGCGATGGTGGGTGAACTGTTCCAGGCCATCATTGCAGACCAATTTATCCGACTGCGGGATGGAGACCGTTTCTGGTATGAGAATGGTCAGTTTACCCAAGCGGAACTAGATGACATTCGTGGAACAACGTTGGCCAGTTTGATTCAGCGCAATACGGATATTACGACGCTGCCAGAGTATGTCTTCTCTAGTCAGGGAGCGCCTACAGCATCTGAGGCAGCGGGAACCGTGGCCAGTGAGACCGTAACTGAGTATGGTGCTATTGATGGCAGCAATCACGGTCAACCAGGGCAGGGAACACCAGGAGACCTGATGGGTGTGAACTATACCCAGGAGTATGGGGATGGCATCCGCTCGTTAGCTGGAGAGAATCGACCCAATACCCGTGATATTAGTAATGCTCTCTTTGCCCAGACAGACCCGATTCCCGACGCTCAAGGGGGGACTGGCTTTATGCTAGCTTGGAGTCAGTTTATGGGCCATGACCTTTCCTTTAGCCCTGCAGGTGCAGCGGATACGCTTAAGTTTTACGGTACCGAGTATGAGAGTCCTACGGGAGAAGTATTTCCCTATGTAGCCGAGAAGATTGACCTGGTGCTAGGCCACAATCTTTATGCAGGGGTGAACAATGTCATTGAGCGTCCGATTTACTTGCCCGCTTTAGATATTATTAATAATGAACAAACTATCGATAGTCAGGACAATATTACCGTTACCAATGCCAGTCTTGGTGCTGAAGTCTTTATAGCGGCAAACTCGCTCAGTGATCGTGAAGGGAATCCTTTTGACGGGCAATTCACTATTTCAGAGGTACCTACAGATTTAACACCAGCTGTATTACCCGAAGGGCTATCTCCTGATCTGGTGGTCACCATTCAGCCAGGGGAAATGGCATTTGACATACCGGCACAATTAACTCTACCCAACCGGGCAGGTTGGTCAGCCGGTATGGAGATGGAGCTATGGTCCATTAACCCCACTACAGGGGATTTTGAAATAGTGGGGACTGGTATTGTTTCAGAGGATGGTAACTCTGTTGAAACAATTGAAGGTGGTATTCGCAACAGTTCATGGCATTTCTTTATGCCGCTTGGAGGATTAATTAACTTAGGTGGTGGTGATCCACGTAATCCTGATCATTATTGTGGTGCCAACGAAGAAGATGCTCCCTTCACCTCGAATGTAAATCTGGCTTCAGGTGGTATCATTGAAACCCATGAATTGGTTTCATATCAGTCGTTAGGAATTTCTAGGGGAGTAACACTAGCCTACGATTCACTGCGGGCAGATCCAAGTCCTATTGTTCACTTTAATGTTGATATTCCACTCACATTTGCTGCCAATGGTACAAGACAAAGTACGTTTAGGGTTATTTCTAAGCTTTCCTTCAAACAGGGTGATTTTGAATATGAAGTACCTGGTTATGAAGGTGGAAAATATGGTCTTGAGGGTGGTGAACATTTTTGGAATGTACCATCACGCACTCAAACTGGAGGCCGTATTTCTGCAAAACCTGCCATTCAAGCCAATCTGAAGGACTTGGCGTCTGGTGTCTATGAATATGATCTGCAAGCGGGTATCTATGCATTGTCGGATGGTCGTTTCTCAGGGCGTTCTAGCACTATTACCAATAACATTGTGCATGTTAATGGCACTCGCAGCCAGCTTGGAAATGGTTGGGGGATTGCAGGTGTTCAGGAGCTGATTGAAAATGCTGATGGGTCTGTTCTCATCATTGATGGGAATGGCTCAGAAATTGTATTTGAAAACGAGGGTGAATATGTGGCTCCCCCCGGTGACTTTTCAACACTCAAAAAGCTTGAGAATGGTACCTTCCAGCGGATTGATAAAGAACAAACAGTTTATGCATTTGACAGTAATAATCGCCTAGTCTCGATTACGGATCGTAATGGTAATCAAACCCAGCATGTTTATAATGCAATTGGACAACTTACAGAGATTATTGATCCAGTTGGTCTCTCTACCCGGTTTGAATATACTAACGAACAAACAGTTTATGCATTTGACAGTAATAATCGCCTAGTCTCGATTACGGATCGTAATGGTAATCAAACCCAGCATGTTTATAATGCAATTGGACAACTTACAGAGATTATTGATCCAGTTGGTCTCTCTACCCGGTTTGAATATACTAACGAACGTATCTCCAAGATTATTGATCCAGCTAATCGTGAAACGCTATTAACGTATGACATTAACGGTAATTTAACGCATATTACTGATCCTGATAGCACTAGTCGTCAATTTATTTACGATGACAAAAGTCATATGGTCAGTGAAATCGATAAGCGAGGCTATCAGGAAAAAGCTGTTTATGACTTTGCCGGTCGTGCCAAACAAGCGATTGGTAAAGATGGGCGTATTATTAAGGTGAACCCTCCTCAGGTAGAAGGTCTTTATAAACCAGAAAGAACCTCTGAAGATCCTCTGGTGGCACCTAAACTACCTGATGCACCCGATAGTTCACAAGTTACTTACAGCGATGGACGTGGCCAAGTAAAAATAACGGCTTTAGATGTGGCAGGTCAAGCAGTATCTGTTCGTGACCAGGTCGGTACTCAATATACAGTTCAACGCAATAGCGCTAATCTAGTAGAAAATCTGTCAACTGGACGTAACAAGTCAACTACATTTGAATATGACGAACGTGGCAACCTAGTTCGTATGGTGGATGAACTGTCGGAGAGTGGTTATTCTGCCAGTGGAATCGTTAATCAAGGTAGCTCTGATGCAGATAGTGCTACTTCTCAGCTATTTGGTAATTCTGGCTATTTCCCAGTTGTGGCCCCTAAACGAGTAATGGCCAAAGATTTAAATAACGATGGCTATCTGGATTTAGTGTCGGTGAGTTCTAATGATACTCCTTACTCGTCCCATATTTCTTTGTTCTTTGGAGATGCCCAAGGGGGCTTTAGCGCCGGTAATAGTATTTCCTTTGAGAATCAGCCCCATAGTGGTGCCGCGATTGCCGTTGATGATGTAGATGGGGATGGTAATCAAGATATTATTGTCAATGATTCTGGCAGCAACAGAGGGGGAATAGCGGTTGCCTTTGGCAATGGTGATGGCACCTTTGTAGAACAAGTATCTCTTAGAGATAACAGACTTAGCGGCGATTATGATCAGAGTGGAAATAACATTCTGGTCACGGATTTCGATAACGATGGTTTCAAGGACATCCTCTACAATACCAAATCCGAACCGGTTATTATCTTCGGTAATCCAGAGCGTGCCCTGAGTGATCAGGTCGATCTTGAAACATTGAACGAAAGCAATGACATTGGTCATATGGCACTTGCCGATGTCAACGGTGATGGTGAAATTGATATTGTCAGACAGGCTGAAATCAATACCCCCAATAATGTTGGCGGCATTGAGGTTTTCCTCAATCAGGGCGATCGCAACTTTTCTACTCCTATCACGCATAATACAGTCAGTGCAGATGGAACACTCAACGCAACTAACGCTTTCACCATTGCGGACTTAGATGCTGATGGGTTTGATGATATTATCTCGACCCAAACGAATAACACAACGGTTACAGTGCTCTTTGGAAACGCAGAAATACCGTTGACTCAAGTAGAACATTATGTTGTTGGTCAACAACCTCACCAGGTTAAGGTAGCTGATCTTAATGGTGATAATCAGCTCGATATCGTTACTGTAAATGGTGAGACTGATACAGTATCTGTCTTACTTAATTCGACTGAGACGAATACTGAATTTACACTGGCAACTGATTATACCATTGGGGACTATGGAGATTCGTTTCAGTCAGCACCTGATTCATTGCAGTTAAAGGACATTAATAACGACGGATACCTAGACATTCTGACAGCCAATGAATCGGACAGTAGCTTGTCAGTACTCCTGAATCAAGGCAATGGAGAATTCATTGAGTCAGCCAATTATGCTGTTGGTGAATGGCCTGTAACACTGACTATTGAAGACTTTAACCAAGATGGTTTTGCAGACATTGCAGTTGCTAGTAGCAATGGGTTAGCTGGATTCATTTCAATTCTCTTAAATCAAAGAAATGGTGATTTTGAGTTAACGCTACCCCTCCCTGATAGAACTGTTCAATCATTTGAGACCCCAGGTCGTGAACAACTCATGGTTGCTGATTTCAATAGTGATGGATTTGACGATCTTCTGTCGATAGATTATTCTCTGAATTCTGTTTTTCTTCAAATTAATAATGGTGATGCCACATTTGTAACACCCATTGCATTTGAATTAGACGCTACTGTTAAAAGTGTTGCTACTGGTGACTTTAACCAGGATGGGATATTAGATATTCTGGCAGCAACCTATGACTATCAGACCGAACTCAGTCAGATTGTACCGATTATTACTGATGAGAATAGAACCCTAGCCGTTGGAACACCATGGCTCTTTGCCAGTCAAATTATGCATCTGAATGTAGGGGATTTCAATGGCGATCGCAATCTTGACTTTTCATATCTTGTTGCGGGTAACGACAACACTACAGAACTAGTAATTTGGCTGGGTGATGAAACAGGTGACTTCCAAGAAGCGTCATCGTCGGTTGTGAGTCTCAATGATGCAAATGACTATCATGATGGGGAATCTATTACCCAAATTGCCGATATCAATCATGATGGTTTAGATGATCTGGTGTACTTGCGTCGAGGGAATTTAGAGAACGATACCAATAACAATGATGTTTTCCTTGCTGCTTTGTTGGGAAGTATTGACGGTTCATTTACCCAAAGCTTTGCTCAGCAAATTTCACCAGGTTCTGATACACAGACTTTCCTCTATCACTTTCGGTTAAAGCTTGCAGACCTAAATAGTGATAGCAGTCTCGATATCGCATTGACCTATGAAGATGGAGACGATAGCAATCGCTATTATTTGCAAACCTTCTTAGGTCGTGGGGATGGTTCGTTTAGTGAGCAACAGCTTCAAAATATCACCCGTTTTGATAGTAGTAATGATGAACCTAATCTTGCTATTGCCGATATTAATAATGATCGCCATGCCGATTTGATTCTTTCCGCTGGAAAATATCCCAATTCAATCCTATCAGTACTGTTGGGCAATGAAACCGGACAATTTGATTTTCAAGATAGTCAACGCTATCAGGACTATGCCATTCCATCTGATATAGATGCGTTGTTAACTGGTAATTTCAACTTAGACGAGGAACCGGATGTTCTGCTTCATGATCGACAAAATAGTTATATTCTTCTTAATCAGCTGAGTGTCTTATCAGAAGACCCTGCCGATGAACCAGAGACACCGTTAACTGCTATCGACCGACGAGAGCTAGTCAATGCCAAGTTGTTCACTTATGACAATACTTTTAGTCAACTCACTTCAGTTACTGATGAGCTGGGCAGTACTACTCTGTTTACAGTAGATAGCACAAACGGAAATACGCTGGAAATGCGTCATGTGATTGGCGAAGAAGGTGGCAGTGATGATATTGTCACCACCTACACCTACACTGATGCAGGCCTAGTTGATTTTGAAACTGATGATTTGGGTCGGGTGAAAGACTATGACTACGATAACCTTGGACGGTTGGTCAAACTCACCTTGGCAAAGGGGACTGCCGATGAAGCCACCCAGTTGTTTAGCTATGATACAGTCGGTAATCTGACTCAATTTATTGATGAGAATGACAACGTCACTACCTATGAGTACGATGTGATGAACCGTCTCATCCGGCAGGTGGATGCGGACCCGGATGGCGCAGGTGATCAGCAGGCACCAGTTACCTTATTTGGTTATGATGCGGCGGGTAATCTGATTAAGACGACCGATGCCAGGGGAAATACCACATCCTTTGCTTATGATCCCCTAAACCGCCTTACCCAGCAGTTGGATGCAGATGACCAAACAACAGATTATGTGTACGACCAGGCAGGTAATTTGGTAGCCATGACCAATGCCCGTGGAGAGACGACTACCTATCAGCATGATGCACGCAGTCGACTGATCGCGGAAACCGATGCAGAGGGAGGCACCATCACTTACCAGTATGATGCGGATAACAATCTCACAATGATTGAGGATGCGGCAGGCAATCGCACTAACTATTTCTATGATGCACGGCAACGATTAATCTTAATTCGAGATGCTACAGAGCGCTTTACAGACTATGACTATGATGCGGCGGATAATCTAGTTGCTGTGAGAGACCGCAATGGTCATATTACACGGTACCGCTATGATCATCTCAGCCGTTTGATTGAGATTGAGGATGCAGCTGGCAATCGAGCCCAAACTAGTTATGACGAGGTGGGGAATATTGCAGTTTCTGTTGACCAGCGGGGGAATGAAACACGCTACACCTATGATGTGCGCAATCGGTTAGTCTTGACGACCAATGCGTTGGATGGGGAGATGCGCTATCGCTATGACGGGGTGGGTAATATGCTTTCCACCATTGATGAACTGGGTCGGGAGACCACCTATACTTACGATAGCTTAAATCGTTTAACCCAAGTCACCGATCCGCTAAACCATAGCACGAACTACAGGTACGATGCCTTTGGAAATCTCATCCAAGTGGCTGGCGAATTAGGACGAGTGGTGAACTACAGCTATGACAATCTCAACCGTCAGACACGTACGATTGATGCCTATGGGGCCACAACAGAAACTCGTTACGATGAAGTCGGCAATGTTGTTTTAGTCACCGATGAGCTAGGCCGCACAACACGTTACGATTACGATGGTCGCGACTTCTTGACCCGTACAACAAATGCACTTGGTCATACACTCACCTATGAGTATGACAGTGTTGGTAACCTGACATCCCTTACCGACACCTTAGGCAACCAAACTCGCCATGAGTATGACAAACTCAACCGTCAAACCAAGACCATTGATGCTCTGGAACAGGCAACAACAACTACCTACGATAACGAGGGTAACATTCTCTCGATTACGGATGCGTCGGATAATGTTACAAGCTACACCTATGATGAGCGAGACCTGTTAACGACCGAGACGATTACGGTGGATGGTGTGGATCTGACTCGCACCTATGACTACGACGAAGCCAGTAACCTAATATTGCGAGTTGATCGCAATGGTCGGACCCAAACCTTTGCTTATGACGCCCTCAATCGATTAGACACTGAGCAATGGTTAGATGATGATAACAACCTAATACGCACAATTACTTATGGGTATGATGTGGCCAGCCAGCTTAAGTCTCTTAGTGATCCCGATGCTGTCTACACCTATGACTATGATTTAGCCGGACGACTAATTGAGGTTGATAACAGCAATACGCCTGGTGTATCCCATGTCGTCTTTACCTATGGCTATGATGAGGCCAATAATCTGACAAGTGTTACTGACAGTATTGATGGCATTCAAGTTGGTGTGGAAACCTTTGCCTATGATTTGCTGAATCGGGTTACCCAAGTCACCCAGAGTGGTAATGGGATAGCCGAGAAACGAGTGGACATGGCCTACGATGCGGCCAGTCAGATGACCGGGGTAAGCCGCTTTAGTGACTTGGCAGGAACCCAGACTGTAGCTGAAACAGCCTACCGTTACGATGCAGCAGGCAGGCCAACAAGTCTCACGCATCAGCACGGTACAGATATTCTGGCTAACTATGGGTTTACCTACGATGCCGCTGATCGGTTAACCCAGCTAGTCACGCCAGATGGTATCAGTGACTATCGCTATAACAACCGTAGTGAGCTAACGAGTGCTGACTACAACCATCAAGATGATGAAGCGTATAGCTACGACGCTACTGGTAACCGCACAAGCAATACAACTGGAGACCATAATCGTTTGCTAAGCGATGGTACATATACTTACGAATACGATAACGAAGGTAACCGTACTCGCCGAGTTGACATCGCTACGGACGAAGTCACTGACTACACCTGGGATCATCGCAATCGTCTGACGGCAATGGTGACCACAAGTAGTGATGGTAGCGTTACCAGAGAAGTAGCCTACACCTATGATGCTTATGATCGACGTATTGCTAAGGTGGTGGATGCTGATGGTGAAGGTGTAGAAGCGCCAACAGAAGAACGATTTGTCTACGACGGTGACCATATTGCCCTCGTCTTTGACAGTGACGGTAATCAGACCTATCGCTATCTGCATGGTCCGCAGGTGGACCAGATACTAGCAGAAGAAACTGCCAACAGGGAAACTCGTTGGGCCTTGACGGACCATCAAGGTAGTGTGCGGGATGTGATTAATAACCAGGGTACGGTGCTGAATCACATCGCCTATGATTCTTTTGGACAGGTTACAAATCAGAGTAATACTACGGCTTACTTTAGGTTTGGATATACAGGACGGGAGCTTGACCAAGAGAGTGGGCAGTATTTCTATCGGGCACGCTATTACGACTCTGGTGTAGGACGCTTTATCAGTGAAGATCCGATTGGATTTGCTGCTGGGGATGCGAATCTCTATCGGTATGTTTTCAATAGTTCTCCGAATTATGTTGATCCTACTGGAAATTATGTTGAATCAGGCTGGGATCTCCTCTCTCTAGGGGTTGGTGTGACATCATTAGGAGTGAATTTACGCAGAAGAGACTGGAAAAATGCAGCGATTGATGGGGTAGGTATTACGGCTGATGTGGGAGCATTATTGCTACCAATTCCTGGAGGAGCAGGCGCTGTTAGAAATGCAGACAAGGTGGGTAAAGTCGCATCCTGGGTAAATCGGTCTCAATCGTTAAAGCGTGGAACTGATTTTGTTAAGTTTAATCGATGGGCAAGGAATGGTATTCGTCTTGCTCAATTAACAAATGTAGGAGCCAATATTTATCAAACAGGGGAATCGGGTCTGCGGGCCTATCGAAATTGGAGGGAAAGCTGTAATGGTGAAATCCCCTGGAGAGATCTGCTTCAGACTGGGTTGTCTGGCTTGGGAATACTCGGTGCTCGCAGTAATCTTAGACGTTCTTTTCAGCGAAGATCAGTCGTAGCCAATAAGATTGGCACATCAAAACGATTGATAAACTCCTTCGGCGAATTTAACGAAAGATATCATCAAAAATTCAAAAAAAATCCTAATCAGGCCATACTTGGTTGGGAATGGTATCAAGAATCAGCAACAAGCAGTATGACTTCTATTATTGGGCGTCTCGACGATACCTCTAGAGTTGGTCCTGAGCAAGGATTTCATTGGCTCAATGTTACGACAAAGAAGGGCTGGTCTCCTGAAGTAAACGATGCATGGCTTCAAGGTGCAATCGATGGAGGGAGACCAGTGAAGCTTGTAAGTCCAGTTAAAAAGTCAACCTTGAAAAAGCCACCCGGTGAGAAATACAAGTACACAGTTTATAGGAGAGAGTTAAATCAGTTACAAGATGCTGGGTATACTATACGCAATGGTTGGGCAATACCAACTGGTACAACGAGCCCATAGAGCATTGAGAAGCAAGCTATTAGAAATTCCAGAGTATAGATGATGTACAGACATTCCATGGAACGTCTGTACATCGAAATGTTGGAATTTAATTAATTTTGCTTTCTAAGCTATCAATCAAGTCTAAATTTAGTCGAAAATAATGAGTAAGAGTAGAGTTCTAGAAATCTTGGCCACCTTTGATAAAATGAAGTGGGTCGGATACGGGAAAACAATTCCTGGAAAATTAGATAACGAGTTTAGAGAACTTGCACTAATATATAGTTCTGTTACCGCCGCCGAAGCCAAAGAAATAAAGAATATCATTTCAGATGATATCAGACCTTTAATCCTTGGTTTTAGTAGCCGGTTTGCAACAATTGCAATTCGAAATGGTGATGAAAATTCATTGAAGATTGCCCTATTAGCACATGTAATTGAGGACTTTCGCATAGATTTACGCGAGAATCTGTTGCACCTACCAGTTATTTCCCATGTGGCTGAGAAAATGGGCCTCAATGTAAAAAGACTGTTTAAGTGGGCTGCATTGCTGGCATCGGATTCAACCGCTAAAACTTTACGTGGATTTGCATCGCAACGTCCAAGGGAGAGGTCTTTAGCCTCCGTCGGCATGGAAGAATATTATGATGACGATGAAGGAGGGATTTCGTATCGTCCTGTAGAAAACTAGATGTTACCATTCTTTGGAAGAAACTAAGCCAGGTAAATATTGTCTTATCGGCTAACGTATAAGCGTCAAAACAGGTGGAATTTAAGTAACAGGATTAGCTACCTTTATCGGCAAGACACTGGTTCCGTATAGTGGGATATCTAGAGAGATTACTGCATTCTGAATATCCACATTTTATGAACTGAAGTCGTCAGGCAAATTATCTAGCGTCACATTTAAGGAATCACAAAGCGTTTTCATTTGAGGCACTGTCAAACTAGCCACACTTATACCACGTTCCCAATTGCTAACGGTCTTGCTACTAACACCAATAACTCGTGCTAGGGCTTCCTGAGAAAGGCCAGCCTGCTCCCGCAGTTGCTTGAAATTAACTTGTCCAGACTGAGATGATGTCATATGGAAATTATTTTCTAGAAATTGAGTTGACAAAATCCGTTTATTTCTAGAAAATGATTTCTAGTTCAGCCCTTCCCAAGCTGATAATACCGGAATGCACTCTATGCTAGTGTCTCATTCCGGTTTGACCTGATTCAACTGTTTTTTGATGAGTGTTAGTCCATTAGCATGTGTGGGCCATTATTCGCTTGCTACCAAAAATGCGGCGGGTAGTGGTTAATCGGTTTCGGCAACGGTCGGATGCAGAAAATTGTCTACGATTACTTCGTCGTTCGGCTCCACAAAACGATTACACTATGGCGTATTTGTCACCTGGAGAGGATGTTGCCAATGTGTTGGTTCGTAAAGACTGCAATAAGCTGGGCAGGGACCGCATGCCAGAAATTTTGGAAAGTCGGAATATAGGGTATGCCGTTGAGGAAATGAAGCAAGCTGAGTATTATCAGGCGCTATGGCATTTGCTAGATGAAAAGGTGCAGGTAGCTGTAAAAATGGTCGATGACGACCTTGTAAGGGAACTGGCGGATATTTTGGAAATTATTTATGCGATCGCAACTGTCCACAATATCCAACGGAATCAAATTCAGGCATGTCAGATGCAAAGACATTTGGACCGAGGTGCTTTTGAGCGTAGGCTAAAGCTACTGTGGATAGAAATCTGAAAGATTTTAGCTAATGAAGTTGATTAAGCCTTACAAATTTTGTGCAATTGTACAATTAAGTTCTCGGTTGCGATCGCTATAATAACAACAAAAAAGCGCGAAATTCTCATATCTGACACTAAGCTTTGGTTAACTGTCAGGAGCAAATGAGGGAACGTTTAGCAAGGAATAACCTCATCTTACAGGTACCCAGCCTCCTGATAAATTCTATCCATGAGCCTAAGAAGCATAAATTTTGCCCCCTTGACTCGTAAACAATATTTAGCTGGGATTTGTTCTCGATAACGACTCAAATCAGCGGCGATAAGCAACCTTACACACAAATATAGAAGTCCTCAACCGTCCGCTGCATTTGAATTGTTAGACGGCGACATCATTGACTTACTCTAATGACATTGCTAGAAACTCGTCTGGTAACAATGCGGGAATGGCAGAGGCAGTAAAATCGGATTTATTTCGAGTTACGATAACTTCTACTCCTGCGGCGTTTGCAGCCTCACTCGTTACCGCATCTTCAAAGTCTTTCATAGAACTTTCCAAGGCAGCTTTAATGACTCCATCTGTCACACTCGCTACTTCAAGATGCTGCAATAGCTTTGATAGAAGCTCACGAGCTTTTTCACCACCAACTTGACGACGCAGGATATAAAAAATGTTCGTCACTGCATGCCCTGAAACATAGCCTTTCACTTGCGGTTTGACTACTGTATTTAACGATTGGGCAGAAGCCAATACAAATGGTTGTCGTTGAGCCAAGACATCGAGCAAAACATCACTGTCAAATAATACATGTCTCAACTGTACTTCTCCTCCAAATAGTCTACGTAGGACTCTGTGGAGTTTTGTGATTCCGACTTAATGACCCCCACTAAGCTTTGAGTCCAAGGATCAAGACCAGCCAAAGAACTTGTGTCGGCAAGTGGAAGACTAAATGCCAGCGTTTCTTGTTGAATCGAACGCAACAAAGACTGAACTAACCGCCAACGCTCGCCAATGGACAGCTGCAATGCCTGATTGTGTATGTCTTGTAACGTCATTATCCTTTATTTAGCTACGCTTTGTTTATGCTCATTGTAATGAAGAAATGCTCAATTTGACCTGAGCGAGGCCAAATCAAATCAATTATACTTGGCTCAATCTATGTTCTAAGCAGGTCTAGCTCGTAAAATGCCTGAAAGCATTGTCAAAAAAGCTTTTAGTTTTGGAAGCCTGGTTCAGTGAAAACCTATACTCCATGAGATTTATGGCTATTAGCGACACACGAACTTCCTGAATCAGCTATTAAGCCCTTATTTTAAGCCTTGTAGTACTTGCTACTAAAGCCTACAGATAGTGGTGCACCATCATACTGACAAGATACACCGATCTTTAACTTTCTCTTGTGATCATAATAGGTGTGAAAATGTATCTGTTTGCGGGCTAGTTCCAACTCAGCTGGGTTAATACTAAGTACTCCTAAGATTGCTTCAGAATCAAACGGTCGACTCAGACTCCAAGGCGCAGTCTTTTTTAATTCAATGTCTACATAATTAATAAAATTACCTTCTGCCTCTAACAGCATATGGGCTTGCTCAGAGTCAACGATAATGTTGCCTACTTTATTAGTGTTGCCGCTGACTGCCCTTGCTGCATCAGAGATAGACATCCCCATATACTGAAAAGGACGATGGAAAGGTGTACGAAGCACATGTAATCCATAATCAATAGCTGCTCTATCTATAGCATTACCAAGTGTCAATGTTCCAAGATAATCACCATTTTTAGGAGTAACAGAGGCATGTGAATTAACTATTGAAACAATTTGACTGGGTAAGATATCTATAACTTGCCCAAACCGATTTTGGAGAGGGACTGGGATTGAGACTGTTTTTTGTTCTTGCCAGTTTTTATCAAGTGAACTAAGAAAATCTTGCGGGAACGACCAATAAAAATAATCGTTTTGACGATCAACGACAATCAAGAATGTAGGATTTAGTTGAAGCAACCAATAATTGAGGGTTGCAACTTTAATAGGAACTTGAATTGAATCACTTTCTACTTTGGCTTCTTCTTTTCCTTTGCATTGAATATTAAATAATTTTCCAGTTGGGTGCTCATCCTGCATAATTTCACAAATAAAGTCGATGCCTAGATCTCTCTCTTGAGGGACAGGAATAACATTACAAAATTTAGTAAGAACGGAGCTGAGTAGATCGGCAGCACTTATACCAATCTTTTGAGATTTAGTACGTTTAGGTAACTTGGTCATTACGGTGCTAGAAATTTCCCACAATCTTAACTCAGCTTCAATTTAGGGGGGCAACAGGTAAGAGACGTCAACGCTGCTGGTTTAGCTGTCTAATAATTAAGCTGAGCCGCAAACGCCGTCGAGTACGACGCCGTTGGGCTAGCGGTCGTTTGTCGGCTCCAGCGCAATTGTTTTACCGCAGCTTCCGAGATCTTATCACATGGCACCAAACATTTGTACTATTGCTGCGGTGAAACATAATATTAGATCGACTTTTTCAGTCTATCTCCCCTTATCGGTATACTATACTGCGAACTCGCAGCCTATCCACCCAAATCGGCATACTATACTGCGAGCTGTCCATATAGTGCGTTCATATTAGGTAGATATATGGAAAGTTTCAGTATAGTTACCCCCTGACCATATTAGAAATTCATGGACGCGAGTAAAAAATGATACATATGCTCTGTACCCATCATCAATGGAAACGCGTCCTAGAAAACTCCTGGATCAAGTTCGGGATCATATCCGTCTAAAGCATTATTCTTACCGGACTGAGCAAACCTACGTTTATTGGATTTGTCGATACATTTTATTTCGCAATAAGCGCCATCCTACAGCGACATAATCCCATTCTATGGGGGAAATTGTTATTTCAAAAAACTCTCGCATTGGGTTCTAAAATCATCTCCACGGGCTTCGAAATTTACATATTGATCAAAACTAGCACAGGCAGGAGAGAGAAGAACAACTTTGGCCTTAAGCCCCAGGGCAATTTCTTTACTGCGCTTTACTGCATTTTCCATAGTGCCTACATCTTCAAAGCGGCCATAGCCAACATCGATCAAACGCTGGCTAAACTTGTCGGCAGCATCCCCAATCAATAACACTTGAACTGCTTTTTCTTGGATACGTTCTAACCAGGCGGTGTCATCACCTTCTTTAGCGACTCCGCCTGCAATGAGAATCGTCGGACTATTGACGGAGCTTAAACCAACTTCTGCTGCATCGTAATTGGTAGCCTTACTGTCGTTGATAAAGTCAACACCTTCCCAGGTGATAATGTGTTCTAATCGATGGGCGACACCCGAGAAATTTTCGATGGCATTAGCAATGGCTTCATTGGGAATACCCGCTAATTTAGCAACGGTGACGGCCATAAGAAGATTTTGAAAGTTGTGGCGACCGACCATTTTAAGATTGTTTGCTGGGAAGAGCTTTTCCCCGTCATGGATGACCCAACCCTGTTGGTCGATGTAGGTACTGGGGACCAGGGGCGCGATCGCATTAGCTCCATCAATACTAGTCCAGTAGCTATTTTCCCAACGATTAGCCAGGGTTTCTCGCAGATAGGGATCATCCCCATTCAGGACACGTTTCTCACTACGTTCTAGCAGAGACGCCTTAATGGCATAGTAATTTTCAATGGTTTTATGACGGCTCAAATGATCGGCGGTAAATGTGGTCCACACGCCAATTTTGGGTTTAGGCCCAATGGATGCCTCGATTTGGTAGCTACTAAGTTCTGCCAATACCCAGTCAGGTTCGGGGTCCAGGGCCACCTGACAAGCCGCATAGCCAATGTTGCCACAGGCTGGCGCATTAAGCGTTGTCGCCCTAAAAATGGCAGCCACTAGTTCAGTGGTCGTGGTTTTACCATTGGTGCCCGTAATGCCGATCCAGGGCAAATGGCTCAGGGCTCGCCAGGCCAGTTCCATTTCACCAATGGTACTGATTCCGTTTTCCCTGGCCTTTACTAATCCTGGCAGATCCCAGGGTACACCAGGGCTAGCCACCACCAGATCCATGGGGTCGTCAGCGGAGAAGGTATGGCCTAATTTGACCTCAATCCCTTCAACAGAGAGGGCATTCTGCTGGGAAATTTGACGTTCGCCATCGTTGCGATCGCTCACTACCACATGCCAACCTTGTTTTTTTAATAATCGTGCCGCAGCAACACCGGACAGTCCCAGGCCAATGACGTAAGTAGTGGGCTGTGATTCGGGCTGACCTAGTTGGGCTGATTCCATGGGTGACTCCCTGCTATCTCAAGTCAGTAAATGTAGCAGATTAATGGAGGGAGTGGGAAAGGGAGTGGGGAAGAAGGTAACGCTAGGGTGGGCCATGCCCACCAGCGATGGATAGCTTTTTACCCTTTAACAATGGCCCCAAAGTCCGCCAATACCCTGGCATGGTTACGCAACAGGCCCAATAAATTCAAACGATTCTGACGAATAGCATCATCGTCGTCCATGACCATCACACTGTTTTCACCATCAAAGAATTCTGCGACGACGGGGGCTGCTTGTTTGAGCCCATCGATCAGCTTTTGGTAGTCTCGTTCGGCCTGGGCTGCCTCGGTTTGGGGCACTAGCTGTTGCAAACTCTCATGGAAGGCAGTCTCAGCAGGAGAATGGAACAGGTTGGTATCAACAATGCCCTCTGGGGCAAGGCTAGTGGTATCCAAATCACCTTTAGTGGCTAGTTTAGAGGCCCGGTTTACGGTTTCGTAGACAATGGCCAAGGTACCATTGGCACGAATTTCCTGTAGAAAGCGGGCGCGATCGCGGGCATCCAGCAAATTACTCAGTACCCGAGCCCGGTAGTCGAGGTCCTCTTCACCAACGACAGCATTGATCAAGTCGTAGTCAATGGCCTCGTCATCCTGGAATAGGGTGCGTACCCGCTGTTCAAAAAAGGACTCTAGCTCCTGCTGTAGCTCGTCGACATTAACCCCGTCGCGTTCACTAGCAAAGGCCGTAATGATGGCCTGGAGCAGGGCGGTCAGATTCAGGTCTAACCCACCGGCCCAGATAATGCTCACTACGGCATTGGCGGCACGACGCAGGGCAAAGGGGTCAGACGACCCTGTCGGTTTCATGCCCAGGCTAAAAATGCTCACCAGGGTATCCAGGCGGTCGGCTAAGCCAACGATTTGTCCGGTGAGGGACTGGGGCAGGCTATCTCCGGCACCTTTGGGTAAGTAGTGCTCTGAGATGGCAACGGCAACCGCTTCCGGTTCTTGGCTATGGCGAGCATATTTTTCCCCCATGATGCCTTGCAGTTCGGGGAATTCGCCCACCATTTGGGTGACAAGGTCGGCTTTACAGAGGAGGGCAGCTCGGTTGGCGAGTTCCGTTTGGGTGGTGTCCAGGTTGAGTTGGGTTGAGATCGCAACAGCCACCCCAACAATCCGGTCCACCTTTTGCCGTACAGACCCCAGGCGCTCTTCAAAGGTAACCATCTCCAGCTTGGGTAGATAGTCTGCCAAGGTCTGGGTACGGTCAGCATTAAAGAAGAACATACCGTCCGAGAGGCGGGCACGAATTACCCGACCATTGCCCTCAGCGATGATGTCAGACTTAGCCGGGTCGCCGTTAGAAATGGTAATAAAATTAGGCAGCAGGTCATCGCCAGACTTAAGGGGAAAGTAACGCTGGTGGCTTTCCATTTCAGTAATGGCCACTTCAGAGGGCAGTTCTAAAAACTCTTCGTCGTATTTGCCCACGACAGCGGTGGGCCATTCCACCAGGTTGATCACTTCATCCAGCAGTTCTGGGTTAACAATGGCGTCACCCTTGACTGACTTAGCAGCTTTTTCTACCTGGGCGACGATTTTTGTGCGACGCTCTGCGGGGTCTACGTCCACATAGATGGACTTCATGGCATCGACGTAGCCGGTGGCAGCGTTGAGGGTAATGGGTTCTGGGTGGAGGACGCGGTGGCCTTGGGAAGTGCGATCGCTCACACACACCTCAGACCCATTAGTCAACGTAATCGGCAGCACCTGATCATCCATCAGCGTCACCAACCAGCGCACCGGGCGAGGAAACTTCAGATCGCCATCACCCCAACGCATAAACCGTTTACCTTCTAAGCCCAAAATCCACTGCGGAATCAGCTCAGTCAGAATATCAGTGGCCGCCCGCCCCTCAATTTTCTGAGTGACAAAGATAAACTCACCCTTCTTAGTTTCACGAATTTCAAAATCGTCAACGCTCACCCCACGGGAGCGGGCAAACCCTTCAGCCGCCTTTGTCGGTTTACCATCCTTAAACGCCGCTTTAACCGATGGACCCTTCGCTTCTTCTTCTCGATCCGGCTGCCGCTCAGGAATACCGTTAAGCACTAGAGCCAGTCGACGTGGAGTGCCATAGAACTCAATGCTTTCCGGTGTAAGCAACTGCTCCTCCAGTTCCGCTGGAATTTTGGCTTTCCATTGGTTAAGGGCATCGCTGACAAAGCTGGCTGGTAGGTCTTCGGTACCGACTTCGAGCAAGAAGGTCGCCATGGGTGTACTAAAAGTGTGGAGTCAAAACCTTAGTATTATGGCAGGAATAAGGTTGAGCAGAACGTTGGATTTGGGTTCAACAGGAATCGAGCCAGTTTTGAGAACTAAAACCTAACCATAGTTTGTGTATCTAAGGATAAGGGCATGTAATGCTAGCAAGTGTAAATTCAGTTAATGGAGTAAGCATTCGTCTTACTGAAGAGCGTTGGCAACACATTACATTTCAACATCCAGAATTAACTGACTTACAAGTTGAAGTTCTGGATACTGTCAAAAATCCTGAGCAGGTATTGCAAGGTAGGGATGGTCAGCTCATCAGTGTGAAAACCATTAAACCAGACGAGAAATGGCTACTGGTCATTTATCGTGAACTTGATGAGGATGGTGTTATTGTCGATGGATTTATTGTGACAGCGTTCTTTAATCAACGTCGTCGATACTTGGAGGATAAAAAAGTCGTATGGCCATAGCTCAAGTCAATACGGAAGCATATTTGAATCTAGCGAAAGCTATCAAAGGTTTGAATAAACAGTCTTTCTGGATGTCTTATGATGCAGAAGCTGATGTTATGTATGTTAACTTTTCCTATCCGCCTAAGGCTGCGACTTACAGTGAGGCAATGGATAATGACATTATTGTGCGTTATCAGGACGAGGAATTAATAGGTATCACAGTTACGGCTGTTAGTAGTCAGTAATGAAATTTCAAGACGCTAAATAAGCCCTGTCACGTCACTGTAGCCAGCAATGCGAGCTGTCTCACGGGTGAGCACCTCTACAAGTTTTTGTTTCAGTCGAGGTCAGACACTTTTATCAGTCAACGTCAGTTTAGCTGGCTGCGAAATTGAGGATCTCAGTAGAATAGTTGGCAAGTAACGGAGAGTTCAGGTCATGCCAACACTAGCCAAATGGTCAGTTGCAGACTATCAGCGTATGCGCAATCTGGGTATTCTCGACCAGCGTCACTGTGAACTTATCCGTGGAGACATTTGGGACATGGCACCGGAAGGCGAGTTTCATCGGTTTGTCAACCATCGAGGTGTCAACTATCTACGCGAAATCATGCAGGGTAAAGCGGAAGTATTTGAAGCCCATCCAATTACTCTGCCTGACTCCGAGCCGCAGCCAGATATTGCCATTGTGCATCTACCCGACACCCGTTACCTAACGCATCATCCATATCCAGAGGATATTTATTGGTTAGTTGAGATTGCAGACACCACCCTAGCCCATGATTTAGAGACTAAACGGATGCTCTATGCCTCGGCAGGCGTTGCAGAGTATTGGGTGATTGATGTTCAAAAAAGGCAAATGACGATATTTAAAGACTTACAAGGCGATGATTTTTTAAATCAGACTACTGTCAGCAATGGAATTATTTATCCAATCGCGTTTCCCGATGTAGCCATAGAGGTTGAAAAATTAGTTTGCATTCCAGACTAATCTTTGTGTAGAGTCCATTATTCCAAACTGCTATTCGCAAAACACTCCGAAACAAAGTTAATTGTCCTCGCCGTAACCCCAACTTAATGCCATTAGGGATACCCCAGTACGTTGGGTTGTAGGGCGGCGTTCCAACCCGCCAAACCACTCTCTCAATCAGGAAACTTATCCACACATAGCTTTCCACCCACACCCCAATTTTCCTTCTTCACATCCTCGATCACCACATAAATAGACGCTTCGCTACAGCCAGCAATACGAGCCGTCTCACGGGTGAGCACATCCACTAGCTCTCGTTTCTGTTCAACGGTTCTACCGGGCAATATTTCAACACGAATGATAGGCATGGTGTTTTTGTCTTATAGTCACGTTGCTAAATTTTACTGATATGGGTTCCGGATTGGTAGCACCCGTTATCCCAGGGTAGGTACAAGACCAGTATTAGCGTAGGGTGCTGTTAGCGAAGCGTAACGCACCCATTTGCCATCTATAAAAAAGCTAGCTATGGTCTAGGCAGTTCTTCCTAATCAAGAATCGTTGATGGCTAGTTTGAAAGGGTTTTGGCTGTTTCTGAATACGGATGTCAAAGATATTCCGTGGGGTGAACTGGCCGAGAAAGGCATTGAGACCGTTAGTGCTAGCAATTTTTAAGGTGCTGAACGATCCAGATGCTCAAATGGTAATTTCAGGGTTACCGTTTGTGTCGGTGGGCATTGGTTTACTGAAACTCTATCTAAACCTGAGTAAAACTGAGCCTACGTTTGAAAACTCCGTAATGATTGTGGCGCAGCTGGCCTATTTGCAAAGTTTAGCAGCGGTGCTTGGGAAAATTACGGATGCTGAGAGTAAGCCAACGCTAGAAAACGTCTCGTTGCAAAAACTGTTGGCAAAGCAGATTGACCGTTTAGATGCTGAGAAGCCGACTGCCAATGAACTCAAAATGGTCACCAGCCGATTTCGGGAGTCTAAACTGGCGGAACAGTTTGGGGGCACCCTAACGGAACAGCTACAGCAGGTTGGCCTAGAGACAGCAATGGCCCAAAAGATAACAGACCAAGTGGGCTGGGGAACGCCTCGATATTTGTGTCAGGCCATGGCTGAGGCAGGGGAGAGTGTGGAACCGTTAGCGGAGTTTTACCGCACCGGAGGACAGCAGGAACAGAATCGGTATGTGAGCATTGATGTTTACTTAAAGGAGAAAATTGCGCCCCTGCCCACAGAACAGGTGTTTGATGAAAGCGACCCGCTGATCACATTTAACGATATCTATGTGCCGCTTAAGGTGCAGCCACTGACTCAGTCAGGTGAAGAAACGTATGCAGACCCCGTCAATATTCATGACTGGGCACAGGGGATTCTAGACCAGACAGGTCCCCGCAAGGTCATGTTTATCCAGGGGGATGCTGGCCAGGGAAAATCTGTTTTTTGTCGGATGTTTGCGGCTGAGGTTTGCCAGACTGCGGCGTTTTCCTATATTCCGCTGTTTATCCGGTTACGAAATCTACGAGCAATTGAAAATACCCTGACTGAAACTTTGGAAAACTGCCCTGAGTTAGAGCCTGTTAAATTTGTGGGTCAGGAAGGGTGGCTCAAAGATAAAAACACGCGATTTCTGATTGTTTTGGATGGGTTTGATGAGCTGTTACTGCAGGGTCGCTCAACAGGAGGTTTACAGGAATTTTTACAACAGGTGTCAGACTTTCAAAAAAATAGCCATCACCAGTGTTTAGTCACCGGCAGACCGCTAGCGTTACAGGGTGTGGCACAGCGCATTACCCAAGATAAAAATTTAGAGCGGGTAAAGCTTTTGCCTATGGATGATGGTCTGCAGGAACAATGGTTAAACAATTGGCAGACTATTTTTGGAGAAGACGAAGTTAAACAGTTTCAAACATTCTTACAAGCTTGTCCAAACGAGATTAGTAATAATTTAGCTCGCGAGCCATTGTTAATTTATTTACTGGCAAGACTGCATCGAGAGAAACAATTAACCAGCGATATGTTTGCTGATGCTAAGCAAGAAAGTCAGGCAAAACTGCGAGTATATCGAGAGTCGGTTAACTGGGTGTTAGAAAAGCAGCGCCAGGATGAAAATGTGCGGCTTTCTGGCTTGGATGACCCTGAGGATTTGCGAGAGGTACTGCAAGAGGCAGCTTTATGTGTGGTGCAGTCAGGTAATGAAACGGCCCAGCTGTCGATGTTAAAGACGCGATTTCAAGACAGTTCTAACCCGGTGGCAACATCGCTTAAAACAGCGCAAGAAAGCACCGGACAATCGGAAGACAAAGCCCTGAATAACTTGCTAACCACGTTTTACCTGCGACCTGGGGAAGGCGATAAGCGCGGATCGGTGGAGTTTGCCCCAAAATTCAGCTATTCTTTTGTCGCCGCCAGCTGTGCCTCTAACGCTAGCCAATCCTCATCCTTAGACGCCTCCCACAGTGTCAAATCTTCCTCAATACCATCATTAAACGGCTCAACCGCCTCATCTAGCTTATGACGATGCAGCAAAAACTCCACAAAATCCAGGACCTGCTGCTGGCTTTGCAAAGGCAACTGATTAAGCCGCTTAACAACAGCATCAGCAATGGCTGCGGACTTTAGACCCGACTTTAGAGGAAAGCTACTCATAGGAAAACGTCACTATATGGGCAGATGTACATTGGCTCTGTAATAGCATGAGTAAACAAACGTTATTTCACGCACTTTTTACAATACCTTTCAGGATTAAGACGTGCCCAAACTATAAAAACGTTCCTTTGAACTCAGTAGAGAGTCCCAATTGACCATCAGCTATCGAAGTCCCTTTGAACGAAAGGATTGAAGCCTTCTCAAAATTAGGTATACTGGCACTTCAAAAAAATTGGTCAAATAAGACTCAAAGTCCCCAGATTTGGGGGTTGGGGGCCTGAGCAATCTTGGGTCACTTTGACAGTTATTTCAATTAGCGCCGAGTTTTCAACCTGGTGCAGAATTTAGCTCCATCACTGATCTTGATGCAAGCTGTGAGTTTCAGCTATCTATCAGCCGACCGTTTCCGCTTCACTACCAACAGGCTAACCGCCATCGCCCCCAGGCCGACCATAAATCCTGGCTCAGGTACCGCCACCGCATTGAGCGGATTATTTGGATCCGTTAGCTCATCCTCACCATCCTCCACCTCGCGGTCAAACCGGTCCGCTGCCGCTTCCGCCTGACGCAGCAACTGCCGCTGTCGCTCATTGACCAAAACCAACATCGACGAATACGGCGTTACAATTTCAGCCCGTTTGGCCACCGCATGTACCCCATCCAAATTCTCCAGCTGTGTCATATCTACCGTACGACTGCGCTGTAAAATCATCTGGCGGGCAGCAATGGGCATAAACTTATCTGTCTGCCCTGGGCCATCCTGCTCAACGACTGACCATTCATACCCATCGATTACGTTTTTATCTAACCGCTGTAGTACCGCCGTCACATCCGTCGCTACACCACCACTGCTTTTTTGCATAGCTTCTAGCAGTTTGTCATCATAGGCCGCCGGTAGCTGATTGCCCATATGCACCAACCATAGAGGGGCAGACAGCTCAGGCAGTTCCAGATCCTCCTCCGTTAGCTCATAGCTACCCGCATCAGTCAGCAGCAAAATCGCATCATACTCTTTAGGCAGACGCTGCTGCGCGAACTGCTGTAGCATCTCTGCCGGTTGCAGACTACCATAGGGAACAAGCAGGTCAAAGCTATCAATATCGTCGCTAGGCGTTAAGGTTTCACCAGTGGCCGTAGTCCGATAAAAGTCCAGCTCATTCTGGCCATTTATTTTGTCGAGCTGCGCTAACGCCTTAAAGTGGCCACTATCGGTCATACTGTAGGACGTATCCAAAATAGCCGCGATCCGTTTACCCTTGGGAACAACAGTTTTAGCAACTGGAGTAGCGGTCACTTGATAGCCCTCATCCAGCTGAATTTGATGGGCAGTGGCCTTAACTGTCTTCTTAGCCTGAATTGTAGGCTCAAACCAGGTTTCTTCAGACACTAAAACCGACTGACCACGACGCTGATGGACTGTTTTATCGTTCCAAAAAATGTTTCGTTTTTCAGTCAGCTGAGGTAGTGGCCAGGCACCGTCCTGTTGTAACACTTGATAGGTCATCCACAGGTGCAGTTCCCCCGGTTCTTTAGAAGACTCTGCTGCAGGAATGGGAAAGACCCGTAGACGATACTGACGAGGCCCCACCTGTTCTAGTAATGCTGGGTCTTCTGCCCTGCGGGTTTGTGCCCGTTCAATCTCACCTTTGTAGACCTGCTGTGCTGCCCCACGGGGAGAGACGACAAAGGGAAAGCGGGAGGCATCTTTGGCATCGGCAAGCCAGACACCTGTGATAGCTGCACTTTCTGGCAGTGAGAAACTGTAGAAAATCTCTTGGTCGTCGGCTGTTTTGTTTTCGTAATGTTCATAGATTTCTACCTCAGCCCAGTCGCCATTTTCTTTGACAGCAACAGTTTGCTCGGCCAAGCGAATCACCTTTTGGTTTAAATTGAGCACACCAGCTTCGGTTTCATCGCGATTGGCCGTGGCTTGCAGGGCATGACGAACGGTGGTGCGTTCTGCTTTTTGGATGGGTGTGTCAAAAAAGTTGGCGTAGAGGTCTGCTGCTTTATTGTCATCGTTGCGATCGCCCTTATAAAGAAATGGCGACAATAGCGCATTATGAAAGTTTTGAAATACCTGGGCATCGTCCTTTGACATGTCAAAAACCCCGGTATACATATGCCTCAGCTGATTGCTTTCTGCGGCAGTGCCCAAGTAACGGTAGCGATAGAGATAGCCGTGCAGCAGCCCCTTACGAATGGTCTCGGACTGGTTTACCAGGGTAAGACGAGCCCCTGGCGTTTGCGGTGAAGCCCCCTCTAGCAGGCTAAAGGCCTTGACCTGGGGCTGATGTAGTTGCAATAGTCCAAATAGTAAGCAGCTGATGCCCACTACGGCTCCAGTTGTTGCCCAGCTATGGCCATGTTGTTTAGCAAAAGCCGTGCGGATGCGATGCCAGGAACGCAGGTAAAAGTTGACCATGACGTAGGGCATCGAAACAAACACTACGGTACTCAGGCTGACCAGGGTGAAAACTAAAATAGCGAGAACAAATTCTCCAGGATGCAACAACAGCCAACCTAAGTCGTCTAACATCCACACCCAGTTGATACTAAATAAACCGGTAATGGTGTCATAGATTATCACACAGAGAGCGGGCACCGTGTAGAGCAGTAGCAGTGTGCCTGCATAGAGCCCGGTAATTAAAATTAGGCTATGGCCAACCATTTGAGCCCAGGCCAGTCGCGGTCGATAGGCGGCATAGCCTGCCAGGGTTTCGATGGCGAACATGGCAATGGCCGCTAGCACCGTGAGCAGGATATGGGCACTGGCAGGGGTGGTTTCGCGAATCAGGAACAAGCGTAATAGACACAAACCAAAGAGGGGGGCTTCCACACCGTAAAACAACCGCATCAGTAAGATCGGGTGTTTCCGTAGCCATTTGCCACCGACCACGGTACAAATCAACGGCACAATCAACAAACCGAGGATACTGGCGACAAAGGCAGGGGGAATTTCACCCATGCGAGCGGCTTCTAGGATATCTAACGCTGCTGTGGGCAACAGCCAAAAGTATATAAAACCGATAAAGGCGATGTTCCAGGTCCAAAAGATGGCGTGGGACAGCCAGTGGAGTGCTGTTTTCATGGGCGATGCAAGGAATAACGCAGACTGTGTGGTTTGACACAGCCTACCCAGAGAGGGTTACGGGCGAAGGATAGAAACTTTATGCAGAGTTTATATAGTTAGGCTTAGCGATATCAGCTACTACTCAAGCTCAGATCCCTAGTAACCAATTATGATGTGCCTGTTTAGAATATTTATACTGGATGTGCGCATACACTATAAACAATCTGGAGAAGATGCCTTAGATTTCTTAAAAAGTCAGAGGGTTAACTACTACAAAGGGACAATATTGCAGGGCATACGACAAATTTAAAAGAATAATTAGGCAATCACATTCTACCAATTTTCATTTAACATTCTTTCGCAGAGCGAACATTCTAGACTGAGCATTCAAGAATTTTTGCGGACCTGTATGCCGAGTGAGAATGGTAAGAGAGAGGACAAAGAGGGATTTGTAACTATATTTATCGAGTCATGCCCACAGGAATGCTTTATGTCCACCACTGAAACATCCTCTAGACTTTTCGTTTGTTCTTCCCAGGAGGGGATGCGGTGATCCCATAGGTAGTAAAGATTGTGGGAAAACCTTGGATGATTTATGGGTATAGCAAATCTGAATTCAGTGCGAAAACGTTTGGCTGGGCAGGGTGGGTTTCGACTGCTAACGGTAGTAATCGAAACGCGCCCCGCTAAAGTCTACTGGGAACGGAAAGGTCGTTAGTAAATGCCCGTGATGGATTATTGCGGGGTCAAACCAGGATTTACCCTTGGATTTAACCCGCAACTTAAGTACTGTAACAAGGACCGATTGAGCACTATGCCGGATCAATGCCATGGGCTTATGTGTCCACTACGCTGACCCAAATTTTACGTTTGAGGTTAAGTTGCTTCGCTAATAACTTAAATCCTACTCATTTTTTTCTTGACGATTCAACTATTGATAGTTTGTATAAAAATGATGCATGCCATGCTTTGATACTGTTTTAATAGCCTATTACTGTGAGAAGGCTCACCTGTTTTAACAGGTTCATCGTCAAATCAGGAGATGCCATGTATAAGGTCTTTGGGGATATGCTGTCGGGGAATTGCTACAAGGTTAAATTGTTAATGCAATTTCTTGACATCAAGCATGAATGGATATCTGTTGACATTCTTGTCAGTGAGACCCATACGGAAGAATTTAAACGGATGAACCCCAACGCAAGAATTCCGGTTATTCAATTCGATGGGGGTCAATATCTCTGGGAATCCAATGCAATTTTGAACTATTTAGCTGTAGATACCCCATGGCTTCCTGAGGGTAACTATGCAAGGGCTAAAGTATTGCAGTGGCAGTTTTTTGAACAATATAGCCATGAACCATACATTGCCACAGCAAGATACATTAATAAGTATTTAGGGTTGCCTAAGGAACGAGAAGCTGAATATCATGCTAAGCAGCCTGGTGGTCATAGGGCACTTACCGTTATGGAAAACCATTTAGCTGAGAATCAATTCTTTTTAGGGGCTCAGGTAACAATTGCAGATATTAGTTTGTATGCTTATACTCATGTCGCTGATGAAGGTGGATTCGACTTATCAGCTTATACCAATATTCAGCGATGGTTTAAAGATTTTGAGGCGCTTCCTGGTTATATAACCATGACAAGAGAGAATGCCTGATAATTATGAGGAACAACTCTGGCCCTGACCATGTCGAAGGTTGGGAGGAATACAATTAGTTCAATGCAAGCATCTACCCGTATTGCCATTGATATTGGCATTGTTGTGGCCAATATGGAGCGTTCTCTTGGTTTCTATCGAGACCTATTGCATTTGCCAGTTGTAGCACAAGTGACAACTTCGCTGATTGGCAAGGGACGGATGGTACAGCTTAAGCACGGTGAATCATTGATTAAGCTAGTAGAACTAGATCAGGGGCCATGCGCTCAAAAATCGACAGGAATTGCGACAACACTGGGCTATCGATATATTACCTTACTAATGCCCGATCTTGATGCGGTTATGACACGAATACGGCAGAATGCGATCGCAATCATACAACCAGTCACCCAGTTTAGCAACGGGATCAGAATTGCCATGGTTGCGGACCCGGATGGCAATATTGTCGAATTTGTGCAGGAAGTAAGCTAAATAACACCCATAGGATGCTGCTCTATGTACTATAATCATCATCCGTTCACTTAGAATTATTTTTTTGTGACTTTTTTGATGCGTTTAGTAGTCAAAAAGTATCAAGGCCGACAGGTGTAAAACAGTCAGCACAGTATAAGAAAACTTATGTGTTCTAAAAGAACACGCATCTACGTTTATTCACCGCCCCACCTAAACTATGGAAAACCTTATAAATCAGGTCTTTAGCCTGCTTAATCAGTCCTGGTGGCTGGAAATAATGGCCGCATCTCCGAGCTGCGGCTATTTCTTTGGTCCTTTTGAGTCAGAAAGCGAAGCACTTGAAGAACAACTGCGCTATGTCAACGATATAGAGCGTCAAGGACGCGAGGTTTTACTTGTATCGGTTGTCCGTCGCCCAGCTCCAGAAAAGCGGATGGTACATTATTCCGAAGCGATATAAGCAAACGATTGCTTTTTGCTCACAGGATTTTTTAACGGTGCTGCACCCACATTCTGCTCATGCGTCGAGGTCGGTTTACATTTTCTGTATAAGCCCTGCGATCGTGGGCCAGGCAGCGATTATTGACCCAAAGTTAATCTCCCTAGGAGATGCGAAACGTATGAACGTGGTCAGGATGTTTAGGGCGGCATCTAATGCATCTAAAGCAGCCATTTGCTGAGATATGAGCGGTGCGTTTTAGCTTGAGATGTCTTTTTGAGTGGGTACTGGTTCTGCCTGATGGGATAATTCAGTTAGAGCGCTTGCAATACAAGGGATACAGCTATTTTAGGGATAGATCGCTAAAACCTTTGCTCAGCAGGCATTTTAGCCCTTTTTCCTCATTGCACGGAACCAGTGCCTTCGGTTGGCCAATGCCTTTAAATATGGATAAATATGGATGCTGGATAGCCCTGTGTTGGTGGGCAGCTTGCATCAGCTAGGCCAAATAAGATCGCACCCTAGTATCATGGTTATTCACTACTGTCTCAATACCAACTGTAGACTGATGCGAAGCGAAAATGCTAGACATGGTATAAGTACCTTCAAGTAACTTTCAAAGGACGTTGTTCTCAAACAGATGGACCAAATACAAAAGGACACCCTACTCGTATCTTTTGAGAGTCTCGCAGATAGGGGCTGTTTTTGACGCCGACGTGAGCATTTCTGCAGATAGACAATAGATTGTTACAACCAGCAATAACATTAAGTCAAATGGAGCTTAACATCGCAACAGCTTAGAAGAAAGTGTAAGTTGTTGTGTTGATGTCTTAGCCCCTTCATCCCTAAAAACTTAGATGAGAGTTAGCCCTATCATTTAACCCCGTTATCTAATGACATAGCTCCTATGTACTATTCAGAGGAGCGGGCAAGCACTTAGCGTTAGGTCTGTGGGGTGCTTGATATAGCGTGACAGTATATCAGTGTAAGGGTGTTCATTGTTACATAATTTTTAGGGGTACTTAGGAAATACTAGGTATTGCAGAAGCGTTATTCCTGACTAGACCCGATCCAGAGCTAGAACGGTAGTTTTTTTATCAGAAAATCCACCGTTCTAACTTTGTGATTTAGGTTCAATGATCACCTATGAAATTTCTGACGCATTGCTCCAGGTTAAGCCTAGTTTCTACCGCTACCTTTGCCGCTTGGCTCTGTTTATTTCTACCTGGGCTGGCCCAAACTCAGGATGCTGCTCAGATACAAGCGACATTAGATAATATCTGGGTGCTGATTGCAGCCATTTTGGTCATTTTTATGAATGCCGGGTTTGCCATGATTGAAACTGGCTTTTGTCGTCGTAAAAATGCGGTCAACATCCTTTCCAAGAATCTGATTGTTTTTGCGTTAGCTAGTCTGGCCTTTTGGGCAACGGGGTTTGCCTGGATGTTTGGGCAGGGCAGTCCTTTAATTGGTAGCAGCGACTGGTTTTTAGCTGGAACGCCTGAGAGTTATGGCCTAGGTAACAGTACCTTGGAGCTTCCCACGTTCTTTTTATTTCAAACGGCATTTGCTGGCACAGCGGCTACCATCGTTTCTGGCACTGTGGCAGAGCGAATTCGGTTTAGGGCGTTTGTGCTGTTTAGCATACTGCTTACGGGGATTGCTTACCCGATTACGGGGCACTGGGTTTGGGGTACCGATGGCTGGCTTAGCTCTTTAGGGTTTATTGATTTTGCTGGTTCGACCGTAGTGCATTCGGTGGGGGGGTGGGCCGGGTTGTTGGGGGGCATTTTCCTGGGGCCTCGGTTGCAGCGATATCAGGAGAATGGTATTCCCATACCGATGCCAGGGCACTATCTTAGTCTGGCTATGGTCGGCTGTATGATTTTGTGGATTGGTTGGTTTGGATTTAATGCTGGATCTACCCTGGCAGCTAACACCGATGTTGTTTACATTGCGGTGACGACTAATCTCTCGGCAGCGTCTGGGTTGGTGAGTGCGCTGCTGTTGTCGCAGTTAATATTTGGTAAACCCGATTTGTCTATTGGTATTAATGGATTGTTGGGGGGATTGGTGGCTATTACGGCGGGCTGTAACGCAGTGAGCTACAGCAATGCGGTTATGATTGGTGCGATCGCAGGCATACTCATTGTGGCAGCAGTTATGTTTTTTGATCAGCTTCAGATTGATGATCCCGTCGGTGCCCTTGCGGTACATTTGGTCTGTGGCATCTGGGGAACCTTAGCCGTTGGTATATTTTCTACCGTCTCTGGCTTTAACCAGCTAATGATTCAATTGTTTGGGGTGATGGTGATCGGCGGGTTTACGGTCATACTTAGCGGTTTCTTTTGGCTGATGCTCAAAGTACTAGTGGGCATTCGGGTCTCTGCCCAACAAGAACTCCTGGGGCTGGATGTAAGTGAGCATGGTAGCAAGGCCTACTGGGGCTTTGGTGAATATAAGTCTTCTCAAAATGAGGTTTAGACTAAGGCGCAACCCATGTAACTATAAAGTTGTTGTTGGGTGACTTATAAGCGTGGTAGACATTGCTGAGATGACCATCGGTCATTATGATGCTGTGGCAGAATTGATGCGAAAAACACCTGGGGTAACGTTTCGTTCGGCAGATTCTAGGCAGGCAACAGCTCGTTATCTTGAGCGTAATCCAGGGTTAAGTTTTGTCGCCCTTGATGGGGATATCGTGATTGCCTGTGCTATGGGTGGCCACGATGGTAGACGGGGCTATTTGCAGCATGTTGTTGTTTTGCCAAGCTATCGTAACCAGGGCATTGCGTCAGCCCTGGTTGATTGTTGTCTATCCAAACTTGAGACCCTGGGTATTTTTAAAACCCATATCGATGTGCAGGTGGACAATGGCTTGGCCAATGCCTACTGGGCTAGGCGTGGTTGGGTAAAGCGAGAGGATATTAATCGCTATTCGTTGAATCGGAGTGCAGATCCCAATGCGTAGACTTCGACTACGCTCAGTCTAAAGGATAAACCTAGAAGTCATCGTTTAGAATCCAATCGATGAGTTCTGCCACACCGGCACCACGAGATTGGGTGGTTACCCGATCGGCCATCGCTTTGACAGCGGGTAGGGCGTTGGCGACGGCAACGCCTAAACCACAGTGTTTAAGCAAGTCAAAGTCATTTTCAGCATCGCCGATACCGGCAACTTCGGCGGCGGTAAGACCACGATCTGTCAGGGCAACGTTAAGACCGGTGGCTTTAGTGACGTCCGCTGGCAGCACCATGACAGCCCGCTTGTTCATGATCACCTGAGCAGCCAGGCCCATATCCTCGATGGTTTGCTGGACCACTGCTCCATGGGGCTGCCAGGTGGAAACAATAATGTGACCGGTGTGAATAGGGCTTACCTGCTGAGCCTCAAGAGTGGAGACAAAGTCAGTGGGGAACGGTTTGGCTAAGAGCTGGAGCCGTTGGCTAGATGGTTGAAAATAAACAGCGCCGTTTTCAACAACGACACCGTCAAATATGGTTAAATCTGGGAAGGCCCGCTGGAGGTCTGTCAATTCACGACCAGTCACCATCAGTAGCTGACCGCCTGCTTGCTGGTAGCGTTTGAGGGCTGTCAGGGTGGTGTCATCAACTTGGCCATCGGTGGCCAGGGTGCCGTCATAGTCGGTTGCGATCGCACGATACCGCATAGCTTTTCTCAAACCAAAAAACAGTCTTATAAACTATTAGAAAACGTCTAGTAGACTGTCAAGTTTTAATTTTAGTGGCAAGAAGCTAGTACTGTGTCAACGCTAAAAATTGGGATTGACGCGTTTAGGGTCTGGTATAAGTTATGGAGTACAGCCTTAGATAGGCTACTGGCTTAGGACTAGATGCGTCGATACTCCAATGGGGTGAATGAAGGGCTTACTGCTTGGCCATGGAGGGTATGTTATGGGCACCACTCTGACGCTGATTGGAATTCTATAACCCATGGGGAAAAATCGTCAATTCAGCAAAATTATTCAGCTGATTCTCCACAAAGCCTTAAGGCACAGGGGTCACCAAATTTTGATATCGGTTGGGCTGTTGATGACGGGTGTCAGTGCCCCGGCTTTCGCCAATCAAAATGTCCTCGTCATTCACTCCTATCATGCAGAGCTATCCTGGACCCAACAGGAAAAGGAGGGGATCGATCAAGGATTTCAAAACAGCGATCGCAATGTTAACATTTTTCACGAATACTTAGACCTGAAGCGATATCCTAATGTCCCGCACAAACAAGACTTTCTAAAGTACTTACAGCAGAAATATCAAGAGACGCCCATTGATATATTGATGGTGGGCGACGACCCAGGTTTAGATTTAGTCCTGGAGTATCGTCGTACATTTCTGACTGACGTTCCCCTCGTCTATTTTGGCCTCAATCATGTCCGAGAGTCGCTCCTGAACAATTCTGGCATGACGGGAGTTTTTGAAACGCTTAGTTTTGAGGAAACGTTCCTGGAGGCCGTTCGCCAAACGAACAGTGATGGCATCATTCTTATTAGTGACTCGACCGCATCCGGTGAAGCGAATCGCAAGCGGCTGGGGCAACTCCAAACTCACCCCCAGGCTCCTAAAGACATTATCTATATAATCGATCTGATACCGCAAAAGGTCGCCGAAGAAATTGGCAAATATCCTGAGCATTGGCCCATTTTCATGCTGGGACAACTTCGTCAAGACTCTGCTAATGGACCCTTAGTCGATTTTAATCAAGGGTCAAATTTCCTTGCCAAAACCATTCCTAACCCTATTTACGCCGTCAGTTCATTTATGGTGGGTGAAGGGGTGGTCGGAGGAAAAGTCTTAGATGGGAATTACCATGCCCAACAAGCCGTTGAGTTAGCGCTACAAATTCTGGATAGCAAACCCGTTGAGCAAATTCCCCCGGTCACCCAATCGAAAAATTTATGGATTTTTGATGCCAGGATGCTCAAACGGGCGGGCTTATCCCTGGATAATCTACCCCCAGACAGTCGCTTAATTAATCAAGAGGCTTCCTGGATGGAAGACAACCGAAATTTACTTATTATTATTTCAATCGTCTTCTTTACCGGCTCTGTCACGATCCTGTTGTTACTCCGCTCTAATCGGCAGCAACGACAAATTGAACGAGAACTGCGTGCCAATGAAGCCGAACTCAAGTTGGTGCAACAAACCCTCGAAAAACGTGTAGAGAAAAGAACTGCAGAACTGGCAACCGCAAAAGAAAAAGCTGAAATCGCTAACCAGGCCAAAACAGAGTTCCTGGCCAATATGAGCCATGAACTACGCACACCCTTAAATGCCATTTTGGGGTTCAGTCAGTTACTTCAACGGGAACGCAATCTAGCTGAGGCCAATCAAAACCATGTCAGCAGCATCAACCGCAGCGGCGAACATTTATTAACCTTAATCAATGATGTTTTAGAACTCTCCAAAATTGAGGCTGGGCGGGCCATTGTCCATCAATCAATCTTAGATCTCCCCGTACTGTTAGAAACGTTGAAATCTATGATGCAGCTGAAAGCTGATACTAAAGGGATTAAGCTTTCTGTTACCCATGGGTCGGCACTTCCACACTTTATTGAAACCGACACGATTAAGTTACGACAAATTCTGATTAATCTTCTGGGGAATGCGATTAAGTTTACGCCGAAAGGGATGGTTAGCTTGAGTGTATGTCAACTGGAAAATACGGAAACAGATGATGCCTTATATTTGCAGTTTGCCATTAGTGATACTGGTTTAGGTATCGATACTTCAGGTTTGAAAGATATTTTCACCCCGTTTGTACAAACTCGAACGGGGCGACAAAGCCAGGAAGGAACCGGTCTGGGCCTGGCCATTAGTCGTAAGTTTGCCAGGCTTCTTGGTGGGGATATTACCGTTAATAGTGTGCTCAACAAAGGCAGCACCTTTTACTGCACCATACAAGCTAAACAGGTCTATGCCCCACCACCCATAGCCAATGAGCCTCGATACACCAATGTGGTACAGTTAGCCCCCAACCAACCTTCCTGGCGAATTCTAATTGTTGACGATCATATGGACAATCGTCAGTTGCTGCTAACGCTTCTAGCTTCAGTTGGTTTTGACACTCAAGCAGCTGTGAATGGACAAGACGCCATCGAGAAACATCAACAATGGCATCCCCATCTGATTTGGATGGATTTACAAATGCCTGTTATGGATGGCAAAACCGCGATGAAACAGCTTAAAGCGATGGATAATCCGCCCATCATCATTGCGTTAACGGCAAATGTGTTTGATTACGATCGCAACCAAGCCTTAAAGGATGGATTTGATGGATTTGTTTTGAAACCTTTTAGTCCCCCGGAAATTTGGGAGCAAATGGCCCAACATTTGCAGGTGAACTTCATAGAAGACGATGGACAGCATGATGCAATTTCCACTCCAGCAACGTCCACTGACCAGTCCCACGGACTGGCAGACCTCAAATATCAATCTACAGATTGGCAGAGGCAGCTTCTTCAAGCCTCGCAATCATTGAATACAAAGAAAGTTGAAAAGATTCTTACCCAAATACCGGACCAGTATGCATCCTTAAGAGCCACCCTAAACGAACTAGTCTATGCCTATCGGTTTGACCTGATTGTTGAAGCGCTGGAAACACGGGTGAGTAAACCTATGCCCCACAGTACTAGCTTAACCAGCCTTTCTGGGTAGCTTCAAAAATAGCCTGAATGCGAGTGCGGACACCGAGCTTTCCCAGTAAATTTTTAGCGTGAAATTTGACGGTTCTCTCACTGATGTAAAGTTGTTCAGCAATATCGCGATCGCGATGTCCTCGGGCTAGCAATTGCATCACTTCCAATTCTCGTTCAGAGAGGGGAGAGGCCACAAGGGAGGGGGTAGATTGGCCCTGTTGCGGTAGCTGTAGACGGATCTGGGCCACATCTGGACCGGTCTGAATTTGTAACTCACCTTGTAATGTTTTGCCTGTGATTAAGATGTCTTGAAAAATCCTAGTCAGTGCCGTTTCTCCCCAAGGTTGCGTTTGCTGAGCAGCTAGCATTGCTTCTAGCACCACTGTGTCAGTGTCGTAGACTAGACGACAATATTGACATGACAATTTGACCAGACGATTTGCCATCTGGAGTAATAGTTGAGTAACGGGTAGCGCCAATGGCTGTTCTGTACCCAGTAAACTGAGTCGTTGTCCCCCCAGGAGAGCGGCCATCTGTTCAGATAGATGGGCGGTATCGGGTGTTTGGAGTAATCTTTGATGATTGACTGCGCTAGCCAGGGCCCCAGCCACCGACAGGCTCAAAATTTGGAGCACCTCTAAAAATTCAGCCGCCATGGGACGATGGCTAAAAATAGCCAGTACCCCCAGGGCCTGGTCCTCGGTCATCAGGGGCAAGCCCGCAAATCCCTGAATATTATTGGCAATGGCCCATTCTCGATCCTTGACCCAGTCCTCGTCAGGTAGGCAGTTGCTCAAAAATGGAATACAGTGCTGGGCGATTTTGCCCACTTTGAACGCTCCCATGGGGACCCGTGCAAAGTCACCATCGAGTCTGGTGTACAAACCCGATGAGGCGACCAGACGCAGGGCGCTACGGTCAGGCTCGACTAGCCAGATACGGGTAAAGGCACAGTCAAATTGTTCGATCAAGCCATTGGTAACGCTGGATGCGATCGCATCCGGGTCTAGCCATCCGGTAAATCTACTCACCAGTTCCCCACACCGCTTAAGGTCAAACAAAAGCCGCGAAACATCCAAATCGTGGGATGTGAGGTTGGGCACGTTGAGGGCAACTGTACTTAGTCCATGCAAATGTAGCGTAGGTTGACGATGGGAATAGTAGCTATTGCCACAGATTGGGCTTTGCAGCGGATGCTTAGATCAAACGATATTGAACTTGAATAGGGAGTAGACATAGCCTCCACTTCCTTACCCACGAACAATCACATCAATAATGAGATGCTTGGGTGAGAATGTCGCGGTAGTGATAGGTGGGAAAAATAAGTAAATAGAAATGGCATCGGTCTGGGCCAGTAGATAAATTGCCTACCGTCCGTAACACGGTTACTTTACAATCCGAACCTAAACAGGTTTGCTGGCTATGGTGACGGCTAACGACTGATGCTGGCTAGATCATCAATAGTTCAATCAAAGCAAGGATTTGGTTACTGTAAAAATTAGACCAAACCAACTCGCACTGTGCCAGTTATGTTGGCGGTATAGGCCAAAGGTCGTAGCAACACGCCATCTTTTAAGTTTGCATTTGTTGACATAAGGTCAATCTACCGCATTGCCATCCATGCAGAAGCAATGGCAATACCCTACCCGCAAGTCCGTGCGAGATGTATTTGAACTTGCAGTATGCGACTGAGATGTTCAATTGAAATTTTGATTTTCAACTACTGTAGTTTCAGCAGCTAGCGCCTGTCTGCCAATGCTTTGGCAGATTGCTAGAGATTATTAGGCGTTGTTCTGCACAAGACAATATTAATTCCCTGTTTTTCAACACATCTCCGTACGTAAACGGCGGGGGGACCGATCGTGCTGATTACACAAGGATACTGTGACTATGCAATTTTCTGAATTTGCCCAGGAAGTACTAAATTTAACCAACGACTTTAGACAACAAAATGGATTAGCCCCCCTCACCATGAATGAGGAGCTGGTCGCCACAGCTCAAAAGTATTCCCAGACTATGGCCGAGGACGATTTCTTTAGCCACACTGGCGAAGATGGATCAGCTCCCTGGGACCGGGCCGAGGATGAGGGCTACACAGCCAGAACAATGGCAGAAAACATTGCCGCTGGCTACAGCACGCCAGAGCAAGTGGTTCAAGGGTGGATCGACAGCTCTGGACATCGTCGAAATATGCTCAATGCCAATTTTACGGAGTTAGGTGTTGGCTACTTTGAGTTAGAAAATGACACCGGTCAGGTCAACTACAACCATTATTGGACCCAACTGTTTGGCAGTGGTGACCTCACCCCTGACAGTCCGGCGACGCCAGTTCCCACCCCGGCACCCACCCCCGAGCCAACACCGGAACCCGCACCGGCACCCGTCCCGGAGCCGGTTGACGATGCGGTCCCCATGGACGATGCCAGTTTCACCCAAGCGGTGTTACGGCTTACCAATGAGTTTAGGGCTGAAAATGGCTTAGAGCCCTTGACGATGAATGAGGAACTGGCCACCACGGCGCAGAAATATTCCCAGGCTATGGCAGAGGGAGATTTCTTTAGCCATACAGGTTTGAATGGGTCTAAACCCTGGGACCGGGCTGAACAAGAAGGCTACACCGCTAGAGCGATGGGAGAAAACATTGCCGCCGGTCAGCGGACACCAGAACAGGTGGTGCAGGGGTGGATCGACAGTCCTGGTCATCGGCGAAATATGCTTAATCCCAGCTATACGGAGTTGGGTGTGGGCTATTTTGAGCTGGAAGATGACACCGGGAACGTGAACTATAACCGTTACTGGACTCAGCTGTTTGGGAGTGGCGATCTCACCCCCGATAGCGCTGCTCCTGTGGCTGAAGCAGATGAAGTGGACGAGTCTATTTTTGAGCCAGTGTCAGAAGCGGGGCCAGATACTGTTGACACTGCGGCTAGCGATGGTACACCTACAGCTCCAGAAAGAGTTATAGAACCCGAACCTGACTTTGTTGGTGACAACAATAACAACAAAATTAATGGCAATCGGCAAAACAACACCATCCTTGGTTTGGCAGGAAATGACCGGATCAAGGCCCGTCAGGGAGATGACTTTGTGGATGGCGGCGCAGGCAATGATCGTCTGTGGGGGAGTCTTGGGTCTGATATCCTGATCGGTGGTTTGGACAACGATATTCTTGTCGGTAGTGGCTATTTTGGTGCCGGCAAAGGTCTTAACGATATGGATATCCTGACTGGTGATGAAGGCGCTGATCGGTTTGTTTTGGGTAACCGCCGCCATGCGTTCTACGCCCTAAACGGGGCAGAAGACTATGCGCTGATTACGGACCTGACAGTTGCTGAAGGTGACACAATTCGGTTGAATAATCAGTTTAGCTATAGTCTGGGGGCCGCACCTGAGGGCACTGCGGATGGTCAGGGACTCTTTATAGAAACAAATAATGGCAGCGATTTGATAGCTGTGATCCAGGGGGCAGAAGGGCTGGCACTGACAGATAGCACGTTTGTTTACGTGTAGATAATGTGCTTACTAAACCTGCCAAACATTACCGGGTATTAACATAAAGCGGGACGATTTCCCTAGGGATCTAGAGTTCGGAATTCGGAATATCCTCCCCTGCTGACTTCCGTACCGTTAGGTCACCCAGAGGACTTATTCTGACTTCCGAATTCAGCCCTAGTCGAGATTTTCCTGTTTAAGTTGATACCCTCAATACCTACCCTTTAATTAAGTCTGTCTAAATCTAAAATGGAAACTGAGGTTATCGCTCATATAATTGAGAACGTTTTTTCCGCTGGTTAAAAATGGAAAAATTTACGATTACAAACCTGAAAAAACAGCTGTCTCATAAGAGCAAAGAAGACCTCATTAAAGAAATAGCGACGCTTTGTAAAACATTTCCTCAAGTCAAAGAGTACTATAAGGCTCAATGCGGTGATATTTGGGAGCTTTTAGCGAAATATAAAGCCATTATCGAAAAAGAATTTGCTGATCAGCATACACGCACATTGCCAAAGGCAAGATTTTCGGTTGCACGTCAAGCGATTAATGACTTCAAGAAGCTTACAAACGATCCAGAACCCATTATTGACATTATGCTGACCTATGTGGAGAGCGTTTCATGGTTTTGTTCAGAATATGGGCCTGATGGTGAAAAATACTATTCTCGCCCAGAAGAAATGTTTGAAAAAGCTCTAGCCTTAATGCAGAAACATAAGCTAACCGAGCAGTTTCAACCCAGAGCTTACGAGATCGTCAAAAACGCTACGGAAGGATGGGGGCATAAAGACTCACTTTCAGATGCCTATGGGAATATATATGGTTATGATCGGTCGATTTAATAAGGGAATTAGCTAATTGCAAATTCGGTATACTGACGTGTTCAAAATCGACTTCCCCAACATTAAGTTCATACGGGTCATCAGTAATCACCCAACCCTCTTTTTCGAGGGCTGTTCGCACTACATTGTGGAAGCGATCTTTAGCCATAAATGATTGTTAGAGAACAAGGAATCTATCCTTCCTTGATCATAGCTAACTGTGGGGTCGTTCTACCTCGTTAGGGACCTTGCATGCAAGGCCCCTACAGGGGAACCCATGGACAAACCTTATAGGCTTGACTTTTTCACCTTTTGACACCAGTTACAGACCTCACGGGCAAGCCGCGTACCTTCCTCTGCCGTTTCTTTGGCTTGATTCAAAAAGGAATCAATGGGCTGAGTATCTTCCCCTGGTTTAGGATTTACGATGGAATGAATGGCGTCATTGCGCTGACGTCGCCAGGTATCTACGGCAGCGGTGAGATCTGGGTAATCGCCTGACGGTAATCCGTGGGGATAATTTACCTTCCAGGCCTGGATCAGGTCCGAGAAGCTCATGTATTTCTTTTTCTTTTTCTTTGCAAACGGATTCTTAGACCCAGGCAATGATAGAAACCGAATAAGCCGGTCAGAGATAATGCTCTCCTGAATTGTAATCGCTTCCAGAAAGAAATGATTTTCCTGGGCTAGCTTAATCCGCGACCAGGCTTCACGATAGGCTTCATATTTATTGGCGTTGCCAGTAATGTCCTTCTGTGGAGTCTGACTTTTTCTGAGGGTCATAGGGATTTGCAGGGAGGTTACCTCTATTTCAGCAAATCTGCTCGGAATCAGCATCGTTTTTGCTCAGGCACTTGCACCAAAAATCAACGGATCGTCCATTGGCGACAATATGATTAGGGCATCAACACCGTCAACGGACCATTTGTTTGTTTTTCAAATAGGGTTATACTAAATGTATTAATAATATTACTAGCAACAATTCTAGTTTTTCAACTGCTTTGATTATTGCAAAGGATAAGTAAAATCTATTCTCACCTTGTGACTCACATCTGAAGATAGATTATCCATTACAATATTGGTAATTTCTTTCTCAAGACTAGCCATTTCTGCATCTATCATTGGCTGCTTGATGAAAACTTCTGCCTTCAAATTACACCCTTTTTGATAGAACGCTATTTTGCCTTTATATTCAGTAACTCTTATAGCATCAGTCGCATCTAGAGACAGAGCACTTGCGTGTGCAGTATCATCATTCCGAACCTTACAGCTCCTATCTGAGTCATTCTGAGTAGAATCGGGTTCGTTCGCTTCTACTGGATCTTCAGCTTGAGTAGGATTACTTGATGGTGCGGGGGATACTGCAGAACCGCTGGTTGATTGCTGCGAAATACGTCCTCCCCTACGGCTATTATTCTCAACTATCGCATACCCTGCAACCACAATTATGAAAACCAAAAGTAACCAGCCCAGCAGCTTTGGACTATAAAAGACTGACATTGTAGTCGTCTGAGCCTTTTCCTCAACCTTTTCCGTAATGTTAGCATCGACAGCTTGCTCAATACCTTTTGCAGCCGCGCCTATAACTTTTTTGCTGGCAAGGTCTACGACGTTATCAATAAGACTATCGTCTTTGTCAGGCTCAACCGACATCTCTTAAGAACTCCACACACAAACCAATTAGAAGGGCTTGACAAAACCAAAAACTTACCCTCCCCTTTAGTATAAACAAACATATACACAATTGACATGCACCACAGAATCGATGCAGCAGTGATGCATGCAAAACAGTATTAAGTTTTATTGCCTTTGATTATTGCTATACAAATCTGCAGACTCGACAAGTGATTTGCAAGGTTACTCACGCAAAACTTTAGATTTTGATTGGCCTAATCTTTAGCTCAGTTAAGTTACAGTATCATAGATTAGTACGCAATATCAGTACAGTTATCCAACTTTTGGATTAAGTTTGATACTTAACACACATTTTTCTAAGTTTGAGTCATGTAAGTTGTTGCTGTGATTGCTCTACTTTGAGCTAGACCTTTACAGTTAAAGGCATAGGTTTGACATATGAACGCTATGCGTAAATGTTTTTGGAAGACATAGTTTATTGGCATCTCAAACGTTGACACTAAAATTAGTCATGCTCGGAAAACGAAATCGAAGTTGGCGACAGCTGTTCTATTTTCTAGTTGGCTTTTCAATCATATTTCTATGTTCTGCAGCTTCAGCTCAGGCATCTTCTCCAGAATTGTCAGCAGAAGATACGCTCTGGGTAATCCTGTCTGCCTGTCTCGTATTTTTCATGGGTGGGGGGTTTGCCATGCTCGAAGCAGGATTATGCAGGGAAAAAAATGCAGTTGTAGTATTAGCTAAGAACTTGATTGTATTCTCTCTAGCTGCGGTCGTTTTTTGGGTCTTGGGCTACGGATTAATGTTTACTGGTGACGGTAGCTATTTAGGCTGGGGAGGCCTTTTCTTAGCAGGTCAGAATATTCCCCCTAAGGTAGGTTCGTTGCCTCTGAACGCTCACTTCTTTTTCCAGCTAATGTTTGCGGGTACAGCAGCGACTATCGTTTCTGGTGCTGTTGCTGAGCGAGTCAGGTTTAGTACCTTTGTGATATTCAGCCTTCTATTTACATTGGTGTATTCCTTTTTAGGGCATTGGGTATGGGCTGAAAGTGGATGGTTGCACCTTCTAGGGTTTAGGGATTTTGCTGGTTCCACAGTTGTCCACTTTGTGGGTGGATGTGGTGGTTTGGTTGGTACTTGGTTACTTGGTCCAAGACTTGGTCGATTCGAAAAACTGGACAATGGAAAAATAAAATCAAATCCGATTCCATCTGATGAACTTAATTTTGGGTTTGCAGTAATTGGCTGTTTTATTCTTTGGTTAGGTTGGTTTGGATTTAATGCTGGTTCAACTCTGAATGCAGATCCAAGCGCAATTTCCCACATCGTTGTTGCAACTATGATTGCAGGGGCTACCGGTTCTATCGCTGCAACATTTTTCTCTTTCCTGTGGAATCAGAAACCAAGCTTGGCCTCTATCATCAACGGGATTTTAGCAGGTTGTGTAAGTATTACAGCTCCTTGTGCCTACGTGGATATTCCAAGCGCAGCTTTGATAGGTTTTATTGGCGGGATCATCGTACTTGCTGCCGAAATTATTTTAGAGAAGGCGAGAATTGACGATCCAGTTAGCGCTGTTCCTGTGCATTGTGCCTGTGGTGTTTGGGGTACACTCGCAGTTGGTCTATTTAGCAATGAAAGTATTTATCTCAATTGGAAGCCATTAAAATTATTTGTTCCTGAAACTTCAGGAATTCTCTTTGGTGGTGGGGCGGATCTGTTAATCATCCAAGCTATTGGTTTAGCTGCTATTGGCACATTTGCATTAATTTTTAGCTGGTTATTTTGGTACGGGGCTAGCATTGTGGTTCACTTATTGATTTGTCAACAATCCAATGAAAGTTTTAACACTGAAAAGTGGTTGATCGAAGGCCTTAGAATTGATGAATTGGCTGAGGGGAAAGGGCTCAAGTATCTATTTATGGAATTCCCTAAGGAAGATGATGCTTAAACAGATGTCAAGGGCGCTTGCCACAGATTAACGATCCTAAATCGTCGAGAAAAGTAGCCATTGTATTTTGCGTTATAGGTAGATTGCGACTCAGAAAATCAGTAGCAGGAAACTACAGAGTAGACAGGTGTTAGCATCTATTCATACACGTCGAACTCTAAAACTGCCTGCCTATCCTAGGCTCCCCACCAAACACCACTAATGTGCCGAACTGTTGCAATTGGATAATGTTCAATAACCGATATATAATCCCCATTTCTATGCTTCGATCAGGTGTCCCTCTGACATTTGGCGTTGAATCATCTCAATCCATGGGTTTTCTTGGTCGGGCAAAGGAACATAGTTACAACTGCAGATAACGACCTCTACAAACTCAGTCCCTACAGGTAAATCGCGGGGAGGTAGCTTTCCACTGTTTCAACTAGCCATGGGCCTGGTCGGTGATGGGTCGTCGTCGGTCTGTCGCCAACGATTCCTTTTTTATACTCAGACAGACGATAGCCTTCGTTAGGGATAGGACCATTGCTTGAGTCATAGTGCTGAGCAATCAGTCTAAGCTGCTGGGTGTCACCATCACGGACTAGTGTTGCGTAATCTTTTGAGTTATTGCCACTGTCAGCATAAAACAGAATCAATTTCCTAACCATTGGTGTCGTCTCCAGCTGAATAGTCCATCGAACCTTTTGGGAGGGTTACGTTACCCTCGAACACAAAGTCTACTGGCAGCGGCCCACCTTTGCCATGCCTCTCAGTTCTTTTTAGCGTCCACCCTTGATTGCGCTCCATCTTTTCACAGTCACGTTCGGATGCTGCCCAGTAGTTAGTTTCGTTGGCTTTTGGCTCATATGGCATTATCTATGCTTCTCATCAGATACCTTTAAAGCAACTTGCCTGGCCGCATGCTCAAAGCTCTGCAGATTTTATTTATCATATCCCTACCAGAGGACTGCCATTAATGATATTTAATGTCCTCTGACTGGCGGTAGCCTTCCGTTTCACTATACAAACAGGCGGCACTCACCCGCTATAAATATTTGCCATCAAACCCCGATAGCTGCCATTGTAAGGCTTGATCCATCCGATCTAGCTGATTAACTAGCGCCTCAGCGTCTTTAATGCCCCGTTCACTGCTCTATCCAACGACGTTCAGGACCCGACGGTTTATCAGCAGCCATAAACCCATAAAGCATCAACTTTTATGACTATGGCATTCATTATCAAAATAGACCGCAAAATATTGACTTTTGTAGCCTGTTATATAGGCTGATATGGACGATTGGAATGTTCTAGCTAACGGCAAATTCGGTGTACTGACGTCTGTTGGGAGCTTGAAAACCCAGGACAATGTCATCTGCAGGAATCCCAAGTTCTAAGAGCTGGGTCGCAATCCCAATTTCAGTGCCGTCATGCTGGATCCAGATTTTGCCATCTTTGATATCCAGGTGAAGACTGCAGCCATGGGTGCGACGATTATTACGCCAACCAGTATGTAAAAGCAAATAATGATCTCGTTCAGTATCCAGAATGGCCTGGGTTTCAATTTCAGGAAAAGTGGGTTTTCGGTTGGCCCTTTCCAGAAGTAAATCCTGAACCCATTGACGATATTGTTCTACAGCCATTGCTGAATAGTCTCCTTATCTTCATCGTAAGTAAGCAAGTTGATCTGTATTTTGTCGATAACAGAACGAATAAAGCGCCGCTGAAAGAATGACTGATAAATTATTTCCGGAATGGCTAAATATAAAATTCGCTGGGGATCTACTTCAGCTAATGCAAATTGATAGTTAATGCATTGTCCAAGGGCTGTATGAAAATCAGAAACGGCTGAACGACTAATAAAGCTTTTAATTTCTACGGCTATTTTTTCATTTTCCCGTTCGGCAGCAATGAGTTCAGCTGCGAGATCAATTTCAAAATCAACGTCCCCAACGTTAAGTTCATACGGATCATCAGTAATCACCCAACCCTCTTTTTCGAGGGCTGTTCGCACTACATTATGAAAGCGATCTTTGGCCATGAATTATATAAGAGAACAAGGAAACTAGCCTTCTTTGATCATAGCTAACTGAGGACCATCTATGGCAAGGAGCAAAACAATCATAAATAGTGTTTAGCTGAGTTCATTATTGGAGGGGCATCCATAAGGGAGTGCCCCTACGTCAACTGATACCAAATCCGAATTCATTAAACTCGGTTCAAAATAGACAACCTGGTAGGGGCGGTGCCTTGTGCCCACCCTGCAATATCGGATGCAGACAACCCAGATTTCGTATGACAACCGGATGAGTGCGATCACGGTGGACGTAGCAAACGCTCCTAAGAAAGATCAAGGAAAGCATTGCACACCCTTAACGGAGCCAGATAATGACCAAATATTTAAAAACTAACTCTGTAACAAAACTGTTTGCCTTAACAGCCATTGTGTTCGTCGGCATCGGATTTAACGCCCCATTGCTAGCAGAAGTAGATAGCAATGGGGGCGATGATTTTCGTCAAACTGCCATGGAATATGAAGTCCAAGCTCAAAAAATACGGGACGAAGGCGACAACGCATTGGCCGACATTTACGATCGCCTAGCTGACATTAAATACGAAGCCGCTGAACTCGCCGATGAAGGCCGCTGGGACGAGATCGACTGGACAGAATATGAAGCGCTGAATGAACAACTCTGGAAAAAATAGACGATAGACCGGGGTTCGGCTTCGCTGACCCTTCGCTCAGGCCCCCAACCCCCCAACATTGGGGGCTTTGATGCGAGATTAAAAAATCTCAAATATGAGGAATTACTAGCTTTAGGTATTTTCAGTTGAGTGCTGTTTCTGAAGCCCCCAGGCTTGGGGGTTTGGGGGCTTGGACAACAGTGACCCTACCCCCTACTCTTCCAAACTACGTGGATCCAACGCATCCCGCAGACCATCGCCCAACAGGTTAAAACACAATACCGTAATCACAATCAACGCCGCAGGCGGCCAAATCAACCACGGATGCAACACCAAAATCGACGCATTCGTCGCCGACGACAACATATTCCCCCAGGACGCATCCGGCTGCTGAATCCCCAGACCAATAAAGCTCAGGGCCGATTCCGAGAGAATATACCCCGGAATCGCTAACGTTGCCGAAATAATTACATAGGTGGCCGTCTGCGGCAAAATGTGTCGCAAAATAATATGCAACGAACGCCCCCCCATGGCCTGACTCGCCTGCACAAAGGTACGTTCCTTTAGCGATAACACCTCACCGCGAATAATTCTTGCCAGACCGGTCCAACCAATAAACGACAGAATTAAAACAATTAACAAAAATCTCTGAGAACTGCTCAACCCCGCCGGTAGCACTGCCGCCAGGGTAACCAACAAAAAGAACCCAGGGATGGTCATAATCACCTCGACCAGCCGCATAATCACCGCATCTACGGTGCCACCAAAGTAACCCGATATTCCGCCCACCAGCAGCCCCAGCGGAAAAGTAATGATAATCCCCACCAGACCAATGCTGAGACTAATGCGTCCCCCATGAATCAACCGACTCAGCTGGTCTCGGGCCGACTCATCTGTACCAAAAATATTCCACTTGCCCTCGCCAACGGTGCCAAACAAATGACGGTCAAAGGTCAATCCCTTAAAGAGAACAGTCTCCTCCAGCTGCATCGAGTCTTCAAAGGAAATACTTTTTACAAAAGGTAGCTTTAGCTGAAACAGCTTGTATTCTGCCCCCTTAACCCATAACCGAATCGGCGACGGCTGTGAAAAATCCGTTGCCGTCACCCGGTCACCTGTTTCAATGTCCACCGGACCCTGACTGACCGGATACACATGGGGACCCAAAAACTTACCCGACACCTGGTCCCGCCAGTACACCGTAGTCGGCGGCAACAACGACCCATTCGGCTGCTGCTCGTACGGATCATAGGGGGCCGTCAGCTCAGCAAACGCTACCGTCAGGTAAAATATAATCAGCACCGTAGCCCCAAACCGGGCCAGGGAGTTTTGTTTGAGTTTAGTCCACCAGGTAGCTGCCATTTTGGGGGAGAAAGAATAGGGCGCAGAGCTTGGATTTTAGTTTAAATCCTGCGCCTTATTCTAAGGTGTTTTCTCGAAAAGGTTATACCGAATGGCCTAAGCGGTCTTATGCGAGGCGACTAACATAGTACCAATACCTGAGTTAGTAAAGGTTTCAAGCAATAGGGAATGGGCAACCCGTCCGTCGATGATGTGGGCACCGCGCACACCCTGGGCCAGGGCACGGATACAGCAGGTAACTTTAGGAATCATGCCGCCGGAGACAATGCCGGAGTCGATCAGGTCACGGGCAGCTTGAATGTCTAGCTTGTTATAAAGGGTGGATGGATCGTGATAATCCTTGAGGATGCCGGGGGTGTCGGTCAGGAGAATTAACTTTTCGGCATTGAGGGCAGCGGCCAGTTCACCGGCGACCGTATCGGCATTGATATTGTAGGGTTGGCCTTGGGGGTCAGCAGCAACGCTGGAAATAATTGGAATATAGCTTGCTTCCACCAGAGATTTAACCAGTTTCGGTTCAATCCGGGTGACTTCGCCGACAAAGCCGATCCCTTCAGCGGCATGGGGACGGGCGGTAATCATATTGCCGTCTTTGCCACAGAGGCCAACGGCACTCCCGCCAGCGGCGTTGACTAAACCGACTAATTCTTTATTTACTCGGCCCACAAGCACCATTTCCACCACGTCCATGGTGGGGGCATCGGTCACGCGCAAACCATCTTTAAATTGGGCTTCAATGCCGAGTTTGCCAAGCCAGGTATTGATTTCGGGACCACCGCCGTGAACAACGACGGGGTGAATGCCGACACAGGCCATAAAGACAATGTCGCGAATGACGTCGTCCTTGAGACTGCTATCTTTCATCGCGGCACCGCCATATTTAATTACAACGGTACGGCCACGAAATTTTTGGATGTAGGGTAAGGCTTCGCTAAGGATTTGGACGCGGTTGGCGGCGGTTTCCATGGGGTTAATGGTAATGGAGAACGATTGTAGAGCCGTTCCATGGAACGGCTCTACAATTAATGGTTGATGGTGCTGCTGGTGGCGGAGTTTTCGGCGATGACGGTTTGTAGGGTATCGAGGATACGGGTTGCGATCGCATCCACCGCTTCCCCAGACTCATGGACCACCGTGGCATCGGCCTCGCTGTAGCGCGCCTGACGCTGTTCTAGAAGGGTGGTGAGTTTAGTCCGCAAATCACTATCCTTTAATAAAGGCCGGGACTGATCGTCACTGAGACGCGCCATTAGCTCATCGACGGGCACATTGAGCCACACCACCAGGCCAGACTGTAAATAACTCCAGTTTTCCTGCTTGATCACCATCCCGCCGCCAGTGGCAATCACCGTATGGGTGTAGGGCGCAACCTGGGCCAGTACGCTGGTTTCAATATCGCGAAAAGCAGCTGCCCCCTGCTCGGCAAAAATCTGATTAATGCTTTGCCCCGTGGCCTGCACAATCACCTCATCGGTGTCGATAAAACGATAGTTGAGCATGCGGGCCAGGTGTTTGCCAACGGAGGATTTACCAGAGCCCATCATGCCCACCAGGTAAAGGTTTGTCCCCTTAAGAAACTCTGCGGTCATGGGTCAGTGTGCGTTTTTTGACCCACCCATTATCGGTCTATTTCGGGCAATCTACTCAGCCCGATCTAACAGTGCCTGCCACAGCCGCTGAGAACCCGCCCCCCCGCTGTAGAACAGCAGATCGATCAATAACTGAAAAGCGAGCCTTTCCAAAACTTGGGGTGGGGCCTCTTGCTCCATGCGATCGCTATAGGTGTTACTAAAGCGGTCTAGATAGTCTCCCAGCATCGCCACTCGGTGGGGGGGCGTGCCGTCTGCACCAGATTTTTCTAAGGCCGTTACCGCTTGATTAATCGCTTGTCGATGTTTGTTGGCTAGCTGGGCGGTAATCAAAACCAAGGCACGCGCTTCATCCACATCTAATTTTTTACGACCCTGTCCCTTGCGCAAAGGGCTTGACTGTCGGAGTCGCCATAGACTAACCCGGTCTGAGAACAGCGTATCCATGTGCAAGGATTTTGCTTCGTCCAAAATTGCTTCAGAACCAATGCCAACTAACGTTTCCAAGGCCAGCAGCACCAAATCGAGCTGGCCCTTGATGGAACGTAACTGGTCAGGAGTGAGGTTAGCAGACACCACTCAGCACACCTTTAAGATTTCAATAGCCACGTTGTAGTGTAACGTTGCATCGGCTCTAAACCATGTCCAAGTTGGAACCTGGAGTTTCCTTTAACGCAAAACTACAGTTCCGGACGTGAACAAGATTTAGTTATTAAAGTCACTTTGGGGCAACAGTGTAAAGACTTTACTAAAACTTAGTCAGAATTTATCTGTATCTAATCAAGAAAAGCTGAATGGATTAACAAGGACAAAGAAACCATGGGCGCGCCAGCGATATGAGCGTATGCTCAGCGGTTGCTGGTATCAAGAGCCGATTATGCAATCTACCCCCTTAAGGCAATTGCTAAAACGGAGTAAACTATGGGTCGCGCTAGCATTATTGAAGCTTATATTCAACGGTTGCTGGAATTAAAGCAGCCCCTGACTGAGTCTATCCTCAACGCCATTGCTGAAGAGGTCGGGATTACTAGTGGTGAATTAGAATCCATCAACCAGCAAGTTCAGGTTCACCTTACCCGTGGCTACAACTATACAGAGGTTGGCGACCTGGATAATGCCATTCGGGAACTCACCCGTGCGCAGTCTCTAAATCCCGTCAACCTTGAGGTGCTTAATGCCTTAGCCAATGCCTATAACCAGCGCTATTGCCAAGATATCAGACCGGAAGATAGACAACAGGCGTTAGTGATGGCTAGACGCTACCTCGAACTGAATCCCAATAACCGAGAAGTCTTGAGTTTAGTAAAAGAGTTAGAGGAGTTTGCTGGTTTCCAAAATTTGTCGCTGCAGGCAAAGCCAAATATTTTTATTTTGATTGGCTTTTTGGAAAATTTCTTTAGTTTGGAAAATGTCTTTAAGCCCGAGCAAATTACTCGGCGAACAAAGACAAGAATTACTCTTTTGTTGCTCTTTCTGCAACAACCCATCGATGCGTCCACAGTTGGTTGGTGGATGATAGACAAGCTTTTTTGGGGCAGTGGGGGAGCAATAGTAGTGGGTATTACAGCGATCTCTTTAAGTCGCTTGCCGGTATTTTCTAATCCTAACGTTGCTTCAGAGTCTGCCCTGGTTGAAACAGCCCCTGACTTTGATCCGGGGCCAAATGTACCAGTGGCATTTAACCATCCTGGCTTGCTGATTGAACCACGACTATCGCGTTTGGGAGAATATGAGGGGGAACCTTACTATAAGCTGCATGGCGTTGTCATCAATGACAGTGGCCAGGATGTGAGAACGCTAAAACTAAAGGTAGAATTATTAGATGGGGATGGTGTGACCATTTCAACCATTAATCAAGTTGCCATTACGAGTAAGGGGGCCATTATTCGTCCCGGTGATACCCGTGCCTTTGAGTTATTCCACAAAATTACCCCCGCGTTAATTAGTGTTCGTGTCAGTGTGATTGACATTGAACAGGTTGTTGGCTCTGAAACTGATGCAGGGCCTGATTCTAAACGCTACAGCTTAAGGTCTTTTGCTGCCGAGGATGGTCATTCTAAACTGAGTAGCCGTCTTAATTCGACGCTCACACAGCCCTACGCTCCACTCCTCTGATAGTTTTTAATAGTTTTGTACTGCCCTATGCCACAAAGACTTTACCCAACTTAGTCGCATTTTTATCCGTATCTATCCAAGGAAATGGAGAATGGATTGATTAGCAATGGAGTGAACTATGGGGCGTGACCGCATCATTGAAGCATATATTCAACGATTACTGACCTGGGAAAAGCCGCTTACTAGCGCTACCCTGACTGTGATTGCTGAAGAGGTGGGCATTACCGGTAACGAGTTAGACGCTATTCGTAGTCAAGCTGATTCCCATCTGACCCGTGGTCGCGCCTACATGGAATTTGGCTGTCTTGATGATGCCATTAAAGAACTCAATCAATCGGTATCCCTAGATCCCCTCAATCTAGACGGGTTACATACCCTGGCAAATGCCTACAGTCAGCGCCATAACCGCACTAACGATAAAGCCGATCGACAAAAGGCGTTACTGGTTGCCAAGCGCTGTGTAGAGCTAAAACCAGATGATAAGGAAGCGTTAGTGTTAATTAGCTTTCTAGAACATACTCCGGTTAAAAGTAAACAAGTATCTGCTAAATGGACAAGGCAAAAGCTGACGATTTTAGCGGGTGGTTTTGCTACGGTTGGTCTGGGGATTATGGGGCTCAGTCGTTTACCCATCTTCTCCCAACCACCGGCCCCCCTCGGGCCAGCACCGGGTACCATCGTTCCCGGTTCTGTTATTTATGAATCTAAGGATGATGCAAAGGCCGAGGACGTAGACACGGATCCTGTAACCATTGACTTAGCTGCCGATGTTGACATCCCAGTTATATTTGACTACCCCGGTCTCGTGATGGAAGCCCGTCTGTCGGAACTCGGTGACTATAATGACGAGCTTTATTATCAATTGCAGGGGGTTTTGATCAATGCCAGCGATCAGGAATTTAGAAACCTTGTTCTCAATGTGGAGTTTTTAGATCGCAATGATGTTGCGATCTCAACCACTGAAAAAGACGCCATTTCTGAGCAAGACGCCATTATTCGTCCAGGGGATAACCATACATTTAATCTGCTACAAAAAATCACTCCCGAGCTAGCTACGGTTCGTCTGAGTGTGGCCAGTCTGCAACAGATCCCTGCCCGCAAAACCTATGTCCCCCCCACACCAATTAACTACAGTTGGCAAGACCTGGAACCTGAAAACATTAGCTTTGAATTAGCCAGCCGGAGTGAGCTCTTTGGCGTATCGGGAGTCGAACTGACAGCCCCCGATAAGATTAAGTCTGGCAACAGTCAGCCTGACAACAGTGATGACAACCAGGCGGCTGAGAGCGGCAATGACAACCAGGACAGTGAAAACAGCGAGTCAAGTAACGAGTCAAACAGCGAGCCCCGTCCCGAGCCAGTCACCTTTAACAGTGAATGGGTAATCATCAATACCCATGACTTTCCCATTAGTAAACTTAAGCTAAAGGTCGATTTTTACAGTACAAATGATCGGCTTTTGCAGAGTGAGGATGTGTTTGCCATCCACAATAACGATGCTCCCTTATTATCGGGCGAAACACGTCCATTCCGTGTGATTCAACCCATTGTCAAAGGCTACGAACGATATAAGGTAACCGTGGTCGAAGCAGAATAGGCATTGGCTTCGCTGAAGCTACGGCATAAAGTAGATTGGGTATCCCTACTACCAAGCGGGCAATGGCTATTGCTTGACCCATCCTCCGTAGTTCCGAAATTAATTGTGTATTGTTATGGTGTGAAGGGGAGGGAAAATGATTAGGTCAATGGAGTTCCCCATGGGTCGCGATAAGATTATAGAAACCTACGTTCAACGATTGCTCAATTGGAAAGAGCCAATTACCGCTGATAGCCTTAGTGCTATTGCTCAAGAAGTGGGGCTGGGTCCCGATGATATGGCAGCTGTTCAGCAAAAAGCCCAGGACCATTTTGACCGAGGACGTAACTATTTAGACTTTGACTGTCTCGATGAAGCCATTGATGAACTGAGTCAGGCGACAGCATTAGACCCGTTAAACTTTGAGATTCTTCAAACCCTTACCTACGCCTACGATCAGCGTTACGCCAAACGGAAAAAAGCCGAGGACAAGCAACAGGCCATTGCCCTTGCCAAGCGTTGTTTAGAGATCAGTCCTAACAATGAAGAGGCGGTTATGTTGATCAGTGCCTTAGAGCATGAAGCCGTTAGTCGCCAACGTATTCTGTGGTTAGGCTTAGCTGCCGTGCTTTTGTTCGGTGGCTTTAAGCTGGTAACGGATATTATTGTCAAACGGTCTGAAGTAGAACAGCTTACCCAAGAGATTACCCTCGCTAATCCAGATGGTCAGACTGCGGTCAAACCAGATGTTAGTGCGCCTGAAGCTACTGGCGATACTGACATTGCCCCCGATACAGCGGCTCAGCCAGAGCGGTCGATTGGTATCGAGATTCCCATTATCTTTGAGCAGCCTGGTCTCACCTTGGAACCTCGCCTATCTCGGTTAGATAATTATGAAGAGTCTTCTTACTACACCCTGCAGGGGGTATTCCTCAATGAGAGTACTCAAGAAATTGATACCCTGCGAGTACAAGTAGATTATTTAGACAAAGATGGGGTTGCGATCGCAACCGATAGCAAAAATGCCATCGACAGCAGTGATGCCACCGTCCGCCCTGGTGATTACCATGCCGTTGATCTGGTCCAAAAGGTTACCCCGGACCTCTCTACCGTTCGCCTTAGTGTCATTACCATTGAGGAATCGCTGGAACTTGACTATACCCCGTCCATCCCCATTGACTATACCTGGGGCTTTAAACAACCCACCCAACTCACCTTTGACCTGGTTGCCCGTAGCGAGGACCTCAAGGTTTACGAAGTAACCGATAGCGCTTACTTCGACGCCGAATGGGCCGTCACGAATACCAGCGAAATTCCCATGCGTACGCTTAAGCTACAGGCCGATTTCTACAATACGCTAGGCGAACTGATTCTCAGCCAGGATGTACTTGTGGTCTATGGGAGTGATACCCCCATGTTGCCGGGAGAAGTGCGTCCAGTACGGGTGATCAAGTCCATTGACAAAGACTATGACCGCTACGAAGTAAAAGTCTTAGAAGCCGAATAGGCTAAGCTTCCCCCCTCGCCCCCATTTCCTCGCATAATGGAAAGTAAAGACCTATTCCACCCCCATGGCGAGAGATCTGCGCGAATTTATCAAACTAGTTGAACAGCGAGGCCAGTTACGCCGCATCCAGACATTAGTCGATCCTGAGCTAGAAATAGCAGAAATCTCCAATCGCATGCTCCAATGCGGTGGTCCCGCTCTCCTTTTCGAAAACGTTAAGGGGTCCCCCCATGCCGTTGCAGTTAACCTGCTTGGCACCGTTGAACGCACCTGCTGGTCCATGGGGATGGAGCACCCTCAGGAGCTAGAGGCCCTGGGCAAAAAGCTGGGCATGCTCCAACAGCCGAAACCTCCTAAAAAAATCTCCCAGGCCATCGAGTTTGGCAAAGTCCTATTTGATGTCGTCAAGGCCAAACCCCAACGGGATCTGTTGCCCGCCTGCCATCAGGTTGTGCTTAAAGGCGATGATGTTGACCTGACCCAGATTCCTATGATCCAACCCTATCCCCAGGATGGGGGTAAGATTGTCACCCTGGGCCTGGTGATTACTAAAGACTGCGAAACCGGTATCCCCAACGTGGGCGTCTATCGTCTGCAGCTCCAAAGCAAAAATACCATGACTGTCCAGTGGCTATCGGTCAGAGGCGGTGCCAGACATTTGCGTAAGGCGGCAGAAAATGGCAAAAAGTTGGAGATTGCGATCGCCATCGGTGTCCACCCCCTGATCATCATGGCCGCCGCCACCCCCATTCCCGTAGACCTATCTGAATGGCTATTTGCCGGGCTCTATGGCGGCAGCGGTGTGCACCTGGCCAAATGCAAAACCATTGATCTGGAAGTCCCTGCCGCCTCAGAATTTGTCCTCGAAGGGACCATTACCCCCGGCGAAGTCGCTACCGACGGTCCCTTTGGCGACCACATGGGCTACTATGGCCCGCAAAATGACCAGGCCCCCCTGGTACGGTTTCAATGCGTTACCCATCGCAAAGAGCCGATTTATCTCACGACCTTTAGCGGTCGCCCGCCCAAGGAAGAAGCGATGATTGCCATCGCCCTTAACCGCATTTACACACCTATTTTGCGGCAGCAGGTGTCCGAAATTGTGGACTTCTTTCTACCCATGGAAGCCCTCAGCTATAAAGCGGCTGTCATTTCCATCAAAAAGGCGTACCCCGGTCAGGCCCGTCGGGCGGCCATGGCCTTTTGGACGGCCCTACCTCAGTTTACTTACACCAAGTTTGTCATCGTCGTGGACCACGATATCAACATTCGCGATCCGCGTCAGGTAATCTGGGCCGTTACCTCTAAGGTGGACCCCACCCGCGATGTGTTTATCCTGCCTGATAATCCCTTTGACTCGTTGGACTTTGCCAACGAAAAGCTGGGTCTGGGCGGACGCATGGGCATTGACGCTACGACCAAAGTGCCCCCTGAAACCGAGCATCAGTGGGGCGACGAACTTAAGTCTGACCCCGATGTGGCTGTCATGGTGGAACGCCGCTGGGCCGAATACGGTCTGGGTGATCTAGACATGGGCGAAGCCGATCCCAATCTGTTTGGCTACGATATTCGATAGTCAAGCCTGAAAAGAGTTAACCATGGCAGAAGATCGTCGACCTTGGTTTAAAACCCTGTTTTGTTTTCGAGGTTCTGTGATCCGGGCTGTGATGCCCAGGGTTGGCTTTTGCACAGGGTTTTCATTATTACTAACCCTGTTGCATCTGGCGGGTGTTTCTGTCTCCTGGCCAATTTTAGGCGGTGTGGTGCCTAGCATTGTGCTGGGTTTGTTACTGGTGTTTCGCACCAATGTATCCTACGAGCGCTTTTGGGAAGGCCGCAAACTGTGGGGCAACATTGTCAATACCTGCCGTAACCTGGCCCGCCAGATTTGGGTGTCGGTGGATACGAGCCGTCAGTCGAAAAAACGGGCCTTGAAATTGCTGGTGGCGTTTGCGATCGCAACCAAGCAACACCTGCGGCAGCAGCCTTGTGAGCACGAGCTTCGTCATTTGGTGCCCCCAGCCCAGCTCGATAAACTTCTGAGCATGAACAGCCCACCGTTGGAAATCGCCTTTTGGCTGGGCGACTACCTGCAAGTACAGCAGCTAAAAGGACGGATTAATCCCTATCAGCTGCAGGCAATGACAGAACAGCTCAATAATCTGGTAGATGCCTTAGGAGGCTGCGAACGTATTCTCAAAACGCCCCTGCCTTTGGCCTATTCCATCCATCTAAAGCAGTTGCTGGTTATGTATTGTCTCGCCCTGCCCTTTCAAGTCGTCAGCGAACTTAACCTTTGGACCATTCCAGTAGTAGCCTTAGTAGCCTTTGCCGTCTTTGGTGTTGAAGAAATTGGCCTGGAAATCGAAAATCCCTTTGGCTGCGATCCCAACGATTTACCCCTAAACGCCATCTGTCGTACTATGGAGCGCAATATTCAGGACCTGGTGACCCTTACACCCAGTATTGAAAAAAATGAACAACAGCCCTGGCAAATTACAGCCCTATTGCCCGTAGGCAAAGAAAAACAAAACATTGATTAGACGTCCAGATCTGTAGTTTCCTTTACAACAAAACTACAGATCTGGACGTGGACAAGGTTGATACATTTCATCAAAACTAAATATTCATTATTAGGTTTAGAGAACGAACCATCATGGTTCTCTCTGTAAAATAGGCCTATAACTGACGAAATGTAACCTGACGATTACGATTCTACTCCCCAGGAAAGAATCAAAAATTTTAGACAATACCCACATACCTATAAATTATTGGTTCTATTCTTCAGCCTCCCTTAGTGGCTAAGGGGGGAGATACCCCATAATCGACCCATAGAAGAATTACTTATTATGCCTAACTCTATCTAGGGTGAGTCACACACTATGAGGTCTAAACGTCGTTTTACTAGTCTTGGTAAACAATTTACTAAGATGCTAACGATCATGTTCTTCGTTAGCATTCTTATGAGTGGTTTAATTCTTTCAGTGACTATGCGTCAGAAAGCTGAGGGTGAAATCGTACAGCGTGCAGAGATATTGATCCAAACCATGAACGCTGTCAGAAACTACACGAGTGGGGAAGTAAGACCCCACCTGGCAGATGACCTAGTAGATTCCTCAGAATTTATTCCCGAAACCGTACCGGCCTATTCTGCCAGGGAAGTATTTGAAGGATTTCGGGCAGCCGAAGAATACAATGATTTCCTATATAAGGAAGCTACATTAAACCCAACTAATCCCAGGGATCAGGCCGACGACTTTGAAACTCAAATTGTTGATCAGTTTCGAAACAATAACGAACTCAAAGAGCTAAAAGGATATCGCAACCTCGAAGGAACTAAGTTGCTCTACATCAGCCGTCCCCTTACCGTTAGTAAAGAAAGTTGTCTTGAATGCCATGGTCAACCGACCGCAGCCCCCAAAAGTATGCGAAAAACCTATGGCGACAAAAACGGCTATGGTTGGAAGCTAGGGGAAACAGTTGCGGCTCAAACCATATATGTGCCCTCTAGTCAGGTATTTGTTACAGGAAATCGTTATCTTTTACTAGTAGTTGCCATATTTAGCGGCGTATTTGCTGTCGTTATTAGCGTGATTAATCGCTTGTTGAAAACGACAGTGATTAAACCTTTAGGACAACTCAATAAGCTTATTCGTGATATTAGCTTAGGGCAACGGGTAAACCTGTCGGATGGCTCAGATGACGCTATGGCCCTGGGTAATCTAACAACACGCACGGATGAGCCCGGTCAGCTGGCCCGTGCATTTGAACACATGGCCAATGAAGTGGTTTTGAGGGAACAGTCCTTAAGCCATGCTAAAGAAAGTGCTGAAGCCGCTACTCAGGCAAAAAGTGACTTCTTAGCCAATATGAGCCATGAACTGCGTACTCCCCTCAATGCCATTATTGGCTATAGCGAAATGTTGGCTGAAGAGGCCGATAACTTATCTAAGGAAGATGCCCAGACCGATTTATATCGGATTCAGGGAGCTGGCAAACAACTGCTGACCCTGATCAACTCAGTCCTCGACCTCTCTAAAATTGAGTCAGGTCGCATGGAGCTATTCATTGAGGAATTCTCCATCTCCTTCCTGATTGAACAAGTCGTTGATATGCTTACCCCTTTAGTCCAGAAGAAAGGGAATAAGCTAATTGTTCATCATGAAACTGATATTGATTTAATTATGGCAGATCGATCCAAAGTCCATCAGAGTTTGTTGAACCTACTCAGTAATGCCAACAAGTTTACCCAAGATGGAACGATTGCCCTAACTATTAAGGAAAGCATAGAAGCAAATCAGCCATGGATTGACTTTATTGTTACGGATACGGGTATCGGGATGACGTCAGAGCAACAGCAAAAGATTTTCGACGCGTTTGCTCAAGCTGATAATTCAACGACTCGAGAGTTTGGTGGTACAGGCCTTGGGCTAACAATTACCAAACAGTTTGCCAACATGATGGGAGGAGACGTTATAGTAGAAAGCCAATCAGATAAAGGCTCTCAGTTTACGCTACGATTCCCTCAAGTTGTGCACGAGATAAACAAATCAGTAGATGATGAGCAGCCATGGTTGCTATTGATGCAAGCATGGGAAAAAAACGACGAAGTCGTTACTCGTATGCTCCGACAAGAAAACTGGGTGGTCAAATGTGTCGATAATGTTGCCGACGCTCTAACCATGGCCCAAGTAGAGAAATCGCCTGCATTAGTAGTCATTGACTTGAGTTTGGAGCCTGATGCAGTTCAGTGTATTAAAGCACTGCGACAAACGCCAGAATATGAGGAAATACCTATTGTTGCCATGGCTAACTCATCGATTGATGCCGATGTCAGTCTGCAAATTGCTAACGATATTCAAAGTATTTACTATCGCAATGATTTGAATCTGCAAGACTTTCTAGAAGAACTGCATGTTTGTGCAGCTATTTAGGCTCATATAGATATGTATCGTTACTGCTCAAAAACAATTAGTTCTGGTCGTATGACATCGTTAAATATTTTGGTCTATCACTACATTATTTGCCATGCCTAAGGTTTTACTGGTAGAAAACAATGCATTAAATCGCACAATGTTGGACCGACGGCTGCAGCATTGTGGATATGATGTGGTGATTGCAACCGATGGTGACAAGGGCGTATCCATGGCCATTGAGCAACAACCCGACCTGATTATCATGGGCACAGACCTGCCGATAATGAGTGGGTGGCAGTCGATCAAAATTCTTAAAGCCTCTGCTGTGACCGCCCATATTCCTATTATTGCGCTGACCACCAATACCAACTCAAGTACATGGAAAACAGCATTAGAGGTAGGTTGTAACGACTATGACACCAAGCCTATTGTACTGAAGCGTCTGATTAGTAAAGTCAATGCATTGTTGGGGGTATCAGAGTCCGCAGCTAGTAATGTCTCCTCTGACGAGCCGTTGCCCCTAGTGAATCAGGGCACGTCACCCAAGCATGCTTTAGCAGAGATTGGGCTTCTAAAGTTCAAACATTTAGAAAGTAAGATATCAGAGTTTGCGGGTGCAGAGATTGATGCGTTTTCTTCAACCCCAATCTTGAATAAGGCCTCTGATGGTCCTTTAAATGGCCGTTATGAAGTATGCGAGTTGCTGAGTAACAGTTTATTTGGGCAGCGTTTACTGGCAAAAGACTTAAAAGCCCCAATATCCAAGTCAGTCATTATTAATGTATTTAATCTGCCAGTCGAGACCCCTGCCCTACTCACGTTGGTACGAGAGGCTCTAAATTCAGAAATGAGTTTTCTGAGGGTGATTACTCGACAGGATGATATTGCTACGTGCCTAGATTCTTTTGAGCAAGATGGTAAATTTTACTGGGTTCAGTCCCACATTATCGGTACGTCTTTGACAGATGAACTAGGAGATGCCCAATCAATGGGACATGTTCTGCAGCTTACCCAAAACTTGCTGAGTGCGGTGCATCCGTTTCATCAGGGAAAAATGGTGCACTGTGAATGCACTCCCCAAAGTTTTATTCGTCGCCACTCCGATAACCGCATAGTTTTGGTAGAGTATGGCTTACTAAAGCGAATGTTTGTGGGCCTTCGGTCCCATTCATTGACCTATCGCCAAGCTCTTTTAAGGCATAACGACTATCAATCTGCTGAACAGCGAGTGGGGAACCCCCAGTTAAATAGTGATGTCTATTCCATCGGTATGATTTTACTACAGTCATTGACAGGACAATCTCCTGCGTGGTTAGTAAAAGTGAGCGGTCAGCAAAACTTGACAGATTTGGTAAAAGCAGATCCTAAAATTGTCAAACTGTTTGAGCGTATGGTGAATCCTAATTACAATCTTCGCTTTGATTCGGCAGGAGAAGCGCTTAAAGCCCTGCCCTTAGGGCTAATCCCGAAAAAAAAGTCTTATCAGCCAGCCCTATCTTCCTAGGTTGAAGTGACATCACATTACGAATCTTGATTAAACGCTTTGTTTATACTTCCCCCTGTATTTGATGATGCAAATATAGGGGGAAATTTGTGTTACTAAAAATGTAGCCCTAGGGTGTTTTTCTATGAATAGAATGCCATTGCTGCTACCTAGCCTGGATAATTCACCAGGATTTTAGCGAAAGACCTAACCCTTATAAGTAGTCTGTTTCAGCTTTCATGTATAAAAACACACTGTCGAAAACATGAAATCGCTAAATCGCTTGCAAGGTAAAAGATTCAGGCGTTTTTAGCGTAGAGCCATGAATAATGCAGGCTAGGTTATGGACAGAATTTTTAATATCGAAAATTTGAAAAGTCAAGCAGCTGTTTTAGGTAGCTACTGAATCTTTAGCGACTCATCGACAAACGAAGAACTTTCCATAAAGTATCCGGATCGTATAAGTAAGTGAATTTACTTTGTTCTAACATGTAAACGTCAGTAAGACCATTGGGCGGTTCCCCTGTTCAAGGGATAACGTATCGGGGACTTTATATGTAACCGTGTCTTACTAACGGGGATAAAGGGTGTATCTTAACTTTTCATGAGCAGTTGCCTTTGAGACTGCATGATTTCCCGGCCTTTACGTTAGTTTTTTAATCAATCGTTGCTCGATTAGTGCTTTTCCTGAAATGCGTCTATCGTTTGAGTCTGTGCCTCTTGGAAACCACTTGGGGTTTTTGGCATTGGCTGCCTATATCGCCACTTTGATACCTACAATCGTTCGTGTTATCTTCCCTGCGTTCAAATCCCACAAGGCCGTACGCTGGCTACTAAAACAGCGACGAGCTATTGGCATTTTGGCATTTGTGCTAGCAGTTGGTCATACCTATTTTGTAATTCGCAAGCGCAATTTTGACTTTTTTGATTTTAATACCTATCAAGCCAGTGCTGAGGGTTTGTCAACGCTGATCATTTTTACGCTCCTAACAGTCACTTCAAATGACTGGAGTATAAAGCGACTCAAGAAAAATTGGAAACGCCTCCATAGATTGACCTATGCAGCTATGTTTCTATTAACTTGGCATGTCATTAATAAAATGGCAGGTCAGTGGACAATGGTTACGCCTGTTGCTGCCATTGGCATTATTGGTATTACAGTTTTGTTTTTGATTCGCAAAGGGGCAGAGTTTCAGCAAGAGCTGGTTAAAGTCAACGCTCGCTCTAATTAGGTTTTGCTTTTTGAACACTTTTGGATGACCTCGTCAATTGATGGTATCCATCACTGAGAATTGCCGTGTCTAGTTTGCTGGGCAGGGCTTTCGTTGGAGTTTGCTGTAGTGCAATAGTTGAAACCATGATCGTCACACCAAAATCTACCAATTCTCAGCAAAGGAGCTTATTTCATTCAACATTTGACGGTAGAAAAACTCAATTTAATCAGCGTCAAATATCTAACGTTAAAAAAACTCGCAAAAAGAAGTCTTCTATTGTTGAAACGTTTGGGGTGATCAGTTTAGCCGCAGCTTGTGTTGCGATCGCAGTAGACATGGTTGCTCCACCCATAGCTACCCGTATGGGTACGCTCAATGTTGCTGAGGGGGTGGCTGATGCCCAGGCATCCTTTAGTTTTGATAATCGGTTTGGATCAAGACAGGCGTTTGCCATCGATGCCGTAACCTATGCCAGCGCAGCGCATTCCAAAAGTCAGATGTTTGTCACAGGACACTTCGATGGCACAGTGTCCGTTTGGAATTCAGTCTCTGGAGAGTTATTGCAATCCCATCAGGCCCATACTGATGCGGTTGAAGATGTTGCCCTGGCCCCCAGCGGTAAGTTACTGGCGAGCGGTAGTTGGGATAATCACATCCGCATATGGAACTTAATGACAAAACAACTGTTTCATGACTTGGCGGGCCATACCGATGATGTGAAATCCCTGATCATTAGTGAAGATGGCAACCTGTTGGTCAGCGGTAGCTTTGACAAGACTATCATCGTTTGGGATGTGCTGTCTGGAGAGTTGTTACATCGGTTTGCGCATCCCTATGGGATTACATCGGTAGCCATTAGCCCGGACGGTAAGACGGTGGTCGGGGGTGATCGGCGCGGTATGATCCATGTGTGGGATCTTCAGAGTGAGAGAAAGCTAATCACACTCCATGGCCATAAAAGAACGGTGTGGGATTTAGCATTTAGCCCGGATGGCACCATGTTTATCAGCGGCAGTCAGGATAAGATGGTTATTTCCTGGGATCTACAGAATTTTAAGCCCACCTGTATGTTTATGGGCCATGACCGGGCCGTGTACTCGGTCGCATTTAGTCCGGATGGACGTACAATAGCGAGTGGTAGCTATGATCACACAGTGAAGCTATGGGATGTGAAGACTCATCAGTTAGTGCAAACTTTAAAGGGGCACAAGATGGCTGTTTGGGATTTAGCGTTTGATCATGACGGAAATGCTTTAATGAGTAGCAGTGCAGATGGGACAGTACGGTTTTGGTCGGCGGAGTGGATGCTGGAGTTAGCAGCAGTGTGGGCAGGGAATAGTTGTGCCATCGATTGTTGGGTTCGAGAGAATGTCCCTCGTAGGGTGGGTAAATCCTTGCCAATATCTATACCATTGACCGATCTCTATATTTACCCACCGTTTCTTTTCGGCAACATGTGTTGGGTTCGAGAGAATGTCCCTCGTAGGGTGGGTAAATCCTTGCCAATATCTATACCATTGACCGATCTCTATATTTACCCACCGTTTCTTTTCGGCAACATGGTGATGAATGTCAATTTTGGGTTCGGGCGATGGGGCGATGGGTGTCGATTGTTGGGTTTGAGAGATCGTAAAATCGCAAAATATGTCGGTTGAGGAGATTCAAACCCAACCTACGCGTGAATCTGGCTTAAAATCGTCTCGTCTGTGATTTTTGTGTCGTCTGCTAACAAAAAGGCTTTGCTCAAAATTAATGCCAGGGTCTTATCCCCCTCAAATGGCAAAAATACCTTATCCGCCGCACTCTTCCCTGCCCGCACAATACATAAATACTGATCATTTGGCTCCATCAAAATATTCCCGCTACCCAAGTGAATTTTATAGGTGCGGATATCCCCCCGTACCACCAAAAATCGCTCCTGAAACGAACAGCGGCTGGTAATCTTCTTTAACTTTGGCACCAAATTTTCTAACACCTGTCTGCGTGTCTGCGCCGTTGCAGACAGCTCCCCAAACGAATAATCATGCCAGTAGTCATAATACTGTCGCCGTCCCTCAGCGCCCCCATCGGTCCAGTTCGGGTCATTCCCCACACTGGCCACCCCCACAAACAAATCCACATCCCGCAACACTTCGGTTAAAACCAGTGCAGGAATTTGCTCTAATGGAATCGGCTCTGCTGTTATACCACCGTAGTAGTCATAGCCTCCCCCGCCCGCATGGGCATAATTACTCGCCGCATCGATAGAATAAAACCGCACCTGATCCGTTGCTAAATAAAGATAACTACCTGCCTCTGTAGTATCCGTACCATAGCCATCCCCAATTCCCTCAATCCAAAACTCTGCCCGCAAATCCCACTTGGGCAACAGCAACCGCGCCGGTTCGTAAGAATCATCCACCATCAGTCTCAATTGATTCTTCCAGCCCCGTTGCCCACATAGCGCATTAAACTGATGCTGTTTGATAATGTGCGCGGCAAACCGATTGGAATACACACGGGTATTCTCTTCAGCGGCAGTGAGCAAATAAATTTCTCGATGAGCCTGCTTAAATGGCTGCTGAATCTCATGGGTAACCAACCACTCCCGCCAGGTCTGAATGGTCTCAGTTATCGCCGTGATCGGATGCCACAGACTCACCCGAGTCTCATCCGTTAGCCAGTCAATAGTTTGCCCTTCTTGATTGACCAAATTTCCCTCAAACCAAATGCCAACGGTGTGGTTCTCTTTATCCTCAAATTGCCAGAGAATTCGTCTGGCCAAAGTACCGACCAATGGATGATTGACATACCGCTCCTGCCAAGTTAAAAAATCCCACGTCTTTTGTTGTAGATAAAATGCTTCCATCCGATCTCTCTGGGCAGGCAGCATTTTTTGAATATCTTTTGCCGCCTGTTTCAGTTCCTTTAGATCGTCACCATAGTTATCCTTAACTGTCTTAGGTATCGACTTTTGTACTTTGCCATCAGGTTTAATCCATCGCAATAGTGTACTACTGGTGCCAGTTACCACCAGCTCAGCCGTAAACTCTCCCAGAGATTCACGCCGCATACCCACCTTACTCAACCCATAGGTGGGCACGGCCAATTCTTCAATTTCTTCTCGCGGTAACCCTTCCCGCTCAGCCGCTGCTGTCAGTGACTTTTCAATTCCCTTTTGGGCAGTCCCAAATTTTACCTTCACCTTTAGTAATGCCAGCTGACCGATGGCATCTGTCGTGGGCATTTGGCCCAAGGTCCAAACGCAAGCATTGCCCAGTTTCACACAACGGGGACCAATACCTGGAATCTTGCGATAGGCTGAGACCGCTAGTCTCCCTAGCGCACGGGTCAGCTCCACATCTGTTTGGTCAGCACAAAGCCATACTAACCCTTTGAGAATGTCAGCATTTTGGTCTTGAATGATATTGTCATCACTGCGGGGCAAGGACTGCGTACAGGGTTGGTCCATCAGTGCAAACCACGACAGTAGCTGTTGCTGGAATTGGTCTACATCAATGGCCTTTCGCAGGGGATTCGTAAGCTTGAGCCATTTAGCGGTAGGCTTGCCCCCCGAAACTGTGGAACAGGCTTCAATTAGCTGGATCCAGGCAGATTTTTCTGCCTCAGGCAATGATTCAATGGTTTGTTTTGCTACATCAGACCAGGCTTCTCCTGGGAGAATTACCAGGGTCTTGGTTTCAGTCGCAATAAACATCCGCAGTTGGCTGGCAGCTTTGCGAATGTCACCGTAACCTTGCTCCCAATTGTCGCTAGTTGTTTCGATCGCTGTTTGTAATTCAGGGGTTAGTTCATGGTCTTTGAGATAATCGCGTACCAACTTTTTGATCAGAGGGGGCCAAGTCCAGCTTTGCGATCGCTCATATCGACAGGCTTCTAAAAATTCAATCACATGCTCTACGGCAAAGGGCAATTTACGATTCAAAATTAGCCGCAAAACGTTCAAAATGTTGCTGGCACTGCGATACATCCCCCTCTCATCAGCTTGAATACAGCGTTCCATAAAGTGCCGATAAGCTTGCACCATGGCAATAGCTAACTTAACCTGCTCTGTTCGACTCAACTTAGTAATCTCTACCCAAGTTCCAGACTCCCTGAAGTTATAGGAGTAATGATTGTCATTTTCCTTATATTCTTGGAGAATGGCTTGAATCAGATCGTCGTAGGCCATGGTTAACCTCCCACCAGGGGTACCAGTTTCATAAAGGAAACTGATGTATTGGGGACAATGGTAATCTCCTGATCCAGTTCTGTGACCTGTTCGTCATCTACCAAAATGATAAAGCCATTGCTTTGAAAGGCTGTGAGTGCTTTTTCAAACTGCTCTTCCCAGTTGATTTTGCGTGGTTTGCGCAGTTTGTAACCATTTAAGGTTTGTTCCGTTTCAGTGGGTTGTACCAGACCTTTGAAGAATTCTGGTTGCTGTGTATTAAAGTCTTTGACTTCCTGATAAACGCGACTGCGGATTAGCTCCCGCACCGTAATTTGTTCGGTTAAAAAGTCTAATACCAAAACGGGACCATCATCGCCCAAGGTGTTGGTATCTCGGATATTTAAGCGGTTAGCCATGGGATTAGGGTGCGGTTCGTTAGAACATTAAGACTTGATGACAGCGTACCCAGTTCCTCAATTTGTTTACGCGTGTGAGGGACACCTACGCCACCAATTCCTTAAACCAACTGTCCTGCCAAATATCTTCGAAACTCTCATCTGCTTGAGCTTCTTCTTTGTAACGCGGATCGATCTGCACCGCTTTCTGCAAGTTCTCTAAGGATTTATCTGTTTCCCGCTGTAGCGCATAACAAACAGCCCGATTGTAGTAAGTCTTTGCGTAGCCTGGATTCAGTTCTAGCGCTTTTTCAAAACTCTTAAGTGCATCCCGATCTCGGCCTAACTTCACTAGGGCTAAACCCCGATTATCCCAGGCCTTTACTAAGTCTGGCTTAAACCGCGTTGCCTGTTCGAATGAGGGGACCGCATCCTCAAAGCGTTCTAAATCTAGCAGTGCTAGACCCCGATTTAGCCAGGCCACCCCATCATTTTCCTGAATCTTCACCGCCTTATCAAAGGACTTAAACGCTTCCTCGGGCTGTTGCAAAATACCGTAGGCTACGCCGCGATTGACCCAGGCTTCATGGTAAGTGGGGTTAAGGGCAATGGCCTTATCAAACGAAATAATTGCTTTTTCTCGCTGTTTCAGACGGCTAAGTGCCATACCTTTGTTTAACCAGGCCCTGGGGTCACTATCGTCTAACTCAATGACCCGTTCAAAGGTGCTGAGGGCATCATCATAGCGACGCAGTTCCCGTAAAACTAAACCGCGTTGATACCAGGCTTCTTTGCGCTGGGGTTCCAGGTCAATCACCTTTTGCAATGCTGCTAGGGCTTCATCCCGACGCTTGAGCTGACTGAGGGGCTTGCTGCGAGCTAACCACAGCTCTGCATTACTAGGTTGAATTGCCAGGGCTCGATCGTAGGTAATGATAGCGTCTTCTAAGCTGTTTGCCTCCATCTGGGCCTCGGCCTCGGCTACCAGTTCGTCAATGGTTTCAAATAGCTCGGGTCGGTTGGCCTGCAGCCGTGATAGCCGGTCGGTCAAGCTCTGGAGCTGAGTCTGGGCTGTATCCATAAATGAATCAGCTACATAGTCAGGAGTCACTTCCCCTAGCTGACGCATGATCTGGTCTTTTTGGCCTTTGGCCTCGGTTTGTAAGGTGTCTAATTGTTCAGCAAAGCTTTGTTTAAGGGTCTCTAGATCAGCAGTGGTGGCAGATTGTTCGCCTTCAAACCTGGCCTTGAGGTCATCTAGAGTGGTGGAAAATCGCTCGGCAATCACCACTAAGCGTTGCTGAGCTTCCTGCTGACGACCACGGGCGGCCTCGGACAGTTCAGTGATCTGTTCTCCCAGATTGGCGTCAAACTTGTCTAGCTTGTCGATAACAATGTCGCGACGGCCAAAGACCACATTGCGAACTTCCCCTAGCTGTTGAGTAAACTCGCTCTCTAAGCGCTGCAGGCTTTGCAGAGACTGTTGCTGCTGCTGGGTGATGCCTGACTGTAGCTCAGTGAGCTGACGGTCAAAGTCACGGGCAGCGGTTTCAATAGTTTGTAGGGTACGAGTTTGCTGGTCTCCAGTTTCACTTTGTAATTGATTTAGCTGATTGGAAAAACTATTGGCTATGTGCTGCAACGCCTGAAAAGACTCGTCCCGCTCTAGACTCAAATCACCCTGCAATCGATCAAGCTGATTCTTAAAGTTGGTGGCAACCTGGTCCATGTCCCCTAACAACACCCCCTTACGACCTTCTACATCGACTTTGAGGGTGGCAAATTGGGTCAAAAAATCGTCGGTTGACTGGCGCAATTGCTGCATCAGGTCAGCTTTACGCCCTTCAATATCGTTACGCAACAGTTGAAAAGTCTGTTGCAGATCATCCACAGAGCGCTCAATGGTTTGCAGGGCCAATTCTTTATGCCCCAGGGCATTAGCCTGCATCTCGTTAAGCTGTTGGGTAAATTCTCCACGGCTCTGCTGCATTTCCTCAGCAAATTTCCCTTTATCCTGTCGCATTTCTGTGATGATGCTATCCCGCTGCTGTTCCAGCTGGGTTTTCATCGATTTACGCAGATCTTCTAGCTGGGGACCAATGTTTTTTTCCAGTTCTGCCAGCTTTTCTAACCAGCGATCGCGCTGTTCGATGGTATCGGTCTGCAGCGTTCCAATTTCATCAGAAAAGATCGATTCTTTGCGTTCTAACTCATCGAGAAAAATGCCCTGGCGATGGTCAGCCGTAGCTTTAAGGCTAGCCAGATGGTTATCCAGTGTGGCTTGGGCACTGTCTAACCCCTGAAAGACAGATTGCTGCTGACGGCGGGTATCGGCTTGCAGAGTTTGTAGCTGTTGGATGACGGTTTGCTTAAGGGAGTCTAGCTCTTGAATAAATTCATTTTGACCAGTGCCTAAGGACTGGCGGGCAGTATCTAGCTCAGTTTGCAGGTCTCTAACGGTTTTAGCTTTTAAATCAGTAACATCGGCTAAGAGCTTAGTTAAACTATTGCGCTGTGTAGTCAAATCCCGCTGAAAACTACTGGAGCGTTCAACCAGTTCGTTCGCTCGATCATCTGCTTCCCCCAAAATACCGTCAATCCTGCGGGTGGCAGCCTCGATTTTATGCTCCAGATTTTCTATTTCCCTCAGTTGACCAAGGACATTATCAGTAACTTTCTTAGTAACTTCAGTTTCCACAGCCCGCTTCATCACCCAGAGCATAACCAGCCCCATGCCCAGAAGCAAAATAAGCACAGTAATCAAGACGATCAGCAACGTCACACTCCAATCAGTAGCGTTCCGAGAAGGCTGATTTACGGTGGGCGCGCTATTTAGGGATATCGTGGGCGCAGTTTGTGCAAGGCCGGGTCGGGCGCACATCACTATCAGCATGAGGGCCAGCTTGGGCCAATTAGCGGATTTTGGTGATGCGCTCACAGTCATAGGGACAGAGGAATGTCAGGTGGGTCTTAAAGACTGCTCATAGCATACCTGTTAGAAGATTAATTGTAGAGACATGGAAAGCCTTTACAGTTAATCAATATCTTCTAAAGGATAGCCTTCAGGGCCGATGGTGGTGCGATCGCAAATTGCATCACTTAAATCTACCTGCTGTGCGCGAAATAAATTAGCTCCCCGCAGGTCGGCCTTGGTTAACTGAGCATTAGCTAGGTTAGCTCGATTCAGGTTTACCTGACGCAGATCGGCTCCAGTTAAATCGGCCCCGGTTAAGTCGGCCCTGTAAAGATTGGCTTGATACAAATTTGCATCGCACAAAATAGCACCCCGCAGATTGCCATAGGACAGGACAGCCTCTTGGAGGTTAGCTTCCGATAGATTTGCTGCTTGTAAAAAAGCATTGCCCATATTGGCTCTAGTCAGAATGGCCTGGTTTAACCGTGCCCGTAGCAGTTTGGCATAAGGTAAATAAGCGTCCTGTAGCTGGGCACCGCTAAAGTCAGAGTTACGTATATCGCAATCAAATAAATTGGCTGACTCTAACACAATGCCTTGAAAGTCACGTTTCCCAGCTTGATAGGCGGCTAAGAATTCATCAACTGTCATACACTTTATCTACATCGAAATAACTGGAAGCGACCGGGTGGGGGTGACAGGCCAAATAAGCTTTAATCTGGAAGTCCTTGGCAACCAGGGATAATATATTACAGAATGTAAATTACGATACATATCGTAAAAAAAGAGCTTTCTTAAGCGTCACTTAAGGTTTTTGGAGGCATCCTCGGCCTTAGAAATATAGGCCTTGTCCATGTCCAGAAGATGGAGTTTTGCCGTAGAAGACCCTACAGATTTCAACTTAGACATGATTGATAAACTACATAGCTGCACTGCACTGCCATGACTGAGGCATCCCATTCTCTCGCTCAGCACTATCACCAGCGCACTAAATATTTTCCTGATGCCTTGCCCCGAGGGACTTTGAACTGGGCTGAGCAGCCTGCGGTGTACAAAAATTATCCCCTCGGCAGTCGGTTTGATTTGCAAGGGTATCTGGGGCTAGTGGAGCGATCTGGCGACCAATGGTGGCAGCGGCTATCGCAATTTTTGTTCCATAGTTACGGGCTGACGGCTAAATTTACCACCACGGCAGGGGAAGCGGTCTATTTGCGGTCTGCGCCGTCGGCAGGGGCTTTATATCCGGCAGAGATTTATTTGATTTCCCGTGGGACCTCCCAATTACCGGCAGGTTTGTATAACTATCAGGTTAAAACCCATAGTTTAGTGCGGTTTTGGGATGATTATCCCTGGCAGCGGTTACAGGAGGCCTGTTTTTGGCACCCGGCGCTAGAGCATACCCATCTGGCAATTGTGGCCAGTGTTGTTTTTCAGCGGTCTGCTTGGCGTTATCAGGCGCGAGCCTATCGCCGGGTTTGTCTAGATACGGGGCACCTATTGGGCAATCTTGAGCTGGCCGCATCGCTATGTGACTATCGCCCCCATCTGATCGGTGGTTTTGTGGACGATGCGGTGAATGATTTGCTCTATCTGGAGCGACAGGAGGAGGGTGCGATCGCAGTCCTGGCGTTGGCCGATCTACTGCAGGTTGAGCAAAATTTACCTCGAGGTTGCACGGCATTGCCCAGTGATTTGCCGAGGGATTCGTATTCATTGGATGATGGGCCACCGGATGATGAGCAGTTACTAGAGGCGCTACATCAAGCCAGCAAAATTACGCCTCAGCCAGATAAAAGTTTGACCCAGGCGCAGTTAGATCATCCCCCCCAGCGGTTGGGGGCTCAATATGCGTTTCCGTTTGGTAATAATGCCAGTACTCAGGTGGTGCCGATTGATTGGGGGGAGGGCATGGAATACCTGACTAAGGCTATCTTGTATCGCCGCTCCACCCGTCGCTATCGCGGTGCAGCAATTGCCCTGGACCCGCTAAGACAGTTGCTAGACTTTACCTATTGTCCTGAAAATTACAGGGATCAGGGGTTTGATGCTCAGCCTGATTATTTTGATCTGAGCCTAATTCAAACGTTTATCGTGGTGCTAGGGGTAAATAATCTGGATACTGGATGCTATTACTACGATCCAGCCGCATCCACCCTACGTCAGGTCCGGTTTAAGCATTTTCGGCGAGAGCTGCACCACCTTTGCTTGGAACAGAACTTAGGGCGTGATGCGAGTGTGGCAATTATTCATACGGCTAATTTGAAACTGGCCATTGAGCGCCATTGCGATCGCGCTTATCGTTATTTGCACATGGATGCTGGCCATTTGGGCCAGCGGTTAAATCTGGCTGCAACTCGGTTAGGCCTGGGGGTCAGTGGGATTGCTGGTTTCTTTGATGACCAGGTGAATGATGTGCTGGGTATCCCTGAGGATGAAGCGGTACTCTACATCACGACCATTGGGGTGCCTTAGGACAGTGGGGCTCAAATCCCTCCCATTTCCCGTAAGCTGCGGGCAATCGCTGACATATCCTCATCACCAAAGCCTTGGGCGATCAGACCGTTTTCAATCTGCTCCACATAAGCTGCCATGGGCAAGGGCAGTCCCAGTTCTCTAGCCGTTTCCAGGGCAATTAATAGGTCCTTGCGATGCAGCCGCATACGAAACCCGAGCGGATAGGTATTGTCCAGCATATTGTTAGAGCGGTTAGTAAAAGCCCAGGAGCCAGCTGCACCACCGCCAACGGCCTGGACAACTTTTTCCATGTCTAGTTCTGCTTTGAGGCCGAGGGCCAGCCCTTCAGCAACAGCCCAAAAGGTGCCTGCTACCACGATTTGGTTAATGGCTTTAGTGGTTTGTCCGGCCCCAATCGGGCCGACGTGGGTAATGGTTTTGCCCATGGCTTGTAGTACAGGCATGGCCTTAGTCAACTGGTCGGCTTCGCCACCCACCATGATGGACAGGGTGCCATTTTTTGCGCCTTCTGAGCCACCGGATACAGGGGCATCGAGCATGGCAATGTGTCGTTCGGCTAGCTGAGCAGCAATGGCTCGAGTTGCGGTGGGGCTAATGGTGGACATGTCGATCACCAGACTATTGGGTTGTGCCCCTGTGAGCACCCCCTCGGGACCTAAAACTACGGCTTCTACATCGGGGGTATCGCTCACGCAAATGATGGTAATGTCAGCCTCTGTAGCGGCTGAGGCCGGGGTGTCGGCCCGTTGAGCCCCGGCCTCGGCTAGGGGCAGTTCGCGATCGCGACTGCGATTGTGAACAGTGAGATGCTGACCTGCAGCTAGTAAGTTCAGCGCCATGGGGGTTCCCATAGTACCGAGGCCAATAAATGCAACCTTCATGGGGCAATCTCCCAGTAGTGATAGCCAAGACAAGGCCACCATAACAAAGGCTCCCTGAAAATAATTCCAGGAAGCCAAATTTGTACAGTATCCAGTTACTTCTGAATCGTCCTTAAGGGTTAGCTACCAGCACAGGGGTCAGCTGCACAGGGGTCAGCTGCACAAGGATCGGCTGCACAGGGGTCAGCTGCACAAGGATCAGCTGCACAGGGAGCTGCACAGGGAGCAACTTCGGTAGTTCCTGCACAGGGGTCAGCTGCACAGGGGTTTGCACCGCCGCCACAACCAGTTAAGACACCAACACTTAGCACAGAAGCAGCTGCAACAGCTGCTAAATAATTAACTTTCATTAGAGGGCTCCTCTTAAAGCATTGAACAGATGATAATGCAGCCGAAACCAAATCGACACATTAGTCCCATAATAATTTTTTAAGGTAAATATTAATTAAGCCTGAGAAAAAGCTTCTAATTAGCTGAAAGTCGAGTATTTTCGCCTTATCCGTTGATTGTAGGGGCGTTCCATGGAACGCCCCTACAATCAACGCTGGGCATCGGACACTAGACGAAAGCCAAATAAAATATGGCGATAGGTCGTAGGTCGTCCATGGCGGTAGGCCGTACGACAAAATCCTGGCAGATCATCCCAAGCGCAGCCTTTCATAATCGCGCGTTCTTGGCTGTCTTGGGTATACACCGTGGACGTAAATTCAAAAACATTTCCAGCCATATCTTCTACACCGTAAATGCTTTTGCTGAGGGGATAGGCTCCGACTCGACTAGTTCCTTCTGGACCATGCTTTTGCCAGTTAGTCCCTTGAGCTCGCCAACCATTCCCCCAGGTAAAGTAACGACCATCACTACCACGGGCGGCTTTTTCCCACTCATCTGCTGTAGGTAAGCGATACTCCACGCCGTCTTCTTGACTTTTCCAAGCAGCGTAAGCCAACGCATCTTTCTGAGACACGAGTACTACTGGATGATTCGCTTTGCCTGGCGGGAACTGAAAGCTTCGCCAAAAGTAGGGCCGTAAATCCTGGTAGGAATGTACCAGCATATTTTGCTCTTGGTAGTTTTCTGCAGTAATTCCAGGTTGATGATAGCCAGTTGCTAGTACAAACTCCTGATACTCTTCATTGGTAACCAAATTGCGGTTGATACAGAATGCAGCCATGCGCCGCTTGGCTTGGTCAGGTTCAAAATCAAACCATCGTTGCTGCCGTAATCGTGTTTCTACATCTGCAATTTCGTCAGGGGTATCCGCTAAGGCCTCAGCTGAAATGCGATAGGCATAATCCCGTTCTTCTTGGTTACTGCCAGCAATGTAGCTGCCTCGTTTAATGTATGCAGACCCCTTAACGCAGCGACTATCTTGCCCCTCTGGATTACTGTCATCGCTCACGTCTACCTGTGAGTTGGCTTGGCCACATCCAGTTATCAGGGAAACCGCAAGCAGTATCCAGACCAAAGGCCGACTAAGGTTTCGTTGTGAGCGTAAATTAAACATACGTAGCAAAAGCGTTTTGGGGCATTGAAAAGAGTTAATTGTTATATGGAAGATTCCCTAACATTGGCACTATTTATATCTTGCCAAGCAAGTCAATCACTCCTCTGCCATAGCCATGGCTGAACTTTATGCCTATTAGACATTGGCTGCGTTTAGACCATTAGAGCTTAAGTCTAATGATTAGGCATAGGCTATTGATATAAGGCTGTAACAAGATTAAACGTTTCTTTCGTATAACATTGTTACAGTGGAGCAATGTTCAAGATGTAAACCTGTGGCTGTATCTTCGTCTCTTTAAAAATCTAAGATGAAGCTGTCGGCACCGTAAATCCACTTTTTCCATCCGCCTATGACGAACCACAACTGGTTAGTTAATGACGACAGTCGGCAAACTACGTTTGGAGACGTCGATATAAACCCTCCAGAGCAAGTCTATCGCCTGTATCGATTTTTGACTGATTTAGAAGATATTCTGGCGGACGAGAGCGATGATAGCATTCGGATTCAGAAGATTACGCCTCTTGTGCGTCAGCTTTTAATTAGTTCTTACTGGCTACAGATGGAATATGATCCACCCTCACCAAAAACTGGGTGGTCTGTGAAATTTTTATACCGAGAGTATGAATTTCCGCTGACTTTGCAGATGGTGGCTTGGGCCCCTGGCCAATTATCGACAATTCATAACCATGGGACTTGGGGAATTGTTGCACTAATTGGCGGTGAAGAAAGAAATCGACTGTGGCGACGTTCACCAACTGCAGAACAGCCCCATCGCTTAGAATCGGCTGGTGAACAAATCTTAGTCCCTGGAGATATTATTGGCTTCACCTCCGGTGCAATTCATCAGGTAGAGCCTTTAGGAGATGAACCGACAATCTCCTTTAACCTTTATGGAGTGACTGACTATAAGACACGGTATGAGTACAATGTTCAGGCCCAAACAGCTAAGCTGTTTTGAGTAGTGGCGTTGCATGTAACGCCACTACAAAATTTGTTCCCTTATCCATTGTCCATACTCTGTCGTACTCTTAACCATAGGCACAGCAATAATTTCAGGTAAATCATAGCTGTGCTGTTGTGCGATTTGGGTGGCGATTTGCTCAAACAAAGCTAAGTCGGTTTTAATCATGAGCTGATATTCAGCATCACTTTGAATGTCCCCTTGCCAGCGATAGATTGACTGAATCGGCGTGAGGGTTACACAGGCTGCCAAGCGAGCATCGATGAGCCCCTTCGCAATGGTATGGGCTTCAGCCTCGGAGGCAGTTGTAACCAGTACAAGACCTAGTTGAGATGAAAAAGCCATAAATAAATCATTCAGTAAGGCGTCAGAGGTGGATCAGTTTATCTAAGCATAATGGTTGGCAATAGCCCTATGGTTAGGTTAGGAGCTATTGTTGGTGTCTGTTGTGTTTGGAATGAGGGAATAGCAAGTGGTTTTCGGTTAAGTAGACCTTGATTAGCACTTATAGCCGTTGCGCCAGAGGCTGCCATCATTGGGTTGGCAAATATGACATCGGTTAAATCTGCCTGGTCAATGTTGGCACGACTGAGATCGGCATCAATAAGATTGGCACGTTGTAATTGAGTGTAGTACAAGTTTACTCCCGCCATTTTTGCCTGCTGCAGATTGGCATGCTGCATCTGGGCAAACGAAAAATTGGCTGCTGTAAGGTTAGTCTTTTGTAAACTTGCACCCTTCATATGGGCGTGGGAAAAATTAATGCCGTTCAGGTCAGACCCTTGAAAGTTTAGGCCATTCAGTCGAGCCCCTTCTAGATAAGCGCCATTAAACTGAACCGCAGTAATATCAGCACCATAAAGCCGAGCATAGCTGAGATTGGCCCAAGCCAAATTGGCTCCTCTCAATTGGGCTTCTCTCAGATTCACCCCTGGTAGGGCTGCACCGCAGAAGTTAGTACAGTGCAAACTGCTTTGGCGAAAGTTTACATGGGCCAATTGGGCACCACTTATGCGGGCGTGGGAGAGTTCGGATTTAACCCAAAATGCGCCACGCCCCTGAGCTTTGGTAAGATTAGCACGCTTAAAGTTACTTTCACTCAGTTTGGCAAACTGCAGATTTGCGCGCTGAAGCTGGGCTTCAACAAATTGCCCTTTGGTCAGAAAAGCTCGACTGAAGTTGACCCCTGTAAGATCGGCACCAGACAAATCAACATTGACTAAAATACAGTTTGACAAATCAGCACCACTGAGGTTGACCCCCTTAAAATTTCGGTGCCCCGATTCGTATAGCTGCAGAAACTCGTGAACTCTCATTGCAAGTTTAGGACCCTAGGGTGTAAAAACACACTTTTATAGGGTAGACGGCACCCCGTACAATAAGTAGGGCGGTTGATGTTGGTTGATATACCAACTTAAAACTTAAGAAAAAATGACATTCTTTATGGGGACCTCAATCAAGCATTTGTGGGCTGCTGATCAATGGGCCTACATTCGCAAAAATATTGGTCAGTGGTACGGCTCATTTATTCGGTTTTCTCCAGAGGCTACCCGGATGAGTGAGACGCCAAGTGTGCTAACTCTACAAGAAGATTGCCCTGGTCAACATATGACTCTGGTGTTAAAGCGTACTCCTCCGGGCAAAGATACCCATGTGATGGAGCGAGAACTGGGATATCCCGGTGCAGTTCCCTATATTTGTTTTTTCCCAACAGGCGCATTCTCCCAAGGTACTATGCAGCGTCGACCTTTGAGTAGTTTTGGGGCTGAGTTTTCTCTGTTGGCCAACAACCGCCGTATGCGTTTGATTCAGCTGTATAAGGGCACTGCTGATGGTCAACATACACTCGATTATGTCACGCTAGTTCCAGAACACCGTTCCCCTGAGATGGCAAAAACTGAGCAAACTCGCTTGAGTTTAGACGATCTTCTAGGAACATGGCGGGGGGAATGTATCTATCTACCGGCAACGATGGAGACACCCCAAGTGAATGTCAGCTACTGGCAGGCCCAACAATCAAACGATGAGCTACTTCTAACATGGGGCACTGAGGGGGAGGAGCGGAGATTTAAGATGCAACGATTCACGCTAGTTGATCAGCATCGTTGGCAAGCGATTGATCAGTCGCTACAACTGTGGCTGCTGCCTGGTGGTGTGAGCTGTATGATTTATCCCAACCTACCACAACACCAGAATGTCCGCTTAGAACTTTGTTGGTATCTTTCGCCTCAACAACGCCAACGCATTGTGCGCGATTATGATGATACGGGTGATTGGGTTGGGACATCCTTAATGTTGGAAACACGGGTGTGATTTTTGGATTGGATGGTATATGGCTGTTTTACCCTATTTCCTTTTGGTGGGTGATGTTCATTTGCCGTGTTTCTGAAAATCATGGGTGTCTGTTTTCGGGGTTTCCATGATTCTTTTCCGTTGGTGGGCACACCGTCCCCCCTTCTTCCCTATCTTTATCCCCTTGTCTGCTTCATTGCTCTCCTTTTTCCATGTCCCATACCCAAACTATCCTTCAATCCCTTTCTGGCAATCCCTACAACGGTCTCCAGCGGGCTGATGCCCGCTGGCATGACTATCGCCATGGCAAGATTCCCATACCTAATGTGGTCTCGGTCCAGGCTGCTCCCTTAGCTTTGGAGACGCAAGTCGATAGCTATGATGTCGTTATCTGTGGAGGCACCCTTGGTATTTTACTGGGGGCTACATTGGTGCGTCGTGGGTGGCGAGTAGCCCTTTTGGAACGAAATATCCTGAAGGGTCGAGAGCAGGAGTGGAATATTTCTCGTAGTGAGTTAAGTACATTGGTTGAACTGGGCCTTTTAAGTGAGGCTGACTTAGAGATTGCGATCGCAACGGAATATAATCCAGCCCGCATTTGTTTTGATGGCGGTGATGATCTCTGGGTGCAAGATGTCCTGAATGTGGGTGTTGACCCAGTGTACCTGCTGGAAACCTTGAAACAGGTTTTTCTAGGGGCGGGTGGTGAACTACTGGAACAGACGCCATTCTCGACGGCTCGGGTGGCTCCAGATGGCGTTTTGGTAACCGCTGGCAAAAAAAGCTTAACCACCCGTTTGCTAATCGACACTATGGGCCATTTCTCCCCCATGGTGCAACAGGCGCGTCAGGGAGAAAAACCGGATGCTGTCTGTCTTGTTGTGGGTACCTGCGCCACTGGTTATCGCCATAATCAAACCGGCGACTTAATTACCTCATTCACACCGATCAAGCATCAGTGTCAATATTTTTGGGAAGCTTTCCCTGCCCGCGATGGTCGTACTACTTATCTGTTTACTTATCTCGATGCGCATCCCGAACGGCTTACCTTAAACGAGCTATTTGAAGATTATTTTCAGCTACTCCCCGACTACCAAGGTGTTTCCCTAGAGCAACTCCATTTTAAGCGGGCCTTATTTGGGTTTTTCCCAGCCTATCGCAATAGTCCCTTACGTTTTTCTTGGGACCGAGTCTTGGCTGTTGGAGATGCCAGTGGGCACCAATCTCCTCTAAGTTTTGGTGGCTTTGGTGCCATGATTCGTCACCTGGGTCGCTTAGGTGAAGGCATTGATGATGCGCTCAAGTATGATCAGCTCAATGCTTCTGCCCTTGGCTGGTTACAACCCTATCAACCCAATATCGCAGTAACCTGGTTATTCCAAAAAGCGATGAGTCTTAGTGTCGATCAATCCCTTGATCAACATCAAATAAACAGCCTGCTAACCATCATCTTTCAAGATATGGCTGCTTTGGGTGACCCGATACTACGCCCGTTTCTGCAAGATGTTGTACAGTTTTTGCCCTTAGCAAAGACGTTGCTAAGGACTTCCATTGATCACCCTATGCTTGTTGCCAAAATTTTGCCTCAAGTCGGTGTTCCAGCCGTTTTAGACTGGACTGGACACTATCTTAGTTTGGCTGTTTACAGTCTGTTAAATCAGATATTGTCCACCTCACCTAAAAACGCTGGTTACTATTGGCGACGCTGGCGAGAGGCCCTGGTCTATGGCAGTGGCAGCGACTACAACACTCACTCAGATACCCCTTAAACTAGTACCCACTACTTCCATGTCCTTGCGTTTCTCCCGTGCCCAACAGCGGTTTCGTCAGTTGCTCTCCGAACCTACACTTAACCTGGCGGCAGCAGCCCTTTGTCCGGCCCAAGAAAATTATCCTGATCTTGATCCCGCCTTGTTTTATAAACAGTTTGACGATTTTGCAAAGGCTATCAGACCCAACCTTTCCTGCTATCCACTTAAAACGATTCAAGCCATTAATCAACAGCTCTATGGGGAGCTAGGGTTTAGTGGTAACCAGATTGACTACTACGATCCCGACAATAGTTACCTTAACCGGGTGCTCGAAAGACGTCTGGGCATTCCCATTACCTTAGCACTGGTGTATTTAGAAGTGTCTCAGCGTCTAGATTTTCCGATGGTGGGTGTGGGTATGCCAGGACATTTTTTGGTGCGGCCTACGGTGACGGATATGGAGGTTTATATCGACCCGTTTAATCAAGGAGAGGTACTTTTTGCGACTGACTGTCAGGCCATTTTCCATCGGTTATATGGCGTGAAAGCAGCCTGGAATACTACTTATCTTGCGCCAATTACTGCTAAATCCTTCTTAGCTCGGTTGCTTAACAACCTCAAGCTGATTTATCTCAACCGACGCGATTTGTCCCAGACATTGACAATCCTCAATTATTTGCTGCTGCTGTTTCCCAATGAGCCTAGTAACAGTCGAGATCGCGGCCTAATTTACTATCAACTACAAAACCTGTTGGCAGCCCGTAGTGACTTAGAAACCTATTTAGGGCAAAGCCCAGACGCTCCTGACCGTGACCAGATTGCTAAACTTTTAGATAACATTACGGACAATCCTTAGGGGGATGAGTTTTATTGTTTACTGCATTTCTATCTTTTGCCTCCTCACTTTTTCTGTACAATTTGAACCACTGCTCACCCTTATGTAAGGCTTGATTCTGACCATGGACGTGATCCCTGCCATTGATTTACTCGGCGGTCGCTGTGTTCGTTTATTTCAAGGAGACTATGACCAATCCCAGGTCTTTGATAACGATCCGGTTGCTGTTGCTTGCCGCTGGGCAGAGCAGGGAGCCACTCGCATTCACCTGGTGGACCTAGATGGTGCTAAAGCTGGTAAACCCGAGAACTGGCAAGCAATTACAGAGATTGTTAAGACGGTAAATGTCCCCGTACAGGTGGGGGGAGGATTACGCGATCGCAACCGAGTCAGGGAGCTGTTCGACTTGGGGGTGCAGTACGCCATTTTAGGCACTGTTGCAGTGGAGAACCCTGATTTAGTGGGAGAACTTAGCAGTGAATTTCCAGGACGTATTTTTGTGGGGATTGATGCTCGTGATGGTAGAGTCGCTACCCGTGGCTGGATTGAAACCTCGACTGTTATGGCCAATGATCTCGCTCATCGTATGGGAGACTTGGGAGCAGCGGCCATTATCTATACCGACATTAAACGGGATGGTACTCTTAAAGGCCCAAATCTAGAGGCATTGAGAGTACTAGCCAGAAAAATTGATACTCCTATCATTGCCTCAGGCGGTGTCAGTTCCATGAGCGATTTACTGAGTTTGTTAGGTGTGGCTCCTTTGGGTGTGAGCGGCGTGATTGTTGGGAAAGCCTTATACACTGGCAATGTGGATTTATCTGAAGCGATTAAAGCCATTGGGCCAGGACGACTTCAGGATGTTCCTCCCGATATACAATCAACTCGTTGGGGATAAAAAACTTAGCACAAAGAATAAAAGTAGTTCATGGGAACTACTTTTATTCTTTAAAGAGGGAGACTTAGTTCATCGTTAACAGTTTTCATTGTTCTACTCTCAAATTTTTTGAGGATATATTAGGAATTCTTTCCCAATAAATAATAAGATTTAAGGTGTGGAGCGATGTCTGGATGAAGGGATGGAGAAGCTCCCCCATAGGACTCTTATTGAGGCTGTCTCTTGCACTCTGTTCTAGCTAAAACCCTTGATAACAGAAGATTTTAGGGTTAGTTGAAAAACATTCCTCTGGTAGGCTCAACCAAAGAATTGGTGATTGTATGGATGATCGGGTGCCGTATTTTAGCGTTGTTGACAGCCAAAAAATCATCCGATGATATTACTTTTTTGTGTTTGGGTATCTTTTTGGTGTTAAAAACTTGTTGAATTAATGCTATATGTTTGTAGAATTAAAAAACTAATGAGACTATCCTTCTCAAATATCGCTCCATTCATTGCAACAAAGTGAGGTTTAATTCGATATGGCTACCAATGTCCTTGATCAACTTGAGGAAGTTAAATCCCAACTTGATTCTCAAGTTCAAGCACTAAGTGAGCAGCTTTCTGCTGCAGAAAAACAGCGTGAAGGACTGCAGACTGTTATCAATATGTTTCAGGCAACAGGGGGCGCTAATGGTGTTGCTGCCAATGTTACTGAAATTCTAACCAGTGCGGTTGCTAGCGTTGTAGATGAATATGAAGATGAAGATGAGGATGAAGATGAGGATGAGCTTGAGGCTGAACCAGCCCCGGCTAAGAAGCCTGGTAAACGTCGTGGTCGTAAGCCAGGTACAAAAACAGCCACTAAAGTGAAGGCTACACCGAAGGTAAAAGCAACGAAAGTAAAAGCGACTGTGGCTGTGGCTGAGGCTCCTGCCAAACCAGCTCGTAAGCCCCGTGGTGGTAAGTCTCCTAATTGGCAGCGCTATGTCCAAGATCCTTTCCGGAAGACTCCTCTGCCTGATGTTGTTGCCAATATTTTGAAGGCTCAGCCCGATGAAGCCTTCAAAATTGCTGAAGTGATGGAGGCAATCTTCAAAAATGATATGCCCAAAGCAACTTTCTTGAAAGCTCGTAACCGGGTATCTAATATTTTATCGGCTGGTGCCCGTACCAATGAGTGGTATCGTGGCCGTGGCGGCAAGTACAGTATGAACAAAAAAGCTCTTACATAGATAATGGTATAGATGAGCTACCGTTGGTGCATGTCAGCGGCTAAATCCACTGTTCTAAGAGCCCTTGGTCACAAACTTCATTAGAGCGTATCTAATGGGTTAGTAACCGGGGGCTTTTGCTTGATGTGATGAAGCGAAATATGTCGACTAACAAGGGGCTAGATGTTTCGTTCTCAAATACTTAATAAAATAGTGATTTAGCCATAAATTTTTAGAGTTTTGCTGGTTTGGCTGATGTCAGAAGTACGCCTTTTGAGTAAGGTGAACTAGCCCGTTAGGATTCTGATATGGTAAAAACGCCGATTCCCTTGTAAGGAGGTTTAGGTATCGGTAATGTCAACTATGTGAATACTATCAATCTATTGACCTTATACTTTGGTGCTACCAAGGGTTCATATAATTTTGAATTGCTATCCTAGGTATTAATATGGACCTATGGTCTCATTTATAAATTAACTGTGGCGTAGTCCAAATCATGTTAATTAAGTTCCCTAGCCTTACTTTTAGCGAAGTTTAGTAAGACAAGTTACTTTTGGTGCTTAGGCGATTGTAGCTTTCCTTAAATCTATGATTGATTTTTCAGTTGCTATTCGTCTTTATAACGGTGCTTCAATACTGCCTAAAATCTTAGATGCTCTCAATGTTCAGGTTATGGTTGATAACATTCATTGGGAAGTCATTATTGTTGATAATAACAGTATTGATCGGACAGCTGATGTAGTTTATGAGTACCAGCAGACCTGGACTGCTTGTTCCTTAAGATATGTTTTAGAAACTCGTCAGGGAGCATCGTTTGCCCGCCACCGCGCAATTCTAGAGGCCCGAGGTCGGTGGATTGGCTTTTTAGATGATGATAATATTCCTGCTTCTGACTGGGTGCAGGCAGCTTATACATTTGCCTGTGCCCACCCTCGGGCAGCTGCCTTTGGTGGGCAGATTCATCCAAATTATCAGAGTGCGCCACCTGCAAATTTTGAACGCATCGCTGCCTTTATTCCTGTAGTGGAACGCGATGACGTTATTTGTTTTACGGCAGGATGGCGAGCTATGACTAATCTAGTGCCACCAGGGGCTGGTCTTGTGATTTCACGTCAGCTTTGGTTAGCCCATGTTCCTTATCCTCTGACGCTACGGGGACCTGTGGGACGTTCCTTAAGCGGTAAAGGAGAAGATATAGAAGCGTTACTGCACTTAAAAAAAGCTGGCTGGGAAATTTGGTTTAATCCGCTGATGCATATCGATCATCAAATTCCAAGTTGGCGGTTTGAGAAAAACTATTTGTTGCGCTTTTGTCATGGCATTGGTTTGAGCAAATATACCACTCGCATGGTCACCTTACCTCTCTGGAAACGACCACTGTGGATACTTTTATTTATGGGAAATGATGCCCGCAGGCTATTATCACATCTGCTCAATCATTATGATTACTCACAAAATGATGTGGTATCGGCGGCTGAGTTACAGTTGTTGATTAGTAGCTTTTTAAGTCCCTTTTATGCCCTGAAACAGTACCTTGTTGGCAATAACGAGTCCCTTTACCCTAAGTCGATGTCGGCCAAAGAACTGAGTAAAAAGACCGACCGGGCTAAGAAAACGACTGAATTGTTTAAATTCTAGCGATTTTCGATTGAAACTTAACTAAATCTGTCAGAGTCCCCCTCATGTCCACGGTTTTAATCTATCGTGATCAGCTTTTACCCTATTCGGAAACATTTATTCCTGCCCAGGGCGATAGTTTACTGCGTTATGAAAGTATCTATGTTGGGACTAGCCGTTTGACAGAAACTCTTCAAAAGCAGAAAATTATTGTTTTAGAGGACTATGCCTTTCCTCGTCCTTTTTGGAAAGGACTGTACAAATTTGCCGGTATTATTCATCCTCAATGGCCGGGGATTCTCAGACAGTGTAGGCCTACCTTAGTGCATGCCCATTTTGGTAGTGATGGTGGGTTGGTTTTTCCCTTGTGTCAACGTTTGAAGATTCCTCTTGTGGTGACATTTCATGGATATGATGCCACCTGGGATACGCCTGATTGGAAAACAGTACGCAGTCAGGGGGACTTTTTTAGGGCACTACTCTTGCATAAGCGAGATCGAGCCCTGGGAGCTGCTAATCAAATTATTGCTGTGTCTCATTTCATTCGTGATCAATTGTTGCTCAGGGGAGGCGCTGCTGAAAAAATTTTGGTGCACTATATCGGGATTGATCGTCAGTTCTTTCAACCCTATGCAGATCAGGTGAGAGAGCCTGTTGTCCTATTTGTAGGACGACTAGTTGAGAAAAAAGGGGGAGAGTATCTAGTGCGAGCTATGGCTGCTGTCCAACGTCAATTGCCCAATGCTCAGTTGGTAGTTATCGGCGATGGGCCATTGCGATCGCATCTCCAAACCCGCGCTAAGCAGCTCTCAGTAAATGCCCAATTTCTAGGTAAACAGCCGCCCGAGCAAGTACGCCATTGGATGAACCGAGCCCAGGTATTTTGTGGTCCCAGTATTATTGCTCAATCAGGTGATGCTGAAGGATTTGGCATGGTATTTGCTGAAGCCCAAGCGATGGGACTCCCAGTGGTCAGTTTTAACACTGGCGGTATCTCGGAAGCTGTAATTCATGGTGAAACGGGTTTGCTTGCCCCGGAAAAGGACTTGGACCAGCTAGTTAAACATCTAATCCGTTTACTAGAGGACGCAGAACTGAGACAGCGTTTTGCCCTAGCTGGACAGACCCATGTAGCTAGCAACTTCGACTTACGTAAAAATACGCATCAATTAGAAGCCATTTATGATGATGTGGTGAATCAGTATAGGGGCTGATATCGATTCCTTGCAGATATCAATCCTGTCCACGTCCAGAACGGTCATTTTTCCGGCGAAGAATCTGAGGGTTTCAACTTGGGCAGGGTTTAAATGTCCGTATGCCAGAAAAAATGTCGATACCTGTTCGATCCGGGTGAAGGGTGTCTACCCTTGTATAAAAGGGCGTTATTCCTATCTAGAAAAATAAGCCGATCAAAACGACGCAAGTTTGATACAAACCTTGTCCAAGTTCAGAACAGAAGTTTTTCCGTAAATGAACTTGTAGGTTTTACCTTCCTGAATCAAGGGCAAGTTTTGACTTTGCGTCGTTGGCTTTGCCATTGGACGGAAGATTCATGAATAACTTTTATTTGCCAGTTTTTCGAAAAGAGCACTACATCGTCCTTACCAGTTTTAAGGTCATGTATTCTTTTCTTAAATACCAAAATTCTCTAAAAAGGATTCTTTGGACTAAACATACACTGCCTATTGCATTGAGTAACCGATTTCTCGGCTATCCTACGGGGATGTTGCTGTTTCGAGATCCAGAAAGTCGTTTCTTATCCTACTTTAATGATAAGTTTCGCAAAACGCCGAGAAAAATGCTTGCAGCAAAGCATTTACGTCCGGAAGATCTGCAGCACTGTCAGCGTTTATGGCTTGAATACATTGGCATGGACACTGATAATGTTGCTGCCTGTTGCCAAGCCCTGTTAGAAACGTCTTTAGAATCTGTACTAGCATGGCTACCGATTAGCTATCATCGGGACCCCCATACATTTTCCCAACTAGATTGCCTCTATGCTCAGAGGCGTTGGATGAGGGTCAGACTAGCCACTAGCAGAGTTTTCTTAATCGATAACCCAAAGGAGATACAGCTATTTGGCCAATTATTGGGATTGGATACGTCTCGCAAAGTGCATCAAACACAGAATATGGAAGAAAACCAATCCTTGAGTGAGACTGGACGGGAAATTCTCAGGCAAATATACCGACTAGATTTTTCCTTACACCAACAGATGAGACAGACTCCTCTATCTGAACGTTCTGCTATTGTAGAGTCTGTACTTGCAAGCTAATTTAGTCAGCATTGCACAGGCGTTATCAACTTTCACGACTTGGGTTGAGTATTTCCTTAACCTCCTTTAAGGTACGTCGCAGGTTAGGTACATTCGCAATCAGATAGTCCACACGTTTACGCCAGTCGTAAAACATTTGCTTACGGGCATCGGGAAAGGCCTCAAATAGTTGATTGGCTGTGGCTAAATCCTCAGTAGTTGTGGCACGGTAAGCGGCAATCGCTGCATAGGTATTAAAAATACTCTCTAGCAGAGGGCGGTAGTGCTCGGGGCAATTGCGGCGAATGGGATCTGGTTCCACAAGCATAGGCCAAGGAGGACGAACCTGTTTCCATATGGCCAAATCCGAGGCTTCGGTGTGATACCACATCAGTGGTTGTAAGTCTCTATATATAGGGTAGTTGAGAATCACCTGGAGCCACAAATAAATGTCTTCACCATAGGTGCAACGATCTTTTGCATAGAAACCATCAAAGCGGTTGACAATATTGCGATCGCACACAATGGCTCCTGAATGAAGTACATCGATATTGGGTTTATGTTGCTCTACTGATAATTCCAAGGGAAGTTGCCATCGACCCGATGTTAACCCCAGAGCAGATAGCGTATTGCTCCAATCAGAGCGGTTTTCACCACGATATTGACCGGTCACACATAGGGCGCAGTCTGGATGCTGTCTCAAGTGATTAAGGGTTACGTCTAAAAAATTGGGGAGCCATTCATCATCAGCATCTAAAAAGGCAACATGGGTGGCACTGGCTGCCAGTAGCCCTCGATTGCGAGCACTGCCAGGTCCTTGATTATCTTGATAAATCAGCTGAATTCGCTCATCCTCCATAGCCTGTACTAAAGCTGGGCCGTTATCCGTTGAGCCATCATTGACCACGATAATTTCATCGGGAGGATGGGTTTGCTCCAGAATGGAGTTCAGTGTTTTTTCAATATAGGCTGCCTTATCGTACAAAGGCACCACAACACTGACGGAAAGGGGTTCCTGAATCACCTGAAGTTGAGGCATTTTTTTTCAGAGAAACATCGGAAAATTATCTATCTGGAAAGCTGGGCCAAACAGCTTTGAATTCTTTGACCAACAGCAGACCAGGTATAACGTTCTAGAAAATAACTATGGGCTTCCTCAGCTAATGCTTGAGCCATGGGAGGATTTTGCCATAACTGCTGAATTGCTTTCACCATAGTAGCGGGGGATTCTCTTAAGAGTAAATGTTTCTCATTCTCTACCTCCAGTCCTTCAGCTCCCTTTGTTGTACTAATAACAGGGCATTTAGCGGCAAATGCTTCTAACAGCTTGAGGCGAGTACCGCTGCCTTTTTGCAAGGGCACCACCATAACCGCTGCTGTTGCCAAATAGGGGCGAATATCATCTACTTGCCCGGTAACAGTAATGTTTGAATCAGCTTGGGCTGCCCTCAGCATTTCCTCAGTTGGATCACAGCCCACCAGTAGAAGCTGACAATTACCAATGATCGTTTGCAGAGAGGGATAGATCTGGTTAAGTAAAATAGATGCTGCCTCAGCATTTGGTTGGTATGAGAAACGCCCAAGATAGATCAAAGTATTAGCATGATTAGAGGATAAAGGACGTGATTGCATGGTGTTGTAGTAATCAGGATTAACGCCATTGGGAATCACATGGGCTTTTGTCTTTTCCATGGGATAGAGCCGATATAAGCGATGCACATCTTCCTGACTACACATCCAAGCTTGATCTACCGCTCGAATAAACCGTTCTTCAATTCGCTTTACTTTAGTCAGTATATGAGGAGTCATAGAATCAACTCCCTGAAAGCGGCTATCGTCACCTTCGACATTATGATTATCCAGAATTAAAGGACATCCAGCCTGTCGCAAAATAGGCAAATAGCGATATAACCAAATCTCTTCAACGAGAATGAGCGTTGGTTTAAAGGTAGCGATTGTCTGACGCAGTTGGTTAGCGGCATCTCGGGTATATAGCCAATCAGTACGGGCATGACCCGTTAGACGCAAGCGCCAGAGGCGACGCTGAATTTTTTCCCAAATCGGACGAGACGGTGCCGATAGATCGTAATGCTGCCAAGTAGCGGCTAATGGTAATGAGTTCGTGTTAGCACTACCTTTATAAAGAGAAAAGATAGCAACTGGCCCTTGTTGAGCCAAAAGATTAATATTTTGCCAGTTCCGCAAAGAAACCCCACCACTTAATGGATAGGGTCTAACTTGTACAAGAAAGAGAGTACGATGTTCGGTGACAGGAAAGTCGCTTGCTTTGCGCGTACTGGTCATAAGCTTGAACACCCGGTCAGCAGTGGAATTACCATAGATGTAATTATGCTACCGAATAGACTTGCTATTAAGTGGGAGAAAAGGCTGGATAAGCCTCAAGATAATGGTAATAGGGAGTCTTTCTAAGATAGTTAGCCAACTCATCATAATTTTCTATGGATGACTGTAGAGTCTGTGGCGATACCTTTTGATATTGACTAACCACAGAGCTAGATTGAATTTCAAGATAATGACAAACCTTGTCAATCGTAGGCTGATGTTGACTCTCACTGGCTAAGTTCTTTTCGTAGGTCAATGCCAGATGAGGAATATTCCGCAATAAGGACGACTCATAGTTCCATAGACGTTGACTTTTTTCTATCCAATCAATAACTTCTATGGGATTTACACAAACTTTACTTTTTTTGAGACCTTCCAGCCTACTTTTGTGAAAGCCAAAACTACGGGCGCGGATATTAGAAATAGCATGTTCAAGCAGGTTTTCTCGTCTTAAGTAAAGAATATGAACCCCTGACTGGCTTAGTTCATATAAAAAATCTGATCCTTGTTGGATATGCTGTGCATCTCGGAGTTGATAACTTAAAACTTTACACCCATAAACAGCCCTATGGGCTTTCATAGCATGGGCTTTGAGATACACCTGAGGCCAAAGGACAGACTGCGCTAAAATTTCACCATCACAATAGACGTCTGGTAAACAATTAAGTAGGCTGACAAGTGTTGTACTACCCGATCGTCCTCGGCCAAAGATTATAAATTGTTGGGCTGTATAATCTGAGCTAGAACGGACAAAATCAAAGTAAAGCTTTAACTGATGCTTAAATAGAGCCATTCACTTTAAATGCACCCATTGAACAACTGCATTTTTGGCAACAACAATATTTTCAATTCTAATGATAGGACATTAGACCCTATAAGTCCAGATGCTAACCCTTTTTAAGGGATATTGGAGCCTATAGGCACAGGGCTATTGCTCAATTAACCATATTTCCAAACCTGAGGTTGCTTATTCAGGGTCTGCACCAATGTATTTTGCTGTTTGCTTGGACCGTTTAAGTAATTTTGTTCGCCAATGTGTAAGCTTACGATCGAGTTTTACCCGCAGCCTTTCTATTGTTAATGTTAAGCGGGCATGGGTACCGAGGGTTGATGTGTTTGCCATGTAGCCATAGTTAGCTGCATGGGGAAAGGTGAGCAAGTCAATAATCTCAATCTGGTGTTTGGTGAGATCGTGATGCCATTTATTGATAGCGTTAGCTGAGATGGGTTGTAGGGCTGATTGTAGATGCTGAAGCGCCCAACCCTGACGATTGATCAGGGGAGTATGGGCTTCGGAGCGTGCTGTTAACATATCAGGCGTATAGGTTTCGCCGAGAAATTGGCATAATGCTGTGAGGTATTTTTCAGGTTGTTGTACGAGTTTTTCATAGTGCAATAGATGGATGCGTGGATCGCTTTGCCAGTTTTGTTCAAACTTAATCAGGCTTTGTTGCCACTGCTGGGCATGGATATGAATATAATTACTAGCCCAAGGGACTTTTTGGAGAGATGCAGCGACCGCTCTTGGGTCTCGCAGCATCCATATAACCTGAGCATTGGGAAACCAGGTGAGTATTTGCTCCAGGTTTTGATAGTGTAGTGGCGTCTTTTCACCCCAACGTGGCTTATGGAAACTGTTGGCATACTCTTCTAACCAGCCTGACAAAATATGCTGGTGTGACGGTAAACCTTTGGCTAAGATGCGATTTCGGGTTTTGTTAGCACTGATACCAAAATATGAGAACCGCAGACTACGGCTGATAGCTTGCCAAAAATGGTCAAAGTCTTTTGGAGAAGAGAGATTTAGGTTTTTATACTCCCGTATCCAATAGGAGAGATAGTGGGTTTCTGGGGCGATCGCAATCCTAGGATGGGCCGACAACATACTAGTCAGAAGCGTTGTTCCAGAACGAGGCATCCCGACAATAAATATGGGCGTGCTAGAAAAATGACTCATTTCAGCTCCCCAGGAGTTGAGATAGCTTTTCTAAAACAGGATCCGTCTTCCGACGATATTGCTCAACCATCTGCACAATTCTATGATGATTTTGCTGGTGATGGGTCAATAGATCGTCAAGGCGAGGTTTAACGGTTGCCAAGGTAAACTGCTGCACTGCAATACTGTTGATCTGTTGGTCAATTTCTGCCATAAACCCAGACACCTTCTTATCATAAACAGCGGCCAATAGGGGAATGCCCGACAATGCAGCTAGCACAAGGGAATGCAGGCGAGTGCCAATGACTAAGTCAAACGACTTCAATGTATCGATAGCCTGTGCCACAGAATCAAATGGTCTGTGGACACTTACCCGCTGTCGGTGTTGACAGTAAGACAATACGGTTGCGATCGCATCTTCATCATTATCCGTAGGGCGGTGCTGAGACTTATAGCTAGGGGGATGGGTTTGAAACGGCAACATTGAAACCGTTGCTCCCTTCACTTCAATCAAATAATCAATGACCTTGGCCATTTCCTGATAAAACTGCTGCTCAATACTGTGATCGAGTTCTGGCGTACGCCCCAATAAAGACCGTATAGAAATGCCTACATTAGGCGCAGAAATATTAAAGTCTGATGTAGGTAACGCTGCTTGAGACCTCGAGCGTAATTGGGTAGGCGTTATATGCAGTGCTAAATCACTCGACACGTAGATAGGACAAGTCACCCCCATTTGCTTTAGTTGCCTCTGAGACTGTTGATCACGCACAGCGATCAACGTTACTTGATTTAAAGTGTTAACAATGGCGCTCTTTGTCTGAGGCTTCCAAACCTCCCCTACACTAATGCCCAAAACAATGGTACGACAACCAAAAGCCATCGCTCGCTGAAGCGGCTTTAACCACACAGTAGCCACCTCCCGCCCAGGCGAGTCCCTCAGTAAGTCACCTCCCCCCAAGATAAAAAATTGGTGTTGCCATAATGCCAGTGTATGTTCAGCCCACTTTATCCACTTTTCACGACGACGACGGGGAAACTGGTTACGTAACGTAGCAACACCATGGTGTTTGGTTGTATCCTCTGGATCATTGGAATAAACAGTGATCTGCTGGAGATAATCAGCACCAAGACAGTGTTTGAGCAAGCCAAGCATACCTGCCAACATGGCTTCATCGCCTAAATTGTAATGGCCATAGAACCCACAAATTAACAGGCGTTTACGTTTTGAGAAGACCATAATAATGTGGACCTCCAGAAAATAGCCCTCTAACATTCAATAAACCAATGTTAGAGGGCTGATGGATGATTGAAAGTAGGGTATCTTATGGAATCTCAATTTCAAACCGAAACGCACCCACTTCGCCGCTATTAACGTTAAGCCCAGACTCAGGCCCCCCAACGACGACTCCGCCACCCGCACCAACGCCCAAACCTCCTGAAGGTACACCTGATGGAAATGTTCCAGGTGCCGTCTCACAAGAAGGCTCCAAAGGAGATAAAGGTGCTCTTGCAGACAGAGGTCCAATATTAGAGAAGTTTAGAGTAGAACCATCAGTGGGTTGAGCCAACTGTAAACTAGTGGGCTGTAAGACGCTCGGTACTTGTAGTTCATCACACATCTCCACATTTTCAGCGACACCAACACCCGCGTTAAAGAAGTAGACAGTGTACTCAACAAGATCACCAGACTGTAAAGACACATCGGTGATATCTGCTCGTCCTAGGGGGAAATTATCACCCGATAGTGTTGCCAACGCATTATCGTTGGTGTCGCTAGCTTGATCATTAAATAAGCCAATGTTTGCAATTGCCAGCTCTGTGCCATTTCGAGTTACCCGAGTAATGCGTTTGACCAGCCGTAAATCAGGGGTAAATGTGACCTGTGTCGGCGTATTTTCATTACCGTCATTCTCTGGATTCTCTGGATCTGGGTCCACACCATTGTCTTCATTGGGATTACCATCTCCATCTGGATCAACATCCATACCACTATCAGATGGGTCAGACGTGACAGGAGGAGTGCCAGGGGGATCATTCGGATCATCAGTAGCCGTCGCGATCACCTGATTTAGATAGGGGCCTGGTACAGGCGTAATCAGATTGGGACTGCTAAAGTCAACATCCACCACTAGCTGTAAAGTACTGGATGCGCCAACGGCCAATGTACCTGTTGCAGTACCAGCTACATCTGCCAGTAATGTTGTATTACCGCCGTTAACACCGTCAAAGCCAGGATCTACCTGTACTGTATTAGCACCACCGATCCGGGTAATACTGACAACCTCAAACGTATCTGCCGGACCAAATACTTCACTGAGATCCTCTTCTAACTGAACCTCTAACAAAGGAACATTACCAATGTTAGCCACGATAATGTCATAGGTTATCCGAGCCGTATTAGTACCAAAGGTTCCAGCCGATTCAACCAACGCTGACACTGTCTGTTTAGCAGAACCGATAACCGGGGTTGGCGGTAGAGCCACGACAGTCGGATCATCTTCGTTAGGTCCATTACCGGGTTGTCCATCGTTGGGATTTTCGTCTGTTTCCACACCGTCGTCAGACAAGTCACGAACGCGTTCAGCATCAGTGGTTGCACCAGGAGGTAGACCACTGGCTTCGATTTGGTTTTCAAACTCGTCAGGTGTGACGATTAAGTCGTTATCAATTTCAACCGTGAATTGGAATGTAGAATTTTGACCTGGCTGCAAAGTTTGTCCCGTTGGCAAAATGATATTGGTATCACCGGGAATACCGTTGGGAGCATCACCGTCAAAGTTGTCATTTACTTCAAGTTCGACTTCATCTACCGTGCCACGTGGTGTGAAGTCAGGGGTTGAAATAATCTGAAAGGCCCCCTCTCCATAGGTGTCATCTAGATCTTCCACCAATTGCACATCAGTTAAGGTGACTTGACCCAGGTTCTCAACGGTTGTTTCATAAACCACCTCAAAGTCACCATCTGGCTGAGTAGTGGCAGAGATTACTCGTTTAGACACACCAATGGCAGGCGTCAAATCAAAGGATGCGGGTGTGGGATCATTTTCACCGTCTTCCGTTGGATCACCGTTGTTATTTGGGTCTGGCTCGGTGCCATCGTCCGACAGATCCGGTGGTGCTGGATTGCCACTTTCTCCCGTTCCAGTAACGGTTGCCTGGTTGTTATATCCGTCTCCCCCATCAGCTGGGAAATCAGGCTGAGTAATATCTACCTGTATTGTAATGGGAATCGTCGCACTGGCACCCAAGGGTAGGCTGGAGCTAGCTTCCACCAAGACACTGGTATCGGTGGGGCCAGTGGCTGATACGTTGTAGTTGTCGTTAGTTTCGATAACAGCGCCACCACTGGGTATGACCGTCCCGATGGTTGAAGACACAATATTGTCAGGGCCAAATGTGGGCCCATTGGTAATCGGGTCAAAGAAGGGTTCATCTATTTGGACAGCATCTAGGGCTTCAGTGCCTGTATTTTCAATGGTTAGGTTGTAGGTCAGCTCAAAGATGCCGGGAGTAGTCGTTTCGGTTGGTCCGTCGGCAATCTGTTTCGCTATACCGACAGCGGGTTCAGTCTCAAAGGTGACTGGGGTGGGATCATCCTCACCTGGATCATCTGCACTGCCGTTACCATCCGAATCTGGCTCGGTACCATCATCTGACTCATCCTCTACCCCTTCTCCACTATTGGCACCAGTTCCAGACGCTGTGGCCTGGTTGTTAAAGCCATCACCAGCGGTATCGTCTGGAAAGTCGAGCTGAGTGGTGTCTACTTGAATAACGATGGGAATCGTCGCACTGGCCCCGATGGGCAGACTTCCTCCAGTGGCCAGGACATCGCTATTAGCAGTGCCCGTAGCAGTAGCGTTGTAGTCAGGATTGAGGGTTAAGGTGCCACCACCGTTATTGGTAATTGTTCCAATATTTGAAACAGTAATATTGCCAGGACCAAAGGTAGGTAAAGCAGTCAGGGGATCGATAAAGTCTTCGACAATCTGTACCTCATCCAATTGTTCGTTACCCAGGTTTTCCACCGTTAGCAGATAGGTAATGTTAAAGAAACCCGGCGTGGCGGCTGGCGTAGGGGGGGAAGCAACCTGTTTAGCCAGACCAATGGCCGGTGCAAAGGCAAAGGATGCAGGGGTGGGGTCATTTTCACCGTCTTCCGTTGGATCTCCGTTACCATTAGGGTCTGGCTCGGTGCCATTATCTGAGTCATCCGGTGGGGCCGGAGTACCACTTTCTCCTATTGCAGTAACGGTGGCCTGGTTGTTATAGCCGTCGCCTCCATCAGGTGGGAAATCAGGCTGAGTGGTATCTACTTGGATCGTGATGGGAATTGTCGCGCTGGCCCCAACGGGTAGGCTGGAGTTAGCGGCGACTAGGACATTAGCGTTGGCTACACCAGTGGCTGCGACGTTGTAGGCGTCGTTAGTTTCGATAATAGCGCCACCAGTGGGTATAACTGTCCCGATGGTTGAAGAAATGATATTACCAGGACCAAAGGTAGGTCCACCGGTAATCGGGTCGATAAAGTCTTCGACAATCTGGACGGTATTCAGAGCTTCACTGCCCGTATTTGCAATGGTTAGGTTGTAGGTCAGCTCAAAGATTCCAGGAGTAGCCGTCTCGGTGGGTACGCCGTCAATCTCTTTAGCAATACCGATAGAGGGAGTTGCTGGTGTCAGGTTGGCGGTGAAGGAAATATCACCGATAGCGATCGCATGGAAATTCCCCGATCCTGTAGGAGTGGCTGGACCATCACGAAACACAATGGTAATTGTATCGACTTCACCGGGAAAGTTAACGGTAGCATTGCCCTGTTGAAACTCACCAATGGTTGTTGGCGTAGTTCGAAGTGGTTGTCTTGGTGAATTAGCATTTACACTCGGAGCAGCTGGTATACCGGGATCATCGATGGTATTAAATCCAATCAGAGTGACTGAATCAGCTCCAGCAGTCTCTGCATTAAATGACCCTTCATTCGCACCAGCACCATCACTAGTTGTAATGTCAGCAGCTACTCCTCCTGATGAAGCCGATACTTCAACTTCATCCTGCCAGCTAACTACATTATTACTATTAAACAGAAGATCAACATCAAACAGGGGAATAGAGGCCAGATCAACGTCAACAGGAGTTGTTGTGCCAGTTTCAAAAAACTCGATGGTAACAACTGCTTCGGAGCCGCCTTCAATACCGACAAGCAGGGTTTCTACGGCACCTGGTGTAACCGGTGGATCGCCTGCAGTGAATGGAGTCGTTGTGACGAAGCCAGAATCCCCCAAGTTAAGGTTAGGGTTACCGTTACCTGTAACAGCCCCCGTTACCGAGATCTGTACATCAACACCACTACCCCCAACATCGGTGTAGATCTCTGAACCTGTTACGGGAAAGTCAACGGTATCCCAGTCTAATGAGACATTGACTTGAGCTAAGGCAGTGGGCGCACTGGCCAGGATACTGATAAGGGGAAGACTCCAAGCCAGGGGCTGGGCTAGTTTCCCATGGCTTGGCATTTGCTTGAAATAGCCTTTACCAGTGAAAGGAAGGCCTTGCAAGAACAGTTGCTTTAAGTGGTTATGACAAAATTTCACGGCTGAATTCTCTACTAGTTCTCTACTGTTACTGACAGATTGGTCTAACAAATGAGCAAGCCAACACAGGCCTTATTCGAGCTGTAAATCTGTTTCCAAGTTTTCGTAGATGATGTCGAGACCGCGAGTATCGGTAAAGATAAACTCAGTGCGACGATCGCGGGCATAATCAATGCGTCCAGAACCGCTAGATACCCGTTGTGTTTCACCAAAGGAGCGAATTCGCATGCGCTCTGGGGCAATCCCCCGCTGAAGCAGATAGTTTCTCGCTGCCAAAGCCCTCCGTTCACCCAGGGCCTGGTTATAAGCATTGCTAGCGCGAGGATCGGTGTGTCCCTGTAACTCAACGGTAATAAATGGATATTCTAGTAAAACAGCGATAATCTCATCCATGATGGTGGCAGACTCAGGAGAGATGTCTGACTTATCGAGGGCAAAGTGAATGTTGCGAGGAATTCGTAAAATCACTGGATCTGGCGGCAGTTCCGGAGCGGGTTCTGGGGGCTCTTGAGCAATTTCACAACTTGGCATGGCGGGGGTTGTTGGCCCATCTCCCAGGGTACCAACACCAGTGATGGCCGAGGGTTCCGAGGTGCCGTAAACGTCATCAGTGGCGATCGCACTGAGTAACGTACCGTCCGGAACATTGACTTCTACAATAAAACTGCCGGTTGCGTCTGCAGATACGGTGGTCACATATTCGTTGAGGGCACCGTAGTACCCTTGGCGATCCACAACTTTATAGATGTCAATGGCAGTTCCCGGATCGGCGATACCACTTAAGGTGACTTGACCATTGCTTACTGGGAAGACATAGTCATCAAATTCCGGAGCGTTGATCGAGCCATTGGCCGTATCCCGACGCCGCATCGAGGAATTGCGGGGTGGGTTGGGGCCGTCTTTTCGCTGAAAATCTTGAATGCCGCTGTTGTCGTTATGGCCCAGGTCTACGCTGAGGCCATCGAGAGCCGCAAAGGTATTGTTGCGAATAACGTTGCCTTCACTGCGAGGATAGGATGCGATCGCAACTCCCGGACCTGGCTGATGCTGAATCACATTATCAGTCACCTCATGGCCATTACCCATAAGATAGACCGCAGCCCGTCTAAAGCGTCGCCCATTAAATCGAATATCGTTACTGTAAATTCGGGCAGCACCCTGAGGCTTAAACATAAACACACCACTACCATCGGTGCCGCACATCAAGTTGCCATAAATTTCAGTGCCATCAATGTTGCCATCCAAACGAATGGCATCGGGGATTCCAGCCACACCGTTCGCCCGCATCGTATTTTCCGTAACCTCCATGCCCATGGCCTGGGCTCCCGTAATGATACCGCTGCCCTCATGAAACTCAATTCGATTACGTTGGATCACCGTATCCAGACCGTTAAAAACAAACACACCCAGGGCAGACATCTGCTCTTCAGGTGGCATTTGTCCCGTTGGCGACATACCTAACCAGTTATCCTCAATCACTACACCCACAGGGGCATTGGAGTCTTCATCAGGCCGCAACGTTCGCCAGCCTGGAGGGTCAGGTAGACCTGCGTCTACAGGTGGTGCCAGGTGGGTAATCAGAATATCGGCTGGGGGCGTCGTTTGGGTGGAGCGATGTCTGGCCGAAAATCCATACAGGCTGAGACCGCGCACCGTTACCTCATCAGCCGTAATGGTCAGTCCACGGAGCACTTCAGATCCGGTGGCTGGGGTCAGTGCCACTACGGGGGTAGGCACTGCAGTAACCATGGTATCCGTGGTAGAAACAGGGCCATAACCAGGTTGGCTGGACCCATCTATCAGGGTGCCTGGAGCCATAATGGGAGGCAATGGTGCCACCAGGGCAATGGTAGTATCACCTGCCAAGCTAAAATTAATCGACGGGCTAGCCGCTGGTGTGATCCGGGCCTGTTCAGCTGTGCTCAGTGCGGTCAATGGCAATGTGCCATTGATCACCTCAATGGCTTCCCGCAGTGTGAGTTCATCGTCGGGTCGCACAACGCCATCATTGGCTGAGTTAACAATAATGGAATAGGGGGTAACCGTTTCTGGCTGGGCTTGAACCATTGACGTGTGGACCGTTAGGGGAAACGTAACGGCCAGGGCGACCGTTCTGACTAGTTTCGATACCTGCATAGTTGATTTCATTACTCCTCACCCCCGTCAGTTGTCTGTGGAACTGTTGTCTGTGGGACTTCCGTTACTTGATTTGATGTCGGAACAACACTGACCGGTTCTGCAGTGGGTGGTGGCGAACCGTCGGCCTCGACCAGGGACTCCTCTTGTTGTGCCGGGGCTATCTGCTGAAGACCAAACTGATCCCAAAGCTCATTGACCTTAAAGGTAACTCCTATGTAGGGGCCATCATCTGATCGATAGCCACTACCACCCAAGGAACGATCATTGACGCTACCAAAGCTATACCCCAATCCCAAACGCAGGTCTGGTGTGAGATAGTAACCGGCTTCGAGGGCAAATCCAACCTCGTCATAATTCGTTTCCGGTTGAGTGATGTAACGGATTTCTCCAGTGACATCCCAACGGTAGGCGAACCGATGGGTGGCTCTAAATTGAGCCAAGTGAATAGCATTGGACGATGTTACACCCAGGGAATCTAAATCGGCGTTAGTTGCTCTTAGAGCATATTTGCCGTAAAACTCCCAGCGCCAGCTAGGAGCATAAATGCCCTCCATGGCCAGGGTATGCTCTTGAATCGAATCTGAGCCTGCACCCACCAGCAGAGAATTAGGCGTACTGGAGGGGTTGATGGCATATTCATAGCTCAACAGCGCATTGAACTTGTCACTCTTTGGATTGCGGTAAGCCAGGCCTAAACGAGCGCTAGTAGAACTATTTAGCCGATCGGTAATTGTTTGATTAGAAAAGTTAGCATGTTCAAACCGAGCCAACGTTGTCAGTGCGGGTGAGAGTTTGCCCGCAGCGGATGCGGTGACAACTGTGTTGTCACCATCCTCAGAGTCGCGGTGCTCAAACCGGGCACTGGCCTGAAAATCAGAGTTGTCAGTGTATTCCAGACCCAAGGTATAGGTGGTACCGCTTACCAGACCTAAGGACGCCGATGACTGCCCTACAGCGTAGGGCTGTATCACCTGGTTGCCGCCAGTAATGGAGGAGAGACTGTCGCCAAAGATCCGCTGGAAACCAAAATCTGCATGGAGCCCAGGCCCCAGATTGATTCTATGGTTCAAACCCAGAGCCCCCTGTCCACTCATGCCGTTGTTGGCTCCCAAAATGGAGTAACGGCCAGTCAATTCGGTATTGTCAGTGAGGTCATAGTTGACGAGGGCATCGACGGTGGTTAAAGCATCGGGAGTGGCATCATCGTCATGGAAGAACCGCTGGGCAAATCTCAGGGTAATTTCCGGCAAAACTTCCCAGTCAAGACCTACCACCGTTTGGCCTGGATAGGCGTCATCTTCGTTACTCAGAGCAATATCTGATTGAGCCCGGAAGGTTAATCTCTCGGCTAGGGGCCAGGTGAGACCAGCGGATATTTGACTAGATTCGACATCGGTACCGGTAACTCGGTCATTGCGATCGCGATAAACCCAATCCAAGTTACCCGTGAGGTCACCAAACTGCTGTTGTACCCCAGCCCGAATCGTGGTGATGGAATTGTTTACGGTGGCCCCATCAGATCTGACCAAGCCTGGATTCAGGAGTTGTTCTGTGGCCGTGGGAATCAGATCTTCATTACCTCTGTTTTCTTCACGGTCAAACTGGAGCTGGAGCTGAGTATCGCGACTCAGGTTGTAGCCCAATTGCCCACCCCAACGGGTTTGGCCTGCCCTAAAACTCGTTGTTGCCTCATTGCGAAAACCACTATCGGCATCTCTAAAATAGGCTGTTCCTGCTAAATCTGGCGTGATTTTGCCCGTAGCCTCGACCCGAATGGCAGTGCCGTCTTCATCAACAGTGGGGTTATCCAAAGAAGAACGGGCTAACTCAGCCACCAGCCGCCCAGAATCACCCAGCTGTACCAGGGCATCCACACCAATTAAGCTAAAATCTTGAGCACCCTGATTTTCAACAATAGCGGAAGCACCTATCCAGCTAGGGGATTCGAGGCTGGTATCAAAATTGTATTGCAGTCGCCCACCAAACAAATCTCCATCATCATCGTCCCCGTCTATTTGATAGGTCGCTACAATTCGTCGGACTAGTGCCGGACCAAAGGGATTAGCATCAACAGCAGAAACAGGACTATTAAACAGAATTGCCCCGCGATCATAGTCAATGGTGTAATCGATCCCTCGCTGTAAACGCACTCGCTCAATCACTGTGCCGGGGCGGTTGAGTTCCTCAATCTCGAAAAAGAGATCTTCACTACCAGCCAACACCAGACGACGGGACAGGAAGTAATAACCACTCGTGCCATCGGGCACAATCGTGTCCCGTTGCAGTGCTCTGACATTGTTGGCATACAGGGCCGTTAACTGTAACCCATTGCCGAAGGTATAGTTCCCCTTAAAGCCGTGAAGTTGACGACTTAGGGCCGAAAACTCCTGGGAGAATCGGGCAAATTCATCCGTATCGTAATCCCCCCACATAAAGAAGTTGGGCTCATATCCGACGATCTGAGAGTCTTGCTCAAAACGAACATAGAAACTATCAATCGAGGGGGTTAAAAAGTCGGTGGTGGAACTGTCGCCATAGGTAGGATAGGTTTGCTCACAGCTCTGAACATCTCGATAGAGACGGTTGTCATTACAGCGTTCGTTTAAAGCCCGCTCACTATTAAACGCTGCCGTTAACAACCAGTCACCAATGGTGCCTGTCGCAAAAATTCCCGCATTCAGATCAGCATCATACTCTCCCAGCTCACCTGGCTCCAGGAAGTCGGCATAGCGACCCCAAAGATTCGTTGCCCCAGGTCCAAAGCGAAAGTCAACGACACCGGCCACTAAAGATGGACGATAGGGCGTCGTGAAATTAACTTGAGTGTAACCGTCAAGCTCAGCCGCTGGCTTTCGCGATGTGTCTTTATCGTCTACCAGGCCTAAAGCCTCACGGGCTGACGCGCTAGCACGGATAGTTACCGTTTGAGCATCAAGAGATGACCGTAGCTCAACCTCAAATTCTCCTTGGCGAGCTAATACCTGAAACCCGCTGCGGTCAATATCGTAGTCAGCACCGATAAAGCTACCCGCCGAGACCGTGAGGGTAACCACCACATCTTCACGCACAGGATTGCCATTCTCATCCAGAATATTTCCCTTAAGGGTGAGCGTGGACCGACCATCAGCCGGGAGAAACGACTCAGCTGCCGGAAAAATCTCCAGGGATAAATTATCGCCCAATTCCTCTTGAATCAGCGGTGGCAGATGGCTGGGAACCGACCGAATAATGGTTTCATCAATAAAGCCTTCGGCTTCTCCAGGGTCCTCTGCCACTGGCAACGTATTTGCATCGAGCAAATCGTCAGGTAGGTCATCACTGGCCTGAGCTAACAGATGTGGTGTCTCAGCACCAACCGCCATATCTGCATCAATGTCAATGGGTGATAAAGCAGCTTGCCCTTGAGTCGCTTGCCCTTGAGCTGCCTGAGACGGCTGCAGTAACGCCACCACACCCGTCAGTGTGGTGAACAGTCCTAAACAAAGTAAGTTAGATAACAAACGCATCATCATTAGTTCTGGCCCTCCCCGTAGGTCGGTGTTACTGCAAAGTTCATACGAGCTAAACCGCCTGGTTCTAAGCGAACCAGCCTAGACTGACTGTTGTTTTCTATGCGGTAGAGATTGGGGGCCAAGGTGTAACCCGGCAAACTACTCAGATCAAGTACACCAACCCGGTTACCCGACACCACATTGGCCATAGAGAAAAGACCATCTGGGTCTGCAATGATGCGGTTACCGTCATCCATGTAAATAACCGCGTTAGGTACGCCGGGTTCACCAGACTGTTGTTCTCCATCAAAGTTTTTGTCCACAAAGACTCGACCAATGATGGTGCCACAGTCGGACAAAATGCCGGGGCGGATGGTTAAACGAAATTCAGCTTGAACTGTTGGAAAACCAGGAGATGATGCACTCGCAACGTTGATACCTGAACCCCTAATTGCATCCGGTGTCAAGGTCACAGCGTAAAGAATTTGGACCATTGCACCAGCGGCCAAGGAATCAAGCTGAAACGTCAGCTGTCGTCCTGATATAGAAAAATCTGTCAAATTAGGCGGTATTGGGGCTGTATTGACTGAATCTTCGATATATTCCAAACCACGTGGCAGATTATCCATAACAGTTAGAGGGCCGGCTGCCACTTCACTGAGGTTTTCAACCAAAAGGCGATAGATCACCACATCACCTGGTTCAGCTGCCGATTTATCTGCTGTTTTTGTTATCCTTAACAGCTGCTCACCGATAGGAGGGACACCAATCGTCGTTGTGTTGCCGGGAGCCACCAACCTAGGACGATCAGGATCTGTTGGGTCATCAAACGCCCCAGACACCGTATTGTTCACCTGAACCTGAGCATCCACAGGCATCACAGGGGTATGGGCATAAACCAATAGAGTGCTCAATAGAACACCCACCAAGAAAAAACTTACAGCTTTAAACAAGTGCCAAATAGCACCTCTAGGACGGCTTTTCAAAACTCTCATGACCCCTCACAGGCACCAACAACAAGGCAAATCGCAAACATCGCCCTCGATCCACAAGCAACTCGAAGCAGTGTTCCGCCAATGGTTATGACTAACTGGCGTATCGTCATAAACCCAACATGACTGAACTGAAAACTTATCAGTAAAAACTCTAATCAACTTTGATTAGAGATCTAGGAAAAACCACTTACTATTTATGTAAACAATTCAATAAATCAAGGAAGTTTGCCGTATTTATACGGTTATTCCTGTCTCTGGTCAAGGATTATTACACTCTGGTTCGGGTGAGTGCAACACCCCACAGCAGCAGTCAAAATTTAGGGGCTTACACTGAGGCCCAATAAATCAGGAAAGTTTGATAAAAAATCAGCAAAGGTTTCTAAATTTTCACCGTTTTATCAATGAAAATCATAGAAATTGCCGCTCTCATGTCCTGACTTAAGAGAGGCTTACCCCTTGATTGAAGATCGATTGAACCAACGTGAAGAATTATTGAAGGTTACATCGTGAAATATTTATCAGCAAACTGTAACAACAAATCAGGGATAATTCCGATGACTTGCTGAAAATCTGTCAAGAGTTTTATGAGTAGGTAAAACCAACCAAGCAGAAAAGTTTGATGCGCCGACGTTCTAATTGGTGAGTTTTGTAAATGTAGCAAGCAATTCAACCGTTGCGAAAAGATACTGTTTATGCATTGTGTTGTAAGTGGTCAGTTCAAGGCTAGTTTGAGTTGTTGACAAAAGCGTTCAACCTCTGTAAGGCCACTATCGGTAGACCCACTGGCAGCCAGTCGCTTTACAAAGGCGCTGCCGACAATAACGCCATCAGCTCCCCACGTTTTTAGCTGAGTAGCTTGTTCAGGGGAAGATACGCCAAACCCTACACCAATGGGTTTATCGGTAACAGACCGAAGCTCTTGCAATAAACTCTGTACGCGATTGCCAATTTGTTGGCGCATGCCTGTAACCCCAGTAACACTGACCAGGTAAATAAAGCCTTGACATTGCTGTGCGATCGCAACAATTCGTTCTTTGGGCGTGGTAGGTGCGACTAACAGGGTGACCTCAACGCCAATCTCTTTGGCAGGTGTTAGCAGTACATCCATTTCTTCCAGGGGTAAATCTGGCACGACAAGACCACGCACCCCCGCCCGATGAATATCTTGCAAAAATTGTTCAATCCCTCGATTGAGAATGGGATTGTAATAAGTGAATAGCACAATAGGTGCCGACAGCTCTGGCGATACCTCCGCAATCAGGGTTAACACAGCATCCAGCGTAACCCCACGTTCTAAGGCACGGGTGGCGGCGGCTTGAATCACTGGACCATCGGCTAATGGGTCAGAATAGGGCACACCTAGCTCAATTAAATTTGCCCCCGCTCGATCTAACGCTCGCAGCGCCTCTGCAGTAGTGGCTAAATCAGGATCTCCAGCCGTAATAAACGGAATAAGCGCACAGCCTTTTTGGTCGCGTAATGTCTGAAATTGAGCTGAAACCGATTTCCCCATAGTGTGTTACGGCTTCTCCGCCTCCAGTTCTGCCTGTAGTTGCCCTAATTCTTCATCGGACATTTCATCTAAACGCCTTTGGAGAACCGCGTCTTCATAATCTTTAAGCTGCTGATTGTAAGTCATTTTTTTGGAAAATACCCGCGTCAGGTAGGTGATAACCCATCCCAACAGACCGCCGGTAAAAATAACTTGGCTCCATATACCTGCCGAAATGCCATCAAAACCTGCCAGCGAAAAGAGCAAATACAATCCACCACCAGCCACAAACACACCCAGGCCAATACCAATTACATCAATCCGTCTCATAGTTAAATCTCACGCCGCTGGGGACGAAAATTGAGAAACGGTGACAGTAGCAACATGCCTGGGAAAAATACAAATACCAGCGAATAAATCAATAAGCGTTCAATGGATGATGCCACATTCCAGCGCTGTTTTAGATAAAAAAGCAATATCCCAGGTATCACTAACAAGTAAAGACCCGCCAGCCCGGCATATACTGCCAAGGTAATTAAAAGTGAAATATCGAGGTTGTCCATAGCCCCTATGTGTTTTGCACATACCGTAAGTCATCATAGCGTTCAGGGGGTTGCACAGAGTACCAGTTGGTGTTGGAATTAAACAGGAGTTTTTTAGAGAGTGGTCAAATAACCAGCAAAGCTGTTTAATATATTCACTCTAGTTAACTCAACTAAAGGGGGCGTGGCGGAATGGTAGACGCTGCGGACTTAGAAAACTGAGCCTTAGTGGAGAAATCTGCTAAGTGGAAGCTCTCAAACTCAGGGAAACCTAAGTCTTCATTGGTAAGTTCTGATGAAGATAAGGCAATCCTGAGCCAAGCCCCGTAAGAGGCAAATGTCCTCTTGCAGGGAAGGTGCAGAGGCCCGACGGGAGCTACCCTAACGTCAAGTCGAGGGTAAAGGGAGGGTCCAATCCTCAAAGCCCGCTCAGCGTGGCAACAGCGAAAGCTGTGGGAGGGTGAAAATCCGTTGACCTTAAACGGTCGTGAGGGTTCAAGTCCCTCCGCCCCCATTTTTAAGCCTTCTTTTGGCGATGAAAAATTGTGAAGACTATGCAATTTGTCTGCAAGTCTGTACAATTTAATATAAGGCATTGTAGAGCTGATAAGGCTCGTAATGGTGCTTGACTCTTATACAGTAGGCTGCATATAGGTTTCAGCCTTCTCAGAAAAAGCTAGTTATTGGGTTGTCAGTGGTGTTACAGAGCAGGAAAAAGCTAGATATTGATTTGTCAGTAGTGTTACGGAAGTGGATTCAGAATAAATATACTTTCCAAGATGGGTGTTTTCTTGTTACAAAGTGAATACCCGGACACATTTTTTCTGCTTTGCACCCCATCTATCTATCTAGTTAGCCGTGAATGCTCATAGCACGATTGGCCATATATACCAGTAACTTGCATGGTTGTTGATAGAGTTTCTGATTCGTTTAATCCTAGGCGTCGGTACCAAGACGTTCAGCAGGCACAGCAAACGATATATGAATTCCTGCTAAACATCGTTAAAGCATGGCCTGCGGAAGATGTGCTGGAAGAATTTAAGGCGCTTTTTTTGCAGCATCATGAAACCATAGGTTCAAATACCGTTCCTGCTCTTTATGCCATCTTATTTGCAAACGATAAGGTGGAGTTTCAAAACACCCTAAAGCGCTCCTGCTACATTCTGATCAATAACTGGGAAGTTGCCCGTGAGTATAATGCTATTAGGGGATTGATTCAGCTGTTTGCCGATCCAGTTATTCGTAAGGTGTCGATATCGCCAACGATTAAGCGATTGCGACAATGGCTGCAATATTTTGTTGACAGCGAGGATTTTCAAGACCTCAAGCTTTTTGTTGAAAACCGTTTTAATAGTGAGGACCCCCACTGGTCCAGACGCTATACGGCATATTTACTAGCACCTCAATACATTGATACTAGTAATCCTCTAGAGCAGCGGGAGGCCGCAAGGGCTCTTTCTCAGCGTCTGAGGGATAAGTTTAAGTTTGATCTGGCCATGTATACGGCCCATTTTCAACAGACCCCTATTCAAAGGGAGCGTCGGGACAACCCGACAATGTTAGGGGATGCTGCTTTACGAGTGATTAGAACCCTGGTAGCTAAGCGGGGTATGTTTAGCCACCGTAACCTGGCTCGTATTTTTCATGAGCAGACCCGAGGATTGACCTATGGTAGCTATAAAAATAGCCTGGTTGAGTACCTGCTTTTTTCGGCCATTAGAACTGATTTTGTGCTGACCCTCGAAAATAGATTGCTATCGAAATTGAAGGGTTTGTATGTCAAGTTTAATCAGCAGCCGGTAGATGCTTCGTTAGCGCTGCTGACAAGCAATCGAGTCATTGACTATTTGATGACGGAGGATGCAACAACGCCGTCATCTCTGTTTAGCTTGTTGTTAACCAATGGCCGACCACTGACGTTGGCCATTGTTTTACTTAAGCTACTTTTGATTTCCCCCAATTCTCATCCGTATTTAGATGCTCGGATTGCTGACCTCATTCGCTACTATGAGCAGTTTCCTCGGGAAGAATGTCAGTGGATTATTAACTTTTTGGAGATTTACGGTGTAACCCTGGCTATTTGTGGCAGTGATGTGCAATATAACCTGGTTCAGGTTCAACAAGACGAGGCTAAGGCGAGCAATCCAGAAACTGCTTCCCTGGAGGAATATCGCATTTTTTCCCAAATGATGAAAGAACTCCACTGGGCACCTGTGCACCACATATCATCCGAAGATATAAGTGGTGCTTATTAAACCACGTCTAAGTTGAACCCTGTAGATTAGTTATTCTTTAGCCACGATAGGAGTCTTAAGCTACGGCGAGGATGGTTGAGACCTCCAACCATTCACTTGTTGGTATAGGGGCTCAGCCGCAGCAATTGCGGCCCACTGGATTTTTTTCCAGCCAATACCATGGGCACGAGCTAGCTGGGCACAGTTTTCATATTCAGGTTGAAGGTTAAGTACAGGACCATTGGGAGTGGCTAACCCAGCTTTAATTTGTACTGGTCCGTAGGTTGTGGTAACCGATTGCCAAGTGCGATACAGGGTTTGGCGCTGCTGCGTCGTGATCCGGATGCCTAAGGTCGTGGTTTCTGCAAACAGTACAGATTGGCAGACCTCAGTATTTGATGCGGTACAAATAACTGTCAGTAAAATACCCGGACGATTTTTTTTCATGCTAATGGCTTGGGTAAACACATCAAGGGCTCCAGCCTGAAATAGCCTGTCATAGAGATAACCAATGGCTTGGGGAGTTAAGTCGTCAAGCTGCGTTTGGAGTTCTACTACAGATTCGCGATAGCCGGAGGAGGGAGGAGGAGCGTGGGTATGGGTGTGGGGATGACTATGGGGATGGACAGTGGAGTGATGGATAGGAGGCTCAGACATTTCCCCTAAAGATGATTGGCCGATCCATAGCCGTAAAATATTGGGTATGGGCAAATCGTGGCTGCCTGCACCTAACCCAACCTTTTGGAGGATCATGGCGGGTGGAGGACCGAATTGGTTGCCTAAGGTGGTTGCGATCGCGGCCCCCGTTGGCGTGACCAATTCCTTTTCAATCCCATTACTGTAGATTGGTGCCTGGGCTCGTCTGAGCAGCTCTAACACGGCGGGAGCTGGCACTGGTAGACGACCATGGGTAGCCCTAACCGTGCCACCACCCACTGGCAGAGGGGAGCAGATCACTCGGTCTACACCTAGCCAGTCCAACCCTAAACAGGTCCCCACAATATCCACCAGAGCATCAGTAGCGCCTACTTCATGAAAATGCACCTGGTTTGCTGGAATGCCATGAACAGCTGCTTCTGCCGCTGCTAATGTCTGAAAAATTGCCAGACTCCATGCTGTGACCCGATCAGGCAGCTGTGCCTGGCGAATAATGGCTTCGATTTCTGGTAAGTGGCGATGGCTTTGGACTGCATCGCTGCTCAAATTGATCGTAACTGCGGTCGCCGCTTGTTCCTGACGTTTTACCTGCGTCGTTGTAAATTCATACTCATGCTCTAGGCCTAAGCTTTGTAACTGAGTTAGGAGAGTGTCTAAGGGCATCCCTGCTGACAAAATTGCACCGAGACACATGTTGCCTGCAATGCCGGTTGGACAATCGAAATAAGCGAGCTTTTCCATAGCTTTACAGAATCTCCTCTAAGGGCGAAATTTCCCTACATACACTTCATCCAGGCCCTGGTAAAAACACCGGACAGGCGTGGGCATTGGCGTAGCTATTAAATAGTGCAATACGTCAGGGAACTATTAGGTTAGTTGACAGTTCATCAATAACAGTTGATGTATCTAGATGGATGGGAGCACCCGTTAATCTTGCACAACTGTCACAAGGGTGAAAATGGACTTACAGGATAGACTATCTACTCAATTGTCACAGTCAAGGATACCGTTTCTAAGTCGGTGTCGTCCTGTTCGAGCAATCTGCCAAATCATTCACAGTAAGTATTTTAGAGTTATTGATGCCCCATTTTTTCGAGCAGCATCCAGTCTTTAAACGGACTCTATGCCCAATTGCTTTGGATAGTGACACACTGTTATTTAGATTCCAGATTGAGTCCCTCTACAGTGAAACTGTCCACTAATGGACAGGCCTACAGCTCCAACTGCCAATTGAACAGCTCCTCGAATTGTAGGGGCGTGCATCACTAAGGGAATTATGAAAGCTCAATCTACCGCTACAACCGTATTAAATCTAACTAAGCCATCTAATTCTAATAACGTCGTTCTTCATCCCACTGCTGGTTCTATCCGGTCAACTAAGGACGATGTTGCTAATACAAACCATGAAAATGAACTCTGTCCTGTTGATCAGGCCCTGGTAAGTTTTCTGGTGCAGATGATTCAAGCGCAGGTTAAAGGCAGTACCCGCACTGTCCATGCTGTGGCCAATCGGTTAGCGATTGAAGTGGCTCGAATTTGTCGCAAGAGTGACCGAATTCAAGCCTCTGGCGAAGTTAATGCTTGGCAGCATTCTTTGGCGGAAAACCGGATTCAGAAATATTTGGAATATTACCGTCTAGGCTCTCGCCAAGGCAGGGTGGAACTTCAAAGTCGTCTCAGTGCGATCGCATATCGCTATATCGCACCTGCCAAAACCCAGCTAGGCTTTCAGGGTCGTTGTAATCTACTAGAAGACTTTCTCCAAAGTTTTTATATTGAAGTTCTTAAAGCATTTCGTCGGGAAAACCATCTCGAAGCTGACTACACGCCCAGAACCCGGTTGGAGTTAGCTGAGTATATGGCCTTCACCGAACAGTATGCCAAGCGTCGGATTTCACTACCGGGGTGTTATAATCAACAATTACTAGTTTTACGTGCCCAAAGTTTTGCCAAGCGTCTGCCAGCAGAGACCTGTGTTGACATTGAGATGGCCGTGGATTCACCCAAAAGTGATGATGCAGACTCTCGGTCGTCAGCCCTGCAGCAAATTCGTGAGCAGATGGTGGCTGATGTCACTGATCCGGCGGAAGCTGTGCTACGCGATCGCATCATCCAGGAGTTAGTCGAATATCTGGAAGAACAGGATCAACCTGCCTGTATCGATTACCTGGCATTACGATTGCAAGACATGGCAGCGTCTGAAATTGACGAAGTGCTCAGTCTGACACCACGACAGCGTGATTACCTGCAGCAGCGATTCAAATACCATGTGGAAAAATTTGCCCAATCCCACAACTGGGAACTCGTTCACCAATGGTTAGGAGCTGACTTAGATAAAAACCTAGGTTTATCCCCTAAAGAGTGGACGGCATTTATTGCTGAATTAACTGCCGATCAGCAGCATTTACTAGCACTTAAACAACAGCAAATGCAGGACCCCCAGCGTTCTACTCCTTCAGATACTGACATCGCTCAGCAGCTTGGATGGACTCCAAAGCGGGTACAGCGACGCTGGAGCCAAATCGTATCTAGTGCCTGGAAACTTCGGAACACCAACCGTTCAATCAAGCCTGTAGCTAAATCCGCAGCTAAGGTAGAACAGTAACTTTTCCCGAGTCATTTCCTTGAGTGCACGTCCAAGGCCTTCGCGCAGCGAAGGCCTTTTTTTAGCAGGTGAGCCGTGGGTGGAAAAAAATAAGCACTACAGAAAAGTTCTGTAGTGCTTAGGCGCTATCCCAAACGTTAGTCATTGAGTCACTCAGTCAGGTAAGACGGGCCAGGTAAGACGGTTAAGTCAAACAATGTTACACACCAATAACACTACTCACCCACTTATCCTTCAGCGGGTTCCCCACCGGTAGAGGGTGGCTCAAACTTGTACCCTACACCACGTACTGTTTGGATTAATGTTGGCTGGTTGGTATCTATCTCGATCTTTTTACGAATCTGACCGATGTGTACATCGACTACGCGCTGGTCACCCACATATTCATAATCCCAAACCTTTTGGATCAGCTCAGTCCGCCGCCACACACGACCGGGGTGACTAGCGAGGAAGTGGAGCAAATCGAATTCCAGAGCTGTTAAAGGAACCAACTGACTTTCAAGGGTAACTTCTCGGCGGATGGGATCAATGGCCAAGGAATTAAACGTCAGACACTGCTGCTCAGCAGCGGTCACTGGCCGTTGACGCTTCAAAATAGCGCCGACTCGAACCTCAAGTTCACCTAAGCTAAATGGCTTTGTGATGTAGTCATCGGCCCCTTGATTAAAACCATGAATTTTGTCCGATTCATCAGTACGACTAGTGAGCATTAATACAAAGACGCCTGTGCGGGATTGCATTTCCTTGCACAGGTCATAGCCATTTGCGTCAGGTAAATTGACATCCAGGATGACTAAATCTGGATTGAACTGCTCAAACATAGCCAACGCGTGTTTCCCATCCTCAGCAGATTCCATTTCATAGGTCTGCTTCGCTAAAAATCGATGGATAAGATTGCGAATGGCTGGGTCGTCATCAACAACTAAAATTTTGGCAGAGGCCGTGGTCATAATCCTTACACCAAAAAATACGAGTCTAGGTAAAAAGGTAAAAATAAATCCGGTGTTGCTGATCCTCGAGATGATTTAATCCGAGAAGGTTTAGCAAAATTGCATCCATCCTAAATCGATTTTTTCTGTAAATCAGCAACGATATAAAACCTATTGAGATTAGACTGCCCGTGAGGGTCCGTCTAAAGTCCTATTTCACAAGTTTTCAATAACTTCAGAGAAGTTTTACAGGGCTTCCACACCTTATCAAAGAATTCTGCTAAATACAGCCAGTCAATTGGCACTAAAGATGCCACACCTATAAGTTTATTGAAATATCTTGGATTTATCGGTAGTGCATATCCGTTGTGTACAGCACCATATCAAAGAATTCTGCTAAATACAGCCAGTCAATTGGCACTAAAGATGCCACACCTATAAGTTTATTGAAATATCTTGGATTTATCGGTAGTGCATATCCGTTGTGTACAGCACCATCTGAGTACGTTCTCAAAGATTTGCTGCCAGCGCTGCCAGGAATCTCCAATAATCATAAGGATGCAACCATGGGTTGCAAGGAAACTTCTAAAAAGTTATCTGACATTTCTGTCATCCTTGACTTAATTTTTTTGTCAGGATGGTTAAACTGGTGATTGATATAGGCCATGATGGTTTTTGATGTGCAACGGAGCGCACTGTTCACCATAGGTGTATGCTATATCATCGTTGTAAGCGTCGTAATAGCCACCGTACATACCAGGTGTCGACATGAATGAGAGCAACTATAAAACGTTGGGATTGGATGAATCATCTTCGTTTGAAGAGGTACAGGTCGCTCGTAAGCGCCTCCTAGAAGAATGTGAACACAATCCTCAGCAGAAAGAGGCTATCGAGGCCGCCTACGACGCCATCTTGATGGAACGGTTGCGCATGCGCCAGGAAGGCAAAATTAAGGTGCCTGATCGGATTCGATTTGCAGAAAAAAATACAGAAGCATCAACCTCTACCCCCAGAACTTCTTTACCTGCGCCTCAGCCACCTGACTGGCTGCAGGATTGGTTAGATACCCCCAGTCGAAGCGATATTCTTTGGCCATCGGTCGTCTTTTTAGTGCTAGCCGCAATGGCTTGGTTTGTTGCTAACAGTGCTGCCACTGCCCTAGGATTTTCAGTTGCCGCAACTATTTTCTTTCTCAACCGTAAGGAGCGGAAGTTTTGGCGCTCATTTGCCTTTGCTGCTGGTGGTTTATTGATAGGGGTTTTACTGGGAGTTTTGGTCATTACCCTGATTGGTCAGCAAGGCTTAGGTCTGACAGCGAATGGTCCCCTCGGGGAATCTGTCATAGCCATCATTACCATGACCTTACTGTGGTTTATTAGTAGCTTTCTGCGATAAATCAGCTGACTAGGCCGACCAGTTGTTAGTTATATCCTTATCTCTGACTAATGCAGCGTCAACGCTAAAAATTAGGATTCTGCACCGATAAAGGGTACTAGCGTCAGCTATGTCCCCAGGGCTATAGGATAAGGAGTAACGCTTCATCCTATTTGATTTTTCACTCTTTACTAGCCTCATCCTAAATCTTAGGCTTGACAGACAACTAAGCAAGTTTAGATTCCTGTTCTACAGGAGATGCAATAGCCTGGTCGCTAGCTTTGGCTACATAACTGTTGCCTGGGTATCGATCAACGTGGCGGAAGATCCCAATAGGTGGGACGACGCGGCAGGTGTAAAATTCAACAGCTATCTTACCGTTAGGTAGCTTATGTACGATTGGATTTAAATCTTGAGGCTGTTCCATACGCCATTGCCAATGACGTTGCTTGGGGACAGTACCAATTAGACGGTGATGGTGCCAACGGTGAAATTGGCCACAGCGGCCAAATTCTTGGAGTTCTCGCTGAAGAACTGACGCAATTAGAAATGAGGCTGGCGTTAGGTTGCCCGTAATGGCGTTCATATAGTTTAGCAAGGCACCTTCAGGATATGGGGGCATATTATGGTCACCAGCCAGAGTCAATGCGGCTTCTAGATGAGAAGTGGTGCTGAGTTGATTTGCCATTGCCCAAGTGACGGCACCGCCATGGTTTGTATGGGCTCGTCTGATGCGATAGAGATAGGTGACTAGACAATAGTTAGGCTTGAAGGCAATTCCTGGCAGGTTTCTAAGAGCAGCACTAGCATCGACTGTGCTAATGAACCATTGGCCATTAGCATTGGGTGTGGATCCTTCGGAATGGGTGATGCCTCCTTGACGAAATAGATCACTCAAGCTGGCCAATGAATCAGGTTCAGCCATATTTTCAGTTGTAGCATTAGGGGTATGCTCACAGGCTGGCAGTACTAGCTGCTGCTTGAGAGATCGTCTAAGGGTTTGTAGGGAAGTAATGGGAAATTTTTGCGACGACATGGCTTTTGACGACCTATATCCTCAAGATGCTACGAATTATACTTAATGTACATTACTCAGGACATCACTCCATGGGTATTGATGAGGTCATCTCTAAGTTAATGCAGTTTAATCGGATACGGTCACCCAAGTTTTTTGACGATGGGCTTGATGGGTAAAATCCATCAGCAGTTGTGAATAAACACCTTCTGTCAGGGAAGGAGCTGAGGTTTGTTGTTGGTCAATGCAAGCTACCCAATGATCTACAACACGGATGAATGGGGCGAGTCTACCGTCATCGTAACGTTTTGGAAACTCCAGCCGTTCTGGAATATCAAGCTGAACTAAGGGAGAGCCAGCTTGACTACCGAAGAGAGTAAAGCCGTGAATATAGTCTTTTTGATTGGCATTACCGAGCACTAAGGTACCCTTTTCTCCATAAACTTCAATCCAATGTCCGCGACCAGCTAGGGCTACGGCACTGAGGGTAACTTGTACTGGAGTGCCATCAACGAGTTCCAAACTAATACTGCAGGTATCGTCAGAATCAACCGGCTTATAGTCACCAGAGATTGGGTCTGGGCGTTGAGTAATGGTGGTGCTTAGGTTGGCTGACAACCGGTGAACTGGGCCAAATAACCAGGCAACATAGTCGAACATGTGAGAGCCAATGGACCCCAATGCGCCGCCCCCCCGATCTTGGCGGGCATACCAGTTCCAAGCCCGCTCTGGATTTGCCCGACTGCCAGCAATCCAGTCAATTTTGATCAGCCGCTTTTGACCGACATACTCTTCTTTGAGTAGCTCTGCTAAGCGCTGCCAGGCTGGAATAAATCGGAACTCGAAGTCCATGATAGCGGTTACTTGGTGCTGTTGTGCTAAGTCATGGAGTTCCTTAGCTTCTTGTACATTGAGAGCCGTAGGTTTTTCCAGTAACAAATGCTTGCCGGCTTTGAGTACTGCTGCTGCCATAGCGTGGTGTGCAAAAGGAGGTGTAGCCACGCTAACGGCTTGCACATTGGGTAAAGCGACAATTGCATCGATAGTATCGCAAGCATGGGGAATACCATGGCGTTCAGCGATAATTTGAGCTTGGTTGCGATCGCGATGATAAACCGCTACCACGTCTGTACGATGGTGGGCCTTAAAACCAGGAATATGAATTTTTTGACCAAATCCAGTGCCAACAACAGCCACACCAATAGATGCCTGGGTCATGGTGCAATCCCAAATAGACGACAGAAGAGCTAACGAACTCTCTGATTACATAGCCTAGCCATAAGGTGGGACACAGCGCTAGCGACTGAGTTTGGACAGGTGATTTGGAGGTTTAATCTGGGCGTATAATAAATATCATTAATAGAACTTTACATGTGACGGTCTAACCATGACTTACTACTACTACTTTTTTACGCCTCCTTACTTTTTTATGGTGGCTGGTCTATTGATTGCAGTAACGTCGGGTGCGGCCTTTAGTGCGGTGCTTAAAGAAATTGTAGCGGCATGGAATAAAACCCGTTCATCAGCGGTGGTAGCTAAGTTAGGTGGATTGAATATCCAACTGCCATTTTTTGGCATCTGTACTGGGACGGCCATTTTCTTGGCATCGGGTTTGGGGTGTTTTGGGACGCCTACGTGGCTTTCCTATGCCGCCGCCGCTGGCTTAACATTTTTAAGTGCCGGGTTAGTATGGCGACAATTAAAAAGTAATCTGGCACTCTTGGAAAGTGGTCAGGTCCGTGCATTTGAACTGGATTTCTTTAATTTAGAGTAGCGTTTCATTAGCGGTGCACCCGTAAGGAAATGCCCCTACTGGCGGATGCGATCTAGCTGGGCTTGGGTATTGATCACCCACTGATTACGCCCTTGGTTGATGTAAAGGTTGAGCGCCTGTTGAAATACCTGTTCGGCTTCATCAGTGCGCCCTAGTTCGACCAGGGCTAAACCCTTGGAATAATAGGCGTGACCAAAGGAGGGATAGAGCTGAATCGCCCGGTCAAAATTTTCCAGAGCTAGTTCTGAATCACCTCGACCAAAGTAGGTGATACCCAGGTTGTAATGGGCTTCTGGATAATTATTGTCAAGGGCAATAGCGGTTTCAAGGGCCTGTACAGCTCCATCTAGTTGATTTTGCTGTAAGTAAATCAGGCCAATCTGATAGTGAACTTCTGGTGACTGAGGGCTATGGTTTACGGCGGACAAAAAAGAAGTGAGTGCCGCTGATAGCTTCCCTTGTTTACGTTGTACTAATCCCAGATTGTAATGGCTAATGCCCAACTCGGGTTCCAGGGTAACTGCCCGCTGTAAATAACTTTCAGCCTGTTCCAGGTTGCCGCCATCGAGTAAAGCTGCTCCCAAGTTGACATAGGCCATCGTAAAGTTAGGATCTTTTTGGGTGGCCTGCCAAAAGGCGTTAGCAGCTTCTTGCATTTGACGTTGCTCTCGATAAGCTAAACCCAGGTTGTAATGGGCAACAGCTAGGCTAGGGTCGAGGTCAATGGCGCTTTGAAAAGCCGCGATCGCATCCTCAAGTTGACCTTGCTGGACATAGATAACGCCTTGTTCTAAGGCTGCTTCAGCGCTGCGAAATGTTTGTTGGGCAAAGGCTGGCTTAACCGCAGTCACACTCAATGCGAGCAATAACGATAGCCCATAGCGATGGCCTAAATTCATTTGATATGTTCCCTTGAGTTGACTAATGGCTGGCTAATAACTGACTGCTTGTTATCTGTTAATCGGCGTTTGGTGATCCAGGTGATTTGATTGTGAGCAAGGTTAAATGAGCGACAAGATCAAATGATACAAATCAAACGCCTATAGCCTACCACCTAATTTCGGCCATTCTGCTGAGGTCGTGTCCGTAATTTTCCCTATTCTGCTAATGTGCCGTAGCCAACTTTTTCAGGACTCATATGGGCATCCACGACCTCACCATCACGAAACCACACCACCCGTTTTGTTAATTTGGCAACAGCGGGTTCATGGGTGACCATTACAACGGTAATTCCGCCAAGATTTAGTTCGGCAAAAATTTTCATTACCTCTTCGGTAGTGGTAGTATCCAGAGCACCAGTAGGCTCGTCAGCAAGTAGTAGCAGCGGTCGATTAACAATGGCTCGGGCTATGGCCACCCGCTGTTGTTGTCCCCCAGATAACTGACTGGGTTTATTGGTCAGACGATTGCCTAAGCCCACCCGTTGGAGCGCATTGGCAGCCCGTTCACGACGTTCAGTGGCAGGAATTCCCCCATATACCATGGGTAGGGCAACGTTATCGAGGGCGCTCAGCTGGGGCAGTAGATGAAACTGTTGGAAGACAAACCCGATTTTACGATTGCGAATGACTGCTAAGGTGTCATCGTCTAGCCGGGCAACATCCTGACCATCAAAAAAATATTGACCATGGGTGGGACGATCCAAACAGCCAATGACATTCATAGCTGTGGATTTACCAGAGCCTGAGGGTCCCATAATTGAGCAATAATCTCCCTGGCTAATACCTAAACTGACATCCCATAGGGCTTTAACCTCAGTGTTACCGCTGCCATAAATTTTGGAAATGTTTTGCAGGTTGATTAAAGGGGGCATAGGGAATATCTTTAAATGCTTCTCAACGCTACGATTGGATCTAACTTAGCGGCTTGACGGGCAGGGATAACGCCAAAAAATAAGCCAATGCTGCCGGAGACGCCTACGGCTACGACGATGGCGCTAACTGAGGCGGAAGATTCAAAGGGGGTGAGGAGACTGAGCAGACCGATGCCGCTGACGCCTAATAGGGTGCCGATGATGCCACCAGCAGCAGAGAGGATAATGGCTTCAATCAAAAATTGAATCAGAATATCCCGCTGGGATGCACCGATGGCTTTGCGCAGGCCAATTTCCTGGGTCCGCTCGCGGACGGACACTAGCATGATATTCATTATGCCAATGCCACCGACGAGAAGCGAAATGCTTGCGATCGCAGCCAGCATTACTGTCAAGGCTCCCGTAATTGTGTCGGCAATGGTCAGCAATGTATCCTGATTTTGGATAAAAAAGTCATCATCTTCAGGCCGAGTAATGCCATGGCGTAGCCGCAACAGGTTAGTAACCTGAAACTCTGCTGTTTGCATGCTTTCCGCATTACGGGCTGTAGCCGAGATAAACCCTACCTGAATGCCATAGGGAGACGTGCGTCCGACAATTCGACTAGCCTGAGTGGTAATCGGAATCATCACCGCCTCATCATAATTAACCCCTAGATTGGAGCCTTGAACCGCCAGCACCCCGACGACTTCAAACGTAACGTTATTAATCCGTAGCGATTGCCCCAGGGGCACCTGATTTTCAAACAGACGTTCAGCCAGAGAATTGCCTAGCACAGCAACGGCACTGGTACGCTGCATATCTAACTCAGAAATAAACCGTCCCTGAGCTGTAGTGAAGTTGCGGACGGTGATAAACGCTGGGTTAGTGCCAATTATGCTGGCATTGGCATTGCGATTTAAAAATGTCACCAGTCCGGGTGTCGTATTTTCAGCCGACACATCAACCACTGATGGAACCTGTTCGGCAATTGCCTCTGCATCCGCCAATACTAGATTGCGCGTAATTTCCAGACCTCCTAATTGGCGAGTTTCTCGGTTCCCAGGCACGATAAATAAAATATTTGGTCCCAGGCTTTGGATTTGTTCATTGATGTAGTGGCGACCACCTTCCCCCAGGCCCACCATGGAGATAACCGATGCGTTGCCGATAATGATGCCTAACATGGTTAGACTGCTGCGAAGCTTGCTGGCAGTTAGAGTCTTAACCGCCATTTTGAGACTTTCGCGAAAATCCATTTTTAGAGAGGGAGTAGAAAGTGGGTAATGGAAAGTAGGGTGAGCAACGCCCACCGATGGGCGAATAAAATCACCCTGGCACATTACCACCAGAATAAACCCAGGATTCGATAACGACATTTATGCAAAAGGGCTTCCGTTTCGGAAGCCCTTTTGAGGGGGCACCTCCCGTGAAGGGTGGGCACGCCCACCCTACGGTTAAATGATCATGCCATCGGGAATGACTGCGTTCTTAAGCACAACGACAATGCCGCTACGGATATAAAAACCTAGATCTTCCCGTTCAGCTTCCTGAATATTTTCCTTGTTGACAATTTTCACATTGCTACCAATGCGGGCATTTTTATCAATAATGGCCTGTTTAATAATGGAGTCTTCCCCAATACCGACAGGTATCTTGCCACGGGTCAGGTGCTGATTATCAGTCGTATTCTCATAGTAGTCAGCTCCCATGAGTAAAGCATTTTCAATCTCGCAGCCAGCCCCAATACGCTGACGTAACCCAATCACCGTGTGAGTAATGCTGCACTGTTTGAGGATGCAACCATCGCCAACAATCGACTGACTAACTTTGCAATCGAGCAACTTGCTAGGAGGAAGATAGCGGGCCCTTGTATAGATCGGCGCGTCTTCTTCGTAAAAGCTAAACAGTGGACGAGGCTGCTGAGTCAGGGCCAAGTTGGCATGAAAGAATGCTTCAATAGTTCCAATATCTTCCCAATACCCGTCAAAGAGATAGGCCTGGAGATTATAGTCACGGGCGGCTCCTGGAATGATCTCTTTACCAAAGTCGGTCTGCTCAGGAGAACGCCGTAGTAAATCAATCAGTGCTTGCTTCGTAAAAACATAAATACCCATCGAAGCAATGAAAGGCTTTTCCTTTGCCTCTTCAGGACTTAATCCCAACGAACTGGTATCTACCTTCATCGCCTCCAGTGCATCGCCCTTAGGCTTTTCGTGAAAGTCGACAATGCGTCCGGCATTGTCGATTTTCATCAGACCAAAGCTAGGTGCGACCTTATAACCCACCGGAACAACCGATAGCGTGATATCCGCTCCAGTACTACGATGACGCTCAACAAACAGTCTGTAGTCCATACGGTAAAGGTGATCACCCGAAAGGATGATCACTTCATCCACATCCCAGCTTTCAAACAGCCACAGATACTTACGAACAGCGTCTGCAGTACCCTGGAACCAACTGGGGCTCTCGGGGGTTTGCTGAGCAGCCAGCACTTCAACAAAGCCATCGCTAAACTGAGAAAAGTTATAGGCGCGAGTGAGATGACGGTTGAGTGAGGCTGAATTAAACTGCGTGAGAACGTAGATCTTTACTATTTCTGAATTGATACAGTTGCTAACTGGAATATCAATCAATCGATATTTACCGGCTAGAGGAACTGCGGGCTTTGCACGAAACTTAGTTAAGGGATAGAGGCGAGTACCAGCACCGCCGCCGAGAATAATCGAAAGAACTCTTTTCACAGGATTGTCTCACTTGCGCAGTTTGTTAATTCATTATTTAGTTTGAGGGTGTATCCAATCCTTGACAAGAGGTTGAAACAAATTATTTTTGGTTTGTGTCCTGATATACCCGACAAACGGAACCGTCCACAATAATTCCTATCGGCTTTATAAGTTGGGCAAATGTAATGGCTCGCTACTCTGATTCTTACAGCTTAATAAACTGCATAGGAAAAAACTACATAGGAAAAATTTCTATGTTCACGTTCGTTAGCGAAAATTGAAAATTTCCAGGGTGCCAAACTGGTAAAAATATTGTTCAGAATGCCTAAATTTTCTGCGCTAATTTAGGCACTACCGATTGGTCTAAAGGTCCGTTTTCTAAAACATGGCGAGCCACATCTCGGATAATCTGCCGCAGTCGGTCCTGGTTTGCACTTTCGTCGATAGTTACGGTCATGACATAGCGCTCTTCACCCACCTTAAAGGCGACGGTACTGCCAATAACAGAAGAATTTTGACCAGTTTTTTCACCAATCCAAAAAATATCAGGTTTTTCCTTGATTAGGGCTCGATAGCCAAAATCAAGGTCATATTGCCCCACCAGGGCGTTGAGGATTTCCTCATCACTAGCCTTGGTAAAACTATAGATTCGCATCATCATCTGCGTCAGTTCATCCGCAGTGCTGCGGTTTTTGCCTGAGCCCATACTTTGAGGGTAGGTGCTGGTGCCAACGAGTTTATGACCTACGGTAGTGTCTGAAAACCCTTCTGATTTAAGTGCTTCGTTGATGATGTCATAGCCCATATAGTCGATCAACTGATTGGTAGCAATGTTATTGCTCTCAGTAATCATGCGAACCATGACTTCTCGTAGGGTGTAGGTCTTATTGACAAAAATTTTTGCACCCTGGGCATTTTCAGTGAAATTACTAGGTTCAATATAAATCTGCTCATCTAAACTAGCTTTACCCTGGGTTACTTGATGCATTAAAGCCACAGCAATGGGCAGTTTTACTAAGCTGGCAAGGCTGGTAGGGGGCACATCACCCCGAAATGAACGACATTCATCGGTCCCTAACTGACAGAGGGAAATGCGTACCGTATCGGGGTCGCCGCGTTCGCTGGCGATTGGAACTAGAAAATCGGAGCGTTGCTGGTTAATGCGACGACTAACATACGTTGCTACGTTGCTATACTCTCTTAATTTTGCCTGGGCTTGGGGGTACTGCTCTGCGTTACTATTTACAGTCTCAAGGGTACGAATCGCTTTGTGCCAAAGGGCTTTTTCCTGTTCACTTAGCTCAAGACTATGGCCTTGCTGACGTAAGGCTAAGGCTTGCTGGGCTAGCGCGATCGCACTCCTATAGCTAACGGCAGCTTGCTCTTGTTCAAGTGCGCGCTGGGTCAAACTGTAGCTCAGCTTATTTAAGGTTAAATAAGGCCTGACAATCCCTTCAGTGTTGATCTGACGCAGTTCGATCGAGGAGGTCTCATCCTGGGGAGTAGATGGTGATGGGGCGGCAGCATCAGCATGGGCTGTAGAAAAATCCATCAGTGGTTCAAGTTTTTGTGTCCACTCAGATGGCAGTTGAGAAGCCACCAATGCCATAAACCCAAGGGTGCTGCTAGATATCAGTAGCAGACGTAGCCAAGTCCGACGCCATATAGGTTTAGCTGGGGAACGAAAGAGGAACATATACGCTGATAAACCGGAATAACGATAACGCAGATGATTCTCAGGGAATTGAGTTAAGGACAAGCAATGTCTACTCGTAGTTCTTTTGATAGCCCTAAGTTACTAAATACACTCAGTAACCTATTAAAGATTTAATAGCAAAGATAATAAGCAAGATTGTACCCAGCTACACATTTCCCCCAAAACATTGATGCGGCAGCTGAGATCCATAGGGCTGAATCTTCTTTCACCCAACTTATCTCCACACCCGAAAAAATTATTTTGTCAGCATAATTTTTACAGTGTTTTGTCAATGGTGTCTTGTTTAAAGACAATACCAGGACAGGATAGATTGCAGTTTAGGGTATTCGTTCCATTGCTGCCATTCCCACCTATACTGTTAGCTTGGAATTGCTAGGCATACTGAAGGAGCCCGAATGTCAGTCATTCGCAAGTTGCAGCAACAGCTCACCCAAAAAGAGCGTACTGCGGTTGAAATTACTCAGGATTATTTAGACCGATTGCAGGCGTTAGAGCCCAAACTCCATAGCTTTTTGACGGTGACGGCTGACAAGGCATTGGCCCAGGCTCAGCAGGTAGATGCTGCGATCGCAGCAGGAGCCCCCTTAGGTCCCTTAACCGGCATCCCCATTGCCCTGAAGGATAATCTCTGCACCAAAGGTATCCACACCACCTGCGCGTCCAAAATTTTGGCCGGATTTATCCCTCCCTATGAGTCGACAGTAACCCAGCGTTTGGCAAATGCGGGGGCTATTTTCCTCGGCAAGACTAATATGGATGAGTTTGCCATGGGCAGCTCCACCGAAAATTCGGCCTATCAGCTAACGGCTAATCCTTGGGATATCGACCGTGTACCCGGTGGGTCTTCCGGTGGATCTGCTGCTGCTGTTGCTGCCGATCAAGCTCCCATTTCCCTGGGCTCAGATACTGGGGGCTCCATCCGCCAGCCGGCAGCCTACTGTGGTGTGGTAGGAATGAAGCCTACCTATGGACTGGTGTCCCGTTATGGTCTAGTAGCGTTTGCGTCCTCGTTGGATCAGATTGGTCCCTTTAGTCGCACAGTGGAGGATGCGGCGATTTTGCTACAGGTCATTGCGGGACACGATGTCAAAGATTCCACCAGTTTGAAGGTTAAGATTCCTGACTATACCCAACATTTAAAGACTGACCTCAAGGGTAAGCGCATCGGTTTGATTCAAGAAACCTTTGGCGAAGGAGTAGACGATGATGTGGCTAAAGCCATGGATGACGTAGTTGAGCAGATGAAGGAACTGGGGGCTGACATTGTCGAAATTTCCTGCCCCAACTTCAAATACGGTTTACCCACCTACTACATCATTGCCCCGTCAGAAGCCTCATCAAACTTGGCGCGCTATGACGGTGTTCGCTATGGTCAGCGGGCTCAGACTGACAACCTACTTGACCTGTACAAGCAGACCCGTGCAGAAGGGTTTGGTCCTGAGGTAAAGCGCCGCATCATGATTGGTACCTATGCCCTCTCTGCCGGTTACTACGATGCCTATTACCTTCAGGCCCAGAAGGTGCGTACCTTGATCAAGCAAGATTTTGAAGCGGCGTTTAAAGATGTGGACGTGTTGCTGACACCTACGGTGCCCAGTACGGCGTTTAAGGCAGGGGAAAAGGTTGATGATCCCCTCAGCATGTATTTATCTGACCTGATGACAATTACAGTGAACTTGGCAGGTTTACCAGGTATTAGTTTGCCCTGTGGTTTTGACGGGGCAGGGTTACCCATTGGTATGCAACTGATTAGTAATGTTTTACGAGAAGATATTCTGTTTGAAGTTGCATCGGCCTACGAAACAGCTACTCCCTGGCATGAGCAGATGCCACAGATCTAGAGCAACGTAAAACTAAAAACTAGAGTCATAACTTGATGAAGGGCAACCAGTGAAGAGAATTTACTCTTTACTGGTTGTTCTTTTGTACAGAATCGAAATGATTCTGTTTTCTGTTCTTGAAATTGAAGCGGTGAGTTGAATAAAGCTTTTGAAATGATTACGACTGGCAATGGAGCTGGTCTAACCCGACTCCGGGGTAAGACGTAGGCCAGTACTATGAATTCAGTTAAGCCAAGTAGATCAAACTAGCTAATCAACATGTTACGTGAACGATTTTCCTAAGCGTATTTACTGATTTATAGACACTTGTTGCCTCAATTTAACGTTACCCACTGTAAAACCAACTAAAGGTTTGGCGCTTCTATTTTAGGGGTATTTCCCCCTAGGGGGTAAGCCCTCTAATGGTGATACTAATCACAAGCATGTAGCAGAGAGCACGTCTGCAACAATTCGCTTAAATAATTCATTCAGTATCAAACAACAAAATTTCACCATGAAGCGTATTTATCAGATGTTGCTAGCTACAACCATTACTATCGTAGCGCCCCTAACAGTTGCACCTCTGGCTCAGGCAGATGATTTTGATGATGCGTCTTTGCCGATTTACAGCGAGTTCTCTATTGATGGCATTACCGCTAAGGTAACTAAGGGCATGAACCTGCTCGATGACCCCAACGGTACCTTGGGAGCATTCTCTGATTTTTATTACAACGAGGGTGTCGTTACCCTTGACTTCAATGATTCGAGTGCTCGCAGGGCGGTTGCAGGCCAAGACAATGCTTACACCTTTGGTGATGAGTCCATGATATTCACCTTTGATAAAGCCCTGGGTGCCAATGGCACAAATATCAAAAGTAACGTTTGGGCTCCTACTGGTGCCAATGCTGAGAGAAATACCTCAGATTATTTAGCAGTTTTTCAAGGCAATTCGGTCACCGTTGATTTAGCGAGCAGTCTCAACTACTTTGGAATGAACTGGGGAGCCCTGAGCCCTGAGAACAAGTTTGAGTTTTTGAACGTTGACGACAATGGCATTGAAACTAGCCTAGGCCTGTTTGACTATAACAATGTTTTTGGTGGGAGTGACTCTAAACTGCCCACCAAAGCAGCGCACCACAATAACGAGTACAACGGTTACGTGCATTTCTACGCAAACCAAGAAACTGGTTTGTTTAATCGCATTAAAATCACCCAAACCGGTGGCGGTGGTTTTGAGACCGATAACTATTCCTTCCGTTTTAGCGACAGCACCTTTGATTTTGAAGAAGGAGACGATACGGCTCAAACACCTGAACCCGGTGCTTTGTTAGGTTTAGTAGTCCTCGGTGGTATGCTGGCACGGCGTCGTTTGATGGCATAGGAGACCGTCAGTCAATAGATTTTCTATTCACCCTTTAAACCGATGGGCTTTGCTATACATAGCCCATCGGTTTTTTCATAGCTGCTTAGAATTTTTTGTAACTACTTGTCCTAAGTGTCTCAGGGGCCGAATGACCTGTTGCAGGTCGTCTTTGCGATCTAAGGAAAACGTATGGGATAAGCTGTATTGCCAGCCATTTTGGTTAGTCAACTTAAGAAACTGGAACTCACTACCATTAGTGACAAATCCAAAACTAACGGGCTGAGCTTGCCCCATCATGTATGCCAAGGGTTGGGGAATAGCGGCTCTCAAAGAATAATAGCTGCGTTTAGCCTCAATTAAAATCACCCAAAATTTAGGTTGAAAAACCAGGATATAAATTTGTCCCCGTACAGTTAGCTCACCATCCTGAGAGATTAAATCAATAAATTTTTCCGCTGCGATGTAAAAGGGCGGACGATAAAATCCAGCTAATTTTAAGAGTGGTGACAGGATTACTCGCTTAACAACAGGTTCTAGCAGGTCATACCTGGCTAAATGCAAATACTCCTGTTTAATTCCCTCAACGGCCTCAACGTCACGAGTGGTTAACTCCGGCATCAACTCTTGCCATTCCAGAAATGTAGTCCCAGTAGCGTCTGCCACCAGGTCCAAATCCTCTGCAAGTTGTGCAAGGGGATTTTATTTGCCTGAAGAGTTTCCACTATAGACGCGAGCACGAATAAACTTGGTCGCTCATACTATAGCTCCTGTATTCAAACACATTTCGTTACGTTATCTGCCATTGCCTTTTGTGGTGTATGCCTGAACCGTAAGCTCAGAACGCACCAGTCAACGCCCCTACCTGGTGGACCGTGCCCACCCCACATTTTATGCAGACTTTGTATGAATGAATAAACCAGTGGCAGGTGGTTTGGTACGATAAAAGGCTGCACTACTGATTCAGAAAGTCGGCGCTGAATTGGGATTTTAAGTTTGGTTACCCGCCGCAACTCAAGGAGAGCTTCATAATGGCCCAGATGTATTACGACAGTGACGCAAATTTAGACTTACTCAATGGGAAAACCGTTGCCATTATTGGTTACGGCTCCCAAGGGCATGCCCATGCCCTCAACCTCAAAGACAGCGGCGTCAACGTCGTTGTGGGTCTTTACGAAGGCAGTCGCTCTACAGCTAAAGCAGAAGCAGAAGGGTTGATCGTTAAGTCTGTGTCAGATGCAGCAGCAGCAGCAGACATGATTATGATTTTGCTGCCCGACGAAGTCCAAAAGACTGTTTACAAAGAGAGCATTGCTCCCAACCTATCGGCAGGTAATGTGCTGGCCTTTGCCCATGGGTTTAATATCAACTTTGCGCAGATTGTTCCCCCCGAAGAGGTGGATGTCGTAATGATTGCCCCTAAGGGGCCTGGCCACCTGGTTCGCCGTACCTACGAACAGGGCCAGGGGGTACCTGCCCTATTTGCCGTTTTCCAAGATGCATCTGGTAAAGGGCGTGACATGGCCATGGCCTATGCCAAAGGGATTGGCGGTACCCGTGCCGGTATCCTAGAAACTACCTTCCGAGAAGAAACTGAGACCGATCTATTTGGTGAGCAGGTAGTGTTGTGTGGTGGCCTGAGTGAACTGATCAAAGCCGGTTTTGAAACCTTGATCGAAGCGGGCTATCAGCCCGAGCTGGCTTATTTTGAGTGTCTCCATGAGGTCAAGCTAATTGTTGACCTGGTTGTTGAAGGTGGCTTGGCCAACATGCGCTATAGCATTTCCAACACAGCTGAGTATGGTGACTACACTCGGGGGCCCAGGATCATTACTGAGGAGACCAAAAAAGAGATGAAGCAAATTCTCAAGGAGATTCAGACTGGTCAGTTTGCCCGTGAATTTGTTTTAGAAAGTCAAGCCGGAAACCCAGGGTTTAATGCCATTCGTCGTCGTGAAGCTGAGCATCCTATTGAAGAAGTCGGTAAGGATCTAAGGGCGATGTTTAGCTGGCTGAAGAAGGTTTAAGACAGCTTTTCAAGGTAAAAAAATAACTGGAACAGTTAAGGTCAAGTGCCTGCTGTTCAGATTTTATCAGTGGGAAGGGGATTTAATTTCCTTCCCACTTATGCTATTTATTAATAAATAATAATGAGCTGTTTTCATTCACCAAAAATTTTGAGTCTATTGTTATATTTCCGATCTTTTTTGGGAAATGTATTCAAAACAAGACTAGTACAGCTATTTTATTTAATAGCTATTTGCATACTTTAGAGCTCATTAAATAAGTTAGCTAAAGGGAATACAACTGTGATTAAGCCCTCTGATAAAGTCCTAATTGGCTGGTTAACCTTACTCGCTACATTTGCCTCAGCAAATTTAGGACGTGCTAGTGCTAATGAAATGAGTACTAGCACTGAGCAATCAGCTAGTGACAATGTTGTTGATCTGGTTGTAACCGCTCAACTGGATGTTGCAGAATCTGCCAATGCTGCTGTGGAAGCCAATGCCCAAGGTATTCTTCCAGACAATGATCTGCAGCAGCCTGAGTTTAGTTCCCAATCTGTTCCTAACGAGCCTCAACTTGAGGTGACTGAGCCTGAATCGGATTCTGATTCTGAAATAGTTGTGGCACCTGCACCATTAAAGCCTGCTGCCGACCCTGCTGCCGATTTTCTGACTAACGACAGTGATACAGCTAGACTTGACCATTTAGTATCTACAGCTACCCGACAGTTACCAGACCCTGCACCAGAGTCTCAATCTAAGACAGCTGTGCCTGAATTCGAGGCTGAAATAGTTGCCGTACCTGCTCCATCAGACGCAGCTGCTAATCTATCGATTAACAGTGGTGCGGCAGCCAAGCTTGATCATTTGGTGTCTACGGTTACGCAGCCATTATCTGAAGCTGAAGTTGTTGATCAGTCTGATGTTAGGGTCACTAAACTTAAACAGTTGGTCGCTACGGCTACGCGGGAGCTGCCCACCACAAGTTCTCTAGCCCACGTGACAGCAGATGCTTTGCCATCTACACGGGTGATTGCCCCGAGTATGCCTGTAGCTGAGCCTGTTGTTGAGCCGAATGCTTCCATGGATACAGGGAACTCTATGGAAACTACCCAAGTATCCCGAGACGCGTTTACTACTGCTGCGACGGCCCCTCTGCCGGCTGGAGCTGTGCCTATAAGCGTTGTGTATGCACCTAGCTTACATGCTCACAATACGTCAGTGGTTGCTGAGGACCCAGCCTCATCTGTAAAACAGGAAGAAGACGCACCAAGCCTTGCCCAGATACCTGTTCCAGACTCGTCTGGTTCGGTAGGGGATAGCTTTAGTCCAGAAGATTTGACCGATGAAGAACTGCGTCAGCTGTTATCGGTTGATGCACCATTCTTTCCACCACCGGTTCCTGCGCCTGCATCCAGTTTTGGCACACCCACTGCCTATGGCGCTGATGAAGGGGATGCTTTTATTGGTATTGCTGGCGTTTCAGATGGTGATCGGAGTGATACCGATGGCTCGCTCAGTTTGGGGGCTGGGGTTGGTGATGCTATCTCATCTGTGGGGGTGGAGATTAATGTCGGCATTATTAGTTTGGATGGTTTTGGGGATGATGGGCAGATTGGCTTTAAACTCCACAAAATTATTCCAGAGGCTGATAATCTGGCCGTTGCATTGGGTTGGTCTAATCCCATTACGTGGGGCAATGCCGATGATGCGGAGGATACTATTTACGGTGTGGTAACCCAGCGGTTTGATCTACAACCCAATAAGTCAAACCCTTTGCCTCTAATTGTTTCGGCTGGTCTAGGGACTGGGAGCTTTCGGTCTAAAGGGGCTATTGCAGCTGGGGATAATCCACCTAACTTCTTTGGCAGTGTGGGAGTGAGAGTGATTCCTGAGATGTCCCTTGTTAGTAGTTGGACTGGCAGCGCTCTCAATGTAGGGGTTTCTGCAGCACCATTTGAGTTCCCATTGGTATTGTCTGCTGGGGCGTCAGATGTGACTGACAACACCAGAGAGGGCATTCGTTTTAGTGCATCTCTTGGCTATGGTTTTAAGTTTTAATGTTGGGCAAATATACCTGTATTTGAGGCTCAATTTCAAAAGCTACTCCTTAGAATCAGTGAATTCACAATAATCTAATCTAATTACCTTAATGACAATGAAAGAACGGCATTTGAAACAAGTTTGTTTACTGTTAAGTAGTACATTGCTATTGTCAGCTACCCCCAACTTAGTATTGGCGGGTTCTGTGCCTGTTTTTGAGACTGATTCCGGTACGACTGGTCAAGGAGATGGGTTTGCAACAGGAGCACTAGTCGATCAAGCCTTGGCATTAGAAGCTAGCAACTTATTGATAAGTACGTTGCAGGCTGTAGTAGATCAAGGTCAGGTAGATCTGGGTAATACTAGTCTGGCTCTGACTACAGAAGAAATTCAGGCATTTAACACGCTGTTGTCTGGTAGCTTTGATAGTACAGCAGCAGACTTTTTAGTCGACCAAATCTCTGAAGATATTGGTGTGGAAGTCGATATTAATGTTATTCCAGCGAGTGCCGCTAATCTAGAGCTTGTCGTCAGTCGGTTTAATAGTTTAGTGGCCAGTCTCAACAGTGAGCAGCTAAGGGCGGCTTACGCGTCAGCACCCTTACAAGCAATTTTACAGGCGCTGAGGGTAGCTGTGCGATCGGTTGATGATGATTCTAGTGATCTGTCGGATTTACAGGGAACGGAAGTCGCTAATTTAATTTTATTGGAGTTACTTTAACCTATTGAAGGTATTCAGTTACTTTTTCTGATGACTTTTTTATGAGGCGTTTGGTACTATCACCAACCGTTTCTAAAATCTGATTTTGTTGCTCTAAGGTTTGAGGCGTATCTTGCCATGTATCAATAAGCTTGTTGAAGAGTATGACTAATAAGAAAAGAGACGCGCCGATTTTAACCCAGGTAAATAAACTTGAAAAAAGATTGTCGTAATTAATAACGGGCATGGCTCTACCTCTGTCAGGAATTGTGTGAGTGACAGACAAAGTATGGCTATAGCTACAGTGCCAAAATTAAAAACAATTTTATTTTTGTTATGTAGATTGTGCAGTACTTGTCTTGACCATAGTGTTGACTGTGAATAGTGTGAGAGGAACTGAACACTCCAAATTTCAAAAGAGGTTCACATTGAGGAGAATCTTCGTGGAAAATACGGTTTTAGAAGCAATTGTTTTCTTTTGACTGCCTCGGTGATTCTAAGGAAAGATTGCTCTATTTTCTAAAGCAGTTTATGTAGGGTGTTAGTGAATAACGTTAGAGGAGTGTGGATTATCGTAAAATTCTCCATATAGATATGGATGCCTTTTATGCGTCCATTGAGCAACGCGACCATGCTGAGTATCGAGATAAACCGTTAGTGGTGGGTGGTTGTCCGGAACAGCGTGGAGCTGTAGCTGCTGCTAGCTATGAGGCACGACGCTATGGTATCCATTCGGCGATGCCATCAAGGGTTGCGGTTCAGCGATGTCCCCATGTGATTTTTGCGCGTCCTCGGTTTGATGTGTATCGATCGGTATCAGAGCAGATTCGCAGTATTTTTCGAGATTATACCGAGCTGGTGGAGCCTTTATCCCTAGACGAGGCGTATTTGGATGTGACGGAGGGTGGATCTGCGATCGCAACTGCCAAGACCATTAAACGACGCATTGTCGAAACCACCCAGCTGACCGCATCTGCTGGTGTTTCCATCAATAAGTTCTTAGCCAAAATGGCCTCGGATGTAAATAAGCCCGATGGCCTATATGTCATTTTGCCAGAGGATGCGATGGCGTTTATTGCCACCCTTCCCATCGAGAAATTCCACGGTATCGGTCCTGCTACTGCTCGCAAAATGAGACATCTAGGGATTGAATCAGGGGCAGATCTGCAACGTTGGAGTGCGTCAGATCTGAGGGCTAACTTTGGCAAAGTAGGCCACCACTATTTTCGTGTAGCCAATGCCCAGGACAATCGCCAAGTTAATCCTAATCGTGTTCGTAAGTCTGTTGGTGCAGAACGCAGCTTTACCGAAGATCTGCATACCCTGGAAGCGATGACAGATGCCCTAACTGTGATTGTGGATGAAGTGGAGAACCGATTGCTAAAGGCTAAGAAGATAGGCTATACCCTCACCCTCAAAATCAAATATGCGGATTATCGCCAGATTACCCGTAGCCGTACGGTAGAGACTCCTCTGCAGCAGGCAACGGAGATAAAGCCACTGGCCCAAGCGTTGCTAGAGCATCATTTGGAGCCCCAGTCGCAAGTTAGATTATTGGGAGTTGCGATCGCTAACCTGGTCTCAGACCAAGCCTTGGGCTATCAACAGTTGTCTTTGCTTTAGCCCAGTTTTGAATGAACTCGTCGAACGCTTGATTGGCACTGATTAAGCTTTGGCGGTAGAGTTAGTAGAGAAAGATCATTTTGAGCTTAATCACCTTATGCACAAAGCAATAGGCTCGTAGAAAACGTCTACAACAATTAACCTTTAACCCTGCTCGCCTCCAGTAATAGATCTCTTTGTTCATTATTTTGCTCAGTTACTTACGTAACTTGAAAAAGTCACTCAGACTGAGTCCCTTCTCTCGATCAGCTTTGGTTATGGAACCATTGCCGTTAGTTTCATGCTTGCCATTTTTGTGGGGTGAGGTTAAAGTCTCAGTCTCCTGTTTCTGGGATGGCTCATAACCATAACTATAGTATTTATAACTTTTGCCATTGGGAATGATGCCGTTGGCAACTATCCCTAACACTGGGATTTTGGCGAAACGAATATTTTCAATGGTGTGGCTGAGGATGTCGCGATCGCACTTATTCACCCGTGATACCAAAATTATCCCGTCTGTATGGGGAGCTACTAACGTCGTATCTGCCAAACCCATCAAAGGTGGTGAATCATAAATGATCAAATCAAATTCTTTTTCCAAATCAACCATTAACTGCTGCATTCGTTTAGATGACAACAGCTTGACTGGATCTGGAGGAATACTACCAGCCGTAATGGCATAAAACTCAACAAACGGCATTGCTCTCTGCAATACTGCCTCTTTAGTGGTGTTACCAGATAATAAATCGCTCAGTCCCTGGGTGTTTTGCAAATTTAAACGTTTGTGGATGACTGGTCGCCGCAGATCAACATCTATCAACAGTACCCGTTTACCCATGGTGGCAGCTGTTTGAGCCAAGTGCTGAGCCAGTGTCGACTTACCCTCTCCTGACATGGATGAACTTAAAATTATTGACTGAATGGGACGCTCAGTTCCTAACAGCAATAGGTTTGTCTGTAACAAACGCATCGACTCTAAAAACTGCGAACCGCTATAACCGTAAGGATTCAATGTATTATTCTGTTTTTGTACATAGGGCTTTAACCAGCTCCCCAATCCACGTTCAGCTGTCTTTACATCATCAAACTCAGCTTGATAGGGAACAATACCTAACAGCGGCAATTTCGAAATAGTTTTAAGCTCATCTACAGTGCGACAAACACTATCTAGTTTCTCCAATGTCAATGCGGTACCTACACCTAATAGCGAACTGGCTACCAAGCCCAGCACCAAATTTCGTAAAACGCTAGGTGAAATGGGACTAGTGGGCTCCAAAGGCGGCTCAATTAACTCCCAAGGAATTTCCGTTTGTGCCGCTTCAATCTGAAGCGTTTCACGGGTTTCCAAAAAGCGACTCAACGCACGAACTGCAATTTCTAGCTCTCGTTGTAGATCACTATATTCTCTGGCCAACGTAGGCAACTGGGCTAACGTACTTTGCAGTTTCGTTTCAGCCTCACTCAAAGTGGAGCTTTGAGCCTCTAAAATCTCGATGTCGTTGATCGCTCCGGCAGAATGGACACGGATAACCCTTTGAGCCTCTGCCTCTAAAACAGGCAGTAGCCGCTCCCGTTTTTCTTGCAACACCAAGATTTCTAAGCTGTCAGGATAAAAGCGGGTTAATCCGGCAGCAATATCCGATTCAATTTGCCGTAGCTCTTGCACCAGCTGCTGATAAACCGGCGCATCTTGTAGAGCCGCTTCCCTCCCCTCAGAAAATGTCAACAGATCATAGTTTGTTTGTGCCCGAGATAGTTGACGATCAACTTCCAATCGTTGACTACTGAGTTCCTCAGATCGTTTCGCAATTTGTTCGTTCTGAGTGGTTGGATTAATAAAATTATGGGTTCGACGAAATATCTCTAATTGATTTTGTAAGTCATTAACTTTCCCTTCTAACTCTGGTAACTGTTTATTTACAAATTGAATTCCCTGTCGTAGATTAGTCTGGCGCTCCTTAAGACTATAGTCGAGATATACATCCGCCAGAACGTTTAAGGTTGTTTTAATTTTCCCTGGATCTTTTCCCCGATAAAGCACTTCTATAATCTTTGTTTCCCCCACACGCCTGATGGTGAGACGCTCTAAAAATTTTTCGTACCCTAGATCAGGGTCTGGATCAATTGTTTGCAGCTCTGACAACACCTGTTCAATTAAACCAGGGCTGCGTAGCACCTGGACCTGAGTTTCATAGTCCAATCCAGAAGGTTTATTAGGTAAAGCATCCCCCAGTAAATCACTAAAGTCTTTAACCTTATTATCTGCATTAACTGGTTCTACTAAAACCTGGAACGTACTTTCATAAATAGGCTCCTGAAGTAATGTATGAGCAACAACAGCACCCATTAGCCCGGCTGCAATACCCATAACCATCACAGCTCGTCGACGTAATACTGTAAATAGTTGACTTAGATCAAGGTCGTCCTCATCCCATGGCATTTGGGATAAGGTCAACCCTTTCCAATGCCTTTCAGTAGCTGTACCGTTGTTTGCTGATAAATTATCCATCGACCCAGTGATGTCTAAAGGTTAAGTGTTGTTCAACATTCCAGAATCAAATCATGTTCTAATTTGCAAAATTTAGGATAGGTAAAATCTGCAAAAAAGGATTCAACAGGACACCAAGATTGTCTGAAAGACGTGCTACTGTGCTTGGATTCACCACCACAATGTCATTGTGCTGCACGATCGGATTATTCTCAGAGTTTAATCCTTGTGTTAGATCAATCTCAATAGCGTTGCGAGTAACAGTACCATTGGGGTTGAGGCGAATCAGCTCAACCGTTTCTTCCTTGGCTCGTCGATTAAATCCACCAGCTGCCAATAACACCTGATTAAGGGTCGTATTTGCAGTCACCGTCACTGTTCCAGGTTGCTCAACCTCTCCCACTACGTTGACAGTAATCGTATCAGGTGAAAGATTAGTGGCAGTCAGCCTACTAATTTGTTCTGGATTAGCAGCCACGGCAGTTGGAACGATAATAGTGTCGCCTGTTTGCAAAACAAGATCTTGACTGTTTTCTCCAGCTTCTACTAACTGCCACAAGTCTAAAGAAATTGTTTGACTGTTGCCAGAACGTGTAGTGCGTTTGACTTCTACCTTACGCAGATCTGCTAAGGGTTTAATCCCACCCGCTAAACGCAGCGCCCGCGTCACCGTTAGTCTTCCAGGTTGTTGAACAGTATTAGCAGCGGTATTGTTACTTACGGTTACTGATTGGCTCGACGTCCTTCGTGAGGCGTAGTTATACGTTCCAGGGCGAAATACTTCACCAACTACCACAACAGCAATGGACTCTTCTTCATCTGTGGCTAGATTAGAAATTGCTAACTGATTAGAGGCGCGTAGATCAATGTCACTAGCCTGACTGATTGTAATGGCATCCCCATCTCGAAGAGGAAAATCTTGCTGGAGGTCCCCCTGACCAATCAACATAGCCAGATCGCTAGTGAAACTTTGCGTTTTGCCATTTTCCACGTTGCGTTGTACCTGAACCTGCTCCATATTCGCAGATTGGGTCATCCCTCCTGCCAGCTGAATGGCATCTACAAGCGTTGGAAACTGTCCAGTTTCATCAACGGGAATAGTGTAAACCCCAGGCTGATAAATTTCACCTGTAATTGCAATACGGAGCTGTCGAGGTGAGATCAAGCTTAAAGTAGTTCGTGGATAACGAATTTTTGAGCTATAGGCACTACTAATGGCTTGTTCTGCCTGCGATATTGTTAATCCTACAATCGACAGCTGCCCAATTGCTGGCAAGTTTACCCTGCCGTTAGCAAGTACCCGTTGTTCACCACTGTATTCTGGCACATTAAAAATATCGATACTAATGAGGTCCCCAGGTCCCAAAAGGTAAATATCGTTTAGGACAGTAGTTGTTACCGACCTGATTTCGGGCAATGGCCCTACATTGGCAAGTACTGCATCCGTATTGGCGATAGCAACACCCAACACAACACCTGTAACTACACGCGCTAGACCAGCAAAGCTTACCATGATAGTAGAGAGTGGCTTGACAAATTTACAGATAAGAGAACAAACATTTACTCACGGGCTAGTCATAACATTCAGCAGAAAGTATTGACCAGAATGGGACTATATTTTTTCTGACCATAACTTTAGGGAGAAACGATACTCTACAAATCCTTGCAAGGAAGCATAATGCAAGCCTAACTTCATTAAAGTTTATATTTCTAGTTGGCTATGCACCCATCGTAGATATGCATGGGCAAATGCTTGTGTTAAAGGAGTTTCTATAGGTTGTCACCCTATGAATTCATAGGGCTTTCGGAAAGCAAACTGATAAAAAGTTACCGAATAAAAACTTTTCAGGAGATAAAGTTGGCACAAATTCCATAGCTTCTGCTAATGTGGCTGCTGTTCCTAATAATGTTTTTTGGGGTTTGTACTGTTTCGTAATTCATAGTGCCCATGAGGATATAAAACCATCACCTTAATTTGATTAATTTAAAAAATGATGGGGGATTGTTGTTTTGGGAGCTGGTTTTAGATGTTTGTCCAGCGTTGATTCATTTGACTGACCGTTCAGGAGTTGTCTTCAGTGCCTACTATGTTCCTGTCTAGCTCCAAAGATTATTCGTGGTCCCACGGTTATCGTAGCTATTAAATATGGTCTTTGATTGATATGGTCTTTGATTGATATGGTCTTTCAGTAATTGGTCTGGAGGCTGGCAAACATATCCTAGTAGCTCTTAAATATCTGTTTATAGGCAGTCAACTCTTAGCTTAGTTTCTCCATCGTTCCCACTCCGGCATCTACACCTATGGTACTTAGCAAACAGGAACTCTCTTCGGAAAAAACTTACTTTTTGGATTTATCAGAGACCCGGTCAGCCCGACAAACAGTAAAGCTGATTACACAGTTTTTTGCTCCTGATTATGCTGCAACTGGGCAATTGCTGGATGAGTTAGTCAGACAGTTAGCGAAACAGGGGATGTCGATTGAAGTATTTACAGGGCAGCCAGGGTATGCCTTCGGTGAGATGAGGGCTTCCAATCAAGAATCTTCTGAGAATTTGAAAGTATATCGGTCACGCATGACTCGACTTTATTCAAATCGGATTCGGGGTAAGACAGTCAACGGGGTATTGTTTGTTATTCGAGCTTTTTGGCACTTGCTGCTCCATGGTGGCGATACTAGTAAAGTGTTGTTGCTGACAACAGCACCACCGTTTTTACCTGTAATTGGCTATCTAGCAAACTTATTATTTGCTACACCCTATATTGTGATTTTATACGATCTATATCCAGACATTGCAGTGGAACTGGGTGTAGTGGCTGAGAATCATCCGGTTTCAAAGTTGTGGCGTTGGGTGAATAGTCGAGTGTGGCAACGGGCTAAGTCATTGATTGTTTTGAGCCCGACGATGAAGCAACGGGTAATGGGGCATTGTCCGGCTGTGGCAGATCGGTTGGAGGTTATCCATAGCTGGGCAGATCCAGAACTGATTAAACCGATTGAGAAAAAAGATAATTGGTTTGCTCATAAGTATGATCTGGTAAATACATTTACGGTGCTGTATTCAGGCAATATGGGACGTTGTCATGATATCGACACAATCTTTCAGGCTGCGAAGTTATTGCGAAATGAATCAATCCGATTTGTGTGTATTGGGGGTGGTGTAAAGCGAGAGAAGCTGATTGATAAGGTAGAAATGGAAGGCTTAGATAATTTTCTATTCTTACCTTATCAAGATAAAAAAACTCTTCCTTATTCGATGACGGCTTGTGATGTGTCGTTAGTAAGTGTTAGTCCAGGTATGGAAAGCTTGGTTGCTCCAAGTAAGTTATATCCAGCTTTAGCAGCCCAACGACCAATCGCAATCATTTGTCCAGAGGGTACTTATTTAGAAGAGTTAGTTGAACAAGCTGCGTATGGTGCTGTCTTTAGGAATGGAGCTAGTAAGGAGTTAGCTGATTTTTTCAGGCTCTTGGCTAGCGATCCTACCTTAGCTAAGAAAATGGGGTGGAAAGGTCGTCAGAAAATGGAGAGTAGCTTTACACCTGAAGTAATTGGGAGGCAATATTTTGAAGTGCTAAAAACAGTGTGTAAGTGATGTAAGTGCTCTTAATGCTTCATGCGACTCTATGAATCTTAAAGCTCTGGCTATCCGGGGGGTGTTTTGGTCAGTCATTCAAAAATGGGGAGGCTTGTTTTTTCACGCTCTCTCATTACTAATCTTGACGCGTCTTCTGATGCCTGAAGCTTTTGGCTTAGTAGCTTTAGCCAATGTAGTTATTGCCCTAATTCGGATCTTTGTAGAACAGGGATTTGCGCAAGCTATTGTGCAAGCTAAGCATATTCAATCTGATTATCTTGATACAGCGTTCTGGACAAGCTTAGTTACTAGCTTAGTATTCAGCCTTTGTGTCTTTTTTGGAGCTAATTTCGTTGCTCAGCAGTTTCATGAACCAGAACTGGTTTTGATTTTGCAGAGTCTTTCTCCTGTATTTATTCTTATTGCTCTTAGCAGTGTTCAAACAGCCTTATTACAGCGTCAATTAGAGTTTAAGGCTTTAGCCATACGCTCACTAATAGCATTGTCAGTCAGTGGTTTTTTGGCTGTTTTTTTAGCGTTAGCTGGTTTTGGTGTGTGGAGCTTAGTGGTTCAGGAACTTACTAGATCATTTATTGCAATGATTGTGCTTTGGCAGGTAGGTAAATGGCGACCTAGGTTGAAATTTTCACTCACAGCTTTGAAACAGCTGATGTCATTTGGAATTAGTATTGTCGGCATTAATATTCTCAATGTTGTCAATCGTCGTTCCGATGATTTACTGATTGGATATTTTTTGGGTACGACAGCCTTAGGCTATTACAACGTGGCTTATCAAGCGTTATTACTCATGACTCAGTTGATTAATGCTCCAGTCAATCAGGTAGCGTTTTCTGCATTTGCCAAGTTACAAGAGAATCCAACTAAGTTGCGAAAAGCTTTTTACGACGGGGCAAAAGTGGTGAGCTTGGTTTCGATTCCAGCATTTTTCTTTCTGGTTACATTAGCTCCTAATGTTATTTCTTTACTGTTTGGTGAGCAGTGGGAGCCAAGTATTCCAGTGATGAGAGTTTTGGCATTAATTGGTCCTATTCATGCGTTAGGTGGACTAGATTCAAATCTGCTGATCGCATTAGGCAAACCAGCTTGGCGTTTAGGATTTAATTTTCTCAATGCTATGATTAACTTTCCTGCATTTTATTTTGCTGTGCGCTGGGGGATTCTAGCTGTAGCAATTGCCTATGTGGTTAGAGGATATATTCTTTTCCCTTTGCCCTTAATTGCAATTAAAAAACTTGCAAAAATATCCTATAACCAATATGTTTATTCAATTATGCCTATTTTGCTTAGTGGTTTAATAGCTGCTGCAGTAAGTTTTATAATTGCCCACTTAGGTAGATTACTCCTGCCCAACTGGTTCTTACTTTTAAGTTCAGTCATTTTAGGCTTAGTAACTTACTCTATCTGCTTATTTTACTTATCGCCTAAAACCTTAACACAACTGCCAAAGTTAGTGCGTCATAAGATATCTTGAGAAGATCAATATTTCTGTGCTCTAATGGCATTTCACTGTTGCGCTTATGTCTCAGCCAATACAAAAGATAGAGAGAGAAAATAGTATTCAAGAATCGCCAATTTTTATTGTTGGCATGCATCGGTCTGGAACAACTTTGGTTAGTAGAATACTGTCTTCCCATTCTCAAATAAGTATTTCACCAGAAAGTCATTTCTTTAACTATTGGATGCAAAGATTTCCGATTCCTTCTCTTCAAGTGAAGGATAGGTTTGAGAAATTTTGGCAGATCTTTATACACAGTGAACGATTTAATTACTTTGAATGTGATGCTTCTAAGCTACTAGCCACTATACAGTTTAAGAAACAAAATGTTGCTAAATCATTATTCGCTAGTCTGCTGAGACAATACGCAGAAAAGGATGGTAAAAGGCGCTGGGGAGAGAAAACACCAGCGCATTATGCTTATATTGCTCAGCTCTTAAACTGGTATCCTGATGCGCGAGTTATTTACATGGTAAGGGACCCCAGAGCAGTTACTGCCTCTATGCAAAAGGTTCCCTGGAAAGGAAAGCATATAATTCCTTATGTCCTTAGGTGGAAAGACAGCATTAAGCATCTAGAAAAATGGCGTCTAGATGCCAGAGTTATGTGCGTGAAATACGAGGAGCTTGTCTCTACCCCTTTAGCTGTGCTTACAGAAATTTGTCAGTTTGTTGGTGAAGACTTTCAAGGTCAAATGTTATTTTCTGAGCATCTTCCTTGCCAGCGAACTATTGAATCATGTTCTTCAAAATGGGCAATCTCCCATTTTCTTAAGGCAGCTGAGCCAATTAACACTGATAGTCTTAATAGATGGGAAAAAGAGCTTTCTAGAAAACAGATAGCCTTGATAGAGTATCTAAGTGAAAAATATATGATAAAACTTGGCTATAAAGCCTTAGATACTAAATTAGATTTATCCGGAAAGCTAGGTGCAAAACTATATGTCTTTGGAAAAAATATTAAAAAATGGGTGGATAATACAATCCTAAGTCCCAAGCTTTCACGCGATTGGGCTTGATTTTGTAATTGGACTGGGTGAGATATAGTTCTACTAACTCACTCAATAAACTGTTGACTTGTAGGCTAATTTTTGGGTGATGCTAAAAACCATATAACTTCCTCTTTTTTTCCAAAAATATGCTCTTAATTAAAAAGGATCTAAATAAGTCTCTGCGAAATTTTATATTTGAGCCAAAAGTTAAATTACTGCTCAAAACGACTCGACCTGTATTGGTTTGGACCATGGGGAAGGTGGGCAGTACTTCTATGGTAGGAGCGTTGCGTAAAGTACGAGGTATATCTGTATTTACAAGTCATTTTATGAATGAGATAGCGCATCCTCGCTCTGTGGTAATCTATCGCCACTTAATAAAGCCTCAAAAGCCTCTTAAAATTTTGACATTAGTGCGAGATCCTATTGGTAAGAATGTTTCTTCATTTTTTCAAAACTATGAAAGGAATACGGGTGCAACTTATGTCGAAAGTGGATTTACCTTAGATGAACTGGTTGGGCTGTTTTTTGATAAATATCAGCACCATTATTCACCATTAAATTGGTTTGATAATTACATTAAGTTTTACACAGGTATTGATGTTTATTCGAAACCATTTCCTTTAGAGGAAAAAGCTTATCAGTTTAGGCAAGATAATTTTGAGCTACTAGTGATGCGCTATGACCTTCAGGATACTCTGAAAGCCTCATGCATTGAGAGGTTTCTTGAGCTAGAGTCTGGCTCTTTATCGATTACTCCTAAGAATGTTGGTGCGGCTAAAAGATATTCCAAAACATATTACGCGTTTAAGCAACATATTCGATTTCCCGAAGAGTATGTCAATAAAATGATTCAGTCAAAGTACTTTAATCACTTTTATGGACCGCAGGAAATAAAAACTATAGTTGAGCAGTGGAATTCTTGAGCAAAACAAAACCAACTAACTATCAAGCCTCTTCGGTTAAACGTAGGTTTCATGGTCTTCTATAAGGTGGAGAAATGATATTCATGAAATTAAGATTTTTTGAATACTTTATTATTTTTGCTTTTGCAGGGGCAATATTTGTCACCTTGTATGACTTGCCCTTAGGGTTTAGTTATTTTGTGACAGCCATTTTTATGACTTTGCCATACTATTTATTTGGAAAATATTTAAGAGATAAACATGCTTATATATTTATAGTTCTAGTAATTTGGCTGACTCATATGTTAAGACCACTATTGTTAATCCCCAACAAAGAACTATTCAAATACTTTAGACTGGGTTTAATTAACAATGGTTTAATTGAAACATCTATATGGAAAATAGGTATCTATAGCTTGTTGCTTTTGTCGGGTTTTTGTCTTTCTTCATTAACCTTTGGCTTCAACAACAAATATAAGAAGGCGTTTCAAAATGGCAAATACATGTCTACGGAGAGACTTAGTATTCTTGTATACAAAAAGGAAGTTATTAAAAACCTTATTTTGTTTGGAGTACTCACCTTAGCCACCTTAAATTTCGTTTTTAAGGTGGGTGTTAAATTATCTGCTGCTAAAGTTTCAGGAGTCTTGATATTTCTGGTTCCAGAAGCACTAATAATTTCATTATGTTTGTTAAATATCTTTGAATATAAGATTTATGTTAAATATTACTGTTCAATTTTAGTTTTTATAGTGTTTTTAGGGCTCCTTGGTGGTAGCAAAGGAGCTTTTGCTGAAATAGCTATTCTACTAGTATTCTATTTCCTCCATAGGAAAGGAAACTTTAAACTAAATTTCTCTAAAGTATTTTTTGTAGCTATAGTATCTATATTTTTTCTATTTCTAAGTTTCTCAATAGCTAACCAGATAAAATATGAGTTTTTAGTACATGGGAGGGAATTTAATTTTACTCTATTGAGTGTTATGTTTAGTGGGTTTTTGGAGGTTTTTGATCCGTCTAATATTCTTCACTTTGCCGATCTAGTTACTACTCGATTTAATGGCTTTGATGGCTTATTAGCTACAGAAATATATCAATCAGATCTTCTAAAAGAGGCCTTTAGCTTTACAAATACAATTAGGAGAATAGTCGCTAAGCTGGTCCCTTTTGATGGTGGTATTCCTATTATTAGTTCGGGGAAAGTTGTAGGCATAGAGTACTTTGGATTTTCAGAAGATAAGTCTTTTTCAGGAGCAGTTGGTCTCTGGGGAACTATGCAATTAATGGCAGGCCAATATAGCCAGCTAGCTGCTTTTTGTCTTGGCGGAATATGGGCATACCTTTTAACTAGATTTCAGCGAATCAAAGATCCTGATGTTTCATTTTTGTCAGAAATGCTGGTTGTCTTGATGATAACAGAAACAGTCATGTCTGGAAACCTTGATAATACAGTATCTTGGTTTATTATTCGAATTGTCCAGCTGAAATTTTATCTCTTTATCTTTGAGCTTGTCTTTTTGAAAGGTAGAAGAGTCAGCTCGGTTTTAAAGTTTTGAGTTTTCCCTTAGGAAATATGTCAAAGGCGCTTGACTTTAGAGAAATTAGCCTAATTGGCTGGAATGGTAACTGCAATGTTGGTGATGATGCGATGACTGCAGTTATCATCAACTATGTTATTCAAAAAATACAACCAAAAGCAAGGTTCTGGCTGCTTGCCGATAAGGCTCATCTTGCTCAGTACACGGGATGTGAAAATGAAATAAACGGCTTTGCTGGCTATAATCTTTTCCAGAGGATCCCTTATGTACGACGTTGGCTTAATCCGCTCTTATTTGATAACTATCTAGCTGTCGCTTCACCCATTTTATTGATTGGTGGTGGCTCTATTTTACATTCTGTCCCACGCTCACGAAGATTGAGTAAAGTGGTCGCTGCTACACGACGTTCCCATCCACAAACTTTAGTGGGTGCCTTAGGAATTTCTTTAGGCCCCTTTAAAAATCAAGCTGAGAAGCATGCCTGTAATCAAGTTTTACAGCAACTTGATTTTGTCGCTGTACGCGACCAGCGTTCTTGGGACGTATTGCAGAATTTTAACTTGAAAACCCCGGCAGTAAATGCTGTTGACATGGCTCTATTGTTACCAGAGCTATTATCTAATTTAAGTTCTTCAAAAAAGTCATTTCCATCAATTGGAGTTGCTTTACGTCAAGGATATACGCCAACCCATCTAATAGAAGCATTGGTAACTAGTTTGAATAGTATTCAAGCTGCTAATAAGACGGTTGTGATTGAATTGCTCAATTTTAGTAATGTAGATGAATCCATCTCGGTTCGGTTACAAAAGCGTTTGAAGTTTTCAGAGCGTGTTAAATTTTATGCTTATACGCCTTGCCCTGAAGACATGTATCAACGATTGTCTGCATGTTCTTTGGTACTAGCAAGTCGTTTGCATGCAGCTGTAATTTCCTATGCTGTGGGTACTCCATTTGGTGTGTTAGCTTATCACCAAAAATGTGTCGACTTTGCTAAGGCAGTTGGTTTAGATAAACACTGGATTATGCCAATTAAAGATGTGCGAGCAGATGATTTAACACAGAAGCTTACGGCTGCTATTGAGAGAAATTGCATGCCTAAAGTGCAGTTAGCATTACAGCAGGCAAGGCGACAGGCTCGTAAAAACTTTCACTTTTTAGATGTTTTGCAATAAAAGTTGTTTATGAAGGTTCTATTTGTAACAACTTCAATTCCATTTCCTCCTCGGCAGGGGATTGAGCTGCCAAATGCCCATATCGCAGAGGCATTATCTAAGGTTTTTGAATTAGATCTATTGGTTATTACTCGTTCTGAGCGTGATGAAATACTGCTCACTCGGCGGCGTGCAAACTTACCGCCAACTATCAAAAATCTCCTGCAATTACGTAGCTATGAGGCCTCTAATGTCCGAAAGCTTTTTCAAGAGCTGACTTTAAGACGTCCGGCATACTTTATTGAAGGGTATACGCCAGAGGCATTAAATGCTTTGTTTTTGAAGACAACCTATGATGTAGTCTGGGTTTCTCCTGTAGGAGGCCTAGGCTTGGTCAAAGCTTGTGAGAATATGGGATTAAAAATTGCCTCGGTTATTGCCTTAGGCTGTAACGACGTTGTTACTACAACTTATATTGATTCATTGCATGAGGTTTTAAGTGGTCATTTAGGGATAAATTGGCGACGGATTTTTCAGGGGTTAAGGGTTCCTTGGATTTGGTTTCATGAGCGTCACTATTTGCAATCAGTAAATTTGTTGCATGTTCAGACACCTTTGGAGGCTAGGCGAGCAGGGGAGGTATTGATGAGGGCACCTAAAACGCCTACTACCATTCACGCCCAAAATGGTCGCAAAACAGACTTGGAGCATGTTAATTACTGTGCCGATGGTCCCCTAAGAATTCTATTTATGACGCATTTGTCAGGTGGACGAGCATGTGAATCGCGCTGGTTTCTGACTAAAGTATGGCCTCGCATTGTACAAAAACATCCAGCAGCGAAGCTGCTGCTGGCAGGAACTCCACCTAAGGCTAATAGTAGATATGCCCTTAGCTTACCTCCAGAAGCTGAGGTTTTAGGCTATGTCAATGATCTAGGAAAACTGTATGAGTCCATTAGCTTAGCCGTTGTACCTGTAGTGAATAGTACTGGGTTAATTAATCGGGTGCTTGATGCACTAACGGCTGGAGTCCCTTTGGTGGCGACATCAGCAGTGCTTGCGACTGTGGCAGGATGTCAGTCAGGGCGACATGCGATCGCAGCTGACACAGCTAAAGATTTTGCAGATGCAGTCTGTGAGCTACTTGAAGATGCAACTAAACGTTGCGTTTACTCAGCTGCAGCCCGAGTTCTAGCATTGCAGCAACCAACCTGGGCAGAAACAACACAAAAAATTGTGAATGCATTGGAATATGAATATAAAACCCACATTGCGAGCGCTCAAATATAACTGGCTGTATTATCGGGCCCAAAGACAAATGTTAAAACCATGTCTTGAGGATAGGCAGTCGATGACATTTATAGTGGGCTGTGGTCGTTCTGGAACTACCATTCTCGGCAAGGTTTTGGCGAACCATCCACAGGTCAGCTATCGATTTGAACCTTACCATCTCTGGGCTGCGCTAGACTCGCGTACTGATGTGCTCAATCTGTTTCATCAAGGGGAGACTCAGCTAATGATGGATTCATCCCTAGTAACAGATCAACTAAAGTTGATGTTTCCCAGGTTATTTAAAGCTGCTGCAAATCAGATTTTGATAGAAAAGACACCGCTAAATGCATTTCGCATTGGTTATCTACGCGCCCTAATGCCCAACGCTAAATTTATACATATTGTGCGAGATGGTATAAATGTTGCCCACTCCATTGGGCGAATTGCCACAGGAAGCCCCTATAAGATCGCTGGTAAACCAGACCTGAATCAGTGGTGGGGTGTTGCTGGCTGTAAATGGGAGTCATTACAGCGAGAAGGTGCTCAAACAGGGTATTGGCCTGAGTCTATACCTCATTTGCAAACGCAGGTTCAGCGAGGAGCATACGAGTGGTTGACAAGTCTTGAAGAGATTGAACGTTGGCGAGGTATTTTAGATGAAAATCTTCTAGAAATTGTTTATGAACAGTTAATTATCAATCCCAGGAAAATTTTAATTACACTGTGCGAATTTCTGGAGCTAGAAATTTTGGAACCCTGGCTAATGGCAGCGACTCAAGCTATTCGACCACAAACTACCCAGGCCACTAAATCATTGGAATTGCCTGGAGTAATGACCCAAGCGTTTAATCACTATCAACAAAAATATCAGTTTGCCCAGCATGTTACTTCTATGTCGATGTCATGAAAATTTTAATGATGACTCCCTACATTGCTCCTGTGTATGGAGGGATCTCCAAGGTAGTAGGGGAATTAGTAGACGATTTAGGAAAACAGCACGTATGGGTGGATTTAATAACTACCAATGCCAATGACTCTGGGTATTTGGAGGTGCCCCTTAACGTATGGGTAGATCAGGATAACTACCGTGTACGCTATTTTGATTGCTGGTTCCGTAACGATCTAATTTTTAGTCGTTCACTGCTGGGGTGGTTATGGCAACACAGTAGTGACTATGATTTGCTGCACAGTCATACGTTGTTTTCACCGTTGAATGCATTAGTGCATCGTATTTGTCAGTGGCGAAATCTGCCCTATGTAATGACCCCCCATGGTATGCTAGAGCCGTGGGCATTGGCTTATAAAGCTTGGAAAAAAAAAGGGTATTATCGTTTAGTTGAACAGGGCGCGTTAAGAAGCGCTGCTGCTATTCATGCCCTTACCTTGACAGAAGTTGACCAACTTCGGGATTTGGGTTTAGAGAGTCCGGTACTTATACCCAATGGTATTCATCGTCAACAGTTTGAGCAACTACCCTCACCTCAACTGCTGTACGATGCTTTTCCCCATCTACAGGGCAAATCGCTGATTTTGTTTTTAGGACGGATTGATCCTAAAAAAGGGTTGGATTTGCTTGCCCAGGCCTATGCTCAAGTGGCGACAGTCTATCCCAATACACATTTGGTCATTGCTGGACCAGACAGTATTAACTTTTTACCAATGGCTCGGGGATACTTTGAGCAAGCGGGCTGTGGAAATCGATTTACCTTTACAGGAATGTTGAACGGCAAACTTAAGTTTGCCGCGTTAGCTGCTGCTCAGATTTATGTTGCGCCTTCCTATTCAGAAGGCTTTAGTATGTCGATTTTAGAAGGAATGGCTTCGGCTTTACCCTGTGTGTTTACCACAGGGTGCAATTTTTCTGAGGCTGCCCAGGCTAATGTTGCCTATGAGGTAGCCATTGATGGGGATGCGATCGCAAATGCCCTGATAAAGTGTTTACAACAACCACATCAGGCTCAAATGATGGGGCAAAAAGCTCAGCAATTTATCTTTGACCATTATGACTGGAATAGTATTGCCAAACGTTTAAAGAACGTTTACGGAGATATCTTAAAGCAACCTCAAGACTTAATTTACAATTACCGTAGGCCTATTACTGAATCATAATGCAACCTCCAATCATCTTGGTTGGTACCCATCGCTCTGGTACGTCCTGGCTCACACGGGTTTTTTCGAAGCATCCAGATCTCGCCTGTTGGATGGAGCCCCGTTATGTATGGTCATGGGGCAATAACTATCGCCCCGATGATGTGCTGGGGGCCATTGATGCAACGCCGCAAATTGTTCAACATATCCGTCGACGCTTCCAACAATTTGTTCAACAACAAGGTAAAGTCCGTCTATTTGAAAAAACACCTAGCAATTGTTTGAGGTTACCCTTTGTTTATCAAGTTTTTCCTGAAGCTAAAATCATTCACATTATTCGTGATGGACGATCTGTCTTTAGTTCAGCTAGTGACATATTAGAGACCGGTTATTATCGGCCTGATAAGCTTAAAAGTCGCTTTAGAGAAATGTTACGAGAAACTCCAATAGTGGAGTGGCCAGCTTATTGGCCAAGAGTCCAAGAGACTTTAGTTAGTAAATTATTAGGTAAGCCTTTACCCTTTTGGGGACCACGCCCCGAAGGATGGCGAAATTGGCTTGGTAGCCACCCAAAAGCAGTAATTTTAGCTAAACAATGGGCTGCAACCGCCAGCAAAGCTGTTGCAGATGGCGATAAACTACCGTCTTCTCAATATTTTCGTTTCAAGTATGAGCATTTAATCAACAACCCCGAGGCTACCATAAAAGCTGTTGTAGAATTCTCAGAATTAGCCCATAGCCAGCCATTTATTGAGTATTTTATGAGTACTGTAGATCCAAATCGGCAGCGCTCATGGATAGATGAAATTAGCCCCGACACTTTACAACAGATTCGTCCTTACTTGGAAAAAACATTAAATGATCTTGGTTATCACTGGTAGCTAAACGTCACTAAAGGAATCATTGGAGACTTTTGTTATTCTAAAAATTTATGATATTTATTAGTAATAAATATAAAGAGAAGAAACCCGCATAAACGATTGCTGTCAAAGCAATGGGGATTAGCCCAATAGGAATTAGTGATGGGTAAATTGTTAAAGCGATTGGTTGTTTACAGTTTTGTTGTAGTCGCCATCATTGTTACGACGTTTTTTTTATTAGTGCAAGCTAGACTTGCTATAGTAAATTACCGATTTCCTTATCCCCAAGCAATTCTAGTGCTTGGGGGAGGTCGTGATCGAGAACCGATAGCTGCACAACTTGCTGCACGGCAGCCCAACCTTCAGATTTGGATATCTAATGGTGTTTCACCATCACAGGCTAACAAAATCTTTTTGGCAGAAGATGTCTCTCTAAATCGGCTGAATCTCGACTACAAGGCTACTGACACAGTGACTAACTTCACAACGTTAGTTACTGTGCTCAAAACACAGGGTATTCAACATGTATATCTAGTTACATCCGATTTTCATATGCGACGCTCAAAGGCCATTGCGTTTTGGGTTTTAGGAAGTCATGGTATTGCCTACACACCAGTTCCAGTATTTTCTAAGCAATCGTCGGAGCCACTCCATAAAATCTGGCGAGACGTCGTGCGTAGCTGGTTGTGGTTGTTAACTGGTCGTACTGGATCGAGCTTGGATCCGACCCCTCCAGTTAAATCTTTTTAAACGAGCTATCAGTATCCTCTCCCGGTATTGCTTAGACGACTGCTATCAGAACTTACGATGCGTTCATGATCGCAGCTATATCAACTAATATAGGTTAGCCGTTATCTTAATCGCTTGTCCAGGCGGTTCTGTCATCTGTAATTCCTACTTGCCATGAGTTTATACAGCACCTTTACTTCAGAATCCGTATCAGAGGGCCATCCTGATAAAATGGCTGATCAGATTTCTGATGCTATTCTCGATTCCCTCTTAAAAGACGATATCCATTCTCGTGTAGCCGTGGAAACCATGGTCAAAACTGGAATGGCTATCGTTGCAGGGGAAGTTCGCACTAGCACCTATGTTGACCTTGAAGACATTGTGCGAGACGTCATCCTAGACATTGGCTACAACAGTTCAGATGTTGGGTTTGATGGTGCTTCCTGTGCCGTTGTCAATGCTATTGGCAAGCAATCAGCTGATATCGCCATGGGTGTGGATGAAGGCGAAAATAAAGATTTGGGTGCAGGTGACCAAGGTCTGATGTTTGGTTATGCCACTAACGAAACTGATGTACTAATGCCTGCTCCGATTTACTACTCCCATCGACTAGTAGAGCGCCAGGCCTACTTGCGTAAAAATAGGGTGCTTCCTTGGTTACGTCCAGATGCTAAGAGCCAGGTTACCCTGCGCTACGAAAATGGTAAGCCCATTGCCATTGACGCCGTTGTCCTTTCTACGCAGCATGATCCAGATATTGTCCTGGGCGACATCCGTGAAGCGGTCATGGAAGAAATTATCAAACCCGTGCTGCCTAACCAATGGCTACATGCGGAAACCCAATACCATATCAACCCCACTGGACAGTTTATTATTGGTGGCCCTGTGGGTGACTGTGGTTTGACCGGTCGTAAAATCATTGTAGATACCTATGGTGGTATGGCCCGTCATGGTGGTGGTGCATTTTCTGGGAAAGATCCGTCTAAGGTGGATCGATCGGCTGCCTATGCAGGGCGCTATGTTGCCAAAAATATTGTGGCTGCTGGTTTAGCGGACCTTTGTGAAATTCAAGTTTCCTATGCTATCGGTGTGGCTGAGCCCACATCCATCTCGATCAACACTTTTGGTACTGGCAAGCTGGAAGACGATAAGATTGCTCTGCTTGTGCGTGAACATTTTGATTTACGCCCCCAAGGTTTGATCGATATGCTTGATTTACGTCGTCCTATCTATGGACCAACAGCTGCCTATGGTCACTTTGGTCGAGAACTACCTGATTTTTCTTGGGAAAAAACAGACAAAGCCGATGCCTTAAAAGCAGCGCTTTAAAGACATAGTGACAAAGAATTTATCGATACTCTGTATTTCCTTCCTTGATAACTTGACCGGTTATTGGGGAAGGCGAATGCAGAGAAAGTCGTCTAACGTCATAATGAATAGGTTGTTTAATCAATTTGTCACCAATAAGTAAGGAGCCCATGAGCGCACAAACACTTACCAGAGACTACAAGGTAGCTGATATTAATTTGGCCACTTGGGGCCGTAAAGAAATTGCTATTGCTGAGGGCGAAATGCCAGCTCTGATGACTATTCGCAAGAAATATAGCAATAGTAAGCCCCTGGCAGGTGCCAAGATCATTGGCTGTATCCATATGACGATTCAAACCGCTGTCCTCATTGAAACCTTGATTGAATTGGGGGCTGAGGTGCGTTGGTCATCTTGTAATATTTTTTCTACCCAGGATCATGCTGCTGCTGCCATCGCTGAAGCTGGCGTTCCTGTTTTTGCCTGGAAAGGTGAAACTGAAGATGAATACATGTGGTGCATTGAGCAAACTTGCCGTACGCCTGAAGGCAAACTGTGGGATGCCAATATGATTTTGGATGATGGCGGTGACCTTACTGGTTACATCCATGAGACCTATCCCGAAATGCTTACCAGTATTCATGGTGTTACTGAAGAAACAACTACAGGTGTTCATCGCTTGTATGAAATGTTGGAGAAGGGCGAACTCAAAATTCCAGCTGTTAATGTTAATGACTCGGTAACTAAGGCCAAAAATGATAATAAGTATGGTTGCCGCCACAGTCTAAATGACGCGATCAAACGGGGTACTGACCACCTGATGGCGGGCAAAAAGGCTCTAGTGATTGGCTATGGTGATGTGGGTAAAGGCTCGGTCGCATCTCTTCGTCAGGAGGGCATGATCGTTAAGGTCAGTGAGGTTGACCCCATCTGTGCCATGCAGGCTTGTATGGATGGTTTTGAGGTAGTTTCACCCTATATCAACGGTGTTAATGATGGTACCGTTGCTAGTCTCAATAAGGAGCTATTGGCAACGACTGATTTGTTGGTAACTGCCACTGGTAACTTCAATGTATGTGATGCCAGTATGTTGGCGGCCTTAAAGCCCGGTGCGGTAGTTTGCAATATTGGTCACTTTGACAATGAGATTGATACTGCCTACATGCGTAAGACTTGGCAATGGGAAGAAGTTAAGCCCCAGGTACATAAGGTTTATCGTAGCGATGATCCTCAAGACTTCTTAATCTTGTTGGCTGAAGGTCGCTTGGTAAACCTAGGTAATGCAACAGGTCACCCTTCTCGAATTATGGATGGTTCCTTTGCTAACCAGGTTTTAGCTCAAATGTTCCTGTTTGAACGTAAGTTCGCTGACTTGTCAGATGTGGAAAAGGCTAATTCCATTACTGTAGAGGTTTTGCCTAAGAAGCTTGATGAAGAAGTTGCCCGCTATATGGTTGAAGGCTTTGGTGGCATTATGACTCAGCTTACGCCAACTCAGGCTGATTATATCAACGTAGCTGTGGAAGGTCCCTTTAAGACAGATAGTTACAAGTACTAAATCTTGTCTGAATTTAAAACTTTAGTGTTTTTTTGAAAAATGCGAGTGGTTTTATCTCGGACGAGGGTTGAACACCTTCCCTATTGAGCAGTTGTTAACTGGTGAAAGCCCACTTGATCTTGTGAATTTACGAGATTAAGCGGGCTTTTTCAATGTTGTTCTGCTACGAGCAGGTATCGCAAAGCAATTAATTTTTGGATGACAACAGAACTAATGGAAATTAGCCAAGTTGTTGTAGCTAATTTCCGTTAGTTGCAGCAATTATTACCTAATACGGACCCCTGTCTGCTAACCCACGGTATCCTGAGACTGGCCTTCGGTGTAGGGCTTCGATGGTGAGTTCAGCCGAACTGCTCAAGCTAATGCACAAGGTGTAGCGTCTACGAGATTATCTATTTTGAATCGAGTTCAGGGCATTAGGATTTGGTATAGGTAGGTGAAAGTATTATTTCTACCTGGGCCTCTCAGTAATCAAAAATGAAGGCTAGGGTATAAAAATGACTGCTTCTAGAGGTTGAGTCTAGTTAGGTAGGGATTTAGTCTTTCTCAAAAAGTGTTCTGAAGTTCCTCTTTGAGAGTGAAGCTTGAATAAAGCTAGTTGGATGCTTTTTCTTAGTTTGAGAGAAAGCGGTTTCGTTAGCTGAGGGTAGACTTAAGATTATAGGTAATCATATTTATTTTTTGTACGTATTACCATTATGGAAACTAATGCCAAGATCTATGTCGCTGGCCATAATGGCCTTGTTGGCAGTGCGATTGTTCGGGCCCTTAAAGACCGGGGCTATACAAATTTAATGCTTAAAAGTAGCAAGGAACTTGATCTTTGCCGTCAGGCTGATGTTGAAGCTTTTTTTGAAGCGACTAAACCTGACTATGTTTTCCTGGCTGCAGCCAAAGTCGGTGGTATTCATGCTAATAATACCTATCGTGCTTCTTTTATCTATGACAACCTGATGATTGAGGCTAATGTCATCCACAGTGCCTATAGGGTGGGTGTTAAAAAGCTATTGTTTCTGGGGTCATCCTGTATTTATCCTAAGCTGGCTCCGCAACCTATGCGAGAAGAGCATTTGCTGACCGGTGCCCTAGAACCCACCAATGAGCCTTATGCGATCGCAAAAATTGCCGGTCTCAAGCTATGCGAAAACTATTGTCGCCAGTATGGTGTCAACTTTATCTCTGCCATGCCGACTAATCTATATGGCATAAACGATAATTTTGACTTGGCCAATTCTCACGTGCTGCCTGCTCTGATGCGCAAGTTTCACGAGGCAAAGCTAGCTAATCAACTGACGGTAGACGTGTGGGGTAGCGGTAGTCCTTTGCGAGAGTTTCTCTACGTGGATGACCTGGCCGATGGCTTGCTATTTCTGATGGATAACTATAAGGGCGTAGAGTTTGTCAACATCGGCAGCAGCAAAGAGGTCTCTATCAAGGAACTGGCCCTAACCATTAAAGCGGTGGTTGGTTATGACGGTGAAATTGTCTTTGATAGTAGTAAGCCCGACGGGACCCCCCGTAAGCTGATGGATCCCTCCAAGTTAACCGAACTTGGTTGGCAAGCCAAAACCTCCCTTAAAGAGGGTATTGCTAAAACCTATGCTTGGTTCCAGTTGCATTATGAGTCCCTACGTGGGGTATAGATAAGAAGGTTAGCAACCAGCGGGGCAGCAACTCGAGTATTGTCATGGTGCAGTGCCTAGCGCATCGCTATCATATTGCAAAACTAATAGGGCAAGGTGGCTTTGGTAAAGTCTTCTTGGCCCATGATGCTCAATTACCGGGCAGTCCTCTTTGTGTGGTCAAGCAGCTCAATCCGATCCATACGGATGCCTTTGATGCGGCTAAACGACTCTTTAACTTAGAGGCTAAAACCCTATATCGGTTGGGGGAACATCCGCAAATACCAAGACTACTGGCCCATATCGAAGCAAATGGTGAGCTGTATTTGGTGCAGGAATATATTCCGGGGCGGTCCCTGGCCGATGAATTTGCAGCTGGCCCTATGGCTGTAGAGCTAGTGATCGAGGGTTTACAGGATCTACTGACGGTATTGACTGCTGTCCATAACCAAAATGTGATCCATCGGGATATTAAACCTAGCAATATTTTGCGGCGGCAGGGATCGGGCCAGTTAGTATTAATCGATTTTGGTGCGGTAAAAGCTCTGCAGGCCTCGCCCAGTCAGGATCTAACTGTGGCCATTGGTTCCTTGGGCTATATGGCCCCTGAACAGCAGGTTGCTCGTCCTTGTTTTGGCAGTGATTTGTATAGTTTGGGCATGGTGATGCTCCAGGCTTTGTCAGGTCGTCACCCGATGAGCTTTGAAACGCCAGCTACCTGTGCTCGCGTAGGGGTCAGCGTTCCGGAGAAGCTGGCGGGGTTTATTGATCGGCTTGTGCATTTGGACCACCGAGAGCGCTATGGCACTGCGGGTGAGGCGTTTCAGGTATTTCGGCAATTATTTGGTGGCATGGATGAATCGACGGAGGTTTTTGGGTCGACGGTGTTGCCGACGGTGCCTTGGCCGGAGCTGAAGGAGTTGGGTTTACCAGGATCAACCCAACCTACGGTTCTTCCCCCTTCCCCACTCTCCCCCTCTTCCCCTGCCCCTTATTCTCAGCAAACCTATCGTAATCGTCAGGCGCTGCTCAACAAGGTGCGTCGCTTTTGGATTGAGGGGGTACTTGAGCGTTCCCTCCATGGTCAGGTATTGCTAACCCTGGGGTTAGAAGAACGCCCCGATGAGATCGCGCCCCCTTGGCAAATTACCTATGCCACCCCTGGTCAGTCGCCTCAGCCCCTCCCAAATGGTGCTCAGGTCAGCCATGTCTTTGACGCGATTGGTGAAGGATGCACCCTATTGATCTTGGGTGAGCCAGGGGCGGGCAAAACGATTACCTTACTCAGTTTGGCTCGTCAATTATTAGAGCGAGCGGAGGCTCAAGGATTGGCTCCGGCGATTAACCACCAACGGTTGCCAGTAATTTTTAATCTCTCGTCATGGTTAAAAGGACCAATAGAACAGTGGTTAGTAAAAGAACTCAATAGCAAATATCAGGTGCCTACGACCATTGGTCGTCGTTGGGTGGATGAACAACAACTGTTGCTGTTGCTGGATGGCCTGGACGAAGTGGCTCTAGACCGTCGGGTAGCTTGTGTGGCTGCCCTGAATCAGTTTCATCAAGACTATGGTCCTGAAATGGTAGTTTGTTGTCGCAGGCGTGACTATGAAGTACTGCCCAAAAAGCTTCGGTTTCAGGCCGCTTTATATTTACGTCCCCTTACCGACGCCCAAATTTTGACCTATTTGAATCGACCTGAACAGGGGCTGACGGGCTTAAAGTCTCTTTTAGAGCGAGATGCTGCGATCCAAGATTCGACCACGTCTCTCCGGTCCCTGGCTCGTTCACCACTAATTTTAAATATTATGGTGTTGACCTACCAGGGCGTTTCTTCTGACGAGATCTTGCAGTTGGGGCGAGCTAAAGACCATTTTGATTATCAACACCAGCTGTTTGATGCTTATATCCAACGGATGTTGGAGCGTCGTGTCCATAGTACTCCTTACAGTGGGATGCAACTCAAGGGCTGGCTAACATCCCTGGCACAGCAATTGGTAACCACCTCCCAGACTGTTTTTTTAATTGAGCGGATGCAGCCGGACTGGTTGGAAACAGGCCCAAGACGACTCTATGTAGCTGGGTTATGGTGTGTTTTCTTTGCGATCGCAACTCTCCTTGGCGCTCAGGTACTTGCCCCTGATAGGCTAATCTTAGCTGTCGTATTGGGTGGCTTGATTTGTAGTCGTATTTTTGGTGTTAGTCAAATTACGCCAGCTGAAACACTACGCTGGTCGTGGCGACAGGCCCGCAATAATCTACTGTTAGGCCTTACCCTAGGCCCACTTGTCGGCTGGTGTTTAAAGGTCGGGTTTGGGCTTATGTTTGGCGATAGGAATTGCCTAAGCAATGGTAGTTGTCTCGCCAATCATAGTCTCATTGGACTCTCCTTTGGTGCGACGCTTGGGTTGACCTTTGGTTTAATTCGCGGTCTCAGTGGTAAACGAGTGGGTAATACTAGTCGCCCAAATGCCGGAATTTGGCAGTCGGCCCGCAATTCTACCCTATTTGCCCTAGTATCTATGGTGACCCTTTATGTTCCTGGGGTTCTTCTCGGCAATACCAAAGCCTCATTCTGGGCAGCAACAGGGCTGGCCTTTGGGTTCGCTGCAGGGGGGGGCGAGGCTCTAATTAAACATGTCCTCTTAAGGGTAATACTTACCCTGAATGGAATGATTCCCTGGAACTACAGCAAATTTCTGGACTATGCAGTCACTAGTATTTTTCTACAAAAGGTTGGTGGAGGATATATGTTTGTTCATCGATTGTTGATGGAGCACTTTGCTTCTCTAAATAAAAATCATGAACAATAGATTAGCTAATAGTGGATAGCCAGTAGCTCACATTAAGATGTTTTTGCAGGTCAAGATGTTCACACAATTTACCAAAGTGCTTTCAGGTTGCGAATTCATCTAGTAAGAGGCTGACAGTCGATCAGAATGATGATATCTTTAGACCGTATACCCTGATACAGAAAATAAAACTTATTAAACTATGTATTCAACTGTACTATTAATGATAGGTGCATTACTAATTGTGGTTATCGTTGTAGCGGTTTTAAGCTCTAAGTTTAGTTAACAATTGAAACTCAGAATAGGTTTAGAAGGGTAGCCTTATCCTTCTAAACCTGTTTTCTAAGGGGCTACACTACTGTTGTTTCTAGCAAATATTCAAAATTAGGCACTCGTGCCAACATCTTTATCTCAGTAGCGCAGACATTCTGCACGATGGCAATACTGCGCTCTCGTTGTTCACTAGGAGGCAATGTTTTCAGAATATTAGTAACAATTTCTAATTTAACGGCACCATCTTTTAGATGCTGTCGCATATCTCTGAGTAGAGCGGTCTGCTCATTGTTTAAACCTACATGAAATTGTTGAATCTCTTGTTGAAAAATAGATATTTGAGATTGTGAAGCAGCTTGTTTTTGTAGACGGCTTTCAACAGCAGTAAGCACTTCTGAACGGGTAAAGGGTTTGGTTAGATAGTCGTCAGCACCTAACACCATACCCTTACGAATATCTTCTTTGTTGGCCAAGGCTGTTAGGAAAATAAAGGGAATTCCTACAGTTTTAGATTCTTGTCGTAGGGCTCGCAACACATCATGTCCATCAAGTTCAGGCATCATGACATCACAGATGATTAAATCTGGGGCATGCTCAATGGCTCCTAGTAATCCAGTCATACCATTGTCTGCACTAATGACATCGTATCCTTCCAGTTCCAGAAGTTCTAGAAGGTTCGAACGAATTTCTAATTCGTCCTCAATAACTAAAATTTTAACCATGATTTTTCCCGAAACACCTAATATTTTAGATTGATCGATGCATAGTCAGATGCAAAACCCTAGGCATTCACTAGGTTGCCCGAGAAAGATGCTAGTTTCTCAAGGAGATGTATTGGCAGGGTAACGGTAAAGGTAGTACCTTCACCAACCTTACTATCAAAGGTGATTTGACCCTGATGCAGATTTACGGCTTTCTGGATGATGGCTAGTCCTAGACCAGTGCCTGAAATGGTGCCAACATTGGGACCACGTACAAATGAGTCAAACAGTGTGGATCGAGCATCTTCAGGGATGCCAATACCCTGATCCTGAACCCATAGTTGTAACTGGGTGGTTGTGGAGTCTAAGCCCACTACAATGTCGCCACCGTTAGGAGAATAGTTAATGGCATTGGACAATAGATTAGTTAAAATATGGCGCATGAGCTTACGGTCAATTTGATGATGGATATTGGGGAGTTGCGATCTCAGCTCTAAGTTATGCTGGGTGGTCGTAATTTGTAACTCTTCAATAATCTCCTGGCAAAACTCATTGAGTACTAGTGGCTGCGGATTAAATTCAACCCGACCAGCTTCTACTTTATTGATTAACAGTACGTCATTGAGCAGTTCTGTCATATGAGTAGCGGCTGTTTGAATTTTGTGCAAATACTGATGCTGCTTAGTTTTATCCCATCTCTCACTATAGTATTCTAGTAATTCTGCTGATGAGAGTATTGTCGTGAGTGGTGTACGAAATTCGTGGGATGTCATCGATACAAATCGAGTTTTCATATCATTTAGTTCTCGTTCCCGTTCAAGGGTGTTACGGATCTCAGCCTCGCTTTGTTTCCGTTTGGTGATATCGCGAATAATGACCATTACTTCCTGAGCAGAACTTTTAACGATTCGGGCTTCAAAATGGCGAATTCCATGGTCGACGGAGAGCAGAAATTCGAGTACCTCAATTTCTGCTGTTGTCAGAGCTCGATCAATACATTGCTGCATTTCTACTGCTATAGAGACTGGCAGTATATCAGCCAACTGTTGATGAAGACAGCTGGCAGGGGAAAATGGCAACGTATGTTGTTTGGGTTCACTAAAGTTGACAAATTCTCCAGTACTACTAATACGAAATAGGGGATCTGGAATGGCATTGAGCAAAGCTCGGTTGGTGGCATAGCTGGACTGAAGAGCTATTTGTTCTTGTTTTAATTGTTCTGTTGTGGCTAGGACTTGACTGGTTCGTTCTTTTACCTGAGCTTCTAGATCATCGTGGAGAGCCTGAAGTTCTGATTCGACTCGTTTTCGATCGGTAATATCTACTAAATAACAACGGATCAAGTCACTTTGGGGGATATAGTGAAATGCTTGCTCAAAAATTTGATTGTCTACCGTAATGTTGCGAACAAATCGTTTTTTTTCCTGTGCCTGAACCGTATCAATAACTCCAGTCAGGATAGGATGAGCTAATTTAGCTAAGTTAATGTTGGGAAACTGGTTGACTGCTGCAGGATTGAGATACGTTAATTCACCTGTGAGAGATATCTCAATAATTGGATGGGAAAAAAGTTCAGGAAAAGAGGCAAGTCGAGCTATTGCAGCATCTTCAAGTTTGTCCAAATTGGGTATAACAGACGGATCTACAGGAGCTTCAATTAAGGTAGCCATATATTTTTCAGCGTCCTTGCCACCCGACAGTAGCCATTGGATATTCTCATCCTCAATAGCTGTGTGATAGCGTGCCTTGATATTTCCACCAAAGATAATTTCATCACCGTGGCGCAGATTACGGTAACTACTGCGTTGACCATTGATAAACAAACCATTTGTGCTAGGTTTGCCTTGCAAATTGCCATCAACGATGCGAAACCCATAGTCTTCTGAACCAGGGTGGGTAACCCTTAACAAAATTGCATGTTGGCGTGAGACTTCTTTCGAATGTAAAACAATTGAGTTGCTAGAATCACGACCGATGGAACTAGAATCAGCCGTTAAACTCACGGCGCGTTTGCCGTTGTCATCTTCGATAATTAAAAGATGTTGCATCCCTACAGAATGGTATCGTTCGGACTGCAATTTTTCGTTATCAAACAAATTCAGCCCACTATCAGATTTCCCCATTCTTGGGCTGATGATTCAGCTTGTCACCCTCCTAGTAGTCGTCCGTACTAGGCTAGTACTGCGTCAACGCTAAAAAATTAGGATGCTGTATTGATGCAGCGTACTAGCGTCAGCCATGCCCCCAGGGCTATAGGGTAAAGCGTCACGCGTCACCCCGTTGATTCTTCATTCCTTACTAGCCTCATCCTAGACCTTAGGCTTGACAGACTACTAGTGCAGCGTCAAAGCTTAATTTTAGGGTAAACCCCTTTTGAAAATGCTCCTGTGTAAGACTTTCAGAGATCGCCTACCCTAATTTTTAGTCTTGACAGAGCACTAGGGTCTGAATATTACGATAGGTTTTGCAGATAAACTTAGACCTATGGCTAGGAAATAGGCCGCTGATGCTTGCCCAGTATGCGTTTAGATAAAGCACTGTATTAAAACTAAACATTAGATTACAAAATAGAACGCAATTGGCCTGATATATTAATGGCTTCCTTAGGTCTAGCGGTTAAGAGGAGAAACGTCTACTGACAGTGATTTTGAATACACCTAATTGATGATGGTGGCCTATGTCTCCTGAAGATGCCATCACGCTAGTTGATAAACTCCTTTCACCGTATCGGTTAACGGCTATTCAAGAGGTCGTTTTTAGGCGATGCTGGCAAGGTTCAACCTACGCGCAAATCGCAGCTACTGAGGGCTACGATGCTGACTATGTTCGCGTTACGGGCTCCCGTCTTTGGCAAAAGATATCCCAAGTTTTGGGAGAGCGAGTGACGAAAAAAAATATTCATGCCGTCTTACGGCAGCAAGCTTACCAGCTTCATCAGCCCAGTGCGCCAGGTTCATGGTGGCCTGGGATGGACCAATCCGATACCACATTTCCAGGTAGCCCTCTTCCCTTAGGGTCTCCCCTTTACATCGAGCGGCCTCCGGTGGAAAACCAGGCCATGGGTGAATTGTTAAAACCAGGGGCTTTGCTAAGGATTCGTGCCCCGGAACGTTGGGGTAAAACGTCCCTAGTTAATCGGTTAGTTGCCCAGGCTCAAACACTTAATTTTAAGGTTGTACGGCTTAACTTTCGGCAAGCAGATGGTGGGGTATTGGCCAAATTTGATAAATTTTTGCGTTGGTTTTGTGCCAACATTGCCCAGCAGCTAAAGCTGACGGCCCAACTAGACGATGTTTGGAATCAGGATTTAGGTAGCAAGGTGAGCTGCACAAACTACATGCAAAGCAGTGTACTCAATCCGTTACAACAGCCGTTGCTACTGGTAATTGATGATCTCCAGGCGGTCTTTGAACACCCCGCCATGGCCCAGGAATTTTTACCGATGTTGCGAGTATGGCATGAAGAAGCTAAAAACCTGGCAGAATGGGGATATTTACGGTTGCTGGTGGCCTATGCAACGGAAGCATATATTCCATTGCAGATACATCAATCACCGTTCAATGTTGGGTTACCTTTGCGCTTACCGGCCTTTACGCTGGCCCAAACCCAGCAGTTGGCTCAGCGGTATAATGTGGCCTGGGACGACGGTTTGATTTCACTCCACACGCTGGTAGAAGGTCACCCCTACTTGATCCATTTGGCCCTTTACAACCTGAGTGTGCACAAAATGGATCTGCAGCAGTTGATTGATGAAGCCCCTCAACAAAGTGGAATTTACAGCGATCATCTGCGTAGCTACCTGGCTATCTTTGAATCGGAACCTAATTTAGCCCGAACATTTTATCAGGTGATTGAGCATGAAACGGCTACGGAACTTGAGCCGATGACTGCTTACCGCTTAGAAAGTATGGGACTAGTGACTTTGCTAGGCAACACAGCAACTGCTAGCTGTAATCTGTACAGGCAGTATTTTGGCGGTCGCTTGGACTTGGATACCTAAGCCACGTCCACGCCCAGAACAGTCGTTTTTCCGATGAAAAACCGACAGGTTTCAATTTGGACGTGGTCTAGAAGTCGATTTGGGCGACTATACTGTTCGATAGTTGATTGTCCAAAGGCCGCAGGGCTTGAATGTTTGCAAATATCTCTTCCGCCGTGTAGGGCTCATAAATGTAGGCATCGGCATTACCGTCATTACTTCTCCAGCTTGTACAGATAATGATAGGAAGATGACCCAGGACAGAACTGTGCCTGATGCGATCGCATATCGCTTCAGCAGAGATTTTGCCAGAAGACTCAATAATAATTAACTCAGGAGAAATAAAGCTGAGCAAGGGTAATAAAGCGTCGTTGCTGTCTACCTGAAAAATGGACAGCCCATGCCAGTGCAACAAATCAGCCAGCAATGGCTGAGACTGATTAGTGCTTCCAACAATGGCAATAGCTTTCATACTCTTATCTCCTATGATCCTGTAAATCGTACTGATAGCAATATCAATACAGCTTTTGGAACGCAAACAGAAAGTTTTTTGAACAAGGGGGCAAAAAACAAAAAAGACAATCGTCAAGCAAAAGCTCTTCCAAAAACCTTTGCTCAGTGACGATGACAATCTCTCTATTGCTCCTATCGACTACAGGCCCTAATGCAACTAACCTGCAAGTCAAAAGGTATCTAAATGAACTAACTCGCTATGAAAGCAATTTAAGGGAAAACACGGAAGATTTGTAAGGTGAAAAAAGTAATTTAAAGGAATATTCTAACGGTCTTCTTAAATACCCCCACTACATAACTGGCGATCCGCATCGGATAAGTTGTCTCCATAGGCGAGGTAGTTGTCTAACCATCGACAGCCGTCATCTAGTAATTGTTCAAAGCTGCGAGTATCCTGCCAATCCCATAGTATGATTCTACGGTCATGACCGCTAGAAATTAACGTTTGACCATCAGGACTAAAGGCAACTCCCCAAGTAGATCCATTGTGGCCATACAAGGTAGTTACCAAGGTGCCATCTTGTTGCCAGATACGTACAGTGCGGTCATAGCTGGTCGATGCTAGCAATTTGCCGTCCGGGCTAAAGGCCACTGCGTGAACCCGTGCTCGATGGCCTTGTAGAGTAGCAATTAGACGGCCTGTAATTGACCAAAGCTTAATGGAGTGATCGGCACTGGCAGAGGCAATAAGCTGGCTGTCTGGACTAACGGCAACATGCCAAATGGGAGCACGATGGCCATGAATACTTTTCTGTAGCTTTCCTTGACGATTCCAAATTTTAATGGTGTGGTCCCATCCTGCGGATACCAAATGCTGCCCGTCAGGACTATAAGCAACCCCATAAACCCGATCTCGATGCCCCCGTAGCGTGTGTAGTAGTTCCCCGTTTGGTTGCCAAATTTTAATGGTTTGATCCCAACTAGCGGAGGCAATTTCGTTGCCCTCAGGACTAAAAGCAACTCCCCCCACTCGGTCTCGGTGCCCCTGCAAGGTGTCCAGAAGCTCTCCGTCAGGATGCCAAAGCTTTACCGTTTGATCCCAACTGGCGGAGGCTAACGTTTGGCCATCGGGGCTAATGGCTACTTGCCAGACCCGGTCAGTGTGGCCCTTTAGTACAGACATTAGATTTCCTCGCCAGTTCCAAAGCTGAATGGTTTTGTCCCAGCTACCTGCGGCTATAATTCGTTGATTGAGGGCCAGATTAGTCGCAGGGCCCTGGTACCCATGGAGCGTTTGGGGAACTTTATCCAGTCGCCAAAGCCTTACCGTGGCGTCATCACTGCTAGAGGCTAAAACTTCTCCATCAGGGCTAAAATCTACGCTCCAGGTCCCGGCATCATGCCCCTTCAAGGTGGTTACCAGGATCCCGCTACTAGTCCATAGGTTGATGGTATTATCCAAACTGGTGGAAGCTAGCTGACGTCCATCAGGGCTAAACGTTACCCGCCAAACTTGATCCTGATGGCCTTCCAACGTAATCGTTTGGCTTTCTCTAGGGTCCGTTTCGGTATCTTGATCGATGCTCCCATCTGGGTTCAGTCGCCAAAGTTTAATAGTTTTATCATCACTGGCAGACGCTAATAGTCGTCCATTGGGATTAAATGCAAGGCCATAAACTGGGGCTTGATGCTCCTTAAGTTCGTTCAATAAACGACCGCTGGTTGCTTCCCAAAGTCTAATGGTATGGTCTTCACTGGCAGTTGCTAAAATCAAACCATCAGGGCTAATGGCGACCTGACTGACGCTGGCCTTGTGGGCTGGAATATTGAGCAATAGTTTTCCAGTTCTATCCCAAAATTTTAGATGGCCATCTTCACCGCCAGTGACTAAGGTTTGACTATCTAAAGAAATATCTACGGCATTGACTCGACCTTCATGTCCCTTAAGGGTGATGGGCGGTGCGACCACAGTGGGAATAGTGTTGTCATAGTTAATGGGCCAGATTTTGGCTGTGGCGTCGGCACTCGCGGATACAAGATATTCACTGTCAGGACTAAAGGCGACATCCCAAACAGCATTGGTATGGCCACTGAGGGTGGTAATTAATTGTCCACTGGCATGCCAAAGCTTGAGGGTGTTGTCCCAACTGGCGGAGGCTAAATACTGGCCATCTGGACTAAAGTTGACGCCATAGACAGGGGCACCGTGACCTCTCAGCTGGTTGGCTTCGGTAATGCTCTGTAGTGTGCGTCGAAGGGTTTGTTCTACCTGTTGTTTAACGCTGGGCTGAGGCACGGGTAATCGCTGTAGTTGCTGGGCTGCTCTCACGGCTTCCAGCAATGATTGGAGCCGATGATTTTGGTTAAAAAGGGCGTCAGAGTAGTAACTGATAGACAGTGCCTGGTTGTTTTGGTTATCTTGTTGCGTCAGCATGGTTTGACGAGACTGACGATAGGCGAGCATGGCAATACTGGTAATGCTTAGAAATGCCATACCCATACCCACAAGTAAAAAACGCTGCAGTGTGACATTGCGCTGTTGGGCTTCTAGTCGAGCTTCCAGTTCTTTGAGTCGTTCAGATTCTAGAGCCTGCTGTACTTCTTGACGATCGACGTCGACGCTGTCTGATAAAAATTTGTAGTCTAGGTCGCTAAGTTCTTGATCTTTGGCCCAGGCCTGAGCTTCCAATAAGGACTGTCCTCGCAACAATCGTGAACGGTCTTTTTGCTCAGAATTCACCCAGGCTTCAAATGCCTGGGAATAGGGACGTAACCGGACTAGATGATAATCTACCCAATGGGTATTAAACACTTCTCGATAGAGCTGATTTTGCACAACAAGTTGACCAGCTTGCTTAATAACCAACCCTGAGAGTAACAGTTCTTCTTGGAGGTGATTGTCCTTTAGAGATAGGGTTTTACCTAACAACAGTTTTTTATAGCGTCCCAATAAACGACTGATCAACTGGGGGCGGGAGAGTAAACGATCTTGAATAATACGCAGATGGGGGGGCTGATCCTGGGACTCCCAGTTTTTGATCAGTTGAGATCGCACCACCCCATCGATCCAAATCTGTTCTACATAGATGGCTGTCCGGGGAGACAGTTTGGCAACGACTAGTTGACAGAGCTTTTGGGTTAAAAAGGGTTGTCCATTGGTCCAAGCCAAAATATGTTCTAACGTTTCAGTGGCATTGGCGACCGTTGGTTTTAACCAGTAACTTAACGGCATGGCTTCTTTGGCCGTAAACCCTTTTAGCTCAATCGCTGTACCAATATTAAACGGGGTACGATTTGGATTTTGACAGAGATCCGTGGGGGTGGCCACACCAAACAGGGCAAAGGTCAGACGCCGATACTCTGGACTATCTACCCGTTGGTTATAGCAGTAGCGAATCAGGGCGAACAAGTCATCAGCGGCGAAGGGAAGTCCCAATACGCTATCGATTTCATCGATAAAAATAACAATGCGTTCAGTCTCAAGCTGTTGCAAAATCACATCTTTAATAAAATGCTCTAGACGTTGAACAACCGAAAGGCTATCTCCTTGCTGCCACCATTGTTGAAAATTTCCAACTAGCTGAAAGCTACGCCACAGCTCTGCTGCAATGCCCATATACCAATTTTCGGCGGTGATGTTGTCGCTGCCTAAGTTAGTCAAGTCAATGGCAGCACAGCGGACATCATTTTGTTCAAGCCGGTATTTGGTTCTTACCCGGAGGCTGGATTTACCAATTTGCCGAGTATTAAATACATAGCAAAACTCTCCTTGCTCCAGGCTTTCGTAGAGGTGATCATCGGCCTGGCGCTTGATGTAGGTGGGGGCCTGGGCATGGAGACTGCCGCCGACTTGATAGAGTGATGGGGTGGTTGTCGCAGTCATGGGGGGGCTTAGAACTCAAAACTCAAAATTAAAACTCTTAATTCAAAACTATTCAAGGGCTAGCTTAGCAATGGGAGGTGTGGCCTTTTGCTTACGGAAATTAACGGCTTGCTGTAACAACTGCCAAGCCTTGGGGGAGAAGATGGCAGGGATGCCAAAGCTGAGGGCACTAGGGAATTGTTTTTGTTTAAGGGCAACAAGCATCCAGTGGAGACTGAGGTATTGGCGAATTGTCTTTAAGGTGGGTAGTTTGTCTCGATGTTTGGGGCTAACGTGTTGATAGATACGTTCTTTGATCAAAATATTGGTATCGAGGCGACGCTGGAGGGTGATTTTCTGATCGTAGCCACCGGGCCAAACGGTACGATAAGTGAGGCATTTATTGATAAATATGGCATCGCCATGGTCGGCCACACGAATCCAGGAGTCAATATCGTCAAAACCAGTCATGGTTAGGTCCCAACCGCCTGACTTGAGAAAGGCATCGCGACGGACGGCCACCTGAATTGGGGTACCAAAGGGAACAACTTCCAGGAACATGCCGTAATGAATATCGGCCTGGGGAATATAAAACGCTTCGCCAGGACCGGTGACGGGGGTGCGACTTAGCTCTTGCCCCGCGTCATTTACCTGGGCAGCCTGACAGGAGCAAATCACGGCTTCAGGGCGTTGCTCAATGGCTTTAGCAATTTCTTCAATACAGGTGGGAGCCAGATAGTCGTCATCGTCCACGAGTTTGATCCAGCTACCTGTGGCTAGTTCCACGCCTGCATTTACCGCTCCAGAGTGGTTAGTATTGGTGGGGTTACGCTGGTAAAGCACCTGATCACCCAGACTTTTAACATAGTCCTGGGTACCGTCAGTGGAAGCGTTGTCCACGACGATTACCTGACAGGGGATGGTCTGGCTGAGGGCGGTTGCGATCGCACGTTTCAACAGTTCTAAGCGGTTGTAGGTGGTAATCACAATACTGAACGATAACGTTTTTGAATCCATGATTTCTGGCCTTTTTGCTCGCTCTCCGCTATTGTGCCAAATCTTGAGCGGGTCTTTCAGGTTCAGGTATATTTTCAGCTGAAAAAATCTGTTATACGGGTGCTCAAGGATACCTTGATTATGAGTGATCACCTAAATTTTTCTGATGTCCTGACAAAATTTAAGAAAATGCGTCAATTAGATGGTGAAGGACTGCTGGATGGGTATGGAGACTTGTTAGGGGTATGGGCCGCATTGCTTTAAGTCGTTTTAGTATTTTTCTAGGTCTTATCATTACCCTGGCAACAGTTTGTGGTTTAGTTGGTAACCTATGGTGGCGGTTTGAATTACTGGACCATTTTCGGTGGCAGTACTGTTGGCTTTTATTATTTCCCCTGCTGGTAAGTTTACGGCAACGGCAGCAGTGGGGCATAGTCTGGCTAATTCCCTTGATGGTCAACGGTACCCTAATCTTGTCATTAGCCTGGCCATCAAGAGCGTCTTTAAAAGCATCTTTTTTACAACCCACTACTGAGACCCTGACTGAAGCACCGAGTCTGACCATTCTCCATGCCAATATCGATCATAAAAATCCTCGACCTATCCAAGCAATTGAGTATGTTAATCGCCAGGTTGCAGATATTGTTTTTCTCCAGGAGATTACACCGACTACGCTGCCACTCATTGTGAAGCAGCTCACTAACTATCGGTTAGTGGCGGCTGAGCCAAAAACCAACTCCCACGGTAGCGCCATGTTTGTGCCACTAGAGTCTTCCCTAGGGATTATTCAAAAAAATATTATCCAGGTGCCCAACTATTCTCAACGACCGTTGTTAACCGTTGATGTTCAGTTTGGTCAGGGTATCCTCAGCTTGATGAGTGTGCATATTACCCGTCCTGGAACATCTGGCATGTCTGCGTTTCAGGCGACTGAATTAGAAGCGGTTGCGGATTGGAGTCGTCGACAACTGGCGGCAGATAAGTCGGTGATTATCATTGGAGATTTTAACTCTACACCCTGGTCTCAGCGTGTTCGAAACATGGTGAACCGCAGTGGTCTCAAAAATTCTCAACAGGGTTGGATTTGGCAGACAACCTGGCCCGGAAATATGCCTACTTTTTTGCAAATTGCCATTGATCATTGTTTACATAGCCCCGATTTAATTACGCAAACGCGTTGGACTGGTCCCTACGTTGGTTCTGATCACCTGCCTTTGATAATCAAGCTCTCTGGCTAAAGTGGTGTTGAAACATAACATGTCCCTATCGTGTCCTTTTGCCCTGGCTTATGGCATCGTCGAACATCCGTAGCAGTCGCATCACGATTAGTACATCTCATATTTCAAAAACTGACAGGGAATCGACCCATTATAGACAGGTATTTTTCTGGCGGTGCGCAGGCCAATGGATTTAGTTAGAGCTTTGTTGCCACTGAGAATATAGGCAGTCCAGCCTTTAAAGCGCTGTTTTAGAATGTCGCCCATCTGTTTATAAAACGGGGCCAGGTTTTCTGTATGGCCAAGGCGTTCCCCATAGGGTGGGTTACAGATGAGAATGCCACTGTCGGCAGGGGGCTCGATGTTGGCAAAATCGGTGTAGTTAAAGTCGATATGCTCTGCGACGCCACTGTAGTCTGCATTGGTGCGGGCATCGGTGAGAATGTCCAGGTCGAGATCGCACCCCACACCGGTACCATTAGCTCAGATGTCTGCTGTTTTTGGGCCTCGTCTACTAACTGTTGCCAGAGGTTAGCATCATAGTCAGGCCAGGTTTGAAAGCCAAACCCCTGACTTGTTTCGTCTCGAAATAAACCAGGGGCAATATTTAACGCCTGTAATGTCGCCTCAATCGGTAATGTGCCTGAACCACACATGGGATCGAGAAATGCCACCTCGCCAGACCAGTCTGTGAGCTGTACCAGGGCGGCAGCAAGAGATTCTTTCAATGGGGCTGTACCCATGGCAGGACGGTATCCACGGCGGTGTAGACTACTGCCCGAACTGTCTAAACTAACGGTAGCGTTGTTATCTTTAATATGCACATTGACTTGCACATCGGGCCGTTCCGTATCGATGTCGGAGCGTTCGCCATGGCGATCTTGCTGTTGGTCAACGATGGCGTTTTTGACCTGCAGAGCGGTAAAGTGACTGTGGTTGAGGTGCTGATTTTTACCGGTGGCTTTAACCGCCAGGGTGTGGTCTGGGGATAGGTAGGGGTCCCAGTCGAGGCTTTGAATGCCGCGATAAAGGGTGTCGCCGTCGCGACAGGGTACATGGGCCATGGTGACCAGGATGCGAAAGGGGAGTCTGGCCCAGAGGTTGATTTTGTAGAGATGGGTGCGATCGCACCGAAAACCTACTCCACAGAATCCCGGCTCTACGCCTTCTGCGCCAAGCTGTTGGAGTTCTTGAGCGGCCAATTCTTCCAGGCCACGGGCTACGGTCGCAAAGCAGTTGATCATCAAGATGTATTTGGGTGAGCTTATAGTTTTGAAACATCCCACCAACATTCTACGCTACGTTTCCTAACCAGTCTCTTTGACTATAATTACCTAACTAAAACCATGGGCTTAATTTTTAGAGAGCCCTTAGATAAGACACTTACCAGAGTATTCTTTCCTTAAAGACCATTGCCAATCAAAATAAACGGTGCCCAGTAGTATGGGTGATCAGGGCTCGCCTGCAGTCTAATGGGGTTACCCGTAATCGTGTCAACAAAATCGATAGTGGCAGATCTAGGGTCTCCTGTAATGATAGATAGGTCATCTTTAATCAGTGCCAGCTGTGCTTTTTGCAGGGCTTCTGTTTTAGAATAGCCTTCATTAAGGGCCAAGTAAAACGCATTCATCAAGGCCTGAGTGCCGCCATCATCTACCTGCCAAAGTGAGGCGACAACCGAGCGGGCTCCTTGTTGTTGAAATTGATAGCCCAAACCCAGTACCTGTTCTCCATTGTTGTCAAATCCACCCAAGCCAGTCTCACAGGCACTTAGCACGACCAGCTCAACTCTCGATAGCTTCCAGTTTTCAATATCTCGAATAGTCGGACGATCACCATTACCAAATAGAATAAACGATTCGCCTGCGTCCTTGGGCACTAAGGATGCATGGGTGGCAAAGTGCAGAATATTAAAGGTGTTTAGCCTGGACCGAAGTGACGCGAGACTAAATTCGCTATCGATATAGGTTTGAATATTGGTCAGGGTACGGGCCAATATAGAGACTTCTATGCCAGCAAAGGGTAAGCCGGAGAATTTAAAGGTTGTGTCCCCCACAGGAACTGTATGGGTAATGGTTTCATCGGCAAAGGCCGCTGCCAAAATTCGAGGTTCAGCCGATGGTTGGGAATTCAGGTCTTGTAATGATGTGGCGGTAATATTGTTAATCTGAAAGCGTTCTGCTAACCATTGGCCATCGTCAGCGTTGGCTGAATCGTATAGTGCGGCTAACGGCACATACCGCAGGGGGCCATCTGGGGCATAAAGGATAGTTTGCACATTCGCCGTGAGTAAATCCTTTTCTAAGGGCTCAATCAGCCAGCGATACAGCTGATAGGCAGGCTCTTTTGCATCCCGTGTCGGCTGTTGTAACGCAGTTCGAAATGATGCGATCGCATCATTTAACTCAACTCGACCCACATTTTCGACCGTACGTCGTAAGGGGGCTGAATCGGCGGTCATAATAATCAGTTCAATCCGATCATCTAGTACTAATGGATAGATTAAAACAGCATCCAGCTGCTCTAGATTATTACTCAGGCTAGTAATTTCCGTAATCGAGAAGGTACCCTCATCCAGGGCGATCTGCTGTAGCAGCGTTTTAACCTCGTCACTGCGGGTAAACGTATTAAACTGGGTAAATAACTGGTCTTGAATGTCAACTAGCTGATTTAATCGCTGTTGGTCTGCCGCTGTTGCTTGTCCGGCAAAGTCTTTTTCTTCTAGCTGGCTAATCTCTTGACCGATGGCAATGGCTGACTGTTGAAGCTGTTCATACTGCTTGAGAATTTCTTGTTCAGCCTGGTAAAACTCAATCCCACTGGCGGTATTCGCATTACCGCGTACATTTTTCAGGTAGTCTTGGACCTCCTGCACCTTTAGCAGATCCAAAACTCGCTGTGCTTCAAGTACCCGATTTTGTCGTAGGAGTAAATCCGCCAGTTGTCGATAGGTATCGGCAATCGTGCGAACATAGGATATCTGTAGCTCTGAGGTTAGGGACTGATTGTCGGTGCGAATCGCCTCGTATTGGTTAACGGCCTGCTTAAAAAAGAGAATAGCCATAGCGGGCTGTTGGTGAGCCTGATATAACCAACCAAGATTACTGAGGATCGTTGCCTGGGCTGGACGATTGTTTAGCTGGGTTGCGATCGCAAAGCTACGTTGATAATAAGCCAATGCTGTATCATAGTTGCCCTGCTGTTGATACAGTTCACCCAGGTTGTTGAGTGCCCTCAGTTTACCCACAGAAAAGTTAATTTGCTGCGATAAATCGAGACTTTTTTGATAGTAGTCCAGGGCTTGTTGAGAGTGTCCCTGTAGCGCATAGACAATGCCTATATTGACCAGGGTCGTGGCTTCTCCTTGCTGATCCTCTAAACGCTGCTTCAGTCCTAAACTCTGTTCAAAATTTGTCAGGGCCTGATCGTAACTGCCTAACTGACGTTGCACCTGGCCAATGTTGTTTAACACTCTGGCCTCATTAGGCAAATCACCAAACTCACGGGCCAGCAACAGACTTTGCCCATAGGCATCAAGGGCAGCCTCGTAGTTCCCCAGTTTTTTGTAGACTATCCCTAGATTTCCTAACGCCCTAAACTCTCGCATAGGACTACCAATGCGTCGGGCAATGTCTAATCCCTGCTGATGAAACTGCAATGCCAAACTATATTGGCTTAACAGGTCATACACCACACCAATATGGGTCAACGCAGCGGCTTGACCATCTTGGTCATTGAGAGATTGCTTTAGCTCCAGGGCCTGTTCAAAATAATACAGGGCCTCAGAATAGTTATCTTGTCTGCGGTAGGCCAAACCGATATTGATCAATAGCTTAGAGGCACTACTCTCATTTCCCAATTGCTGGTATAGCGTTAAAGCCTCTTGCCAATCATCAATGGCTGCCTGCCATTGTCCTGTCTGAAATGAGCTAACACCGCGATCTCGTAGACGATTGGCCTCAGCTTCGCCAGCGGTCGATACCTCTGCTAGCCAGACAGCAGACGGGCCGTTTAACCAGCTTGGCAACACATTTAGCGGCGGCAATACCGTTAGTAGGACAGTTAACGCCAATACACGTACAGTCATGGCATACAGCAGCATTACTTCTCTACACTATACGCTGCCGAGAGGAACACTGTGTAATGCGCTCCAATCAAGTACTGTAGTGCAATGCTATAGCATTGCCAAGCATGGTGATGTGTTCTGACATTAATTATCCACTTCCAAACGTTTGGCCAATCGATGGTAGGCAAATGTGCCACGAACACCGTTAATAAAGGCCACGGTTAACAACACAATCATCCATATACTGCTTACCTCATTGGGGCCAAAACCAGTAACGGACCACATATAAATCCGCTCTAGCCAATACATGACCAAGCCACAGACTGCAGCTATTCGTGACAATTTACGAATGTAAATTGCAATGGCCGCAAAAATTCCAGCATCGATAAATGCCCAGGCATCAATGGGTACATCCTCAATAGGACCAGCAGCCAGCATAATAATGACAAATAAAACTGTAATAGCAGTAACAATAACAGCTGCCCAAAAGCCTTGATAAGCGGCACTTCTTGCTTCAGCCTTAGTCGTTACAGGGGGAAGAAACCAGGTATTTAACGTATTCGTTTTCATTGCTTCGCAACTCCAAAGGGTTCCTCCACTATTTCTCACTGGCAACGCTAGCTTATTCATTAGCCGATGCAGTGACCAGGCATTAATGCTCGCCTATTTCTTAAAATATTTGAATGAATCAGTCTAAATGATTCAGGAATAGCGAGGATGTATAAAGCGTTGAAGTGCCCCCTATATGTCTCAGTTTAAGCGTCGTCATTTTTTGCAACTTGCTGGGTCCACACTGGCATCTATTGGTCTGAGCCAAACGGACTTTTTAAGCCAGTGCGATCGCTACGGCAAAGCGCTAGCCCAAAGTACCCCCCGTAAGCTGGCCTTGCTAATCGGCATTAATAGCTACCCATCCCCTTTGACGTCCCTCCAAGGTTGCATCAATGATGTGTATCTACAGCGTGAGCTTTTAATCCATCGCTTTGGCTTTAATCCTAATGACATCATGGTGCTAACCAATAATACAGAGATAAAGCCTACCCGTGCAAATATTCTACAAGCATTTCAGACTCATTTAATTGCTAAAGCTAAGCCTGATGATGTAGTAGTTTTTCACTATTCTGGCCATGGGTCTCAAGTCATCGATCCAAACCCAATTCAGCCAGGGGAGAGCTTTCGCTACAACGGTACCCTGGTGCCTATGGATGCTACACCATTGGCAGAACAAGATAACGGCATTGTTGTGCCTGACATTATGGGGCAAAGTCTATTCTTATTAACAAAGTCTATTAATACTGATAATCTCACAATGGTATTAGATAGCTGTTATGCCGGTGCGAGCACTCGGGGTGGCTCAGCTGTTCGAGCCGATACATCACGCTTGAGACGTTGGGGCGTAAACCTATTTGCCAGTGAAGCAGAGTTTGAGTTGCAGCGTTCATTGCTCATTGATCTCAAGATATCTGAAGAAGAGTTTCATAAACAACGGCAACAAGGGATTGCCAAAGGCGTTGCCCTGGGATCAGCCAGTCGAGAACAAGAAGCCTTAGATAGAGCCTTTCCAGGCTTCAATGCTGGCGCATTTACTTATCTCCTCACCCGCTACTTATGGCAGCTAACGGCTAGTGAGGTAGTTACCAGAACAGAAATAAACCTTCAACGGAGCACTCGAATTGCAGCCAGTCAACATGGTCTCCCCCAGGTACCAGTCTTTGAATATGCCAAGGAGACCTATAAAACCGCAGGCCTATATTTTTCAGAGCCTCTACCCGCCTTTGCGGAAGCCGTCATCACCAATATCACAGGTGAGCAGATAGAATTTTGGTTAGGCGGTACCTCTGTCCAAAATATGGAGGCTGATGAGACTTTATATACGCTGGTACGTCCAGATGGGCAAGTTCTCATGGCCGATGCAGAAAACCCCATGGTATTGAAAAAGATTAGTCGTAATGGACTATATGGCTATGGCAACCTGATTGCAGGTAACCTTGGAGATATTGGGCCCGGTATTTTATTACGGGAACAAGTGTTAGGACTACCGCCAAATCCGACCCTGAAGGTTCACGTGGATACGGCCTTGGGTGATCAGTCTACTGATGCAAAGGCCGCATTAGAAACAGTCCTACTATCAACTGAAACAGGGATAAATCGGCTAGAGGTAAATCTGCTGACGGATGTAAAACCTAAGGATTATATCTTTGGGCAATTTACCTCAAACAAACAAACCAAGTTGAGCGACGTGAGTTCTGTACTTGTGCCAGATAAATTACCTCCGTTGGGGAGCCTTGGGTTATTTACTCCACAAGAGATTCCTGTTACGAATACGTTTGGTTTTGTCAATGAGTCTGTGACTGCGGCAGTGGAACGGTTACAATCAAAACTCAAGTTGTTCCTGGCTGAAAAAATCTTACGCGGGTTAGCATCTGGACCTTCTCGGTTAGAGATTTCTGGTGAAATCTTTACATCAGAACAACCAGAGGTTAAGGTCCCAATTACAACAGCCACAGCGATCGCTGACTTTAATCGGGTATCAGTAGATATCCCTGCATTTAAGACCAACGAAAGCATCTTAATTCGGATAGATAATCACGATCCTAACCGCGCCTTATACCTGAGCTGTGTCGCCATCGATAGCCAAGGAAATTTAATTATCCTTTATCCTGGTGATTGGGACTTACCAGAAGATGCGGCACGGATTAATGAAAATAGCTCATTAATAGTACCTCGACCGGAAGATGGGATTAAATTTAAGGTAAGTGGTACAGGCTTTTTAGAAATTTTGACAATGGTGAGCACACAGCCATTGAGAAATACTTTGAAGGGATTACAATCCATTGCCCGAAGCCGTGGGCTGGGTGGAAACAACCGGGGTTTATTTGGTACACGCGGTGATGAAGCTCTGGAGGTGTTAGATGATTTGCTGGGAGATTTGGATAGTCTATCACGGGGGGACGATGCCACCATTCAAACGGTTAGTACAGCAACCAGTAGGGATCGAAGCGCTTGGGATACAGGTGTGTTAGCAGCATTTTCAACCGCAATTGAAATCGTAAATTGAAAGTTGTTTCAGCCAGCAGTGAGGTAATAGTTAAGTCAAATAATCTTGAGTAATTGAGCCTACAGAAGTCAGAATTTTGAATAGAGTCTCTGATGCCTATGATCTTCTGAATAAGCTATATGTATCGAGAAATACCCGTAACAACAACCCTCTATGAGGATAAATTTATGCCCCGTTTATTCGCGACCGTATTAGGCTCTGTGGCTTTCTTAAGCAGCTTAGGGCTGACTCTTAAAGCCACAGCTGCCACTATTACCAATGGTGGCTTTAATACAGACCTAGACGGATGGACCGTTATCAATCAGCCAGGAGCCAGTGGCAATTGGTTGCACACAAATGGAGGAACTGCCGCCATCGGCGGGCAGCCAATTTTAGCTCCCAGTGAAGGTTCAGGCTATGCCCACACTACTCAAAACGATCCCACATCCCAGGTACTGTTTCAAGATATTTCGTTAGAAGCCGGTGCAACACATTTGTTGTCATTTGATTGGTATGCCCAAGACTGGGCCGCTACCTTTTTTGATGCAGGCAATTTAAGCTATACGGGTGCTCCTAACCAGCATTTGAGAGTGGACTTGGTCTCGACCGGTTTTGACGATTGGTTTGGCCTTGATTCATCTACAGGTGTATTGGCCAACATTTTACCCCCTGTCGCTGACGCCGCCCCAGCGACAGACTGGAACAGTTTAACGTTTGACCTAACGCCTTGGGCTGGTGAATCTGTGCGGTTAGCATTCCGGCAAGTCGATAATCAGTTCTTTTTTAATGCTGGCATTGACAACGTTAGTATTGCATCTGCTCCTAATGCTATCCCCAGTGTTCCTGAGCCATCCATCATAGTAGGCGTAATAGTGCTTGGGTTATTAGGTTTGTCATCTTGCGCTCAACTTCCCGTCATAAGTTCCTCTTCGGAAAGTTAATCATATCTGCATCGGAATTATTTCATCAAAGTTATTTCGACAGTTGAGCCATACACAATTCAGGTATGTTAGCCCTTGCTCTTCAGGCAGGGTTTTTTTATATTCTCTACCTGTGATATTGAAATATATTCATTTTGATAGAAGATTAGCGATCTTTAGAGTGAATAAGTCTCCATAGTTCAGTGCTACCCATTGATGACAGGTTAAGGCCCCTAGCCTATGAGGATATTATTTCCTAGACTATCCCCCAGGGCACTGTTCGCATCCAACCATCATGGCAACCCCCTCTCGCTATTGGCAAATGATTGTCCTGACTGCAGCGGGCCAATTACGGCATCAAAATTACCCCCAGGCTCAACAGTGGTTTAAAGCTCACTTTGAGGATGATATTGCAGCTAACAAGATATCAGATCGTACCTGTCAAGATAGTCTATGGCGCATTTACCAAACAGATCCGGACAATGCTCCCATGGCTCAGCTATGTTTACGCTGTTGGCTGTCCCATTGCATTATCTACACCTGTACCCAGCTGGCCCAAAGCTTTGGCACTAGCTATGGCTTCCAGGCATCTGAGCTGTGGCCAATGGTACTTAACGATGATGGTGCATTACCCGCTACCTATCAGTCATTTGCCATGGAAATTTTGGCCAGCTACGATCCAAAGCGTTCTGCCCTCACTACCTGGGCGGGGCGTCTGTCCAAAACCCATCCGGACCTTAATCAATTTTTGCTTGAGCATGGGCTTTATCGGGTTACAGCTTGGGCCATTTTGAATGATACAAAGCTGTATCAGCTGCCCAGGTTTTTACCTCATCTAAGCCAGTCAGAATTGGCTATTGCTGAACGGTTACTCAAGGCCTATCATCGGGTCTATCGAATGGACCGCATTAATCAGCAAGCCAGCCGAGGGCAGCGTTGCACCACTCCCACCGATGAGCAATTGCAGCGCATTGCCCCCAGTCAGCCTCCTAATGTGGTTCTCTCCCAGCTCTATGATTTGGCAGAAAAGCTGCGTCAGTCCCGTATTGCTGCGCGGGGCGGCCCGCCCCCTAGTCAATCGATAGATGCCAATGAATATACTGAGCCAGTAGCCCCCATACCCGATGATATGGAAGAAACCCAAAGCGCATTCTTAGTAAAGTACCGTCAGGATTTTCTCGATACTCTTAGTGAGGCGATTCAAGCGACAGTCGAGAATTACACGGCCCAATACCAAACGCGCAAACTGGCCCAGGGGCGGGTCTACCGTCAGGCACTGGAATTGTTTCACTGTGAGGGACATTCCATGGGAGAGATTGCTAAAATCCTTAATTTGAAAGGGGGACAGGTTAAGGTGACCCGTTTGCTAAAGCTTAAAATGTTTCGCACTGAGATATGTATCTACTGGTTAAATCAATTAAAGAAAAAGGTAGAAGATAAAGCTCTGGAACATCTCACAGCTAATGAACTAGAGGCCATTGCGAGCGAGTTAGGTAAGATTTTGAGGGCAGAAACGGAAACGGTGATGGAAGAAGCCGAGTCAGAAGCAAAGATACCGAGAAATCGCACAGCAAATAGTGTTTTTGCCCGCCGACTCTGTGCAGTTGTGCCCCCCATGCCCATGCCACCTGATTAGGCGCGACCCATGCTCCTATCTCTGTATTGTTTCGGCTAAGTTTTACATCATGATTACTCCACTGTCACAGCCTTTCGACGACTTTATCCCTGTAGCAACAGAAACGATTATGTTAACTGATAGGTCTACCCAATGGGCTCAGAGCGTTTGTCGCGATATCACCGACACAGATGAACAATGGCATAGTTTTTTAAGGGCCTTAGCCATTGCTGGTTTTGAACAATGGTTAAACCAAAGTAATAATCAGTTGCCAATTACCTATGCTCAGGATATTGCACCGGGCATCAATGCTAATCTCCAGGTGGGAGATTTCCGACTATGCATTTTGCCCATGGGGGTACTTCAAGATGACCCGATGATGATTCCGGCAACGGCGGTGCAGGGTCAGGATAAAGCTCACTTGTATGTGTTGGTGGAGGTCCATGAGGAAGTCGATCAGGTGCTTGTGGCGGCAGGGCTACGCCATGATCAGCTAAAAAAATATATTGAACAAAACTTACAGCCGGAAGCTAAGAATTATGGAGTGCCGGTTAGTCAGTTTACGGTATCTCCTGAAAAGTTGTTGTTATATCTGAGCTGTTTACAGCCAGAGGCGATTATACCAACTGTAGTGGAGGATGGAAAAACTATTGCTAGCTCAATTAAATCAGCAGCGGCGCGTGTGATTAATACAGGCAAATGGCTGCAGGGACAGTTGGATGCGGTGGCGGATGAGCTGACCTGGCAATTGGTTCCGGTGTTGAGTCCAAGTTATGGGTTTCGGACTATGGGAAAGACTGATACCCCCATCGAGAAACTGTCTAAAATTGTTGAAGGGCTAAACAATCGAGGTGTGGAGATTCCTACCGACGCAACTGGAGCTTATGGGCCTGTAACAGTGGGTGACATGACCTGTCAGGTGTATAGCCTGGTTTGGGCATTGCCTGATACGAAGGAATGGAGCTTATTTATGTTGTTGGGGCCAGTGGATGATCAACGGTTGCCGGTGGGTACAGAACTGCAGGTGAGTGATGAGAATACTGTATTGTCCAGACGCGATGTTAGCCATGATGCAATGACTACCTATTTGTATACCCAAGCATTTGGCACCTTAGATGAACAGTTTACAGTAGCAATTAGTTCACCCAATGGAGAAACGTTGATTCTGCCTCCCTTTAGGTTTGAACCTTCAAACTAAACCCGTCAGGAGACATGGTTTTTGTTCGTTCAAGTATTTGGCAGCAAAGCCAACAAATCATTGCTGGTAGACTTTCTCAATGCTCTTTTACCCAAACACCACCATATTCAATCCCTCAGTTGATATTGGGGCAGACACAAGGTGCAGCCCCTACCAACAGGCACATCATCTACAGACTTTTCTTACCGTTGCTTCATCATTTATGCAGCTTCGTCAGCAGCAACAACTTTGACAATAATTTTATTATCATTGCCATCAGCACTGTTATCTTTTGGCGGCAATTCTTTCACAGGAGCCAGACTAGTACGACTCCACATGATAAATAATGTACCAAACACTAAAATCGGTAAAGCAGGTAGCATAATACATCTCCTGATGGGGCATCAATTACCGTTAAATAGCGCTAGAGTTTGAGAACTTATTCAAAATGCAATCAAAATCCTACAGATGCTACTACTGACTTGATTTTTGTATCGTACAACACTTGACCTATTGATTCACTGTGATATCGGTTAACATTTGGCATCGCAGCAGCAATGCAACAAAAATTTAAACTGAGTTCTTCTATTGCTGTTGCTAACAGTGACTAAATCTTGAGAAAACCACCATGGCATAGTTTTCAAACCTCAGCACCTAAACCAGCTAGAAAAACTTAAGTCGAACATCCATCTAACTATTCAGCAACTGCGCAACTGCCTGCTTAATAAATGCCTCGTCCTCAGGATTCTGGTAAGGATTACCCGCTCGATGGCCCCAAATTGAAGGAATCACGGTATATGTGCTATGAGGAATCAACTTTGCCTCAACCTCACAGTCCTCCGGCGTAAAGTACAGATCTGTACTAGCAGGCATCACCAATGTCTTCGCTGAGATCGCCCCCATCGCCTTAACATAATCACCTGTGTAGACCGGATTATTCCCCACATCACAGTGCAGCCACGTCTCAATCATCGCCAGCAAATTATGGGGATCCCGCCGCCGATACCCCGCCTCCCAGCTACGCAGCAAATAATCTTCTAAAGAATCATATCCCCACGCCAAATAAGGCTTAGCTCGATAATACGGCTGTGATGCCGCCCAACTCGCATAAATCTGCGTAAACGTATGAAAGCCCGTTTCTGGTATACCCTCAAACCGCTCACCATTCCAGGCCGGATCACCCTGTAATGCCGCCCTTAAACTATATAGAAAAACCCGATTATGGTCAGTTGTCTTAGCTGTACCACACAATGCCGCAATCCGCTGTACCCGTTCAGGATAAAGCACTCCCCAGTGATATCCTTGCTGTGCTCCCATGGACCAGCCGTACACCAAAGCCAACTGCTCAATACCCAAACAGTCCAACAACGCTGCCTGCGCCCGAACATTGTCGTAATGGGTGAAGTAAACGCCTGCTTCCTTAACCGCCTCACAGTTACTTGGCGATGTGGAAAGCCCATTGCCAAACATATTTGGCATAATCACAAACCAATCTGTTGGATCTAAAATTCCACCCAGGCGCACTAACCAGTCCACATCCGAGTGCTGCGCTCCGTAAGACGTAGGATACAGCACCCCATTATTACGCTCAGAATTGAGTTCTCCGTAGGTCTGATACACAACCGTTGCCTCGGGCAACATCACACCACACTGCAGAGAAAAATTCTTCAAAACAAAACTCTTAGGGGATGACATTGTTGTTACCTACAGAAAGATGAGTTATCCAAGTCTCGCAACAATATCACGATTTACCTGCACATACCCTGCATCAACCCAAGAAAAATAGTCTTTCAGACTCTGGTGAGCCTCCGGCAAGGCATGAAAGGGAATCGACGGATAAAGATGGTGTTCAGCATGGTACGGCATATTCCACATCAGTAGACGTAGCGGCCACAGGGTTAATGTTGTCCGCGTATTCGTCAAAGGATTATCATCCTCCGTACAACCTGTATGCTCTGCAATGAGAACAAACCTGAGAAAGGGTTGCCCTATTGCTAGCGGTAACAACCAATAGATAACAATAAACCAGGGATGGCCTAGGGCTGATGAAATCATACCCATGACAACATATGTCCCCAACTGCAAACGAGTGGATTGTATAATGTCTGCATGGGAACTTTGTGGCAAAAAGTAACAGTCTTCTAGGTGTCCAAAAGCGACCTTTAGATGACCTTTAAACTTGCCTCGCCACCAGGGAATACCGCTCAATAGCCACAGATACTGTCCTAAACTTTCTGGCCTGGGATCATCTAATTCAGGATCTTTACCCGCAATCTGTGTGTAGCGATGGTGCCATTTGTGGTAGTACCGATAAAACGTACTGTTATAAAACGATAGCAAACCAGTAAACCAACCTACGCCATCATTAACCTTAGAATCAGCAAATGCAGTGCGGTGAACACATTCGTGGGTTGGGCAAAACATCAAGGCTAGGCCAATCCCATAAATAAGCAGGGTGGGTACCTTTAGCCAGCCAGATAGGCTGCCCCACAGGTAGCCACTAACCCCAAGCACAGCCACATGCAAGCCTAATCTAATGTAACCGTTTAGATTAGTACGTGTATTTAATGCCTTAAGCTCACAAATAGCTAAGATTTTATGAGGTTCTGATACCGATGCTTTAGGGGATTGAACCGAGTCAGTTAACATCTTTTAAACCCTAATGGATCCAGCGTCTGCAAGGTCTGAAGTTTCGGACCTATTGCAGCACTTGTCATAACAAGTAAAAATTAGCACACCATAGCTGGTATAACAAGCCTAGGTGCTATTTCAGCAAATCCTGACATAGTTAGTCCCACATGTCATCGACATCGATTCCCCTACACATCACTATTTCAGAAAAGCTTCGTCAGCAGATTGAGGCAGGTAGCTATTTGCCTGGTGAAAAGTTACCGAGTGAGCACCAGCTAATGGAGTCCTTTAATGTCAGTCGTATTACCGTCAGGCGAGCCATTGCTAATTTGGTTAATCAGGGGCTAGTAAAAGCGCAGCAGGGGCGAGGAGTTTTTGTTACGCCAAGGCAAAAGGTAGCCTACTCATTGGTTAGTCCACTAGTTTTTTTAGAACAAGATCTAACCCGTAAAGGGATCCAGTTTACGTTCGAAAATCTTACTTTTAGAAAAATTCGTCCTCCTAACACTGTTCAGACGTTCTTACAGCTGCCCAACAAATCAACAGTTTATTTGCAAAAGAAACTGTTACAGATGGATGGTGTCATTGGAGCAGTTGATATCAGCTATATTGTGTCAGAACTTGGACAGCAATTTAGTACTCAGTTGAAACAGCAAATGACGTTTCCTACCCTTGAAGCAAATGGTGTAGTAATTGAGCAGATTGATGCGGTGATTGAATGTACCCATGCTGATTATGAAATGAGTGGTTATTTAGAAGCTCCCCTTGGTCAGCCTCTAATTGTGTATCGATATACTGCATACACGAGTGGTCGGGCACCCATCTTACACGGAGAAACAATTTCGCGAGCCGATCGTTTTTGCTACTCTCTCTCCCTTGAGAAGTAGGCACTCCATTAAGTACGTCAGCAAATTATGTTGATTTGAGGAGGCTTACGGGCATCTTAATAGGGGATTTTCGATTTAGCCTGAACCTCTATTGAGAACGCTGATGATATCACGATTTAAGAGTTCTTTATCCACTGGCATAACGACTGGATTAAACACAACTAAACAGCTAGTCTCTATTCGCTGGAGTTTACCCCTGTGTGTAGTTACACCCTTAGTGTCCGGTATTCTTTTGACCAGTTGGTTAGCCTTTCGCAATGGGCAGAAAGCTGTTGATGAGCTAGTGGGCAAAATCAGTGCAGAGGTTGCGGCTAATATTGAAAAACAGGTCGACAGTTATTTGACCAAACCATCTTTAATTTCGTCTGTAATTGAGGCAGAAGTTGCCAGTGGTAACTTGAACATTGAAGATATTCGTGAATTGGGTCAAACCCTATGGACATTTACCCAGTCAGAGAATTTAACAAATAACCTTTACTACGGAAACGAGTTAGGAGAATTTGTCTATAGCGAACATTTCAATAATGTGAACCGTATGGACTTTGTGGATAAAGCCACGAACTTTCAGCGCATTGCCTATGAAGTGAAAAATGGAACTCAGCTAACTAAGCAGCTCAAGGTAACTGACTATGACCCTCGCATTAGGACTTGGTATAAAGAAGCCGCGTTCAACAGAGTCCCTGTTTGGAGTCAGGTTTATATTGCTAAGTCTAGAGCTGATCTAACATTGACTCGTGCCACCCCTATTTTTGATCGTTCTGGTAACTTGCAAGGCGTATTTGGCATAGATGTTTATCTCTTTGAACTCAGTGACTTTCTCAAAGATTTGTTTGTGAGTCCCAATGGTAAAGCATTTATCATTGAGACCTCTGGAGATGTGATTGCAGTTTCTGCTAATGAAAAACCGTTTATTGTACAGGGGGACGAGAAACTGCGGCTAGCAGCAACCAACAGCCAAAATAAATTAATACGAGAAACCGTTAATCATCTGCTAGAAAATATTGACGATCTTAGCCAGATGGAGGAGCATTACTCGTTTAAGTTTGAGCTAGATGGCGAGAAACAACATGTTTATATTCGCCATATAAACGATTTAGGGCTTGATTGGATAGTTGGTTTGACGATTCCTCAAAATGACTATATGGCAAAAATTCGGGAAACAGCCCGACATACTCTGATTATTGGTGTTGGTATCACTGCAATTGCTTCGTTATTAGCTTTGGCGGCAGCTCTGCATATTATTCGTCCGATCAATAAGCTTAATCAAGCAGCTGATGAGATCAAACATAATCGGTTTGATCCTCGCACATTAGCCCATGTGATTGCGCGACCGGATGAGTTTAGCAAACTGGCTAAATTGTTTAATGCCATGGCCATTGTGGTCATGAGTCGCCAACAGAGCTTGTCTGAGCAAGTAAAATTATTAAAGACAGAAATTGATCAAAATGGTGAGAGTACCGGTGGCGATCGTCAAAAACTAGAAATGTTGTTGAGACATGCTAAGCAAGTACGTCATACCTATAGGAGTCGTTAGGCATCAAGACCGGTTATAATACTGTTTCCGCTGGATTTATCAGCGATTATAGCAGTTGCTGCAATGCCAGTATGGACAATCCCCAGGGTACGAAACGGATCCATAATTGGGTCAATGGCGACAAATAGCACCAAGACGGCCTCTAGCGGTAGCTGCAATGGTTCCAATACAATACCGAGCATAGTTAGGGTGAGAATGCCGGTCACACCTGCTGACGCCATCCCAGCAAAAATGGCCCCAATAATTACAATCATGACGTTACCTAAATCAATGGGCTTGTCATATAGCTGCATCACAAATACTGAACCTAGGGCAAAGTAAATCACTGAGCCAAATCGACAAAGGGTAATTGCAAGCGGTGTAACCAGATTTGCCGTTTGACGACTAAAATTTAGGGCTTCAGTTAACTGGCTAATGGCGGATGGGAGACAAGCCAGACTACTGGATGTAGCTAACGCTAAGATGGTTGGTTCGCGTAGAGCTGCCAGAACCTTAATAAACGGCATTTTGGATTGTTGCCAGACGACCAACAGGCTTAGCACATATATCACTACAAAGGTAATTAGGGCGGCGATGACAAAATTAATCATCGATAGCATCACATCCAGTCCCTGTTGGGAAAGTTGATACGCCAAAAGACTAAAGAGGCCAATCGGTAGGACCATGGTCAGCCAGTTGATCAATTGATTAAATGTTTTATAAACTGCTTCTAAAATATCAAAGCAAGGTTCGGTGACGCGATCGCGAATCAACCCCAGCGACATGCCCACAATAATGGAAAAAATGAGTACCTTTAAGGTTTCTCCTTGACTCAGGGCACTAAAAATATTTTCGGGGACTAGATTAATCAGAAAAGATGCCATACCCTTGGAGGATTCTTCAGGAATCGGCCCTGTCAAAGACATTTCTAAATCAATGCCAGAGTCATTAACCAGCACCCCTAAAGACTCTAATGTTTTTGTGGATAAATTACGTCCAGGCCCCAAAATAGCTGCAAGCATAACGGTCAAGCCACTGGCCGCTAACAGCCCTAGGGGAAAAATCACCAGGATACGTTTGATATACTGGGCGGCATTACTGCTCTGCATCAATCGACCAATGCTGGTGGTAATAGCGGCTAACAGGATGGGCAGCACACACATCTTGAGCAACCCTAAATAAAAGTTTCCTAGGGGTGCTAATAGAATGGCAAACTCTTGATGAACTGTGCCTATATAAATAGCCAGAGCAACACTAATTAGAATTGCCCAGGGACTGCGTAACCATTTAAGGGAGAGAGTATTTGACCAAAGCTGCTGTTGTTTGGTTGCTGAATTAATTGTCATAACGACTTTAGAGGAATATAAGTAATGAAATCCTAGGCGCGCACTGCCGTGCCCCCTAAAAAGGCGTGTGGTTATTCTTTTTTCAGCTGCAAATAATCGGCATATTCTTCTAGAACTGCATCAGCTGTATAGTCGAAACTAAAGGTTTCTAAATACTGATTAACAAAGTCTCGTAAATGACGACTATCCCAGGGTAGAGCCATCGCAATTTGATCTTGGGTGTCATTTAAGGCGATTGTTTGTAACCTGAGGGCAGCGTCAGGATTTTTATAAATAATCTTTTTAACTTCGAGTTCATCGCGGTAGGCTGCCTGAATATCACCGTTAATAACAGCGTCTACAATGTCATCCCAGGTAGGATATTCTTTAATGGTCGCTTTAGGAAATTTTTGTTTGATAAAACCAACGTAGGATGAGCCTTGAATCACACCGACGTTGCCGCTAAAGTTACGAATGGCTTCAATCACCTGATTTCCTTCAGTTTGTTCAGCTAACTGCACCCGATTTACCAACAACCCCTGACGCATGGTGACATAAGGCCGAGAGAATTGTACTCGTTTTGCTCGGCTTAGGGTGCGACTTAGTTTAGAAATGGCAATATCGGCCTTCAGCTGGTATACTTGGTCAACGACATCATTAAACGTATCTGCCGAACGGTTAAATTCTAAATCCACCCCCAAGGCATCAGCCAATCCCTGTGAAATTTTGATGTCTAATCCCGCTGGTGGATTATCTCCCATAAAGAAGGGAGCATTGTCAGCCCCCAGTAAAGCAACAATTAATTTACCTCGATTGAGAATACGCTCAATATCAGCGGACATTTCTGTACGGGAAATGTATAAATCCTCTCCTTGACCCGCAAGCTGACGCTGAGTTTCCTCACCAGCTATGCCATCGGCCCACAACATATTACGGTCCCTTTGAAAGGCTTGAACAGCGAGTTGGGTAGAGTGGTTATAAACCCCATTAATCTCTGAGTCCAAGTATCCCAGCGTTTGTAACTGTGTTTGTAGCTGTTCAACCGCCTCTCCCTCACTGCCTAATTGCAGGGTACTCAATGTACTAGCCAGGGTCGGGGTAACTGCAACAGTCAGCTGAAACAGGCCAACCAAAAGGCTTAAAATAACAAAGCGCGACATCCATTGAAGTCGTCGTCGGGATGATATATCAATCATGGGAAGCGTTTGGCTGACACAACAGGTTGAACTGGAGTAATACCGTAAACAAGGTCAAGGGTAAGATTGGCCATGACATCAAGGGGGTCGACCCAGTTAATGGGTAGCTGACTAAGTTTGGTTAACCCGATGGATATTTCGGTACATCCGGCGATGATCAGCTCTGCGCCTTGGGCGGCTAACCAGCGAGACGCGACGATAAGTTCAATCAGGGCAATGTCTGAAACCCAGGCACCCGTGGCTTTAATGCCCCAGTCTGGCGAGTAAATGGCTTGCATAACGCGATGCTGAATAGGCGATTTCAAGGGGGGTGAAATCGGAGAGATGCCATATTGGGCGAGACTGGGGGTGTAGAGTTGCGATCGCAACGTTCCATCCGTTGCCAACACTCCCAACTGCCGCACATTGGGAAAATAACGGGCAATATAAGCTGCTGTTGTATCCATCATATGCAGCCAGGGAATGCCTAGTTGGGTCTGTACCGTATGGTAAAACCCGTGGGCAGTGTTACAAGGCACTATCAAGAAGTCAGCTCCCATGGCCTCTAGCTGGCACGCACCACGTATCAAGTTGGGGACACAGTCTGGTCCTTCTCTCAGTAAACTTTGAGTTCGATCTGGGGTTGACGCAGCACTGAGAACTATCCAATTAGGATGATCCTGATCGCACTGTGCACCCCGACGCGAGCTATGGTGTAGCAAGCGTTGTTCAAACTCAATATGGGCCAAAGGGCCTAATCCCCCCAAAATGCCTGGAAGCTTGAGTTGTTTCTGAGGAGTGTTTGGGAAAGCATTGGTCATTATGGACCCATAAGATTAACGAGAGTTGTTACTCATTGAGAGTGCCCCGTTAGTGATGGGTATTAGCAGGAAAATTAGTTATGGAATCTGAACCGTAAACTGACCAGGGTTAACAATTGTGATCACACCGCCCCAAGTACACATACATTTTGAACTGTTATTAAGCGCTGGAAAGTTGTTAATGTGTACAGTGGGTGAACCGGGTGCCCAGGGGGCTGGAATAACCGGTAAACAGGGCATGGGGGTAAGTACCCCTAAGGCCGCCGCCGTAGCACTGGCAACGGTGGGATTTGCTAAAGAACTACACATGCCAAACGGCGGAATATTGACGACGGGCGCATAGTCCATAATGGTGGCAGCTAGGGGACCAGATGCCATAACGGGTGGGCCTTTTGGTAAAACGTTTAAGACACTGGGGGCAACACCAAAAGGACATTTAAGCATGGCCCCAGCGACAACTTGCATTCCCATGATTTATCTCCGTTAATTTAGCTTTAACAAGCTTCCCGCTACTTTTGTCATCCCCGAACACTGCACATTTACCGTCGCCTGTCCCTTTACATCCACCATTGCGCCTTCCATTTTTGCCGTGGCATTGGCCTTCACATTCACCTGTGTTCCCGAAATATTCACGCCGGCATTACTCAAAACAATTTGGCTACTGCCCACTTTCAGCGTAATTTTTGTTGTCCCTGTCAGCGTGATCTCACCACCATTAATATTAATTTTCTCGCTTTTGCCGCTTTTCCCTGATTTCGCATTCAAACTGCCAGTAGAAATAATATCCACCTTTTTCCCACTGTCATCCATCGAGATCTGATGACCACCCTTAGTTTTTAGATCAATCTTCTTATTTTTGTCATCCAACATCAGTTGATGACCATCCTTAGTCTTTAGCTCCGCATACTTTTCAGTATCATTCAGATGCAGCTGATGCTTATCGACGGTTGTTAAATAAACCCCCTTCTTACTATCCCCCTTGTCTTCTTCCACAAATTGCAGCGTATGGCCCAACCGAGTCTTCAATGTTCTCAAACGCACCTTGCCATTGACGATTGTCTCCTCTATTTTTTCCGGTGGAGCATCCTTACCATTCCATACCCCACCTAAAATATAAGGCCGATGAATATCTCCATGTTCAAAGGCCACCAGTACTTCATCATTAATTTCAGGCAGCCAGTCCACACCTCGGGTTGGTCCTGCCCCTACGGATACTACCCGTGCCCAATTACTCATGTGCTCTTCCGTTAAGGTGGGCAGTTTTACCCGCACCCGCCCCCAACCTTTCGGATCTTGATTATCAGCAACAATCCCTACCATTAGGGTTTGTCCTGGCTGCAAAGTATTCTTACTCTCTAATGTTTGCAGTAAATCGCCCCCGCGCAGTCCCCGCACCGAAAATTCAGTTCTATAGATGCGCTCATGCAATACATGGCGAGTTTCAGTGACATAGTAGCTGCCGCTATAGCTACCCATACCCGTTAGCTTCACCACCCGTCCCGGACGGATAGACGGGTCTCCCTCACTGCGGGCGTCTGCTTGAACAAACTCGCCACCCACTTCGTCATAAAGAGCCTGTGCCATGGCTTGGGCCTCTTTCGCCTGGGAAATTGGTTGGTCCACCATCACCAGGGTCGGTGTTTTTGGCTTACCGTCAAAAACACTGACGGTCTTACTGCCATCGCCATTATCCGTATCGGTCAGAACTTGTTTCGCTTTGCTAATTGTTTCGGCAATAACCTCTTTGCGACTATAGTCCCAGCCACGCACCTCTACACTTTTCACCTGATCGGCACTACTCACCCGCACCCGAAAGCTGTGGATATCCTGTAGCCACTCTAGAGACAGGGTGCTGTCTTTGGTTGGTTGACGAAAGTTAAGCTTGCCATCTTGAACAAAGAGTTCAAAGCCATGGCGAGCAGCTCGTTCTCGCAAAAACTCCATATTGGTCTGGTTTTGTTGAAACACATAACCACTAGACCCCCCAATATCTCCATAACCATAGGGGCCACCGGTCGAATCTACTTTACCGATGGAAATACCCACCTCTGAGGCAATAGATTTAACAATATCGGCATCAGTTTTATTTTGAAATGAGCGACTATGACGGCCTCGGTGTAATCGATGGGAGGCATCATAACCGCGAATGATAATTGGAGCCTGGGCTTCACTGGTAAAATGAGTTTCAATCGCTGTGATATCACCCTTAATCACATTACCTTTATTTTCTTCATCAAACTCATCTGACTCAGTTGTACTGGCTGCGAAGCCAATTTCTATCGATTTACCAATCTCAAATAGCTTCTCGTGCTTCCAAACTTGATGATTCTCTTCGCCAGCATAGTAATCATTTTGAATTACTAGAGTAAACATGCCTGGCAGATGTAAGCTTTCTTCCACCACTATCTGTAAAATATCCTCTATTAATTCACTAGAGGCAGCTTTGCCGTCGATCTTCAGGGTAGGCGTCGCGACAAACTTGGTGGCAGCCATAAAGAAACTTCTTACAAATCAAACTTGATTTTAATCAGTATGGTGTTTGAAAACATGGCGGTAATTACCAGGTTATGGAAATTAGAAAAATTACTTTTCCGTATTTTTACGCCATGTTTACACCCAAATTATGGTGTAAATACAAGGCCAGCTCCTACTCTTCTAGCTATCGACTACTACTTCCTCGACTGGGCGTCCCTGTATTACCCGAACCGCTGGTCTCACCGATTTCTTGCAAGGTGATATCTACCGTTGCTCGCACAGGTGTACCATCCGGCAAAAACATGGTGAGCTTATAGGAAAGTGACTGTACAAAGCACCGTAAGTATTCTTGCTTGCCCCAGGTAAAGATATACATGGGTGGACGTTCTTGGCTATCTAAAAACTCGACGGCCTGTCGAAAATATTCGATATGCTTATCGAGAACATTCTCGCCCGTTTCGTACGTGTCAAAAACCAAGCCACCAACGGTGATACTGTAAGGTTCTGGTGACCCAAAGCTAACCTTTGGAACACCATCATCTGTTCGGGCTCCACCACAGGAGTTGAGATTCATCTTTCGACTAAAACTCAACTCAGTTGGGTTAAACATAAACTCGATGTTGCTACCGCCTCCTTGGGCAATAAGTTTAGCTTTAACAAATGTGCTCATGGATCTATTGGATAATTCGTTGGACTGACAGTTTTTTTAGAATTTAATTAAGGCTATCTAGGGTATTTAGACCCTCGTCGTTCTTGTTCCAGAGAGAGTCGCTGTCGTAAGAGGCTATAGACTTCCTGGGCTAATAGCTCTAGATACTGACTATAGTTATGATTGTCATCTGTTTGTTCATCAGCCTCAGCAGAATCAGTGCTAGGTGAGGTGTCTTTACAAGCTTGAATGATCGTTGGTTTTGTTGTGGATACTGAGCTTGCTACCTGGCGTTGAACTGTGACTGTAGCTGGTTTAGCAACTTTGACAGTGTGAGATGCTTGCTGGGGAGTTGGCGGTGCCTTCGAGACAGGGGAGCGTTGAGTGGATTGCTGAGAATGATTGGACTCTGGAGCCGGTTGTGACGTTGTAGAGTCATGCTCGAATGAATTGTTTGGCAAATGGGTAGTTAAGTCTTCTAAATTAGACTGGGTGGTCGAGCTAGAACTGTTTGACAACCGTGCAGAGTCATTATTAACGTCAGAAGGCTGGCGTTGAATGTTGACCGAACTGGTATCTGACGGTGGTGTAACAGTATCTGAATCAATGCTTGTGGATTTCTCAGACGTCGATACGCTCTGTGAGTTGCTACCCGTTAGACCTGCAACTAATGATTCTAGATTAGACCATGCTTTTGGAATGTGGTCGGATTCTTGACGTTGAATGGTTGGTTGTGAGGGGGTGGATTCTGAAGCTACTTGCTCACCGAGTTTTAAGCCCTTGCCCTGCAATGAGGGTAATGGTTTCAACACACTTAGCGATCTGAGTACCCTCGGCAGCGGTTTGCTGATGGAAAGGCCTAATATGTCCGTATGAGTTGAATCCGATGAACGTTGTACTGGTCTTGCTAAGTGTGTTGGGCCAGAAACAGATTGGCTATCACTTAATTTTTGTATAGCCTCGCTCTCAGCCACATTGTTAAGCCGAACGATATCTGGCTGGTTGGAAACTAATGTAGTTGGCTGATCGGTCTCAATTGAGATTGATGTTGTTGACTCGGCTGTCGATTGAACTAGCTCAGCTGAGTTAGAAGCATTTTGAACAATGTCTACTGGGTTAAAGGTGGATTGAACCTCACTCGATGTTTGAATAATCTTAGTTTCAGAAAAAGAATTCGCTGATGGCTGAGGTATATTTGTTTGACTAAATTGATTAGCCTGAGTTGTATCTATCTGATAGGACTCATGAGAAATTGACGGAGTTAAATCAGTAAAGTCTGCTGCCCGTTGAACTGATTCGTCTGCGCTGGGAATGGGGTGAATGTTGTTTGTAGACTCATTCGCGTTAGAACCATCAGGTAATAGTTGAGGGGCATTAGCTGCCCCAAATTGATCAGAACCTGAATTCGATAGCTGAGAGGCTTCGGTTACCCATTGAATGGACTCGGTCGGGCTAAACTGAGATTGAATTGGGACTAAGACATCGTTATAAGGAACATCGGTTGTGGCTAATTTGGAGGGTAATTGCTGAGCTGACGGAATGTGGTTATCAGGTTCAATGATTTGTGGCTCATCTGCGATATCTGTTTGGGAAAATTCAACAGACTGAGACGTTTCTGGTTGGCTTACTTTATTGGGTATATTCGTTGATTGGGTTAACTCAGCTGTCTTTTGAACGATCTCTACTGAGTGAGTGGCTGATTGAAGATAACTTTCAGAAACAGAGTTAGTCGATAACTGAGTTGTGTGTGTTTGTATCGATTCAGGAATCTGAGGTAGTTCTGTTTGGTCTAATTCATCAGACGTATTTGTTGACTGGATGGACTCAGCCATCCTTTGCACGATTTCTCCTGAGGTAGAGGAAACTTGCCCTTGACTCGACTTTTGAATATCCTCAGCTTTAGAAAGAGAATTCGCTGATGGCTGAGGTATGTTTGTTTGAGTAAATTGATTAGCCTGAGTCGTGCCTATTTGATAAGACTCATAGGAAACTGGTGAAACTAAGTCAGTTAAGTTTGCTACCCGTTGCACTGCTTCTTCGGTAGGACCATCAGGCGATAGTTGAGCGGCATTAGCTGCCCCAAATTCGTCAGAACCTGAGTTTGATAGCTGAGAGGTTGCAGTTACCCGTTGAATTGACTCAGGTGGTTTAAATGGCGTTTGATTCGGGACTAAGACATCAGTACGGGGAATATCGTTTGTGGCTGAGTTAGAAGGTAATTGTTGTTCTGGCGGAGCGTTATCGGATTCAATAATTTGTGGATTATCTGTGACATCTGTTACTCGTTGAAGCGTGCTATGAGTATTCGTTGTTGATGTCGTGTCAGTGTAAGATGGGCTATCCGCCTTAACGGCTCCAGACACATCAGTGACTCGTTGAACCCTGTCTCTTGAGTGAGTAATCGGTTGAACATTGTTCGAACTTTGAAGAGTTTCACTCTCAGAAACAGGATTAGTCGATAACTGAGGTATGTGTGTTTGAGTAAATTCAGCAGACTGAGGCGTTTCTGGTTGACCTACTCTATTAGATGTGCTCGTTGGCTGGGGTAACTCAGCTGTCCTCTGAATGATTTCACCTGAGTCAGGGGCAGTTTGAACCTCACTTGACTTCTGAATTTTCTTAGTTTTAGCAGGGGAGCTAACGGGGAGCGGAGTTGTATTTGTTTGAGTAAAGTCAACAGACTGAGGTGCGTCTATTTGGCTTACTTTATTAGATGTGCTCGTTGATTGGGGTAACTCAGCTATCCTTTGAACGATATCTCCTGAGTTAAAAGCGGTTTGATCGTCAATCGACTTTTGAATGCTCTTAGTTCCAGAAAGAGAATTTTCTGATGGCTGAGGTATAGTTGTTTGACTAAATTGATTAGTCTGAGTCGTGCCTATCTGATAAGACTCATGAGAAATTGACGGAGTTAAATCAGTAAAGTCTGTTGCCCGTTGAACTGATTCCCCTGAGCTAAAAACGGATTGAATATCGGTTGTGGGCTCATTCGCGGTAGAAAAATCAGATAATGGTTGAACTGTCTTAGCTGCCCTAGATTCGTCAGAACCTGAGTTTGATAGCTGAGAGGCGTCGACGTCACGTTGAATTGACTCAGATAGGTTAAACGGAGACTGACTCGGAAATGAGACATCGGTTAACGAAGCGTTTAAGACATTATCATGGGACGGATGAGTAATGATTGGTTGATTCGAAGTGCGGGAGATTAGCGTATCAGTTTGAGTGTGGGGAATATCAGTTGTGGTTAAGTCGGAGGATAATTGTTGAGCTGACAGAGCATTATCGGATTCTATGGGTTGTGGATTATCTGTGACATCCGTTACTCGTTGAAGCGGACTATGAGTATTCGTTGTTGATGTCGCGTCAGCGTAGGAGGGACTATCAGCTTCAATTACTTCAGACACATTAGCAACTCGTTGAACCGTGTTTACTGAGTGAGTAATCGGTTGAACATTGTTCGATTTTTGAAGAGGTCCACTTTCAGAAACAGAATTAGTTAATGATTGAGCTGTGTGTGTGAGATCAAATTCAACAGACTGAGGCGTTTCAGTTTTATCTACTGCGTTAGACGTGTTTGTTGGCTGGGGTAACTCAGCTATCCTTTGAACGGCGTTTTCTACGTTAGACGTCGTTTGAACCCCACTCGATTTTTGAATATTCTCAGTTTTAGCAAGAGAGTTGGCGGATTGCTGAACTATATTTGTTTGAGCAAATTGACTAGCTTGAAGTAGTTCTGGTTGGTTTACTTCATTAAACGTGCTTGTTGATTGGGTTAATTCAACCGTCCTTTGAACGATATCTCCTGAGTTAAAATCGGTTTGACCATCGCTTGACTTTTGAATTTCCTCAGTTTTGGAAAGAGAATTTGCTGATGGCTGAGGTATAGTTGTTTGACTAAATTGACTCGGGGCTAAGACATCAGTATGGGTAATATCGGTTGTAGCTAATTCGGACGATAATTGTTGAACTGACGGCGCATTATCAGGTTCAATAATTTTTGGATTATCTGTGACATCCGTTACTCGTTGGAGAGTGCTGTGAGTATCGGGTACTCGTTGAACCGCGTCTATTGAGTGAGTAATCGGCTGAACATTGTTAGGATTTTGAAGGGGCTTACTTTCAGAAAAAGGATTAGTCGATAATTGAGGTGTGTCTGTGTGGCCTATTTCATTAGACGTGTTTGTTAGCTGGGTTAACTCAGCTGTCCTTTGAACGACGTTTTCTACGTTAGACGTTGTTTGACCATCACGCGATTGTTGAATACCTTCAGTTTTGGCACGGGAGTTAGCGGATCGCTGAGCTGTATTTGTTTGAGCAAATTGATTAGCCTGAGGTGTGTCTGTTTGGCCTATTTCATTAGACGTACTTGTTGACTGGGTTAATTCAGCCGTCCTTTGAATAATTTCTCCTGAGTTGAAAACGGTTTGACCATCACTCGATTGTTGAATATCCTCAGGTGTTGACTGAGTTGATTCAGCCGTCCTTTGAATAATTTCTCCTGAGTTAAAAACGGTTTGACCATCACTCGGTTGTTGAATATCCTCAGGTTCAGAAAAAGAATTTGCTGATGACTGAGGTATATTTGTTTGACTAAATTGACTAGCCTGAGCTGTGTCTATCTGATATGCTCCATAGGGCACTGATGACGTTAAGTCAGTAAAGTAAGTTGTCCGTTGAACTGATTCTTCTGAGCTGGAAATGGGTTGAAGATTGGTTGTAGGCTCATTCGCGGTAGAAAAATCAGGTAATAATTGAGCTGTATTAGCTGCCCTGGATTCGTCAGAACCTGAGTTTGATAGCTGCGAGACTTCGGTTACCCGTTGAATGGACTCAGCCGGGCTAAATGAAGATTGACTTGGGGCTGAGATATCAGTACGGGGAATATCGGTTGTGGCTAATTCGGAGGGGAATTGTTGAACTGACGACGCATTATCAGGGGTGATGATTTGTGAACTGCCTATGACATCTGTTACTCGTTGAAGAGTGCTTTGAGTATTTGTTGTTGATGTCGTGTCAGGGGAAGATGTGCTATTGGCCTCAATTTTTCCAGATATATCAGCAACTCGTTGAACCGCGTCTACTGAGTGAGTAATCGGTTGATCATTGTTCGATTTTTGAAGAATCTCACTTTCAAAAAACGGATTAGTCGATACCTGAGGCATATCTGTTTGAGCAAAGTCAACAGCCTGAGGTGTTTCTGGCTGGCCTACTTTATTAGATATACTCGTTGACTGGGGTACCTCAGCTGTCCTCTGAATAATTTTGCCTGGGTCAAAGGCAGTTTGAACCTCACTTGACTTTTGAATGCCCTCAGTTTTAGCAAGGGAATTGGCGGATTGTTGAGGTGTGTTTTTTTGAGTAAATTCAATAGCCTGAGGTGTTTCTGTTTCGCTTACTTGATTAGACCTGTTTGTTGATTGGGGTACCTCAGCTGTTCTTTGAACAATATTTTCTGAGTTAAAAGCAGTTTCACCCTCACTCGATTGTTGAATACCCTCAGTTTCAGAAAAAGAATTGGCTGATGGCTGAGGTCTATTTGTTTGACTAAATTGATTGCTCTGAGTCGTGCCTATCTGATGTGCTTCATGGGAAATTGACGGGGTTAAATCAGTAAAGTCTGCTGCCCGTTGAACTGCTTCTCCTGAGCTGGGAATGGGGTGGATATTGTTTGTAGGCTTATTCGCGTTAGAACCATCAGGTAATAGTTGAGCTGTATTGGCTGACCTAACTTCGTCAGAACCTGAGTTTGCTCGCTGAGGGACCTCGGTTACCCGTTGAATGGACTCAGGCGGGCTAAACGGAGATTGACTCGGGCCTGAGACATCAGTATCGATAATATCGGTTGTCGCTAGTTCAGAGGGTAATTGTTGAACAGACGGCGCATTATCAGGTTCGATGATTTGTGAGTCATCTGTGACATTTGTTACTCGTTGAAGGGTGCCGTGAGTATTCGTTGTTGATGTCGTGTCAGGGTAGGATGGGCTATTTGCCTCAATTCTTTCAGATATATCATCAGAAACTCGTTGAACCGTGTCTACTGAGTAAGTAATTGGTTGAACATTGCCCAAATTTTGAGGCGTCTCAGTGTCAGAAAAGGGATTAGTCGATACCTGAATTGTATCTATTTGAGAAAATTCAACAGACTGAGGCGTTTCGGTTTGGCCTACCTTATTAGATGTGTTGGTTGGTTGGGTTAACTCAGCCGTCCTTTGAACGACGTTTTCTCTATTAGAAGTCGGTGCTCTATGTGTTTGATCAAGTTCAACAGACTGAGGTGTTTGTGGTTGGCCTACGTCACTAGATAAGCTTGTTGATTGGGGTAACTCAGCTGCTCTTTGAACGATATCTCCTGAGTTAAAAGCGGTTTGACTATTACTCGATTGTTGAATGCCCTCGGTTTCAGAAAGAGAATCCGCCGATGGCTGAGGTCTATTTTTTTGACTAAATTGATTAGCTTGAGCCGTGTTTATCTGATGTGATTCATGGGGAACTGATGAAGTTAAATCAGTAGAGTCTGCTGCCCGTTGAACTGATTCTTCTGAGCTGGGAACGGGATGAATATTGTTTGTCGGCTCATTCGTGTTAGTCTGAACGAGATCTACTTGAGGTGATTCAGCCAACGATTCAAGAGACTGAAGTGAATCAGTTGTCCGTTGCACTGCTGCAGTCGAATTGACAACTGATTGAATATCGCTCGAATGTTGTATAGATCCAGTGTCAGAAAGACTTTTATTAGCCGATATCTGAATACTTTCTGTAGGCTTCCCTAAGCTTGCAGCAGAGTTTGAGTCTGATAATTGAGATGGCTCAATTCTTCTTTGAATTAGGTCAGCCTGATTAGAGGTAGACGGAATAGCATTGGGAGTATTTAAGGGGGGGGCTGCCAGATTACGTGCAGACTGTTGCGCTATATCAGTTTGACTGGAGTCATGGGACCCTAAGCCGGTTGAGTTATCCGAAGTTCGTTGAATCGGAGACTGTTCTTGCAGACTCTGAATAGATTGGTTAATATCGATTGAATTTAGCCCAGTAGGCGGTTGCTGAGCTGATGTTGGGGGTTTTACCTCTTGATGAGAGGAATTACTATCTGTTGAAACACTTGCTGATGTGGGAGTTACTATTGAGTCACTAGTAGTTACCGTTATTTCAGGAGTTGCTTGTAAGTTTGGTATGGATGTTGTGTTTGGAGAGGCTTGTTGTGAAACAGGCTGATGAGTGGAGGCAGGGGAGATAGCATCAGAACGGTCTCTTGACCCTGGCGAAAAGTAACGCTGCAGACTGCGACGAAAAAATGAGCCTAGACCTGCAGAACCAGTTGCAGACTTAGACTCCTTAACGCTGGGTGTTGAAGCTTGTTGAGAAGAGGCTGACGTATCTATACTACGAGCGACTGTACTCTCTGAAGCACTTGTGCTTTCAGAGGCAACGTTAGGAAACCCATGGGGATAAAACGTTTTGAGATCTAAGATCGCTAATGATGACGGCCCCAACGACCGGTGCTGTACCCCATGGCCCAGGTTGTGAACTGCCCCTAATGGAGACGTATGCCCCAGCTGTTTTGTCATCAGTTACTTACTCTCAAAGTAGCCAGTATCAGAACGCCCTGTCAGCATGGTGGCACCACCGCCGCCACTGCCAAAGGTCACATTTAAGCCTTCGTAAGCCAATGTTAGTTCTTCAATGGCAACTGCATTACCGTCTGCCTGTAGAGAAGGGGCCTGCCACCCTACGGGAACAGCTCCAATCAACGTCCAACACTGTTGGGTTTGCCCAGCCTGGTTGAAAATTAAAATGTTAATGTTGCGGCGATGTTGTTTGAGACCAGTGCCTGATGTGCGCGGTTGAAACAACGCATTTAGCCAATCCCAAAACACTTGATTACCGCTAATACCCCGTTTAAGGGTAACGTCAGAAAATTCAGGTGTTCCTAATAAAATCCGTTGCTGGTCGTTGAGACCACCCTCTGGCACGGTTTCTTTTTTGATGGTTACCCCTAACCCACCACATTCAGTAAAGCAGGCGGTGATTTGACTCTCAATCTCAACATAAAACCGGTTACTGGTGACATAGTCAGCCGCATTGGATGCTGCCGACCGACTGTCACCAAATAGATCGCCGCCAACAGATGTGGCTAGCTGATTAGCCGCTAATAGTTCACTAAACACTAGTGACGTCTCCCCCAAGAACGCTCTTGCCGTGCTTGAATATCGTCACGGAGCAGTTGGTGGATGCGATCGCAAAACTGCTGCATTGCCGTTGGATTATGGGCTAGTTTCATAGCCATCTGAGCCATCATTTTCTTGACCTCCAACGTATGATTACTCTGCATAATTGCAGGAGCAACAAATCCTGCTGGATTCGAAACAACTCCACTGGGCGGCAAAAACGTCGCCTGCTCAGCCCCAGCTAACGGATCCAACTGTGTCATAAGTGTCTACTCCGTCAAACCATTAATCTTTCTGTAAAAGTTTTGTAGATAGTTTAGGTCCCCCGCAAACAGCCCTTCAATCACAATGGGACTCACATCAGGCAGCTTCCCTAGGGACAAGATCACCCGAGACAGAATAATGACTGTGGCATAAGCAACATTTGCCTGCACCCGAATATCTGACATCGGCTCAATCTCATCAGCGGTGCGTGCAAGTCTCATCACACCTCGACGATGGAGCTGCCCAGCATTGTCTAGATAGCCTATCGGCAACTCAAAAACAAACTGAGTTTGCAGGCTAGACGGTGCATTAACCTGCTGGTCAAAGCGGGGACCCACATCTGCAACAGATTTAGGCAAAGATGGATCGATGGGTTGAATAGAAGGCGTCACTTTTGGCGGTGCTAAGCCTAGATTATTACTGAGTTGAATAGCCGTCATTGTTCTATTTATCAAAAAGCAACTAACTCATTGCCATGCCCAGCGCTGCCGCCCCAAGCATCCAGCTGTCAGAAACCCGCTTCAGAGATTCCACTGCAATCTCAACTTCTTCCACATTATGCTCAGCCCCTTTCACATCTAGATCAGAAATCTTATAGCTAACGGGCCAAGCTCCAGCGAACTCAAATCGAAACTGTTCTAATCCCGATTGTCCATAAATACACAGAGCGCCATTACGTCGCTGATCAGCCCAGTTACCTTCACCAATGGTATCCATCCAATCCCAAAAGGCCGTGGAGACCGTTAACCCTCGCTTGAGGGTAATGTTGGTAAAAGAGCTGTTGCCCGGAATCTTAGAACGGATAATGTGGCCGTGGCTACGTCCCTGCTGCCCCCAAACCTGGGGGGTTACTTCACAGACCTCAATCACCTCTTGCGATCGCTGGAAGCCAGAGCACTCCATGAAGTAACCATCGATCAGATCAATACTGCCATCCAACCTGAGTTCCAGATAAAACCGAGCCTTGGTTAAAATCTCAGGAAATATCATGGCTTAGGTTAGGTTGCTCGCACAACCTGGGTGAAAAACAGCTCTAGCGTATCTTCAGCAAGGTTGCCACCACTGTCAACGGCCAAGCTACCAATCTGTTTTTTAGTCCCTGGAAACAGGTCAATAAAGTTATAGCGCATGGCCTCACTACCATTGGGATTATAGATCACTAAGGAACCCGTTTTGCGGCTATCCATTGCCTTAGAACCACCACCTGAAAAGGTGTCTGGATGACAATCGTTATACCATTCTGACAACTTTTGGTGATCAGATTCATTACCAGCCACATAGGTAAGGGTAATGGTGCTGTTATATTTCACGCCACCAATGGTTGATTGGGTTTGAGTAATGGCATTTTTAGTCACACCAATGGCTGCATCTCCACCAGCCACCTCTAGCTCAATCTCAGGACCAGTGCAGGTTTTGACGGATAGCCCTGTCACTCCATCAATTTCGAAGTAGAATTTTGAATTGGTTAAATATTGAACCATGGCTATGTTCTCTTGATTGTTCTCTTAACTGAACTAAGGGTTAAACTACATGGTGCGATTAAACTTTTCGCAGGTAATGGTGTATGTCTCTTCAATGTAAGCATCTGCTGTTACATCGAGGTCGGCACACTTATACTTGGACGGCCAGGCTTCAACAAATTGCCACTTGGCAATCTCATTGCCATCGGTGTCGTAGGCTGTGATGCTACCTTCTTTTTTGTTGTCACCCCAGCTGCTTTTGCCACCATTTGAAGCTGGCAAACAATTTTCAAACCATTCATAGAGTTTTTTGCTAGTACTGTCACCATCGCCACTAGCAATGCAGATACAGTCAAAGCTAAACAGGCCTTCAAAACCGGCTGAGTTTACTTGCCACATAGTTTTGCCACCCTTGGTGGTGCCAATAGCCTGTTGTCCACCCTGAACTTTAGGCGCATAATCAGGAATATTAACACTTTTAAAAACAGACTGTTCTCCTTCACACACGCCGGCAAATTCCAGGTAAAAACTACTCGGGGCAATAGGCTTAATTAGATCAGCCATCGCGTCATCTCCTTAAAATTCTAAAAACGTAGACCAAAAATCTTCTCCTCTTGAGAGGAATTCCAGAAACGTAGACCAAAACTCATCCCCTCCTGGGAGGGGCTCCGGGGTGGGTTAGCCGTTAGCGCTAGCAGTCGAGCCCACCCCGCCTTTCAGGCACCCCTCCGAGGAGGGGATTACGTAGAGGCGTTCCACAGAACGCCTCTACTGATTAGGTGCCCACTGACTGATACGGAAGATAACAAATTCTGCCGGACGTACAGGACAAACACCTACTTCAACATACAAGCGACCTAACATAATGGTGTCGTGGGTATTTAGTTCGCCATCACATTTTACGTAGAAAGCTTCTGAAGGTGATGTACCAAACAAGGCTCCATCCCGCCATAGTCGCTCCAGAAAATTACTGACGGTGCGGCTAACTCTGGCCCAAAGATCAGGATCATTGGGCTCAAAGACAACCCACTGAGTACCAATTTCAATGGACTTCTCAATATAGCTCAGTAGTCGTCGTACACTAATGTAACGCCACTGCACATTGTCGGGCTCAACCAGGGTACGAGCGCCCCAAACCTTCAAGCCACGGTTGTAGCTAGAGAAGTTACGGATACAGTTTACGCCTAGGGGGTTAAGCAACTCTTGCTCACGCATATTCGTCTCGTACGCTAGGCCGATGACACCCCGAGGGGTTTCGTTGGCAGGGGCCTTAAACACACCGCGAGACTCATCAGTACGGCACCAGATCCCCATCATGTGGCCAGACGGGGGAACGAGTTTGGGACGACCGCCGTTGCGAGGGTCAGCAACTTTGATCCAAGGATAATAAGTAGCCCCAAACATAGAGCGACGATTAAACGTGGTTAACCATTTGGCAGCATCGGCTGGACGCTGACGACTGGGTTCCACGGGGTCCATGCTTTTACCGGGTTTTACCGGCGGTGGATCGAGAATTGCCATCCGATACGCCGGTCCGGGGAATGAATTCTCACACATGCTAAGCATCATTTCCATGACACCATGGACCTGATCGAGATCGATTAGACCTTTCTCATAGGCCAATAACAGGTCTGGGCAGGCGATCATAGACACTTCGTCAATCTCGTAGAGACCTTGAATGCCTGTCCGATCGTCGCGGTTGCCTTGGAGATCGCGGTTAAATCGATCGGGTTCACCAACATAGGGAGGTGGTGCAATCTCATAGGAACCGTTTGCAGGACGACGAGAGAGGGCCTGACCAGACTGTGAGATATTTTCAATTACCACATATTCAGAGGCTTCTAACATTGTGACGGCGTAGTCTGCTACCTCAGACAACACCTCTGGATTCATGGTTAGGTGATCATACTGTTCTAGAACCTCATCTCCATTTCTGACCACCACTGTGAAATATTCACCGTTATTGATGGGGGTTTCCGCATCCTCATCGGCATCCTCTGGCAACGGCTTTGGTGCTCCATCAATAACACTGACCGTTAATCGGCCAGCACTGGATGGCAGCGCTAAGGTGCCCTCTTCTTCAGATTCAGATGCCTTTAGATAGAAGGAAAGAGAAGGTTTTCCACTGGAGGTAATCAGTTTGGTGGCATTTTCAGAAGCAGCAGGTTTGGGCGAACCCGGTAGCTTAGTGCCAACACTGACTACCCAACAGCGACCACCACCATTTAAAAACCAACCTTGCACAGCAAAGGGGAGATAGGCCCCAAAATCGGTAAATCCATCGGAGCCTGATTTGCCAAAAAACTCTAAGTATTGAGCCCAATTAGTAATCATCATGGGTTCAAATAGTTCAGCATCTCCTCGTACGTCTTCGGTGAAACCGATAAATCCGGCAACGCTCATGCTGACGCCCTCAATTGGGCGACTACCTCGGTCTACCTCTTCGACGTAGACCCCTGGCGCAAAGTAGTCTAAGGCCATACTAGTTATTCTCCATCCAGTTTAAGCTGTAGTATCGTGTTCTGTGCTGCGGAGAGAAGATTATCTTCACAGTTAACAGAATAATAAACATATGAGTGTTACCGATTAAGATGTAGGCTGTTAAGCTCTGATAGCAGTCATAACAGACAAATTCATTTTCCGAACCATGCCCAAAGTTTAACCGGTTGCCTCCTCTACGGAAAGACTACAGTTGTAGGCATGAAAAGATTTAATCAGCAACAACATGGTGAGTGGATTGACTCCTCCTGAAATCTTGTTTTCCCCAGAATCATTATGTAATATCAATAAAATTCAAATTACGTATATTGGTTTTTATTATTACGTTGAGGATTCTCAGAAATTACTGATGGGTTGATAGGTTATCTAACTTAAGCCGGGAAATCCAAACTAAGACTGAATTCCGAATTTTTCCCTTGGGAAATCGTCTCGCTTTGTGCTGATACCCGTTATCTATTTAAGAACATCGCTGTCATCTATTTAAGAATACCGCTGCTGTCTGATGATTTATCAAACTATGTTGAATTCAACGCATAAAGTGGGTACCTCTAGAGCAGAAGTGTTGTTTCATAAACTGGCTGAATGAGTAATCATCTTGCGATCGCAACCGTCACCGCCACCTTACAGCGGCTGCTTCAGGGAGCGATTCAGTATGATGTGGAGGGGGCTCGAGTCACGACTCTAAAGCCCAACAGCATTGGCAGCAGCACGCCGGAGGCGGGGATTAATCTATTCCTGTATCAGGTCGCCCACAATAATGCGCTGCGCAATGGCGATACGGCCACATTTCGCTCTAAAAAAGGCTCGATTCGACGACACTCTTCCCTGGACCTTTATTATATGTTAAGTGCCTATGGCAACGATACAGAACTAGAACCTCAGCGATTATTGGGTAGTGTAGTCCGTACCTTGAGTGACAAAACTGTTCTCACCGCCGATATGATTGAGGCAGCCATTGTCGATGCAACTTTTTTAGGTAACTCAGATTTAACAACTCAAACGCAACAAATTACCATTAATCCAGTGACCATGGATACGGATGAGCTATCTAAAATCTGGTCCACATTTTTTCAGGCTCCGTATTCGTTATCCCTGGTTTATAAGGTAATGGCCATTGTGATTGATGGTGAAATTTCAGCGCAGAAGGCCCTACCCGTGAGAGAACGACACTTTGGTGACATGGTTCCATTTCTCCATCAGCCAGTGATTGAGAAAGTAACTGCCCAATCAGGGCCCCTGTCCCCCATTGATGAAAAAACATCTCTGCGAATTTTAGGCAGGTTGTTACGGGGGCAACATACCCAGGTTAAAGTCGGCAATACTGCAATTACGCCCCAATCAATCACGGATACTGAAATTAGTCTATCGCTTGTGGATGCTCCACGGTCGGCCCTGCGGGCAGGCATTCAATCCGTACAGGTGATTCACTATGGCACTAAACAACAATTGCAACAGTCTGCAACGTCTACTAATCAATCTGTACTTATAAGTTCTAATGCTCTCCCTTTTGTGCTGCGGCCCACCTTAACATCAATCAAGGTCGGTGATTTAGATGGAATTGACGATGATCCACGCACAGGTAATCTATATATCTCTACCTATTTACCCGTGGGGGCTCAGCAGCATATAATTCTTGCCCTCAATGAATGGTCCACAACCACACCAGCCACCTATCTATTTAAACCACTGCCCCGCGAAGCGGATACTGACAACCTGACAATTCCCATTAACGACGTGAAACCTGGCGATTATCTTGTTCGTCTACAGGTTGATGGGGCTGATAGCCTACTGGGTGTTGATACTGATTCAAACAGCAGCACCTTTAACTGGTTTAATAGCCCCAAAGTCGTAATTAAGTAAATTGTCATGAGTGACATTTCCGAACCTAATGGTAACCAACCAGCCGAACCTGATTTTGAGACTTTAAAGCATAAAATGAATTTAGAACTCGAAGCGATTAGCGTTAACCAACTCCATAACTTAGCCACACAAGCGGTTGAGAAAAAGTTAATTGCCGCCCACGGCTATCGGGGTGGACAGTATGAATTACTCCGCGATGGAGAATTTGTACTATTATCTCCGACTGAAGCAATTCAATATTTGCAAGACTTGCTACAAGCTGGAGATTAACATCATGACGGCTGCACTGGCACCTTCTAACTCTAGTCAGAATTGGCACAGTGCCAATCAACAATATCTTAGTCACGCATTGGCTCAGATCCATCAGAAATTAGAAAAACAGAGCGGCACTGAATCTTCTCCAATCCTGTCTACCCCAACTACGTTAGAAAACAACTATAACGGTCAGCCATTTGCCCTAGAACTCTTAACCCGCTGTTTTGGGCTCACCCACTTTGAGAAGAATATTCTCCTGCTATGTCTAGGGATGGAGCTGGATGGGCAGTGGCCCAAACTGTGCCAAACGGCAAGCGGTAGTGCCTATCCTACGTTTGGATTAGCCTTAAGCCTGTTTGAGGACGTCAGTTGGGAAGCCTTAACGCCCAGTGCCGTCCTTCGCCATTATCAACTGCTCGATGTTGGCGGAGGGAATGCTTTAGTGACCAGCCCTCTACGGATTAACGAACGAATTTTACACTATCTGACAGGCGTTCAGTATCTGGACCAGCGCTTACAAGCACTGATGCGTACGGTGGCTTCACCAGGTCTGTTGGTACCGTCTTATCACCATTTAATTGACCAGATTAAACAGGCCTGGACTCAGGCGTTGTCGGGTAGTCTCCTACCAGCTATTCAACTCATCGGTGTTGATGGCACCAGTCTGAGAACAGTGGCAGCTGAAACCTGCCAGCATCTAGGTCTGGAACTGCAGGAGCTGTCTGCTGAGGCATTACCCACCGACTGGCAACAGCTAAAAACAGTACAAACGCTATGTGAACGTGAATATCGCTTGAGTCGGATGGCGGTGTTGTTAAATTGTGACGATTCAGAGGCTGAAAATAAGGAACGACGAAGTGCGATCGCTACCTTTATCGACACCACTCCCCTGCCTATAATTATCACTAGCCGAGACCGTCGTCGTCAGCGCCAGCGTCCCCTTGTCACCCTGGAAGTAAATCATCCGACATCATCAGAACAGCGTCAACTTTGGCAGTCGGGCTTAGGCCATAGGGCCCAGACTTGGCAGCCATCTATCAACGCGCTGGTGTCTCAGTTTAACCTGAGCCCCAGCGCTATCCATACAGTTTGTCTACAGGGGCAGACACTCGATACCCCTGCCCCCCTCTGGCATCTTTGTCGAACCCAGGCCCGCCCCCGTTTGGACGAATTGGCCCAACGCATTGAAGCCCGTGCTACGTGGGATAGTCTGGTATTACCCGACAAAGAACAACAGATTATTCAAGAATTGTCTAGCCATGTCGCCTACCGTGCACAGGTTTACGAAGATTGGGGGTTTGGGGGTAGAAGTAGTCGCGGATTAGGTATCAGCGCCCTCTTTTCTGGCGCTAGCGGCACAGGTAAGACAACGGCGGCTGAAGTTATTTCCCAAGACCTCAATCTGGATCTGTATCGCATTGATTTAAGTACGGTGGTGAGTAAATACATCGGCGAAACTGAGAAGAATCTGCGACGTATTTTTGACGCAGCTGAAGGGGGAGGCGTCATTCTACTGTTTGACGAAGCCGATGCTTTATTTGGTAAACGTAGCGATGTCAATGACTCGAAAGATCGCTATGCCAATATGGAAGTCAGTTATCTCCTACAGCGAATGGAATCTTATCGAGGACTGGCTATTTTAACCACAAATCTCAAAAACTCTATCGACCAAGCCTTTCTCCGGCGGTTACGATTTGTTGTCCAATTTCCCTTTCCTGACGCTAAGCAGCGAGCCGAAATTTGGCGACGGGTATTTCCTGCCAATACCCCTACGGAAGACTTAGTCTATGAGCGTTTGGCAAAGCTCAGCATTACCGGTGGCAACATTCGTAACATTGCACTCAATGCTGCTTTTATAGCCGCTGATGCGAATCAACCGGTAAGGATGAACCATCTACTACAGGCAGCTAAACGAGAATACCTTAAACTAGAACGGCCCTTGACCGATGCAGAGGTCAAGGGCTGGGTTTAAAGTGAACAATTTTGTAGGGGCAGTCCCTTGTGGGTGCCTTGCGATATCGGATGCAGATAACCAGGATTTTGGATAAGACGTCAAAACACCTCTTAAATAAAAATACCTTAGAAGGCAGGACATCCAAACTGCCTTCTAAGATGCGATAGAGCGAAAAGTCAAAAAATCAAGGGACACAGCTGGGTCAATGTAGCTCAAACTCTTAAATTCCAGGAATTTCAGAGAGTTCACATTCGAGTTCTTCCACAGAGAAATTTGTCATTTCTTGCCATTCTTTAATGGTAAATGAGAATCCTTTTTGATTGGCCATTGCTACAAACAACTCTGGACTGGGAGCTGCACTCAGAGAGTCACGTAGGGCTGGATTTGCTTGAGCCTCACGAAAAAGCTTAGCGACTTGTTCTCTAGCCATAATTAAATAATCTCTCAAGTAAATTGCATCAAATGAACTTCATCTGTGCTTACCGTTTTACTCCAAACACCCAGCTTATGCAAATCGTCAGAATTACGGAAGTTTTCTCAACCTGGACTCGCTAACATAACAAAAAAAGTTGACAACAAAAGCAAGCATATTGGTAACTACTAAAGAGACTTTAGGACAAGGTTGGGGGTTCCCGATGCGGTTAACCCTGCAGGGAGGTCTGCAGTTTAGCAACGATTATCGCAATCTTGAGGAATCGATTGTGCTCATTCTGAGCACTCGACTTGGAGAGAGAGTTTATCGACCAGACTTTGGTTCTCGCCTGCATGAGCTGGTATTTGCCCCCCTTAATGATGACACGCTACTGTTAGCCCAGATCTATGCCCGTGAAGCCATCCATAAGTGGGAGCCTCGGGTTGATGTTGAATCAGTGACTGCTACCCCCTTGCCTGATCCTGCCAGTCTTAACATCACGGTTAACTACCGCATCCGGGAAAGTCACCATCGTCGGAGTTTGGTCTATCCATTTTATCTCACCCCATCTGATGAGTAGGGACCACCATGGAATTTGATTTTCTCCCCCAGCTACCTAATTCAAACTTAGACGACCGCACCTTTAAGGACCTGGTCGAAGAATGTCTATTGCGCGTGCCGCGATACTGTCCAGAGTGGACTAATCACAATCCCAGTGATCCGGGCATCACCATGGTGGAGCTATTTGGCTGGCTCACCGATCAAATGATGATGCGGTTTAACCAGGTTCCCCGTCGTAATTATGTCGCTTTTCTAGAGCTGTTGGGGATTCGTTTACAGCCGCCGGCCCCCGCCCATACCGCCATTACGTTTTATCTGGCGGCCAGTTTACCAGAGCCTTACCAAATTCCCATGGCCGTAGAGGTGGCAACTGAGCGTACTGAGACAGAAGAGGCCATTGTCTTTAGTACTGATCGCCCCCTGACCATTGGTATTCCACTGATCAATCATCTGCTGACCGCAGATACGGCTGAGCGTATTCCGAATGTTTTACAAGATCGCTTATCTACCCGCTGGCGCCGTAATGCTAATGGTCACTGGACAGGGAGTGAGCAGAGCATTTTTAATCCCACCCCTCGTCCCGGTAACAGCTTTTATCTGGTGCTTGATCCAGACCAGTCCCTGGAGGGCAATGTTATTGCCCTTAACTTTCAGGGTGAAACAGCCACACCAACAGGAATTCGGCCTGAAACTCCGCCTCGTCAATGGGAAGCCTGGAATGGTCAAACTTGGGTGCCGGTGCTGATGCAGGAAAGTGATGACGAGACCAGTGGGTTTAGCTTTTATAACACCGGCAGCACCAGCGATGTTCAACAGGGAGAGGTGGTGCTACACCTACCTCAACAATTGCCGGTGACTGATTTTGCTAGCTATCGAGGCCGTTGGCTCCGCTGTGTTTGTACAACTCCTGACCTGGGAGTACCTGCCTATAGCAGCTCGCCTCGGTTACTGAGTGTTTCAGCTCGTTCCATTGGGGGCACCGTCGATGCCAGTCAATGCACCCTGGTTCAAGATGAATTATTGGGTGAAAGTGATGGCCAGCCAGGACAAAGTTTTCAACTGCAAAATCGTCCTGTGTTGCCCCGTGATGAGACTGAAATTTTATCGGTCATTCTCCCCAACGGTGTGCAGCAAGACTGGCAAGAGGTAACTGATTTTGCGGATTCTGGCCCGGAGGATTGCCATTATACGGTCGATTCACTGACCGGTCTGGTGCAGTTTGGGCCGTTAATTCGAGAGCCTGGGCAACTGAGGACAGCCACAAGGGTGCGATCGCAACAACAATCCCACGGCACCACCGTACTCACCACCACCCCACAGTTGCTAGAACGACAGTATGGAGCCGTTCCTCCTAGGGGGGCCATAATCACCATGCGGGCTTATCGCACCGGGGGGGGACAGCAAGGAAATGTACAGCCCCATACGTTGCGGGTGATTAAATCAGCGGTTCCCTATGTCGCTTCAGTGATTAACCATGGAGCCGCCTACCACGGAGCCGATGCTGAATCCCTGGATAATGCCGTATTGCGGGTACCCCGATTGTTGCGCACCCGCGATCGAGCAGTGACCCCAGAAGACTTCGAAACCCTTGCCATTGAAGCCAGTCAGGGCACTGTGGCCCGCAGCATTTGTCCGCAACAAATCAATAGTCAACCGGGGGTAGTCAACGTTATGTTAGTGCCCCAGGCCAATATCACTAACATCGATACGGCTATGGGGATCGCACCTGACGCCTTCGACCTGACTCAGCAGCTGACTCAACAGGTTACCCAGTATCTAGACGAGCGTCGCCCCCTGGGGGTACAGGTTAAGCTCCAGTCCCCTGAGTATGTAGGGGTAACTGTAAAAACAGAAGTCGCCATTGATTCGGCCTACGGTGCCCCTGAAGCTCAACAGGTTATTCTCCATGATTTGCAAGTAGCTCTCTATCGGTTTTTAAATCCGCTTACGGGGGGGCGTAATGGGCGGGGGTGGCCCTTTGGTACAGCAGTCCATCCATCAGACATTATCACCTTGTTGCAGGGCATAACCGGCGTGCGTTATCTCGGGGCCGTTATGCTCTATGAGCTACGCCGACAGGAAAATGGCTGGGTCCGTCAGCTTGCCCCTGACAATGTGGTTAAGCCAGGGCCATTAGGCTTGGTCTGTTCTTGGGCAGATACGCAGCTACGTTCAGGCCACATCATTAGTTTGATTAATTAGAGGAGGGGGCGATGTCACAGGTGCAAGCGGGACAAATGATGAGTCTTGAACTGCTGCCTCTCCAGGTACCAGAAGCTGCCGTCGAGTCAGCCATAGTCTTCTCTCGTCAGGCATTAATTCCCCAGACGTTAACCACTAAACTGTGTCTCCAGCCAGGGGAGTTGAGTGAGCTGGTGGTGCGGATCAAAAATCGTTCTAATCACCCGATTCAGCTTGACTTCTCGGTCACCGGAGATCTCCCCTCCGATTGGTGGCAACTGCGTACGGAAGGGTCTAGTCTACCCGGTCGTCATCAAATGGAAGCGGTGCTATATTTTGCGATCGCAGCCGACTTCTTTGAACAGCCGCTCTCCCCCGAACAACTTCCCCTGAAGCTAGATTACACGGGCCAGTTGACCGTCACTGCCACCACATCGCGAGGGGATAGTCAGGAACAGATTAGTCCTTTTCAGGTGCTGGTCAGACCTCCGAGTCTTTATCTCGACTTTCTCCCTGACATCTATCGCAATGTTGATTTTGTTGGTCGGTTTCTCAAAATCTTTGAAACCACCTTTGAGCCTACCGTTGATATTCTCGATCATCAGTGGGCCTACCTCGATCCACTCACCGCCCCCCAGGCCATGCTACCGTTCCTGGCCCATTGGGTCGGCTGGTCGTTTCAAGGGCCGCTCAGTTTAGCTCAACAACGTGCCCTGATCCGCTATGCCATGGAGATTTACCGATGGCGTGGCACTCGACGTGGTTTGCGATTTTACCTCCATCTGGCCAGTGGTTTACCCCTAGATGACCATGCCGCTGATGAATCTCAACGAGCCATCGGTATCCATGAGAACTTTAGCCAGGGCTGTGTATTGGGAAAAACTGTTCTAGGAGAATCCACCATTCTCAGTGGCAATCTCCCGTACCACTTCAGCGTTCATCTGCGTCCTCCCTTGGACTACCCCCTGGATGAACCCCTCATTCGTACCATCATCGAACAGGAAAAACCTGCGTTCTGTACCTACGACCTGACCATCACGCCGCAATAATAATCTCCTTAATTGACCATTGATCGTTGAATGGTGGGTAGGGCATGAGTTTGCCAAGCATTACACGGCTTTTCGCCGCTACCCCCCCTCTCCCCCTCTCCCCCTCTCCCCCTCTATCCCGATGAACCCTACTCCTCTCCAGCGAATTCAGGTTAACGACGGTATGCTGATTACCGCCGACCATTGGCAAATTGCCCATGGCTATCACCAACAACGACAAACTATTCACTATGAAGCCCTACACCAAGGTGGCATTGTCAGTGGGTTAGGGGTGAGCATTGCTCCCATTCCAGAGGAAGCTCCTAGCAAGTATCGACAACCGCGTTGGCTGGCTATTCAGCCTGGTTTAGCGATTGATGCCCAGGGGAATCCCATTGTGGTATCCAATGTGGAAAACTGTTACCTTTCAGCTCAACCCACTGCTGAGACAACGATTTATATCGTGCTGAAGCATTCAGAACGATCATCTCAATCCGAGATTGTTCAGGAAGCCTTTCAGATTATTGAAAAAGATGTCCCCGCAGAGGCGAATGAGGTAGAACTATGCCGGGTACGTCTGGGGGTGGGAGATGTGGAGATAGTCTCTCCAGAGGATGTGTTTGCCCCTACCATTAATCAGCTCGATTTACGGCATCGCCAATGGGTGAAACCCCGTCCTCAACTGACAGCCAGTGTCGCAGCCTGGTCTCACCATGGCCCGATTATTTCTCACTTTAAAGCCCTATTTTCTAGTCTGCCAGGTCTCTATCCAGCTTTATATGGCCACATCACAACACAGGTGCTAGAGAGTGACTTGACCTATCTCTCCTATGACGATTTTTGTGACCTGCCGCGTCCCGATCAGCGCCAAATTGCTCAGTATCTTCAGCAAGGTGGGGTGATCTTGGTGGAAGCAATAGCGGACCAACTAGGTGAGCTATATCGGGTTGAATCTGAGTTACGGAGTGCCTTAGCGACTCAAGGGGCCAATACATCGCTACACACATCGGCCCAACAAGAAATTGCTAAAATTGAAGACTGTATTGATGAAGCTGTCGCTCAATTAACTGAGCCATTGCTAACGTTTTTGACCAATGAAGGCTTAAGCCTTAAAGCGATAGATCAGGAAGTGCGATCGCACCCCTTTAGTTTTAGCCAATGGCCCACCATCCACGGCCAACCGGTTGGGCTTTATGGCTGGGGTGGACTGTTATTACTGGTGGGTCCCCTGCCTCAAGCCTGGGGCATTAGCAAAGACCTGTATCTTTCCCGCGAGGACATCCGTAGCGCCCAGGAATTTGGTATTAACCTCTTAACTTTTGCTGCCCGCCGTCGTCGTATGCATCAATGGTTAACCCCGTCATTAACACCCATCCTCTGACCATGCCCAAACAGATTCTTACCCAACTTTCTACCCATACGGTCCACCTAGGAACGGGCAATGACCAGTTTGAAGTCATGGTCAACAATCTTAGCGATCGGTTTGCCACCTTTGCCCTGGAACTATCAGCATCAGGACTCGATCGCCAGGCCACCCCCGATTGGTATCGGTTAACCCCAGACATATCGGCCAAGATTCCGGCGGGTGATCAAGTCAACTTTGTGGTGAATATTTTAGAAACTCCCCCCATCCCCGGTGGTTTTACCGGCAAAATGAACCTCAATGTTAATGTCACTTGTCTAGAGCTAGATCAAGAAGATCGACAGCTGGTTAATCTTGTTGTAGCTGGATCTGGGGTACTATCTCCCTCGCTACAGATGCCCACAACTGATTTCCAGGCCGCACCAGGGGACTTGTTCGAGATTCCTTTTCAGCTTTTTAACGCTAACCGTAACACAGCGTACATGCGAGTTAGCCTCAAAGGTCTACCCAAAGCATGGCTTACCGATGGTCACGAACGTCGCTTGCAGGTAGCGTCCCAAGGCAGTGCTTATAGTTTGTTTATCTGTCAACTGCCAGCTGCCAGTGAAGCAAAAGTCTATCCATTCTATATTGAAGTTAACCAAACTGAGGCACCCGTTGTACAACAGCAAGGCACCCTGACAGTATTGCCAACAGGCTGGGTTGAATTTTCATGTGAATTAGATCAACCTCAATCTGCAGATACGTCTTCAGGAGCTTCTTCAGAGCCCCCTTCAGGGACCTCTTCAAGAAAGAAAAGAGATAATCCGTCAAGTCGCTATGTCCTTACTCTCAACAATCAGAGTAATGTCTCTCAGTCCGTTGCGATCAGCTTAATGCGGATTGATATATCTTGGTACCAAAAAATTTGGGCCATGCTACGCCACCGTCCACCCGCACCGGCAATGACCACATCCCACATGCTACAGCTGAGTCCAGCCCAGGTGGAGTTGCCAGCAGATGACAGCGCCCAGATGGCCTTAACCCTTTCCCCTAGAGCGCCCTGGTGGGGCTGGCAGCGACGACAACAGTTTAAGCTACGCCCCCAGCTACAACAAACAGAAATACGACCAACGAGCCAAACCGTTGAACTATTGGCCACCCCTAAAATCCCTTTCTGGCTACAGTGTCTAGGAGGCATTAGCCTCAGTCTAGCTACAATAGCAGCCCTCAATTGGCCCTATGGTCACCGTGACGCTGTCAACAGCGTGCAGTTCGATGGTCAGGCCAATACCGTTATTAGTGGAGCTGATGACCATACCCTCTATCGCTGGCAAGTCTCACCCCACTTCAAAGACATCGAACGACTGACCCACACTGGTAAATCCGTTCGCGTCGTTCGTTACCGCCCCCGAAACAATGATTTATTGGCAGCGGGTTTAGAGAATGGGGAAATTCAACTCTGGGACTTTTTATCCAAATCACCGCCAAAAACATTAGTATTCCATCGAGATGATCGAGTATTTGACCTTCAATTTAGCTACGATTCCCAAAGTCTTTTTAGCGCCCATGGGAGTGGAACGGTACTACGCTGGGCCATCGATGATCTAGCTGACTTAGGTCAAGGTATGGCTCCTGCCCAAGAGCAGCACTTTAATTTTGCTATTCAAGCGATCGCACCGATTACAGATACTGACCCAGCCGATAACCACCAATCTCATCTGCTAGCGATTGGCGGACGATTTAATCACTTAGTTTTATGGAATGTGACCACGGATCGGCAACACTTTTTGTCCTATCCTGCAGGTGAGCCCAACCACTATATTTCCAGTTTAGATACGGCAGATACGACCTCAACCCGCTTAGCGACAGCAGATAATCAAGGGCGCATTACCCTATGGAATCTGGATAAGTGCCTGCATAACGTCACCGTTTGCCAGGTGAGCGATCAATGGACAGACGGTCACAAGGGCGAGCCTGTAAATACCGTAGCCCTGAGTAAAGACGCCTGTTACCTGGCTAGTGGTGGTGATGATGGTCGAGTTATGCTCTGGTACCTCAACCAGATAGGCCAGGTTATGGATAAGAAGAAATTGGCCCATTTTGGCAAACCCGTTAACAGTGTCGATATCCAGCAACAGAATCAAACCTTGTTAGTTGTCAGCGGCAGTGATCATCGGCGCGTCAAACTGCATCACACCAAAGCCAATAATAAGTTTTGCCCATAGGGTGGTGGGCAATGCCCACCCCTACGCTGTTTCCTCTGCTCCCTTAGGTAACTATGACCCATTTCTCTTTGCCCATGCGATCGCTACCCGATGTAGCCATGGAACCGACTGAGATCACCCTATCTCAGCCCATTGGGATCATCCTTTCTTCCTCCGGAGAAGATTCTGTACTCTCAGGAGAGCGTTTAGACATCAGCGTCACGATTAACAATAAGGGAAATCAGAGTGCCATTATTGACGTTTACCTGGACGACCTACCAACGGTTATTCATGACTGGTGCCAGACGACACAAACCCGTCTGGCACTAGATCCAGGGCAAGGGGAAGAAGTCACCTTTTGCTTTCAGGTACCAGCCTCAGCTCTATCAGGAGCCTATCGCTATCGACTGATAGTAGATGCTCCTAACCATTACCCCGACAGTCCGCCCCAGCGATATGAGCAAACCCTGCAGGTGTTACCACCAGCCCACACCATTGCCAGGGTAAACGATCCAACATTTGCCGTAGAACCGGTTTCTAGCACTACTAAGCCGGTTAAAACCCTACCTGGCAATCCACTCCAGTTTCAAATATATGTTTACAACAGAGCTGACCGAGTTGATCGGTTTCGACTAAGGTGTACTGACTTATCAGATGATTGGGTTACCATTAACTATCCCCAAGGATTTCAACTGCCAGGTCTGGCCATCACAGAACCTTATCTGGATCTCAACCCAGGTATGGAAGGCATCATTTTATTGACGATTACACCACCATCAGATGCCCTGGCAGCCACTATGCTGGCGACGCTGCAGCTAAAATCTGAAAACAATCCAGACCTAAAGCTGTTAGATGTTCTATACATCACAGTTGACCCAGTTTATCAGCTTGATACTCGCTTTCGTACCCTGGTAAGTCGCGTACAGCAACAGTCAGGGCTATATAGTATCCAAGCCAGCAACCAGGGCAATACCCCCAGAACGCTAGAGTTTAAAATTTTAGGTCTGGAAGACGGCAATCTTTGCGACTATCAGATTCAGCCCCAGTCCCTGACGTTAGCACCGCAACAAACCCTACTCAGCCAGATTTCTGTTCAGCCTAAAAATCCCTGGCGGCGTCCACTATTTGGGGGTGGGCGCGTGATTAACTTTGAAGTCACAACAATCGACGCCGAGAAAAAACCACTGCCCGATATACCGATGCAGGGGCTTTTAATGTGGGAAGCCCGACCCTGGTGGCAAATTCTGCCAGTTATTTTATTGTTACTGGGTTCATTTATCGGGCTCGTCTGGTTAGCCTGGTATTTGTTTATTCGCCCACCAGCACCTGCTAATATTTTGCGATTTTCACCAGAAGATACAGCCTATAGCGCTGCCCAAGGCGACACCATCCATGTTGGCTTTGAGATTACCAATCCTCAACGCATACAACGGTTAGAAATTGTCGGCCTATCAGCGGAAGGAGAACTAGCCAGTGGACCCTTAACGTATGATTTTACTAAGGGGTTGCCAGCTAATTTAGAATCCCTGTGTATAATCCGAAAAAAACAACTCACCTGCCGCAATATCCGCACCGATGCCAGACGCTCAGGGGATTATACATTTACGCTTTCCCTAATTCCAAAGCCGGGTCGTAATGCCATATCAACAAAGGCAACGGCTTTACCTGTCACAATTGTTCCTGCTCCCCTGCCCACCATTTTAGAACTGACTCCCACCTTAGGGTTTTATTCAGAAGCACCGCCACCCCCAAAAAAGCAACCGAGCGAGGCAACTGATAAGACAACCCAAACAACAGATAAAAAACCAACAAAAGCAGCAGACTCCAATGAGCCAGCCGCAGACTCTCCACCAGCATTTATTCCAGTGCTACTAGAAAAAGATCCCTATGTTGCCAGAGTCAACTGGAAAGTTGACCATCCAGAACAACTAAAAACGCTTCACCTGGTTGGACGAGATGCGGAGGGCACTGTGGTCACACCCCTGTTTTCATTTGATTTTCAGGCTGGCTTGCCGTCAGAACTCACTAATTTCTGCCTATTGGAAACCCAGCTAATTTGTCGGAACGTGCCCACGGGGTTGCGTCAGGCGGGTACCTATACCTTTGATCTAATGGCAATACCAAAAGGAGAATCGCCTGAGAAACCGATTTTACTCACCAGTGAACCCACCCAGATTCAACCCCGTCCCCCCCGTTTATTAACCTTTACCCTGAATGGAGAACCGGCCCAACCCAATTATCTGGTACCTGTTGATCAGGGACAACCGCTAATTAACCTGGAACTAGCCTGGGAAGTAGAAAATAATCCAGGGACCCAGGTGATGTTAATGCCAGCTCCAGGTAATGTACCTGTAGAAGGGGTATTGCCTGTGCCTCTGAGTCCAGAGCCTGGGGCAATGCAGGTCTCCCTACAGGTGATCAATGTAGCTGGAGAGCAATTAACCCGCTCGATTACAATTACCACCTACGATCCGACACCAGAGAGTCCAACAATTGTTGTTAACACGGGAGATGCGGCAGCTGGGGATGCAGACGGTGCCGCCAATGCTACTGGAGATGCTGCTGCTAGCGCAGATGGAGCCAATAGTGGGGCCGTCAGGATACCCGTTCCCAGTAGGCCAGGTAGAGTATCCCCCCAAGAACTCCCCCCCCAGTTTGAATAAACAATGTCTTGTCACCAACGCCGGCTAGGCAATAATCTACCAAGATATCCTGCCCTTACAGGGATACTGCTGCCTAAAGGTTGAACAATCACTTTAGTTACATCGACCGTTACACTACTAAAGAGACCGATGATTAATCATCGCGCTTAGTCAGTAGAAATCGGTGTTCGGAGATTACCGAAATGATTGAGATTGCCACCTTTGGAGCAGGTTGTTTTTGGGGAACAGAACAGGCATTTCGTCAACTATCTGGTGTGACCAAAACATCCGTTGGTTACATGGGTGGACATTTTGAGAATCCGTGTTATCTAGATGTCCTTTCTCGTATCACTGGGCATGCTGAAGTGGCTCAAATAGAATACGATTCAGCAAAAATTAGCTATCAGACCCTATTAGATACCTTCTGGCAGATTCATGACCCTACCAGTCTTAATCGACAGGGAGCTGACCGTGGCGAACAATATCGCTCCGTGATTTTTTATCACAATGATGAACAACGACGTTTAGCGCATCAGTCTAAACAGATTACTGCTGGCCAATACAGCAAATCAATCGTGACCGAAATTGTGGCTGCATCTGCATATTGGTTAGCGTCTGAAGAACATCAACAATATTTTGAGAAGCAAGCAAGCCCATAGACAAAAAGCCTAGAGTCATTACCAATGAAAAATGGCCCTGATGATCTCCAACGGAGCAACAGGACCACTATTTTCCAAAATCTAGCTCAGATAGCTCAGAACCTGCGAGCTGCAGCTAGACCTAGCTAAATCTACTTAGTGCGCTCGTCAAGCTGGTCTAAGCGCTCTGCCTGAATGTCCTTAACGCTCTTGGTCTGGTTATCTAGGTGCTCTAGACGCTGCTCTTGAATCTTGTTACCGCCTGCAACATCTTTTAGTTGATCATCAGACAATTGCTCGTCAGTAACGTTCTTGTTCTGCTCTTCCATGGAAGTTACCTCAATGTAGAAACAACGAAAATCCCGTCCAGTTGTCGAATGTGCAACGTAGGACTACTCAATCATATCGAGCATCTCTGAAAATGGAAAAGTTTTTATGGGTTTCTCATAAACTTTTAATGTTCAGGTGGATTTCCAACAGGTCTCTACAGTTTTGTTAAGGGATCAAAACTTAAATGTAATGAATTCCTGTAAATATTCCTTCAATGATTAAAATCACCTGAGTATATCCTTATCTATATAGGCTTTCTGCTATAAGGGCATAAGCAATATATGTCATCAATTAAAAACCTTAGTCAAACCATTTGAGGTAGAGTTAAGCATGGGCGACAGCAATATCTTTCGTCAGGAAGCTTTGGAGCGACTATCTTCCCCAGAGCAGCTTGATCAGCTTATGCAGATCGTATCCCCTCGTAGCTGGTTACCATTGGCTACCGTTGGTGGTCTTTTAGGGGCAGCTATTATCTGGGCTTGTGAAGGCCGAATTCCTGTGACGACTAGTAGCCATGCAATTTTAGCCTATGCTGAGGGCGAGTCCGGTGAACTGGTTGGCGTAGCCCATTTCCCCAGTGGAGAGCTAGCCCAGATTGAACCTGGTATGGATGTGCTGCTGATCCCCGACGTGGAAGGTAATAAGCAAGCTGCCGGTGGTATTGAGGGCAAAGTCAGTCAGGTATCGCTACCGATGGTGATGACCTTGGATGGTGTACGCCAGTTAGAAGACCCGACTGCGCCTGCTGCAATTGAGGTATTGATAGAGCTTACGCCGGATCCGAATACTAGTAGTGGCTATAAGTGGTCTGCCAGCAGTCTCAATATGATTCCGTTGGCCGGGATGCATGCAACAGCCAGGGTAACCCTAGATGAAAAGGCTCCCCTATGGTTTGTATTACCATTTTTGCATGCATCAGGGTATAGAACAACTCTCTCCGATCAGTTGTTATTTCTAATTTTTAGTTTTGCACTTCTCCTTCACGATAATTTACGTATTCTTCGTACTTTTTGTTAATACCCTGTTCAACAATCTCTCCGACTCCAAGATCCATGTTGTTATTTCTAATTTTTAGTTTTGCACTACCCTAGTGCTCCTTCACGATAATTTACGAACCTATTCTTAACGTATTATGACAAGATTGATTTTGATGTATTAAACCTTGTCTACGTCTAGAATGGTCGTTTTTCCGTAGAGGAATCTACAGGTTTCAACTGGCGCGATCGCAATTACAACAATGACTCCAAGACTCCAAAACCCTCAACCCCGAACTCAAGCATCGCAGTAACCTTGCAACCCAGGAGCAACGGGGAAGTCTACGTCAGCAAATAGCCGATATCACAAGGTCGACATGGTTCTGTCCTGATAGATGTGTTCTAGAAATGACATCAGCACCGGGCAATTGCTCATCGAAGGTGGAGCATCTAGGGGGAGTACATTGTTTCATATCTTACTATTTGAACCAGTCGCAACAAGTCTATGATTGGTTGATTCGCCCCATCGAACCTGAGTTAGTCGCACAAGTCATTGACATCCTGGTGTTTGTCTCGGACGGTGTCCTGTGCAATGTACCCACGGCTATTCTCCACGATGGACAACAGTTTTTAATTGAAAAATATGCAGTTGCCCTCAGTCCTCGTCTCACCTTGCCCAGCTCTCAGCCTTTATCAAAAACAAGCCTTAAAGCGCTAGCCTTTGGGCTTTCAGAAACTCGATCTAATTTTCCTGCCCATCAGGGATTTGCTCCCCTGGAAAATGTAGAAACTGAACTTACTATCATTCAGAGTCAGCTGTCGAGTCAAAAACGTCTAAACCAGAGCTTTACCGGTACCTCATTACAGTATTTAGTCCGTGATGAGCCTGCCCCCATCGTGCACCTTGCCACCCACGGCCAGTTCAGCTCAAATCCTGATGATACATTTCTCCTGGCCTGGGCCTGATTAAAGATCTACATGTATGACGCTCTTGGTCAATATATAAATAAACACAACTGCTCCGATGATAGATACGATGACGATGAGCGTTGTCATCAATGCGATTAATTGCTGTAAGTAAACCACAATCGCAATAATTGCCACAGTCATAATGAATGCATTGAGCAAGGTATACAGTGCAATCTGACTGTAATTCGGGTAGTACGGAACCTTGCCCTCATTTAGCAGCGGCAGTTGAACATTTTTTACTTTGAGCATGTCTTCTAAAACTTCAAATGCAATATCGACGACCTGTGGATTTTTCTTAACATGCCTAAGTTTCTTTAAATGTTCCGCCTTATAAACAAGATGGTTACGTTTGAGTGCCATAGAATAATTCTCATCCATTAGCTCACCGAGGTAGCCGAGCTTATAGCGTACCCCTAGCTTTTTGAGCTTTTTCTTAATCGCCTTCGTCACAGGACCATCAGGGATATAGGGGATAAATACATAGGTCATTCGAAACCTCCTGAGGTTATAGAACGAGGGACAATAAAATTACTGACAAAACCGCAGGCATACAAAAAGGTAACAAAAAAGATAGCATAGCAAACAAGGCCATAAACAAAGGTAACAAAGCGACCTAGTCGATTATTGGCACTGGTTCCGTCAGATGGGAAGCCTATATCCTTTGCGTGATAGTAGTTAAGCAGCACATCGAATCGATAACAACTGTGACCATGAGAGTCCCTTGTCAAAAATCCCTATGCGGACAGCAGGCACCTGTTTTGTGGTGAACTGTACTCTCGCTAGGTTCGAGATATGGGTTAGGCGCTACGGGTGCTATTGCTGTTGGATTAGTGGCCATTACAGCCATGTTGGAAGCACTCGCACCAGATGGGCTGGCGGGCATTGCGATAGTCCAGGCTTTAGCGATCGCAGGTGCTATATCTGGACTCATGCTCAGTGCCTTAGCGATCTCAATCGTGATACCTCTTTTGAAGCGAGGTATCTATTTCTGGAGCAGTTGTTTGATGTTATTTGGGGCCTTACTAGGGAGCTCTTTAGGCATTCCGAAAAACGGCAGCACCATTGTCATGATGGTATCCATTGGTAACACGCTCCTTAGTACTTTTCTCTTTTTAGTCACCAGTATGCGAGCAGGTTGGTTAGCCCAAACTGGTCAAAAAAAGTATGACTTAATTCGTGTGCTCGCCATACATATCACCTTGCAAGGAACGAGCTTTAGAGGATCCAATTTAAACGATGCTGATTTCACGCAGGCAATCTTAAATAATACTGATTTTAAGCAGGTCAACCTCGCTCGTACCCATTGGTTCAATGCTCATGGACTCACCTACGCCTGCGCCGAAGGTACCTACCTGGAACAGGATCAAGTACGACAGTTGGTTATTGCTAAGCAAGGACAATCCCAATCATTCAACTACTACAACTTGCGAGGCCTAAACTTACAAGGTGCTGACCTACGAGACGCCAGCTTTATTGGGACGGACCTCAGCAACAGTAATCTGCAGAACGCCGATCTCTCTGGGGCCAAATTAGTTCATTCACAGCTTTACAATGCTGACCTCAGTGATGCTCATTTAACAGGAGCCTACATTGAAGACTGGGGTATTTCTGTAGAGACACAGCTTGAGGGCATACTATGTGACTACATTTACATGCACCTGCCGACCAAAGAAGACCCTGATCCTTGCCGGAAACCCGACAATCGTGATGAGAGCTTCGCACCAGGGGACTTTGCAAATTTTATAGCTCCCATCATCAAAACTCTGGGGCTATACCATCAACAGAATGTTGATTTACGAGAGGTTGCTAATACTTACAGCACAATTGATCTCTTTCATCACCAGGGGATTGATCCAGCCGCAGCTGCGATCTCATTTCAGCAGTTAGCCGACCAGCATCCTGATGCTGGCATCGAAATAGTTGCCCTAGAAGGTCGCGGTCACGACAAAAATTCGTCTACAAGCACGAGTTGCCAAAGATCTGGATCGCTCTGAACTAAGCAATACTTACTTTGAAACTAACAGTCAGCTCAAATCTTTGCCCGTTAAGAATTTGCAATCACTTCTAACAGGAGTTGCAGAAGCGGTAAAGGTATGGATTGTTGCCGATACTTTTACTAACTCGTTATCCCATTCAACAAATTCCTCACAAGACGTCAAATAGTCATAGGAATAAAGAAAATGGATAAACAACTATTTGAACGATTAGCTGGCATTGTTGACTGCACCAATGAACAACTAGCTCACACAACAGCCATTAACCACAAGCTCTTACAACATATTGAAGACTTAACCAATGAGCTTCAGGAGTTAAAGAGCAAAGCTACTGTGAAAACCTGGTACAGCACTTCAGAAGTTATCCATGCCCAGTTGTTGCCAGTTTACTCCCACCGCGACAACCTGACTAGAGCGGCCCGAGAAGGTCGGGGCTTTCTACCTGGCAAAGAAGTCATTAAACCTGAAGGTTCCCGCGAATTGCTCTTCAAAGTTAGAGCAATCATCAAGCGCTGGGAACGAGAGGCGCTGCAGGCAGGTTAGATTCACTCATCACCTGTTTAATCGCTTGTTTCCCTCTAGCGATATCAATCCAACGCTGATATATTTTCAAGTGAACATCAGGCGTATGGCCCAGCAACTGAGCTGACACCGTTTCAGGCACCCTGAACAACACTGTTGAGCGAATGGCCCAAGCATGGCGTAAGTCATAGGGAGAGAATGGCATTTTATATCTGCGAAACTGAGTATTAATTTTTCGGCCTAGATTTCCCTTTTCATAGGAGGCTTCGGCATTTACCTTAGGCCTGCACACCGTGGGAAGGTTCCATCGCTCCACCCATTCTGGATAAAAGGCTTGATAAACAAGACGGGGACCTGTTTTCCCCTTAAGAACCTGTAAGCCTTCATCTGTAAATTCACAGAAGAAAACCTCATGGGGGCGAATACCATAGGCAGCCATCATTCCATAAACCCACTGCCAGTTTTGATTAGGAATTTGTTCTCTCCACTGAGCAATTAACTCATCAGAGGGCAGGTCTCGCTCTTTTACTTTGCTAGGCCCATAATTGCCCTGATACTGCAGCAGGTCGACATCAATGCATGCAAAATTTGCCAGGGCCTGCAACCTTTGGCAAGTCTGCTGACGCGTCCTCGAATTTTCAGGTTTACTTAAACATTCATTTTGTAGAACGTCAGCCGTTAAGGCTGACGTTCGCGGCAGCTGCTTAAAAATCTTATTCCAGTTCTCCTGCCAGGTGCGGTTTTCAAGCTGATTTCTTTGTCGATAGTCCTTCTCAAACCGCTTGATCACCTCTGCACACTGCTTAGACTTTTCCGTCCTCGCAGTAGCGTAATCATCCCATGTGAATGTACCGTCCAGTAGCTTCCCGCCCAGCTTAATGGCCATACCCTCAGCTTTGCGGCGTCCCTGCTGATTATCTGGCAAGCCGGTAGATATCTGCTGCTGATGGTGGTTACGTTTACTGCTAGTCGGTTTAGGAGGCAGTGTGGCCTGTAAAATTAAACGCGCTCCCCGTTTCTGCACAGATACGGAAATAGCGTTGGCTTTTAGCCGCTCATTTACTGCCTGCAGGCTGCAATCCTTAGGTGCCATTTCACATTAAAATTCACATTAAATGTTCGTCTGTAATTGTCTGTAATCATCTGTTTGCCGTCAAGTGAAAAACCTGCTATATTTACGTTCAAGCCATTGGAAACACTGGCAATAAAGGCTGCGGATGTAGTTCAGTGGTAGAACGTCAGCTTCCCAAGCTGAATGTCGTGGGTTCGAGTCCCATCATCCGCTTTTTTAAGAAAGGCCCTGAAATCAATTGATTTCAGGGCCTTTCTGCTTTTGGTCCTTCGTTTTTTATGGCCTTGAAATACATACTTTAGGACGTGCGTTGGGTCATTTTAGGCCAATTTAGACCCATTATTGGGGTAAAGATGGGGTAAATTGGGGTAAGAATTTACCCCAATTCTGAGGGGTTTGATGGCTGCGACTGGGACAAAGCAAAAGGCTTCCAAAGGGACTGTACGTATCAAAACCTCTAATGATCGTCTGCAGTTGGTCTTTAGCCACGGGGGTAAACGACATTATTTGAGCCTGGGTTTACCGGACACAAAACTCAATCGACGTGCTGCGGAAGCAAAGGCAAAGCTAATTGAAGCAGACATCGCTTTTGAGAAGTTTGACCCTACGCTGGCCAAGTACCGATCTGAGCCAGAAGTGGAAGAGATCCCAGAAGAAGAAGGGGTAGACTTACTCACTCTCTGGACACAGTTCGTGGAATTTAAGCGGCCCCAGTGTTCGCCTAACACTATGCGGCAAACCTATCGTCCCTATACCAACCATGTGAAACGGTTTCCCACACATGAATTGGCCAAGGCGAATGAGATTCGCAATTATATTTTGCTAAACCTGCCGCTAGATGCGGGAAAGCGATTGATCACTCGTCTGGCTGCCTGTTGTGAATGGGTGGTGGATTCAAAACAGATTGACGAACAATCCTTTCCAGGGAATAGCATCAAAATAAAGATGCCTAAGGCAAGTGCCAAGAAAGGACTGAATGATATCAATCCTTTCTCACTGTCGGAGCGTGATGCCATCATTAGGGCAATTGAGAAGGATCAGTTTTGTCCAGCGGCATCAAGTCGTAAGGGACTGCGCAAAAATAACTTGAACAGTTGTTCTTGTTATGAGCGACGTATTTGATAATTCCATTCACCATGAAAAGAGTTGCGTTCAATCGAGATAGAATTGAACTGCTCATCACTCACTTGAATGCCTGTAGGATAGTTCCTTTCATCAAGCATAGCCTTGACCTTAAGTCCTGTCGTCATCTTGGTATTGGCAATTAAGTTGACCACCACTTCGCAACTCACGAGAGGTTGACTGCGCCAATTCTCAGGAATTTGAGAAAACAAACGGTGTTCAATCTTATGCCATTTACTGGTTCCTGGTGGAACATGGCAGATGTGTAAGGTTAAGTCGGATCCGTTAGCTAACTGTTGCAACTCCCATTTCCATAATTTGCTCGATAGCTATTACTTCCGCCGCAATCAGCAGTAATCATGAGGTCCTGAGCCTCTGGGTAGAGTGCTTGTCCCATGCAAGACCACCACTGACGAATGGTCCCTACCGCAAACTGAGCCGTATTATGGTCGATACCCACACTCACCCACCCTTGATTTTGAGTGATATCGTAGACCCCATAGGGGATGACCTTGCCCAGTTTCTTATCCATAAAGTCATGAGCTTTCGTCTGAATGGGTGTCTTCTGGGGCTGCCAGTCTCGGCCCTCATTTTTATAGTTGCCAACCAGTTCCTTCTTCTTAGCATCCACCGAAATGACGGGTTGATGACCCGTTTGAAAGGTTGTGACGGTGTCGGCAATATGTTGAAATTGTGCATCCCGGTCTGGATGGTCTTTGCCTTCTTGGGTTTTGCGATTCGCTTGTAAGCTATAGCCCAATTCATCGAGTAGTGTACAAACCGTTTGTGGACTGATCTGATGCCCTTTATCTTGGAGGTCTTTTGCCAGTGGCTCAATAGCTGTTTCAGGGAGGTGAACTAATTAAATGGCCTGTAAGCCTTACCCAAACCATGTTTCAGAGGCACTACACTTCCTGGACTAAAAGCCTTGCGTGATAAGTTTTAACCGTTTCTTGATTTAGACCTCCCAGAAATCCATATAGAGCCGTTGCATTTTGCAGGCTAAACTGCGTTAAGTCATACATAGTACAATGGATAGTATATTTCTACTATCAACCCTGCTTTATTAGTGCCCCTGACAGAGTATACCTATGTTCCAATTGTGTGATTGTTCGCTTGCTTTACACTACCGAATTTTCCATAGTTTGCAGTGGTGTATCAGACAAAAGTGATGGGTAAATACCCATAGGTGACTGAGGCAAGTCCGTATGTTGTACAATCAATAACCCACGCTACATCGCCAACATCAGAATCGGAGTTATGACTGCCCTCAGTGTCAATCTCAACAAAATCGCCCTCATTCGAAATTCCCGCACGATTGGTATTCCTAGTGTTGTCAAAGCGGGAGAAACCTGTATTCAGGCTGGAGCCTATGGCCTTACTGTACATCCTCGTCCTGACGAACGCCATATCCGACGTTACGATGTGTATGACCTGGCAGAGATGTTAAAAGCACATCCGACGATTGAATTCAATATCGAAGGTAATCCGTTAGAAGCTGGGTTTATGGCAATCGTGCGGGATGTCAAACCCAATCAGGTGACTTTGGTACCCGATGATCCCAATCAGTTTACCTCTGACCATGGTTGGGATATTGCTAATAACGGCGAGGCTTTAATCCCAATTATTAAGGAGATTCAAGCATTGGGCTCAAGGGTAAGTTTGTTTATGGATCCTGATCCGGAACAAATTCGCCTGATCCCCAAACTGGGTGTGATGGCAAGGCCTACTGAGATTCGTATTGAGCTATACACCGAACCCTATGCAACGGCCTACCGAGAGGGAACGAAGAATGAGCTAGAGACTCTCCATACGAGCTACGCAGTTTCAGCTGAGGTGGCAACGGATTGTGGCTTGGGGGTTAATGCTGGTCATGATTTGAATCTAGAGAATTTGCCTCAGTTTTTGCAAATTCCGAATATTTTGGAGGTCTCCATTGGTCACGCGCTAACCGCAGATGCATTAATGATGGGTTTGGGCAATGCGGTCAAAGCCTATTTGGATGTAATTGCAGCAGCGAATCAGCAGTATAGCTAAGTACAACCATGGAGAACACATCTATTTCTCGCCACTTTACGGACACGCCTTGGGAAACAAAGGTGGGTTATTGCCGAGCGATTCGAGCCGGTAACCAAATTTTTATGTCAGGGACAGCACCTGTGGATGATGAGGGTAATACCTTTGCTCCAGGGAACGGCTATGCTCAGGCAAAGCGATGTTTTCAAATTATTCAGAAGACATTGCAGGCCATGGGCGCTGACCTGTCAAATATTGTGCGAACCCGGATGTATGTGACCGACATTAGCTGTTGGCAAGAGTATGGCCAGGCCCATCAGGAATTTATGGGGGCCTATCCTCCGGCAACGGCAATGGTTGAGGTCAAAGCGCTGATTAATCCGGACATGTTAATTGAGATTGAGGTGGACGCTCTGGTGTTTTAGCTATTGTTTATATTTACAAGCTTACGGCAAGGGCTCGTTCTGCAAACCAGATACTCCCTAAAAGAATCATCAGTACCGAAATTCCATAGCGTAGAACTAGTTCTCCTTGGTATTTTTGTAAACGTTTCAGGCTGTAGAATGCCAATGCCACAATGACAATCTGGCCTATTTCTATGCCCAGATTAAAGCTAGCCAAGGATAGCAGCAGGTTGTTTTGGCCTTAGGAAAGGTCTCTCAGAATATTGGCGAATCTGAGACCGTGGATCAGGCCAAAGCCGAATGTAAGCCAGGGACGGTGATTTATCTATTTACGCCACAGATTTTCGATAGCGACATAAACAATTGAGAGGGCAATAACACTCTCTACAAAGGCTGTAGGTAACGTGACAATGTTCAGAGCGGCTAAGGTAAGTGTGAGAGAATGGGCGATGGTAAAGGCAGTCACAATTTTGAGTAATTATGATAAACGCCCACCTGGTAAGAGCAAGGCGATTAAAAATAGGATGTGATCATAACCAGTGAAAATGTGCTCTACGCCCAGTCGGAAAAAACTAAGAAACTGTTGTTGCCAGGGTATGGTGTCTGCTATTTCTAGCGTATTGTTTTCAGGGGTAAAGACAACATTGCGTGTACTATCACCCTGGGTGATAGCGGCTAAAGCTTGAGCCTGTTTGATGTTAGGGGGAAATAAGTTGTATTGAATGGTGAGCTTTTCTGGTGATGTGGGCCACTCATATTGAAGCAAGAATGTAATACTTAGATCTTGCACCCGTCTCACGCAAGATAGTAGTACGTATAAATCAGTAAAAAGTGCCGAATTTCTGAGAAAACAGACGTGGTCTACCAACGGTTCAAAGGATGGAAAACCACGCCCAAGACTTAGTCTATCGTCTCATTGCCCTGATGCCGAGTGTGCATATGAAGGCAAGTTTGCAATGTCTATTGGCCTTATTTTTAGAGCATCAGCGCCCTCGATCTAGGTCAGGAAAAACGAAGTCAGAATCGGCGTTGAGTCGATTTCTCAATCGATACGGTTGGCCGACCGGAAAAGCCATTCAAGCGACCCGTCGAAAGTGTTTGCTGTGACCGGTGTTTAGAAGATGGTCGCGCTGTTTTAGACCTTTTGGAGCGAGGACAACGAGTCCAACTCAAGGGCCTAGACAACTGGGTGAGTGTCTCTTGGTTTTGGCTCAAGCATGAGACAACCGGACAGCGAGACCAACACTTTGTGGTGGTCACTGAGTCTCTCAGTGGGGCCTATATTGTCCGATTAGGCAAACGTCGATGGGCGATAGAGGCCTGTTTCAAAACGCTCAAACATCAATTTGGCTGGAATTGTTTTGGGCAGGGTACTCGTTTGGGGATGTACCGATGGTGGATTCTCTCATTAATCAGTTATCTAGTGACGCACTGGCACTTCTTAGCCTCAGGGCAAACCACTTTGGATGGGCAACAAGCCGCTCAAGATGCTCGTGATGATCTATTCCCCCAAGAGGTAGTTGCCTGCTTTCTACAAGAATCTAAGCGGATTCAACCGATTCTCGCTAAGTTGGGAATCTCGGTCAACATTGGACGGGTGCCTGTCGCAGTATGAGACTGACTTAAGAAACTGCAAGATCTGAGTTCAACTCAAACAGAAACTACTATCGATAAGAACGACGTTCACCTAGCTGTTGCTGATAGGCCCAATACACCGCTTCCAAAAATTCATCGGCGGGCATCTTGTCGCGGGGTAATTTTTCTAGGGCTAATACTGAGCGCACATCACGAGCTAGCTTGACACTCAACGTTTTGCGTGCGTCTGAGGCTAAGCTAGCCCGCCGTTGCAGATACTCTCGGATAATTGTAAAATCATCAATCAAAAGCTGATCCATATCTGCTTCTTCTACTAGATAGGTAGACAACGCCTTGGCCGCTTCCGAAACCTGCAGGTTTTGTTTACTTTCTGGTTCTCCTATTTGGACCACTAGAGTTCCTGCCAACCAGTCACCAATACGTTTTTCTTGCTGCCCCAAAAGAATACAAAAAAAACCCAGAAAAAGACTATCGTCAATCGGCCTCAGCAATGCCCGTAGACTAGCTTGAAAAAGGCCTTCTGGCTGGCCATTATCCCGAATTACCCGAATTTTAGTAAAGCGCTTACCAGGGGTTTGGCCCTGCCATAAACATTCAAAGCCAACAAAATAACCACTCGAAACCGCAAAACTCAGCGCAATAAAAATTGCTGTTAACCATAGCTCAACGCTGTCGGTATCTCCCCCCAACCAGGTAGCAATGGCAGTAAACTGGGCTCGGAAAATTGAGGCGATAACGGACAGCACTGACAGTGACAACAGAACAATCACATAGTCAACTACTAGAGCCAGGGCACGACTGCCAATCCCTGCCAGGACAAACTCTAACTCTACACTTTCTGGCGTTTGAATCTTAACTGTATTAAAGAGCTTCATTATGTTTTACGTTTTCTTAGCTCTAGGTCTAATCCTTCTTTACGACTGCGGCAGTCATAATACAGGGCAGTTTTGACAGATTGCCAGAAAGGAACAGTAACAATGCTAATCACAAAGAGTAATAGCAAAAATGCTAACGTTGCCAACAGGATTACTAAAAAGAAAGTTGGATCCGGGTTCTCTGGTGAAAAGGTAGCAAAATAGGGAATGGTGAAGAGAAAAGGAATAAAGCTAAGGATAATCAGCGGTAACATAATCACATAGGTAATTAAAAAGACCAGCTGTACCCTAAAGGATGACCCTTGGGTCAATTTCCAACTTCTTGAAATTGCCTGGGTTGCCTCCAGGTCTGTTTCTACCGCCAGCAGCAGGTCATAGAGCCAAAAGCGGGCCTGAAACCAGATTTGAATCGCCAAAAATATCAGCAGCAATAGTAGCTGCAGTAGCCCTGATATCGCCGCTCCGGCATCCCCTATGCCGGCTAAAAATAATACGGGAAGCGATACAATTCCCCTAACCATAGAAAGACCGATATTGATACCAAACTGAATTAACCCTACCAGCATGGCAATACCAAGAAATGCCCACATACGGGGTATTACCTGTCGCAATGCCTGCTTCACCGTTTCGGGCTCACGCACCATTTCTTTGAAGCCTAAGCGACCAATTTGTCCCAGAATCATAAGACTGCGGGCCCAACCATAAACTGGTATGAGATACCAGAGCAGGGATTTGAGTGCCAGGCCAGAATAGGTCTTAAAATTAGTCCGGTATAAACTAATACCAACACTCACGACGTTACCGATGTTGAGAGGTCGCAGACGACCGGTAGGATTGATTGTCATAAGAATTAAGCAATAACAGAAAGTTCGTCAGCATATCTTTCCCAACGTTATCCTAAGGGTAGGTCAAACCTTCTAAAAATGGTCATAATGCACATTATTTAATGAATATTCAACGTTGGATTGCTCGCCGTGAACCCAGTTGGCAACAGCTAGATACATTATTACGTCAGGCGGAAACCCATGGGTTGGCGTCCTTGGACACGGATAATATCAAGATCCTGGCCAGTCTCTATCGTTCGGTGTCGGCTGATTTGGCTCGGGCTCGTACCCAGCAGATGGGAGAAACTCTAGTGCAGGATTTACAGGCGCTGACATCACGAGGATATGGTCAGATTTATCAGGGGTCTCGCCGTCAAAATTGGCAGGCAGTACTGGAGTTTTATTGTTACGGGTTTCCAGCAGTGATACGGCAGTCTTGGGGGTATATTGCGATCGCAACTGCCCTTTTTATCATCAGTGGTCTAATTGCTTGGTGGTATTCATGGCAAGACCCCACCTTTATGTCCCTGGTGCTCGGGCCAGATTTTGTCGAGTCTGTCCGCGAATCTGAGGAACTGTGGACCGTTTCAATTTTAGGTCAAGAACCCATTGCCTCTAGCTCCATTACCATCAACAACATTGGTGTTGCCTTAAAGGCCATTGTTGGCGGTATTACATTTTTTGTGTGGACCATTCCTATCTTTACTCCACCAGGTGTATTTACGCTTTATTTGCTCGTGTTTAATGGTCTGATGATTGGCTCTGTAGCTACCTTGGTGGCCCAAACAAATTTGGCCTATGAGCTGTGGGCCTTTGTCTTTCCCCATGGTTCATTGGAACTGCCCGCAATTTTTATGGCCGGTGGCGCTGGGTTAATTCTGGCCAGGGCTATCTTACTACCGGGGCAATATCGTCGTCTGGATGCCCTCAAGGTCTACGGACTGCAGGCTGCTAAGTTAGTCTATGGCATTGTCCCAATGCTGATTATTGCTGGCATTATCGAAGGGTTCTTTTCCCCCAGTCCGTTAATACCTTCTCCCGTGAAGTATTTGGTTGGGACTCTCTTGTTTGCAGGACTAGTGAGATATTGTTTGATTGGCAATGCAAACTCAGGGCGAAGAAGTTAGTGCTCCAAAGATTGATGAAACTCCAAAATCAGTTGCCTATGCCATTGTAGGTCCCTGAAGAGCACCCCACTCAAATGCTAAAAGGATACCTTAAACCCACTTGGTCAATGGCATTTAGTCTAGATGGGCAAAGTCTTTTTAGTGGTAGCGCTGATGAGACTATTAAAGTTTGGCCAGTCCACAGGAATGAGGATATCTCTTCTACAGACTTCTACAGATGGACTGAATAAATAAGAGAATATATCTTGATTAGTCACCGATTTACCAGTCAATAATGTTCAATAATTGGAGATTGAAGACGTAAAGATAGAATAATCTGTTACTTCTGTTTCTCTATCTGGTGAGGTATGTACCTTGGTAATATTTTTGGAAGCTTCTACTGCTAGAAAAGTAACGGTGCTAAATCTAACACACTTATAATCGGTTTCTGGCTTTAATGCGTAGATAGTTGTCTATCAAGGGGTCGCGAATTTTATCGGCAGGAGCATCCAACACCAATACACCACTTTGCTTTAGCTGGGCAAAGGCAATTTGACGTTGATTTAATAAGTCTAGGGCCACTGCTCGTTCATAGGCCGCAGAAACAGTTGTTTCAAAGTGATGGGCCTGGCGGTCTACCTGGGGATCTCGCAAGGTGACACAAAATGGCAGATGGCGGGCTTTGAGACGGGTGAGGGCGGTTAACAGCTCTGCCGATGCAGTCTGATCAACAATGTCAGTAATCACCACCACCAGGGCTCGACGGTGTTGCTGAGTGGCTACCTGGGTGACGGCCCCCAAATAGTCAGATTCTAATAAAACGGGCTGTAGAGGCGTCAGTGTCTTGATCAAATGCTGTAAGTGTTGCTGACCACCGGTAGGCGGCACCCAGGTTTGCATCTGCCGATCAAACACGCCAATACCGACACGATCACCCCGGTATAATCCAGCCAGAGCCAGGGAAAGGGTAGCATTGATCCCCCAGTCAAACCGTGACAGTCCCTTAACTCGGGCCGTCATTAACCGGCCCCGATCCAGCAACACAATCAAGGTTTGTTCACGTTCTGGTTCCAATACTCGCACCAGGGGCGTACTACGCCGTGCCGTGGCTTTCCAATCAATCAGGCGAGGATCATCGCCGATGCCATATTCTCGCAATTCTGCAAACTCGGTACCGATGCCAATGCGTTTGCGCTGCCGCACCGTGCCCGTTGACTGAATAGCTAGCTGCACTGACAGGGCCTCTAAACCGACCAAATCTGGATAGACGGCTACCGTTTGTGCCTGGGGAATGCGCCAACTACGCCAAGCCAGGTGCAGAGGACCTCGCTGTCGTATTTCTAGATCACCCCATTGAAATTCTCCCCGCTGTTGCGGGTGTACTGTGTAAGTTACTTGCGATCGCACCTTAGCACCGCAGTCCACCTGCAGGGGCATAGCGATTTCCCCCAACTGGCTAGGATAACGATCATAGATTTGTAACTGGGCGGGGGTGGCTTTAGTGGCAATGGTGATCGTCACCTTGTTATCTCGACCAATGGAGAGCCGATGGAGTGGTTCTCGCTCTACGGTGGGCCGTTTTGCCTGACCGACCAACACCCCGTCCAGCAACATCAGCCCTAGCAGTACACCGTCAAAAGCCAGCATCCAGAGCACAATGATCGCTGGAGATGTGGTCTGGGAAACGCCCTGGAGTAGAGCTGCCACAGCCCCCCCCATTGCCATCAGCCAATACAGTCGTGAGGTAGGCGTCATGGTATTCCCTATCTAGGCACAGCAATGCGGTTGAGGATGCCGTCAATCACCGCATCCGGGGTGAGGCCATCCAACTGGGCTTCAGGGCCCATAATCAGTCGATGACGGAGTAATGGTAGGGCCACAGCCTTAACATTATCAGGGGTGACGTAGGTTTGCCCCGCTAGCCAGGCATGGGCTTTGCTCGCCTGAAGCCAACTGACGGCTGACCGAGGAGAGGCTCCCAGAGACAGATCTGCCGACTTTCGGGTGGCCTGGACCAGGGCCAGAATATAGTCCAGGATCGGATCTTGGACAGTGATTTTTTTTACCCCTTGGCGAGCTTTCAAAATATCGATGGCCTGGGTAATGGCTTGCAAATTTTTAATGTTTAACCGTCGGGCTTCGAAACCTGCCTGGGCATTGCGCAACATTTGTTTCTCGGCTTTGGGCTCTGGATAATCGACAATTAGCTTAAAGAGAAAACGATCCAACTGGGCTTCGGGCAACGGGTAGGTCCCTTCAAACTCTAGAGAGTTTTGGGTGGCGATTACCCAAAAGAGATCGGGCAACGGATGTCTCACACCATCCAAGGTGACCTGCTGTTCTTCCATGGCCTCTAACAGAGCTGCCTGGGTTTTAGGTGGGGTACGATTAACTTCATCGGCCAGCAACACCTGGGTAAAAATAGGACCTTTTTTGAGGGTGAAGTCCCGCGTATTTAAGTCAAATACATTGGTGCCTAAAATATCTGAAGGTAAAATGTCGGGAGTTAATTGAATGCGACAAAAGTCTGCCTGAATTAAGCGGGCAATTACTTTAACCATCAGGGTTTTACCGGTACCAGGCACCCCTTCTAAAATTACATGTCCCCCCGCTAACAGAGACACCAGTAGCTGATTGACCAGGGCTGACTGACCCACAATAACGGTTTCCAGGGTTTGGCCAATCTCTTTAATGCTGGTTTGCAGTTCACTCATGGTTGTTGTTTTCCACCTTTAAACCTGGCTATGTGCTGTCGAATCTGTCGTAAATTGGCGAGCCATTGATTCATCTGACTGTCTGACACTGGTTTTCCGGGTCGAGGGGGTTTGAGCAGCGGCGTTAATATCTCTGACCCTTGGCCGGTGTTTTGGGTCCAGGCCTGCTGGAGTGAAGCATCGTCTGTCTCCGTTGGACCCAGACCTAGTTCCTTTTGTAGATCGAGGCGTTCGGCTTTTGCGATCGCATCTACCATAAAGGTTGAACTCCCAGCCTTATGTAACACCGCTGCCAGCGCATCAATATAAACCCGGCTGTTATCCACCACCGGGGATTTTACCAGTGTGCGGGTTCCTAACCGACGATTTTGCGCCAGAATAAAAACTCCCGTCATTATCCCCAATTGAATCAACACAGCCATAACAGGGGTTTTAGATAAATAGTCTTCCCAGGTACCAATGGCATCTTCAAGGATGACATCCGGGGCTTTATAGCCATGCAAAAACTCATCTACCCAGATCGTCCCCTCAGTTTTAGTCACTAGTTCGGCTAAGAACGCATAATTACCAGGTACAGCCTCATAGGCATTGGCCGCCAGGTGAGGGGTCGTAGCCAGCACCACCGTCCCCGACTCTCGTTCTTGCTGCCAAACAACAGCCCCATAGCGGTCTCCTAAGGACTGAACCGCATTGGGAGTGGTACGACGTCTTCGGGTCATTACCACCACGCCTCCCTGGTCACTGGATTGTCTTGTCCTAAATTTAGCCTCTGTAACCGGTTGATGGATACCCAGTACTACTAATGTATTCCCAGCAGCCAACCAGTCATCCACCCAATCCGGAGCGAGCACTAAGCTTCTAGACACCAGACCAGAGTAAATCTGCAAGAGCGTATGGGGACCATCGTCAGAGTTTTCTGCTAGTAGCTCCTCAGGAGGACGCTGCCAACGTTGCACAGGCGTGCCTTGTGCCTGCATATACTGATACCAGCCCAGGTAACCTTCCGGAGCACGACTGTAGGTAGAACCATGGACTTTAATACCGCTGCTAGGTGCAAAAATTACCAAAAAAAAGCACAGCACTGCCAGGGTAATCAGGCCCAGCCAAATATAGCGATTACTCTGCCACCGTACTGTCATTTTTTCTCAATCTCCCGATAGGCATGTTGGCACCGCTTTAGATTTTCAGCCGTGGGTAAAACTCCGCCAAATTCAGCCCGCTCATGGGTCCGAATCAATAATTGATAGGGACGTGGGTGAGCAACCTGGGTCAGGGTTTGCAAATACTCACCATCGGTACGGCTAGCCGAATGAGACACCCATTTCCGATCGTGTAACAGTTGTAATGCGGCCATATACAGAGCCCGACAGGCCGCTGGCCAGTTGCCTTCCTGTTCCCAACGATGGGCCTGACGTAACCATTCAGCCACCGATAGCGTTGGCGCTGGTTCTTTCTCAACCAGGGCCTGATGACGCTGTACTGGTGCGGACCGATTGTCCAGGTAATACACCAACAGCCGCCAGAGGAACCAGCTGACGACTATCACCCCCACTACAATTGATAACCACAGCAGTAGGCTACCCAGCCATAGTGGTAACTCAAATGAGGACGTATCTTCAACGGATTGATTATTACCCGATAGCCTCAGTTCAATCCATTCCGAGATATTTTGGCTCAATTTGCGAAATTGCCATCCAATCGTTGTCTGTTGTATCCCGTTAGCTGCCATGGTGACCACAATTAAGGGCTATCTTGCCTATGGTTACTCATATCCATATCGCATGGCCAGTGTAACGTGGAACTGAGCTGTGGTCTGTATTGTGTTGACTAACGCCAAATTTTAATCCGCCCGCTTCTATGCAATATTATGTGGATAAAAAGATAAATAATATTAGCTAAGGAAACAGTTCTAGAAAATTCTTCGCATTGAGTATCCGGGTATCACGATACATTCCCAAAACTAGCAAATCCTCATCTCCAGTGATGCTGTAATCAGCTTTGCCGTTTGCCGCAAGATTTAAAATCTTATCATCTTTAGGATCTCTACAGATTTTCAAATTCTCGAAGACTTCAATGAGTTCTGCTCTTAATAGGAGTGCTTCCAAAAATTCTTCACGGTCCTCAAATGTTAAATATTTATCGAATTTTGGATGATTGATAACTTCTGCCAATTCAGCGATAGTTTCTGAAGAAATCAAGGTAACTCCATTCGCCAAAGCATAATAAAGTGCTCTTCCTGGCACTGAATTCTTGAAAAGAAGGGCACTAACTATAGTGTTGGTATTAAAAATACAACGCAATTTACGACTCAGCTAAAATAGAATCAAGTATTTCTGGAGTTAATCCTCGTTCCTGAGCTTTACGACTCATGTCTTCCATTACTTCCTCTAAAGACCGAATTTTTCTGATTACCTCTCTCAATTTTAGGTTGAGCAATAAATCAATTTTGCGTCGGTCTATTTCTGACGAAGCTTCGTAAGCACTTGCTGTTTCAGTATCTACACGAACTGTAATTGTGCGCATTTCCATGGGCGATCTCCTAGTAGATTACTTAAAAAATGTCCTCATTAATTAAGTTTCGCAGTTTCGCATGTTTTAATGTTCTAATTTGAAGGCTCTAAAATCAAGTATCCATCAATTGCTTCAGATTGAGCTATTGATGCAATTTGTGCTTCAAAGTCTGTAGGAGTAGTACCTGATGCTTCTAGTAATCTATATTGCTCAACGTAGCCTTCTAGAACGTTATGACGAACTATAAGTTTTTGAAAAGAAGGCAGCACCTTTATTCGTTGTCGGTCTATTTCTTCTTCTACAACCTATCCTGTGTATCGGCTGGCCAAATTAAAGAAGGAGCGGATTCCTAGTGACAGTTAAACCGAGAAGAGACTCTAACATTGAAGTTCACTAACCTATTTCTACACACTTCAAGGATATATGCACTTAAGGATATCCACTTTCCAGATAGTCACAGCAAGTACGAGAGGCCAAATCACTATATCTTTAACAATTTAAGTTAAACACGAAACGGCTCGCGGGTTAATGCATGGTGGGTAATAGCTAACTTGCTAGCTAATGCCAATGGTACCCACTGTCAACTGCCCTACTCAAAAAACGGCGGCTAAGATCTCTTCACCCATGTCAAAGTTTGCGGTTACCGATTGCACATCATCGATATCTTCTAGGGCATCCATCATTTTGAGAAGAGACTTTGCCTGGTCAGTATCGGTTACATCCACTGTATTACTGGGCACCCAGCGTAGTTCAATATCTTTAACCCTGTAGCTTTCTACTTTGAGATGATCGCTTAATGTCTCTAGATCACTGGGAGAACAAAATACTTCTGCACCGGGAGTATCTTCATCTACCTCCGTCAGTTCGTAGGACTCAGCGCCCCCTTCAAGGGCTGCTTCTAATAGGGCATCTTCATCGAGATTGCCAACAACGACAACCACACCCTTTTGGTCAAACATCCAGCCAACACAGCCTGTTTCCCCCAGGTTACCGCCGTTTTTGCTAAAGGCCGCCCGTAAATCAGCTGCTGTCCGATTGCGATTATCCGTGAGGGCTTCCACCAACACAGCCACCCCACCAGGGCCATACCCTTCATAGCGAATGGATTCTAAATCGGCGTCGCTGCCCAGTTTGCCAGTACCTTTTGCGATCGCACGGTCAATATTATCATTCGGCACCCCTGCCGCCTTCGCCTTATCAATCGCCGTCCGCAGCTGAAAATTACCATCCGGGTCACCACCGCCATGTTTGGCCGCTACAATAATTTCCCGCGACAGCTTGGCAAAGACCTTGCCCTTAACCGCATCAACCCGCGCCTTTTGACGTTTAATATTGGCCCATTTACTATGACCTGCCATAGAGTCTTAGTCGTTGTACGTTGGCCCCCTATTGTAGCGGTTGTGTAGGGGTGTTGCATGCAATACCCCTACACAACAAATTCATGCAATTTGCCCTGCTCGCAATGCTGCCCCAATCAACCCGACATCCTGATTAATTACCAAATGCACTGGCACATTATCCAGCAGCTGACTCATGCGGCCTTTATGGCTAAAAGTAGACAGAAAACTACCTTCCTGAATAAGCGCCACATTCTTGGCCGTAACCCCACCAGCTACGTAAAGACCACCATACGGTAAGAGCTTGAGTGCCAAATTACCAGCAGCGGCCCCGTAAGCATCAATAAACATTTCCATGGTGCGGCCCGCTAAGCGATCGGTGGTCGCCGCCTTAGAAATCGCAGCCGCTGGATCAGGGAGTTCGCTCCGGTGCCCCGCCCCTTGTTCCCAGTTCCGAACGATTTGACCCAGCTCTTCGGACTCGGTGGCAAAGTTGCGATCGCGCAAAAACTGATAGATCGACACAATGCCCTGACCTGAAACCACCCGTTCTACCGAAACGCGAGAAATGGCATGTTTTTCTAAGAGGTAGTGCAACAGCTGAAACTCCAGCTCAGAACGGGGCGCAAAGTCCACATGCCCACCCTCTGACGGAAATACCTGATACTGACCACCACAGTTAATCAAAAATCCCTGGCCTAGCCCGGTGCCTGCACCAATGATGGCAATGGGGGCTTGCTCATCGGGAGTTCCCGCCTGCAGCGTACATAGATCCTCCGGTGTTAAGCCCAGTACACCATAGCCCACAGCAGAAAAGTCATTGATCAGTTCTACCGTGTTTAGGCCCAGTTCGTCAGCGATGCGATCGCTACGCAGGGACCAGGCCAAATTCGTTAGCTGGGAGCAATTGTTAACGACGGGGCCAGCAATGGCAAAGCAGGCCGTTTGGGGGTGAGCAGCCACCGGAGCTGCTGCCAGAAAATCCTTGACCAACGGCACCAGGTCAGCATAATCACTACTAACAAAGCGTTGCTCATGGAGAGTGTCTCTCACATTGCCGTCAAACTGCACCAAACGCAAAATAGTTTTAGTCCCGCCGATGTCACCCGCTAGTAATTGCATCATAATGATTTCGGAATAAGATCACTTTGTATAGAATCAAACAGCCATCATAATTGACGGTCCCTTGAGGAATTAACTTCCCGCTACCCTTTCGAATTTATATTGCAGCGCTTGTAATGCCCCTTCCAGTAACCTCAACCATAGCTAACATTCTAGATCGCGCCTTGGAAGGTCAGGATATTTCCCCAGACGAGGGGATTACCCTGTTAAGCCAAACGACAGCTGAGACCGTAGAAAATATTCGCATCGCAGCCGACCAACTACGGCAGCAACAGGTAGGGAACACCGTCACTTACATTGTCAATCGCAATATAAATTACACCAACATTTGCGAACAGCACTGTAGCTTTTGTGCGTTTCGTCGAGATCAGGGGCAATCAGGGGCCTATTGGCTAAACTGGGAAACCATTCTAGAAAAAGCAACCGCTGCTATAGAGGCAGGCGCGACGGAAATTTGTATGCAGGGAGGGCTTAATCCTACGGCTAAAATCAAAGGCCGTTCCCTGGACTATTATCAACAACTCGTCATCACCATAAAAGCCCAATTCCCTGCCCTCCACATCCATGCCTTTTCTCCCCAGGAAGTCCAGTTTATTGCCCGTGAAGATGGTCTAGACTTTACCACGGTGATTCGAGAATTAGCCCAGGCAGGTGTGGGCTCGCTACCAGGCACAGCTGCTGAGGTCCTTGATGATCGGGTGCGACGCATCCTCTGTCCTGAAAAAATTAACACAGCTACCTGGTTGGAGATCGTAGCCCAGGCCCATCAGGTAGGTATGCCCACCACAAGTACCCTACTGTCCGGCCACATTGAAACCATTGAGCAGCAAATTGGCCATTTAGAACAGTTACGGCAGCTGCAGCAACGGTCTTTATCTCGGGGGACTACGGGCATTACTGAATTTATATTGCTCCCTTTTGTCGGTCAGGATGCCCCTGCTCCTCTGCGTAAGCGGGTGGGCCGAGACCAGCCCATCGTCACCGATGCCCTATTGCTTACCGCAGTTGCCCGCATCTACCTGGGACGTTGGATCAAAAATCATCAGCCCAGCTGGGTAAAACTGGGTCTGGACAGTGCTACTGAAGCTTTACGCTGGGGGTGCAACGATATTGGCGGCACCCTGATGGAAGAACACATTACGTCTATGGCTGGTGCTCAGGGAGGCACTTGCCAGTCGGTGGAGGATTTGAAGGGGGCGATCGCTACCCTAAATCGCCCTGGTCAACAACGAGATACTTTGTATAATTTAATGTCGTGCCGGGTTCAGAATTCTGCAAAAGACGGTGAGTAGTGAACGGTGGGTAGTGAATTGTCTTAACGGGCTAAGACATTTTGCGCAGATGGGTTGTCCGTATAAAGCTGACGTCTTACGTATCAAACACCACATGAATTTTACGGATATTTTCGCAATTCTTGCCCAATTAAATTCAAAATTAGCAGACACTAGAGCCATGTCAACGCGTAAACACCATGTCTCTAGAGGAATTTGAACAATATTATCGTGAAGCGATGGGCGATGCGCTTAATCAGCTCCAGCGGTTAACACTACTCTCATCTAACTTGAATGAAACGGTAGAAGAGATTAATGTCTCGCTGAAAAACCTAAATCAAGCGACGGAGCAATTTATCAATGCTCAGCGCCAAAACTCTGACGGTGAGTCGGGGTCTGAGTCTTGATAAAAACTCTCTTGAGAGCTACTTTCTTCAGAAATATTTCCTTGAGAAATAGCTGTGGGCGGTAGTTGTAATAGCGAGAGAATTTTACTGTTTAGGGTGGCAGGCAAAATCGGTTTAACCATATAGTCAGTCGCCCCAGCCGCTATCGCTTTCCTCCGATCTGCCTGAAATGCATAGCCGCTGACCACTAAAATAGGGATGGTACAAAACTGAGGATGCTGCCGAATTGTCTGGATTAGGGTGAGACCATCGACATGGGGCAGTTTAATATCTAGCAATACCAGATGAGGCATAAACTCTTGCATCATCTCAATGCAGTTATGCCCATCAGCTAGGGGCAATACCCGATAGCCGCAGTGTTCTAAAAAGTCTGCAAACAACACACGATTACCGTAATCGTCTTCGATTAGGATGATGCGGCGTTGCCCTTCTGAAAAATTCATAGATAGCTGCAGCACAATAATAGGCTACTTAACAGTTACGGATAGACGTATCATTGACATCATTACTCCAATAAAAATAACTTTTAATTACTTTAACCAACACATTAATAGGCAAGCATACTATGAATCGTGAAGTTCTGAGCATGTACGTATAAATACTGGAAATCTATTTTTCTTCGTATAAACCATACCCATAGGCATAGTAAAAATGGTTGGCGAGTGTAGACCTTATGAGCAAAAACGTTTCAGATAATTGAGATAGGTAATCTCAATTGCTCTCACCCTTCAATAAACTTTCTATAAGTTGGATTGATCTTTACGTATCCATAAACTCAACAATCTGTTGGGCCACCTGTTCTAAAACTTCGGGGGGATGCACCAGGGCAAAGCGAACATAGCCTTCGCCGGACTTGCCAAACCCTCTGCCCGGTGCCAGAGCTACACCAGTGGATTCTACTAAACGTACGCAAAAATCTATAGAATCACTAAACTGCTCAGGCAATTTTGCCCACAGATACATAGTGGCCTCAGGGCTAGTAACAGCCCAACCATGGTGATTTAGCGCACTCACCATAGCATCCCGACGAGCTTTAAACGTATTGACCGTAGCGTAAACACAGTCCTGAGGGCCTTCAAGGGCCGCGATCGCACCCTGCAAAATTCCTTGATACTGATTAAAATCAACTGTTGCCTTGACCTGGCGCAGGGCCAAAATCAGTTCAGGGTTACCAATGGCGTAGGCAATGCGAAATCCACCCATATTATAGGCTTTAGAAAAGCTAAAAAACTCGATGGAGCAGATCTTGTCGCAATCTATCTGCAGCACTGACGGAGCCGGCTGCCCATTAAAGCAATGGTCGGCGTAGGGAAAATCATGGGCCAGCACCAGGCCATGGGCTTGGCAAAAGGTCACGGCCTCGGCAAAAAACTCAGGCGTTGCGGTAGCCGTTGTGGGATTGTGGGGATAACTGAGCACCATTAACCGCGCTTGGGCCAATACTGCTGCTGGAATATCTTTGAATACTGGTAAAAACCCATGCTCTGCTAATAACGGCATGGGGTAAATTTGCCCGTTGGCCAGGTGAATGCCGCCCGCATGGGAGGGATAGCAAGGGTCTGTCAGCAATGCAAAATCCCCCGGATTCAAGAGTGCCAGGGGCAGATGGGCAGTCCCTTCCTGGGAGCCAATGAGTTGCAGCACTTCCGTTTCTGGATCTACTGCAATGCCAAACTTATGGGTGTACCACCGGGCCGCAGCCTGACGAAACGCGCGGGTACTTTCAAATAAGTTGTAACCATGGGTGGATGGATCATGAACTGCTGTTGCGATCGCATCCAATACATGCTTTGGCGTTGGTTGATCTGAAGACCCTAACGATAAATCTATGATGGACTTGCCCGCTGCCCACGCCCGACCTTTAGCGCGATCCATATCGGCAAAGACATTGGCTTGGAGTGGCGCAAGGCGAGCGGCAAATTGCATGGGTAAAAAGGCAATGGGCATTAGGCAGTGGGGATATTGTTTTAAGGCTGTCGATACCTCAAACCTTTAACGTTGCCTAATGCTTATCTTAAACCCATTACTTGATAGTCATTGCTCACTATTGCCCATTACCCGGTGGGCAATGCTCACTCTACAAGTTATCTAATTCCTGCTTTAAGGCTTCTAATTCAGCATCTACGGCCTGATCAACTGGCGCGTCTACGGGTTGGGCATCAGCGGGGGGCAAGGCTTCCTGGTTAACGGAACCACCCGTTAGCTGGGCTTTCATGGCGGCTAGTTCTGAGTCGACATCACTGCCTGCTTCGAGGCTAGCAAACTGACTTTCCAGATCGGCACCGGCTAGTTCTGCCGCAGCCTGACCACGGGCCTCCAGTTCAATAATTTTTTCTTCCATGCGCTCAAAGGCACCTACGGAACTATTGGTGCTGAGGTTGCCCACGGTTTTTTGGAGCTTTTCATTGGCTTTGGCCGCACTGGCACGGGCCTTGAGCATATTTTTCTTGGTCTTATACTCAGAAATTTTGCTTTCTAGACCAATCAAATTGCGTTTCAGGGTATCCACTGACGCGGTCTGCTGCTCAAGCTGGGTCTTTAGAGCAGCAGCTGTTTCCGCATGGCTCTTTTTGCGGACCAGGGCCTCACGAGCCAGATTTTCATCACCCTTTTGTAACGCTAGCTGAGCCCGCTGGGTCCATACGTTAGCCTCAGATTGGGCTTTTTCTTGCTGCTGCTCTACACGCTTTTTACTTGCGATCGCACCCGCCACGGCCTGACGCATTTGCACCAGATCCTCTTGCATATCCATGATGCTTTGCTCAAGAATCTTCTCAGGATCTTCGGCCTTACTTACGGCATCGTTAACATTGGCGCGGATAAGTCGGCTAACGCGATCAAATAACCCCATTGGTCTTCCTTGTCCTTGATGAGTTTGTATTTGGGTGATAAATGGAGTCTGTTTGAGTATGGATGCGAAAACAGCCCCTCAATGCCGAAAACAGCCCCTCAATGCAGCACCTAACGGTACCTAGCGCTTTAGTTTTAGCATAGGTTTGAGTATGGATGCCGTTGAGTACGAATGAAATATTTTTGATGAATACCTGGACATATTAAGCCCATATCTTTAATGGGTACTCATAATCACCGTTTATTTTTCGTCTAAGCTGTTGAGGAATCAGGTAACTCCATCTTCCCAAGCGCTTGGCTAACAACAACATTTTCTAAAGGCATTCTAAATCACGTCCAGGTTGAAACCTGTAGATTCTTCACCGGAAAAACGACCGTTCTGGACGTGGACAAGGTTTATATCTGCTATCCGATTAATTTTCACCAGTATCAATGTACGTCCCCAAACACCACCTTAAGGCTGACCTGCCCAGATTAAAGACAGGCATTCTCAATATAGTCAAACATCAGCTAGGCTGGGTGGTTCTAAGTTTGTTCCTAACAATTACCTGGTCTCTTCAAGCAGTGTATGCCCATCGGCCCCACGACGTAGTTACCCAGGTTACACTTTCGCCTAATTACAGAAACGATCAAACAGTCTATGCTCTGGTACGGGGCAATTTGCTTAAGTCAGTTGATCAAGGCAATCACTGGAAACGAATTGTTCAGGGACTAGATACCCTCACCCCATTCTCTACCCTGACCATTGACCAGGCAAAAGGAACATTAATGGCTATAGGTACCCGTGGGGATGGTATTTTTCTATCAAACGATGCTGGAGAGAGTTGGCAACGCGCCAATCAAGGCCTGGACACCTTGGACATTAGCCTGGTATATAGTCTGCCCAGCGACCCTCAGGTTATGTTAGCTGCCGGGGAAACGGGGGGATTATTCCAAAGTGTTGATAGGGGGAAAACCTGGGTGTCCGTTGTTGATGATAGTCAGAGATTTTTAGCCATCAGCGAAACTCAAGGAACCATATGGGCTGGGGATGAAACGGGGCATCTGTTGCGTTCAAACGACCAGGGACAACGCTGGCAATCACTCCTATCAATAGCGGATGACCCAATTCAAACCATTGTTACCAATGGTACTGTTCTTTATGTCTGTACAGCTTCCAAGGGATTGTTTCGCATAGACCCTAAGACCCTAGAAGTGTTTGACGTTAACAAAGGTTTAGAGGACCTGCGCATTCAGGATGTGAAAATCTTACCGGGTAATTCTAGAGGAGTAATTATCTCTAGCTGGGATTCAGGTATTTCAATGTCATTGGATAGTGGTGAAACCTGGACAGATTACCCCCAGGGGCTGGTAAAAGATCGGCAAGCTGATGAATTAGATGTCCCTCACTTTTCTAAGCTGGCTGTGTCGGAGAACTTTTTGGTTGACCACACCATATTTTTAGGAGGCTTCAACGGTCTTTATAAATCAACCCATGGAGGACAACGCTGGAGAGAGATCAATACCCTGAATCGAGGTATCGTGGTGGCGATGGATGTGTCACCTAACTACGCTGAAGATGGCACCCTGGCCCTGACGACCTACGTTGGCAAAATTATGACAAGCCATGATCGGGGTAAAACCTGGGAATTGACGGTGGAAGTGCCTCGGTTAAAGGGTAGTTTTAAGCCGTCCTATCAAGATCCACGTCGTTTTTTTGATATTATTTTCTCTCCTAACTACGCTCAGGATAAGACATTATTTACTACCGGGTTGTGGACCAAGTTCTTGCGGTCTACCAATGGGGCTAAGTCTTGGTCAGTCCATTCTCTTAGCCAAGAATCTCGGGGACTAACGTTGCTGTTATCGCCCAGTTTTGCTACGGATAAAACCATGTACGTTGGCAACCAGACGGGTGTTCTCTTTCGATCTACCAATGGGGGTAGACGATTCACTACAGTGGCTAATGTGCCCTGGACTCGAGGTAATGACAGCCCATCTATGGTGATCTCTCCAGGGTTTGTAGAGGATCGCACTTTATACATGGTAGGAGAAGCTGGGGTTTATCGGTCTATGGATGCAGGGGAAACCTGGACAGCGACTACGGCGAAAATGACGCCAATAGCGACGGCAGACAATCTACATATTGAGATATCTCCCAACTATCTTCAGGACAAAACCCTGTATGTCAGTAGCTATAGTGGTTTATTTAAGACGACGGATGCAGGTGAGAGCTGGCGGTCTGTTGAGATCGCAGGCGTTGCCGCTGACCATGCTTTTTTAGAAGGTGTGGCCCTCTCTCCTAACTATGGGCAGGACGGCACAGTTATGGTTAGCTTACGGGGCAAAGGCCTTTATAAAAGCGTGGATAAGGGGAGAACCTTTACCCCTATTGGCGATGCCAGTTTGGCATTTGCTCGCATGTACAATGTGCCCTGTGCTGGACGCCCCATCAAGTTTTCACCCAACTACGCTAACGATCAGACAATCTTTGGCTTTGGCACAGCGAATACCGAGATTTATCGGTCAACCGATGGGGGTGAGACTTGGGAAACCTTAGTCACCCCTGATATCGAACCCACTGCTGAGGTCGGCACCCTTCAGAGTATTGCGATCGCAGTTGAACTATACCGAGGTAAAATTCTTAGGTTTTTGTTAGCATCCTTGGTTGCGATCTCGGCCTATGGTGCCGTTACCCTGATACGGATAGACAAAATCGTCAGACTAAATCAACGGCTACTCCAATTTTTTACAGCCATGGGTAGCTTTACTGCAGCCCTAATTGTATTGTTAAAAATCTAACGTTACTAATCCAGGAAAACCTATGAAACAACGTAACGTGGCAATTCTCATATTTGATCAGGTAGAAGTCTTGGACTTTTGCGGTCCGTTTGAAGTCTTTTCGGTGACCGGAAAACGAGATGGCTCAGACCCATTTAACGTGTATACCGTAGCGGAATCAACCCCTGTTTCTGCGAGAAATTCTCTCAGTGTGAATCCTGACTATACCCTTGAAACCTGTCCCCAGCCCAATATTTTAGTGGTACCTGGTGGCGGTGGCAAATATGCTGATGGCACCCCCTTTGGCACTCGAAAAGAGATGCACAATGAAAGACTATTAGCCTGGATCAATCAGCTCTATCCCCAGACTGACCATGTACTGTCGGTGTGCACGGGGGCTCTTATTCTGGCCAAAGCTGGTTTAGTGGAAAATATGGCGGCAACTACCCACCATGGAGCCTTAGACGAGCTGCGTCAGGAAAAAAGGGCTTACCACCCTCTGGTAGCAAGCCCTTTGAATACATAAACTATGTCCAAGTTGAAACCTAGAGTTTTCTATACGGCAAAACTACAGTTCTGAATGTGGACACAGTTTACATACAACTAGATGAGAAAGTTACAGCTTAAACTGCGGCTGTTTCCTTAGCCCACTCAGTGTGGAATGTACCCTCTTTGTCCACACGCTGATAGGTGTGAGCACCGAAGTAATCACGCTGAGCCTGGGTGAGGTTCTGGGGTAGCTGAGCCCGACGATAGCTATCAAAGTAATCCAAGGACGCACTAAATGCCGGCACCGGCACACCATAATGGGCTGCCATAGCCACCACATCGCGCCAGGCAGACTGTCGGTCTAGAATGGTTTGCTTAAACTCAGGGGCCAACAACAGATTAGGCAGTGCAGGATTCTCAGTAAATGCATGCTTAATCTTGTTTAGGAAGCGGGCGCGGATAATGCAGCCACCTTTCCAAATGCGGGCACATTCACCTAGATCTAGCTCATAGCCATAGGTTTCTGAGGCCTTACGCAACAGCGCCATACCCTGGGCATAGGAACAAATTTTGGAGCAATACAGGGCATCTCGAATCTTGTTGATCCAAAGGGTGGTGTTCTCAGTAATCGTGCCCTCGGGTCCGCTAATTTGCGTAGACGCCGCCACCCGCTCATCCTTGAGAGAGGACATAATCCGAGCATTAACCGCCGCTGTGATAGTGGGAATACTTACGCCCATTTCCAAGGCATTCATCACCGTCCAGCGACCCGTACCTTTTTGACCGGCGGCATCTAAGATTTTTTCTACTAGGGCCGTATCACCTTCAGTTTTTGTAAAAATATCAGCCGTAATCTCAATCAGGAAGGAATCCAATTCCTCAGTGGTATTCCACTGAGAAAAGATCTCATGGAGCTGCTGATGTCCCAGACCCAAGACATTTTTCATCAGGTCATAGGCTTCAGCAATGAGCTGCATATCGCCATACTCGATGCCGTTGTGTACCATTTTGACGTAGTGTCCGGCACCACCAGGACCAATGTAAGTCACACAGGGACCATCATCAACTTGGGCCGCAATTTTGCGCACAATGGGCTCGATGGACTCATAGGCAGCACGGGTACCACCGGGCATCAAGCTAGGGCCATTTAGGGCACCTTCCTCACCGCCGCTTACTCCCATACCGATAAAGCGGAAGCCAGCGCCTTCTAGGGTCTTCACACGACGTTCGGTATCTTCATATAGGGAGTTACCACCGTCGATGATCATGTCTTCGGGATCAAGCAGGGGCATTAGCTGGTCAATGACGGCATCTACGGGCTTGCCTGCTTTGACCATAAGCAAAATCCGGCGAGGACGTTCTAGGGAAGCGACAAACTCCTCTAAAGAATAGGTAGCCACGACATTTTTATCGCCGGCTCGATTCGCCATAAAGGCATCAGTCTTTTCCCGTGATCGATTGTAAACAGAAATCGGAAAACCATTGCGTTCGACGTTGAGGGCTAGATTTTCCCCCATTACCGCCAGTCCGATTACTCCAAAACTTTGTGCCATAACCTGTTTCCTAGTATCTAATTTGTGGCCCTGTCTTGGCTACCAGCGTAGACACTATTTTCTAAAACATGGATGGACTCATAGGTTTTCTTCAAACTCCATATAATTAGTCTGTGTTCGAGGGGTCATTTGTTACCAAAAACTGACTGTTAGTGAGCTATTGAGTGTTTTTTGTAACTTAATAGTACAATTGAATTAATGAGCGAATTTAGATATATTCTTAATTATTTGCAATGACTGCTTTGTCACGAAGACGACCCATAGGAACCCAGGGGTAAGGCATGATGTATCAGAACTTAAGCTGCTGGCGTTACTACGGAGGTTTTACTTACACGGCCTTCGCAGTTAGTATCAGTTTGAGTCACTATTCGTTGTCAAAAGTTTTTTTAGCGTCCAAATTGCGTTATGCCTACTTCTAAGATGAAGCTCCTTAGCATTGACCTAGGTCGTACAGCCACTAAAACCTGTGTTAAACGCAATCAGAGTGATGTGGTGCTGGTTCCTTCAAATGTTGCCCATCTAACGGTGGAGCAGGCTCGACAAGGTGGTTTTGAATCGCAGCCAAGCGATCCGCTCCTGGATATGTGGCTGGAATATCAGGGCAAGGGCTATGCCGTGGGTCATTTGGCAGCTGATTTTGGGGCTGACTTGGGGGTAGGACAATCAAAGGTAGATGATGCTTTGGTTAAAACCCTGGCCTGTGTGGGTTACTTTGGCCTCAAGGGCAATATTGGTGTAGTGCTGGGTCTGCCTTTTCACTCCCAGGAGCAGTTTGATAGTGAAAAGGCAGAAATTATTAGCCTGCTGACCTCTCCCCATGTGATGATCTATCGAGGGCAGTCCATGGACCTTAGTATTGATAAGGTTTGGGTCATGCCAGAAGGATACGGCAGCTTGATCTGGAGTGAGGCTCAAAGTAAGCGTACCTCTAGCCCTGACTTTCCAAATTTATCGGTGGCTATTGTGGATATTGGTCACCAAACCACAGACTTTCTAGCCATTGATCGCTTCCGGTTTGCCCGTGGGGCCTCGCAAAGTGAGTCCTTTGGCATGGCGCAATTTTACGAGCGGGTGGCAGCCCAAATTGATGGCGCAGATAGTCAGTCACTATCCTTAATAGCAGCTGTTCATAACGCGGAAGGGGAGCGTTTCTATCGTCCTAAGGGGGCATCACGGCCAACGGATCTCGATGAAATTCTGCCTAGTCTACGTAAAAGCTTTGCCCGTGAGCTATCCCAGCGTTTCCTGAGCTGGCTACCCGAGCGCGCTACGGACATCATTGTTACTGGCGGTGGCGGTGAATTTTTCTGGAACGATCTGCGTCCTCTATTAAAGGAGGCCAGACTTAAGGGTCATTTGGCTAAGCCTTCGCGGCAGGCAAATGCCTTGGGGCAGTACATTTATGGTGAAACCCAACTGGCTAACCTCAAGCCAACAGCAGCTGAATAGATTGACGGGTAACCCTCGGCTATGCGTTATTAGGGGCAGTGTTGTTCTTGCCTCTAGTTGACCCATGGCTGCCAAATCCATCCGTAAGAGCATTTCATTCGACGATAGCGACGGAGATCGGGCTTTATTGGATGCGATCGCAACACATCAGTCTGAGCATCAGCAAAGCTTTAGCGAGCTTTGCAAGCAGGCGCTACGTCAATATTTGCTGAGTCGTGAACCCACCCAGTCTGTGATGCTATTCATGGAGTTGCAACATCAGATTGCGCAACTAGGCGCTCGGGTAGCCGCAATTGAGGACAATACCAGTATCACATCGGCCTTTAGCCCAACTGTCGAAAAGGATATCTCTGCCGAAGCGCCTACCCTAATTAATGGCACTGACAGTGCTACCGCTAACGATGAGAGTAGTAACGATGAGGATAGTGCTGATAGCGATCCCATAATCAGCCGTTTGGCCCCCCTGCTAGAGGATTTCTAGACCACGTCCAAGTTGAAACTTGTAGTTTTACATATGGCAAAACTACGGTTCTGGATGTGGACAAGGTTTAGTTTGAAACTGGACGTTTTTTTGACAATTCAACACAATCTTCAAAAAAAGTGTGAACTAACGTCCCACACTTCATCAAATCTTGCCCACCTTTGCAACTAACACCGGTAGCATAACGTTAAGGGTGTATCAAGACTTTATATAATCGGGGGTTTCAATGATCTCGTGATTTCTATAGCCACCAAACCGGGCCTAATGTGGGTCAGCGGCGTAGCTTCAAATTGAGGTCATTGCGTAATAGTCTTTCATATTTAGCTGGTTCATTAACCGACTGTAATGAAAAAACTGAATTTAGCGTCACCGGGTCGTTGGTTGTCCCTGGCTTGCGCATCCTTAGGGATGTTGTTGTTGTTGCCCAGGTCTGCTAACGCCCAGTCTGCTCTGACATGGGCCAGGGTAGAACTTACACGCAATCAAGTGCAGTTATTTACTAATGGTCAATCTCGTAGAGCGCGGGTTTCTGATGTTCTTGGTGTTGGCGATGCCCTCAGCACTGCTCGCAGAGCACGGGCAGAACTGCGGTTTAACGATGGATCCTTAGCCCGCATTGGTGAGAGCGCTGTATTTCAATTCACCCCCAATACGCGCAACTTTCGCCTATCTAATGGCACAGTGTTATTGTTAATTCCCCCTGGTCAGGGCCGGACAACCATTCAAACCCCCAATGCGGTAACCGGCATCCATGGGTCAGCCTTATTTGTGCGTTTTATCCCAGAAACCGATACCACTATTATTGGAGCCCTGACCAATAATCTAGCAGGACCAATGGTGGTCTTTAACCTGGATGGCTCTCAACAACAACCTCTCTATGCTGGGGAAATGGCGGTAATGCGAGGGGATGGGACCTTAGAGCAATTTGTTTTCGAACTAGAGACATTTTACGAAACCAGTGACTTGGTCGTCGGTCTAGAACTGGATAATCTCGACTCTGAAATAGGTGATCAAGCCATTGATGCGGTCAGAGAAGAAATTAAAGATGCCCTGGAGCAACAGGAGCGCTTTGAAGATAACGATGATGTGATTGAAAATCCATCCTTTCTTGCCGCCACTCCAGTCTTAACCACTACCCGTGAACGCCTAGCTACCACTAACGCCATACCTGATTTTTCTGCCTCACCTGCGGCGGCTTTTTTGCAGCAAAGTGGATTTGAAAGCGTAGTCAGTGGCACCGTTAACCAACCTGTTGCCACTCCGGTACCACCCACCATCACAGGGATACCGAATCCTCGACCATCGGTAGCCAACAGGCCCCCTGCCCCCACGCCTAACCCGTCAGCTACGCCACCCACAAACCCACCAACGCCCATTGCTGGTCCCAGCCCCAACCCACCTGAACCTACCCCTGGGGAAATTCCTAATCAGCCCATTGAAAAACCCCCTACACTGGTCTTTCCCGATGGGAACATCGTAGTTGAATCCGTTGAGCCCTTACCCTCCTTTGTGCAACCCGAGCCAACGGTACCGGAAACAACTGCTCCAACCCCTGTGATTGTGGTTGCGCCGGAGCCAACTGTGCTACCTACCGAGGTGATCACTCCAGTGATTGAAAAGCCACCGATTCCGATAGTACCTGTTGAGTCGATTGCCCCTCCCGTAGAAGCGACGGTTGTACCGACTACGGAAACAGTTATTCCCGCCGCTGAAATTCCAGAAGAGATTAATCTGCTTGAAACTGTGCCGGAGCTAGAAACGGAAGCTCAAGTAGACCGTTTGCCTGATGTCATAGTTGTTTCAGACCCGTCTACAGAGCCGCCTCCTGAAACAACAACAGCTATTTCAGAGCCGCCCAATGGAGAGACTCTACCGCCAGGTCAGACGGGGAATACTCCTGGACAGTCAGGGGCTCAACCACCGGGGCAGGCAGGTAATACTCCAGGGCAAGGTGGTACATAGATAAAGCCAGATTAGGCTATCACACTTGCGGAGCCGTAGCTTTGCGGGGAAAAATCTCCCGTAGGGACTGCTGACGTTGTTCTAGGGTTTCAGTATCTGACCACCAGAGGGATTCGTAAAAGAAAAATGAAACCCCTGCATAGCTGCGATCTCGAATCGCGGCTACTTGCTCCTGGATCCACGCCATGGATACAGGCCGTCCCCGCAGTCCGCTAAGCACCCCCACCGCCGTTGGAATATGACGGCGTGCCGCCTGAGCCGGAGCACGGTTCATTTCCCAGACAAACCGCCCCAGATCGCTACGATAAAGCTGTACAATCAGCTCTTCCACATAGCCTCGGTTAACCCAGGTATGCCAATCTTGCAAAAAGTGTCTATAGGCAAATTCATGGGGATTGGGAGAAACCGACACAATGGCTGTGGGTTGCCGTGCTTTAACGACCTCAAAAGTACGACCCATAAAATCAGTGATTTTATTAGCCCGCCAGCGGGTCCATTCCGGGTCGTAAATATCGGTGGGTGGGGCCTGACCATTATGTTCCTGGCGATACAGGTTAACGGTGTAGGGATCGTAGCCATAGGCCACCGGTAGACCAAAATGATCGTCTACCTGAAAGCCATCAATGGGATAGTTGGCCAATAGCTCACTCACCATGTCGAGCATAAACTGCTGTACTTCAGGGTGAAACGGATTTAGCCACACCCGGTCATGGATCCCTTCTGCCTTAACTTGACTGCCATCGGCCTTTTGGGTCAGCCACTCCGGGTGAGCCGCCGCCAGGGTGGAATTGGCTGGGGCCATAAACCCAAACTCAAACCAGGGAATCACCCGTAGTCCCAGGGGATGAGCTAGTTCAATCAGCTCCAGTAACATATCACGATCTCCCTGGGCGGCTTCTAGGGCTTGATTACGTTCCCCCGTATTGTCCACGTCGGGATATAGGCCCTGCTGATAGCCAAAGGTACGTTTAGCCACGGCACTGGGATACAGGGTGTAACCCCAGTTCCACACAGTGGGGTATACGGTATTAAAGTTCAGCTTTGCCAACCGCTGTAGCCCTTGCTCTAAATTGGTCCGAGAAAACAAGACCTGACTGTCAATATTGGTCATCCATACCCCACGGATCTCACGTTGAGGTGTGTGGCCAGGGGTAATGGCTGCTGGTTGGACCCGATTAGGTACCAGGGCCGCCACCGTTGGGTCAGGGCTAGCGGCACAGAGTAAATTGGCCGCCATGGCGTAAGATTCATGGCGGTTGGGGTAAAAACTGGGCTGAGAACTCAGCAATCTAGCGTTGAATTCGGTCGGAATAATGCCCTGGGCCAAGGCAGCGGCGACCCCTTCACGACTGTCATAGGCAATTAATGGGCTATCCCTAAAAGTGGCCTCCAGTAACCGGGTGGCATTAGCTTCATAGGGCAAAGCTGCCCCAGTGGTAAGCACAGAGAGGGCTTGCGATCGCAAAATTGGCCGTTGCTCAACCACCGCGTCTTCCAACGCGGCCACTAACAGTTGCTCAACTTCAGTCTCTCCCTCAAAAGTGAGACCGAGGGCCTGATTAGCCGCTGCAAATTTACCTGGAAATGCCCTTAAAACGGCTGCTGCAAACTGTTGCTGTGAAATTGGCTGCGCCCCATAGCGCACTGGCTCTAAGATTTGATCTTGGCTGAGGGCAGCGACACAAGGCTGTTGCTGCCAATCCGCTGCCCACACCCTCAATCCAGCAATGCTTATTACACACCATGCCAATAAACTCAAAAGCCCGTAGCGCAGGAGCTTTAACCTGAAAAACGAGAATAAAGAAGCCATAGGCCCGCATCAGCCTCCGCTGCGCTTTGCACGATAGCCCTTTTCAATCAAAAGAGCTACCAGCTTAGGGGCATGTTCCCCCTGAATTTCAATGGTATTATCCTTAACCGTTCCACCAGAGCCACATTGAGCTTTAAGGGCCTTGGCTAGCTTGGTTAATGTTTCTGGGGTGTGCTGAAACCCGCTAATAATAGTGACTTTTTTACCCTTACGCCCCTTACCACTGACCTGTACCCGTAAATCCTGCTCCGCTGGCGGGCGATCAGGCATAGCCCGTTCCATAGCTGGATTCTGACCAAATTCCGAATACACTACCCGATCGGTCGCTGGGTTCGACTTTTTACCCTTCTGTTTTGCCATTCATGGCTCCTTTTAATCGTGCAATAGTAACCCTAGCTAAACCCAACCAAAGTTAGAGCACTACCGTGTATTAAGTTTTGGATCATTATCTTCTAAACCTTGTCCATGTCCAGAACTGGAGTTTTTCCGTAGAAGAAGCTACAGATTTCAACTTGGACATGATTTAGATGTGTATACCCCGTAGGAGCTAAAGTTAAAGTGCAGCCAAGCACCTAATCCCAGAAACTTTCCCAAGCATTTCTGGGCTGGTCTGGCACCGGTTGTGCCGCACCATCAAACGTCGGTGTTGCCAATGGTGCTGTATTAACCCCATCAGCAGGTGGTAACACCTGAGAACTATCGGGTGCTGATGACGATGGGCTGTTAAAGGAATCAAACGATGGCTGAGCGGGTGTAGGGAAAGAACTTGCTCCAGCGGATTGATTTAGCTGATTAAATGCTGGCGAGGACGTTGGCGGTACATATCCAGTCGTACCAGGTGGTGGCGACATGTTAGGAGTAGTTCGAATAAACGAGCGGTTGAGCCCATCTAAACTACCAGGGACTACCCCAGTCTGATCAAAACCAAATGTCGTTGGTGTAGCCGCATTGTCAGCCGTCTCTTCAGAAGCGATTTCCGGATTATTACTCGTATCGACAGTTACCGGCAAGCCCCTAGAGTCAATGTCTACTTGAGCAGGCGACGCTGGAGAAACCTCTGATGCGGTCTGCTGGCGGGCCAAGGCTTGGGACAATGCGCTCAATGGTAAAACATCGTCTGGCTGAGTTGTGGCATCGGGTTGCAAGTTCAAAATCGACTCAACCGGTCGTTGAACTAACACTTCCTCCTGCTCTATCTGTATATTTGAACCTCTAGCGTTCGTTCCCAGGAAACTATACTCGTCGATGTAGCGAGTTAAACGCTCCACACCTGACTCGCCAGACTTCCCATTTCCATTCCCCAAGGCATTGAGGGAAGCGGCCACACTGGATTCTCCTCCTGAGGTCAATGCAGATACATCGGAATCAAGCTGGGCTAATAGCAGTTCTACATTGTCTAACTCAGCTGCAACAGCTTGCTCTTCAGGCGTCAGCGACTCAAGCAACACATCGGTGGAGGTAGCGTCGCCAGAACTGCCTAGACCAGTTGAGTCAATTTGCCAAGGCAACTGTCTTGGATTTTGACGATATTCCCAGGCGTATACACCGACAATTGTCGTGATCAGAATGCCAAGCCAAAGCCATGGATTCCAGATGAACTGCAATCGAGATGGGAAATATCGCACAGATGGAGGTAAACGCATAGGTCAAAAACCCAATGACGATAGTTGATCGTGTGGGTAGCCAGAAACAAACTTGAGATCTTTGTATGCAATCAGGAATCAGTTTTAGCCTGATAGATATGGTTTAGCACATGCAGCTCTATGCTGGCACGTATCAAAAAAAATGCCTACAGAAGCATAACAATGGTGCCACTGGCAAAGAGGATACTAACTCGTTTGTATCTCTATGGAAAATTATAGGTTATGGCAAAAAGTCTCAATAGATTCGCCATAGACGATGAGATTTTGGTGCTCATCTGGTGGCACTTCTAAAAAGCCGAAGTATACTATGTCAGGGATTTATGGGTATCGGATTAATGATTTAATCTGATATTCAAAAAAAATCCATTAAGCGTTCTAGCCTTTAAATTGGCTTCTTGTAGTTCCATTACATATACGTGGCTATCATGCAGAACGCATCAGGGCTAGCATCCATCTCACAGATTCAACTGGCGGTTTGGTAGCACACATGTCTTTTACTCCTAAGATTCCTCAGCTTCCGCATACAACCGATGGCGAAGCAATTAGTTTTCGCCATGAGGTGAATCCAGCGATCGCACTTAATGCATTGACCAATATTTACAAAAAGGTCCAGTACTATCAAAGTCAGCTGCGACAGCTAACCCACAAAATACATCAGGTCTACGCAGAAGGCCCAGTCGTTTCAGGTTGGTTAGCGTCTGAAGCCAGCTTACATGCTGCCGTAAAGTACTCAAATCTGGCTGACAATGGCCATGGTGAGCATGATGCCGCAGCTAATGATCTAGCAGGTCACCACTCCAACAACAGCCATCGTGAAAAGCAGTCCCAAAACTTGGGGACGGCGGATGTGGCTCTATTTCGCCATGGCGACACCAATGATTTAATGAACTACCTTTCAGCCCTTGAAAGTGCGGTGCTCGAAAATGGCAAGTCGATCGACAAAAATCAAGCAGTCAGCCCGTCATCAACAATCAGCACAATCGAGCCCTTGCCCTTAACCCACGAGGTTAAGGACAGCTCTGACCATGACAAACCAAGTCAATATTATCTGTGTCGCCTCACCAGCTGTGGTCAAATCCAGACAGAACAGTGTCCATCTGAGCAGGTGCCAGTGTTAAGTATGGCGATTGCCCGTTATCGCCGTCTTAATCAGCTGACAAAACAAAAACAGACCATCGAGACAAAATTGCAAGCTACCGTAGACATCCTAGGGAATATCGAAACGATATTGACAGATTAATAGCCCCACCTCTGGGTTAAGTAGGGGCATATCTAGAATCTTCTCGCTACTCCCCTTTCCAGCGACGAATCTCGGCCTGGGCTTGGTCATAATTTGGGGTGCCCTCAGGAATGAGTTCGGCGGCTTCAATGGCACCAAAGTAAAGACCTCGGTCTGCTCTAGACTGGGCAATGGCCAGCATTTTGCCGGTCCATTCGCCAATTAATCGCTGAGCATCTGCATAATCAATGGGCAAGTCCTCAGGAACTTCCTGTAGTTTCAAAATCCCCCGCTGGTATGTGCTGGCTTGACCTGTGCGAGGAATGGTCTGGGCCTCTCGAATCAGGGCACGGGCATCGGCTCGCGTTTGCCACGTGCTAATTAGCTCTTGGGCTCGACCATGGATATCCGCAGGTTGATTGGGAATTAGTTTGGCAGCATTAATGGCCCCCTGGAAATCATTTTCCGCCGCCCGCCCTTCGGCCAGGTCCATGATCACTTGACTCCAGCGCTGAATGTCAGCCTGGGCTTGGGGATAGTTGGGATCATCCGTAGGAACTTTTTTGGCAGTTGCGATCGCGCTAGCAAACCGAGACGCCTGACTTGGCCGCAAAGACCGACGAGCCTCTTCCAATAATGCTGCCGTATTAGCGCCATCCCCAGGTGCGTCAGCTGCCGATGCATCAGGTGTTGAAGTTGAACTATTCGTCGTGTTACCAGATGCCGCTACACCCTCCGGTGGCGTATCCGAGGCATCACCCACCGCCGCATCCGGGGCATCCACCGCCGCATCGGTATCGTCTGTTTCTTCTACAGCATCTGTTTCTTCTTCTGCCACCGCATCGGGTGTGTCAGCATCAGGGTCGTCAGGTGTTGCCGCCGCATCCGGATCGTCTGGAACGGCATCGGGGTCGTCAGGTGTTGCCGCATCCGGGTCATCTGGCGTCGCATCAGGGTCGTCTGGAACAGCTGCTGTCGGCTCCTCATCTGCAATGTCCGCAACAGCATCCGGATCGTCTGGAGTGTCCCCTGATGGGGTAGCGTCATCAGGCGTTGTTTCATCGGTAGACCCATCTGAGCCCAACCCAATACGTGCTAGCCAATCAGGCGGTACTCGATTCTGCAACGTACTTTGTACCAAGGCCTGATTACGGAATAGCACGGCCAGCAGTAACCCCAACGCTGCAAATGCTGCCAATAACCCTATGCAGCCACCCCAATTGCCTTTAACCGGTTGATTATCAGGCAGGTCATCAACCGTGGTTGTACCGTAGCTATTATCCTCATCCTCATCCATATCCACCGCAAACGATTCTTGATCAGGCGTTTCCGATAGGTTCTCAGCCAGCACTAAATCCGGAGTTAGTACCAGGTCATTCTCATCCCCAAAAGCATCCGGGTTATCCGGAATCAGATCCGCATCTGGGTCATTTACGGTAAACTCAGCATCCGGGTCATCTGGAATCAGATCCGCATCATCTGCAATAAACTCAGCATCTGGGTTATCCGGAATCAGAAACGCTGTATCCGGTGCATCTTCCACCATTGCCATATCCGACTCTGGGGTATCTGCTAAAGCAGCAGCACCAATGCCCCCTAGCCCGGCTGCTGCCGCCGCAGCTACCTCAGCGCCAGGGGTCACCCCATCACGCTGATGCCACAGCAGCTGAAATTTCTGTTCTTCAGGCAGCATCACTACCGGATTTTGAATCGGTCGCCAATGGTGTTCACAGAGTTCAGGAATGCGCTCAATTAAATAGCGTTCCAGGTGACTGAGGGTGGCACAACCGTCATAACGAAGCCCCTCCAGCAATGCCGCTGTAAACAACCCATGGCGCACGGCCAGGGTCTCATGGGAAAACTCATTGGGCTGACAGGACAGAATCAGTGGAATACGCGCTTTACTCGCTAACTTGGCCACATGTTCACCAATCGCCTGACCTGCTAAAGCACTCTGGCTACGGTTCATATCCAGCACCATAATGATGTCTTTCGTTGGTGCTTGCTTGAGATATTTCACCACTTCCTGCAAGGCAATCCCAGTCTGTTTAACTTGTGCTGGATCGCCATCGACCGGCATCAAATAGTCCTTATTATCTGCCTGGGCTCCATAGCCGCTGAAGTAAAACCAAAGTGTGTCATCCTGTTGCACCCGTCCCTGGCAAATAGTTTCAAGCCAGTCATTAATAGCGACCTGATCGGGAAAGACCGCTTCCTGCTCAGTCGACTTGGACAAATCACTCAGTAAAATGCAGTTTTCCGGCGCAAAGCCAGCTTCTTCGATCAGGTATCGACGAATACCCACCGCATCATTTTGAGCCTGCATCAGCGGCTGAAACCCCTGATACTGATTGATTCCAATGATAATTGCCCAGCTATTCGACATTAGAAGCCACCAAATACAGATTGGACGTTAAAGGGAGCAGACGCATTCAGCGCAATATAATACTGCAAGTTGAGTCGTTTGAGTTGATATACAATATCAACTTAATTAGATGTTAGATGCGCTCATTCTAGAGCCGATTAGAGCTGATAGCTCCGATAGAGCCGATAGCTCCGAATCATTCCGATATCTAATTCTAATGAGATACACTATCCAATCAGAATTGTGGCCCGGAGACTTTCTGTTTATTGATAATTCGGGTTACAAAATTGGGAAAGTTTAACGATAGTTGTTTCGTCGCAGCCAAAGCCCCGGATTTTCCTGAAATCGTGGTTCTGTACGCGGTTTATATTACAGTTCTATCGGTACGGTGTTATTTTTAGCATTTTTTAACCTACATGTCCTCGACATCCCTTTACCGGCCATATCCTAGACGGCGACGTAAGCGCCCTTTAACGCAACGCTTTAGCGCCTCATTTGCCCCTGTTGGCTTGGCGGTGTTGCTGGGCACCTCTAGCGCGTTGTGGCTAACGGAAGCGCTGATTATGCCCAAGGCTGCCCATGCCTATACATCTCGGTTAAATTTATTTTTGACCTTAGAGGAAGACGAGCCCTACAGCAGCCTGGTGCGACGGGCGAATATGGCAGCTCGGGCTGGGGCCCAGCGTAGTTTCGACCAGGATTTGTTGATCACGGCGGTGGTGATCGGTGTAACGGGTGAGAACAGCAATGGTGTCTCGGTGCCGATTCTGACTTTGCGGGTTAGCCGTCAGGAGTGGAGCCAACAGCCGGTGACTGAGTTTTGGGCGACCTATTTTCGGGGTGCGGAGTCGTTGTTATTGCGGTCGTCGGGCTCGTCGTTATAGGCGTTGGCTTCGATTTCGTTCAGCCAACGCTTAAAATTTTCCTTACCAAACCCTACCTTATGCGCACATCTTTGGTCTATTATCAATAGGTTGTCTAATTTTCCAACAGGTCCATGGCGGTTCCTAAGAAAAAACGCTCCAAGTCTAAGCGCAACATGCATCGCGCCGTTTGGAAGCGAAAAGCAGAAATACAGGCTCGACGGGCGTTGAGTCTTGGTAAGTCAGTATTAACTAATCGGTCTAATAGTTTTGAGTATCCTCAGGATGATGAGGATGAGGACGACGACGACGACGAGTAAGGTTACGGGCGTCTTTTTTGGGCAAAAGCAGCGGGTGGGGTTCTAAGGAGCTTCACCCGCTGTTTGTATAGAGCCCTGCATCAACACTCCTCATACGAAATTCTGACTGATAGCATCCGGTATCGAAGGGCCTCCATATGTGAGTGCCCCTACAGAATTGTTTATGGTGCGGCTGCATTCGATCTGACAATTGATTATCAACAACAACCAGTACCTCCCTTTAGGGAAACAGATTATGCCTGGGTAAAAAGCGTTCAGTCAAAGAAGAATTAAGCGCTATGGAATTTAACGATGTCATACAGTGATTTGACTTAAAAAAGTTAAACAAGAGTTGGGAGTCACTCTACCAGAGAGGCAAAATGTTTTGTCTGCTATCAAGGGGATTGATCTCTCTGCTACACTTACTGAAGTCTTAAAGGAGACTATTCCTCTCGCCCGTGCTATTAATACAGAAAAAGCGCGTTCAGAACTGATTATTGCGAATATTCTGGTAGAAACACGAAAAATATTTAAGCACAACGTTAGCCTATTCTCTGGCATTGAGTTTAATGTTGATAAAGAGAAAGGTTTAAAAGAAAGGTTTAAATGGTTTTTGTGATTTTATTATTAGTGCCTCCCCAGAATAATTAATTTTAAGTAGTCCTATTATTACCGTGGCTGAGGCTAAAAACGAAAACATTATTGGGGGATTAGGTCAATGTATTGCAGAAATGGTGGCAGCCAGTATTTTTAACAAAGTCGAAGGAAATCAGATTAAAATGTTACTGAGGCCCAAGGTTGGCAGGCCACTGATGATGGGACGATTCTGCTAGTACTAGATAATAGTGATACATTAATCCCTATTGATAACGCCCTTCAGCCATTGAGCTGTCAACGTTTCCAGTCACCTTTAAGCTAAGCGGTTAACCCATACCGCCCAGAGTCAAACGGTAGGGTGAGCACCGCCCACTAAAACTATGCAAGGCTATAACTCTTTATTTTCAAACATTTTCAACACCCAGCAAAGACTCTCCTAAAAAATGCTTGGCAAGTATTGATAACCTTTTTTAGCTTAGATGCTGGTTGCAAGTCTAGAATAGAAGCAAGCCGGAGCAATCAAGGTTACCTAATATGAGTGCAATTCACTTAAGCTTAGAACCTCTAGTCCAGACACTGACCCATGAGCAGTTCTATAAATTGTGCATGGCCAATAAAGATGTGGCGATGGAACGGAGTGCAATAGGAGAATTAATTATTATGCCTCCAGTAGGTGGTGAGAGTGGAGAAAGAGAAGCAGATTATATTACTGACTTAAACATCTGGAATCGCCAAACAAAATTAGGTAAGGTATTTAGCTCCTCAACCGTCTTTAAATTACCCAATGGTGGCGATCGATCTCCCGATGCGGCCTGGGTCAAGCTCGAACGTTGGCATCAGTTGTCCCCAGACCAGAAGAAAATATTTCCGCCCCTGTGCCCTGACTTTGTGATTGAGTTACGGTCCGAAAGTGATCGATTGAAGCCACTACAGCAAAAGATGCAAGAATACCTTGCCAGTGGGCTCCAACTTGGGTGGCTAATTAATCCCCAAGGTCAAACAGTTGAAATTTATCGACCGAATCAGGAGATTGCTATCATTAACCTCCCTACGACTCTTTCAGGGGATAATGTACTGCCTGGTTTTACATTAACAATTCAAGCCGCATAGAATAGACATTATAGGCATCCTCACACATATTTTTCGAAAGTAGACATCGAACGATATGCACCACACCATCTTATGGATAATCCAATCAGTTTCTCTAATTCTAAATCTTGAGCATAGATAGTATTAGCGGGTAGGGGATCATCTCTTTTGCCATTTTTGAACTTAGTTGGAATCCATATATCATGGGGCTTATACGCCTGTAGATGTGTGTCTGAAACAACTGCGATTTCGGTTTCGCAATCTCCTACACTCTTAAAGTTAGCAACACGCTCTGCCGTATTGCGGTCCCAGGCTGCTCCCCAAATGCCATCATTGCAATCCGCATCGCCTTCATTAAACACAATGCGCAATGGCAGCACAGTTTGCTCAGCATCTAAAATATTCACATCAAACCAATAATATCGGCCAATATTAGCGAGATAGTATGCGGGCTCTTTTCCGACACTCTGGGAGTTTGCCACATGCCATTCCGGCAAATTAGGGCAGTCCATATAGGTTTCTGTGCCACATTTCCCCAACAAGGCGATCATCTGAATCGGTAAAACCATCTCTTGAAGGTTTTCAATACCTTGTTTCTGAAATGCCCGCACAATAAATTGTGGTAACTCTGCTTGAAGAGAGTTCTCAAAAGGCTGGAGGTTATTGACACAATCTGGCCACATGATTTTATCTCTTGGAAAAAATAACTTCACCAGCATCATAATTTCTATTCATCCGCATTATCAAAATTGAAGCTCGTAATCGCAATTTCACCTGCATTTAAAGTAGTTACCATTACTGCTGTGTCCTTATGGTTAAATGCGATCTCAAGTAGTATTTTTTACCCACGTCCTAAACACGCTGACAATACAAATCCTTGGGTATCAGCCCATAAGACTAAGCAAATTAGATTAAAGTGATATTGACCATGGGTAAAGGTTCACAGCAAACAAAAATTACGCTAACTAAAATGGCCATCAAAGCAATTGCGTAAAAATACATTGAGCAAGTTTTAAACCTACTATCTGAAGTAGTTGATCAGGCAAAATAACAATGACGGTGGGTCTCCCGCCTGTGCTGCTTGTCGTTTCCCCCATAGGCACCTATATGGTTCTAGCCGCAGTCGAACACGGCGAAGCCCTCTCGCTCCATAGCCCACTGATTTCCCTGACAATATTGCTGCTGGTGGTCCTAACCCTTCCACCCCTATTTGAGCGTCTAAAGCTACCGGGTCTTGTCGGCCTATTGGTTGCTGGCGTAGTGCTTGGAAAAAGCGGTCTGGCCGCTTTGGATGCCGAGACCGAAACCATGGAACTGCTGGCAGAAATCGGGAAAATCTACCTGATGTTTGTAATTGGCTTAGAAATTGATCTAGCCAAGTTTCACAAAACCCGTAACCGCTCCCTGGGTCTTGGATTGTTGATTTTTGTATCGTCTCTTGCGGGTGGTCTACTGGTCGGTCGATTGCTAGGCTTCGACTGGAATACTGCTCTGCTTATGGGAGCTGTATTTGCTCCCCACACATTACTGGGGTACCCCATTGTCAATCGCCTTGGTGTAATGGGTAACGAAGCCATTACTGTCACCATTGGTGCCACCATTTTTACCGATATTTTAGGTCTATTACTTCTGGCCATTTCTGTTTCCATCCACGCTGGAGAATTTTCCCTATTTAGCCTGGTCGCTCAGATTTTATCCCTGGCTATCTATGCAGCTATGGTTCTCTTTGGCCTGGACTGGGCCGGAAAGCTCTATTTTCGACGTACAGGGGACGAGCAGGGAAATCAGTTTGTCTTTGTTCTTCTGGCCGTATTTTTAGCGTCAGCTGGAGCCCAATTGGTTAATGTTGAACGCATTGTTGGGGCCTTTTTGGCCGGTCTGGCCGTGAATGATGTTCTAGGCGATGGCCCCGTCAAAGAGAAGGTTGAATTTGTTGGCAGTGTTTTATTTATTCCGTTCTTCTTTGTCCACGTTGGGTTACTTGTTGACCTACCCATTTTTATCTCTTCGCTGACATCGTCTCTAGGAATTACCCTGGCTATTCTTGTCGGTGTCGTTATCAGTAAGGTTGTGGGAACATTTCTGGCTAAACTAATCTACCGTTATAGCTGGAATGAGATATTAACCATGTGGTCGTTGTGCCTGCCCCATGTGGCAGCCCCCCTAGCTGCTGCCATTGTGGCCCGTGAAATTGGCTTAATCAATGAGGCTGTCTTTAATGCAGTGATTGTGTTGATGTTGATTACTGCGATCGCAGGTCCCATCACCACCCGTGCCTTTGCTAGTCAGCTAGCCGTTCCAGCAGAAGCAAATGCCCTGGATAACACAGAGCCCCTCCTGCCAGAAGAATGGGGATATCAGTGGGAACCGCTTCTGTGTCACCTGCCCCGTGCGTTTACCATTGTTGTTCCCATTTTTGAGCCCCGTACCGATCAATATCTGGTGGAAACGGCTGTATTGCTGGCCCACCATGAATCAGGCCAGATTGTTCCCCTCACCATTGCCCGTGCCTATGCCCATATGGATGACCCGATCCTGGTGGATGATTTGCAAAGACGTCAGGTAATTGTGCAAGATGCCAGTGATGTTAGCCAAACCTTGAATGTAAAGGCCACCCCCATCGTTCGCATTGCCGATGATGACGCTACTGGCATTAACCACACAGCCCGTGAACAAAATGCCAATTTAGTGGTCATGGGGTGGAATGAAGATACCACCGGTGTGAGGGCAAGACTCTTTGGTAGCACGTTGGACAGTGTGTTTTGGTCGTCCCACTGTCCCGTGGCTGTGATGCGATTAAAAACAGAACCGACTAATATCCATCGCATATTGGTACCTGTGCGGGACTTAATGCCGAAAACAATTCGTACGGTACGCTTTGCCCAGCTGTTTGCCGATGCTCACCATGCTGCCGTCACTCTGGTGCATGTGTACGATCGTCGTACCCCGAAGGCTAATATACTCAAATTTAAGGAAGATTTGGACGCCATCGTCATCCATGATGGCTTAAAAACAGTGGAGCGTATTAAAACCATTGCCCATGATAATGTCACCCAAGCGCTGCTCCGACTCGCAGATAGCTTTGACTTAGTGATTTTGCGCTCCCTGCGTCGACGGACTTCAGGGGGCCTGATGGTGAGTGATGTGACAACAAAACTTATCCGAGAATTGACCTGTTCTATTGTCTTATTTGGGGAACCCCATATGTAGTGATGGGGTCAAGTCAGCGCTTGCGAAATTGCAACCAGTAACTCCTTGGCTCGAATCGGTTTCGTCAAATAGCCATCAACGCCTTGGGCCATTAATCGTTCTTGGGTTTCTGCGATCGCATGGGCCGTAATCATAATAATCGGCACCTGTCGCTGTTGTTTTTGACAATATTTAAATATCTCTTGTGCCGCCTCTTCCCCAGTCATAACTGGCATTTCCAAGTCCATTAGCACCAGATCAAAGGAATGTTCCATAAACCGTTGGCAAGCCTCTTGGCCATTATTGGTCAGACTAACAATACAACCATTTTTATGTAACAGATGTTTCAACAACTTCTGACTAATGGGATTATCTTCCGCCACCAAAACCCGGATTGACCGCTGCAAACGCTGTCGAATTGTTTGTAGGGGGGTAGCAGGCAATACCTTAGCAGGGACAGCCTGGGCAATCGGACAGCTCAAAGTAAAGTAGAAAGCGGCTCCCTCGCCCAGGGTACTTTTTAAGCATAGCTTTGATTTCATCAGTTCCAACAAGCGTGATGAAATCGCCAAGCCTAACCCAGTCCCTTCATGCTCATGATGATTATGATTATTCACTTGGACAAAGGGGGAAAAGATATCTTGTTGTCGGTCATTAGCAATACCAATGCCGTTATCCGATACACAGATTTTGATGGTCGCTGCATCGGGCGTCAGTTTCTGCAGACGACAGCTTAATTTAATCGACCCATAGGCGGGGGTGAATTTCACCGCATTGCTACATAAATTGAGCAAAACTTGAGAAAGTCGATTTTTATCAATTAACAGTCTTTTAGGAATAGACGCATCACAATCAATTGAAAATCGAAGCTGTTTTTGCTCAATGTCATCTTGTAAAACTTGCTCGATTTTGGTATAGAGCTTAATTAACGATGTCGGCGTTGGGGTAAGGGTTAACTTATTCGCCTCAATTTTTGAAAAGTCCAGAACATCGCTAATTATTGCCTCTAATAGCTGAGCAGAGGTGTTAGCAGTCGTCACATAGTCTTGCTGCTGTAGCGAAAGCTCTGAGCCGGATAACAAATCTAATGCACCGATGATGCCATGGAGTGGGGTGCGAATATCATGGCTAATCATCGCTAAAAACTGCGATTTTGCCTGATTTGCTTCCAGGGATTGAAAATGGGCGTCCTCCAACACGTGGGTGTAATGGGTGATTTTTTCAGAAAATAGTCGGGCTTCTAACAAACGCATCACCTGGGAAGCCAGGGCTTTAAGACCGTCAATTTGGCTTTGATTTAATTTTCTGGGAACAAAATCGATCACACATAGGGAGCCAAGGCAATGGGCCCGAGGCGATATCAGGGGAATACCCGCATAGAAACGAATATTAGGTTCACCCAAGACTAATGGGTTGTCTTTAACACGGGCATCAATGGTGGCATCTTCTACAATGCAGGGCTTGTTTTCTGTCAGGGTATACCCACAAAATGCCTGTTGCCTCGGTGTTTCAGAGATCCCCAGACCACACACAGATTTAAACCACTGGCGATGCTTATCCACCAGGCTAATTAAGCTAACGGGAGTCTGGCAAATATAAGCTGCCAAGTGAGTCAACTGATCAAAGGAGTCTTCAGAAGGCGTGTCTAAAATCCTGTAATAGTGCAGATCCGCTAGGCGATCAGCGTCGTTTTTAGGGATAGGCGCAGCCGGCATACTAAAAGTAGGCAGTATCCTTCAGTTCTACTGCCCATACACTTTAAATCAGAATCATTAATTTTAATTATAACTGTCTAAAACAGTAACGTTGACTAGCTAGGGTGCCTATTGCGATCGCACGTTGAAGCTATAGCCGCGTTCTTTAAAGCAAGTACGTTGAAGCAGAAATTTGACACATTTACTACGGAGTTGCTCTCAGCACATTCTGCAGCTAGCTAGTAATAATTTAATCGGATTTTTGTTGCGATCGCACGTTAAAGTTATGGTCTTTTTCTTTAAAGAAAGTACTTTAAAACAGAAAGCTAATACAGTGACTACGGAGTTGTTCTCAGCACATTGTGCAACCAACTAGTGACAATTTAATCAGTTTTTTGTTGCGATCGCACGTTGAAGTTGCTATAAATTTATTTAAAGAAAGTATGTTGCCATCACCAGTCAATATAGTTACTACGGAGTTGTCTTCAGCACATCCTGCAACCAATAATGACAATTTAATCAAGTAACTGTAAAAACGGTAAAGCCTGCCTAAAGAAGTTAAGGGCTTTAATGTGGTTTTTACCTTTTCTTCATCTCAGTTTGTGAGAGTCTAACGGGAGTCTTAGGGGGGATTATCGTTTAGCAGCCATTGGGATGATCTTCATTACTGGACAAATGTCAAGCGACAGAAGCATCGTATGACTCCTATGAGGGTCTGTTTATAAACTCTCATGTTCTTGTCATTGAACCTCTTGTCCATATCCAAAAAATCCCTGTAAAAAGTGTTACGGCCACCAATTAGTAAAGAAGACCCACGTCAACGTTGTTTTTTCTTTGCTGCCCATTGTTGTGTGATGGTCGAATGCCCAGGGACAAACGGGGGATATTACTCAGGATTAAACTTAAGCGAGCACTCTATGGCTATAGATCTCTATCCTTAGGGGTTGTTATAGGCGTTTGTGTGGAATGTGCATGGTATTTTGATGCATTTAGGGCTTTAAAAGTCAACACTACGCTCTGCTTAATTTTATTTACTGAAAATGTCCAATTCTTACCCCATTGAAAATCTTCAATAGACGTTTTTACTCACATTATGCCGACCACTATTTTCACGGAAAACTTCGAGACAGACGGTAACGGAACTCGTTACACCACTTCTGTACCCGAATTTACGGATAGTCTTGGTGACTTTTTTACGCGTACCGATGGCAGCAATATTGGTACTTTTTACCAAGTTACTGGTGCTGACGGTAACTTTTTCTTTGCCGCCCAAGATATTGACGGTGAAGGGGCTGCTTCTCAGCAAACCCTATCATTTTCTGGTATTGACATTACTGGGTTTACTAACCTTGGCTTCAGTGCTCTTTTTGCCGAGGACGATGATGGTAGCAATCAAGACTGGGACGCGGCTGACTTTTTCCTAGTTGAGTATCAGATTGATGGTGGCGGATTCCAAAATCTGCTAGCGATCGAGAATGATGGCAGCACATTCAACTCTGCTCCGTTAATCGATACTGATTTTGACGGTACCGGTGATGGCACCGAAATTACCAGTACATTTGCTGCCTTGGGTGGTGCGATCGCAGGTACCGGCTCTACTTTGGATTTGCAATTTACCTTTGACCTGGATTCCGGGGATGAAGACCTTGCAATCGACGCGATTGAAATCACTGGCGACGCGGCAACCCCCAGTGACGTGCTCAACGAGACCTTTGATGATGCCTCTCAATTCACCACCAGCGAGCCATTCTTTTCAGATGCTGGCGTGAGTTCAGGTTTCGACTTTTTTGGTATTTCAGACGGCGCTGGTGGCGGCGACTTTGGTGGCGATCCTCAACCCAACGTTAAAGCTTACACAGGGTTTGATGGCAGTTTCCTCACAGGGATGGATTTGGATGGTGAGGGTGCAACCGTACCCGTTACTGTGACTTGGTCTAGCCTGGATATTAGTGGGTTGAGTAATTTGGAATTTAGCGGTGACTTCGCCGAGTTCTTTGACAGCCCTGGAGATATTGATGCGGCCGATTCCATCCTGGTTGAATACCAGATTGATGGCGGCGGATTCCAAAATCTTTTGGCCTTTGAAGGGGCAGACTTTAGTAGCACTACCTTTAATGGTGTGTTTCGCGAAGATACTGACTTTGATGGTGAGGGTGATGGCACAGCATTAGGCAATGCCGCTCAGACATTTACCAAGGCGATCTCGGGTACAGGCTCCACTCTTGATCTTCGACTGAGTGTTTCTGTCGAGTCAGGAGACGAAGACTTTGGCGTTGACAATTTTGTCATTGCTGAAGCATCTGGTGGTCCATCTACAACAGTTGCGATCGCACCCGACAATGCTGTTCAAAATGAAGGCAACACAGGCACAACGCCCTTTACCTTCACCGTCACTCGCTCCGGCGACACTAGCGGCGCTACCTCTGTAGACTTTGCTGTTAGTGGCGACGCCGATGCAGCCGACTTTGGCGGCACCCTACCTACAGGCACAGTCAACTTTGCCGATGGTGAAACCACTCAGACCATTACCCTAGATGTTTCTGGCGATACAGATGCTGAGTTAGATGAGAACTTTACCGTCACTCTCTCTGCCCCTGCTAATGGTGAAACCATCACCACAGCAACTGCCGATGGCACCATCCAGAATGATGACGGTGTAGCCATCACCCTAATTTCTGATATCCAAGGTAGTGGAGACGCAAGTCCCCTTGATGGTCAAATAGTCACTATCGAAGCTGTTGTTACAGGCGACTTCCAGGATGGAGATGCGGACACTCTTCGTAACCTAGAAGGCTTCTATGTCCAAGAGGAAGATGCCGATGCCGATTCGAATCCCCTAACCTCTGAAGGTCTCTTCATCTTTGAAAATGGTAATTTCCTCACGGATGTAAACGTGGGCGATGTGGTCCAAATTACCGGTACCGTTGGAGAAGCCTTTGGCCAGACCCAGTTAGCGGTTACCAGTGCTTCAGATATTACAGTTGTCAGCTCCGGTAATACACTACCCACAGCGGCTACGGTTAACTTCCCAGTTGCCAGCGTCGATGATCTAGAAGCCTTTGAGGGCATGCAGGTAACCATTCCTGACACTCTCTTTGTAACTGAGTACTTCAACCTGGACCGCTTTGGTGAGGTTGTACTCTCCTCTAATGGTGCGAGCAACGCCCCCGGTACCGATGGTCGTTTAGACCAGTTCACCCAATTCAATGACCCTGATGTAGCCGGGTTCGCCGCTTACCAAGAAGAAATTGCTAAGCGTCGCATCGTACTTGACGATGGGCAGACTGTTCAAAATCCTGACCCCATTATCCACGGTCGTGGCGGCAATCCCCTTAGCTCTACCAACACCCTGCGCGGTGGCGATACCGTTAACAATCTTTCCGGTGTCTTGGGCTTTGGCTTTGGGGACTATCGCATTCAGCCCACGGCTCCCGTTAATTTCCAGGCCACTAATCCCCGTCCCAATACCCCAGAGGATGTGGGCGGTGATCTAACCGTAGTTAGTTTCAACGTGCTCAACTTCTTCACCACCCTGGATGAAGACGGTAACCCCGGTAGTGGACCCAACAGTCTCTCTCCTCGGGGTGCGGATAGTCAAACTGAGTTTGACCGTCAGCTAGAGAAACTGGTTACCACCCTCGAGATTATCGATGCTGACATTTTCGGTCTTATCGAGCTGGAAAATGAGTTTGGTAGCGACCAAAATGGTGATGGTCAATTTGCTATTGACACTCTAGTAACTGCCCTTAATAACGAGGTAGGTGCAGGCACCTATGCCTATGCTGATCCAGGTGTCCCCTTTGTTGATACCGGTGATGCTATTTCTGTTGGTGCAATTTACAAAACATCAACTATTAAAATCGCAGACAATACAACAGTTGAAGTATTAACAGATTCAGATTTACCTGCTTTAGGTCTGAGTGGGACTATTTTTGACGGTGTTAATACCAACAGGGCACCATTGGCCGTTACCTTTGAAGAAATCGCAACTGGTGAAGAACTCACAGTAGCCATAAACCACTTTAAGTCCAAGGGGGGAACAGGTAGCGGTGACGATGCCGATGCTGGTGATGGTCAAGGCAACTTCAACGGCACTCGCTTACGCGGTGCTGAAGCACTTGATGCCTGGCTTGATAGCAATCCCACAGGTACCACTGACGAGGATATTCTGATCATTGGTGACCTCAACGCCTACGTCAAGGAAGACCCCATTACCTTCCTGGAAGGTGAAGGCTACACCAACGTGGTGGAGAATCCTGAGTCAGCTTACTCCTTTGTATTTGACGGTCAGTTTGGCACTCTAGATCACGGTCTAGCCAGTACTACTCTGATTTCCCAGGTAACTGGAGCTACTGAGTGGCACGTCAATGCTGATGAGCCCGACGCATTGGATTACAACCTCGACTTTGGTCGCAATCCTAGCCTGTTTGACGGCACCACTCCCTTCCGTAACTCTGACCACGATCCGTTGATTATTGGATTAGATTTAGCTGGCGGCACACCTCCTACAGATGGTAGAACTCTGGTGACAGTATCTGGTTGGGAGAAAGGCGGCATTGAGTTAGGTCAATGGACTAACAAAGCCGACTTTGCCATCGATTTAGAAGATGGGGTTACAGTCGCTTCTGGCATAGTAGCAAATACTCTCAGGGGTGACGACGTGATCAATGCTCAAGTAAGCATTGGTACCGCATTCCTTAACGAAGGTACTGTTAACACTGCTCGAGGTGCTGACAACCTAGTAGGGACCGTCAATGGCAGTGGTAATGATAATACTGGCTTTGATAATAACGGTTCCCTTGAGACAGTTGATGGAAAAGACTTCATCAAGGGAACGGTCAACCTTGATGGCAGTGGTGATAACAATACTGGTTTTGACAACAGTGGTATCTTATTGGCTGGCTCTTCTGACGATAACGTGTTTGGAGAAGTCACTATTAAACAAGGGGATGGTACTAATAATGTAGGCCTACGCAATAGTGGTACTGTCACCACAAACTCTGGCAAAGATAATGTTTGGGGCAAGGTCACTGTTAACGGTTTGGGTAGCGATAATATTGGCCTTGATAACAGTGGTACTATTACCACAGATAATGGTAGCGACTTTGTTGAAGGAGAAGTTGAAGGGAATGGTACTGGTCTCCGGAATACTAGCTCTATCACCATGGGTAATGGGAAGGACACACTGACAGGTCTTGTTAAAGGCGTTGGTGTTGGTATCGATAATAGCGGTACCATTGAACTCGGTTCTGGAAAAGATCTAGTGATCGGTGAAGGTAGCGATCCACTTAGCGGCTTTACTGGTAGCGGCATTATTGATTTGGGTGCTGGCAATGACAGCATCATTGGCTTTGGTGACCAAATTGTTAATGGAGGCAGCGGCAACAAAGATACTGCAATCTTTGCATTTGCTTTCGACGGTACCATCACATTGGGCAGCAGTGCTGCTAACGCCATTGATATTACGGTCGATAATGTCACTATGTCTTTCGTAGATGTAGAAAGATTTGACTTCGCTGGTACTTCCTTTAAAATCAATCAGTTGATTAGTCAAGTATAGGGTTAATACTCATTGAGTAAATACCCCGAGCATCCCTCCTAGTTTTTTCACTAGGAGGGATTTTTGTTAATCTCACCAAACCTGTGCTGGACTGAAGTACTTGAATTACCTCAAGTAGGTTATCCCAATTATGCTTTAGACACTGAGCTTCCTTTCAATAGAAGAAGTAAAGCCTGGTTCGAAGATGGTTTGATTACAAATACCTTTGACTGTGAATGAGGCTAATAATTGACGATTGCACAATGCAGTAATTGTATTCACTCGATCATTCCGAAGACTAGACTTGAACGCATGGAACCGCTCTCTCTTGGGGCTGTAACCATGGGCATACTCATCTCGATGTCCATACCCATTTCATCCACATAGACAATCTCCGTACCCATCTTCAAAACTGGCAATACGCTTACAGTGAATTTATATCACAAAAATGTAGCATTAATAATTTTGCGTCAAGAGCTTCTTAAAAAGAATAAAAGCATCGTAAAGCGATCAAGGATTTTGGAAATGGCATTAAATTGCTCTGTTAAATTAAATCTAAGGTAATCAGGGGGACATAAGCCTGGTAGAAATTGTCAAAACGATGGAACAGCTCAGATAGGCAGGTATTAGGAGTGTCAAATGAACTTGCTGATTGCAGTGGCTTACGGTTAGCACACTTGCAATTCGGCTCATGAGACTTCTCAGCAATAGTTCTCTGTAGTTAATGTTTCTGCTGAAAGGTTTGGTTGCCAGCACTGATTCTACTAAATTGATATTCGCTGAGAATGTCAATTTCCAATTTCAGTGAAGAACTATAACAGATGTTTTAACTTATAACCATGTCGACTAATATTACAAACACAGGTGCTGAGAAAGGTGGCGATATCCTGACTCAGTGGAGTAACATTCATGACTTTGCCATTGACTTAAAGGATGGTATTACTATTGCTCCTGATGTCGTGGCTGAAACCCGCAAAGGTGATGACATTATCGAAGGTGAGGTTAGCAATGGTACAGCAGTAAATAATCGAGGCAGTGTTGATACAGGAAAAGGTGGCGATTTAGTTCTGGCTACTGTCAGGGGCAGTGGTAGCAATAGGAACATCGGTATTAACAATACTGGCACGCTCAAAACAGATCGTGGTAGTGATCAGGTTAGAGGAAATATTGCCCTCCAGGGTGGAGGGAATAGGAACATTGCTCTGGACAACAATGGCTTAATTGAGACTGGTGCTCAGCACGATATTGTGTTCGGAGAAGTTGAGATCAAGAATGGTAGCGGTAATAGAAATGTTGGTATCCGGAACCGCAATGAGGTATCCACTGGAAGCGGTGATGACTGGATTTTAGGGGAAGCCATTGTCAAAAGTGGTGGCATTAACAATATTGGTATCAATAATAGCGGTTCGCTGAAGACAGCTTCTGGTAGAGACTGGATCTTTGGCGAAGTTAAGGGTAACGGAACTGGTCTGCTCAATACCGGCACCATTGACATGGGCGGCGGCAAAGATGATCTAACTGGTGAAGTTAGTGGTGATGGTTTTGGGCTTGACAATCGCGGTACCATTGACATGGGCTCTGGTAATGATGTTGTTCGGGCTCAAAGCGGTCTAACTGGTGGTGGCACTCTTTATTTAGGTGCTGGCAACGACACTATCTTTGCCTTTGGTGACCAGATTATTAATGGTGGATCTGGTAAAAAAGATATGGCTGTTTTTGACTTTGAATTAAATGGTGATGTTGAGTTAGGCAGTAGTGCTAGCAATGCCATTGATGTTACGGTCGATGGCGTTACTATGTCCTTTGTAGATGTAGAAAGATTCCAATTCTCGGGTGCTTCCTTCAAAATCAATCAGTTGATTGATATGATTTAGTGAAGTAATCATCTCTTAAGAAGAGTCTCCCTTGGAGCTGCTCTAAAGGAGACTCTTTTTGATTGTGCTAGATCTTGGGTTACAGAGGAATTTTTCAAGCAACATTTCAATGGTTTCTATGAGTTGCCTAAGGCATATAACTCATTCCAACGTCAAGTTTAAACTTTAAGGTAAAAGAGGTAACTTGGTATTATCGAAAAACTATTCTGGCTCCAGAATCTGAGCTACACCGTCTTCAAAGAAGGTATTCAAGAAATTAGCATATTGGAATTTCACCTCGTCCAGCTGAGAGAAAATCGTATGGGAATCGGCAATGCTATCACCTTGATACTGCACAACAGCCCCTGTGTACGATCTACCATCGTCAGAAACTAAATTATTCGCCACTGGATAAGACGCAACCCCCCCTAACCCATCAAGAGAGAGAGAGTCCTGCATTTCAGACCAAAAAATAGGCCCTGCCTGGTTAAGTCCAGTGGCTAATGCCATGGCATTAAAGACTGCTTCAGGCACTTCTGTATCGGCTTCTCCCACAGGCATATAGACAGACCGGACCGGATGTCCCGCTAGGGGACGCTGCGCCAGATAAGGGGCATAAACAATCGGATCAACAACTTCCCAGGCAGATTCTAATAACTGCAATCCTGGATGTAATAGGTCAAGAGATTGTACTGTGCCCAAGAATAAGCCCACTGCCTCTGATTGATCTGTCTCTGAAATCAGTAAGGGCCAAAGTCCCGGTGACCCCGTAGGAATAACAACATCAACATTCGGGTCTATCGCTCCCAACATGTTGGCAAACTGAGCCCCTAAGGATTGTCCCAAAACCGCTACTGAAGATGTTTCAAGACTAACATTGCTATCAATCCCAGGGATTAGACTGGATGGAATCTCAAAATCTTCCAGAGCTTCTAACAAGAGCCGTTGCTCGAACACCCCCTGTCGAAGAGTATCTCGATACGCTGCCAGGTTAGCAAAATTGAGATAAGCATCGGGAATATCGAGGGGGGAACGTTCCGGGTTGAGGGGCAGGGCACTACTCACCGTCGCAATCCCATATTCAGCAACAACATGGGCTGGACCTAACCCTTTTACGTTCTCTCCATCAGGTTCTAAAATTGGTCCCCGGTCAACAACCTGTGTACTCAACCCATTAGAGCCATGCTCATAAATCATTAGCGGAAAACCATTTTCAGGAATACCCTGATCTTTGGGAATGGTAATCACCACTGGAACACTTTCCTGACGCTGCTCTATCAGCTGACCATCTGGCGTAAACTCAAACAATCCCTCAGAAAAGAAAGGGGGTGCCCCTTGCTGAAACTGAGGAAACTCAATCGTGGCGTGAAACTCCCAAAACCGTTCATGGGTGGCTCCATCATCGGCATCTAAATGCAGATTTTCAATCGTCAGATCATAGCTATCAACCACCTGTTGCGAAAGACGTGCGGTTTCACCCACCGGATCACCCGTCGTAAACACAGTCGCTGTTGCCACATCACGACTAGACAAACCAAGCAGTTGCAAGGTCTCCCTCAAAGGTTGATATATCTCATAGGCATTAGCTTCTACAGGGTTTTGAGGCAGACTATCAGCCAATAACCGCTGCAGGGTTTTAGCTGTACCTATATCACGTCCAAATATATCTTGAAGAGACGTCTGAACAACATAGGCGTATTGCCGATTTGGGTGCAAAACAATGCCGGGGGCAGGTCCCACTGCCAGTAGAAAATCAGGTACATAATTTAAATCCGACAACGGCGTAGACGCAATGGTTGGATAGAGTTTGCCACGCTCGGGAGAATTTGGATCAACATCCATCAATAATACAGAGGATTGTAAATCAGCTGGGATAATCTCATCGGGTTCTAGAACCGCAAGGGGACGATTGAATTGGAAATACCCTGCAGAAACTGTAGAGAAACCAGCTCGATCATCTGCAATCTCCTTTAAGTCATTAATAACTGGGTTCAAATCCCAAATAGGAAAGCCTGTCAACTCTGGAAAGCCTGCTTCGTCTAAACGTAAATCGAAGGGATAAGGCAATCTATAAAAACTGTCTTGATCAGTTAAGTCAGCAGTTAAGTCAAAGGTTGAAACCGTTCGTTTAAATAAATCGTCAAATAAACCCCGGCTTGAAAGTCGAGAAGACTCTCTCAAATTTTCAAAACTGTATTTGCCAACTAGCTGTCCGTCTAAAGGCAAATTATTTAGAAAATCATTATCTGGCTCGGCCCAATCCACTGAATTCAATGGGTTTAATGATGGCTTAAAATCTGAGCGAACGCCATCTACAGAGTGATTTCTTGGGAAATCACTCGCTTGAAGAACTGTCTCTAAGATGGGCTCAAGATTAAACTGCTTTAACGTTGCTAGATGATTAGCAATAGTATGAATCGGTGGAGTCAACAAGTCTGTAATCGACCCACTATCGGACAAGGCCAAGCTATCAGGCCGAGACAGCTGAAAAGGCATTTCGGCACTCCCAGAAGCAACAATGATTAGTTCTTAGTGGAGAAAATCTTACAAAAAAGATGTCTCATACCTTAGAATAATTTAAGGTTCTTACTTTTTTTCTGAATATTTATAAATTTAATAAGTAGATTGCCATAATTATGCTTCGGGTATTGAGCCCCCCTTTTATGGAAAACATCTGCATGCTCTCAATTTAGGCGGCATACTGGGAGTTTCCCAATTCTGGACCCAATTCTAGGGGGAAACTAGATTCAAAGCCTCTAAGTTAGGGTTTTGGGGGACTGTACGAGGAAGTTAAATATCTGATTCTCTAGCTTATGAATGATTAGGCTAACCCACTTTCTGTGATTATGGCTGGGACGCCAGTGAAATATGAGTTTTGCGAGAAAGTAATCGGGTCAGTCTCTCTAAGAAATTCAAAATGTTAGTTTAGAAATAACGTTAATTGGATGTATAGCTGGGGCTTTCAAAACGATTAGCTACCCTAGTCGAGCCTTAGCTGAATCCTTGATAGCAGCTTAGGCATATTCTTGAGGGATTTACTTTGCCAGGGGATCTCTGCTGTACCTATTACTACCAATTGAGTATTTTCTTGATTTCGTAAACTCAACAAAAATTTCGAAAACATATTAATTCCTGAACTATTGAGAAATATAACGTCCCTCAAATCCAAGGTCATGACTGTAGGTTCAGTTGCTGCGATTTCCATTAGCAACTGCATAATCGGTGCATATTCCGCATATCCCCTAAGCACTAACTGTCCCCTGAATTTGACAGTGACTGTGTCAGCATCATAGGCAACGGAGTAATTATCACCGGACAATTCTTGGTTGAGCATAGTCATAATTTCAAACAAATTCCTTGGTTTAGGCATCCATTCATATAGATTGGAGTCTGAACTGAAGATGGCAACAATCGTTTTCAGATAAATCCTGATACCTACATCCGCATTTTGAAGTGGCATATCAGACATCAAAAAAATCCTAAGACGATATTAAGGAATAAGCGAGTTTTAGATCCTAAATTTCGAACAGCAAGTTGGGCTCTCCTAAGCTTACTGAAAGCTATCCATAGTTGATTGCCCAGCTATTTGCTGTTGACTTTCCTGGGGAGATGGAGGGATTGTTCTGAACGCTTGTCTCACAACCGAGATATCAACAACCATGGAAACCGCTGCTAGCCCTGTCAGACTTAACATAAGCAATAGTCCCACCAAACTATCCCAATCACGATTCGATGGGCTAGTGATTAGCGTTTCTGTATTAAGTGGTTTGGACGTGTCAAATTTTTGAGTTCCTAGAATTAGTCTTTTGTGCGTAGTCATGGCGTTTAAGCACTGTAGATGGCATTAGATGACTAGGGCTTTGCCCCAGGTTCGACTGCATTACTAGTGCCACAAACTCCAATGGCAAAAATCCTGAAAAATCTAGATTAGTTTCAACCTTCACTCCAGACTTTATACGTACGGATAATAGCCAAGAAGGTCTACGGTCCATCCTTTAACATGCTTAGGGCAAACGACCTACCCTTTAAACACGCTTGAGGTAAGTAGGGCCAGGCATAAGTTAGGTGTAACGATAATGACAAGTCTACAGGTGCAAGCCCCTTGATTAACCTGCTTAGGTAGGGTTCACATTTCAAGACGAGTATTGCTAAGGTTGCTTAAGTAAAATCACGTACGTAATATTAAGGTAACGCTTCCGATTATCTGTCCCCCATTGCAAGCGTCAGCAATTCAAGTTATGGCTTCTATCAAGCGCTTTTATGTTGGCTGGTTCAGTATGGTTATGGGAGTTGCGATCGCAACCCTCCCAACAACAACCCAAGCCCAAAGCATCGCTCCAGATGGTTCCCTGCCCACCACAGTGTCTCCCCTTGTCGGGGATACTTACACCATTGGCGGTGGTCTGCGTTCGGACAGCAATCTATTCCACAGCTTTAGCGAGTTTGGTTTACCCAATGGTGAAACAGCTGAATTTACCAGCGGTGCAGGCATCCTAAACATCATTTCACGGGTAACTGGGGGCAACGTATCAACCATTAATGGCACCCTTAGTGCAGGCGATGTCAACCTGTTTATCATTAACCCCAACGGTCTAACGTTTACTGAGAATGCCAGACTGGATATCGGCAGATCTTTTATAGGTAGTACAGCCGGAAGTCTGCTGTTTGAAGACGGCACCCAACTAGAAACGGGGTCTGCCACAGACTTTAGCGGTACAGCCTCCATGCCAATGAGCCTCGAGATTGCCAATGGCGGTGGTCCAATTAATGTCGTAGATACGGGGATTGCTGGCTTTGTCGCTGGAGATGATGGTCTCGAAATGAGTCTGAATAATACCCTGGCATTAATTGGAGGCGACGTTACGTTAGAAGGCGCGATTTTACAAGCTCCCAAAGGCACCATTCACTTAGCGGCGCTATCTGCAGGTGAACGCACGATTTTAGAAGTCTCACCTACCTCTGGAATATTAACGGTAGAAGATGCTGACAGTGAAGATATTCCTGTAGGTTCTGATAGCATTCTTTCTATAAGCGACAGCATTGTAGCAGCTAATCTAAATTCTGGCGAAACAGGTTTAGCTGGTATTATCAATCTTCAGGGTGGATCAATTGCCTTAGATAATGGCACAGAGGTTCAATCTGTTGTCTTCAACGAAGGTGTTGGTGAACCTGGATTAGTCAGATTAACAACAGGAATTGACGGAACTGTTTCTTTAGACAATAGCGCCACTGTATTTACAACGGTTGAAGAGGGTGGAATCTTTGACGGAATCGTTGGCATTATTTCGATTGAAACCGGCTATCTCAAATTGAGTAATAACGCTCAACTGCAAGCGCTTGTAAGAGGTGATGATCCCCAGACCCCTCTACCCGCTGGTGTAGGAGAGCCCGGAAATATTTTTATAACGGCCTTACAGGGGGTCGAGATCAGTGGAGCACGTACCGGTATTAGTACTGAACTTCTGGGCGATGGCACAGGTTTATCGTTGTCTGGTACAGGTGGGAACTTTATAAATGCCTTGCTTGACCCCACTGGAACTACGGATTTTTTTGGTTCAATATTGATTACAACAAATGGTGATGTAGTCCTTGATGATCAAGCATCTATCTCAACCACAACAACTAGCAACGGTAATGCGGGGGCTGTATCTATAGTTGCTGACAATGTCTTTGTTGAGAATGGCAGTGCAATTTTTAGTGATGCCTCAGAGGGAGCAACTGGCAGTGCTGGCGTTGTCATTATTTCTGTTGACAATGATGTTGTTGTTAGGGGCTCTGATAGTACCATCAGTAGTGCTGTTGCCTTGGATGCTTTTGCTTTTCAAGTTGATCCTAATAATGACGATCAAAATGGTGCAATTTTTCTATTTGCTAGGCGTGTAGGTGTGCTCAACAACGGTGTGGTGACGGTTAATAACCAAAGTACTGGAGAAGCGGGTGATATTATAATTGGTGCTGATTTGGTGGCCCTAAATAGAGCTGGGGATTTTGACGAGAATGGTAATTTCATAGACGGAATTTCTGCAGTAGCTTCAGGCACTGCGCGTGGTGGAAATCTTGATATATTTGGTAATAGTGAATCCAATGCCTTTTTTACGGTGCTGGCTAACGAGAGCAATATATCTACCAGCACAGAGTTTGGTCAGGGTGGAGAGATTGATATTAATGTCTTCCCTGAGATTATTGCTGCCCCCTCTAGAGACTCTAACATTCTTACTCAAACCCAAGGCAACAACCTAGAAGCGACTATAAATCTGAGCAGTGATCTTTTTCTACGCAATATTGCGATTAGTAGCCAACTTGATTCGCCTCTGTCCAACGATATTTCAGCGGCATCAGGCATCAACGCTGGCGGTACTGTTAGTGGCGGCAGTCTTGAAAATTCCCTACTGCAGGATCCGCTGCTGTTGCCCGCTGACCTGGTAGACCCGTCTCGTCTAATTGCCCAGGGCTGTGCTGCAGGGGACTTGCAAGCTGCTCGAAATATTGGTGACCTCACCCTGACCGGGCGGGATGGGCTGTCAGCGACACCGGAAGAGCAGCTTAGCAGTAGTGCATCCACATCTACGCTGGCCACCTTAGACGATGCTGCTGACGACCTGGCTCAGGCAGAGGCCTGGGCAGCGGCTAATCGTGAGCAGCCCCCTGAAGACGCTGCCCAGAGTGCTGCTCAGAGTGCAGAGAGTGATGTGAATGAGACAACTGAAGCCCAAACCTGGCGCTATGGTAGCGATGGGCAAGTGGTCTTAATGGCTCAGGCAACGCGTGTGCCATCGTCATCGGTGTTCCCCGGATTCAGCTGTGATGTTTTTTAGTGTGTTAGTGTCTAAATCCTTGAGGTTCTTCCTCTATGCGCTACCCATTAGCGCGTTATTTTTGGCCACATCCGTGGCTGCCCAGGAAACGAATTTAAACCCTGTTACACCGACAATTGAGCCCCCTTCTGAGGAAGATTTCCAAAGACCGGAGATTTTTGAGGAAATTCCTGCACCGGAAACGCTGTTGGAAACGCAGCCCATACCTACAGCACCAGAACCGGGGCCTGATATTCCAGAGACAGTGGTGATTGACCAACTTGAGTTTAAAGATAATAACGTCTTTACAGACGCCGAATTGGCTGATGCTGTTCAAGCATTTTTAGGTATACAGCTGCCGGTAGAACTCTCCTTCACTGAACTATTTAAGATTAGATCAGCTGTTACCCAATATTATACGGATGCCGGTTATGTCACATCATCCGCAATCATCCCACCACAGGAGTTTTTAGCGGATGGGGGAACGTTAACCGTTCAAGTGATTGAGGGGAGTCTAGAAGATATTGAGGTGGTCAGTCCTGGTCGACTTAACCCCGGCTATGTCAGACGTCGGCTAGAGCAATCCGTCACCACACCGTTACAACTCGAACAGCTATTGGAAAGTTTGCAGTTACTCCAGCTAGATCCCTTAATTCAACGGGTATCGGCGGAGTTAGCGGCAGGGCCACAACAGGGACAAAGTCTTTTAACCGTCACCGTAGAAGAAGCCGATAGTAATTGGTTTGATCTAAAAACTGATAATGCCCGTTCTCCCAGTGTCGGTACTGTTCAACAGGAAGTCACTTATACAGAAGCCAATTTGTTAGGTAACGGCGAACGGCTGGATGTCAGTCTGGGCCGGGCCGGGGGTCTGGCGTCCATAGAGGCTAGATATCGCACATTCTTAAACCCCAAAGGTGGCACCCTTGGGGTTAGTGTCGGCTTTACCGGCAGTGAGGTGGAAGAAGAACCGTTTGACATCCTAGAAATTGAATCTGGTGCCGCATTTTATGAGCTTACCTGGCGACAACCGTTGAAAAAAACACCGACGGAGGAATTTGCGTTGGGGTTAACTGCCTCGCGCCAGGGTACCCGTAGTATCTTTTTAGAAGAGTTTTTTGGTGAAGAGGTTGGATTTCCCACTCGAGGTGCTGATGATGATGGGCGTAGCCGGATAAACGCAGTGCGCTTTTTTCAGGAATGGGTCAAACAACAACCCAAAAGTGTACTAGCGGCACGTTCTCAGTTTAGTGTAGGGCTGGACATATTGGGGGCCACCTCTGCGGAAAGCCCTAATAGCGAGTTTTTCCTATGGCGGGGTCAGGGCCAGTGGCTACAGCTGCTAGCCCCTGAAACCTTGTTTATTTTCCAGACCGATGCCCAGCTAGCGGATGCACCGTTGTTACCGCTGGAACAATTTGGATTAGGGGGGGCCAGTAGCATTAGGGGATATCGTCAGGACTTATTGCTGGTGGATAATGCGATATCGGCATCGGCGGAGTTTCGACTGCCGCTATATCGTTCACCCACGCGGCGTTCCTTATTACAAATTACGCCCTTTTTAGAAGGCGGCTTTGGTTGGAATTCAGGTGGGGCCAATCCGGATCCGGATACGTTGTTATCCACTGGGCTGGGTCTACTGTGGCAATCGGACAATGGCCTCACGGCGCGTGTGGATTGGGGTATTCCCTTGATTAATGGGGATGCCGATGGTGATTCTTTACAGGAATCCGGTGTGCATTTTTCGTTAAGTTATCGTGCCTTTTAAGAGACCTAATGTTGACCTAATTCTGACCTACCCCTAGTTGGCTTTACGTGAGGAAAGACTATGCGATCGCAATTCCCCCATCCATCCCATCGACAATTTCGCCGTAGTAGGTTGGCCATTTTGGCCATACTCACCGCCCTATGCTGTATGTTGTTGCCTGCCTTAGTGACAACAGCGGTGGCCAGCAGCCATATCCACAGCCAGATAGATCTCCCCGTGCAGCTAGATAACAGTCTGGAACAACAGGGCCGAGCGGCCTATGAAGCCGGGGACTACCAAGCCGCCGTGGACGTATTTCAGCAATTGGCCAATCAATATATGGCTCAGGACCAGCCTGTGGGAGCAGCCTTAGCTTTCGCCAATCTTTCCTTAAGCTATCAACAGTTGGGCCAATGGTCAGCGGCATCAACCACCATCGACACCGCCCTTGAACTAGTGCCAGCGGCTGACGATGCCCCCCCCAGTGTATGGGCCAGCCGCGGTCAAGTATTATCAGCGCAAGGGCAGTTACTGGTGGCCCAGGGAAATACTAACGAGGCAGAAATGACATGGGCAGCGGCAGCGATAGCCTATGCCCAAGGGGAACAACCTCGTCAAAGCGTTCAGGCCCAGGTGAATCAAGCTCGCACCTTGTTGGCAGCGGGCTTTTACAGTCGAGCCCTGGGGTTAGCCCAAGTTACCCTGACAGAACAACCCGATGATGCGGTCACTGTGGACGCCCTGCGGTTATATGGTGACCTGCTGCGATTAACAGGACAGTTAGACCAGGCAGCAGAGCAGCTAACGCTGGCCCTGGAACTGGCTAAACAAGTAGCCCCAACCGCCGTAAGCCGTATTTACACTAGCCTTGGCACCTTGGCCGAAGCCCAGGGCGACGACGACGCAGCCCTGATGAGTTATCAACTGGCCACAGAAGCCACTGATCAACAGCCAGGGTTAGCGGCCCAGGTAAATCAGCTTAAGGTATTAGTGAAGCGTTCGGAATGGGATGCGATCGCAACCGTACTACCGCCCCTCGTCAATCAACTACAAACCCAACCCCCAAACCGCGAAACCATCTACACCCGCATCACCTTTGGGCAAACGCTATTAACACTACGGCAAGCGGTCGATCAGGCCTTAGATAACGCCGTCGCCCAGGAAAATGAATCTGAGCTTACCCCTCTGGAGGAATTACCGTTAGATACAACAATCACGTCCGACAACACCGCTGTCACCCCTGAAGTAATCAGTGAAACATCCCTTACTGGAACGCAGCAAGCAGGGCTAGAGCCGTTATTAGGGGTAGTGGAGAGGTTACCATCGGGAGATGCGATCGCCACACTGCTGCTAGAGACCTATGCCGCTGCCGATACCCTTGGAGATATTAAGGCTCAAACCTATACCCTGAGCACATTGGGGCAACTCTACACCCAAACTCAACAATGGGATATTGCCAAACAACAAACCTTAACGGCCTTGAAGCTAGCCCAGAGCGCTAATCTGTACGATGTAGAATACCAGCTGCAGGAACAACTCTGTCAGATTTTACAAAACACAGACACTACAGAGACAAGTCAAACCGAAGCTATCAAAGCCTGTCGCGCAGCGGTAAACACCACTAACTTACTCCGTAAAGATATTGCTGCCAAAGGCGCTGATGCCTCCTTTAATTTTCAGCAAAAGGTAGAACCGATTTATCGTGAATTTATTGATTTACTACTGCGTACCGAGCAAACCGATGCTAACTACGAGAACAATTTGAAAGAAGCCCGACAGGTGCTCGAATCCTTACAGTTAGCAGAACTTGATAATTTCTTTCGCGAAGCCTGTCTGGAATTACAAAGTGTTGACCTGGATAGTGTAGCGGATGCAACCACAGCTGTTATTTATCCCATTATCTTGCCAGACCGCCTCGAAATCATTGTGAGCTTTGCCGACAAAATCTCTCGATACACCACCCTGGTCTCTGAGGCAGAACTTAAGGCAGCCATAACTATCTGGGGGGCTGGTGTTCGCGATCAATTTAGCGCGGCACCTCACAGAGCATCTGCTAAACAATCTTCAGTTAAACAATCTGAGTTTACGCCAACGCTTCCTATCCCTGCATTTGTCGATGATATCGGGCCATCCTCTCAACAGCTGTATCAGTGGCTAATGGCCCCTATGGAGGATGACTTACAACAGGCTGGTGTTGACACCCTAGTATTCGTGCTGGATGGTAGCTTGCGGAACGTATCGATGGCCGCACTTTATGACGGAGACCAGTATCTCGTTGAGAAGTATGCCATTGCCTTAACTCCTGGGCTGCAGCTAATAGACCCAAAACCCATTGCCCGCGACGAGATCAAAGCGTTTTTAGCGGGTGTTTCTAAAGCTCAGGAGGTCTTTCTTCCTCAGTTTGGTCCTTTAACTGGAGTTGAAACTGAGTTAGAAAGTATCAAGGGCGTTGTGGAAAGTGACACCCTCCTCAACGAGGAAGTGACCAATGAAGCCTTGGAATATGGCATTGCCACATCATCTGCCCCCATTGTCCATATTGCTACCCATGGAAAGTTTGGTGAAAAACCAGAAGATACCTTCATTCTTACTTGGGGTAATACACTCAATGTCAATCAGCTCAGCCAGCTATTAAAAACCAGTGAACTCAGCCGTACCCGTGAGCTAGAGTTGCTGATTTTAAGTGCATGTGAAACAGCAGACGGAGATGAGCGGGCTGTTTTGGGTTTAGCGGGTGTAGCCACCCGTTCAGGGGCACGAAGTACATTGGCCACGCTCTGGGCTGTGGATGATGATAGTACCTCTGAACTGATGGGTGAATTTTATCAACAGCTGGTTCAGATGAATATTGATAAGGCTAAAGCTCTGCAGCAGGCTCAACTTGAGATACTAAATAACCCGTCCACCAGTCATCCTTACTACTGGTCGCCCTTTATTTTGTTGGGGAATTGGCTATAGCGTCAAGCTCAAACTTGAGGGTGAGACAATGTGCCAATATATCTCCTCTCGGGAGGGGGGCCATAGACAGGTTGGTTACTGATAGTCTCTTTTACCCAACAAAAAATGTATAACTTTCAGTTTTTCAGCACGAGTAATAAGTGTGTACCTCAGAAAGGGACGTCTACCCCATGTACTCAGATGGTCGCTATCACCAGACCCTTGGTTATCTGCATATTCAGTTTGGGAATTTAGATCAAGCTTGCCTGGACTACCTGAACGCGATTGAAGCGTTCCAACACGACGATGACCAAGACGCCGCCCTGCAACTCACTGAGCGCCTAGACGCCCTGAACTATGCATTAGAAAACCGTGTAGAGTCAGACGCTGACCCATCTCTATCTGTTCATTTAAAGGTCGAAATCTTGCGACTCTGCCGTTTAGGTCTGCGTTATAGTCGTCGGTACCAGCACCAAGTCGCCCTTAACATCCTAGAACGGGGGTTACAACTTAGCGATATTCTTGTGGATGTGGATCAACAACAGGGCCAATATTGCGCTGCAATTGTCCTGGGAATGATGGGCAAAATCTACCATACTCAACGCTATTATCTTTTTGCGCTGGCTTCATTTAGGGCGTCATTAGAGGCCTACAGGTCTTTGCCCACACCCAATAAACAAACGCAAAGTCGCATGGCAACGGTAATGTGTAAAATCGCTGACATTGCTGAGATTACTAATCACCCAGATGTGGCTATAGAATACTATCTAGATGCGTTGTGGTACTTAAATGCCAGCGGCCAACAACCCCAAGCAAAGCAAGTCATACAGCAACTAAATAGTCTGTGTAGTATGGCACAACCTGTAAAGACTGATTAGCCCTACCAAATCCGAATTTATTAAACCCGATTAAAAATAGACAATCCTGTAGGGGCACTCCCTTGTGGATGCCCTTCGATAATTTTCTTGCAATTCTCCCCTGGTAGGGGAGAACCTTTATTGAGCCCTCTTATTTAGTCTGTTCAACGATGGTCATCAGTGTGGTGCTAAAGATTGCGTCATCGCTCTCTAGGGTGGCTAGGTCTTGCAATAGTCCTGTACGCACTTCTGTCTCTACATTATTGGTACCGGTAGACACTAATGCTAACGCATTGTACCAAATACCAGCATTGCCATATATTCTCGCCTGCTCAGCATCAGTTGTTGCAGTAGCTAGGGCATCGGTTAGTTCCGGGCTAGGGGTAACAACCTGCAGGGATAGAGTACTGGCCCAAAAGCTGGACCGCGCAGGATCACATCTGACAATTACCTGCCACAGGTAGTCTTTACCAACTTCAAGGGGCGATACAGTATCAGGCAGTTGATAGCGCATAAAGCCAGCCTGGGCAGAAAGCTCAACACTATCGACAACATTGGGTTGACCCGCTTCATCGAGTTCCAACAACCGAAACAGAACAGGTGACTCTGCGGCTATCTCTGTCATATACCAGACAAACTCAGGACGAACACTGGTAGTTAGTCCTACTGTAGACCGTGGCCCTAAACCAGAGAATACAACTCCGTCGGTAACATTAGAGCAGCTACCGCTACGGGTGCCGGTGGTGGTTCGAGCCCCGTCAAAGTCTGTGATATCCGACGGTGGCTGAAAATATCGCCCGCCTGTAGTTGTGCTATCAGAGTCAAAAGGGTCTGTCCTAGTTGGATCAGACTTAAATTGGGCGAGCAAAGGTATTTCCTGTGCAGGTACTGGAGCACTCACAGACCCATAGGCATATGTTCTGAATAACAGGAAAGGTACGCTTAAACCCAGGGATAGTTTAAGCAGATTGGAAACAGGGTTAAAGAACATAAGGGCACCTTGAGAAGCTAACTAAACTTTGTCCACATCCAGAGCTTGAGTTTTTCTGTAGAAGAATCATTAGATTTCAACTTTGACGTGGTTTAAAGCGAAAAAACAACTGCAACCACATTTAGGGCTAACTACGCCTAACTTATGCACATACGATAAACAAGTTTTGACCACGGGACATTACCCGAAGGGACTATATTACTGACGCAAACCATCATTGATGTTTGCGGTTTCCAGTCATGGTTGGAATACCTGGCACCTGCAGTTTTAGTTTATCGAACCCAAACCAGCTTTGTTTGACAGCAATTGGCCATCGTAGTTCACATCGTACGCCTTTAGGGCTAACCGGCTGCCGCTCAAATGTACCTTGGAGACTATGGGCTAATTGTTTGGCCTGACGAGTGCCATACCCTTCTCGATTGGTAGCTGGTAACCCATTTGACCCGTTATCAATCACTCGAATAACGTTATCTGCGCCCTCGGGTTGACACATTACTTTCAAGCGGGTGGTCCCTGGGGCGTATTTACAAACATTTAGCAGGGCTTCTTCTAGAAACCGTCCCAGGTCACGTTTCTGGTCTGGGGTTAAACGACTGTCATCGATCTCTTGAAAGTCTGTAATGTGCAATAGGTTTTTAAAGAAATCTTGCCGCCGTTTTGTGGTGTTACTGTAAATTTCATAGAGCAATTCTCTTAGGGGTTCATCCAGGTTAATCACCTGCTGTCGGCTAAGTACTAGCTGTTGACCGGGCATTAGCATTTCCTGGCGCATGGCATCGTAGAGATCGCGCAGTTCCTGGTTTAGTTGCTTTAAATCTGCTTTGCTAATGTTAGGGTACTGATTGTCTGTGGGCCATTCTTTTAAAAATCTTGCCAGGGTTTGGAGCGGGCCATTGTGAATGGTGCTAAAGGTCCAGTCGATGAGCTGCTGGCGTTGATTTAGCTGCGATCGCAACTGGGCCTGGGCCTGATACATCGGGTAGAGCACCATGGCATTCAAACTAAAAATAATCATCACGGGCACCATCGGTAACCACCAACTGGCCAGCAAAGCGCCGTAGAATGCGACAACCAATCCACTCCCCACAACAGCAACAATAATCAAATGGGTGGACGGCCTTAAACACTTGCTCGCGAGCACCATTCCGACCACACCGCCAGCAATTAACAGCCCATATTCTGTCCATCCGGGGAGCGTCCTTAAAAAAGCGCGATTGTTGAGGGTCGCGTTAATTAGTTGGCTGACTGCGTGGGCCTGAACATCAACTCCAGGCACCAGTCCAGGATTAGCCCCCGCCAGGGCGGCCACATTGACAAAGTCCTTGGCACTGATGGCATCGTATCCAACCAAAACCACCCGATCTTCTAAAAAAGCCGGATCTACATTGCCAGCCATTAGCTCACCGTAGGTCACCTTTGTAAAGGGGTGCACGCCAGCTCGAAAGTTAATCAATGTTTGGTTGCCACCATCATCTGCCCTTGTATAACCACCCGTATTAGCCCGAAAACGGGGGATTTCAGCATTACCAAACCGCATCGTTTTTGGATCACGCCGCCCATTTTCCAACGATAGCCCTTCCGTAGCTAAGTATTTTTCCGCCAGCCGAATCGTAAACGAAAACTGATAATCACCCTGTTCATCAGGGGCTCCTAATAGGCTACGTCGTAAAAAACCATCGCCATCTAATGGTGCATCCACAAACCCCACGCGCTCTGGGGGTAACGCGGGCGGCCCAGAAATGGTCGGCGACGTAATCTTCTTAATACCAATAATATTGTCTGAATTGGTAAAGACCTCGACTAAATCGTCGTACCCCGTACCGACCTGAAAGTCTCGAAAAACGTCTAGACCAATCACCCGAGGTTCATAGGTTTGGAGCCGATTTAGCAATTCTGCCAGGGACTGATCGGCGATGGGATAGGTCAGGGATTGTTGAATATCGGCTTCTGTAATGTTTACGATTGTCACTTTGTCATCAGTGATTTCAGCCGGTCGCTTACGCAGGGCAAAATCTAGCACATCCCATTCGAGGGCTTGCAAAAAGCCCAGTAATCGCAGGGCTAAAAAGATGGCAATAATCGACAGCCCAGAAAATTCCCCACTATGCAGATTAATGCGTCTGTCTTTGAAAATGGCCATACTACATCAACCCACCGAGACCTTGTTCAACCGGACGCATCTCCTAATCTAATAAACCAACTTCCCGTGCCCGCACATAGGTTTGTACGCGAATATTAATGCCACTATCCGGGTAGACCTGTAGGGCATCTTGCACTCGGGTCCAGTAATAACGTACGGTGCGTTCCCCTACATGCATGCGTTCAGCAATGGCTTTATCGGTCAAACTTTCTTTAAAAGCCAGCTCGATCACCTTTAGCCACTCTGACTTTACCTCTAACCCGGTGCGCATTTCTGGCGGCGTGTAGAGTAATCCTTTCAATGCCCAGTCCACCTTAGTGAGCATCTCATTACTGGTCAAACTTTTGTCGGCGATGGTAAAGCCACCTTGATGGGTATCGATAATGGGCTTTAATCGCACTAGCGATCGCACATGGGCACTCTGCACCACGATGTTAAGATTCGCATAATTAGTCAATACGGCTTTTAGCAAATCTAAGCCAGCCTGGGTCTGGGGCTTATCACCAGTGTTTACTGGCACCGACAGATCCATGACAAATAAATCAGGCGGCACATCGGTAATCAGTGCTTGGGCTTCAGTGACTGTACTTGCAGTTGCAACCTTACTATCAGGGTACCGTTCTTGCAAGACGCTACAGGTGCCCGCTAAAACAGCAGCATGATCGTCTAATACAACAAATGTTAGGGCCTGAGCCTCTGCATGAACCATGACGAGACATTCCTAAGTTAGGAAAATAAACACACTTAATAAATAGTATCGAACTAAAAATGCTTTTAGCTACTGCTTACAGGCCAACTAAGTAGACAGGTTAATTCGACATCATCCTGATCAATATCCAATGTACCGGACATCAGGCTATGGAAAATTTCTTTGAGATACTGCACTTCGGTCGAATTTAATAGGAGCACCCTGGATTGCTGGTTAAGCATACTTCTAGTGAGCTGTAGGTTATTCATCGTCCCCATACGTCGCAGTTGTACGGTAAGCGGTATCTTCAACTCTGGCATCTGGGCCTCTGGCACAAGTAAAGACAATAGCTCAGCCACGATGGATAGGACAGTGCGATTACGCTCAGGATCATCATAGGCACAATCTGGGTCCAGTTCTAGCTCCAGATTCGTTTCGATGTGTCCATAATTTTTGAGCAAAAACTGTAGGGCTAATGGCAAACTATCTTCGACAAACGGCGGTGAGAGTTCGTTACTAAGGTTTTCTAAGGAGCGATAAAACTGGTTGAACTGCTCTAAGTAGACAGCCGGTTCATCCATTGCATGGCTACCTTTTTCAAAATATCGACGCAGGGCAAATGCTTCCTGTAGTAAACCATCTCGGACGGTTTCTGCTTGATTGTGCTGTTGTTGCTGTTGCTGGCTATGCCACCACTGCCAGGCCTGTTGCCGCTGCCGCGTTACCCGCTGAAAAAACCAATTTGCGATCGCGCTACCCATAAATATTGTCACACCGATACCTAACAATACGCCATTCACCTGGGCCACATTGGCGACCATCATTTCGTGATAGTCGGCCCAGATAACAGCATAAGTGTCGATATTAGTCCGTAGAACCATAATTTAGGCACTACTCTAAGCATTTACAGGCAAAGCTTATCGTCGATTGCAACTCGCAATATTGCAGTTTTATGCAAAGGTCACTGCTAATTTCGGCGTTTTCGTAAACTCGTACAGTTGACCTTGCACTTTTCTGCAACCAGCGTCGCCGTTTTCGCTGTGCTGGTCTGCACTTAGGGTTAGTGTTTCCAAATCTGGAAAATTTTACTGTTATCAATATCAGGCTACTGGCTGATAAACATCAGCACATTCCATTGTTGACAGCTCACCAGATATCTTCAGAACCATGGAAACTTTCTCTAACTACTGGCAACTGGCAAAAATCACAAGCTCTGGTCGTTACTCTTGCAAGTCGTTTCCTCATATTCAAACTTGGTTTGAACAGTATTTTTTAAGTGAACTGGAAGATACGTCAGAACGCCATGTGCAAGATACCCTTGTCAGACGCTGGCAAGCTGGTGGAACGGATGCAGCCATGGCGGAGCTAAGCTTACGTTGTTTTATTAGTCATTATATCTACAATACTTGCCGTCATTTGGCACAACAGTTTGGGCAACACTATCGCTTTCGGACCACAGACTTATTACCCTACGTGCTAGATGACAATGGTCGTCTGAAAAATTCATATCGCCCCTTTACGTTAGAGATTTTAGAACGCTATAGCATTAGTAAAGCAAAGCTGAGCACTTGGACGACACACCTGACTAAAAACCATCGCGGTTTAAATGAGTTTCTGCTAGAACAGGGGCTTTACCGCATCAGCAATTGGGCAATCCTTAACGACACGACTTGTTCTCAGTTAGATCGTATTTTTGAAAACTTTTATCAGTTTCCTGAAACTGAACGTAAAGCTGCCCAAACCCTGCTGCAGCGCTACCATCAGGTGTACCGTCGGGATCGTAACCTGAAGTTGCAAACCCGTCGACAAGGTAGCCGTTGTCAAAGCCCTACCTATGAACAACTCCAGAAAATAGCTGTTAACCAGGCCCCTGAACAGATATTGGTTCAGCTAGAGGACCTCGCCAATAAGTTACGCCAGTATCGAATTTACAGACGTAGCGGCCATGTCCAAACCCTGGGCAATGTTATTTTCCTAGATGAATTGGATAATTTTTCAGTTGAGCGTTATATGAGTGTGGATTCGTCTAATCAAACCGATGATGCTGACGAACAACAGGCATTTTTCCAACAGTATCAGGCCAATTTAGAGCGGTGTTTACGACAGGCAATTCAACAAGCCCTACAGCAGCGGGTAGAGTACTTGCAAAAACGCGACAATCAGTACAAAGCCCAAGCCTATATAGAAGCCGTCAGACTCTTTCACCAGGAAGGGTTATCGATGGGTGCGATCGCAACTCGACTCACCCAGCAATTTTCTCCCCAGCTCAGCTTTAATAACCAGGTGCAAATTACTCGCCTGCTTAAGCTAAAAGAACTGCGGTCTGAGATTCGTCAGCTCACCCTAGATAACATCAAAAACTGTGTTTATGAAGCCGCTGGGCACCATACCTCAGAACAACGACTGGCTGAACTAGCGCCAGCGATCGAAACTATTCTTACCCAAACTATTGATCAGATTATTGGTGAAGCTGCTGCTGAAGCCCAAAGCCCCCACCGACAGCAGCCTGAAAGTAGACTGGCCATTACCCTATGCCAGGTGGTTGAACATCTAGCCGTTGCATAGGCCATGCCCCAACTTACACAGCTAGTTCTAGGGGCTGTTCAAGGCCAGTCAGGGAGTCTAAGGTTTGCTTTAGATCTGCCGTCAACTTCATAGCCTGTTGCTTAGCTGAGCCAGATGTCAGATAATCCTTGACCGCCAAGGGCTGACCAATGCGTACTTCAACATTACTACCAAAAGTAGGGCAAGGGCTGTCATAGTCAAGATAGATGGGCAGTACCTTTACCCCCAGGCTGGGTGTCAACTGCTCTGCCTGTAGGGCTAATCTGGCCAAACCAGGCTTGAGACGTTGGATCTGCTTTTGACGAAAGATATCCCCTTCGGGAAAAATTACCAGAGTTTGCTGATTTTGGAGTAGCTGCATGCCATGGCGCAGGGTTGCGATCGCAGGTCTTCTTACATCTACCGGAAACCCACCCAATCGCTTAATCGCCCAGCCCTGTAATCCCAGACACTCATCCGCCGTCACCATAAACCGTAAATAGCGACCCGTGGCCTGATGGCCGACCAGACCCACTAACAATGCATCCCATCGAGAACGATGGGTGGGGGCAAATACCACAGGACCGCTAGTGGGAATATTTTCCTGACCAATAATACGAATCGTCTTAAAGAAATTAGGTAGCAGCAAACATTCACCAACTGTATAAGCTAGCGGAGCCAGCCAGGGGGACAGCTTAGATGGACAGGATGAACGAACAACCTCCGGAGTCGGCTGTCTGTGAAGCAAAAATTGCGGACTAAGAGCCATTAGCGATGCTCAGGAAACAAAGAAAAACACACCCAAAGTGGAACCAGTCGTAAGCCGTTGCCCATAAATGAGCCGTCATAACCGTGGATAGCCTATGTGCTCAACGATACTTAATTCCACATTTGTATACATACCATATACCTATGGTGAGGGTAGCTCTGCCAATAAACAGGACAGTTTCACTGCCGTCTCTGACAAAACCAGTTTTGTAACTGTTGTTGGCAGGAAGAGGCAAGAATTCCCCCCTGTACCTCTAATCGATGATTAGACGCTGGTCCATCTGGCACATTTAACACAGAGCGGATTGCTCCCGTTTTTGGGTCATCTGCGCCATAAACTAGTAAACCCAACCGCGCATTGACAATTGCACCTGCACACATGGGGCAGGGTTCCAGGGTGACGTACAAACGGCAGTCATTTAGATGCCAGTTTTGTAACTGCTGTCCTGCCTGACGTAAGGCCAAAATTTCTGCATGGGCCGTAGGGTCATGATCTCGCTCACGACGGTTAGCCGCTTCAGCAATTACCTCGTCATTTGGCCCGACGATTACGGCACCTACAGGCACCTCATCTACTGAACCAGCAACTTCCGCTAGCTCCAACGCCCGCAGCATCCAGTGGCGGTGGTTCAAGTAAATAGGATTATCCAACGGTGGCGGCGGCACATCGTAGGGCATTTAGACTATCCCAAAATAGGTCAGCACCAGGGTATCTTCGCCTGTATTTTTGACCTCATGAACATCCCCCGGTTCTACCCAAATGCAAACCCCTGGTGAAAGCGTCTGGTCGAAGCCATTAACGGTCATCACCCCCATCCCTGCCGACACGAAAAATACTTCATGCATATCCGAGTGGGAATGAGCTTTGGCAACTTGACCAGGGGCAAATGTAGCCTGAGAAAAGTTAGTCAGATGAGGAATATCTCCCGGTTGCAGCATGACCTTTTTGCGTATCGCAGTGTTATGGGAAACCCCCTCGTCTACTAGTTCATTAAGGTTGACTCGTTTCATTACTAAGATCTTAGACAGTAACGTTGAAAATACTTTAATCGAGTCTAGAACCGAGTTGGCAGAGACGAGTCGTGGGGCGTTGATGTCTTCTCCTAATCTTCATTAGCGACTCTGTCAGAGGCCTCATTGGAGACGATTAGATCGCTTAAATCTGTTTTACCCACCATGGGTATAAGTGGCACAGGGTCGTAACCACCCTCATGCCAGGGGTTACAGCGAACAATGCGCTTGATAGCCATCCAGCTACCACGCCATGGGCCAAAGCGTTCTATAGCTACCAGGGCATAGTTTGAACAGGTAGGGGTATAGCGGCAAGTAGGGGGAAATAGAGGAGAAATTAAAAGCCTGTAGCCGCGAATGATTACTGTGAGCACTAACTTCATTTGGTTATTATTTGCCATCGCATGAGTCTTCTATTGACAAGTAAACTGAAGCTAAAAATAGGCAAAGCTCTATTAAGTCTGCCAAAATTACTCATGAGCCCACTAAAAGAAGCGCAATAAGCAACTTCAGCCCATCCAAACGATCTTGGGAAGTACAGCCGTGAGTACCGAAATTACAATTACTTTGCCAGATGCTATCTACCAACGTGCGGAGCTTTTTGCACGACTAGCAAATCGTGATATCGCTAATGTTTTGGTAGATAGCATACAACTTTTCATTCCTCCCATTAGGACGGATATTCTTGAGCTTGAACCAATATCTAATCTAACTGATGATCAAGTTTTAGCTCTAACAGAGTTACAAATGCAACCAGCGCAAGATAAGCGCTTAAGTGAATTGCTAGATCGTCAACAAGCAGGGCTTCTAATCGAAGAAGAGCGATTAGATCTAAAGATGCTAATGCAAATTTATCAGGAGGGTTTGCTACGAAAAGCAACTGCCTTGAGTGAAGCCGTGAAGCGTGGATTAATGGAGCCATGGCTTTTGAAGTACTCATCTACAAGTTCACTCAGATTGATTTTCTGCATCTGATTCAGCAGCAGGGGGATATCATCGACGCGTTCGTTTCCAATGAGCTGGGCTATGGAGGACTTACCGGTAGGGGCGTTCTACTAGATTTTATAATTGTCTATTCTTCTGCGCTATTTCAGCGAACCATGAGTTAGTCAAAATGAGTAAAAGTAATAAAGAACTAACTAACTAGAGAAATTTCGTTGTACTCAATACTCTTTCAGTCCCTCAACATCATCTTTGAAAAGATAATCTCATCCACCATTTCAATCACATCTTCAATCACATCTTCCGCCGTCTCAGCGTCATTAATATACTGATTCAACGACTTAAACTGCTCAGGCGATACGCTGCCCATCAATGAGCGATCCCAGTCCCTAAGCATCTCATCAAATACCCGCTTAGCATCCCCATCGGTACATACAATTGGAAGCACCGGAATCCGCTCTTGTCTAGCATACTGATACGTTTCATAGGTTCCCCCCACCCCTCCTAATAGAATCACCAAATCTGCCTGTTTCAGACAGTCCAACCATTCATTGACACCGGACTCTGTATACTCCACCATACCCCCCTTAAACGAAGGCTGTTTTCCCCGTGGAACAATTTGCGTCAGCTTATCCGTTAACCGAATATTGTCCTGAGATAGTTGCTGAGCAAAGGCATCGGCAACAACATAGTCTACGCCTTCCCACCCTCCGGTAATTAGATTATACGTCCGTTCAGCAATTCTCTTGCCAAGCATTTGCGCACACCAATTAATCTCAGCCGGCAGGTGATATTTGCCAGTTCCTGCCACCAAAATAGTTTTTGTCCGTCTCAGCTGTTTTGAATCTTCTTTGATATTCCCCGTAAGATTCTCAATAAACCGATCAAAGTCCTTGGCAGGGTCAATATTTAGTTTATCTTTGACAAAGTGAATAAAGTCATCCACATTTTCAGAAATCTCTGCAATCTTATTGGCTACATCCACCATGGCCGAATATTCATCAGCCGGATTTGGCCCAATTAGTGCGGCCAGCTGTTCTTTTTTTGTTTGCCAATACTGAATGTATTTAACCTGACTTTCACGACTGTAGATATTAGCATCCGACAAAACAACTGGAAAAATTCTCTGCTGATAGTCTTTGCGCTTCATCACCTCCAGCGCCTCAAACATGCAATACTCAGAACGCAGGTACTTGTCGCTAATGACCAAGATCACATAGTTGCCGCGACCAATTTCCTGCATAAATTTTTGAATACTTTGACCCAGGGTAAGGTGGTTGCGATCGCGAATCAGGTTATATCGTTTAGCCAGTAGCACAGCACAAATTCGATCCACTAACGCCTCGCGCTGACGCCCTAACTCAGTATTATTATCCTTCCACGCATAGGAAATGTATATCTGGTTCATCTTTGCCTTCCTCTAACCCTAGTAAAGATTGCAGGCATCTACACCAAACTTCCGGCACAGTCCTGCTAAACCGATAACTATTCGTTTATAACATGGGTAATAGGGCGAGGGTGCTTGCTCCTAGTATTATTTCTAGCGCAAACGCAAGAACACAAAGAAAATATAAAATGCAGTTCATTATTTCGGTAATCTGATTAGTCTCAGGTTGATCAACATCAGATAATCCATCCCTTCGGCCCTTTCATGGCTCTCCGCATCGCCCTCCTAACGTATTCAACCAAACCCCGTGGCAGCGTTATCCACACCCTGGAGCTAGCTGAAGCCCTGACCAAACTTGGCCACCATCCCCGTGTTTTTGCCCTTGACAAAGATAAGCAAGGCTTTCATCGCCCGACCTCATTTTCAACCTGTTCCGTCCCTGCGGCTCCCTGCCATCAAGGCATCGATCAACTCATTCAACAAAGAATTGGAGAATTCGTCAGCTTTTTCCAAAACCATCCCCACCAATACGACATCTACCATGCCCAAGACTGCCTCAGTGCCAATGCCCTGGCCATCCTTAAACAACAGGGTCGTATTCCCCATTTTGTCCGTACGGTTCACCACATCGAAGACTTTCAAAGCCCCTATCTACAAGACTGTCAAGAGAAATCCATCTACCAGCCTCAACGCTGTCTCTGTGTCAGTGATGTCTGGCAACGGACGTTAGAAAAAGACTATGGCATCGAAGCCCATCGAGTCATCAACGGTGTCAGCAGTCGGTTCTCTGCCCAGCCTAACGGTTCCGAACCAGCTTTAGCCAACGCCTATGGCATTCGCAATGGCCCAGTGTACCTGACTGTCGGTGGTATTGAGCCCCGTAAGAACTCGCTTAACTTACTGAGGGCCTTTCACCAGGTAAGACAGGTAAATCCCCAGGCGCAGCTAGTGATTGCTGGTGGGGCCACGTTGTTTGACTATCAGGCCTACCGACAAACGTTTATGACGCTGGTAGATGCCTATGGCCTGACCGATAGTTTGGTACTCCCCGGAGTCATCCCCGATGCGGACCTGCCAACGCTCTACCGTTTAGCCGATGTTTTTGTATTTCCCTCAGTGCAAGAAGGTTGGGGGCTGGTGGTCTTAGAAGCGATCGCATCTGGCCTCCCTGTACTTACCTCTAACCAGGCCCCGTTTACGGAGTTTTTGTCAGCGCAGGATGCCATGCTGGTAAACCCTGAGGATGTGGATGCGATCGCAACTGCTATGGTCACCCTCCTTAACCCTAACACTGCCCAAAAACTGATCGACCACAGCCGCCCCATTGTCAATCGCTACAGCTGGCAACAATCCGCCAAAATGCATCTGGAGCTTTACACTGAGCTGACCTCAGGGCTTAATAATATCCGTTGAGCATGGGTCTCAGCAACAATCTTCCCTGCTTTAATCACCGTACGTTCTAACGGAGCCGTCCCAATCACTTCAGAAACAAAATTTGCAGTGATCAATACCAAGTCTGCTACATTACCGGGAAAGCCCCGTAATTGCTCACACCAATGGCCCTGGCAGCAAAGGTTCTCGTTATTTCTAAACATTGGAGATGACTTTGTGTAACACCCAACTGTAGTGTTTGACCCGGCAAGGTACAGATATTTAGAACATCATTTCTAAGCATTGGAGATGACTTTCTTGAGTAATATCTATCGAGCAACGATGAATCAATAATAATTGATGAAAAGCCTGTAAAGAGTCACAGTTCTCCGTGAAATAACTTACGCATTCTGAAGCAGGGTCTCCTATTTTGGCAATAAGGTTAAACCCTTAATACAGTTATTTGTGACTGGACTTACTATGCCACTACCAAACTCCCCATATCCCAATAAATTCGACCTTGTATATGTTTACTGCATTGAACTGGCCAACAATGTCCGCAGATGTCTGATGGGTTTGAGCAAGCTAACGTCTAAATGTCTGGAAACGATCCGACTGCACAAACAAAAATCTGTTACAGATGATAGAAAACAGTTACCGCTATAGTGGTTATATAAAACTATTCGTCAATCGCGATATACCAATAGTCTTTTTCCTGGAAGTACCATGCCTGAAATTCGGTTTCATATCCAATGGCCAGATGGTCAGCAGGAAAGCTGCTACTCCCCATCGCTGATCGTCAAAGACTACTTCCAGGCTGGCGAAACTTACACCATCACTGATTTTTTACAACGTTCCCGCGATTCTTTACAAATCGCCAGCGATCGGGTTAAAGCTAAATATGGTTTTCCTTGTGGGTTAGCATTAGGACAGCTTAAAAAAATCGAAGACACTGCTCAGCAATACTTGGAGCAACCTGACAGTAAAGTCACCGTTCTACAATTCAAATAAAAGATTAATCTACGCAACTCCTGGCCGGTAAAATTGGGCTTAAGCGTCGAAACTCAGACAGGTACTGCTCTAACACCACAAACTGCGGCAAATTCAATCGGTAATAGATCCAGCGGCCTTCTTGCCTACCCTGGATCAACCCTGCTTCACGCAAGGTTTTGAGGTGAAAGGAAAGCTTGGAGGCGCTAATCCCTAAGTGATTAGCAATATCGCAGGCGCATAGTTCGCGATCGCGCAATAACTCAATTACTTGCAAGCGATAGGGCTCTGAAAATGCCTGAAAGATAGGCAAAACATTAGTCGAAGTCGTTGTTTTCATGGTGCTTTGATTATCTATTCAAAATCATAGCGCTTTAGAGCGTACATATAGGTTTGCGCATATAGGTCACAGTATTGGTAATCACTGAAAGCCTTAGATATCAAAAGATATGGTTGGCACAATTAAGTAGATGAGCACAATTAATTTCAAAATCCTGGAAGCATCCTAAATCCCCCAATTCTGGGGGACTTTGAGTTCCGAATCTCCCAGAATTGGGGGTTGGGGGACTTTTCAAGAGTGTCATCCTTGAAAAGTTCTTGTGTAAGTTATTTTGCCTACCTACTTAACTGACTATATTCAGCCAATTGCGTTAAAAAAGCTGGCTCATTGAGAGCCAGCCTGAACACTGCGCGGGAACGCGTATAGGAATCAGCAGTAGTCTTTTCTACTGAAGAACCAACTTCACGTTCGCGTTCTGTAACCCAGGGCGCTTAACCTCAGCTAGAGTCCGGTTAACCGCATACTTCTGGTTAATGGAGTTGATTAGCTCAGTCTGGTTATGCTTCTTAGCAACACCCCAAAGGTCAGCAATTAGATCAAATGAGCCGTCAGCATTGCGGGACCAGCCTAGATCATACTCACCTTCTAGAACAGCTACGATGTCGGCACGAACGCGCTGACCATTGTAACCACGAACATCAGCTTCAGTCTTAACTGAGATGCCGAGGTCCTTTAGAGAAGAAGTAAGAATTTCAGCTTCAGTGATCTTAGTGCGTAAAGTACTAAAATGAGACATTGGTGTTTCCTCCAGTAGGAAATGAGAGATACAGAACTAGAAAACGCAAAGCCAACAGATTAACAAATTTAGAGTAGTTATTTGCTAAGCTATTGCCTCAAAACTGCTAACCTTTTAGGTTAGCCCTCTGCCAGGGGAAAGCCCCTAACAAAAGCCTGTTAAAACTCCATCCGCTGATATTCAGCGACGGATGAAGCAGCGGGGCGAGCACGCTGCCGTGCCCAATCTCGAAGCGCCGTCACCTGTTCATTCATGGTCTTAGATAATGGCAAGGTAGCCCGGATCGCTGCAATAATATCGAGTTGATTAAACTCTCGACCCTGGGCAAACGCTTCATACATTGCCGAGATTAAACCCTGTTCAATCTCAGCCCCCGAAAACCCTTCACACACCTTAGTTAGCTGATCGAAATCAAAGCGTTCGATATCGCGGCGACGCTTACTAAGATGAATTTTAAAGATCTCTTTACGCTCTTCTTCATTGGGAAGATCCACAAAGAAGATTTCGTCAAATCGGCCCTTACGTAAAAACTCACTGGGTAACCGCTCCACTCGGTTAGCCGTGGCCATCACAAACACTGGTGAATTCTTTTCCTGCATCCAGGTGAGAAAGCTACCAAAGATACGGCTGGAAGTACCGCCATCAGAATCAGCAGAACCAGCACCACCTGCAAAGGCTTTATCAATCTCATCAATAAAGAGAATTGCTGGCGAGATGGACTCAGCTGTGCGTAACGCCCCCCGTAGATTGGCCTCGGAACGACCCACCATGGACCCGTCATATACTCGGCCAATGTCTAACCGCAACAGGGGCAGTCCCCAAAGGCGCGCTGTGGTTTTTGCAATCAGAGACTTACCACAACCGGGTACTCCCAAAATTAACATTCCCTTTGGCTGCGGCAAACCATATTCACGAGCCCGCTCGGTAAAGGCATTAGAACGCTGTCTCAACCAACGTTTAAGTTCCTCTAACCCCCCCACCGAATCCAGGGTCTCATCTTCTTCTATATATTCCAAAATGCCATTACGTCGGATCAGCTGCTTTTTCTCAGAGAGAACAATATCCACCTCGGATTCGGTTAGCTTGCCAGCAACCACCCTGGCCTTACGAAATACTTTCTCCGCTTCGTCTTCGGTCAAACCCAGAGCTGCCTTCAAAAGTTTCTCACGAACATCAGTGGTAATGTTCGACCCTTGAGCCCTACTTGATTCTGCCGTGAGCACTTTGTTCAACTCACTCATGCTGGGCATAGAGAAGTCTAAAACCACAACTTCCTTCTCAAGTTCCACCGGAATCTCTTGCACCGGAGACATTAAGATAATGGTCTTGTGAGTGCCTTTGAAACTTGCGATCGCATCCCGCAAACACCGCGTTACCGCTGGCGAATCCATAAACGGATGGAGATCCTTAAACACATAAATCCCTGGCTCCTTCTGACGAATTGCCCAATCTATCGCCGCCTCAGGAGAAACCGTATTACTATTCTGAGACCCACGGGCTTGACCATACTCAACAACACCATGGGTAACCGTCCAGGTAAATAAACGGCGTTGAGGTTGCTGTTTGGTTATCGCAGCAATTGTACGCTCCGCTCTCTCTTCCTCGAACGTTAGCAAATAAATCAGAGGATACTGAGCCTTAATTAGGACCTGGAGCTCTTCTTTCATAATTTTTATCCTCTCAACGCCGACCGATACCAACAGATCCATTAAACCCTATAGCCTTACGAGCACAATTCAGCACCATAACTCAAGGGCTGTAGCTTTCCCTAACAGGGAACTAGCTCCCCTTCATCAGGCACTTCACTAGGAACAACATCAGGCACTTCACTAGGAACAACATCAGGCACTTCAGTCAAAGACTCCACATGTAAATCTCCATGACTATTAACCGCCATCAGGTCACCATCTCTCACCACCACAGATGTCGCACAAGAGGGACATTCGTAAACCAAATGTGCCGTTCCCTGAACTCCATCAACAACATCGGAATGATTAAGATAAAACCCAATTGCCCGTTCAGCCAAGGTAGACATGGGCTCCCCATCTACCGCAGCGCGAATCTTAAGCTGGCGGTGCAGGTCATCGTGCATGTAAAGAGTGACCTTCTGCTTACCTTGCATATTAACCTTAATAAATTAGGAATTAATTCATGGGGCGCTTCCACCCATGGAGTAAACATACCGAGGTTATTTGATGCCGTCAAGCCGTTTTGCCATCATGACGGCAAAATGTTTACATTACTTTACAAGAACCCAGTAATGCATCTTGGGCTGAGTGCCTAGCAACACATCGCCTACATACGCATTAGCCCTAATAAGCAAATTTAGGCATTCTAGTCTCAACGACAAAACTGGCTCAGAATCCCCAGCTGTTTTGGAAACAACATATTTGATAATACCCCTTATCTATCCATTACAGCAGGACACACGGTGGATTGACCCAAGTGAGAAAGGCAGTGCTGCAGAAATATAAGTGCAACGGTAGTTAGGTATACAGAACAATATATATAGCGTTCTAAATTTATTGACCCTAGAATAAAAATAATTGGTCTAGGCAAAATCCATAGATGTATGAAGGGCTTAATACTTTTATCCACACTGTTTAGTACCCTACTCTTACTAGGGAATGGGCAAGGCTTTGAGTTAACTAAAGTTAGAACAAAAGATACTGTCAGTGTAGATAGTTTAATGGAAGACTATCAGTGGGAAAACCGTGTGCTTTTGATCTTTGCACCAGACAGTGATGATGCCACCCTGGCAGAACAAACAGCTAATTTGTCAGGTATGGGGGCAGGACTAAGTGCTCGTGACTTGGTAGTGTGGCGGTTGGTGAGTGAGGAGGCTGCGGCTGTTAACGGTGAGGTTGATACTGGTCTTTCTAGTCAGCCTTTCTATGAATATTTTTCTGTTAAAAATGCCGAATTTACAGTTATTCTTCTGGGTAAAGATGGCACCACAAAACTTAGACAAACTCAGCCAGTCACCTCCCATAGATTGTTCTCTCTAATAGATGCAATGCCCATGCGCCAAAGAGAGATACGTGAGAGAGGCTATTAACTCTAGCGGTGCGTTATCTCTTGGAAGTGGTGCGTGAGTCACGCTACGCTTGCTTGCGACTTTGAGTAGTGGTGCGTGACAACGCACCACTACTCTTGCTCTTGCCAGACAGCAGCATCCTGACAGGGGACAGGCACCTGGTTTTCTAGAATGTATCGTTGAGCCTGCATAAGGTTTACGCCTAGAGCAAGAATACGATCATACGTCCACGACGTTCCCAGTTTTTTCTATTTGTTGGCATAAACTCAATTGCGTCAGCTTCGGACTTAAGAATAAACTGCAGCTCACCAGGAATAATCTTACAGTCGATGAACTCAAACGACCTGTCAACACCAGCTGCCTGATCTGCCGCAAACTTCGTTAAGGATTCAGCACAGGCTACAGTGCCACGATGCCGTAAACATGAGCGTTCCCAGGTTGCTGAATATTTTGATCGGATCTCGCTGCTGGCACCAAAACAGGTGGTTTGAAAAAATTTAGGTGTTTCTATATCACCATGATTAAACCCTAAGAAAACGGTTACAATTGTATACTTACCCACTGCATCTTTCGCAACCAGTAGGTTCTCTCCATTACGCATAAATGCTCGCCAGGCGGTTTCGTCATTGCAGATAACAGGTACTTGATTTTCTAAAATATAGTGCTGTGGGTCTTGGGAGTCTTCTGGCAGTTCGCTCATACCTAAGTTTCTGATAAAAGTTTCGACCGTCCTTTATTATATGGCCCAATAATGATTGGATCATGATGTAAATGATGATATCAAGCCAAAGGTAAAAGCTACGCTTCATTGAAGGAGGTTAAATGGATCAGCTTAGTCTGGTAAGAGATGTTGCTATTGGTCTGGGTGGAAGTATCACCGATAATACGTCTGGTTTTATTACCTGTTTCGCTACAGAAGATATAGCGACCCAATATGTCTTGGCAATTGATGATCTTGATGAAATTGAGTCGGAAAGACAAGACCGTTGCGCAGTTGTCATTAAAATTTCAAGTTTGCTCTAACAAAAGCATTTCAGTAACGCACCCCCATCGAGAATGCTATGTGGGGATATTGGTCGCCAAGCGCTTCGAGAAGCTTTTATCACGGTTAAAGAACGTCATCCATTTTCCGTAGATGCGATTGTATTACTTCCCGAGCATTTTCATTGTCTCTTAACGTTGCCGGAAAATGATGCGGATTTTTCGGTCAGGCTGCGATTAATTAAAACCTATGCGACAAAACGATATGGGGCTGAATTAAAGATTGGACGGGCAATTTCTCAATCACGACAGAAACGAAGGGAAGGAAATCTCTGGCAGCGTCGTTATTGGGAACATTTCATTCGTGATGAGAAAGATTTTGCGATTCATTGTGATTATATTCATAGTATTTAACTGATAGTCCCAAGGACCGGTAAAGTAGCTTACTTCAATGCTGAATAGTATCCCTAGAGTTTAATTACGTCACTTCGATAGGCGTTGCTTTGATAAACGTTTGTAGAGTACATAGGCGATGGTAATTAAACTAAATGAAAACAGAGTGGTCAATGTACCTAAAGCATAGAGGGCGGGCGAGGTTACATTTGTCGTCATGCCAAAGATTTCCAAGGGCAGGGTGTTGTACTGCCCAGAAACCAAAGATGTGCGGGTAAACTCGTCGTAGGATAGGGTAAATGTTAACAGACTGACGCCGACAAGACTGGGAGCAATTAGCGGCAACACAATTTCCCAAAATGTCCTGGCGTCGTTGGCACCTAAATCCCTAGCTGCTTCTTCATAGGAGGGGTTAAACCGATTAAAAATGCCCAACATAATCAAAAATGCAATGGGCAATGTCCAGGTAAGGTGGGCACCCAGCCCAGAGCTATACCATCGGGTGGGCCACTGCATTACTTGAAACATTACCCCCAGTCCCAGGGAGATTAAAATACTGGGCACAATCAGGCTGGCAATGCTGAGATAAAACAGAATCGTCGAACCTCGAAAACGCTGACGAAAAGCCATAGCAGCGGATACGGCCATGCTGGCTACCAGGACAGTGACGATACCGCCTAGGACTAGCGATCGCAAAAATGGCTCCACAAAATTCCCTACCCGCTGCTCCTGAAATACCTGCCCCAACCAATAAAAACTAAACCCCCTAACCGGAAAGGTAAGAGTCCCTTCTGGCCCTTGCAGCGACAGAATAAAGATAGTGATCATCGGGCCATAGAGAAAGATCACAAACAGCCCAAAAAATGCGGCCAGGAGAAAGAAAGAAAGAGAGCGTTTTTTCATAGTTCTTTTCTAATATCCACTAACTGCAAAATCGAAATTACCACCAGTAATGTGACTGCCAACAACACAATGGCATTAGCTGCTGCCAGTGGATATTGCAAACTACCAATCTGGGTCTGAATCAGCTTGCCGATAGAAGCCGCCTGACCGCCCCCCATCAGTCGAACAGTGACAAATTCACCCATCACCAGGGTGACAATAAAAATAGAGCCAATAGCGATACCAGGAGCCGATAAAGGAAAAATCACTTCTTTAAAGACACCAAACCCAGATGCCCCCATGTCTTCTGCCGCTGTAATCAGCGTACGGTCGATGCGCATCAGGCTATTGAAGATCGGCGCAATCATAAAAATCACATAGAGGTGCACCATGCCCAAGACCACGGCAAAATCGGAATAAAGTATAAATTCCAAGGGCTGTTGGGTTAGGCCTGTGCCTATCAACATTTGGTTGACCAATCCCTCTCTTCCCAGTAATGGCAACCAGGAAATCATGCGAATGATATTAGAAGTCCAAAATGGAATGGTGCAGACCAAAAACAACAACACCTGCCAGCGTAGTTTAGGCACGTGAAACGATAAGAAGTAGGCGACCGGATAGCCGATTAACAGTGTAAACAACCACGTTAGGCCGACAAATTTAAAGGTGTTTAGATAGGTTTTGAGTGTGACATCAGATGTGAAAATACCGATGTAATTATCCAGGGTAAAGGCGGGAGTCATGGAGTAGCCGTTAAACTCCCAAAAGCTGACCACCGCGATTAACAGGATGGGAAAAATCAAGAATAGCCCCAGGGCCAATGCTTGGGGCGTTGCAAGGAGATATGGTTTAAGGTTAGTCCAGGCTTTAGCCATAACAAAAAATAAGTTTGCCACCAACATCCCCTCCTGGGAGGGGCAGGGGTGGGTTGATCACTAGCGATAACGGTCGAAGCCCATCCCGCCTGACCGGCACCCCGCCCAAGAGGGGACGTTTCTTATGAGGCAATAAACTCGTTCCACTTCTGGACAAGGTAAGTATTCTCCTTCATAGTGGAGTTCCAGCAAACGATATTACCAAAACGCTCCTTAAAGGACCCGCCATCGCGAACAGCTCCGGCCTTCGCCAGGGTTTTCTCAAAGGGATCCACCATATCAACTGCGGCGGGCTTACCTTCGTACCAGAAGTCCCACTCCTCAGCGGACATATACTTCTTAGCACTTTCAGGCGCAGCACTGTAGTACCCCTGACGACCCAGGAATGCACCTACCCAGCCCTCTAGCATCCAGTTCATATACTCATAGGCCGCATCTAGCTGAATACCGCTAAGGTTCTTGGAGAGACCGATACCGCCACCCCAGCCGCGATAACCTTCTTTAAGCGGGGCATAGATACACTCAATGCCCTTGGCCTGAACGGCAGTTACCGCTGGAGACCACATGGACTGGAGCACCACTTCACCCGACGCCATAAAGTTCACTGACTCATCAAAGGTTTTCCAGAAGGCTCGGAACTGACCCTTGGCTTTTTGTTCCTTCAGGATATCGGTAATCTTATCGATTTCTTCTTTGGTCATGTTACCCTTGTCGCCAAAGGTCATCAGCCCCAGGGCCTCTGCCACCATGGCGGCGTCCATGATGCCAATCTGAGGAATATCGAGGATAGAGGTTTTGCCCTTAAATTCTTCGTTGAATAGCTCGCCCCAGCTTTCGATAGTACGACCCACTAGGTCAGGACGATAGCCTAAGGTATCGGCATTGTACTGAAAGGGGATCAGGGTGGCAAAGTCCGTGGGTGTGGTCGAGAATTCCTTAGAATCTGCGCCCGTTAGGTACATTACCTTGTAAGGTGCAGTCCCTTGAGAGGCTTCTACGGGCATGCCTTCAAATTTACCGCTGGTGAAGAAGGGAACAATCTTGTCCCAATCCTTAATTTTGGAAACGTCAATGGGTTGCAGGTTACCCGAGGGCACAACCAGGGGCAAGCTAAAATATTCGCCGTCAAAGATATCGTATTGATCAGGTTGGGTAATGGCAATCTGATTGTTTTCTTCAGTACTCAAGGCCCGCATTTCTAGCTTAAAGCCCAGATCTTCTTGCGCTTTGTCGCGGATTTCGTTGATCTGGGAAACACCGGTACCAATGAGGCGCAGAGTAACATCCTTAGATTGGTTAGTGTTGACTTCAGGACCAGGGGCTGGATTATCAGGGGTACCTTTTGGAGCTTCAGAGGAAGCGCAGCGGGTTGTTGCAACGGCAGCTCCAGCGGCCAGGCCAGTGTAAAGTAACTTACGACGAGTGATGTTAGTCATATATCAATCCTAGAAACAGAGTCAAGTTAGTTCTGTGAATTCGGCTAAACAATGGTCAAACGTTTATTCACGCTCGGTCATTGTCTAATGCGCTAGGAAAACACAGTCGTTGGCAGACCATTTGAGTAAAACGCTCTGGCCTTCTTGCAGGGCAAGGTTGTTCCAATCTACTGTCCGTAGGGTGTGCAGTAGCGGTTGACCCGCGACGGTAGAGATCAGGGCTACACGGGTGACAAAACCGGTGAGTTCTACCTGGGTGATGCGGGCGGTAAGGATGTTGGTGGGAAGAGAAGGAGAGGGGGAGAGGGGGAGAGGGGGAGAGTCAGGTTTTTCTAGGGTGAGGAGATCGGGGCGGACACAACAGGCGGCATCCGTACCAGGTGGAATACTGTGGCCAATGGCGTGTAAGGTGCCGATGCCCTCGATGTCGAGCCGAATTAGGTCTTTGCCGTTTTCGTGGGGGGTAGAGGATAATACTTTGCCAGAGAAAATATTGTTGTCGCCGATAAACTTGGCAACAAACTGGGAGGTTGGTTGGTTAAATAGCTGGGTAGGTGTGGCCACTTGATCAATATGACCGTGGTTCATCACCACAATCTGATCAGATAGGGAAAAAGCTTCTTCGACGTGGTGGGTTACCTGGATAAAGGTCAGACCAAATTGTTTTTGAATGTTACGCAATTCTCCTCGCATGCGTACTCGCAGGTTTTCGTCTAAAGCACTAAGGGGTTCATCTAGCATAAGTACCTGGGGACGGGTGACCAAAGCTCTGGCTAGGGCAATGCGCTGTTGCTGGCCGCCACTCAGCTGGTGAGGTTTCCGTTTAGCGGTATGGCTTAACCCGACCAGGTCTAAAATCTCGGCTACTCGCTTATGTCTCTCTGCCTGAGGGAGCCGCTGCATCTTCAGACCAAATTCAACATTCTGCCAGATGGTCTTGTGGGGAAATAGGGCGTAGTTTTGGAACATCATGGCAGTGTTCCGTTTGGCGGCGGGTAAATCATTAACGCAGCGATCGCCAATAAAAACCTGACCACTGGTGACGGATTCATGTCCCGAAATCATGCGCAGCGCTGTTGTTTTGCCACAACCGCTAGGACCTAACAGACAGCAATAAATGCCTGCTGGAATATCCAGGGTCATATTTTCAATAGCTGTAACGGTGCCATATTTTTTTGTAACGGAGCGCAAAGAAACCCCTGCTGCAGTATCTGTTGGTACAGTAGAGGTTGGCATTGAAGGCTGTTCTTGAGGGGCCATCGGTGAAGACCGATCAGCACTAACCGCCATGGGGACTGTCTCCTGTAGGGTCAATAATTAAACTTTGTCCACGTCCAAAACCAGAGCTTTTCCGTAGAAGAACCTAATAATGGCTTTAAATTGGACGTGGCTTAGGTGCAGCTAAAACTAGTACAACTATGAGCGGTGACGGTTAGTAATATCTGTTACCAGTGAACATGGGACAACGCTATATGTGTCCTGGGAGACAACTGGATAAAACCTACCAATGGTTGCTGTAGGAGCTGGGAAAGTTCCACTAAACTTTAGATTCTGTCGTAATAGTTGCTATTTCTTCAGGACAACGGTAGTGCTGATCGAGTTTTAGCAGCGTGTGCAATAAAACATTGGCCCCCTGAATACAGTGTTCTGGTGTAGTGTACTCAGTTTCTGAGTGGCTGATGCCGCCCTGACTGGGGACAAAAATCATGCCCATGTCAGTGATACTGGCAATGATTTGGGCGTCATGGCTGGCCCGGCTCGGCAATGCCTGGGCGGGTAGCTGTAGCTGGTCGCACACTTGAGCAATCGTGTTGTAAATATGAGAGTTGACGGGCACCGGTTCGTTACGTAACTGGGGCTTGAGGTGAATTTGGGTTTGGGTTTGGGCTGAGATCGCACCAACCTCCTCCTCCAATTCCCCAATCATGGCGTCCAACCGCTGATTGGACAGATCGCGAATATCCAGCGTCATCTCAACCCGCCCAGGGATCGTATTAGCTACATTGGGCGATAGCTTAATCGAGCCGACGGTGGCCACCTGGTCACCATAGCCATCATCGGTTTTATTGCCAATGCGATTTACCTCCAGCACAATCTGAGCCGCCGCCACCATAGCATCCTGGCGCATGGTCATGGGGGTGGTCCCGGCATGGCTAGCGCTGCCGTCGATAGTGATTAGATAGCGTCGCTGACCGACGATACCGGTCACTAGTCCCATGGGATTACCGGCAGCTTCTAGCACCGGCCCCTGTTCCACATGCAGTTCTACAAAAGCAGCCATACCATCGGTATTCCGTTGGGCCGAGGGTAGCTGTGACCAGTTGCCACCGATATAGTTCAGACCGATCTCAATGGGCTCATAGTTGGGATGGTCATAAAAGTTAGGCTCCAGTTTGGCTTTACCCGCCATGGCCTTACTGCCAATCATGGTGCGTTCTTCATCAGTAAACACAATCACCTCAATGGGATGGTCGGGGCGAATACCCTGATCGTGAAGCGTTCGCGCCACTTCCACACCCGCTAATACACCATAGGTGCCGTCATAAATACCGGCATTGGGCACTGTATCTAAATGGGACCCGGTTGCTAGGGCCGGCGCATGGGGAAAATGGCCCTCATAACGACCAATCATATTAGCGGCAGCATCAATGGTCACAGTCATTCCAGCTGATTCCATCCAGTTCTGCACTAGCTGCCGTGCTGCTCGATCTTCTGGGCTAAAGGCGAGGCGTCGTACACCACCATTGGGTAAGGCTCCAATGGTTCCGACATCGGTCATCATCTGCATCAGACGATCCCCATTCACTGTCAGAGTATCAATAGTAGAAGCAACTGTACGTACCATAAGCGATGTGTCTAGTTGGGATTAAAACCGGGTGAGCAGTCACTCAGTTTTTAAATTTGTTTAAAGATTATTCTATGAATGCCCCAGTTGGAGATCTGTAACGACAGTTACCCCGAACGTTTGTGGTGCCAAGCCCGCCATGGGCAAGTCTTGCAGCGAAATAAAACACTATAAGGTTTAATAAATCGTATTCATCATCAAGGAGAGACTACCCATGGCCGATGACGGTACCAAGATTGTGTTTATCTGTGGTTCAGCGCTACGAGGACAGCCGGATCATGGCAATCTGCAATCTGCAACTTTTGTCCGTGAGGCGAAAACGACGGCTAGCTATCGGCTACATTCGGTTCAAGATGGTTGGCATCCAGGTATCTATGGGGTGGAGTCTGGGGGGATTTCTATTCCTGGCGAACTATATGAGTTGACGGCTGAGCAATATGACTATTTGGTGTCCACAGAACCACCGAATATGTATCCGGCAGAGGTGGGTTTAGAGGGGGGTGGGAGTGCGATCGCAATGCTCTATCCCCAAAAACTGATCGAAGAACATAACTGGCCCGACATTTCTCACCACGGCGGCTGGGCTGCCTACAAGGCCGCACAAACATAGCAGAGCAACAAGTCATGCTGAGCCATGGGTTAACAACAGTAAAAAACACTCCAGATAACCTCATAGAGAGAATACCTGGAGTGTTTTTACTTGATTTTTAATTGATGTAACCCCCTCTATTGAGCAGGAGTCTGTTTCCGTCCACGTTTGACCAACACAGCTGTACCCAACAACCCAATCAAAATAGACGGCTCTGGAACATCCTGAGCATCGCTGGTGCTAATGGCAGCAGCATCGGCCAGTTTGATGGGGCCTGAAGTAGTTATCGTCAATGAACCACCAGGTGTATTAGTCACCGCTGTTGGTTTAGTGGTGACTGTTACTGGATCAGTTACTGGATCAGCAGAGTCCCATGGACTGGTCTCGGATGGAAGGATAACTGCGGTCGGTTTAACCACATCTGCCGGGGTAGCGACAACTGTCAATGACTGGGTAGAGTCCTCTGGGCTGCCAAAGGATTCGCTAAAAATTTCCTCCTCCTCTGTTCCTGTAATGGTGGTTGCCGTGATTACACCGTCGGTAACCTCAATATCCAGGTCAGTCCCCGTTGGGTCAGAACTATCAAAAGAAGTGATGGCTGAAAAGCTTTCTAATTCTACTGTTGCCAGGTTTAAAGTGGGACTTAAAAACTGGGCAAAGAAGGCCATTTGTTGCAGATTTGCGATCGCCTCACTCGTCTCTGGGCTGAGTGAAATGCTAGAGTTGGTCAGCAATTCATTGGTGACATTAATAAATTCGCTCAGGACTAGATTGACATCAAAGCTAAGGTTGACATCATCGATTAAGCATGTGGTAGACAGACAGCTTTCGGCCACATCAGTGTCGTATCCTGTGATTGCAATGGCATTCGTACTATCGTCGTAGGTAATATCGAATGCAGTCGTATCGTTTACTAGGGTGAAATCCTTCGACGTCAGTTCGCCATCCCCTGTAAATTGGCTGATACTAAATAAATCATCAACGGATTGCACAACTTCGCTGGTAGTTAGGCCATAATCACCCAGAAGGGACTCCAGCATGGCATTGTAGGTGCTACTTAGCAAAGCATCATCCAAAAAGTCGGAGCCTAAGTCCAAGCTACCATCAGTGACTTGAGCCGGGTCGTCTAAAACGGTAAAGCTGCCGACAACCTTATCTGCCGTTACCTGCAGGCTATCGGGTATAGTGACGCCCTCTAAAGTAAGACCACCCAACCCAGAATTAAACGTTACCTGTGAAGAGGCATCTAGCTCAAAGTCAAACGTCAGGGTGCCAGCTTCAGCAGGTGCTACGCTGATCACTCCAATGGCTGAAAGAGCAGCTCCAATAGCAATTAACGATTTATTCAAGATGCTTGCCTCGCTTGCAGAAAATGCAGACTAATTTTTTGCCGAACACATAATTTGATCTCAAGATTAACCGAACTACTATGAAATTAGTAGAAAGTATTTCCTCAGCTTTGCTAAAGCTTTAAACTAAGACAAAAACCTTTTTAATTTTGGGTCATGGCTGCGATCCCTAGGTTACATCAAATACTACACCGGTAGAGTAATAATAAATTCAGTACCCTGCTCAAGGCTTGAGTTAAGGGTGATTTCGCCACCATGGGTTTCAACGATGATTTGCTGGGCAATGGTTAATCCCAATCCTGTCCCTTTCCCGATTTCCTTTGTAGTATATAAATGATCAAAAATGTGTGGCTTAATGTGGTCAGGAATACCTGGACCATTGTCCTTAATGTAGATTTGGAATTGGTGATTATCAAATTTCGTCCTAATCGTAATCTGGTGAGGATTTGTTTCTAAGGCATGGTAGCTAATGCCTTTACTACTTTCGTCTAAAGCATCAATGGCATTAGCTAAAAGATTCATAAATACCTGGTTTAACTGACCTGGAAAACAAGAAAATTCGGGCAGATCACCGTAGGACTTTTGGACTTGAATGGCTGGGCGTTGTGTGTTTGCCTTCAGGCGATGTTTGAGAATTAGCAACGTGCTGTTTAGCCCTTCATGGAGATCATAAGTTACTTTGGTTTCTTTATCGGCACGGGCAAATGAGCGTAGGCTAACGCTAATGTTGCGGATGCGATCGCATCCTGTTTCCATTGAGGCAATCATTTTTGGCAGATCGTCCAATAGATACTCAAGCTCAATCTTCTCTGCATGGGTAGCAATACTAGCAGCTGAAGCTTGCTGGCGATACAAAGTAAGATGCTCAACTAGATCGACCAAACAACGTTTTAGTTCAGAGATATTACCCCCAACAAACGCCACTGGATTATTGATTTCGTGGGCGACACCCGCGACTAAATTTCCCAGTGCTGACATTTTCTCCTGTTGCACCAGCTTTAACTGAGTTTTTTGTAGCGTTCTCAGGGCCTCTTCTAACTCCAGATTTTGCTGATTGATTTTTACTTCGGCAGCTTTTTGTTCAGCTTCTAGTTGCTTTTTCTCGCTAATATCACGAAAGACAATCACACTGCACTCTCGATTTGCAAATGCAAGATAATTAATACTAATCTCGGCTGTGTAAATTCGTCCGCTTTTAGTACGATGTTGAGACTCAAGCGAGATACTTTTACTTCGCTTAATATTACGCCAGAGGTGTTTCCACTGACTGATTGGGAAATTTACATTGATGTCTGATACTGATAATGCAGTCAATTCTTCGAATGAATATTCGAGCAGATCGCAGGCCGCTGTATTGGCATAAAAACAATTTGAGTTTTGATCGATCCAAACAATGCCATCGGCTGCATTATCGACAGAAAACTGTGTCAGTAGGAGTTTGTTATTAAGACGGATAAGTTCTTCTGTTTTTTTCTGTTCTGATTTGTAGAGTTGACTAACATGTCTGAGGTGTAAATGGGTCTTAACCCGTGCTAGTAACTCTGGTTCTTGAAAGGGCTTGCTGATAAAGTCAACTGCCCCGACAGAGAATCCCTGAACAATACTGTCAGTATCTGATGACGCTGTTATAAAAATGATTGGAATGTGGGCTGTACTGGGATTAGCCTTAATCTGCAGACAGGTTTCAAAGCCGTTAATCCCTGGCATTTGTATATCTAGCAATATGAGATCTGGCTCAAAAAACTCTAATCGTTGGATAGCTCGTTCACCATTGCTAGATGCTGCGACCCTGTACCCAGCAGAGGATAGAATCTCTGTGAGTATTTCTAAATTAGTGAATACATCATCAACGGCCAGAATTTTTTTGCCACTATCCGACATGGGCAATTCCTCTAGGGGGGATTACTTTAATAAGGCTTTATTATTGATTAAATACTGATCAATTTTTGGCAAACAGGTATTCATGTTTAATCGTTCCTTGTCACAAAGATCCTAAATGTCAAGATATTGATACATCACACCCTGACTACAGTGAGTGAAATGGCAGTTCTAGAATTAGAACGCTTCCACGTAGTTTACATAAAGGATCTGAAGTCTGTGAAAAATAGCGCAATGAGGACATGTTTGCTACGCAGACGATGGTCTGAGGTCATGGAGTTCCAAAGTTCAATATTTTTCACATTAGTAACCCAGAAATCTGAATAATTCTTCAGTAAAGGTATTTTATTAAACCGGTTTTGGTAAACCCTAAAAAAACTAGTGGTAACCCTTTATTGGCTCCCAGGCTGTGTATCTTGGAAATATTTTCTATAGAGCATTTACTATGGTTTGGCAGCGTCCCGATGGCCGACAACCCGATGAACTCCGTCCGATTAAATTTGAGCGGCATTTTACTCGCTATGCGGCGGGGTCTGTCTTAACCCACTGCGGTAATACCCAGGTGCTTTGTACGGTGTCGGTGTCTGACGATGTGCCTCGTTGGCTTAAGGATTCGGGACAGGGCTGGTTGACTGCTGAATATCGCATGTTGCCCAGTGCCACCCATACTCGCAGTAAGCGGGAGTTGATGAAATTATCGGGCCGCACCCAAGAGATTCAGCGGTTGATTGGTCGTAGTTTGCGGGCGGCCATCGATTTAGAGGCGTTAGGGGAAATAACGCTGATGGTGGATGCGGATGTGATCCAGGCCGATGGGGGGACTCGCACGACGTCGATCACGGGGGCCTATGTGGCCTTAGAAGATGCGATCGCAACTCTAATCGACAACGGCACTTTACAAAGCTCCCCCCTCAAACATCAGATTGCAGCTGTGTCTGTCGGCTTGTTAGACGGCGATGCCTTTCTCGATTTGAACTATCCCGAAGACGTCGCTGCTGACATTGACTTCAATGTTGTTCTGAATGGTGACCTGGGTTACATCGAAGTCCAGGGCACTGCCGAAGCCGATAGCTTTAGCCGTCAGCAACTTAACCAGATGTTGGACTATGCAGAGTTAGGCATCAAACGGTTGATGGCGTTGCAGAAAGAGGCTCTATTGCAAGGTTAAACAACAAATAGTCAATGCCTAATCCCAACTAGGCATTGACTAATCTCAACATTAAACCGCTGTTGCTTCTTGACTTGGAGTATTTAGGGAAAGGGCGAATAGTGCGATCGCAATCGTCAACCCGCCCGCCACAAAAAACGGAATCCCGTAGCCAAAGGTGACTAGCACACCAGAAATAGCCGGACCCACCGCATTAGCGATACTCAAATAGGAAGAATTGGTCCCCAGGGCTTCCCCCTGTTCATCCTTGGGTGTCCGTAACGACAACAGCGAATCAATCAGCGGCATGGGAAAAGCATTGACAATGCCAAAGAAGAATAACAGGATCCAAAATGCCTGAATTGTTGGAAATGAGGGATAAAGGATTAGCAAGATCCCACGCATAATCAGCGCCACCACCAGCAACGTGACAAGATTCATCCGTTTACGCAGGGGCTCTAATAGAAATACCTGGGAGAGAAAGGCCAGAATGCCAAAAAAGACAAAGGAAAAGGCCAATAATTTAGTATCTTGTCCCAGCACGGTCAGAAAGAAGGGCTGAAACGCAAAGGTGAATACGGTAAACGTGGCCCCGTTGAGAAAGGTCATGATAAAAATGCGACCCACCAACGGTTTCCGAAATGAGGTGGCAAGGCGACCAAAGCCGAAGTCAGCCAGGGAGAGTTTGAGGTTTTTATCACAGTCTGACGGTGGACGGGTTTCCGGCAGCACCGCAAAACACAGAATTGCCGCCACGAGTGCCATGATGGCTGACATCATAAAGCTCATACCCAATGGCGTAATACCTGGCAATGGTGGCAAAGTCTGGGCAAAGTAAGCCAGGGGAGGACCCACGACAAAACCAAGACGGAACATGCCCCCAAAAATGCCAAAGGCCTGGGTACGCTGTTCTGGGGTCGTAATATCACTCACCACGGCTTGGGCCACCGAATTATTGCCCCCAGTTAATCCATCCAACATCCGCGCCAGATACAACCACCAGGCAAAAGGACTCACTGCCGCCAGGATGTTAGCCACCACAGTACCCAGTAAGCTAATGACCAATAATGGTTTCCGACCAATGCGATCCGACAGGCGTCCTAAAATAGGCGTTCCCAAAAACTGCGATAGGGAAAACCCTGTGGTTAGCAGACTGGCCGCCAGGTCACTGAGGCCAAATTCCTTGGCATAGGGGTATAGCGTTGGAATGATAATGGTAAAGCTGACGGAGTTGATAAACGCCACCAGGGTGACGATCCAAAACTGTAGAGGTAGCCGTGATTTGGCAGCCATAAAATTTAGTGAAGTTTTGTTAACTATGTTAGGGTACCAGGCATTTCTGCTTAAAAAATTTCTGTATTGTTATACCTGTCTCGAATATGGAAAAGCCTGTGGGTAATGGCTAAGCTGAATCCATAGCACCAGGCTATGATATTGAAGATAAATGCTAACTATCTGATTTGAACCAAGGCTTTTTAGGAAGTTACGGCTGAGCAAACTGGAATCCTCATTAGTTAGATAAGGGCAATATTGTTTTAGTTACGTTGCCAGTGCAAATTCCCTTTGAATACCAGGAGGACATGCTCGTAGGAACTTGCTAGGATGCAATATTTGCTGGATACCAACATATGTGTCATGTATTTGAATGGCCGTTCTAAATCTGTTCGTCAGTGGCTAAAGGAACAGTCATCCGACGATATTGCCGTTTGCTCGGTGGTAAAAGCAGAACTATTTTATGGTGCACAACGAAGCAATAATCCTCAAAAGACATTAGCAAAACAAAAACAATTTTTACAGGCTTTTATCTCGTTACTGTTTGATGATGAGGCGGCTAAGGTTTATGCTAAAATCCGTGCTACGTTAGCGGCGGCTGGTACACCTATTGGCCCTAATGATTTACAAATTGCTGCCATTGCATTAGTCAATGAGTTGACATTGGTGACTCATAACACCAAAGAGTTTGAAAGAGTATTGAGTCTCCCAGTTGTTGATTGGCAGATTGACTAGATTAATGACTTACTAGCATAGTTTGTTGACGAAAGAAGAACTTACAGGCTACCATGTATATTACGTTCTAATTGTTATCGTGTTAGATATGAACACCACCAAGCAGCTATCACTACACAGTCTAACTAGCCTCAACGGGCTAGGACTGCTGCTGCGCCTGGCGCATACTAACTTGACTTCACCCCAAAATTAATCGATCCGAACAGGCGTCTACAAAGACAATTTAGAAGTTTGTAGCTCCTTTAAGTAGGGGTTTAACCTTTGAGTTGCATGCCTATAGTGATTGCACAGTTATTTCATAGACAGCTCCTGTTGTCTTAGACAGAAACTAGGCGATGAGATGAAAGCGCTCTGGTAAGCTGTCATTTTTGTTACCTGCTTTTAAAACTATGGCTACCCACCGATACCCCTTCCAAGGACAGGGTTGTTTCGTGTTCACCAGAGAAAATCCGTAAGGCTTATTACTTCGTTCATACTAAATCGAGATATGATCGGAGAGAACTAAAACCGGTTGCTTGGGGTCCCTCCGAGTTCCCCAAACCCCCATGGCTAGGGCCGGAAGGCCGCCCCAGAACCCCACCTACTGGGGTGTTCTTGATGGTATTAAAGGAAGGGTTACGGCGGGGGCGATTAATCAGGTTATCGCATTGTTGTTTGGCCCACCGCCAAGTAGAGCATGCCTTTCCTCAAATGAGCTTTCAATGCCTTCAGATTTTCTGTCCAAACAATGAAACAGCCCTGCTTTCCAAGGGGGAAATGTTGGGGTGGGTTCCCTAGGCGCTGTCTACCTTCGATTATCCCAGTACAACAACTCGTTTAAGGAAACCATCATGTTGCAGAATCCCGCTCAAAAATACCGTCCATTTCAACCGATTCAGCTTAGCGATCGCACCTGGCCCAGCCGCACCCTTACCCAGCCCCCCGTATGGCTTAGCACCGATCTGCGCGATGGCAATCAGGCCCTGGCTCAGCCCATGTCCATTGACCAAAAGCTACGGTTTTTTCAGTTGTTAGTGCAAATAGGCTTTAAAGAAATCGAAGTGGGGTTTCCATCCGCATCGGCAACAGAATTTGAGTTTGTCCGACGGCTGATTGACGAAAACCATATACCCGATGAAGTCACTATACAGGTTCTCACTCAAGCGAGAGAACCACTGATCCGACGGACATTTGAATCATTGCAAGGGGCAAAACGGGCAATTGTCCATGTCTACAACGCGACAGCTCCTGTATTTCGGCGAGTGGTGTTTGGCAACAATCAGGCTGAAACCATTGAACTAGCAGTGTCGGCAGCCGCGCTAATCCGGCAGCTTGCCCAACGTCAGTCCGACACAGTCTGGCGATTTCAATATTCTCCAGAAGTTTTTACCTCCACAGAACTCCCCTTTGCCCGAGATATTTGTAATGCCGTCCTGGCAGTATGGCAGCCCACCCCAAAGGCAAAGGCAATTATTAACCTGCCTGCCAGTGTAGAAGTAGCCACCCCCAATGTATTTGCCGACCAGGTGGAATGGATGCATCGCCATTTGGCCTATCGTGAGGCCGTGGCCCTTAGCGTTCATCCCCATAATGACCGAGGCTGTAGTGTTGCAGCTGCAGAACTGGCGCAAATGGGAGGTGCTGACCGGGTAGAAGGCTGTCTCTTTGGCAATGGTGAACGTACGGGCAATGTGGACCTGGTGACCCTGGCCATGAACCTCTATACCCAGGGCATTCATCCGGGGCTAGATTTCTCAAAGATTGCTCAAGTCTCTGAGGTAGTTGAGCGATGTACTCAGCTACCCATCCATCCGCGTCATCCCTATGTTGGGGAGCTGGTGTTCACTGCCTTTTCAGGGTCTCACCAGGATGCGATCAAAAAAGGATTTGCCCAACGTCAGCCAGAGGATATCTGGGAAATTCCCTATTTACCCATGGATCCGGCAGATGTGGGCCGCTCCTATGAAGCCATTGTGCGAGTCAATAGTCAGTCAGGCAAGGGGGGTATTGCATTTTTGCTGGAGCGAGACTATGGTGTCGTACTCCCTAAGCCTTTGCAGGTGGAGTTTAGCCAGGTAGTACAACAAGTGATGGATCGCACTGGTGAGGAAATGTCGTCTGGTTTAATTTGGCAGTTGTTTTGTCAAACCTATGGCGCACTGGCTGGTCCACTGGGATACGTAACCCACCGGCTAGAAACCGCAGGTGACAACCATCAGGTACAGCGGCTAACTATGCAAGTGAGCTATGAAAATCAAACACTATGGTTTCAGGGAGCTGGGAATGGGCCGATTGATGCTCTGGTGGCAGCCCTACGCCATCATGGATTTGCCATCGAGATAGCTGACTATGAGGAACGGGCATTAAATACGGGCAGCGGAGCCACAGCAATTGCGTTGGTGGCTGTGACGGTTCCCCAAAAACAGCAGCGCTACTATGGCATGGGTACCCATCGCAATCTTACCACTGCTTCTATGCTGGCCGTGATCAACGGCTGCAATCGTTTGTTGCAGGCTCAAGCTGAAGAGACATCTGGGGAAGAGAATCAATCGCTTACTCTATATGTTTAAAAACAACACTTACTATTGTGTCAAGCTTAAAATTTTGCGTGGGGCGGTGAGCGGTGGTAGGTGTAAGCCCATGATCTTGGGATTGGAAATTTAATAATGTGCCGATTCCTTACCGCTTGGGAGAGATGCTGTAAGGGGGGCAACCCACCCCGCTGCCCCTCCCAGGAGGGGAAAGGGTATCCCACTTTGCCTCAACTCAAGCAAAATATGGAAGTTATTCAATCCTCATTACTTGGGCCTTTGTGGTGAGTGATAAATAAACTGCTACTGGTGATCATCCTTTAAAAAAGGTAGTTCAGCTAACCCGTCCTGGCTCAGGGCACTGCGTTTAACATTGTGCTTCTGCTCATGGGGGATTGGAATTAACGATGTTTTAATCGGAAACGGCATGGGAATATTCTCATTGCGGAAGCGTGTATGCAGTCGTTTAATAAACTCATGGCGCACAACCAGATGGTCGAAATATTCGCGAATGCGCAGATAGACTGCCATGGTAATGGCAAAGTAACCAAATTCTTTAAACCGAATCCACGGGTCAGAATCAGGAACACCGCCTGCCACCTCATTCATAACCTGATTGGCCACCTCAAGGGCTACCTGTTCAACCTGTTCTAAGTCTGTGTCGTAGCTAATACCAACTTCAAGCACAATTAGTGCTTCTTGGTCCGGTAAACCATAATTTTTGAAGACATTATTGAGGATGCGGGTATTAGGGACTACTACCATATTGTCGCGGATGTCTTGCAAGATGGTATGTCGCCAGGCAATATCGACAACATAGCCTTCTTCACCAGAATCTAGCTGGATAAAGTCTCCCACCCTGAGCTTATTAGAGGTGGCTAAATTTAGACCGGAGAGAAAGTTGGTGAGGGTGCTCTGAAAAGCCAAACCCAGGGACACACCACCGATACCCAGGGCAGTTAGTAAGGGGGTAATGGCAATACCAAGGGATTGAAGAATAACAAGAACACCAAAGGTGAAGATAACAATCCGCGTCAGCATCTCAAATAGAGATGTAAGGCTGCCTGCCCCCTTAGTTTCAGAAAAGTAGCGAACAAAACCGACTGCCAGACGAGCAACAATCAACGTACCCGACGCAATGGCAGCGGCTAATAGACTCTTTTGAATCGTTAGAAATAGATTATTGTCAATCGGTAAAGTCGGGATGGCTGCAAAGGCACCCCCGATAACAAACCAAAGCAAAATCAATCCTTTGAGGGAACTGATGATGACATCAGCACCGCCCCAGCCAAGTTTTGTAGAAGCTGCCTGGAGTCGATTGAGTCCCTGGCGTTCAACGACCAGTCCTAGAAAAAACGCACCCAGGATAATGAGTATAGGTACGATAATGCGAATGATATTTGTCAGGGTAATGGCGTTTAAGGCTGCATTCACAACGGTTAGCGCTCAGTTGAATAACGGTACTTGAATAAATCTTGTCCACATCCAGGACGGTCATTTTGACCTAGAAGACCCCGCAGGTTTTAACTTGGACGTGGCTTAGATGCTCCATAGATACCCTGTTCAATCGTCTTTGGCAAGTCATGTCGCCATTGACACAGATTTGAGCGCTAGTATGGTTCAGAGGCTGTGAACCAAAAGACAGCCTTGTATTGCTCATTGTGTTTTTAGCATGTCTGGTACTTAGCTGTATATTCGCCACAACTAAACAGTAGCCCCTATCCCCATCTCTTCCTTAAGCCAGTCGGGGTATGGAGAACACAGATGCTTCCGTAAAGGGGCTTCTAGGATTTTGAAATGAATTGTGCTCATCTACTTAGAAGTGTGTCAGCACTATCTCTCCAGGAATTCCAATCACATTTAAGTTTTTTAGAAAACTGGTAAAAAACGCCTTTAATATCTGAACAAGCTTTTTCAAAAGGTGTGTTGACATTAGAAAACTGTGATCGTGTATAGCACCGTAAACTAAATAAATGCCCCCTTCCCATTGCACCATGCACGATCAGATTAAGGCCATCACCGAAAAAATTACTCCACGCCTGATTGAAATTCGCCGTCACCTCCATGCCCATCCAGAACTCAGCGGTCAGGAATATCAAACCGCTGCCTACGTTGCTGGGGTAATGTCATCCTGTGGGCTGCATGTCCAGGAAATGATTGGGAAAACTGGCGTAGTGGTCAACCTTGAAGGGACCGGAACTGTCTCTGAAATTTTGGCTGTACGGACGGATATGGATGCGTTACCAATTCTTGAACAGGTTGATCTGCCCTTTAGCTCTAAAAATCGAGGCATTATGCATGCCTGCGGTCACGATGTGCATACAACGGTTGGTCTAGGGACTGCCATGGTTCTGGCCGAACTCACTGAACAGCAAAAATTTGCCGGTACCACACGCTTTTTATTTCAGCCTGCGGAGGAAACCGCGCAGGGGGCTAAGTGGATGATTAACGATAATGCCCTGACAGATGTGGTAGCAATTTTTGGGGTCCATGTACTGCCTACTATTCAGGCGGGTAAGGTGGGGCTACGGCGGGGAGCGCTGACAGCGGCATCAGATGATGTGGAAATTGTCATTATTGGCGAGTCAGGCCATGGTGCCCGCCCCCACCAGGCGGTCGATGCAATTTGGGTAGCCTCCCAGGTGATGACCACCTTGCAACAATCGCTCAGTCGTCGGATCAATCCATTACACCCGGCTGTGATTACCATTGGCAAAATTTCTGGGGGTAAAGCGGCGAATGTAATTGCCGATCGGGTAGTGATGCAGGGAACGGTGCGATCGCTGCAACCCGACGTTCATAAAAAGCTACCTGAGTGGATTGAGGATATTGTTGCTGGTGTGTGCACCATGCACGGTGCTAAATATGAATTTAACTACCAGCGGCTGGTTACTTCTGTTATCAATGCTGAAAAACTAGTGCAGATTGTCGCCGATGCGGCCCAGAAGAGCCTAGGCGAACATTGTATTGAGTGGCTGGCCGAACCCTCCACAGGAGCTGAAGATTTTGCCCTCTATACTGAACAGGTGCCGGGTAACATGTTTCGCTTGGGTATTGGGTTTGAAGACCGCCATAACCACCCCCTGCACCATCCTAAATTTGAAGTGGATGAGGGTGCGATCGCAACCGGTGTCCTCACAATGGCCACTAGCGTTTACGAATACTGGCAACAGGCAATGGATAATTAATAATTGAGAATGAATAGTTGATAACTATCAGCTGCTGACTATTGCCTGCACCTGCTGTAGCGACTTTAATGCCCCCCGCACCAGTTGCTGATGCTTTTCCGTTGTTGGGCTGCCCTCATTTGATAGCCCAAGCAGCTTTGTTTCAATATCAAATAGCAAATCTGTGACCCGGTCGGTGACTGGTGTTGGCTTTTGCGACGTTGCGGGCGTGGGGGAGCCATCCCCAATCTGGTTGAGCGTTTGCTGCATACTTTCAATGATGCCGTACATCTCAATCGGGTCAAAAACCTTCAGCAGACTAGTTTGCGTCACAATCCCCAAACCACTCCCCCAGTTCCAAGACACCACCAGACGCCTTACCCGACGTGTTTGCATTTCTTGGTGGGCCGTCCATAAAGAATCAGTCGGTTCCAATAAAAACAGGGGTGTGCTCATCACATCCTGAGCCGTCAACCGCTGCAGATTTAATTCCAGAGCCTGAAACTGAACAATATCGCGCTCAGTCACAATGCCCATGGGCATAAACGCCCGCAGCTCACCGCTGGTCGTAGCCTGACTGTCCACTTCGACAATGACAATACAACTGACCCGATGGTCTGCCATCTGCTGCGCTAACTGCATGATCGGCGCTGTTGGCGATGCATGAATTACGCTGGTTGACATCACATCGGCAACCCGCCGCATTTTGAGCAAATTGGCAGGACGTAATACCCTTCGAATACTATCTTGGGTCACAATTCCGATGGGGCGGTTGAACTCATCCACAATGGGCAAATGTCGAATCCGATAGCGACGAAATAAAAATAAGACTGCAAAAATATCTTGAACGGCAGACCGCTGTAACGTCTTGACCGGTGACGTCATCACATCAGCTACAGCCAGGGCGCTTAAATCCTTACCTTTTGCCGTCAGTTTGACAATATCGCGTTCAGTAAAAATACCAACCACTTGATCGTCTTCTACGATCAAGGCGCAGCTTGCATGACGGCTATTAGAACTACCCGTAGTTAAGCCACAGGTGGTCCTAGTAGCTCCCATGGTTGCGATCACCCGACTTAATGACCAATCAAGAGATACTATTAACACCTGTTGATCAATGGCATCGGCCATCATGGGCGTGACCGTTTGCAACAGGTCGGATGACGCCATCGTCCCATGGGGAATATCAGCAACCTCAGAATGACCACGGTTGGACACAGAAACTGGCGTCGAATTCAAGGCCTTATCAACGGTCATTAGGGATGTAACGGCTAAATAAGATTAAAACTTTGTCAGACATGGACTGTGGTTAACCTGAAGTATATAGTCAGGGATGTAACGTTACACCGATTAGGTAGCCGACATAAAAGAGGTTTTAGTGGCTTAGGTTATGTCTGAGCTTCATCTTCAGCTTTGAGGGCGGGCTTATCGGAAACATTCGTCATTCTAGGCGTCTTTCCGTAGAGCCTATCTAACACACGTTTGACCGATATGCGTTGCCATTCTTTACCTCGCTTGGTTTTATAACCTTGGGTATTCATCCAATTGGCAATTTGCTGTAGCGATTTTCCAGACTTATGGTGACGACGTATCAGTTCAATAATTTGCTGTTCTTTTTCGTCGGCCACCAAATTGCCATTGACTGTTTTTTCTCCGAACGCAGGTGAACCGTAGCCAGCGTAGCCTCCCTGGGCAGCTTTGCTACGTCTTCCTAGTTCTAGTCTTTCCCAGATCGGGTTGTTTTGAGATTCGGTAGACATAGGGATTTTGAATGGATGGTAGCAATTGTGAAACCGAGGTGGCAACCAATGGTTTCAGCATATCGGTGTTTGGGTAGCAGTGTTGCTAGTAACCTAACAAACTTAATTGTGTCTTGTGGCTTGGGCCATTGTGATTACTCAATGGTGCACGCTCAAAGAGTAACACGGTGCTGGAAGCCTACATGGCTGGTTTTTAGAGAATAGGAGACGTTACCTGCTGTGATTTCAATTTCAGATATTCTACGTAAGAGTGATTTTGTCGAGAAACCTAAGAAAGATTTCTATGGGTATGATGCCTACATGGATAATCCTGAAGTTTTACAACAGCGAGAATACGACGTTTAATCTGCTAAGTGACTTCTACAAAATCAAACGGGTTAGAGGGTTAACTAAAGGATAAAATCGGGAGATTCTCACATAAGAGAGGATCTCTTTTACTTATGTTTAGATGAGGACAGCGTCATTATGATGCAGGCAAAGGATATTATGACCGCTGATGTGATCACTATCAGTGGTTCAGCAACTGTGGCCGAAGCCGTTGAGTTAATGAAAGATAAAGGCTTGCGTGCACTGATTGTAGATCGCCGCAGTGAAGAAGATCCCTATGGCATGGTGACTGAAACAGATATTGTTTACAAGGTAGCGGCCTATGGCCATGATCCAAAAGAAATGCATGTATTTGAGATCATGACTAAGCATTGTATTGTGGTAACGCCAGATTTGGGTGTGGAGTATGTAGCGCGTTTATTTGCCAATACAAAAATCCGTCGTGCTTCAGTGGTGCAGGGTCGCCTGCTCGGTGTGATTTCAATTTCAGACATTTTGAACAAGAGCGACTTTGTTGAAAAGCCAAAGCATCTATTTATCATAGAAAAATAGTCTATGCATTTTTGTTCAAAGTGATAGACATAGCACAGTAGAGTATCTCTTTGGCTCTTAAGAATAACTTAATTCAATTTCTTCAGTCTGTGTCTGGATGACTTAAATTCAAAGGACACTATTGTGACATCAGGATTGAACGAAAGCTAAAAACTATAAAGAACCGATGGTACGTATTCAGATCATTTTTTTTAGATCAGGATATTTTCCTCAAATTCAGACAATATCTCGAAATATACAAATTATTTATAAATCTACTTCGGTCTATACGAAAACCAATAGTCTGGTAGAATACTTTATTAAGTACAGGAACACTCTACTCCAGAAGTGTTGTCTACTTGCTTTGACATCACCTGCCTCTAAATTAGTCAGGCATATCTACCACAGCACAATACTTGTAACAGCAGACAGAATAAAAGATATGCATCTATGTTTTAGATAGGGCCAGTAGTACCTTTTTTTACTCAGCGCTTTCACTTATTGTATTAGGTCATTTTTGAATCAAGTAGCACTGTGAATTTGCTATATCTGAGCGATTTAGCCCAGTTGAAGTTATTGTTCAGCTGGTACTTTGTGATACATCAGTTTTTAATTGTCATGCATTGATGTTCTGCGATTGTTATTCAATGAAGAGAGTTAATTCAATGGCATACCTCAATGTTGAGGCCTAACATAGTGAGTCATGCAAAATGCAGTCTCTGCCAGCCATCTTTTGGCTCTTCAGGAACTAATATACTAGTGTTCAGCATGAACATTTTTTCCAGTTAAGATGCCTAAAACCATTGTTTTTATGAGAGTTTGGGTACTCTCATTACGCTCTAACATAGAGAACCAGGTAGAGCTCATGTTTTTAATCGTTTAAGCTTCCAACGAAGTGAACTAAATAACAAAAAATTAATTTTTCACTAAACCCTTAGAAGATGTTATCAAACCACTACTCAATTTTCGAATAAGATTACCGGAGAAGTGGTTTCGAATAATGAATAGGTTTTTGTATTGATTGTGTTTCCCTTTAATCCAAGTTAAAAATGTCACATAGAAATAGGCCTTATAAGGCTATTTCTATACTGAATACTACTCTTTAAAGACCAGTTTTTCAAATATTTTTCTAAATTTCGATAAATTAGCAGCGATTTTTGGATTTTTTGAATCTAGCGTATTTTATCCATTACTTGAGAATAGATTCATGTGGCGTTGCCTAAGGGCTAGAACTTGAAAGTTAAAAAACTTTTTAGTCTTAGATATGTTGCAATGTCAATTTAATTTTGACTTGACATTAGGTCGTAACTAATGGATTAAGGCCTGCGGGAATTGTAAGGATATGAACTTTATGAAAAGCTTGCAAAAGTCAAGAATCACAAATAACCCAAAATCTATTCGGAGTTTTCAACCTCCAGTTTTGCTAGCAAGCTTCGTTCATACCTATGGAAGTGGATGCTTAGAAGTGGATGCAAAATCAATGTCTTGGTGGATCTATTTTAGAGATGGCAAACTGAACTATGCATCCCATGCATCAGAAAAAAGCCTTGCTTATTCCCTTAAATGGCTTAAGTTAAAATTAGCTACCATGAGCCAAGAATCATTTTCCTGGCTTGAGGAAAACTCTGACGAGCTATTGAATATAAAATCTGATAATATTCAGTCAACTCAGTATTTTGAGTATCAGATAATCTGCTACCTAATTGAGCAAAAATATTTGGAGATTTGGCAAGCTCAAGAACTGATAGAACAGTTAACAAGGGAAGCAATTGAGTCGTTTCTATCTTTATCAGGGGGGGCTGTAAGAATTGAGAGAGAGCTTTTTGAAATTCCTGTATTTTCTAAGCTTGACCCTAAAGCTACTATCGAAAATTGTCAAACACGTCTAAAGACCTGGAAGCTTCTAAATCCTCTGATTAACTCTCCCCACCAGCGCCCTTATATAGTTAGCCAAGATGCTTTTTTCAATACTAATAATTCAAACACTGTTTCGCCTAGGTTAAAAAGTAAACTAGGAACTATTTTGCGAGGCTATAGCATTCGCCACATTGCTGCCATTTTACAACAGGATGAACTTGATATTGCAAAATTTCTACATCCTTATATCGATAATAAATCTATTATTTTACGGGCCCCAGAGTCACCATTTGATAGATTGACTGGGCTTGAGAATGCTTCTCCTAAAAGGGCACAAGGATTAGACACTATTAAAACAGATACCTTAAATAAAGGCTTCTCAACACCTTATTTATCTACTTCTAATAAGAGACAGAAAACTCGACCTGTAGTTGCATGTGTTGATGATAGCCCCAATACACTGGATCAAATTGAACGATTTTTAGGTGAAGAAGATTTCTCAGTTTTTAAATTTCTTGAGCCAATTAAGGCCACATTCCAACTAAAAAGACTCAAGCCAGATATTATTTTATTGGACCTAACAATGCCAACAATAAGTGGATATGAATTGTGTAGAATGTTGAGGCGTCTTCCCGGATTTGAAAATATACCAGTTGTAATGGTAACAGGCAAGAAAGGGATCATCAACAAGACAAGGGCTAAATTAGTGGGTGCTACAGATTACTTGGAGAAACCTTTTAATAGAGCTAGCTTGCTAGATGTGATATCTAGAAACTTATCTTGAAAGATACTAGAATGTATAGTCTTTTTTAAAGTGAGAAACTACTTGTCTGGATGTCTTTTGTAGATTTGATTTTCCCAAAAAAAATCCAAAAAAGCTTTTGAGGTGAATAAAAGTGACCAAAATCTTAGTTGTCGATGATTCTATTAATGAACTGGAACTCATCAGCAGTTACCTAAGAAAAGGTGGGTATACAGTAATTGTAGCCACTGATGCAAAAGAAGCCTTGAGTAAGGCAATCGAGTATCAGCCCAATGTAATTGTTACAGACTTGGTGATGCCTGGGATGAATGGCCTTGAAATGTGCCGCAATCTCAAGAAAAATCCCGCTACTCAAAAGGTACCTATTGTGGCATGTACTTCCAAATCAGGTGAAATTGATCGCCTTTGGGCTATGAAACAAGGGATCAATGTATATGTCACTAAACCCTTCACCGAAGACCAACTTGTTAATGCTGTTCGGTATAGCTTAAGTCAATGAATGCATCAGTCCTAGCCCATCGACAAATACAGTCAGAGGGAACTTCTGGTACAGCTTGTTTGAGTTTTCAACTCAATGAGCAGACACCCGCACTTTTTTCAATGAGTCAAGTCCAGGAGGTAATTGTTTTGTCGGCACAGCAAATTACGCCGATGCCAAACATGCCGCCCTGTGTGTTGGGACTGTCAACTCGACGCAGTCGAGTTATGTGGCTAGTCGATTTAGCGCACATGTTACTAGCCACACCGCTTCCCTCCAATATTCGTAATTATAACGTTGTGATTATTCGGGTTGCTCAGATATCGCAACAACAGAATATGCTCGTATCAACAGCTCATAACCAGGCTCTTCTAGGATTGATTGTGCCAACCATGCGAGGTGTAGTTCGCTTTTCACCAGAGTTGATTCAAACACCCAAAGGCCATTTTGCGCCGGGTCTTATGCCTTGTTTGCGTGGATGCTTACTTCAACAAAACGAAATGCTACTGGTCTTGGATGCTGAAGCGATTGCCCGTTCTCCGATTTTGCAAAGTAGTTAAGTATTTCCTTTAGCAGTTAAGGGGCTCCTTTCGTTGAGGAGTTCCTTAAGCACATTATTCTCACAGCGCCTTCTATCCACTCCTAATCTAAAAACTAACAACGATGACCCCCAATACAGAATTTCCATCACAGCTAAATAATATTGCAACTGGTAATGGCAACCTACCAGACAGCATGGGTTCCTCTGGCTATTCGCCCATGGTCACGGGTAACCGGCAGTATGATAATCAGCCTGCTGCTACTCAAAATTCTTCCACAGGTTTTTGGCAAAAGTTAACACTAAAAACCAAGGTACTTGCCTTGGCGCTGTCATTGGGGGTAGCCCCGGTCGCTATTGTTGGTGGTTTGGGTTATACCTTTGTACAGGACCGGGTGACAGTCCAGGTAGAGGAGGCCCGCCAGGCAGCAACATCGGATATTGCAAACTTTACCGCAGAATTTATGAATGCTCGTTTCCAAGACTTGAGAACGTTTTCTCAGTTGAGCATGTTTGCGGATTCTAAAGTGCGTGAAGCAACAACAGCGGCTGATCGCAATGCTTTTCTACAAGATCTAGTTGAGAGATCACCGCTTTACGAAGATATTGCAGTGGTAGACCTTAAGGGTAATCCTGTTGCTGTTAGTAACCCTGATGGTATTCCATCAAACGTTAGTCAAAACGATTGGTTTCAGGATATTGTAGCGAGCAATGATATTACTTGGGTACAGCCACGGGCACCCAGGGCGGGGAACCTAACATTTGCATTGATTGGAGCAGCCCCAATCTTTGATAGTAAAACCGGTGAAATGCTCTATATGATCCGTGTACGTCTTGACGTTGAAGAACTCAAGCGACGTGTTAGTGCATTTGCAGTAACTAATACTGAAGTGGCACTGATTGATGCTAATGAGCAGATTTTCTTAACCAATACTGATGAAGCTGAACCTAACCCAGTCCTGAACGATCTCTCTAGTGACTGGCTGCAGGGCAGAGAACCTCAGATTGACATTTTAGATAGTCAACTTACAGCCTATGCCCCGATTGTTCATGATGCTAATAGCCCTCAGCTAAACTGGAGCGTAGTTAGTTTAATTGATACAGCTACAGCATTTGCTGCATCACGACAGTTGTTGAACACAGTACTTGTAGGTACTGGTATTACCGTTCTACTTGTCGCTGCCATTGCTACCCTGGTCGCAACTCGGACTACCCTACCGATTTTGCAGATTACTGAATCAGTAAAACGTTTAGGAGAAGGGGACTTCAGAACTCGAATTACGACCCAAGGAAACGATGAGATTGCCCAGTTGGGTTCTAACATCAATCTGATGGCATCACAGATTCAGACTCTATTGGTCAAGCAGGAAGAATCAGTACAACAACAGATTTCTGCCCAAGCCCAGGTGGAGCGAGCTGAAGAAGAACGGAAACGAAATGAGGTTTTGCAGCGTGAGTTAGTACAGCTTCTGAACGAGATGGAAGAAGCCTCTAATGGTAACCTAACGGTACGTACAGAGCTAACTGCAGGTGAGATTGGTATTATCGGTGACGTCTTCAATGCCATTATTGAAAACCTGCGATCTATCGTGGTTCAGGTAAAACAGGCAACTGGACAGGTAAATTCGTCCATTGATCAGAGTGAGGGGGCGATTCGCCAACTGGCGGATGAAGCTCTGGCTCAGATGGATGAAATTACCAACACTCTCAACTCCGTGGAGCAGATGTCACACTCCATTCAGGAAGTGGCTGACAATGCTCGTCAGGCTGCCCAAGTTGCGCAGGTTGCCTCTAATGCTGCTCAAAACAGTGGAACTGCTATGGACCGCACAGTAGACAGTATTCTAGACCTGCGGTCTACTGTGGCAGAAACCGGTAAGAAAGTAAAACAGCTGGGTGAATCTTCCCAGCAAATTTCTCAGGTGGTTTCGCTAATTAACGAAATTGCGATGAAAACAAACCTGCTAGCGGTGAACGCCAGTATTGAGGCAGCCCACGCTGGTGAAGAAGGTCAAGGTTTCGCGGTAGTTGCCAGTGAGGTTGGTCAGCTGGCAGAACAATCAGCGGCAGCGACCAAAGAGATTGAGCAGATTGTGAAAAACATTCAGATGGGTACCCGAGACGTGGTAGAAGCCATGGAACGGGGTACTACTCAGGTGGTAGAAGGTACTCAACTAGTACAGGAAACTAAGGAAGGTTTAGGGCAGATTGTGGAAGTATCGCAGCAAATTGATCAATTGCTACAGTCAATTTCTAAAGCAACCGTTTCACAGGCTGAAACATCTCAGACAGTCACCCAACTGATGCAGCAGATTACGAAAGCCTCTAAACGCACGTCAGATGCTTCTCGTGAAGTAGCTGAAACACTTCAGAACACTGTAGAAGTTGCCCGCGAGTTAGAATCTACTGTTGACCAGTTTAAGGTTAAAACAGAAGCATAGCAAGTTGTCGTAGAGTTCAGAGATCGGCTTAGGTTAATCTGTCTCTGAACTCAACAACACCACAATAGCCATTATCTCCTATCTCAAAACTAGTGCTGCTCTATTAAATTAAAACCATGTCACATGAAGCAGATCGTGAGGTCTGGCTCAACTTTCTAGATGAAGTTGATGAATATCTCAATACTATTGAATCAGTATTAATTGGGCTTGCTGAAACTGGGGTAGATCCGCAGAAAATGGACGCCGCACTGCGGGCAGCCCATACGATTAAGGGCATCGGTTCGATGATCGAATGTCCATCAATGAGCCAGCTGGCACACCAATTCGAAGATTCCTTAAAAATTATCAGGGTTCGTCGAGGTTCTGTCCAGGTGGATGCTGCACTGGAAATACATCTGTTGAAAGGTCTGGATAGCATGCGCCAGATCAGCTCACTCCATCGTCAGGCAGAGCCAATTACAGAAGCATGGCTAACTAGCCATGCCTATCCTAGTTTCGAGAAGTTGCGTGATCGTTTAGGTGAAGTACAACCCAGTGATGAACTCGCTCTGCTCGCTGAAGAATCTGATGATAACACAGCTGTTGTCATGTTTGGCACTGAAGTGGAAGAGCTACTGAACCGACTGTCATCGGTATTAGAAGCCCCAGGTTCTCCTTGTCTGCGAGAAGAGTTAGAGATAATGGTGGAGGAATTGCACGATCTGGGTAAAATGCTCCAGATCGATGCATTTACTAGTCTATGTGCCTCGATCAACCAACAGCTAATGACGGCCTCCTCAGACCAGGTTGAACCCCTTGCCTATCAGGCTCTAGAACTCTGGCAACGGTCCCAGGCACTGGTAATGGTTGGTAAACTTGATAAATTGCCAACGCAGCTAGAGACAAACTTTGCTTCAACTGAGATCTCGGATGTTGCTAAATTATTTGCAAACGAGTCCTTAGAATTTGTCGGTTCAGAAACATTCCTGGATATAGAAGACTCCGAAATAGAAATTTCCGAATTTGAGACTTTAGATTTGGAAGATGATATTGAAGCTGTTACCAATGTTGTTATCGATGAACCAAGAACAGTTGAACCTGACGAGGCAATTGAAACAGCTGAAGAAGTCTTAAAGCTTGAAGAGGTCTCTGAGGCAATTAATGAGTCCACTGAAATCTCAGACGATGCTTTCTTTAAGCAGGTCTCCTCTATGGATCCTGATGAGACTATTAATCAAGGTTTCTCTAATATAAGTAGCTCAGATAAAATTGAGACTACAGGTAATCATATTAATAACAGTACTGTAAATGCTATACCGGATAGCACTACAAATATTCTTAATGATATTGATTTAGTCGGCATTGAGGCTGCAATTGAAAGCTTTGATCCAACTGAATTTCAGTTTGATGAACCGACAACTGCCCCAGAGCCAGAACCTATTTTTTCAACTAAAAATGAGAAAATAGATCTAGAATCGCAGATTGATTTTTCCTCAACGTTCCAATCGTCACCAGCAGAAGAGGAGTCAGAAGAATTTGTAGAAATCCTGGTTGAACCCGTAGAAGCTCCTGCGAACAAAAATCAAGATATTCAAGAGAATACAGTTCGAGTTCCCATAAAGCTGTTAAATCAGCTGAATGACCTATTTGGCGAACTAATTATCCAGCGTAATACTATGAACTCACGTCTGGATCAAATGGAAGATTTGATGACTCTGTTCTCTCAGCGGATGGGCAGCCTGGAAGGTACCAATGCAGAACTACAGATGTTTTGCAATCAGCTGTCTATTGATACCTCTGTCCCTCGCTCAAAATCCGGCAACGGAGCTGCGACCAACCAGCTAAAACAGGCATTGAAATCACAATTAGCCTTCACAGGGGCATTTCCTCTTCAAGACAGCTCAGCTGATGAGTCAATCGGTCAAGTTGCCTCAACGGAACACTCATTTGATAGCTTAGAACTTGATCGCTACAGTGATCTGCATCTGCTATCTCAAGATCAGCGAGAAACCTTAGTTCAGCTGCGAGAGGTTACAAGTGATGTAAAGCTTAACATGCGAGAGATTAAGCAGGCCTCCAGTAACTTAAATCGTACCGCAAAAGCTCTACAAATCAATGTAACGCGGGCTAGAATGCGACCTTTATCTGATCTTGTTGAACGTTTTCCCAGGACTGTGCGAGAGTTATCTTTACAATATGGAAAAACAGTAGAGTTAAAGATTGCTGGTGGGGCTACCCTAATTGATCGCTTTGTTGCAGTGCACCTCCGAGACCCCCTCATGCACCTGCTGCGAAATGCGTTTGATCATGGTATTGAAGATGCTGAAACTCGTCAAGCACAGGGTAAACTCCCCCAAGGCACAATTGAAATTCGCGCCGCTCATCGAGGTAATCAAACCCTAATTTCCATCAGTGATGATGGGGCAGGCATTAACCTGACTAAAATCCGCAGTCGTGCCTACCAGATGGGTCTGACAGATGAACTGCTCGATAGTATGAGTCAGAGCGAACTTCTCGGTATGATTTTTGAGCCTGGCTTCAGCACAGCTTCCCAAGTTACCAGCTTATCGGGTAGAGGTATTGGTATGGACGTGGTCCGCACTAACCTCGAACAAATTCGAAGTGAGATTAAAGTTGATACTCAGCCTGGAGTAGGCACAACATTTACTATCAGTGTGCCGTTTACTCTATCTATTATGCGAGTTCTGTTGGTCGAAAGTGGTGGGATGCGACTGGCATTTCCCACCGATGGAATTGAAGAAATGATCCGCCTTAATGCTGTACAGGTCTTTGATTCCCCAGATCAAAAAGTCATTAATTGGGAAGGTTTGACAGTACCCTTGATTCATCTAGAACAGTGGCTAGAATTTCGCTGCCCGTTGCGACCAACGACAACAGAAACGACACCTATCATTAATGAGCCATCGATTCTGATTGTCAATCGTGGGGAACGTTTAACTGGCATTTATATCGAACGCTTTTGGGGAGAACGAGAAGTTGTTATCCGACAAGTTGAAAATGTGATCAGCTTACCCCCAGGCTTTAACGGTTGTACCATTTTGGAAGATGGTCATGTAGTGCCCTTAGCCGATGCTGCTAAATTATTGGAATGGATCGATAGCGACGATGAAGAAGAGGTTACTCCTAGAAGTCCCCAACGTTGGCAGCATTTGCTCCAACCTAGTCCAGATCGAGAGCCACCTCAACAGCTAGCATTACCCCAAGCTCAACAAACTAATATTTTGGTAGTTGACGATTCTATCAATATGCGTCAGCTGCTGAGAACAACCCTAGAGCAGGCTGGGTACAGCGTAGAACAGGGCAAAGATGGTCAGGATGCCGTAGACCAATTGCTCGGGGGATTAACTGTTGACGCAATTGTCTGTGATATTGAAATGCCTCGACTAGATGGATACGGTGTGTTGGCAGAGGTAAAAGCTGATTCTAGACTCAAGAACTTACCCATTATTATGCTGACCTCTCGCGGTAGCGAAAAACATCGCCAGCTTGCTATGAGATTGGGCGCAAATGCCTATATCACTAAACCTTATCAGGATCATGAGCTTCTGCAAATGATTGAGCAGGTACTTAAAAAAGAATCCCTTAGTGCAGTGTAAAAATCCCTATGGCTATTCTATCTCCCTTAAAGTCTCGCCGTCTAAGAACTCACAAAAGTGAAACGACTCAGCAGGTGATCGTTTTCCAAATTCAACATGAATGGTTTGCGTTACCAATTTTTGCCGTTAAAAAAGTTGTACCCCAAAGCGACACCCAAGGTAATTATAATAATTCTGGTACAGGATTAACCGTCTACGAAGGTAAAGAACTACTGGTTCTGGATATCAGCCATCAAGTTTTTGGCAATCTTGGTAATCACGCGAGTCCAGTGAGTCTTCCATTAGAAAATCCGAGAGCACGACGCTCTAGTCAGTGGTTAGAGCAGGTGTCAGAGTCGCCGTCTGCTAGCGGATATCTACTAATTATTCGCAATCGTCAGGAAGAATTATTTGGTTTGCCGGTTGTATCATCTCCAACTGTACGACGGTTTGCCCAGTCGGAAATCGTACCACTACCGTCTAATTATGCAGCCAGAGTAAATATTCAATGCGTTAGTGGGTTAATTGTTCAGTCTGACAATCAACCTATTCTATTTCTCTTAAATCCAGAGCAACTTTTACGCACGCAACCTTTGTTGCCGCCCACTATCTAGTAATTTGATAGCCAGCTTAGCTTAATACAGCAATAGCCACGAGCAAAACCTCAAGGAAATGCTCGTGGTTCATTTTTTATGTTGCACTGGTTCACACAAGTCGTATAAATATTTGAAGGCTGATTTGCCCCTACATTCTGTACTGGAAAAGCCAATAGTCGAAAGTATAGTTATATACGTACGTAAGGGTACATACACCTAGAATCAAAGCTTTGAGAGTCTACCTTTGCTTCAATATAGGCATAGCAAAACCAGCTTTTAGACCCTTTGAACAGATAGTAATCAATGGGACTGCATAGATAATAACCCTATTGTTATGTATCACAAAAGACAGCAAATAACTTGAAGGAATAATAGCCTTAAATCCGTAATTTAAGAGTTAATAAATAAATGCTAAGATTATGCAAAGAGAGTGTTCGTTTCTAGGAAATCTATCAAGTAGGTACTTAAACTTTTACCGTCTTACAGGTTTTCTACGCTTCGCAAGCTTCTCATTTCTTTAAGAAAGGTTGTATGTACGTCACGAGACTAATCTTTCAGTATATCTGAGCTAGCGATTTTTTTCAAATTTTTGATGAGTTAGGCATTTTATCAATTTCAAAGTTTTTTCAACACCGCCAGTTTATTGGTCTGGTAATTAGTTCATTTATAATCATTTTTGCTAGATCTGTTTGATGTTTAATAGTTTGGTGACTAGGGGGTCCACCTGATTAAAGTATTTATCTGATATATTTCTGATATATTTAATCGTATTCCTTAATCAGCAGTCAGATTCCTGGGTCACTTTTCAAAAATAGTTGAATTAGCGTGGTTCTAGAGGTTTTATTATCTTTCAAAGATTTTCACACATGTAAAATTGATATAGCGAAGCAGTACTGTCCTTAGTGCATTTTATGATTTTTTAGGAGGTTACCAATGCGTGGTGGTATATCTTTCTAGCATCTGCAGAAGAATGCTCTAGTTTGCCCTAGAAATGGTTTCGATATTTATCGGGGGTATAGTTGAGCCTATCTGCATGTTCAGGCTTATAGCGTACAAATAATGATTTCTGGTTTTTAGGAGATTGCATCTATGTCTCAGGGAATTGGTGTGCAAGGGAAACGGCCTACTCCTGTTCTAATGATTCCGATTAGGCGGTGTGGCAGTCATGCACTACGTCTGCGGTTAAATGTTAGTTCAGATTTTTATTCACCGTATCCTATGCACATAGTGGATTTTATGCCACTGGTACCTGCTTATGGAGATCTTGCTGATGATTGGAATTACTTCCAATTAGCAATTGATTTGGTGGGTTTGCAAAATTCGACAATGGTTAAGTGGGACAAGGTGGCTCTCGATCCTGTCAGTATTTTTGAAGCTGTTAAGGACAAGCCTCGAAATGTTCACATGATTGCTTGGGAAATGCTATTCCAAGCAGGGGAACAGAACGATGCGAAAGTTGTGATGGATAAGTCCTTAGACAATATTCATTATGCGTCAGATCTGATTTCTCTCTTTGATGACATGTTGTTCTTGAATGTTGTGAGAGACCCCAGGGCGCAGATTTGTAGCATTAATCGTGCCATAATCCATGACTTTGATGCGTTATTAAATAGCTTGACATGGGTTAGGGCTCATGATGCGGCTAAGACGCTTGCTGAAAAGTTTCCTGATCGAGTGCTCACAATCCGTTATGAGGACTTTTTGATGAGTCAGGAGGCTGTTCTTCGAAAGGTATGTGAGTTTTTTGGCATTGAGTTTTTGCCGACAATGTTGGACATTTCTTCATCACAAGAGGCTCAAAGTATTGCGGGCAGATCCGCCCTGTGGGAAAACAACTGTTTTGCCCCCATCTCTGCCAACATTGACAAATTCAAACAGGCATTAAGTACCGAAGAGATTGAAATTATTGAGACAGTCACCAAGGACTATATGGATCTCTATGGCTATGGACGCATGACATCTGCCTCCACTACCGTTACTGATGAGATGATTGACGCTGCCAAAGAACGAAGTGCTCTGGGCAAGCGTAAGGCTTGGATGGATTTAAAGGCGGATGATCCTCAGGATTATCAGCTAAGACAGTTCCGGGCTGATTATCTTGGTATGCTCAAGCAACGCTTGGCAAATTCTCAAGATCAGCGTCCAGAAATTTCTCAGCAGAGTAAACTTCAAGCAATTGCTTAATTGAGAGGAGAAACATAGGTTATGGTTCAGACCCCGGTAAAGCAGCAGGGCTTAGATATTGAAGCGCTGCAGGAGAAATATGCAGAAAAGTCTCCGATGCAAGTTCTTGAGTTTGCTCTAGGGCAGTTTGAGAATATCGCACTTTCCTTTAGTGGAGCAGAGGACGTCGTTCTGATTGATATGGCGACTAAGGTTCGCGATGATATTAAGGTGTTTACGATTGACACTGGTCGTCTTCATAAAGAAACTTACCAGTTTTTAGAGAAGGTGAGGGAAAAGTACAATCTGGAGATTGAGGTTCTCTTCCCTGATACAGCAAAGGTTGAGGCGCTGGTTAAGGCAAAGGGGATGTTTAGTTTCTATAAGGATGGTCATAAGGAGTGTTGTGCTATTCGCAAAGTTGACTCTTTGCGTCGGAAGTTAGCCGATGTTGATGCTTGGGTAACTGGCCAACGTAAGGACCAGAGCCCCGATACTCGTGCAAGTATTCCAGTGATTCAAGCTGATACAGCTTTCTCAACGCCAGGGCATTCATTAGTCAAATTTAATCCGTTAGCAAATTGGTCCTCTGCCCAGGTTTGGAAGTACATCCGTTTTAACAAAGTGCCTTTCAATGAACTTCATCAGAAAGGATTTGTTAGCATTGGTTGTGAACCTTGCACAATAGCTGTGTTGCCTGGTCAACATGAGCGTGAAGGCCGCTGGTGGTGGGAGAATAGTGCTGAGAAAGAGTGTGGATTTCATTCCATAAATTCAGAGAAAGCGAACTAGTGGTTCTGTTTTAATAAATCTTCCCCGCATCCAAAATTGATTACTTTGAATTAAATTATGGGTGTGGGTTAGCACATCAATACCAGGAAGCGTCAATAAATGAATATCACAATGGTCAAGAAGGTCAAATCAGATGGTAATCCTTGTCGGAAGTCCGCTGATGTACTTTCAGAATTAGAAAATTTAGGACTGTTGCGGTCAATTGGCCGAGTTGTTGCTGCTGATGAAAGAAATCCTGGAAGTGAGGGATTTAAGCTTGCTGTGCAGCATAGTGTGGAATCAGCTCCATTTTTTATCGTTGAGCGAGAGGATGGGACTGAGGCGGTTTATACGGCCTATAGTCGCTTTTTGAAAGATGTGTTTAACCACGAGGTATCCGAGACTAAGCAAGCGCTCGAAATTTTGAGTCAGAATCCTGATTTGGATTTTCTGTAAATGGTCAGCTAGAGATTTGAGTTGGGTATTTAGCTTTCGATTGTTGAGATTGTTAAGTAGACGAAGAGACGCAGTGGAGTTGCATTATGTCTTTAGGTTTGATTGAGCCCCATGGTCAGCAGTTGGTTAATCGTGCTTTAGAGGGCAACGAACGTCAGGATACATTTGAAAAGGCCCATGCGCTGCCACGGATTACGCTTTCGAAGCGCAACATTGCTGATTTACAGTGTATTGCTACGGGTATTTACAGCCCTTTGGAAGGGTTTGTAACTGAAGCTGAGTACAATCTTATTGTTAATAATATGCGTCTCAGCAATGGGCTGGCATGGTCCATTCCTGTAACATTGCAAATCCCTGAATCAGAGGCTGAAAAGTGCCGTCTGGATAGTCAGATTGCCCTTGCCCATCCCAACGGAGACATTCTGGCGGTGATGACGGTTGAGAGCAAGTTTACCCCTGACCAGGACCATGAAGCGCAGCAGGTGTATCTCACAACTGAGGATGCCCACCCTGGTGTGAAAGCGATGAAAGCTGAGGGGCCCGTTTACTTGGGTGGGCCTATTTCTTTGGTTAACGACGTTCCCTACGATAACTTTCAGCAGTATCGTTTAAGTCCCGTGCAGACTCGACTTGAGTTTGCTAATCGCGAGTGGAATACTGTTGTTGCTTTCCAGACTCGAAATCCTATTCACCGAGCCCATGAGTACATCACTAAGACAGCCCTTGAGACTGTTGATGGACTCTTTATTAACCCATTGGTGGGGATGACTAAGGCTGATGATATTCCCGCTGATGTGCGAGTGAAGTGCTACGAGACGATCATGAGCCTTTACTATCCTAAAGATCGCACTTTGTTGGGTGTCTTTCCTGCAGCTATGCGCTATGCCGGTCCTCGGGAAGCGATTATGCATGCGATCGCACGTCAAAACTATGGCTGCACTCACTTTATCGTCGGTCGTGACCATGCTGGTGTCGGTGACTACTACGGCACCTATGACGCCCAGAAAATGTTTGAAGAATTTAATTCCGACGAATTAAAGATTAAGCCTGTTAAGTTTGAGCATGCCTTCTACTGCAAGCTGACTAAGGGGATGGCCACTGCCAAAACTAGCCCCAGTGCCAAAGAAGATCGCATTCACCTTTCCGGTACCAAAGTGCGAGCCATGCTTAAGGAAGGCAAGAGGCCCCCTGCCGAGTTCACTCGCCCCGAGATTGCTGAGATTCTAGTTGAGTCTATGCAATCACCTGCTTTGGTCTAAGGGGTTACCTGATGTATTAAACCTTGTCCAGGTATAGACCGGTCGTTTTTCCGGCGAAGAATCTACAGGTTTGAACGTGGACATGGTTTAGCTACAAAACCTTACCCAATATGGGTAGATTAAAGCCTTGTCGATAGCCATCTGTCCGTAAAAACGCTGACAGGTGGCTATCTGCAATGGATTCCCAACAATGGGTTTATAACCAATCTGAAAACGTCCAAGTGTGCATGCACGCTTGATCAAGTTACAAGGTGCTCTACAAATGGTATTAGAAAGTTGGCTATTATTGGCCAGCGGCGGTGTGGTGACAGGAATGTTGGCCGGACTACTGGGCATTGGCGGCGGCATCATTCTGGTCCCTCTAATGATTACCCTTGGCTATGCCCCGATTAAGGTGGTCGCTACCAGTAGCTTGGCGATTACCATTACAGCATTTGCAGGTAGCATTCAAAACTGGAGAATGGGTTGCCTTGATTTGACTCGGGTAATCTATTTAGCAGTGCCTGCGCTAGTCACAGCTCAGATCGGTGTACGCATAGCCACAAACATCCCACCTCACATCATCTTGCTGATGTTTGGGATATTTTTGTTAGCTAATATTTACTTGATTGATTGTCGACAACGCTTAGCCATCAAAGACAAAAAAACTCACGCGTTATCCTTAAGCCCCTTAGTATCTGAATTACTGGTTGGTAGTATTGCTGGGCTACTGACCGGAATTCTAGGCGTAGGTGGTGGCATCGTGATGATCACGTTGCAAATGCTGTTATTAGGGCGACACATTAAAGAAGCCATCCAAACTAGCTTAGGTGTGTTAGTTATTGTGGCCCTATTTGCCAGTATCGTACATGCCAGCAAGGGCAATCTGCTAATTGCCCCAGGTCTGATTTTAGGAACAGGTAGTTTATTTGGTGTGCGTTTGAGTGCTCGTTTCTTACCAAAACTACCGGATAAGATTGTGAAATTGATTTTCAGGATCTTTTTAGCCGTGATGTCAGCCTATGTATTTTGGCAAGCTCAACAACTGTTTGCCACGACTCAGGTAGTGGGTCACGTTGCTCTTCCTTAGAAAAGCTTTGCATAAATAGGGTGATCTTAAAGAGTAGGATAATCCACGGCTGTCTTTACTGAGATCGGATATCGCCTTCGTTGAACTTGGATAGTCTCAGGTTTTAGCTGAGGCCTTGCCTGTAGATATTGTTGCTAAGCACAGCTTTAGTAACACTAGTTACAATTGAGCCTTCAATCTGACTATTCAATCTGGCTATGTAATGTTCAAATCGAGGAAGTGGCTGTCCTGGGTATTACCTGGGCTTGTTTTCCTACTAGGAATAGGGTTAAGTCTAGGACTGCAGATCTACAACCGCGACGGAGTATTTTTTAGCAGTGATGCCGGGTTAAAAGCCCTATTGGCGCAGCAATTTAGTACAGGTAAATTGCAAACATCTCTGGATATTTCCCAACCAACTTGGGTGAAAATCCTATGGCAACAGGGGCTTTATCCATTGGCTCCCCCCTATGTTTACGAGCAGCAGGGCACTTACTTTATCACCTTTCCATTTACGTTTCCTGCAATTACGGCCTCGTTTTATAAGCTGATGGGTTACCACGGTCTTTATGTGGTGCCCCTGGTATCGTTATGGGTTACCTGGCTGCGGCTATGGCAAGTGTGTCGAGTGTGGCGAATCCATTCAGCAATCACGGCCCTAGGCATGGGACTGGTAATTTTGGCCTCACCGTTAACTCTCTATGGGGCCATGTACTGGGAGCATACCCTGGCGACTGCCTTAGCGTTTTGGGGGCTGTCGGGCCTATTACTTCATGTCTTACCGGAGGGACAAAACCATCGCATCAGTTTGAATGAAGCGATGGTTGACGGTGTCTGCGTTGGGCTGGCCCTATGGTTTCGACCAGAATTTATATGTTTAGGTCTGATTTTGGCTGTCACTGTTATGGCCAGCCGTTGCCCTTGGCTCCCTGCCCAGTTAAAGGGGATTATCCCTCGGGGCTTAACCCTAGGTTTAGTAGTCGCCTTCACTGGCGCAATGGCCTTAACCATACTTGGTCTATTAGGAATTAACGGTGTCATGTATGGCCGTTTCTTGGGTATATATGGCCTGCAAGGGAGTTCATCTATTGGACAACGGAGTGTTCAAATCTGGCAGAACTATGGTTTTATGATCATCTCACTGCTGCGGTATTTTCCGGCTGTTGTATTAGCCCTGGGACTACCTTGGTTTATGCAGGGACGGGCTCGGGCTACGGGCATCGTGTTGATGACTATCGGCGGGTTATTTGCGATCGCAGTTCCCCTAATCGCTCCATCGGGAACCGCAGATATGCAATGGGGTCCCAGACTGTACCTTATTTTGGTGCCCATGACCGGTCTAATGGTCGCCGCTGGCCTGCAACACCTGTGGTCAGTGCGCCAAAAACGTCAGGTACTACTGATCGCCCTTGCCCTAGTGATGGCCTTGGGGTTTCATATCAACGTTATCAAAGGTGGATTGCACGTCTACCGCGATCAACAAACCAACTCCATCTCCCTACCCAGTAACCATGCCCCTGTTGCCCCAGCGATTGCGGCCCTGGCCCACTACAACGAACGCTGGGTAGCCATATCACAACAGCAGGTAGCCCATCAGCTTTGGCCCAGCCTTCGATTTAAGACATTTTTCCGCACTGAAACCCATGAGGCCGTCAGGCAACTAGCTGCGGAACTAGTTAACCAGGGAGAGTCATCCTTTTTATACATTTGTGAGCCAGCGGTCCCCTGCGCTACGCCCAATGAGGGCATCCTGACCTCAAAACAGCTAGGTGACGATGAAGGTGCAATGAGCATATCCTTTAGATCATTGGGTACCTTTGGTAAATATCCGTTCTATCGTGGACTGATAAGCGTTAATCCATCACCTTAAAGGTAGTTTAAGTTATTATCAATCCCTTTGGTAGAGGCGTTCACACAACGCCTTCATAGGGTTATTTGTCCCCCCTGTATGCGATGACTTCCTATATCTCTGAGCTAGTTAAACCGCCCCAGGGACCACTCAAGATTGCATCTACTCCCGCCAGTCTGACGTTTTCCCTAGTAATTCCTACTTATAACGAAAGCAAAAATGTGGGCAAGCTGGTTTCCCACCTCTCAGCCCTATTGGACAATCTTTTGCCAGACCAGTATGAACTGATTTTGGTAGATGATGATAGCCCGGATCGGACTTGGGACGTAGCCCAACAGTTGACATCCCATTATCATCAGCTGCGGGTGATGCGACGGCAGGACGAGCGGGGGTTATCATCAGCCGTGATCCGAGGCTGGCAGGTAGCTCAGGGAGAAATTTTGGGAGTGATCGATGCAGATTTACAGCATCCGCCTGACACCTTAAAACAAATGGTTAAACAGGTCCAGACTGGGGCTGATTTAGCCGTGGCTAGCCGTCACGTGGAAGGGGGAGGCGTTAGTGACTGGAGTCCCCTGCGACGGTTTTTATCACGGGGAGCCCAAATGTTAGGGCTGCTGATTTTACCGAGCGTGGTGGGTCGGGTTACGGACCCCATGAGCGGTTATTTTATGGTGCGGCGCAGTGCCATTGCCGGACCCACCCTAAATCCGTTGGGCTACAAAATTCTACTAGAGGTCATTGGCCGTGGACAGGTGGGGGACATTGCCGAGGTGGGCTATGTTTTCCAAGAGCGCAAAGCCGGGGAAAGCAAGGTCACCTGGAAGCAATACATTGAGTATTTGGGCCATTTGGTCAGATTACGTTCCCAAGGACGTATTGCCCGCATTCGTCAAAAGTTTCCCATTGGGCGATTTCTACGGTTTGGCGTTGTTGGGCTGAGCGGCGTCTTCGTAGATATGGCGGTGCTGTATTTACTGAGCGACCCCAGTACCCTGGCTTGGGGCCTGACCCGCAGCAAAATTATGGCGGGTGAGGTAGCAATTCTCAATAACTTTTTATGGAATGATGCCTGGACCTTTGCAGATATTTCGCGATCGCAGCAAGGTATGGCGGCTCGACTTAAGCGGTTTCTAAAGTTCAATATTGTCTGCCTGTCAGGGCTGGTGCTGAATGTGCTGCTACTGAATCTAATCTTTAATATTTTCTTTGGTCAGCAATATCGGTATTTAGCAAATTTAATTGCGATCGCAGTAGTCACCGCCTGGAACTTCTGGATGAACCTAAAACTCAGCTGGCGTGTTACCCAAGTCAAAAAGTAGGGTGAGCACAGCCCACCGGACAGTGGACAGATTTTATTTGCTACATAATTGTTTGCATAGTCAATAAACTTCATAAGAAAAACAACAATCGCCACAATCCGTCAGTCTTTTATTTTGATTAGTAACAGCTAGAGTAATTCCACTCGGAATATCACCCATGATCAATGTATGTACTGGGCAGTTTGCCGAGGCTCAAACATGCATTTACTCACCACCAAAGCAATTGAATCAACGGTTCTACCTGACATTGCATTTAACCCGTTGATCCAACCAACAAAAGATGTTCAGGCAGCCAAACCGGTTAACTATCGGGCTGCCATCAAGTCTAAGGCTGATGAGCTACTGCAGCGGGGGATTGAACAACATCAATCGAGTCTTTTTCACCGGGCACTTAAAAATTGGCATTTGGCCTTAGACCTGTATAGCGAACTTGGCAATCGGCTCGGGGAAGGCCGAGTATTTGGTAATTTAGGCCTGGTTTACAACAGTTTAGGTCAGTATCAGCGGGCTGTTGAATGTTACGAACAAAGTCTGGCAATTATTCGCGAAGTTGGGGATCAACGGCGGCAAGGAATAGTTCTGGGAAATTTGGGCAGTACTTACTTTAGTCTGGGCCAGCATCAGCGGGCTATTGCCCTGTTTAAGCAACGGCTCGTAATTGTTTGTGCCCTTGGGGACCCAGCGGAACATGGTAAGGCGCTAGGCAATCTGGGATTTGCTTACTTTAACCTGGGGCAGTATGAACAGGCGATTGAAGTGTATGAGCAACGACTTGCGATCGCTCGTGAAATTTGCGATCGCCAGGGGGAAGGAAATACCCTGGGAAATTTAGGCAATATCTACCTGACCCTGGATCGACAGCAGCAAGCAATTGAGCTTTATGAGCAGCAGTTGGTGATTGTCCGGGAGATTGGCGACCGTCAGGGAGAAGGAAATGCCCTAGGAAATTTAGGCGTCGCTTATCGTAACTTAGAACAATATGAGCAGGCGGTTGAGATGTATGAGGACCGACTGGTGATTGCCCGTGAGACTGGTGATCGCCAGGGAGAAGAAAACACACTAAGAAATTTAGGGTTTCTCTTTAAGACCCAAGAACAACCAGAACTGGCAATTATTTTTTACACACAAGCGGTCAAGGTGCAGGAAGAGATGCGGCAAGATTTTACCGATGAAGCGTTGCTTAAGTCCTACACAGATAAGGTTTCTGGCACCTATCATGCGTTAGCAGATGTGCTGTTTGAACAGGGACATATTGTTAAAGCACAACAGGTCCTGGCACTGCTTGCTGGTTAAGCTCAGAGGGACTGTTGAGGAAACGATTTCTTATACCCAATCCGAATTCATTAAACCCGATTAAAAATGGACAATCCTGTAGGGACACTCCCTTGGGGATGCCCTTCGATACCGGGCGCTATCAAGCAGGATTTCGTATTAGTTATGTATTTAAGATAAATTTTGTTTTTCCCAGATTGCCCTGACCAGGCGAATTTCATTGTAGTCAAAGGTTTCGCCCAGTTCATCGCGGATGGTTCTTAGGGAGTGGGCCCCTACTTTTTCAATAGCTTCAAAAATCGGTACCTGGCGTTCAGGTGAGACCAGGCTGTTGAGATCCACATCTTGCCCCATTTCAATCAGCTGGCCCAGATGTTCGATGATGGTGCCTAGTCGTAGGCCACGCTCCAGAGCGATTTCTGATGGTGATAGACCCTGTTGGTGTAGCTGGTGGGTAGTGATATATGTAGATGTGAGTTCGGTCGACGTGCGGCGAGGTTCGGTTGCGGGGGGGCTAGCAGTAATATTGTTGGGGGTGAGATTATGGGACTGGCAAAAGTGTTGAATTTCCTGGGTAAAGACCTGGCCATATTGCTCCAGCTTACGTCTACCCACACCGGAGATGGTGGCAAATGCATCGGTGGTAATGGGGCGTTGCTGGGCCATTTGTCGGAGACTAGCATCGGCAAAGACAATGTAAGGCGGTACCGATTGTTCATCGGCTAGCCGCTTGCGTAAACTACGCAGCTGTCCTAGTAACAGAGTTTCGTCGGCACTAAGTTGGACTTCTTCACTGGCTTTAGTGGCCTTGGTCGATTCAGCTCGTTTAAAGACATGGATATTGACGGAAATCTGTTTCTTTAAGACTTGCCAGCTACCTGAGTTGAGCTTGAGTACAGAATAACCATCGGTGGTTTCAGACAACAACTCCTGGTGTAGCAGCGACCGACATAGCTGCCTCCACTCATCCACACTATGATCCTGGCCAATCCCATAGGTAGAGAGCTGATCGTGCCCCAGTTCTACCAACCGCTTTTTGCGAGAGCCCCTGAGTACATCGATAACATGGTTCATGCCAAACCGCTCCCGACAGCGGGCGACACAGGAGAGAAATTTCTGAGCTTCAATGGTCCAATCTTCTAACGGGACAGGGTTTAGACAGTTGTCACAATTTTTGCAGTCCCCTGGGAAACTCTCCCCAAAGTAGCTAAGCTGAATTTTACGCCGACAAACTGCGCTCTCGGCATAGTTAATTACATGGCGTAGCTGCTGACGGGCAATGCGCTGTTCCTGTTCATCTGGCTTTTGGTTAATCAGATATTCAACGGTGGCCACATCAGCGTAGCTAAAGAAAACGGTGCAGTTAGCTGGATCGTTATCCCGACCAGCCCGACCTGACTCTTGGTAGTAGCTTTCGATGTTGCGGGGCAAATCATAGTGAATCACAAATCGCACATCGGGCTTATTAATGCCCATGCCAAAGGCAATGGTGGCGACAATAATGCGCACATCATCTCGAATAAACTGTTCCTGGTTTTCCTGGCGTTCCTGGGCCGTCAGACCCGCATGGTACGGCAGGGCAGAAACTCCATCTTGCTTAAGGCGAAAGGATATTTCATTCACCCGTTTGCGGCTCAGACAATAGATAATACCGGACCCTGATTGCTCTTTGACGAGTTTAAGTAAATGGTCGTAGCTCTGTTTTGTTTTGGGTTTTACCTCGTAGTAAAGATTTTGCCGGTTAAACCCCGAGACAAATACCTGAGGATCGTTGAGGCGAAGCTGTTGACTGATATCCTGGCGAACCCGTTCAGTGGCGGTGGCGGTCAATGCCATCATGGGGATCTGGGGCATCTGCTGTTTGATTTGAAACAGCTGGCGATATTCGGGGCGAAAATCATGGCCCCATTCTGAAACACAGTGGGCCTCATCAATGGCAAAGGTGCTAATGCCGACGGTTTGCTGCATCTGTTCTAAAAATGGCCAAAAGCTTGGGTTCATCAGACGCTCTGGGGCCAGGTAAAGCAGTTTGGTTTCACCGTTGAGTAGGGACTGTTCGCGATCGCGCACCTCGTTAAAGGTCAAACTACTATTGATATAGGTAGCAGCAATACCATTGTCCTTTAGACTACGTACCTGATCCTGCATCAGGGCTATCAGGGGAGACACCACAATGGTGATGCCGACACGCAGTAAGGCCGGTAGCTGATAACACAGGGACTTGCCTCCACCTGTGGGCATAATCACCAACACATCGCGGTTTTTTAGCACCTGCTCAATAATGGCTCGCTGATAATGGCGAAATTCGTCATAGCCAAAGAAGTGCTTAAGGGCAGTTTCTAAGGATGGGAACGAGGCAATAGTTGGTGCAGTGGCCATAGATGCTTGAAATTCATCGGCTACTTATTTTAGTCGTCGCGAAGCAAATGCTAACGGGGTTCGCTTCACAGTTTGCAATTCTATGAAATTTACCAGGCCAGGGTTCAACGCAACGGGCAAGGAAATCACTGAGAACTACTGCAAAATTGGAGCTTAAGAATGACTAACCTGTTTGACAGTCAGCCCATAATAGAGAAATACGAATTTAGAGTAAAAAGCTGATATGAAAGCGATTGAAACGACGGCTACGATTGATGAACAGGGGCAGTTGTCTTTAGATCGTCCATTGATGGTGAATGCCCACCAGCGAGTGAGGGTAATTGTGTTGATAGCGGAAGCGGATGAACCGGCTTCTGATGATACCCCTGATGCTGTGGTTTTAGCAGGGCTACAGGAAGGATTAGAGGAAGCCTTAGCTGGCCAGACTATCCCAGTGGCAAATATGTGGGACGGTATCGATGTCGAATGAGTCTCCATCGGTTGAGGTTGCGCTTACATCTCGTTTTCAAAAAGACCTCAGAACCCTGGCTAAGCACTATCGACGAATTCGGAGTGATGTGCAGCCGCTAATTCAACAACTTGAAACGGGTGAACTCCCTGGTGATCAGATTGCTGGGATAAAGTTGACATTGTTCAAAGTGCGGTTAAAGAATAGCGATATTCAAAAAGGTAAAAGTGCAGGGTATCGAGTTGTTTATTATTTGAAGACAAAAGAGAATGTTATTCTAGTAACAATTTATTCAAAGTCGGATCAATCGGATATTGACCTAAACACAGTAAAAACTATCCTGGCTCAGTATGAAGCATGACGTTAAACAGCATCTGACGCCTTTGTCTAGAGCCGAATTTTTTCTTTAGGAAATGTAAATCCCCCGTTTAGCGCTGTAGTATGGCTACACTATCTATTCCTGAGTCCCAGCCCTCTATGACTAAGCGGAAGATTGTAGTCCTTGCAGCGAATCCATCGGGAACTGAAGCGATGTAATTACTTTGTGCTGCTGCTGTCGGAGCAGTCGGTGACCAGTGATATGGTGGCGGGCGAGGTGCAAACGGCTAAGCAACTGCAGAATACGCTGGGTAAGCCGATAATTTTGCCCATTCGGCTCAACTTACCTCTAGATGACCCGCTTAACCCCGAATTGAGAAGCAGTTTACAGACCATTCAACAAAAATTTTGGCAAACGCCTGGGGATACACCCCAGCTGGTGGACAATATTCTGGCATTGATTAGCTCTGGGCAGATGCCTGCAGCAGCAGCAGAAAACGGCCAACGGTCAATAAAACCGTCCACCCTCCAGCGGCCTCCTTTACCCGTGGCAGATCTAGAGCTGCCAGGGGGCACCATGCCACTAGAATCTGCGTTTTATATCCTGCGAGAACCCTGGGATAGCCGCTGTCTGCAGGAAATTGAAAATCGCGGTGGGCTAGTGCGGGTAAAGGCTCCGCGACAGATGGGTAAAACGTCTCTGCTGGCCCGTATTCGAGACCGGGCGGATAAACTTAACTATCGAATCGTCACGCTGGATTTTCTAGAGACCGATGAACGCACCTTTACCGACTCCAGCATTTTCCTAAAACGACTCTGTGCATTGGTCAGCAAAAAGTTGGGCTTCTCGCCCCGAAAGGTGACGGAGTTTTGGGATGAGGAGTTATTTGGCCCCAAGGAAAACTGCACTGATTACTTTGAAGAGTATATCCTCCCTAAGATTGACACATCCTTATTTTTGGCCCTGGATGAATTGGATCGCCTGTTTCCCTATGAAGCAGTTTCTAAGGAGTTTTTAACCCTACTGCGGTCCTGGAATGAGAAAGCCAAGGTGGATGCTACATGGGCCAAGTTGAAGCTGGCCATTGCCCATTCGACGGAATCTTATATTGTTTTAGAAAGTAATGTGTCGCCCTTTAATGTGGGGCTGGCGGTGGAGCTACCGGAGTTTACGGCGGCCCAGGTATTGGAGCTGGTGGCAAAGCATGGTCTGAATTGGACCCCAGCAGAGGTGGATGACCTGATGGCCATGGTGGGGGGACATCCCTATCTGGTGCGGCTGGCGCTGTATCATATTGCTCAACAGGATTTGACCCTGGAGCAACTGCTGAAGGAAGCACCTACGGATGCCGGGATTTATGGGGAACATTTGCGGCGACACCTATGGAATTTGCAGCAGCACCCAGAGCTGGCCCAGGCATTTGAGCAGGTGATTGTGTCTGAGCAGCCGGTGGAGCTAAAGTCGATGCTGGCGTTTAAGCTCAATGGCATGGGGTTGGTAAATCTGCAGGGGAATGGGGTGGTGCTGCGCCATGAACCTCTGTATCGGCCTTATTTTCGTTCGCGGTTGAGGATGGCGGAATGAGTGAATCACCCATAAGTTCCTCGTTTTATAAGGTGGGTGGGGCGTTACCGCAGGATGTGCCCTCCTATGTGATGCGGGAAAGTGATATGGAGTTGTATGAAGCGCTGAAGGCGGGGGAGTTTTGCTATGTGCTGAACTCTCGGCAGATGGGGAAGACCAGCCTGATGGTGAGAACCCTGGCTAAGCTACAGGCTGCAGGCTGGGCTGGAATTATTATTGATTTTTCGGCGAAGGATAGTCAGGTTGATCGGCCAGATCGGTGGTATGACGGCATTATTAATCAGTTAAATCGGCAGTTTGGGTTGCTGGATCGGCAAGCGTTTCGCAGTTGGCTAAAGGAACGAGACTTTATTGCGCCAGTGGAGCGTTTAGCGGAATTTATTGATACGGTTCTGTTGTCAGGGATTGAGGAATCGATTGTTGTTTTTATTGATGAGATTGATAGCACCCTCAGTTTGCCGTTTACCGATGATTTTTTTGCACTGATTCGGGGGTGTTATAACAAGCGGGCGGAGAACTCTGCGTATAAGAAACTGACGTTTGCGTTGTTGGGGGTGGCGGCCCCGTCGGAGTTGATTGGGGATGCAAAGCGGACTCCCTTTAATGTGGGTAAAAGTATTGATTTGAAGGGGTTTTCGCGTGAGGAAGCGTTGCCTTTGGCGGCTGGGTTACGGGGGAAAGCAGAGCAGCCAGAGACGGTGTTGCAAGAGATTTTGCGATGGACGGGGGGACAGCCGTTTTTGACCCAGCGGTTATGTCAGTTGGTGGTGGACTCAGATGGGGCAATTGCAGCGGGGAGTGAAGCGGTTGCGATTGATGGGTTGGTAAACGCACGGCTGATTGATAGTTGGGAAACTCAGGATCATCAAGAGCATTTAAAGACGATTCGGCAACGGTTGCTGGATGATGAGCGGAAAGCGGGGTATTTGCTGGAGCTGTATCGGCAAATTCGACAGGCGGAAGCGATTGCGGCGAATAATCAGCCTGAAGAGAGAGAGCTGCAATTGTCGGGCTTGGTGGTGAAGCGAGGCAGTCGGTTACGGGTTTATAATCCGATCTATAGGGCTGTTTTTGATGAAGCCTGGATTGATGGTGAGCTGCGGAAGTTACGGCCCTATGCGGAAAGTTTTAGGGCCTGGGTTGGTTCTGGGAAGGTGGATAGTTCTCGTTTGTTGCGGGGTGGGCAGCCATAAATTGTACTTGACAATTAGTACTGATTGAATGGTGGATAGGGCTTGGAGTTTGCTAGCTTCAAAACTTGTCCTTCAACCATCCCAGTACGGGTTTAGCTTTATGTCAAAAGGGTTTGGTCCACCATCGTTGCCCCTATCCAAGTCCAGTCCCACCCCAACGCTCAAGCACACGATGCTTGATGAGATCAAGAACCTGGATGACCCTCGTACGAAACGAAACCCCCTCCATTTACTGATTGATATCGTCACCATCGCCATCTTTGCGACCTTAGCTGGGTCCAACACGATGACGGAGGTCGAAACCTATGGTGAGGCAAAACAGGAATGGTTATCGACGTTTTTGGAATTGCCCCATGGCATCCCGTCGCACGATACTTTCTCAAGGGTGTTTAGAGTGATCGACCCAGAGCAGTTTCATCAGTTTTTCTTGGGTTGGATAGAGCAAATAACAACCCAATTACAGATCAAAGTCATCCATATCGATGGCAAGACCTTGCGGGGGTCGAAGGATCGGAAGGTGGGGGGTAAAGCACTCCATAGCGTGAGTGCCTGGGCATCAGAACATCACTTAGTGTTAGCTCAGCAACGGGTCGATACCAAATCCAATGAGATTACGGCCATTCCTGAGCTGCTTGAAATGTTGTCCTTAGAAGGAACAATCATCACCATCGATGCGATGGGGACGCAAACGGCCATTGCAGAGCAAATTATTCAGGGTGGAGGGGACTATATATTGGCGCTCAAGGCGAATCAAGACAATCTCTATCAGGGTGTTAAAGATTTTTTTGAACAGGCCCGAGCCAATGAATGGCAGGACATTGACTATAGTTATGAGCATACTACTGAAGCAGGACATGATCGCATTGAGCATCGTCAGGTGTGGGTTGTCTCGATTGAGCAAGTGCCAGACCTCCCCAATGTGCAGAAATGGAAAGGGTTAAAGAGTATTGTGATGGTTCGTCGTAGACGAATTCTACCGAACAAAGAAGAAGAAAACATCTGCTTTTATATCAGCAGTTTAGAATCAGATGCCAGTGTTTTTGGGCAATCGATTCGGTCCCATTGGAGTATTGAAAATAGTCTCCATTGGGTTCTAGATGTGACCTTCAAAGAGGACCAAAGTCGAATTCGAAAAGACCATGGACCGGAGAATATAGGATTACTTCGACGTTTGTGCATCAATCTCATAAAACGAGATTCTAGCAAAGGTAGTATCAACACAAAGCGGTATCGGGCTGCCATGGATAATAATTATCTTTTGTCGTTACTCATGGCTAGTGCTGACACTGAAGCTGAGGTGTAGTGTTTCTGGTGTGTTAATGCTGAGCACAACACGAATCTGGATTGAGAGAACTTCACATCATTCTGTTAAGAGGTCATGTTGCATGGGTTCTAAATTGAGCTGCATATTAACACTTGTTATTAGCATTGGGTTTAGAATCATTTGGTGATCACACTGACCCACTATTTAATACTTTCTGTCAAGTACAATTTATACTAAATAACTGCAATTACCCTGGGGGTGGGGCGCTGACGGAGGCTGAGGGGTGGGCGGATGAGAAAGTGACGCTGAGTGCTGAGGATCGGGAGTTTTTGGCGGCTAGTCGGGCTCAGCAGCGGGAGGAGGAGATTTCTGTAAGGGAGCAAGAGGCTGAACTTGCGCGGGAGAGAACGGCACTATCCGCCTATACCTTCCAACAAGCGTAGGGTGCGTGACAACGCACCACTTCCAAAAGATAACGCACTTCCTTCCAACAAGCGTAGGTGCGTGACAACGCACCACTTCCAAAAGATAACGCACCACTCCAAAACTCTCTAATCCGGTGCGTTCCGCTTCGCTACACACACCCTACACCTTATCCCAAACGTCGTGGGGGATTTCGGGGCTCTCTTCTTAACTCACGCATCGCCTCCAAGAGCTAGCACCGTGCCACTTCCGCCTATACCTTCCAACAAGCGTAGGGTGCGTGACAACGCACCACTTCCAAAAGATAACTACACTACACCTTATCCCAAACGTCGTGGGGGATTTCGGGGCTCTCTTCTTAATACCAATTCGGTGGATAAATGCCCTCTGCAATAAACCGATGCACACTGGAATACTTCCAATCCCGAGGATTCTTACACAACCCATGGCGTACCGGATTGTAATGAATATAATCACAATGTGTCGCAAAATCTCGCTCATCACGAATCCAATGTTCCCAATACCGACGCTGCCAAAGATTACGTTCTCCTCGCTTTTGTCGTGATCGAGAAACAGGTCGATTAATATTCAATGCCGAACCATAATGCCTGGTTACATGGATTTTAATCAACTTTAATCTAATCGAAAAATCCGCATCATCAGGGGGTAGCGTCAACAAACAATGAAAATGTTCCGGTAGTAAAACAATGGCATCTACCGAAAATGGATGACTCTTTTTGACAGTAATAATCGCCTCTCTGAGTGCTCGACGGCCCACATCACGACATAACCAAGGCACCCGTTGATAGGTGACCTGAGTGATAAAGTATGTCCCCCCAGGAATGTAAGGACGACGGTAGTTAGGCATCCTGATTTGGATCTATCATTTAGACTAGAATGCCCAACTTTATGGCGAATGCTGTTGTTGATGCGTTGCCTGCCTCGAGCGAATGCTATTGTTGGTGCGTTGCCACACATCTACTTCCATGATTAATAGAAGTGCCGTTATTGTCCGCCCAAAACAACCATACATAAATTGGGCATCTCAGCTAGACAACGCCAACATTATGCCCGACCAAAACGACGAACCAACAATATATCTAATCCCTGAATACAATGATGATTTATCCGCCTGGGCAATCCTCGAACAAATTTACGATTCCATTTTCGATACCGAACTCCACGCATGGCACACACAGACATCAGACTGGCCCATCAACCGAACATTTGAAATATTTTGCGATTGGTTTGATATAACCTTCGTATGTGAGATTTCAGATCTCGGGTCAGGCCCTATCCTTGATAATACTACGTTAAACTAGCCGCAATAATTGTCACGACACATCTATCGTGTTTCTCAGTGCGTGACTCACGCACCACTTCCAAGAGATAACGCACTATACGGCACCCTACGTTTTATTGTCTATACGAATAACAATGGTGGGCACGATCGCAAAATCTGCATGAGGTACAATGTAAATCATATCAAGCCAACCACCCAAGCCATGCAGTGTCATACTACTTGGCTCGTGTCTTGGTTACTTGAGATAGAAAAAAATGTCTCGACGCTACTAAAGCGCGGCGTAGGAAAGAACGAACCCTAACAATCTTCGATTGAGACTTTTGCCGGTTTTGTTCAACAACCCAAGCATTAAATTGTTTAGAAAACGCTTCAGTCTCAGCATGCATTTCCTCAATCTGAGTCCTCATACTCTGAATCTGAGCCTGAAATTTGGCATTGGAGTTCATTAATATGTTTCCTCAGTTCCGTATGACCATATCGTTGTTCATCAATGAGCACCTGAATCAACTCTGAAAGTTCAGCAAATTGAGTTTCTTGACTTTTATCAATGGCATCCACCTATTGCAGCAGCATCGTCTGAGCATCTTTTAGATCTTGGACAGCTGCTTTCAACGCCTGAATATCTTTCTTATCACTCATCGTCTTCGTCAACCTTATCCAAATGCTGTTGGACAGATTGAAGCTGTCGCTGAATAAGAATTTTGACCTTTTGGGTGTAGCTTAAAGTTTGCCAGATGTCAGCATCAATCCCTGCCGCCTCAGGATAGCGATCAATATCGGCAACAAGTTCGCCAATATCTACCATTTGTCGCTCTCGTTTGGTTGGAGCCATAGGTTACTCTTTTTTGTAACTTAGTATATCAATCATACAGTAATCAACCATGGTTGACAATGTTGATAATGTCAAATTCTGAATATTCATTTAGTAAGCGTAGCGTGCCTCACGCACCACTTCCCATCGCTTACACTCAATTTTGCAGGTGGGCAATCTTTAAGATGCCTATGGTGTGAAGGTTAATCGCGCTAATTGATAGGTGCCTGCTGCTTGTAAAATCTTTCCTGACTGGCTCACCCCAATGGCTGTGGCAATCTCATCGGGGTGACCGACGACTAGGGCCTGGCCTAAGGCCTGTAGTCTCTCTGAATCAGGGTTATAGGTATACAAAACTGGCTGCTGCGTGTAAAACACCAGACTCGGTTTCATAAATCCGACCATGGCGATGGGTTCATCAAGCTGTTGTTCTGTTTGGATGGTCTCGGCCAGCTGTCGCAGGGGCAGCTGGCGTTGGCTGTCAGCAATGGTTGCCATGGGCAAAATTGAAACCAGGGTAAAGGCTATAAAGGCAATCAAGCTAACGGTCCACATCCATCGCGCTCGCCGCATTAACAACAATACTAAGCCTGCCAATGTGGCCAGTCCCCACACTATTGAGCCGTGTAACATAGCTTGGGAATTGCGCACTAGCTCTGGAAAATCAGGCATCACCGGATCGCCACCGAGCCAGTTTGGCGTTAGGTAAGAGGCGATTGATAACAGGGCAAAAAACACTATGCTCACCAGGGCGCTAAGCCAGGTGCCTCGCTGACGGGGGCCAGCCCACATAAGGCCAATCATAATGGCTGCCGCTGGCATCAGTGGTAGCACATAGCTTGGTAGCTTGGTAACCGCCGCTGTAAAAAAGCAGAAGATGGCGAGAAACCAAATCAGGGCAAACAATCCTAGCTGTTTCTCTCGAGGTTGACGTCGCCAGTAACCCAGGGACCAGGGCCGTAGCCGCACTATGGCAAAGGGCAACCCTGGTGACCAGGGTAAAAAGCCCACCGCGACGACGGCAAAGTAAAAGTACCAAGGGGCGGCGTGACCATTGACGACTTCGGTAAACCGCTCGTAGTTGTGGTAGCCAAAAAAGTTGTCAATATAGGTTTGGCCATGGATGACAATTACAGCGATAAACCAGGGCAGTGTTAACAGTAGTACCAGCAGGCTGCCCCACAGCAGCTTGATTTCCTTAAACAGGTTGCGCATCTGCCCCAGATAGGCGGCAAAGGCAAACACCACCAGCCCTGGAATAACAGCCCCCACAGGGCCTTTGGCTAATACAGCCAGGGCGACAAATGTGTAAAAGCCGTAATACCAGCGGGCCTTGCCCCCTTGGGCATAGCCCCAAAAGAAACATAGCAGTGCCGCTCCCATACAGCCTGACAGCAGCATATCTGAGACACCTGTGCGGGCCCAGACCAGGGTTTCTGGATGAAGCACCATGGCAACTGTGCCCACTAAGGCTGCTAGCGTAAAGGCTTGCTGTTTGTCTGATGGCTGTTTGTCTAGTAAGGGTGTAGCTTGTGCCCCATGGGGGTGGCCGTATCGTTCCAGAGTATAAAAGCTAAACCCAGCCAGACCAGCCGCAGCTAGGGCCGATGGCAGCCGCACGGCCCATTCGCCAACGCCAAAAAGTTGGAAGCCTAAGGCCATGCCCCAGTACACCAAAGGTGGTTTGTCAAACCGGGTTTCACCGTTGAAATAGGGGGTAATCCAGTCGCCAGTAAGGTACATCTGGCGTGATGCTTCGGCAAATAGAGGTTCCGTTTCATCCACCAGGCCGATACTGTCTAAACGCCAGAAAAAGGCGATAAACAGGGTTAAAACCACAGCAATAATGGCAACCCAACGGGCAGATGAGTATGATGAATCTGACCCCATTGCGATCGCACCTCCAGCAAACTAGGTTTTACCAATGCACCAATGCCAGATAATACCTTGAAGCTTCTAAACAACAAGGGTTCTAGCAGTGGACATCGTTTAGTTTACTGTGTGATGGCCGTATCCACCGAGGCAATGGTCTGGGGGCGGGGCCAGTAGCGGCCCATCAGGCCATAGGTCACTAGACCTAGGGATTCACGCATGGCAAGTAGTCGGCGATGGTGGAGGCTTAGCTCCCTAGGTAAGGGGCTGGCGTAAGGAATGACCTCAAAGCCAAGGCTGCTAAAGACAAGCTGCGATCGCAATAGATGGGACGGATCGCTAATTAAAATGATGGACTTTACCCCATCGGGCATCAACTGCTGAGCTGTGTACTGGGCATTTTCTTCAGTGGTTAGTGAGCAATTTTCACCGGATATTTGAGTCGCGGGAACGCCCAACTGATTGAGCATCGCTGCCATCTGGGGAGCATCGTTATGACCACTCACAAATACTCGAGTTGACCGCTCTGTCCATAGCAGTTCTGCTGCTTTGGCTACTCGGTCTGTTCTCAAATGAATGCCCCGTCCGAGCACAACCACCGCATCTGCCGTCTGCCCCCTATAGGTTGGCAGAAACTGGGTCAACAGTGGTTCCCCGATCAGTAGCGGCGAAAGGCTGAGAAAAAGGGCGATGGGAAATCCCCAAATCCAAAGACGCTTGACTGATCGGCCTCGCCTCAATATAGTAAAGCCGCGAATGATCAGGCCGCTGATGATCAGAAAGCAGAGGATAAAGGTACCCCCAATTAATAGATAAGCTAGGGGAGACCTCGTCAACCAGTTAGACACTGAGTGAGTAAACTGAAGCCACTGGATGACACGAATGTCAGTTTGACAAACATCTAGAATCATTTCAGGGGGTATGCACGATTAGTGGAGGTAGGCAGTAGAACAGAATGTCTAACTGTAGTTGAGTATGCACTGAGTCCCTCGGTGATGTGTATATCCTAGGTCCAATGTCCTAATATACATACCACAAAAGTAAAATTTTCTACTGTTATCCTCCCTACTAAACTACGTCCAAGTTGAAACCTGGAGGTTCCGCTAGGGAGAAATGACCGTTTTGGACGTGGACCAGGTTTAAGGGCTAGATAAACGCTACGATTGCCTCAGCGGTAGCCTTTGGTTTTTCCAGGTGGGGAACATGGCCACAATCAGCAATCCACACCAGTTGGCTATTCGCAATGGTTTGCTCAAATCGTTTGGCGTCTTTGGTGCCTAAAATTTTGTCCTGTTCACCCCATATAACTAGGGTGGGTAGTGTAAGTTTCTGAATATAGCTGTCTAAGAAGTTGTAGCCACCACTTTTGGTAAAAGCGATCAGGGCTTCTTTCCAGTTGGGCATCTGCAAGTGTAAGGCCGCACAAAGTTCGGCGTCTGCAGTGACGAAGGTGCGATCGCAATAGGCCTGCTGACTAATCCGTCGTCGTACCCCTGGATTTCTAAGAAATGCAGTTGCCCAGCTATCCAATGGCGGTACCATTAATTTTCCCATGGCCGGTCCTGCTGCAAACCCTGCACTGTCCAGCAGGACTAGCTTTTCCACCACGTCTGGAAAGTCCAAGGTAACGTCAATGGCCGCTGCTCCACCCATAGACGCACCTACCAGAATCATTGGTTCGCCAATCTGCTGTTGCCAAAAACTATAGATATGCTGCTTGATGGCAACGGGGGTGATGGGTGCATCCGTCGTCCGGTCCGTAAATCCAAAACCCAGTAGATCCATGGCCCATACTTGGGCATTGTTGCCTAGCTGGGGTACTAATCGACGAAATTCAAATACTGAGCTATCAAACCCATGGAGCAGCAAAATTGGTTTGCCCGTGCCTACACATACATGGCTAGTAGCAATAGCTTGATCTGTTAGGGGAGTGGAAACATCAACAAATTGGATCTGGCCAGATAAGGCCACCGAAGTATCTTCTGTCAAATGCTGAGCATCAGCGGGTAGAGTGTTTACCATCAAGGGAAATTGAAGGAATAAATAAGCAACAGCTGATGTATTCTCCCATTATCCAGGATTATTCAATAGAGCTAAAAAACACTACTATAGGCCAGGGGCCAGAAGCATTAAAGTTGTGGCTTCTGGCCCCTGACTCCTATTTTTTGGAAAACGTCTCGCCTTAGGCTGATATCCGAAACTTAATGCTACCTAAATTGCGGCAACGCCAAAGGTGACATTAAACTGACGGCACCAAATAACAGCGGACTTAAAGGCATCAATAGAGATATCTTCAGGAATCTCATAACGCTGGCTACCGGAAATAGATTGTAGATCCCCAAGATTTACAAACTGGTCAGAGCTATAGCTTTGGGGTGTAGATTCTTTGTGTAGTAATACAAATAGGTCAGGACCATCCTCAGTGCTGAATGTTTCATCAAATTCAAGATAGCGCTTACCATTCTCTTCAACGATAGTGACGCCCCCAACAGTATCACTGGATACGGCAACAAAGTTTCCTGTTCCAGCCGCCGCACAAGGATTTGCCGCCGCACAGGGATTTACTGCAGCAGCGCAAGGATCAGCAGCGCAAGGATTTGCCGCACAGGGATTTACAGCAGCGGCACAAGGATCAGCAGCGCAAGGATTTGCTGCACAGGGATTTACAGCAGCGGCACAAGGGTTAGCAGCACAGGGGTTAGCAGCACAAGGGTTTACAGAAGCAGCGGCACAGGGGGAAGCATAGGCAGGCTGAAAGCTATTGGTAACAACAGCTGTACTAACAGTAAGCATGGAGGAAACAGCAAGGGCTGCAAAGTAAGTAAGTTTCATGTGATTACCTAGAAAAGTATGTAGAAGGACTTGAGTTACCGTGGATGACCGGCTGACAGTTGTTAGTAAACAGGTCCAATCTGAATCTCCCATGAGTAAAAAGACTTATTAAATTAGCATTGGCTTAGAAAATTGTTATATTCGTTCCTGGTTGAGATAAACACAGTCTGGTTATGTTGTTGAGTGGTAAAAAGATAATCTTGTTAGATCTGATACTCGCTCATAGTTTGACAGCCGTGAAAAGAAACCGGTTTACGCAGAAGAAAAATGTCCCGTTCTTGTCTAATTCCATTAGGTCGTCTAACCATGCTGTAGTCTCTTCTTCAGAAACCGCCCCCTGTTCTTGGGCATGTCGAGCAATCCACTCAAGCGCACCGACTGCGAAATTCCCAGGCACGTAGCTGGTGTTGAGAATTGGAATGGCCTCCACACGAATGGCCGCGAATTCTTGCGCCTGCAGGAGCATTCTCAATTTTGCTGGGAGATTGGGACTTGGGACAGCATTGTCCCAAGCTGCAAACATTCGGCGACTAAGTACTTCGTCGGAACTATTCAAAACAACGCCATGCCAGTCGGTTTCGAGCACAGCAATACGGCCACCGCGTTTCAGAGCGCGATGCATCTCTGCAAGCGCTCTTGACACTTGGGATACATACCCCAAAACTTGAATGCATGTCACAGCATCAAAGCGTTCTTCCCGCTCTGGCAGTTCTACCACGCTACCTTGTTTTAATTGAACTTGAGGTAGCCCTTTACACCGCTTTGTCGCTAAATCAAGCATATCCAGGCTGTTGTCGACACCAACTACGAGACCGTGCGACCCCACCATCATTGCCAGCTCTTGGGTGAGGAAACCTGGCCCGCAACCGGCATCTAGGACATGTTCGCCAGACTGAAGTGCCAGACCCTTTAGAGTCCGGATTCGCTGTTGCGCGACCTCCGGTGTGCTATAACTGCGCTCAAGGTCCCTCGCCGCCTTTTCGTCATAATAGCTACCACTCATCCAAATCTACCTGCCCGCAACCTTCTTCGATAGCATCATGCATTAGTATTAACTCATCTGAATTGCTCAATGATGGATAAGCTTATTTTTACCTCCTTTTCAAGTCCATTTTACAGGTTTGTAAAAGGCTCAGGTAGCAATGACCATCGACTCATCCATGTTTGAAAGTGGGTAACCTTACGCCACAGAATACTAATTTTTTCACATGGCCGATACTTGAGGAATGCAATCATCTTTTTCGTCAACCCCGTCAAATCGCCTAAACCCATGGCTGGCAGTGAACTATTCGCTAGTGTTTCCGGGGTTAGGACAGCTGTATAGCGCTTTCTGGGTGAAAGGAATCAGCCTAGTCCTGATAGCAGTTGTTATGATCGGCTATGCTACTTGGTCCATTTTTGGGGCAAATGGCCAAACCATGGTGGGATTCTGGACGATAGGATGCTTACTCATTCTGTATAGTTTCAGTATCTTGGATGCCTATCGTGGTACCCAACAGGGATACGCTACTCGGATCTCTGTGCCTCAGGGGATTTCCGACCCCTGGTATGCTGTTTTTTTATCACAGTTGCTGCCTGGATTAGGGCATTTGTATCTTCAACAGGCGTTGGCTGGGGGACTATTTCTGCTCACAGGTGTTCTGACAGCTTGGCTAGCGAATTCTGTTCCCCAATTGGTATCGATTCCACCATTGATTTGGGCGCTGAGCTGTTATCACGTGTACGTCAGTTTTCCCCATCGCACTAGGCATCAATCAGGTGCGATCGCACTTCTTGTTATTGGTCTTTTGTTGGTTCGGCTGTCCCTAGGGGCAATACCAGGTTGGGTTCAGCAGGCGGTTGAACAATGTATTGTGCCCAGTGAATCGATGGCTCCGACGCTACAAAGAGACGATCGTCTCTTTGTCCGGCGGCAGTCAACGTACCGTCCTAAAACCGGTGATATTATTGTTTTTATCCCACCCGATGACGCGCTGCTCGATCTTTCTGAAAAAACACAAACCGAAGATCTACTATATGTAAAGCGAGTGATTGGTCTGCCGGGGCAACAGATAGCCGTTAAGGAAGGTCGCGTTTATGTCGGCAATCGCCCGCTCTCAGAACCTTACGCCCAGTCAACACCGGCCTATGGGTGGGGACCTGAAACAATACCTGCCAACAGTTATTTTGTGTTGGGCGATAACCGCAACAACAGCTCTGATTCCCATGTTTGGGGATATGTACCTGAAGCTAACATTCTAGGGGCAGCCTATAAAATCTACTGGCCACCCGATCGGGTTCAGCCACTGAGATAGATTGTAGTCTCATACACAGTCTCCAGTACTTAACATACCGGTAGGCTGAGTGTCGTTGGTGGGGCACTCCCTTGTGGATGCCTTGCGATACCAGACGCTATCAGTCAGGATTTCGTATAACATACCAACCGAGCGCCCTTTACCCTGTACCCTTTACCTTTCACTTATCTAAGCCAGGGATGTTATTTTTTGGCAGAGCCCTTATTTTTTATCTGGGTACCAACTTAAAGCGGGAAATTTTACCAAGGATAGATGTCAGAAGTCAGGAGCCAGAAGCCATATCCCTTCTCCATTCTGGCTCCTGGATTCTAGATTCCTAGTTAACCAGAATTTCCCGGCTTGAGTGGATACCCTTTTATCTTGTAGTTTTAGTAGACTTAATAAGCTTGGATAAATACCTTTTGAGGTGCTGAAAACTTAATAACTTTCGACTATTGATCGCTTTTTGATTCTCCAGGTGCCTGAGGATACTGACAAGTAAATCAGTTTGAATAGCAAGAACCTCTTTGATCGATTCAATATCATTTAAAGTGTTATCTGCAGTTTCATCGAAAGCAATTTTCTGCGCTTTTGGCTCTACGCCAAATAAGCACTCAAAGTCCAGAAGGGGGAAAAACTGATGATGTAATTCTTGATTCTCGTTATAAAAGCTAGTCATAACCTTTTGACGTAGATTTAAAGGAAAAAAACTTGCATCCCTGCGAAATAAGAGTTCTCTAGAATTTATATACTTATGAAGTAAATTTTTAATTGAGATATCTTCTGCTGACTCGTAAAGGTTAGGAATTCTGGATAAAGAATCACAAAGATGGGGATTCAAAGCCATGTTAGCCTTTCTATCTGTTTTTATGTTCTCGGGAAACTCAATACCAATACGATGGTAAAAGTCGGCTATCAAATTTTCCTTATGCCATGCAGTTTTATGTAAAGGAACTACAGACAGATGAGACTCACCATAAATACGTTTGAAGAAATTAGAAAATTCTAAAAATCCTGGTAACCCTTTATTTAAACAAAAATCTAACCATTCTTGGAGTGAATTGCCTTCCTTATGCCCCCACTGTTGCCAACTTGACAGCAGCCAATCGTCTTGGCGACGGATGTAGTAGATTACTTTTATATCCTGAAATTTTGAAGCTAGGACTTGATGACAGCTGTTTGAAAAAGACGACGTTTTGGCAGAAAGTCGTTCTGTTGAGATAATGAGTGATTTACAGTCTGAGTTAACTGCTTGACTTAAAATTTGGTCCAGCCTTTGCTCAAAATCTTGGATATTTGTCTTACCGGCTAATAAATCAGCAAATAATCGATGAGGTGGATACGCAGTAGCGGTCCCTATTTTTCTTTCAAACTTAAATTGAAACTCTGAATCTGGAATATAGATCCCCTGTTCTCTTAACCAGTTTTCTTGTTTATAAATAGCGTCTTGAATACTTGTTGAACCACATTTCCCATGTCCTGGATGCAAAATGAGTGAGATACTAGAGGCCATAACTTAAGATAGTGAGTTGACGTATGTCTTATGGAGACTTCATGCTAATGTTAGGCATCCGCTAAATCCGACTATTATCTTCTACACGCTTGACCAGTCATTTATCGATAACTCCTTAATTTTTCCAAAATCTGATGTGTTTCTGGTTAACAAGGTTGCATTCTTCACAATAGAAGTTGTAACCCGCAATTCAAGGTTAAGATCTTATAGTGATTAAGTCTCGTAGCTATATTTTACTAATCTATATTGATTCCGCAAAATTTAGCTTCTTTTATCAAACACCAATGGCTAACCAGTCAATCCTTACCTTGTAAACTTTTGAGTTATCCCAAGTTTTTTCAACAAGCTCGAAGCCTGTCTTACTAATTACTGTTGCAAAGGTTCCAATTCGGGGTTGCCTTGCATAGCCAGAGCTGTGAGTTTACCTTTCAACAGGTTGTTATAAATTACTGCCAAATATTTTTGAATTCAATTGGTACTAAAGAGAGTTTAGAAATAACAAACCGTCAGATATTGTACTTGAAGCGCAATATCTGATGGCTTTTGGGGGCTGTTTCCTAGACGTTAGCTTCTTCTTTAACTAACTTGTCCCAACCTAGTTCCTTTAAATTGCTGTTCCGTCGTAACGGACGAGTCACCAACTCAAGAATGTCCCGAGTATTACCAAACCCATGGATTTGGGCAAAGGTAAACTCCACCGACCACTTGGTATTAATTCCCCTGGCTTCCAGTGGATTTGCATGGGCCATACCCGTAATCACAAGATCCGGCTCAATCTCTAAAATCCGTTGAATCTGGTTATAGTTGTCCGGCTTTTCAGTAATCTTTGGCTTTGGTACACCCATTTCTTCACAGGTGCGCTCTAAGAACTGCAGTTCAGCTCCCTGGAAACGCTTGTCCATATAAGGGATACCAATTTCTGGGACGGTCATGCCACAACGGATCAGGAAGCGGGCCATGGCAATCTCTAGGAGATTGTCCCCCATGAAGTAAACCGATTTGCCACGAATCAGGCTGACATAATCTTCTACGGATTCCCAGATCTTGGCTTCTCTTTCCTCCAGTCCTTTGGGCTCAACGCCCAAGACGGAGCAGATTTTTTCGACCCAGGCACGGGTACCGTCAGGGCCAATGGGGAACGGTGAGCCGATCACCTTCGCTTTTTTCCGTCGCATTAGCGTAGAGGCAGTGCGCGACAAGAATGGGTTTACGCCAGATGCAAAGTAGCCTTCTTTGATTACGGGCAATTCAGTATAGCGGTTCTCAGGTAACCAACCAGATACCTTAATGCCTTGCTTCTTGAGTTCTAAATTGAGCTGTGTGACCACCGGGTTGGGCACCGAGCCGAAGAGTATTAGGGGTGGGTGATCGTAATATTCTTCAGCAGCAGGAGCTTCATCTGGAGCGGCAGCTTCAGTTTTGCGTCCCAGGGATAGGAGCTTGCCAAGGCCATTGCGTGCTTGCTTCTCAGGTTCGATTACTGGGGCAGCAGCCGGTGCTTCGGTGGGGCAACGCTGGGCCATGGCAGCCAGTACCGTGTCTTCACCTTGGGTAAAGGCATAGTCTAAACCATTGGCACGGGCAACAACGATGGGAACGCCGATTTCGTCTTCTAGAACGGGGGCAATCCCTTCCAGGTCAGTTTTGATAATCTCGGTGGTGCAGGTGCCAATCCAAACGATGACGCTGGGGTTGCGATCGCGCTTAATCTGCAAGCATAGTCGCTTCAGCTCTTCATAGTCATTCAGCTTGGCAGAAATATCCCCTTCTTCCAGCTCAGCCATAGCATAGCGAGGCTCAGCAAAAATCATCACCCCCATGGCATTTTGTAAAAAATAGCCACAGGTCTTGGTACCAATTACCAAAAAGAAACTGTCTTCAATCTTTTGGTATAGCCACGCCACGCAGCTAATGGGGCAAAATGTATGGTAGTTGCCCGTGTCGCAGTCAAATTCGAGAGCGGGCGTATTTGCAGTTGTTGTCATCGTGATTAAAGTCCTCGAAACAATATCAACAGATGCTGAAAGAGGTTGCTAATTAGGCACATAACAAAGGCGCATAAAAACCTCTCCAGCAATTGTTCGCTGAGCCATAATCCGATCGGTTGCTGAATCGACTAGAGACCGTCTAAGCCTTCCAACAGTGGAGTATCGTCATCTGGAGAAGCATCTAGCGTAGGGCCAACGTCACCCTTGCCGTCTAAGGCCATTTCAGGATCAAAATTTAGACCCAGTACTTCGACGAGTGCATCTTCATCAGAGTTGAGCTTGTAGAACGGCACCATCAAGTTTGATAGCTTTGGCTCTATGGCATTGATCACGCCTAAAATCAACAGCGAAGACGGACGCCGACCACCGTCAGGCGTTCTAACGGAGACGTTACTCATCTGCAGCTCTAACCAGGCGCGATTATCTTGCACATAGTTCAACCACTTGTCGCGGATGGCAGTGGTGAAATTCTCAAAAAAGGCCATATCTTGAGACTGTTTCTAAAACTAACTAAGCACGCAGCAATGTAGCACCTCAGCGTCAGAATGGCCAGTCTTTTGAGAAACTCAAAGCGAATACAACGATTAGCAACCTATCGAATTAACCGGAGAATGTAAGCTAATCCACGTCCAAGTTGAAACCCAGAGTTTCCTCTACGGCAAAATTACAGTTCTGGACGTGGACAAGATTTAAACCAGCATCAGATCCATTTCATTTTGCTGAGCAGGCGCATCTTCCGGTGGGTTGAGGTAGAAGTCCGAAAGCAGTGCAAACAGCTCACGGTCAGCTGCATCATTAGGTACCACACCCTCGGGCTGAGCAATGAGCTGATCGGCAATGTTTAGATAGTACTGACATACGGGCTCTAACGAAGGATCCGTTTCAGCCATCTCAAACATAGTTTTACCTTTTACCCGTGAGACACGAATATCTTCGATCAAGGGCAAAATTTCGAGCACGGGCATAGGTACGGCTTCGATGTACTTATCAATCAGGTCTCGCTTAGACGTGCGGTTGCCGATTAAACCGGCCAGCTTCAGTGGGTGAGTCCGAGCTTTTTCGCGCACTGATGCCGCAATGCGATTAGCCGCAAACAGCGCATCAAAGCCATTATCAGTGACGATCATGCAATAGTCAGAATAGTTAAGGGGGGCCGCAAATCCGCCACAGACCACATCACCTAGGACGTCAAATAGGATGACATCATACTCATCAAAGGCGTTTAGCTCCTTGAGCAGCTTAACAGTTTCACCGACCACATAGCCGCCGCAGCCTGCACCCGCCGGGGGACCTCCGGCCTCTACACAGCTAACACCGCCATAGCCTTGATAGATCACATCTTCGGGCCAGATATCTTCGTAGTGATAGTCCCGTTCTTGCAGGGTGTCAATAATCGTGGGAATTAAAAAGCCCGTGAGGGTAAATGTGCTGTCGTGTTTGGGGTCACAGCCGATTTGCAGGACTTTTTTGCCGCGTTTAGCCAATGCGACCGATATATTGCAGCTGGTGGTGGATTTGCCAATGCCGCCTTTGCCGTAGACCGAGAGTTTCACGCTCGTTGTCTCCTTTTGGTGAGTGGTCGCTTGGACCCTATCTGGAGGTCATTGTGGTCAATAAGTTGGTGATTGAATAGAGGGGCAAAAAATGTATGACTATGTAAAAAGCTTCCTAGCACATCCTAAAGCCCGTAAATAGCCCTGGTTTTTCCTAATCCTTGATTAGGCTATATCAGAGCCTAAATAGGAATTTTGATAACCACTTATATAAAAAGTAGATCAAAAGACAAATTATTTCTATTGGCTATATCTCTTGTCTAGAAAGGATTTCCGTTTTTAGTCCGGTGATTTAAATGGCGTAGCCATATAAGAGGTAATTAAACCTTTGCCTAGTTTGCGTTATCCCGTAGGGGCTCCCCTTGTGGGTGCCCCTAAAATTTGTACCAATAAGGAAACTATTAATCTCAAAGCCCCTGGGCTGGCATCAGGCACAGTTCTTGCATAATGCACAACTCCTACAAGGGGACTCCATTTTTTTGTAAGGGGCCATCTTATTTACACCTGGAATTAATCATGGCCAACCTCACTATGACCAGACAAAACGAAAAGCCCTGGCTCAGAATATTGTTAAGAATGTTTTATTTGAATGTAAATAAAACAGAATGCTACGAATTTGTTTCGTCTTTTAAAGTTTTTGGGGTGTAACTTTGCGGTGGCCAGGTAAATTCGTTGCTGGTTATTTCTAGGTTGCTGGGGGTAAAAAATGGGCTGCTAACGGATAATTCGTTATCCCATCTAGGCTGAGTCACATCGGCTAGCGGTTGATACCTGGCCTTAAAGTCAGCAATAGCTTGATTTACTTGTTCGGCAATAGCTTTTGCGGACTTCATTCCTTTTGGGGATGGCATTTGGAGCTGCGTTTCGAACCATAGGACCCTGGCAAAGTCGTCTAACCCATCCTGGGTATCAAGGTCAGGGGCGATGGTTATGTGGTCATTTTTTAATGCGGTGCGAATTAGGCTGAGGCTTAGTCCTGGGACCTTAGCTGCCAAGGTTTGAGCCACTAGTTTGGCAAAGACCGCTTTCACCCCGTCGGTACGGATTATTTTTTGATGTCGGACCAGTCTGGCAAGGAGTCTGGCAATGGGTTTGGGAACTGTTTCTCCAATGACAGGAATGGGTTGGGATAACTGATTGCTAAAGGTTTGAACCGCTATATATAACAGGCGTTTGCGTTCAGGTAGGCTCAGTTGTGGTGCAGGCTGCTTGGGATCAGGTGAACTGTGATCTAGGAGTGCGATCGCAGCTTTTGTCAATTCAATAAATTCTATGGCCGACAGTTTGGCCGACACCCGTTGTAAATAGGTACGAATTAATAAGATTAGGGTTTCTTCTGTGTCTGTCAGACGTTCCTTGGCTGTTTGAATAATTGCCGTAGATATCTGGTCGTTTGCTGCTTCAACTGATTTATCGTGAAGCTGAGTTTGTTGATAATAGCTAGTTACCTGATGAACCAAAACATTTAAATTGCCATCATTCAGGTCCATTACTACCGCCAGGGCTCCAATAGCAGCCTGTAGCTCTAACTGAGATTGAGAGCTACCAAATGTCTGCGCAAAAAGCTCCAAGGCTTTTATGAGTTTGAACGCATCCGGGTTAGATGGAACGGACGGCCTCACCATGGCATCGATATGAAACTATTTTGATAGTAAAAGAACTAGCCTATTGATCATAGATATAGTGAACAGCTTCGACAATGTCATAGCGTTACCTTTGCTAATCTTCTGATAATTCACGGGGGTTATTAAGGATAAGGCATTTATATTCAAAATTACGGCTTATTTCAGCTAAAGCCATGAGCTTAATTTTCACAAGTTCTTAGACGGCTGAATGGCTGAACCTCTGTGATCATGCAAGGTCTTTAACATCATTGACGCGATGGATTTTGTTGGCTTGGCCATAACAGGGTATCCACAAAGGCGTGCTCTTACCTGAGAGTACGCGTAATTGATTTATCTATTACAGCTGCTGACTACATAGCGATCGCGACCCTGGCGTTTGGCTTTATATAGAGCTTGATCAGCCAGGTTTATTAACGTCTTGTATGAGTCCTTTGGTGTAGGCAGGAGACTGGTGATGCCAAGGCTAATGGAGACAATAGGACTGATGTCGGATTGGGCGTGGGGGATAGCCAAAGTTTGCACAGCCTGTTGAATAGTTTGTGCGATTTTAACCGTCTCTTGCTCATCAGTATCTAGCAAAACTACAGCAAATTCTTCTCCACCATATCGAGCTACAAAATCAGTTGTGTTCTGAAGACTCTTTTTGGCGGCTCGGGCAATTTTCTGCAGGCAATTATCTCCAGCAAGATGTCCGTAGTGATCGTTGTAGCGTTTAAAGTAATCCACATCGAATAGAATTAAAGAAATCGGACGTCCTTCTCGCTGAAGCTGTTGCCACTCATGCTGGATCTGTTGCTCAAAGAAACGACGGTTCTGGATTTGGGTTAACTCATCAATAGTTGCTAGCCTGTATAACGTTTGATTCTCTTTTTCGAGCGCCTGCTTCGTTATTTCTTGCTCTTGGAGAATTTGGCAAAGCTGTTGATTCGTTTTCTTCAGGTGAGCATTCTGGTTGCTGATACGTTGATATAGAAAGCCATAGGAGAAATGATATGGAAGAACTTGTTTAAGTCCTGGATACAGGCTCAATATTAGCAACAATAGCCAATAAAGCTGTTTTCCAAACGCCGTATATTCATAATTAACAGCAGGAATAAGTTCTAATAAAATATAAGCAACTGCAAGTCCTACGATAATCGAACTGACACGAGATTCCAGTTGTTTCCATTGCTGTGAAATAAATATGTGGACTAGACGCTGTAGTGTAAACACAAACCCAACTGGAAGTTGTTCAGCTTTGCTCATCATTATCGTGTTCCTTACTGTTTGAATTTACTACAAATTAAAAAAGAAGATTCCATAAGGATTTAAAACAAGAACCTTAAAATCGGTGTTATTTTATTATAAATAAGATAGATTATAGTTATGGTAATTCCCGTCTTAAAGGGAGTAGAGAAGTATAACAAAGTTGATAACATTATCGGTTTTAAGTCAAGTGATTTCTGCAAAAAGTTCGTGACTGACTAAAGCAAACTATGGTTCAGTGAAACTATGGTTTAGTGAAAACCTGCAGTTCCCTCTACGGAAAAACTCTAATTCTGGACATGGACGAGATTTAAGAGTTAGAGATGAGAGAATCGAATAATGTGAGCATAATGTATAATTTTTACCATCTCAATTCAGTAAAAACCATTTATCCTCTGCCTTGTGTGATCGATGTCAATAATCGATTGGTTTAATTCTTTTGATTGCCGACTTGAATCAGGAAGTTTTCCCAAGGATAGTGGTCAGGACTCTGGAATTAAGAATGTCCTGAACTTTGCTCTCTGAGTGTTGATTCCTAATCTAGTTAAGACTTTTCGGCTTCAGTTAATTCTATTATTTTTATTGTTTAGTTGTTTAAGGAACGAAACATACTTTAAGTGATATAAAACGATTGATTTTGGGTTGGATACATAAAACAGAATTAACGTGAAGTGATGCAGATCAACAGACGGTGAGGAGACTCACAAAATAGTCATTTTCTTTGTTTTCTATTTATCTGAGGTTTTGACCTGGGCGATGAAAGTTTGGATAGGCCTCGCCCTCCTGGAAGATTGTTCTGGAGATGAAGTATGTCTTCAAGACGAGGGCCGAATAAAAGATATTATTAAGCGAAGCAAGTGTTCTGCCGATCTAATTTGGACTGAATGGGGAGAGAAAGATTCGTTTGATGGCTTTTATCTTTCACTTGAAGGGTGGACACCAGGAAATAATGGCGAACTTGGCTATTTGAAAAATTATTTAATTGAGGTGAGTAGATATTGCAGCGCGAAGAACGATAGGCTGCAAGTATCAACCTCTCCGTTCATTAATAAATTTACATCAGAAGAATCAGAAATCACTGACAAGGTTTATAGCAGTTTTTTGGGAGAAACATCCCTGACTGTATTAATGCTACAAGATGGAGTTGGGGCAAAAGGCGTTCCCCTTGATGTGGTGACAGCCTACATGAAAGCCATGAAAAAGGCTTGTGATAATGCCGGAATTGATATGTGGGCAAATATAGAATCTTTTGCTGATTCTTCTAGAAAAACAGCAACTTCATTTGATAGCTTACAGGCACAGATCGCGGCTGCATATGAAGTAACCCGGAATTTAGTGACCTTTGAGTTTTTTAAGTACTGGACAAACTTCTTGGAAATACCAGGAGCAAATGATTTGAATAATGACTACTTTAAGGCATACATCTCTGATGAGAGTAATGGATGATTCAGTAGGAATAAATCCCCTTGACATTATCTCTGCCAGGGGCATAAAGCAAATCATCTGCGACTGATGCAAGAATCACACCGTCACAATGAATGGTTATCGTCTTAATTACCGAAATCCAAGGGGTATGTTAATGTTCGTAGTTGCATTCCCATTTGCCATTGCACTGGTCGATAGAGTTAGCCCAATGCCTGAAATATTCAAATTGTTCATCTTGAGTTGTCAAGCTTACAAATACTTGTAACTGCCGAATTTTGTTGCCCAGCCCAGCCTACGAGGCGGCATGATCGCTCTATTATGAGGCTAGATAGTTAATTATCTGTTCAGGGTAATCGTTATGACAGAATCTATGGCAACTTCAGACTTACTGGTCAAATATAAAACCTTGCCCACATGGACAGAAACAACTCTACCAGAGTCATTTCAAACTCGGCACAACACGAAACAAGGGACTTGGGCAAAAATTACGGTAGAAGCGGGGCGATTGCAATACGATGTGTTGAGTGAAACTGGAGAAGTTTCATCTACAGAGATTATTACACCGCAGCACACAGATTTTTTTGTATCACCGGGGGTTTGGCATCGGGTTAAGCCATTGGGAACATTACGCTGTTTTGTTGAGTTTTACTGTCGCATGGAGAACTATTTGCAAAAGAAATATCAGTTCGCAGCTCCCCATCGGGATATCCAAGCCTTAATTCAAGGACCGTTAGCAGACCAAACCAACATGAGCATCTTGGATTTAGGCTGTGGAAAAGGTCGCAACGCAATCTACCTATATGATCAGGGACACCTGGTTACAGCATTGGATAAAAACGTTGACTCGATTAATCGCTTACAGACGGTTATTGAAATGGAAAATGCGGGAGATCGATTTAAAGCACGGGAATATGACATTGAATCAGCGACCCTTGAGGATCACTATGATCTCATTGTCTCTACAGTTGTTTTTCAGTTTTTAAGACGCAGCACATTGGCTCCTGTGATTGAGGATATGCAAGCCCACACCAATCAATACGGCTACCATTTTATTATTGCCCCTGTCTCCTCAGCCGAGTTCCCTTGCTCTATTGACTTTTCGTTTACCTTCGCTCCTCAGGAGTTACGCCGCTATTATGCCCATTGGCAGATCTGTGAGTATCGAGAAGAATTGGGAACATTCCACCGAAAAGACAGTAACGGCAAACCTTTTGAAGCTATCTTTGCAACTCTATTCGCTCAGAAAAGAGCATTGGTCGATGAATAGTATGAGCAGGGATTGTGGATGCCTCTGGAGAGACTAAGTCATCTTTGCCAGAATCTTTCTTATTCAAATAACCTATCAATCACGGCCTGGTAATTTCGGGTGACGACGGGGCGTTTGATCTTTAAAGTTTGGGTGAGCATACCATTTTCAACAGAAAAGGGTTCGCTGAGTAATGTGAAGGGGCCAATGCGTTCATCGGGGCGATAGCCGGGACGGGCTTTGACTTCGCGGGCGAGTTCTTGCTTAAACAAGGTTTCGACCTTGGGGTCGTTGAGGGCCTCGGCAGGATTGATTTCGTTGATCGTAATACTCTGGTCAGAGGCCCATTGATTAAGGGCTTCTAGATTAGGCACGATCAAGGCTCCAAGGACTTTCTGGTCCTGACCAACAAGCATAATTTGGTCGATATATTTGCTGCGGGCACAAGCATTTTCGACGGGTTGGGGTTCAATGTTTTCGCCGTTGGTAAGAACAATGGTGTCTTTGGCACGACCGGTAATAATTAGGTCGCCATTGGCAGTGATTTTACCGAGGTCACCTGTGTCGAACCAGCCGTCAGGGTCAATGGCTTTGGTGGTGGCGTCAGGGTTTTTGTAGTAACCCTGCATCACCTGGGGACCACGAATCAGAACTAATCCTTGCTGACCTTGGGGGACGTCCTGGCGATTATCAAGGTCGACGATGCGGGTTTCAGTGCCAGGGAGGGGTTGGCCGTCTGCTCCCCGCAGATTTTGCCAGGGGCGACGCACATGGGTGATGGGTGAGGTTTCGGTGAGGCCGTAACCGCCAAGGATATCAACGCTAATGATTTCGTAAAAGTCTTCGAGGTGGTCGGCAATGGAACCACCGCCACTGACAACAAAGTTAATATCACCGCCAGTGGCTTCGCGGACTTTTTTGTAGACAATGGTGTCGCCTAATTTATGAAAAGGCCATAGAACGGCACACTGGGTGCTGGCCATGATGCGGTCAAAGGCGTTGGGGGTTTGGTCAATACTGAGGTTATTGGCAATGCGTTTGGCGGCAATGTAGCGCTCACTTTGATGCAGGAAAAAGTTGATCAGTTTTTGCTTACTTTTGGGCTGCTCACGAAACTGTTTTTGAACGCCTTCATAAATGGATTCCCACAGCCGAGGAACACCCACCATATAGTTAGGTTTGTAGGCCTTGAGGTCTTTTTTAACGTAGCGAATAGTTGTATAAATCTGATGGACGCCCTGGGAAAGGGTGAAGTATTCAAAGGTGCGCTCGTAGCAGTGCCAGATAGGCAAAATACTCATGACTTTTTCACCGGGACCTGGATGCACAACGCTGCAGGCTCCGGCGATTTGGGATAGCAGGTTTCCCTGGCTTAGCATGACCCCCTTGGGTCTACCGGAGGTGCCAGACGTGTACATCAAGGTGGCTAGGTTGGTGCGATCGCGTTCCACCGATTTGACCGCGACACCGTCCCCCAATGCCATCAGCTGATTAAAGTTTAGGAGCTTAACCGGGGTCTCCAGCTGGGGAATTTCATCGGACAGCAGCCCAATAAACTGCAGATTTTTATCCCCAATGCAGTCAGCCAGTTTAGTTAAGGTGGCCTGATCCTGCACAATCATCGCCACGGCATCGCTATTGTCGAGGATAAAGGCCAGCTCATCGCGATCGGCTTGGGACCCGCGCACGGCATCGACGGCACCGGCGGTCATGATACCCTGGTCTGCCACTAACCAGCGGGGCTGATTGTCTGAGAATAGCGCAATTTTGTCCTGGGGTTGAATCCCTAAGGTCTGAAGGCTAGCGGCAAACTGTTGGATCTGCTGCGCCAGTTCACCGTAGGTCAAAGTCAGCTGTGTCCCATGGGGATCTTCCAGGGCGATTTGGTTAGGATATTGCTCAGCAACGATGGGCCAAATGTCAGCCACCGACTGGACATGACTATAGTCAATTGCCTTGGCGAGATTGCTTTGTTCTTGGGGCGTAAGTGTGCCAACAGTCATAGAAACGTCCTTGTAAAACGGTGTCTAGAAGCGCCTTTAGTGAGTTTTTAATTTTGAGGTTTGAGCTGGAGCATTGCTAATACAGATAATACAGATAAGCATCAATGTAATCTTGATGTCATTTTTCTGCGATATTTCCAACCACTGGCCCCAAAATTTAAACCTTAAAACTCAAAATTAAATTCATGTGGATTTTATAGTTTTGTCGGTAAACTCTGCACCTGTGGGCTCACCTAGACCAGTCTGCTAACTGGCAAATGAGCTGGTTAACGATGTCAGGTAACTATGATGGCTCATCATCATTAGAGTTAAGTTAAGTAACAAAACTTTTGTTCCTGAGACTATAGGTCCAGTTCCTCAAACTATGCGCCCATTATTTGTCGGTCCGCTTACGGTCGAGTCGTTACAAATCCCCATTCAGAATTTACCTCAACGGCTCCAGGGTAACGTTATCGTACAGCTATCAGATTTTCACTACGATAAGCAACGGCTGTCAGACAAGCTATTGGCGGATGCGATCGCAACCGTACTCACCTTAAACCCAAATCTGGTGGTGTTTACCGGGGATTTTATTACTAGCGACCCTGAACCAATTTATCATCTAGCAGCTCAGCTTCGCCCCATCGCCAAAGCATTTCCCACCTATGCCATTCTAGGCAACCACGATAACTACTGGCCCACAGCCCACCAGGAGGTCACCACTGCCCTAACTGACAACAGCATCAACGTTCTCTGGAACCAAATTGCCTACCCATTGGGCCATGACCTCGCCCTGGTAGGTCTCGCTGATTATTATCATCCAGACTTTACCCCGCAGATATTAGACCAGTTACCCAATTCTCTGCCGCGCATCGTCCTATCCCACAATCCCGATACAGCTGAAGTCATGATGCCCTGGCGCATTGACCTGCAGCTTTCCGGTCATACCCACGGTGGCCAAATTATCCTGCCGGGCATTGGCAATATGGCCCAGCATTGGTTTCAGTTCCGTCAGCAGCTACCCAGATTCATCCGCAAAAGTGGGTTTCCTTTTATTAGCGACCGGTGTGCCAACTTGGTCCAGCGTTGGGAGTGGGCCCTAGGCCTACACAGCGTGGGGCAGAATTTACTCTATGTCAATCGAGGCTTAGGCAGCTATGCACCAGGGCGATTGTTTTGTAATCCAGAAATTACAGCCATTACCCTGGTGCAGGGGCAAAATTAACTCTACGTGGAAACCTTAAAGAACCTCTACATTCCCACCACCAATCTCCCGTTTAACCAAGAACTCCTCTATCCTAGGGAGAACGATTTCTTGAAGCCACCGGTCCAATGCACAACTTTCTGCCGATTTCTTATTTTGAGGGTCAGTTTTGTCCATTTGCAGATGCCAAAATTTCCATCGCTACCCATGCCTTACACTATGGCACGGGTGCCTTTGGTGGGTTGCGAGGCATACCCGATCCTCAGAATGAAAATCGGGCCTTGCTATTTCGGTTAGATCGTCACTGTGCGCGACTGAGCAAAAGCGCTCACCTATTGAATTTTGATTTACCGGCGGACAAAATTCAGCACGTAATTACAGACTTTGTTAAAAAGAACAGTCCCAAGACCTCCTTTTACATTCGTCCCTTTGTCTATACTTCGGACCTGGGAATTTCCCCACGATTACACAATGTGACAAAAGACTTTTTTGTCTATGGTCTAGAGCTAGGGGACTATCTCTCACCGGAAGGCGTCAGTTGCCGAGTGAGTTCTTGGTATCGCCAGGAGGATCGCAGTCTGCCGCTGCGGGGTAAAATCAGCGGTGCTTATATCACATCATCTCTAGCCAAAACTGAAGCAGTCGAGGCAGGCTTTGACGAAGCTATTTTGATGAACTCCCAGGGCAAAGTAAGTGAAGCCTCAGGCATGAACATCTTTATTGTTCGTAATGGTAAACTGATCGCCCCAGGCTTTGAACAAGATATTCTTGAGGGAATCACCCGTGATAGCGTACTACGGGTTGCTCAAGACTTGGGCATTGATGTCATAGAGCGCCCTGTCGATAAGTCAGAGTTGTTGATCGCTGATGAGGTATTTCTTAGTGGTACAGCGGCTAAGGTCACCCCTGTCCGACAGGTGGAAAACTACACACTACCGACGGTGCGGCCTGTAACTGATCAGATTCGAGATAAGCTGACGGCAATTACAGAAGGTCGAGATCAGCAGTATCAGGATTGGGTATTTGGAATTGACTTAGGCTAAGGGATGGTATTGCGTCAAACTAAAAACTTTGAGTAATAGGGTAAATTGTGGACTGATCTTGGATTTAATCCATATTCCTGGAAAATTTTTTGCTAAGGGCAGGTGGTATCTTTAAAGCCTTAGGCGGGATATTATCCGAATCTGAATACCTTGGATTATCACACTCAGGAACTCAGCATGGATTTATATCCAAAGCAGCTCCAATCCAGATCCGAATTTCTACGCAAGTCGTTTTTGCGCCTTGCCATAGTAGCGCTTGCCGTTATAACTCCCTTTACGATCCACAATCTAATCGGGGCACGTTATTTAATTGGTACAGTTTGCTGTGTTATTCTAATTATCTTCGCATTTAATGCCTGGTCAATTGTTCGGCATAATCACTACCGGATTGTTGTCACCCAATTTGGCCTGGTGCCTGCCATTCTCTTGTTGTTAGTTCTTCTATTAAGCAATAAAGAAATAATTGGCATTTTTTGGTGTTATCCGGCAGCAGGGTCATTTCATTTTATGTTGCCTAGAGGCAAAGCCTGGGCGGCTACGGCCTTGTTGTTTGTACTTGCAATACCACTTATTTGTATCTTTATCACCCTGGACCTGGCTATGAGAGTGATTGCTACCCTAGCATTGGTTAGCATTGCAACAGCTATTTTTGTACGGGTCATTAGCGAACAGCAGTATCGACTCAGGGTACAGGCAACAACTGACCCACTTACAGGTTTGTTAAATCGAACATTACTACATACGACATTGGACTGGGCAATTGAGCAATCCAAGCGTCTGGATCTGCCAATGGTTCTGATTACATTGGATATTGATCACTTCAAAGCGGTGAATGATACCTTTGGCCATGATGTGGGGGACAAGGTCTTGCAAGGGGTAAGCCAATTTATCAAATCACGGATTCGGCAGGTGGATAAGGCGTTTCGATTAGGTGGTGAAGAGTTTTTGATATTACTCCATGGAACGGATGGAGAGAATGCTCGGACAGTGGCAGAGGAACTACGCCATCGGATTTCATTGTTGGAGTTATTGCCAAAGCGTTCGGTAACGGTCAGTGTAGGGATAGCGACGCTACAATCGGGAGAAGATTGGACGACCTGGATGAAGCGCAGTGATAAGAACCTCTATCGCGCCAAGAGCAACGGACGAAATCGCGTTGAGGCTTAGTGTGTGATTTATCTATGGTTTTGATACCTCAGTTTCGCCGACCAGAAAGTCCCACGCTATCCTAGTTATGTCGATCTCTCCAGCATCTTCATAGACAAGATGCCCTGCGCCCATGATAGTCAGTTGTGCAACTAGCGTGCCGTTAGTGCAATCATTGGTCCGTATCATCCTATGGTTACCCTCCTGCCAAACTATCTCTGTTGAGCCATGACAGTTGTTACGCAATTTCCACGTCTCGAAATTGTCCATCGCGCCAAGCCAGTAGTCTGTTTCATAGGGAGCCGTGTCATCTTCAGAGCCACGTATCTCTAGAATTGATAGGGGCGAGTAATCTGATGCAGCATCTACCATAACCGTGCCTGCCATACATGCCAAACCTGCAAACAGTTCACTATGCTCAGAGGCTAGTCGTTGTGCCATAACACAGCCCGTAGAGAAACCAGACAGATAAATTCTTTGCTCATCAATGGGTTGCTCTTGCACTAACTGTTTGACCATATCAACAAGAAACCCGACATCATCAATGCTATAAAAAAGGGCAGGGCCACAGCATCCTTCGCCAACCACTTGCGCTGGTTTATTTTTCTCAGGCCAAGGCTCACCACCTCCATTCCAACTATAGTCAATGCCATAAGGCCAAACAACAATAAACTTTTCCTCAGCAGCAAGTGTTTCAAAATTAGAGTAACCACGTTGCGTCTTCGGAGAGTTAAAGTATCCATGCAAATCAATAACTAACGGTACAGCCTCGTCGCCTAAATCATCTGGCACAAACAGATCCCAACAGCGGTAGTTTTCACCCTGCAATTCTGCCAAGCATTGGTCACCATGGGGAACCGTATTATCGATTTGTTCAAAAAGTTGATAGAGCTGATAGGCTGTAAATCCCATATATACAGCTACAATCACAGCAAAAATTTTAAGCGCCAGCCAGATTTTCTGAGTTCTCCCCATGGTTTACAGAAACTAATTTGTCCATTTTGCGAAAATCTAATGAGAGTTGAGTAAAATCATAACGGCAAAACGTAACGGTGTAAACGTATGATTTAAGCCGTGTGTAGCTGTTCAATAGCCTTATCCATCTAAAACTTCGGAGAACTTCTGCCTCTACTGAAGGCTACTGAGATTTTCCTAGCACTGGCAAATGCTTTCTAGTGCTGCATTGTTGTCATTGTAGCTTCACACATTTAACCACAAGAATGGCATCAATAGCATCGATAACAATGCCCCATGACCTTATTAAAACTATAATTCTAGAGGTTCCTTGCATGCAATCTCAAGCATCTCAAACGACCCATCCTTACGCACCGGGTCAGGCTTATATTACCCAGGTCGGTAAGTGTCTACCTGGCGATCCTATTGGCAATGACGCCATGGAAGCCTATTTAGGCAGAGTCAATGGTCAAACCTCACGGTTTAAAGGTCGGATTCTTAAGAGCAATGGTATTCAACAGCGATATTACGCCCTGAACCAACAGCAGCAGAGCACCCATAGCAATAGTCAAATGGCCGCGATCGCAGTGCGCGATATTTTGGGAAAAACCGGTATTCCTCCCTGTGACATTGACCTGTTGGCCTGCGGTACTACATGGCCTGACTTATTGGTGCCAGGATTTGGCAGTATGGTGCATGGTGAGTTGCCCGAACTGTCTCCCTTGGAAGCAACAACGCATCAGGGAGTCTGTTGTGCTGGGGTGGCGGCATTAAAGTATGCGACATCGCAGGTACAGTTAGGCAAAAAGCGACGAGCGATCGCAGTGGCATCAGAGTTAGCCTCTCGCTTGTTTAAGCATACTCGATTTGAGGCGGAAACCTCGGTACAAGCTGGGGAGAAGCTGTCCTTTGATACCGAGTTTCTGCGCTGGATGCTATCGGACGGTGCCGGTGCCGTCTTGGTAAGTGATCGCCCAGCGGCCAACGGTCTCAGTCTCAAAGTGGAATGGATTGAACTAGTGTCTCACGCCAATGCTTATCCAGTCTGTATGTATGCTGGGGTGGACAATCCCAATTTGCTTACCAGTTGGATGGATTATCCATCTCAAACCGAGGCGACGCGAGATGGGGCCATTGACCTGCGACAAAACATTCGCCTATTAGACACGGTGATGCAGCTGGGTGTGGAAGGTTGGTTACGCTTGATTGAGGCCAAACGGGTGAAGCCCGACGAGATTGACTGGTTGTTGTGTCACTACTCATCTCACTTTTTCCGCAGTCAAATTATTGATTTGTTAACAAAAGCAGACTGCATGATTCCGGAAGATCGTTGGTTTACCAACCTCTATACCCGTGGCAATACGGGTTGTGCTTCCATCTATTTGATGTTGGAAGAACTTTTCCACTCTGGCAAACTGCAAGCAGGGCAAACGATTTTCTGCTTTGTACCTGAAAGTGGGCGATTTACTACCGCATATATGCTGCTGACAGTGGTTGCTCACCAGCGCGCGCCAGTGCCAGCGCTGACTTACCAGGTTGCACCCAACCCTATCACTGCTCCCCCAGCCGCAGCATTCACAGGGTCTGCCGAGCTGCTGCGGCAACTGATGCTGGTATGGCTAGAGTTTGATCGTCAACTGCGGTCTGTACCGATTGTGCAACGCCTCCATCGGGGCGAGTTTACCCTGGAGGACTACAAAGCCCTGCTGCGTAATTTACGACCTCAGGTGGTAGAAGGTGCCCGATGGATTACTCGAGCGGCGTCCAATGCTACCAATTTCTCGTTGCGATCGCTCATGATTCACCATGCCCGCGACGAACACCGAGATTTCCAGATGTTAGAGCGAGATTATGTATCCATAGGCGGCGACCTGAACGACATTGTCAATGCTCAACAAAACATTGGTTCCGAAGCATTATCGGCCTATATTTTTCATCGAGCGTCCCATGAAAATCCCATTGACTTACTGGGCAGTATGTTCATTATCGAGGGGTTAGGAAATCGACTGGCTGGACAGTGGGCCGAGCTAATTCGGCAAACCCTGGGACTGACCAAACAACAGGTGTCCTTTTTGGGCTACCACGCTGATAATGACGAAGCCCATATCCAGAAGCTAAATACCTTTCTCGAAGCTGACTGGATGACTCCGGAGATTGGAAATCGCATAGTGAAGACTGCAAAGGTAACCGCTCGTTTGTATCGCTTGCAACTGGAGGAAATCGGTTAGTGACTTGGACCAGTGCTCCCCGAGATCGTCGGGATCCTAGTATGTGGGACGCTATCTATTTCGATAGTGCCATTCCCGTCGATCCTCAAGCCAAAGCCTATATGGTCAAAGACCTGCAAAGCTGGTCACGCAGCTATTTGCTGATGCCCATCAAGGTGATCGCCAACATCGGACTGGGGCTCATCATGACCATAAAGCGTCTGCTGCCATTTCAGTTCCGCTCTTACTGGTTTATGCACTACATGGCAGTCTGGTTCCTCAACACGTTTACCACCCCAGAAGCCTGTTATCTCATTGTGCGCCACTTGTGGATTGGCTCAAACATTGTCAACTTTCTGGTGGACAATGGCCCGGACCCCAATATGCCACGCTCTGATTTGTATCCCTCTACAGTTGAGGAATTAGCAGACAATGCCTTTTTGGAGCACGACTTGATTTTGTATAACTTTGTGCTGGACTACCATGCCGCGCAACAGCGTTATCCAAATTGGTTATCAAACGTCCAGCAGCAAGGACTGACCTACCGCAGCATTCGCCCGATCAAATTGAATATTGACGTGAGTCAACGGGGCTGGTTGCAGGTGTTAGATATGGAATCGGCATTGGAGTTATTCAAAATTTGTTACTCCCTATGCGTCACCAGTGACGAGTTCCACCGGGCAGTGGTGTCGTTACAGTTTGATGAGAGCTTTGGCCTATATTTCAGTAAGCTGACCGGGGACTACAGCTGGAATCACTTGATTACCAATCGTTATCCTTTAGCACCAAATAGTCCTTTTGCCGCAGCCCATAATCTTCTCCTACACGGCGTTCTGTCAGAATACTTACATTGTTACCTGGAGATGCAGGCCAATGCAGTGTGTTCTGAAGCAGAAATATCAGCATAGACAGATTACGCCGATACACAACTTAGTTTTGTATGTTCCCACAGGGCGGCATAGAAGCGTGTTGGTTCCATTCCCATGGGAAGTCCAGAAACGCCACCATCTCCAACCTCAACAATTTTCCATGTACCGTCGGTCAAATAAGCAACATCAATCGTGATAAATGGCGACGTGAATCTAGAGGCAATTTCCTCCCATCGATCAGCCTCGTCCATCGGTGATGGCGATCTTTCCTCAGGTCGAACAAGCACCTTTCCCTGCCAGAAGAACAGTCGAATTTCTTCCACAATGGGTAAACCTCTAATGTCACTCCCACGCTCGACGATGGGCATAAACTCACGCAGAACAACACCTCGATTAAACAACTTACCTCTTTCTGCTCGAAAGGCACGATATATTTCACGGAATCGTGTTTCGTCAGTATTGGCAGGGATGTAGCAAGCTTCCTGCCAACGTTTCTTGGCCGACTTAACCCAGTCTTTAATGATTGAATCCTTGGCACGGAATCCCTGGTACAGTTCCCAGGCAGCATCCGGATCATCTCCTTCAATCCATGCGCTCCGAGGCGTATGACCGTCTATCAGTGGGTAGGCAAATGGTAAGTAATGGGCCTGTGCGTAATCGTCCGGTGCAGTCACTGGGCAATAATTCTTCGTAACCAAAGTAGAATAGAGTGATGAGTAGGTCTGCCCAGGCAGCATCCAGCCACGCAGGATTAATGATTGTTGAGTTTCGCAGGAACAAAGGCTAGCCAGGCCCTCTTTTGGGTTGCCTGCTGCCACAGCCTTGTGATCGTAAAACCCTGTCGAAAATCCAACCGATCGTGCGGCCTCAACTTCAACAACAAACTCAGAGTCGATTGTGTCAGGTGAAGAAGGCTCGTGTGGGAATAGTATGACTGGTGGGCGGCTCATTTTTAGTTTCCGAGTTCACGATGGAATGGTTCGGTGATCAATTGCGGGTGTTTAACCTGACTTGATATTAGCCCGATGCTTACCAGTTATCTCCTACGCCACCACCGTCACTGCTACCCCCCCCAAAGTCGCTACTGTCGGAGGATAAGATTGATCCAACAGAGTTGCTGGAGTCATTGTAGGAGCTGGACTGGCGGGGCTTTGATCGACGGCTTTGGGACCTCTTTGAGTGACGGCTTTGGGACCTTGCTGAAACGCTGGACGGGGTCGATGGAGACTTTTCTTCGGTGAAAAGGAAGATGCCGTCTTGGCTGAGGGTGGGATAACAGGTGGGACAGTGCCATGCCCGATAGGTGGTATTTGGCCGATAGGGGAGTAACTTGCGAAGTTCGGATGAATAGCTGGTTAAATCGACGATGTCGCCCTGGCAGATTGTGCAGCAATAGCCAGGGGTAGGGCGGCTGCTCCAGCGTTCTGCTTGGATGTAGAAGGTCGCGATCGCGACATTTCCCAGAGCAACGAATAGGGGGGCAGCAACCGAAATCCGTAAAGCGGGGGTGAATGGTGTTGCCAGCATCCAGAGCTGCTTATAGATAAGCCACAGAAGAAACGGCCCACCACCGATAAGGAGAACGAAGTAATTGAGTATTAAAAGCTTGATGGCCCATTTTACAATGCGATCTTGCCAGGTCGTTTGCTGGCTGCTGTCAATGCTGTCCAAAAATTCCAACAGGTTGAAGGGACGGTTGCCAGGAACAGGGTGCAGCCAGGGGTCTAGATAGAGCGTTAGGAGCAATCCGTAGGCACTGGCTGGAATCACCATCAAGTCAAGGAAGAGGTCTGTGCGGGTATCGAAAGGGGCACCCCAGAGGGAGGTAACCCAGAAGGTCAGTGCCGGGGCTATCAGAGGGAAACTACAGACAAGGAGCAGCAGCGGCAAGAAGGGGCGTTTGGGACAATGGGAGGTTGTTTGGACCAGGCGATCAAAATCGATTTCCGAAAGCTTTAGGGACCCAGAGAATGGCTCGCTGCCTGTGGGAGGAAGCGGAGCAAGTTGCTGATACTGCCAGCGGAGGCGGAGGATACTGCCCACTAGGCAGGGGATGCCCAGAACTAGAAAGATTGTGTAGCTGGTAGGTGCCCAGGGCAAAACTGTTGGGGCATTGGGGTCAATGCCTGTGAGGTCGGCGACGATTGCCCCTACCCCCGCCCACAATGCCTGATCCACATCCCTACTCTGGAGCAATGGACGCAGGGTATCTTGGATCAGGCTGGCAAGGTAATCGTTCGGTAGCACATCTTCCATGCCCCGTCCAAGCTCGATCTCGATACGGCGATCGCTCATCGACAACAGCATTAGCATGCCATTATTTTTCTTTACTTTTCCTACTCCCCAGGTATTGAATAATTCTGTGGCAAAGTCTTTTGGGGAGATGTCTGGGGGTGTGTCAGAAATTGTTACCACCGCCATTTCTGAGGTGGTTTTCGCTTCCAAAAAGGTGATCAGGCCATTGAGTCGCCGCTCCATGGGGGGCGAAATTTGGTCCGCTGTATCGCTGACCCAGCCACCGTGTGCTCGTGGGCTGGGAATATCTTGTACCGTAAGGGCTGAGGCAGGAAGTGCCCAGGTTAGGATCAGCCACAGTCCCAGGGTAATCCCTAACCAGGAGTGCGATCGCATTCCCAACCAGGAATAAACACGATCAGACAGACTAGCCAGGCGAGAATGGAATGGACTCAGCATAAGGGATAATTCTCACATCTTTTTCTTTAAAATTGTGAGTTATAAAATTGTAAAAAAACAGCTGAATCTCAGAAAAATAAGAGGTTAAATATTGTCATAGCTTGCTGTGAGCAGCGCGCATCCTACTTCTCTGAATTTATATCTCCGTTCCGTTGCAAGCCCTTATTAGGAAACCTATTCAGCAAACATCTCAGCTAAGGTCGCAAGAAGCATTTTTTGCTCATCTTGACTGATTTGGCCAATCTTTTTGTCCAATCTATTTTTATCTACTGTGCGGATTTGGTCTAAAACGATTTGCCCATTTTTGCCCTGAAATTGACAGACAACACGAGTGGGATATTGCTTACCTTTCGTAGTCATTGGAGCAATGATAACCTTAGCGATATAACGGTTCATCTCATCCGGTGATATAACAACACAGGGGCGTGTTTTCTGAATTTCACTGCCAACAGTGGGGTCTAGGTTGACCAGAAAAACATCGAAACGCTTGACTACCATTCCCAGTCAGATTGATCCCAGTCAGTAGTGTTGACGTCATCTAGAAGTACATCATCTTGATTCTCAGCCATTGCAGCAAAGGCCTCATCCCATCCGGCACGCCAACATTGTGCTTTGCGAATAGTCAGACAATCACCCTGTACTTCAATCTCAACGTCTTCATGAATACCACTTTGCTCCAAGAGGAGCTTAGGAATACGAATGCCTTGAGAATTGCCAATTTTAACGATCCGAGTTCTGACAATTGTGCCCATAGAATTAGATACTTGCGAACAGGAAAATGTAATTACAATGTAATCACGGGAAAGGAAGCTGTCAAGCAGTGTGAAATTGCCCTCATCTGCCTCAGAGGCTATGTTATCCACCCTCAGCGTCAAAGATGAAAATCAACGATCTCTAACCCAGAAGCTAATCTCATTACGATTCGTAACTCCATACCCAGACCCATACCCAACTAACGGCTAAGTTGAGCGGCGACCGATATCTTGTACAGTACTTGCGACGCCTTTTATACGTCCGCCCCAACGGGTTATGGGGGGACGAACCGAGGAGACGACTATGCAACGAGCGACAGCCTGCATGTCTACTAACATATCGCATCGCTCCTCATCTTCACTCATCCCAACTGTCAAGAAAAGCGTAAAGTCAAAAAATGGGGCTTGTCTGCTAGGACTAGAGGACGACTATCCAACGCACGTCAGTCAATGACTACTAACATATCGCCTCGCCTCTGGTCTTTGTCCTACTTGTCTTAAACGAACTCTCAGGGAAGGGGATTCAATCGCTTCCATAATCTTTTCGCTCTTCAAGTAGGTAGCAGACGTACCCCTGTTAAACAAATTGGCTTCTAATCTAACACAATGACAATAGCCCCAACCATAACTACAGACTCAGCTTCAGAAACACCTATGCCTAAGGCCATCGAGTCGATTGACTATGTGGCCTATGTGGGCATTGACTGGGCTGACCGAAAAAATGACATTGCGGTATATGACTGTGCAACAGACACCTGGAAAAATAGTATTATTCAAAACCATCCTCAAGCTATTCTGGATTGGGTCACACAACTCCGAGAACGGTATGGTCCTGGCAAAATTGCGGTTGCTCTTGAACAACAGCGAGGGCCTCTACTCTATGCGCTGTGTCAGTATGACAATTTAGTGCTGTTTCCCATTAATCCCAGAACGGTGGCCAACTATCGAAAAGCGTTTCAGCCATCACGAGCCAAATCCGACCCCGTAGATGCCCGTATTCTGGTGGAGTTAATGCGTAAGCATGGCAATAAACTAAAGGCTTGGGTGGCAGGGTGCCCTGAACATCGTGCCCTCAGACAATGGGTAGAATCGCGTCGGATGTTAGTGGGCGAAAAGGTGCGTTTGACTAACCGTATCACCGCATCACTCAAATCCTATTTTCCTCAAGTTCTTGATTGGTTTAGAGATAAAGATACGCAGGTCTTTTGTGAGTTTATTGAGCAGTTCGACGATGTCAAAGCGGCCCAAGCAGCAACCCCTGAAACAATCACTCAGTTTTTCCATCGCCATCATGTTGTTCGACGGACGACGATTCAGCGTAGGATTCAGCAAATCAAAGACGCAGGCCCACCGCTGACTGAGGATGACGCCATTGTGATACCGGCTAAAACACTGACTTTAAGTCTAATCACTCTGCTTAAGGTTGTTTTACAACAATTAACTGAATTTAACCAACAGATTGCTAACCTGTTTGAGTCATTGCCAGATGCCGAGTTATTTCAGGCCTTACCGGGAGCCGGACCGCATCTAGCGCCACGACTGTTAGTCGCCTTTGGCGAAGACCGCACGCGCTTTACGTCGGCTCAGGCCTTTATGAGCTATATCGGTATTGCCCCTGTCAAGGAGGAAAGCGGCAAAAAGTGCTGGGTTCATTGGCGTTGGTCATGTCCAATTTTCCTCAGACAAACCTTTGTTGAATGGGTCGATCAAGCGCGTCGACATTCGACTTGGTCCCAAGCCTTTTATCTACAGCAGAAGCAATCAGGTAAAAGTCATCCTAAAGCGATTCGTGCCTTGGCCTATAAGTGGGGAAGAATTCTCTGGCGCTGTTGGCAAGATGGTGTCCCTTATGATGAAGAAAAATACATAGCTGTACTGAGACGCAAAAAGTCCCCACTAGCAAAGTTATTGGGCGTTCAACAACAACCTAAACAACAATCACAAAAATAACAAGTAATACTTTAAAGGCAGATAACAACAACTACTACAACTACAACAACAAGATCGAGCACTCGATGTAATCACTTGGAGCAATATCCGATGAACAGCTAACCCGTATTCACGGTCATACAGCAAAGCAGCCCTCTCTGAGAGAGAACAATCTCCTCCCTGAACAACTGAGTATCAGGTTAATCCTGCATGTCTGAATACAGACTCAAGCTTAACTAGAAAAAGAAGTTTAGCCTTTGCTATTGACCTCGTCCGCCTCAGGGACTATGTTAGACAACATTCATGATTTCTCATGGTTCAAGTTGAAGAGGTTAAAAGGTTTTCTGTGGTGAGAAAATAAGCCAAGAAAACCTAGAATAATTGCTCCAGGCCAAAGGATTAAAGAGAACCAAAGTTTTGAGATACCATCGGCAGATATTAAAAGAGAGGCAACACCATCCCCCCTAAGCCGAAGAGCAATATGCATGGCACCTAATAAAATAGCTAAAATATAAGTAAACCTTATCAGCCTCTTCATTTGCATAGTCTTCTCAAGCTTTGCTCGATCTAGCGTTGGATACAGAAAGAAAGCACAATATATTGGAAGGTGGTTAAGAAACGTAATATTTAAGAGACATGCGTTCGCTAGATGAAATACACAAGCTAGTAAGAGCCAAGACTTCCAAAAGCGGGCACCAGCTATCAAGCATAAAAAGGGTGCTAGTTCAAATATGACAGCGGAATAATCAAGTATCTCTAGAAATGGTGTAGGAAGATAGAAGACTAAATTAGCCAAAAGTTCTTGCTTACCCAAATTAAAGTATCCAGGGTAGAACCAGCTTAAAAACCCGTTAGTGCTTAAGTCAAAATCTACCCAGAATATGAGCTTTTCAAATCCTGCTGTAAACATCCCAAATGCCAATAATATGGCTAGTAGCACACTAGAGAGTTTGTGATATGGGCAATACTTATCTGGGATGAGAGCATTCTTAGTTCCCCAATTTGAAAATGAGAAGCAAACAAGAGTCGCTATCAGCATGACTCCGCCATGATCTATTTTGCCAAAACTATATATGAATGAATCGCCAAATATATTAATTACGACAAAGGTAAGACTTGAAGCTCGTGAACGAATACCTAATGTGATGAATACTGCAAACAAGACAATCAGAATGTTTAGATAAAATAGAATTCCAGACGGAAAACCAGAAAATAATCTAGACAAGCTAATAAGAGGAGGGTTAAATAAACTTTTAGGAACGTCATTTATCCATCCAAATTCGGAAATGGAAAAAAGAAGAATGTATATCCCAAGAAATATTCGGAAAATTGATGAATGCCATTCGGGGATGGGGACTGATCTCTGAATTCTTGTAAGGATCTTCTTGATGATTTTTTCAGCAAATAGAACAGGGCTTTTCATAACTTAAAGAGTTGTTCATCCATAATCTTAATTTCAGAAACCACTTTAGTTTTTAAATTCGCTGACATCAGTGTTGTTCTTATTAACAAGGAGTCATCTTTGCACCCATGTTTTAGAAGCTTACCTCTAAGCCACGCTTTAGTACGGTCTATGTTTGCTGCATCCAAAGCATTAGAGTTCATATAAGTAAAGCTCGGAAAAATGTTTTTTCTAAACTTTACCGTATGCTTTAAATTAGGGTTTAGCCCAAATTCATTCTTTACGATAGCGCTAAAATACCGACGAGGAATTGGTGATAAGAAGCTAGATGTGTCTTGTTTCATCCACTCCTCCGTCGATAAATCAAGGCAGTAAATATTAATAGTTCTAAATCTAAACTTACCCTCAGACTGTCTAACCGTTCCGGATCCAGCAGGAAAAATAATTGCTGGATAAGGCTCCAAACGAGGCGATAAAAATTTAAGACCGTAGGGTATAGTCAATCCCATGATTAATAGCAGGATAAGTAGTACAAACTTGCACTTACTAAATATCTTTGGTTTAGATTTTTTTTTCATATCTAAAGCTCTCTTAATTTCCTAGAAGGAATCTACTGAAACCAACTTTCTAGAGGAGGCCATTCACTCATCATCATCGCCAAGATAGATAATCGAAAATTTTCTCGGTTTGACTTACAAAGTACTCCTTTGAGGGCTAATTCATCGTTAACGGGATTCCAGCCACAGAGTTGGATCAATGGATGGGAAAGACTCGACCAAACTGAGGATATCGGCTCGATAGTACTCTCTAAGGGGCTCGACCAAATGTGACTTTAGCGATACTGACTTTGGCAGACCTGCATTGATTCGAAGGCCGAAGCGTTTCTCGCACGCCTTAAGTGATGTAGTATCTAACCCGAGGAAGTTACAGGTGCGGACAAGTTGTGGCATTGGGTCAGCTATGCAACGCTCGTACTGAAGTACGAGAATCTGAGCGGGGTCGAACCAATTCAACCAGTAGTGAAGACCTTGGCTGTACAGCCCACGTGCTGCGTGTTCGTTAAACTTATCCAGTGTCAATCTCTCACTGCCACGCTGTGAGTGTTGAAGTCCCGAGAAGAACCGCTGGACGGGATCTCGCAGCATGACAAGAATTCGGGCTTCAGGTGCCGCTTGCTTCAAGAGTGGTGGGGTCCAGAAGTCACAAAGATATCGAGGTGTCCATTCCCCAGTAATAGTGTCGGCAGGGCGGGGAAACCAAGCGTGATACTCTTCAATGTGGCTTGGATCCCAAGAGCGTTCCGCGAAGCTATCAAAAAAGTGACGTTCCTTGTTTAGATAGGATGGATGGACGTATTTGTCCATCCAGGACGGGTGATAAACTCCTTGGTGAGCTGTTAGTACGTGATACCACCACGAGGTCCCCGATTTTTGCGCTCCGATGCCGACAAAGTCAGGCGCACCAATCACATGTCCTGGGGGCGGTGGAGGAGGCGATGAAGTTTTTTGGCGAGGCAACCCGACGATATTTTTCATTCGACGTTTCTTAGCGCCTAACCATACACGAAGTGAACTGTTCAAGTAGCCTCCTTATCTGTCTTGATTATTACCTTATCAGTACATCGCTAGGCAAGTAGTTTCCTTAGGTATTTGAAAAACCAGACAAAATGAATTGCCTAACGTTGACCATTAACCACCGTAAATGACCTTGAATGCTCACTGAAAACCTCTCGATCGAGTGTATGGGCATTGTTAGATCTCACTCAAATCACTAACCCTTCATCAAAAAACGATCAACAAGAAACCAGCACATTACAGGGCTTTTCGTAATTCAGAATAAGTTTTCAAACCTTGAAAAGATAGTCCGGGCACCAACTCTCCCATCCGTATTCTCGACCGAACAGGTTGAGCCAGTTGCTTCAGGCCATGGAGACCATTGCATCAGTCTCGCTTGCCATCGGATATTGTCATACACTTGCTCGGCTGGGACGTTAACAACAATCTTCTCTGAATCTCGGACAGCATTAGGCAGAAAGATCACTAGCATGAGTAATAAAACGACGAGCCAGATCACCCCAGACAGAACAATTCCCATTTATTTCTCCATTCAAGATTGATGACGGCTATATCTTGACACCCATTCCTTAATGCAAGTTGTCCATACTTGATACAAGTAGAGCCCAAAGAATCTTGATCGTCAAGGCAAATATTTTGAATGACAGTAAAAACCTCGAAACCTTAATCATTGCAGGCCGAAGGATCCATGCGGCCTGCAATGCGATTGACTATGCAATTTCCGAACACTTCGGCATACACCGCAATGATTTGCGATCGCTTAATCTTTTGGAAGATGGTCCACTTACACCAAGGATCATTGGAGAACATATTGGTCTAACCAGCCGTTATAAGATTCAGTTTCTCGCCTACACCTCGCTAAGTTTAATATGTAGCATAAAATCATAGAGATGTAGCGTCTTCCACATACTTTCAGTTTAGGGGTTATTATATTTCGTTACTCTTGAATCCCAAATGTTCTTGTTAGAAACTTAAAAAAAATCAACGTCCACACATCAGAAGATAAATCATATTTTATGAAGTTTAGATTATCTTTCCTCCTCTAGGAACATATCCCATCCATTATCGAAAATACATTGTCTAAATTCACTATAGTTAATCACAATATCTTTTAGTGACTGCGTATTTATTTTTCTTAGTTTTGTATTGACATTCTGATGACTTATCCCGAGAAAGTCAAAAATCTTATTAGCTGTTTCCTGATGTGATGAGCTATCCTTTAGATCTCTTTCATAGACAATTTCAATATGCTCTAAAGATTTTAGACATTCTTGTTCCTCCTGAAAGTATCTTTCCCTTTTGTTAATCCCTGCAACAAAATGACTAAGATCAACTTTTATGCGTAAGTCTTCTTCGTCGTCTTTAAACTTATGGTAACCCTTACGTTTCTTGGCCAAAAGATTAGATATTACATGCATAACTCTATTCTCTCTATGTAAATAAATTATCTTCCATCTTGCCTCGGCTAGTTTCTGTAAAAAAAATGATGGCTCGATTTTCTGCTCTTCAGTAAGATGATAAAGCTTCACATGAAATATGAAATTCTTTTTTGAAAGTTTAGCAAGGCCGCAAACATACTGATATGGCAGAAGAAATCTCCGTTTAAATGGACTATTACGCCAAGAGAGTAGTTCCCCATTTTCTTGAAACTTGTTTGTCGAGCAAGTTAGATTTTCAAGGAGTGTGCTACCTGTACGACCCTGAGCAAATAGGACAATACGTATCTGCTCAGGAGGGTAAGGCTTGAGATAGAAAGCTAGGTAAGCCATCCATTCCTTCCGAAGTACCCTTAAATTAGTTCCTATAGCTAGTTTTTGACGTAGTGGCTCAAGATCGAGGATAAATGCCATAAAAATATTTTACTTAGTTATTGGACTCGGTTCTTCTATCAACTCCTAACCCTAAGTTAAGTAAGGCTTTCAAATTATATGTTGCCTCAACATCTTAAGTAGGTGCCATAAGTAAACGTAGCTCTGAATCGCTAAGCTGCCTATCTGGCAGTATTCGGGATATTGAATAGTTTTGGCCACCTACTTAGTTGTTTAAATCTTCTTTAAATCTAGAATGCATAGTCAAAGTTTGGCGCGCTAAGGAGTAACTGATTAGTCCCTCTCAAGTAACTTAGCAGAACTCTACACGCATAGAAGTAAAGCCAGCTAACTCTTATTAGACTGATAGTTTCAGTCTATCTGCCTGAAACAGGGTGAATATATTGATTCTTCGCAGTATATCTCGCCAAGTCAGGTGGATAGGCTGCAAGTTGTCCACATAATACACTCAAATTAGGTAAATATATCGAACTCTAACCCCACAACCTGAGCCAGATACACCAAAGTTTGCCACTGCTGCCAAAGCAGCTCCGGACTGACTTGAGTCTGCCCTTCGTGCACCAGACGATTCCCCTCTCGCTGCAGCCCTTTGGCCAGCTCAAACAGCACCGCCAGAGCACCTGATGTATTCAGATCATCGTCCATGGCGGCTTGGAACCGTTTGACCCACGGGTCTTCTGAGCTGGGTTCCTGTGGGAAAGACTGGATGTCTGGCCATGCCAATGCGGCTTGATGATGGTTGCCAAAGAGAAGTCCAGCTTTTAGCGTTTGCCAACCGTTGACCGCAGCTGAGATCGCATCCTTCGTAAAATCCAACGGTTTCCGATAATGCCCCTGCAGCACAAACAGTCGCACCGCCATCGGGTCTATCGGTTGCGGATATTCTGCCCACACCCCATCCAGCAGGTCCCGGATCGTAGTGAAATTGCCCAGGGATTTCGACATTTTTTCCCCATTCACCGTCACCATCCCATTGTGCAGCCAGTAACGCGCTAGCGGTTGTCCAGTTACCGCTTCTGATTGAGCAATCTCGTTTTCATGGTGGGGAAACACCAGATCGCCTCCCCCACCGTGAATGTCAATGGTTTCGCCCAATCGCGCCCGAATCATGGCCGAGCATTCAATGTGCCACCCTGGTCGTCCCATTCCCCAAGGCGACTCCCAGGCAGGTTCACCCGGTTTTGCCGATTTCCATAGAGCAAAGTCGAACGGATCGCGCTTCTTTTGGCCTGGAGCATCAGGAGCAACCCGTCCCCCGGCACCCGCCTGCAGTTGCTCCAGCTTCCGTCCAGAGAGCTTGCCATACTCTTCGAACTGCCGCACGCTGTAGTAAACATCACCATCGATCGCATAGGCGTATCCTTGCTGTTCTAGTGCCTGGATCAATTGATGAATGGCAGGGATGTGCTCTGTCACACGAGGGTAGTCATCGGCATCGAGAATATTGAGTCGGCGAATATCTTGAAAATAGGCAGCAATGTAGCGATCGCTCACCTCCTGCATCGTTACCCCTTCTACCTTGGCACGATTGAGAATCTTGTCGTCAATATCTGTAAAGTTCTGCACATAGCGCACTGTGTATCCACACCACTGCAAATAACGTCGCAACACATCCCAACCCATGTATGAACGAGCATGCCCTAAGTGGCAATGGTCATAGACCGTCACACCACAGCAATACATCACCACTTGTTCCGGATGAATAGAGACAAATGGCTCCTTTCGGCCTGTCAGGGTGTTATGAAGGGTGAGGTTCATAGAGAATGGTGTTAACTAAAAACAGTAATGGGAGCGCAAGGGTGAACTAGGACAGACATCCAGTATTATGAGAATGATTATCATTTTATCATAAACGTGCAAATCATTTCTGCACCTTCTATCCCCTGGGCATAGAAATTTGTCAAATCCAACATTGCCCTACGATATATCCATTCTCTGACCAACGTTATTGGCGATGCGTGGATTTATGCCGAACAGTATTGTCCTGTCAACCTTAAGCGCTCACTGTCACTATCCTCTGAGCATTGAATTGGAGTCGTTCAATCAGGTAACAACCTAAGTCAGAAAATCTCGACTAGGAGTGAATACTCTTCGAGAAGAGCAAACCTTTACGGAAGTCAGAATAAGTCCTCTATGAGAGATAGCGTAGGATGTGGGCGAGGAACGAGCCAAACTCCTATGCCACAGCTTAGTTGCAATGTATTGCTGGCAGAACCGTATACCGCACTACTCTGCAAGCACAGAAATTACATGATCAAAAAGTATGATAACGGGGATCTAGCCACAAAGTCAGGTCAGTGTGCCCTGTATGGTGTCGGCTTGAGGCTACACCATGGAATCTACGATTACTGATGCTGATAGCTCGCAGGACGTGTCAATTGAGAAGAATTAAAACATAGCGCCTCACTGCGGTACAATCTCTCCTACTCCAGAGACCTGATAGTTGGGCCGATAGGCAAAGCGGTGGAGGTCTTCTGGTTGTGTAACACCGCTAAACACCAACACCGTTTCAATCTCTGACTCAATGCCCGCAATAATATCCGTATCCATACGGTCTCCAATGATTACTGTGTCCTCTCGAAGTGTTCCTAGCTTCTTGAGACCGTTTCGCATCATTAGTGGGTTGGGTTTCCCCACGTAGTAAGCATTAACGCCTGTTGTCTGCTCAATAGGAGAGATGAGAGCCCCTGTTGCTGGAACAATACCTTTCTCTGACGGAGCCGTGACATCTGGGTTAGTGCCAATCAGTTTTGCCCCCTTCTGCACCAAAAAGCAGGCCTGTTCTAATTTTTCGTAACTATAGCTACGAGTATCGCCCACTACCACATAATCTGGAGCTGTATCGTTGATGGAAAACCCTGCCTCATATAAAGCGTTGATTAAGCCTGGTTCTCCCACCACAAAAGCGCTGCCACCAGGCTTTTGCTGAGCAAGAAAGGCAGCAGTCGCTAGGGCGCTGGTGTAGAAGTTGCTGGTCGATACCTCAATACCTAATCGGCTGAGCTTTTCTTTTAACTCACGAGGTGATCGCTCACTACTATTAGTCAAAAACAAAAAGGCTTTGTTGTTCTGGTGTAGCCAATCGACAAACTCAGATACACCTGGTAGTAGCTGATTGCCATGGTAAATGACGCCATCCATATCGCAGATAAAGGCTTTTTTAGCCTGAAGCGATTTGAGATTGAGAGGCTCAGTTAACATAGTTAGCTCCATCGAGTAGATACGCCTTAGCTTACAGCTATCACAACCGATAGCCCTACTCTTTAAGAACTACCTAATATCGCCAAGGCAACACATTGTGTCGAGTATGATATCCATCCTACTTTATGGAATAGATAACTCATTAAAAATTATCTAAGAGTTCTAAATCCTTTTCCTTTGGTTGTTTCGGTCCATACAAACAGCTCTCCGCCACTACCGCCAGCGGCTAGCATTGTGCCCTGGGCAGACCAATCTAGACACGAAAATCCGCTAGAGGCACCTTCCAAAACTTGCGCCATCCGACGGGCCTTTTGCCACAAATACAAACAACCATCCTCAGCCGCAGAGGCTAGTAATAGAGTACCGGGCCGAAACGAAATTGCCTGCACCGTCCCCTCATGTAAATCCAGTACCTTAGGAGTCCAGCCCTCTGATGGATCAGCCGCTTTTGTCCACACAACAATTCCTTCTCCACTCATCGATGCTAGCAGCGGTGCATCCCTTACCGTAGGTTTTGACCAACCCAACTGTCGCACTTTGCCAGGAAATCCCTGCATCCGCCAGGGAGCGGGATGATCTTTTTCCCACACCAAAACCGACCGATCATTGTTGCCCGATGCCAGATAGGTGCCGTCTGGTGACCAGGCAACCGCCACGCTAGCTCCACCCAATTCCCTCACCTCTGGGTCCTTGTCCCAGTCCTGGGACTGCCAGGTTTTGATGCTCTGGTTACCGCCCAGTGATAGCTCTGTTCCCTGGGGATGCCAGGCCAGGTCTAACACAGAAGAGTCTTCAAAATTTAAGGTGGTGACAACTGTTTGATCAACGGCATGCCATACCTGAACGTAGCGACCAAAACTAAAGGCGAGTTCCGGTGAGTGGGGATGCCATTGTAGACGGTCAATCCAGGTGCGGGCATGTTCTAAAGTTGTTAGCAGTGTGGGTGAATCGCTGTCAATTTGCCAGATCCAGACTGTACCGGCCTGTCCTCCAGCGGCTAGAAATTGGCTATCGGCGGAGATGGCTAGGGCGTCTACAGACTCTCCCTGAGGGCTTTGTAGGTAGGTGGATTTGTCTGTTTCAGGGGTGTAGAGTAACACCTCGCCTGCGCCAGAACTGGCGGCGAGGTGAGTGCCATCGGGGGACCAGGTAACGGTGGTTACGTAGTCTGAAAGATGAGTGTCCCACAGCCGCTTGAGCACGGTTTGTTTATGCTTTTTTGTTTTCAGCATGGTCCTGGGTATTACTGGCTAGAGAGGCTGTTTAGGAAACGTGGCGTAAGTGTTGGTGGGGAGTTTTAAGATGTTGCTTGGGGTCCCTCCGTGTTCCCTTTCTGGAAATAGTTCAGTTATCTCTTTTAGGCATACTGGAGTTTCCCCTGGGCCGGGCCGGGATGCCGCCCTACAACCCACCGTACCAGGTTATTCTTAATGGCATCAAGTTTAGGGGTACGGCGGGGTCGATTATAAAGGTTCTAGATCGATTTCTGCAGGAAATTCAGTGCATAAGATTCAAATCATGACGTTGTTTCCTAGAGACTCGTTACCAAACAGTCGCGAAAGCGCTCGCCTAGATTTAGCTGCTCCAGGTTACGACCGATAAATACTAGTTCGTTTTTGCGGGATTCGTCTGGTTTCCAGGGGCGGTCCTGGCGACCGTCAAACAACATGTGCACGCCTTGAAAGACAAATCGGTTGTCTTCGCCGGCCATGTTGAGAATGCCTTTCATGCGAAAAATATCGGGTCCGTGGTCGCGTAGTAGTTCTCCTATCCAGGCTTCCAGTTTGTCGCCATCGAGTTGCCCTGACTCTACCAGAGCAACTGAACCGACGGTTTCGTCGTGGTCATGGGCGGTTTCGTCGAGAAAATCTGGGTCGATTTGTAGGGCGTTATTGAGGTCAAATGCGCTGACGCCAAGGAGGGCGTCCATTTCGATTTGGGCATCACGGGTGCGATGGATTTTGGCTAGGGCATTCATGCTTCGAATCCGCTGTTCCAGTTCTGTTAGGTCCTCTTCTGTGACCAGGTCAATCTTATTGAGCAAAATAACGTCGGCAAAGGCAATTTGCTCCACGGCTTCTTCTGCTTCCCAATGCTGCCAGATATGACGGGCGTCTACCACCGTTACGACTGCATCTAGACGGGTTTGCAACTGCACCTCATCGTCCACAAAGAAGGTTTGGATTACTGGGGCCGGGTCCGCCAGTCCTGTGGTTTCAATTACTAGATGGTCAAACTTGTCGCGGCGCTTCATCAGGTTACCAATGATGCGAATCAGGTCTCCCCGCACGGTGCAACAGATACAGCCGTTGTTCATTTCAAATACTTCTTCGTCGGCATCTACTACCAGCTGATTGTCGATGCCCACCTCTCCAAATTCGTTGACGATTACGGCTACTTTTTTGCCATGCTCATGGGTGAGAATGCGATTTAGTAGGGTGGTTTTACCTGCACCTAAGTAGCCGGTCAAAACGGTTACGGGCACGGTATTATAAATGTTTTCGGTTACCATGAATCGTCTCCTTATAAGGGTGTTTGCCTATCTTTGAACGTGGGTAAGTGCGAACTGGCAAGTCAACGCGTGCGCGATCGCACCCACCTCAGCGCCATAGTCTTTGTACAGCCCCAGCGAACCGGACAGATGATCGGCATGGATGCCAAGGAGTTCTGACAGTGCCTACATTTCAGCTTTAGACTGGGGTAGTGCCTGGTCCGCTTTTATCCGGGACCGTTGCCTGGTTACCTGGTTATAATTGCATAAGAATGATAATCATTCTTGCTGCCAAAACATTGAGTCGTTACCCTTTATTAACGTTTGAGAGACGATGGAGATTGGAGGGCCGCCCATAATAGAGTCATAGCATGGACATATAGCATCTGATGAACCTTGCAAAATCTGTGACCAAATCTAGTGATGTCTGCCAAGTCCGTTGCTTCAACGAAGAGCTAGTTCACCAAATCGGCCAGGTGCTTCCCGGCGATGACCTGCTGGAATCTGCCCAGATCATGTTTGGAGCCCTGGCCGATCGGTCTCGGCTAAAGATATTGTATGCCCTAAGCAATGGTGAGGAGCTATGCGTCTGTGATGTGGCTTCCCTTTTGAAAATCAAGGTTGCAACCGCCTCCCATCACCTGCGAAAGCTCCGTGACCTCAGTATCTTAAAGTATCGCAACGACGGTAAATTGGCCTACTACTCCCTAAAAGATCCACGGGTTGCTGACATCCTTTGCTATGCACTAAGGCAACTGGTCGAATAGTTATACCTCCGTTCTTATACTTCCGAGACCCCGACCAGAATCTGATTGAGGTTTCTAACTACCTTTAGCGCAACAACCTGCTAGCTTCAGCACGGTCATCCAGGTCATTCTAATAAAGGTTTGAATGAAACTCTTGTGTGTGATAACGTTCTAATATTAGCTTGAATGTTTGAGTGACTGAGTAAGTATTCTAATACTGGCTTGAATATTGAAGTAGCTGTTTGAGTAAACGTTCTAATACTCGTTTGACTGTTTGAATATAGGGGGCGATATGGCTGATCATTGCTGTCAGGCCAAGGCTTGTGAAGTGTCTAAGCTCAAAGAACGACAGGCAAAGGTTCTTTGGTCGGTGCTATTAATCAATGCTGTGATGTTTGTGGTCGAATTTGGAGCAGGTATTCGAGCGGCTTCGCTGTCATTAACTGGGGACTCGCTGGATATGCTAGGGGATGCCCTGGTGTATGCCAGTAGTTTGTATGTGATTCATAAAAGCGCTAAAGCTCAGGCGGGGGCGGCATTGCTTAAGGGCCTGATTATGTTTTTGTTTGCTATTGCTGTATTTGCTAGGGCTACCTATCAGCTATTTGCAGGGGCCAGTCCCGAAGGGGCTATCATGGGCGCGGTGGGTGTATTGGCGCTGCTGGCTAACCTGGTGTGTTTGTTGCTGTTGACGCGGCATCGTAATGATAATCTAAATATGTCATCGGTGTGGCTGTGTTCTCGGAATGACATTATTGCCAACACGTCGGTCCTGGTGGCGGCAATCTTAGTATTGCTCACCCATTCAATTTTGCCTGATCTGGCAGTTGGGTTATTGTTGACCGTTGTCTTTGCAAAATCGGCTGGAAACGTGCTGTCAAAATCCTTGAAAGAGCTGCAACAGGTGTAGTGTTATTGTTTCGTTGCTCCAAACCCTTTTACCTGGCCATAGCTCACAGTTCTAAAAGAGAGTTGACCATTACCAGGACTGAATAGCGCGTAGGTAGACTTTCCAGGAGTACGACCCACCGAGCCAACACCAATCACTTGGCGAGATGTTTTGCCATAATCCTGAGGGGCTCAAATAAGGAGGTGGCAGAGTGGTCGCAGTCGAACGTAGCTCCACTGGGGTGACCCAGCATTCAAAGGTGAGACCAGAGCGACCACAAAAGAGATAATTAGCATCGGCGCGAACTAAGCGATCGCACAACTCAATCGCCGGGGTGTCAGACGTAAGTTCATCGGCATAGCTGACGGTGCTGCCATGGATCAGTAAACAGTCGAGTTCATGGAAGCCAAAGTGCTGCGATCGCAACCACCGCACCGACTCCCGTGACACCGATTCCCAAAGGGCTTTTACCCCATCACCGCCAACTTTCTCCATTAGCTCCGGCGCATCCTGCAGACCGCTCACCCCGTGCAAACTAAAACACTGCTCCTCCCACCAACCCACACATACCTGAGGTGCTAACTCGTCAGGCTGAGGAGACTGCAGCCGTTGAATCACCGCCTCATTATCTCCCTGGAGGCCGACCACATCCCCCAGATATAATAGCAGATCGCTCACCGCCTGCCGCCGTATATCCTGCCTCGTAGGCCGTCAGATTGCCTTCAATGCCGCTTAAGATCGCCCACTTCATCGGGTTATCTCTCCATTTTCAATATCTATCGCTCGCAAACATGGGTGGGATCGTCCGCCCGTTCTGCAAACTCCATGCCCCGTGCTAACCGCCATGCAAAAATAGAAGGTAATCCCTTTTCCAGGATGGCCAGACAGGTCTTAGTGTAGTTATAGGCAACTTCCCGTAGAGTCACCTGGGTTGTCTCGGTGTCGTAGAGAACATAAGTAGCATTGGGCCGACCGTGGCGAGGTTCGCCCACAGAGCCCGCATTGATAATGCGTTTCAACGCTACCTGAAACTGTTGGGGGTTTTCAGAACGAGCAGGTTGTTTCACCGTGACCGACAGTTTAGCATCCTCTAACTCTCGCACATAGGGAACATGGGTATGACCACAGAACAACACATCGGCATCGGCAGAGAGCACCCGCTCCAGCACTGCAAAGCCATCCATACTAGTGCAGCGTCAAGACTAAAAATTAGGGTTATTGAGAGTGTTGCTGTAAGCTCTATGCAGCGTACCGGAATCCTATGCAGAAAAAGTATATTGTCCGTCTAACTCCCGATGAGCGCCATCAGTTACAAGCGGTGATCAAAAAGCTGAAGGGCAGCAGCCAGAAAGTGCGTCGCGCTCAGATTTTACTGAAAGCGGATGCCGATGGATCGAACTGGACTGACCAGGAGATCGCCGATGCGTTTGACTGTCGAACAAAGACCGTGGAGAATATTCGCCGCCGCTTGGTTGAGCAAGGGTTTGCGGTAACTCTTAATGGTGCGAAGCGACGCCGTCCCCCCACGGATAAGCTCCTTGATGGCGAGCAGGAAGCCCAGGTGATTGCCCTGCGATTAGGAGCCCCTCCCGCCGGGTATGCCAATTGGTCATTGCGTTTGCTAGCTCGTAAGGTGGTTGAATTGGGTCTGGTTGACACGGTCAGCCATGAGACGGTGCGACAGACTCTGAAAAAAATGGCATGACCAATCGCAAGATAGAGTACTGGGTGATTCCCCCTGAGACCGATGCTGAATTTGTGGCTCACATGGAAGCGGTGCTTGATGTCTATGCCCAGCCTTACGACCCAACCCGTCCGACGATTTGCATGGATGAACAACCCGTTCAATTTCAACGAGAGAGTCGTCCCCCGCTTCCGGCCACGGCTAACCATGGCAAACGGGTGGACTATGAGTATGAACGGGCCGGGACCGCGAGTATTTTCATGTTTACTGAGCCGTTAGCCGGTTGGCGGCAAGTGAGCGTACGTCCGAGTCGCACCAAAGTGGATTGGGCGCTTGAAGTGGCTGACATACTGGAAAACCGCTATGCCGATTGCGAGAAAGTACGATTGGTGTGTGACAATCTCAATACACACACCAAAGGGGCTTTTTACGAAGCATTCGAGCCTGAACGAGCGCGAAAATTGGTGCAGCGAATCGAATTTTGTTATACCCCGAAGCATGGCAGTTGGCTCAACATCGCAGAAAATGATGTGAGTGCAATGACTCGACAGTGCATTGATGGTAGACGCTTTGAAGACATCGATACGCTACGGGCTGAAACGACAGCTTGGTCGAACGATATCAACAACAGGCAACGGGGAGTTGACTGGCAGATGCAGGTCGATGATGCTCGCTGTAAGCTAGCCTCCGTTTACCCTAAAATTAAGCTTTGACACTGCACTAGCTATAATTATGCAAACCTTCTTGGATAGAGTTGGGTATGACGAACCTGCTAGTTAAATCTGTACAGGCAGCGGTGCCAATTAACTTATCTTCGCTAACCACCCTAGAGAAGATGAGTAACCAGCAGTTCTATGAATTTTGTCAGACAAACCCTGATTTACGAATCGAGCGGAATGCAAACGGAGAGATAATCGTTATGCCTCCAGCCTTTTCGGATACTGGCAACCGCAATGGCAGAATCTTTGGGCAGCTATATATTTGGTCTGAAGCTGATGGAACTGGAGAAGCCTTTGATTCTAGCTCAGGGTTTACCTTACCCAATGGGGCCACGCGCTCTCCAGATGCAGCCTGGATTTTGGCTGACCACTGGCATGCGTTGACACCTGAACAGCAGGCATCCTTTGCACCGATTGCTCCTGATTTTGTTGTGGAATTACGGTCCAGTAGCGATACGTTGGTTAGCTTGCAGGAAAAGATGGAAGAATATATTGCTAATGGTGTGCGGCTAGGATTGTTGATCGATAGGAAGAGTCGCAAAGTTTACATTTATCGACCTGAACAAGCAACAGAAATTTTAGATAACCCTGAATCTGTTAGCTGCGAACCTGAAATGCCAATGTTTGAACTCAAGATGACAAAAATTTGGTAGAAATAGGTGCAGTTAGCTTTGAAGGTACTGTGGCAGACCAGTCGTTAGGGCAAAGGGCTATTTGGGGATGATTGGTTATGCTAATCGACTGAATACTGCGCTTTAGTTTAATGTAATGATGCTTTTAGTTCAAAATCAGAGTATTGTCGTCATCTGGTGAGGTGTCCTCTGGCCAAAGGACAATTCTTACTTCTTTGATGGGGGTAATGCGTCTGAGCAGTCTGTGGGCAATGATGCGAAACATGGTGTCTAAGGCAACCCCACGGGGAAACCCAGCGTTTCCTGTACCCAGCAGGGGAAACGCAATTGACTGAATAGATAGGGTTTCTGCCTGGTAGAAACAGCTGTCAACAATTTCGGCAATGACATCGCGGGTGGGAAACTGTTGAGATTCTCCATCTATGCCAATGGAAATACCATGAAATACAAACCTTGATGGCAAATCTCCGGCAGGGGTAACAACAACTCTGCCGGCCCGCGCGGGGGTAAATCGTTGGGCCTCTTCGCGGAATGCTCCACCGGCTTTTTGGGCTAGGGCAGCGGACACACCGCTGCTCATAGTTAACATGGCATCATCTGAACTCACAAGGGCGTCTACCCCTTGTTCAGTTAAATCACCAAAGAGAATCTTGAGGCGACGCCTATTGGGAAAATCAAAAATTGTCGGTCGATCGATTTCGGCTAGATCAGGGCTTAAAAATTGTTTGCGATGAACCCTGAAAACGCCCAAATAGTTAGCGAGGGTTTCGTCAATAGTGTGTTCCCAAGGACGCACAGTAGACGAACTCAGGACTTCATTTATTTGGGAAAAACTAGAAAACCGATCGGCTGGATCTTTGGCTAAACACCGTTCAATACAATCATTCAATACACTACTAATGGATGGATTGAGGGATTTGGGTGGAATTAAGGGTTCTGTCTTATGCTTCCACACAACGGACCAGGGCGTTTCAGCGTCAAACGGCGGCTGTCGCACAATGGCATGGTAGAACGTTGCACCAAAGCTATACACATCAGCTCTGGTATCGACCTTGCTTGGGTCTTCAGCCTGTTCTGGAGCCATGTATAGTGGAGTGCCAATCACTTGACCATCCAACGTCAGCTGATTCATCGTTTTGCCAGTGGCAATGCCAAAATCCATCACCAAAGCACGCTGATGGGCATCGATAATGATGTTAGATGGCTTAAGATCTCGGTGAATAACGCCTTTAGACTCAGCATCGATCATGCCAATACAGACATCCCGCATCCACTGCCGCACGACATCATCCTTTAGGGAGCAGGATTGATCGCCCATAATCGTGGCCAGATCTTTACCTTCAATCCAATCCATCACCAGTACGCCCCGGTCCTGACTTAGCTTTAAAAAGTCATGGACGGTGACTACGTGGCGAGACTGAATGCCCGCCATGGCGATGGCTTCTCGATGCAGACGCGAAACATCGATATTGGGTTTGCATAGCTTGAGGGCAACTGCTCGGTTGAGTACCTGATCGCGCCCACGAAATACAATGCTCATACCGCCATGTCCAATGGCCTCTAGTAGCTCATAGCGTTCTCCAAGCTGAGCTATCTCGTTATTGGTGAGTTGATGGTATGTTGAGTCAAGCATTTAATCTGGACACAATTTGCAGAACATAACCATGTCCCAGTTTAAAGCGGTTGCTTCGTCTAAAGAAACCTGTGGTCCTGGACATGGAGCAGGGGTAGATCCGTAGCCAACTTTACATTTGCAGGCTACGATCCTGGACTAAGGCTCTTAGTGGACAAATTTAGAGAGTACACCTTTATTAATATCCGCTTACCGTTGGGAAATTCCGGTCAGGTTAGATATTTTTTAGGGGCTGAATTTTGCGCTTGATTCCGATCAACGATACGGTTATTTTTGTCAAAATTAATACAGGTGTTTTTTGCAACACATAGGTTTGCCCCCTCACTGGCAATGCAATAATACCTGAGGTAGCTGCTGCATTGTCCGCTGAAAGAGAGAAACAGCATTTACACCATCAATGCTCCCCGAATAGCAATCATTGTGTCCTAACTTCCAAAGTTTTAGCAAGGGTGGCACTGTCATATCCGTCTGACAAAATAGCGATCGCACCCTCGTAATGTAATTCTCCTATTACCCCTTACGCTGCATCCATACAGAATCCTAATTTTTAACGTTGACGCTGCACTAAGCCTTTTTATTTACCATAAACGTAACGTTGCTACTGCTTAGAGAAGTGTTGCCGTTGCCGCTCAGCCATCCAACAGGTAATCTCCCACACATCGGCCACCGGCATTCCCGTATAGGGCAAAGTTTGCATATAGCCATCGTAGAGAAATTCCGGCATCATCGTTGTCTTAGCCATACCCCGTTGCTGTTGTTTCTCCCAAATCAAACGCCACCAACGCTCATGGGCCTCTAATGCCTCCTGGGATTCAGGCGCACGGGGATCTGCAACCTGGGCATGTTGAGAATAACCCACACGACATTGAATATGTTGGGCTCTTTCAGCACAAAGTTCTAAGATTGACCACTCCGTGTCAAGCAAGCGTTCACAGACAACACACCAATGGCTAAAGTCACAGGTGAGCTTCATCGCAGGAAACTGGTTCAGCAGGTCTCGGGTAATCCAGGGATTGTAAAGTGAGCGGCTACGATGGGTTTCAAAACTAATGGTAGTACCGGATGTTTGCTCTAGTTCTAAAGCACGGCCAAAAAAGTCCACATTTTGCTGCCAGGACCAGGCATCATAGCCACACATCGTAGAGACAAACATGGCCCCGATTTCATTAGCATGGTCCACCGCCCACTGCAAATCAGCCAGATGATCGCAAATGCTACGGTCAGGGTGAGGAATCCACCAATCCTTGGTATTATCTGGGTCGATCCCCGTGGTTGCTTCCGCAATAAAAACCAGCCCGTGCTCCTGCAAGAGACGACGAAGGAGCTGCCTTTGTTGAATGTCTTCGGGAATTGGTGCCTCAATCCCGTCAAAGCCGTCATCCAAGGTCTGCTGAACAAGCGCTTCTAAATTGGCTGGGCCGGTACACCATGAACGCAAAACTAGAAGTTCCAAAATAACCTCTGGGTGGGTGTCAACTCAAAGTAGGATTTTTCTTAATTAGAAGTCAGACTATAGGGTCTTACTAGCTTCTGGCTCCTGATGCTCATGTTCTACATTGGTTTCACGTTCAACTCGCAATTCTTTGATGCGCTGATCAATAGCCAATGGATTCAGAATGCCTTTAGCAATTAACAGCTTTTCGCAAGTTCGCACCCAACGTTCGTAATACGAGCTTGTATCGGTGGGATCATTCTCAGCAACTGAGATTTCCTCTACAAATTGATCAGTCCACTCAGACCAACTGTATTCCAGAGCATTAGCGAGTTGATTGACAATGGCAAATGCCCTGGCTTCCCAAGGTGCCTGAAAGACGGGTTCATTATCTTTTTGAGCAGAGGCAGACAGAGGAGAATTTCTGTTTTGTGGTAGAGACATAAATCCGTAAGCTCTAAGGAGATTCTAAATGGTCATCAAATAAATCAATATAGAGGGAGTCATTGGGTGAGACGTCCTGTCCCCAAAGCTCCTGGGCAGAAAACCGCACACTGTAGACGTGTTGAGGTTTTGTGGATAGCCGTTGTCCCATGGTGTCCGGAAAAATATATGTACCATGATCTTTGACAATTTCTCCCACTTTGCCTCGAATGTAGCGGGGTAAACGCGTATAGGTCTTGGGGTGCATAACTTTTGCCCTGACCAGGTCCCCCACATGAAACTGAGCAGGTAAATCACTTTCTGCCTGACAGCTTAACCCCTCGCCTAGAAGAGTTTTGGCATCTTGGGCAGTCATACATTGGTTAGGAGTTTCGATGGCCATGGGGTAGGGGTAAACGGAGTGATATGAGAGGTTACTCTGCCTGGGCAAATTCAGCGATTCTGGCTTCGATTTCGTCTGGGGTAACAAGATTATGCTTGGTGAGTAAAAGCTCTAGGGCATAGAGCCAACGTTCGTAATAACTGGAGCTTAAATATTCACCAGGAGGCATTTGTTCTGACGCATGGCGAGTTTCATCCACTGGAAAATAGTTCACAAAGGTGGCAAAGCTCATGGCAAATACCTGGGCTTCCCATTCGCTATGAAACACAGGTTCGTTCTCTTCAATGGGAATTGGACCCAATCCATGCATACCACCCAAATCATGGGGACCATTCATGGCGATAGCTCCTAAGCAACAATAGAGGTAGACACAATGGGCGATTGAACGTTAGCTGTGCCAATCATGGCATTGCGGGTAACAAGGGCTGCCAGGTCTTTTTCTGACAACTCCTCAGCTCCTGCAGGTCGTTCGGGTAAAACGAGATAACGTAAGTCTGCATTACTGTCCCATACCCGCACTTCAACGTCTTCAGGAATGTCCAAACCGAACTCTTGCAAAACCTTGCGGGGTTCAATCACCGCACGGGATCGGTAGGCAAAGGATTTGTACCAGGTAGGAGGTAGCCCTAAAATTGCCCAGGGATAACAGGAACAAAGAGTACAGACAATCAAGTTGTGTACAGCCGAGGTATTTTCCACCACTACCATATGTTCACTAGAAAACCCTGTGAAACCTAGTTCTGAAATCGCACTGGTACCATCAGCTAAAAGTCGTTGCTTAAACTCAGGATCAACCCAAGCCTTAGCAACAATTTGAGCACCGATATGGGGACCCACATTATGCTCATAGGTATCAATAATGGCATCCAGGGCAGCTGGGTCAACAATTCCTTTCTCTACCAACAGCGACTCAATAGCTTTAACCCGCAGAGCGATTTCAGATTCAGGACGATGATGATGCGATGTCATGGCTTTAATCCCATTACTTTCAAAAATGAGTAGGCGGCGACTACATCCGATAAATGTGACAATAAGTGTAAATGTGAAAAATGTGAAACTTGATACGCTATTTGCATAGATTAGGCTTAAAAACGATCTTATCAGGATTAGATTAAATCTCAAGAGCTGTTTATTAAAACAGTTTTAGGCATAACAGTATCACCTAATAGCATTGGAGATGTTCCCATGAGGTATTTATGGTTGTAGTCAATACCTATACCCATTCATTCGATCTGCCGCTTGACCAAACAGCCTTACTGGTTATTGATATGCAAAATGACTTTTGCCATCCTGATGGGTTCAATGGTAGTGAGTTAGGGCTTGATATGACAGCTGTTCGCGCGATTATACCTGCGGTTCAATCCTTAGTGGCCTGGGCCAGACAAATCGGACTTAAGGTTATCTTTACTCGAGAAAGCCATGTGCCGGACCTATCGGATTTATCACCCAGCAAAAAAATCCGCTATGCCAATGCCGGATCACCCATTGGTCAGGCGGGCAAAATGGGTCGGTTTCTCGTGCAAGGGGAGCTTGGGGCTGCCATTATTGATGAGTTACAACCGGTGTCTGAAGAGGAACAACTCGATAAACCGGCTCACTCTTGCTTTGTAAATACCTGCCTTGATCAACGATTACACGCTGATAATATCACTCACCTTTTGATTAGTGGCGTGACCACCCAATGTTGTGTTTTAGCTACCTATCGCCATGCTAGTGATTTGGGGTATTACTGCCTGCTATTGGATGATTGCTGTGCTGCTTTCGATGCCAGGGATCATGATGCCACGGTCCATATCCTGCAATCAGAGGGAGGGGTACTGGGTTGGGTAGCACACTCGTCTGCTCTCTTGGAGACTACGTTAGTTTGATGAGGATATATCCTTTGTCCACGTCCAGAATGGTCATTTTTCCGTAAAGAACCTGTAGGGTACACCTTGGACGTGGGCTAGAGTCAACAATTCTATAAAAAAGAAAGCAAGACTTAATCAATTCGTAGCTGATGGTTCTACTTTTGCGAATTGATTAACTTTTGTAGCTGTATTTTTGCTGAGATTGTTTCATCAGTTACAAAAAATACCTATTGACTCACCTACCCTCATAGTTGTGTGAGCAGTAAGCGTTTTCTTCCAAGTTTAAAGAGCAGCGTTGGGGGCTGAGTAACCATATGAATCCCACTTTTCTATTGTTAAAGCGGATAATAGTCTTATCTGCAGGTAGTCTTTTGTGGATTTCCTGTGCTTCATCTAGTCCCACAGATGATGTAACAGAATCTCCAGCAGCTGAGACATCAGAGATTGCAGAGGCAGAGGCAGCCCCAGTAGCTGAGTTAACCCCTGTCAAAGCGGGGCACTTGGTTGCTTTAGATATGGCTCCTTTGTTTGTGGGGGTGGAGTCAGGCTGTTTTGAAGACAATGGTCTGGCCGTTGAAACAGTTGCGTTTACAAACCCTGGTGACAACAATGCAGCCCTGGCTGGTGGCAGCATTGACTTTAGTACCAATCCTTTTACTTTGCCATTTTTTGCCGCGAATAGTGGTGTCCCCATCAAGACTGTCTCCGCCGCTGGGGGTTGGGGCGTCATGCAGGTAATCATTAACAATGAGCATGGAGTGGCATCAATATCAGATTTAGTAGCATTTGTCTCAGAAAACCCAGATACTAAACTAAAAATCGCCACCCTACGAGGCGATACCCTTGAACTAATTTTGGTGGATGCCTTTGAAGAGGCAGGTATTTCGCCCGACGCCTTTGAAATGGTCTACTTTGATGATCTGTTGGCCATGGTAGACGCCTTCCGAGTCGGCGAGGTGGATATTCTCAGTCACATTAAGCCCTATACTACTCAGTTTGTTACCAGCGGTGAGGCAACTGTCTTAACCGATAATGCCGAGGTTTGGTCTCCCACCACGCCAAACACCGTAGTGAGTGTATTAGACAAAACCCTCAGTGAGCGTCCAGAAGTGGTCAAAGCCTACATCAAAGGGATGCAATGTTCTGCTGAGATTATTAATACTGACCCAGCCAAAGCAATTGAACTGTTGAAGGATGGAAATTATTATCGGGTTGAAGATGAGGTATTGTTAACGGCCTTTGAAACTCAGCCATCACCGATTACGTTTACGCCTGACTTAGATGCTGTACAAACTGTGGTCGATAAAATGGTGGAACTGAAGTACATCGAATCAGATGTTCCGGCTAAGGATATTTTTGATACGACCTTGGTCAAATCATTAGAGTAGGAGGGGGTTGTTTAAAAATGACTTCGCAGAGCTTACTTTTTAACAAGCCCTAGGCCAATGAAACACAGTATTCGGGATCAACAAGTCTGGCGACAATCGCTGCTTTCGATTGGATGTGGTCTGCTATCTTGTGCTGTTTTAGTAGGACTTTGGGAAAGCATTGGTCGCAATCCAGAGAATCCGATTACCCAGGTTTTACCACCGCCATCTCAGTTTTTGCCCGTCTTATTTGAGAGTGATTTTAAGATTGGTCTGGGTTCCCAGGCAGCTTCGATTTACCAATCGGTGGCAGTCACGTTGGTTCGTGTGCTACTGGGAATGACAGTGGCCTTTATTGGGTCGATTGTGTGTGGTCTTTTAATCAGTCTCTCGAAGTGGTCGGAGCTTTTTATCTTGCCCATATTAGGATTAATTGCACCGATTGCCCCCATTGCCTGGGTACCATTGGCCCTGGTTGTCTTTGGGGTGAGTAACTTAACGGCAGTGTTTATTGTGTTTATGGGTGTGTTCTTTACCTTGACCATTGCTACGGTGGCGGAGATTAAACGCATCCCTGAACCACTGTTAATGACAGCACAAAATCTGGGAGGGGGTAGTTTTAATCGGTGGCGATGGGTGATCGTGCCAGCGGTTTTGCCAGGGGTATTTACCCTATTGCGGTTAAATTTTATTGCGGCCTGGATGGCGGTACTGGCAGCAGAAATGACTGGATTGCGAGATGGGCTGGGTACAGTGGTGATGACTGGACGAAATCTGTTTAATAGTAATTTGATCTTGTTGGGGATCTGTATTATTGGGATTACTGGATTTGCGGTAGATCGACTGCTGTTGTTGATTCAGCGAAAGTTTTTCTGGTGGCAGGTGTAATACTAAATCCTGGCTGATGGCACCCAGTATTGAAGGGCAACCACAAGGGATTGCCCCTACAGGATTATCCATTTTTAATCGGGTTTAATGAATTCGAATTTGGTATAAGCTATGGAGTCTCGCGATCGCACCCCAACCCCCATTTCCAGCTCTGCCATCCTCACCTGCCAGAATGTCGCTAAACATTTTTCATCCGGTCGCAGCCAAACAACCGTCTTAGCCAACGTTAACCTGAACGTCAACCAGGGAGATTTTGTTACCATTTTGGGACAATCAGGCGGCGGAAAATCCACTTTACTCAAACTGTTAGGTGGATTTATCCATCCCAGTGCGGGTCAGGTGCTATTCCATGGGGTTCCCCTTAAGGGCATCACCCCAAAAATTGGCATGGTGTTCCAGGAAAATACCCTGTATCCCTGGTTAACAGTTGAACAAAATATTGGCTTTGGGTTTAAGGTCCGGGGCAAAAAACAGATCCATTATGCCACCAAAGTTAGGGATGTGTTGGCACAGGTGGGCCTTTCCCATGCCCGGAAATCCTATCCCCATCAGCTTTCAGGGGGCATGAAACAGCGGGTATCCATTGCTCGATCCATTGCAGTCCAACCCGATGTGCTGTTATTAGATGAACCCTTTTCTGCCTTAGATATTCAACTACGGCGCAGGTTGCAGAAATTTTTGTCGTCTATTTGGGAAGATACGGCAACGACGATGGTGCTGGTGACCCACAATGTGGAAGAGGCGATTTTGTTGGGCCAAAAGTTAATTGTGATTGGGGATAGACCGGGTCGGATTATTGAAACGGTGAATATTTCTGAGGATAGATTTTGCGATCGCTACGATTCTGATTTTCTAGCCCTACAGCGTCATCTAGAAAATGTAATTGAAGCGGATGTTAATACCCAGGAGACGTTATTAAGAGAAGACCCACTGGATGTAATTGGAAAGACGGCTAAAATGCCTTGATTTTTTTCTTTCGTATTCAGTAAGTTTTATTCGAATAGGTGATCTTGTAGGGACGCTGCGCGGTTGGCAAGGAAGTTCAAGATGTTGCTTGGGGTCCCTCCGAGTTCCCCAAACCCCCTGGGCATGGCGGGATGCCGCCCTACAACCCTCATACTATGTTATCTCTACTTGCATAAGTTGGGTTTACGGCGGGGGCGATTATATATGTTTTGGACTGGTTTCCTGCGAAGAGGGCAGAGTATAAAATTAAAATTGCAAAATTTATTTTTAAGAGGTTTACGGTTGAACTCTAGCCGGATACTGGGCCTTATGAATTTTCAGAATTGTTCTTGAGCTGAGACGTTTTACGTTAGGATTTTGCTTTAATGTGTTGATAAAATTTAGCAAATCCTCATTATCTTTGTAGATATATTCCAACATAACATCATAGTCTCCCGTGACGGATGCTACGTAGCTAATATTTTCCATTACTACCAGCTCATTGAGATCATCGTCTAAGAAATTAGGCTCAGTTTCCAACTCAATGTAAGCAACATTTTCATACTTAACTTTGCCCGTATTAATAAAGGCACTAATAGAAATGATTTTTTCATCAATGAGCCGCTTAACCCGATATCGAATTGTTGCCTCAGGGGCATCAATCGAACGAGCAATATCGCTATAGGCAATGCGTCCATTATGTTGCAGAAGTTTAATAATATTCAGGTCTAATTGATCAATTTCATAGCCACTAATTGTCTGCGGTAATAAATCATTGCTAACCATCATTTATTAGTGCTAAAGAATAGACTTTTCCACTATAGATTTCAGTTAAAGGTATGGATAATTTAGAACATAATATTTTAGATTTAAGCATATCTAAAATTATCTTAAAGTCATTTACAGCTGGAGTTTAACGTTGAACAATAGGTTGACTCTTAACTAGACTCTTAACTAATGGATAAAAGCACCTGCTCCTAACAGTACACTTAACCTCAAACGAATTTCTCTAAAAACTCAGTTTGATTAAAACGTTGGTTCGCGCAATTTTAGGCGGGGAATATCTAACCCTTTCAGGCGATCGACATCAATGGCAATTAGGCCCATTTCAAAGGCATCTTCGTAGAAGCGCCCTGCGCCAAGGGCATCGTAAAAGCCGATGGCAAATTTGATGGCGCTGCGATCGCCCACGGCTCGGTTCATCCCTACAACACAATTGATATGCTCATGGATAGCAGTAGCCTGCTCTTCTGAGTAACAGGCATTCAGCACAACGCACTCAATTGTATTGCTAAAAAAATTGAACAGTCGGGTTAGGGAAGCCGTCGGGACAAACTGCAGTTTACCAGCGTCATTTTCCAGTACCAGACCATTGGAGCCACCACCATGGCCTGAAAAATGCACAATATCTGGATTAATATCCAGCAGCGCGCGCCGCATATCATCAGGACGTTGGGCAAAGCGAGTGATTAACTCAAACTGATCTCGGTGTTTTGAGCGTTCTAACCCGGCTAAAATTTCCCGTGATTCTGCCCCTAAACGAAGCTGAGCGGTATCTTTAGGGTTTGCCGCAAGCATTAAGATCGTTTTCTTCTTGCCATATGTGGCCTGATTGATATCATTTACCTCAACCGAGAGAGTTGACGGGCTAGCGGCTTCGGTATATTGGATGTTGCCAGAAGCCGATACATTCGTCAGGGTACTACCAGAAATATTAAATATATTATTGATGGTTGGTGGTGGCTGAGGTGCGGGTACTGTAGACGTGCCTGGATAGGTAACCACCGCCAGGGAACTTGTTCCCAACTGAATTGGTTTTAGTTCAAGGAGTTGTAGTTGTTTATTAAGTGTCTCGAAAGGGCAGGCTGAAAGCGGGGTGGTTAGCCACTATCGCCACTCTAGCAACCCCCAAAAAACATTGCAATCTATTAATAACCTGTGTCGCTTTCAAAAAAGTACGTCAAGATAAACGTATCGTTAGGGACAGTGTTGACGAGCGGCGAAACATTACCCTGTATCTGTTGTGTCTACCCATCACAATAGATTAGGTCATCGATCTCATCATGCTCTGTGTAGTCGGTATTCCGCCCATAGCGCCAAACTGTTTCTTGTTGGTTAGGGAACAACGCATCTTCCTAATTCACACCAACGAAGCCACTATAGGAGACAGACCATGATTGACATTCAACAACTCCGTCACGAATACAACCAAGGCTACCGCGACTTTTCTGGCATTAGCCTCCACGTTGCGAACTTAAAACAAAGCCGTCTCAGTGGTGTAGACTTTAGCCAATGTGACCTGAGCCATGCAGATCTGAGTCATGCAGACCTGAGTCGCAGCGACCTAAACAGTGCTAATCTCACTAATGCAGATCTCAGCAAAGCAGATTTGAGCGGTGCCAAACTCATAGGTGCCAACTTTATTGGGGCAGACCTTTCAGAAGCAAGCCTAGTAGGCGCAGACCTGAGTCATGCAGACCTGAGAATGGCAAATCTCGAAGGAGCAGACCTTCGAGGTGCTAACCTCACTGCCGCCATCATCAGTGGCGCTAACTTCTGTAATGCTAATCTCACGGCCGCATGTCTGGATGAGACCGGTTTAGACGATACCGATCATGATGGCGCTAACCTTTGTCATCTTAGGAGTCCCGTGCTGAATGAAGCCAATGATAACACCCATAAATGGGTATCCTGGGGCGCACATTAGAAGATTGTTGTCAGAATTGTTGAATAATCCGTAGGGATACACACTATTGTATCCCTACAGAAGTTGGCAAGAACTAATGACAACAACTAAAGCATACTCCGTGTTGGGGATACATCGGTGTGCCTCTACACCATGACGAACATGACGTAATAGCAAACTATTGCAACAAAGGCAGTAACTCATAATCATTTCCAGGATTTGATGCTGTTACTGTGATAGTGCACAAAGCTGGAGATTTTATGAAGATGTTAGGGTAAGGTTCTCCTAGCATTACAAAGTTCTGGCTTATAATCCCCAGTATCCCAGGGATAGACCTCGATATTATGCTAAAAACAGCCGATACAATGTATTACGCTGTTCCAACGATAGATAGGGCTGCCGCAGTGTTAACCATTGTTGCCAAAGTTGTTGGTGCCGTTGTCGAAAATATTGGTTTAAGCTAGGCAATTTCTTGGCCCATTTAGACCCCAATGCTTTTACTAAGAACGATTGTAAAACGACTTCATCCTGTAGTTCACCTAAGAGATCTTGCATCTGCCTAAAGGTACCTACTTGAGTTTTATACTCCTCTCCATAAAATTCACGAAATAACGCCATTTGATAGCGCACGCCTTTGATCTGTTTGCGCAATGCGTGGACCTGTTCTAATTGCTCAGTATCCGCATCATTGGTTACTAGCCAGCCGGGGTGTAGCAATAGCTGACTAATCATGGGTAACTGGAGGTCTGGTAAAGCCATTGTTAGCGGCAAACTGGATAATGGCTGATAGTTGGGCTGCTTTAACCATTGTTTGAGGGTCTTAAACAGCCGATTGTAGGCCGTACTCCGCAGAAGCTTGTCTGTCTGGGCTACATAGTTCTGCCGCTGTTTTTCCAGCTTTCGGGTCAGGGTACGTAACACTTTAGTTTCTGCCTTGTTCAAAGGTGTCTGGTTGGCGTAGGTTTGTAACCAACTTTGCAATACATCTAGATCCCTTGCCTTACCCAAACGTTTGCCTAACCGTTTGAGGGCACGATCATCGACTGTTTTGGGGAGTGCGATCGCAAAACCAAACACTCCACATACTGTCCTCAAACGGCGTAACCCCACGCGCATTTGGTGCAAAAACTCAGGATCGTCATGGGCCAACACCCCTTTCTCCTGTCGACAAATGTGGTTGACGTATTTCTGAATGGCCTGATGGGCATAATCGCCCACACAGTTAGTTGACTCCTTAATTGATCGATCAACAGTCAAAGCAGCAGCAGATATGGCCTGGGGTTTCATGGGATGCGCCCCCCTTGCAAATGGTCAATTTCAGGCTATCGTATCGCATTGAGCCTGGAATGGTTGCTTAGAAAATCTCTATTTAACTGAAACTGTAACAGCAGCCTGCATTAAAGGCGTTGTTAAGAAACAAGTGCATGATTAAGATCGGGGAGAGACACCTGACGAAGTTGAGCTAGGTTCATCAGGGTTTCCAGGCGTTTAGCATCGGCCTGTTCCACAGTATCGATTAAGGCCAGCAGATTCTAAGGCCAGCAGATTCTGATGTTCTTGTAGAGAAATGGTTTCTGCTTGTAATTTGACCTATAGCTGCTCCTAGCATTGTTGGGTTTCTGGGGATAAAGAATCTGGATCTACACCCAATTCTCGGAGTTTCTGGGCTAACTGCTCTGCTTTGGCTTTTGCGATCGCAGCTTCCTGCTCAGCCACTTCCATTTTTGCCTGGGCTAATTTAGCCGATTCTTCTGGTGTGGGCACTAGTGCCCCATCGGGCAAAAAGTACCGTAGCTGCTCGTCCTGGATGCCTAAAAATAGCTGCAGCTGCTTACTCCATAGCCTGCCCTCAACTGTCGGCTCAATGGGCACATACTGACTATCTACCAGTTCAAATCCGGCAAACTCTAGGGTCTTTGGATCAAACCAAAAATACTCAGGGGTACGAAATGCATCCTGGTAAATTGCTTTTTTGGTTTCTCGATCTGTATTGGCCGTGGAGTCGGACAACAGTTCCACAATTAGATTGGGATATTTGCCCCCTTCTTGCCACACGACCCAACTATTGCGGGGCTTTTTCTCTGTGCCTAGCACGACAAAAAAGTCGGGACCTCGAAATTTCTCGGACTTGAGCTGACGGTCGCTATAGTAAACGGTCAGGTTGCCTGCTATGAAATAATCGTTTCGATCCTGCCATAGCCATTCCAGGCAGCTAATGAGCAGCAACATCTGCTGCAGGTGTAAAGAGCTTTCCAACGGTGGTTCGTCGCTAATAAAATCCCCAGTCGGGAATACACCAGACTCGCCAGCCATTAAACGGCTGTCGTCGTGGGCCGTTGCTAATGGGGAGGCGAGTTCAGCAGGCATGGTCATTAAACCGCAGCTATATAGTTTATATGTACTATTTTAGCAGAGTCTGTTAGTTGAATTTTAGCGTGCTTCTACTGATTGGTGAGATTAGCGAGTTGAGCCGTCTTTTGAAACCAAGGGTTAGTTAGGAGGAGTTGGAAGTTTACCCTCACCTCACCGTAACTTCCGCCAAGTCTGAATCTTGGCAATGAGTGCCATCGTCCTTCAATATTAATCCGCAGAACCAGCGTTTTCTGAACCAGTGTCCTGTGCACTCGCCGCTAGTTCTATGTGAAAGGTATTGCCAGTGGACTGTTCCAGGGCTTGCAACAGTCTTAGCTGTAGTAAAGTTGGATTTTTATTGGTTAGCCGAGCTGCATTGGCCAAACTTCTCAGGGCCGCCGTTTCACCCCTAGCTCGTTCCAGCTGGGCCAGCCCTTCCTGACGGGCCTGCACGATCTGGGCATAGAGCTTTTTCAATTCCCCCGGCAGCATCAGGTCACGAATGCTGAGGTTAATCAGCCGTAGTCCCAGGGAAGTGACCTGGCTAGCAGTTGTGTCCAGCAGCCGTTGATTGAGTTCGGTATTGCCCAGCAAATCGTCCATGGCCACCGTGCCGATCAATTCACGCAACCCCGTTTGTACTGTTAGATAGAGTCCCTGACGATAATCAGCCACCTGATTAATCGCCATTGCCGGGTCACTGATTTCATAAACCGCTGTCAGACTGATCTTTAGACCCACCCCATCGGCGGTCAGTACCGCTTGCCCTGGCACACTCAGGTACTGGGGGCGCATGTCTACTTTACGAATGGTGGTATTGCCAAAGGCCCATAGCCAGTACTGCCCTGCTCCCAGCACCTGCTTAAACCGACCCTTAACGTATTTTAGACCGCGCTCGTATTCAAAAATCGTAATCCGAATGGGAAACATGTAACGATTGGAACTCTACGGTAAACCGCCACAGCCCCTGGGCGGAGGTCTTAACCTGCAGAGCCCAAACGCATTCAAGGTAGTTCACCGCAGAGCTGATAGGGTTTGAACCTGGTCGTAGATGAGAGAACATCATCTCCATAATTAAGGAGGCAATGGGCCACCCTCAGCTAGTCGATACCAGCCCGAGGGGCTAACTGATCCTTAATAAAAAAATGATTCCCAAAGTCACACCAATGTCATATCAAGGAAGTTTTAAATCTTGAACGAATGGCACTGACTAACTCAAAACTAAACTCCCTCCCAAGGAGCGGATGCTGTCTAAAATTCACCCAACCCTAACCTTTAGCATTCGCAGTCTTTACCTTTTCCGCCAATCCAAAGGCCTGTAATAGGCGAATAACCTGCCATACCAGATCAACCTCCCACCAGTTTTTTTGGAAGCAGGCAGAGGATTGACAAGCATGGTGATTATTGTGCCAGCCTTCGCCGTAGGTTAGAACAGCCACCCACCAACAGTTGGTGGACATGTCATCGGTATTGGTTGGACGATAGCCAAATTGATGACAGGCACTGTTAACAAAACAGGTGCTGTGAAAGCTAATAAAGAGCCTGACAAACACGCCCCAAACGAGAAATGGCATGCCCCCTGCCAGGTATAGTAAAAGCGCTAACGCCGCCTGAAGACTAATGTAGTGATCGTGGCAGAACTGATAGAACTTATCATCACGGATATCTTGGGTCATACGAGGTAGCAGGGAGTGGGTGGGAACAGTATGCATTAGCCAGTTAATATGGCTCCACCAAAACCCTTTGCTAGCACTGTGAGGGTCTAACTCCTGATCAGTATGCATATGGTGCAGGCGATGGTAGCCGACCCAGCCATAGACACCCCCCTGAAAGGCAAGGGTGCCAAGCAAAATAAAAAGGTGTTCTAACCAAGGCGGTACGCGCAAACTGCGATGGCTAGCCATACGATGAAACCCGAGGGAAATACCTAGCCCCTGGGTGATTGCGTGTAAAAAAAGAGCCACACCAATGGCTCTCCAACTAAAATTGCTTGGCAGCAGCGCTAGGAGAGCGAGTAAGTGAAGAATGACCGTTGAAATGACCACCGTCCAGCGTAGCTGGGGGGTGGGCAGGGCTGCTGTAGTAACCAAGGATTATCACCTGATAAGAATTATTGAGGATTTTTTCCCTTATGGCAGACTAACATATTCACCTTAAATCACCCTGGGTGCGTAAATTCAGGAGAACTAAAGCGATAAGCTAGTTAGGGTATTGCCTCTTGTGCCTCTGAATGCAGCCTTCGGAATCATCTACAGCGTCTACTCTGAAACTTGATACGAGTCTGGAATCTAATCTGGTTGGCTTTGATGCCCATGAGCCACCTGACCAGTCGTTGATTAATGCCTGTGTTCATTGTGGTTTTTGTTTAACCACCTGCCCCAGCTATCGAGTCATCGGTAAGGAAACTGACTCGCCTCGGGGGCGGATTTATCTGATGGATGCTATTAACAAGGGCGATGCGCCGCTATCTGATGCGGCGGTCAGTCATTTTGAGTCTTGTCTGGGCTGTTTGGCCTGTACCACGGCCTGTCCGTCTGGGGTAAGGTATGACCGATTGGTTGACTCGGTGCGATCGCAAGTCAACCGCAACCACCAGCGACCGCTTCCCATCCGTTTACTGCGCCAGCTGATTTTTTCCCTCTTTCCTTACCCTGACCGCATTCGTCTGTTACTGGGTCCCCTGGCTCTCTATCAATGGTTAGGGCTGTCTAAATTGATCCGCAGTACGGGCTTACTGGAGCAATGGACTCCCCAACTAGCAGCCATGGAGGCCAATTTGCCAACGGTCACGCCCCAATGTTTTCAGGATAATTTGCCAGAAACGGTGCCTGCCCAGGGGGAAAAACGCTATCGAGTAGGCATGATTCTGGGCTGTGTTCAGCGGGTGTTTTTCACCAATGTCAATGAGGCTACTGCCCGAGTGCTGAGTGCCAATGGCTGCGAAGTGGTGATTCCTAAAAGCCAGGGATGTTGTTCTGCGCTGCCCGCCCACCAGGGAGAAACGGAGCAAGCTCAGGCATTGGCACGACAGATGATCGATAGCTTTGCTGACACAGCGGTAGACTACATTATTATCAATGCCGCTGGCTGTGGCCATACCCTCAAGGACTACGGCCATATTTTGCAGGATGATCCAGACTATCGTGATAAGGCGGTTGCCTTTAGTAAAAAAGTCCGTGATATCCAGGAATTCCTGACCGAAGTGGGCTTAACGGCCAAACTCTCGGCCATTACTGATCAGCCCCTCAAGCTGGTATACCAGGATGCCTGCCATCTGCGCCATGGCCAGGGCATTACCCAGCCTCCCCGCCAGCTACTCAAACAGATTCCTCAGGTGAGCGTCTGTGACCCCATTGATGCCGAGCTTTGTTGTGGCAGCGCTGGCGTTTACAACATGTTGCAGCCTAAAGTGGCCAATGAGCTGGGTCAAATGAAAGTAACTAATCTAGTGAATACAAGGGCTACCCTAATAGCCTCATCTAACCCAGGCTGTGCCCTGCAGATTCAAAAGCATTTAGCTCGTCAGGGCCAGACAATACCAGTCATGCATCCCATTGAACTTTTAGATCGAGCTATTGCTGGGAAACCAGTAAAGACTTCGGTAGAATAATTAAACATTAAACTTGTTCTGTTTAATTGTTAACAATCTTGGCACTCGTTCAACATTCATCCTTAATTACTTGTTTATTAAGCCACTTGGCTTAGTAAATGGGCAATCTAGATGTTGAATGCAAAACGGGAGGGGAATGGATACTTATTGTTGGCAGATATTTTCATCTGGTCAATGTATCTCCCATAGTTATGTATGGCAATTACCCTGGGGTAGTTTCCATCGGGTTAGCAATGGGATTACTGCTCTGGCTTTTTTTTTCATTTCAGTGACGTTGTTTTATGTTGCCTGTAAGTATCGCCAGGGGCCAGTTTACGTTCGATGCCTGTGCTGGCTCTTGGGAACGTTGCTTACTCTCTGTGGCCTCTGTTATGGATTGGAGCTGGCTCTATCTCCTGGGCTGTCTGACGGTGTACGTGCTTGTACGGCTATCGTTTCAACCTTTACGGCCTATGAGCTGATTACCCTACTGCCTAAATTTTTTGCCCTCAAAACTCCGTCAGAGCTAGCCCAGGTAAATCAGCAACTCAAAGCTGAAATGTCTCGCCGTCACTATATACAAACAGCATTTCAAAGTCTCGTTACCTGTACATCCTTGGCCACTGGGTCAGAATACTTCTCCAGCTTGGTGGCAAGTCTGGCGATGATACTCAATGTACAGAATGTCATCATTGCTGAACGGCTTCAACCAGACTCCCTTGAACTATACACCCTGGCGATATGGCAACAGGGTAAACTGCGGAAAAATATTGCCATTACTGCCTTCCAAACACCCTGCGCCCAGGCGATTGAAACAACAAAAGTGCAATACTGTTTAGATCTTAAGCTACCGCTGGATCACCCAATGGCTCAACTAGGGGCTACCACCTACCTGGGGGTGCCTTTATTAGATGGCGAGAAAACAGTGATTGGCACATTGTTTATTCTCCATGATGGGCCGTTGGAGGATGTTGAACTCGCTAAGTTGTTTTTACGGATATTTGCTACTCGTTCAGCCGCTGAACTCAAGCGTCGTCAGGCAGAAAAAGCTTTATTGGCAGCCTACGACGATTTAGAAAATCGGATTCAACAACGTACGGATGAGCTACAACAGGCAAAGGATGCTGCTGAAAAGGCCAACCAAGCAAAAAGTGCATTTTTAGCTAAAGTTAATCATGAGCTGCGGACTCCCCTCAATGCTATTTTAGGATTTGCCGAACTCATGGCTCAGGATCCGGCTCTTTCTAACGAACATAGTTATTCTCTGGAGATTATTGAGACTAGTGGTAATCATTTGTTGACCTTGATCAACAACATTCTGGCATTGACTAAATTAGACATAGGCCATGTCAGGCTACAGCCCAGCGATGTAGATGTATCCAGGTTGTTTTATCAACTGGGTGGCATGGTGCAGCTCAAGGCAAAAAAACAAGGATTACAGCTACGGGTAGAGTGCGATCGCACCCTACCCCGCTATGTGCGTATTGATATCAGCAAACTACGTCAGCTTGTGCTCAATTTACTCGACAATGCCATCAAATATACCCATCAAGGCCAGGTTTTGCTCAGGGTATATTCTGTAGTTCAAGATAGCACAACTAAGCTCGGTATAGAGATTTCCGATACGGGTTGCGGCATTAGTCCCGATGAGCAAAAGAGAATTTTTAATCCGTTCTATCAGACCCACAGTGCGTCTGTTTGGGACGCTGGTACCCAGGGTGTGGGGTTGGGACTAGCCATCTGTAAAGGATTGGTTAAACTCATGGGAGGTACTATTGACTGTCGCAGTCAACTCGGTCAAGGGACCACATTTGATATTCATCTGCCAGTGACTGTTCTGCAATCTGCCCTTGCTTGTAAAGGAGCCGCTTCCATAGAATCAAATACACCTGAAATTTCTATTCAAGATATAGAAATCTTAGTAGTGGAAGATGCACCGACCAATCGTTTGCTGCTCAGGAAAATTTTGAGCGCGGTTGGGTTTAAGGTCTGTGAGGCTCACAATGGTCAGCAGGCCATTGAAGCATGGCAATTGTCCCGTCCGGATCTAATTCTTATGGACATTCAAATGCCTGTGATGAATGGCTATGATGCCACCGCTTACATTAGGCAACGGGATCCCCATTTACCGATCATTGCGATTACTGCCAGTACCATTGATGCTCAATCAGATGAGATTTTGTCCGTCGGATGTAATGCTTGTATTCAAAAACCTTTAAAGCGTGATCAGTTACTCAGCAAAATCAACGAGTATTTAAATGAAATACCGACCACGGTAGTTCTTGGAGCAAGATAAAACGTCAAAATACTCTATAAAAATTAGATCATATCGCCGCCAGTGTAAGGGAAGCCCAACATTCACCAACAGACCCTTAACTGGGTTATTCAAATAGTTGATCAGCGCTATCTTTAATGACATCAGGTACGGTTACGCCCATGGTTTCAGCTGCCGTTAGATTAACGGCTAAGTCTACTGTTTTGGCTAACTCTACGGGCATGTCCCCAGGGCTTTCACCCCCAAGAATGCGGGTCACCATATCCCCTGTTTGGCGACCCACTTCATAATAGTCAAAACTAGCAGTTGCGATCGCACCCCGCTCCACCGAGTCCGTATCGCCAGCAAATACCGGTATCTTATTTTCATTACCCACCTTAATGACTGCTTCTAAGGCAGATACCACCGTGTTGTCGGTGGGAATATAAATCACATCCACCTGACCCACCAAGCTTTCCGCTGCCGTGGCCACATCCGCAGAATTGGTTACTGTCGCAGCTTCAATCACAAACCCTTGGGATTCTGCTTCTTGGTTCAGTAACGATACCAGGCTGACAGAATTGGATTCCCCAGCGTTGTAAATCACCCCTACACTTTTGGCATCGGGCACAATATCCGCAATCAGTGCTAGATGTTCATCAATGGGGGACAAATCACTCACACCAGTTACTGTCCCCCCTGATGCGTCCAGGCTAGGCACCAGTTCAGCCGCCACCGGATCGGTAACCGCTGAAAAGACCACCGGAATGGTGTCGGTGTTCCCCACGACCGCCTGGGCCGAGGGCGTTGCAATGGCCACAATCAGGTCTGGATTATCACCCACAAACTTTTGGGCAATCTGGGCCGCATTGGCCGCCTGGCCCTGGGCGCTTTCCCATGTCCACTTAAGGGAATTATCCGCCTGGTCATAGCCTTCTTCTTTCAGCTTATCCTGCAGACCATCGCGTACGGCATCAAGGGCGGGGTGCTCAACGATCTGGGTGACGGCTATGTAGGGAGCGTCCGTGGCGATGGTGTCACCGTATTCATCCTTGGCGACGTTATCATCATTCCCGCAGCCTAGCAGGGTGGCTGAGAGTAAAACAGGCGCAATAAGCGTTTTAGTTAAAAAGCGAGCGTGTGTCATAGTTAATTGCATCTTTATCCTAATCGCCTCCATACTGAGCTTTTAATTCAGCAACGCGATCATCGTCAAGCTTTTGAAATAGTGGGGCAGGCACTGCAAACGGACGACCCGCCGCCAAAATGGTGAGGTCTGTGGCAGCGGCCATGGTGCTATGGCGTTCGTCGTCGGTGAGTTGGAGGGCGTCGTAGAGGGCCTCGGCGGTATGGGGAATAAAGGGAGCACTTGCGATCGCATACAGTCGAATCAAGTTAATACAGGTGCGAATCACCACCGCAGCGTCAGCTTTATCCTGCTTAAACAGTGCCCAGGGTGCCCGCACGTCAATGTACTGATTGCCCGCTGTCCACAGGGCATTCAATGTCTCCGTCGCCCGACGAAATTCTTGCTGGCGCAGGTGGCCCCGCAGCTTTTCCACCAGCTCTTTACAGGTGGACTCTAGCTCTGCTTCCGCAGTACCGGGGGTACCCCCATCAGGTATTTCCTTACCAAACTTAGACGCCGTAAATTTCAAAATGCGGTTAACAAAATTACCTAGATTGTCCGCCAGTTCCTTATTTACCCGATTCTGGAACTGCTCCCAAGTAAAGGCAGAGTCAGAGGACTCGGGGGCACTGGCCATCAGCATATAGCGCCAGTAATCGGCTGGGGCAATTTCTAATGCCTGGTCGAGAAACACCCCCCGTTTTGAGCTAGTGGAAAACTTGCCACCATAGTAATTGAGCCAGTTAAAGCCTTTGATATAGTCCGCCATTTTCCATGGCTCACGGCTGCCCAGAATGGTCGCAGGCCACATGATTGTATGGAAGGGCAGATTGTCCTTGGCCATAAACTGGGTGTAATGGACATCGTCACTCCCTTTCCACCAACTTTCCCAATCGTTGCCAGTGGCATTTCCCCAAGCTTTTGTGGCTGATACATAGCCAATGGGGGCATCAAACCAAACATAAAAGACTTTGCCCTCAAAGCCATCAGCCGGTACCGGTACGCCCCAACTCAGGTCGCGGGTAATGCCTCGACTTTGCAAACCTTCATCCAGCCACTTAAACGCAATGGAGGAAGTGAGCTTAGGCCACTGTGTTTGCTGCTCAACCCAGGCCCGGACTTCATCGCTGAGCTGATCCAGTAACAAGAACAAATGCTTGGAGCTACGGACTTCTAAGTTTGTGCTGCCAGAAATAGTGGAGCGGGGATCGATTAATTCGGTGGGTGTGAGGACCTTAGTACAGTTTTCGCACTGATCGCCTCGGGCTTTTTCATAGCCACAGTTAGGACAGGTCCCCGTGACATAGCGATCCGGCAAAAAACGTTCATCGTCCAATGAATAGATCTGGCTGATTTCCCGTTCTTCGATAAAGCCGTTTTCCGAGAGCTGATGGTAAAAATGTTGGGTAAGCTCATGGTTCTCTGGCGCTGACGTACGACCAAAGTAGTCAAAGGACAGCCCAAAGCGTTCGTAAATATCCTTTTGCTTTTCATATTGACGGGTGCAAAATTCGGCCACTTCTAACTCTGCTTCAAGGGCAGCAATTTCAGCCGGAGTGCCATGTTCGTCGGTCGCACATATATATAAAACGTCTTCGCCTTCCTGACGCAAAAATCGAGCATACACATCGGCGGGCAGCATCGACCCCACCAGGTTGCCCAAGTGCTTAATTCCATTGATATAAGGAAGTGCGCTGGTGATCAGATATCGCATTCTAGGTTTGCTGTGTCCTGTGCCAACTCGGTATGCCCTATACACCCTAACGGTTTAATAGCCTTCGCTCAATAGTAACGATCTTTTTATTCCCCACAGCTATTTTTTTAAGCCATAAGGTGGACATTGCCCACCGACTATTACCATCATTACCCACCCAACAATCAGCTTATCGTTTTAATAAATCAGGTTCTACAATCTATAGATGCTGTAATCCATCTCGACCGCTTTCATGGCTTTTTCGTCCGTTGTCCGTGCCCTTAGTAAAGCTGCCTTAACCCAAGAATTGTTAACTAAGTTAGACAAGCAGCAGCAGCTGGTACTCAATGGGGTACCCCGTTTGCCAAAGGGTTTGGTAGCGTCAGCCTTGGCCCAAGCCCAAGAACGGCCCATGCTAGTGGTTACGGCTACCTTAGAAGAAGCCGGACGCTGGACTGCTCAGCTAGAGGCCATGGGATGGCCCAGGGTTTCGCTATATCCCACCTCCGAAGCATCGCCCTATGATCCCTTTGACCAGGAGTCAGAGATGACCTGGGGGCAGCTACAGGTATTGGCGGATCTCCTCAAGGATACTGAGCCCAGTGTGATTGTGGCAACGGAACGGGCATTGCAGCCCCATTTGCCACCAGTAGAAGCATTTAAGCCCTACTGTCTGCAGCTGGAACAAGGCATGGAGCTGAATTTGAAGGAGCTAGCGCGGACCTTAGCTACGTTGGGCTATGAAAAGGTACCGACGGTGGAAACTGAGGGGCAGTGGAGTCAGCGCGGAGATATTATTGATGTCTTTCCGGTATCAGCAGAGCTACCCGTACGATTGGAGCTGTTTGGTGATGAACTAGAGCGACTGCGGGAGTTTGACCCTGCTAATCAGCGGTCTTTGGATAATGTATCGACCCTGCTGCTAACGACGACGGATTTTAGTCCGTTGATTGCCTCGAAGCTAGAGGAAAAAGGCGTATTGACGGACCTGATGTCGCCGGAAGCGCAGGAAGAGTATGACAGTGGTCAACGGGTAGAAGGTCTCCGTCGGTTTCTGGGGATTGCCTTTGATCAGCCTGCTTCGCTCTTAGAGTATTTATCAGAAGATACGCTGATTGCCATTGATGAGCCGGATCAGTGTCGAGCCCATAGTGGTCGCTGGTATGACCAGGTGGATGATTATTGGCATGAGGTGAATGAAACCCTGGCCAACAGTGATGAGATTCAGCTGCCGGGGCCAGTGGTACCAAAATTGCATCGGCCTTTTGATGAGGCATTGGAGGATTTATCTCTGTTTTCCCAGGTGTTGTTGTCGGAAATTGCTGAAGAGGGTGAAGGGCTGAACCTGGCGAGTCGTCCGGTACCGGCGATTCCTCACCAGTTTGGGAAATTGGCGGAGACGGTGAGGGAAGAATGCGATCGCAAACACCAGATCTGGCTAATCTCTGCCCAACCTAGCCGCTCCGTAGCCTTACTCCAAGAACATGACTGCCCCGCCCAGTTTATTCCCAATCCCAAAGACTATCCAGCCATCGAAAAACTCCACAGTCAGTATGTACCCATCGGCGTCAAATACTCTGGCCTGGCTGAGCTAGAAGGGTTTATTCTGCCTACATTTCGGATTGGCATTGTTAGCGATCGCGAGTTCTTTGGGCAGCATACCCTGGCCACCCCCAGCTATGTACGCAAACGCCGTCGGGCAGCGTCCAAAAAGGTTGACCCCAACAAACTACGGCCCAATGATTATGTGGTCCATCGTAACCATGGCATTGGACAATTTCTCAAATTAGAAAGTCTCACCCTTGATGCCGAAACCCGCGAGTATTTGGTAATTAAATATGCCGATGGGCTACTCCGGGTAGCAGCCGACCAAATGGCATCCCTGTCAAGGTTTCGAGCCTCGGCAGAGAAACGCCCCCAGCTCAACAAAATGACCGGCAAGGCTTGGGAGAAAACCAAAACTAAGGCCAAGAAAGCCATTCAAAAAGTGGCCGTGGACCTGCTCAAACTCTATGCCCAGCGTTCTGAACTTGAAGGTTTTACCTATCCCACCGATATGCCCTGGCAGCAGGAGCTAGAAGACTCATTTCCCTACCAGCCGACACCCGACCAGCTTAAGGCTACCCAGGATGTAAAACGGGATATGGAAAGTTCTCGCCCCATGGACCGACTGGTATGTGGCGATGTGGGCTTTGGTAAAACCGAAGTGGCGATTCGTTCCATCTTTAAGGCGATCACCGCTGGCAAACAGGTGGCTATGCTGGCCCCCACCACAATTCTCACCCAACAGCACTACCACACCATTAAAGAGAGATATGCCCCCTATCCGATCCAGGTAGGGTTATTAAACCGATTCCGTACTGCCAGTGAACGAAAAGATATTATTCAGCGACTGGCGACAGGAGAGCTAGATGTTGTTGTTGGTACCCATCAGCTTTTAGGGAAAGCGGTTAAATTCAAGGACCTGGGATTACTAGTTGTAGATGAGGAACAGCGGTTTGGGGTAAACCAAAAAGAGAAAATTAAAGCGATGAAAACTCAGGTGGATGTTTTAACCCTGAGTGCCACACCTATTCCTCGGACATTGTACATGTCTCTCTCTGGTGTGCGGGAAATGAGCCTGATCACCACACCGCCACCGTCTCGTCGTCCGATTATGACTCACCTGGCCCCCTACGATCCCGAGAAGGTGCGCGCTGCCATTCGTCAGGAATTAGATCGGGGTGGTCAGGTGTTTTATGTGGTACCCCGTGTGGAGGGTATCGAAGAGGTTGCCGCCCGGATTCGAGAGATGATTCCGTCCATTCGTCTAGCGGTTGCCCATGGTCAAATGCCAGAGGGTGAGCTAGAAGCAACGATGCTGGCCTTTAGTAATGGTGAGGCTGACCTGATGGTGTGTACCACCATTATTGAGTCGGGGTTAGACATTCCTCGAGTCAATACCATCTTGATCGAGGATTCTCAAAAGTTTGGTTTGTCCCAGCTATATCAGTTACGGGGTCGGGTGGGACGTTCTGGGATTCAGGCCCACGCCTGGTTGTTTTTCCCAAGACAGGACAAACTTTCGGACAAGGCTCGGAAGCGACTGCGGGCAATTCAGGAATTTACTCAGCTGGGGTCTGGCTATCAGCTAGCCATGCGGGATATGGAGATTCGCGGGATTGGTAATCTTTTGGGCGTACAGCAGTCAGGACAGATGGAGGTGATTGGCTTTGACCTATATATGGATATGCTACAGGAGGCCATTGCCGAGATTCGTGGTCAAGAAATTCCCCAGGTGGACGAGACTCAGATTGATCTGAAACTAACGGCGTTTATTCCCAACAAATACATTGATGATACGGATCAAAAGATGAGTATTTACCGGTCATTGGTGGCTGCTGATACCAAGCGGGAGCTGATGCAAATTGTGACTGACCTGAATGATCGGTTTGGGCCAATTCCAACAGCGGTGGAACAGCTGGTAAAAATGTTAGAGCTGAAGCAGATTGCTAAACCGTTAGGCTTTGCCAAAATCAAACCGGAAGGCAAACAGCATGTGGTGATGGAAACACCCATGGAGGCTCCGGCCTGGAAGTTACTCCACGATAAAGTACCCGGACATTTGAAATCACGGTTTGTGTATGCATCGGGTAAGGTGACCGTACGTGGTTTGGGGGCAGTGAAACCGGATAAGCAACTGGAGAATTTGATTGAGTGGTTAGGCTACATGCGTGGGGCGTTGAATGAGCCAGCTCTGGCGGGAAGTGAGGCGTAAAAGTTTTGTCCTATGGGAGATAAAAGAATTGCACTGACCTATGTATTACTCTCATCCATCTCATGGCCATTGAGAACATACTTCTCTAATGTAAAGATTCAGGAGGGTCAGTCTCCTTCAGGTATCAATGAAGGCACAGGAGAACCATGACGAGAAGCTTTTACAGCATCGCTCAGGAAGTCAAAAATTGAACGTTGCTGAGCCTTTAAGCTGGTGACGGTAGTCATCATCCGGGCCACAAACTGACTCCCCTATTGGCTATTGGCTCCAAAACTCTGTTTACGCCACAAGACCGCAGGGCGGTTAGTGTCACGAGGTTTTCGCCATTGCCTAGTGTCGGCTTAAATGGTTCAAAGTAGTGACTTACAGCCATTAAGGGTGCCTACGTATGACGATCCAAGACCGGGAAGCACAAATCTTACGAGTCAAAACCAGCAGTTTCCATCCAGAACTGGATACAGCGCTAGAGGACACCCTTCGCACCGCAGTTGTCAGTGCGGTTAAAACGACCCTTGAAGCGGCTTTAGAGGAAGAATTAACCTTAGCACGGATTTTCAGCGGGTAATTCACATAGTTTCTCTAAATTCACAATCTCATCGCTTTCAAGTTGCATGTAGCAAATCGGGGTGATTGGTGTAGATGACAAACCAAAAGTTTCTTGGGCCGGTAGGTTGTTGGGAACAGATAGTACGGTCCCTGCGCCCATAAATAGGCTGAGCAATCTAGAACGGCGTATTTTTATCATGGTGGTAGATCAGTAGAGATAATTAGTGAGCCACGAATCCGAGTCTTTGATACGTTTGTTTGTTGAACAATGGATTTGTTTCCTGGGCCAGACGAAAGTATTGTTCAGCTTGAGTTGAGTTGTCTAAAGCAGCTTCAATTGTGCCTGCTCGATAGAATAGGCTGGCATCCTGAACGCCTAACGCCAGAGCCGTTTGGATCGTTTGTTGGGCTTCTTGCCAACGATTTTCTCTAGAGAGCGCCCAAGCCAGCAGAGCCAGGGTATCAGCATCTTGTCGGGTATTGGCCTCAGCCTGCATCAGGGAAATTGCTTCTGGTATATCGCCTGGATTACCTCGTTCTAACAGCAAATGAGCCAGGTCACGACGATGCCCCGATGTGTGGTGATCGAGCTGGTGGCGCATGGTTGCTTCAGCCACTTGCCACGATTGTTCCGCCGCTTGTCCCTGAAGTTCTTTAATGCGAGCAATCCCGTGGAGTGCGACTGGATCATAGCCCATCTGAGAGTAATACCGTTGAGCCAGTCGGAAGTGTCCTTGCTGGGTTTCAAGTTCGGCCAGATGCAAGAGCGCTAGTGGATAATCTGGAACAATTTGTAACGCCTCTTGATAAAGCGCTTTCGCTAGAGTGGGATGCCCCTGCTTAAAATAAAAATCTCCCAGCAGAGTTCTGACCCAGGCAGATCCCCTTTCTTCCGACGGTTCTTCTGCTGAGATTGCCTGCTGAAAGTCTTGCAGAGCGACGTCATGCTCTCCCTGCGCGACCCAGGTCAATGCTCGTAGCGTGAGACTGCCAAGGGAGGGACTCAGGTCCACCAGGGTATTTGCGATCGCATTCGCTTCCTGCCCTTGACCCATGGCTAGTTTAGCTGTCACAATCGTGGCCAGGGCTTCTTCTCCAGAGGCCTGTTCTGCCAGACGAATCGCTTCTGTAAAATTGTGGTTAGCCTCGGCAATCTTAGCTAGAACCAGAATCGCACCGTCATTGTTGAAAGGCAGGTTTTCAAGGGATTGCAGGGCAGTTTGTTCTGCCTTTAACAACCAACCTTCATGATCCCTGGCCTGGGCCATTTTGAGATATGCGTTGGCAAGAAACGCCTGGTCCAATCCCCCGTCTGGATTTTGCTGAACCCGGTTTTGATAGAAGGAAATACGTCTTTCTATCGTTTCTTGATTGCTGTTGTTTGACAAGAAGGGATAAGCATATGTTTCTTGTTGTAAGCTTGATGCTTTTAGCAAGTACCCTCCCAGAGGGACGGTCAGTAATGCAGCAAGTAACAGCGTCGCTGGACGACTAGAGAGTCTTGAGCAGTTGGCTAAGGGTCTGTTAAAGATTAAGCTCATGGTTTTGATTATGGCTATTTTGCCTAACAGAAATTTGGATAACTGTTCTTTTTAGAATTTTGTCGCAGTGCGCAAAATTCTAAATCGCCTCGCCGGGTAACCAAATAGGCGGTTAGGGATATCCTCGATATTTTTCCAAGGGTTCTAGGACTGTGTACACATGGGTCAGACTGATATTCACAATTTTGCAATACCCCTGTGGTTTCCCCCGGTAGGGCTACCGTGTACACATATCTCGTAGCATGCAATGCCCCTACCGGGGTGGGACAACCATGCCCTAGTTAGGCGGCGCTAAATAGGGAAAGTCTTCAATTAATGGCTGATGGCCTGTGGCCGGATTACCCGGTGTGCCTGCATAGGAAACATTGTCGCTAGTTACCGCACCGTTTGTTAAAACAGAGAGGGTAATATCAATAACATCATCCTCAAGGAGTCGGCCTCGAATTGGGCTACCGCTCGAATTGAGCGCATTGGCATAACCACTGGGGCCGGTGGTGTCAATGCGCATGACATCCGGTAAAAATGCCCCCAGTAGCGCATCTGCTCGGCTGTCATTGTTGCCTAACGCCAGTAGGGTTTGTTTAGCCTCTGCAACAATGGGACCGGCGGCATTGGCTGCAGGTTGTTGCCCAGCTAGGGCAGCAGCTTCAAAATCGGGACCGACGCTGTTTAAGGTGTTTAGAAAATCGTTAGTGACAATTAATCCTTCGTTAATACCGGGGCGGCCCAATCGCTCTATCTGGTTAAACTTGCCCTTACCAGCAGGGAGCGAAACAGTTTGCCAAACGTCGAATGTGGTGGCTCCGCTGGACCCTTGTAAAAAGGAGATGGGGACTTGGAGTGCGATCGCATTAACATTATAGCCACGGGCAAAATCCAATGCCGCGCTAGGAGACCGAAAGCCGACGGCTGGACCAATACCGAGTGCACCTGCGCGTACCCGGAAGAATTGCTCAACGTCGAAGAAAAAGGGATCTTCCCGTAGACCCGCAAATACCTTGAGACTTGAATTGCCCAAAGAGACATTATTGACTAACGGTTCATCACTGATGGGAGTGGTTTGTCCCTTAGCCGTCATAGTGCGGCCATTTTTGATGGCCGTCACCGTAAATTCTTGTTGATTCGAGGCATCAGGGGGATCAAACTCAAAGCGGAGGGTAACATCGGCCTTCCCGGTAGGGGTAGCATTGTTATTGTCAACCTGGGATACCTTAAATTCGTAGCGGGCTCGGGTACTGAAATAATATTGCTGTCGTGCCAGGGAACGGGGATTGGAATTCATAATAAAAACCAAATTTCCAGGCGAGGCAGTGGGATTCTGATCGCTTTCCCGAAACACATATAAATCAGTCAGATTTAGGTTGCGTCCCTTGATTTCTGTTTCACCGTCATCGTGGTCAGATGCATGCACATAGACGGTTCCACCAAGCAGCGTCAACCCCAATAACACACTGGTTAAACCGATTGTCTTTTTCAACGATGCCGTGAATCGTGTCAAACTATTCCACATATTTAATGTCTCCTTAAAGTTTTATAAGTGTTTTACGCATGCGAGAAAATAAACCTAGGCAGGTCAAGGCCAATAGGCTCAATACCGATGTCGGTTCAGGTACTGGCGCTGCTATGGTTTGGGCACCTGTCAGGGTAATGGTGTAGCGCCCACGACTAGTGCTTTCACCAGCAAAGCCAATTAGAGGCGCGTCACCGCCTGGACCCGTAGGACCAACAACGTCAGGATCATCAGGAAAAATGTCTCCCCCGGCACTAATTGGATTGAGGCCAAAACCAGAGATACCTAGGAAATAAATGCCAGACTCAACGGGGGATAAGCTTAGGGATGGTAAGGTTGCTTGGGATGACCCCAAGCTGTCATCATTGGCGTAAACCCCATTACCAAAAGCATCAAATAGAAATAATTGTGGGTCCCCTAGTAAATCGTTAGGAATGCCTAATGCCGTATCAATGGGTAGACCCAACAGCGTATCAGCATTGATGGTGGTCGCAGAAAACTGTTGACCACCGGTCAGAAAAATTTGAAACAGATCCGCATCTCCTGAGAGTAAACCTGAGATCGATTCCAGGGGAGATGTCTGTTCTGATGTTATTGAAACAGCAGTATTCAGGTTCTCGCCTGTATCTTGAGCCTCTGTAAAAGTTGCTGTATGGCCAGGTTTAGCGACTAAGGCGAGGCTGAGCCCTGTAGCAATTGCTAGCCATGGAAATCTGAGTTTGTTCATATGTGTGACTAAAATCCCAATTCAAGGAGAGGAAATATGTCAGCCTGAAGCAGGCCTGCCGAGCTAGCGCACCGACTGTGATCTGCAGTTGTCAGTTTCGGTACGGCTGAGGGTTTACAAAGGAGACTTTTTTAGGGCAACTTTACAGAAAACTTACAAACTGAGTTAAAACTGTTGATTGTGTTAACTTTCTGTAAAGTTGTTCACCAATTGATGGGTTTGTGTAGGAATATCGAACTGTATTGGCAAGATTTTGTCAGCAGTGTTTTAACAAAGACACTGGCCAAAGACTAGGTGCGCTATGCCCTCTAAAGACCCTAGCATTCAAGCAGACTTTTTACAGACACAGTCAGATGTAGATCTCGTCTTAGCGTTACAAGCGGGAAATACGGCAGCGCTAGGGGCTTTGTATGATCGCCATGCTGGATTAGTGTATGGTGTGGCCCTTAAGACTTTGTGCGATCCCCAAGAAGCCGAGGATTTAGCCCATGATATTTTCCTACATTTAGCTAAGGCCTCGTCCTATGATCCAACGCGCAGCTCCCTCAGAACCTTTCTCGCTGTGTTAACTCGCTCCAGGGCAATTGATCGGTTGAGATCGCGCACAAACCGAACCCGAATTTTGCAAGAACGAGACCCGGTGCAGCGTCAGGATGCAAGTAATAATTTGCCTTTAGACTATCTGTTTCAATCCGAACAATCCCAGGAAGTTTATGATGCCTTAGCTCAACTGCCAGAAAATCAACAGCAGGTGCTTAAACTTATATATTACGAGGGTGTCAGTCAACCCAATATCGCTAAACGATTAAACATACCGTTAACGACGGTTAAAGGTAGAGCGCGACGAGGTCTATTAAGACTAAGGCAAATTTTAAAAGAGGAGACTGAACGTCAATTTCCATGAGTCAGATAACGCCTTCAGAACGAATACAACTATTGGTCGCGGGCTACGTGCTTGGCAATCTCAGTTCTGATGAAGCTGCGGAATTGACCCGTCTGATTGAGGAGAATCCCTCACTGTTAGAAGACGTTGCTGACTTGCAGGATGCCTCAGAATTTGCCCAAGACATTACCGAGGTAACGCCTCCTCCGACACTGCGTTCAAGGGTTTTAGAGTCTAGCCAGCGTCCTACTAAGCCCCAAAGGCTTTCTGCTCCTACGTCACTACGTAATAGGCGTTTTTCTTGGCCCCTGGTGGGCAATGCGATCGCAGCTGTCCTGGTTGTTGCTTTAGGGGTTAACAACTATCGCCTGCGGCAAGACTTGACCGCAGAACGGGCAAATTCATCCCAGTTGAATGTAGGAAATGCTGAGCTATTAACCTATTCTCTAGCCAGTCCAGAACCCACTGATCCAGGGACAGCTTCAATTGTCATCAACCCCACTACCTTGGAGGCTGAACTAACGGCTCAAAAGCTTATCCCGTTGCCAGCTGACAAAGTCTATGCAGTATGGACATTACCTGAGCAGACTGTGCCGGTTACCACCAACGATAATGGGGCAATTTTAGCAGATGTTTTTCGAGTTAATGCCCAAGGCGATGTGGGCACAAAGCTCACTATTCCTGCCGTGCATCGTCGTCCTGGGGCAGTTGCCAAAATGGCGATTACCGTAGAGGATGCGGCCTCCCCTCAATTGCAGAATGGTGCTATCGTACTAGTCTCAGAGTGATGCTCCCTGAGCGAAGTCGTTGGCATAGCCTTCCCACAGGGAATAGGGAACGTTTCTGTTCTCTGCCAGATACCATGGGGTAACGTATAGCTAGCGTATTTAATTTTTTAATTTTATTAGTAATACCTATGGGGTCAGTATTAGGTCAGTGGCGACAGCGGGTTCGCGAATCTAAAAATGATTTAGTGCAAAAGTACTTTAGCTATCGCATTGAGTCAGCAAATCAGCCTTACAAGGTGGCATTTCGGGCCAAACCCTATCGATTTTTGCTACTGCTAAGCCATATGCGGTCTGGGTCGTCGCTACTCACCCATCTACTCACCACAAATCCTGAGGTGATCGGCTACGGTGAAACCCACACCAACTATACCGATGCCAGCGACTTTAGGGAGTTACTCAAAAAGGTGTACTGGCAAGCTCAAGATTTTCGTACCCTGGGGGATGTGCAAAATTTACGCATGCACCATCAATACGTGATGGATAAGGTGCTGCATAACAAAAAGTTCTTAAACCACAATTTTCTTACGTCTAATCAGGTCTATGCCATCTTTTTGTTGCGCGAGCCAGAACGCAGTCTCGCCAGTATTGCGGACCTTAAACCCCATTGGAAGCAGCAAGATACAATTGAATACTACGCTGGGCGGATGGCGATGCTGGTGGACTATGCTCGATTGATCAACAATCCCCAGCGGATGCTGGTGGTTACCTACGAGCAACTGCTAGATGATACACCACAGGTGCTAACAACATTGCAGCGGTTCCTACAGACCCAGGCCCCGTTTACTGAGGAGTATAAGGTGCTAAAAACTACTGGCATGAAAGGGGTGGGTGACTCCAAGGGAAAAATTAAGGCAGGCAAAATTGTGCGATCGCAACGCCAGCTTACCCAATCATTTCCCACAGAATTAATAGACCGAGCTAAACAGATCCACCACGACTGTCAGACCGCATTAATAGACCTGTGTCAATCAGTTGACAGGGGAGTCAGGGAGAAATAACTGCACTGATTTTATAGACTTTAGTTTTGGGTCGCTTTGTTGCCAGATCTCTTGGTAGCGTTGTTCCCCGATTGTTAGCTCGGTTGCCAGGGGAGTCTCTGAATTGTGGGACGTTGTTTTTAAGACCAAACAAGGGTCAAACTGACGATAGCGAGGCCTTGTTTCTAATATCCGAGAATCATTGGTAACACCAATATGTTGAAGTTTAAAGTTGCGTCGAGGTGCATTTAGCAATAACCAATAGGGATATTCAAAGGAAATGTTGTCATACATCATACCAATAGTGGTACAGCTTTGGTTGTTGATCTCGTTAGCCGCATTTGTATAAATTGTTTCCAGGACCGGTTGGGTCATAAAGTATTGACTAGAGCGGGGTGTGGAAAAGATATTGTTTTCACCCGTAAGCGGTCGAATTTCGTTATTAAATACCCACTGAAACGACAGTAATACTAAAAAAACGGTGAGAGTATTAACCACATTACGATTGAGGGTGTTGCCAATGACAGTCCCCACCAGGGCTGCAAAGAGAATAAAAATAGGCAAGTGTAGACGACAGCGAGAGGTAGACCAGGTAAGCAACTGGCAAAAGAGAATAAAACTACTGGTGGTGGTTAACCAGTAGAGAAATAAACGTCGCCGTTGTCGCAGACGACCATTCACCAGCAATAACCCAGAGGTAATCAGAATTATGGCCAAATGTAGGGGATTGCCTGCTTTATCCTCATTAAATGAAAGGCCGGGAACAAAAAATCTGGGATGCTTAGCACTGGTGGTGAGGGGATCGCTGGGATCTATCCCTAAAATGTTGTGTAAAATCACAATGGCCTTTTCGACCAGCCCGGTGGTAGGGGTAATCAGGCCATCCAGGTGCAGATTTCTAACCAGGTCAGCATGGAGGGCCAGGTTTCTCACTATATTGGAAATTAAATAGGTGAGACCAATGGCGGCCCCGGTTTCATCCCCCGGTGACCCCAGGGGTGAGCCAAATAGGCCAAGGTTACGGAGATAATGGCCGCCATTGATGGCGATGGCAATGGCGAGTAATCCAAGCATGGGCTTGACTATGCGCCATCTTAGATGCACGATGCCCCAGACCAATAGCCAGATGCAAAAGGGAAAGGCATAGATATAGGCGGTCCCTTTACTTAAAATTGCTAACCCCAGGCTAGTGCCCAGACAGGTGATCAGCATGGGGCTCAGACCTTGTGCCATAGTCACCAGGGCAAAGTAGACAAAACAGACGATCCATAGGGCGACTACGTGGTCGTTGTTGGTGCTAGAGCCCTGTAGTATAGCCATGGGCATGGTGCCAGCAAAAATGGCGGCCAGAATCTGACCGCTACGGTTTGCGCCGAGTTCTTTGGCAATCAGGGAGATACCTGCCATGGAGCCGATCATGCTGACCCACTGGATACAGTTACTGAGTCGGTCGCTGTGGGTGAGGAGTTGGAAGTGTGCGATCGCAAACTCAGACCATGGGTTTTGATACAGCTGAAATGTATTATGGCTAGGATAGTGAGCAACACTACCATGCTGCATCCAGTGCATAATCCGACTGAGGTGATACTCCATGGAGTCAGAGTGGTTTGGAGCCGCCACCACAGCAGTAACACCGATGGCCAAAAGGGCCAGGGTCATCCCCACCGTCGAAAGTTTGAGGGGAACTGGCAAACTAATAAACCCATAGGGGCTTAGCCAATACCGGGGGGCTGTTTTGATTAACCTGGAGCCATAGGCCCGCCATAGAAAAAAAGCTAGACCCGCTGTTATTAATATCCAAGCCAGCGTTAAAAGAATAAAATTGAATCCCCTAACGAGGCTCAGAATCTCGGTTAAAGCTGTGACAATAACAGCCCATGCCATTAATGCCGCTAACAGCGCTTCTCGTTTGTAATCAAAAAGCTTTGAGCCGATCAGCGCTAATAAAATAAGACTCGCTACAGGAAAGATCGCTAACATTTTTAATAGATACAGATAAAGCTGAATAAGGCTTACTTAATAAGTTAAAAAGTCCTGTAGATAATGTTACACTCCGCTGCCTTACCTGTAAGTAGCTGTAAGTTATTCTATTGACTTATCCGTAAGTCATAGCAACCAAGTTCATCGCCCACTTACCACCTGGGATGCTTACCCTCAATAGAATCTTAAAGGGTAAGGTATGACCATGGTTGAAAGACTGTTTTAGAAGATTGAAAGATTGTTTTATTGAGATCGTGCACTCAGATCAGTTATAAGGCTCAAACCCACGTCCGGTTCGAAACCGGGCGCTAATTGATTACTGTTTGCTAAAGCGACAAAACCATTCATCCTAGTTAGGATCGCCTACAGGCTACTAACACCTTCTAATAGGTTTTGATTCAATTAGCCTTGTGACTTTGAGTCCAAGGCGGGTTAATGCTTCTTGGACAGGTGCAAGATCTGAGTTTTAGAAACTTTTTGTATGCCAATATTTAAGAGAGACTGATTACAAGATAAGGATGTCATCAGTGTAATCTCCATATCGAAGTTCTTGAGACTAGACTGAGTACAACCAGATGTAAGTTTTGCGAATAGATTGAAAACGTCTGCGTCATCTAGATAGGGCTGGTTCGTTACTGACAACAGCCTCTACATTAGCCTCCAGATTTTCTACAATCTGCTGCCCTAGGGGGGTGGCTTGCAAATAGGTCAGGGCAGGTTGAATATACGGATAAACCTGAGTGCGATAAAACTTGGGAAAGCCTAATTTCAGATCGTCAGGGGAGCGATAGCCCAGCTCGCGGTTAGTACCGACTTCCTCAAACTCGTAAAACAGGGCTACGGTTTTTTGCAAATAATGTGGATCACTCAACTGACCAATCAGGTCAGCCGCTCGGGTCAGCCCAGGGTAGTGATGGGTGACCCGGTAGGTTGGATCTTCCGGTATGGGAAATTGAGTAAAGGCAATGTTTCGCTGAATCGCCTCTAGATCTAAAACGTCATACTGACTAAAGTTTTCCTGGACAAAGAGCTTACTGCGATTAACATGGTACGGCATCAAACTGGCGTCAGTTGTGCCAGGAGGTAACGTGACCCAAGCCGTTTCCGGTGCCTGACCTGCAGACATTTGACCCTGTACATAGCGTCGCTGGGACACATCATCCTGTTGGCAAACACCACTGACATAGCCAATATCATGGCAGAGTAGAGATACCATAAAGTTGAGCCAGTCCTCGCAGGTAATACTGCCCTCCAGCTGATGTTTGCCGTGTAAGATTTCCTGCCCCACCAAGCAAACTAAAATGGTGTGCTCAACGTTGTGATAAAGTGCTGTGCTAGCACTGATTTTATCTAACACTTGAGCCGCAAACGTGCTGAGTAAAACACCATAGTCAGGCTGGAATTGAGGGTTGGGTTGGGCAGACGGATAGCCCAACGGTTTACCCAGCATCTGAATGTATTTCTCGTGCAGCTGATTCACACAAGCTTGCTTTATTGATGTGGAAGGATATAGCACTTTGAAGGTCCGTGGAACGCGATGGCAGATTAAAGAGCTTGTGGATGGGAAAGTATGCGCTAGAGGTGAGCAATACGTTTTATCTAAGCTACCCGTTTCGATCTTAATGTCAATCTTACTTGTTTCGACAGATATATTTGCTCTTAACATTGGCATTTCTTTGTACAAATGATAGTGATGTCGTCATCCTGACTACTGACTACCCCTTGTCCATATCCAGAACAGTTGTTTTTTCGTAGAAAAACTGGCATGAACGAGGTTTTGGTCTATTGCCATTTCAATGGATGGTCTAGTAGCAAGTGGGTTAAACTTGGACCAAGCATCTTGTGAGCAGTGTTCGTCATTCTAAAATTGACGGTTGCACATGTACTAAATAAATTAGTACATGGCTAACAACGATTGGGTAGACCTCTAGTTTGGCCGAAATCATTGATTAAGGCTGGGGGTGAGTCACCCCTCAAACAGATCTAGCTAAAGAAGTAGCTAGCCAAAGTCCGAATTAATGCTGATGTTCACTATCCGGTTCTGACTGTTCCTGTGTGATTAGTATCTGGGGTGAACACTTAAAACGTAACCAGGAAAGCTCACAATCTACGGAAAAATTTGCTAAGCATTAGGAATGTTGCTCAAAGGCCCGCTTCATATAAACCTCATAAAACCTCAGCAAAACTCCGGAAATCTAGACTTTAGCTTTGTCAGAACTTTATACCTCGCCCAGAATTAGCCCCATGTGCTATCGGCCCCATATTTAGCAACAGTTTTATGATGGATGCAGATGCAGCGTTAGAGTTTGTTGACCAGTTGGTCTACACTAAAACTGGAAAACATCTTAATGATCTGGAACGTAAGGTTTTTATAGGATCTTGGGAAGGTCGGACCTATCGGGAAATTTATCCCTTTAAACCAGAGCATATCGAAAAGAATGTCGGTTTTAAGCTTTGGAATTTTTTTTCCAAAGCGTCGTACGAAGACTTTGGCAAACGGGATATAAGAGGCCCACTAGAAAGGGCCATAAACCGGAAAAAGCAGATTGCCATTATCTATCGAGAGCAAAATCCTGATGCTCAGATAGCCAAAACCTTAGGCCAGTCTGTTCAGAGGGCTGGGGATCCCTTTCTAGCAAATTTGGATACTGTGTCCAACGTTGGGGATAGCTGGGTAAGTCAACTGGAAGCAAAACTCACCTGCTGTGACTACGGGGAAATCCCGTCTCATCACTATGGACCCTCGGTTGAGACTGAACATATGTTTTTGCCTCTGACACGGGAGCTTCGAGAGCCGTACTCAGCTCTTCGCGCAAACGACCAATACTGCCACGGGACAATCGCACCTCAAACACCTCATCCATCCATCGACAAACCTGACGATAGCTTTGACGATACGGTCCACTCAACAGACTCACGATGGCACTCAAACGCTCTCTATATGCGGAAGGGGACACCCCTAACGGTAACCTCGCTCGGGTCATCTCTCCAAAGACCGAACAACTCAGCTGATGGAGACGGTATTCAATCACCAACGGTTCAATCCGGGGCAACTCTATCTCTTGATGCCGATGTGGATAGCGATCATCTCCACTCAACTCCGCTCCACAGTCCTTGCACACTGTTGGCTTCACGTCATAACTGCGCTCACACTCTTCACTCGGCTTGAGCGTACGGACTTGGCGAGGAGAAGACTCTGATGAACTCGACTTCCTGCGTTTCTTGGTCTTCTTTTTCGCCTTAACTCCTGGGCCGTTTTTTGAAACGTATGCCAAATTTTTTCTGATTTACTGTGGTTTTAGTTACCCCATAACTACCCAAAAGAAGAGTCATTGAGCCTGATTAGAAAATGGCTAAAAGATAATATTAAAAAATCAATAAAGATAATTGAAAATTGGTGCAAGAAATTGCCATCTGAACATCCCGATTTGACACGCTATTGATGATTTTTTGGGTCACTTACAGTATGGGGAAATATGGATTTAGCATATAAAAAGAAATTTATCTGCAGTGTGGTAGTGTAACTAATGGCAATTATTATAAAGATGCTTTTCTTAAGTTTTAGGATGCTGTAGGATAGAGCATTATGAAGTACGGTGGCCATGGAGTGAAAGGGCACCGTAGGTTGGTAGGAGTTTAACAAATGGGACTAAAACACGAGGATTAGTTTCTTCTTCTCTCGCATAAAAATTGTAAAGTGAACATTTTCTTAGGCTCGTACGTCCTCTCAGGCTCTACCCACTGCCTGGTGGCAGAGCCAATATCTCGCCAATTACACGACAAACGCCCTTGGCAATATTGGAACGTTCATAGGACTAATACTTATGGGCAGAGTTGAAAATAAAGCCTGTATCGTCACAGGCGCAGGGTCCGGCATCGGGCGTGCCACCGCCATTCGTCTGGCCGAAGAAGGTGGCAAGGTCCTCTGCATCGACATCAACCCAGACACCGCTGTCGCCACGACCCAAGATATCCAAACCGCAGGTGGCACCGCCGCAGCCTTCACTGCCGATATCAGCCAGGATGACCAGGTGCGTGCCTTTGTCGACCACTGCATCAATATCTACGGCAGCATTGATGTCCTCATCAACAATGCAGGCGTAAACCTCCCTGGTACCTTTCATGAAGCCACTGACGAGACCATTGACAAAACCCTAAACGTCAACGTCAAAGGCACCATGTACGTTAGTCGAGCCATTATTCCCCACATGCTCAAACAGGGCAAAGGCTCCATTGTCAATATCTCCAGCGTTAACGGACTTGTCTCCGAACCCTACCTGACCGTTTACTCTGCCTCTAAAGGAGCCATTGTCATGCTTACCCGAGGCATTGCCCTGGACTATGCCAAACAAGGCATCCGCTGTAATTGTATTTGCCCTGGCTGGGTTGATACTCCTATTAATTATGCCCATGCCAATTTGCTCGGCGGCATCGAGAAACTCTATGAGTCTATTGACTCATTTCAACCCATTGGCCGACCTGGAGAACCGAGAGAGATTGCCAATCTGGCTTTGTTTTTGGCGTCTGATGAGGCCTCGTTGTTGACAGGTTCTATTATCACCGCTGATGGTGGCATGACAGCGCAGTAAGGGAAAAGTTACAGCACACGATACGCGCCTGTTGCCGCATCAAAGGTCAACCCACGTTCTGCCTTACTGCCATTAAACGCCCGCGAAAACAACTCTCGAATTCTCGAATTATCTAGGGCACTATTATCCGTAAAATAATTATGATGGGCCTCAATTTCTGCGGCATCGGTAAAGTCTAAATATGTCGCATTGCGTGCCGTTAGATTTCTTGGCCAGTGGCCTAAACGCGCTTCTTGTTCATCGCCAGGGAGAGCTTTGGATGCCAACAATGCCGCATCGTCTTCATTGATGGTAATAAACAATCTGTTACGAAACCGCACCCGATCAACCCAAGATGCATGGTCCTTATTATTGACATCAGCTGCCAGCATCACAATGTTGTCAAACAACAGTGTTTCTCCCTGATAAATTGAAGATGATAACAACCGTTTGAAGAGATAATTTCCCATACTATGCATGGCCAGACTAAACTTTCGCTTACAAGCTTGCTCTGCATACTTAGTGAAATAAACGGCTAGCTTTTCAAAGCATCGATCTAGTGCACCAATGGACAATGCCGCATCGCGTTTATCATCCTGATAGCTGGCTAACCCGTCTATGCCACCGCCACCATTTGACGGCCATGTAAATAGGATCACCTCAAGGTTATACAGCTGTTCTATTGCGTAGGCTGCTGCTAACGCATCGCTAAAGTTCGTGTTGAACCCATGTACAAAAAAGAGAGCATTAGTCTGTTTTTGTTGCATTCGCTGCTGCGCTGTTAGAAATGCGGCTTCGCTAGCCCACATGTCTTCCCCGTTGTAGGTAGTCCGGTCTTCTAAAATATCGACCTGCCACTGATCAACAACTTTGCGAGCTTCTGCTAGCCTTAGCTCATGGGGACCCTTTTGGTTAAATCCTGCTCCAAATCGTTCTTCTGGTCGTGCATTTGGCTGCAGATTGCGATTGGTTACTACATACATTAGGCGATCTCCCGAATGCTCAAGCTGATTCTATGCGGATCTCCACCAGAAGCAGCCCATTCTCCGGATAGGCTATCGGAGCGTACTAATCCTTTGCCTGAAAAGTGTCACTATATACAGGGGATCGATATGTAAACTTTCTAAAAATCGCTAATTCGCTTTACAAATGCTGTCCCGTAATGCAGCCAGATCTGTGTAGCGATCCGCTAAATCAATCAACGTATCGCTAGTCATCGATTGCAAGCTTACCAATTCTACCCTTACACCTCGATAACTGAGGGCATCTACAGCATAGGTCAATTGCCCATCCCCACTGAGCAGTGTAATTGTGTCGCAATGGTCCGCCAAACGAATCATATCCACCGACATTTCTACATGCAGGTTAGCCCGTCGTGCACCATCGGCAACTTGCGCTAGATCTTTACTGACAACGCGGTACCCATTACGGTTTAACCAAAGCAAAAAGCCCCGCTGCTTTTCATTTTTGGGGTCCACACCGGTATAAAAGTAAGACCGCAGCAGCTGTCGCTCGCCCACGAGTGTCTTCAGCAAACGAACGTAGTCTACTTCAATGCCCAGGTAAGAAGCGGAATAGAATAAATTTGCTCCATCAATCAGAATCGCCATGCGATCGCGACTGTCAGACATAACACTGTCCCTATAGGGAGCAAACAAGGCTCCGTCTACTGGGGACAGCTTGAGTTCTCTACTTGTCATGCGACCACTTGAACCATTGGACGCATAATTGGACGCATGAGTAGCCCTATTGTGTTCAATATTTTTTGCCATAAATAATAATTGCGGCTGGACTTCTACAAACTGCGAACTAGTGCTTTTTCAGACTTCAATACTCGAGGGGATGATACCACTCACTCATCAACACGCCTATCGATACTTTTTTAGCGGGATGCACCACTAGCCATATCGAGAATAATATGAAAATTAATTATTTTTTAAGATTATATCCATATTTAAAAATTCATCTGTCATAAGTAACTACATTTACTCTCAGTCTGGCCCGTAAGTTTTCCCATATCTTTCCCGGCATTATTTTACGTCATGAAACAATTTACCCAACTTTTTCAAGCCGTGGACAGTACCACCTCCACCAATGAAAAAGTAGCGGCGCTACAGCGATATTTTCGCAATGAGTCAGCGACCAATGCAGTTTGGGCGTTATATCTGTTTCTGGGCAAAACCCGTAAACGTCTGGTTACATCACGCACATTACGGGATATTTTTCTACAGATATCCAATATTCCTGAATGGCTATTTGAAGCCAGCTATGCCCATGTGGGCGATTCCGCAGAAACCATTGCTCTACTCCTGCATGATACTCCCCTCCCCCCAGCTTGCCCAGAGTTTCAGAACCAGACCTTACACACTTGGTTAGAAACCATCATTCCCCAGGTAAAAACCTGTAGTGCCGAAGAACAGAAGACCCTGGTCATTTCCTGGTGGGCAAGCTTAAACAGGTATGAAGTTTTTGTACTGAACAAAATTTTGACCGGAGCCTTCCGAGTAGGCGTCTCCACCAAATTAGTCGTCAAAGCGTTAGCTGCTGAATACGATATTCCTGCGGATTTAATTACTTATCGATTGATGGGTGATTTTACGCCGTCTGTAGAGTTTTACCAGACGCTTACCCAAACGCTAATTCAAAGTGAAACGCCCCAGGTGGTCCCCAGCCGTCCCTATCCATTTTTTCTAGCATCGCCCATAGATGTAGATAAATTTGCCCAGGAAACCATGGCGGATTGGCAAGCTGAATGGAAGTGGGACGGCATTCGGGCTCAAATGATTCATCGGGCTGAGCAATACTTTATCTGGTCGCGGGGCGAGGATCTGATCACCCATCAATTTCCTGAATTTGCAGAACCGCTACAACAATTGCCCGATGGCACCGTCCTTGATGGTGAAATTGTCTGCTGGGATGGTCAGCAGCCTTTGCACTTTAATTACTTACAAAAGCGCCTGGGGCGTAAGCGAGTTGGGCCAAAACTCATGGCTGACAATCCGGTCCATTTCCTGGCCTACGATCTGTTAGAGCACCAAGGAGAAGACCTTCGCCAACGCCCCCTCGCTCAGCGTCGTCAACTGCTAACGGACTTACTAGATATCTACGATACGCCCTACATCAGCTATTCCCAACTGCTCACGTTTGATACCTTTGAACAATTACAGCTGCTCAGAAGCCAATCCCGTCAACATCGGGCCGAAGGATTAATGATTAAAGCCCTCAAAAGTCCCTATTTGGTGGGACGCAAACGGGGATATTGGTGGAAATATAAGGTAGACCCCATGACCTTAGATGCGGTTTTGATCTACGCCCAAGCAGGTAGCGGCAAACGGGCCAACCTATTTACGGACTATACGTTTGCCCTCTGGCATGGAGACGAGCTAGTGACGTTTGCAAAAGCATATTCAGGGCTAGATAACCATGAAATTGCTACCCTCGATAAGTGGATTCGTCGTCATACCCGTGAACGGTTTGGCCCTGTCCGCTCCGTTGAGCCCACCCATGTATTTGAAATTGGGTTTGAAGGCATTGCCCAATCTAAGCGTCACAAATCAGGCATTTCAGTACGCTTTCCCCGTATTTTACGCTGGCGACATGATAAATTCATTAATGAAGCAGACTCTCTGGACGCAGCCATTGCCCTCCTCAATGCAGACGATAATGCGGCCATGTCGCCAGCAAGCAAATCTTGAATTTTCCTGTGGCATTACTGATTTGTCAGGGGATTTACTTGATAAAGTCCTAGTGCAGCGTCAACGCTAAAAATTGGGATTCTGTGAACGCTATGGACAATTCTTTTGACAATCCGAATCCACCTGCCAACAGTGACGATCAGCTAGAAAATACTGCCACAGAAGACAATGAAGTGACTCAGTTAGTGGATCAGCTGATCAGGTCCAAGCGCATTACCTACACCCAGTATCAGTCCCTATCGAAGATGGTATTAGCCGATGGCACCGTTGATGAACAGGAACGCTGCCAAATCAATCGTCTATTTGATGCGATTCAGACTGGTGTCATCCGCATTGTGGAATAAGGATAGCTAGCCAAAAATAGCCGCGTCAGAATCTTGTTGAAAAATATGGTCGTAATCAAACTGCAGGGCATTTTGATGACGCATAACAATGGAACCGAGCTGGCTGATCTGCTTGGGAGAAAAACTAGCCATAATTAGGGCTACTGTCTGTCTTGGCTTAAGAATAGGAATGCGAATAAAATAATCGCGTCGAGCAAAAAAGCGATGCTCATCCTTAGGCACAATGATTCCATTCAGACGATGGGCCCGCTGAATGGGGCGAATATAGCGATTGAAGAAGTCTTCCTGATTGGACTGTAGCGTATAGAATCGCTCGTGCTGCTCCCAACTCATACTAAATATCAGGATCAGCAGCTCAAACCCAAGAATATAAGTTAAGACACGATTGTGCTCCTGGCCATCCATCATCAGGTGAATAGCGGATTCCAGATAGGCTTTGTCACGCCGCTGACGGGCCTGGGCTGAGTGCAAGTAATATTGACGAATATAGCTGCGAAGAACTGTTTCGGTTAGCTGGGTTTCGATGCGGAAGCGACGCAGATGATAGTAAATTCGCTGCTGAGTATCTTGATCGTGGATGATGCGCGAAATGATACCGTCAGCCGTGTACTCGTCTAAAAACTGTACCTGCTCCTCTGGTGGAGTAGCACACATTAAATAGCAGAGCGATAGTATGTATCGACGCTGTACCCAAGGTAGGCCCATCAACCAATGTTGGGCCTCTGCGGGTAAAGTCTCAACTATTTGTTGCTTGATCTTGTCTGGAGTGGAGCCATTAATCGCCGACATGCGTCCTGTGATTTATCGGTTTTCATCGCAACGTATGCTGACATTCTCAGGAGATCTGGCCTGTACAGCCATGGTCAGGATTACAGATAAATAACAAGACGATCAGGACGATTTAGTGTTCCTACGGATTTTTATCGATCACCATAGCGTTCTTCCGCCCAGGGTTCACCCCGTTGGTGATAGCCATTCCGTTCCCAAAATCCGAGGACTGGTTCTGCAAGAAATTCTAAACCGCTGAGCCACTTAGCACTTTTCCACGCATATAAGTGGGGCACAACTAATCGCAAGGGGCCCCCATGGTCTGCAGGCAGTGGTTCACCTTCTAACGTATGGGCCAGAAAATTTTCAGGTCGAGCAAAATCCTCCATCGCTAAATTAGTGGTGTATCCACCGTAACAGTGGGCCATCACATGGGCTGCTTTGTCATCGACATCCACGGTCGCTAATAAATCTGTTACCTTTACCCCCATCCAGACCACATCCAACTTGCTCCAGGTGGTAACGCAGTGGAAATCTGCTGTGAACTGATGCTGAGGTAAGGCCAGGAGATCGGCCCAGTTCAAGGTTTTAGGTGTTACTAATCCCGATAGGTTCAACTGCCAATCGTCCTGGGTTATCTCTGGCGTAGGGCCATAGGTTAATACTGGAAACCCTTTGGCTAAATGTTGACCTGGGGGGACTCGGTCAGCCAGATCAGCGCCAGGTTTTTCAAAAAATTTCATCGGGAAATTAGGAGTAGCGGGCCATAGTTAGTATTGTATGGCCATGGCGCTTAGGGGCCAGGTTGAAATCAGCGGAACATCTAGCAACTGCTGCTATGGAAGGTTAAACAGATCCAGAAAATCTGGCATAAATTAAACTCAGCTTTTCAAGTTATTACAAGTCTTTACACCTGGATCCAGTTTTCTGGCAGACTCAAGTACGTAGATATTATCTGAAACGTTGACCAGGCAATGGTTTTCGCGATTGACTACAGTGTGGTCAAGCTCTACACAGGCTCTAAAAGGTGAAGCCCTTTATGCGTAGCGCTTACAGATGATCGGAGTTCGCTAGAGTAAAGCGTTGCCATTCTAAACGGTGGAGCGTACCAAAATTTTCAAATAGAGGAAGGTATTGCCAAATCTATGATTAACAACACGTTGTTTCGCCCTGCAGCAATCAAGGCTAACAGAAAGCAATTTAATCCTGAAGGCTTTGATTTAGCGACTGCTTTAGAACAGAGAAAAGTGGCTGAGACGGCTCAAGCAGAGGTCATCGTAAAAGCCGAATTTGATGTTCAGAAAAATTATGCCAATGCCTTTAGTGAACCTGTAGAGCTGATCGGAACTAACTCAGTCACTGATTTAGATGTGGTGATTCGGGCCGCATACAAACAGGTGTTTGGCAATGCCCATCTGATGGAAAGTGAGCGCTCTGCGATCGCAGAATCTCAGTTACGCAGAGGCGAGATTACCGTACTAGAGTTTGTGCGTCGGTTGGCTAAGTCTGACCGCTACCGCGCCGTATTTTTCGAAAACTGCCCGAACATCAGAACGGTCGAATTAAACTTTAAGCATTTGCTGGGGCGTGCGCCTGACAATCATGCCGAAATTTCTGAGCATATTCAGATTTTGGCCGAGGGTGGGTTTGAAGCTGAGATTGATTCTTACCTAGATAGTGACGAATATTTCCAGGCATTTGGAACAGACTTGGTGCCTTACTATCGTGGACATCTCACCCAGACCGGTAAATCGGTGTCTGGATTTACCCATTCATCCCAGCTGGTGAAAGGGGCACCCAGTAGCGATAAATCCATTGAGAGTAATACCACTCCTCAAATTCAAACAGGTCTGTTAGGCGGCACTCCCACGGAGATTAAGCCGTTGATAACCTTACCAGTGCCAACACCAGTTATTCCTCCCCAGGAATACAAGCAGCCTGAAAAACAGCTGACCAAGGAAGATTACATTCCCTTTTACAAGTCAGCTGCATTTTTGGCAGCACCGGTTACTCCCAGCGAGTGGGTCCAGCAGTACAACGCCAAGCAGGCAGCAGCGACCTTTCCGGCTGCTCGTGCCAGCCAGCCAGTGAAGCTCTACCCAGGGGCTTCCAATGAAGACAAGGAGATAATTATTCGGACGGCCTATAAACAGGTGTTTGGTAATGTCCACCTGATGGAAAGTCAGCGCCTGCTAACGGCTGAGTCCCAGTTTAAAGATGGTGCGTTAACCGTCAAGGAGTTTGTCCGGAACCTGGCTAAGTCGGATGCGTATCGGGCACTGTTCTTTGAGAGTTGTTCCAATGTCCGGGCCATTGAATTGAACTTTAAGCACCTACTGGGTCGGGCCCCTGATGACTTTAAGGAAGTATCTAAACATCTTGCCATTTTGGCTGAGGGCGGTTTAGAGGCCGAAATTAATTCTTACTTCGACACCCCAGAATATGATGAGAACTTCGGCACTGACACAGTTCCCTACTATGTGAGTTACGCCACTCAAACGGGTAAGAATGTCGCTGGCTATAACCGTATCTTTGAATTGGTTAAAGGATTATCCAGTAGCGATCGCACCGTTGCTGACTCAATTCAAACCAGCCAGCGATCGCAACTACAAACAGCCCTAGCTAAAAACTTCCAATCCAAGCAGGAAAACGTTTTCAATCCTAAGGGGTTCCAGTTAGCCCAAGCCATTGGCACTGAGATCTTTGTTTCTAAACAGGATGTTGGCTCGCCGTCTATCGTTGCCCCCTACACTGACTCATTTGCTGAGCAACACCCCATTGAACGAGTGGTTGGTGACAGTACAACCCAAATCGATTTAGTCATTGAAGCCGCCTATAAACAGGTGTTTGGCAATGCCCATCTGATGGAAAGCGAGCGGTTTCCCATGGCTGAATCACAGTTACGTAATGGTGATATTACCGTCCTTGAATTTGTTCGGGCCCTGGCGAAGTCAGACAGATATCGCGATTTGTTCTACGAGGGATGCACCAACCTAAAAACAGTTGAATTAAACTTCAAGCATTTGCTAGGGCGTGCGCCTGAGAATGCTGCAGAAATCTCTCATCATATTCAAATTTTGGCTGAGCAAGGGTTCTACGCTGACATTGATACCTATCTAGATAGCGATGAATATTTCCAAGCCTTTGGCGCTAACATCGTTCCCTACTTCCGGGGCTATCAAACGCAAACAGGCAAGCGCATAGCCAGCTATACTCACTCCTTCCAGTTATTGCGCGGAGCCTCTAGCAGCGATAAACCCTTTAGCCAGCATGGTGGTGCCGCCTTAGAACAGTCTCTACTGAGCAATCGGTCCAGCAACATTCCCGAAATTTCTGAGGCCACTGTGCCAGCCACTGTGCCAGCCGTTGGAAGACCAACGGCTAAACCTGAAATTCCCACGGTCACTCCAGACTATTCGTTTAGCTTAGATGCAACTAGTGCTCTATCCAGGTTTGAGCGTTCGGCAATTCTACAGAACCAGTACAACACATTAGATCACACTGCTCCAGTCAAGTTTGTTCCAGGGGCCTCTGAAGAGGATGTTGCATTGGTGATTAGAGCGGCTTATAAGCAGGTTTTAGGCAATGCCCATGTGATGGAAAGCGAGCGTTTGGTAGCCGCTGAGTCACAGCTCCGCAATGGAGATTTGACCGTTCGCGATTTTGTTCGTGCTCTAGCCAAGTCAGATCTGTACAAGACTCGCTTTATCAATAGTTCTCCTCGCTATCGTTGCCATGAGCTTAACTTCAAGCATCTGCTAGGCCGGGCTCCTGAAAGCTATGAAGAGGCTGTTTACCACAGTAGCATGGTCGATAATCAAGGCTACGATGCTGATATTGACGCTTACATTGACAGTGACGAATACAAAGCGGCCTTTGGTGACGACACTGTGCCCTATCCCCGTGGATATCAAACTCAAACGGGTCAGCGGTTGGTAGGGTATGTCAATATGTTTGACCTGCTCGAAAGTACGTCCGTTATCTCTCAAGCCCGTTCTAGTCAACCTCGGTTGGAAAAGCGTCTCTCCTATGCCAATCCGATTCCGGTTCAACCAGTTATCGATGGTACGGCGTTAATTCAGAAAACTCTCGGGATTATTTAAACGCGTTTGTTTTGCGCAATGGATTCTGAGCTATAAGCTGATGCATAGCCCCCGCCCCCTCTTCTTGCTTAGACGGGTTGGGGGCTTTTAAGGTATTCGTTCGTATCTCCAGAAGCGAACCTGTCCAGTTGGAGAATCTGGCTTGTGGGTAATGATGATGTGTGTGGCAAATCTTAGAATAGAGACGGGTGTGCCTGTAAAAACGTCACGTTGCTCATAGAAACCAAGATGAAACAACACCAATGGCTAAGGCTAGGGATAGTAGGACTGTTGGGTGCGATCGCAGCTCCCCTGGCCATGGTCTCCTCTGCTGAAGCCGGTCAGATCATTATTCTCACCGATCCACACCACCGCCGCTATCCCATCTATGAGCGGGAACGTGTTAGAAATCGAGTCACAGTGGAATTTATTGCCCAGGGGAATGAATGGGCCAACGTATATGTAGATGGTCGTCGCATTTTATCTGCCCACAATACCAACCGACGTAAGCGGTTCACCTTTAGGGAAGGGGCCTACGAAATTAAAATTACCGGTGTCGATTATTTTGATGTCTGGGCCGAGGGCTATTTAGATGTCGGTCGCAATGATACCAATATTATTGTCGTCCGTTTTTCCGAACGAGGTGTGCGGGTATCGGGTGACCCCCATGCTTGGATCCCAATTTCGACCGGGCAACGCTCGTCAATAGGGTATTAATCTCAAGGTGTTTGATCGCAAGCTTCCCCATCACCATGACAACAAACCCATGGCTCAAGTTAGGGGTCGCAGTTCTGATCGGCAGTAGCATTACTCCATCCCTAATTAATTATTTTGCTAATTCTGCCACCGCAGAAACCATCATTCATTATTCTTCCAGCCAAGAAGATACTCATCAGTCTGAGTCTGAACAAGATAGCCAAGCGGAGCACGAAGAACAAGAAGTTACCTTGAAACTTGTTGCTCGGGGCAACGAATGGGCTGATGTGTATATTGAGGATCATCGCGTCTTTTCCCCTCGTGGTTTTAAGCGCAGCAAAACAATGCAACTTAAGAAAGGGACTTATAACATCCGTGTACATAGTGCTACAAATTTCTTTGACCAATGGATTGACGGCTATCTAGAAATTAGCGACGCTGAAGAAGCCTCTGATACTATTGTTCTTAGTTTTTCAGACAATGGGAGCGTGCGTATATCTGGACGTTATCATAGCTGGATATCTAATTTAGACAGGTAAGACCTGGATGCCCTGCCCCCGATATTGCAGGGCATCTCCAAGGAATTATCCCTAAGGACTGATGCATTTTAATCGGGGGTAATAAGTGGCGTCCAACAATCCCTACGGCTGGATTACAAAATCGCTGCATACGCTGCAACGGGCCAACTGGTACCGCCAGGTTCAGACCATTGACGGTAAAGGGGGGGCCACTATCAGCATTGATGGACGGCCTTGTTTAAACTTCGCCAGCAATGATTATCTGGGTCTGGCGGGAGATCCACGCTTAGCCAGTGCCGCCGCTACTGCGATCTCAACCTACGGCACGGGTAGTACCGGCTCTCGACTCCTGAGTGGCCATCGCCCCATCCACCGTGAATTAGAACAAGCCATCGCCCAACTCAAGGGCACCGACGACGCCATTGTCTTTAGCTCAGGATACTTAGCCAACCTGGGTACCCTCGCAGCCCTGGTGGATCATCGCGACCTGATTCTGGCCGATCAGTATAACCACTCAAGCTTGCAAATGGGCGCTCGCTTGAGCAAAGCCACTGTCGCCACCTACCGCCACAACAATTTAGAACAACTAACACAACAGTTAGCCGAACTCCGCCCCCAGTATCGTCGTTGTCTAATTGTTACCGACAGTGTCTTTAGCATGGACGGCGACCTCTGCCCACTGCCAGAGATTTTAGCCATTGCCGACCAGTGGGACGCCATGGTGATGGTGGATGAAGCCCACGGCACAGGGGTATTGGGAAAAACTGGCGGCGGTGCCGTTGAATATCTTGGCTGTCGCCATCGTCCCATGGTGCAAGTCGGCACCTTAAGCAAAGCCTTGGGCAGCCTGGGTGGCTATGTCACTGGCTCCACTGAACTCATTGAGTTTCTGCGCAATCGTGCCGCCACCTGGATCTATACAACGGGGCTATCCCCTGCCGCTGCCGCTGCCGCTCGGACTGCGATCGCAATTCTCACCCAAGAACCTGAACGTCTGGTTCAGTTAGACGCAAACGCCATCTATTTGAGACAACGCCTGGATAAACTGCCAAACATCAACCGCCTACCCTCCGCATCCCCCATCATCTGCATACAGGTCAAAGATGCTGCTACCGTACTCAACCTCGGCCAACGGCTTAAGCACCAGGGATTTTTTGCTGCCGCAGTGCGTCCACCAACCGTACCTACCAGTCGTTTGAGAATGACCGTGATGTCAACCCACAGCCAGGAAGATATTGGTCGGTTGGTGGAGGGAATACAGAAATGTTTACTCCCCTAACTCCTCTGGCATCACCCACTTTCTCGGCTCTGTTGCCCGTGCAATAATCTTCTTGCGCACAGCCTCTTCAGCAATTTCCAACATTTTGTCGAGGGAAGTATTTTCAATAAACTCAGACGCCTGTTGAGTGTAAGCTTCATTGGGACAGGCATCCCCTTTAATGCAGCCATTGATGCAGTCAACGGCACAGTTCACGCTAGTGTTCTCAGTAGTCATAGGGTTATTCTAATAACTCTTTCTCTCTTCCAAAATTCTAGATAATTTTGCCGATGATTTCACAGCACAGTTCATTCGACGGTGCAGTCCCAGACAAGAATGATAGCGACCAATGTCACAGCACAATGATGTATCGCTGTCTAGAGCTGGCCGCGAAAGGAGCAGGGCGGACAGCGCCCAATCCGATGGTGGGAGCCTTGGTTGTCAAGGATGGAAAAATTGTCAGTGAAGGATTTCATCCCCAAGCGGGGCAGCCCCATGCAGAAGTATTTGCCCTAAGAGCAGCGGGTGATGCGGCCCAAGGGGCTACTCTCTACGTAAATTTGGAACCTTGTAATCACCAGGGGCGTACTCCCCCTTGCACAGAGGCCGTTTTAAAGGCGGGCATCACCACGGTGGTTATCGGCATGACCGACCCTAACCCCAAGGCCAGTGGCGGCATACAAAAACTGCGTTCAGCGGGTGTTGAGGTAATTACCGATGTGGAAACGGTGGCCTGTGAGCGTTTAAATGAAGCCTTTATCCACCGTATTCGCCATCGGCAACCCTTTAGCATCTTAAAATATGCCATGACCCTGGATGGCAAAATCGCGACGGATACGGGCCATAGCGCCTGGATTACTAGCCCAGAGTCCCGCCGCCGGGTGCATCAATTACGGGGCCAATGCGATGCGGTGATCGTAGGTGGCAATACGGTCCGCAAAGACAATCCTCAATTGACGAGCCATGGGGTGTGCGATCGCAATCCCCTACGGGTGGTCATGAGCCGCCGTCTAGAGCTACCCACCACAGCCAACTTGTGGAAAACCGATGTTGCTCCCACCCTGGTGTTTACAGAAGTCAACCAACAGCAGGCAAAAGGCATACTACCTAAAGAGATAGAGATCATTTCAGTCAACTCCCTAACCCCCCTAACAGTCCTAGAACATCTATACAAACGAGGACTGTCATCAGTTTTATGGGAATGTGGCGGCACCCTCAGCGCCGTTGCTCTACGTCAGGGCGTAATCCAAAAGCTATGGGCCTTCATCGCCCCCAAACTGATTGGCGGCAACCAAGCCCCAACCCCCGTAAGCGACATGGGCCTCAAACATATGTCTGAGGCCCTAGCCCTGCACCAGACCTCATTGGAGACAATTGGCCCGGACTGGCTACTACAAGGATATTTAAAACATTTAAAAGAAGATAAGCCCGAAGCGGCACCATAGAGCCCCCTCGGACAAACAGCTTAAATGTCTACTAGCCCAGCAGCCCCCTCAACCAAACCAGTCTCTAGCTGATAGCGGCGCATCAGCAAGTTGAGGGCTCGCATACACTCATCGCGATTACGCAACACATCAAACCGCTGCACCACCTGCCCCTGATCAAGAAACAGTAAAGTTGGCAATGTTTGCAAGCGGTAAAGGTTAGCTAACTTTAGATTCTCATCGGCATTGATATTAAAGACATTTACTTGGCCTGACCAATCATGCTGAAAGCGATTCAGCAGCGGCGTCACCCGCCGACATAAACCACACCATGGGGCCCAAAAATGTACTAGAACCGGCACCGGAGACGCTAGCACAACGTTTTCGAAATTATCTTCAGAAAGTGTCATTGACGCTTAATTATTGTCAGTATTGATAAAAGTCTTTTAGTACTTCTAATCTTATTAAGGAAAGCTCAATCCCGAAAGGGGAAGATTTTATTATTGTGAACCTTTCCTAACAAAAAAGACAGTCCAACAATAATAAAAATACTGCAAGTTAATTCACTATCGACCCACAAGCGTCCACCAGCAGGTAATTTTGTCTACTAACGACCAAAACCTTGCACAGATAGAAATATTGGACCACTAGTGGTCATTTTTGTATAGGCTTTACAATCCAGTAAATCTTAAGAAAAAATTAAATGTTCTATCTAAAATTTGTGAGAATTACCGGTCTTCGGAATACCATACAGTTCGATTAAATTTATTTTGGAGCTATAGTTAACTGCTGTTCTTTAGACTGCTATCCAGTCAATGGCTCAACCAACAGTTGGGCAATCGGGTTATGCCTCGCTTTGCATATCTTGCTCAATCGCGTCAAGGGTTTTAACCACCAAACGCTTGGCCTCTAATTTCCAACCCCAAGATTGAATCCTGAACGCGATATAAAAGCCAATTCCTGTTGCCATAAAATCTAGAGGCTGCTGCATAGAAATACCCAGCAACAAACCCAATCCACCCAATCCCCAAAAGGGCAGGGCCACCATTTGCCGATCACGCTCAACAATTTTGGCAAAGATATTAGTGGGTATATCTGCTAGCAGCTGCTCTCTGACAGCTTTTTGCTGGGGGTAGGGGATTGTTAGACCCACCTTAGGTCGTAGTTTTTCAATTTTCCGTGCGTCTGTACTGTATTGCGTAAGCTCGTCTTCGGCCATGGTAATGAGCTTTTCGATAGAATTCATAAAACCGCTGAATTAACGTTAGGGCATGCTTTTCACCAACTATGTAAGACTTGCACAGCTGGAAAACCATACTTGATTGTGCAGTATTAACTTTTACTAATCTGAATAACAGCTATCTGCTGTGGACAGCATTAACGGCCTATATGATTGACAGTCCTAATGCTCTTTTTGGTGTACAAATTAGTCAGTAGGCCCCTGGCAGAATCCACCGTATCCTCATATAGGCATCTCCACAATAGGCATAAGGAAACCCACCTATGACATGGCAAACTCCTTGGTTGGTAGCAGTCGTTCTAAATACGGTTTTAGTGGCCATAGCCTTTGCTAGTCCCAAAAAGCTGCTCACCCCCATGGGCTATGTACATGCCTGGATATTGGGGGTGATCCTTTGGGGCTGTTTGGGTTGGCAGGCCTATGGTGTGACGATGGTATATTTTGCCGCCGGTTCTGCTGTGACAAAGGTGGGCTTTGCCGAAAAGGAAGCAGCCGGTATTGCGGAAGCACGCGGTGGCGTCCGTGGCCCCGGCAATGTGTGGGGGTCTGCTCTGACAGCCGCTATCTGCGCTCTGCTGGTGTGGCTGACGGGCCTGACCTCAGTATCACTGATGGGGTTATCCCAGGGGCAAGTGGTGCAATTACTTATCCTTGGCTTTGTCGCCAGTCTCAGTACTAAGCTATCGGACACCACCGCCACAGAAATTGGTAAAGCCTATGGTCAACGAACCTTTTTAATTACAACGCTGCAACCAGTCCCTCGCGGCACAGAGGGGGCTGTTAGTTTAGAAGGCACACTGGCCGGTATAGGGGGTTCGTTGATATTAGCCGTTGCCGCTTGGGGCATCGGGTTTATCTCAGCGCTCGGCATTGTTATCTGTGCGATCGCAGCGTTTGTTGCCACCACCATTGAAAGCTTAATTGGTGCCACCATTGAAAATAAGCTACCCGGCTTAACCCACGACGTGGTGAATATTATTAATACCTTGATTGGCGCTGTGGTTGCCATCGGCCTAGGGGCTCTAGTTATACGTTAAGGCCAATACTCCTAAGCCAAAACTGCCAAGAAATTTATGTGAACCTTTCGCCAAAGTTTCAGGATAGGTCAGCGTCACCCTGTTTAAACGGACTAAGTTACCCATCAGTCTGAGTTGGGTTAATTAACATGGTGAACGGTGTGGATGGATTGCTATGAACCGTTATTGTTCGTTCTTTGTAGGGCTGAGCGCATTGTTGCTAACGGGGATTGCAGCCCCTGTTAGCTATGGCCAAACACCCATCGAGCAGGCCTGCGCTCAACTATCTCCCTGTGATATAGAGTCTTTAATTGAGACGGGGCTGGCAGATGGGGAAGTGGCCCAGCCCGTAGGCGGTGGTGTGCCAGGCTTGATTTTTTTTGAGGCGGCTCTAAGCCTGGCGCGGCAAAACAATGATTCCGGTGAAGAAGCTCGTATCCTCAACCACATGGGCGATGCCTACCGCCAGGTCGGACAATATCCCCAATCGTTAGCACGCCATCAACGGGCCTTGACCGTTGCGCCATCCCCTCAAACCAAAGGTGACTCCTTGAATGGTATCGGTCAAGTCCATACCCGGTTTGGCCGAACGTCTGAGGCCTTAGGGGCTCATCAACAAGCCTTAGACCTATTTGAACAGGCCGGACTGTTGGCTGGTATTGCAGACACCTGGCGTTATTTGGCCGCTGCCTATGAAGAAAATCGCCAGTGGGACCAAGCGCTCAACGCTTACGAAACAGCCCAAACTAAGGCCCAGGGAGATACTCGGCGTCAGGCGGCGGCACTCCATGGCATTGGTGAGATTCACCTGGAGCAGGATCGGTTACCAGCAGCCGTAGCTAGCTATCAGTCAGCCCTGACCCTGTGGCGAGACGTCAATGACGCCGAGGGGACTCAAGTTACCCTAACGCGGCTAGGGGGGGCTTACCATTTGCAGCGCCAATACGATGCTGCGTTTACAGCCTATGGAGAAGCGTTAGACATTTCCCGTACCCGTAGTGACATAGCGTCTGAAGCCACCCTGTTGCAAAACATGGGCATTTCCTATGGTCGCAGTGGTGATTGGGACCAGGCATTAGTCAAACTCTATGAAGCGGCGGCTCTGTTTGATGAGCTGGGCTATCGTGCTTTGGAAGGGGAAACCCTGAGTCAGATTGGCAATATTCTCAACGCTCAGGGTGAACATGAGCTGGCGATCGCACTTTACAAACAGGCCATCACCGTTTTCGAAGATGTCCGTCAAGACTTACGCGTACTGCCCCTGGAACAGCGGGCCATCTTTCCCAGAACCTTTGCCACAACCTATCGCACCCTAGCGGATTTACTCTTACAACAGGATCGGGTAATTGAAGCTCAAGCGATCCTGGATCTGCTAAAAGTCCAAGAAGTCGATGATTACTTAGACGATGTCCCAGCCACCGATTCACCTGATCTCGGAGAAGCACCATTGCAACCAGCAGAAACCGAGTTGCTAGAGCTTTATGATCAGACCGTGGCCGATGGCCGAGAATTAGCTCAACTCAGACGCATTCCCCGTTCTCAACGCACCCCCAGCCAACAGCAACGCATCAGCGAGCTAGTTACCTCACAGCAGGCCAAAACCGCTGAGTTTAACCACTTTATTGATAGCCCCGAAGTGTCTACACTGGTGACCCAACTGGGAAATGCCAGTCGTCAGCAAAACCTCAATCTATATAACCTCAATAGCCTGCAAGATAACTTACAAACGCTGGATAATGCGGTGCTAGTCTATCCGCTAATTTTAGAAGACCGCTTAGAGCTAGTGCTGGTGAGTGCCTATGCGCCCCCTTTACACCGGAGCGTCGATGTCACCGCTGATGAGTTGCAAGCCGCCCTCGAAACCGCCCGTCAGGCATTAAGCAATCGCCGCAGCGATGCCCGTCCGGCCATGGAGCAGCTCTACAATTACTTAATCAAGCCCATTGAAGCGGATCTAGCCCAGGCCGAGGCCGAGACCATTGTGTATTCTCCCGATGGTCCTCTGCGTTATGTCCCCTTGGGCGCACTCTATGACGGTGAGCAATGGCTAATTGAGCGGTTTCAAATTACTAATATCACTGCCGCCAGCCTGACGGACTTTAACACCATACCCAACCCTAGCCCTAGCATTTTGGCCGCTGCGTTTAGTGAGGGTAATTACAATCTGCAGGTGGGCACTCGCCAGGTCAGCCTTGCTGGACTGCCTTACGCAAAGGTTGAAGTGACCACACTGGTGGATAAATTTGTCGATACCACACAGCTCCTCAATGAAGCCTTTAATGGAGCTACGACTATTCCTCAAATGGACGACTACAGCATTGTGCATATGGCCACCCATGCTGAATTTGTCTCCGGTCAGCCGGAAGAGTCATTTATTCTCTTGGGTGATGGCGACCGAGTCAGTCTCCGGGATATGTCTACTTGGAGTTTACGGAATGTGGATCTGGTCGTCCTGAGTGCATGCCAGACCGGGCTGGGCGGTACCCTGGGAAATGGAGAAGAGATTTTGGGCTTTGGTTACCAAATCCAACGGGCAGGGGCGAAAAGTGCGATCGCATCGCTATGGTCCGTAGATGACGGTGGCACCCAGGCCCTAATGACCTCATTTTATGACCACTTACAACAGGGCCAGGGAAAAAGCGAAGCCTTACGCCAGGCCCAAATTGCCCTGATCACTGAAAACCAGCAAGCACTGGCCGCCAACCAACGAGGCTTTGCCGAGACTTTTCGCGAAGCGCTACCTAGTCTCCCCAATTCCTATAGTCATCCCTACTATTGGTCATCGTTTATTTTGATCGGAAATGGTCTGTAGTCACCCCCCTTCTCGTTCGCCCCTGACATTCTCGAAGAGAAGAGTACTCTGAATTCCGAATTCCGAACTCCAAATTCCGAATTCTACATATTGATAGAATCTTCTTATGGCCCATCCAGTTTCCCAATTCTCAGGGTTGGAAGTATGATTAGCCAAGTTTGATCGAACTAAGCCCATGGTCTCCGAGGCTGAGCTACCCAATTCCCTGAGATATCAGACCGATATAACCCAGACCAATGCCCTCATCCACATTGCCAAACAATTTGTTGGCGATAATGTTGTGCAAAACATTTGCCCCCTCGGCAGTGGCAATATTAACGATACCTATCTAGTTCATACAGAACAACAGCCATTTGTCCTCCAGCGGATCAATACCGAGGTGTTTCCCCAACCGCATCAGGTCATGGATAACCTCTGTCAATTTGTTAGCCATGCCCGTGAACGTCTAGACAAAACTCCCCTAAAGCGGCGTTGGGAAGTGCCTACGGTACTCAGAACAGAGCATAACCAACACCACTGGATAGATGGCCTGGGTAATGTTTGGCGGGGGCTGAGCTTTGTCCAAGGCACCACTACATTCAATACGATTCAAAACCAGGAACACGCCACTGAAATTGGTTACGGTCTCGGTTGTTTTCACAGTTTGCTGAGCGATTTGCCCTCCACAAACCTGGCAGATACGCTACCTGGCTTCCACATTACCCCCCATTATCTCAATCAATACGACGCTGTTCGGCAGCAAACCGACTCCCTGTCCCTGGAGGAGCAGCATTGTTGTAGCTTGATCGCCAACCATCGAGAGCGGTTATCTGTCTTAGAAGATGCCAAAGCCGATGGCACGTTACCCCTACGCTCCATTCATGGAGATCCAAAAATCAATAATATATTGATTGACACAGCCACGGGACAGGCCGCTAGCCTGATTGATCTCGATACGGTTAAACCAGGGCTTGTCCACTACGATATTGGCGATTGTTTACGCTCTAGCTGCAATGCCCTGGGAGAAGAAACCCCAAATTGGCAGGCTGTCAGCTTTGATGTCACCCTATGTGCAGCTGTCCTCCGGGGGTATCTGTCTAGCGCCAGCGCATTTCTTAACAGGGTGGAATATGACTATATTTATGATGCCATTTGGTTGATCACCTTTGAGCTAGGCTTACGCTTTTTTAGTGATCACCTGGCAGGGGACATTTATTTTAAGACCCAGCGCCCTAACCATAATTTAGAACGGGCAATGGTCCAATTTCAGCTGGCTGAGAGCATTCGCAATCAGGGACAGGCGATTCAAAGGGTAATTAATCAACTAAAAGCCCATTACTGTACTGAAGCAGACCGTGCAGCATAGAACTATTAAGTATGTACTGAGTTCTGAAAACCACTCAGTGACCATCAGTGCCTGGTGACTATTACCCCTAAGCCTTATTTATAGGGAATTTAAGCGATATTCCGTCCGCCTCTCTAGACCCTATCTACCTAATTTTTATGCCCCTAGGAGACATCTGACATCTATGGCTATCCCATTTTCGCTAAAACCGTTTGAACCCGTCTCTAATTTAGTGATTTCTGGCCGGGTAGTGCGATCGCAATCCTCCCTCACCATCGAGTACACCCTCACAGGGGCCGTCGAAACCCTGCAAGTTCCTCCCACCGGTCAATCCCCTAGCCGTCGCGATCATCTTTGGGAAGACACTTGTTTTGAAGTCTTTATCGGCATCCCCGACTCACCTCGCTATTGGGAAGTCAATGCGGCCCCTAACGGGGACTGGAACGTTTATCGTTTTGACGACTACCGTCAAGCCATGGTAGCTGAACCTGCGTGCAAACAGGTTGCCAGTACCTGGCAACCCCTCACCAAGGGCTACTATTTAACCCTGGAACTCTCCACAGACGACTGGCTCGCCCTTGATCAACCCTTGGAACTCGGTGTGAGCACCGTCCTCAAAACCGATAGCATCTCCCATTGGGCCCTCGAACATCCAGGCGAAGAACCCGACTTCCATCGTCGAGACAGTTTTAATATTGCAATTTGAGCGGTTATGAGTTCTGATTTAGGTATAACACCTGGGTCGGATAGGCAAACTCTATGCCTGCTTGGTCAAACTGTTGTTTGATGGCTAAGTTCATCTGTTGTTGAACATCTCGATAGAGGGTGTAATCATTGGTGTCCACTAAGTAAACAACTTCGTAGTTGAGGCTAAAGTCTCCAAAGCTAGCGAAATGGGCCCGGTCAAATGTGACCTGGGGAATCTCTTCAATAATGCGACGAAGGATGGTGGGGATCTGCTCCAGTTGGTCCATGCTAGTTTCGTAGGTAACGCCTAGATTAAAGGCAATCCGTCGGTGGGCCATACGCTGAAAATTTTGGAGCCGCGCAGATGTGAGATCGGTGTTAGCAAATACAAGTTGTTCTCCGTCAAGACTTTTAAGACGTGTGGTTTTGATACCCACCTGTTCGACGGTACCCGCCATATCGGCAATAACAATAAAGTCACCAATTTCAAAGGGGCGATCTAACAAAATGGAAAAGTAACTAAACAGGTCTTGTAAAATCCCTTGGGAAGCCAGGGCAATGGCCACCCCCCCAATGCCTAGACCCGTGACTACAGCCGAAATGTCAAACCCCAGGTTATCCAGCACAAAAACAATACCAATGGCCCACAGAAACACTCGCACCGCTGGAATCAGGGCATTGAGACTTTGACGGATGTTAGGCTGATCGCGGTGGATAAAGCCATAAATACGCAGGCTATATTCAGCCACTGACCCCGCTAGCTGCAGTAATAACAAGGTGGCAAAAATTACGCCAGTGCCTCTCAGCAGTTGGTAAACCGTGGGATATAGGGTCAAGTTTTGCAAACTGATATAGCAGGAACCCAGGTAAAGCAGCCACAGGGTGGGCCGCTCAATCAAGCGGACAAGTTGATCGTCCAGGGTATTTGTCGTGCGTTTGGCCCAGCGTTGAAGGCGGCGCAGAATGAGGTGTTTTAGGAGATGTGCGATCGCAATACCCACACCAATATTCAGCAGGGCAATACCATAGGCTTTAACGGTATTCCCTAAAAAGATTTTCTGTAGAATAACAGACACCATGGGAGCTATCGGCCATCATCCATCACTGTCAACTTCCATAGATTGGCATTAAACTGAGCTAACGTTTCATAGGATTACCAATTTTAAGCCTGAATTTTACTGATTTTTACTAAATCAACGTCCAAATTTAAAGTACTCGCATCCTGCACAAAGTCGGTTATAAAGCTCAAGAATTAAGGACTATCGCTCAAGCGACAAGATTGGTTGTGAAGCTCTATATCAAATAGGTTGTTATAAGTAGGTGACCAAATAAGACATAAAGCATAGATCATGAATGGCTTTGAACTCATAATCTTTGATTGCGATGGCGTACTTGTTGATAGCGAGCACATTGCCAATGCTGAATTAATGAAAGAGTATCGACTAACCCAAGCAGGAGCCCATCATCTATTCAAAAATATGGGTAATCTCGCCCAGGAGATTTTGTCTTACACTGTCTTGTCCCCATAAAACCCAACAAATAGGTTGAACCTTGGACGTGGTTAGGTCTGGCTATAGTGCGAATAGCATGGAATAATTTCTTTGAGGGTGGCCAACTTACCCTCACCTCAAGAAATCTTAGACCTGCGCTTATCAGAAACTGCTCAAGCCCAGATCAATACACTGCTTGAAAAAAATCAAAATGGTGAATTGAATTCCATAGAGCAAGTTCTCTGGCAACAGTATGAATTTGTCGAACATCTTGTCCGTATAGCAAAAGCCCAGGCCTTGCTTAAATTACAAAATGCTGCATGAGCAAAACCTATGTGCCAGTTAGTCTGCGTAAGCTAGCCTATGATCGTGCCCAAAGTCGCTGCGAGTATTGCCTCATCCCCAAAGTAATGGCATTAGCCGCACATCAAATCGATCATGTCATTGCAGAAAAACATGGCGGACAAACAACTGCAGAGAATCTAGCACTGGCTTGCTCGCTTAACTCCTATTGGTAGAGCAACATTGGCCTTACTCAAAACCAATCGACCAAAGCGTTTGGTTGAACGTCATTGCCTGATTCAGACTGGCCAGTTAAACCCATCATCCATCAACGAAAAACTTTAGTAATCTCCGCATTCATCAGCGCCACCTGGGGATTACTCTGAATCGCTTCAAAATACTTAGCCGCCAACGGCGTTACCGAATGTTCATCAGGCTTCAGCATTAAACGACCTTTCTCCAGCAAAATTGCCGCAGTCTCTTCAGGATTCTCAGGCGGTTCCTTCGCACTAGTAAACTCATCAATTTGCACAATAAATTGAGAAATGGGTCGCAGCCAGCTAAAGGCGTCGTCTCCAATCACCAGCTGAAAAAATTCACCCTTATTCTTAATTGGACCATTCACTTGCTCATAGCGCACACGCTCTGAGTCTAGGAGCAGTTTGTGAAGTTTGAGTAGTTTGTTGCGGAACGTTTGAAGGCGCTGTCGGTTGGTCTCAGATGCAGAGGAGGTCATAAACAAGCAAGATAGGGCAGTGCTTTACCCACCTTATCGTGTTTGCCTTAATTGTATGGAACCATACTTGCATCCAATAAAGTCGTACAAAAAATAGGACATTTAAACCAAGTTCAAATTGAATCCTGGAGGTTGCTCTACGGTAAAACTGCCGTTCTGGGCGTGGACAAGGTTTAATACAACTGACCGAATTGACCGTTCATTCTTGGCAACTGACGCTAGAATCATCCCTAGCATTCTAGGCAGCTTCATGTTTACTCGTCCCTCTCGTGTTGCTAACCGCAGTCGATCTCGTAAACCGGATAGACAGAAAGATAAAAGGCCTCAGCCCAGCCGTTTACGGATCTTATCAATGCTATCTATGGCCCTTTTAGGGGGCGGTTTGATAGTGGCGTCAGTGGCAGGCTACGGTCTGTGGCGCACTGGAGATCAGTTTATGGATGGTGTGAAGCTAATGTTTACGCCGAAACCAGCGGAAGATAAGGTGGATACCCGCACCCTGATTGTCGAACAAGTTCAGGGGGCCAGCGAACTAACCACTGCCATATTTTCCATGGAAGCTGTGGTGCCCACAGAAAGTAATCGTACCGTGGGCAACTATGTTATTGGTCAAACCAATTTGCTATACATTGCCCATGGCGAAGTTCGAGCAGGCATCGACCTCGATGCCATCAGTGAAGATAATATCCAGGTAATTGACGATTCTGAAGAGCTGCCGCCCAGCTTAGTGGTCACCCTCCCTGCTCCTAAAATTTTGGACAGCAAGCTGGATGTCACCCGTTCAAAAGTTTACGACTACAATCGTGGCTTTCTTAGTTTAGGGCCAGATCGGGCTCCCGAATTGCAGACATTGGCCCAGCAGGAAGCCCTCAAGCGGATCCGCCAGGGTGCCTGTGACCAGGGCATTTTGACCATGGCCAGCGAGCGGGCTGAAGTAACCATGCGTCAGCTGATTGAACCCTTGGGCTATGGCAATTTGACCGTCAAGGTGACTGAACCAAAAGGATGTTCTTAACCCCTAACTCTTCTCTCCCAAAATGTTAGAGCTACACCAGTTTGAAGCATCTCATTATTGTGAAAAGGTTCGATTAGTTTTGGACTACAAGCAACTGCCCTATAAAACGGTGGAGGTTACACCGGGTGTGGGGCAGGTAGAGCTATATCGTCTGTCAGGCCAACGACAAGTGCCTGTGCTTAAGGATGGGACAACGGTGGTGGCAGATTCTACTGCGATCGCAACCTATCTCGACGATGCCTACCCTGAACGTCCAGTTTTACCCGCCGATGGTGCCATGCGGGGTCTATGTTGCATGATTGAGGACTGGGCCGACGAGTCCATTGGCCCCAATGCCCGCAAAGCCATGATCGGAGCCTTTAACCAACATCCTAGTTTTCGGACATCGCTGTTGCCCGCATCCACACCAGATCTAGTAAAAGACCTGGTCAGTGCCGTCCCTGGAGATCTACTCAATCTACTCGGCACCGGCATCGGCTTTGGCCCAGATGATATCAAAACCGCCAGCCTCAGTTTGCAACAGGCCCTGTCATCCATCTGTGTTGTCCTATCAGAGCATCCCTACCTGGTAGGCATTCAGCCCACCCTGGCAGACTTTGCCGTCGCTGGAATTTCCATGTATCTCAAGTTTCCAGGCCAGCGCTATGTAGACCTACCAGCAGGTTTGTGCGAAAAAGGTGTCCCCGGTCTAGCCGACAATCCTGACTATGAACGGTTTTGGACCTGGCGCGATCGCCTCTACGCCGACTACCGTAAGATGCGTACGGAACCCCCTAAAAACTCGGGTAGCGGCCCGGTAAAAATTGGCATTGAATAATCTTAAACACTGGCCTGGTGGGCCCAGAAAATTAGCCATTGTTAACTATCCATTCACCAATGGGTGTGCCCACCCTACGGCTAGTAAGCAAAGAAGATTATCCATTGTTCATTATCCATTCCCCGATGGCCGATAAAATGTAAGGCGCAGTCAGCGCATCACCATGAGTTCCGTAGTCAATAAATTTCAATCGCTGCTTGGTACCGACCAGGTAGTGTCCTGGTCTAGTCTCAACGATGCTCGCTTTGAGGTGTCTGACCAACTCAGTGTCGTTTTTCCCGAATCCATTGAGCAGCTCTCGGCAGTGGTGCGTACCTGTTATGAACAGCGTTGGCGTATGCTGAGCTGCGGTCAACGGACCAAATTACATTGGGGGGGGCAATACTCGTTAACCAATATTGACCTGGTGATCAGCACCGCCCGTCTCAATCGCCTGGTAGACCATTGGGTCGATGACTTTACGATGCGGGTGGAAGCAGGTATGGGAATTGCCGCATTACGGGCCAAGTTGCAACCCCAGGGACAATTCTGGCCGGTGGATCCGCTATATGCACAACAGGCAACCGTAGGAGGGGTTGTGGCCACCGCCGATGGCGGGTCTCTACGACAGCGCTATGGCAGCGTCCGCGATACGATAATCGGTGTGCAGTTTGTGCGCTACGACGGTGAGGTAGCTAAAGCCGGTGGCCGGGTTGTCAAAAACGTCGCTGGTTATGACCTGATGAAGCTGATGACCGGGGCCTATGGCACATTGGGCATTCTCAGTCAGCTCACCTTGAGGCTTTATCCCATGGCAGAGCAATCCCAGACAGTGGTGTTATCGGGAACAGCGGCGGCCATCGCCGAGGCCGCGTTACAGGCTCGACTACAGGGACTCACCGTCAGTGCCATGGATGTAGTTGCGACCGAGCAGGGCCTACAGTTAGCTGGACGATTTCAGGGGATTGCGGCTGGTGTCAATGAACAGGTGAAGCGCTTTCAAGCGATCGCAACCACCACAGGGTTAACCTATGAAGATGTAGCAGAGGATACCTACTGGTCGTCCCTGGCGCTGCAATTAGCAAATCCAACCAGGATTTTGTGCAAAGTGGGTCTGTTACCCACCCAGTTAGTGCCCCTGCTACAGTTGCTAGACACCGTTTCTGTCCCTTGGCTGGCCCGATTGCACAATGCTAGTGGTCTAGGCTTAATTGGGCTGTCAATGGATGGAGCCGCCGTCAGCATACTAGAAAAGTTGCGATCCCATTGCAACGCCCACAAAGGGTACCTGACAATTCTGCAAGCCCCCGCCCCGCTACCGTTAGAACCCTGGGGGTATACCGGTAATGCCCTATCGATGATGACAGCCATCAAACAGCAATTTGACCCCCATGGTCTTTTAAATCCAGGACGATTTGTTGGGGGCCTTTAATAACAGGGTGTAGTTTTTTTACTTTGAGTTTTAAGGTAAAACCCCTTATCCTTAAAAACCTGGACAGGGTTTTTATTCAATCAAGCCTAAACTACGTCCAAGTTGAAACCTATAGGGCTTTCTACGGAAACATTCCAGTTCTGGACGTGGACAAAGTTTAAAACTCAAAATCAAGTATTCATACCTTTATGCGTACTTTCCCCCATAGAATAGTCAGGTCTGTCCGTGCCTCCTTCTAACTAAATATATTTGCGAAAAATTTGTGAAACTATTTGTCTACCACACCCCTGAAGAGACACCAACCGATGCTCTGCCTGTCTGTGCGATCGCAATTGATGTTCTCAGAGCTACCACAACTATGGCAGCAGCCTTTGCAGCAGGTGCCGAAGCAATTGAAGTCTTCAGTGATTTAGATAAACTAGTTCAAGCTAGTGAGCAATGGCCCGCAGAAAAACGCATTCTTGCAGGAGAACGTGGCGGTCAACGAGTAGATGGATTTGACCTCGGCAACTCCCCCCGCGATCATGCCCCTGAGCGGACTGCCGGTCGGCGTTTATTTATGAGCACTACCAATGGCACTCGCTGTTTGCAACGGATTCAGGCCGTGCCATTGGTAATGACCGCAGCCCTAACTACCCGCCAAGCTGTTGTCGATAAATTGCTAGCTAAACAGCCCGAGTCTGTCTGGCTAGTGGGTTCTGGCTGGGAAGGAACCTACTCCCTGGAAGACACTGTCTGCGCCGGAGCCATTATCCATGCCCTGATGGCAAAAACAGGTCAACGGTTTGTGGACTGCACTGGCAATGACTCCGCCGTCGCTGCCGTTGGGCTATACGAACAATGGCAAGATCGCATGCTGGAACTCATGCAGATAGCAACCCATGGCCAACGGCTATTGCGTCTTAACAACACCGCCGATCTTGAATACTGCGCCCAGATGGACATAGCAGACATCGTACCGGAACAGGAGAGCCCAGGCGTTTTGGTTAATCGATAACCCTAACTCTTTCGCCCAACGTCACCGCTTGTTCTAACGCCGCTGCGACCCGCAACGCGTATAAGCTCTCCTCCGGCTGCACATACATTGGCTTACCTTTTACCAAATGCTCCACCACCCAGTGAGTGTCTTTTTGGAATAAGCCTTGCCGGGGCACTGCGGCAATAGATTGTTCCCCGGCTGCTGTTACTAAGGTTCCTTGATTACCGTCAAAGATCAGACAGCCTTGATCGCCCCTAACTTCTATGTAGCGACTTCGCTGCCAGAGACCTTCACCTTTACCATAGGTAAGTTCGGCTAAGATACCATTGCAAAAACGTAGCTGCGCACTGTATAGACAACTACAAAAGTAGTGGGCGTCCTGCTGTTGCAGCCTTTCTTGACAAGTCACATACTCCACAGCCCCAAACAGATCCGTCAAGCGTTGAATGCGAGAGAGCGCAGCCATCAGTGGAAAACCTACCAACTCTGGACAGTAGCTCCATTTTCTAGGGGCTGGCTGTTTCGGGGCAAAGGTACGATAGTTGACGTAATAAGGCGTACCCACAGCCACCATATGCTGTTGCATAGATTGATGTAAGCCACCAATCAGCTCAATATGTTCAACATGTAAAAGCCGTTGACGTTTACGAGCTAGCGATATCAGTTGAGTAGCCTGAGTTACATCTAACGCTAGGGGATACTCAACAACAACATGTTTATTACACTCCAACGCTTGCTGCACCAACGCTCCGTGGTCCGCATTCACAGTACAAATAAAAACCAAATCCAGTTGTTGAATTTTCCAGAGTTGCGCACTGCTACTAACAGCAGATAGATGATGTTGCTCTGCAAAACACTGGGCCCGCTCTGCATTACGACTGGCTACGGCCACTAACTCGACCTGGGGGATTTTTTGTAGAGCTTCCACCCGCTTATGAGCGGCAAAGCCAGTGCCAATAATGGCGACATAAATAGTCATCGAGGCTCTAGGCTTATACAGCAAAGTCTTGTTAGCAGAGAGGCCATTGTTGAAGTAAGTTTGACCAATCTTTAAAAAGGTTAATTAGACTACAAAGTTCATCGCAATATGAACCACCTTTTATAGTATGAGAAACCCAGACTGAACTAAGGTTAACTATCAAGAATGTATGGTCAAAATACACTATAATTTTTTCTTATAAGAAGATTAATTAATGATAATTCGTTTGGGGTGTCCTTGGACACATGTTAGGGCTGCTAAAATGCTGTATTTCCTGTAGGAAAAGCACTTTGTAAGGTTCAAACATTTATTGTTCGAGGGTTCCATAAGTAAAATTATGTCAGAGACGGTTGTTTGATTACGAAAACCATTCAACCACTGCTCAGAAAAGTAGCGAACCACAATGATTTTCTCGTAGTATCAGAAATGATGTTGCTCTAATAGATTGCCTGCTATCGGGCTCTATAGAAACTATTAGGGATTAACAGGTATACGCTCATAGCAATAGTAGAGGATATTAACATGGCGACCTATAAGGTGACATTGAAAACTCCCGATGGAGAGGTAACTATCGAAGTCCCTGATGATGAGACTATTCTTGATGCTGCTAATGGGGATGAAGGTACTGCAGATGATTTGCTGCCTTTCTCCTGCAGTGCTGGTGCTTGTTCTACTTGTGCTGGTAAACTTGAGTCCGGCACTATCAACCAGGAGGATCAGTCCTTCCTAGATGATGAGCAGATCGAAGCAGGTTACGTCTTGACTTGTGTTGCTTATCCTACCTCTGACTGCACCATCGTTACTCACCAGGAAGAAGCGCTTTACTAAGTACTTTTTAATGGCCCCTTGTAGCGTTTCTCTATCTGGTAAATTGCATAGTAGAAGCTAGAAAGCTTTTCAGTTAGTAGTTCTGATGCACTTTATTTGGGTAAGAGACGTTATATTAGGCAGCTTAAATGTACGTTTAAGTTGTAGGCTTTCAACAAAAATTCCCTTCAATTTTGAGGGGAATTTTTGCTTTTTATACAAGCATTAAGAAGTAATAGTAGACGATAATAACGTCACTATCCTTACTGTCTTACTAAAGCAGATTTCATAGGCAGCTTAAATAGGAATTACTAAGCGTTAATAGAAGTAAAATCACCAAAGTTATGCATAAATGAATCAATATGGCAAGCTATAAGGTTAGGCTGATAAACAACGCTGAAGGGCTTGATAAAACTATTGAAGTGGCTGACAGTGATTACATTCTAAGTGCTGCAGAAGCTCAGGGTCTTAATCTTCCCTATTCCTGTCGTACAGGCAATTGTTCCAATTGTACTGGCAAAATCACTGAGGGGAGTGTTGACCAAGTTGACCAGTCCTTTTTAGAAGATGACCAACTCGAAGCAGGTTTTGTACTAACTTGCGTGGCGTATCCCACATCCAATTGCACTATTTTGACTCATCAAGAGGCGTCACTTTATTAGAAGTAACCTTAACTATTTCTCAAATTTCTATCAATAAATAGAGATATAAAGCAACATAAAAATAACTAACAAGAATATTAATTAGTGATAGTTTAACTTGAGTATCGTAGGCTACGTACCAATCAATCATAGTTTTAAGGCATTTGTGGAGAAGAGTTTTCTATAGCCTTTAAAGTCACTATTATTCATCTATAAGTAAAACCTTAGGAAAGGTGTTACTCCTATTACGAATACCATTCAGCCAACTTGAGTAAAAGTAGCCCAAATTTATAATTTTCCCGTAGTATCAGAAACGATGCTGATTTAGTTGAACTCATAGATTCCTGGCTAACTACTTTCTGGGAGCTATTGAGGATCAGCAAAAGTATAACCACCGCATTAGTAGAGGATACTGACATGGCAACCTATAAGGTGACTCTAGAGATTAAGGACTTAGATAAGGAGAAAGCGGGCAATCAAGAAGGGACCGTTACTATCGAGGTAGCTGATGACGAGTACATTTTAGATGCGGCAGAAGAACAAGGTCTTGACCTTCCCTATTCTTGCCGTGCAGGGGCTTGCTCCACTTGCGCTGGCAAAATTACTGCAGGTACTGTTGACCAGTCTGACCAATCTTTCCTGGATGATGACCAGATTGAAGCGGGTTATGTCCTAACTTGTGTCGCTTACCCCACCTCTGACTGCACCATCTTGACTCACCAGGAAGAAGAGCTTTACTAAGCCTATCTCGACTGTTTTCGATAATCAGTTAGTGAGACTAGTGCGGCGTCAAAGCTAAAAATTCGGGTTGGTCACTGATAAAGAGTGCTAGCGTTAGCCATGCCCCCAGGGCTATAGGGTAAAAAGGTGACTCTTCATCCCTTTAAACTCTCTACTCTTTACCCGTCTTATCCGAAATCTCAGGCTTGACAGACCACTAGCCTCTTAATGTCAACTGCTAGTTGAAAAATGAAGGGTTCTTCGTTGTAAGAGCCCTTCATTTTTTTGGGATGAAACCACGTCCAAGTTAAAACCTGTAGTTTCGTCTACGGCAAAACTGCAGGTCTGGATGCGGATAAGGTTTAATACCAGATCCAAATTCATTACCCTTGCAGTAGGGGCATTCCCTTGTAGATACCCTGGAATATTTTGTTGATACTTGAGCTTCCTATGGTAAGGAAAATGCTGGCTCCTCGGCCTCAGTAACTGGCTCGATTTCTAGGTCAGCCGGAGCCGATTTTGTTTCAGGCTCCTGCCAAAATACGATGTCATTACTGATGGGTAGCAACTGGGTATTGGGATAGTAAAACTGCAAAATTCGCTGGTAGGGCCAACCGCTTTCTCCCAATCGATAGGAGCCTGTTTGGCTCATCCCCACACCATGACCAAAGCCACCGCCGACAAAGGTATAGCCTTTGAGTACAGGTACAGGTGGCGTTTGTTTAGCATCTGGTGGACTGGTCGTGGTCTTGTTGGCATCGGTTACTGGGGCATTACCACCACTGGCATTATTCTCTTTTTGCTCAGTTTCTTCATACCAGGGCTCTAAGTAAAATAGCTGGCTGCGGGGTGGGATCAAGGCACTGACGACTTCGTTTTTGTGCAGTTCAAAATCACCAATATCCGTATTGACTAGAACGGTTTGTACTCGTCCTGAGTCTGACCGCTCGGTTACCGTGAGCCCCGTAACAGCTTTCAGGCTCGCCATGGGATTCTTGCGGTTTGTCAAGTATTCCTTAACACCTTCGGTGATATTGGCTAAGGTACCAGGCCGCTGCCAACGAAATGTAGGCCAGTCGTCTTCATTAAACTGATTTTTCAAATTGATAAAGGAACGGAAGTTATTTTCATCGGATAGGGGACGTGCGGCCAGATCCCAGGTAATGGCCAGGGAATCGACCACTGGCTGCAGATAAGGACGGTCAAATCCGTTCCATACATCACTAAAGCGAGCCGTGATTCCGCCTGTGGTAGAGGAATATAGGGCATCAATCAGTTCGCCGTTATAGGTGAGTACCTGGCTTTGGGTGGCTGCGATCGCACGATCTGCCCTAGCGACCACACCGCTTAACCCGCGATACACCTGGCATTGGGTATCGGCACATAGTTCATAGTTATCAATGGCAAACCGTCGCAGATTTCGCAGCGCATAGGTTCTGGCCAAAACAGCCTGGGCTTCAACCGCCGATTGAGGGGCACCGGGGCCAATCTCATGGGGCACCACACCGCGCAGATACACTTCTATGGGTACCTGGTTTACCAGCGTGTAGGTGCCATAGGCATTGGGCTGGAGCTTAAAGTCTCCCCCAAACAGTTTTTTAGAGCCACCATTTTCAGCAATGTGTACTCGACGATTGGCACTGGTGATTCTAAAGGCATGACGATTGTACCGATAGCCATTAGCGATAAACGCAGCTCTAGGAGATTCGGTGAGCACACGGCTATCGATAAATGTATTGGTATGACCGGCCTCATGCAAACTTTCTAACAACAGTCGGCGCAGCAGGGGCGTATTGTAATTTTCTCGTTTAGCCCACACTTGCCAGGAACTGGGTTGGGCCACCTCTGCTTCAATCCCCTTTGCTTGCCATTGATTGGCACTCTCTTCTGCACTTTCAAAACTGCGGTGGCTGCTCAATACCACCCACTCTTGCAAAATAGGCTGGTCCAGGGGCTCAGATCCCACCTCCAGGGTCAGCGCCTGGGTCGTAATAGCTTGGGGCTGTCCCCCCGTTTCAAAGGTTACCGTTAAGGTGTCTCCGCCCAAGGGCGTAAGCACAAGTTTGTCGCCCGTCTCTTCACCAAACCGCTGCACCAGACCAATCTGAATGTCAGGGTTGAGCGGTGCCTGGGCATAGGCGTCACCGGACATGACAGCTAACAGTCCAAAAGCAATGAGTACTGCTCGTTTACCCAGGGAATGACCTCCCAATCGCCAATCAGCCAAAACCATACGCCCATCTACAGCAACTTTCAAACCATAGCCCAAACCCCGATCAACTGTGTTGGTAATTTGTTGGAGTTTTAGGTCTGTCCTATAGGCATAGCCAGTCATGTTTTTGCTGCACTCGAACTAAACCATGTCCAAGGTGAAACCTGCAATGTTCTCTATGGCAAAACAACAGGTCTGGACGTAAACAAGGTCTAATAAAAAATATTGCAAGTCGAAGTCGTTATGAGTATGATTAAGGTGTCCATAAAATACAGCCAGGCAAGTTTCTGATATCTATAATTGCTGAGCTGCACTAAATTGTTTATCGCTGCGGTTTATCAAAAGGCTCACCCTCTTACTAAAAGGAGACTAGTCATGTCTACGTCAACTCTTCCTATCAACATCGGTATCAGTGACGACCATCGGCAGGCGATTGCCGATGGTTTATCCCGTGCTTTGGCGGATACCTACACGCTTTATCTCAAAACTCACAATTTTCACTGGAACGTAACGGGGCCAATGTTCCAAACATTGCATCTCATGTTTGAAACTCAGTACAATGAACTGGCCCTGGCGGTGGATGCGATCGCAGAGCGCATCCGTGCCCTTGGGTTCCCTGCCCCTGGCACCTATAGCGAATATGCCAAACTCAGCTCCATTAGTGAAACTGAGGGAGTCCCCACTGCAGAAGAGATGATTGCTCTGTTGGTAGAAGGTCAAGAAACCGTTGCCCGCACAGCCCGTGAGGTATTTGCGATCGCCGATGAGGCCAATGATGAACCCACCGCTGATCTATTGACCCAGCGGCTACAGATTCACGAGAAAAATGCGTGGATGTTGCGCAGTTTGTTGCAGTAGATGAGAACTGAACAGCTAAGCAGCCATCTTTTTGAAGCATCACCAGCGTTTGTGTTTCCCTTAAACCACGTCCAAGTTGAACCCTGTAGTTTCATTTACGGGAAACCGGCTGTTCTGGAGGTGGAACAGGTTTAACAGGCAAGGGTGATGCTTTCACCGAAAGATAATTTCTATGGGTGATCTGCTGCCAACGTAGCTAAAAAATGTTCAGGCCCCCAAATCCCCCTTGCTTAAATGCCCCTTAGGCTATAGTTTGGGGGCTTTGAGTTGTGTCCCACCAAACTTGGAAAATCCCCACTATGTCTAATTGAGATACATGATTTGAGGTTTATCCCCTAAATGGTTTGTAACAACCAGTCCAGAACCTATATAATTAACGTCGCCGTACCTCCAAACCTATGCTATTTGAGATAACTCAGTACGCTGGGTTGTAGGGCAGCGTACCGGCCCTGCTCAGGGGGTTTGGGGAACTCGAAAGGACCCCAAGCAACACCTTTAAACTCCTCACCAAAATTCTACGCTACGTTACCTTAAAAGCTTCTCTAAAGAGTTTAAATATCATTCTTAACAAGCTCTAAAAATTATACAAACCATGTAATTTAGGAGGTCTTGAAACTTACAAGGGTTTGTTTCCATTAGTCCAAACTATTTGTAACGTTGGAAAATTCAATCCTTATGACTACTATCAGGCGAGCACATCTAGACGACTCGGAGGCCCTAGCTTATTTAGCCGAGCATACATTTCGAGAGACGTTTACCACGGGAAACAACCCCACCGATATGGCACTCCACTGTGCAAAGAACTTTGGTGCGGAGATTCAACGGCAGGAGATTCTAGATCCCAACTGTGCCACAATTTTGGCTGAGGTAGATAGCCAGTTAGTCGCCTTTGCACAGGTTCGGCTGTACTCACCCAAAGACTGTGTTTCTGCCAACCATCCCTCAGAACTTCATCGGCTGTATGTTTCAAAAGAGTGGCATGGCCGAGGGTTAGCGCATAAAATTATGGCTCAGATCCTATCCACAGCAGCGTCTGCTCCAGCAGACGCTCTCTGGCTTGGCGTTTGGGAACACAACCCAAGGGCCATTGCTTTTTACGGCAAGTACGGATTCAGCGTTGTGGGTGAGCATATATTTCAATTCGGTAGCGATCCGCAGCGGGATCTGGTGATGGTGACAGACGTCAACGCATCGTTTATTGCCTAACATTTGCCTACCCTTGGACTGTTTTGTTTAGGATCTGTTTTGCCCGATAGGATACTTACAGCCAGTGCCCCTTATGGATACTTATAAAGAACCATGAATAAGAAAGAGTTGCAAGACTACAGTGATGCATGGAATCAGCACGATATCGATAAAATCATGGCATTTATGACGGAAGATTGTGTGTTTGAACCTGGCGGTGGTCCGGAGAGATTTGGCACTCGATATGAAGGCTACGATGCCGTGAGGGAAAGATTTATAGAAGTCTGGACAGACATTCCAGATGTACGATTTGAAAATGCTATCCATTTTTCCCAAGACAACTATGGCTGTTCAGAATGGACAATTGTCGGCACAAGAAAAGACGGTACCAAAATGGATGTTGATGGCTGTGACCTATTTACCTTTGAAAACGGAAAGATAAAGTCGAAAAGGTCATATATTAAAAATCGACGGTAGCGCATAGCCCCGCACAGGCAAAATAAGTGAAATATGCGTCCTAAAGAGATATTCGGATTTAGCTTTCACGAAGGTTTTACCGGTAGATTACTGTCGGGTAATCTATCGATGGATGAGAATGGAAATCTGAGCTATTCCATTAAAGCGTTTCCAGGTATTTGTGAGGCTGGTGACGTATTGGCAGAGGATTTATTTGAGAAAATCTTTAATGTAATCACCTCTGGAAAGCTTGACCTGTTAAAGGAGAGCTACGTTAGCGGGTGGGATGATTTTGGGTCCTCCACAATTAAAATTAATAGCGATGGTAAAACATACTCGATTGAAATTTGTGGTGGATATGACTCTAGCAAACTAAAAAACGAAATTGAACATAAACTATTTGAGCTTAATAGTGAGCTTTTAGATTTCGCTAATGAGATATATGAGAACCGTAAAAATTGAGTCAAGCCTATAACAAACATCCCAATCAACTAAATGTAAATCAAATAGCTTGAGTAATTGTAAAAAAAGAAAGCATACTTTCTCCCACTACTTAATTTCTTACTCAGTGTGCAACAAGACCTGGGGTAACTGCTGTATTGTTCGCTGAAAGAGAGAAGCATCATCCAGATTTTGAGATATTATCAATGCTCCCTGAATCGCGATCAGTGCATCCTGGCCACGTTTTAGGGCCAGATCTTTATCAAAACCCGACTCAACTAAGACATCGGCAATGGCTCCAATCCAGGCTGTCAATAAAGCCTTAACCCTATCGTGAAACAGATCACGTCCTGTGCCTGCTGCCAAAATCGCTGTCAAACAAGGCTGGGTACCGCCTACATAGAGTTCATGGATGCGATCGCACATCTCCTGCAAACGTGCTTGGGGACTCCCTTCACCAGCCAAAAGTGGCAGCACCTTTTCTTTTAACCAGCAGTCAGAATGGTCCAGCACTGATGCCACCATGTCCTCTTTCCCACCAGGGAAGTGGTGGTAGAGACTGGCCTTACCTAATCCAGTTGCCGCTGAAATTTTAGAGAGTGTAGCTCCGTCATAACCGTACTGGCGAAACAGTGAAAATAAGATCGGAACGTAGTCCTCTTTGGGCATTTCAGCATTTTTGGATTGAACTGTTGACATTCTATCAAACCATCGATATAGTTTTTTCATCGGAGTGAACCGACCGTTTGGTACAATACCAGTGGTTGCTACCGCAATATCTTGAGTAACCACCCTTTTTAATCTGTTTCCAGGCTTAGTTTGTTTTTTCACTAAAGGAGTTGTTCCATGGCAATTACCCAAGGTGCTCATCACATTGGCCTCACTGTTCCTAGCATTGACACTACCCGAGATTTTTTCGTGAACGTACTGGAATTCAAGCAAGTGGGTGAACGACCTGAATACCCAGCCTATTTTGTTTCAGACGGCACTGTATTTATAACCCTCTGGCAAGCCACCGACCCGGATAGCGCTATCCCCTTTGATCGGAAAAATAACATTGGGCTACACCATCTTGCGCTGAAGGTAACAGACATAGATACCCTTAATAGCATTTATCAAACCCTGATTAAAACTGAGGGTGTCAGTATTGAATTTCCACCTGAGCTTTCGAGCGGTGGCCCTTCTCAACATTTGATGGCTTACATTCCCGGTGGTATCCGCTTGGAACTGATGGCCCCTGGTAGTTAGCATCAGTGGATGCGTAAATGTCTTGCCCAGGCAGGACGCTTGCTAGAACTCTCCTATTTTATCGCAGGAGCTTAATGATTATGGCCATTCCCGGTTGGCAAAAAGATGAATCTCCGTTTCACCCAGGAGAACAAGCTGTGCAAACAAGGTTGGGCGCGCGCGATCGCATGGAAGCGGTAGGACGGAAAGTAATTCGTCAGTTCTTACCTGAGCAACATCGCCAATTTTACGCTCAACTTCCCCATTTTCTGGTCGGCACGGTCGATGCAGAGGGTAATCCTTGGGCATCGATTCTGGTTGGCGACCCTGGATTTATCTCCACACCGGACGATCGTACACTTCACATTGCAGCCCAGCCACTCTTTGGCGACCCTCTAACCAAGAATCTCGCTGTCGGTAGTAAGGTTGGTTTCCTCGGCATCGAACTCCACACACGTCGTCGTAACCGGGTCAATGGAATAGTGAGTGAAATCACACCAGATGGCTTTTCTGTGGCGGTGGAGCAAACCTTTGGCAACTGTCCCAAATACATCCAGGCACGGCAGTTCAATCTTCAAAATTTTGATAGCACTACTGCCAAGCCTGTCTATGCCTTCACTATGCTGGATAACGTGAAACGTGATGTTATCACGGCAGCAGACACTCTTTTCATTACCACAGCCTACCTGGATAACGAGGCTGATGTCACCAACGGTGTCGATGTTTCCCATCGAGGGGGAGTCCCCGGTTTTGTGGGCGTCGATGGCAATACCCTGACAATACCTGACCTTGCAGGCAACTGTATCTTTAATACATTTGGTAATATTGAAGTCAATCCTCACGCCGGATTACTGTTCATTGATTTTGCAAAGGGCAATCTGTTGTATCTGACTGGACGGGCCGAAGTTATTTGGGATGGCGATCCTGACATTGCTCGCTATCCCGGTGCCGAACGCCTGTTCAAATTCTATCTCCATCGAGGGATATACGTTGAAGGTAGCCTTCCATTAAGTTGGTCTGCTCCAGAACAGTCCCCTTTTCTAGAGAAAACTGGCCCTTGGGCTAGCTAGCATACTACATAGATTCGACGAAATCACCATGAAAGCAAATGCTGATGCCGCCTGGGCCAAAGGTGACCTGGTTGTCCCTGAAATGTAACCGATCGCTTGGGGCACGGGCTCCTGTGCCCCGACCTGCCACTTGCTGAAAACTATTTTTCCTTATAATTTGATGCTGGTTAAAGCTTCAAACAAAGAAAACAACGTGGAGTTTGCTCATGATTGACTTTTACACATTCACTACCCCCAATGGTCGCAAACCCGCCATCATTCTCGAAGAGCTGGGTTTACCTTACACAATTCACGAAATTCACATTGGTAAGGGGGACCAGTTCTCCCCTGAATATGTGGCTATTAATCCTAATAGTAAGATTCCAGCCATCATCGACCGTGAGGCCGATATTAAAGTGTTCGAGTCCGGTGCGATTTTAATCTATCTGGCTGAGAAAACTGGCAAACTGTTACCGACGGAACCAGCAGCACGGGCGGGCGTGATGGAATGGCTGATGTTCCAAATGGCCAGTGTGGGTCCCATGTTTGGTCAATTTGGTCATTTCAAAAATTTTGCGCCTGAAAAACTACCCTATGCGATTGAGCGATATCAAAAGGAGACCCTTCGCCTACTTGGTGTTCTAGATGGCCAGCTGGTGGATCATGAGTATATTGCTGGGGATTATTCAATTGCTGATATTGCGACTTACCCCTGGGTTGCTGCAGCAACAACGTCTTATTTGGATGTATCCTTGACTGAGTTTTCTCATGTGCAGCATTGGGTTGAGACGATGGAAACCCGTCCGGCAGTGAAGACTGGCATGGCAATTTTGACGTCTGAGTTTAACAGCGAGGTTGGAGTTGTTGCTTAAGGTGTTAGCGGGTGTGAGTCACAGTCGAATACATGGCTCATGACCATAGTATTTGGATTGTGCAGGTTATAGTTATTGAAAATCTTTTATACCCTCGAAAATCCTAGGGCCGAATATTTCGTATTTTATCGAGATGTTAAGTGTTGCAAAACAATCTCATTTTTGAAATGCAAAAATCTATTTGATTGATTAGCCTTGCAGTATACAAACTCGTAATCAATATAACTCAATGCATAGGCTTGGGTTCTATAGTGACCTGCCACGATCTCTTTGAAACGTAGTAGGGCAAATACCTTTGAACCTTAAGGAAGTATCGCTACCCATCAAGCTCTTAATTAGGCGTTGACACTCAATACGAGTAGGTATTGAACACAAGTAAGGAGCTGAGAAAATGTTGTTCAACCGTGAAGGCCAGCGGGTTCCTCCAGCAACCTTTCGGATAGTTACAAAGGCGAGTTGGTACGATCTTTCAACAGCGGATCTCTTTGAGCACAAAACTGTGGTGGCATTTGCAGTAACAGGAGCCTTTACCTGTCCGTATTCTCCTATTCAACTATTAGGCTACAACAAATACGCCAGCGTATTTCGAGCCAACGGTGTGGATGACATTCTTTGCATTTCGGTAAATGATCCGTTCTCGCTAGCAGCGTGGGCTCAAGAAGAAGGTGCCGATCAGGTGCGGTTTATCCCCGATGTAAACGGTGACTTTACCCGCCAGATGGGGATGATGGTAAACCTATTTGATAAAGGTATGGGACAACGCTCTTGGCGCTATTCTATGCTGGTTCAAGACGGGGTAATTAAAAAAATGTTTGTCGAAAGAGAGGGCTTTGAAACCATGCCCGTGGTTTCTAATGCGGAGACAATGTTGAACTATATTAACCCGGAGGCCAAGAAGCCTGAACAGACCGCCATGCTGATGCACATGTGGCGGACAATGCTCTCTGCCTGAATTCTCTACCTGAGTAAGACAGTGGTTCACCGAAGAGTATCCGCGATTTCAATAGATTCAATTCAACAACACTTTGGAAGTATTAAGTAGGTCAGCTTAATCTGTTAAAGACGTAAACAGGCGGTTTAATCCGTTCGAATCTGCCCCTAACCCTCCAAAATTAGTAAACCCAGTTAAAAAAGGACAATCCCGTAGGGGCAAAATCCCCTTGAGGGTGCCCTGCAATGTCAGGAGCAGACAACCAGATTTTCCTGTAAGCGCTCCGTTTAGGTCATGACAACTTCAGCTCTTAACAATAGTTATCATAACTGACTAAACCCTAAATTAGAATTATTCTAATATAAGAGCAAGTCAAGCAAAGTTGTCTGCTCAACCTTGCATTAGCTAGTTATCCATATCTGCAAAACACACGAGAGGAAATATTATGAGCAAATGCCCGTTTTCAGGTGGAACTCAAACATTTACCGCTGGCGGTGGCACAGCTAACCGAGACTGGTGGCCAAATCAGTTAAATCTGAAGATTCTCCATCAGCATTCACCCCAGTCCAATCCCATGGGCGAGGCGTTTAATTACGCTGAAGCATTCAAGAGCCTCGACCTAGATGCAGTTAAAAAAGACATCTTCGAGCTAATGACCACATCCCAGGACTGGTGGCCAGCTGACTATGGTCACTATGGTCCGCTCTTTATCCGGATGGCCTGGCACAGCGCAGGCACCTATCGTATTGCTGATGGTCGCGGTGGCGCAGGTACGGGTAATCAAAGGTTTGCGCCAGTTAACAGTTGGCCTGACAATGCCAACCTCGATAAAGCGCGCATTCTGCTTTGGCCAATTAAGCAAAAATATGGTGATAAAATCTCCTGGGCCGACCTGATGATTCTCGCTGGAAACTGTGCCCTGGAGTCCATGGGGTTCAAAACATTTGGGTTTGCCGGTGGACGCGAAGACATCTGGGAACCTGAAGAAGATATTTACTGGGGACCTGAAACCGAGTGGCTGGGCGACAAGCGTTACACCGGGGAACGCGATCTGGAGAATCCCCTGGGTGCGGTGCAAATGGGTCTGATCTATGTAAACCCGGAAGGCCCGAACGGTCATCCTGATCCCGTTGCTTCGGGCCACGACATTCGTGAAACCTTTGGACGGATGGCAATGAACGACGAGGAGACCGTTGCCCTCGTTGCCGGTGGCCATACCTTTGGTAAATGTCACGGTGCCGGTGATTCGGCTCTGGTTGGACCCGAGCCTGAGGGGGCCAGTATTGAGGAACAAGGTCTGGGCTGGAAGAGCAGTTTTGGCACTGGTAAAGGTGTTGATGCCATCACCAGCGGCATTGAAGGGGCATGGACCACCAACCCGGTACAGTGGGATAACAACTATTTTGAAAATCTGTTTGGCTATGAATGGGAACTGACAAAAAGCCCTGCCGGTGCCAATCAGTGGGTACCAAAAGGAGGAGCTGGCGCAGATACGGTGCCTGATGCCCACGATCCGTCAAAGCGCCATGCACCGATCATGACCACTGCAGACATGGCCATGAAGATGGACCCTGCCTATAGGCCGATTGCACGACAATTCCTTGAAAATCCCGATCATTTTGCAGACGCGTTTGCCCGTGCATGGTTTAAGTTAACCCACCGCGATATGGGGCCTCGGGTGCGCTACCTTGGCAAGGAGGTGCCTGTAGAAGCGTTAATCTGGCAAGATCCGGTTCCTGCAGTCACCCATCCATTGATTGATGCGCAGGATATGGCCACGCTTAAAACGCACATCCTTGATTCTGGTCTGTCTGTCTCCCATCTGGTCTCGACTGCCTGGGCCTCAGCATCTACATTTCGGGGGTCTGACAAGCGTGGTGGTGCAAACGGGGCACGAATTCGGCTTGCCCCGCAGAAGGATTGGGAGGTGAATCAACCTGATCAATTGACAGCTGTACTACAGACCCTGGAAGCAATTCAAACCACGTTCAACAACTCACAGTCTGGCGGGAAAAGAGTTTCACTTGCGGACGTGATCGTTCTGGCAGGATGTGCAGGCGTTGAGCAAGCGGCCAAGAATGCTGGACACGATGTTACCGTACCCTTTAAGCCTGGACGTACGGATGCATCCCAGGAACAAACCGATGTGGAATCCTTTGCTGTGCTTGAACCGACTGCAGATGGGTTCCGTAACTATCTCAGCAGTAAATATACTGTCTCTGCTGAAGAACTGTTGGTGGATCGGGCGCAGTTGTTAACGCTGAGTGCCCCTGAGATGACGGTTCTAATCGGCGGTCTGCGGGTCTTGAATACAAATTTCGACCATTCTAAACATGGTGTGTTCACCCAGCGGCCAGAGACACTGACAAATGACTTCTTTGTGAATCTGTTGGACCTGGGTACGACTTGGAAGGCGATGTCTGACGAGGGCGATGTGTTTGAAGGGCGCGATCGCACCACAGGTGATCTCAAATGGACCGGCACCCGTGTGGATCTTATCTTTGGGTCAAACTCTCAGCTGCGGGCTCTGGCTGAAGCCTACGGATGCGCAGACTCTCAGCAGAGATTTGTCCATGACTTTGTGGCCGCCTGGGACAAGGTGATGAACCTTGACCGTTTTGACCTTGCCTAGTCTCGGCTAACAGGTCTGCGAGAATTTCTCTAGCAATCGATGGAAATCTCTGTCGATTGCTAGTAGGTTGTCCCAATACTCACCCCCTTCCAAAAGACGTTGGCCTGGGCTCAGTCGAATACTCAGGATAAGCTCACCACTCACCGTCTTATTTAAAAGCGGAGACCATGATGAATAAATCAACCTGTCAACTATTTCGGGGAGTTCTTTTCGTTTTAGATTTATTTGAAATACTAGCTGATCCACTGTTCTGGCTAGCGACTTATTTATGGATCTATTGGATAGTTGTCTTTTAAACGAGGGTTAGTTTTGTAGAGAACCTACTCCACAAGACTTCTAAGCCTACCGAACGATACGCGACTTTAGGCCATATCTTTAAGTATCCTAATGTCTACAGGAATTAGAGTCACAACCCGCTATTCTGGGCGATGCAGTTTGCCATAGGTTTCATGCAAGTCCAAACTCCTGATTGGGTTAAGCACGCCGTTTTCTACCAAATTTTTCCAGACCGTTTTGCCCGCACTCAGCAGCAACCGCTACCCCCCACCATGCAAGTGCCGTTAGAATCCTGGGATACCCCACCCACCGGCAATGGTTATAAGGGGGGTGACCTGTGGGGTGTGGCAGAAAACCTGGACTATCTAAAGGATTTGGGCATTAATGCCATTTACTTTACCCCCATCTTTCAATCTGGTAGCAATCATCGCTACCATACCCACGATTACTACCAGGTTGATCCATTACTGGGGGGCAACGCCGCTTTTGATGACTTCCTAAAAGCCGCTCATCAGCGTGACATTAAAGTTGTTCTCGATGGGGTATTTAACCATGCTAGTCGGGGATTCTTTTTCTTTAACGATATTCTTGAAAACGGGCCTACATCTCCCTGGTTAGACTGGTTCAAGGTTGAGGGCTGGCCCCTGTCTGCCTATGATGGCACTAAATCCGCTAACTATGAGAGTTGGTGCAACAACCGAGCACTGCCGGAGTTTAATCACGACAATCCGCAGGTGCGAGAATATATTATGCAAATTGCCGAGCACTGGCTACATCAGGGGATTGATGGTTGGCGATTGGATGTCCCCTTTGATATTCAGGCTGAAGGATTTTGGCAGGAGTTTCGTCAGCGGGTCAAGGCGATCAATCCAGAGGCCTACATTGTAGGTGAGATTTGGACTGATGCGCGTCAGTGGCTGGATGGCAGCCAGTTTGATGGGGTGATGAACTATTTGTTTACCGGGCCAGTGTTGGCGTTTACGGCTAAAGATCGGGTAGTTATGTCTTTGGTAGAACGACCGTCTTACTTCCCATATCCAGCTCTCGATGCCCAGGGATATGCCCAAAAGATAGAAGAGTTGTTGGCATTGTATCCTTGGGAGATTCAGCTGACCCAGTTAAATTTGTTATCCAGCCATGATATTGCTCGGGCATTAACTGTGATTAGTGATGATCACTCTAGCCTTGAACTAGCTGTATTGTTGCAGATGACATTTCCTGGGGCACCCAGCATCTACTATGGTGATGAGGTAGGTCTTGCAGGTGCCGACGATCCAGATTGTCGTCGCAGCTTTCCAGCCCCTGAACAGTGGAATCAGGAGCTACTAACATTACACAAAGAACTTATCGCTTTGCGCCATCGTCATGCGGCTCTTCGTACTGGCATCTATGAAACGGTTATGGCCCATGGGGATGGCTATTGTTTTGTTCGCAAAAATAATAGAGAAACAATTCTTGTCGCTGTTAATACGGGAGAGACCGATATAACCCTTAACCTACCTTTATTAAACAATACCGCTAAGGTTCTTTGGGATAACGGTATTCTTCACGTTGATCCTCAGACACTATCAATACAGGCTCGTTCAGGTGCAATTATTGATATTCTTGCTTAGGAAGAAATAGGCTATGGCCAAATTACGGCCAACCCAACACCTGTTGCCCTATTAACATCTTCGTAGGCTTGGCAGAGTCAGTGAAACGCCAAAAATATTGGCTGAGTATCGAGAAAATATAGATTAAGCCTGCAGATCCATGCAGAGGAACAACTGGCATATAAGTCTCTTATAGGTTTGATGCGACTGTTGTGGATATCTTCAGTTCCTGACGTGCTCCTGTCAGAACTCTAGAGTATCTGTTTTATAAAACTTTGATAGGCTATGGGGGTCTAATGACAATACCCGCCATGTTAACTAATCTCCATATAGATTTCAGAAACCTTAGATGTTGGCTAAGCAGATTTCTTTTGATTGGTGTGATTAGCCTCTGCATCAGTAGTTGCACGGTTCCTCAAGTCAATGCTGAGGAACGTTTATTTTTAGATTTATCTGTGGAGCCCATAGCTCAAATAGTCCTGCCCATGGATGAATTTGCAGGGACCTTGGTAGGCGGGTTGTCAGCCATTACCTATGATCGCGATCGCAACCGTTTCTATGCCCTATCCGACGACCGCCAGCAACCCAGGTTTTACACCTTAAATCTGGACCTTAGCCCCACTGCTATTACCCAGGCCACCGTTGCAGCCGTCACCCCCCTAAAGGACGAGACTAGCAACTCCATTGCCCCCCTTGATGCCGAAGGCATGGTACTCACACCAAGCCGCAGCTTGATTATTTCCAGTGAGGGTTCTCCCCGACAAAAAATTCCTCCAAAACTACAAGAATTTGACCTGGAAACCGGAAACCTAAAAACCAGCTTTCGTGTGCCCGATCGGTACCTATTAGCCACCAAAGATGGCAAAATTTCCGATACCCAAACCCAGGGCATTCAAGAAAATATTGGCTTTGAAGCCCTCACGATTAGTGCCCCCGGCGGTCCCTACGAACCCTTTCGGCTATTTGCCGCCACCGAAGGACCGCTGTACCAGGATCTAGACATAGACCCCGAAATTCCCTTCAAAAACCGGTGGTTGCATTATCTAATTGACCCTAACTTTTCTGACACAGCACAATCCATACTACTTTCAGAACATTTGTACCCCATGGATACAGCCCCCTTAGGCGCTGTCCTTAATGGCCTTTCAGAAATTTTGTCCATTGATGTGGGCGGTCACTTTTTAGCCATCGAGCGGGCATTTGGCCTGCAGGGCACATCAATTAAGCTTTACCAGCTAGCCACTGGAGTCGCGACCGATATCAGTAGCATCACCACACTGCAAGGCGACACCAGCGGCATTACCCCTATTCGCAAACAGCTTGTCGCTGACCTGACATCCCTCAAACCAGACAACCTCGAAGCCATGACCCTGGGACCTAAACTGTGGGATGACGGCCAGAGCCTGATTATGGTCAGCGACAATAACTTCGATACTCGACAGGAAACTCAGATTTGGCTATTCAAGCTAAACGGTTTATCAAATTGAGCCATCAACCCCGTTAATAGTCTCCCGCTACGCGCCCAACTATCTGACCGTAAGTCAAAACTTTTTTCCTCGACAAAAGAATAGAAAACACATCAAGGCGATATTATCAACTCAGCAAAACGAGCTGCTGGAACGATTGCGCCGTCAGATTTTCTCGTTTTTTTTACCCTTGCAGCCATCAGTACAGCTAATGTGCCAGCCCAAGTCAGATGACCGCAGATGATAACGATTTATACCTATTTTCTGTATAATTCTTGCTAATCATGAAGGAGGCTTAAGCGCTAACAGGATGAAAGTAATCGTATTAGGTGGAGATGGCTTTTGCGGCTGGCCCACCGCACTGCATCTATCCAACGCAGGTCATGAGGTTGCCATTGTTGATAACCTATCGCGACGCAATATCGACAATGAGCTAGAAATCGGGTCTTTAACTCCTATTAGCTCCATGTCTACACGGCTGTCGACCTGGAAAGCAATTACAGGTAAGACCATTGATTTCCATAATCTCGATATCGCACAGGAGTATGACAAACTCTTCCATTTGATTTGCGACTATGCCCCTGATGTCATCGTGCATTTCGCTGAGCAACGGGCTGCCCCCTACTCCATGAAATCGGCTAAGCACAAGCGCTACACCGTTGATAACAACCTTAACGGTACTAATAATGTGCTTTGTGCCATCGTTGAATCTGATCTAGATATCCATGTGGTTCACCTCGGTACCATGGGTGTTTACGGCTATGGCACGGCTGGCATGAAGATTCCTGAGGGATACTTAGATATCCAGGTAGTCACCGATACTGGCAAGGTAATTGAAAAACAGATCCTGCACCCGGCTAACCCTGGCAGTATCTACCATATGACCAAAACCCAGGACCAGCTATTCTTTGCGTACTACAACAAGAACGACAAGGTCCGAGTGACTGACCTACACCAAGGCATTGTCTGGGGGACTAATACCCGTGAGACTGCCATGGATGAGCGGTTGATTAATCGCTTTGATTACGATGGCGACTACGGCACTGTGTTAAATCGATTCTTAATGCAAGCAGCCATTGGTCATCCGTTGACAGTACACGGTACCGGTGGTCAAACCCGAGCCTTTATCCATATTCAAGATACGGTACGGTGCGTTGAGCTAGCTATCAACAATCCGCCTGAGAAGGGAGATCGGGTAAAAATCTTAAACCAGATGACCGAAACCCACCGAGTACGTGATCTAGCCAGGATTGTGGCTGATATTGCGGAAGCTGAAATCCAGTATATGGAAAACCCCCGTAATGAAGCGGCTGAGAACGAGCTGGTTGTGGACAACCAGTGCTTCCTGGATATGGGTCTCCAGCCCACTCAGTTAGATAAGGGTCTGATGCTGGAAGTCACCGAGATTGCCAAAAAGTACGTAGGCCGCTGTGATACGTCGAAGATTATCTGTACTTCGAAGTGGACTAAAAAGGCGGCTCCTGCACCGAAACCAATTCCGGCTGGCTAGATAGGGTTCAGGAGTTAGGAGTCAGGAGTCAGCTCACTGATTTCTGACTGCTTGCTCCTGATGTCCCGCTTAAGCCAGATTTTCTAAACTCGCCTACGAAACCAAACCGTATTCATCTCAACCTAAAACCGCTCTACCATACAATAATTTCCATTTTTTACTTTTTAAGCCTGCCAATTTTTCCTGTTATTTGGGATATTGCCAAAAAAGCATTTTTGTGAAACCTTGAGTCCTGGACAATTTCGCGGTTGAATAATCAACAGTTCAGTCTTTTTTGATACCCTCGCTTTAACTATTGCTAGACATATGCGCATAGCCCTGTTTACTGAAACATTTTTGCCTAAAGTTGACGGCATCGTAACTCGCCTCAAGCATACCGTCGAACAGCTACAGGCCTTAGGCGATGATGTATGCGTATTCTGTCCAGAAGGCGGTTTAACGGAATATAAAGGCGCAAAAATCGAGGGTATTTCCGGTTTTCCTATGCCCCTATACCCTGAGCTAAAGTTGGCCCTACCTCGGCCTTCAATTGGTGAAGGGATAGAAGCGTTTAAGCCTGATTTGATCCATGTTGTGAATCCGGCGGTTTTGGGACTGGCTGGGGTTTATTACGCTAAAGCCCTGGAGATACCGCTCGTGGCGTCGTATCATACCCACTTACCGAAGTATCTGGAGCACTACGGCTTTGGCATGTTTGAAGGCATGCTTTGGGAGCTGCTGAAGGCGGTTCATAATAATGCTCGTCTTAACTTGTGTACGTCTACGGCTATGCAGCAAGAGCTGACGGAGCACGGTATTGAAAATGTTAAGGTCTGGCAGCGGGGTGTAGATACGGACTTATTCCGTCCTAGCTTGGCCAGTCGGGAAATGCGTGAGCGTTTGAGCCAGGGCCATCCAGATGCACCATTACTGATATACGTAGGGCGTCTGTCGGCAGAAAAAGAAGTCGATCGGATTAAGCCGATTTTAGAAGCCATTCCCGATGCACGTCTGGCCTTGGTGGGGGATGGTCCCTACCGTGAAGAATTGGAGGAACATTTTGCCGGGACTAACACTAACTTTGTTGGTTATCTCGGGGGTGAGGAGCTTGCATCTGCCTATGCTTCTGGGGATGCATTTGTTTTTCCATCTCGTACTGAAACCTTGGGCTTGGTATTGCTAGAGGCCATGGCCGCAGGCTGTCCGACGGTGGCGGCAAATGCAGGCGGCATTCCGGATATTGTTACAGATGGCACTAACGGCTTTTTGTTTGACCCTAAGGATGACGAAGGTGCCATTAAGGCAACCAAGCGGTTGTTAGCGACCCGGACAGAGATTGAGCTACTGCGCCGCAATGCGCGCATTGAAGCAGAACGTTGGGGTTGGCGTGGGGCAACTCAGCAATTGCAGAAGTTTTATGCAGAGGTTTTAGCGATGGATGTCCCTATGGTGGCATAAATGCGATGTCTAATGGGGATACTAGCTGGTTAAATCTCGTCATTGGTGAATGACAAGACGCTTTGTCCCATTAGACAATCAGGATCCAGCCTATGCCCTTATTATTGCAGTGGACGTCAATCCTCAAAATATTTGGGTTGGCCCTACCGTTAGGAATATTGCTCCCCGGTTATGGGCCACTAATGACTATATCCCCTACGTTTATCAATCATTACCAAACTAAACTTCCCGTTGAGAATCCTCAATTTGATATTTTTTTGGCTGCAATATTTTTTATCCTATGTCTCCTAACAATAAGGAAAAAAAATAGAGATTCTCCCCTGTCCGTTACGCAAACGACTCAAGCTAAAGGGTTAGCAATTTTATTGATTCTTTTCAATCATTTGTGCTACTACACTGAACCACTGCCTTCGCTTTACTCAATTTGGTCAGAAGTTGGCATGGTTGGAGTGACTATTTTCTTTATTTTTTCTGGTTATGGCACATGCATCTCTATTCAGAAGAAGGGAGTCCAAGATTTCTTTAAAAAGAGGTTATCTCGTATCTTTATTCCATTGATATACGCCCTGCTTTTGCTATTAGCACTCTATGTGATTCTCGTACCCGAAATGCAGAATGGCTTTCTTACAGAGATACCCAGAATCTTATTTGCAATGGAAAGCCTCGACGGAAAAATGTGGTTTATCGTCTTTGTTCTGTTTTGGTATTGCTTGCTATACATCAGTGCTAGGCTAAATCTTTGCGACTCCCATAAACTGCGTTTACTACTTATATTCTCTTTCGCTATTATTACTATTCCTGATATGCCTTATGTGGCTAAAGCTAATGCCTTTAGCTTTCCCTTTGGTTGTTGGTTGGGTTTTAACCACTCAATGGTTATCAAAAAGCTGGATGAGTTTATTCAATTTCCTTTCAGAAAAATCGTAATTTCCCTTGCTGGTTTAATATTATTGACTGGGGTGTCATTCTGGTTGGCGGAAACACTAAGGTTCCATGCCTATCAAACAATTCTTATGATAGCTGGGATACTTGTAGTATTTTCAAGTATATATCTACTGTATCAATACAGGATTAAAGCAAATCAGCAACCAGTTCCTTGGGAGTTGATTTGCTGTCTTATTGTTTTTCTCACTATATACTTTAACTATCTCAGTCGTGTTTTCCAGACGTGGGAGTTTGAGGAAGTTTTGTCTCTTATGTACTGGGCTCCTACTCGTAGTATAGCCAATGTTTTAATCGCGTCTACGCTTACTTTAATAATAGTTTTACTGCTGAAATACCAACGTGCTTGCTGGTTCCTTCATTTTCTTGGGTGGATTTCCTTTGAACTTTATTTGGTCCATAACACATTCCTAATTCATTTTGATTTTTTACTGTTTCGGGGTCCAATAGTTCTTATGTTTCTTATTTATTTTCTAGGGGTGTGTCTAATAAGTGTGGCATTGAAAAAATTGAGTGAGAGGACCCTCGGAATTCTGAGCAATTCTCAGGGGGGCTCGTTCTAGATTCATCGCGATACCGTCAGTGACCGTAGCACGGCCCAGTTACCATTAAACAAACCACACCACCTCAAAGCCCCAGGTGTAGAATAATAGTACTAACCACACCCAAGGACACCTTCCATGGTCCAGGCGTTTTCAATAGAACAGGCGTTATACCCTGATTCAGACGGTAAACCGATGGCTGAGAATACCATTCAGTATCGCTGGATTGTCCGTTTGGTGACTAATCTTAAGCGATTATTAAAAGACCAAACGGCGTTTGTGGCGGGCGATTTACTGTGGTATCCCATTGAGGTCAAGGAGCCACCAGCACCATCTCAGGCCCCGGACGTGATGGTTGTTTTAGGACGGCCTGATGGGGATCGGGGGAGTTACAAGCAATGGCAAGAAGATAATATTGCTCCCCAGGTTGTTTTTGAAATTCTTTCTCCTAGCAATACTGCTGGAGAAATGTTGAAAAAGCAAAGTTTTTACCGAGACCACAGTGTGCTGGAAATGTTTTTTTATGATCCAGAGTCCTATGAATTTTGGGGATTGGTGCGAAGCAAGCAGGGACAGCTTTTTTCTCCGATTACGCCGCTAAATTTTCCCTGGGTTTCGCCCATCTTGCAGGTTCGATTTGAGCTGTTTGATGATGGATTGGCTGTGTTCTATCCCAATGGGGAACGCTTTAAGGAGCCCGGTGAGTTTATTGAGGAGCGTGATCAGGCCCAGCAAGAGCGTGACCAGGTGCAGCAGGAACTTGACCAGGCCCAGGAAGAACGCGATCGCGCCTTTGATAAACTACGTGAATTAGGCATTGATCCTAAACAGTTATAAAAACCAGCGAAGGCATCAAAGCCCTTGCGATAAATTGAGTTGGGAGCGCCAACTGTTGAGGTTGGACTGCCCTTGTCCGGACAGTTATTGTCTAGGGCGAATTAGAAAAACAACCACCCGTCCTCGACGTTCCCAGTGTTTGCGATTGGTGGGTATCATTTTGATGGCGTCTTCTTCGGACTCCAGTAAGAACTGGATTTCACCTGGGGCGAAGGTGCAGTCAATAAATTTGAACGATCGATCAATCCTTGCTGCTCTATCGGCGTTGAACTTTGTCAGCCCTTGGGCACAGGCAATCTTGCCATGATGTTCTAAACAAGCCCGTTGCCACGTTCCGGAGTACCTGGGTTTACCTTGGGAATTACTTCCAAAGCAGGTGGTTTGGAAGAACTTGGGTTTCTCGACATTGCCATGGTTAAAGCCGAGGAAAACAGTCATTATGCGGCACTGGCCGACAACATCTTGGGCCACTAGAATATTATTTTCATGCCGCATAAATGCTCGCCACGCAGATTCATCCTGACAGGGGATGGATACCTTATTGTCTAAAATGTATCGCTGCGCATTGGTAGAGGACATTAATTCTGCTCCAGAAGTTTACGGCCATCACGAATCGGCTGAGTGATGGCATCCCTAATAAAATCACTCATAGTGATACCTTCCTAGGAACACCAGGCATCGAAAGCTGAATGTTCTTCCTAAGTAAGCAGGACCTGGACAGGCTTTTTTTACGCTTCTGTGGTGGCAATGATTTCCTTTACCAGCAACTCAGAAACACCTCTATTTGTTTGCAAGTAGTAGGGTGGTTCGATTAGGTAGAGAAATAGTCCTAAAGTTTCTAAAGCCAACAGCTTTTACTCGTTTCTCAATTTCTACCATTGAACGATTTCCAGAATTTGACTTAAAACCTATTTTCAAAAATAGGTCCATCATTGCATCGTGCAATGATGGATTAACATTTTTCTCAAGTGATATAAATTCTTGAATAACTAACAATCCATTAGGAGTTAGCGCATCAAGCACTCTAGATAAAAGCTTAAGACATTCCTCTTCAGACAGCAGCCGTAAAACAGCAGAAAATAAAGCAACGTCGTAGTCTTGCTCAAGCTCAACTGCATGGAAGTCACCAGCCAATAATTTAATCCTATCTTTAAGGTCAAATTCCTTTAGTAGTTGTGAAGCAATATCTAGAGGTTCCTTTAAATCAACAACAACAGCCTTTAGATTAGGATTAGCATTACATAATGCAATACTATAGCTACCTGAACCGCCTCCTATATCTAACAACTTATATCTATCTTCCAGAGGAATAGCCTCAGCAAGAATTTGCCCCTGGCCCGCCATGGCCAAATTGTGACGACCTTTAATATAGCTCTCCCAGTAACTTGGAGCATCAACAAAGTTATTCTCAAGTGGAGACTCTGATATCCCCTTGAGAATTAGAGTATCTAAATGTCCCCATGTTTGCCAAAAATTAGTAATATGAGTAACATAATCTCCTTGATACAGAGGGTTTTGGGCTACTAGGAATTCGGATGTCATTTGTGAGTTCCGAAAACCCTTTTCTTCTTTCTCTAAGAGGTTGAGCTTAACACAAACATTTAGAAATGATTTAACAAAATCAAGATCCGCACTGAGACATTCAGCAATTTCAACTTCGGAAAGGTTGTTGTTTTCTAACAAAGAAAATAACCCCAGTTTGATGGCTGACCTTAAGACTGCTGATTGCCAAAAGGCAAAGCATAATTGATTAACTTCATTGATATCAGGCATAATTAGCTATACTTAAAAACAATTAAATTTTCAATCAAAGACATATCGATGCTGATAAAGCTCCTGATAAAAGGGTAAGCATTCTTCTGCGATAGGCTTTAATGAATCAGGTAAATTCGCTGGTTTCTTTTCCTGGTAAGGCAAGAATCCGGTAGAACTTGCTACGACGGAATACCAGGTGGGTGCACATGATGACAAATCACCAGTAAATAGAAGTTGAGAGTTTTGTAGGGCAGACTTCCATGAAAGCATACTTTCAGAAAAGTCTAATCCTAATTTTGAACAAATTAAACTAAGTACTTTTCTGGGATTCTTTACCAAATCTAGAGAATCAATTACGAGTGGAACTTGACCGGATAATGATTTTACATGTTTGAACAATCTGTATTGATCCAGTATGCCAATATCATGGGTCGTAACATTTCCGAAAACTTTGTGCCAGGAAAGGATAATTTCTTTTGGCTCTCGAAGTAAAAATATGTGGTGAAAATGTCTCAGCCAATCCACTCCGAATTCAGGGACAACATGTTTAGAAATGTGTTTTTGAAATGAAAAAGAATAGCCAGAAGGTAGATCACCAGTGATTTTTGCAATAACCTTGATGTAATCCACCTCATAGGCTGCCATAATTTCCTGACGATGAGGATGATCGAATCCATACTTTAGTAAATATGGACTATAAAAAGGCTCATCAAATATAAAGCACCCATCCAACTGCTCAAATGCCTTAGCCATAAGAGTTGACCGACTTCTAGGACAAGTCCATAAAGCAACATGTTTGTTCTGAAGCATTGGATCAAATTTTAGTTTCCACTCTGTTAACTTCATGTGTCTATAAGGTGGTAGCAGCAAAAAAAGGCAAGCCTACCAAATTTAGTGGCAGTTTTGAGAAAAAAATTGGAACGCTTGCTCCGCTTAACCAGCGAGACTAAACTTACGGTTCGCTTAAATTTAGGAGAGTTTCAAAAATACGACGAAGACAATGGGTTTTCAGGTCTATTGACAAATAAGCAAAACCATGAGTTTTTGCCTCCGTATCCCTGACTAATCAGGCAACTGAAAGAATAGATCGGATTTACACTACATGTAGCGTTTCTGTATTTCTTGAAACCACTAAAAAAAATGAGCGAACCATGAGACTAAAGCTCAAAGAAGCTGCTTTTACTAGAACTCTCGCTGGAAATCATCTTATTTTCCAAGCTTTTTCTTTTATCCATACCCAAGTATTAGTAGGTATACAAAATTGATTACAAAAGACTTTGCTTGAAATACCTGATTTTGCTTAGACATTCAAAAAATTGCTCTGTAAAGGATTTTGCATGGATACTTAATTGCTACAAAGACAGATGAGAAAATTGGATTAACTTTCTCTAAGGAATGATTTTATTAAAGCAGACAATTGTAAAATCCTGGTAAAACCTATGACGCAGTACAAGATTGCAACCTTTCTTGATATTTACCTAAACGCCTTAGATTTTTCTAGCTAGGGTATTTAGCATTCACCGAGAATCAAGCGCCAGCAACTGTAGCATTTGTCCATTAACGTTTGTAATTCAAGAGACTCTTTAAAAACGTAGTTTGTGTGTCACTCAAATCAATATATGGGTTAGCGGTCAAAATGATATTCAGCGCTTTTTCGTAACTGTTTCCTTCTTTTATTAGTAACGCTGCCAGGACAGTACCCGTACGACGTCGACCACCGGAGCAATGGATAGCCACGGCATTGCCTAACTGGTTTTGGTCATCGACAAAGGTCTTAATTTGGTCGATCTGCTCCAAACTGGGTGCGGTCCCCCCCAAAATAGGCACCCAGATGTGGGGCATGTTGCTCTGCTGATACAGGTCTAGATTAGAGTCATCGCTGAGGACTGAAACAATGGCGCTGATGCCCTTTTCTTTTAATACGGTCAGCTCTTCTGCTGTGGGTTTGTGCGACCCAGCAAGACGTTCGGGAATTATCCACCATGGAATGGCAGGCAAGGGAGACTCTGGCATACCTAGCTACGGTTGAGAACGGATACAGCAGGGATCGGGTAAGGTCGCTTTTTGGGGTTTGCGGAAAAACCAAAAGGCAGTGCGCTTACAGAACGACACTAACATTATCATAACCGGTACCTCGATCAGCCGATTACGGTTGCCAGGGCGGCACCAGAATTGAAGCCGAAGAGCTTGACGGAAGTTGCGATCGCAACCTCAAAATGACTACTCGCCTATAGTTAACTCTCCCCCAGCCCGAACGAGCGGGACTTAAGAAGAATTACCAGTTATCAGCTACCTCACATATTGGCTACAAGTTTTTGACTAACTTTGGGATTAGGCAGTTTCAACGTAATCAACGCTGCCATTAGCACAAACAGGGTGGACACCCACAGGCAACCCACCAGCCCATAAAGCTGAAACATTAACCCCGAAAGTACCGTTCCAGCCAAACGACCACCGGCATTAGCCATATAGTAAAAGCCAACATTGAGCGCCACTTTGTCATCGTCTGTGTAGGCCAGTACCAGATAGGAATGGACAGATGAATTAAAGGCAAACACAATGCCAAAGACCAATAGCCCCAACACAATGGTTTGTCCTGCTGGCTGCCCTAACTGAAGAGCCAACGCAATCGACGCGGGAATTGCGGTTAAGAAACTGGTCCAAAATCGAATCGTGCCAGCTTGGGGAGGACGACCTGAACCAAATTTTTGCAAAAATGTAGGAGCCAGGGATTGAACCAAACCATAGCCAATCACCCAAATTGCTAAAAAGCCACCCACCTGCTCAAAGGACCATTTCAAACTACCGTAGAGAAATACAGGTAACCCGACGACAAACCAGACATCTCGCGCCCCAAACAGAAAAAATCGCGCTGCCGAGAGAATGTTAATTTCCTGACTTTTAGAAAACAGTTGCTTAAACTTGACCTTAGCCTTAACCTTACCCATACCTGACGGTAACCATCGCCCTGACACAAGGACTACCAGCAACCCTGCCGCCATTATTAATAAAGCATTCACATAGCCAAATGCCGACAACAGCAGGCTGCCGACAAAAAAGCCCACACCCTTGAGCGCATTCTTAGACCCCGTCAAAATAGCCACCCATTTAAACAAAGACGACTGGGCATTTTGAGGAATCACCAAACGAATTGCGCTTTTAGAACTCATCTTGGTCAGATCTTTCGCTATGCCTGAAATCGCTTGCGCCACCATCACATAGGGAACCGCCAGGGCAATGGCCCAGGTATCATTGACTGGCGTTAGCATCAGCAATGCCAAAATCTGCAGGACAATGCCGCTATATAGCGTGAGTTTGACCCCAAAGCGAGAGCCAATCCAACCGCCAAACAAATTAGTGACAATGCCAAAAATTTCATAGAACAGAAACAACATCGCCACTTCCAAAGGCGTGTAGCCCAGGGTGTGAAAATAGAGCAGCACCAGCATGCGCAGTGCCCCGTCAGTAACCGTAAAGCCCCAGTAGGCGGCGGTCACAATGGCATAGTTACGGACACCAGTCCGATCAAACGTGGTAGAAGAATTCATGATTTTGAAAAAGACCCTGATTTTGGAAAAGACCCTGATGGTTGGTATTGAGAGCACAGCAAGAAAACAAAACTATGGGAGCAAACTGGCCACCTTTTGGGCTAACTCCGCCATGCGGCAGGAATATCCCCACTCGTTGTCATACCAGGCAAGTATCTTCACCTGGGTGCCATCCACCACCATGGTGGAGAGGGCGTCAATAATCGATGACCGAGGATCATCCTTATAATCAACTGAAACCAAAGGCCGCTCTTCATACCCCAGAATGCCCTTCAGCTCTCCCTCTGCAGCGGTCTTTAACAGCTGATTGACCTCTTCGACAGTAGTGGGGCGCGATACCTCAAACACACAGTCGGTCAGTGAGGCATTTAGCAAGGGGACCCGCACAGCCAGGCCATTGAGTTTACCCTTAAGTTCGGGATAGATCATGGTAATGGCGGTAGCTGACCCGGTAGTGGTGGGAATCAGTGACATGCCAGTGGCCCTAGCCCGACGCAAGTCTTTATGGGGTTTATCGACAATGGTTTGGGTGTTGGTTTGGTCGTGGATGGTAGTGATCACCCCATGGTGTATGCCTAACCCCTCCTTAATCACTTTGACCACAGGGGCTAGACAGTTAGTCGTACAGGATGCAGCGGTCAGCAAATGATGCTCATCTGGCTTGTAGAGGTGATCGTTGATGCCATAAACGATATTGAGCGCGCCCTGTTTAACGGGGGCCGCAACGATCACTTTTTGCACACCCCGTTTGAAGTAAGCGTCTAGTAGCTCGGGTGTGCGAAACTTACCAGAGCATTCTAAAACAATATCGATACCAAGGTCATCCCAGGGGACATCCCCCGGCGTAGCATGGGCACTAAAGCTCAGGCCTTTGCCATCAATTAGGATACGGTCATCGCCAACGGCTTCCACCTCTGGAGCCCAACGTCCGTGAACGGAATCAAACTTTAATAGATGGGCAGCCGCAGCGCTACCGCCTTGGATTTCGTTAATGTGGACAAAATCCAAGTGTGGCCAGGCAGCACGTAACACCAGACGACCAATTCTGCCAAAGCCGTTGATTGCAATTTTTGCCATACCCTAGCTATAAAACCTTGCAAAACTATATCTTAATTATTTCAATCCAGGTTGAAATGTCAAGTGGGCTACAAGACAATTTACTTATATAGCGACTCCCGATTGATACGCATGCAGACCGGTTTGTAGGTAAATAGTGAGCAGCAAGTAGTGTATGAGATATATTCAATGCTTTTAAGAATCCCTATGGTTAAACCATTTTTTTGTCGCTGATTAAGTCTCTTTGATTCCCTTAAACGCCTCTCACTCCAAACCGTCCCACAACATTACGTTCGGTACATTGCTGGGAGAAACCTCTGTGGAGCCATACATTTTTCTGCAAGCCAACATACCAATTCTTTCTGTTAGGTTTGCTGGAATCCCTCTGCCTTCAGCTGTTCAGTCTAATTATTCTTAAGTTGTTCGGGTTGAGAAACCCAATTAAATCTAACTGACTGAGAGGGAAAAACAATGACAAATATCTACGGAACCATCTTTAACGACTACCTAGTTGGCAACACTCTCAACAACTACATCTTCGGTAATAATGGTGACGACTCTATCTACGGCTTAGAAGGCAATGACACGCTTGATGGGGGTAATGGGGATGACTCTGTCTATGGTGGCACGGGTAATGACCTAATGTACGGCTGGTATGGCAATGACTCTCTCTACGGTGGTAATGGAGATGACTCCATGTACGGTGAGAGTGGCAATGACTACATGGATGGTTGGAACGGTGACGACTCCATGTATGGCGGCAGCGGTGACGACATCATGTATGGCTACTACGGCGACGACTACATGAGTGGTGGTTCTGGCAACGACACTCTCTATGGTGAAGCGGGCGATGATACCCTCAATGGTGGTTCCGGTAGTGATTACATGGGTGGTGGCTCTGGCAATGACTCCTATGTAGTCGATAACATTGGTGACACGGTTTATGAAAGCAGCAGCTCAGGTATCGACGAGGTTACTTCCTACATCAGCTACACCTTAGGAAGTAATGTTGAGAACTTAACCCTGGCGGGCTCTGCTCTAAATGGCTATGGAAATGCCCTGAACAATGTCATCTACGGCAACGATGAAGACAATTATCTCCATGGTTACGATGGCCACGATGCTATCTACGGCGAAGCGGGGAATGACACCATCGATGGTGGCAATGGGGATGACTCTGTCTATGGTGGCACGGGTCATGACCTGCTGTACGGCTGGTACGGCAATGACTCTCTCTACGGTGGCAATGGGGGTGACTCCATGTACGGTGAGAGCGGCAATGACTACATGGATGGCTGGAACGGTGACGACTCCATGTATGGCGGCAGCGGTGACGACTTCATGTATGGTTACTACGGCGATGACTACATGAGTGGTGGCTCTGGCAACGACACTCTCTATGGTGAAGCGGGCGATGATACCCTCAATGGTGGTTCCGGTAGTGATTACATGGGTGGTGGCTCTGGCAATGACTCCTATGTAGTCGATAACATCGGTGACACGGTTTATGAAAGCAGCAGCTCAGGTATCGACGAGGTTACTTCTTACATCAGCTACACCTTAGGGAGTAATGTGGAGAACTTGACCCTGGCGGGCTCTGCTCTAAATGGCTATGGTAATGCCCTGAACAATGTCATCTACGGCAACGATGAAGACAATTATCTCCATGGTTACGATGGCCACGATGCTATCTACGGCGAAGCGGGGAATGACACCATCGATGGTGGCAATGGGGATGACTCTGTCTATGGTGGCGTTGGTCATGACCTGCTGTACGGCTGGTATGGCAATGACTCTCTCTACGGTGGCAATGGGGGTGACTCCATGTACGGTGAGAGCGGCAATGACTACATGGATGGCTGGAACGGTGACGACTCCATGTATGGCGGCAGCGGTGACGACATCATGTATGGCTACTACGGCGATGACTACATGAGTGGTGGCTCTGGCAACGACACTCTCTATGGTGAAGCGGGCGATGATACCCTCAATGGTGGTTCCGGTAGTGATTACATGGGTGGTGGCTCTGGCAATGACTCCTATGTAGTCGATAACATTGGTGACACGGTTTATGAAAGCAGCAGCTCAGGTATCGACGAGGTTACTTCCTACATCAGCTACACCTTAGAGAGTAATGTGGAAAACTTAACCCTGGCGGGCTCTGCTCTAAATGGTTATGGAAATGCCCTGAACAATGTCATCTACGGCAACGATGAAGACAATTATCTCCATGGTTACGATGGCCACGATGCTATCTACGGCGAAGCGGGGAATGACACCATCGATGGTGGCAATGGGGATGACTCTGTCTATGGTGGCGCTGGTCATGACCTGCTGTATGGTTGGTACGGCAATGACTCTCTCTATGGTGGCAATGGGGGTGACTCCATGTACGGTGAGAGCGGCAATGACTACATGGATGGCTGGAACGGTGACGACTTCATGTATGGCGGCAGCGGTGACGACTTTATGTATGGTTACTACGGCGACGACTACATGAGTGGTGGCTCTGGCAATGACACTCTCAATGGCGAAGCGGGCGATGATACCCTCAATGGTGGTTCCGGTTATGATTCGCTCTTGGGCGGTACTGGCGATGATACGCTCCTAGGCGACAGCGGCGATGATATCCTCAATGGATACGGTGGTAACGAGTACGAGTACGACTTCTTGAGTGGTGACTTTAGCTCCTCTACCCCCGGCGTACAAGGTGCAAATGATGGTGCTGACCTATTTGTCCTTGGAGACGCTTTCGGAGCCTACTACCAAGGCTTTGGATATGCTACTATTCAGGACTTCTACTGGGCTGAAGGAGATAAAATCCAAGTCTATGGTAATGCCAGTGACTACTCCTTAGGCTACGCTGACTGGGAGGGTACTAACGCCACTGACACGTTGATCTACTACGGCAGTGATGTTGTCGGTGTTGTTCAAGACACTACAAACGTCATCATCAGTGCAGACTTTGTGTTTGTCTAGGACAGTTTGTAGAGACCGTGCGCTATTAACGACACGGTCTCATGGCAAGATGAGCAAACCTCTAAACTAAGTGTGTTGACATTGACAGCCCCCTTGTTATTGAGCCAATAACAAGGGGGTATTTCTAAGGACTTAATTCGGAGTTTGGAATTAGGTTTGACAGACTACTAGAGAAATCATCCCACTTTGTGTTGATATCTCTTACAGCCAGTTACCAATCAAAATAAACGGAGCCCAGTAATAAGGATGTTGATTAAAGCCTTCGGATTGAATTACCTCGATCTGGGCAGACCGTAAGGCGTCTGCTTTGCTAATGTTGGGATCTGACAGATAGCTGTAAAAACGGGTAATCAAATTAGCCGTGGCGGCATCATCAACAGCCCATAGGGATGCGATCGCACTCCTCACCCCGGCCCGGATAGCCACCCCCGCCAGACCCAGGGTAGCCCGATTGTCACCAATGGCTGTCTCACAAGCAGTCAGGGTAAGCAAGTCAATGGGCTCTTGATCTACCGAGGTAACACTGCGAATCAGGTTGTCCAGTTCGCTGATGGTGATTACCTTATTGCTTTTGTTATCTAGCTTTTGGCCAGTAACAATATAGTTGTCCTCAGGCGCTGCCCCAAAAACCCCATGGGTCGCAATGTGCAAGATATTGTAACTGTTCTCAGCCAGGGCCTGACGCATGTTGTCTTCTGAGAACGCCATATTCTCCAGGATCTTACTGTCAGGAAACTGGGCATTAACGTTAATCACCTCTTCTTTTACTTTGCCCAGGGGCGGAAAAAACACATTCCCCACGGACGATTCTTCACTCAGTCCCAAAATTAAAGCATTTAAGTTGTTACGATTGAGGGCATTGGGGTCAGTCAAGGTTAAACTCGGTGTTGTAGCCAGGGCATATTTCTCAATTAAAAACTGTTGTCCATCGGAAAGAGCGGCCATGGGCACACTCCGCAAAATGCCATCATTGATGAATACTAATGAGTTAATCTGTAACGCATCGAGTTTGGCCTCAAACGGACGCACAAGTAGGTCATAAAGCTTTTGAGAGGGGGCTACATAGTTGTTGCGACGGGTCAGAAAACGCCCCGACTCAAGGCCGATTCGAAAGGTGTTGATTTCATCGGTTAAGCGTTGTTCATCCAGGTTGATCCATTCCACCTGTTGTTGTCCATCGGGGAAACTTGCAATCACCGCCGTGCGATTTTTCCAGATGACTGTACTGATGACAGCCGTGGCGGATTGTTCGCTAACCGTATCCACCCGAGTCTCACCGGCCACAATCACACAGTCATTGGCAAAGTAGTTTTGGAGTTCCGCCAGCTTGAGAGAATCTAAGGTATCCAACACCTGATCGACAGCCTTATTTTTGCTGGCAATGGGCACCGACGTGGGCACCTCATTCAGATTAAGGGCGGCAAATTCTCGGTAGATGGGTTCGACGCGATCGCGAAAGTCAAACTGGAGTTCTTTATTGGCGTTGAGAATGTCGCTCCGAATAGCATCCAGGGTTTTCAACGCCTGGGTGTAGGCCGCCACTGCCGCTGTTGATTTACCCTGGGCCTGAAGAATACGTCCCTGCTGCCATGCCCACAGGTACAAACTATCCTGGGACGACCGGTCCTGGTCGGCAATTAAGCGAGCTTTTTGGGTCAGCTCCAGCGCCTTGGGATAATCGTTACAGCGTTCATATAGATTGCCTAGCTGTCCTAGGGCAAAGGACTCAGACCGTGGACTGGCAATTGTTTTAGCGATGGTAATGGCCTCATTCAAAAGCTGGATTTGTGCAGCCGTCTGGTTGGGACAGGTTTGACTGTCCTGATCGAGATAGCTGGCCAGGGTGAGGATGGCAAAGGCTTTATCTTGAGACGCTGGCAGACTAATCATTAGCTGCTGCACCGTTTTCATCGCGTCTGCGGCAGCCTCCGTTTGGTTCAAGCGCTGGTATAACGGAATCAGGTTGAGCTGAGCCCGAACCTGAGCGTCCACTGCCTGACTGGCGACACCATTGCTGCGTTGTAAAAAATCAATTGCTTGCTGGGTTTGGTTGTCGGCTTCAGCCATTAAGACTGTTTCACCCCGGCTGTCTCCCCGTTGTGCTAAGGCGCGGGCCCGACGGCGGCTAACCTCAGCTAAGGCCCCATAGGTATTTCCTAAACTGTTTAGGATAGCGGCCTGGAACTGAGGATTTCCATCGCCCACAATCGCCAGACTCTGTTGCAAAGTGATGATGGCCTGGTCGTAATCTCCGGTGAGCCGGTAGGTTTCGCCTAAACTGCCCAAAGCAGCGACTTCGCCGATGGTATCGGTGGTTGCCTGGGCAATGTGCAGGGCACTACTCATGGAACAACTGTTGGTATCGCTGATCGCCTCACCACTAACTGCTTCACCACAGAGTAAAGCCAGGGCACGGCGATGCTGCCCCAGGTGATTGTAGGCCTGGGCCTGTTCGGTAACGGCACGACCCAAGGCGGTTAGATCGCCCAGGTCTTCATGGCGCTGAATCACCTGTTCCCAATGGCGAATTTCTTCAGAAAACTGGCCGGTTTGGCGATGGGCACGGGCTAGATTTTCTAGCAAAATGCTTTGATCAGCAAGATTATCGGCCTCTACCTGGTCTAATGCCTGTTGCCAGGTTGCGATCGCTTCCCTATAGTTTCCGGCACCATAGGCATCCACACCGCTTTGCACCAGGGCCGGCAAATCATTCGCCTGGGCCAGTCGCTGTTGCGCTGAGAAACCGCTGATCCAAAGGCAAAGGGTAATGCTAGCTACCCAGAGGAGGACTAGCCATTTTCGTAGCTGTGATCTGCGTAGCTGTAATCTACGAAAGTTCAGGAACATGGGGCATAGGGGAAAACATCGCATCTGCATTTTACTGCCCGATGCCTAGGTATCAGTGTCAAAGCATTAACATAAGGAAAGGCTTGGGTGGATATTGAAAATACTAGAAGATAGATAGCGCGTTGATATCTTTATATCCCTGATGATGAATACCATGAAGAGATTCTGGAAGCTAGCACCAACATTATTGAGAACGCTATTGAGAACGCTACTGATCGCGATTTTAATCGTCGTCATATCAGGGGTAGGTATGGCAACGTTGGCTGCGCAAAGAAGGGGGGCTCAATTGCCTGCTCTAAATGCATCAGACTCCCGTTTAATTGCCCGAGCCTTACCTGGCACTTATTCAGTTCCAACTACTTGCTCAGTGCCGATAATTCCATCAATTCTGACGGCAGAAGAACTTGAACTGCGGCAGTTCCAGGCTGATTTTGCGAAGTACATTCATGAACAGGCCAAATTAGATCAAGAAGTGGCCATCACGACGCTGCAAGATGTGCTGGCCATCGAAAAATTTCAGCTCGACTGCGAAATTAAGGTAATTCAAGCCCAGGAATTATTGCGGGCAGGGTTGCCACAGCCCACCCCAGAAGAATTAGCGGTAAACGCCAAAGAAGTTGAATTAAGAAAACGGCAGCTGGCGATCGCAAAACGACTCGACGATGACGAAATTATTGCCCATGAAGCAGGTGCTGTTTCCTTTAATCGGGTGTGGGCAGCTAGACGAGCACGTATAGATGCAGAAATTTTAATGCAGCAGGCTACGGTCAAACAAAAAATGCTGAATGAGCAACGCCACTCGGAGTAACATTTATAACATTAATACTTATCCCACTCTCACCTGTCGTTTCAATACCACACAAGAGTCCTAAAAAAATGACAATTAAAGTATAAAAAATTGTTGAATAAAAAGTTCTTGTGAAGTTCTTATTTCCGTCCGGATTGTTGTCAGGGAGATAATGTTTCCATAAACCTCTCTTTACCTAAGCTCACTATCGTGCAAGTCGGGCGACAGCTAACTACGTTGATATATCGAGCAGATGGGGATAGCCTTATTAATCTCTTCTTAACCTTGTCTTGTTTGATAATTACCACTTAGTTTTAGTTATCGCTCAGGGGACATAGCTCAGTAGAGCTTCCTGATTAAACCTCTTCCATATCTGAGACCGTCGTTTTTCTATGGAGGAACGGCAACTTTCTGTTTGGAGGTGGTTTAGCGTCAAGCCAGAAATCCTATTTCATCCCTCTGCCTGTTGTCTTACCCCAGGCTGTTATTTGCCATGTCAAAGTCTGCATCCATTCGATTCGCTACATTTAATGCCTCTCTCAACCGCAGCAATTCTGGAGAACTTATAGATAATCTTTCTACTCCAGATGATGTTCAAGCTCAATCTGTTGCTGCCATTATTCAACAGGCCAACCCAGACGTATTACTGATTAACGAGTTTGATTATGATGACAGCGGTGAAGCCGTTGAACTGTTCAAAACAAACTATTTAGAAAGTGGTGAAACTCCGGTTGAGTATCCCTACGTTTATATTGCTCCCTCCAACACAGGTATACCGTCTGGAGCTGATTTTGATAACGATGGGACCACCGATGGCCCAGGCGACGCCTTTGGGTTTGGGTTTTTCCCAGGTCAGTTTGGCATGGTGCTGTTGTCCAAGCATCCCATCGATACTGAGAACGTTCGCACGTTTCAGAACTTTTTGTGGAAAGATATGCCGGGAGCTTTACTGCCCGATGATCCCAGCACACCTGAGCCCCAGGATTGGTACTCGGAAGCAGAGTTAGACATTTTCCGCCTTTCATCCAAAAGTCACTGGGATGTCCCCATTGAGGTAGACGGTGAAACGGTGCATGTGTTGGTGAGTCATCCTACTCCGCCAGTGTTTGATGGGGAAGAGGATCGCAACGGAACTCGCAACCATGATGAGATTCGCTTCTGGAGTGACTATATTACCCCCGGTGCCGGTGACTATATCTATGACGATCAAGGCGCTACGGGCGGTTTAGGGGATGGTGAACGGTTTGTCATCATGGGGGATCAAAACGCCGATCCCTACGATGGCGACAGTACTGACAATGCCATTTTGCAGCTATTGGATAATCCCCTGGTCAATGTATCGGCAACCCCTTCCAGTGCAGGTGGTCCTGATGCAGCGATTCGTCAAGGTGGGGCTAATACTACTCATTTGGGTGATCCTGCTTTTGATACAGCTGACTTTGGCTTTAATTTTGACGATCCAAGTAATGACAATCCCCCTGGAAATCTACGGGTAGATTACGTTTTGCCATCAAATAACCTTGTGATTGAAGATGCGCAAGTTTTTTGGCAGGAAAGCACCGACCCACTTTTCCCCTTGGCAGAATTTCCCACATCTGACCACAGATTGGTGTATACGGATGTAACGATTCCTCCGTCTGAAGGTGCAGCACAGAACCGTGAATCTGTTAGTGGGATTGAATTCCTAGGGGAAGTTCAGTTCCCAACAGGATTTGAATTCTCTGACACTGAGGTGGGGGGGCTGTCGGGTCTTGCCTATGATGCAACCCGTAATGTTTACTACGCGCTGGCCGATGACCGCAGTTCAGACGCGCGCTTTTATACCATTGACATTGACCTGAGTGATGGCACCCTTGATGACGGGGATGTCACCTTCTCTGATGTCACCCAGCTATTGGATACCGATGGTGAGCCGTTTGCCGATGGCGATCTCGATCCAGAGGGCATTGCCCTCACCAGTCGTGGCACCCTTTATGTGTCTTCCGAAGGGGATGCTAATGCGCTGATTGATCCCTTTATTCGTGAGATTTCGCTGTCCGCTGAGTATATTCAGGATCTGCCTATTCCTGATATTTACTTCCCCACAGCAGACCAGTCTAGTGGTATTCGCAATAATCTGGCCTTTGAGAGTTTAACGATTACGCCCGACCAGCGCTATCTCTATACAGCGACTGAGAATGCTCTATTCCAGGATGGACCTGCTGCCAGCGTTGACGAGGGCAGTCTGTCCCGCATTCTTAAGTATGACTTGACGACAGGTGAGCCCGTTGCCTCCTATGTATACGAGGTAGAAGCTGTTCCTGAGGAGCCTATCCCGGCTGATTCCTTTAATACCAACGGTCTGGTTGAGCTACTGGCGGTGGATAACAATGGCACATTGCTAGCGCTAGAGCGTGGCTTTTCTGTTGGTCAGGGCAATACGGTCAAACTGTTTGAGATTCAGACCCAAGGTGCGCTGGATGTGCTCAACACCGACGACCTTTTCCGTGAGGAGCCCTTAGAGGATGATGGGGAGGTGTTACCCCCTGCCCCCTTCGAGATTGATCCGGCTGTGATTAAGCGGGAAATTCTCGATATTGAAGCGGATCTAGGGATTGCCCCTGATAATCTGGAGGCGTTGGCCTTTGGTCCTACATTAGAGGACGGTCGTCAGACGCTGATTATTGCCAGTGACAACAATTTCAACCCCAATGGTCAGTTCACTCAGTTTCTGGCCTTTGCCGTTGATTTTGATACCACGCCTGCGGTATTGCCAGTGGTAGAAACGCCCCTGACTCAGGATGATGAAGAGGCAGAGACTCCCCTAATCGGTGACTCGGATGATCCGGCGATTTGGGTGAACCCTGACAATGGGGATGAGAGTCTGGTCATCGGCACACTTAAGGATGGCGGTCTGGCCACCTTTGATCTTCAGGGTAATGTTTTACAAACTGTTGCCCCTGAGGAATTTGGTGGCTTCCGCTATAACAATGTGGATTTGGTCTACGGCTTTGAACTGGGTGGTGAGAGCGTTGACCTGGCGGTGGCTAGCGATCGCGAAAATGACACCCTGGCAATCTTCAAGGTGAACCCTGACAATCAGCAGCTAGAGGACGTTACCGCTGACGGTATTCTCGAAACTATCTTTGGTGTGGACGATGGTGAGGCCACGGCTTACGGGTTAGCCACTTACACCAGTCCTGTTTCTGGTACATCCTATGCCTTTGTTACCCAGGCCGACGGTAACCAGGTGGCTCAGCTAGAGCTGGTAGACGATGGCGGTAAGGTCAGTGCCCATGTGGTTCGAGTACTAGATCTGCCAGTGCCCACAGGGGATGCAGCCGATTCCCAGTCCGAGGGTATTGTGATTGACCAGGAATTGGGCTTCCTGTACGTGGCGCTTGAAGACGAAGTTGGCATTCTGAAGTTCTCTGCGGAACCCAATGGTGGTGATGACTTCCAGGTAGTTCAGCCCGTTGACGCTGACTATCTGGTCCCCGATATTGAAGGGCTGAGCATCTACTATGGTGCCGATGGCAGCGGTTATCTAATCGCCAACAGCCAGGGAGATTCCTCCTACGCAGTGTTTAGCCGTGAGGGCACTAACGAATACCTGGGCAGCTTTGTTGTAGGCGGCAATGGCGACATTGACCAGGTAAACGAAAGTGATGGCCTGGATGTGATTAACGTGCCGGTGGGCTCTGCGTTTCCTAATGGCTTATTGGTGCTGCAAGATGGTGCTAACGATCCTCAGAATGTAGTTGAGGATGACGAAGAGCTAGAAAACAACAGCACCAACTTTAAGTTTGTTCCCTGGGAATCGGTGGCCGGTTCTTTTGAGAATCCCCTAGACATTGATCCCACTAGCTACGACCCCCGCAATCCTGGGGTACATTCCCTGGTCAACGGTGTGGCCAGTGGCGATGTTACTCAAGATTCTGTGGTGCTATGGGCCCGCAGCACGTTCCCCGGTGAGGTCACATTTGAGTACTCCACCAGTGAGGACTTTAGCTCTATTGCTGGTACAGCCACTGCAACGGTGACCGAAATCAACCAGCCGGTGAAAGTAGATGTGCAGGGTCTAGACGCTGACACTGAATACTTCTATCGGGTAACCGATGCCGCAGGCGATAGCGAAGTCGGTCGGTTTGAAACTGCCGCTGTTGCCGGGGAACAAACCGGTCTACACTTTGGTGTGACGGGCGACTGGCGTGGTGAGATTGCTCCCTATCCATCCATTAGCAATGTAGCTGAGAAAAATCTCGACTTCTTCTTGCTCCATGGCGACACCATCTATGCCGATGATGACTCTCCGGCGGTGCTGAATCCTGATGGTACTCCTAGTGATCAGGCAGTCACCGTGGATGAGTTTCGCGCTAAGCACAATGAAGTCTATGGTCAGCGCTTTGGTCAAAATGTGTGGGCTGATGTGCGGGCCTCTACGTCAGTTTATGCCACCATTGATGACCATGAAGTGACAAACGACTTTGCGGGTGGTCAGCCTCTTGGCACTGACGACCGTTTCCTAGAAGCGTTTCCTGGCGATGATCCAAACGCACTTATCAACGACAGTACTCTCTATGAGAACGGTCTCCAGGTCTTCCAGGAATACAACCCAATTCGGGATGAATTCTATGGTGAGACCGGCGATCCGGTTACAGAAGGTGAGCGTAAGCTTTACCGCTATAACACCTTTGGGAGTGATGCCGCTACATTTGTGTTGGATACCCGTTCCTTCCGAGACACCGCGATTCCTGGACCTGCCAATGCCTTTGACCCCAACGATGTAGCCACTACACTAGCCGCTACATTTACCCCTGGTCGTACCTTGATGGGCGAGGTTCAGCTTGAAGATCTCAAGGCAGATTTGCTGGATGCTGAAGCATCTGGAGTGACCTGGAAGTTCATTATGGTGCCAGAGCCCTTCCAGAATCTCTTCCCTGGTATCAATACCGATGCCTGGGATGGCTATAACGCTGAGCGGACTGAAATTCTGAAGTTTATCGATGCGAATGACATTGAAAACGTGGTGTTTGTTGCCGCTGATGTCCACATGACATCGGTTAACAACATCACCTATCAGGAAGTGCCCTTTGGTGAGCACATTGCGACTAGCGCATTTGAGGTGACCACGGGGGCAGTGGCCTATGAAGATCCTACAGGTCGCTTCTTAGGTGAAGTCTTTACTGCTGGTGACCCTGCACTGAGAGCGTTTTATGACAGTCTGCCAATTGCACCGGATGGAGATAACATTCCTAACGATAAAGACGACTTTGTCGAGGCAGCCATTAACGATGTGCTGCTAACGCCCCTGGGTTATGACCCCATCGGTTTAGATAACAATCTACCCCAGGCTGAGGGACTAATTGATGCCACCTTGTTACAGGGTTCTTACTACGTCGGTCATAGCTCCACCTGGACTGAGTTTGAAATTGACCCCGTCACCCAAGCGTTAACTGTAACCACCTGGGGGATTGATGGCTATACCGAAGCCGAACTGTTGGCCAATCCGGAATCCATCATTAATCAAGAGCCGACTATTCTCAGTCAGTTTGTGGTGAATCCAGAAACAAATGTGTTGGGTGGCTCTGAGACAAATGATGCGCTAGTAAACGGTGATGAAAGCAGTAAACTAGCTGGTCTAGCTGGGGATGACCTGCTGGCGGGTGCTTTGGGTGACGATGTGATTCTCGGTGGTGACGGGGATGACGTACTACGGGGCGATCGCAACTCCCGTGATGCCCAAACCGGTGAAGCTGGCGGTGACGACTTAATCTACGGTGGTAACGGCAATGACCGCATCGGCGGTAAGTCCGGCAATGACACGTTGTTTGGTGATGCCGGTGACGACCAAATTTGGGGGGATGATGGCGACGATCTGCTGCGTGGTGGTTTAGGGAATGACACCCTCACGGGAGATAACAACTCCGGTGGCAGCGGTATCGACACGTTTGTGCTGGCTATTGGCGAAGGCACAGACACCATCGTTGATTTTGAAGTCGGTGTAGATCTCATGGGTCTAGCCGATGGGTTGAGTCTTGGACAGCTCACTCAAACTGTCCAGGGTAGTGACTTGTTATTAGGTACTGCAGATGAAACTCTGGCTCTGGTTCAGGGGGTAACGTCCCTGGCCCCTGAGTCCTTCATTCAAATCTAACGACCCCATGCGGGGAGAAGCTATCAGCCCAACTTCTCCCCGTGGGATATGGGGGCTGTATATAACGCGATTTTACTTGTGGAGAGATCATGGCAGATTTTTTAGAGAGAATTGGTAGTGCAACCAGCGACATTGGCGCTGAGATTACCGCGTTTGACCCAAGCACGTTATCCCTGTTTGTGGTCAGTGGTAGCACTGAAGTTCAGGTGTTTAGTCTGGCTGACCCCAGCAACCCTGACTTACTGAGCGTGCTGGATATAGCCGATTTAATTCCCAATGTGGATGGGGTGAATAGTGTTGCTGTGGGGAATGACATGGTTGCGATCGCAATCGGTGCTGACCCCCAAACCGACCCTGGGTTTGTTGCCGTTGCCGACATTGCAGCTTTGGCAGGTGGTGACCTCACTGCATTCCAGGTAGTGCAAGTCGGTGCATTACCCGACAACCTTGTCTTTAGCCCCGACGGCACAAAAATTCTCACCGCCAACGAAGGTGAGCCCGATGGCGGTGTGGATCCTGATGGTTCCGTTAGCGTTATCGATATCTCCGGGGGTGTTGCCGGTCTTTCCCAGGCTAGTGTAACCACCGTCGGGTTTGACGCCTTTAACGGTCGTGAAGCTGACCTGCGAGCTGATGGTGTACGCATCTTCCCCGATGCCGGTGCCGCCCAAGACTTTGAACCTGAATATGTGGCCGTTTCCCCCGATGGTTCCCAGGCCTTTGTCACCCTGCAGGAAAACAACGCCCTGGCAGTTATCGATCTAGAAACTAACGAAGTAGAAGGGATTGTTCCCCTAGGTGCTAAGGACTTTAGCCAGGGTCTACCCAACCTGACTACTTTCGACATCACTGACCGGGGCGATATCACCAACGGTGGTGATGCCCTAACTACCGCCACTGGTGAGACCATCGAGCTGGGTGGCTTCTCCGGTCTTTGGTTTGATGGCGTCGCTGAAAACGGCAACCTCAAGTTCTTGGCCGTACCCGACCGTGGCCCCAACGGTGACCCCCTAGACCTGGATGGCGACGGCAGCACTGAGTCCCGTGCTTTCTTGCTACCTGACTATCAGTCCCGCGTAGTTTCCCTGGAGCTAAACGAAGCCACTGGTGAAGTGGCTATCACCGATGAGTTGTTCCTAACTCAGGCCGATGGTACGCCAATCACAGGTCTGCCCAACATTCCCAATGTGGACCGCACCGCCGTTGACGCTGAGCAGAATCCTGTTGACCTGGCTGACCTAACTCAGCTAGATGCCGCTGAATTTGGTTCTGACTTTGACCCCTTAGGTGCTGACCTGGAGGGCATTGTCCGTGCTGAGGATGGCAGCTTCTGGATGGTGGATGAGTACCGTCCTGCTATCTACCACTTCAATGCAGATGGCACCCTGATTGACCGGTTTGTTCCCAACGGCACCGTTGACCAGGCAAACGAAGCCAACCCTGGTACTACATTTGCAGAGGGCACCTTTGGTACTGAAACACTGCCCGAGGAATACCTCAACCGTCGCCGTAACCGTGGGTTTGAAGGTCTAGCTCTGGATACTGACGAGAACATCGTCTATGCCTTTATCCAGACTCCCATGAGCAACCCCACCCGTGCCGATGGCGATGCCTCCAGCGTCATCCGCATGATTGGTATTAACCCTGAAACCGGTGAGCCCGTTGCTGAATATGTTTACCTGCTACAGGATCCTGAATTAGGCAACAACGTCGACAAAATCGGTGATGCAGTTTATGCAGGTGACGGCAAATTCTTTGTCATGGAGCGGGATTCTGCCCTGGACCCCACTGCTCAGAAGTTTGTCTTTGAAGTGGACATCAAGGGTGCTACTAACGTTCTAGGTCAGGACTTTGGTGGAGAAACTCTAGAGCAGCAAACTCCCGATGACTTGGCTGCCGCTGGTATCCAGCCAGTTAACAAGATCAAGGTGACTAACCTGCCTTCCATCGGTTACTTGCCGTCCGATAAGCCCGAAGGTTTGGCACTGCTGCCCGATGGTCGTTTGGCTGTCCTTAACGACAACGACTTTGGTCTAGAAGCCGGTGCTGAAGCGGTTCAGCTGGGTCTGATTGACTTTGCCGGTGAGGCTGCAGACGGGGCTAGCAATGGATTGGATGCTAGCGATCGCGACGGTGCTATCAACATCCAAAACCAGCCCGTATTTGGCTTGTTTATGCCAGACTCCATCGCCTCCTTCGAAGCCAATGGTCAAACTTTCTACATCACAGCGAATGAAGGTGACGATCGCGGTGATGCTGACGAAGACGAGCGTGGTGACGCAGTTCGTCTAGGTGACCTGGCCGATGTAATCTCCTTTGGCCGCACAGGTCTAGCCCTAGACGAGAGCATTGACCCCACCCTAACCGAAGATGAGAACCTGGGTCGTCTGGCCATCTCCACTATCGATGGTGACATTGATGGTGACGGTGACCTCGACCAGCTGTTCTCCTATGGGGGTCGTTCCTTCTCCATCTGGGATGAGAACGGCAACCAGGTGTATGACAGCGGCAGTCTGATTGCTGAGATTACGGCTGAGCAGACGCCTGACCTATTTAATGCCAACAACGGTAGCCCCGAGGACTTCGACACTCGTTCTGATAACAAGGGTGCTGAGCCGGAGGCCGTAACTACCGGTGAAATCGGCGGTGTGCCCTTTGCCTTTGTAGGTCTAGAGCGTGCCGGTGGCGGTGTGATGGTGTTTAACCTTAGCGACCCCACTAATCCTGAGTTTGTGCAATATGCCCGCAGCGATGAGGATATCGCCCCCGAGGGTCTCACCTTTATCTCGGCAGAAGATAGCCCCAATGGTCAGCCTCTATTAGCAGTTGCTAACGAAGTTTCCAATACCCTGGCTATCTACGAAACCAATGTGGACTCTGCCACCATCTCTGAGATTCAGGGCGAAGGCCACATTTCCCCACTTGAAGGTGAGCTGGTTCAGACCGAAGGCATTGTGACTGCGGTAGATTTCCGTGGCTTTTATGTCCAGGGTACTGACGATGGCAATGATGCCACTTCCGAAGGTCTGTTTATCTCCACTAGCGATAGCCCCACCGTTAGCGTTGGTGATGAGGTGCGTCTGTTTGGTGTAGTCAGCGAATTTATTCCTGGCGGTGCTAGCACTGGTAACCTTTCCACCACTCAGATGAGAGACCCCGATGTAGTGGTTCTTTCCTCTGACAATGAGCTACCTGCTGCAGTTGTTATTGGTGAGAGCGGTCGTCTGGCTCCCAGCGAAACTGTTATCAGCGAAGATGAGCTACCCGTTAACCTCCAGGAAGACGCCGGTAACTTTGACCCCAACGAAGACGCCATCGACTTCTACGAAAGCTTAGAAGGTATGCGCGTTACTGTGGAAGATGCCGTAGCCGTATCTCCCACCCGTGTGTTTAGTCCATTCTCTGCCGAGGCATTTACTCTACCCAACCAGGGTGCAGGGGTGACGCCTGAAGATGGTCTCACTGCTCGCGGCAGTATCAACCTCAACTCTGGTCCCGACAACACTGGTGACCAGAACCCTGAGCGGGTACAGATTCAGCTTAACCCCAACACCATGCCCGATGGCTTTGACATTCCTGCTCTCAATGTGGGTGACCAGCTTGGCGATGTAACTGGTGTTGTGGGCTACAGCTTCGGTAACTTCGAGGTCAATGTTACTGAAGAGTTTGACATCACTCCCGGTGGTTTAGAGCAGGAAGTAACTAGTATTGCTGGCAGCGACAGTGACCTGACAGTAGCTAGCTACAACGTGCTTAACCTGGCAGCCGATGGCACAGACACAGCACAGTTTGCCCTACTGGCTGAACAGATTGTTACTAACCTGAATGCTCCTGACATTGTTGCCCTGCAAGAAATTCAGGATAACAACGGTGTGACTGACGATGGCACAGTGGACGCCACTGAAACATTGCAGACCCTGGTAGATGCCATTGCTGCTGCCGGTGGTCCTACCTATGCATTCTTCGATGTCGCTCCCGAAGACGGCACCCAGGGCGGCGTTCCCGGTGGCAACATCCGCAACGCTTACCTGTATAACCCAGAGCGGGTTGAGCTAGATTCCTTTGCCGCCATTGAGAATGACCCCGCCTTTGAAGGCACTCGTCTGCCCTTGGTAGCCAACTTCACCTTCAACGGCAACCTGGTGACCGTGGTCAATAACCACCTCACCTCTCGCTTTGGTTCTTCCCCAGTATATGGTGGCCCTCAGCCCTTTGTTCAGGCAGGTGAGGAAGCGCGTGAAGCCCAGGCCCAGGCCCTAAACGACTTTGTAGATAGCATTGTCGACACCAACCCTGACGCCAAGGTAATTGTTCTCGGTGACCTCAATACCTTTGAATTCACCAACGACCTGGCTGAAATTCTGCCTGGTACTGGAGATGAGCAGGTACTCACCAACCTGGTGGACCAGGCTATTGCTGCTGATGATGCTTATACCTTCATCTTCGACGGTAACAGCCAAGTTCTAGACCACTTGTTTGTTACTGACTCATTACTAGAGGGAGCTGAGTTTGACATCGTCCATGTCAACAATGACTTCACTCGTGATGACAACGGTGCCCTGTTTACAGACACTGTTGTCGCCAGTGACCACGAGCCTCTGGTGGCCAAGTTCACCCTAGAGGAAGTCACTCCTGAGCCATCTACATTCACCCTGCAGCTACTGCATGCCGCTGACCAAGAAGCTGGAATTCCTGCCTTGGATGATGCGCCAAACTTCTCTGCAGTGCTTAACGCTTTGCGGGATGACTTTGACAACACTGTTACTTTGTCTTCTGGTGATGCCATCTTACCGGGTCTCTTCTTTAGTGCCAGTGAAGAAGTGTTCGGCGGTCAGGGTCGGGCTGATATCCTAATCCAGAACGAGCTAGGCTTTGAAGCCATTGCCCTGGGTAACCACGAGTTTGACCTGGGTACTGGTTTACTTAGCGATCTCATCGCTGGTGTAGACGATGATCCAACCACTCCCGATGTGGATGAATCCTTTGTGGGTGCTCAGTTCCCTTACCTCAGCTCCAACCTGGACTTTAGTACGGATGAAAACCTGGCTGACTTGGTAGTGGCTGATGATAAAGCCCCCGAACCTAACAGCCTGGCAGCAACTACTGTACTAACTGTCGGCGGTGAGAAGATTGGTATTGTCGGTGCCACTACACCCACACTGCCCATAATTGCTAGCCCCGATGGTGTCACTGTTCTACCTGAGGACTTCGACGGTACCCCCACTGCCGAACAGCTAGACGCATTGGCTGCAGAAATCCAGCAGGATGTGGATGAGATGCTGGCGCTCAACCCTGGCCTGAACAAGGTTGTTCTGCTGTCCCACATGCAGCAAATCAGCATTGAGCAAGAGCTAGCAACACGTCTAAGTGGTGTGGATATCATTGTTGCGGGTGGTTCTAACACTCGTCTAACGGATGAGAATGACCGTCTCCGCGATGGTGACGAATCTCAGGGTACTTATCCTATCTTCACTACTGATGCCGATGGTAACCCTGTTGCCGTTGTTAACACCGATGGTAACTACAAGTATGTCGGTCGCCTGGTGGTTGACTTTGACGAGAATGGCATCATCATTCCTGAGAGCTACGACTCCGCAGTTAGCGGTGCCTATGCCACCGATGATGAAGGTGTTGCGGCTCTGGGGGCAGAAGGGTTGGTTGACCCCGAAGTTCAGGCCATCGTAGATGCCCTAGAAGAAGTCATTGTTGCCAAGGAAAGCAACGTCTTTGGTATCAGTGATGTATACCTCAACGGTGTACGTGCCAGTGTCCGAACTGAGGAAACTAACCTGGGTAACTTGACTGCTGATGCTAACCTGGCCATTGCCAAGGAAGCCGATGATAGCGTGGTTATCTCCCTCAAGAACGGTGGTGGCATCCGCGATGATATCGGTCGTGTTGTTATTCCTGCAGGCGGTACCGGTGAGCCTGAGCTACTACCCAATGAAGAGATTCCTGGCGTTAAGCCTGAGGGCGGTATCTCCGAAACCGACATTGCCAACACCCTGCGGTTTAACAATGGTCTAACGCTGTTGACCATCACAGCTGAAGAACTACTGGCTGTGATCGAGCACGGTGTGGCGGCCACTGAAGAGGGTGAAACACCTGGTCGCTTCCCTCAGGTGAGCGGTCTAGAGTTTAGCTTTGACCCCAGTGCCGCACCCAATGACCGCGTACAGTCTCTGGTAGTCCTCGATGAAGAGGGCAACGATGCTGACGTGATTGTTGAAAATGGCGAACTGGTAGGCGATGCCAGCCGTACATTCCGGATGGTTACCCTTAGCTTCTTGGCAGGCGGTGGCGATGGCTATCCCTTCCCCGAGCGCGATGTGGTTCAGCTGGCCCAAGAGGATGATGCAGCCCGCACTGGCGTGGCGACATTTGCCCCTGATGGGTCTGAGCAAGATGCTCTGGCTGAGTACCTGGCAGCTAACTTTGGTACTGCCGAGACGGCCTTTGCTGATGCTGATGTATCTCCTGAGGAAGATGCTCGCATTCAGAACCTGGCCTTCCGTGAGGACACTGTAATTGACGGTGGCAGCACTGGTGGCGGTGGTACTGACAGCGGCACCGATGGTGGTACTGACGGTGGTACCGATGGTGGTACTGATAGCGGCACTGACGACGGGGTTGAACCCGATGCTGACGTTGCGGGTACCGGTGGTGACGACATCCTAGCTGGTGGAGAAGGTGACCAAATCATCAGCGGTGGTAATGGTGACGACATTTTACGGGGTGACCTGAATAACAGATATCCCCAGGGTCGTTCCGGTGGTGACGATGCCATCTTTGGCGGTGCGGGCAATGACCGCATCGGCGGTAAAGGCGGCAACGACCTACTGTTTGGTGATGAAGGCGACGACATGATTTGGGGTGACGATGGTGTTGACCTACTCGTAGGCGGCCTCGGTAACGACACCCTAACTGGCGACAACTTCTCCGATGGTGAGGGTAGCGATACCTTTGCCTATGCAGTGGGTGACGGTACTGACATCATCACTGACTTTGAAGTGGGTATCGATACCATTGGCCTACTGGATGGATTGAGCTTTGGCGCAATCACTCAGACTGTTCAAGGTAATGACTTACTGTTGGGCACAGGGAGTGAAACGCTAGCGGTACTTCAAGGGGTGACTGCTCCTCTGGCAGAGACTTCCTTCCAGCAGTTCTTTGCTTAAGTGCTTGCCCTACGTTTAGGGCGATTAGCTTTACCAGTAGTTGCTGCTGAATGCTAATTGTAGACAAAAGATAACTCTAAAGCGGATTGGTGCGTATTGCATCAATCCGTTTTCTGTTGATTACAAATCTAATGGGCTGCGTACGCCATGTCCGCCGCGATTAAGCACATGGGTGTAAACCATTGTGGTCTTGACGTCTTTATGGCCGAGTAATTCTTGAATGGTGCGAATATCGTAGCCATTTTGTAACAAGTGAGTCGCAAAACTATGGCGAAAGGTATGACAACCGACTTTTTGATAGATGCCCGCTTGGCGTACTGCCTGTTTAACAGCTTTTTGCAAACCTGTTTCATGCAGATGATAACGTTGCCACTGACCGGTTCGAGGATTTTTAGAATATCTTTCCGAGGGAAACACATATTGCCATGCCCATTCTCGACACGCACTGGGATACTTTTTAGCTAGGGCAAATGGTAAATCAACAGCCCCTTGACCTCTCTCTAAATCCTGTTTGTGTAAACGTCTAACACCTTGCAAATGTTCTTGTAGAGGTATGGCCAAAACATCAGGTAGCATGGTGATTCGATCTTTCATTCCTTTGGCATCGCGCACAACTATTTGATGTTGAGCGAATTGGATGTCTTTGACCCTGAGTCGTAGACATTCAATCTGCCTAAAGCCGCAGCCGTATAAAAGCTGTATCACCAGACGATAGACACCTGAAAGTTGCTGAATAACGGCCCTTACTTCCTCTTTTGATAGAACTGTAGGGATATGTTGGGAGCGTTTAGCCCTAACTGCATCCACATTCAAGTCCAGGTCCAGTTGCAGAACAGTACGGTATAGAAACAGTAAGGCGCAGAGTGCTTGATTTTGTGTAGAAGCGGCCACCTTTTTGGTAACGGCTAAATGGGTTAAAAATACCTCAATTTCTGGACCTCCCATATTTCTGGGATGCTGCCAGTTATGAAATCGAATGTATCGCTTAATCCAATTAATGTAACTTTTTTCAGTTTTATATGAGTAATGCTTGACACGAATAGCATCACGAACAGCTTCTAGTAGAGTCCTTGGCTTAGATGACATGTAAATTGATACGTAGAAATACTAAAACATCTATGTATCAATCATTACTCAATAGTTCACTTGAACTAGTAAAGATACTTTAAAGCTTTCTGGATAACTCCGAGTCTGGGGGTATTATCCAGAAAGTTTCTGGGATATTCGCTTATAGGGTGTTTATCCAGAAAGTTTCTGGATAACTCCGAGTCTGGGGGTATTATCCAGAAAGTTTCTGGATAAACGATAGTTATGCGCGCGACTCGAAGTCGTTCGGGGGAGTTGGAGAGACTCCCAAATGACTCTCCCCGCCAGTGTTCAGGCGGATGTCCGCCTCGGAATGTTCGACCAGTAATGGGAGGGCAGCATCAGCAGACGAGGTTAAATGTCGCAGTATCTTCTGAGCCAACAAGAGGGTGCAGGCTAGGGCAAGATTGCTAAGGATAACGCAAGTGAATCCTTGATGAGGCTTCGTTAATGTGAGTTCTCGAAATGGCTGATACGAGAATATTGGAGCATATGGGGGTTGGTAGCGTCTAAATGCCAATCAAGAACATCCCGCTCTCGGAGTAAAGAGGAATCCTAAAGCAATCATATCTCCACCCCGTGCGGAACGAGGAAACCCCGATAGAGTCCTGAAAATACTTTATTTTCCAGGTAAGCGGAGGGCAACCAAAGCTGAACTCTCTAGCGGGCACAGGATATCCCAAGAAGCGAAAGCTGCCAGCCGAAAGGCAACCGGAATTCATAACGGGGCAGATAGGGCATTTGCCCAACCTGAAAGGGGGCTGACGTGGGATAGGTGATGGACTTGAATGAAGGTGAGATGAAACTTAACTGATTGGGAAAAGTTAGGTGCAAGCTTCGGCTTGTAAACGTAACCATCAGGACAATCTGAAAAGGTTGTTAAGAATCGGAAAAACTGAATTTCAAGACATTGCTTGAGCCGTATACAGTGAAAGTTGTACGTACGGTTCTGAGGGGAGGAAGCGGGATATATTTAAAACCTGCTTCCTTACCCGACCGCAGACTTTCGGAGGGAGGATTGCCCCTCTGGCAATATATCGTTGGCGACTAGGTTAATTTCTGAGCAAAGCCCTTCAATTTCTTGATGAGCTGATCTGCTAATATAAATTATTCTTATGCAGACTCGCGTGTAAGTATGCAACTTCTTGATTGGTCTGACTTACCTAAGATTAAAGCAGCTAGATATGCCTTTTTCGATGGAGACAATATTGGTAATGCCATAGAGAATTTACTTAATGGTGGCAGAGTCAAAGAAGCGACACATTTATCAGAAAGTATTAAGCTCGCGATATTCAAAATAGAGCTTTTTGTTGAGTCAAAGAATGGTGCAGAAATTTTGATTTCTGGTGGAGATGACGTTTTAGTTAAATATGATAAATATGAATTTCCTGAAAATGAGCAGGTCTTTTTAGAAGAAATAACAAAAATCTTCAATGGTTTTACTGGTTTATCCATGAGTTGTGGCGTTGGTAGCAATGTAAATCAGGCGCTAGCCAACTTGATGACTGTCAAGTCGCAAAATAAAGGAGAAATCCTTTTGGAAAGTACAGGATTGAAAGTCCAAGACGGTTTGGCAAAACAATCTAAGCTGTATATATTTACGACTTCCGAACGTCCAGATCCTTACATAAACGTAATTGCTCATTGCGCTGCCAATTATCAATATTTTAATCAGGTTACTTTAATCGGCATAATAGAGGACAGAGGAAAAGTGCTTTCCGAAACCGATAGATTAAAAAGGATAAAGCAAAATATTACCGATCGACTTGATGATCTAAGTAATGGTAAGTATCCGAAAAACATTGATGGTCAACAGACTTTATCAGATATCCAGATGGAGCCTGCTGACCGAAAAAGATATTCAAATTTAAAGGGTCTAACTATCGAGACAAAGGTTTTAGATTATCAAATTTTAGAGCAAGAGATCTCAAGCCTGATACACTCTCCTGATGCATATGAATATATATTTGATGTAACTGCGGTTGCTAAAGGCTATTTAGTGGATGTCTATGTCGTTTTAAGATTCAAAAATATTAGCGCAGTGCATACATTTGAAATTTTTAAAAAGCTTAGTTTTGACGAAAGAGATTTGATTCATAATCTAGATTACAAAAAGACATATGCATATACTTGTCTCGCAGAAACTACTCATACTAGAAGCAAAATGATTTTGGGCGAGGGTTCAATTGTCTCTGAAAACGAACTAAATCGACTTCAATCTGATTTTCAAATGTTAGAGAATGAAAGGACTAAACTTGAAAACCGGATTTCAACCGACTTTGCCAGATTCTGGTCAATGCTATATTTTCTGGTATTGTTATCTCTTATTTTCTTGAGTTACTGGAAAATCACAAAGTCAGGAGGCTGGGATTGGATTGAACCCACTGTTTATGTCGTTACCTCAGCATGGTTCCTGTTGAATTTTTTACTGCAATTGATCTTTAGTGGAAAAGCTCCTTCTTTTAATCCTAAAGAATTATTTATCTCCTTGAAAGATTGGAAGAAAAAGCGGGTGGAGAAAAATAGAACTGTAACTAAAAGAAGATAAGCATTGATATGACAGCGAGGATTATCTGCCATAACAAGCCTGGTGCAGCGGATTGGCCAGCATGATCGACAAAAGAAACCAAGTCACTAGCAACCGCTGACCAGGAACGTTAGGCTGCATCCCATACAGAATCCAGTTCCCTACTGACTCCTCACTTCTGACTTCTCGCATCGAGAAACCGTCTCGCTTTATATTAATACCCTTGAAGCTTATTCCTCAGGGCAAGCTTCACGAATTGCCGCACGTACAGCATTCGCAAGTAGCTGAACTTGAGGAGATTTCATTATCCTATAGTGATTACCTGGAATATGAACAATACCAAACTCTCCTGTAAGCACTGTGTCCCAGCCCCGATCATCGGTTTCCTCCTCTGCAGAGCAGAGTATCACTCGACCACCATAGGGTTGCACCTGATATCGTGCTAATGCCGTCTGATTAGCTTTGAAGATGCGGAATAGATAGGCCATTTGCGTAGGCGTCATTTCCGGTGGTAGTAAGTTCATCCCCTGGGCAACGGCAAAGAGGTGTTCCAGCTGAGCATTAGGTGCGAGTTTTGCCAGTTTCAATCGATCTAACGACAGCTCACTATCAAACAAACCATTTAAATCAGTGATTAAAGACTGTAAATCTGCCGTGCCAATTTCCTCTGATGTCGCCGATTTTGATGCCTCTATAGGGCTGGCTATTACCTGTGGCGTATAGCTATCAATCAGTACAACAAGCGCTACAGCTTCTCCGATAGATTGAAGCTGTTGAGCCATTTCTATGGCAATAACACCGCCCATTGACCATCCTGCTAAGTAATAAGGGCCATGGGGTTGAACGCTTTTTAAGGCCTTAATATAAGTCATGGCCATCGTTTTAATTGAGTCTAAAGGCGTAACGTTATGATATGGTTCTGGTGATTGAAGACCGTACAGCGGTTGGTCTCGACCCAAATGATGGGCTAATTCGGCGTAGCAGAAAACATTTCCACCCACTGGATGAATACAAAAGAGTAAGGGCAAAGTTCCATGGGGCTGGATCGGAACGAGGGGAGAGTGGTCTACAATCGCATTTTGGCTGTTCAGTAGTCGAGCTTGGGCTTCAATGGTGGGATCAGTAAAGAGCACTGGCAATGGTAAATTAACTCCCAACTCTTGTTCTACTTGAGCCATTAGTCGCACCGCTAACAGGGAATGTCCCCCTAGCTCAAAGAAATCATCGTGTACTCCGACACTATCAAGGTTGAGGACTGCCGACCAAATTTGGGATAGTTGAAATTCTAAAGTGGTACGGGGTGGGGTAAAACTTACAGGAAAAGAGAGATCGACTTTAGGCCGGGGAAGAGTGCGACGATCAACTTTACCATTGGGCGTCAAAGGTATTGCCTCCAAACGGATAAATGCACTGGGCACCATATAAAGGGGTAACTTAGTTTTAACGAATTCGCGCAACTGACCAATTGTCGATTCTCTCTTAGTGACAACATAGGCAATCAGGCGTTTATCTTCTGGGATATCTTCTCGAACAGTAACAACTGTTGAACTGACGTCTGGGTGTGTAGCTAAAACTGTTTCTATTTCTCCAAGCTCTATACGAAAACCCCGGATTTTAACTTGATTGTCAATTCGGCCCAGAAACTCAATGTTCCCATCTTGAAGATAACGTGCTTTATCTCCAGTATCATAAAGAATAGCATCTGGGTGAACACTAAAGGGATTTTGAACAAACTTCTGGGCAGTTTTTATCGGATCGTCATACCCCACAGCCAAACATTCTCCTCCAATATATAAAAAGCCAGGCACCCCTATCGGGCAGGGGGTCAGGCAAGAATCTAAGATATAATACTGTGCATTTTGGATGGGTCTGCCATAGGGAATGCTGGTTAAATTCTGATTGATAGATTCGATCCGATAATAATTCGACCAAATAGTTGCTTCGGTTGCTCCACCCAGACTGACAAGAAGAATGCTGGGAAATACTTTCTTCACCTGCTCAGGCAAGGCTACTGGAATCCAGTCACCACTCAAGAAGCCTAACCGGAGGGAACTGTTTGCTATGGATTTAGATGGCAAGAACGAAATCAATTGTTGAAGGGTTGCTGGGGTAGAATCCCAAAAGGTAATTGACTCCTCACAGAGAATATCAGCCACCTT
>CBDHHL010000055.1:0-13379 GCA_965263355.1 Leptolyngbyaceae cyanobacterium | reverse complement strand
TTCCATTGAGTAACAAGACTAGTTGGTGGCTATTAACTGGATGGATATCTGGCAGTTTTGTATCAGTTCAAATAGACAGATTTGGAAGATAAGTAATTATGCAAGAAATTAGATATCAAGGTAGTGTGACTATTACACCAGAAACTAAAATAGGTTACGCGACATTTAGAAATATATTAAACGACTTTTTCACACCTCAGTTTGAGGAGTTTCTTATTGATGAAGGCTTGGTGTGGAAAGAGCGCCAAACCTTTGATCAATGGAAACAAGATTTAGATGATTTGTCTGAACAGTGGTTAGAGGTGTAGTTATGGCTTACTCGATATATTTCTACTTAAAAGCTGAAGCGTTATTACTAATAGACGCTGCTCCTAACAGACATATATTAGCGTTTTTAAAGGAATGCTTTAAATATGACTATCAGCGTAAACCCGATAACGATAATTTATTATTCTCTTGGGTTAAACCTCGTGGTAAGGATGAACTAGAAACTCAATTATTTGATGCGCTACGGTTTCTTTATCAGTATAAATTAGTCGATTCTATCGTTGCTGATTTTTGGAATTCAGAATCCCCAATAATTGAAAAACTTAAGAGATATTGGCATACAGAATTGATTCCTATTTCAAAAGATGATTGGACTTTGTACAAATATGTAGAGAGGGATGTACTAAGAAGCGGCAATAGGCGATAAAGAGCAAACAAAAACACACTCTGCCTATTGCCATGACTACTGCAGATTTTATCAACCCTCTTGTCCAATTTCGGGAGCAGCTTTACAGAAGTTTCAGCCAACGTGCCGACAGTCTAATGGATTTGTTGGATGCGTTATGTGCCAATACCGGTGCGAATAGCGTGGTTGAATTAAGTCTCAATCCGCTGTTTCGTCGAGCCCATGGTGCGCTCTATGCGGCCATCGGCAGCTTAACAGAAAGTCGCGATGTAGTGACGGGCTCAGAGTGCCCTGACGGGAGTCCCCCTCAACATCGTTTTCCTCAGGTATGGATTGAGGCCATTGCCCCAGTGGTGCCGGTTCCGACTGATCGCAAGCACTGGTTGTTTGGGGTCGATGTGACGCCTGTGAGTCGCCCCCATGCCCGCACCCTTAAAGATCGTGAATCGGTGTATAAGCCGACCGTGATTGCGGGGCAAAAACCGATTACCTTAGGGCATAACTATTCGCTCATGGCCGCGATTCCAGAAACCGAGGTGGCGGGTGGACCCAGTTGGATCATTCCCGTGAGTGTGGAACGGGTCAGTAGTTTTGAGAGCAAAACAAGGGTGGGCCAACAGCAGGTCAAGCGTCTGCTCAATGATGAGCGGTTGCCTTGGCATGATGATTGCTGTGTGTTGGTGGCCGATAGTGATTATAGCCATCGTCGCTTCCTCTATCCGTTCAGCACTCAGGCCAACCGCGTCATCATCACACGGGCTCGGGCCAATCGCGTTTTCTATCGCTTACCAACCGTCTCGACTGAGAAACGACGGGGGCACCCCCGTTGGTACGGAGCCCGTTTTGACCTTAAAGATGAGACCAGCTGGGGTACTCCTGACGAGCACACCACTCTAGAGATAACGACGCTCAAGGGGCATTCTCGCCGAGTGACCCTCACGCGCTGGCATGATCTCCTGATGAGAGGCTCAAGAGCCCAACCGATGAATGCCCACCCCTTTGATCTGGTGCAGGTTCACATCACTGACCCCAGCGGACATCGATGCTTCAAGCCCCAATGGTTAATCGTGTTTGGGCAAGCTCGCAGATGCCTGGATGCTCAAGCCGTCTACTTAGACTATGGTGAGCGCTTCAAGCTCGAACATGGGATTCGTTTTGGAAAGCAACATCTGCTCATGAATGAGCTACAAACCCCCGAGGTTATTCACGAAGAGTCCTGGGTGCAATTCTCCTGGTTAGCCTATGTTCAGTTGTGGGTGGCCCGCTTGTTGACTCAGGCACTCCCTCAACCTTGGCAACGATTCTTACCCAACTATCAGGAACAACGCATCACCCCATCCATGGTTCAGCGGGACTTCGCTCGAATTATTCAGCAGATTGGCACCCCAGCCGCTGAGGTCAAACCCCGAGGTAAATCCCCTGGACGTTCTTCAGGGACCACCTTCGACCCACGGTCTCGACGACCGATTATCAAACGTGGACCCTTTAGGCGCAAAAAAAAGACGAAAAAAGCGGCCTAACGGCTGATCAAAAACAATCTTTTTTCAGTTTAAATTCCCTCTGCTAAGTGCAGAGATAGAGACAACTGGAATATTTTTTTGTTAAAAGTCCAATCCCCACTCATCCCTGCAACGGAGATGCGTAGCTTAGTTCAGCGGCTGGAGCATCCAGCTCGCCTGATTGTGGATGAGACGCGCTTAGACCTTGATAGTCCATGCCCATTTCAGATTACGCCGTGGCATCCAACAACTACAGTGGTTCCCTATGAGCAGGTTTCCAAGCTGTATTTGGACATTGAAACCCTGGGGTTAGATCCAAAGGTGGATCGGATTATTGCGATCGGCCTACGAGATGAACGGCAAATTTCATCACGGATTTTCATGTTGAAAAAAAGCCCCTAATTATCAGAGCTATGAGGAAGCATCTGCTGCGAATCTGAGCTTTCGATTATTCATCCAAGCGACTGGTTGATTTTGAAACGGTTCAAGTGCATTCAGCAGGATGGGCAAATGACGTTTCTTTTTCATCGAAATTGAGATCGCGTCCTCAGCAATACAGATGCGCCCTGAATTACAGATAAACTTCTCAAATAAGGAGGTGGCATTGAGATGGGTATAGCCCTGTAAATCTGACGCTAGCAGGCGATAAAGATTATGAGCGAGGATAGACATCGTCAGATCGAAGTCCACCTTGATCACCATAGATGACGACAATCGGTTGAGATGGAAAAATTGAATGTGTTCATCAATTTCTTGCTCGACCAACCACCGTCGTGCATATTTTCGAATGACTTGGTCGATAGACAGGTCAAAATCATTGGTGATTAATAAGGCCGGTTTAATCCGCCCGGTCCCAGCGATGGCGAGTTGCCGAATGTCCTTTCCATAGCCCTGCAGAAAAACGGTTTGTTCATGGACTTGGAGTGTGCGATTACGCCCATCGGCGGCTTGGACTCGTGTCGTTTTCCACGCAGATTTGGGAAGGGCATTGAGTTCGTCAACGATTCGTTTGCCTCGACGACGGATAGTAATGAACTTAATGGGGTTGGGTAGTTCATCGAGTTGTTTAAGTTGTTCATAGGTGGTGAATTTGCTATCAAAAATCAAATAGTTGAGGGTATGGTTATGATGAGTATGATAGAAATCAACAAATTCGAGTACAACCTTGTTTTTAGTCTGATGACGCAGGGTGGTATCGCCATAGGTAATCAGGCCAGTATCAGGGTCTTGAGCTAACACCGCTAAAAGACTCGTGAGCGATTTATTTCGAGTCCCTGACCAGTTGTTCTCAAGATGGGTGGCATCTCCCCAATGAGGCAGGGTGGTGAAATCTAGATTAGCACTCTCTGAGAGTAATCCATGTTGTTGCCAAATGCCGTTTAAGGCTTTGAGAAAGGTGTGATTCATCGCCCGACTAACCCGATACGAATAGGCGGAAAACCAGGCGGTTTTGGGCAGTACATTGAGCCCCGCAAACAACCCTAATCCCCGATCCATACACCACAGATCATCGGCCCCGTAGCGTCGAATATTGGATAGTTTCAAGGCAACAAAACTCAAGATAGAGCTTAATCGATTCACGGCTTGGGTTTCAGGGTAATCAGAATTGACAATCGCTTGGTCAATACCATACTGCTGCAAATAGGGTAACAACCCTAATAATCCGATACTGTGTTGCGTACTAAATGTCTCATTGAGATACGTCAGCGGTTTGCTAGTCGGTGCACTCAGTTCTAGCGATGATAACGCTGCACGGCTTTGGTTACGGGAGCGTCGAGGCAATCGTTCAAATCCGGCTTGTTTGAGTACCGTGTAAATCGTGCTCTCAGAAACACGATAGGATTGTGCATCCAAGGTTGCCTTGATATCAGGCACTGACAGAGATTGTTGACGTAACTGGATAATGAGTGCCTCAACCGTACCGGTGACGTCTTTTGGTTTGCGCCCTTTTACGGGATTTGCGAAGAATTGCTCACTCGCCTCAGACGTCTCCAGCCGTTGTTTAAAGTCTCGATTGAGCGAATAAAACGATGAGACCGTATAGCCAAATGCCGCTGCCACCTCTGCGGCTGATTGGCCCTCGACATAGAACGCACGGAGGGCCTCATACTGACGATGCGTGGTCGACTGAGGCTTTGTAAAGAAGTCTATCGTTTCCATGAATTAGGGGGCATTTTCATAATTAAAGCAATTCTAAAATCTGCTTATTTGCCCCCTCGTCAGGGAGCTGATGCTGAAAACGACCATTAAATCAGGGATTGGGAGGGGTAGCTCACCACTTGATGCTCAAATAGGGGTTCATAGAACGTTGCACTTTACAGCAATATTCCCTAAGAATTGACCTGTGTAAACTTTCTTGAAGGCAGTCAAGCCCAAGCTAGCTAAACTTTTTACCCATTAACTATTTTTACATCCTGGGTAGATTTAGGGTGGATTACCTAACATGAAAATCCGTGTTCATACAAAATTACTTATCAGGACGAAGGCTGGATTTTGCGTCAGGCACTGGCCGCGATCGCAAAGAAACAGCCAAAGCTTTTGTTGGGCTATAACCACCTGGCTTTTGACCTGCCATTTATCATCGAGCGCTGCCGCATTCATAAAATCCCTCATCCGTTTACGGTCAGTGGCCGTGAGAAACGGATTGGAGCAGCCCGTATTAACGGGAAAGCTGTCAGGTATCATCCGATTTATGCCAAGGGTATGGACCTGGTGGATGTGTATCACCAGGTGCTCATCAATGACTTCTCAGCCCGACATCTGACTCGCTACACCCTCAAACAGGCTGCTCTGCAAATGGGTGTTCGGGATATGCCTAGGCTTGACCTGTCCTATCTGGAAATCTGTGATCTATGGGCCAAGGGGCAAACCGAGTCGATTCTTGAGTATTTGGAATACGACTTGGAGGATACCGAACGGTTGGCTGATTATCTGGTTCCTAGCATCTACTATCAGCAAGAATTTATTCCTGGCATGAGTGTGCAGACCCTGGCGGTCAATGGCAATGGCACTAAATGGCAGCGGATTTTAGAAGACCAGTATCCAGACCAGCCAGTCCCCGCAACCGATGATGTCGTTGAGTTTGAGGGTGGGCTCACCTTGGGTGTAGCAGGGCTTTTCCGTAATGTGTCTAAAGTCGATGTCAGTTCGCTTTATCCCTCTATCATGCTGCGGTATGGTATCTGCTCGCGAAAAGACCCCGAAGGTAAGATGCTGAGCATTCTGGCCAGTCGCCTAACGGAAAGACTCCGCTTGAAGGCCCTGGCTAAACAGGGTGATCGAGCGGCCCATCAAAAGCAGAAAGCCTCGAAAATCATGATCAACTCCTTGTATGGGTTTCTGGGCACCCCTGGCGTTGGCTACAACGATTATGAAGCAGCTGCCTTAGTGACGGCTTACGGGCGTGCGATCGCACGCCTCATGATGACAACGATTGAGCAGGCTGGCGGTACAGTAGCTGAAGTCGATACCGATGGTGTGCTCTTTAGCGCGCCGTCTGGTGAGAATGAGTGTATCTTTCAAGCGGTGCAAGCGGCATTACCTGATGGGATAAACGTTGAGCACGAGTTTCAAGCGGCAGCAGCGTTTATTCCGGCTGCCCAGGATGGGAAAACGGGGCTGAGTAAAAACTATCTGGTGTTCTTTGCCGATGGTCAGGTGAAATCTGCTGGACGGTTTCGAAGTCGGGACCGTAGTGAGTTGGAGCGTACTTATCAGGCTACCTATATCCAGCTGTTTTTACAGGCTCCAGAGATGGCCGAGGCTCATCATCAAAAGACCTTAGTACAGCTGCGCTCCGGGCAATATCCGATAAGCCAACTCAGTGTGACTCGCAAGATTCGTCGAGGTGAAAAAGCTTTGCTTGCTTTGGGACACGAAGGCGACATCGTGACATTCTATGAGGGACCGAATAAGGTCAAAGTTAGCAGTGGCCCGTATGACAGTCATTATTACTGTACGTTGGTTGAGGAAATGCGAGCGGATGTGCTTAAGGTCGCCGATCCCGATCTGCTGAGTGCTACCCAACCGACGCAATTAAAGTTGCTGTAGGTCGAGGTTAATCAAGCAGTATTTCTTGAGTGTTGGAGGCTGTTTGATGTTGGTGAGTTTACAAGTGAAATACTTTGATAGCCTATTGATCATTGATCAAGTTCAATGAGGTGGCCTGCAATCCATCCAGTTTCTCCGGTGTCAGGGCTATAAATGAAATACCACAGATATTCCTCTAAATCTCTTCGATTACCTCTAACTTCAACTCGAGCACCAACCGGAAGCTCAAAAAGCACATTAGAATCAGATGATGTCCATTCTCGAACATTTTTAAGATTAGTTCCAGTACTGCCAACAACTGTAGCGTTTAAAGCAGCTTCTTCTCGAAGGAAGTTGTTATCTACATCAAACAAAAACTTCTGTTCGTCTATGTAAGAGTTTCCGTTAGCCCAAACACTATGCCTAACTAAAATCTCGCCATTCTGGTTGACATCGACGTGAGCAAACGTATCGCCGTTTAGAGGAGCAGTACTAACCTCTACAGGTGAACCATTTTCATTAATGACTGCGGACAGGGTAAAGAAAGTACCAGTACCACCTCCATTCAAGCTGTATATGATTAAGGCATCTTCCCAACCATCATCATTAAGATCAGTCCGTTCGATAATATCTGTCAAGGCATAGTGTATGAGGCCATCACTAACATTAAAGTTCCCTGGACTAAAGCTCTCAAAATATCTCCCGTTATTAAGCTTGATATTCTCTCTGCCAACTGTTTTTCCTGAAATTTTCATGTTTCTCAATAGCTCATCGCTTAGAGTTTTTGGCATAAGTGCCTCGGAAGTCTCGGAGTTAGCGAGTTTCTTGACAATTTGGGGTGGAGCTGCCTCACCAAGTTGTATAAATCCTCCCCAAGAACTGGGATCAGGATACTCTTCCTTAGTAGCAAGTATAGCTTGCCGTAAAGCCTTAGCCTTATCAAGCTCACCTTCTCGGAGCCTTTTATAGAACTCAATCATTAACTTTGCACTCGGAGCATCAGGCAACTTCCAAAGGGATACGATGACGCTCGGGACGCCTGCTGAAAGGAATGGTCTAGCAAGACCTATAACCCCGTCATTTGTTACCTCTCCTAGTCCAGTATCACAAGCACTGAGTACTACTAGTTCTGCACTAATCTCCTTTCTCTTATCATAAATTTCTATTTCGCTTAACAAACCATCTTCGGAAGGCGTTGGTTTAAGCGCTATAACATCAACGCCTTCCCTTAAAAGACTTTCGACCTCATGGCTTTGTAAAAAGTCGCTATTAGTACTACTCAAAAGGGTATCAAGACTTTTAAGTGTAATTTGTGCATCTAAAATCCCATGAGTTGCTATGTGTATAAACTTTGCATCGGGCATTTTACTGAGAACTGCTTCTTCAGTTGCCTCGTCTCCAAGTAATGGTTTAGTCTTGAAAAGAGAAGCAATTTGAGTCGCTTCGTATTCAGTTCCAGGAAGGTCAGATAGTTTTTCTAGCGGTTGCTTTACTTGTTGCTCAATAGGAATATTTTGATTGTCAGGGTTTACTACTGATACCTCAGGCATTGTAGGGTTACCAACAATAAGAGCCTCTTGGTTAGAACTTTTGACCTTTTGTGATTGCGCTCGTAATGTTGATAGTGCTTGTAAGGAAGAAAATATCCGAATTGGATATTTATCAATTAGATAGCTGTTGTCAGAGGCTCTAAAAGCTGCAAAAGGAGCAGTTAGTATATTTTTATCAGGTATAAAAACAACACTTTTCCGAGAGTTTTTTGGCAGTAAATCCTCTATAGGTTTAATAAGTAAACTATAATACTTTTTAAGGCCTTCATCTGTAGGCCAACCGTAATCTTCTCCCTCTCTTGTGATTTTATCATTCGAACCTCTAAGAGCGGTTAATGTTGTACTTGATAGCCCAGATACAGACCTTATCGATAAAGGTTGTGTTAGATATGAAACCTCAAATGGTTGACGATGCTCTTTACCTATATATTCAACATCTTTATCTGTAGTAATAACTGATTTTTCAGAAAGTAGATTATCAAATGATGCTAGAAGAATGACACCAATTACAATAGATGCCAATGTAGTGAAAAGGTATAAGCTTCTTTTTCGTCCACTAACAGAGCGATATATAAATAATATAGCTATTACTGCAACAATCAATACAGCAACTATCGAAACGTAGTTTCTGTATCTGTTTGCTTGTAGCTGAAGAGGACTACCAGAATATTCAATCCTATCTGGAAATGAGTCAAGGGCTACTTTCCTGAAAAACAGTTTTCCATCTGGTCTGACAACAAAGATAAACAAAAAGTTGCTTCCAATAAAGCTATATTCAACCAGTACAGAGTTTTCTTCACGAGCCAGGTTTTTGATTGATTTTATATCAAAGTTATTGATCTTGAAAGAGGATGAGTTATCCTTTGCAGATTCCCACAAAACCATTAATTCTAATGCACGGCTTCGATCAGAAAGTTCTAATGCACCCTCGTAGTCTCCGTTTACAATAGCCAGTTCTTGTAGCTCTTCATATACCGTTCTATTTTCTTCGATTGCATTATATTTTCCACTACTTGGTATACTTTGAGACTCAATGCTTCTTGTATTTTCCTGTGCTTCAAATTGAAACTCAATATGTTGAAGAGCCTTAGATAATATTTGCTTAGCTTCATCATATCGCCCGAGTTGGATTAAGTTACGACCTATTGCTGCTCTTAAGTTTGGCTGAATTAAGTTTTCCTCTAGGTCTTTAATAACCTGAGACTCTTTCTCAGCATTTAACGACTCAGAAGCTCCCTTTCTGCGTAGTGCTTCATCTAAAGTTATTCCGAATACTTTTTGATAACTTGCTAATGACTGCTCATAATTTTGGGTCTTATAGTAAAGTTCGCCAAGTCTCTGGTAGGATAAACGAAGTTCAAAGCTAGGTTTTCTTCCAGATTCCATTTGTTTTATATTTTCTTCTATCGCTGATATCTCAGGATATAGAGCCTGTTTGTCAGGTATATTCTGTCCACTACTTGCCGTTAACTGCTCAATAGAGCTGAGTTGTATTGTCAATAGAATAGATGCTGCTATCACAAGCGTCGAGACGAGTTTGAAAGCTCTGTGGCGAGAATTAAGGAGCATGTTTCTTAGAAAGAGAGAAGGCGGACGGTTTCTATCTAGTTCTGAAAACCTTAAAAAGCTGGATTCTCTGTATCCTTATTAGGCGGTTGTGTTGATGAAGCGACAATTTCTTTCAGCTCATAGTAAACACGTAATCCATCTTTAAAGGAGCTGTTCTCTCCCCTGAGTAGAGGTTTATTGGTACTTGGTGCTTGTCTAATTGCTATCAAGTCTCCAAGAATTTCATTTGGATCATCTCCTGTTTGCAATGTGAATAGTAGATCACTCTCTTGGCAGCTTGCTCCTTGTTGCTTAACACCGCAAACAACAAAAATATCTTGTCCTTCTAACCAGTTGGCCATATCTGCTGTTAAATACGCAAGTTGATCTCGCTCATGCACAGCTTGAAAACGCTCTGAAACAACTTGGCACCTTTTTTGAGGCGGCCAGTTATCACCAAAATAATCGTTATTAATATCCCAGTTGATTACTGCTATTGGTTGATCTTTGGATGAGTTGGAGACAGTTGTAGAAAGACCACCTATGGATTCATCGCAATAGAAAGCGACAGAGTTAGGGATAACTTTAGGTGTTGATTGCTGCTGATCGTCATCTGATTGGCTTAATTTAAGAAGAGACGATATGCCATCTTCTCCTAGGATGGCTGCAGCGAGTGCAGCAAGAGCTGTAATTAAGGGGGCAATTGCTACAAGTGCCTTAAAACTGACTTTAAGCATAGAAACTCCCTGTAATAAGGACTGTCTGCTGAGTGTATGACAAAGATGCGTAAACGTACGTAAGTAATATATCCCAATGTATTTAGTTCAGACTATTTAGCTTTCACAAAATAAAAATTCTTACGATGGATTATTAAGCCTGGTACCACAATTTATTGAAGAACTTGATGTAGACGTTTGGATGATTTGGTAGTCCATTATTGCGGTTATGCGCTCAGTCAGGTTACCTCTGAAATATCAACGCTTCAAGCCTGAAATAGCACTAATCGCCCGATTAGTGCTATTTCTATCCCTTGTAGTAGGGCTGTGATGCTGTGTATGTTACTCTGATCGTAAATCATGAAGTATGGCAGGTTAGCTAGCTCATGATTCATCGGTAGAGTTACTCTTCAGTGTGTATGGGACATGCCGTTCTAATCCCTGCCTTTGCAAGTTGTTCCCAATTGATGACATCGGGAGAACGTAGACTCGCTGAACGTCTCCAGGAAAAGCTGGAAGATGACTACCTACTTTGGTACAACGTGCCTGTTGGCTATAAACGACTCCATCCTGATTTCATCCTGATTCACCCGCTTCGAGGCATCATCATTCTAGAGGTCAAAGATTGGAGCCTGGATGCAATTCAGGAGATAACATCTGATAGCTTTATTGTAAGAACCTCAGAAGGGGACAAAGCGTTCAAGCATCCCTTAGAGCAAGCGCGAGACTATGCGTTCGCGATCGCAAACCAACTACAGCGCGATCCAATGCTGGTCCAGATTGATGGTCCCTATACTGGAAAGCTCACATGTCCTTACAGTTACGGCGTAGTATTCCCTAACATCAAGCGTAAGGCCCTGGAACATGCCTATAGCCTTGAACCGATGCTAGAAGAGGTGATGCCAGCCCATCTGGTTATCTGTCAGGATGAAATGGTCCCCAGTGTCGATGCGCTTGATTTTCAGCAACGGCTGTGGAATTTCTGTACGTACCACTTTGGCGAACCACTGACGAAGACTCAGATTGACCGTATCCGTTGGAATATTTTTCCACACATTCGGATTGGCGATCTCATTGCGTCAAGTCATGAAGAAGAGACAGACGTGGCAATTCCAGACATCATTCGAGTGATGGATTTGCAGCAGGAGCAGCTGGCTCGTAGTCTTGGAGAAGGCCATCGGATCATTCATGGTGTGGCTGGCTCAGGCAAAACAATGATCCTGGCCTATCGCTGTCTTCATCTGGCCGAGCAGATTGATAAGCCTATTTTAGTCCTGTGCTACAACGTAGCCCTGGCGTCAATGCTGCGTCAAAAGCTTCATGCCGCAGGAATTGCCAAGCAGGTCAAGGTTTGCAACATCCATAGGTGGTGTAGTGATGTGATCTGGAAATACAAGCTACCAAAGCCGAGCCGCAACCAGTATTCAGGAAGTGCGTATTGGGATGCGCTAATACAGAATGTACTTGATGCTGTGGAAACTGGCCGAATTCCAGCAGGACAATATGGTGCGGTGTTGGTGGATGAAGGGCATGATTTCAAGCCAGCATGGTACCAGCTCGTCGTGAAGATGGTGGACCCAGAGACCGATTCGCTGCTGGTGCTCTATGATGATGCCCAAAGCATCTATGGCCAGGCTCAAAAGCGCACCTTCAGCTTTAAGAGTGTGGGGATCAAAGCTCAAGGCAGAACGCAAATCCTGAAGATTAACTATCGCAACACCGAGGAGATCCTCACCATTGCCTATGAGTTTGCGCGTGAGTTATTAACGGCTCGCGGCGAGGAGGATGACGATGCCCCGATTTTGGTTCAACCGGAAACCGCAGGTCGGCATGGCCCCAAGCCGATACTGATTGAGCTTCCGAGTTTCCGTGCAGAGGTGAGCTATGTGGCCACTCAAGTGCAGGCGTTACATGCCCAAGGTGTTGCTTGGAACGATATGGGTATTCTCTATCGCAGTAAGTTCATGGCTGAGGCCATCTCAGAGCACTTTGAGCAGCATAGTATCCCACTGGACTGGATTAATCGAGATAGCAAAAGCCGTCATTATGACCCGGCTCAGGACAGTATTAAACTCGCTACGATGCACAGTAGCAAAGGGCTAGAGTTTGATACTGTTTTCATCCCTGGGGTCGGTTATTTGCCGAATCAACATGGCGAGGTTGAGGCAGAGGCCCGGTTGCTCTATGTATCCATGACGCGTGCGATAGACCGGCTTATCATGACAGGCGATCGGCCATCCCCTTTTATGAAGCGTCTACGTCAGGCTGTTTCTAGCGTTGAGTGATGATGGCTGTGTTTGTTTTGAGTTTGACTTTCCAAGGGTGCCATCAATCCAATTACAGTTCTGACAACCCAATGTGCAATAGGTGTCTTAGGAAGACAGATTGAGTGCTCACAGTTAGGGGACCGGCCAGTGAACACGGGATGCCAGTCAAGCAGTGCAAGCTTTTGCTCCAAGGTCAATTGATCAATGGGAAGTGGTACAGGCTCACTATTGTAAATAGGCATATCTTTCATGAATTTAGCCCACCCAGCAACAGCATTCTGTTCTCTATCCTTCAAATAAACTCGCCTAACTTTATTAATAACAGTTAAGCGATCAGACACAGAGAATTAATTTGTGTTTTCACTATCATCAATGAGCTAAAGCATCATTGATTAATTGCTTTAGCATAAAATTTGGAAATACTTGTAGGTATTTCCTATAGGGCTAGAAATAGAATCTAACCTTCTGGTAGGTTGGAATTTGAATCTAGTGCCTACTTGAGATCTGCATAATGGAGTTTCCGTCCAACTTCGCTAGTGTAGTCGTTGCTTGGATATTTACAAGCATCTTTTTATTACCTGTCTTAGCACAGCCAATACAATCAGCACCTAGCTCAACTAACTCCCCTTCATCCAGTAATGTTTCTTCCCAGCAAATCACGCTACAAGATCATGTCGAGCAACTTTGGCAGGATCATCAAGTTTCTTTATTGCTGATAGGAGTCCTTACAGGAAGCTATTTAGGGATCCTTTGGATCAAACCCCTGTGGTTACTTAAGTTGCCCTCAGCTGATATTCCTGTACCTTGGACTAACTATAAATTCCATTACGCTTAGTACAGCCACTCAAATACCGTAATCGGGTACTAAATGCTTGGACCGCAAAATATTTTCAGACTGTATACACCTCTTTTTTAAGGCTACCTACTGTAGAAGAGCGAAAAATTCATATTTCGTTGCCTATTTATCTTGACAATAATTTTATTGGGGAACTCCAAGGTAAAGCATTAGCAACTGCTTTTGATAAAAAATCAACAGCCTTGCTTATCACAGGAGAAGGAGGAGCTGGCAAAACAAGCCTAGCCTGCCAAATTGCTCA
>CBDHHL010000054.1:0-28874 GCA_965263355.1 Leptolyngbyaceae cyanobacterium | reverse complement strand
TTCGATGAACTCTTAGAGAATGTTGTTGAGAGAATTTGTGAATCTTTGCGTAGTAAGAGTATTCTATTCCTGGAAATTAAGCAGTGGCATAGGATTCCTGAGCAAGAACATGTATTTAGCTGGCTCTGTGAGACATTTTACCCAAAGCTAATTTCTAAATTATCAAAAGTTGTTTCTGAAAAATCATGGCGACGTGTTTATGTTTTCCTTGTTGTTGTTTCAGATGATTTTTTGCCTGAAAGTTGCCTGGAGATTATGTCTCCTTTGTTAACTGATGAAAATGATATTAGCGTTAAGCCTAATAAGGTTTTAAATATTGATCTTGGTAACTGGAGTAAAGATGATATTGAAGATTGGTTAGAATTTACAGGATTACCAGCGAGGGAACTTGAAACGGTGGCTGCTCGTTTCTACAGGCGTGGTATGGGTGGGATTCCATCAATTGTTCGTGATGCGATTGAAAAAGAGTTTTGTAATGCTTAGTGTTGTGATGGGTAATGGCTTGAGTGCTTATGAGATTTTTTACTGGTAATTCGGAGAACCGTCCTACTGAACCCGAGGCTATTCATGCTGATTGTCCGGGAGCAGAGCCTTACTTACCCTCTGAGGAGTTAATCAAGGCGGTCAATCTATCGATTTTTCTAAAGCGGCCTTTGTTGCTGGAGGGTGAGGCGGGCTGTGGCAAAACGCGACTGGCATCGGCGGTGGCCCACGAGCTGGGGTATCCGCTTTATCGATGGAATATTCGCTCGACTACACGGTATCAGGAGGGGTTGTACGAATACGATGCACTGCTGCGGCTGCATGATGTCAATTTGCTGAAAGGATGTGAATGCCAAAGCAAGGGAGGGCCAACGTACGGCTAATCCGAGGAATGTCAATGAATTATCTAGAATTTAAGGAGTTGGGGCAGGCGTTTAGGAATGATTGCCCGTCGGTGGTGCTGATCGATGAGATTGATAAGGCGGACCTGGACTTTCCCAATGATTTGCTGGCGCTGTTGGAGAAACCCTATGCGTTTCGGGTGCGGGAGACCGGTAGAACGATTACGGCTAAGTACCCACCCATTGTGATCATCACCAGTAATAAAGAGAAAGGAAATTTGCCTGCTCCGTTTTTACGGCGATGTGTGTACTACTTTATTGAGTTTCCCGAGCGGGATGATCTGAAAAAGATTGTGGAAATCCACTTTCAGCAGATGGCTGAACAGGGAGAAGCAGAGGTAAAACCTGCCCCGTCAGCAGACTTGGTGGATGCGGCGTTGGATGAGTTTTTGGCGATTCGGGGTCAGAAGGGGTTAACCAAGCTGCCGGGGACCAGTGAATTTTTAGATTGGTTGGGGGCCCTGGCCCACTTTGCCAACGAGCCCTATGCGGCGGAGGCGCTAAAGGCCAAGGCAGGTGAACTGCCCTACAAGGAGCTGTTGTTTAAGCTGCGGGGCGACTGGCGTCGGGCTGGGTTTGCGGCTTCTTCATGACCATGACCCGAGAGGATTTGCCAGACCTGATATTTGAGACCTTTGGGCGGCTGCGCCAGAGCGGTTTTAACCTGGGGGTGGAGGAGCTGCTGGCGGGGGTGGCCCTGGTGAGTGATGCGGCCAGTCCGTTGGCACCGTTGTCTGAGGAGTTCCCGGATCTCGATGGGCTAAAGCAGGCGCTGGTGCTGATCTGGTGTAGCTCTAAGGATGAGCGGGTGCAGTTTGAGCCCCTGTGGCAAAAGGGCCTAGAAGAGATGGCTGCCAGCAGTGCGTCGGTGAGGTTTGTGGATGACGATAGTGAGCCTGCCCCGGCTGCTGCGGTGGAGCCGTTGCCGTCATCGATGCCTAGGCAAGACCCACCGCAGGCGATTACCCAAAAAGAAGAGAGTGCGGCCATAGATGCGGCTGCTCAACCCGTGCGGGCACCCTTTACGCTAGCTGAGAGTGCTCAGGCTGTGGATTTGCAGGGCTATTTGCCGGTGTCGAGGCGGTCTATGAGCTATGGCTGGCGCTATCTGCGGCGTACGGTGGCGGAGGGGCCGGCGGATATTTTAGATGTGGCGGCGACGGTGCAGCGGGCGGCCCAGCAGGGGTTTTATTTAGAGCCGGTGATGCGGCGGCGGGGGTATAACCGGGCGCAGTTGGTGTTGTTTATTGATCAAAATGGTTCGATGATGCCGTTGCATTCGCTTACCCGTGAGGTAGTTGATACGGCCCTTTATGAAAGCGGTTTGCCGGAAGAGCAGGTGACGGTTTGTTATTTTCAAAATGTGCCTGCGGACTATGTTTACACCGATGCATTTATGACTCAGCCGGTGGACCTGGCAACGGTGCTGGCTACCTGTGATGCCAATACCAGTGTTTTGGTGGTGAGTGATTGTGGAGCTTCTCGGGGATATCGACGGTTAGAAAGAATTCGAGCAACGACGCGATTTTTGCGACAGTTGCGGCAGCGAACTCAGCTATGTGCCTGGTTAAACCCGGTGCCAGTGGAGCGATGGTCGGGGAGCTCTGCCGAGATTGTCGCTAATCTTGTGCGGATGTTTCAAATGGATGATGATGGGCTGAGTAATGCCATTGATGTGATCCGTGGGTTGCAACCGCAGGTGCTGTAGGGAGAGATAGCTGACGCAATGGCTGAGGGGCTGACACTAGACGAACGTAAGGAGCGGGCCGAGCGCCGGGTGCAGCGCTTTGTGGAGCGGTTTGAGCCCGGTTACTACGAACTGGTGTGCCATGCGGCGTTGCCGTTGGTATTGACGCCGGAGTTGGTGGGCTATCTGCGTCATCAGTTTTTGCGAGAGGTGCCGTGGATGGCGGAGGTGGATCTGCTGTTGTCAGATTTGTTCTCCCAGGTGGGCTATGAGCTGTACGCCATGGATACGGATGTGCGGGCCTATGTTTTAGCGCATGGCTCTGATAGGTTTACGGATGAGCGTAAGCGGGATGTGGCGAATCTGTTGATTAGCTATGTGGGCTATTTGGCCAAAAATGCCCAGCTCACGGATCGTGAGTTAGAGACGCAGCAGTGGGCGGCTATGGTGTATTTGGGGTCAGCAGAGAAAGAAAAAGTAGTTACCGAGATCGCCGACCGTTTTCAGACCAGTATGGCGCAGGGAGAACAGGTGGGCCGTGAGTTACTCAGTCGGGCGGAGATGGCCCGGTTAGCTCAGGTGACCGAAACTCTGAGGGGGCAACTGTCGGATTATCCTGAGTTAATTGAGTATGCGTCGCTGGTGAGCGATGTGCAGCGGAGTAATCAGCAGCTAGCAGCGGAGCGGGTGGAGAAGACCTATGAGGTGGCTGGGAAGTCTTTACAACTACCGTCGATGCTGCAGCGAGAGCTGAGAGATAAGAATCGAATTCTCTCAGGGGAGACGGCTGGTGCTGGTGTGGATGCAACTGAGGCTGTCTCGTTTAACGGGCCTCAATCGGTAGCTGCAGATTCGGATAGTTTGGAGGGGATTAGAGCAGAGCTGCCCGAGTTTCAGACGCTGGAGTTTGTGACGGCACAGATTTTGGATGCGGCTACAGTGCCCGATGAGGCCGCTGTGGATGAGTCCTGGCCAGAGCTAAAGCAGGAAATGGTGACGGTAGCAGAGGTGCAGCTAGAGGTTGCGGAGCGGGCTGCGCCAGGTCAGCAGACTATAGATTAGAGACTTTTGAATTTAGGACAGGGCGGTTAGAGAAGCGAGAGAGAGGTAATCTGCTGACGCGGCTATTGCCGGGGCGACAGTCGGTGGAGTGGGTGGTGACCCGGCAGCGGCGGCAGGGACGGCAGTGGGTGGAGCCACTGACGGATGGGTTGACCCTGGAGATGGTGGCATTGCCTGGAGGGACGTTTAGGATGGGGTCGCCCAGGGACGAAACTGAGCGTCAAAGCTCTGAGGGGCCACGGCATCAGGTGACGGTCCCTGAGTTTTGGCTGGGTAAGTATGCGGTGACCCAGGCCCAGTGGCGGTTTGTAGCAGGGCTAACCCAGGTAAATGTAGAAATGCCGTCGGACCCGTCAAGCTTTAAAGGAGATAATCGCCCGGTGGAGCGGGTGAGCTGGTACGAGGCGGAGGAGTTTTGTGCGCGGCTGTCGGTGTATACGGGGCGGAAGTATCGGCTACCGAGTGAGGCAGAGTGGGAGTATGCCTGTCGGGCAGGGACCGAAACGCCGTTTCACTTTGGGGCGACGTTGACGACGGATATTGCTAATTACGACGGCAGCTATACCTATGGGTATGGACCAAAGGGACGGTATCGCAAGAGACTACACCTGTGGGATGTTTTGAGGTGGCGAATGACTTTGGGCTGTACGACATGCATGGCAATGTGTGGGAATGGTGTGCGGACCATTGGCATGAAGATTATAAGGGGGCACCAACGGATGGAAGCCCTTGGCTGACGCAGGATTCAGAGGCTGTACGGGTGCTACGCGGCGGCTCGTGGATCAACAATCCTAGGTATTGCCGCTCCGCCTCGCGCGACGACTATCTACCCGGCAACCGCGACTACGACATATCGGTTTTCGAGTGAGTTGTGCGCCCCCAGGGCTCTAGCTTGCTCTTTATACTCTTCCCCTCTTGCTCTTTTCGCTCAGGGTATCTCCTTCTCTTGTCCCCAGACGGAGCCTGGGACTGAGTGTGGATGTAAAATCTGTATATACTTGTGTATACAAGTGGTGATTAAGGCAAACACTGATGCGGACTCGTGTTTTTCAGAGTGGTAACTCTCAGGCGATAAGGATTCCTAAGGAGTTACAGTTTGATCGGCTTGATATTGACTATGAGATTGAGCGCCAGGGGGACGTGCTGATTATTCGTCCTGTCGGTCCTCCGCTGTTGGATGTAATGGAACGATTTGCTGCGTTTTCAGCAGACTTTATGGTAGCGGGACGCCCGGACCAGGGAACTCAGGATCGAGAAGCGCTATGAAGTATATGTTGGATACGAATATCTGCATCTATCTGATGAAGCATCAGCCACCGTCGGTGGCTCGACGTTTTGCTGAGTGTCGTCAGGGGGATGTGGTGATTTCTGCGATTACAGTAGCTGAGCTGGAGTATGGGGTACGGGTAAGTGGTGATAAGACTCGTCAGCAAAATCAGCAGGCGTTGGTTGCTTTAATGCAGTTGATTCCATCCGTGCCCTTTGATCAGGTGGCGGCGGGTGTCTATGCTGACGTTAGGGCGGCGGTGCCCGACCGCAAACGGGATGCGTTAGATAAACTGATTGCTAGTCATGCCAGGAGTTTGAGTTTGACGTTGGTGACTAATAATTTGGATGATTTTCGGGCGTATCCTGGTGTTGATTTGGAAAATTGGGTAGAAGAAAGGGATTGAGATTGCTGGGGGTGGAGCCTCAGGTGTGTCCGTCCAGGCGGAGCCTGGGGCCGAAGAGAGAGGGAGAATTACTATGGTCCAGGCGGTGAATGTAGTCATTAATAAACGGCAGCAGCGGGTGACCTACTACGATGAGGCACTGCCCGGTGGCATCACCCTGTGGATGATGCAGATCCCCGGTGACACGTTTCTGATGGGCTCACCAGGGACGGAGGTGGATAGGTTTGTGGGAGGGGCCACAGCATGAGGTGACGGTGTCTGGATTCTTTCTGGGGAAGTATGTGGTGACCCAGGCCCAGTGGCGAGCAGTGGCGGGGCTGCCCCAGGTAAATATGGAGATGCCGCTGGAGCCATCTAACTTTAAGGGTGAGGATCGCCCAGTGGAGCAGGTGAGTTGGTATGAGGCGGAGGAGTTTTGTGCACGGCTGTCGATACATACAGGACGGCGCTATAGACTGCCTAGCGAGGCGCAGTGGGAGTATGCCTGTCGAGCAGGTACCAAGATGCCGTTTCACTTTGGGGCAACGATTACGACGGACCTGGCGAACTACTGTGGGCAGGATCGGGAAATCAATAATAAGACTTACTCTGGTTCCTATGGAGATGGGCCAAAAGGGGAGTATCGAAAGAGACGACACCTGTTGGGCTATTCGAGGTGGCCAATGATTTTGGCCTGTACGACATGCATGGAAATGTATGGGAGTGGTGTGCTGACCACTGGCATGAAAATTATGATGATGCTCCAAAGGATGGAAGTCCTTGGCTGACAAAGGATTCAGAGGCCAGCAGGGTGATACGCGGCGGCTCGTGGATCTCAACAATCCTAGGTATTGCCGCTCCGCCTCGCGCGGCTACTATCTACCCGGCGACCGCAACAACGATATCGGTTTTCGAGTGAGTTGTGCGCCCCCAGGCTCTCTTCCATAGTCCTTTTTCCTTTTCCCCTCTTGCTCTTTTCTCTAAAGAAATAAAAATAAGCAGAGACGGATAGGTTTATATTCTTCAAGAAAAGTATTTAAGTGTTGCGCAATGCTTACGGGGGCATAAATCTTGATCTGAAAGCGATGGGATTAGAGTAGTTTCAAAAACAGACATCTACCTCAGTGACTAAATGAGCCAGGGAAAAGAGCTGCCAATTATTCAGAAAACCTATGATCTGATTAAGTGGTACGTGCCGATATTGCAAAAGCTGCCACGCAATCATCGGTTTCAACTAGGGGATCGGACGATCAATGGGCTCTATGACCTGCTAGAAGCGCTAGTTGTGGCCCAGTATCAACAAGATAAGCTGGATGTACTGCAGACGCTCAATAGCAAGCTGGATGTGCTGCGCTACCAGACTCGGTTGCTGTTTGAGTTTAATTTGTTGTCTGCCCAGCGCTATACCTATGTGAGCGAGCTGATTGATGGCATTGGGACCGACCTGGGTGGGTGGATCAAGCAACAGCAGTCTAGGCAAGCAACTGTGCCCCCTCGCAAGCCACAGCCTAAGCCGATTCTGAAGCCTGCGCTGGCATGAAGCGCTACGGTAACCTGTGGCCCCAGATTATTACCTTTGAAAATCTGCTAGTAGCCTCTCGCAAGGCCCAAAAGGGCAAACGCTATCGGCCCAATGTGCTGGAGTTTAATTACCATCTGGAGCGCTCTTTGTTGAGCCTGCAACGGGAACTGCGGGACAAGACCTACACACCTGGCAAGTATTACACTTTTTATATTCACGATCCCAAGGTGCGGATGATCTCGGCAGCCCCCTATCGGGATCGGGTGGTGCACCATGCGCTGTGTAATGTGATCGTACCGCTGCTGGAGCCAACGCTGATTGGCCATACCTATGCCAATCGATTGGGCTATGGCACCCATCGGGCACTGACGAAATTTGTGGGGCTGGCGCGTCGCTATCGTTACTGCTTGCAGTGTGACATTTCAAAGTATTTTCCCTCAATCGATCATGAGATTCTCAAAGGATTGTTGCGGCGTAAGCTGAAGTGCCCGGATACGCTATGGCTGATTGATAAAATTATCGATGCCAGTAACCCTCAGATGCCGGTGGTTGAGTATTTCCCTGGGGATGACTTGCTAACGCCGGTTGAAAGACGCCGGGGTCTGCCCATTGGGAATTTGACCAGTCAGTTTTTTGCCAATCTGTATTTGAACCCATTTGATCATTTTGTCAAAGAGCAGCTAAAGCTACGGCGCTATCTGAGATATGTTGACGATTTTGTTGCCTTTGGGGATGAGTGGTCGGTGCTAGCGGATGCTAGGGCAGCGATGGAGGAGTATTTAGCATCCCTGCGGCTGAGACTGCATCCGCATAAGAGTCAGCTATTTGAAACCCGGTATGGAGCCAATTTTGTCGGGTTTCGGGTGCTGCGCGATCGCATCCGTGTACGCAATGATAATTTGCAGCGGGCAAGAAAACGCATGAAGCTATTACAGGGGCTGTATGCCAGGGGTGAAGTGGGGCTCGAAGACCTGGTGCAGCGACTGAGTAGCTGGGAAGCGCACCTGAGCCATGGGGATACCCATCGGTTACGCCGAAAAATCTTTGATCAATTGGTATTTGTGCGAGAGCTAGATGATCAGGCTGATAACCTATCTGTGGGGTAGGCCGCAGAGCGGCGGCTCGTGGATCAACAATCCTAGGAATTGCCGCTCCGCCTCGCGCAACAACAATCAACCCGGCAACCGCAACAACAATATCGGTTTTCGAGTGAGTTGTGCGCCCCCAGCACTCTTCAACGGTCAGCAATGGCCTGGTCAGAACTGGCAGATGGGAATCTGTCGGGCGTACCTCAGAAGAGTCCAGACCTGCTCCGGCGATGTCTGTATTAGAGGCAGAGCCTCAGGATATCCAGTTCAGGCTGAGCCTGTAACTGAGAGGGCATCCAAAAATAAAACCGGGTCCGCTAGCTTGGTAGGGAAACCGAAGAGTTGGCGGATTCTTGTTTGGAGGCAGAGCCTCTGGGGGGTGTACCCAGGCAGAGCCTGGGCAGCAGGGAGGCAGGAACGTAGGTTAGAATGCGGTAGCGTTTGTAGAGACCCCTATGGCTGAACTTACGATTCGTCGGCGTACGGATACAGCGCAATATTTTACGGAAGACCTGGGCGATGGCATTGGGTTAGATATGGTGCTGGTGCCCGGTGGTGAGTTTCTGATGGGCTCTCCAGAGGATGAACCCCAGCGTAGCGATTCAGAGGGGCCACAGCATAGGGTAACTGTTCCCACCTTTCTAATGGGGCGCTATGCGGTGACCCAGGCCCAGTGGCAGGCAGTAGTGACCATGGATCAGGTGCATATAGAACTGCCCTCTGACCCAGCTAAATTTAAGGGAGCCAAGCGCCCGGTGGAGCGGGTGAGCTGGTACGAGGCAGAGGAGTTTTGTGCACGGCTAGCGGCCCATACAGGAAGGCCCTACACGACTGCCCAGCGAGGCCCAGTGGGAATATGCCTGTCGTGCAGGCACTCAGACACCTTTTTACTTTGGACAGACGCTGACGGATGAGGTGGCCAACTATCGTGCGACATCTACCTATAACAATGGTCCAAAGGGGAGATATCTGGAAGAGACTGTCGATGTAACACACTTTGGTCTAGCCAATGCCTATGGCCTATGCGATATGCACGGCAATGTGTGGGAATGGTGTGCGGACCACTGGCATAGCAATTATGATCAGGCTCCAAAGGATGGAAGCCCCTGGCTGACCGAGAATTCAGAGGCATATCGGGTGCGACGCGGCGGCTCGTGGTTCTACTTTCCTAGGTATTGCCGCTCCGCCTCGCGCAACTACTATCGCCCGGCAACCGCAACAACATTATCGGTTTTCGAGTGAGTTGTGCGCCCCCAGGGCTCTAAATTGCTCTTTTCTCTCTTCCCCTCTTGCTCTTTTCTCTTAAGGAATAAAATCAAGATTTAAAGTTTTGGTGGTGCAGGTTATGTATATGAAAAACGTTGGGTGGGCTATGTTTCAGGGGTGAGATCTCATGGTTTTTGCGTGCGATCGCAAAGGGGATTTTGTTGCGATTTCAAGTTGCCTATGCTTCGATTTGGTGTGGGGTGCGATCGCGAAGAAAAATACTTGTTTCTTATATCAGGATGCGATCGCAAGTAGCCCATTAAATTACCCCGTGTCAGAAAGAGAAAGTAAATAAGATAACCACTGTTGTCGTTTCTCAGCTGTGAGATGGGCGAGGGAGGATTTGGAAAATTGCGTTGGCCCTGCCGCTTCGAAGAAGCTTCGCAACTCCTCCCCTATCCTTCTTGGACCCCAATCCAACCGCTGCAGCTGCTCTACTATCTCCACAATCGTCTCTAACGACTGCTGCTGTATATCTGACAGCTTCGTATCCAACAACTCAGCACATAGCTCAGGCGGCTGTTGCTGTAACCATGCCAGGGCCTCTGCCATCAAAATCGGGTCATCCAACGTTAGCCAGTAAGCCATCTGCTGCAGGTGAGCTGCTCTAGACTCCTGAGCCAGCATCTCCTCAGCCTCTATCACCTCCTGAGCGGCCTGCAAATCGACAGTGACCTGAGCCTTCGACAACATCTCTCGGATACGCTGAATCCCTTCTCGATTGGGATTACCACCCTCTGGTTGAGGTGCAACAGATTTCAGATCGCTAGAACCATTGATTTTATTATTATTACCATCTATCTCTTGTAATAAGCTTGTGGAGCTGTGACAGTTTGGCGCGTTAGCCTGGCCAAACTGTCCAGATTCATTATTAAATTGGGGGGTCTGGGGGGATTTCTTCTGTGATTTCCAGAGTGGATGCCAAAGGTCTTTATATCGATATAGCGACCCACCCCCGATGCCAAATTTTCGGAGGGCATTGAATCTAGCAGTTGCCTGTTCTGGAAGTTCATTTTTATCTGTGAGTTCTTTAAGAGCAGCTTGAATTTTATCTTTAGTCTTTTGACTCTGCTGTTGATTCCAACTGAGATCAGTATCTTCAGATTCTGGCGTCTCCTTTTTAGATTTGTATTTTCCAAACTGCTCACCATAGTGAAAGTAGTGACTTTTCTCAATGCAGCTGACCCACTCTGAAACACGGTCTTCAATTTCATGCTGGTGACGACACCACAACTCGTAACCAGGTAACGCTTTTGCAACAGTTAGAACTTCTTTGATCAGACTGTCCCCGGTTAGCGGTTCACCACCGTACATCACATGGTGAAATACATAGGTCCGCATGGTGATACGTCCTAGCAATCGATTCGTTTGTCCATGGTCAGTCCAACCTTGCTCAATTTCAGCATTGAGATCGTTTAGAAACTTGTCAGCCTTATTCGAGAGACGATAACTGCGCCGTTTTTTTTGTTTGATGATCCGTTGCAGTGTCTCATTACTTAGGATGTTGCGACTCTGGCATTGTCTCCACTGATCGACAAAGGTAGTCTGGTCAGTCCAGATCGGTTCTAAATCATCATTCAGTAAATACGACCCACGCTGTAGGGGGAGCCGGTGCGCATTAAATAGATTCGGTGTACTTTCGATGGTGTACAGCCGAGCATTCGGAAAGACTTCAAGTTGACCAGGCGTAACCTTAAATCCCTGGCTTTCCAGAAGTAATGTGATGCCACTGCCCACTTCCCAAGCTGTCAGTGATTCTGAAAATGGAAAATACAGGTGCAGGCCCTGACTATCGGATGAGGTGCAGGTGATCGTTGAGACTAGACCTAAGGGTTCTAGTGCCTCGGTCAGTTTTTGAAACGCGATGGGATCCCGCCTGGGATGGTACGCACTGCCAACATCAATATCCACCATGGCGTACTGGGTTTCTTTCCCAAATCGCACACCATAGAGATAAGTACCCTGTTCAATCAGCCGGTCTGATAACGGATGCCGACTTTCCGTTTGCCATTGGGGGCGTTTACCCGGTGATGGATGGTTCGCGTAGATGTAATCATGACGATGGGGAAATAGTGCAAGAAATCGATTGCTTCGTTCTTGCACGTATTCAAATGGATTTGGTAGAGCCAATGTCACGCTTCAGTCTACAGTTCCGTTAACAACATCGAGATGTTGCTGCACTCAGATGAGTGATTCCCGTTGTCTACGAGTAGACTGTATTTTGGCAACATAAAACAACCCTGCTGACAGCTAGGGATAGAAACCCAAAAGAACAGAACTAAAACTGTTCTGCTTCAAAATGGCCTAAAGCACTTGACAGCACTGAGTTTTAATTGTGTGATTGCGCCTTATACAAATGAACTACTCATATTGACTTCACTGCTTATAACAGATCGACTGATTACAAAATCTTGCCTGGATTGTTCTGATAACAGAAAATTTGTAATCATGGCTTAGCTTCTGAGAGGGCTAAAAAAATCAGACTCTTTTGTTGTCGGGAAATATCACATAACAACAATCAAAATTTTGGGTATGGGGTCTAGAGAGTTTGGGGTAGGGGACCTAGAATTTTCCGGTCCATGTTCTAGAGCTACTTTGTAATCATTATGGGGGCCAGACCCTAGATAAATCGTGTAATCAATCCCTTTGGGAACCATGGATGTAATCACTGAAGGGGCCTGGCTCTAGAGTATTGATGTAATCAGAACTGTATGTTTGTAATTCTGTAATCACTTTGGGATTGAGCTCTAGAACAAGAATGTAATCAAGATTAGGGTTTTGCTTCTAAATGCCGCCTTCTTGGAATGTTCTAGTGTGATTACAGGTACCAGGTTCTAGAGATACCTGTAATCAGGTCTAGCCTTTAGAGCCTTTTGTAATCAACTTTGAGATCTAGAGTCTAGAAAGCATATGTAATCTAGTAATGAGCGACCTTAGGGCTCATAAGCAATAGCAGCATGATGTGAGTTTGATGCCCTAAATCTGTTATCGAAACGAGTCCGGGATACATATAATCGACCTCGCCGTAACTCCTTACTTAATGCCATTAGGAATAACTCAGTACGTTGGGTTGTAGGGCGGCGTTCCGGCCCTGCCCAGGGGGGTTGGGGAACTCGGAGGGACCCCAAGCAACACCTTTAACTCCCCATCAACACCATACTTTAGGTACTAGGCTCTAGAGTAATCATGTAATCAAGCCCAGGTTCTAGAAACATTTGTAATCAGGTCGAGGCTCTAGGTTATGTTGTAATCAGCTTTGGGCTCAGGCTCTAGAGAAAACCTGTAATCACAGCCACTATCAGCTCTAAATGTAATCACTTCAATGAGGCTTCTGACTGATTTTCTAGGGCTCGGGTTCTAGAGTAATTGTGTAATCAAGCCTGAGGTCTAGAAACGTTTGTAATCAGGTCGAGGGACTAGGCTTTGTTGTAATCAACTTTGGGCTCAGGTTCTAGAGAAAACCTGTAATCACAGCCGTTATCGCCCCTAAATGTAATCACTTCAACGGTTTGTACGATCTATTTTTAGGGTCTAGGTTCTAGAATTACTTGTAATCGAGCTTGAGTTCTAAAGTTACTTGTAATCATCTAAAGCTGTTGCTATCTGGTGTGTTGACTATTGTTGTCTCAGTTTAGGTGCCAGGGTCTAGAGAATTTTGTAATCAAATGGAGGTTTTGAGGCTAAATGTAATCACGACTATGAGAATATTCACGCTTTCTGTAAGTTGTCCTCATATGTGTGAATATGGCGCTATAATTCACCGCGTGGTGTAAAGCTTGGCATAGTTCTTTCTTGCCCGTCCGATGCTCTCTAAACCACGTCCAATTTAAAACCTGTAGATTCTTCTACGGACAAATGACCGTCCTGGACGTGAACAATGTTGAAGTCAGGGAATCCAATGGCCTCAAAATCTAACAAAAAACTAGATGCTGAGACGCGGGCAAGTCGTTCTGTCGCGACACAGCAGAAACAGCCTGCCACTAAATCCGCCCCAGGTGAGCGTCCTAAAACAAATCCAGATCTATTTGATCAGGGATCGCTGACTAAAGTAACGTCCTCATTGCCAATCTGGGAAGCGAGCAATATTCTCACCCAGCGTCAGCAGTTGCCTTGGACCACTGATCCCGATGGCAAGCTGATCTATAGCCGTGAGGTTAATGATGGCCAGGGGGCAATTTGTTTCTGGGTTGCGGACAATACGGAAGAAGAACATCCTGCCGCCTTAGCGGGGGCGGCGGCCCTGGCGGTTATTGATACGTTTGATATTCGGGCGGCGTGTATACACCTGATCCTGGCGGCCCATGCGTCTCAGATGGAACGGCCCTGGGAAGAGGAGTTGGTGATTGATGATCGCCAAATTGAGGCCTATCTTGGTTTGCAGCGACGTACAGATAAAAACCGTCGTGAGAAGCTAGCGCTGATTGAGGAGATTGTTAAACAGCCTTGTAAGATTACGACACTGATTTCCTGGCCGCGCCACGGCAAGCGAAAGGGGTTTACGGTTGAGGAAGGACGCCTGTGGCACCTCTTGGGTACTCGCCATCATTACCAGCAGGATATTTTTGGGAATAAAGAGCTGACTGGGATGTCCTTTGTGGTGAAGGCGGGGCTGTGGGCTAAGTACTTTTTGAATGAGGAAGCGGCTCAGGAGCAGGAGCTGCCGGTGAATCCAGGTGTGTTGCCGAAATCACTGTTGGAAAGTGTGATGAGCATTTGGCAGCACCGGGCGGGGGCTGCTCGATTGATGGTGTGGCTGTTGTTTAAGGCGCAGTTTAGTCCACAACATCCGTTGCGAGTGCGTACTCTGTTGGAGGTGGCCTATGGTGTGGAACGTGTGCACAATGCGCAGTCGGATAATCAACTGCGGAAGAAGCTGACGAATACGTGGGATGAGGATTTGCTGGCGTTACATGATCGGGGTTGGCAGATTACGTTTGATGCTGAGACGTATCCGGTGGAGATTCAGCCGTCGGGGTTTGGGCGGGATACGAGTCGTCGGCCTAGGGGATTTTTTGATCAGTTGTTAAAGGCGCAGTTGTTGGTTTCTCCGCCTGAGAGTTGGGATACGGCCAATCTTCCGTCTGGAGAGGTGGCAGAGGAATCTGTTGAGATAGAGCCTGCGGTACCTAAGTTGACTCCAGAGGAAATTAAGAGTCTTAGGGCGGAAAAGGGCTGGAGTCAGCGTAAGTTGGCGATGCTAACTGGGATTAGTCAAGGGCTTATTTCGATGATGGAGAGTGGTACTCGAACAATTACTGCAGATAATGAGCTTGTTCTGCGTCGTACGTTTGACTATTTTTAGTGCTGCCTGTGAGGCTTCTCTATATCGCACCGGTTCAATTTTATTCTGCTCACTCCTGAGATGATGACCAGTAACGATTCAAGAAAGTCGCTATCTCTGAGATAGCAACTCGCCCTTCCGATAAGATTGGTGCAAATAGATGGAAGCAGTGAATCATATCTTGCCAAACCTTGATTTCAACGGAGCCATTGACTAAGCCGATCTGACGCACAAGTTTGAGTGCATCATCCAGTAGAACCTCAGCTGCACCAACATGAACAAGTAGGGGTGGTAGTCCTGACAGGTCACCGTATATTGGTGAAATCAGCGGATTTTGCAAATCTCTGTTGGGTGCATAACAAGCAGTGACAGTGTTTAGCAGGTCTGATGACACCATGGGGTCTCTTTCAGCGTGGCTTACGATAGTTTGACTTGTTCTGGTCTGGTCGCAGTAAGGTGAAATCAAAACGGTTGATGCTGGTAAGGTTTTGCCTGCATCCCGTAAAGATAACAGTGTGGCTAACGCTAGATTTCCTCCAGCTGAATCTCCGACAAGTGCTATCTGCTGAGGCTGGAATTCCTTAAGCAGCCAGTGATAGGCCGTTAGTGAATCTTCTAGCCCAGCTGGAAATGGATATTCTGGAGCAAGGCGATAGTCGAGACAGAGTACACTCGCTCCTGACGCTTCAGCCAGGTCAGCAGCAATACGGCGATGGGTTTGGCAGGACCCCATAATAAAGCCTCCACCATGGAGATAGAGAATCACGTTAGAGCTAGCTGGAGGATGAACAATAAGTGCTGCAGGGACACCATCAGCATCGATGGAGGTTACTTGGGCAGTTGGATGGGTCGGCAATGTGAAACCCGCTTCAAAGTTTTCTCTCATCTCAGCCGGGGTCTCACCCCAGACAAAGTCTGGCAGCATTGCAATAATGTTTTTTAAGTCTTGTTGACTCATGATAAAAAAGTGTTTCTTCGATTACAGGTGGTTCTCTATGATTGAAATGGCATTACCAATGCCATCCTCGCTATTGAGTTTGCTGCTTATTCTTTCAGCAGTTTCTTGAATGGAGGATTCTGTTGTCACTTTTCGAATTGCGGCAGCCAGTTTCGTCGCTGTCAAGTTCTTTTGTGGAATGGGTTTACTGCCGGCTCCTAGTGAATAGATGCGTTCGCCCCAGTAAGGTTGGTCAATTAGAAAAGGGCAGATGATAGTGGGTTTACTTGCCCGCAGCCCAGCGGCAGTGGTGCCTGCCCCTCCGTGGTGAATCACTGCCGATACCTGAGGAAATAGCCAGTCGTGGGAAACGTGTTCAAGTTTGAAAATGGTTTCTGGTAAGTGGGCTGCCTTTAAGCCACCCCAGCCTGTGGCAATAATGCCGCGTACTCCTGATTGTTGAATGGCCTCTATCACAGCACTTGTTATCCGTTCTGGATTGCGCCCAGCCATACTGCCAAAGCCAACATAAATGGGGGCCTCACCTGCTGCTAAAAAATCTACCAAGTCGCTGGGAGGTTGATAGTCTTCTCTATGCTCTAAAAACCAATAGCCCGTAGTATGAGCCGTCCTGGGCCAATCGTTTGGGCGTGGGGAAATGTGTTTGCTATAGCCATGTATTACTGATATTGGTTTGCCATTGCTCATTTGCAAAGGATTCTGATCTTTAGGGACTGGGCTAAGGTCGAGAGTTGTTTGGCGAAATTCGTTCACGACATCGTCATACATACGATATCCTCGGCGCACAATCCCATAGGAAAGCTGGTTGTATTTAGCGCCCAGCTTTAAATTTGGAAAGCCCGTAGCAACGAACTCAGCCGTGGGGACAATCGCAGGCACCAGCAGCGCCATAATGGCTGGAATGCCTAATTTCTCTGCAATGTGTGAACCTGCCAGCACTTTAGGATGGAAAATGATGATATCGGGCTGGACAGCTTGCGCAGCATTCCACGCATCCTCGAGCATATCCCGATTTAGGGCCTTGGACTCTTTTAGTAAGGTTAGGGAGGTTTTAATCAGGCTAAAGGCATTTTTCCCTCCTTCTATTGCTTTACGCCCCGTTTCTGAACCAACTAGCTTGATGAAGTCATTGTTCATGTAGCCATAGTTCAGACCATGCTCGGTAATAAATGTCTTAAAACTTGAGCAAGTGCAGAGCGTAACGGTATGCCCAGCTTGTTTTAAGCCTTGACCCAGGGCAATAAAAGGCTGCACATCGCCCCGTGAACCTGCCGTTACGATAAAAACATTCACGATTTTCGATCTCCTGTTATTTGGGTTGTCATGATTTAATTTGTCGTTGATAAACATGAACCGCATGAGTTTTGGTGCCATAGACTCGCGGCGGTGTTTTTCGGCGCTCTTCAAATCCCATGCGCTGCCAAAATTGTCTACCAGCAGTGTTGGATGAGATTGCACACAGCGCGATAAACTGATAGTCTTGCTGGCCAATCCACTGCTCAAAAGCGCGATAAAAATCTCGTCCGAGCCCTTGCCTCCGATATTCAGGAGCCAGCAGCATAAGCCCGATCCACCAGGTGTCAGCGTCAGGGTACTGCTGTACCCCAATGAGAGTGCCGATAAGATGGCCGTGGTCGTCTATCAATCCAAATGCACTAATATCTTCAGGCGTTTTGCTATCAGGAACATCAGTAAACTCTTCGGCAGCTGTAGTTGGGGCAGCGGGTGCGCCGTTAGTCATCATAAAAAAGTCAGCGCATTGATCAAACAGGATTTGCAAATGTGCCGCATCGTTAGGAAATAAGAGTTTGATCCCGTAGTCTTGTCGGCTAATAGCGAGTGTTTGAGAATTAGGCATTACGATAACCCGAGTTTGTGTTGTTGGATGCGTAATCTTCAATCCCGGTTTTACGGTATTTCGAGTGGAACGAATGAATCGTTGAACAGTATTGGCTTCAGGTACTTACCCAAGGTTTGACGATTGGTAGCCTCTGCTGGCAGGCTTGCTGATAGCTTTTCAGGGCAAGCCTGCTGCAATGTTTCAATCGTGTCTGGGAAGCGGGTGTGATTGAGTTGAATCGCCCCGTTGGCATCCCAAGCGGCTTCAAACGTCATGCCACTTTGCTGAGTACGTTGTTGTAATCCGAGGCGATCGTATACGTCGATGGAAGTGCCTTCTTGGGTATGGCTGATGCCGTCCCCACAGTAATCAGCCCGTACTAGCCGGGTGCAGGCTTGATGATAATCTCGCAATGATTCACCTTGGATGGTTTTCCAAGGTTTATACCCCCAACGAACGCATTTAGCGAGGGCACCATTGGTGCAGGCAAAGGTGATATTGTCGTCATCAATATGTGCCCCCGTGTGATTCCATCGTCCAGCCAAGGGTAAGGCTTTAGCAACGCCCTTAACATCTGGCAAACACAGGTTGTGCCACTGCCCATTGTTTCCCTGATGGAGCACAGTATATAAGTAAATTTCTTGTGCCCTATCGTCAGGGTCGAGCTGTACATCTTTGATAGCCAGTGTGCGCGATTGCCCCTGCTCATCAAAAGTCGTTAAGATAGCATCCACGTTTTCGATGACGGGCTGAGAGTGGGTTGATCGATTGTGGGCGATCACACCACCCCCAATTAAAACCAGTAGTATAAGCCAGTAAAAGCGTTGCATGATTACCCTTGTGGATACCTATTCAGCTGACCGAAAGGAGAGTTTACCGTCTTCGAGCAGAATGCTGTCAACGTTGTTATGACCAGGCAGCTGAACGGTTGTAATAGAGGGGTTTAACCAATCAGGTGGAGTCTCTTCAGATAGATTCACAGCCTGTTGATTGGAGGCTGGACTATTCAAACGCAGACCATTGAGACGTAGACCATTTAAGCGCAGGCCATTTAGGCGTAGACCATTGAGACGCAAGCCATTTTGAACAATCTGATCTGGCTGACGAGGCTCTAATCGAATAGGTTGAGCAATCATGGCCAGCAAGCCCAGGCTCAGACCAAGTGTAAGAATTTTTTTCGTATTGGTAATCATGGGAAGGTTCTCCATTTGTAGTGATGTTGAGTGAATGACTTAACCGACAAATTCAAACGCAGCTGTATCGCTCAGACTGAGGTCAGCCAGTGAGATGCCAGCCACGGCTCCAACTAGGTCGCCGCCTGTGACGATGGTGACGCCCGAAATTTCGCCTTCGGTAAAGGCCCCTAAGCTGTAGTCAGCGGCTTCGCCGTGAAGCTGAATGACGTCACCTTCGGCCAGAGAAAAGTCGAAGATAGCGGCATGATCCACCAGTCCTTGGCCAAGGTAGTAGGTTTGTTTTTTATCGCCTAAAATGAAACGATCTGCGCCCTTACCGCCAGTCATTTGGTCAAACTCACCAAAGCCTGCCGCCTGAGCACTAGGATCTACGCCAGTAAGGATATCTTTTCCTCGACCCCCAACCAGCTGATCGCTACCGATACCGCCAATGAGAGTATCCTTGCCGCGTCCACCATCGAGTAGATCATCCCCGGCATCACCCCAGATGGCGTCTTTGCCCTGATCTCCGTACAGTGTGTCATTACCTGATTTTCCGCCAATACGGTCGTTACCTCTGCCACCGTGGATAATGTCATCGCCTCCTGCGATATCCGATTGAGGGTCACGATTGTTTAAGTCACCTCTGAGAATATCGTGGCCTCGTCCTCCTTGGATAAGGTCATTGCCTAGGCCTCCTGCAATCAGATCGTTTCCTCTTTTGCCGTTAATTTCATCATCACCAACACCGGCCACAATGAGATCGCCCTGGCGAGTACCTTGGTAAATACCCGAGACCGTAATCTGGGCCACCTCATAGTTGGGAGCTGTGAAGTCGGAATTGGCAAAAGGGGTCTCCCCGTTTAGCTCAAAATCAACGACGCCACCTGCACCCGGTGGCATTAATGGTTCGTGCTTATGAACAACACCATTTTCATCGGGTCCCTTAAATAGCTGACTCAAAGCAAAGGGCACATCATCTGGGCTCTCGGTGTTTACCTCGGTGCCTGCATCCCAGACATCACTACCGACAACCACAAAGTTAGCACCGACAAAGTTACCGTCTGCATCAAACAACGACACTTCCATTGGATCATCATTACCAATAAAGGCATCGTTGGTGGGAAATGGCATGGATGCATAGCTAAAGTAACCATGCTGCGTGGCGTTAAAATCGGGAACAGTGAATTGAAACTCCGTTGTTTCACCTGGGAAATCGTGCACAATCGGGACTCGATTTAAGTTGTCGTTTAGTAGTATTGCCTGATAGCCATTGTTCTGTGCGGCATCACTGGCAGCAAATTCATCTGCGAGAGTTTCGGTGGGTGCGAGACTGAAGTCAGTACCACCAGCGATCAATGCTTCGAGGATCTCAGGGGGTTGCTGTCCTTGCGGGTCGCCCGTCGATGCGTCTTCGGCAAGACCTTCCAGGGCGATAGAGGCCGCTTCTCCAGCGTTGAAATAATCAAAGCTACCGTCATGGAGACCAAACCAATAGGATGAGAGCACGAGCCCCTGGTCAGGGCTGATATTTGTTGAAGCAACTTTGAGTTCTGTTGGCATGGAAATGGTGTTGTAAGCCATGATTGTTTCTCCTTTATGTCGGGTAAATGAACGGATAATGGGAATAAACACGGGGAAAATTTAGACAATCGTTTCCATCAGCGATCGCAACCGCTGTGAACGGGACGAATTCAGGAATTCAAACTTTTTGCGGCAGGCGTTATTTGTAAGCCAGGAAATAGCTATTCTGGAAATCGTGCTCCAGATGTTTCACATTGATGTGGCTAAAGCCTGCTGTCTGAAGCATTTCTACCGCTAACTCTTCACCCCACATGGTGCCAAGACCAGGGCCACCCGCTGCCAGGGAAACCGCTGTACAGTGATTGCATGAAATGGTGTAAAGCAGTGGACCAATGGGGTGGTCTAAGTTGTTCTCTAGTTGACTTGACGCCTGTAGTTCCTGCATTAGATACAGGCCGTCTGCTCGCAAGGCTTGATAGATATTTTGCAAAACCTGCTCGGGCTGGGCCTGGTCGTGGATAGCGTCAAAAGAGAGAATCAGGTCATACTGGTTGACGGCTTCAATTTGAGCCGCATCCTGGCACTTAAATGTCACATTTGAAATACCTTGTCGTTGAGCCTCAGCGATAGCCCAATTAATGACTTCAGTGGATAGGTCATAACCCACAAATTGACTCTTGGGAAACAGTTTGGCCAGGGCATGTATCGCCTGCCCGCGACCACAGCCGATATCGGCAACCGTGATACCTGCTGCCAAACGTTCTGTTAGGCCAGAAACCAGGGGTAAAATGCGTCCTTCTAAGGCAGCCACAATGGTTTGAACGCTGTCTTCTGCCATCACTCGATGAAAGTGGTGATAGGCCGAGTAGGGCACACCACCGCCATGATAAAAACAATCCACAATAGCGTCTTCTACGGCACCCACTAAGGGAATAAATTGCATGGTGGTAGCCATATTGTGAGGACTAGCGCTGCGGATCAAGAAAGCCGCATGGGGCGTTGGCAGGTGGTAGGTTTGGTCTGCACTGTCATAGGTCATAATGCGTCCGGTCACCATCGCCCCCAACCATTCCCGCACATAGCGTTCGTTGAGACCAGCAGCCTCAGCAATTTCATGGCTTGTGGCCGCTGGTAAAGTGGCCATCGTATCCAGAAGACCTGTCCGATGGCCAATGGATAGCATGCTAGCCAGTGCGCCACTGTTAAGGATATCGAGTAGACGATTGACAAACGCGGCTGACTGTTCTTGCAGTTGGTCATCGGTTTGTACCAGGTCGGTCGATTGAGTTTCAGATTCTATTAAGCTATTTAGGGTTGTCATCATAACCTCCAAGTTCCTTTGGATTGGTATGATTCAACAGTAGAAAGACGGTAGTTGCCCGTTCGTTGCTCCAGCGTTCCCTAAGCGAATCATTCCACGGAGAAGCAGGTATTGATGACAGTACCGACCCTACAGATCGCACTCCTTGGTAATTTTCGTCTGATGGTGGACGGGACGATGGCGACAGGAATGCGGCTGAGATCGCAGCAGCTAATCGCCTATCTAATTTTGCATCGTCAGGCTCCCCAAGCCCGTCGTCACATTGCTGGCCAATTCTGGCCCGATATTGCTGAAGGCCAGGCTCGTACGAATCTGCGTAAAGAGCTGCATCATTTGCGTCACAATTATCCCGTTATTGAGCAGCTGCTCACAGTTACAAAGCAAACTCTGCAGTGGCAGCCGCAACGTCCCTGTGAAGTAGATGTCGAAGTGTTCGAAGATGCCCTTGAAAGGGCCAAAAATCAAGCAGGTACTGCGGCTGTTAACGCTTTAGAAATAGCACTGAATGCCTATCAGGACGATCTCTGGCCTGACTGCGACGCCGAGTGGATTTATGCTGAACAGGAACGGCTTAGACAGCAGTACGTAGGCGCTTTAACCCAAATCACTCAGCTGCTGCAAGGGCTGGGGGAAACCTCACGTGCGATCTCAACCGGACAGCAGTGGCTGCAGGCTGCTCCGTTGGATGAGAACAGCTATCAAACTCTGATGACATTGCATGGCGAAAGTGGCGATCGGGCAACAGCTCTGCAGCTTTATCACCAGTGCATGACCACACTCCAAGAGGAGCTAGGGGTGAATCCCAGCCCGGCAACAGCTGAGATCTATCAACGGCTATTAATGGCTGAGGATGCCATAGATGAGCCATCCAAAGATCAAGCGCCGCCGCCAGTTGCATTATCTTTGCAACCTAAGTCCGCCGTTGTTGGTCGAGAAGACCTGCTGGAAATCCTTGAACAGTGGTTGCTAGCCACTCCTGAGTCGGTACTACTGTTAACGGGTGAACCGGGCATTGGTAAAACTTGCTTGCTAGAAGCGTTAGCGGATTCTGCCCTGGAGCATCACTGGCAACCCTCTTGGGGACGTGCATTTGGGGCTGAGCAGCTGCGGTCCTATGGGGTGTGGATCGATCTGTTGCGGGCGTCGTTTCCCCCTGAAGAATTTCCGACTCTAAATGAATTCTTTACCGTTCAACAACAGCCTCGCGATCGTAGCCAGTTACTTGATGCCGTTGTCCAGACGCTGAGTAAAGTCGCCAGTACTGAAAAGCCTCTACTGCTAATCTTTGACGATATCCACTGGTTAGACGAAGCCTCCGCAAACCTGCTGCACTACGTGTTTCGTTTACTCGGTCAGGGAGCGTTGCGAATTGCTTGCTCTGCTCGGCTGCCTGAACTCCAAGACAACACCGCAGCCCATACTCTGGTCAAGTCGTTGCGGCGAGCCAATCGTTTGCAAGAAGTTCCGGTTCCCCCACTCTCTCCTGACGCTATCGAGTTGTTGGTACAGCCGATATTGGGACAACAGTCAGCCAGCCCATCGCAACTACAAGATATATATATCGACAGTGGTGGCAATCCCTTATTTGCCCTGGAAGTTGTCCGTTCCAGCACATTAGATGCTGCCAACGATTTGACTGGGTTAATTGAGGATCGCCTACAGCGATTAGATGGTGCAGCGCGAGATCTATTACCTTGGGCTGCAGCTCTCGGGCGTCACTTTAATCCAGAAACCCTGGCTCTAGCTGCGAGCTACCCTCCCATGCAATTTTTAACTGCTATGGAGCAGTTGGAACAACAGCAAATTGTGCGTCCGACACCAGAGCAATCTATCGAAGACCAGGGAAACTATGACTTTGTCCATGATTTGGTTCGGCAGGCCGCCTACGGTCAACTATCTCAACCGCGCCGACGATTGATTCACGGCCAGCTGGCCAAAACGTTAGAAACTCAAACCATTGATGACGATCTGGCTAGTCAAGTTGCCTATCATGCGGGACTGTCCGGCAACCATGGTCTGGCCGCACGATCCAGTACAGCCGCCGCCGCCCGCAGTCTACGTTTATTTGCCTATGAAGATGTGATTCGCCTTGTAAATCAGGGACTGGTGCATTGCAACCATCTGCCCAGTTCGGATCGTTTGTTGTTGTCAGCCCAGTTACTAAGGGCTAGAGCATTTGCCGGTGTTGCTCCTGATGAAGTGGCCAGTCTAGAAGTGCAACTACAGCAGCTATTGACAGATGCCATCAACCTTTCAATGTCCGAAGCTCAAGTCATCGCTGAGGACACGCTAAATATCTTTAACTATGAGCGGGGACATCTCAAAACCGTGCAGGCTCAAACCCTCAAAGCTTTAGAGGATTTACCCCCAAGTCCACAGTTTCAAGCTAAGAGTCTGGCCGCAACTGGATGCTGTCTGGCTGAAATCGAGCGTGATATGAAGCGAGCTGAAGCAATCTTGCTCGAAGCTCAGACATTAGCTGATCGATTAGGCTTGGTTCTTGCTGACATCGCTACAGGATTAGGCGGTGTTGAACGTCATCGCGGTAACTATGGGCAAGCGCGGATTTATTTACAAAAGTCCCTACAGATCAACCGCAGTCGCCAGGAATTTATGCCTCAGAGTTATGCGCTGCTTCAGTTGGTGATGACTGGCTGGGACCAGCATCAGCCAAACGTGAGCGATGCTCAAGCTTTGTTAGAGCTTTCTGGTCAGCTACCCGCTGGCAGTGAGGGCACGTTCGCAGAAGCCCTAATTGCACTTCATACCTATGCGGACGATGCCAATGCAAATGTGCTGCTCGAGCAGACTATCCAGCAGCTTCAGCAGCTAGATGCCCAGCGCAAACTTGTTTTTGTTACTAGTCACGCTAGTGAACTTGCCCTGGCCCATGGTGAGCGTGGTGCAGCCCAACGGTATGCTGCGATCTCAAACCAAGCTGCCCAACAAGTAGACCATCCCAACGATGTAGCAGTTGCAAAAGCCTTGCTTGTTCTAAGTGCTTCAATACAAGAGCAAAAACAGGAATTCTACAAACTCCTAAAGAAGACAATCGGCGATTATAAGTCCCTGAGCGCCCGTGCTCAATCGTTAAGCCATCAGGCCCAGCATGCCGTCGAACAGTCAATCGCAAAAATCCCTTAAGCTTGCTTCTAATCCGCAGTATTCATCCTAAAATTTTGAAACTGATTTTAATCCAATGCAGACATGGCCCTAATTGTTGTGGAAGCCAGTTACGATCCACCCATCGACCAGGCTCTTTGGGATCAATTAGAAGAGAGATCACTCCCTTGTTTTTCAGAACGTAATATTACCTGGCGGCGTACCTATTTATCCCGCGATCGTAAGCGAACTGTCTGTCACTTGGAAGCCGCTGATGCTGATACCGTTCGAGCTGCGTACCAGCGAGGCAATATTCCCTACGACAATATCTGGTCAGCCGACTTAGTGGATACGTTACCTATTAATTTAAAGTTGGCTCAATAGCTGTTTCAGGGAGGTTGACTAATGCAATGACCTGTAAGCCTTACCCAAAGCATGTTTCAGAGGCCCTGCGCCTCCTAGGCTAAAAGACTAGCATGATAAGAGTTTCAAGCGTTTCTTAATTCAGACCTCCTAGAAACCCATATAGAGCCTTAAAGTTTTTCACAACACATGTTCAAACGGTTCAGATGGCTAAATACGGCTGTAATTGAATATGTGTATGGAGAGTTGTAGATGTATTTAGGCTGCTGGGCAATCCAAGATAAATAGGTCATGACTCCTTGAGAGCGCCATATATCTCCTCGAACGCTTCCATGATGTGTGAATTATCACTACCATCTCCCCTTAATTGAGATACCTGTACCCTAGTGTGTCAGTTACTTCATCTGACATAACTCAAAATTATTCACGAACTTTAAAACAGTAGGTTTTTGCGTGAGTGTCCCCGCAGGTCCATATAATTTTTTTGAAAAAGCAGTGTAGGATAGTACTTATGATCCTAGTTCACTTGATCTGCTTTCTCACTTCTCGTAGCTTACTTTTCAAGTCATAACCCTTAGTGTTCAAGCGTTCCTCTGAAAACACATTAAATGACAAGTAATTCAAATTTGATAATTTGATGTTGACAATGGTGATTATTCTGGAATAATCAATCATGGTTATTTCAGAATAATCAAATCTCAAGCTAAAACGCTCTTCCAAAGACTTGGAAAATTAGTCGTTGAATTTAGAATCGTTTTGTCTGTTGAAACTTTTATTGCCCAGCATACGAGCAGACGGAGCCATTACAAAAATCAGCAACTTGTTACTCAGCAGAATTGTTCATCGTAGTTGGGATCGCCTTACTCCCAGTATTTCCAGATTTTTGTCGAAGTCTCAGAATCTAACAGAATTTAGTCGTTTGTTGTCAGTGTTTACGGTTAGGACTCCAGCGATGTCCTATAGCCCTTAACTACAGCTACTCCATAAAACCATGACAGTTATCTCATTCACTAATCAAAAAGGTGGTTGCTCCAAATCCACCACATCCGTCCACTTTGCCTATTGGTTACGTCAAAAAGGTCACACCGTCTGTTTAGTTGATTCAGATGCTCAGCGATCCAGCTCTATCTGGATTGAATGTTTGGAGGATGCCGATATCGATGTTGTCGTCTTGCAGTCTGCTGACGAAGTGATTGATCAGCTGCCTGATATCGCCAGCCAGTATGACTTCACCATTGTTGACGGGCCAGCCGGTTTGTCTGAAGTCACACGGGCCATTCTGTTCAGAACCGATGTGTCTGTGATCCCCTGTCAACCAACCGGTGTAGATCTGCGCAGTGCAGCCGATGCCGTCAAGCTGGTCAGACAAGCCCAGTCCGTTCGTAATGGCCCTCCAAATGCTGCACTATTTCTCGCTCGGGCAGTCAAAGGAACCCGCCTAAAAGATGAGGCGATGGCCCTGTTATCAAAGTCCAATATCCCGATCCTTAAGACAGTTATCCACCAAAAACAGTGTGTAGCTGATACCTTTGGTCAACAAGGAACTGTATGGAACTTGTCCGGCAGAGCTGCCACTGAATCTGCCAGAGAATTTGATCGACTATTCAAAGAGCTAATGGAGGTTATGTAAGTTATGACCCGTAAAAGCCGCCAAACATTAGATAGTTCATTAGCCAATGAGTTTGTCTTTGGATCCGCTGAGCGTCCGTCTCAAACCGAACCCTCCCATGAGATCGCTCAACTCAAGTCAGAGCTAAATCGCATTCAATCTCAGCCCAAAGAAACCTCTGCCCTATTACCCGTCGATAAAATCTTGCCGCTGCGGTTGCCCGATGGCATGAAGCAGCCACGGAAATATTTTGATCCCAATGCGATGGAGCGTCTAAAAGCGTCCATCGATAAACACGGTGTCTGCGAACCAATTTTGACCCGGCCTGCTAGTGATGGTCATTTAGAGATTGTCTCTGGAGAGCGACGCTGGCGTAGTGCCTGTGCGTTGAACCATACCGAAATTCCTGGCGTGGTCAAGGAAATGACCGATGAAGAGGCCCTGGAGATTGCCCTCATTGCTCATCTGCTCAGTGAAAATATCACCGCCGTAGAAGAAACCGATAGCTTGATTGGGCTAATCAGTTTGCGTACAGAATTGACAGCTGATGGGGTGCCTTCTCTACTAACAAAAGTGCGCAATGCCCAGGCCAGAAAAAATGATTATTCCGGAATAATCAACATCGATACCCTCAAGGATGTGGAAGCAATCCTGGGTGAATTTGGCATTTCGTTAGCCAGCTTTGTGTCCAATCGTCTGCCGCTGCTCGATTTGCCTCAGTTCATTATGGATAACGTACGTGAAGGAAAGTTAGATCCTTCTAAGGCGTTATTGGTTGCCCGTACCCAATCAGATTTACAGCATCAGCTAGTAGATGAAGTTCTGCAAAATTCTTTGACAAAAGAGCAGCTGCGGAAACGAATTGTTGAATTAAAGACTCAGGGGAAGACAGCTGATACAGACAAAAATGGAATCAGTGAGCAACCTACATTTGATACTGTTCAAAAGCTCTATTCCAAAGTGAGTAAGAAACTATCGGGCAAGGATAGTCAGGTAACTCGCAAAATGCAGGTGCGCATTAATCGGATTGATGAAGCGCTACGAGAGTTACTGGCTGAGCTAGATTAATTTGAGCCTGTGGATGTTGTTGGATGAGATCGCTATTCCGACACTGATCCAAACAGCCCCGACTCGGATGCCTGTAACGTGTCATAGAAACTTTCTTTCGCCTTTAATTCCAATGCTCGTTTGGTGTACCGCCCAAATACCCCTATAGACTTAATCCGCATTAGCCTGCGCACAAATTCAGGATTCATGCCTTCCAAAATCAGCTGAGTTCCAAACGTATGGCGCAGCTGGTGAGGATGAATTTTTTCATCCAGTTCCGCTAACTCAGCCAACTCCTTGATGCAGTTGTACACACCCTTGTAGCCCATCCGCCGACCACGATTCCGGTTAGAAAGGCTAATAAACAAAGGCGCATCAGCACTTGTATCAAACCCTTCGCTTAGACACCACCCCAGGTAGCTATCTAATGCCCTGCAAGCCTGAGCCGATAACGGCACAATGCCATCACTGCCCCACTTAGCCCCTTGAATGGTGATGGACTGATTTCCATAGTCACCCACATTACGAGCAGCCACTTCATTCGCCCGCAACCCATGCTTTAGCAGTTCAAATATTGCCCGGTCCCGGTTGTACCGTTCACCCCGAAACGGCAGCACCTCTTCCAACGTTTGGATGATAGACACCTCTAAATCCTTCACCTGACTCGGCGTATCCGTCACCTTCTCAAGGCTCAAGGCCGGATTGTACTGAATGAGTCGTTTGGCCGTCAGCCACTTAAAGAAACTCTGAATAGACGCCAGCGCCTGGTTGATACTAGCTGGAGATAATGTCTCGTCTAATGAATTGGCCTTAGGCGTCGTTTTTAGATGAGTTTTATAGCGAGTTAAATCCTGTTCCGTAACATCTGGCCATCCTTTTCCGGTTAACCACCGCTGAAATTGACGCAGCTGACGAGTATAGGTTTTCTTTGTACTGGGTCTTAACTCCCGATCTTCCAGAAACCGATCCACCCAATCCGGCTCACGAGTTACCTGAGGCGCTATAGGCTCTTTAACCTTAGGCTTGCCATCTTGGAAATCAATAAATGTGGGTTGTGGATCGGTTTTAGCCATGGATAACTATAATACTGGTACAAGAGTATCAAAGATATCCCTATTAGTCCTGAGACTGAACAGAGTTTTAGGAAAGTGGATTTTGTAAGATTGACAGCGCCTCTTCCAATGCCTTGGCCGCCGTCATCAGCTGTGTCCGAGTTTTGACCAACTGATTGCGCTGCTCAATTCCCACCTGTGCTTCTCGATGGCGTGGATCGTCCGTTTTACCCAAATGGATGTGCCGTACCAGTCGTTGCTGTGCCTGGGGATAAAACATGGCTATATGGGCCGCCAGTTTGTTGTACCAATAGGTTCCGTAAGGTCGCTTAACAGCATAGGCATGCACTTCTGTTCCCTCAGGAGCAATATACTGTTTGCTGTCCGGTTCTAACTGAGCGAATTGGGTTTCCAACTTAGCCATAGTATCGTGGAGTGTCT
>CBDHHL010000053.1:0-52076 GCA_965263355.1 Leptolyngbyaceae cyanobacterium | reverse complement strand
CCAGCCATGGGCACTGGCAAAATCAGCAGCGCCACCCAAAATAGATAGACCGTGGCCATTAGTGCCAGGATCAGCGGCACCACCATGGCAAAGGCAACCGGGTCAATGCCCAGGGTAGCTATCAAGCCATAAAAGCTTTTGAAGCCAACGGGTTGAATAGCGGTGTAGTAGTTGGCAATGGGATCGCTAGCAAATAACTCTGGATCCATCAGGCGGTGGAGCCACACAATGTGTAACCGTGCATCATCCTGCACAAGGTAATCCGACGTAGCAACGTGGTACAGGGAGATTGAACCAAAATAGAGGGGTGCAATAAAACTTACTCCCAGCCAAAACGGAATCGTTGGTGTTTGCAGAGATAACGGTGATACCAACGGTCGAAATCCAGATTTAAAGATTTGCATCGCAATCAAAGCAACTACTGTAGATTGTTCTTGGCCTGCTCCCCCTCTCCTTGTCTCCCCTGCTCCCCCTCTTCATTGAGACAATGCTATAGTACGTCCTCTGGTGCAAGGTGACGAAGACGGGCTATATGAAGACTTTAGAGACCTATCCGACCTTGGTTGATCTGGTGTGCGATCGCACCCAATCAATCGCCCACCAAACTGCATTCGTCTTTCTCAAAGATGGAGAAACCGCTGAGCTGACCATCACCTATGGCCAGCTAAACCAACGGGCCAGGGCGATCGCCGTTTACCTGAGTACTTTAGCCACCGTTGGTGACCGTGCCCTGTTGGTCTATCCCTACGATGCTGGCATCGACTTTATCACCGCATTTTTAGGCTGCTTGTATGCGGGAATTGTGGCAGTGCCTACCCATCCGCCCCGCAATCGCTACGCCATACCCGATGTTGTTGGGCGTATTGTCTCCGCAGACGCCAACCTTATTCTGACCACTAAATCCCTAGAGACTAAGCTACAAAAACAACTAAAGAAGTCAGTAGATCTCTCGCTGCCAGAGACCTGTCAGTGGATTGTGCCTGAAACAATTCCTCTTGACACTGCAACTAACTGGCGGCGACCAGCCCTCACCCAAGACAACCTGGCATTTTTGCAATACACCTCTGGGTCCAGTGGACTACCCAAAGGTGTGATGATCACCCATGCTTGTTTAATGCATAATCAACAACTGCTCAAGCTTGCTTTTGGACACAGTGAGCAAGCTGTGGGCATGGGCTGGTTACCGCTATTCCACGATATGGGGCTTATTGGTAATGTCTTGCAGGCCTTATACTTAGGCACTTCCTGTGTGCTGATGTCCCCGGTGGCGTTTATCCAAAAACCTGTGCGCTGGCTGCAGGCCATTAGCCGCTATCAGGCCACCACCAGCGGGGGACCCAACTTTGCCTACGATCTGCTCTGTCGCTACGTCACTGACAAGCAGCTGCAGCAATTAGACCTGAGTGGCTGGGACGTTGCGTTTTCAGGGGCTGAACCCATTAATCCCCAAACCTTGGAGAACTTTGCCACAAAATTTGCGCCCTGTGGGTTTCGTAAAGAGGCTTTTTATCCTTGTTATGGTATGGCCGAAGCCACCTTGTTTATTGCAGGGGGTAAGAAAGCTGCACCTCCCACCATTGGTTATGTGGATGAAATCGCTCTACAAGAGAACCGTGTGGTTTGGGCTGACTCTCCTAACGCCACCACCCGTGCAATAGTCGGTTGTGGCTATCCCTGGTTAGATAGCAAGGTTTGCATTGTTGATCCTAAAACGCAGAAGCTATGTAAGCCCAACCAAGTTGGGGAGATTTGGGTATCAGGGGCAGGCTTGGGGACAGGCTATTGGAATGAGCCTGAGAAAACTGTACAAACATTTCAGGCTTACTTCCCAGAGACGGGTGAGGGGCCTTTTTTACGCACCAGTGATTTTGGGTTTCTCCACAACAATGAGTTATTTATTCTGGGCAGACTCAATGACCTGCTTGTCTTCTGGGGTTTAAACCACTTTCCTGAACATATTGAGCAAACTGTTGAACAATGTCATCCTGCCTTTCGGGCGAATAGTGGTGCGGCTTTTGCTGTTAAGGTGAATGGTTGCGATCGCTTAGTAGTCGCCCAAGAAGTAGAGCGTAGCTATCGCCATCAAATTAAGGCTCAGGATGTGGTCGAAAGCGTTCGTTGGCAAGTATTTGACCAACACTTTGTCGATGTTTATGCCATTGTTCTTTTAAGACCGGGGGGGATTCCCAAAACCTCCAGCGGTAAAATTCAGCGTTCCATCTGTCGAGATAAGTATCGCAGTGGTGAGTTAGATAGTTTGGATGAATGGCAAGCACCAGCCGATACCGTCGTCGATATTCCAGGACTAATCCGACGATACTTGAACCCAATCACCCATTTTAGACGCTATCAACAACGCCTTTGGATTTGGGTGAAACGAGCAGGTAACTCTGCTACAAAAAATAGCTAAAACTAATAAATTTGAAAAAGTTTATGGCTGAGATAGACGATGCGTTATGGCTTGGCCCAATAGAACCTTACAGCTTATTCATCCCAACCACCAACCTCTACTCTCTTAACATTTTTCCAGTTAGCATCAGTCAGTATTGCTCCTTCAAGATTGGCATAACTGAGATTAGCATTTTCAAGGTTGGCATTAGTTAAATCAGCGTTTTGAAGATTGGCCTCAGTTAGGTCTATGCCTTTCAAGTTAGCATTGACTAAACTAGCACTTTCGAGATTAGCATTGGTCAAATTAGCATTTTCAAGAGTAGCGCCAGTGAGCCGGGTACTTCTCAAGTCTGCATCTTGTAACGTTGTCTCTGTCAGGTCTGCAAGTTCCAGATTAGCATCTTGCATATTTACCTCTTTGAGGTCAGCCAGCTGTAAATTCGCGTATTGAAGCTGGGCGTCATACAACGATGCTTTCCGTAACTTTGCGTTTTTCAAACTAGCATGCTGCAGATTAGCATTCCAGAGCGATGCTGACTCTAATGATGCATCTTCCAAATTAGCGTTTTGCAGGTTTGCTGATCGTAAGTCTGCTTTGTGCAATTTAGCATCTAATAATAACGTTTCTCGCAAGTCAGCTTCGTGCAGCCAGCACCCTTCCAAATGGGCTAATGACAAATTAGCTTTCTGCAATTTCGCACGCGACAGTTGGGCAGATTGAAGACATGCTCCTGACAGTTGAGCAGATTGGAGATTGGCATCCTCTAATTTTGAATTTTTGAAATTGGCTCCAGATAACCTGCCACCACTCAGGTCGATGCGCGATAAATCAGCATTTTGAGCACTTAACCCTTCTAAGTCAGCACCGCTATTCTTCAAATCTTTCAGGGCATCTATGCGGCCCCCACTACCAGCTTGAGATACAGCAGAATTAACAACCCGCCAGGCTTCATACTGTTCGCGTTTACGACGCTCAGGAGTTTCTAAAAAAAAGAGGACAGCTGCTGAACAGACTGCAATTGATTCTGCTTTTTCGAATAGCGAATCAAGAATGCCGATAGCCATGTCTAACTTGCCATTTTTAAGCGGTTTATCTTCATCCGGTTTGATAAATTGCATCCCGATGGCTAACGTAGACATTGTAAGAACGACAACAGCAACCAAAAAGGTTTTGGACCGAAGAAATCCAAAAGAAGACTTCACTTTAGTGGGTTCGAACAATTCAACCTGAGATTTGATAGTATTCAAAGCATTGGATTTTAACTTTGGCGGAATATTCATATTTTCTCCACTGATTGATATCTTAACTGAAGATTAAAGTGCTAAATGTTAGGTCTGGTCAAGCTCAAGGAAATTCAAACATGAGAGTCCAGTCCCTAGGAAAAGTCCTTAAAAAAATTGATTGTTATAGTCACCTTTATTCTGCGGGCTTTGTTCGACCAAAAGCATTGAACTTGCTAGTTTTTTCTGTTTTTTATCATTGATGACTGCTCGATCCAGACACCTTGAAAAAAGATGTGTAGCTGTGTAGTACTTTTGTAACTGCTTGGTTTGTGCTTGACTCAAACTATCAGTACAGGGTACTCCTAGAGTTGCCATCAGAGAAATCACCCGCCTTCTCCACCCATTACGAATGTTTTTATCTGTCCACCAATGCTCCTTATCACCATTAAAATTGTTATCTATCTGATATCTAATCTGGTCTTCCCAGCTCTTAAAGGTATCGACCTTGCGAGAATCTTTTGTCTTGAAAAGTCGTTTTAGTTTGCTTATCTGCTTTTGCAAGCTACCAGACTCTGAATTTGGACGAACAACGCAGTAGTATAGGTCGTAAACCATGCCATGCAGCTCTAAAATTTCATTGCTGACCATGCTGGTTGCATAAAACATGTCAGGAAAACTGTACGTGTCTCGATTAGGAAGCGAGCCATTAATTTTACTCGTTTCTTCCCCGACAGCATACGCTAAATACCAGGCGCGAATAAGAACGGGGGTAAATGGATGTGGATTTCCACTTATATGTACAGCTAAGGATGCCCCCCTATTCAATTCTTCAAGAAAGTCCTCAATCTTTTCATCAGTATTGACAAGGGTATCCACATTAGATTTAAATCCTTCAAGAAAACTGACAGCCTGCCCATTAGGCAAGAGTTCAGCAACTAGCTCCGTAATAAATTTCCACCGAGGGTTGTTAAAGAACTCATAAACAAGCTCCTGTTGGTTTTGATAAACAAGGTGATGAGCAACAAAATACTCTTGGTATGTTAAATGCGAAAAAGAACAGAAGGTATTGGCCCATCTCACTAGCAACCCGTTATATTGCTCAATTAAATTGAGGATATGTTCGTCATCTATCTGCGCTTGGGGAATATTGTAAGTCTCATGAAAATAACTACGAATAACATTTTTGACCTCTTGAGTATGGAATAATGTATCGCCTTCCATATCAACAAAGAAAAGATAGGCCACACGGCAAAGAATCTGAGTAACATCGTTAGGCAGTAACTCAGGATGAGCGGCTATATTAGTGCTGAGAGGTTCTTGAGATGACTGTTGTACTAAAGCATTAATGCCTTGTTGAAAAACATCTGCCCGTCGCGTGGGAAAATCGCTATCTTGTTCAAATAATATGCATAGCAGCCTCAATAAAACAGGTCGTCTAGCAATTTCTCGAATATTTTGGTAACCAGAAGACCTGAACTTTTCCAACATCATTTCGGCCTTGTTCTTTCCGTCCTTAAGACCGCTAAACCAATTATATACAAATTTTGGTATGTGTTTCTTCGAGGTAAAAGGAGAAATAATGACCTTTTTAAGACCAGGAAAGCGAACATCAAATCCGAGTCTAGAACTAATTAGAAAACGACAATTACTGTAGTTTGTAAGCAAACTTCTGATCATTTTTGCAAGGCGTCGATAATCAGCTTTACTAATTTCATCAACGCCATCGAGTATAAAAAATACCCTGCCATCGCTGCTGACTGCTTCTAGCTCAGCTGAGGTAATTCCAATCTTTTCTAGGGTGGATTCGAAATAGGTCATTAGGGTTTGGCCAGACCCCAAAAGAGTAAAATTTCGCACTTCTAGAAACAAGGGCACATACCGCTTTTCGAATGGGTCTTGATCGCGGCATTTGAGAGCAGCCCATCTCAGGTAAGTTGACTTTCCAGAACCAGGATTACCGTATATAAATGCACGTTCGTACTTTTTGAGTAACTTTCGACTGGTTGTCTTATGAGCATGCAAAGGCCTAATGTTTAGACGATCATACTCATCGTCATACTCATCGTGTTTTTTGACCTCATCGTTATTTTGAAGCGCACTCGCACTGGGAACAGCGGGGTTCTGTGAGGGTAAGTGTTCAACTTCAAGGACGTCTAGATCAATGAAGTTATCTTGAATCCAATCAACTTGTGTAAAACGATTATCACTGCAAGGAGCGTCTTCTTCCTCAAAGCAAAACCTGATTTTTCCAGATATTTTATTGACGATGTAGTCAATATCCTTATTACTTTGTAATGTACCAATGGTTGTGGTGATATCACCTGGTTTGGGAGGATTAAGAGCTATTAAAGACCGTGAGCTTGGACTAGACACTGCATTGCTTAGGTCAGCACCAATAAAGCGACATAGTCCCTTGAGCAAATCACGATGAGACCGTTGTCCTTTGAGAGCACTGTCAATTTGCTTTTCGCTATAGCGTATTTTCCGATGATCGACTAACCAGCCAGTTAAGCCAACTAAGTATTCATGCTTACCAAAACGCTCTATGGCATATTCTTTAATGGCTCTTGCATAATCTTCATTTAGCTGAAAATTTGGCTGTAGCACCTCGCTCACTTGGTCTATACCTCCCTTATCAAAATCTATAAATCTCAGATTAAGCTAGTCCTTAAACCCTTTATTTCTTAAAGCTTTTATCTTATACGGTGGTATTTTTATGCATATGCTTTCTGTAAAAAATAAACCCTACATCAATGACAGGTCTTAAAGCTTAGAAAACTAGCAAGGATTAACCGACTTAAAACAGTATGTGCATAGAAACAACAATATATGCATAGTTTCAACTAGCTCTTGAGAAAATCTACCCTGTTAAAAAATGACTCAAAAACTTCCTGGATTGCTGACTGTAGTTGAGTCTATTTAAATAGATCTTTCTGATAAAACAAGAAAAGCTGCTTGGAGACCGCTATGCGAGGACTGTCTTGTTATTCAGTCATTCAAGATCTTAGGAAATTTAAGTAATTTAATAGTTGATATAGGCTTACCTCTATGAATCTACAAGTTATTATTATATTTACTTTATCCTGCATCTGGAACATTGGTTTAGGGCGTTGTAGCTTTTTCAATAGCTAATTGCAAGTGTCAGTAGCCCAACGCTATATGTAGTTATTAGTAAATAGTTGAAGTGTTCATACTTAACTATTCAAGACCTTGTACGGTAAATGTTGCCTGCTATTGCGTAGCAACTGGAATGGAATTAATTGTTCTAAGAGTATCTAAAAATATAAAAGCTTTTTAAAGTCGTGTGATAAGAATCACGAAATCCTTTTGTTAATTTCATATACTAGAGGCTTGCTCCTTAAATTTTGTTGGATTTCAATTTTTCAGCTGTCCTGATTGTATAGTCAGATTTACATACATGTCTCAGTCGGATCCACTCAACGCTGAATATTCTGGCAAAGCTGTAGATTCTGCCTCAGCCCTACTTTGGGAGGAAGCACGTAATGTCATGCTGACAGATAATAGTATGCTGGACCCTCAAGATCCATTGCGTTGCATGGATTTGCAGATATCTGCATGGCAGGTTGAAAATGTCCAAAGATGTATTAAAACGCTCTATCAAGGTTTAAAGTGGGCTGATTTACTAAAGATAAAAGGTGGATTTACTGGTCAGAGAAGCTATGGCAAATTATTTTTGATTGATGATCCATATATTATTGGCGTATTTGATGATCGTAATACGCTAGGTGATGACGATTCAGCTAATTATCGTCCTCCCAAAAACCTTAAAGAGTTAATTCATCTATATAACCAAGGTAGAGGCAATATTAAAACGTTGGTAGTTTTTGAGAAGCCTAATCTTCGATTGGCTAATAGTGATGAGAAATCTCGCCAATCATATTTTGTTGCAGAAACTATTTATCCTGCTTTAGCAGCTATCATACAAGTGCGCACTCAAATTAAAAATCTACCGATGTTAGGTGATTCAGGCATTGAATCAAAGGTGAGTGACGATGACGTGAAGCTTGTGAAAATTTCGACTGAAAATAGTCAGAGTTCTCTACAATTATCTTCTTGGTTTATTAAACTTTTCAAGGATCCCAAGCAAGTGAATCAAGAGTTGCTTGATCAGTCTCCACTGCAGATATTCTGTAGTCCTAATTCTCCTTTAAACCTAGATATAGACGATGATTTTTTGGTCGAAGATCTATTGTTAAATTTAGAGCCGTCACAGTAAGAAATTGGGCAAAAAGTGACCCCCTTTTGCTGAAATATTTATAAGCTAACGGCACAATCTAAAAGCTAGATATTGGCGCTACTAACCCCAAACTTCATCGTTCCATCAATCCCCAATTAATTTCGACAAACCTGAATCCATCGTCAGTAAAGTTTTTGCTACTTCTGAATCTGGCTCAATTAACTCAAAATCTTCAAATTCAAACCCTGGCGCAACAGAGCAGCCCACTAACACCCGATTCTGCATTGGTACAGCTGCCTGCCAGTATCCTGCAGGAATTACATGACAAAAGTTCATAGACTGCACAGAGAGTTCAATTGCCTCAATACTAGTAGCGCTGCCATCCCACTGATAGAGATAAAGACCTTCCCCCTGATAAAGATTCCATACTTCATCATGACTGACCCGATGAAACCGACTAACCTCATGGGGCTCCAGAGAAAAGTAAATGTGTGTTAGCGCAGTTCTTGTTTTATCACCGATCAAAACCTTCGTTTGAGAGCGATAAACTTCAAGATAACGTCCGCCTTCGGGATGTTCTAAGAGATCGGTATATTTCATAAAACAATTAGAAAATAAAGGTTTGCATGTCATAACCAATGCCAATCTTTGCATTAGTTAGTATGTGTTTCGCGTTGAGTTACATCACCACTATCAAAGGCGGCACCGTTTCTAAATAGTAAACAAGGCTGTCCTTCACTATCGGGCACAAACAATGTCCAAAGAGAGGAACTGTAATCATCGGATAATTCCGATTGGCTGGTGTAAGTAAACCCCTCGCCAAAAAAGTGACTACGAGTTGCTGGCAAATCGGCAAAAATTAGTGCTTTCTCGCGCCAGAAGACACGTATTTTCAATATTGTCTCCGTCGACTCTAGTGTATTGTCGTGATAAACATTGACAGCGTAAAGAGGAGAATCACAATAGGCTAAGGTCTCTTCTGCCCAGGCTGAAGAGGCTGTAACCAGGTGAAAGAACGTCATGCCTATGGTGCACAACAGAAGTCTTGATTGTCTGCAAAATGGATTTGGCATAGAACTTTTAGACAACAACACTCATAGGCATGGGAAGCTGTGACTCAATACTTAACTTAGCCGTTTTACGATTTCAGCTTTCACAGCGTCTGCATTGGCCGGTAGGTGAACGGCAGGGTTAGGATACTGGCTAGTTACATCTTCTAGCGTCGATTCATGGTAACCGACCTTAAAGTCAGTGAACTTCAAGCCGTGGGCTGTGCTGATGACAACTGTCTTATCACTGGCTTTGATCACACCTCGGTTAATTAGCTTAGTCAAGACGGCTAGGGCAACACCAGTGTGTGGACATGTGAACATACCGGTCAAATCAGCATGGGCCGCTGCCGCCGCTAATTCGTTTTCAGTGGCTTGCTCGACAATGCCATCGGTCTCGATGACAGCCTTAATGGCTTTTTCGTAGCTAACCGGGTCACCAATTCTGATGGCATTGGCCAGGGTTTTTTGGGCTTTCACACTGATTTTTTCTTTGAATCCGTTTTTGAACGATTCGTAAAACGGATTAGCCTTAGCGGCTTGGGCTGCCACCAACCTGGGCATGCGATTGATCACCCCCAGGTCCATCATCAGCTGGAACCCTTTGTAGAGTGCACTGATATTTCCAAGATTGCCTACTGGGATAATGATCCAGTCGGGCACTGCCCAGTCAAACTGTCGAACAATCTCAATACCAACGGTTTTCTGCCCCTCAATGCGCAGACTATTCATCGAATTGGCCAGGTAGATCGAGTTGTCCTGGGTGACGTCTTTGACAATTTTCATACAGCCATCGAAGTCGGTATCCAGGGCAAGCACATGGGCTCCATTGGCGACAGGCTGAATCAATTGTGCTGTACTCACTTTCCCGGCAGGCAAAAAGATGACCGCTGGGATGCCAGCATATGCCGCATAGGCCGCCAGGGCGGCACTGGTGTCCCCCGTACTGGCACAAGCAACGGCTTTTACAGAGCTACCCTGGGCCATCATTTGTTTGACCACACTAACCAGGACAGTCATGCCCAGGTCTTTAAAGCTGCCGGTATGGCTATTGCCGCAGAGTTTAATCCATAGGTCGGGTACGCCTAGCTGCTGGCCTAATCGTTCTGCCCAAAATAAGTTGGTATTGCCTTCAAACATGCTGACTACGTTGTCATCAGTCAGGGCAGGAATGACCCACTCCCGTAGGCCCCATACGCCGCTGCCATAGGGCCATGTTGTTGTGCCAACCCGTGACTCGAAGAGCTGTTTCCATTCATCTGCGTTGCGTTTTTTTAGCGGTTCACGTTCATGGTGAACTTCTAGCAGACTGCCGCATATTGGACAGGTGTAGATCACGTCAAAGATCGAGTGCTTACCGGGACAGCCCGCAATGCAACGAAAATAAACCGTCTTATTATCTGTATCCAATCTGGGCTCGACAGCTGACAACATTAGTGATTCCTAGCGATAAATAAGTATACGTTGACCCTATGTTAATAGTTAACGGATGAGCAAGAGCCAAGGGTGAATATGCTCAGTCATACTTTAAGAATATCGTCTTACCCAAATGCATTAATAGTACGTGTGACACCTGGCCTTTTTGGTGTCTTAACTTAAGATAATCACGGTTTGCCATGGGCTATATCGTCAGTTGCGAAGTTCAACTCCATGGCAGACGTTACGATGGCGAGCTGGACTGGTTATGAGCGTTGGTTGTGTGGCTAATGTTGCTTTGCCATGTTGTGTTTATGCGCTCTACATGTGGTGTCTGAAACATGAAGTATCGAGTCATGCCCTCACCCATATTTTTTATCCTTAGTCTTAACCCTCGGCATATGTCCTACCCATAATCGTGACACATGTCCTATTCGATTTAGGAAGTTTGGTACAGGTGAAGATAGGGTCAGTTTTATAGGATGAACATGTTCCAAACAGAGCAATACACTAGTTACTAATCGGAGCATTCTTATGCAACGTCAACTCACTCGCAAAGGACTTATCAAAACACTATTAATTACTACTTTGACCTTGGGCATGGGGAGTTTCAACAATCAGCCTGCTTCAGCCCAACTTGACCGGAGTACCTTTCGTGAAACGGCGCAAGAACTTAACTTAAGTCGATCTCAAATGAGAGAAACGGCTGGTATTATGCGAGATTTCAAATCTGATATTGAAACAATTCTTACATCAGAGCAGCTTGAAATACTACAAACTGCCCAGGAGCAACCACCTCAGGAACCTCAGCAACTGCAGGATGCACTAAATTTGACCGATGCTCAGTCGACCCAGCTGGCTGCAGCACGCGAAGAAATGGTTTTAGATCTGCAAGCGGTTCTACAGCCTTATCAACTTGAAGGGATTATGGAACTGACTGCGTTTAGTCAGTTTTAAAGCAGATACCAACTGAAAGCGACACTTTTCTAATGGCTGGAAGTTAGGAGTCGGGATCAGGAGTCTGGAAAGTACTGGATTCCGGATTCTGATTCCTTACCTAACCAGAATTGCTTGGCTTGCCTGGTTCCTGTTTTCTCTTATTGCTTATCATGCCTTCGACCTGAATTAATTATTCAGTCCTACTATGAATGATCATATTGATGCTAGTAGTACACTAGCGATCGCACCTGAAAAATCAGCCCCACCACCGATAACCTCTGAGAAAACAGCGCCTCGCCGTCCCTGGCTTTTGTGGCTGAGGAGAGCATTCATGCTCAGTTTGTTGTTACGTCTAGGTGTTGGCATTGCGCTACGTTTCCCATCTATACCAATTGTCAAGCGTGAGGCTAACCAAGCTGAGTTACTGGAATCATTGACCGTACCTGTAAGCCTTGAACCCTTGGCGATCAGGGTTGAGGGCAACGGCACTGTGATTTCAAAGGATACCGTCAACCTCAGTCCAAAAACAACAGGTCGTCTAGCCGATCTCTATGTTCAGCAAGGCGATCTCGTTGAAGCAGGTCAGGTGGTTGCTCGCATGGAAATTGGTAGTTTGGCGGCTGAGCTACAACAACGAAAAGCGCAGCTTGACCAGACCGAAGCTGATTATGCCAGGATTCTGGCGGGTAATCGACAAGAGGATATCCTCCAGGTTGAAGCCCGTTTGGCATCTGCTCAATCCCATGTTGATTTGACAACAAATCGTCTAGAGCGGTTTGAGAATTTAGCGCGACAGGGGGCAATTTCTCAAAATGATCTGGATCAATATGTAAATGAAGCCCAAAATGCCGTGGCGAATTTTAGTGAAGTGGAGCAACAACTTAAGGCAACCACCAGTGGTTCGCGTCCTGAAGAGATTGCAGCGGCGGCAGCAAATGTGGCAGCGGCCCAAGCTCAGATTCAAGTAATTGAAACAGAACTGGCAGACGCAAATATCCACGCTCCCTTTGCCGGATATGTTACCCAAACGTACGCCACCATTGGGGCAATTGTCACCCCCACCACGACGGCTACTGCTACGGCCTCCGCCACATCCAGTTCAATTTTGGCATTGTCTTCGGGGCTGGAAGTCGAGATTGATATTTTAGAAGCTAATATTGGTCAAATTCAGGTGGGCCAATCGGTTGAAATTGTAGCAGAAGCATTTCCTAATCAGGTCTATGCAGGCCGAGTGCAGCGCATTGCCCCAGAAGCAATTATTGAAAATAATGTTACCACTTTTCAAGTTGTTGTTGAGTTGTTGACGGGGGCTGACCACCTGAGATCAGGTATGACGGTAGATGCCACTTTTATTGGTGAGACATTAACTGATGCCTTGATGGTGCCTACGGTTGCGATCGCAACCCAAGACGGACAGCTCGGCGTACAGATGCCAGATAGTAAGGGAAATGCTGACTTTCAACCCGTCACCGTTGGTATCACCCAAGCCGGGAGAACTCAAATTTTGCAGGGACTGGAAGTAGGTGATCGAATTTTTTTGGAGCTGCCACCAGAAATAAAACGCTCTGGTAGCTCTGGGCTACCCTTTCCTTAACTAAGGAGTGATTAAAAAACAGCTTTATGATTTGAGTATCGTATACTAAATCTCCCGCAAAAATCGATCCAGAATATTTATCATCGCCCCTGCCGTAACTCCAACTAAATGCAATTAGGGATAACTCAGTACGTTGGGTCTTAGGGCGGCGTTCCGGCCCTAACCAGGGGTTTTAGGGGAACTCGGAGGGACCCCAAGCAACATCTTTAAACACCCCATCGACAGCCTAAACTACGTTTTCTAAACAGCCTCTCGAAATATTCTGAAGATAATTACTCTGGAAACCAATGGGATTTAATGTTCTCGAAAATGCCAAGATGGCCTTTAAAACCCTGGCGGCCAATAAACTGCAAAGCGGTCTCACCATGCTAGGGATTATCATCGGTAATGCCTCTGTGATTGCCATGGTAGCCGCAGGAGAAGCCGCCCAAGGGTTTGTCACGGCACAATTTGAATCTTTAGGCACCAATCTGTTGTTTATTGCCCCTGGTGATGCTCAGCGGGGGCCGCTGGCTGGTGCAGCCCAGGCCAATACTCTGACTTTAGCGGATGCTGAAGCGATTACTCAAGAAGTGTTGGCGGTGGGTGCGATCGCGCCTCAGAAGAATACGCGTTTACGTATCACCCAAGGGGCAGCAGAGACTCAGGCCAGCATTATGGGCACCACACCAGACTACTTGGTAGTACGCGATGTGCAGATGTCCCAAGGACAGTTCTTTAGTCCGATTGATCTGCAAACCAATGCACGGGTGGCTGTTCTGGGTAGTGAAATTGCTCGTACCTTGTTTGTTAACCAGGAGCCGATCGGTCGCAAAATTCGGATTAGTAACCTAAGTTTTACCGTCAGCGGCGTTGTGGAAGAACGAGGTTCTTCGTTTGGCCAAAACCAGGATGAACTGGTCTACATTCCAATTAATGTGATGGCGAGTCAGTTAACAGGTCAGGAGACCGGCAAGATTAGCCCTACTGTGCAGGTAATTTCAGTGTCTTTGGAAAGCCCGGACATGACAAATGCAGCCATGTACCAAATCAGAAATCTGTTGCGGTTGCGTCACAACATTTTGCAGGGAGAGGATGACTTTGTGGTGCAAAGTCAACAAGAATTGCTTGAGAAGTCTAGCAGCATCACAGACATTTTGGTGCTGGTGCTGGCGTTTACCGCTGGTATTTCCCTCTTGGTGGGAGGAATTGGCATTATGAATATTATGTTGGTTTCGGTGACAGAACGCACGGGGGAAATTGGTCTTCGTAAGGCAATTGGGGCAACCGGGGCAGATATTTTAGCCCAGTTCACCATTGAGGCTGTCATTCTGGCGGCAACGGGGGGCATGATTGGCATTGGTGTGGGCCTGGTTGGGGTGGTGTGCCTAGCCTTATTTAGTCCCTTGGAAGCTGTGTTTAGCCTGAGCGCTGTTATGGTTTCGTTTACTGTGTCGGGCAGTATTGGTTTGATTTTTGGTATTGCGCCTGCTCAAAGGGCGGCGAATCTTGATCCGATTGTGGCGTTGCGAACATGAATTATCTTATTCGACTCCAAAATATATCTAAAACCTATGGTGTAGATGACCTCCAGGTGTATGCCTTAAAGTCTGTTGATCTGACCATTGAGTCAGGAGAATATTGCGCCATTATGGGACCGTCTGGATCGGGGAAGTCAACGATGATGAATATGATTGGTTGTCTTGATAGGCCCACCCAGGGAGACTATTGGTTGGACGGTGTGGAGATCTCACACTTAACCGCTAAGCAATTAGCCAGTATTCGTAATCGTAAAATTGGCTTTATTTTTCAACAGTTTCATTTACTCCATCAACTGACAGCCGTGGAGAATGTTGTTTTGCCCATGATCTATGCTGGGGTACCCGCTGGTGAACGAGAGTCTCGGGCTATTACAGCGCTGCAGCGGGTGGGTTTGGGAGACAGACTGGCCAATCGGCCTAATCAGCTTTCTGGTGGACAGCAGCAGCGGGTGGCTATTGCACGGGCCATTGTCAATCAACCCAAATTACTCTTGGCGGATGAACCAACAGGAGCCCTGGACTCCCAGATGAGTCAGGAAATTATGGATATTTTTGCTGAGCTAAACCAGCAGGGGATGACCCTGGTGATGGTCACCCACGATCCGGAAGTCGCCCAGCGTTGTCGACGTACAATTACCTTTCGGGATGGCAGCATCGTCGAGCCCACCAGAGTATCAACTTTATTTGAGTATATTGACATTAAAGAAAAAAAGATTTGAATTCAAGACGATGGTATTGAAGTTGGTGTTGCCAACGAACTTGCAGAACAAGGTATTCCAAAACAGATATTGTGTTAGCCTACCATTCTCCGTTTATTCGTCAATATGATGGATTTGCAGTGAATTGATTTTTCAATCTAGACATGGTTATTTCCAAAGAAATACGCGCTAGCACTTGAGTTACAAGCCGATGCTCTCTTATTGATGAACGTTTGGGATGGCAAGAAGCCCTCCAGCTTGGGCTATATATCGTAGGTAGCTGGGTATTTTGCTTATTGCTAAGCAATTTCTCCACGAAGCATGACAATAGAGATATTGAGTCTTTAAAGCAATCCCTATGTTCTGGAACCGTATTCGGCAGGCTATCTATGCGATCTTAACCATCCTTGGCTTTGTCTGGACCAATTACTATCTGGTGCAGTTCGTCGTTGACACCAAAGGAGCCATGACCCTGGCTAATTTTCTAAATTTCGATATAGCTACCTTTATCGATCAGGTCTACGCCAATCCAGCCTCTAGCTTTATTGGGGTGGATGTCACCGTAGGGGCCGTCTGTGCCATTCTGTTGATTGTGACTGAGGGACAACGGCTCAAAATGCAGCTGTGGGGTCTGTACATTGCTGCTATGTTCCTTGTCTCCTTTGGCTTTGGCTTTCCGTTGTTTCTATTTATGCGAGAGCGTAAACTGGCTGACTCTATGGCATTAGTGCGAGAGGAGTAAGGTGGGCACTGCTCATAATAATCTATACAAATTTCGACATCTTAATTTCCCAAAAGATGCACTATCATTGTGTCTCGTAAAGTCGCATTAAAAAATGTGGATACTGTGGGGCACCTCTATTTGCAGTGGTCTGCGGCCTGTTGAGCTAACCGTTTAACGGTTTAACGGAAATGATAAACTGTCTGCAAAACTATTTCCAAGGTAATAGCGATGGCTTCGATTACGATTGAGCTTTCAGACAGTTACTACCAGGCATTACAAAATCTTGCAGATCAGTATAGTATTCCACTTGATGTACTTTTACGGTCTAGCTTAGAAAATTGGCTGAGTACTCAAAAAGCTGATTTCGTTGATGCAGCTGATTATGTGCTGACAAAAAATACTGAACTGTATCGGCGTCTAGCATAATGCGATACTTGACTCTAATTGAAGTATTAGAATTACATCGTAGAATTATTCAGCAATCAGGTGGAGCCTTAGGCGTTCGAGATCTTGGTTTATTGGAATCAGCCATTGCTCAGCCTCGAATGACGTTTTCCGGAGAAGAACTTTACACAAGTCTAATCGAGAAGGCAGCAGCTCTAGGATTTTCCATCATCATGAATCATCCGTTCATAGATGGAAACAAACGTACAGGGCATGCTGCATTGGAGACTTTTCTTATTTTAAATGGAATGGAAATAAGTGTCTCTGTAGATGAACAAGAGAATGTTATTTTGGCAATTACCTCAGGTGCAACAAGTCGCGAAGCTTTTGTAAAATGGCTACAAGAGTATAAGAGCAGTCGCTAACACACGATGCAGCCACTCATTATGCAGATTCGATTTTCTAGAGTACTACTTGGTGCCATCCTTGCTTTCGGCATGTTCGGCTGTGGAATCAGTCAGAAGACTGTATCCAAACATTGGCAGTCTCTTGAGTATGCAAACGAATCTCCTGCCCAAAATTTAGATATTTTTCTACCGATAACCGGTAACCCTCCCTATCCGATTATTTTCCATATTCATGGAGGCGGGTTTATGGCTGGTAATAAATATGGTGGTGCTAATGCGATCGCACAACCTGCCCTGCTTAAGGGCTATGCGTTTGTGACCATTGACTACAGACTTTCGGGCGAAGCGCTGTTTCCCGCTGCTGTCAATGATGCCTTAGCCGCAGTACGATTCCTCAAAGCAAATGCTGAGGCCTATAATATCGACTCCAACAGAATTGTCGTTTGGGGTAGTTCTGCAGGCGGCAACCTTGCTGCCATGGTCGCAACCAAAGGGAGTGCTAAGGACGGAACGGATGTTCAGGCGGCTGTGAATTGGTTTGGCCCTATTGAGTTCGATACGATGGATGCGCAATTTGAACAGCTTGGACTAAAGCCTAAAATGGGTAAAACAAGTTCGGATAGCTCTCCTGAGTCAAGGTACCTTGGCGTAACTGTGGGAACTGACGAAGCAGCTGTTCTGGTCACGGAGGCAAACCCAGCAACTTACATCGATTCTAGTGATCCGCCGATGTATATTCAGCATGGCAGTGCTGACACTAACATTCCTTATCTTCAGTCAAAGAATTTTGCTGATAAACTTTCGGCAACCATCGGAGACGATAAAGTCGTCTTTGAACTTCTAGATGGTGCTGGCCATGGCGGTAAAGAATTTGAGAACGCAGACAATATGGCAAAGATTTTCGCTTGGCTGATGAAACATCTGGATTGATTCGATTGTTTCTAGAAAGAAGCACTATTGTCATGCGAGGATGTGACCATAGCTTATGAGTTCTTGACGTTATAATTTGCTCTGTCTGAACATGAGACGTTAAGCGAGGAACTGATGGACCACTTTCTCCAGATCTATGGCACCTTACCGCGAGCTGGCCCCGGCTCCAACGAGCTGACCCGGAGAGCATTTGCAATGATGTTGAATGTCCCTGAGTCACCACAAATCCTTGATGTCGGTTGCGGTCCTGGCATGCAGACGGTTGAGCTTTTGAGTATCACATCAGGCACAGTTGTCGCCCTTGACCTCCTGCCAGAGATGATTACCCAGGTCAGGGCGAGGGCAGAAAGTGCTGGAGTCTCTGATCGCCTCGAAACGATAGAGCAGGACATGGCGGAGATGACTTTCCCAGAGGCAAGCTTTGATGTTGTTTGGTCTGAGGGTGCGATCTATTTCTTAGGATTCGAAGCTGGACTAAAAAAGGTCAGAAACTTGGTTAAGCCAGGTGGTTACGTAGCCGTAAGCGAAGTCGTGTGGTTGCAGCCCAACCCTCCGTCTGAGGTCGTTGAATTCTGGAAACAGTATCCCGAGATTGACACCGTAGCTGCAAAACTTGAAGTCATTAAGCGTATTGGGTACGAGTCTGTCGGGCATTTTATATTTCCAGCCATGGCATGGACTGAACATTACTATGATCCGATGGAGAAGCGCATCGCTGAGAAAACAGTGGAGTGGAGTGGCATACCAGAAGCAGAGGCTGTTTTGAAAGAAGCGAGAGACGAGGTCTCAATCTTCCGCAGGTACTCTGATTACTACAGCTATGCCTTCTTCGTTATGCGCAACTGAGAGAATATCGTGCTTTGCCAAGACGTGTCATACCTATACGTTCTTGCAAGAACTCATCATATCTAGCTAGGACTATTGTCCTATCGCAAGTCCCATAGAATTAGGACTTGCGTGACTGGGCAGCCTCAATTCCCTAAGGATAAGGTAAGTACTATAGCTTGCTACAAGCAGTATCTTCCTAAAAGTCAGAGGAAACCCTTGTGTTAAAAATCGATGCTAATGCTACTCAATCCACCCGCCCAACTATCCCCAAATCGTGCAGCTGCCAGACCCTTGCGTCTACTACTGTATGTTGAGTGGATTTTACTCAGTATGGGAGCATTGATTGGAGTTACCGCAACGGTTCTCTATCAGACGATTCAGGTGCCCTGGCTAGAACTGCTCCTATTTGGTTTGATTGGTTTAATGGGGCTGTATCTGCCCCTGACTCAGCTGCGGGCTAAGCTTTTCTACACCGCCGTCGAACTCAGCCTCTTCGGCATTTTGGTGATGCGTTGCCTCGATAATCCCCTGATGATGCGGATGATCCCGCTCCTGGGACTAGTCATCGTGATCCGCAGCTGCCAAATCTTTCAGACCCAAGGGCGACTCGTGGTAGCAGTTGTTACGTTTGGCCTGCATTTATTTGCCTCACTGACATTGGGCCAAACGGCCATTAGTAAAAATTTGTCCCGACTCATATCGACCCCTGAGTCCTGGCAAGTGAGCGTGTTCCAGACCAATGTGATTATTCTCTTTACCCTGGCATTGCTGTTTGTTTTCTTACTGGTGGATGCCTTACTCAGCGTTCATAGGAATCAACAGCAGCTGGAAATTGCCCATACCCAGCTGCAACAATATGCGCTTCAGGTTGAAGGCCAGGCCGCATTGCAGGAACGCAATCGTATTGCCCGTGAAATCCATGACTCCCTTGGACATGCTTTGACGGCTCAAACGATTCTGCTAGAAAATGTGCTTTTATTTTGGGAACAAGATACTGAACGGGCAAAATCTTATCTCCTGCAAGCTAAAGATTCCTCGTATCAGGCACTCAAAGAGGTTTCACGGGCTGTGGCGGCCCTGCGTGACTCTCCTCAACCCGATAAACCCCTACAGGCTGCGATTACTGAATTGGTGCATCAGGTCTGTCAATCCACACCGATGACGCCAACATGTGAGGTTAATATCACTGCGCCACTGTCCGATGAACTGAGCCTGGCCGCCTACAGGATTGTGCAAGAAGCCCTCACCAATGTGGTGAAACACGCTCAAGCCACCCAGCTATCTGTGCAGATATCCACTAAACCGCAGAGTCTGTATGTGCAAGTACTGGATAATGGTATCGGGTTTGAACCCGGCAAAAACACGACAGGGTTTGGTTTACGGGGAATGAAAGAACGTGCGATCGCATTAGGGGGAATCTGTCAAATCAAGAGTTCACCGGGTGCTGGCTGTCGCATTCGTGTGATTTTGCCCTTCCCAACTCCTGTAGGGGACAATCCCGTAGGGGCATTGCATGCGATGCCCCTACGGGCTGATGGGAAAATCTGAGGAAACAAACCGATGATTCGTGTCTTACTGGTGGATGACCAACCCATTATTCGGCAGGGTCTGGCCAATCTGCTAGAAAATCAACCTGATCTGCAGGTGGTGGGTGATGCCGCCAATGGTCAGCAGGCCATTGACCAAGTTTCGACAGTCTATGGCACCCCAAAGCAGCCCGATGTGATTTTGATGGATGTACGGATGCCCGTTGTGGATGGTGTGGCAGCAACAAAACAAATCTGTGCTGACTTTCCAGAGGTAAAAATTCTGGTGCTCACTACATTTGACGATACCGAATATGTGCAGCAAGCAATGCGTTGGGGGGCAAAAGGCTATCTGCTCAAACAAACACCGATTCACGACTTAGTGATGGCTATTCGAGCCGTTGAGCAAGGTTATACCCACATGGGGCCTGGTCTCTTTGAAAAAACCTTAGGCTCATCTCAACTATCAGGAGTATCGCCTGTTGCTGCGGAAATTGCGCTGCCTGCGAAGTTGAGATCGCTCTCCCCACGAGAACAAGAAGTACTTCAACTGATTGTGGCAGGACTCAATAACCGCGAAATTGGCGAAACTCTCTTTATCTCTGAGCGCACTGTGCGGAACCATGTCACCAGTATTTTAAGCCAGCTCCAACTGCGCGATCGGACCCAAGCAGCTTTGTATGCCAGTCAATTTTGGCCCCAGACTATTCGCTAACGACTGACTCTCAATGATGCCACTAGAGTGTATGCATCTCAACCGGGAATTGCTATATTTCTGGTTGAAGTTGATTGACCTCCCAAGTGCTCCAAGGGATATCTATGGTAAAACTCGTGCCTATACCAACTTGGCTCTTCACATCAATAGACCCACCATGGATATCAAGACATTTTTTGACAACGGCCAACCCTAGACCAGTCCCCGTTATCCCCTTCACATTTGCACCTCGACGAAATGTTTCAAACAAATGTTTTTGGTCTGCAGGCGGAATCCCAATGCCCTGATCTTGAATTTGAAAAGCTGTATGGTCTATCTCACCCCGGATCGTAAATTGAATCTCACTTTCTGGCGGAGAATATTTAATCGCATTGGTTAACAGGCTCATTAACATAGCCCGTAGCAAAATCTCATCTAAATAGGCATGCTCACATTGTCCATGTTGTACAACTGTAATATGGTGCTGAGCCTGGGTGTTAAACGTCACCTCTTCCACCAATTGTTGACAAAATTGTTGCAGCTCAATCATTTGGGGATTAAACTCTAATTTGCCAGCTTCCGCACGCGTTAATAACAAAATATCAGCCAAAAGTTGGGTCATTGTTTTAGCAGAAGACTGAATCCGACGCAGGTTCCGAGACCGTTTTTCCTCAGTCCAGGGTGCATTGGGATTATCCAGGAGTTGGGCTGACACTAAAATAGCGCTGAGAGGTGTACGCAGTTCATGGGAAGCCAAGGAAAAGAAATTTAGTTTTAGATCGGTTAGCTCTTTTGCCTGTTCAATTTCCTGACAGGTTGCTTCCAATGTTTGGCGCAGATTCAATTCTGTTTTTAATGATGTTTGTGTTGTCTGGAGCTGACTGGTTGCTATTTTTAACTTTTGAGCAAGGGTGTGATTGGTGCTACGTAGACTGTGCTCTCTATGATCGCGTTTAGTTAAAGTGTGTATGAGCCATCCATATAAAATACTTAATATCCCACCACTGATACCCAACATTAGCCATCCGATCCAGAGAGCATTGTTGATCTGGATACGGATGTCGGATTCAATCTCTTGAGGGTCTCCTAGTTCAATATCCATCAGCTCAATTACAGACTGTTGAATCCCCAATTGAGCCTCGTTCACTTGCTGAGCAAGCTGCAGGCGAATTGTGTCATCCAGGCTATCAGTATCGTATTGTTCAATGCCTTTATACAAAAGCTGGATATAGGTTTCTAAGGCACTATCCAATGCTACTAAAGATTCAAGATAATCCATGTCCTCCGGCTCCGCCTCTTCGAACTCTTCAGGAGGTTCATCGTCAAACTCGTCTAGACTTTCAAAGTCTCCATCCTCAATGTTTTCACTATTGGACGATGGTTCCAAGGCGAGCCTATCGCGTAGCTCCTCGTCGGCCAACAGGTCTGTACGGTTTTCTTCAAGAATATTTATTTGCTCATATAGTGTATTTAAGGCATCTTGTTGGCCCGTTTCCAGGTAAGTTTGCTGACTGACTTCTGCTAAAGCTATCACAGTCACCAAGTCGTTAAAATAGTCGTGATTGTCCAATGTTTCTTCATAAAAATCCAGGGGTTGCTCTCGTTCTATAACGCTTTGACGCAATAGAATTGCATTCATTAGCAGCATGATTAGGGCAATCCCAAAACCAAGGGTAAGCCACTTTTGCATGGGGGGAATCTTCATCAGAGTGAGACTGGGAGTACATTAAATAACCGTGGCGTTTAATAAAGGATATTCAGGGGTGTGACTTGGATATACTAGAACCATTGTAGTGTCTGTATTTTTCCCATTTCTGGGCTCTCACCCTCTGTTTTCTAATGGTTTAGTGCTATGCGTATTCTTTTAGTTGAAGATGATCAACAGCTTGGTGACAGTTTAACAGAGGCCTTGACCGATGAGGGCTATATTGTCGATTGGGTAACCGATGGGGAGATGGGTTGGATCCAAGCAGCTGACCTGGAGTATAACCTGGTAATTCTCGATGTGATGTTGCCTAAAATTAATGGTATTCATCTTTGCCAGCAATTAAGGGAGGCTGGTAAACGTATGCCTATTTTGATGTTAACGGCACGGGATACCAATACAGATAAAGTAGCGGGCCTAGATGCTGGAGCCGATGACTATGTGGTCAAACCCTTTGACTTGTTAGAGCTGCTGGCCCGTTTACGGGCGCTGTTGCGACGCGGCAATTTAGGTGAGGTTAGTTCCATGCTCACCTGGGAGCGGGTGCAGCTGGATCCAGCAACCCATGAGGTTTTCTATAACGGCGAATCTCTGCGATTGACCCCCAAGGAATTTAGTTTATTGGCCCTGTTTCTGCGTAATGGTCGACGGGTGTTGAGTCGTGCTGTGATGATCGATCAATGCTGGGATATGGATGTTTTACCCGATGAGGAAACGGTTAAATCCCACCTCAAAAGTTTACGTCAGAAGCTACGTAAGGCTGGGGCTCCCTCGGATTTAATTGAGACTGTCCACGGTGTGGGGTATCGCCTAAAGCAAATATCAACGTAGGTTGGGGTACCCCATATCAGTATCTTTCACAACCTTTATATATCTTTATTGACCCCAACAGTATCAACCGAGAATCTTCGAAATCAAGACATTGGTAATAAAGAAGCAGCCGGATCAAGGTCAACACTTTATGTGACAGAGATCACCGCTATTAAAATTAGCTATCTACCCGATATCTCCCCCCCTCTACCCCCTTTTCTTCCCATTTCATTCTTTAACTTTCAATGAAGAACCCCATAAGAATTAAAGGGACCTATGATTTTATTTGCGTTTTCTTGCACAGGCATTTTGGTTAGTGCGTTGGGTGCTCTCCGTTTTTCTACCCAATTTACTCGACAACGTCAACATATTCAATGGCGAGTTCATGTGAATGGAATTCGGGGAAAATCTACGGTTACCCGCTATGTAAGTGCTGTTTTTAGGGCAGCGGGTTACCACACCTATGGGAAAACGACTGGAACAGCCGCCCGAGTGTTGTTGCCCAATGGGATGGATCAAGCGATTGAGCGTAAGGGGGCTGCCAACGTTAATGAACAGGTCTCTGTTTTGAAACAGTTTATGCATCAGAGGGCAGATGCAGTGGTGATGGAGTGTATGGCCGTCAATCCGGTCTATGCCGAATGGCTAGAACAAAAAGTAATGCAGGCCCATATTGGTATTATTACCAATGTTCGTCTGGATCATACGGATTATATGGGGGAAACGTTACCGGAAATTGCGGAATCGTTAGCGGTAACAATTCCGACCAACGGCATATTGATCACATCGGAAACAAACCCAGAGTTATTGAGTATTTTGGAGAAACGGGCCGCAGAGAAAGGTTCCAAACTGTTAACAGCCCACGCAAATCTTGTGCAGCCGGAGGAGATGCAGGGGTTTGACCATTTTGCGATCGCAGAAAACATCGCCATTGCCCTGCAGGTAGCCACCTGTCTCAAGGTGCCACGTTCCACGGCCCTCAGGGCCATCCAAACAGCATTGCCCGATCCAGGAGCCTTTTCAATGCAGCAGATGCAGGTGACCAATGCGCAGGTAGCCTGGGCCAATCTGTTTGCAGTGAATGATCGCGAAAGCTTTATTTTTATCTGTCAACGGCTGTTTGAACAGTATCCTCACCATCGTAAAGTGGTGATTTTGAATAATCGCTTAGATCGACCAACGCGGGTGGAACTATTTGCAACCATTGCCAAAGAACTGAAATTTGATCGGATTGTCACCTTTGGCGACTATGAGAACGGAGTCAATGCTGTTTTTTCGGATGAAGAACGGTGCGATCTCATTGTTAACTTAGGTAATTCTACGGCCTATAAACAGGCAAGTGCCCCAGAGTTACTTAACAAGATTACGGCAGGTATGACTGATCAGCCAATTTTGTTAATCGGCACTGTCAATATTCACACACAACAAGCGGAAACATTATTACACTTCTTTGACGAATACTTAGCTCAACAATCAGAACAACAGCTGAAACAAGAGCTAGTACAACAACCTCTTACAATCGAAATGCCTACGCAGCAACCTGAATTGCAATTGGCTCTGGCAGCCTGATAAGTGAGTTCCGTAGGAGCCTTGCATGCAATGCCCCTATGGAAAAGAACAACTCAACAATAAACTTTTACGATTCAACATCATGCTTGCTCTCCTCAACACATCTAGCATTCATCACTTTGCCTTACTCGTCGGTGTTTTTATCGCCATTCAATATCGCAGCACCTACGGTGTTATCCCTGGAGGACTAATTGTACCGGGTAGTTTAGTGGTGTTGCTCACCATTTCACCCCTATGGTTTGTAACAGTATTGGGCTTATCCGTTTTGGTGTATTGGATATATCAGCAATGGCTGCGACGAACTGATTACAAACGTCGCACTCCTATGTATATTTTGGCCTGTCTTTCCCTTACAATTTCTACCCTGGTTGCCCTCGGTTATAACTATTTTGGCTGGCTAGACTTTTCCCTAGATACCCAAATCGGTACCATACTCCCTGGTGTGATTGCCTTTAATCTGGGGAAACAAAATGTTGGTCGGGTAAGTCGAGCGGTTGTTCTATGTACAGGGCTTACCCTGGCAGGTGTTTTAGGGATTTTGGGATTGCTACATATCTTGGGTCTTAGCTTGGGTAATTCATCTCTGGTTCACACTGCGATCAATCCAGGGATCAATCTAGAGGCCAATCCTGCAATGCAACTTCAATACCCACTGATTCACTACTTTCTCTCCTTAGGGCTCGGATATCTGATCTATCGTCATCAAGATATTCGGTCTGGGGGCTATATGGTCACGCCCATTATTGCCCTAACCATGTTTGATTCCTTGATGGGCCTACATTTTTTAATCGGCTGTGTTTTGGTGTACCAAATCGCCCAATGGTTTTGTGAACGCACACTCACCGTAGGATTAAAACGTTATGTCGTGGTGTTGTGTCTGAGTACACTTTACCTGTGGGGGAGTGAGCTGTGGCTACACGCTACGGTACCCGCCATGGCTCAGCATATTGGATATGGTAGCTCTTACTTACTTAATATTGCTATGTTGTCCTGTGTTAATGATGCTATTTTGTATCGCACAAAACCTGTTTTGCGGTGCATGGCCCTTTTGATTGCTACATCCATGGTGGGTATATGGGCATTGTCTTAGCGGGATAGGTTTTCCTGCTAGGGGCATTGCATGCAATGCCCCTAGCAGGGTTAGGAAACTCTTATATTTCGCAAAGGAATTTACTCATCGTCAGGCCACTCACAGGTAAGATTTTGTTCAACGATTTGTAATTGTTCAGGGGTAAGGAGCTGACTGACCTTATCTTCAAAGGCTTCTTCAGCAGCGATAATTTTTTCCTCCTGGTCAGTACTCGGTTCAGGTAGCAGGGCGTCGATGTCCTCATCTAGCTTTTCTTCTAAACGTTTAATCTCCTCCTGTTGTTCGGCAGTTAACAGGTTCTGTAATCGCTGCTCATAGTCTTTTTCAAGGGCGTCTACTTTTTGGACTTGATCTGGCGTTAAGGGGGACTCTTGCTCTTCCTCCTCTTCTTCAAACCATTCAGGTACAATCGCCATGAACTCTTGATCTATCCAGGTATCTAGCTCCTCAATCTGTTGCGTTTGCTGTGAAGATAATAGTGAACTTATCTGTTGCTCAACTTGTATCTCCAGCTGCTCAATCGCCATTTCTGTTTCGTCAGAAACAGGCATAATGGTCTCAATTTGGCGATCTAAATCTTCTTCCAGCTGCCATAGCTGAGTCTGCTGCTGGTCGCTCAGATTTAAGCCATCAAATGTATCAGGACAATCTGGCATCTCACTAGCGTTACAGGTCATGCCTAATGCTGTTGTTGTAATGGTAAGGGTTCCGAGGACTGCAGCAGAGAGTTTAACGTACAAAGGTGTCATAACGAGGATAGATGTAACGACACCTTCACCCTAGGCAACCTGGTGGTAAAATCTGGGGAATAATTCGGTTAGAAATCGGTCAATTTATCAAGTTTTCTTTTATAGAGACAGGGCCTGGTAAATAGCGCCATAGACAATATCTTGCAGCTCTGCTGTCTGAGGGCTTTGGCGATTAGTCAAATCATTACGCATTTGCGCACTTAGTTCTAGTTGCAGCCCCATGCCTGTAGACGTTTGATTGACAATGTTACGGGGAGCAGTCCCTCCCAAGCCTGCGCACACATCCCCTGGCTTTAAATGTCTGGCATCAACGGGGATAAGGGTATAGGCAGAAAAGCTCTCTTGATTGTTTTCAATGTGACGAATGAATTCGGCGATCTGGGTTGCGTTTCGTCCACCGACGCAAATGGTGCCTGGAGGGTAACCATTATGGTTTCCATACCCGTGGATAGAAACAGCCTTGGGATGAGCACGCACCAGTTTTAGGGCCTGGGGTTCGTCAAATTTAGAAGAGGTCACATGGAGCACATCAAAGTTACGACGACCTGAGAGGCATTGAGCTGTGCCATGGCCAGCAAAGTCATAGCGATTCCATTGGTACCGCTTGGCGAGTGCATGGCTAATGTGGCTGGTTTTAAGTTCAATTTTGCCACCGTGGATTGATAACACCACGACATTAGTCTTAAATTGCTGACTGCTGGTAATGGTGTAATCGCGGCCTGCTTGGCAGTGTTGAGAACTGGCAAGGGCATGGTCACACTGGCCTGCACGGTAGCAGCCATAGGTATCAGATGTCGTCATAGTGGAGCTGGATGCTAGGTCTTGGGAGTTGAGGGTGCATGCGATCGCAGCCATACACCCCATTCCTAACAATAGGGTTGTCCAAACGCGCCAAAGGGTTTTACGACTGCCCATACTGATCCAAATTTGACAACGTCATTTTAGTGTATTAGCCGAGAAACAAGAACCAGGTCCTTAATCACATTTTGATACTCTACATGGGTCTCATGCTGTTCAGTACACCACATTTTGCCTTCACTTTCCTCCATATAGGCAAGATAATCCGGCGCACCTGGAAATTTGACGTTGTCTGCAACAACCAGGACAGATTTATCTAAGAGATTATTATTCAATAATGCTTGCAGATCTGATAAATAATATTTCTTGTCATGATCAATAAAAATAAAATCGAATGCTCCTCTTTCTGCCACATACTTGTCTTTCAGCATTGCAATCGTTTGCCCATTATCTCCGATTGAGCCAACCAGAATGTCTACGCGCTCACTTACCCCGGCATGTTGATGAATGGCTCGGGCAATTTGTGCATTAGCGTCACTAATTTCAATAGCGGTGACCTTCGCGTCCGGTGCTACTATCGCCATGCGCAGAGCACTATAACCACAGTAAGCGCCAAGTTCCAAAATGTTGCTAGGCTGTTTTATGTTTATAGCATCATCCAGAATCTTTCCTTTTTCCTCCCCGACGTTAATCAGGTAACTTTGCGTCCACGCAAAATCGTCAATGGCTTGCAGTACTCCAAGGGCATCGCCTTTCGTAGCCGTTGTCAAGACATGGTTTAGAAGTTTCTCCTCACGACCATCACCAACTTGCCATGTTTTGAGTAACTTTGGCATACCAATTAATAGTCGCAGGAAGGACCATCGTAAGAACGGGTTTGTTTGGCGAGAGTTCATTAAATAACCTCTTTACTTAATCGAGTTAACGCAGTTAGTTTAGCGGCAATTCCAGGCTTGCTAATGAATATCAGGAATTTAATCTGTCCGTTGTAACGTGTTAGTTAGAGGGGGCTGTTGATAATTTTGCTAGTGGAGTGAGCAAAGGAAGCAAATGCTCTAATAGGAAATGTGCTACAAAGCGATTTCCATCATCATTGAGATGAATGCCGTCCGTTGTTAAGATTCCTTCATACGCTTTGTCAAGGTTATGGAGCCGGAGGTATTGCTCAAACGCAGATCGCAGGTCGCATAAGTGGGCTTCTGACGTATTGGCGACAGTGCGTGCAATGTCTGCGTACTCCATCAAACGCTGATTCACTGGTGTGCCACTATCAGGGTTTTCTCCTATCACGCTGGGGGTGCACAGCGATACCGCCGCACCAGTTTCTCTTATCCGCGCGATTAGATCACGTAATCCTTGCTCAAATGCCACTCGATCAGTGCCTGTAACCTGGTCAAACTCATAGAAATACCACACATCATTTATACCAATATAGATGACAACATGGTTAGGGCGTTTTGCTATGACATCTTTTTCAAGCCGTGTTTGCAGATCAGATACTTTGTTTCCACTAACGCCAGCGCCTATCACCTCAATTGAGTGATTAGGATATTGCTGTTTCAAGGCGTCTTTGATACTTGTGACATAACCACCAGGTCGAACACCAGCTGCTGTTATAGAATCTCCGAAGAAGACAATTCGAGTAGTAGGTGATTTCCTAAATTCTGGATAGGCTTTTATCGTGTTAACTCCCCTCAACAGAATCAATATTAGGATTAGGGTAAATATCAGTATTAAAAAAAGTAAGGTAGTTTTTTTTAGGGTCATGTCAATTACTTCTAGTGTAAGTAAAACTGCAGACCAGTTAATTACATTTTAGCCTAGTGCATTGTCAGACCTCAGGGGCTAGTAGCTAAATAAAATACTAGCTTGGAATTATGCTTCAGACTTTCCTCTACAGCTATGGGTTTATGGGAAATGATCCAACACTTTTCTGGAAAATCCTGGGCTTCCATGGGAAAGCCCAGCGCTGGATTCAGGGCACGTACGCCTCGTGACTCTAGCTCTCTAACGACTTTTCGGGCAATATTGTCAATTTCGTCCCCAGCGTGGTGAAATTCTACATTGGCCACGGAGCGCGCCGGACTACGAACATTTTCTCGATTCAGAGGAAGCACACATGGACCTCTAATGCATCACCTTAAAGCTGCATGAGCGCTACAATGGTTAGCCTCAGCCTCTTAGTTAGAGAGGTTGCTAAGATTCCAGAAAGATCAAGTGGCACAAGAAATGGCCCGGATAGTGCTGATGAGGCCGCTGTCGAGTCCAGCCGAACGGTAACTATAAAGTCTAATACTTGAATCGGGGCTGCTTAACAGCAGTGAGTTTAGCAGTGCAGTGGACGTTTTCGGTTAAAATGGACAAGTGTGTTAGGTAAGAATTAACGACTAGTCACCTGTACACAATTTCGTCCCATAGCGTACCCCAAACTGTCTATAGGCTAACGTTATTGGGCCAGGTCTATTGGATGCTTTCCTACAGTTTAGGCCCTAGCTAACTGACTTAATTGCTTGAGATAAAATTTTGCAGGGCCGTCATTGTGCTCAATCTTAAGGCAGCTTTCAAAGTGCGATCGCGCTATTGACCAATCTTCTTGCCGATAAGCCTGCAGCCCCTGGCTGAAATAGTCTCTTAATTCTGCGACTGCTTCATCTAACTCAATGCCACAGGCCAACAATTCATAGATCGGTAAGAGAGTATTGTTATCACCAATTGGTAGACAATCAATTTCACGTACTTCAATGGCATCTCCTGCTAATTGTCGCGTCCGTTCGGTCAGTAAAATCTGTGTGCCATAACGCTTATTGGCGCTTTCCAGTTGCTCAGCAATTTCTACAGCTCGTCCCATGACGGTATAGGACTGTAAATGTTCAGTCCCAATATTGCCAAGTACTAACTCACCTGTATCGAGTCCAACGCGAACACCTAACTTGGGGATTCCTTTGCGGATACCAATAATCTCGGGTAAGAGCCGCTGAAGTTTGCGTAATTGGGTTGCTTGTTCCAAGGCTGTCTGACAGGCAAGTTGTGCATGTTCAGCAGCTGCCACAAAGGGTGGCCCCCAAAATGCAACGATCGCGTCCCCAATGAATTTATCAATCACCCCCTGTGTTTCTATAATGGGAACTGTAGCCAGGGTCAGATACTGGTTAATCAGGGTAACCAGGCGCGTTGGTGTGAGCAGTTCACTGATTGTACTGAACTTAGCCAAATCAGAGAAAAACACGGTCATGACTTCCTTTCGTCCCTGTTGCTCTGCTTGCTCAGCAATCAAAGTCTCAACAATGCGGGGATCAATATATTGCCCAAAGGCTTCTTTGAGGATTTGTTTTTGACGCACATCCCGAATCATGATGTTAAAAGAGTTGGCTAGGGTTTCAATCTCATCGCCAGATTGAACTTCAACCTCGGTATCGAGATTACCTGCCTCTACTAATTGAGCCCCCTGAACGAGCTTTTTAACTGGGTTGGTCAGGCGTAAAGTCAGGATAGCTGCCAGAGCCAACCCTGAAATTGTGGCAATTGCTGTCAGCCAGAGATTGAATCGTACCAAATTTTGCTCGTGGACCTCGATAGTTTGCGCCGTTTTGGCGGCAAATTGGTCTAAATCAAGCAAAATTGCATAGATACGTTGATTGAAAATTTCTTCGCGTCTTTCTAATTCAATATCCAGTAAACGGGCGGCTTCGCCTTGCTCCGTTTGCACCAAATTAACAATTTTTAGGGCCTGATCCTGAAAGTCTTGATGATCTTCTTCGACAATCTCTAACCAGGGGCTGAGCCGCGCAAATTGAACAGTTGTCGGAGAATCAGATGTATTGGTCATCGCCGTTTCAGCCAAGGCTAAGGCTGACTCTAACTCTTCATCCACCAACGTGCCCAAGGTTTCAAAGCGTTGCTGTTCAAGGCCAAAATGTTCTTTGTCAGGCATTTCAGCTTCAAGGATACGTAGCATTCTTTCAAAATGAACTTCCTGTTCCAGGGCATAGATATTAATACTGGCAATATGTTTTTTGAGGGGAGCTGTATATTCTGCCAGAACTAAAACATCCTGATTTACCCGTCGCATACGCTGATAATTACTGAGTGCAACTCCCATCAAAATGATCAGAATCATTGCCACCAGACTGTAGATTTTGAGGCCAATTGATAGCTTCGGCAGAAACTTCATCACAGTGCTTATATTCAATTCTTTATGCTTTCTGAGTTAATTTCCAGACACCGTCCCAGTCTGTCAATAAGACCTGCTCTCGCAATGTCTCAATTGACTGGAGATAGTGTTGGGTCGGTCTATCTTGAGGGCATAGCTGCACACAAGCCTCAAATTTTGCTGTTGCTTCATCCCACGCTTTTTGACGATAAGCGGTTAAACCCTGACTGAAAGCTGTTATCCATTCTATTTTTTTAGGTGATACCTCACCTTGACGACCTAAAAGTTCAAAAACACGAAGTTTGTCATCTTTACCGACAACCTGAACTAAGCCGATTTCACGAGTCACCATCGTTGTCTGAACCTGCTGCTGAGTTTCTTCTAATAATAAGATTTGAATACCAAACTGCTTAGCAGCCCCCCTAAGACGGGCAGCAGTATTTACGGTATCGCCTAGGACACTATAAACGGTTGCCCACTCAGGCCCTATATTGGCTAGGATTAACGGACCTGTAGCCAGACCAATATGTAAATCAATTTCAGCAATAGCAGCTGTCGCATTAGTCGCCTGTTGGATTAGCTGTCGCAGCTGTGGTAATTTTGCAACTTGATCAAGTGCAGCCTCACAAGCAGCTTGGGCATGAGCAGTTTCACTCACAAAAGGGGGTGTCCAAAATCCTTTGATGACCGTATCTACAAATTCGATGAAGCCGTGTTGAGCAGACACAGTGGCAGATAACAGACTCAGATAACGATTGATCACATCTACTAATTGTTCAGGCATCAGGGTCTGTGAAATGCTTTGAAATCCATCAATGTCTGACATTAAGACAGTCACAATTTGTTTCTCACCAGTCGTTTGTAAGGCCTTGCCCTGCTGTTCATGTTGTTTAACCACGCGAGGATCAACATACTTGCCAAACAAGGCTTTAAGTTTTTCTTTCTGCTCTAGTTCCTTTAGTAAATGATTAAAGGTGTCATTTAAAAGTCCAACTTCATCATTGGATTTGAGGTTTAAGGTGTTGATCGCTTGACCTTGTTGCAAGCTTTGAACCTGATTAGTTAGGTGTCGCAAAGGATGAACAATACTGAAGGTTAAGCCTGAAGCATAGGCCAAACCTAGTCCGACGGCACCTATTGTAATCAACACGCTATTCCGCAGCACCTCTGCTTGATGGTGTTTACTCAATTGCACCATATGAATGGTGTAGCTGCCAAGTTCATCCAGGATTGCTTCAATCTCTTGATTGAGATGATCCTCCTCTGCCTCAATTTGCAGTTCTAATGTATAAATTTGCTTCCCTCGTTCTCCTGCCTCCAGTTGCTGCAGCAGTTTAACCGCGTGATTATAAAAATCTTGATGCTCTTGTTCAATCTGGGTGAGTTGGGGTCCAATTCGACTTAACTCCTCCCGATCGGCCTGTATTATTGCTTGAGTAACCGCTTCCTGACTAAGGTTAATGGCTGCTGCAATCTCAACATCTACCTGCTGGCTGCGGTCTTCGAATTGTTGTTTTTCATGGGTAATGCGTTCTAAGTCCAGTGGCTCCGCCTCATAGAGCTTTAAAATCCTCTCTAAATGGATCTCTTGCTCAAGTGCCTGGGTATCAACTTCATCGACAAGATTGGTGATCGGAATAATATATTCAGCCAGATCTCCAATCTCGTTTCGGAGTTGGCGTAGTTTTTGGTGGGAGTTATACGCAACGAGCAGTAATAGCCCGAGTAAGCTCACAGCAATTCCAAAGACTTTAAGGCCAATCGGGATGGAGATTGGCTGTTGTTTATTCATGGCATCACTACAATCCGTTGCTATGCGCACTTCTGCAAGTTTGCCCAGATTCAGGCAGTTAAGATCCACATGCCCCTCACATATTGGCGGAAACTCCCGCTGAAAGTGCTAAATCATTATGAATGTCTATGATTTCCTAGACTTTGGCAAAAAGAGCTAAATGTCGCAAATCAAAACCGTGTTCTACAGGTTGCTTGCTTTATCGCCAACTAGTTGTCTGTGATTGTAAGGGACAATGTTAGTTATCTGAAAGTCGCTATGATTGATAAAGTCATAGCTCTTCACTTTCACTGATGTTAAGTTACTTCAGAGAAAAGCTGGTGGTGCTATTTGTGAAATGTTCTGACAGTGGCTGCCAGGATAGACTTTCCCTTATACTAGACAGGACCTTCCTAGGGACTTATAAATGAACCGAGTTTCGTTTTGTGTTGCGACGAACCCCACTAACGCCGTGACTTATCGGGGAATATTGTATCTCTCTTTAGATACTCTTCTAGAAATGATAGACGGGACTTTAGCATTTACTCGATGGGCACGAGGAATCATGATATCTGCCCAGGGCAAGACGTGGGAGTTTGCCAATGGTGCTAGTCAGTTGAGGGAGGCTCATAAAAATACAATCCAACTTAATGATTTACCCTTAGTTTTAGACGGACGGTTGTTTATTCCTCTGCATGAATGCGCCATACCATTTGGTTATCTCGTAAAAGAAGACCCGTACCTTAGGATCGAAGTGAACGGTAAGACTCTTCATTTGAACGTTTCTTCTGTAGATTCTCCCTTTCGAACTCATATTGTTCAGGACTTACAGCAAATTCACCAAACGGTATGGACAACCGTGCCTCTATCAGCGTCCAAATCATTACACGATGGTGAGTATGTGATTCCCGAATGTACAACTTTGTTGTTGCGCCGACGAATGCTATTGGATGGTAAGCCCTCGGTAGTGGCAACAGACTGTGGGATCGAGCCAAAAAGTTACGTGATTCGCGAAAGTGATTTGCGTAATGCGTCAGAACCCAGTGAACTCACCAAAACTGATTGGTTGCAGTATGCAAATTGGTTTATGGGTAAGGTGCAACAAAAGTCATCTCTTCAGTTTGGTAAACGTGAGAAGCTAGTGAAAAGCACTGCGCTAACCGTAGACCTATGTTGGTCTCTACGAAGATTCGAGGCATCCTTCTTTCAGTTGTTACAGGATGTTGCGGTCAAGGGTCAACAGTCGGTTAGTCCGGTGATATTTGTTTCTGGGCGCTGGATGGAACAGCATCCTGGCGAAATGCATGACTTGATTGAACTATCTCAGCAAGAAAATGTTGACATAATATGGGGATTGCATTCATGGGCACATCCAAAATCTGGAGGTTTCCTCAACGATTTTTCGATTGCTGAGTTGCGAGCAGATACCTTGCGTCTGGAGCAGTTGATGCTTGAATGGGGCATCGTTCCCTCGGTATACTATCGTTTCCCAGGGCTGATTCATGACGATTCTAGGCTGGATGCGATTTTGCAGCTAGATCTGTTTTCTATCGATTGCGATGCATGGCTCGCTTATACAGGGATGTCCCATACGTACGGTCACCCTGTGCAGGATGGCAGTATTATTCTCGTTCATGGGAATGGCAATGAGGCAGAGGGCATTCAAGCCTTCGATCGCTGGTTTAGCGCGCATCGAGATTGGGAGTTCCGTCCCTTGTTTGAGTTCCTCCAGACTAGTTGATCTAACAAGAAACTACTCTTTTAGATATCTCCTCTTCACCTGGTTCTGACATTTCAGGTGACTGATAGATTCAAGTCAGTCGTGAATGATTACGATCAAATAGAGGAAAGATCCCCGAAATATATCCACACTCCAAGAGTCGCGAGGTTTGCATAAACTGGCAAAAAGAAAACGCTTCCAACAATAAAGGTAAATCCACCTATGAGGTTTTGTTGTGACTTCTAGAATAAAGTGATAAACCTGGTTTATAATCTCTCCTAGCCCTCCTTTATACGCTTGGTCAGCCAACACTTTCTCAAGTCTTACAACACTTCTAATACTGGCTCTAATACCACCACAGCAGCCTTAATATCTGCCATATTGGCCGCACTAACAAAGCAATTCAACACCATGCTTAAGGTGTCAACAACCATATGACACTTACGACCTTTGACGCGCTTATGACCATCAACCCCTTGCTCAGACCCTTTGTTTCTGAGGTCCTCACCGATTGACTATCGATACTTGCCAAGCTCAGTTGCTCATCTCGTCCCTCTGCGAGTCTTACCAACTTTACCAAGTGCCCATTCATCTTGTCTCACACGCCCAGCTTTACCTAACGACGGTAATAATTGTAGACCGTTGACCAGTTGGGTAGATCGTGGGGCATCGCACGCCATTTAATACCGTTATCGACCCAATCTAAAATGGCATTCACGATCTCTTGTAAGTTAATAATTCTTTGCAATATTTTACAAACCCTTTCATAAAATAGGGTTAATCAGTGTGTTGGCTTAGAAAAACTACCCCTGCTATTGCTAGCTTTATTATAGGATTCGTTCTGTAGCCCTTCATCACCTTTTATACAGGCGCTGAAATTATGGAATGGTCATTAGTTAGTAACTTTGCAGCAGCTATGGTGGCAATCATTAACCCTGTGGGAAATGTGCTGCTGTTTGTGGCCTACACCAGTACATATCGTGTTTCCATCCAGAGAATTTTAGCACTGCTCACAACGATTACAATTACGTTACTGTTGCTTCTATTTCTGCTTACGGGTCAAACTTTGTTGCGCTTTTTTGGGATCTCATTAGCCGCTTTTCAACTAAGTGGAGGAATTTTATTGCTCCTGATTGGCATTGGGATGACTCAGGGCCAATCGATTAAACAAAAGCAAACCATTGCCTCTGAGGTAGATGAGCAATGCCAGAGTGAGTTTCAATGCTTGCCATGCGAACCGTCAGAAAGCCAGATTGAGGGAGCTGGAGCATTATGGCAAGAAGCTCTTTCTGACTTTGGAAAGATTATTGTCCCACTCTGTGTTCCTATCTTTGTTGGTCCAGGATCAATTAGTACGGTGATTATCTATTCTAATCAGACAACAGATCGATCCACTTTCCTAGGATTGGTGGGTGTGATTGTGCTAACGGCGATCATTGTGCTGATTAGCTTGCTATTAGGGGAGAAACTGAAAACAGTTGTTACCGAAACCGGATTGGATATTGGCCTACGTATTTTTGGCTTGTTGCTCAGTGCCATCGGAGCGCAGTTCATTTTGGGGGGACTGGCAGCTGCAACCAATGGGCTGATTCGTCCTGAGATTGTTAGCCTGTCATGATACTCTCTGCTGCTTCTGAATCTCGAATTTGATGTTATGTCAAAAGCCGACCCACTCAAGAGCAAGGGCATAAAATATTACAAGAACTGGTTAGTCTGCTTGCATACGGTTCTGCATTTCAATTTTGGAAGATATGCTTCACATAATTGGGCGAGGCTTGGCCGTCGAAGATTTTGTCCAACTCATTGAGCATGTACGCGATCAGCTCGTCGTTGCTCAAGCAGTACCGGCACTTGGTAAAATATTGTAAAGTGGTGGTTGGATGCATCAATCGGATTAAAATACGATTCGTTCGTTGTTTGTTTGACTACAGGGTCAGGGGTATTATCCACTGCTTCAAGGAATTGCTGTTATTTATCGCATCTGGCTATTGACCGTCATGGGGTTGGCATCACCCAACCCAACAAGATACTTTTTCGACAATACTAAGGGCAACTGCTTCAGCGACTTTGATGCCATCAACGCCAGCAGAGAGAATACCACCCGCGTAGCCTGCTCCTTCTCCAGCCGGATAGAGACCTTTAGTATTAAGACTTTGAAAATTATCTCCTCGCTTAATGCGAATGGGTGACGATGTGCGCGTTTCTACTCCTGTCAAAACAGCATCATGCATGGCAAAGCCTTTTATCTTTTTATCAAAGACAGGCAGGGCTTCACGGATAGCTTCAATGGCATAGTCAGGTAGGCTTGGGCTTAGATCACATAGATGCACACCGGGTCGATAGGTAGGTTTCACTGTCCCCAGCTGAGTAGAAGGTTTACCTGCAAGAAAATCTCCCACCAGTTGGCCAGGGGCTTCATATGTGCTGCCCCCTAGCTCAAAGGCATGAGATTCTAACTTTCTCTGAAGGGCAATACCTGCAAGCGGATCGCCGGGATAATCCTCGTCTGGAGTGATGCCCACAACAATACCGCTGTTGGCATTTTTGCCGCTGCGCTCGTACTGACTCATGCCGTTGGTCACCACTCGACCAGTTTCTGATGTAGCCGCAACAACTTGCCCCCCCGGACACATGCAAAAACTATAGACTGAACGACCGTTACTGCAATGGTGTACTAGTTTATAGTCGGCAGCGCCCAGCATTGGGTGGCCCGCCTGCTCTCCAAACCGGCATTCATCAATCAATGGCTGAGGATGTTCTATGCGAAACCCAATAGAGAATGGTTTCGGTTCTATATAGACGCCACGTCGATGGAGCATTTCAAAGGTGTCTCGGGCACTGTGACCCACTGCTAACACCACATGGTCAGTAGGAATATAGTCGCCATTGGCCAATATTACACCCCGCACCTGACGATCTTTAATATCAATATCGTCTACGCGGGTTTCAAACCGTATGTCGCCGCCAAGGGAGAGAATCGTATTACGCAGATTCTCAACAATCTTCACCAGACGATAGGTGCCAATGTGGGGCTTGTTGATGTAGAGAATTTCTGGCACCGCTCCAGCATTGACCAACTCTTGTAAGACCTTACGACCATGGTGGTTGGTATCTTTGATGCGACTGTAAAGTTTGCCATCGGAAAAGGTGCCGGCTCCCCCTTCACCAAACTGAGCATTGGACTCGGGTTTGAATTTGCGTTTACTCCAAAAGCCAAAGGTATCTACAGAGCGCTCATGTACTGCCTTGCCCCGCTCTACAATAATTGGCTGAAAGCCCATCTGGGCCAGCAGCAACCCAGCAAACATACCGCAGGGGCCATTGCCGATTACCACAGGACGATGGTCTAAACCCTTAGGAGCCTGAGCAACATAGTGATAGCGGGTATCTGGTGTGAGATTGACATGGGGATCTGTCTTAAACCGACTCAGTAGTTGTTTTTGTTTGGGGGTTTCCACATCCAGGATATACACCAGACGAATGTCACTACGTTTGCGGGCATCATAGCTGCGTTTAAATACCTGATAGTGTGTTAACTCGGCTGCCTTGAGACGTAGCTTTTTTAACACAGCGGCATGTAAATCCTCGTCCGTATGGTCGAGGGGCAGCTTGATCTCAGAAAGGCGCAGCATGGGAAGACGTAGCGTGGGTCACTGCCTATTTTGCCATGGTTGTTTGGGAATGGCTCTGGGAAACGTCCTGTGGGCGTGATGAACATCACCTATGGGGCATTGGCCCAAAAGTACAAGTTGGGTTTAGTGCTGGAAAGCCCTACCTGGCGAGCGAGTGCTGACTGGGGTCAGCGTCAGGGCTATGGGGCAGCAGAACTCGCTGATGTGAACCGACGTGCGATCGCACTACTCCAAATCACCCGTAGCTTCTATTCCACAAACGATTTTAGAGGGCTGTTGCGGCACAGAGCAGAAACATATTGAGGCGATCTGCAAAACCTTCGTCCCAGTTGCAGTGAGGTAAACGATAGCGCCATTGAGCATAGGCTAAACATGGTAAACAAGTACGAGTATCCATGTTTATTCATCATCGACCGTGGTCACCAAACTACTAAAATCCGTATCCCAAGCCCGCTGGTTAGAGGTCTGTTCTCTGTTTGGCCTTGGGATCGGGGTTTTAGTCAGGCTGACTCAATACTTGAGCAATCGCTCTCTCTGGTTTGATGAAGTGGCCCTCGTGCTTAACCTGCTAGACCGTAATTATCGAGAACTGCTGGATGCCTTAGCCTACAATCAGGCGGCCCCTCCCCTATTTCTCTGGATTGAGAAATTTGCCCTGGAAACGTGGGGCAGTCATGAATATGCCCTCCGTTTTTTTCCCCTATGCGGAGGATTGTTATCGTTGGTATTGTTCTATCGATTGACCCGAACCTTTGCCCATGGATGGGTGAGACCCATTGCTATTTTGCTATTTTCAGTGCAAGGGTATATCGCCTATTTTGCCAGTGAAACCAAACCCTATAGCTGGGATGTTGCGATCGCGCTCTTGCTATTCATAGTATTAACCTCCATAGATAGCCTCAAACCCAGTCTGAGCAAGCTTCTAACAGCAGGTACTATAGGCATAGTCAGCATTTGGTTATCCTTTCCCAGCATTTTTGTTATCGCAGGGGTCGAAGGCACTAATCTACTCAAATTGCAGCCCTGGTCCCGGAAATCTCTACAACCCTTTTGCCTACGTCGTATACCCCTCTATGGTGTTTGGCTAGCCAGCTTTTGTGCCCTGTACTTTGGCATCATTCGCAAGACCCTGTCGGATACAGGTCTGGCTGGCAGCTGGGCCGGTCGTTACCCAGATAATATGTGGGATATCCCATGGCTATTCGATTCCTTTGGTCGTTTCTTTTACCGCCCTTTAGGCTTTCCAGGTCCTGCTGATGGGGTTGCAATCGTTGCCTTTATCACAGGGTGTATTGTGTTGTACCGTACAGCTAAGCTACGCCTGCTTTATCTGAGTAGTCCATTTATTATTTCTCTGATAGCAGCTTTTTGGCATAAATATCCGTTTCGAGAACGACTGATATTGTTTTTAACCCCCTTCGCGCTTATTTTGTTGGCAGAAGGAATTGTTTTTTGGTTGGCGCGCTGGAAAAAAAAGCCAAGGATACTGGGCATTATCAGCCTCATCATGGCGATAACCCTGATATTTATGCCTTTAATGCGGGGGCTACACGCTACGATAGTACCTGGGAGTCTACATTTTGATCACGTGAGACCAACGATTGAATATATCGATACTCACTGGCAATCAGGCGATAAGCTCTACGTTTTGCCGGGAGCACAGCTGCAGTTTCAATTTTATAACCGTCGCTTTGAGCTACCCGCGCCTGATATTATCCTCAGTCAGTTAGAAAACACTGGCATTTGGAAAGTGTCTGATACTGATTTAAAACGACACTACCAGGAGCTAAATATCCTTAAGACAACAGAATTACAAAACCAAAAAAGAGTGTGGGTACTCTTGGCTCGTAAACGGCCTAAATCAGAAGAGGCAATTGTAGACCAGCTAAATCGTCTTGGGACGCAGGTGGAACGGAAACAATATCCGGGGGCTATGGTGGGGCTATACGATTTCTCCTTGTAGCTACCATCATGAGCGTCCTATGGTTAAGTCGTCCAAGGTATTGCGCCTCACTACCGTCATCTCTCCCATCGGTAATATTTTGTTGGTGACCGACCAAGAGACTGTAGTATCCCTGGACTATTCAGGCTATGAGCATAGGATGATGCGGTTGCTGGCAAAACGCTATGGTCCCGTTGAGTTAGTTGAAACGTCATCGGCTGATCAGGATCTTTCTACCTTCGAAACTGATTTAGTCACTCGTATGCACGCTTATTTAGATGGAGATCTTACGTCTATTGACCCAATTTCCGTCAACCCAGGGGGCACTCCATTTCAGTCCACCGTTTGGCATGCCCTGCGCTCGATTTCTCCTGGCAATGTTATGTCCTATGGTGAACTAGCCCGTCAGTTGGGCAATCCCGCCGCTGTTAGAGCAGTGGGCACCACGAATAGTTTGAATCCGATTTCGATTATTTTGCCTTGCCATCGAGTCATTGGGGCGAGTGGCAAGCTCACGGGGTATGCCGGTGGCTTAGACCGTAAGCGCTGGCTGCTAAACCATGAAGGTGTGGAGCTGGGCACATTAAAACAACAACTGAGTGCAGGCCGACAACTTTCTCTCCTGGATACGTAACCTATAAATCCCCTGTAGGGGCGTTGCATGCAACACCCCTACAGGGGATTTGTTGTTGGCTAAATGTGTGATTTTTTAGGGAACCCTGGCAGACCCAACACTAGTGTCTCCAGCAGCAACGACTACCGTATCAAACAGGCTAATATCCGTATCTCCCGGAAATGACACATTAAATGAACCCTCTGCGGCTGATAACAGACCTAGATCAATCGTCTGTTTGGCTAAATCGCCACCCATGGTCAAGTAGACTGTGAGTTCACCCTCAGCATTGGTCGCAAAATCTTGGAAGGCAAGTTCACCGCCGATACCAGCAATGATGGCAACGCCTACGTTACCACTGATGTCATACTTATTAGTGCCTGAAAAAGCGCCCATATAAATGTTCTCCTAGTAAGTCAACATAGTCGGTTGAAAAGATTCAACAGACCTAAATGTGACGATTTCTGAGAACGCAAATGTTCCCAGTTGGGTAACGTCCTAACCAATAGTACGACTGGTATGTAAGCGACTCAATGCTGTCTACCGACCTAAGTTTGCAGCTGAGCATACAGTCCCCAAATAGCCATAGGGCGCAAATAGTGGCAGGCTCTAAAGGTGCCCATGGCGGTAATGGCTTCGGGGGTGCGAAATTGTAGACCATAGTCGTAAATCTGGCGGACGATGGCCTCGGTAATGGCCATGGCTTGCTCGCGTTTACCCATTTGAGCCAAAAACGCAGCTAGGCCAAAGTTAATGCCGGTCCACACTTCTAGCTGATGGGTATCGTCAGGATTCTCTGGCGACCCGTCTGGTTTAACACCGTTAGCAGCACCAATGGCCATGCCTAACTGGGCGGCACTAAACAACCCTGTTTGAGCCCCTGCAAACTTTTGGTTTTGGGGTTTGGCATGGGTGGCCGCATATTGGTTGAACTTGACAAAGCAGGCGTCATAAATAGTGTCGAGAGCGATGTCGATGTACTCCTCATCCACAATGTCTGGTAAATCCATCAGGCGAGCGCAAAACTGACCACAGAGCTGGTCTGCCATCACGACATCAGAATTACTTTCAGCATCTAGCCGATAGAAGCTGCCGGTCCAGAGCTTGTTTTGATAAACGATTTTGCCCTGTTTAATCCAACGTTGATACTGAGATTTCACAATGGCAAAGCTACCGGAGATTTTTTTGTGCTGTTGCAAAATGTCGCCCATGGCGATCGCAGCCTCTAACGCCGCCAACCACAGCCCGCCACAGTAGGCGCTTAGTCCTTGTAACTGCCAGTCATCAAAGGTTTGATCCGGGGCTCCCCCATTTTCAGGCACCCCATCGCCATCTTTATCAAACAGTTTGAGATACTGCAGTGTTTCAGTTACCGCAGGCCAGCAGTCAGCTAAAAACTCTAGATCATCCCCACCTGTGAGCAGAAAAGCACGATAGACCTGCAGTACAAAATCACTGGGTAGATCTTTCCATTGATTGCAGTCTTGGTAGCTGGTGTAGTTTGTAGCCACCCAAGGATGTTCATTGGGGGCACCCAAGTCGTGGGGGGTGGCTCCTTTTAGTTTTCTAGGGGCCAGGTGCTCGGCTTCACCTACTGTGTAGTAGTAGCCAATAATTCGCTGTGTGGGGTCCTCGGTGGGAATAGCCCGAGCAAAGGCCCGGATAATGGCTTTCTCTAACTCAGGCCATAGCATCAGTGTAGAAAAACCGCCGTATAGCCGCACATCGAGACTTTCATACCAGCGGTAGTCCAGGCATTCCAACACGCCAAATTGGCCGACCGGATCGGTATCACTGGCGGCAGACCAGAGGGTACCGCCGCTGGCCATGTCGTAGAGTTCGTTAAACAGGGCCATTTTGAACCAATCGGGCAGATCTGCCTGGTCTAAAATCGGTTGCTGCCAATCGATGATGTGTTGTTGCCAGGTTTGGTAATGGGTCAGGGCATCCTGGGCCAGTTTCCAGGCATTGCGCCCGCCGCGATCGCAAAAGTCCGTATAGCGTCGATAGGCTAGCTTGCCCGGTGCAAACTCGGTGACGGGCAAATCCCAGCTGAGCACGAAGGGGATGTCTTTAGTTTCACCGGGAGCCAGGGTAAACTTTACTGCGATCGCACCCCCCACCTGTTCCTCCCCCACCGCAGATGTTGTATCTGCAACATTACTTAAACTTCCATGGGTAGCAAAGTCGGTCCATAGGTCACTGCCATCGCCATCGGGATTCCAGCGTGTGTGATACGTTACTGCTGCGTCGGTTGCGATCGCAATACAAAACTGCCCCTTTCCTTCCCTGGGGCTGCCGCTCCAGGCTCCATCCATGACAATGCCCGTTGCCGTGCCCGTCGCATTCTCAGCCGTTACCAGCTGATTAAAATGACCGGCACTCTGCCGCAGGGGGGGGACATAGTCATAAAATGGGCTACCATCCTCCCGCTGCTGAATGTCTGACGATGCCTCAGCATTGGTAAACCAACCCACCATATTCTGCCAGCTCAGCAAAATACTGAGGGTGATGGGCTGCTCTGTGGGGTTATGGGCGGTCCATACAAATATGGCGACTGGATAGCTGCTTTCCTGGTAATTATCTGGCCAAATGGGCGAAAACTGCTCACAGGTTAGCTCTGTCGTAAAGACGTCCCTATAGGAATACCAGCTTCGAGGATAAAGGGCGTGGTAGGTGCCGCCATTGGGTAATTGTGGTTCGGGATCTGGCGTTTGCTCTGAATGGCGGGCGGTGCTCACCTTACGGTTGGTGGGGTACCATTGCCAGCTGCTTAAGCCTTTGCCTGTGGTGGCCATGGCATAGGCCTGTGTTGCCTCAGCTGTTTGCTCGTACACCGCAAACTGACAGGCTGGAAACTGGTCAAATATATGCTCTCCGCCATCTAAATGCCAGAGATTAAACGTGCCGTTTGGGGCTCGACCGATACACCCAGCTCCCAGTCCCCCTAGCGGGATGCCATGCTCGGGACCGTCGTCTAAATTGCTGGCATAGCGCACAATGTAGGGCGTCTCCCAGGTTGCGCCTATGGGCCAGGTCCAAGCAACAGCAGGAATTTGGGAAGTGGGCATAGATTACCGTCAAAAACAGCAATCAGCATTATCGCACTGCTTATAGCCAGCCGTTAGCGACACCCACAACTAAACCGACACGAAATAATTGCCAGCCAATAAAGCAAAGCAGCAGCACAAAAACAATCCGATTTGTAATGTCTTTAGGAGAATCCATGGCAGCGCAATATGATTTTCCTTCACTATAGTATTTCTTTTTAGACTGTATTTTTCACAGGGTAGAATCGTTGATTTTCTTTGAAAGAATCTAGATTTGCAGTCCGGCGACCTTAGGATGGGGAACGTATTGCGCAAACCTATCGTTTATCCGGTCCAGCCATGTCAGACTCCCTACCTACCTTGGCCAGTTTAGAAATGCACCCCTATCTAGTGGAGGGGGAATTACCGCCGGGTTTGGCGGGCAAGGTAGGTATTTATGCCATTTTTGATCAGGCTCAAACGCTACAGTATGTGGGCTATTCACGGGATATCAATGTGGGTCTGACGCAGCATCTGGTGCGCTGCCCTCATCAGTGTCACTGGTTTAAGGTCTACACGGTCGCTCGTCCCAGTCGCACCCTATTGGAAGAGATTCGAACTGCATGGCTGGCGGAATATGGCACGGTGCCTGCGGGTAATGGTGATCAACAACTGGTGTGGGAAAAACCGATTGATGCTAAAACCTTTATGACGGAGGCGGAACGGGATGCGATCGCAAACGCCGAACCCTCTCAAACCAACAAACTCCTCAAGCAGTTAGCGCGCCGCGTTGAAGCCGATGTTAAGGCCCAAGTCGAAGCCCGAGGAGCCCAAATTTCCATTAAGTTCAACCCCAAGCTAAAGGAACAGGGACTTTTAGCCTTGAAATAGGCTATATCGGCGTAAAGACTCACCTAGGGGGATGGGTGAGGATTCTGTAGGGGCACTCCCTTGTGGATGCCCTGCGATATCGACGCTACTAACCAGGATTTCGTATAACTGCCCAAAGGACCCAATCCTCTTGTTGAGCAACCACTTTGCCTGGAATATCGGGATGCCAGGATTGGCGGGTCAAAATATGGGTGGCCTTAAAGTCGGCTGCGATCGCACCCAGCTCTGCCCCCGTCAGCTGACTAAAGCGCTGGTCTAACACCGCCTCTACAGACCCAGGCAGTTTCCCCAGTAACGCCTCCATCCGTTGCTGCCAGGTGACCATGCCCGCATCGGTAAAGGGAAATCCTTTAAAGTTCACCACCACTGAGCGCTGGCTGTAAAACCGGAACAGCCGATCCGATGGGGGGACAATCACTAACGCATCTAGCGGCGAATTATTGCGAAAATTGACCGCCAGGGTTTTCACCGGTTTGTCCACCACAGGGGCCAGCTTAATCGCCCGATGTAAAGGACTCAGACTGCGATGGGCCACCACACCACCCAGATGCAGTAACACAAACAAACTACACCCGGCGATTACGGCATATGCAGCCGGTCGTAATCGTTTAAATAACCCAGGAAATTCATCGGTTAAAAACGGATAGGCAAAACTTAGAAATAAGGCCACATGGTAGGCATAGGTCACCCCCAAGACAATTAAAAAGACGGTGTATAGTAACCACAATCTGCGATTTGGGTTAAAGCGCTGCCAAAACTGTTTTGGTCCTGGTTTCAACAAACTCAAGCCAACAGCAATCAGGGTGATCAGACCGCCCGCATTATCAATTACTGGCGTGGCGATTAACAGCAGTGCCAAGGCCCGATTGCTCTGATGGTATAGCTCACTGGCATATGTAGAGATCGCAGCCAACACCAGCAGCAAAATAAACGGCGTCGTTCTAGCAAATTGCAACTTGGCCACCGTCGCCACTGGATACAGCTCCACCAGACCATATCCCACCGCTAACAGACCACAGCCAGTGACCATCGTTAAGCCCAGGGTAATTTTTTGATCGAGACCCAGGCGTTGAGACCCATAGAGACAGGCAAATCCTGTTAGCAAGAAATATGTGAACCGTCGCCAGCTACTGACGGGAAATATGGACAAAATAATATGGTGGGGATGGCGCACATAGCCATAAAGCCAGACAAAATCGGCATTACTGAGCAAATCACTGCCCGTATTCCCGGTCAGTACCATAGGGCTGTAAACTAACCCGGCCAACAGTAGCAGCGCTCCCCAAGCCCATAATACTTGCTGGAGACGTTTGGCTCTGACACTGTGGACGATCAGTGCGGGGGTAAATAACAGTCCTGGTAGGACACCAATCAAAAACTGCAGCAGACAGCTGATGCCCAACAGTACATAGCCCCGTAGCCAGCGATGCTGTAGACAAAAGTAAATGCCCCATACCGCAATGCCCATGGCATAGACACTGGGCAATGGAGTGCGGCGAAAGAGATCGGTAAACCCGACGGTGCCATCGGCAACGGCCAATCCTAAAAATGCTAAGCCCGCCGCTGACAGTTTTGAGCCCCCCAAATGACGACCAATGGCATAGAGGCCCAGACTAAAGGCCATAAATGCGATCGCAAAGTAAATAAAACATACCAGTGGCAGACTCAAGCCCAGCTTTACCGGCAACGCCAGCCCATAGTAGTAATACGACCTGGGCGTAAACTGGGTCATCGCCTGCACATAAAAATCCTGGCGATACAGCCCTGGATCCAACAGTGCCATTACCGCAGGCATCTGATTGAATATATTTTCCCGTGAAAACGTATAGCCATAGGCCACCAGCCCACTCAGTGCCATCGCCAACTGAGTTAGCCAGGGAGTTGCTTGAATCGTTTTCACATCAGCCATAGCAGTTGTTAGACACTAGCGCTCAGGGTAAAACGCAACGGCATCCCGATGCAAAACAACATTTAAAAAGGAGCCGACCCATAGCCAGCTCCCTTTCCGTCAGATTCAAGGTTGGGGTAATGCCAGTATCCTAAAACGTAATCCCAAATGCACTTTCTAGAATGCGCTGCACGATCTGCATACCGGTCACTGCCTGCCAGCCAAACAGACCCACAATCACAACATTGATACTAATGTGAGTTAGACGGGCAGTTTCGTTGCCCCGCTGCATCAGAGGTACAAGGGAGACTGCGATCGCAATCAAACCCGTCATTGATAAACCTGCCAACAGGTGAGGCCCGACAAACAGTTTGCCATTATTGATATAGGTCACAGCCATACCACCGATGGTACCGAGCACCATAAGCGCCAAAATAATCGATCCCATCTGGTGGTGTTTAACAGCAAATTTGCCTTTGATCAGTTCCTTCTTTTCGTCACCGCTAGCAAAGCGCACCTTACGGCTTTGAATGCCTAGATACATGGCATAGAGCGTCAGGCCAAACAGGGCCCACATCATAATCGGATGGAAAAAGTTCAAATATGGCTTAATCGCCTCAATGGTTTCAGGGCTCATAGTGGGTGATTATCAACGCGTTACAAAACTTAGTATATTCTGCTTCCTTCCATTCTGCCGTCGTATTTGAGCACCTTTCACCAGCAGATAACCTGGCTAATTCCAGAGATAACACCTACAACAGCGTCCTAGTTCAGGTTATTCCGAGCAAGATTTGTCAGAATAATCCAATAGAACGTCAACCCTCAACGTTCATACTTTTAAAGTGGAGCATCTGCTCAGAACCATTCCTATTTCGTGCCCTAACCGCTTCGTTCTTCCTATCCACCATGAAGGTCAATCAACGTTTTGCCCTGCTCCTAGCAGTAGGCTTTAGTCTGACACTACTGCTTAGCCCTGTCTTGCCAGGTCGTGCCGCTTCACCCGAACGCCCTGAGCACATTGTGCAAATGCGCAATGCTGAGGACTCTTCAGAGCCAACGGTGGATCCCATTGAGGAAGAAAGCAACCCGACGGATCCTGCAGGCGATACCTCAGAAGAGGTGCCCGCAGAAGAGGTGCCCGCAGAGCCTGAATACGATCCAGAAGCGGCGGCCCTGGAGCAGGAAACCTGGTTCCAACGAGAGCTGATTATTGAGGCAGATAGGCTTTACTTAGCTGGGGATATTGCGGCGGCTGAAGCGCTTTACCGTGAGGCGAAAACCTTTGGTTGGAGAAATGAGGACGATTTAGAAGATGTTCCTGCCGAACCTTTTAATGATCCAGCCCAGCTCTCCCCCGGTGGAGCGGTTTATTGGCGTGAATCTGCCCGTGGGCTAGAAGCGGGCCGCGAATCCCAAACCCTGGTTCCCCTGGACTTACTGACGACAGAAATCCCGGCCTTTATTCCTGGCCATCTACTATACGCCGAGGTCCTCCAAACGTACGAGCGTCCAGAGGAGGCCGAAATGGTCTTAGAAAAGGCTCTGACGCTTTATCCCTATGAGCCTAATTTGCTCAGTGCTCAGATTGAGCTGATGATGAGTCAAAAACAGTGGATTGAAGCCTCCATTGCCGCGCGTCAGTTTGCCTTGCTCAATCCTGACCATCCTGAGGCAGACGGCTATGCTGCCCTGGCCGATGAAAATTTGCGGCGGTTTAAGTCGTCCACCAATGCCAGAATTCGTGAGAATGCGATCGCAAACATTATCACCGGCGCCGCTGGCTATATCCTAACCGGTGGTTTATACGGGCCGTTTACCGCCCTCAACACCAGTTTTATCCTGCTTCAGGGCGAAAAATCCTTGGGTGAGTCCGTGGCCGCCTCTGCCCGCGACCAACTGCCCATGTCTCAAGATGAAGAACTGCTGGCCTATGTGCGTGGCATTGGTAATAAACTCGCTGCTGCCGCCGGTCGAGATGACTTTGACTACACCTTTGATGTCGTCATCGATCCTGAACTCAATGCCTTTGCCCTACCCGGAGGTAAAGTGTTCGTTAATTCCGGTGCCGTTCTCGCCACCGACTCCGAAGCCGAATTAGCCGGTCTCCTGGGGCACGAAATATCCCATGCCGTTTTATCCCATGGCTTTCAGCTAGTTACCCGAGGCAATCTCACCGCCAGCTTGACTCAATATTTACCGTTGGCTGGGCTGGTGACTAACGCCATCGTCTCTGACTATTCCCGCCAAATGGAGCGACAAGCCGATATCGTCGGCACCCAAATTCTTGCCTCCAGCGGTTATGCTGCCGACGGTATGCACGGCCTAATGCTGGCCCTAGATGACCGCTATGGCGATCGTCAGGTTGTACCCTGGTTATCGTCTCACCCCGCCCCTCAAGAACGCGTCGATTATTTACAAGCCATTGTCGAAAATGGTGGCTATAACCGGTATGCCTATGAGGGAGTCCTGGGGCACGAAGCCATGCAACGACGAGCCGAAGCAGAACTCGCCCTCCATGACGCTGACAATAGCGAAACCGTTGAGGATGAACCTGTTGCTAACGATGAAGACATTGAAGAAGCTGTCGAAGACGTCCAACAAGAACAGGAAGACGCTATCGATGAGGCAGCAGAGTCTGCACCAGAGAGTATTTCTGAGGAATAAATTTGACAATTGCCAGAGTTGCGTTTAAGTCATATTGCTATCAGCAATGAGATAAACTGCGTTCATGGAAACTCAGGAGTTGCGGTTCGCTAAATATTTCACTGCAGGCATGGCCTTTGTGCTGTTAGTGCTGGGTGGTAGCCTATGGCCATTTACCTGGTGGGACATGTACTCCACCAGCGATGGTTACACGCCACCGACTAAAGTAAGTCGTCTCGAACTCCATGTTTTAGATAGTGCTGGCCATCAGCATGTATTACGTCCGATGGACCTCTACACCCTAGATAACGATACCTCTAACCAAACACCAGGGCATAGACTGATGCAAGCCGCCGTAGAAGGCAATGCAGAACAGCAAGCAATTTCTCGCCCTTACTTGATTCAACAACTGGAATTTCTGCTCGACACCAAAATCGAGCAGGTGGAGGCCTGGCGTCACGTTTGGCATGTTGACTTTGAGCAACACCCGCCGCTAGATATTCAACAGCCAACCCAAAGCGTTTTTATTGATCGCTTTACTGCTCATACTACAAACTAAGTGTTGTCTAGATAGCCCCTATGAAATTTTTCCAGCAGCTTGAGCGTCGCTATGGTCAATGGCTCACACGCCCTGCGAAAAATGCAGCTGGCCGCATGGGTCTCTATCGCATCATATACAGCGTCTTCTATCTATGGTTTCTCAGTCCTCTCAGATTTGCGGAACTTGGCCTGGTGCCCACTAACCAATGGAAACCTACCATTTTGCTAAAAGTGTTATCGCCACTGCCAGATGTTGGCTATGCAACCCTAGAAATGCTTTTGGTGATGGCATTGATCTTGCTATTGCTGGGCTATAAAACCCGTCTGGCCAATCTGGTTGTTTTAATTGTCGGGTTTGGGTTAGCTGGGTTTCGCACTGGCTTTTTAATTCAAGAGCGAACCATCGTACTGATTGTGTTCTATGTTCCCTTATTTATGTTGTTTTCTAAATGGGGGGCGACCTATTCCATCGATGCTGTACTCAAACAAAAGCAAGGACAGCTAGTTCCATCTCCCCGAGAGTCTTCCTGGCGTTATATCTGGCCAGCACGGGGACTGTTGGTGATCTTAGCAATCTTGTTTTTATCAGCCGCCATCGTCAAATTTTTGGAAGTCTCCTGGCTGGTTGAACCGCAATTGGTGGGGGATTTTATCCTGGCAAAAGGGGTTAAAAGTCATCTCAGTAATGGGTTTCCCATTTATCCCCTGGGGCCTCAGCTGGGTCGCACCGCTGCCTTAGCCATTCCAGCCCAATATGCGGTACTACTGTTTGAAACAGCGTTTATTTTGGTTCTCTTTAATCGGGTTGCCCAGGCCATCATCTTGCGCTTAGCTCCTATTTTTCACAGCTTCAATACACTACTGTTGGGCATTCCATTTACAACAGTTTTAAGCATCTATGCTGCCTTTCCAGATTGGCAAATGCTCTATGAACGGTTTTATCCCAAGCTATTACGAGTAAAGGGCTTAGACAAACTATCTCCCTCACTGTTAGTGACTGGCTCCGTTGGTTTGGCAGTACTCATTGGCCTGCTTTGGAATACCACAGCCATCCCGCGTCAACTCTTTGGCCTCTTTGGCGTACTTAGCTATCAAACCCTATGGTTTGCACTCCTGCCGTTTATAGTTCTGTGGATTGTCAGTCCACTTTGGCAACGTAGGCAGCACCATCAGTCTTTATCCAACCAGGAACGCCTCTAACCTCTGAAATACTTTCTATCTGAGGGCAGGCTAATGGGGGTAAAGAAAAGTATAAAGTACTGACGAGAATCATGTTTCAGACCATGTTGTTTACCCGCAACTTTAGTCTTGATAGAGCATAGGATTAGTCCGTTAAATAAGGCTGCGATCGCACCTTTAGATAAGGATGCGATCGCATCGCCCTAACTAATCTTCACTTTTTTAGTCAAAATCGCCATCACCTCATTGGGTCGCCCGGTGGGTAGTGGACGGCTCCAGTCGTTGGGCTCAGTGTAGTTGAGCTTATGCAGCAGTTTGATGGTGGTCTGCACAAAGGTCAAACTGCCCAGCAGCAGATGTCGTCCCATTTCGTAGGAAGATTCTGGTAGCGGGTCAGGCTGACGGGTGAGCGCTGATGCGCCCTGGGTTGGGACTTGAAACATGGTTCTGGTTCTCCAGAGATACGACAAGGAAAGCCAGAACCCAACAGCTCAGCCCCCGCGATGTATGGCAAATCGCAGGGGCTGAGGCATAATAAGCCCATCCCAAGGATTGCTAGGTAATCCGCGGGTCAGCCATCGGTTAGGTGTTACCAGCACCTGCCGATGGTGCCAAGTTATTAGGTTCTAGTAGAACAGCTGCACTTGCAGCATTGGGTTACTTTAGACCGGGGGTTAGGCTTTAGTCAAGCTAGCGTAATGGGCTGTATCACGCTGTCATCAAGGCACTGAGGGGATGCTTCTGGCCGGAAAAATGCTCATTTCACTGGTTTAACCGTCAAAAACGGTAGATATTGACCCCATCGAGCAAGGATAGTCTTAGCGCCCCCCTAAAA
>CBDHHL010000052.1:0-6591 GCA_965263355.1 Leptolyngbyaceae cyanobacterium | reverse complement strand
GATGGGTGGCATCTCCCCAATGAGGCAGGGTGGTGAAATCTAGATTAGCACTCTCTGAGAGTAATCCATGTTGTTGCCAAATGCCGTTTAAGGCTTTGAGAAAGGTGTGATTCATCGCCCGACTAACCCGATACGAATAGGCGGAAAACCAGGCGGTTTTGGGCAGTACATTGAGCCCCGCAAACAACCCTAATCCCCGATCCATACACCACAGATCATCGGCCCCGTAGCGTCGAATATTGGATAGTTTCAAGGCAACAAAACTCAAGATAGAGCTTAATCGATTCACGGCTTGGGTTTCAGGGTAATCAGAATTGACAATCGCTTGGTCAATACCATACTGCTGCAAATAGGGTAACAACCCTAATAATCCGATACTGTGTTGCGTACTAAATGTCTCATTGAGATACGTCAGCGGTTTGCTAGTCGGTGCACTCAGTTCTAGCGATGATAACGCTGCACGGCTTTGGTTACGGGAGCGTCGAGGCAATCGTTCAAATCCGGCTTGTTTGAGTACCGTGTAAATCGTGCTCTCAGAAACACGATAGGATTGTGCATCCAAGGTTGCCTTGATATCAGGCACTGACAGAGATTGTTGACGTAACTGGATAATGAGTGCCTCAACCGTACCGGTGACGTCTTTTGGTTTGCGCCCTTTTACGGGATTTGCGAAGAATTGCTCACTCGCCTCAGACGTCTCCAGCCGTTGTTTAAAGTCTCGATTGAGCGAATAAAACGATGAGACCGTATAGCCAAATGCCGCTGCCACCTCTGCGGCTGATTGGCCCTCGACATAGAACGCACGGAGGGCCTCATACTGACGATGCGTGGTCGACTGAGGCTTTGTAAAGAAGTCTATCGTTTCCATGAATTAGGGGGCATTTTCATAATTAAAGCAATTCTAAAATCTGCTTATTTGCCCCCTCGTCAGGGAGCTGATGCTGAAAACGACCATTAAATCAGGGATTGGGAGGGGTAGCTCACCACTTGATGCTCAAATAGGGGTTCATAGAACGTTGCACTTTACAGCAATATTCCCTAAGAATTGACCTGTGTAAACTTTCTTGAAGGCAGTCAAGCCCAAGCTAGCTAAACTTTTTACCCATTAACTATTTTTACATCCTGGGTAGATTTAGGGTGGATTACCTAACATGAAAATCCGTGTTTAAGATAATCTTGCGCCCAGACGCATCCTTTTTCTAACAAGTCATCCAAGCTTAGATTTAACGCCACAGCTCCTAGGATCATGCTGCCAGAAGAGTCTGATGAAACTAAATATTTGCCATTTGGGCTAAAATCGACACTATTTACTGAGGCACCATGGGCCCAAAGCGTTCGTGAGAGTTGGAACGTACCGGTAGTATCTTTCTCCCAAAGCCGAACAGTTTGATCTACGCTGGCGGTAGCAAGGAAATTTCCATTTGGGCTAAAGCCTGCATCTCTAACCCATCCACTATGGCCTTCCAGGGTTTGCAGTTCCTGACCCTCCAGATTCCAGAGCTTGGCTGTGTTGTCCCAACTAGTAGTTACAATGGTTTGACCATCTGGACTAAAGCTGGCGCTTTCAATTGGAGCTGTATGTCCTGTCAAGGTTTGCAGTTCTTGTCCTTGTAAATTCCAGATTTTTGCGGTTTTATCCCAACTCGCTGTTACCAACTTCTGACTATCAGGACTGAACGCAACACTTTCAACGGTAGCCGTATGGCCCTGCAAAGTTTGTAGTTCTTGTCCTTGTAAATCCCATAGTCTGGCAGTGTTATCCCAGCTAGCTGTAGCCATTGTCTGACCATCTGGACTAAAGGTAACTATTTCGATGCCATCCGCAGGGCCTTGAATTGTTTGTAGTTCTTCACCATTTAGATTCCACAATTTAATGGTTAAGTCGCGTCCAGTCGAGGCTAGTTTCTGGCCATCAGGGCTGAAGCTAACATCCCAAATATCGTCAGTATGGCCAGTAAAGGTTTGGATTTCCTCGCCCTTAAGATTCCAGAGTCTTATCTTTCTGTCCCAACTAGCAGAAGCAATAGACTGACCGTCTGGACTAAAGTCGGCTTGTTCGACTAGACCCTTATGTCCTCGAATAACTTGAATATCTCGATCGCTAGACGTTGTCTGGCGATCGAGAGTCCATAATTTAACAGTGGCATCTCGGCCTGCTGTTGCCAACGTAGAACTGTCAGGGCTGAAACTAACGCCCCAAACATCGCCATTAGCATTATGGCCTTTTAGCGATTGTATTTCCTGGCCATCACGCCGCCAAAGTTTAACCTGATTCACACGTCCTACTGAGGCCAGGGTACGACCATCTGGGCTATAGCTCACTTCCCATACCATGGCTGTATGACCTTTCAAGGTACGAATTTCTTCTCCCTCTAGGGTCCAAAGTTTGATGGTTTTGTCTGCACTGGCGGTGGCCAGCTCATTTCCGTCTGGGCTAAAGCTAACTGAATGCACGGCATCATCATGACCTTCCAAGGTTTTTAGCTCGTTACCTTCGGTGTCCCAGAGTTTTATGGTCTGATCGCGACTAGCTGATGCCAGGGTTTTACCATCTGGACTAAAGGCAACACTATTCACCTGGTCTTGATGACCCTCCAGGGTATTCAACAGATTGCCGTCTTGATCCCACAACCTAATGGTCTGATCTTGGCTGGCGGTGGCAATGGTTTTACTGTCTGGGCTAAAGCTGACGCTGAAAACATCACCATTGTGCCCTTGTAACATCTGCAGTTCTTGCCCTTTCAGGTTCCACAGCCGGATGGTGCGATCTCGACTGGCTGATGCCAGGGTTTTACCATCTGGGCGATTGGTGACAAGTTAACCTCATAGCGCAGTTGTCAAGAGGTGCCCGGAAGGGCGTGAAAATAAGGGCTGAAGTCAAGAATCTTAGGGGGTTTACGAATCGTCTTGATAACACTCAGGTCCCGGTTTTCAGGAGCTGCTAAATACGCAACGGGGTCGGTTGCTAGCCCCTTGTTATAGGCATGGTTAAAATGGTAGAGACCGCGCCAGACCATTTCCATTGAAATGCGCTCAAGGGGCAATTGAACGGCCTCAGCAACCGCATCCGACAAATCAACTAAGACTGCATACATGAGCCAGGTAGCCCAGATTTGCAACTTAATACCATTGAGTGAACCGGTCCAGAGATAGGCTAACCCCAACAACCGCTTTACTAAGTGAAATGCATCCTCTATTCTCCACCTGCGAGCATAGAGGTCAGCAACAACATAAGGGGGTAATCGCTCCGGTTCTAAGACTGAGGTGAGATATCGATACCATCCCTTACCCTTTTTAATTTCAATCAGTCTCACCCGAAGAAGAGATTTTCCCTGGGCATCTTTGCCAATTTCAATCAATCGGTCTTTTACCCGAGGTGTGAGACTAAACGACTCGATGACGGTATAGGCTAAATTGGATTTGGTGGCACAAATAAAATCAACCTGTTTGGCCACCAACTGAGCCCACCACTCAAAGTCATAGAACCCCCGGTCCAGGATCAAGAGGGTTTTAGCCGTCGCTAGTGCGAGTAAATCATCGAGAAATTGACAGTCATGGGCTTTCGCATTGTCACTAAACCAGATCTTCACCGGCAGTTGACTCCCGAGGGCAATCACGGTGCAGATTTTGCCTGCCAACTGGCCAGGTGGGATATCTTGAAGACTCTTGAGTTTGCGAAATAACGCTTCGAGCACAGAGCCATCAGCGGCCCAAACCTGGTCAAAGTGTTGCATCGCATAGGATACACTCGGCGGCAGTGGACGACTTCGCTGAGCCCATCGTGCCCTTAACTCGGGGAGCAGCGCTTGGAAGACCTGCTCAAATAACCGATACGGAAAGCTTAAAAATCGCTCACTCACCGCTTGACGACTGACATTCACCGCTTTGGCCCAAAGTAAATCTTTGCGATTCAACATTCGGGTTAACTCAACCACTGAGGGCACCTGATACCACAACAAGGTGACTACCGCTGCCACCATCAAGGGCAACGTGAGTATCCGCTCCCGCATTCCAAGCGTTCGATAGTAGGCTTGTTGACTATAGACCGATGGGCTTAAAAGCTCTATCAGATGCGCTTCTATGGCCGCATTGTCGGGGGCCGGTACATGCCGTCGTCGAATGTGATCTGGGTTGCGGGCATATCGATGACCACTCATGAGCAGACTTAGTAGGGTAGTTCACTATCCTTTAATTATCCTGCTTTAGAGCCTTGACTATTGCTTCACAATCTTAACTTGTCACGCATCCATCTGGGCTAAAGTTAACACTCCAGACCACGTCTTGATGTCCGTTGAGCGTTAGGATTGGCTGACCATCGTTTTGCCAAAGTTTAATAGTATTGTCTCGACCAGCCGTTGCCATTGTCTGACCATCTGGACTAAACGCTACGGCCTGGACACCACCATTGTGGCCTTGTAATCGGTTACGCTCACTAACGCCATAAACGGCCTGTTGCAGTGCAATTCTGACTTGGGTTTCCGCGTCTGGATCAACATTACTCACCTGTTTCAGGGCCACACCTGCTCGAATCCCTTCGATCAGAGAGTCAATTTTGTCCTTATTCCAGTTATAAAGAACCTGGGAATACTGGCTGATGGTTTCGCTAGTTGCAATTGCGGCTTGTTTTTGCTCATCTTCGCGTGCAGTCTGAGCTTTGAGGGCTTCTGCCTGGGCCTGTTGTGACATTTCAGAGGCGCGTCGTGACTGGTGAAATGCAAAGATGCCAGCAACCATGGCTACGACTGCCACCGTACTTGTAGCGCCCAGTAACGTTCGCAATATGGTCAGGCGTTGTTTCTCTTTTAATATCTGGCGATCGCGCAACGCAAGACTCTTTTGGATAAAGGCTTTTTCTGCTGAACTTAAGTCCTGAGGACGGGCGCGGAGGTTTTCTTCTGCTCCTGCCAGGGGTACACCGCGTAATAAGGCACCGTCATCCTTTCGAGAGCCTTCCCATTGTTGCATTGAACCTCGCAGACGGTCTTGCCATACTCGAAACTCTCGATCGGTTTCCATCCATTGGCGTAATTGCCCCCAATTTTTGATTAATGCTTCATGGACAACTTCGACGGTTTCTTGTTGTTGAGTCGGATCTAAGCTGGTGACGACTAATCGGGCGTCGGCCAGTTGTTTTACCAGTGACCAGTTGGTGTTTCCCAGCTCTGTTTTAGTCGCCAGTCGGCGGGTATCTTCGGTGCCTTGGCCAGGATGTACTAACTGGATAAAGATGCGTCGTACATGGGCCTGTTCGGTTTGGCTTAAGGTGTTGTACTTGGTATCGGCATGGCGGGCTAAGGCTCCCTTGACTTCGCCAATGCTCTCATAGGCTTTGTGGGTGAGCAGTGTCCCAGTTCGTTGTTTCCAGAGTTCTGTGAGGGCAAATTCTAGCAGGGGTAAGTTCCCGGGTTCTGCACTGACATCATGGAGAATGCGGCTGACTAATCCTTCTTCAAACTGCACCTCTAGCTTTTGGGCGGGTTGCTCAATTACCTGAACCAGTTCTTCTGGGTTCATAGCACTGAGCTTGATGTCACCGGTTTGTAGAACATCGGCAAACGGGCGATAGGCAAGGGCATTGCTTAAAAAGTCGGCTCGCATGGTGGCGATTAGCACTAGCGAGTGATTACCCTGGGTACGGTGAGCAGATAAGCAGGACAACAGACAATCTAGAAACTGCCGTCGTGGCGTTTCGTCTTCGCATAGGGTGTAGAGTTCTTCAAACTGGTCGGCAATCAGCAAGATCCGATCGCACGGAAAGTGCCGCTGAATGGTGACAATCACATCCGCGAGCTGCACCTCTCCACTGCGGAGATAGTTGGCCAACTGTCGGGCCTGCACCATTTGCTCCATGGCCTCTAGCTGGGGGGCGTAGAGGGGCACCAGGGCCAGGGCCAGGGCATGGAAGGGGTCTTCGCCGGGGCGAAAGTGGGTAAATTGCCAGTGGCCTGCTTGCTGGAGTCGGGGGACTAATCCGGCTAATACTACGGAGGATTTGCCGCTGCCGGAGGCTCCCAGGACTGGGATAAAGGCTCGTTGGTCGACGGCCTCGGCCAGGGCGGTGATGAAGACCTCGCGTCCGAAGAAGAAATCGGCGTCATTGGGGCCAAAGTGAAATAGGCCCCGGTAGGGACAGGGTAATTGATCGGGGACTGGGGCTGAATCTGTTGGTAGCTGGCTGACGTCTTCTCGGTAGTAGTAGTTGATGATGGTGTGGTGACGAGATTGGTCAAGGGTGGCATGGCCAGCGGCATTGACGAGGGCAGTGGTGTTTTCTTGACCAGAAATGGTGATATCGCTGGTGACCTGTTCTTGATTTTCCAATGGTTGCTGTTCCATGGTTTGGCACCGTGATATCCATAAGGTAAAGAGATTGCCCAATGCTTAAGAGGTCGTTTCTGGCTGTGGGGCGAGTAAGTATTGATTACCAGAAAAGTAATGGATTGTCTGCTCTTGGGCGTACTGTGAGTTGATCAAACGTTAAATGCAGCCATCGTCTTGAGCGGCTTTAATTTGCAGAAAATGTACCCGTCCCAGGGCATCACCGGCAACAACGGTATTGGTAGCAGATATTACCTTTATAGCGGTGTAGGA
>CBDHHL010000051.1:0-6957 GCA_965263355.1 Leptolyngbyaceae cyanobacterium | reverse complement strand
GTCGCATCACCTTGATCAGCCCGAGTCAATAAGTCCTTAGCCTTGCCCTGAAACTTAGACTCAATCAGCTGTTTTAAGATCTGTGCTCTTTGAGCCAGTTGCTGACGCGCATCGTCTGTTAACGGTTGCGTACAGGGGTCAACCACTGTCGTAAAGATCAGCCTAGTGATCTCAGCCGCCTTTAAAGGGCTTGCCATAGTCCAAAGCACTTGAAAAAGAACATCTGTCCCTGTTATGGCTTATTTCACCCAGATTCAGCAAGTACCCTTGATGGGGTTAACTCAAATAAAAAGCTCCTGCGAGTTCACAGGAGCCAATTTAGATGTTCTTTATGGTCCATTAGGACCAACAGAGTCTTAGTATGACTCAAGTTGATAACAGTTGGCTCAACTTGAATTTTGAACCCTTCAAGATATATTCAAGGGGGCTAAGGACGCTGCTTTAGAATAGGGACAGCCGTCTCTGGAAGGCCCTCTAGGGCAATGCCTGTCAGACCAAACTCAAACGCCTTAGCATAGGCGTAACCGGCACCTAGACCATCATAAAAACCCACTGCAAATTCTATGGCTGCTTGGGGTCCAATGCCTTGACTCATACCAATCACATAGTCAATATGCGTGTGAATTGCCTCAGCCTGAACGTCTGAATAACAGGCATTGAGTAGTACACACTCAACTTTATCTTCAAATAAGCTGAATAATCGCCCCAAGGCCTCAGCTTCAACCAATTTTGCCTGACCCATATTATCTTCAAGTATCAGCCCATCGGCCCCCAGGCCATGCCCCGAAAAATGCACAATCTGAGGCTGATGGTCTAATAGAGCCCGACGCAAGTCATTGGGTCTTACCGCCCATTGAGAAAAAATCTCAAACTGATCGCGATTAAGTGAGCGTTTAAGTCCCTCCTGAATTTCTCGGACCTCTTCATCCAATCGCCGCTTTTGGGTGTGCTTAGGATTTGCCGTTAAGATGAGTATCTTTTTTGCAGGCTTGCCAGTTAACTTTGTCGAGTCTGCTCTCGACGACTCCAGTCAAGCGTTACCAATATGAATGGTGTTGTTATGCCCCCCCATAATCACAGGGCCAGTCGGATTGTTGAGCTGTTTTGCTTCACCTCCAAATACATTTTGCACATTCTGCACAGTCTGGCCGCGCACCTGGCCAGCACTCAGCACCTGCTGAATCTCTTGTGCCAGGGACCGCACCTGCTGGGCAAATGCTTCATCTTGGTCCATGGCCACCCCTAAATAGTTTGTGACCATGTCCTTATCGGTTTCAGTCCCCTGGTCTGCACGCGCTAAGGCCGCTTTCACGTTCTCCGGAAATTTAGACCCCATTAACGCTTTCAATGACTGTACTGTTTGAGCGAGCTGTTGACGAGCGTTTGCCGTTAATGAGTCAGTCGATTTGCCAACGGCTGTTGTAAACATCAGTGTGACAATCGATGCGGCTGAGATCCGGGTTGCCATAGTCTAACGTTATTAAAAAAAGAACATCTCCCCTGTTATGGCTTATTTCACCCAGATTCAGCAAGCCCCCTTGATGGGATGTAACGAAAAATAAAAAGCCCCTGCCAATGACAGGAGCTGAGTTTGATGTTCTTTGACGGGGTCTATCTAGACCCACGCTTTATCAGTATGGCTCAGATTATCGATAACGTGCCTGTCCATGACAGGAGTCTGATACGGTCGGCTCCGTGATAAACATTAGAGAATCAATCCTCTCCCTGCTTGGGCCGCTGGGCGAGCAGTACCCTATTGATTCCTTGCACAACCGATAATTGACGCTCGGTGTTATCTAATCGCCGCTCCAGCTCATTTAACAAGGTATTGGTGCTTTGAGAAAGCGTGGTGTAATCTCTCTTTAGATGATTGATGTCTCGCTCAAGTCCATAGTTCTTTCGCACCCGAGCAACGATAAAGCCTAAGCCTGCCGCCAATGTTGAACAGACGGTTAACACGAGCGGGAGATATTTAATGATTTTTTCTTCCATGGTCTACCAAAAAAGGCCAGTCAACAAAACTGGCCTCATCTACTCACTAGAGACAACACGACTCAGCGTTAGCTGTTTTCCATAAAGCCAATGGACTCTATGATTATTTTGCCATTTTCATTGCGGCCAATGGTGCAAGCTGGATAAACAACCGCGAGGGCAGGGGTAAACCGGTTAGGATTTGACAGCGTCCAACAATCATGGGGCTGAACACTTTCCACCTTAACCGCTTGATGGTAATCAACCTGATCTCCATCAACCACTAACACTCCCCACTTTTGGGCACCAATAGGGCGATCTTGGCTATGGAGCAAAACATACTGTTGATGATGGTTTAACTTGTCGAGCCATGGTTCAAAATCTAGCTTTAACAAATACCCATCTTTTAGGATTGAAATTTCCCCGTTAATTAATTTCATGGCTGAGTTAAAGTGTGTCGGGGACATCCTCACCCGCTGGGGGCTCACTGTCACCAGCGGGAGGCTCATTAGAAGTCACCTCATCCAGAGAGGTGGGCAGAACACAGTTAACAGAAAGCTGTTGAGAGAATGCAGTGAACCCCACCTGAACAGCGTTATAGATATCTGTGACCGCTTCACACCGAATTTGATTTGGATCCAGCCCTAGAGTTTCCCAGTTGAGCGTATCAATTGATTGTTGCAACGTTGCCAGCTGCTGCCCTTGTGTGGCTTGGGTGGTCTGTAAGTTGGTGATAGACTGCCCATGCTGGGTTAATTGGTCCTGTTGATGTTGATAGCTCGATTCTAGGGCATCTAAGCGATCTTTAACCTGTTGTAGGTCGTTAACACCATCCCCATCTTGATCTCGTAAGGTTTGGATCAGGCTTTGCAGTTGTGCAACCTGTTCGGCAAAGCCTTCTTGATCAACCAGCGTATCAATAACGGTTGAAAACTCTTGGAATTTGGTTAATACAAATACCCGGTCCTCAAGCCTGCCAGAACATACAGCGGCATTGAGCGCCTGTCCCATGTTCTCAAAGAATTGAGCCAAGTGAGCTGGATCAATACAGGTTCCCTCAGGTCCTGTATAGCCTGTAAACCCTTGAGAATCTGCATTCGAATTTGAAGTTACCATCAGTCTTTCCTTAGAAACATCAATGAGCCATAAATCTCAGGCTCTACGTTTGTTCGATAGCCAAAGCCCCACGATTTTGAGCGTTCTCGGTCACACCGCATCTCAGTGACAAACTGAGTTGACTCAGTGATCGCTAACAACCCAGTTAAGGGGATATGCCAGCTGTAGTGATTGGAATAGGTGCTGGCGCTATAAAGCGGGGGTAGCGAGCCGCCTAGGGGTTGGAGGCGACACCGCATCCCTGCATTTTCCATTCCCGTTAACCAGCCGCTCACGAGATAACGGCCTGTTGGCAATTCGATACGGCCAGCTGTAGGAAATGGCGTAATGGAACCAAATTCATTTAACGGATCGGCATAATTAAACGCTCTCTCTATCCAGGTATTGGGTGGGTGAAAACTTCCTCCACTCTGGCCAGATGGCCGACGAATTTGAAAACTCGCCCAACTCACCGCCGCTAACGAATTAGCCCCATTGATGGACTCATGGGGAAACGCTCGATAGGATGTTCCCCCACGAGCAACAAAGAATTGATCGCTTGCCTGAAATGGCATTGGCAATAAAGGCAAGTCTGAGAAGTCAGTCCCACTCATGGAAAAACGATCAAGTCTCCGAAAAATGTAAACTCTTCTGTTGGTAAAGAATCCCCAACTCCAAACAAAATCAACCCCGTCTCTTGTTCGTTTGCGTCTGAGAACACGTCTGGTAATTGTTTAGCCCATATCTCGATTTGATAATCCGTTAGCCAGGTATGGGGCCAAAACTCAAAGTAGTAGCTAAACCCATCACCCGTAAACGAAAAATACTGATTATCTAGATAGACCCGTTCTACTTGCTTGCGTGGTGATGCAATCGGCGTACCACGCAAGCTTTGAACAAAATATCCCGCCCGCTTCCAGCCACGGTCAGCCCCTATGCGTGAACTAATTTTCACCAGCACACTGGCTGATGAAGACAGCTCAAACGTGAACAACTTTCCCCTAGCTGCATTGGTGTAGTAAGTCGTTAATCGCTCAAACGTATCTGATAACAACGTTGAGGTAAATACACCGAAGTAAGACGATGGATACAAGACCGGACCATAACGGCCAGACATTAGTTATAGGAACGATTGAGAACACGATACACGTATTCCACCTTGCCGAGTCCCGTAACATTTTTACCGACAATAGACTTTAAAGCATTATCCACTTTGCCAGCAGCACAATAAACATAGCCTCTAGCCTTGCGCCTCTTGGTATCCCGCTTAGACCCCCGTAGCCCTAGCTTGATAACCGCTCGTTTTGCAGCTTCCCCAGTCAGAATATTATTTTTGCTGGTCGTTGTTTTTGCACCAACAATAGACCCTAGGGTCTTGTAAATATCTGGCTTAAGTGACAATGCAGCTGCCGAATTGTTGAAATCGAAATAATACGTTTTAAGTTCTGCCATCGTTCATCATCTCAATAAAATTGTTCAAACTGACTTAAGACAGATACTCATCAGCTGTGTAAGTAATCGCCCCTGCTGCTCCCGATAGTGTGGTGGGCAGCGTCAGGGCAACGGCCACCGTACTCGCTTCGGTGTCTGGAGTAATCGTGATGTTATTCAACGGAATTTCATCAGTCGATTGAGTCGCCTCAGCTGCCTGAATCGCTAAGGCAATTTCTAGGGCCTGTCCTTCTAGGGTCGTTGCTGTGGTTGTAATTGCAGCCGCCATAAGTCTCCTTGATAAGTAATCGTTGATTCAAAAAAATTGGCTGCTTTATCAATGCCCCAAATGGTTATCAGACTGGGCATTCTGGCAATACGTTTGTCCCTTCCACCCTAGGGTAGAAGGGTATATGAAACATGTCCAAAAAAATTGCTCGATTGTGGATAGATGAGCATCATTCAATCCGTAGCTTGAATGATGCCAGAAAGGCCGGATTAATGTTTATCAACACAAAAGAATATGCTAGACGTGAGCATATTCACGTACGCACGGCACGCCATAGAGCTAAGCAAGGCAAGGTCAGAGCCGAGAAATTTAAGGGTGAATGGTTTTTTTTAGTTAAAGGCGTTTGATCCACTTGGGAATAGTATCTAGATCTTCGTCAAATTTTTTCACCAACTTAGCTTCAACCCTAATCACTTTAAGGTTTCTATTACTGTTCTCTGTATAAACTGGCTGGCTACCCGGAATAAGGTAGCGACTATCAATGAGAGTCTCACAGTAGTTTAAAACCTTGCGCCCCTCAGCTTTGCTGTTAGCATTGAGCACTACGCTAGATCCATCTCGTAGCGTTAGCGTACAAGTCACATTGCCCTTAGTGAATTGAGGAAAGCGAAAATTATAATTATCTCTAATTCCATCTTTTGGGTGAGGAATATACATCTTCCATCGAGAATATCGCTTGGTGCCCGATACAGGCCCCCACTGAACAAGTAATTGACTTTGATCCCGTAGCTTGTAAGTCCCCTTTTTAACTCCCATATCATGGGGATTGATGGCTCTTCTAGCCCACGACCACGGACCAAAAAATATAAGAACATACGGCATAGTGCCATTGGTGCCGTGTCGTTGTCTTTGATCAAGCAGGCATACCGTAAAGCACTTTCAGGGGTGCTAATGGTATCGTCTGGGATGCCATCTCTAAAATCGTCACGAACAACCCGGTTATACAGTCGCATTAACACCGACTGCAAAAATTCCCATTCATTCCCCGGTGCTGGCATTTACGCGCCCCCCACAGATGGATCATCTAGGTTGTGAGGAGCTTGAGACGCTGCCTTACTAACCGCCTCTGCCTCCGTCAACGGCTCAGACCATGGATCATCGACTAATTCACCTTCGGTCTTGATAGCGGCCCTCAGCTCGGCTCTCTGCTCCTGTAGCTCATTTGAAACCTCTTGGATGCTGACTAGCTCATCAGCGACCAGGCCAACGGCGCTAACCGCCTCGTCCGCTCGGTCAATGCGATTACTGAGTGCTTCCCAGCGCTTGCCCGTTTGATACACCCGATCAAACCGCTCAGACATCGCCCCATACGCATTTTCTAACACCGTGCCAGACCGCCGCAAAGCATTACCGATCCTAGCCACATTCTGACCGATGGTTTCTACAATCATTTGACCACTATCAAAAATTGACCACATCGACCAGTAGAGGTTGCTAGCCGCCTGGTAGATTCGATTTGCCCGTGTCAACGTTGCCGCTATCTCTTCCCGTTTGGCTTCCCCAATTGCCCGATCAATCGCCGATGTAATTAACTCAGAGATTTTCTCACTAACTCCAATTGGGTTACCTTCAGAGTCTTCTAAGTGTAGCCCAAACAATCTCATAACAGAATCAATCGCCCATCCTGCCGTCTCTGCCAGCTCTCGGCTCAAAAAGGGTGGTTGTGGGTTGTGGTGATATGCATTGTGCAAATTCATCGCAAAGTTTGCCACCGCTAACAGTCGATCAATCTGCAAAAAGTCCCAGGTCTTTTTAGTCAGCGTTTGGATCGTGTTTACAACAGTCGCTGTAGTTGTCACAATGCCTGCTGTTGCCGTCGTCGTCGTATCAATTTTAGCAAGCAAGCTTAGATCAGGAATATCATTAAGCTTGTCTGATAGCCGTTTTTCTAATCCACTAAGCGCATTATCAGTATGGGCATTTATTCCCCCATTGCAACCACAACCAGATCCTTTAGTTGTTACTGGGGGATTCGTTTTAACACCTTGTTTTGGTGGATTTAATGCATTGGTACGATTTGGCAAAGCTGGCATAGCTAATGCCGGTATAAAATTAGAAAAACTTACAGAATCTGTACCTGAGTTCTGTAAACGTTGCAGTAATTTGTCATGGATAGAATCGCCTGAATCAGAAGCATTCCCTAATTTTCTTTCGCTTTGTTTACTAGGGTT
>CBDHHL010000050.1:0-26396 GCA_965263355.1 Leptolyngbyaceae cyanobacterium | reverse complement strand
ATTTAAGAAGAACGAGCGATTCTCATCATCTACCAGGGAATCTAAATCTTCCAAAATAAGTAAACAGGGGGCGGCCTGTCTGGCCCGTTGAAAGACTTGTTTAATATTAGTACTGGCTGGACCCTGCTGAGCTTTAAAGCTTTTTACGTAGAGACAGGGATGTTCCAGCAGGTTGACTAACGCTTTGACTGTATGGGTTTTGCCGTTGCCGGGAGGGCCAATTAAGAGCACCCCACGCTTCCAGGGAACGCCATATTCACCGTAGGTGTCACGAGCTGCAAAAAAGTCTTGTAGGTCTGTTTTAATATCTTCTTTGAGACTGCCGCTGAGTACTAAGTTGTCAAAAGTGGCTGACTGAATCTCCTTAAAGAGATTGGCATTTTTAGACCAGTAACCATCCTGAAACACTAGCAACTCGTCGCGGATTTCAGAGTTCCAGTCGCAGACGGCGGCAAAAAAACTATCGGCCAGGGAAAAGGTATCTGCCAGAATCCAATAATAGTTAGTGCCGCTCCACCCTTCTTTCCAGGTCATAAGCAGTACATCTAATGTATGGCCTTGCCAGCTGACTTCAAACCGGGCATTTTGGGCTTCCCGATAGGTGCGCTGATATTGGCCGTCCCAGTAGCTGGGCACATGGTTATGAAATACTTGTTTGAGGGTGATGTCACACTGACCGTCTCGGGCATAGGCCTCCAGGTCAAAGGCACATTCCTCGCCTTCTACCATTTCGCGGTCTGGGTATAGCTCAGTTAGGGATTGGCTGATGTGGTATGCGATCGCATTTGTCGGCAATCGCAGCGCATCCGTGATCAACTGCTTGATTTCCATGGATTTCTGATGACAAGGCAAAGGGCATTGATATGCTAAAGACATCTCTATGCTAGTGATGCCAGCCAGCCATGTGTGACCGCTGCTAAGATTTTTTTAGAGCAGCTAGTTCTCGTTTTACTATATCTATAACTTTAGATGGAGTGATAGGCTTAACCATAGCAGTTGTAGCCCCTGCAGATTTAGCCCGAGCCCGTTCCATAAAGCTGTCGTTGTCTAGCAAGATAACAATGGGGGTACGGCAGAAGGCTTTCGCCCGACGAATTTGTTTACAAATCTCAAAGCCATTGGCAATGGGCATGTTTGAACTCAAGAAGATCATCTGCGGCTTATGGCGAATAATTTGCACCAGAGCCTGTACGGAATCTTGGAGGCTGATGCAGCGATAACCAGCTGTGCTTAGGGTTTCTTCCATCAGATAGCTGACTTTAGGGCTATCGTCAATACAAAATATAAGTGGTAGGTCTTTTACAGCCTGAAAAGGGACTTTTGTTTCTTGGTCTGTGTAGGGGGCGGACAAATCAGCAATTGGATTAAGCGCGACAGTATCGCTTTCGATGTAACCTTCTAACATGCGTCCTAGGGCAATCATGTCGTGCTCCATTATCAGGCTTAGTGTCCGGAGTGAATGTTTGCCCTGCAAAAACTGTCGTAAAACTTGATATGTACGAGGTTGAGTAGATTTTTGTAGACGGACTGTATCAATAATTACTGGGGCTAGATTCGGGGATGCATAGTTCAGGTTGGTGGTTTTCCATGACTGTAGATCGGCTCCTGCCTGGTAAAACAATGATGAATTGCTGATGGGTTGCGTAATGGGTGAGAGGTTGTGAGTAGTTTGGATAATTTGGTCTAGATTCTCGATGCTGTGAAAAATGTCGAAGAGCACCTCTAAAAGGGTTTTCTGAACAATATCGAAAATCATATCCTGATCTATCTGCTGCCGCTGTAGCAGGACCGATAGGGCGAAATATTCCCAGTGTTCAAATATATTAGGTTCTCGAAGTTTTACTTGGCTGGGTTGAACCTCAGGACAGACTTGCCGCAATAATCGCTGCCAGCGACGAAAGCGATGGCTGCCGCCACCAGCCCACAATAGTTGGGCCTCATAAAAATCAAGCCACCAGTGCTCTCCAGAGTTTGCCTGTATCTGGATGCTGCTGGTGGGTTCGTTTTGGATAACGTCGTTGATTGTCCTGATCAGGGCAGGAATCGAAAACCTGTTGCTCAGCATTCTAAGGGCAATCTCAGCCATAGTTTTGAACCCCTGCTAAAACGGCAAAACGATTACAGCACCTATGTTGGCAATGTATCGCTTCTAAGTTTCCCGCCTTAAGAAATGGGCTAACGTATCTAGTACTCTTGATTAAGAGTGGGCAGTGTGAGTTTGGCCAGTGGTGAAAAGGTACTTGTTTATGAAACGGAAGACCTCAGTGATGCTCCTCGTTTTCTCTTAACCGATGCCCTCCATTGGGATGCCAGTCGTATCTTTTCTACTTGGACCTTTCGATGGCCGATAGAAACCTTTTATGAGTTTGCCAAACAGCTGACAGGCTTTGAAGAGGTTCAGCTGCGCAATGAGAGAGCGGTCAAACGCTACTTCTGCTTAAGTTGTGTAGCGCAGTCTGCGCTTCAGCAGGCCAGCCGTTGTGGCCAAAAATCTGAGCGGTTTGAAGTTGCTGATGACAATCAGTAACCCATCGGCCAGCGACTATACTCCTTATCTCGGGATGCCTTCGAACCGGTGGTCCAGGTGATTAGTCAACTCACAAAGCAAGGGCAGTCGGTTGATCTCATTATGGAGTTGCTGATGCCAACCTAACTCTGCTCGCACACGTTATTTTTCTCTGCTCGTAAACTTCCAAGTCATGTCTTATCTTAGAAATGCTCTATTACGGGGCAGTTCAGCAATTCAATTCGTTTCGTTTTTTGAAACTCAGGGGACATCCAGGTTTTGCATCAGCCATACTAGCGGCCATAGTTGCCTGTATGGAAAGCAGCCTATGGATGCCTCTAAAAATCGACCACCACGTTTTTGCCTATTCAACGACGCCCGCGACTACCAAGTCCTCTGCCTGACATTATTTCTATGCTTAGGAGTCGCCATGCGTGACTGGTCCCTACAGCCCGCCATCATTGCAACGGCCATCCTCACAGCCCTAACGACCCAAGGACTGCTTTCCTGGCTGGGCTCTCACAAAAAGCTAACCCTTCACCTCGAAAAGTTAACCAACTGGTTCCCCTTTAGCAGGGGAACCGTCAGGGAGGGGGCTCGACATCTTGCTCAAACTACCGAAACCCCTCCGCCTTCGGCACCTCCCCTTCTAAAGGGGAGGACATTAGAGAACACATGGACATTCAACTGGCGTAGTCCCCTGATCACCGCCCTGGGCCTAAGCCTTTTGCTACGAACCGACCACATCGTCACTATGGCCTTTGCCGTTGGGGTTGCGATCGCCAGCAAATTTATCTTCAAAACTAACAACAAACACTTCTTCAACCCCGCCAACCTCGGCATCATCGCTGCCCTCACCCTCACCAACGACGCCTGGGTCTCCCCCGGTCAGTGGGGTGATGAGATCTGGTACGCCCTAATCTTCGTCGGCGCAGGCGGCATGGTGCTCAAGCGCGTCGGACGCTGGGACACCACCGGCATGTTTTTAGCCAGCTATGCCCTACTAGAAGCATTACGTAACCTATACCTTGGCTGGACCTGGGACGTATGGGCCCACCGCATGACCAGTGGATCACTATTGTTGTTTGCCCTATTTATGGTGACCGACCCAAGATCAATTCCCAATGCCCGACCAGCAAGATTAATCTGGGCATTAGCAATTGCCATGGTGACGTTTGTATTACGCAATCAGTTTTATCTCTCTACAGCTGTGTTCTGGGCATTGTTTCTGTTAGCTCCCTTGACAATTATCTTTGACAAACTATGGGAATCTCCTCGCTTTGAGTGGAAACAGTTTAGACCTACCCAACTATCTTCTGCGAGATAACCCAAAATGTCTCACAAGAATTCTTTTAACTAAAATCTACCAATTTAAGTTCACCCCCCTCTCGGGAGGGGTGCCGGTCAGGCGGGGTGGGTTTCGACCACTAGCACCAACGGTCAACCCACCCCGGAGCCCCTCCCAGGAGGGGAGAATGTTGGCTTCGCACTACATTACGCTCTCTCTTCTTTTGTTTTTCAGTTAGGACCCCTGTATGTTTAACCTGTTACGCATGGCAATGCTAGTCATCATCGCCATTGCCACCTTTAGCATCCATCCCCAACCCGCCCACGCCTTTTGCGGCTTTTACGTCGCCAAGGCTGACACCAATCTCTATAACAAAGCCTCCCAAGTCGCCATTGCCCGTGACGGCAACCACACCGTACTCACCATGGGTAACGACTACCAGGGAGAGGTCAGCGACTTTGCCCTCGTCGTCCCCGTCCCCACTATCATTACCGAAGACCAGGTAGACGTCGCCGAGAAAATTATTCTCGACCGTCTCGATGCCTTTAGCGCACCGCGACTGGTGGAATATTTTGACAGTGATCCCTGCCAAGTTATGTATCGGTTGGAAGCAGCAGAAGACTTAAGCTTTGCCCGTAATCGCGCCCAAGCTTCTCCTGCCCCCGCATCCTCCGAATCTCTTGGGGTCACCATTGAGGAACAATTTTCTGTTGGAGAGTACGACATTCTTATTCTCAGCGCTCGGGAGTCAGACGGGTTAGAAACCTGGCTTAGACAAAACCAATATCAACTGCCCGACGGTGCCAGTCAGGTACTAGCGCCTTACATTCGTCAGGGCATGAAATTCTTTGTTGCCAAGGTCAATTTAGAAGAATTCGATAGCAGCGGCTACCAATCGCTGAGGCCGCTGCAAATTACCTACGACTCACCCAAATTTATGTTGCCGATTCGCCTCGGCATGCTTAATGCCGATGGTGACCAGGACCTGATTGTTTACTTACTATCACCCGAAGGACGCATTGAACTGACCAACTATCGCACGGTGAATATTCCCACAGATATTGACCTACCCTTGTTTGTCCAGGATGACTTTGGCGAAGTCTATCCCGAAATGTTTCAGCGGCGTTATGAGCAAGAAAATAAGCATGTCGCCTTTCTAGAATATGCCTGGGATATGCGCAGCTGCGATCCTTGCTCAGCCCCCGTCTTGAGCCCAGATGAGCTAAAGGCCGCTGGGGTTGATTGGCTGGACCAACCATCCCAACAACGCCGACCTATTCCTCCAGGCGTCATTCCGTCCATTCCCCCCCAGCCCAACGCAATTTTTATCTCACGCCTCCATGTGCGCTACAGTCGCGATAAATTCCCTGAAGATCTGATGTTCCAGACCACGTCCAATCGTCAGTTCTTCCAAGGGCGTTATGTCACGCGCCACGCCTTTACCGGCAGCCTGGATTGTCCAGCCCGTCTGCGGGAACAATACCCCAGCGCTGAGGCCCGTCGTCAACTCGAAGACTGGACCGGTCAGGACTATCGCGAGATCGTGAGGGATTCCCAAGACCAAGGCCGTGAGTACTTACGTAACTTAATGGCTCGCTTTGAGCGGGAGTCTCAAAATTTAGCCCGACTAACCGGTCGTGACATTCAAACCATTCGTCAACGGATTAGTGATGAAGTTCCACAACCCAAACCATCCCCCTGGCTAATTCGCTATCCCAAAAGCTAAATCCTTTACGACCATGAATCGCTCGTAGGCTGAGCACAACCCACCGAGCAATGGGCATCCATAGGGATGCCCTGAGTACGTTTAGTCGTCAACCAAACCGTTAGAATAGCTAGAAATTGTGTCTGGCTATTCTTGTTCTATGGGCTTTCGTATGTTTCGCAGGTGGTCCTATTGGCTAATGAGCTTGGTGATGGTGGTTGCCGTAGCCAGTTGCTCCCTAGACAATTTCAAAACTAGCGATGCCGAATCATCGCGATTGGTCTATAGCATCCTGAGCGATCCAAAAACCTTTAACTACGCCTTAAGCAGCGAGCGTCCCAATATCTTCGGTCTCACCTATAAAGGACTTATTTCTGAGAACTACGAAACTGGCGAAATCGAACCAGAACTAGCCGAATCCTGGGAATTTTCCGACGACGGCCTAACCTTAACCTATACCCTCCGAGAAAATCTTAAATGGTCCGACGGCGAACCCCTCACCGCCGACGATGTCGTTTTTACTTACAACGATATTTATCTAAATGAGGAAATTCCTACCCAAATCCGTGACATTCTTCGCATTGGAGAAGCAGGCAATCTGCCCAAAATAACCAAACTCAACCAACGTCAGGTCAAATTTGAAGTCCCAGAACCCTTTGCCCCGTTTCTACGTAACACTGGGGTCAACATCATGCCTAAGCATGCCCTGGCAGACACCCTGACCCAAACAGATTCTGACGGTAATCCCCTATTTCTATCCACATGGAGCACCAGCACCCCTCCCAGGGAAATCATCTGTAATGGACCTTACATCCTCAAAGCCTTTACCCCAGGTGAACGCGTCATCTTTGAGCGCAATCCCTATTACTGGCGAACCGATGGTCAGGGCCAGCCTCAACCCTATCTGCAAGAAGTCGTGTGGCAGGTCGTCGAATCCCAAGATAGTGAATTTGTCCAATTTCGCTCCGGCGGTTTAGATTTAACCAGCGTCAAACCCGACAATTTTTCTTTGCTCAAGCGCGAAGAAGAACGAGGTAATTTCAGCATTTACAACGGTGGACCAGCCCCTAGCAGCCTATTTATATCCTTCAACCTCAACAAGGGCTCCCGCGATGGCAAACCCCTGGTGGATCCCATCAAATCTCGCTGGTTTAATAGCCTAGAATTTCGCCAGGCCATTGCCCACGCCATTGATCGCCCTACGATGCTCAATAACATCTATCAAGGTCTGGGTGTCTTACAAAACTCATCCATCTTTCCCCTCAGTCCCTATTCCGCCAGCCCTGAAGAAGATGGCATCCAGGCCTATGACTATAATCTAGAGACTGCCAAAGACTTATTGCTGTCCGCCGGCTTTCAATACGATAATGCGGGTCAACTACTTGATGCTGAAGGGAACCAGGTACGGTTTACCCTAATTACCAATGCTGGTAATAAAGTACGGGAAGCTATCGGCGCTCAAATTAAACAGGATCTAACGAAAATCGGAATTACCGTTGACTTTACCCCCATTAGCTGGGGCTCCCTGGTAGAGAAGCTGGGAGATAGCCTGGATTGGGAATGCCACTTAATTAGCTTTGGCGGTGGCCTAGAGCCCCACAACGGGTCTAATGTCTGGAATCCAGACGGAGGCCTCCATGCCTTTAATCAAAAACCACTGCCAGGTCAGGATCCCATCGAAGGACGTGAAGTCGCTGACTGGGAAGCGGACATCGGCCAGCTTTATATCAAAGGAGCGCAGGAGCTAGATGAAGCTAAACGGCGTGAAATCTACGTCGAAGCCCAACGCATCGTCCAAGAGCAACTGCCCTTTATATATCTGATCAACCAGTATTCCATGGCTGCCATCCGTAACAAAGTTCAGAATGTCAAGTATTCTCCCCTGGGAGCGTTATGGAATATTTACGAACTTAATCTAGCCGAGGAATAGTTTTGTTACTAAATGGTCTTTTTTAGTAAGAAATTGAAATAGAGCCTTAAAGGAATTGGAGGTTCTAGTGTCAACCATAGAAACACCCGGCATAATCGGCGTACATTAAACTTCTAACCCACGTCCAAGGTTTAAGCTTAAAGTTGCGTCTGCGGCAAGGCTTATGGTCTGGACGTAAGAAAGGTTTAAAGTTATGGATTCAGTTTTTAGATAAGGTTTTGACATTAAGATATCCCCATTAAAAAACGCTCATTTATTAGTGAACCGCTTGCTAGGCCTATCATTTTCCAGCATATTTAAACCTTGTCCATATTCAGAACTGTCGGTTTTCCGTAGAAGAGCCTACAGGTTTCAACTTGGGCGTGGTTTAGTTTCAGCATATTTAGACTGGCGATTGTACGGCAGCATATTTTGACCAAGCCTAAATTTTGTTTGGCTCTACTAGTCCTTCCGTCACCGCTGTTATAACTCTACCTATGGACGATATCGCGAAAGCTTATACCGTACTGGAGTTAGAGCCCGGTGCTTCACTCTCAGACGTAAACCAGGCTTATAAAGACCTTGTATTTATCTGGCATCCTGATCGGATTCCAGCCGATAACACACGGCTACGCGATAAGGCTCAAGACAAACTGAAACGCCTTAATGAAGCCCGCAGTTGTCTAAAGCAGCATTTGCGTAACGGTAAACCAGCCGTTCCCAAATCAAAAAATAAGTACAACCCTGAACGCTACGGTAGCCACCGCTATCGTTCCTACAGTCGAAATCGATACACTAATCCCTATAGTTCCACAACCAACGGTTCGACCAACGGTGCCACAGCTGCTGGTTACGGTAGCAATGGTTCAGCTAGTAATGGGACAAGAAACGGCGGACCATCTGCCCAAACTAGCAACCGAGCTACAAGTGACTATAGATCAGCAAACAGCAGTTACCGAGCTGGTTCTAGCACGAACGGTTCCGCCGTAAATAATGGGTCTACACCGCCTAAACCAGCAGCTGCCAATACTGGCTCATCCAATGGGCATGGTCCCACTGGAAAAACGAGTGGGTCTGCGCCTAAAAATAACTCAGTCAACGGACATGCATCCTATAGTCCCGTCTACCGCCGTGCCAACGATTACGCAGACTATATCTACCAAGCACCTCAGCCTACTGCCTCCTATTCACCGCCGCAGAGTTCACCTGCCCGCAGAAAACCAGATACCGATTTAGAAGGCGCTGATTTCAAGGGTGCCAATCTAAAGGAAAAGGACTTCTCAGGTAGAAATTTAAGCAAAGCGAATCTGGAGGAGGCAGACCTAAGCGATGCGTTCTTGCACAAGATCAACCTCAACCAGGCAAATTTACACAAGGCAAAACTTTTCCGAGCAAACTTGCTCCAGGCTAACCTCAGCCACGCCAATCTCAGGGAAGCCAATCTAATTGGCGCAGACCTCAGTGGGGCAGATCTTAGTGGCGCAGACCTCAGTGGGGCCATCATCGGCTATGGCGATAAGATTATGGTTAAACTAACAGCTGCCAGACTAACGGGAACAATTATGCCCAACGGCAACATCCACGAATAGCAAGGCCCCCATAGCAGCAGCAATGATGATTACCAATCACTCGTTTGGGTCCATCGCGCTTCCACAAATGCACGGACTGCTTCACGATTTTCATCGTTGTGCTGTGCCTGAAGCTGCATCAGAAGAATTTTTTTTCTAACGTGAGTCTGATTGTGGGGCTCCAAAGCAATCAGTGATTCAACAATATCCAGCGCTTTTTTATCAGCACCCATGGCCATAAAAACATCGCTCAACAATACCAGCGAGGGAACATGACGAGGGTTCTGCTGTCTGGCCTTTTGCAAAAGTTTTGCCACTGAACCCAGCATATCTTCGCTATCATAAATGCCCAGGCTAACAACTTTACTCAAAAGCGTACGAGCCTCCAGATAAAGGTGATCGGCAGACCGCTGACTTCGACCAAATAGCATCATATTTACTCAAACTCCATAATCCTTAAAATAAGACAGACAACTTAAAATTCATGTTATCTGTCTTACAATAAAGACTGTCCTTATGTAAGGACAGTTCCCATAAAAAGATTTGTTTCTTCGTTATTCAGGACTCACCACCTATCGTTTTATACGAAATCTTGACTGATAGCGTCCGGTATCGCAGGGCATCCACAAGGGAATACCCCTAGAGAATTGTCCATTTTGAATCGGGTTTAATAATTCGGATTTTGATATTACCCAAGTTTTTTAGCTTAACACCATCCTAACTTGAGGTTAAGTCCTCTAGGTTTCTGGCATCCCACTTTAGAACAGAGGCATTGATGCCTTGCTCCTGTTTGCGTTTAGAATCCGCTTCAAACCAGGCAATGATCTGTGCCGTGGTCAATTCATCTACGGAAGTCCCTAAATCCTTAGCGATAAATGCCAGTAGCTTTGCCGTCGACAGGGTTAAGCGGGTTAAAAATTTTTCTGGCGTCGTCAGTAACGCTTTATCAACTTCAGCAGATTCTTCTGGTGTCAAAAACTGGAGAGTTTGATCAAACATAGTAATTTAATGCATTTGACTACCATTACATATCCCGTGTAGGGGCGTTGCATGCAACGCCCCTACACGGGATAAAATCATTTTTTGCGAATCTTGTAACCACAAAGGCTTTCACCACGTACCAGCCAATGGGTGCGCTCAACCTGACAATCGGGCAGGGCAACTGCAAACATAGCTAGCTCATGGCCACAAACAACTGGGTAAGATTCTGCCACCTGGGAAATGGCACAGTTGTACTCAGTGATAATATATGTATCATCATCGTCAGCGCTGTGAAGCTCGGTCATGTAACCTTCCGCCTGACGTAACTCTACCAGTTGCTGCACGCGCTCAAACAAAGAACCGTCACCTAAGGTTTCATGGTAATGCTGGGCTTTACGCTGCCATTGCTGCCGTAAAATAGCGCCTACCTGCTCGGCTCCAACGGTCTCTGTAAGGGTGTCTAGCAACGATACGGCAAATTGATCGTACTGAGATGGAAACTGAGCACGGCCTTTGGAACTGAGCTGATAAATATTGTTAGGGCGGCCCATGCCTGATTGCATGACCTGGTGCTCTACTAGATCCTCAGCTTGCAAATCCTTGAGATGACGACGAATCGCTTGAGGGCTGACATGCAAATTCTCAGCCAAGGTCTGGGCAGTAGCCTGACCAGATTTTAGTAAAAACTGAAGAATATCGTCCTTGGTGGATGGCTGCTGCACTGAGGTCATCGGCTCTGAAATTGCGATCGCACTATTACAGACTGCAATAAACCGTATTCACGCCCAGAACCAAAAGGTTTCTGTAGAAAAATCTGCAGATTTTAACGTGGTCGTGATTAAGGAAAAACTAACTACCCCTACTTTAGCAACATACATGTTGCTAAAGTCCGCTAGATCGATATACTCTTAAAAAAAGAGTTAAGCAACCTGTGTGTTGTTTAATTATAGAATCATCTGGTTGTCTCAGCATCCCCATTCACCCATGAGCATAAGTAAGCCCACCCAGGCCACAGACAAAAACCTTGAGCTGATGCGGAATTTTGCTCAAAGCTATGCCAAACGCACCGGCACTTATTTTTGTGCTGACCTCGGTGTGACTTCGGTAGTGCTTGAGGGCCTGGCAAAGCACAAGGACGATCTTGGCGCACCCCTATGCCCCTGTCGCCACTATGAAGATAAGGAAGCCGAGGTTAAGAGCACCTATTGGAATTGTCCCTGTGTCCCCATGCAGGAACGTAAAGAATGCCACTGCATGCTCTTTTTGACAGAAGACAACGCCTTTGCTGGCAAAGATCAGGAAATTACCTTCGAACGAATTCGAACGGAAACAAACAAGTATTAAACCTTGGCCACGTCCAGAACTGCAGCTTTACCGTACAGGAAACTTTAGTTTCAATTTGGACGTGGTTTAGTCAGACGCAGTCTCTTGCTGTCGTAGCCCATCCTGGCATCTGGCTTCTCCAAAATTTTCATATCCTCCCACCATCCTCCCAACCTGCTTGGTTAAACCATGAGTACTAGCGTTCAATCCGTTGTTAGTCAGCCTTACAAGTACGGATTTGTGACTGACGTAGAATCCGATGTCATCCCCCGTGGGTTGAGTGAGGATATCATTCGTCTAATTTCGGAGAAAAAGAATGAGCCTGGCTTTATGCTGGAGTTTCGTCTAAAGGCCTATCGACAGTGGCTCAAGATGACTGAACCCACATGGCCCAATGTCAACTATGAGCCCATTGACTATCAAGACATCATCTATTATTCAGCTCCCAAGCAAAGTGAAAAGCTAAAGAGTCTGGATGAGGTAGACCCTGAGATTTTGGCAACTTTTGAGAAGCTGGGGTTACCTCTATCTGAGCAAAAGCGTTTAACTAACGTAGCAGTTGACGCTGTCTTTGATAGCGTTTCCATTGCCACTACCTTTAAAGAAGAGTTGGCAGAACACGGTATTATCTTTTGTTCCATTTCAGAGGCTGTTCAAGACCATCCAGAGCTAATCAAAAAGTACTTGGGCAGCGTTGTTCCATCGGCTGACAATTACTTTACAGCGCTTAATTCAGCTGTGTTCAGTGATGGTTCTTTTGTCTACATTCCAGAAAACACCCAATGTCCGATGGACTTGTCCACCTACTTTCGGATTAATAACGGCGACTCGGGTCAGTTTGAGCGCACATTGGTGATTGCCGATAAAGGTAGCTCTGTCACTTATCTGGAAGGCTGTACAGCTCCCATGTACGACAGTAATCAGCTCCATGCGGCTGTGGTTGAGCTGGTCGCTTTAGACGATGCCAAAATTAATTATTCCACTGTGCAAAATTGGTTTGCGGGTGACAAAAACGGCAAAGGTGGCATCTATAACTTTGTTACCAAGCGTGGTCTGTGCTCAGGCAAAAATTCTAAAATCTCCTGGACCCAAGTGGAAACGGGGTCGGCCATAACGTGGAAGTATCCTAGCTGTGTGCTGGTGGGTGACAACTCTGTCGGGGAGTTTTACTCCGTTGCCCTTACCAACAATATGCAACAGGCCGATACTGGCACTAAAATGGTGCATATAGGCAAAAATACTCGAAGCACCATCATTTCTAAAGGAATTTCAGCCGGTAATTCCAAAAATAGCTATCGTGGTCTGGTTAAAGTTGGCCCCAAAGCTGAGTATGCCCGCAACTATTCCCAGTGTGACTCCATGTTGATTGGCGACACGTCCAACGCTAATACCTATCCCTATATTCAGGTGCAAAACAATACAGGGCAGGTAGAGCATGAAGCCTCTACCTCCAAAATTGGAGAAGATCAGCTATTTTACTTTGCTCAGCGTGGGATTTCTCCTGAAGATGCAGTCTCTATGATCATCAGCGGCTTTTGTCGCGATGTGTTTAATAAACTGCCTATGGAGTTTGCGGCTGAAGCCGATAAACTCTTGGCCCTCAAGCTAGAAAATTCTGTTGGCTAAACTCTAGCTCCACCCTAAGGCACACTTTCCATGATTAACTCGAACGCAAAAAACATTCTCTCTGTTAAAGACCTACGGGCCAGTGTGGACGGCACCGAAATCCTCAAGGGCCTTAGCCTGGAGGTTAAAGCGGGTGAAATTCACGCCATTATGGGTCTGAATGGCTCTGGTAAGAGTACCTTGTCTAAGGTGCTTGCCGGTCATCCGGACTATACAGTCACCTCAGGTACCATTGAATTTAACGGTCACGACTTATCTGAGTTAGAGCCCCATGATCGGGCTACCGCTGGCATCTTTCTTGCGTTTCAATATCCCCTTGAGATCCCTGGGGTGAGCAATCGTGAGTTTTTGCGGGTGGCCTATAATTCTCATCGGAAGGCCCGTGGGGAAGATGAGATTGATGTCTTCGATTTTGATGACCTGATTGAAGAGAAAACTGAGATTGTCAAAATGGATGTAAGCTTTCTTGACCGTAGCGTCAATGAAGGGTTTTCAGGGGGCGAAAAAAGCGGAATGAGATTCTGCAGATGGCTCTCCTGGAACCTACATTATCCATCCTAGATGAAACCGATTCTGGTTTGGACATTGATGCCCTAAAGACTGTGGCAGAGGGTGTTAACAAGCTGGCTACCCCAAACAGTGCTAACTTGGTGATCACTCACTACCAACGGTTGCTTAACTATATCGTGCCAGACTACGTCCATGTCATGTGCGGTGGGCAGATCATTAAAACCGGTAGTAGAGAACTGGCCCTAGCCCTTGAGGCTAAAGGTTACGAGTGGCTCTTGGCAGAGCAGGCGGTGGCTTCATGAATAAAGTAGCTGCCGTGCGCGATCGCTACTTAGAATCGCTTTTAACTCAAGCGACTGCGACTGCTGAACAATCTCCCCTTGGGCTAGATAGTTTACGAGCCGCAGCGAGAGCCTTGGTTCAAGAACAAACATTTCCATCTAATCGTGATGAGAACTGGCGATTTACTGACTTGTCACCTATGCTGACACAGCCTTTTCAGGCTCCAGCAGTGATTACTGAGGCAGAAATCCAACAGGCCCAAAGCCTGCTTGCAGATGTTAGCCTGACCGATGCCAATCGATTAGTGTTTGTCAATGGCACATTTGTAGAGAGTCTTTCCCAACTGGACAATGGCCTTAATATATTGAGTCAGTTGGATATAGCCCCTGACGGTTTTGCTCGGGTACAGGGTGGCAATGAGCTATTCACAGCCCTCAACACCTCTGGGTTTGTCGATGCTGCCATACTTCATATCCCTAGAAACGTAGTCGTTGAACAGCCGGTTCAAATCGTTTATCTAACCATCGGGAACAGCTTGCTTGTCCAACCTCGCTGTCTGGTAATTGCTGAATCAGGCAGTGCCGTGACGTTACTGGAAGAGTTTCACGGCATTGGTCCCAGCTTTACCAATAGCGTCAGTGAAGTGTGGGTACAGGACAACGCTGAGGTCACTCACCTGCGCTTACAGCAAGAAGATTCAGCCGCCGTGCACATTGGTAAGACAGCGGTTTCCCAGGCACGGGATAGTCGTTACCGCAATACAGCCATTAACCTGGGCGGAGATATTTCCCGCCATCACCTGGAAATTTATCAGACGGGCCCACAAACCGAAACAGAGCTCCAATGTCTGACGGCGATTCGTGACAAACAAATAGCCGATACCCATAGTCTAGTCGCCCTCAGCCATCCCCACGGCACTGCTAATCAACTCCAGAAAAATATTATCGATGACCGGGCCCATGGGGTATTTAATGGCCAGGTATATGTCCCCCAACAGGCTCAGCTGACCAATGCGTCCCAGCTCAACCGGAATCTGCTGTTATCGCCCAAGGCACGAGTAGATACTAAGCCCGAGCTGGATATTGTGGCAGACAATGTTAAGTGCGCCCATGGAGCTACCGTCAGTCAGCTGGCACCGGACGAGGTATTTTATCTGCAAAGCCGGGGTATCAATCGCGATCAGGCCCAGCGGCTGCTTATTTACGCCTTTGCTATGGAAATTATTGAGCCGATACCTGTGGCTCCCCTGCGAGAGCGTATGACTCAGTACATTCAGCAATGGACAGTATAGGCAAATGACTCTAACCATAGCTAAATCGCTCGCCGATGAAGTCCGATCGGATTTTCCGATTTTGGCCCAAACGGTAAATGGTAAGCCGCTCGTTTACTTTGATAATGCGGCAACTTCGCAAAAGCCCCAGGGGGTTCTAAATGCCCTAGTGGATTACTACCACCAGGACAATGCCAATGTTCATCGCGGGGTTCATACCCTCAGTGCGCGGGCAACGGCTGCCTATGAAGCTACCCGAGATCGGGTAGCGGCATTTATTAAGGCGGCCAGTCGTGATGAGATTGTCTTTACCCGCAATGCCAGTGAAGCGATTAATCTGGTGGCCTATTCTTGGGGGCTAAATACCCTCAAGGCTGGGGATGAGATCATTTTGTCGGTGATGGAACACCACAGTAACCTGGTGCCCTGGCAGCTAGTGGCCCAGCGGACTGGGGCGGTGTTAAAGCATGTGCGGCTGACGGATACTCAGGAATTTGATCTAGAGCACTTTAAGGCATTGCTTTGCGATCGCACCCGCCTGGTGGCCATCAATCACGTCTCCAATACCCTCGGTTGTATCAATCCGGTAAAAGACATCGTCAAGCTAGCCCATGCCCATGACGCCAAGGTGCTGATCGACGCCTGCCAAAGCATTCCTCACATGCCGGTAGATGTGCAAACATTGGACTGTGATTGGTTGGTCGCCTCAGGGCACAAAATGTGTGGCCCCACCGGAGCCGGGTTCCTATACGGCAAACTCGGTATCCTCAATGCCATGCCCCCGTTTTTGGGCGGTGGCGAAATGATTCAGGATGTCTATCTAGACCATTCTACCTATGCGGAACTGCCCCATAAGTTTGAAGCAGGCACTCCCGCCATTGCTGAAGTGATCATGCTGGGGGCGGCGGTAGACTATCTCACGGGCATCGGCATGGACCGCATTGCCCAATATGAACATGAGCTGACTCGATATTTGTACGAGCGACTGGCAGATATTCCCCAGCTTAAGCTGTATGGCCCTAAGCCTAAGAGCGATGGAAGTGGGCGAGCTGCGATCGCAACATTTACCGTTGAGAACCTCCATGCCCAAGACCTATCTACCTTCTTAGATCAAGCAGGAATTGCCATTCGATCAGGCCATCACTGCACACAGCCTTTACATCGATTTCTAGGCACAGACTCTACTGCTCGGGCTAGTCTGTATTTTTATAACACCTACGCTGAAATCGACAGCTTCATCAGCGCCCTCAAAGACACTATCGAGTTTTTCGGAAATATTTTTAATTAGCCCTCAATCAGAGGTATATCAACCCCTACCTATCCATCACCCCATTTATCCCCCATCCGGACAATAGTTAAGGCACAGCGATTCTGAGGAATCCTTAATAAATAAGTCTGGTATGTGCGATACGAATTAACCTTAAACCACGTCCAAGCTATAGATCATTCACCAGAAAAGCGACCATTCTGGATGTGGACAAAGTTTAATTAAATTTGCACCGTACTGGCTTGCTCCATTCTTAATCAGTCGGGATGTCCATAACATCTGAGCAATCTAAGCAGCCATTAGTAACGTCTGTTTTTTTAGACGATCATTCCTCCTATAGTGCCTTATCCCAAACGCTTTTAGAACTGAGTCACTGTGACTCAATCTATGACGGTGATGTGGCCACATTCACAGACACCATCGCCTATGCAATCGTCAAAAATTTGGGCACTACTAGTTGTCAGGTCTGGTTTTATACAGATAATCGTAGCCAGCTAGAGCCAGCTGCCTATTATGGAACCATGGCCTCCAAACAACCAAACGGGGCCATCAACATCGCCAATCATGGTGACTATTTCTATAAACTGGCACAGCGAGATTGGCTGATTATTAATACAGGTAAACAGACAGGTAAACAGCGCCAATTAGATGAACCCCATGTTAACCATGGGGCAGAAGCGACTACTTTCCCCCCCTATTTATGGGACCAGGCGCAGTCCATAACCGCTTTAGTTGAAATACCCATCTACCATCAACAACAAATAATTGGTATTCTCTGCTGTACTCAGCACCATTCTCCAAGAGTTTGGCAAGCAGCTGAAACGACCTTTATGGCCACAGCAGCCTGTCTCATTGCCCTTACCGTCAGCCATAGGAAAAATCAACAACAGGCAAAAACGTTATGTAGACAAAAGCGTCAGCTGACATTAGAAACCATTGAGCGTCAGCAAGCGGAGATAGCCTGGCAAGAGAGCCAATGCTTTATCCAAGGTATCCTGGATGCCAGTACAAACATTCTCTATGTCAACAATTTTGCCACTGGGACAAATTACTATGTCAACAGCTATATGGAGAAAATCCTAGGCTATTCTCCCAAGACAATTCAAACGTTAGGAGCACAGTTTTTAGAACAGATTACCCATCCTGATGATATCCCAGCTATTCATCAAGCTCGTCAAAAACTAGCTCAGTCTAACAGTGGCGATATCATCGAAAATGAATATCGCCTGCACCATAAACAAGGGGGGTGGCACTGGATGTTATGCCGCGAAACCGTATTTCAGTGGGGCCAGGATGGTACACCTTTACAGCTTCTAGGAACTGCTACAGACATTACAATGCGTAAGCAAGCCGAAGCTGCCCTGGAGCAAAAAAATCAAGCTCTAACAGCATTGGTAATGGTGGATGGTTTAACTCAGGTTGCCAATCGTCGTGCCTTTGATGAGTGTCTCGCCAGGGCCTGGGCAGACCGAACCAACGCCCCCTTGTCCTTAATCCTTTGTGATATCGATTTTTTCAAGCGTTATAACGATAACTATGGGCATCAGCAGGGTGATACTTGCATCAAGCGCGTTGCCCAAACTCTCAAAAAAGCGGTCAAACGTCGCCCTGACTTGGTTGCTCGTTATGGTGGGGAAGAATTCGCCATTATCTTACCCAACACAACAACAGAAGGTGCAAAACATGTTGCTCAGAATATTCAAACAGCTATCCAGTCACTAGAAATTGAGCATCTTTATTCAGCAGTTAGCAACTATATAACCATCAGCTTGGGCATTGCCACCACAGCCGTCAGACTAGAGTCATCTCCTGACAACCTGATAGCCGCCGCCGATCAAGGACTTTATCGAGCAAAATCCAACGGTCGGGACCAATTTGCAATTGGCTACATTGATAGTGATATCCCCCAATTATGAAAACCAATGCAGCACGAATCCTGGATGCTTTAACCATTGATTATCAAATACTTACGTACCCAGTCGATCCAAACGACTTAGTGGCCAGCGCTACAGCCGATAAACTGGGACTTCCCCATGATCAGGTATTTAAAACGTTGGTTATTCGGGGCGATCTCAACGGTATCTGTCTAGCCGTATTGGCCGCCAATGCTCAACTCAATCTAAAAGCCCTGGCCAAACTGACCCAAGACCGCAAAGTAATCCCCGTTGCCCTAAAAGAAGTCCAGCCCCTCACCGGCTATATCCGAGGGGGCGTTACCGCCCTCGGATGCAAAAAGAACTATCCCACCTATGTGGATGAGTGGATTGAGGCCCACGATCAGATCGCAGTATCTGCTGGCATGCGTGGCGTTATGCTTTGGCTTAATCCCCAAGATTATATCCGAGCCACCCAGGCCACCGTGGGTCCGATCATCCTGTAGAGGTATTCAGGCAACCCCCTTACTGAGCCAGCAACATATACCCCCGCCCTTGAATCGTCATAATCCTGACTGCACTGTGATCAAGCTTAGTCCGTAGACGCGAAATATGAACATCTAAAGCCTTGGTCTCCAACTCATCATGGGTATATCCCCACACCTGTCGCAAAATATTGTCTCGGGTAAAAATTTGTCCTGGAGTCTGAGCTAACAAATACAGAATGTGAAACTCTATCTCAGTGAGACGAATATACATGTTATCGTCATACACTTTACGGGTCTGAGGATATAGGACAAGATTACCCACCGAAATAACCTCCAAGTCACTGCCTCGACTAACCGGCTTTTCCTTCGCCTCTGGAGATACGCGCCTTAATATTGACCGAATACGAGCAATCAGCTCTCGGCTAGAGAACGGTTTTACGACATAGTCATTGGCCCCTAGATCCAAGCCAGTAACTCGATCAGAATGACTCCCTAACACCGTTGCCATAATGATCGGCACATCCGATTCCTGACGAATAAGCTGACAGACTTGAAATCCATCTAACTTTGGCATCAGGACATCCAGCACCACCAGGTCAACCGCATAAGCCCTAAACTGCGCAATAGCCTCTTCCCCATTAGTTGCCAAGATCACTTCATAACCGGCCTTACTTAGATTGCGTTGCAAAGCTTTGCGGATATGCACCTCATCCTCAGCAATTAGGATGACAGTTTTAAATTTACCCACTGACATAACCTCAATGCACAGCCCTACAAAATGAGCGCCATCAGGCGTTTATTTTGCTCATTTAGAGCACCGTGAAGGAGAAATCGGCAAAAGCAATTTAGGCATTAGCGCATAGCTAAACCAAATAATCAATGGCTAGCTAAATGACCAATTTATAAGCACACATAATATCTATGCACTTATGGCCATAGCACCTAGCAAAAATATTTTCCTCAAAGAGGAACTAAAAACAACTTAATTACTATTTGTTGAACTGAAGGCCCCTCAATTTTGCAGCGTCTATCATATGTTGATGAAGTCTAACCCGTTTGACACTTTAGCACTTGAAAGGCCTAACTAAAGCCTTTTATTTGATTAGAGATAGGGCGACTTAATAATTCGATACATTTTTAAACAAATGTGTCAGCAGGCGTCGCTAGTAGCAATGACTGCAGTCTAATACTCTTATGGGTTCATGTGAGGTTTGTTAAGTCGGTTACCTTAGTTGATAAGTGTTCTCTTGCTGAGGAGTAAAGGTTTGATTTGCAGCATAGTCATGCATTAAGCTGTTGCACTTTAGGCAAGATGAAGTCCTATTGAATTAAGGCTTAAGACAATACTTTAAAGGGCTAACGGTTGTTAATCTTTCAACTTTCAAATATAAAGGCCCGTTGACTATCTCCTTAATTTTGCTCAGATTCAAAATGTTGATGCAAGTCTTTGAGCTAATTTTTCTGGGAACCATAAAATAATCTTGTTTTCAATTATTCTCTTTTTTCATAGCTTTAAATATTGAATATAGCGGTTTTAGATCTGATGAGGTACACCGGATCCTTTAGCTGAAATAGTTTCAGGTTTCAGTCTGCACCTCACTGGATACAAAAACGCTGTAGTCTGATTATATCTATCCATTTTTGTCAGAAATTAATTTATTAAAATCAATCTTGTACAGCAATTAAGCAAGGTTTTAGTAATTTTGCTTAATTGTTATTTTAGCTGCTCAATTCGCCTGATGGCTGATGGCTATTAGATTTTTTGTGTGTGTTTTAATAACATCAAGTTAATTTTAGCTATGCCCATTACCCATTGTAAAACGGTCATATAGGAGGCTAGAAATGCTTTGGTAAATGATGGGTTTAAATCTGATGTATTTCAGTCTGAAATGGTTGACTCAGCCCCAACTATGTTGCTTACCTCGGATAGTGTTCATGGCATCAAAAACTTTCAAACTTTAATTGAACATCTCTTAAAATGCATACAACGGGGCAACTCGATTCAAGAGTTAGTTGACTGGTTATCAGCTAGTATGGCCAAGCATTTTGACTTACGAGGTTGTCACATAGAACTATACGATAGCCAACAAAAAAGGAGCCAGCTAATTGGTGGTATCGGAAATGGTTGGCTAGGGCCATATCATCAGTCTCGTTCAATCAGCCAGTTTTGGGAAATTTATGAGTCTTTAATCCGAGGAGTCCCCCTACAATTTAATCCTATAGACCTGTTGGAAAAACAAACACCTGAGCCTTTCTTAACCTGGCTAGGCTACCCCATCATGCATGGAAATACCTTCCTAGGTAATCTCTGGGCGATTCGTTCAAGCCAGTGTGTATTTGATCCCGTTGAATTGACTCAGGTCTGCCAGATTGCCGATTATGTCGCGATCGCACTGCACCAAACCCAGCTGGAACAAACCATAGAACAGCAACAAACTGAAATTTGCCAGTTGCGCAAAGCCAAGGATGAATTTTTGCAGTTGATCTCCCACGAACTGTTTGTCCCTCTCGGCAGTATTCAACTCTCTGCTCAGACCCTGGAGAGAATCTTCAAAGATGCCTCCTGGCGTCAGGTGCCCCAACGCAGCACCGTTCTCAAAGTATTAAGTCTTCTCAACCAAGAATGTCGTCGACAAAAACAGTTTGTCGCCAACCTCATCACCCTGATGTTTCCCGAACATCAAAAAACATCAGAGCCAGTTTTAATGAATCTGAGCGACTGGCTACCGTCATTACTACGCCCCTTTGAAGCTAGATTTGAACAAAATTCTCTAAAGCTCAGCACCCATATTCCCAAGGAACCTCTGTTATTTGAATGCGATGTCACCCAACTAGAACGGGTGATGACTGAGCTAGTAACCAATGCCATTAAATACACCCCCGCCAAAAAGACCGTCAAAATTACAGCCAAGGCTACTAATAACGACGTGGTCATTGCGATCGCAAATACTGGTGCCCACATCCCTACCAACCATCAACCCCACATTTTCGACAAGTTCTACCGCATCCCTGAACTCGACCAGCGGCAATACGGCGGCAGCGGGTTAGGGCTAGCCCTAGTCAAGCAAATGGTTAGCAATCTAGGCGGAACTATTGATTTAAAGAGCACAAAGCAGCAAACGACCTTTACCGTAACCTTGCCCAAGTAAACCAAGTAGATAGGTTTTGAATTAAAAACATAAAACTCAAACCTATCCTGCCAAAATTTCCGTTTCAACACCGTACGACCTTGCTGTAATGGACTAAACTGTGTTGATGTTGCGAGAACTTTGAACTATGCGCCTGTCCCAGATGCTGTTTGTCACGCTGCGTGAAGATCCTGCTGAAGCAGAAATTCCCAGTCACAAGCTAATGCTACGGGCGGGTTATATTCGGCGGGTTTCAAGTGGCGTATTTGCCTATTTGCCACTGATGCTGCGGGTATTAAACAAGGTATCCGCCATTGTCCGCGAAGAAATGAACGCCACGGGAGCCCAGGAATGTTTGCTGCCCCAGCTCCAACCTGCTGAACTGTGGCAGGAGTCAGGCCGTTGGGATACCTACACCAAAGCAGAAGGTATCATGTTTGCCCTGACGGATCGACGGCAGCAGGAAGTGGCTTTAGGGCCTACCCATGAAGAGGTAATTACGGCTGTAGCCCGTGATATGGTGCGGTCTTATCGACAGCTGCCCACCCATCTATATCAGATTCAGACTAAATTTCGCGACGAGATTCGGCCCCGCTTTGGCCTGATGCGTGGCCGCGAATTCATTATGAAAGATGGCTATTCATTCCATGGGGATATGGATAGCCTGAAGGCCACCTATGATGATATGTACCAGGCCTACAGCAATATTTTGGCCCGCTGTGGTCTCAAGTTTCGGGCGGTGGAAGCTGACTCCGGCGCGATTGGTGGGTCTGGCTCCCATGAGTTTATGGTGTTGGCAGATGCCGGCGAAGATGAGGTGCTTTACACCGAGGATGGTAAATATGCGGCCAATGTAGAAAAGGCCATCTCCCTGCCTGCCGATGCGATTCCCTCTAAATTTAGCGAGTACCAAAAACTAGAAACGCCCAATACTTCGACTATTGAAACCATGGCAACGTTTTTGGAATGCTCACCCACACAGATTGTTAAAAACGTTCTATACCAGGCAGTCTATGACAATGGCCACACGGTGCTGGTGCTGATCAATATTCGAGGTGACCAGGACGTTAACGAGACGAAGCTACAAAACGCCCTCACTAACATGGCTGCAGAGTATGATGCGTCTACCCTGTTGTCCTTAGAAGTACCTGCCCCTGAAACCCAGGCTAAGTGGGCAGCTAAGCCGTTACCCCTAGGCTACATTGCCCCCGACATTGGCGATGACTACATTCAAAAACTGGACAACGTTGCGCCCAAGTTTCTGAGGCTGGTGGATGAAACCGCCGTGGACCTGAAGGACTTTGCCACGGGTGCCAATGAGAAGGGGTATCACATAGTTGGTGCGAACTGGGGCGACCAGTTTACCTTGCCAACGATTGTCGTCGATATCCGTAAAGCTACCGCAGGTGACCGGGCGGTCCATGACCCCAGCCAGCTAATCGAAACTGCGCGGGGTATTGAAATTGGTCACATTTTCCAGCTAGGAACTAAGTATTCCATCGCGATGGGGGCTACCTACACCGATGAAGATGGTAAGTCTCAACCGTTGGTGATGGGTTGCTATGGCATTGGTGTATCGCGTCTAGCCCAGGCGGCGGTAGAGCAGTCCTATGACAAAAATGGAATTATCTGGCCGGTTGCGATCGCGCCCTACCACGCCGTCGTCGTCGTCCCCAATATCAACGACCAGGACCAAATGGCCGCCGCCGAAAAACTTTACGAAGACCTGAATGCGGCGGGCGTAGAAACCCTGCTCGACGACCGCAAAGAGCGAGCTGGTGTCAAGTTCAAAGATGCTGAGCTAATCGGTATTCCTTTCCGGGTAGTGACCGGTCGCTCCTTGAAAGAGGGTAAGGTAGAGGCGGTCAAACGGGCCGATGGCGAATCCATGGAGCTAGCCTTGGATGAGGTGGTCAGCACCGTTAAACAATGGGTCGATGAGGCAATTGCAGGGAAATAGATATCCCATCTAATTGCAAGAATCGTAAACCACAACCGAGCATCCATCCCCTCCTGGGAGGGGCTCCGGGGTAGGTCACCTTATCCGAAATCCTGCTTGATAGAGCCCGGTATAGAAGGGCATCCACAAGGGAGTGCCCCTACAGGATTGTCCATTTTTAATCGGGTTTAATGAATTCGGATTTGGCATTAGAAGCCTTTACCGTCAGATCGATTACTAGCATTAACGGCTAACTCACCCCGCCCAAAGGGCACCCCTCCTAGGAGGGGATTTGTCACACATATGGCATTTTCCTGATGGAATTTATCTCAATCCTGCTTTCCAGCCTTTTATTTATCGGCTCCCCCATTGGCTTTGGTCTAGATACCCTCGCCGAAAATGCACTCCGTTCTCGTTTAAACGGTGTCGAAGATATCCAGGTACGGGTGGACAATGGGTCAAATTTCAACTTGCTGAAGGGTAAGATCAACCGACTGCAGGTGGGGGTGCGAGGCCTGTATCCGGTGGCAGGCTTCCGGGTGGCTGTCGCTGACTTGGATACCGACCCCATCGACCTGGATTTTGGCAGCCTCCAGCGGGGCAAGGTCGTACTCGATGAACCGCTCAACGGAGCGTTGCACATGGTCATCACCCCAGAGGACCTCAATCAGTATTTACAATCACCCAAATTTACCGAACAGCTAAATCAAATCAAACTCAACCTGGGTAATGCCGCCCAGTCCCGCGAGGTAGGCCGTTATCAGTTTAGTAACCCCAAAGCAACATTTTTACCCAATAATCGCCTGCAAATAGAGCTAGACTTAGCCGACCCCAACTTGGACGAGGGCTTAACCATCAAAGCTGAGACTGGCTTTACCATCGAAAATGGCCATCGTTTAGTCCTGATTGATCCGCAAGCTTCGGTTAACGACAGCGAAGTGCCAGAACAACTGTTCGAAGCGTTGACCAAAAATATTGGCGATCGCCTCAGCCTACGCCAGCTAGAAGAATCCGGCATCACCGCCCGAATTTTAGAGGCATCGATCACCCCCGAGCAATTGAATCTAGCCATGTGGGTAAGCATCGATCCAAGCTTTACTCGATAGACACCCTTAATTATATGAATTCGGAATTCGGAACTCGGAATTCGGAATTTCGAATTATTACCTAGCAATCCTGGCATCAAAGTTGTCGATTAATCATTCACACGCTATAGTTCAATTATTCGGAACTTTCGAACTAAATACTGAGGAAAGTTTTATGGTTACCGCCACAGCTCCCATCGATTCAGCATTAGCTACACTTTTCCAACCGCTGCAACTTGGTGCGATCGCAATTTCTAATCGCATTATCATGGCCCCGTTAACCCGTGCTCGGTCTGGGATTTCCCGCATTCCCAATGACCTGATGGTGGAGTACTACAGTCAACGGGCTAGTGCGGGCTTGATTATTTCTGAAGCCACGCAAATTTCTGAACAGGCCGCTGGCTGGCAGCAAACCCCCGGCATTTACACCCCTAAACAAATCGTCGGTTGGCAAAAAATTACTGAGGCTGTTCATCAGCGCGGTGGCAAAATTGTTCTACAGCTCTGGCATACCGGGCGAGCCTCTCATCCAGACTTTCAACCCAATGGGGAGTTACCGGTTTCTGCCTCTGCCATCGTCGCTCAAGGAGAGATTCATACACCCCTGGGAAAAAAGTCTTTTGTTACACCTCGACCCCTCACCCTGGAAGAAATTCCAGGCATCATCGAGGACTATGTCGCCGCTACTCGCAATGCGAAAGCAGCCGGATTTGATGGGGTGGAGGTCCATGGAGCCAATGGCTATCTTATTGATCAATTCCTCCGCGATGGTACAAACCAGCGTACCGACAAGTATGGCGGCAGCATTGAAAATCGAGCCCGGTTTTTGTTGGAGGTTACAGAGGCCGTAGTAAACGCCTGGAGTAGCGATCGCGTCGGCGTGCGCGTGTCTCCCTATGTGGCCTTTAACGATATGAAAGATAGCGATCCTATGGCTACGTTTACCTATGTGGCCAATGCGCTAAATCAGTTTAATCTAGCTTATCTCCATGTTATAGAAGCCTTACCAGGTCACTTTATGGCAGCGGCGGCAGAGGTTGAACCAATCACGCCACATCTACGCAAGGCATTTCAGGGTGCCATAGTCCTAAATGGTGGTTATGGTGCAGAAACTGGGGCTGCCGCTATTCAGAATACTGGTGTGGATGCGATCGCCTATGGTATTCCCTTTATCGCCAACCCTGATTTAGTCGAACGCTTTAAGCAAAATGCACCACTGAATGACGCGGATCCTACAACTTTCTACACCCACGAGCGCCAGGGTTATGTCGACTATCCAGCTTTAGCAGCTTAGGGGCTAGCAGCTAAATAAAATACCAGCTTGAAATTATGCTTCAGACTTTCCTCCCCTTATGAAGGGGAGGTGCCGTAGGCGGAGGGGTTTTGACCGATAGCGCTCACTATCGATATCCCCCTGCAAGTCCCCCTAAGCCCTCTGGGCAGGCTTCGCCAACGTAAGGGGGACAAAGGACAAACCAAGGTAAGTCAATGGTATCGATCTGGACACAGAGCTTTGCAGTAATAAAGGCTGCGACTTCCTCATGGGGGCCTGTTGGTCCCAAATCAAAGACCTCTCCATCGATCAATTCATAGCGGTTATCGCCACCATAGCGAGTAAGAAATTCGTCGAGGCTAAGGGGCTTATAT
>CBDHHL010000049.1:0-248058 GCA_965263355.1 Leptolyngbyaceae cyanobacterium | reverse complement strand
GCCGGTGGCCCCTACTACTGATGATACGGAAGAGACCCAGAGCACATTCTTAAAAAAGTATCGCCAGAACTTTCTTGATACCCTGGGTGAGGCGATTCAAGTAACGGTGGAGGGCTATACGGCTCATTACCAAAAGCGTAAGCCGCCCCAGGGGAATGTATACCGTCGAGCGCTGGAGCTATTTCACTGTGAGGGTCGCTCCATGGGGGAGATTGCCAAAACCCTCGGTTTAACCAACCAGGTAAAGGTCACCCGACTGCTGGACTTAAAAAAGTTTCGTGCTCAGGTGTGCATTTACTGGTTGACTAAGCTCAAGGAACAGGTCCAGACTGATGTCCTAGAGCATCTTTCTGCCGATGAGTTAGATGCCATTGCTGACCAACTGGAACAGATTTTGACGGAAGAGACTAAGGCGGTGATGGATGAAGCAGCCTCTGAAGCTCAGACACCTAAAAATCGTACCGCAAACAGTGTATTTGCCAGGCGTATCTGTTCTGTGGTGCCCACTCTACCCCTGCCACCTGACTAGGCCCCTTATATCCATTCACACTGTTTTAGCCAGACTTTAACCATGAGTTCCTCACTGTCACACGCACAATTTTTTAACGACTTTTTCCCTGTAGCAACAGAAACGATTATGCTGACTAATAAATCTATTCAATGGGCCAAACGGGTCTGTCACCACATTGCAGACGCGGATGAACAATGGCACAGTTTTCTGAAAGCTTTAGCCATTGCTGGTTTTGACCAATGGTTAAATCAAGGCAACACAACACTATCTATTACTTACCCACAAAATCTGGCACCGGGCAAAGAGGCCAATATCCAGGTGGGAGACTTTCAACTGTGCATTTTGCCCATGGGCACCCTGACGGATGATCGGGTGGCTATTCCGGCAACAGTGGTAACGGGAGAGAATGCGGCTCATTTGTATGTGTTGGTGGAGGTTCATGAGGAAGTTGAGCAGGTGCGGGTATTGAGTGGACTGCGGCATGATCAGTTACGGCAGTATCTTCGGCAGCATGGGGCTAAGGACTATGTGGTACCTACAAGTGAATTTACAGTATCTCCTGAAAAACTGTTGTGGTATCTCAACTGTTTGAATCCGGAGGTGATTATGCAAACTGAGGTGGTCAGGTCTGGGATAGGTGAGACAGTTACCAGTTATCTGGATGAGGCAGTCACTACAGTAATTAATACTGGAAAATGGTTACGGGGTGAATTGGATGCGGTGGCAGAACAGCTGGCGTGGCAGTTGATACCGTCTTTGGAACCTAGCTATGGATTTCGGGATTTTGGTCAGGATGAACCTCTGCGGGAAAAAACAACAGGTATTTTGAAAGAGCTACGGCAGCAGGGTGTGGAGGTGCCCGAGGATGCGACTGGGGCTTGTAAGGAAATTAGGATAGGTAATGTGGCCTGTGAGGTTTATAGCCTGGTATGGGAGTTGCCGGAAAGCCAGGAATGGAGTCTATTTGTGGTACTGGGGCCAGCGGGGGATGAGCCTTTGCCTACTGGGTTGGGGCTACAGGTAAGTGATGAGGAGTCGGTGTTGTCGAAAAGTGAGGTGACACCTGATGCGGCGACGACTTATTTATATGTTCAGGCCATTGGTAATTTAGATGAACAGTTTACGGTGGAGATTGGTTTGTCAGATGGTGAGACGTTGAATCTGCCAACGTTTAAGTTTAATCTAGACGCTTAGAATTTTCACAGTCTTCTTATCTCCTTGTTCTTATAGTCCTCACAAGAATGTCAAAGTCTCCCGCAAATTGGTTCTTGCCCTTTCGACTCTATATCTCTGTAACTGTCATAGCAAGCACTTTGATCATTACAGATTTAGTGCCACTTACACCTACTGCTGTCCAGGCACAAGAGGAAGAGACTACTACTATTCAATGTGTTCTACCTACATTCTCGATAGAGAATAACAATAGCCCAGACGGTATAATTGGACTAGAACATGAACTGAGACAAAGTGAACGTATTTTTGCAGATGGTAGCTACTATGATCGATATCCCATTTATGGAGAGGAAGGGGAACAGATTACACTAGAACTCGTAAGTGATGAGTTTGATACTTATCTTGAATTATGGGATCAAAATGGGGAATTCATTATCCTAAATAATGATTCAGAAAATAGTACCAATTCTCGCATAGAGATTGAACTACCATATACTGGTCACTATACGGTTTTTATCGGTTCAGACCAGCCTAATACAACTGGTTCATATACTTTCAGTCTACAAGGAGAAAGATATTATCCTTTGCTATTTGAAGGTATGGAATGGTATCAAGCTAGCCTTCGATTAGCCGATAGGGGCAATCTGTTTGATGCAATGTCAGCAGCAAAACGTAGCCTCGAAAACCATATAGAGATCATAGGCAAATGTCATGGGCACACTATAAGAATTCAGGATTTAGTCACTCGTTTGCAGCAACAACAAGCCGAAGTCGAAATTACACCAGAGGAAAAAGCTTATTTAACATCTCAAATCAGACCTTTTAATGAAATGTTAATAGGATTTTCAGAAGAAGAAGTATCATTCGATGCCTACGAAATACTAAAAATCACACAAAATAATATTGAGATTTATCATAGAACTTTTTCAGAAAATTCTCTAAGTTTAGCATGGGAACTAAGTCAGTACGCTTTTATGAACTTTCTTTTCCCACCATTGGATGAATCTAAAGAAACTGCCCTCAAAAATTCAGTTGCTGCTTTCCAAGAGGTTATCGACATAATTAATAGTCGCAATTGGCCAGTTAGTGAATATACGACTCTCAGTAGTCTTGCTAGCAATGTTGGAAAGTTTCTTGAAGAGAATCTTTCTGATTATCAAAGTGCAGAAATATGGTTTCTAAAAGCGATTAACTACAACATCGAAGCAGAGGCTGAGTTTGGAGATGGTTCTCAAGATTCAGTCGCCCTTCTAACTAAAACTTATCTACTACAAAACAGGTATGATGAAGCCATAGAGCTAAATGACAGAATTGTTACTTACCAAAGAGAAAGAAATCCGTTTTCAAAAGAGACAGCTGGGACTCTAGTGTCAGCAGCGCGACTCTACCGAGCCTTGGGAAGGCCTGATCAAGCAGAATTGATGTACAAAAATGCATTAGAGATTTATAGAAGAATTGTTTCAGATACTCCAACTGATGAAGCAAAATACGACGTTGCTAATACCCTTCATAGTCTTGCTGTAACTATTCAAGATCAAGGTCAGTATGTTAGTAGTCGGGAAAAATTAGAAGAAGCCTACTCAATGATAGAAGAACTTTCAAAAGAGAGGAAGTACATCAATAAGATGCCAAATTTTCTGAATAGTTTGGCAGAAAACTATCGAATCGAATCCTTGACCAACATAGATAAAAAAAAGGAGTTAGAAAAGGCCGCAGAAGATCTGTATTTAAAGGCAATCAAGATTCTACGTGAAGATAAGTCGAGTCATGGTGGCTTTCAGCAGAAGGAAGAGCTGGCAATGGTTTTAAGGAACCTAAGTCATCTCTATTCTCGCAATGGCAATGATGGTGAGGTTGAAGATCTCCTTTTAGAATCCATCATGCTATTTGAAGAAGAACTAAAGGGACGTTCTTCTTCGATTTTAAGTGATTTAAGGAGTGGGGTCTTCTTGCAAGGATCATCAGGAGGTTTATCTGCTTTGCCAGAGATTTTTTATATCTTGGCACTTGATCAGCTTGGTTTAAGCTACGCTGATCAAGGCAATTATGAAGATGCAATCTCTACATTTCAAAAAGCAACTTCAATCTTCGAAGCAAGAAATCTTGACTCACATCCTCAATATGGCCAGGTTTTACATAAAGTTGGGTTAACCTATTTGAATAAAGGCGATGCTAATAGAGCATTACAGCTTTTCACTCAGAGTGAAGATATTCTTGAAGAAAATCTTTCTACCCTAATATCTAGCGGTACAGAAGCAGAGAAACAAGCTTACATCAGCACTCTTCAAGGCTATGCTAATGCAATCGTTGCAGTAAATATGCAGAGAACGCCCGAAAATCAGCAGTCATTAGAGCTTGCATTGACTACTATCTTACGTCGTAAAGGTCGTATTTTAGATTCTGTTTCAAGTGATTTCCAGAAGGCGAAGCAACAATTTTCTGCTGATGAACTTCAAATGTTAGATGAACTGAATCAAACTCGATCAGAGGTTTCAGAGTTAAGATTTAGCCGTTCATTAGATATATCTGAAAAACAGTTCTTATCTGAACTGCAACAGTTGGAAGCGAAATTCAATCAATTATCAGAAACTTTAGCGCAACGTAGTTCGGAACTCTACATAGAAACTCCACCTATCTCTATCGAAGCCGTTCGAGCTACTTTGCCAGAAAATACGACATTAGTAGAATTCGTACGCTATCAATCGAATGACCTCATCAACCAGCCTCTTGATATTCCTCCAACTGAGCGCTATGCAGCATACGTTCTAGCTGATGATGGATCTATTGGCGCAGTGGATCTTGGCGAAGCCGCCCCTATTGATGCACTCGTCGCTGACTTCCGCATTAATCTCAGATCCCAAACATTCCGTACTAAAACTATTGCCCGTCAGCTCGATGAGCTAATCATGGCCCCCATTCGCCCTCTCCTCGGTGACAACAAACACCTACTCATTTCTCCTGACAGCCAGCTCAACCTCATCCCCTTCGCCGCCCTTGTTACCGAAAACGACCGCTATCTGATCGAAGAAGACTACCAAATCACCTACCTTACCTCCGGTCGCGATTTGCTCAGGCTCCAGCTCGATCAACCCAGCCAACAAGGTCCCGTTATTCTGGCGAATCCAGACTATGACAATCCTGGCAGCGGAGAGACTGTCCAGATTGCGCAGGTATTGCAGGGGGAAGAAGGGGAGAAAGGGAGAGGGGGAGAGGGGGAGAATCGGCGGTCGGTTGATATTTCTGACTTCAACAACTTTGATCCGCTTCCTGGCACTGCTGAAGAAGCTGAGGCGATTGCCCCACTGCTTGACAATGTCACTGTCCTCACCCAAACAAACGCCACCGAAAACGCTCTCAAACAACTTAATGCTCCCAGTATTCTCCACATCGCCACCCATGGCTTCTTCCTAGAAGATGTCGAATTCTTTGTCCCTCCTGACAATCGTGGCCTCAGGGCAAGCATTGAAATCGTCTCCAATGAAAATGCCATCCCCATTCAACCCACCCCTAGCAACACCGAAAACCCATTGCTCCGTTCCGGCCTCGCTTTGGCAGGCTTTAACCAACGCGATAGCGGCACCGAAGACGGCGTACTCACCGCCCTCGAAGCCTCAGGTCTAAACCTCTATGGTACCAAGCTCGTTGTTCTCTCTGCCTGTGATACCGGTGTCGGTCAGGTCTCTACAGGAGAAGGCGTCTACGGTCTGCGCCGTGCCTTTGTTACTGCCGGAGCCGAAAGTCAGCTAATGAGCCTGTGGCAAGTAAGCGACTATGGCACCAGCGCCCTGATGGAACTTTACTATCAGAACCTTAAAGCGGGTCAGGGCCGCAGTGAAGCCTTACACAATGCTCAGATTACGTTGATGAACAGCGGACAATATCAGCATCCTTACTATTGGGCCTCGTTTATTTTCTCCGGCGATTGGAGCCCACTGGAGGGGATTTAGCCATAGGATCTATGATGTAGCTAGTACTTAGATCTTGCACTAAGTCGGTTGTCAGGCCCAAACCCACGTTGGGTTCAAAACCCACCGCTAATTGAGGGCTGTCCACTAAAGGAACAAATTGGCTGTGAGGCTCTAGTTATAGCGCTTTCAGTGGTCTTTGACCTCTTTAGTTGGTTTTGAATCTATGAGCCCTGTCACTTTGAGTGCGGGGCGGGTTGGTGCTTCCTCGCCAGGTGTAAGCGATGGAGCCCTACGCCATATTTTTCAGGAATGCGTGAAGCAGTTACAGAAAGAGAGGTAGGGAGGGTGCGATCGCACTCCACGCACCATACCTTCGCGTTTCAGTAAACACTTTAGTATCATTAGGCTAGAATTCCGGCTCCCTAGCCTATCGCCTGCCATGACTCAATCTATCAACCGAGTTCGTTGGACTACCGAAGACTTAAAACGATTGCCAGATAGTAGCAACCGCTATGAAATAATTGATGGACGCTTGCTTATGACCCGTGCGCCCCACTGGAAACATCAAAAGGTCATTAGCAATGTAGCCAGGGTCCTAAACACTTGGTCGGATAGTAGTAAGCTCGGTGAAGCTGTACCCACACCGGGTGTCATTTTTGAAGATGCAGATAATGTAATTCCAGATGTTGTATGGATTAGCTATGGGCGTCTATCGGTAGGGTTAGACGATGAAGGCCATTTAACCATTGCCCCAGAACTCATGGTGGAAGTGTTATCAGCTGGCAAACAAAATCAAGCACGAGATCGAGAGACTAAGGTAAAACTCTACAGTGAACGTGGTGTTCAAGAATATTGGATTTTAGATTGGCGTGCCCAACAGTTGGAAGTGTATCGTCGAGAAAATGGTTTGTTAAAACTGATGAATACACTGTTTCCGCAAGATAGTTTGACATCGCCTATTTTGCCAGGCTTTACCTGTCAGGTTGAGGTCTTATTTGGATAGCAGATTATCAATATCTGAAGCTGCTACAGCAAAAGGGTTAGGGAAGCGCGATCGCAAATTAGACGACAAGCAACATCGATAGAAGTTAGTTTTGAGCCATGTTCGGAGATAGAGTGTTTCCTAAATTAAACAACTGGTTTAGCTGTTGCACAACTCGACATATCTGAACTTTGTTGCCTAGCTGGTTAAAATGCCAAAGGGCCTCCAAATAACGTTCAATGGCAATATCTGGATGCTTTGTAACCTGGGCAATGTGGGCAATATCACAAAGCACTACAGCCATGCGACCTTGAATTGGCGCATTGGTAACAGCATCGTAAGTCAGGCTACGATAGGCATCTAGGGAAGCCTGGAAAGAAGTCAGGGCGAAAAGATAGTAGCCTTTAGAAAGGTAGATTTTGCCCATCATGCTGAGCACCATAGCGATATAATACTGACTGTTGTAGTAGTTACGTTCTGCCAGGGTTTCGCTCAGTTGTAAACTTAGCTCTAGCAGCTTAAATGCTTGATCGATGTCATTTTTTTTATTACAGATAACGGCTCTACGACATAATCTGACAATTTTTAGTTTAATAATACGACCTGATCGATGCGTAAGGGATTGAGCGATAGGTTGTTGTTTTGTGACGGTATGACGGCGGCAGAGTTGTCCGTCAAATGGAACGATAGCAGAATTATAGTATTGCAATGCCCGTAGAGCACTGGCATAGTCTATACGTGAAGCTCGTAAATTATTGACCTGAGCTTGCAGGTGATCTATGAGGCTTGGCTGGTAATAATTGTCAGGATCGCGATCTAAGGGCATGAGGGGATTACCTGTTTCAGGTGTGCCCCCAGGGGTGTTTCTCACCAAGGCAAAGTTATACAGATTTTTATCTGGCTTCGTTATGGATATCTGCGATCGCACCATTCACCTTTAACAGTGTCTATTTCCGACTATTTTCCAATAGTGCTTACACCTTTAATATGCATGATAACGTCTGCCTGAATCAGACATATTAACCACAGCCACACTCCCAGGCATAAAGATGCTTACTTCAAAAAGTAAACTTTAGTCGTATTGACCAAATCTATAGTCAGCAAGTAAGAGGCCATTACCCAACTCTACAACGATAGTGGCTATGCTACATCAAGCGATTACATTCGTTCTTTTAACACTCAATCTACATCTTTAGTATAAAACTCACTATCAAAGACACAAATACAGTATGAGTATCGTCAATCTTGAAAATCACAATGGCAAAGATGCCCTGATTATTCTATGGCTCGTTGGTTCTCTAATCACTGGTTTCAGTTTGCCTTAGTAATTATCATTAGCCAAATGGCCTCTGCGGCCTATGCAGTGGCCCCAGGGACTCCTGCTTCAGGCGTTGGCTCCTCTAACTCTGATGCTGTTTTCGCCCCAAAACCATCGTCACCACCAACAGCAAGACTAATCGCTCAGATTATCCCAGACAACACCTTAGGGAATAAACAGTCTACCATTCTCAATAATAACGAACAGATTCGTATTAACGGAGGGGTCATTCAGGGGCCTAATTTATTCCACAGTTTTGAGGCATTTAATATCAATCCCGGACAGCAAGTTTACTTTGCTAACCCTGACGATATTCAAACCATTCTAGGTCGGGTCACTGGCGACGATATCTCTGACATTGATGGTCTCTTGGGTGTCGATGGTACCGCCAATTTATTTCTCCTTAATCCCAATGGGATTAGCTTTGGCCCCAATGCCCAGCTAGATATTCGCGGCTCCTTCACAGCCAGTACAGCGGATGCGATTATGTTTGCTGATGACAGCACATTCAGTGCTATTAACCCTCAAGGAATCTCCTTATTAACCATGAGTGTACCGTTGGGGGTGCAGTTTAGCGACCGCCGTCAGGGGACAATTTCTAATCAGGGTATTTTGGAAACTGGGCAGGATTTTACCTTATCGGGCCAGGAACTAGACTTAAAGGGACAGCTCACTGCGGGAGGAGATTTAACGCTTCAGGCCCAAGATAGCATTACCATTCGAGATACAGAAGCAGATGCATTTATAGCTCGATCAGCTCGGAATCTTACCATTCAGGGCAATCAAGCAATTGATATTTTAACCCTACAGCACCTAGAACAGTTACCCTTTGTTAGCGGGGGAGATTTAGTCCTGATCAGTGATGGAGCGATTTCGGCAGATGCCCAATTTGAGAGTGGGGGAAATGTCCAGTTTTTAACCCTAGGTGGAATACCTGGTAATTTTGTTAGCCTCTACGATCCCATTATTAGTGCCAATGGTGATGTGATTCTGGGCAACTATATTGGAACTGCATTAAAAATCGAAGCCACTGGCAGCATCCAGACGGGCAATATTCGTATTACAGGGCCAGACCTTTTGTTACAAGCTGACGGGTCAGGTTCGGATGAGGACTTATTGGCCAGCAGTCAAGCCGTAATCCTGCGGGCCGGAATCGATGGGCTTAGCGGGAATGAGCCCCCGGAAACCATTGGTGGCATGATTGTTCCAACGGGCACCACAACAGGTAATCCTGCGGGCAGTATTGTCGTTAACCGGATCGATACATCTAATAATGACGGTGAGGATGGAGGGCCGATTATTCTGGCTGCTAATGGCAATATCACCGTTATTGAAGACTTAGTTTCATTCTCTCAAGCCTTTACAGGCAATGCTGGCAATGGTGGCAATATTTCTATCTCATCAACAGCTGGTGATATCCTGATCAACGGTAGATTAAATACCTTCTCATTTTCCCAGCCAGGGGCTATTGATGGCAAAAATGGTGGGGATATTACTCTCTCTGCAGAGCTTGGTGATATTTCAACCCTCGGCGATTTAAAGTCATTTTCTTCTTCAGCCGATGGTAATTCAAGTAGCGGTGGCACAATCTCTATCATTGCAAATTCAGGCAATATCCTAGTCGAAGGCACTCTAGAAACAAACTCATCCGCTAACAACGATACTGGCAATGGTGGCAATATTCTCCTCTCGTCCGAGTCAGGTAATATCTTAATCAACGGCATTTTACGAGCGTCTTCCCAATCAGATAACGGCAGCTCTGGTCTCGGTGGAAACATCTCAATTTCTTCAGGCTCTGGTAATATTGTGACTAATGGAAGACTAGTTACATTCTCGTTTGTACCGTCTTCCCCCATGAATGTCGGCAATGCCGACAATGGAGGAGATATCGCTATCTCCTCTGATACTGGCAATATTGTCCTTAATGAGCGAATTAATTCGTTTTCATCATCGTCATCGGGTAACGCAAGCAGTGGCGGAAAGATTACTATCTCTGCAGAGCTTGGTGATATTTCAACCTTCGGAGATTTAGAGTCATTTTCTTCTTCAGCCGTTGGTAATTCAAATAGCGGTGGCACAATCTCCATCATTGCAAATTCAGGCAATATCTTGGTTGAGGGCACTCTAGAAGCAAACTCATCCGCTAACAACGATGCTGGCAATGGTGGCAATATTCTCATCTCATCAGAATCAGGTAATATCGTAGCCAACGACATTTTACGGGCGTCTTCCCAATCAATGAACGGTAGTTCTGGTCCTGGTGGAAATATCTCAATTTCTTCAGGCTCCGGTGACATTGTTACTAATGGAAGACTAGCTACATTCTCGTTTGCACCTTCTCTGACAGATATTGGCAATGCCGATAATGGTGGAAATATTGCTATTTCCTCTGATGCTGGCAATATTGTCCTTAATGAACGAATTAATTCATTTTCATCATCATCATTGGGGAACTCAAGTAATGGTGGAGATATTACTATTATGTCAATATCTGGCGATATTTCCACCAAGGACGTAGACTCGTCATCCTCGTTATTTGTTCAAAATACGCCCATTGGCATCACACCCTTAGATACGTCTACTGGGAATGGAGGTAATATCCTAATTCGTTCTACATCAGGGGATATTGTAACCGATGGGTTCTTATCGTCGTCGTCGTTTTCACGGGATGGAGATGTGGGGAATGGCGGCAATATTTCCCTGATAACCAGTGATGGCGCTATTGTCAATGATAGTCAAATTAGTGCGATCGCTATTTCAGAAATAGATGGCATTACCGGCAGCGGCGGCAATGTCACACTGCAAGCCAACAGTATTTCTGATTTAGAAATATCCACCATATCCAGTGCAGGCGCATCGGGTAATGTAACAATCCGAGGTACTGACAGTAATCTAACCGTTGATAATTTACGTTTGATCACCAGTGGTCAACTAGAAATTTCCAATCCCATTTTTCCCGAGCAGCCAATTTCCTTAGATCTGAGCGATTTTGATCAATCTGGCGAGACCATCATCACCAGTGCTAATAACCTGACCCTCAATAATGTTGAACTTTTGAGTGATGCAAATCGTGCCGCTGATGCTGGCAATGTACAACTTAGAAGCAATGGCAGTCTTCAACTAAACGATAGCGAGATTTTTAGCGATACCAAGGACCAGAGTAGTGGTAACGGTGGTGACATTATTATTGCAGGAACAAATAGTGTAGTTCTAAACAATAGCACCATAACTACTAACACTAATGGCGATGGCCGTGCAGGTAGCATTCTGATTACAGCCCCTCTCTTAACTGTTCAAAACGACACAACTATCACGGGAGAAACTAGCAGTCCAAACCCTGAAGGTATTGGTGGTGATATTTTGCTTCAGGCCAATGACATTAATCTTTCTGGAGAAGAGACAAGAATATCTGTTAACACTAATGATATCGCTGCAGCTGGCAATATTACATTACTCCCTCTAGCTGAAGATAGTCTACACATTTTCACACTCGATAATGGGCCTCAAATTTCTGCATCCACGGCAGCTGAAAGTACTGGGCGAGGGGGAAACATTACAATTCGCGATGCGGATACTGTCCTATTAAGCAATACAGAGATTGTTACCAGTGGCGACGGCTCTGGTACAGCTGGCAGCATCTTTATACAAGGTGTAGGTGAATTTATTATGCGGCGCGGTAGCCTTATTCTAGCGGCAGCCAATCAAACGGGGCGCGGCGGAAATGTTGATATTGATGCAGGATTTATTTTGACAATTCCTGCAGAAGATAATGATATCCTTGCCACCGCTAACGTTGGTGAAGGGGGCACAGTTTCGATTACCGCCAATCTGATTAATGGCTTTCGAGAAGTTGAATTATTTGACCCAAATTTAAGGGGCAATCGAATCAGTGACATTAGCGCCAGATCTAATTTTGGCTTTGATGGAACCGTGACCCTGGAATCTGAACCCAATCCGGAACTAACGGAACTACCGACAAACCTGACGGATCCAGCTAACCGGATTGCCCAAACCTGCAGCACTGAAGTAGGTGCTATTGTCGATGGCCTGACGGGAGATTTTAGGATTACTGGGCGTGGAGGACAGCTCCTAAGTCCCACAGATATTGCCAGCCAGTATGAACCATTGGATGATTTTGGACCAGCGACGGTGAACGATGAATTGTTCTCCTTATCAGACAATGAACCACTGTCGTCAAACCCGCAACCAGTCCAGGCTCCCCTATTAGATTCTCAAGACGCTGTCGTCACCCCATCAGGCGACATTTTTTTAGTAGCGGAGCATCGCTGGCATCCCCCGTCATCCTGTGCACCGTAAGATCAACGGCCATTATGCCCACCAATCAGCCCCTTAACCCACTATGAAACGTTACCCTTCTGCACAGTTACTAAAATGGTTTCGCCATCTGGGACTAGCCCTGACAACCGTTTTTCTCACCATCATGTTAGGCCAGTGTAGAGCGGTATTGGGTCAATTTCTAAATCCGGCCATCGCGACAAATACGTTCAAGATCAACATTCCCGGAGCATCCACTGGTTCACCCCAAAAAGCTAGTCCATCAGCACAAGTCAACGGCTTTGAACACCTGCTACAAATAGGACAAACCCACTATGCGACCGGACAATTTGTAGAGGCCGTAAACATATGGTCCATGGCAAAAGAGCATCTTAGTCAGAAAGCTTCTTTAAGTCAGGCAGTTGTCTTAGGTAACCTGGCCTTAGGCTATCGCCAGTTGGGCGAGTGGGAAAAGGCTCAAATGGCTATTGATGAAGGTGCTCTCTTCCTTGATTCAAGCAATTCTTTAAACTCAGAAGGCTTAAGGATCTATGGTCAACTCCTCAATGCCCAAGGGAGTTTATTTTTTGCCCAGGGGGATGCAGACAATGCACTGAAAGCTTGGGAGCAGGCCGCTCAAATGTATACGCAAGCGAGTCATCCTGCAGGGGTAATCAAAAGCTTGATCAACCAAACTCAAGCCTTACGTAGCTTAGGTTTTTTCCGAGATTCCCAGACCCGTTTACTACAGGCACAACAGATTTTAGTAGGGCTAGAGGATCTACCCTTGAAGAGTGCCTTAATGCGCAGCGTAGGGGAAACCCAGCGGTTGATAGGTGACTTAAAAGCATCTCAAACATCTCTCAACAAGAGCCTGGAAATCGCCAAGGGTTTACCAGATCCCAAAGAACTCGCCATTACTCAGCTTAGTTTGGGCACTACCTTGCAGACTCTGGCCCACCAGACTGAATTATTGGTTAGCCGTACCAACAAAACAGCAAGCCAGTCATCGGTGAACGAATTTTACCAGCAGGCAGAGGAGAATTATTCAGCAATTGCTGATACGGCCCCCCCATTGATTCAAGTTCAGGCACAGATCAGTCACTTAGAGATTGCTATTCACCGCCAGGCTTGGGCAACGGCAACATCTCTTAAGGCATCATTACTGCCACAGATAAAAGCACTAGCTCCAGGTCGAACACAAACGTTTGTCCATATGAGGTTAGCACGACTGCTATCCGACCAGTGTGATTCTGTCTGCTCCACTGCATTACACCAGACTCCGCAACAGATTTATAATCTATTATCCAAAGCTCACAAACAAGCAATACAGCTACAGGATCCCATTGCTGAATCCTATGCTCTAGGATATTTAGGGCACTTGTATGAGACAGAAGGGCGTTACTCAGATGCGCTCCAATTTACAGAAGCTGCGTTAGACAAAGCCACCTATCAGCCTAGCTTAATTTACCAGTGGGAATGGCAGCTGGGCCGCATTGACAATCAGCTACACCGTAGTCAGGAAAGTATTCTCTGGCACTATGGGCGTGCTTTTCAATATGTGCAGGAAGTCCGTCAGGACCTACGATACGTGGGACCAGAGGTACAATTTTATTTTCGCGATCGCATCGAACCTCTATACCGAGAATACCTTAGTTTATTGCTTCCTAAGGAAGACTCTAATATCCAGGGTGATCCTGCTCAGTTAATTCAAGCTCAAACTGTTATTGATGACTTACGCGTCGCTGAGTTAGAGAGTTTTCTGGCCTGTGGGCTACTGGAACCCAACGACAATATCCCACGTACCACTATTCAAACGATTGCTAATAAAGATAAGGCTGCAATCATTTATCCAATAATTTTGCCAGATGGTCCCAGGGGAGATCGCCTGGAAGTATTAATCCAAACACCGGATAGTCAAGCTAAAGCACCTGTACTGAGACGCTATTCTCCAGAAATAGTAAGTACAGCTCCTCGACCAAATGTACATACTGTGGAGGAAACACTACAGCGATTTTATCAGGCCATTGAACATCCAGGCACTACTTTTTTTCGCTATGGTAGAGCGGGTATAAACTTATCTCCCAGGGAGGCAGGAAACTCTAACCAATTGATACCATTGGCAACAGAAATCTACGATTGGTTGATTCGTCCTGCTGAAAAAGCAGGCTGGCTTGACGAATCGATAGAGACGCTTATTTTTGTGATGGACGGAGCCTTTCGGCAAGTACCTATGGCTGCCCTATATGATCAAGACACACAAACGTTTTTGATTGAGAAATATGCGATCGCAACCACCTTTGGCAATTTAGAAATCCCCAAAGCACCTCCCGAAAAAAGCTTTAGAGTACTGGCAGCAGGTTTATCCTATCCAAGCGTTTTACCGTTAGCCAAACCTGAGAATAATGGGTCAACCGAAAAGAATAATCTCTCTGAGATTCTCTTTAGTCGGCTGATATACGTTGAACAAGAGCTGAATGCAATTAAAGAAATTATTCAGGACACAGATGTCTTTCTAAATTTAGACTTTAAGAAACAAGCTTTTCAAGCGCAGATGGCGTCATCTCTGTATAATGTCGTTCATTTAGCCACCCATGGTATATTTGGCTTTACCCGAAATGAGACTTTTCTACTGGTCCCAGCTGATAATGTTTCTTCACAATCTAGTCAAGGGTTAAACGCCTCAGCTAGTGAAACTATCGAAGTCGAAAAAATCGACCTCAATGATTTCGACAGTTTTCTCAGGCCCCGAAAGCCAACGCCCTTAGAGCTATTAGTCTTAAGTGCCTGTCAAACGGCCACCGGGGATAACCGAGAAGTCTTAGGCATTGCAGGTCTTGCCATTCAATCAGGTGCTAGAAGTACGTTAGCCAGCCTCTGGAATATTGATGATGCGTCAACCTCTACGCTGATGGAAGAGTTTTATCGGACTTTGCTAAGTCCTGAATTTTCTAAAGCTAAGGCACTTCAAAAAGCACAAGTAAAGCTGATTCGAGAAGGACAAAAGCCGACTGTCTGGGCCCCTTATATTTTAGTAGGAGATTGGCGTTAACACGCTATATAGTTGGGTATCACTGAGATTGAGCATGGCCAGGTTAGGTGTCTTCGCCAATGAAGGTCAAGGCAGACCAATAAACAGGGTCAGTATAGGGACTCACAGGTAATAAAATGCTGCTAATGTCCCCATTCCCCTCCCTAAGCCGGTAACAATGGTATCAGATTATAGAGGACGCCAGTCTCCAGCCAGGATGAAAGCAGCCCAGTAGTAAGGATGACTATATTTTTCATCTGATTTAATCATCTCTAGCTGCACCTCTCGCAAAGCTTCACTACGTCCCATACTGGTGGTCAGATTTTTGTAGTACTGCGCCATCAGACTCTGGGTGCCATAGTCGTCTACCTGCCACAAGCTCATGAGTTGAGTCTCGGCTCCAGCTAGGGCAAAGGATCTCCTGAGGCCATACACTCCTTCACCGTTAGCGATATCGCCCAAACCAGTTTCGCAGGCAGACAAGACAACAAGCTGTGTTCCAAAGAGATTTAGGGTAGACGCTTCCAGGGCAGTCAACACTCCATCTTCAAGACCACTTTCACGGGGATTGAAACCAGCTAGGGCTAGACCAGAGCGCAGTAGGCGATTCTCACTGGAACCCCTGGCTGTCAATGCAACATTAGAGACAGGACCATTGGCCAATTCGGTGACAGCAGCAGCTCGTTCCATATCAGGCAGGAAGAAACCGTGGGTAGCAATGTGTAGAATACGGGGAGACTGCACCTGTTTCAAGGCATTTTCTGTCGCCTTGTCGGTGGTTAGCAGAGTAGCATTGGGCAGCAGCGACTTAATGGCTTCCGCTTCGTCGGCAGTCCCAGGGAGCGGTCCTACTTGCATCTGACTTAGATCGCTGGAGCGACGATTTTTTTCCAGGTTGAGATCGCGAGCCTGGGCAATCTGCACAGTATCATCAACCGCATCATAGTCAGGGTTAGCAAAGATAACAGCGGGATTTTGACTAGGCTCCAGCACACCAAACTGCAACAGATCCCGCCCGGAGTTAAGATAGCTGATCTGGTATCGCTGCACCAGGTAGTCGCCCCCTGCTTCCGGCTGCAGGGCCTCAAAGGGGACACGGTTCAGCTGGCTATCGGGAGAAATTAAAAGGTGTTCGGTATTCTGAAGATAGGGGGCAATCGGGGCAAAAATGAGGCGATTGAGGGTGCTGGTGATGCGATCGCTCGCTTGAGGATTAGGAACAACATCAATAGTCCCCCGTTGAAAGTCAACGCTGGGGACCTGCAACAACCGAATAAACGACTCAATAGCCGCATCAATTTCAGCAGCATCTCCCAGGTCAGTAATATGGATACGGCCATCGGGAAAGAAGAGATAGGCAGCGTAGCGAGGCGCACCAAAACGATCAGCGGCAAACCCTACCCCTTGTTCACTGAGGGGAGTCAACGGATCAAATGGCTGGTAGCGCGCATACTCAATCAACACCCCATTGGCTGGAATCTTAGCCTGAACAGCATCCAGGTCAACCGACTGTGAATTTAGCGCTAGGTCCGCACTGCGCCGAGCCAAGACCGTTTCTAGCTGATTCGCCCTACTTTTGAGTTGCGCCAGTCTGGTTTGATAGGCAGCTGCTGACAAGTTTGCTGGAGGCTGCAACGTTAGATTCGAAATCTCCTGCTGAATCTGAGAGAGTTGATCCAGCCAATTCAGTTCTTCTGGAGTAGCATTCTCACGCAAAATCTCTTGTGTTCTAACGTTGGCTTCCAAGAGACGTCCTTTACGACGCAGCAATGTGGTCAGCGCTAACTGGGTTGCTCCAGCTGACTCTGGGGCGGCATCTAAATTAAGAGAAAGGACATAATCTAGCGTATTGGCACGCTGGGCAAGATATCTAGTACGATCAGCCTCTCCTAAGTTAGCTAAGTTGACATCCAAGTCTCGCTCCTCAATATCCAGTGCAGTTCGGAGAGTAGTAACTGCTTGAGAGATATTGTCAGTCGCCCTATATACCCCAGCCAAGTTATATAGGATTGGAAACGTCCTATAAAGTTGAAAAATGTCTGCAGATTCACCAGCATATATGGAGTTGTTGAATGCTTCTTGAATGTCCAAGGCGTCTTGATATAGTGACCTAGCCTCTTTGTAACGACCTTGTGCTTGATATAGAAGAGCGAGTCCATTCAAACTCCTGGCAATCTCGGGATCTTCGATTCCTTCGTATACCGAAGAATTGCGACGAATTGCGATCGCCTCTTGGTAAAGCGACTCGGCATCATCATAGCGACCTTGGCGATTATACATATCCGCCAGAACGTCCATAGAACCAACCACATCTACCAGTTGTCCATTGCTGCGAGCAGTTTCAATCGATGCAACCAGGGATGATTCATCATAGGTACGACTAGGTAGATCTGAATTTTCGCGAATCTCCACGGCTTGGTCACCAAGCGCCTCACTTGCTTCCAACTGACCTCGAAGTCCAGCAATATCTGCTAGAGCCTGGAGAATCTCTGCTGTTTCATCGGGATAGGGGTCGGGTAAGGCACGGTAGATAGTCAGCGCTTCTAACAAGAGCGGTTCAGCATCAGCGAAGCGGTATTGGACCAGATATAGACTTGCTAAGCCATAGAGTTGGCTGGCAACTACTGGATGGTTATCTCCTAACTGTGTTTTCAAAATAGCGAGCTGTTCTTCAAACATGGGGAGCCCTTGTGAAGAATTGCTCTGTATAGAGGCTGAACCCACATCTTGTGCAAAGGCAAAATCGAAGGGGCGATCGCTGTAGTATGTCTGATTCCAGGACGGCAATTCAGCGGCCTCAGCGTCGCTAAGCGGGCGCAGACTGAGACGATATTCTCCTTCTCCAAGATTGTTAGAGGTGGCATAGAGTTGGTAATATCCTGTCTCTGGTAATCTCAGCATGAACTTGACGTTGGTGCCTTCGCCACCGCCATCATATGAGGCTAATATTGCACCTCCAGGTTTAATCAGTAGCAATGAGGCATCAAAGTCGTCACTGATCATTTCTAGGGAGATGGCATCACCCGCTGTACCTTCAAAGGTGTGAACATTGAAGTAAGTACCATCACCAAAGGCTTGGCTATTGCTATCTAAATACCCGGTTACTGCACCAGCGGTTACTTGGGCCAGTTGTTGAAGTAAGGTAGGTTTTGCTTGTATTGGCAGTAGATTCCCGCTGCTTGCAGTTAGCAGCATTGTTAGCATTCCACCTGCCCAAGATTGCCCTAATGACATGTTCTTGCCTCCCAACTGTATTTCGTCATAGCTGCCTCAAGTTCTGCCAAGTTAGAATTGCTATTTCTAAGCAGTTTCAACCTATTCACTGGTGCAGCTCGGCACTATCGTTTACGTCCTCAGTCATCAGATGATAGCACATATGCTATCATTCTCTTATGTCTACTAAGCTCGTTGTCGACACTAGTGTTTTTATCAGTGCCTTAATTGGTTCGATGGGTCCTAGTCGTGAACTGATCAGGCAATGTTTGATAGGTACCTATCAGCCACTGATGGGAAGTACCCTGTTTTGTGAGTATGAGTCTGTAATGGCAAGAGATAGCATTCTTGCTAAATGCCCCTTAAATCAGGCTGAGATTATCACCTTACTCCAGGCATTTATGAGTGTGAGCAAATGGATCACCCTCTATTACACCTGGCGTCCAAATCTAAAAGATGAGACTGATAACCATTTAATCGAACTGGCTGTAGCAGGTAATGCCAAAATTATTGCCACTAACAACATTAAAGATTTTCAAAACTCAGAATTGTTGTTTCCTGATCTGATGATCGTAAAACCAGAAGAAGTTTTAAGGAGAGTATAACCATGGCGACATTAACTATTCGACTACCCGATGATAAGCATGAGCGGTTAAAAGAACTGGCTCAAAGTCGTGGCATTAGTATCAATAAGCTAATGGAAGAGTTGTCTACAATTGTCCTGGCAGAATTCGATGCCTATACCCGATTCAAAGCAATGGCCGCCGTTGGTAATGCTCAAGAAGGGCTGAAACTTCTAGATAGCTGGAGCTTCCTGGATAAATGCCTTGACTGCATAATGTGTATTTTTTGCTTGATTATTATCTGAAACGTCTGGCCATCATGCACTACCTACAGTCCATTGCCAATCAAAATAAACGAAGCCCAGTAGTAGGGATGTTGTAACCCAGTGCCGCTGGCAAGCAGACTGGTGCCAGTGTCGTCCACCAACCATTACGTGTGCCAAGCGTAGAGAAAATCACATTACCCCAATTTAGATTTAACCTGGAATCATCATCTTGTAGGGGCTGCGCCTTGTGCCAGCCCTTGGATATCATAGGCCATTAGCCAAAACCTTCATATATGAATGTGATGAAAGATCCTGGTTAACTGCCATCAATTTCGCAGGGTAACTACAAGGGATTGCCCCTACAAGGTTATTCATTTTAATCACATGTCTCTTCAATCACCTGTGCCTGAATAGCCAACAGTTCAGAAGACGGATCGCTTACGCTAAATAATGCCTGAATCGCATCGAAGGGCAGATCTCGCTGAGAGAAATAATCCGCCCGATGGATAGCCATCCACTCAGCATCAGATACCACTGACTCATTGGACTTAAACGAATTCTCCAAACCATTATTAACCAGAGATCTGAAAATAGGGTGCATCACCTGAAAGTCAGGAATCAATGTAGGACCAGCAGAGGCAAACTTGTGTAACGCTAGCGTATAGGTCTCCCCTGGCTTCAACGGCTCACCATCATAAACCACATGGGTTTCATCGGCGGAGGGTGCGTACTCCCACAAAGTTTCATCAGTCAGGGCATCCTGGAGCGCGACTTTAGCCACGGTTCCTGCCTGCCATACAATTACTGGCCGATCATGCCAAATTGTAGGCGTTCCAGCTCCAGGAAAAGTCGGTGCGATCGCACACATATCTCCCCGCGATCCCCAGGGTGGCTCCTTATCCTCATCATCCTTAATAATCCGACTCAAAATATTATTCAAACGACTTTGTAAACTAATAGATGACTGTTGGGCCTTTGCATCAGAAGCCAACCCTAAACCAAGAACAACAATAAAAAAACCACCTAAACCATTACGGTACATGCTCTGAATCGGAACCATTATAAATTTCTCTCCTGATTAGAACGTTTCAAATTGGGTATGTGATATACCCACACAGCAGCCGTTGGTAACAGCCAGGGCAACATAACCGACGCTACACCATAGCTCACAAGCCCAAACAGCCCATATCCAATGCTAAAGGCCACCAACCCCGACCAACGATACTGCCGTAAATCCTTATGTCGCCGTAAAAACCATGCTGAGACAGCCCCTACTCCCATCCCCATTATCACCATCCACAAATTAGGAACAGGGGTTACCCTATGCCGGTTCAAAAAGTGATGAATCGTATAGGCATGGCCTTCTACACCTGTAAAATGATTATTGCGATCCTGTACCCGATCTCGCCAAAATTGAATAGCAGGAGGATTTACCACATAATCTAGCCACCTGTCGGGACTAGCTCTATAGTAATCACTGGCACCAATTAAAACAACCTGATTTTGCCAGTCATACTGGTTGTTTAATGTCGTAATATCTCGACCCAACAACTCTTGGGCCGAGATACGCATAAAAACATGCTCTAACGGTATGGAAAAGTCTAAAACCGGATGAAACCATCGCTGATTAAGCCAACGGGATAGACTAGTTATCAAAGGTAGACGATAGCGAAATAAGTCTTTTAACAATGGATCATCATTTGTTCGTGAGACCTCCTTAAACAGATCTGTGTTCAGTTTACTAGTTCTCTCCAACGAGAGATTCACGTCTAGATTAGATGGACTATGAACCGCAGCATGGGTAATGGCTAGTAAATAACTAAATGGACAGCGTACATCACAGTATTGACTGGTTTGTAATGCTTTGAGATACCAGGGAGGTGCATTAACATACCCTTGCATACTCCAATAGTGATTAAATAGGGCTTCCTGGGGGCCTAGTTCCTGACCATTTTTCAACTCACTGGCAAATACTATCCAGGTGTCTTCCTCAACAGCTTTTTGGACAGACTGGGCCAATTGACGATCATTATCGTCCTGCTTTTGATCAAGAATATAATCAATGCCGATAACGTTGGCATCAAGGGCCACCAGACGATCCAACAGCTGGGCTAAATAATCTCTACTAATCCGATCAACATCTCCCTCATAGCGTTGATCGGTAATGGACGCATCATCCACATGCACTAATAGTACCGGTGGAGACACCTCTGCTTGGAGGGGACGAGTTGCGACATGGTTCGTAACTGCCTGGGTCCATAGACGACCCGCAATAAGACTATTTTGCACAGGCGGTAGCAACGAGAGAACTGCGATCGCACTCAGTACTATCCCTTGCTTTCGACTCGGCCATAACTTTGCTAGCTTGGCCATTATCCCCACTGGCTGCAGTTGAAACAGCTCTGCACCCCGATGGCTAAACAACGATGGCACCAGGTACGCCGACGGATAGGCCATATTCTTTTCAGCCTTCAACGTCTTTGTCGCATTCTGTAGCGCCGTATGCACATCGTCATATTGGGCCAACCGTTTGAGAAACTGCAGCAAAAAGCATTGGGCCACTTGATTGTGGATCGGCTCTCGCATAATCACCACCTGGTTTAGCCCCAGGGTCACCAGCTCATTGGCAATGTCTAACCCTTTGCAGGAGTTAAATAGAGCAAACTGAAGACCATTGCGTTTGGCTTCGGTCAGGTCTAATTCTAGGTCGCGCATAGAGATATGGGTTTTGGGTGCGATCGCAATCTCTCCACCCAGGCCCGTTGCTTCATTACTATGGCCAAAGAAGAACAACATATCCCAACCTTCAGGGTCACAAATCTCACTGCGCACCTCTTTAATCAGGTCAGTAGCGTTCTTGCCCCGCTGCCAGCCAATAATCTGAATATCCACTAGCGTTTTTAGCCGCGCAACAGCCTCTAAATCTTGCCTAAAGTCTAGCCCCGTATCATCGCCAATAATCACCAGAGCCCGAGCTTTACGCCGTTGTTTTCTCGGTGGGTTTGCCGCCACCGGAATATTAACCGGCTGTCGGGCAATCCGAATCGGTGGCCCCTGGCCAAATTCTGTTGTCAGTTCCCAACTCTCCCACGGCAATCGTCGCAGTTCCATTTCAGCACAGCTGAGAAATAGAGTAGTCGTTAGGTGAGGAGAATCGCGTTTATTGAGCTGCCTGCGAATCTCAATCAGTTCACCACGTTCTAACCAGTTGTAAAGATCCGCGACTAAGCGTTCTCCTACCTGGGCCAGTTGACTGCGCAGTTCGGAGTGGGCAACCGGAACATTGCCCGTAACACCAGGGCGTCCGCGCAGCGCAGATACACCATCAGCCACATCGATAGTTGGCAACGCCCGATAGTAATAGTAGTAAGCCTGCTGCCACTTTTCATATTTCTCTACCAGCTTTTGGGGATAAGGCACGGTTGCCGTCAGCTCCATACCCTCTCCCCAGCTCAGGATAAAGAAACAGATCTGGTCAACTCTGTTAATGGCAAGGCGATAGGTCTGAATCATGGGAATCGTACAACGCAGTTTTATCCTTTAGGAATGTGCAATTAAATAACGTACCGCCCCTATGTAGGCTATGTATAGCCCAAGAGGCATTCAAGCAAAGACGATAGTCGTAACGCATCGGTACCTTATTGTTAACCCCCCCTTATCGAGCAACCAGTTGATCTAGACGGTCCAAAATGCGAGAGATTTTGACACCATAGTTAACGATGCCACGCTCCTGGCGATCTAACCGGGCTGCCGCATTCAAACCTACAATGCTATAGCCATCATCATCCCTGGCCAAAAGCGGACCACCGGAGGAACCGCCATAGGTATCACAGATGTGATACAGCACTTCCTCAGCTTCAGCCGTAATGCTACATCCCATATGGGCTGCTGCCGTCTCACCAGGACGTACAGCCGGGTAGTCTCCCGAGTACCCCACCATGATCAGTTGCTCACGATAGGTATCCTGGGTTAGGGTTTCGGTCTCCACAACTTTTGGGGGAATCGTACCAAACTGTTGCCCCAGGGGTTTATTGAGTGTAAGAATAGCCCAGTCATCTTCGTGGGGTGGTGCATTACGATCTTGAAAGTCAGTACCCACCAGTCCATCAATAACTAGCGCGCGGTCAAGGGGCGAACTGACAGTACCGTCAATAACATTAGGTGAAAATACTAACTGGGCAGCCGCCTGGCCGGTAGCCGGATCAATCACACAGTGGGCATTGGTAAGAATCAAGTTAGTGTCAATCAGGGTGGCAGTACAGTGGTAATAATCACCAGCTTGGGAAACACCGTCTAAACGCCCGATTGCTGTCCAGGGGTAAGCCCGTCTTCGCACTTCTGTACGGTCATCAATGCCAATCACCCCCCGGCCCCCGGCAGGTTCATCGGACATTGGCAAACCATCGGGCACCAGAGCCGACGTAGATAGATCCAGCTCACCAGGGTCAGTGGTAAATGTAGGTGCTGCCCGACGTAGGGTAAAACCAGATGCCTCAGCAGGCTTTAGGTGCCGCCAGGTCAAACTACTAGTTAAAAGAATGCCAAGGCCAACAATAGAGAGCAGTGATTTTTTCATGGGTCAGTCAGTATTAAATCAACAAAAATCTACGATGTTAATGCGCCTTAGATGCCCTATTTACTATTGCATTCATCGTTACCACTCAGGGTCCCTAAGTTATTCAGCAAAACCATCACAACCCATTGCCAATCAAAATAAACGGTGCCCAATAATAGGGATGGTCCGAACTGCCCTTCAGCGCCACTGGCTCTCCCGTCGTCGCATCCACCACCCGAATCGTCCCCCTCGGTTCACCCACCAGTGATAAATCATCCTCAATCAATGCCTGCTGTGCCCGTTGCAGTGCTTCTGTCCTTGAGAACCCATTGCGCAAGGCCAGATAAAAGGCATTCATCAAGGCCTGGGTACCACCGTCATCCACCTGCCACAGCGAGGCAATCACCGCCCGTGCCCCCACCGTTTGAAACTGATAGCCCAGGCCTAAAATTTGTTCACCATTGTTATCAAAGCCCCCCAGTCCAGTCTCACAGGCGCTGAGTACTACCAGGTCTACATCGTCCAGTTGCCAGTCGGCAATATCGCGAATGGTGGGCTGATCGCCATTGCCAAAGAGAATAAAGGACTCGCCAGCGTCTTTGGGGACCAGGGAGGCATGGGTAGCAAAGTGGAGAATATTAAAGTTGTTGAGCTGGGGTTCTAGCGAAGCCAGACTAAAATCGCCGTCCAGGTAGGTGCGAATATTAGAGAGAGTATCGGCCATGGTAGTGACTTCGATGCCTGCAAAGGGAAGTCCGGTGAAGTCGACGGTTTTATCGCCAATATTGACCGTATGGATAACGCTTTCATCGGCAAAGGCTCCGGCCAGGATGCGGGGATTTTCGGGGGGTTGGGTATCCAGTTCCTGTAGGGAGGTGGCGGTAATATTATTAACCTGGAAGCGTTGTGCCAGCCATTGACCATCGTCTGGATTAGCGGAATCGTAAAGGGCGGCCAGGGGCACATAGCGGAGGGGACCGTCTGGGGCGTAGAGAATTGTTGTTAGACCGGCATCGGCGAGGTCAGCTTCGAGGAGTTCGATCAGCCAGCGGTAGAGTTGATAGGCGGAGGCTTTGGCATTGTTGGCTGGGGTGCTGAGGTCCTGGCGGAAGCGGGTAATGGCGTCATTAAGCTGTTGGCGGCTGACATTTTCGACGGTGCGGCGGAGGGGGGCGGAGTCTGGGGTGGTAATGATTAGTTCGATGCGGTCGTCGAGGACGAGGGGATAGATGAGGACGGCGTTGAGCTGGTCGAGTTTGTCGGTGAGGCCGGTGATTTCGGTGATGGGGAGGGTGCTGTCTACGCGGGTGAGCTTGGTCGATGTAGCCTTTGATTTCAGGGGTATCGGCAAATTCGTTAAATTGTTTGCGGAGTTGTTTTTGTAGCTGGTAGAGTTCATTACGCTCAGAGGTTTCGCTATTGGTGAGACCGGTTTCGGTATCTTTTTTGTTGAGGGCGGCGAGTCGTTGACCAATTTCGATGGCGGAGGCTTGGAGTTCGTTATAGCGATTGAGGATTTCTTGCTCGGGTTGGTAGTAGTCGATGCCACTGGCAGTGCGGGTATTACCTCGGACGGTATTTAGGTATTCGTCGAGTTCCTGGACTTTTAGGAGATCGAGGACGCGTTGGGCTTCAAGGACGCGGTCTTGTTGGAGGAGAAGATCGGCTAGTTGGCGATAGGTATGAGCAACAGTTTCAGTGTAAGATTGTTGTTGATCCGAGGAAAGAGCTAAATTCTTTTCGCGAATTTCTTCGCGGATATTAATTGACTGTTTAAGAAAGAGGATCGCTAATTCTGAGGAGCCCATTTCCTCTAGCAATCGGCCAATGTTATTTAGAACTGTTCCTTGACTTTCAAGGTTTCCAAGTTCACGATCAATTAATAAAGCTTGTTCATGATAGTTTAATGATTCTGAATATTGCTCTAACTGGCTATAAACCTGACCAATATTGTTAAGAGATTGGCTTTCACCTAATCGGTTCCGAATCTGACGACTAATTGTTAATGCTTGTTCATAGTATCTGAGTGACTGCGAATAATCATCCAAACTAAAATATATGACACCGATATTATTAAGAGTAATTCCTTCACCTGCACGGTCATCAATCTCACGGCGAATCGCTAAAGCTTGGCTAAAACTCTCTAATGCTTGTGAATATTTTTCCAGAAAATAGTAGTTGCTACCAATAGCATTGAGAATAGCACTTTCACCTGCACGAGTTCTAAGTTCACGAGCAATTACCAAAGCTTGCTCATAATTGTTTAGTGCTTGTGAATATTGACCTAAGTTATGATACGTACTGCCAATATTTTGTAGAGCAGCGCTTTCAACTGCTCGAGTTCCAATTTCACGAGCAATTACTAAAGCTTGATTATAACTATCCAACGCCTGTGAATATTGACCTAGATCGTTATGAACCAGACCTGTATTCTTGAGAAGAAAGCTTTCTCCCGCACGCTCACCAAATTCACGGAAAATAGACAGCGCTTGTTGATAATTCTCTAGTGCGTCCCAATACTTTCCTAGGCTATAGTTTGTAAGGCCAATATTATTTAGAACAATACCTTGACTTTCACGCTCCTTAACTTCCCGAAGAAGTGTCAAGGCTTGTTTATAGTTGTCTAATGCCGGTAAGTATTGACCTAGATTATGATAAACCTGTCCAACATTATTTAAAAGAGTAGCTTCACCTGAGCGATCATTAAAATCATAAACAATTTCAAGGGCACGCTCATAATAGTCGAGTGCTTGCTGATACTGCCCTAGACTATTATATGCATCACCAATATTATTGAGAATAGGCCACTCCCCAACACGGTACTCAATCGTACGAACAATTATCAAAGCTTGTTCATAATATTCTAAAGCTTGCTCATATTGGCTTAAACTAGCATTGACACTACCAATATTGTTAAGGGTTTGCCCTTCACCTACCTGATCTTCAATTTCACGATAAATTACTAAAGCCTGCTCATATAGCTGTAATGCTTCTTGATATCTGTCTTGAGCGAAATAAGCGTCACCTGTTTGAAAAAGTTGTCTAGCCTGCTCTTTCTTAATTTCTGTTTCAGCATTTGCTTCTGCTATCTCGAACGGCATTTTTGTAAAGCTTTTGGAAATCTGATCATTTTGTTTTTTTGTTAACGACATTGCCTGATTAGTCAATGTCTCAGCAGGCAATGCCATAGCCGTCTCCACAGGCAATAGCACAGCCGCTGCCATTAAACCAAACCAGCCAAGACACTTAAAACCACTCATAGAACAATGACGCATAGACAAGGAAGCCTCAATCAAAGGTTGCTGCCAGTCTATGGCGCTGAGCAGCCCGAACTTAGGGTACCAATTTAACGCGGGACATTTTGCTGGATTTACAGTTCAGTCATTAAAGCCTGTAATCCGGTCTACTTCCGACTTCCGACTTCTGATTTCCGACTTCAGCCCCAGCCTAAATTTCCCGGCTAGAGTTGATACCCCGAACTTATTCAACTTCAGCAAAAGTTTTCGCTATACTGCCTGTTTCCTGAATGTCAGAAGCGTTAGGGGGAATGAGTGCATGGGTGGATGGACAAGGGAGAACAGGGTGGGTGTAACCTTATTACCGACTCCTCTATGGGATCTGATTGCCGACTCCTTTATGCGATCGCACCTACTGCATCTCAGTTCTATAATAAAAGAGCCTTAACCCGCTGGAGTTCAGACACATGCAGTTAGAAGCCTATTTCGACTTCCTGGCCGACAACGACATTCGGCTCAGAGGCACCCGTATCGGCATCGAAACAATACTCTACGAATACATTTACCGCTGCCGCACCCCCGAAGAAATCGCCAAAACCTATACCAGCTTGACCCTGGAGCAAGTTTACGCCACCGTTCTATACTACTGGCATCGCCATGACGACATCAGTCAATACCTCAAAACTTGGCTAGAATACTGCCTCCAAGCTGAACAAGCCCAGGACCAAAATCCAAGCCCATTCGTAAAACAACTGATGCAGTTAAAAGCAGAACGTCAATCTACGGTCTCTATCGAACAGTCTGCTGGCCATGAAGTTTCTGCTTGACGAGAACTTACCCACACTCTATCGAGTTCAACTATCTCGCCTAGCTCCATCACTCACCGTCTGGATGATAGGTGATCCAGCAGCACCTGAACGAGGCACTCAGGACCCCATGATTCTAGACTGGTGCGAACAGCATGGCTTTATTCTTGTCACCAATAACCGGGCCTCCATGCCTGTACACTTAGCCGATCACCTGGCTGAAGGAAAACATATCCCAGGTATTCTGGCATTCCGCCCAAAAGCAACCATTAAAGCTATTTTGGACGATCTGATTTTGATTTCAGAGTTGGCAGATGACAGCGAATTTCAAGACCAAATCATTCATATTCCGCTTTGAACTAAAGTACGATGCCCCATCGTCTACGCTCGCACTAACGTCACCGCGAACCCTTCTGCCTCTTGAACATCCTCCACCGTCACCCGCTCCTCAATCGGCGGCAGCCCCTGACGACGATCAAACACCACCAGCCATCCCTGCCTTACCCCCAAACGCCGCAGATACCCAACCAACTGATCCACCCCTGCCAACGCCGGATCCGGTCGTCCATCTCGCCACACCTTCAGCTCAATCCCCAACCGCACCTCACCATAAGACAAACACAAATCCATCCGCCCCGTACCCAGCGCATATTCTCGCTCCAGAGTGCCGCCACCATTCACCACCCGATGCAAAAACGCCATCAACACCAAATATGGTGCAATCTCATGGTAAGCCGCACTACGCAACAACGGTTCTCCATGCTGTCGCCAAAACACCAAAAACGCATCCAGCAGCGTATCTATATCCAGAGTGCCCTCAGCCGTTAACCACGTGGGCGCAATTTGCGGCATCGATGCCATCGGCGGCACCGCCAACACCCGTGGCAACACCTCCCGATAAATCGGATTCGCAATGATCAGCCCACCCTGGGGACTCATCACACACAGCCCCAAATCCAAAACAAACTGAATATCCTCATTAGAAACAGGCCCCAACTCCTGCCCCGCCAACATCGGCTCAATAATCGCCCGCACCCGTGGCTCCCGTAATCTCTCCGCCAAACTATCCAGGTGCGTATCCTGCCGCCGAATCAAAATCTCTTTTGCCTGGTCTACATGGTCTACCGTTAGCTCAGTCTGCGGGTCCGGGGTCAGCTCCTCCACCATTTGTCGAGCCAGGGCATTCACCAACCATGGCTGCCCCTGGGTTAACCCATAGACCCACTGAATTGCATCGGCAGCAAACACCTGTCCCGTCTCCGCCGTATGCTGCCCATAGAGAGTGGCCACTTCCGCCTCAGTAAAGTTTCTCAGCGTCAGAGACTCTACCTTGATATTAAACGGGCTCGCCGTCCCTAACCGCTGAGCAATTGTCGTCGAGACTTTATAATCTCGCACATCCCGCAGGCCCACCAGCGCCAACGCATGAGGAAACCCCTTCGGACGTCGAGGATAGCCATCCCGCAGCTGACGCAATACCGATATCAGCGCATCATCCTGCAGTGCATCAATCTCATCAATAAATAACACAATCGGTCGAGGACACTGCTCTGACCATAGCCGCAACGCTTGACCAATAGAATGACACCCACTCCAGTCAGGGGGATGTAAGTCTTCCGGTAGCCAGAAACTGGCAGCATCGGTCCAGGCTCGTAAAATAGCAGCCTCAGCTTTTTCAGGCGATTGAGAAAAGGCCGCTCCCACCTCCACCGAAACCATCAGTGCGGCATATCGTCCCTGCTGGGTCAATTGCTCCGCCAGGGTAAGCATGGCCGTTGTTTTACCCGTTTGACGCGGCGCATGGATAACGAAGTAGCCTTGCTGAGCAATCAGCCGCCCTAACGCAGGCAATCGATCTGAGGACGGCAGCATATAATGCTGATCGACCTTGCAAGGACCTGCTGTATTAAACCAACGTGCCATCGCCGCTAACCTGGAGTAAGTGAGCCCATGATACTCCAGCTATAACCAGGGCAAACGCATCTCCCTGGTTATAGCGCTCTACTTGCCCACGTACACTAAAGAGTTTATCAGCCAAGACTTGGGGCGTTGCATAGGTCGCTATCTGACGCCTAATCTTATCGAGCTGATGCTTTACTGACTGGCCATATTGATGAGTAACGTCTATTTTTTCCTGAGACAGATCTTCTAGATAACCTATTTGCTTTATCCAATCAGCCTGACCACCGAGCCAACGGTCCCAAATGGTCTGCGCTTCTGACAAACTAGCTTCGGCCTGAGCCCAATCTTGATTACTGAGCGCAGTCTCAAGCCTAATCAATGCCCGCTCAGTCTGAGCCTTAAAGTATTGAACTTCGGGCGCTGAAACCGATCTCACTTCAGACCGAAGCTGAGCAACTCGCACCAACAATTCATCTTTCGGTAAACCTATCGACCGATATACCGACAAGCCAGTACCCAAGCCAACCCCCGCTAACAGCACTAACCAGGCTCGCCATGCCCTTGACTTTACTTTCACAGTAATGGGCAGCAGCTGACTAGAGTCATCGGATTGAACCAATAAGGAGCCTGTAAATTCACCACTTGTACTCAGAAATTCTCTAGCTATTCCAAGCTCCAGATTAATCGCCTGATTTGCACGCAACGGAGTGTTGATTTTAGATACTTTAACCTCACTAGCCGGTATTCGGGCTCTGCCATCTGCCAACTCCAAATCAGATGGCGTAATGACTAAATTACTAATGTCCTCATCGGTTGTAAATCGGAGAGACTTACTCAGGGCCTGGTTCCGAATGGTAGCAAGCGTAATCTGCTGTGTATCGACTGTAAGGTCAGCATAAGCTGGCAATAGGGCAATACCGATGCTTAAGCAAGCCAATACTATATAAAAGCCGAGCTTTTTCATTCTTTTGCTGACAATCTACAGAACTACTTTGAGCACTTACTTTGACAGAACAATCAGTATAATACCGATTATCCGCACTACACTACACACAAACAAGCACTCTCAGCTATTTTGAAAAACAGTCTGCAAATCACGATAGCCACTAACAACATACGCATTTCAATCTTATCTTCTTGCCGTGTCATCAACTACAACAGTCTAGAGACCATCCTCACTGACCAGTTACAAAAGCTAACAACATTAACCTTTATGTCAGAGAAGAGACATTTCTCCACTTAAGAAATATGCTAAGGGCATGAGCTGAAAAGCTTATAACCACAACAAAGGAGGTCAATGATAGATATCTTTATATCATCGTTTGACAGACTACACATAGCATCCAAACAGGTCGCTGATATTTCTTCTCGCTTGCACTAGAGAGTATTGTTCCTAGTAGGGCTTGATCTGCTCAGAACAACTCTAGAAAGTCTTGTCCAATGTAGAAGAGTTCCTCAGCTAGATCGTTCTGGGTGCTGTTGTGTTTTAAAGCATCCCTAGCTTGATCGCCCAACGCCACAACTCACCGGGCCACAGCATCAAACAATCTCAGAATCCTTTAGTTAATACCCAATCGGTTCACTTCACCGTGATCGCAGACACAAACCAAGAAAACTTGATGGCTGTGTAAGCAAACCGTAGGCTTATCCTACAAAGGGGTTAGGTGATTTCTGAGAACTAAATTACCATGCTATCCTCTGGTGAAAAGAGTGGAATCAAGCTTGTATGAAAGAATCCCCTCCAGCTAATGCCCCGTTATCCCCCTCCCAAATCGCTGATCTTCGCTTGGCGTCCTCACAGCTATCTGGAGCGAAGCGTCGAGCGTTTCAAGCCGCTATGTCACTTAAATACTGTCAAGGCAATCCACGTCAGACAGAAAGCGTGTTTGGCTGGGGGCGCGCAACCGTGGCGTTAGGGTTAGCTGAACACCGTACCGGCATCATCTGCGTGGGTGCCCAGTCCTTTTCCGGTGGGGCAAAATGCTGGGAGGATCGTCAACCGGAAGCGGCCAGCGCCCTGCGAAAGTTGGCTGAGGCGTATACTCAACAGGATCCAACCTTTCGCACCTCCCTCGGATATACCCGTCTGACGGCGGCGGCGGCGATTCGCCATCTGAGCGCTCAAGGCTTTAACGATGACCAGTTGCCCTCACCCAGCACGATGGCCGATGTCCTAAACCGGATGGGGTATCGCTTGCGCAAGGTTGTCAAAGCAAAACCTCAAAAAAAATTCCCGAAACCGACGACATCTTTACCAACATCGAGACCAAAGATGTCGGCATCGACTCCAAACAAACGAAACGATTGAGTATGGATGCCAAAGCCACCGTCAACTGCCAGGATTAGAAAAATGGTTCGTTGAAATTCCCGTCACCGCAACAACATAGTATCAGGTAACTATTGGATACTTTTTTCATTGGACTCCTCTAAGAGATATCATCTCGACAGACACAAGTCAGCAGTTTTCCAAATAGATAAGAGGAATCCTCGGCAAACTGCTCAAGCAACAGATCGTATTGCGGCTCTGTTGTAGTTGATTGTTGAATGAGATCCCAGTTTGTACTGAGATTAAGCAGTACGTTGTAGCCAAGATCAGCCCTGAATGTGGTCACATTCCCAAACCGTTCATAGATCGCAAAGAAAAAGTAATTCCCACCTTCGAGCATGGTTTGTAACACCGTTTTGACAACGAGATTATTCGGGTTGACCAGTACATAGTATTGCTAAAAGTTATAGAACTCGAAGGCAAAATGGATCGCTTCATGGACTAGTGGGCAGGTTTGTTTCATGTTCACCAGAGAAAAATTGAAAGGCTTTCCTTTTCGGACAATAAACAGCCCTGGCTTCATGGACTAGTGGGGGGAAGGGAGTGGTTCAGACAGAACAGGAAAAATTGCAATTCCTTGCCAAGCGGCAACAGTTTGGTATTAGTCCAAAGCAATTATGATGGCGGTCAGGTCAGTAGTCTTACAACCAATTACCAACCATCACAAACGGGCTCCAGTAATAGGGGGTACTAAACCGAGAATCCTGCATCAGTGCCAGTTGGGCTTGACGAAACGCATCGGCCTTCGTGACCTCAGGTTGAGCTAGAGCCTTGTAAAAATGATCCATAAACACAGCTGTGGCCCGGTCGTCTAAGGGCCATAATCCGGCTAGCGCACTACGCACCCCTGAACGAATGGCCATACCAGCAATGCCCAACACGGCTCGACTATCTCCCTCTGCGGTTCTGCAGGCGCTGAATACCAATAGCTCGATGGGGATATTGCTGCTGCGATTGCGGCTTTGCAGGAGGCTGCTCAGTTCCTTGATATTGAGTTTGCCATCCCAGGTGAGAATAAAGGTGTCCTCGGCACTGGTTCCGAACGTGCCATGGGTCGCCAGGTGAACAACGCTGGCTGGGGCAGTGGCTAAGCTCTCAGCAAGATTCGCTTGCGTCAGGTCTTGATTCACTAACAACTGGTGGTCAGGAATTTGAGTGGTGATTTGCTGCAGTTCATCGGTGACAAACGGTAATGGGGGAAAGCCTGGACGAGATTCGCTGATGCCCCCGGCTAACATGCGTAAGTCCTGCCGTTGCAGCGGTTGAGGGTTTAACAGATTGAGACCGGGAGAGAGCACCACGTTATACTGCTCGACTAAATACTGTTCACCATCATGGAGGGCCGTGAGCGGTAACGTCCGCAAAACACCATCCGCGACAAAGACGAGGGTTTCGATCGGTTGTTGTTCTAATGCGGCCTCTACTGGGGCAAGAATCCAGTCGTAGACCTGCTGTAACTGTTGGGTTGTGCTGGCTTGCCCAGAACCTAACGCGGTGGTGAGCGTGTCTAACAGCTCGTATGCCGTTTGTTCCACCTGATCGGCTGAGATTGGGGTGCTGTGATGGTGCACGGGCTGACCTGCCACACTGACAATCACATCCAGGCGATCGTCCAACAGAATGGGGTAAATGACAGCAGCGGTCGGGTCGACCTCGTCTGCGACGATAGGCGTCGCCTGCACACAGACATCTTGGAAATAATCCTGTAATTCAGCCAATTGCAAGTCTTCAATCAGGCGTCTGGCCTGGGTGAGATTGGCTGGGTCCACCGGTTGTCCAGCCTCATCTTGCAGCAACAATTTCACCAGCTCACGATAGACGGGTTCAACCGTGTCGCGGAAGGTGAATTGAGCATCTTCGCTACTAGCGATTAAATCGCCCCGTAGGGTGTCCAGGGCGTTCACGGCTTCAGTATAAGCAGCAATGGCTCCAGCGCGATCGCCCTGCTGCCGACGTAACTGTCCCAGTTGCTCCGCCCATTGATAAATCATCGCAGGGGCTTCGAGGATCTGTGCCTGGTGTAAGGCCTCTTCAGTGAGAGCCTGCGCCTCGGCCCACTGCTGCGTCTGACGGTAGACCTGGGCCTGATAGCCGAGGATGTAGGTTTGGGCAGGGGTATCGTTCAGTCGTTGGGCCTGTTGGTCAGCTGTCAGCAGAAGGTTCATGATTTGATCGGGCGAGGCCAGTGTGGCGTCAGTTTGCAGAAGCGTTGCCGCTAAATGCAGCTGGGCATAAATTCCCTCCCGACTGGTTGGCAAGGGATTGGTCTGTAGGGTGTGAGCTAGGTCGGCTCCAAGAGTCTTGGCGGCGGCAGCGTCTTGAGTGGCTAGGATATCCAACTGGCTGACCTGGGCTTGAAACTGGGCGAGGGCAGTGGGAGCGGTCGCCGCTGCATTTTGGTAATAGCTCAGGGCTTGCTCCGTGTGGGCCTGAGCTTGAGCGGTATGGCCAAGATTCAGCAAAATGGCACTGGTCAGGGTGGGCTCGTTTAAGGTTTGGGTTACCGCCAACGCTGATGCCAGGGTCTGTTGAGAGCGCTCCGTCTCCCCTCGCGCCCGCAACGCAGTTCCCCAGTGCAACAGGGTCAGTGCCTGAACCGAAGACGGGGATTGATCGGCTAATGCGGTCGCGATCGCTTCTAGCTGAGCCTCAGCACGGGGATAGAACCCCAGCGATTGCAAGGCCTGGGTCTGATTCAGCCTGACCCGAAGTTCGCCTCCGGCATTCCCCGCCAAGGCATAGGCTTCCACTGCTTGCTGCCAGGTATCCAGAGCAGCTTGAGCATGACCTTGGGCGAATTGCAAACTGGCCTGGGTATTGAGTGTCTGAGCTACGAGCCAGGGAGTTGTAGTGGCCAGTTCGGGGGTGAGCACATGTTGGATAGTGGCGATCTGGCTCTGTGCCTGTTCCCATTCCCCCAAATGATGATGGGCCAGGGCCAAATTGCTCAGGGTCGACGCATAGGCTAAGGGGTCATTGCTAGGTGCCAACGTCTCGACGGCCTCACGCCAAAGGGTAACGGCGGTGGCATAGTCTGCTTGCTGATACGCCTGACGGGCGTCCCATAACACCCTATCGAGGGGATTGACTGGATTGGCGGCCAACACAATGTCACCGTTGGCGGCGACGCTCCAGGACTGGGCCTCTTGCAACATTGTTGTCGGGGCATTGGGTGGGGTTGTTGTCAATGGCCCTAAATCTGGCAAGAGGAATGTCCCGGTAGGGTAGCTGGTGGGCTGGGTAGGCAAGCCCCCGCGTCCGGTGGCGACAAATTGAGATCGCCCATGGCTACCATCCACGAGACAGGCATCGGCAATCAGGTTGCTGGCATCCACCAGAGTTGTTGGCAGCTCAGTCAGAGACCGAGCCGGGTCAATGTCAGGAGAATCAAGGGTGACTGTACCCTGTAAGCCAAAGCGCGAAGAGGCTGAAATTTCCAAAAATTCTTCGCCAAACAGGGAGGTGGTCGCAATAGTAATGTTACCCCCGTTGCCCTCAAAGGCATTGGCAACAATGCGGTTAGGGCCATCCAGGGCAGCAATGACAAACTCCGATTGGATATTAATATCACCGCCATTGCCTGCTCCCTCCGCCAGACCGGCTGTGGCCGTAATCTCACTCTGGCCCGACAACAGCAGGACCTCCTCCAGATTGAGATCAATGTTGCCTCCGTCACTACTGGCGGTTGCCGCATCGATTACTGAGCCTTGCTTTAGAAAGAGCGAGTCTGCTACCACTAGGATGTCTCCTCCGATGCCCTGACCCTGGCTATTCACGGTCAGACGACTGTCACTCAGTTGCGCCATCCCAGTGTCGATTTCAATATCCCCCCCCCGACCACTAGCGGTGGCGCTGGTATTGGCGGCAATTTCTCCCCGTTCTAAATTTAAGGTGTTCTCAATGGTCAGGGCGATGGTTCCAGCATCTCCCATGCCTGCGGTGTTGGTTTGCAGCGTTGCCCCGTTTGTGAGGTCAACGCTGTCTGCAAAGATATTGATATCGCCCGCATCGCCTAGCTCAAGGTCTGGCTCAAGAAACCCTATAATCTCCTCTATCTCAGTGATAGTCGTAATTTCAATGGGGCCAGACTCCACACCAGTCAGACTGATGACATAGTCACCGGTGTCAAAAACGCCACCTGTCCAGTCTTCCAGGGGCAATGCTCCCCCTGGTCCTGTCGGGGCTTTGATGGCGTCGACCTCAATATCATCAAAACTATTAGGAAAAATCTCCTCTCCGGACTCGGCTAGAGGGTTATTGGCAAATTCACTCACGGCGAGATAATAAATGCCGGCCTCCGTAGGCGTTAAGAGGTTTTGTGCTGGCAATGTGGACTGAAAGCATCCACCACAATTGGCATCGTCATCATTCCTATAGATGCCTAAGCCGTCAGGGGCGCTAAATAAAAATAGCTGGGTGTCTAGCCGTGTCAAATCAACGGTACTGGCTGAGAATGTGCCATCCCCAGAGAGATAAATTTGGTATAGGTCAACATCTCCATCCTCCGATAGCGAGCCTGAAATGCTCTCTAGGGGAGTCCCTGGCTGGTCACTCACAACTTGGACTGTGTCCAGGGTTTGCCCTGCATCGCCTGCCTCCAGGATATCAGGGGACGCATCCACCAGCTCCACAGTTTCTACTGTCGTCGTTTCAATGATAGGAACAGCCTGCGGGACGGATGAGGCCGAGATTTCAACCCCGTCGGTCAGGGTTAGCTGCTGCGTGCGAATCTCAATATCGCCACCATCCCCAGCCCCTCGGGTTTCAACGGCAAGACGGCCTGGGCCAACAATTGTAATGGCTTCCGGCGCAAAAATTTGCAAACCACCGCCTTGGCCTATACCAGAGGTAGACGCTGAAATTTCCGCCCCTGGCGCTAGGGTGACGTTCAATTCGGGGTCAAATTGAGGCGTACCCTGATCAAAGTTGGCATCAAACGGTTGAAGGGTCAAAATACCCGCTGGGGCAAGCCCCTCGGTTTCGGCAAAGATACCCACCACACCGGCTAAATCCATCTCCGAGGCATTGAGGGTAATGCTCCCTCCAGCCTCTGTATTGGTAGCTGTTTCAGTGGCTGTGGCGGTAATTCGCGCCGTTTCTGAGAGGGTGAAGATGGGCGTATTGATGGTGATATCTCCGGCTCTTCCTGCCCCACTGGTTTCCACAGAAATAATCGGGGCAAAATCCTGCACCCCTTCCCCCAAGTTCACTGCTGTAGAAGCCTCGACGACAATCTCTCCGCCATCACCAGAGCCCGATGACGACGCCAAAATTTCGCTGCCGTTGGTAATTGTTAGGGTCTCGGTTTCGAGCCGAATGTCTCCAGCACTGCCGTCTGCAGTGGTAATAGTAGAAATTTCGGCCCCCTGTTCCACCGCAATGTTCGGGGCATTGAGGGCAATATTTCCCGCACTGCCGTCGCCATTGCTGATGGCTGCCAGTGAAACCTCGGAGCCAGTGAGCACAATCCCTGTGTCCGACTCTAGCTGAATTGCACCAGCATTTCCCCGACTGTTGGTATTACTGGAAATTTGACTGTTGCCCTGAAAAGTAATCAACCCTGGGCTGCTAATCTGGACATCCCCTGCCGGGTTAGCCCCTTGGGTTGTACTTTCAATACGGCTATTCATAAAGGTGAGGTCGTTGGCTCCAGTAATGGTGACATCTCCCGATTGGCCAATACTGCCTTCCTCAAAGCTAACGACGTCTTCGAATGGGACATCAAGCTCGATAACTCCACTGGTAACAGTGTTGACATTGTCCAAGACAAGATCGCCAGATCCATTAATTTCAACCGCTCCAGCCTCTGCCTCAGAGGCAGGTGTGAAAATATTTAAGTTGGTAATCTGATTTTGAGCGGCCAAGGTAACGTTGCCACCGCTACCGCTGCCAGAACTGCTCTGGGAAACGGCAAATGTTCTCAGGGATGGAAAATTGTCTCTTATTCCTATGTCTGCTCCTATTCCTATTAAGTTGCCTTGCTCGGTTGTAATCCTAATGTCGCCCCCATTCCCCGCTAGGCCAGTGGGCGCAAAGGCAAATGAATCTAGGTCACTTTGACGGAGTGCGATATCGCCAGTGGCTGTTGAGACAGTGATCTTGCCGCCATCGCCTCCCCTGACATCGCCGTTGGATGGACCCGACAGAGAAATGGCGTCAATACTCTCAGCCGTAACATCACCAGAAACAGTGGAGATGGCAATATCGCCAGCATTGCCCCCAGTGATATTGCCACTAAATAGTTCCGAAGAGGCATATGAGAACGAGTATGAAGCCAAAAATGCGGTGTCGACATCACCAGAGACAGTGGAGACTAGGATATCGCCACCATTGCCGCCGATTATCTCCTCGGTCGTACCATCATCCCCTAGGATTGCAAAAGAAGAAGCCCTTAACACTAACGGCTCACTAAATGGAGAAACTTCCACAGTTCTAAAATTACCGCTGACAGTTGTGACCGAGATCCTGCCACCATCACCTCCCTGGACATTTCCCAAATTAGTTATTGTGTTCGAATATGAGGCCAAAAGATTATGAGTAAACGTCGCATTCATTGTGATATCGCCAGTCATTGTACTGAAGGAAAGATTTCCTCCTTGCCCTCCGACAGCGTCTCCAGCTTCTGTTTGAGTGAATGCTACTGACTCTAAAAATGTGGTGGTGATATCCCCAGTACTGGACGAGATCTCAATATCTCCTCCAGTTCCCCCTGTTACATCCCCCTCAATAGACTGTGTGACCGCAGATGCAGATACCCGAGGTTCAGTATCGACGTTCGGCGAACTCATGGTGATATCGCCGGACGTTGTTCTGAGGGAAAGATTTCCTGATTGCCCCCCGACAGCGTCTCCAACCCCTGTGTTGGCGATCGCTGCTGTTGCTAAAAATGCTATGGTGATATCGCCAGTACCAGTCGCGAACGTAACATCTCCTCCGGTCCCACCTGTTACATCCCCTGCAGCAGTCTGTAAGTAAGATGATGAGTTTAGCGTATCGGTAACCGTAATATCTCCAGTGATGGATGAAAGCGTAATATCGCCACTGTCTCCTGCCGTTGACCTACCCGAATCATTGATTGTTGACGATATGGCGACTAGAGAGGATGCAGTGATGTCTCCAGAGAGGGTTGTAATCGCAATCTCTCCGCCATTGCCGCCGATGACATCCCTGTCGCTGTCATTCCCATCCTCATCTGCCAAAATTGTGTTCGATTCTGATGTCAGCTCTGCGGTGACAACATCCCCGCGCCCCAATATCAGAATATCACCGCCATCCGTTCCGATCACGAGTCCGGTTTGGGGATTGCTGCTTGCATCAATAAAGGTACTGGTATCAATGAAATCAACTTGAATCGCGCCCGCTAAGGTTTCATTCGGTGAGAAGAGGTTGCTCAAAGCCACCCTGCCCCCGGCGTTTGTGATTTCACCAATCTGGATGTCGGCGCTTGTTACACCACTGATCCCTGTCCCATTGCCAAACACCACCTGGGCAACGCTCAAGTTTTCATTCCCCGGTGCCCCACCAGGCAGCTGGCTCCAGTCCACTCCCGCCCGAATATCCAGCGTGGGTTCATCTATGGCGCTGACTGTGACTGCTTGAGTGCCCCCAACCCCATCAGCAATCGTGGCCGTCACGCTGCTCGGCACATCCCCCGCGTCAGTAATCTCGACGCTACCTGTGCCGTCACCGACTGTGACCTGTCCCCCCGCCAGCACATACAGCGAAGGGCCCGTGTAGTCGTCACTGATCTGCACGTCCCCATCCGCCCGAATCACATTCTCATGGGGAATCAAGAAATCAACGTTGGTTCCATTCAAGTCTTGGGTTAAAAAATATCCTCCCGTTGTAAATGCGCCTTCTCCCAGACGGCGCTCCTGCCCCCGGAGTGTGATGTCTCCTCCGGCCTGCAGGTCACCACTGACATCCAAAATGCCCGCTGCCAAGGTCAGGGCTTGATCAACCGACAAGGTTGCCTGATCAACGTTAAGGGAACCTGGATTTACCCCCATTCGTAATCCTAGAGGCACGCTCAACGTCAACAGCGGCGGCGTATCGGTATCCGCCGCACTAAACTCGTAATTCTCAAAGAAAATACTCTCCGCCGTACTGCCCACAAACGAGCCGCTTATGTCCAGTTGGGCATCGGGACCAAAGAGAATGCCGGTCGGGTTAAGGAGGAACAAATCAGCGCTCCCCAACACGCCCAATGTGCCGTCAATATTGGAGACATTGCCCCCCGTCACCCGTGTCAGAATCGTGAGGATGCCATTCTGGGGGTTGAAGTAAACGCCGCGATCGCTCTCAATATTGAATTCCTGAAAACTATGGAACAGGTTGCTGTCGCGTATTGTGCCCCCTTCAATCAGATCGGAGGGCAGTCCTTCGACCAATGCCCCCGACTGGATTTGGGTCCCTGTCGAACCATCGGGGATGAGTTGGGCTACCCCAGGCTGTGTGGGAAAAAGAACACCGCTCAGGAAAAGGCCCAATGGCCAGGCCAGGACGGATGTGACCGCCCATCTGCTGAGCAACAAGGCTTGGCATCTATCGCTTATCTCTATCCAACTCCTTGGCTTCTGCCTCAGCAAAAACGCCTGTTTCCGAATCGGATGTGGGTTAGTCATGATCGTGGGTCTGCTTTGAGGGGGCGAAATTAAGTCAGGTCAGGGTAGCTTTTTTCAATGGCACCGACAAGATTACTTGTATCGTAAAGATACGGATATAACGTTAAAGGGCTCTCTAAAGTCGTTCCGACCTTCACTATCCGATGAAGATTTGTTGGGGTGGGCGCAAGTTGAGATCGCTACAGACATATGGGCAAGCGATGGGAACAGCTGAATTAAGGGCCAAGGAAAATTTGTGTCAGCCCTACTATCACCAAAACCGCTGGCATAAACTACCCAGCAATTGTCAGGTTTTGTCGGGTGTAATGTCAGGTTTTGTCAGGTTTTGTCACGCTGCGGTGAAATTTACGCTAACAACACCAACAGATGCATAGAGTTACTCCGCAAGTTTGCTATCACCTGGCAAACTCGGCTTAATTAATTCTGCAATTTTGCGATACTGATACCCCTCGGCCAGGGTGATCAAATGTTGCGTCACCATTTCCTGGGACGACGGCATATTTTCCAGTAACGCCATCACCTGCCGACCATCTAACTTAAACGCTGCTTGATGTAAGTCATGCAGCCAATCTGAAGGCATGGTGGTGAGTTCGGTTACGATCGCCTCAGCACTCAAGGGAGTTGTTGCCATCACATTTACGGATGATGATTGAGGGACTTTAGACGCTGCTTGTGCGTCTAAATCGGCAGAGCCTACTTGAACTTTGGCTGTAAAGGTAAAGACGCTTCCTTTACCCACTTGACTAGAAACCTGGATGTCTCCTCCCATCAGCTGTACAAGTTGTTTACTAATGGCCAGGCCTAACCCGGTTCCCATTTTCGTGTTTTCACCACTTTCTGTTTGCACAAAGGGCTCAAAAAGTTTGTGCAGTTCAGACGCCCCAATCCCTTCCCCGGTATCTTCTACTTCAAACCGTAAATAGAGTTCCTGTGGCTGTTGGGACGCTCCCACACGCAGGATAATGGTTCCAGTATGGGTAAATTTGAGGGCATTGCTAAGCAAGTTAATCAGTATCTGTCGCAGCTTAGGGGCATCGCCAATAAACCTCTGGGGCATCGTTGGTGAAACCTCAATTAAAAACGTCAGCCCTTTTTGTTCCATACGTACTCGAAATAGGGCTTCAGTCGGGTCAATCAATGCCTTCAGCTCAAAGGGTGTTTCCTGCAGGGTTTGTTTGTCAGATTCCAGTTTAGTCAGGGTCAAAATATCGTTGATCAGGCCCAAGAAATGCTCTCCGGTGCGATTGATCAAACGCACGCGGGTTTGGTTGCTCTCAGAGAGAGTCTGGTCCTGGGCCATCAGCTGGCCGAACCCCAGGATAGCGTTGAGTGGCGTGCGTAACTCGTGGCTCATGTGAGCTAAAAAACGACTCTTAGCTCGACTGGCCGTCTCGGCTGCCTCTCTGGCTTGTCCTAGCTCAACATTAGACTGTTGGAGTTTGGCATTGGACTGTTGAAGTTCGGCGGTGCGCTCAGCCACCGTGCTCTCTAGTTCCGATTTTGCCCGCTCCAGGAGAGCGACCATTTGCTGCTGAGCCTTTATTTTGGTTTGAATGACGCGATCATATTGATAAAAAGCTGCCAGCCCCGCACTATTCAAAAGTAGCCCGGCAACTGTAGGGACGAGGGGAAGCCACCACCCAACTAGCAGAGCTAAATAGCTGATACTCGTTAACCCAACAATGCTGATGGATACCCAAAACAAGCTTTGGAGCGGCGATCGCAAATATCTGGCAAAACCGATACCTAGCAGTCCCCAGCCTAGAATCCACAGGTACTCCACCCAATCAGGCCAACTTTTAATCAGGGGGCGTTGATGGAGGGCTGCATTGACTATCTGGCTCACTGCATGGGCCTGAATCTCCACACCATAGACGAAATTGCCTTCTCGGTTGATGGTGGAGGTGGTGGCTACATTAAAGTGATCCTGGATGCTGGGGGCAGTACTCCCTATTAGCACAATGCGATCTCGCACCCACTCAGGGTTAAAGCTGCCAGCTAGCGCATCTTGAAATGAAATGACCCGAAAGGCATTAGCTCCCTTACGAAAGTTCAGTAGCATTTGCATATCACCCCCGCCCGCATTGGTTCCGACGTAGCCACCAAAATTCGCCTGGACTCGTGGTAACTCGGCTTCCCCAAATCGCATCGTGGCGAGATCGCGAATTCCATTGGCCAGTGGGATGCCTTCTGCTGCTAAATACGTTTTTGCTAGCAATAGCCCGATGGAAAATCGGAACCCCTGATCCGTTTGAGTGCCTAAAAGCACTCGCCGCTGACGGCCATCTCCATCGGGGAGGAGATCAACAAACCCGACCTGGTCTGAGGGGAGGTCTGGCGGTGGTGCCACCTTTGGGGGCAAAACCCTTTCAATCCCAATCAAATTGTCCATTTCCTGCATAGCTGCAGCCAATTCTGAGTAGCCCGGCTCAACTGGCAAATCTCTAAATAAATCAAGGCCGATCACGTGCGGCTGATGGCTTTGCAAACTGTGCAGCAGACTAGCCAACTGTTGATCGGGAATCGGATAGGTCCCTGCTGCTCGAATCGATTGCTCATCGATGCCTATGATTAGGATCCGCTCGTCTCTGGCTTCGGGGGGGTGCGATCGTAAAAAGGCATCGAAAACCCGCCACTCTAGCAATTGAAATGTACCAGCTAGTCGTCCTCCTATAATCAGTACCAGAAACAGTAAGCCCGGTAGCAGACCAATAGGTATCCCTTGGCCACCTCCAGATCCCTGATTTTTGCCTAAGGGAAAACTCCAATTTCCAAATCGGATATGGTTTAGAACTGCTACCTGTCTACAAATTCTGCTCCAGATCGTTAAGTGCAATCAAAACATCCTCTAGCTACTGGTAGCTATAACTGTACCTGAGCAAAGATTGAGCGTTGTAGAGCATAGCTAGGTTTCCACAAGCACCTTAAAGAATGTAAAACAGATGCCGGAATGTTCCCCAACTAATCTGAAACTTATATAGAAGCACCTGAAATACCAAATACGAAGAGGAATATTAACCCTCCTCTCAGTCGTTATCAGACCACCCGATAATGACTAACAATCATAACCTGTTAGGAGTTTAACTTTGCGCAATGTAACCGTATGCCTATCTCCCGGACACTCTGCTAGACGACTATTTACTCCTAAAAACTGTTGTCAACTAGCAGCTGGTCTACTCGTCACGTCCTTTGCAATGAATCCCCTTGCTGCATGGGCTCAACAATATCAACCCCCTACTGGTGATCCTCCGAGTGGCCCTATTTTATCCAGTGGAACCCGTGACAGTTGTGGCGAAAACTATGAGGTGCCGCTAACTGTGTTGGCCCCAACTCAGCATGTAGGGCAAACCACCACTGCTACTCCAACGCTCATCTGGTTTGTTCCAACCACAGGCGATTATCGCACTAAACTCTCTCTTTATACGATTAATGAAAATCAACTTCCTGAATTACTGCAGCAAATTCAATACGAAGAAAGTGCTTCAGGAATAGTCAGTTTTACGTTACCAGAGGAAGAATTTCAGCTGGATTTGGGGCAACGTTACCTGTGGGAGGTGAACATTGCCTGCACGCCAGACGCTCCTACCTATAGCCAATTATTTGTCTCTGAGTTAGATATCCAAGAACCCTCTGTTTTACTGACTTCATCCCTTGCGACAGCTCAAACAGCAGTGGAAAGAGCGGAAATTTATGCGGATGCTGGTTATTGGTATGACGCTTTACGCGAAGCTCTGATTGCTGCAGAAAATCCGGACACTGATGATTTAGCAAGGTCTTTACTGCATCAGTTAGCTGAGTTAGAAGGTGGTATGCATGGTCAGTATTTGACCCAAATCGCCGACATAGTGGAAACTACAGCACCTTAGCAGAATTAGTGCTCTCGCCCTGTTGTCAGTATCAGTTGCCTGATTATTTATAGTATTAAGTAAAATTCGCCTTCAACTGCGTCAGTCCTGGCATAGCAAGTTCTGGCATCCTGGTCACAGGGAAGCAAGTTGGATGCATCAGGTGTTCATAAATGAATCCGATGGGTATAGATAACACCGACACTATTTTAGAATTCGCTGAAACCCTTATTTATGAGACAGCTGGTGCTTACTGCAATGATTTACAACGCCAGATTTTGCTCACGGCATTACAGGGTGAGCGCAAAACCTATGACCAGTTAGCTAAAGCCTCTGGTTACTCAAGTAAATATGTCAGGCAAGATGTTGCGCCTAAGCTTTGGCAGCTTTTGTCAGAGGCTTTAGGGCATAAGGTTAACAAGGCAAATATTCGGTTTTTGTTAGAACAGGCGATGAACCGAGCATTGTCTGTGCCGTCGCTGCCGGCTAAAGATGCCACGTTTCAGAACTCCAGACTAGCCACCCCAGCCGCTCCCTCAAGCTCAGTTAATGCTGCGACGACAGCCGGCATTCTATTGGTAGATGACGAGCCGCAAAACTTACGGGTTTTGTCAGATTTGCTGGAGGAGCATGGATATAGAGTTCGTCAGGCCATTAGTGGCCCATTTGCGTTGGATGCGATCGCGCAAGAGAAGCCAGCCCTGGTGCTACTGGATATCCACATGCCAGAGATGGATGGGTACGGTGTCTGCCAACGCATTAAAGCTAATCCGGCGACTACAGATATTCCGATTATTTTTGTCAGCGCGTTGGACGAAATCTGGGATAAGGTCAAGGCGTTTGCCGTAGGTGGTACCGACTACATTAACAAGCCGTTTAAGGTAGTGGAGGTGCTGGCGCGGGTTGAAAATCAGCTGAAGTTGCGACAACTGCAGCAGGCACTGGATGCGCAAAATGAACAGTTGCAGCAGGCGCTCCAGAGGTTACAGCAGCTGGCTGCGATTGATGAGGCGACCCAGGTGGCGAGTCGTCGTCAGTTTGATCAGTTCTTACTAGAAAGCTGGCAGCAAGGGTTAGCAACGCAAACGCCTCTGACGTTAATGCTCTGTCAGATTGATAATTTCCAGTTTGAGGGGGCAGCGGCAACACCCCGTAAGATGGATGATCGCCTCTATCAGGTGGCTCAGGCAATTAAGGCAGCGGCGGGGGATGGGCTAGTTTGTCGATATAGCGTGATTACGTTTGCGATTGTTTTACCGCAGCAGACTTTGTCAGCAGGAGAGACTCTGGCACAGATGATTTTGAAACAGATGCAGAAATGTGCGATCTCGTCTCAAACTTCACCGCTAACCCTCAGTATAGGCCTGGTGACTGTGCACCCTACATCTGATGTGGAGTTGGAGGAAGCGCTGCTTGAACCGTGTGAGCTACGGCTGCAACAAGCTCAGGGTCAGGGGGGAAATTGTTGGGTGAGCTCATGAGCAGCACCAATATCCGGCCCACAAAAGGAATTGCGGATGGCAGAAGTGGTTCACTGCCTTGTACAGCCACTCTATTTTCACACCGACCTTAAGGCTGCTATTTCCTGTCGGACCGCCTGTAACTCATGTTCTGTGGCTCTCAACAGTTGCTGTAGCCGCCTTACCTTCAAGTGATTCTGGACTCGGGCTAATACCTCAATCGTTTTGAAGGGCTTGGTGATATAGTCATTGCCGCCAACTGAAAAGGCTTTTATCTTGTCCCAGGATTCGTCCAGGGCGCTAATAAAAATAACTGGTATGTCATGAGTCAAAGTATTTTCTCGCAGGTTTTGGCATACGGCATAACCATCCATATCAGGCATGTTGATGTCCAGCAAAATAAGATCGGGTGGGCTAAACGCTATTGCTTGCAAAGCGACGGATCCATTAATGGCCTGTCTGACGGTATGGCCCACCTCCTCTAGAAGATGAGTTAGCAGCGTCAAATTCTCTAGTTGATCATCGACGAGAAGAATATCGCCTCTTTCGGACTCTGTCACTAGGGCAGACGTCGCCGAGGAAGCTCCCTCTTGCAAGGACGGCATAGGGCTAATTGCTTGCTCCTCCATCTCACGTTCCAGAAGAGCTCTAATGTTACTTTTCGACACTTTGCAGGCCAGTACTTGAGAAAATTCATTCCAGAGTTTGGGCGCGATATCCTGGCGCAGGTAGCGCGGCGAGTAATTGTGAGCTTCAGCAATGTCCTCGTAGCTGGCCTTGACGCCTTCTAGAACCTTGATTAGGATAAGCCGCTGAAGATAGCTGAGTTGGTTCCCCGTTTTTGTCTTGAGCAGGGTATCTGCAAATGACAGTAGTTGTTCAGCCTTGTTCATAACAAATCCGCTGGTGTGGATGTTTGTTGGCCTCACTATCCCAAACTGTCTAGGCAGAAAATAGCCATAGATTTTCAGGTTTTATCAGATAAATGTCAGGTTATATCGATACTATGCCTGCTAATCTCTACGGTTTTTCCTCCCCAATGCGCTGTGGCAAAAATTTCGCAGGCTCACCAGTTTAATTCTCATGACTATCCTGAGGAAGGACTGATTACCTGCCGTTATCCTCTTCATATGAGGTAATGCTTTCACGCTATTTTCGCTTGGGCAACTTCCAATTAAACCGTCTTAGTCTTGTTTACCTGATAAAACCTGACAATTTACCTGACAGAAGCTAACACTTCCTGGGTAGTTTCTGCCGTGGATTTTGATGACAGTGGGGGTAAAGGCAAACATCTGCAATCACAAATATCAAGAGGCATAAGAAGATGCTAAGCCGCGCTTCCAGCTCCATGTCTGCCCCTCACAGTGAAGTCGCTCACCCAGTTTTGTTCATTGACCCCAGCATTGACCAACCACACCATCTGCTCAAGGGTGCCAACCCCAACGCTGAAGTCATTCTGCATTAATTTTCTCATGCAGAGATTGCTGTTAATAAACTATAGTGCTGTCTCGCAAAACTCGATTCAGATGCGGGCACGGTGAAAAAACTCATGAAATGTGTTGAATCCTTTTTGAACCTAATTTACAGGAGGTAACATTAAACCATGGCACGCAATCCATTATTTGGTGTATTTTCCCGAGCCTTACGCACCGCAACCCTGGCTAATCGTCGCAGCATACCCATCAATGAGTTATCTGAACTTTCACAATGCAAGCGCAAGCACGGTCTGAAACGGCGTCAGTTTTTCAAAACAGCGGGAGCATTTGGCAGCAGTATGCTGTTGTCTGTGTAGATTTTGGGTGTTGACAGTTCGAGAAGACATACTTGGGTATGCTCTCGTTTCTTTCGCCTAACTTTGAAATTAGCTCTTAGAACGTGACTGATTAACAGCAGCATAAAGAAAATGAACAACGAAAATCAGCCAAGCCAAACCGGCAAAATCGCCCCTTCATTAGGGAGAGGAGTTATTGATGAATTACTTGCTCTTAAGGTAGAAATTGCAGGGCGAATTGATGAGATTATTGCACGTATCGAGCAAAATTTCGATCGCCGCTTAGAAGATGCAATTCTATTTTTAGCAGGAAGCGGTGATGGTGAAAATTTGGAAGACAGTATTGGCTTCAATGGGAACGATTCGCGGTTTGGCCATTCGTTAATTAGGCAGTTGCAAAGTGGGGCAAGGTTGACGCTTAAACAAGCTCACACTGCACTCCAGATGATGCAGAAATACAGCAAGACCCAACTCGAACCAAATGGGTATTCGCTGCCGAGGACATGGGAGGAAATCTCGCATCAGTATCGCGAAAGGGAGATCGAGAGCGATCCTTCTCGAATACGTCTGGGTCTCCATAAGGACGAGGGCCACTACACGTGTATCGCCATTTATTATCCTGATCACGTTGAAATCCCGTCAATAGATGAATTCTTAGAAGAAAGTGGAGGCATTGAGGATGGGGAGAAGTGGCCTGTGTGGTCAGACAATTGGGACTATGGCTATCCCCTCCGGCAGGCAGAAGGATTGCTGGCATATGCTGACGACGACTGGTATGTCGATCCTGATATTGAGGCAGCCTACTATTTGTGGCAGGAGGAGCAAAATGCAGAGATCGGCTCGGGGATATCTGTATCGTTCTCTCGCTCTGCAACGTCCTCCGAATCATCATATAGCAACACCATAGACCCGATGGGCGACGTTCCCCTGGAGATGGTTTATGTGCCCCAGGGTGAGTTCTTAATGGGCTCTCCTGAAACTGAGCTAGAGAGGTGGTCAACTGAAGGTCCCCAGCATAAAGTGACTGTTTCTGCCTTGTACATGAGTAAGTACCCCATCACCCAACGACAATGGCGGGTCGTATCGTTGCTGGACCCTGTGGATATTCCCTTAAAGAATACCCCCTCTCAGTTCATAGGAGACGATCTACCAGTGGATCAAGTGAGTTGGTTAGAAGCCGTAGAGTTCTGTAAGCGGCTGTCCAAACATACGGGTGATCACTATCGTCTACCCAGTGAGGCGGAATGGGAATATGCCTGTAGAGCGACCCAAGACTGTACGTCAACCCCGTTCTATTTTGGTGAGACGATTAGCACCGAGCAAGCTAATTACGACGGTGGCTGCCCCTATGGTAATGGTGAACCAGGGGTTTCGCGAGGAAAGACGACAAAGGTTGGAATCTTCCCTGCCAATGCTTTTGGCCTCCATGACATGCACGGCAATGTGTTGGAATGGTGTGAAGATGTTTGGCACAACAACTATGAGGGCGCTCCCACTGATGGCAGTGCTTGGGTAGAAGGAAGTAAGCAAGGCGATACGGATTACGCCCAGGCAAGCCAACGTATCCTTCGCGGCGGCTACTGGAGCAGAGAGCCGGAGGATTGCCGGTCCGCGCGTCGTGATAGTTACGCTCCGGGCTATTGTGGCATAAACTTCAGTCTCGGTTTTCGGGTTGTATGTTCCTCCAAGACTCTCCCGAGCGAAATCGAAGAGACTCTGGAATCGCTCTCTTGCTCTGAAACTGCCTCCGAATCATCATTTAACGACATTGTAGACCCGACGGACGACCTTCCCCTGGAGATGGTGAGGAATGTATTGCGACCAGGAGACTATTCAGGCGTTTGGCATGGTCATGCCGTTAAATTTTCGATCCAACAAATATTTCCTACTGGACAATTTAATGGCGTTGGTGAGTTTGTAGAAGGGCCGCATAACGGAATTCAATTTGGGTTTACGGGGAGAACAGATTTTGATGGTAGATTAACAATCTCAAGAGATGTTGAAATTGGATCTCAAGTTGCCAGCGATGCAAATTTCGAGATTGACAGCAACAGCATCGTTTGGCAAGGCTTGACAAAAGGGCCAGGTATCGAGCCCGCAGGATTGCCTTTCGAATTTCGGGCCCAATCATAGGTTCGGACAGGTACAGACATAGGCCAATGGCATGGCGATCCTGTGGAATTCAAGTTTCAACAGGTTTTCAGTGGTGGTCAATTCAATGGAATTGCAAATTTTACTGCGCCGGACTTGCGTGCGTTTTCAAATAGATAACCACTTATGCCGGCTCGGTGATCGTTGTCGTCAGTCTGGTAGTAGGGTGGGCAATGCCCACCAAATTAAGCTCAAATTTCATTGAGCAACGTTTTACGGAGAGTTTAATCTTGCAGTTTGTTTAGCTCTAACGTTACTAACAATGAACCACGAAAACAAACAAAACAAAACAAACAAAAAGGAGGTGGCAGCCTCTTTACAGCAGGGGATCCAAGCCCTGAAAAAGGGGGACTCTCTTAGTGCGATTCAGATTTTTAAACAGGTCTGTGATGAGACCACAATCAATGCTCAAGACCGGTTTCAAACTCAGGGGTGGCTAGTCCGGGCTCACTTAAAAGCCGGACAGTCTTCCCAAGCCGAGGCCCTATGCCAGCAACTCATCCAGGTGGAAAATCCCAAGATTCGTCAGTGGGCCGCAAAGATGCTTGAACAGCTGCCAGCCCAGGCTAATGCTACCCAACCTCAGCCGAAACACACTTCTCCTGCGGCTCTCACCGATGCTTCCTCTGCCACTCCCCCCCATCCGCTGGCTCACCTAGCCCCTACAAAACCCCTTAGCCCGGAAGCAGCGCAACAGTTTCTGGAAGAGGGTATCAGGAATTTACGGAAACGAGATTATAGGGCCGCGATCGCACCTCTGGAAGACTTTTTCCGGGGTGCCGATGACAGCTACCCCAACTATGCCTGGGGTAAAAACAGCCTGGCTAAAGCCTATAGAGGCAATGGGCAATACGAGGCTGCGATCGCCCTCTGTCAGGAAATGTTGAAGACAGATCGCGAAAGCACCCGAGCTTGGGCCCGAGACTTTATGAAGACCCTACCGAGGGACCTGATCAACCCGACCCCAGAAAAAAATGCACCTACCGTTATCGACAGCAATGGGACTACGGATAGCCCCGATACCCTCAGCTCATCAAGACCACCCCTACAGCCAAAACCTCGCCCTGGCAAATTCTCGTCCTCGACCGCTCCCCTTAAAAACAGGACTGCTTCGATGAGGACTGGGCGAAGCTATCGGCAACGAACCGCCACCAAAGATTTGACCCCTCAAGTTTTGTCAGGCCCGCATTGGCCATGGCTGTGTTTCCCTCTTGGCTAGCCTGCTTTTAATTGTTCTGTTTACTGATTCAATTGAGGCGAATTTTCTAGGGCTTTTGCGCATGGCGGTGCCTGTCGTGATCCTGCTGCGAACTAAAGACCCAGTAGTTAAGGCCAACGCCATAGAGGCGACGAACTATGCCATTACTGCAATCGTGTTGCTGGTTATCTTGTTTTTAGGGTCTATCTTTTTGGTCTTGGGAGTAGTGGCGATACTCCTTGTTTTCTGGCCACTTTTCTTACTGATTGGCCTCCCTATTATAATTTACAGCATTGCGTTTAGTGCATGGCCCATCTATGCTGCGGTGGTTTCAGCACGACAGCCGGGTCGGATTGTGCGCTATCCCAAGTTGGCTGGTTTTGCGCGTTTTAGATGCCAAGTAAATGGAAGACCTGTTACTGGTCATGAGCTTTTAGTTGTAAAAGACCGCACTCCGAGGGGTAAACCAGCTCCCGAATGGCGGATACCAAACAGTGTCAAAATCTGGAGACTTACCAGGTAGTCCTGCTGGGTAGCTGGCTTGGCTCAAGGGTCTGTCAGGTCTTGAGCTAAGCTAACGGAGGCGCGTCGATGCCTTGACTACGATTTGTCGGACTGTGCTAGTTTGCGTTTGCGCCACAAAGCAAAGCCCATGCCGATGATTCCTGGGAGAGGGGCAGGTGCGGGGACGGCGGTGGCAGGGGGGCTAACCACAGACCATCGGGCGGCATCAAAACTCTCAGAGACAGAAAAACCAGAGGGTCCAAAAACCGCATTAGATTGGACAACTGCACCAAAACCAGATTGGAATGCAAGCACATCGGTAGCAATAGGGTTGGTTGCTATAAAAGAGTTGGCAGTGCCATCAAAAGAGAGAACATCCAAAACCACCGAAAAAGGTCCACCAAAAATACCCGGATCTCCGGGGTCAAAAACAGAAACACCTCCTAACTGAAAATTCGATAGAGAGGATACGCCTTCAATCAGATTTTCATTATCGCCATTGATCATTCCCTCAAAATCAAACGTAAACACATCACCGTCGGTGGCCGGTCCACCAAAGTCATAGGAGGCCGTAAACTGAGCTGCCGCCGCCGGAGCCGCCGAAAGTGCGAGCAGGCTAGCAGCTGCAATCCCAAAACCTGCAGAGAGTTTAAACATCTAATAAAATCCTTGCTATAATTCTCAAAACAAAACGAGCGTCTCTATTCGCTGTTGCGCCAAAATATATAGATATAACGTTAAAGGGCTCCCTAAAGTCGCCCTGACGTTCACTAACTGATGAAGACTGTTTGGGGTAGATGCAATGATAGAACTTGCGATCGCTACCGCTAAACCTGCAAATAGCCAAAGAAGCTCAATTGAAGACTAAGACTCCAATGTGTTAGCTCTATTATTACCTAATCCGATGGCAGAAACTATCCAGAAAGTGTCAGGTTTTGTCAGGTAAATAGTCAGGCAAACAAGGCTAAAACAGTTTGATAATATCGTCTGTCAGTTGCAATGAAACTGAGGGAAGTGGCTATTTTATTCAAGCGAAGGTCAAGCAACCTTAGATTGTTTTGTGGGGTTAATGATACAAGGTTAAGGGTTCTTTTATTTAGTTGAGGATGATTTGGGGTTGGCGGGGTAGTTGTAGCTGCGATCGCATTATCCTGGCGTGCAATTTACGGGCAGGGACAAAGGTAGAATCGAGCGTCAATGCCCGCTCTAACCATTGGAGGGCCTGCGTCATGTGGCCCAGACGATAGTGACACAGGGCTATTGACCCCAGCTGAGCGATTGCTTCTTGATAGGCTAGCTGGGTTTCAGGATAGTTGGGCTGCCCTAGTAAGCAGACTCACACATCCAAGCTGTTGTGGTGATGGGGCGTGTACAGAAACTGTCCACCGTTGTTTTACACATATTGACCGATGACTTGATAGTTCACCATCAGGGAGAAACAGTCGGAGGCTTGGGAGGGTGGTGTGGTTTTGGTGTTTTGGGTTGTAAGGTGACAGGGGTTGTTGGGATGGCTTTGTGAAAGTGGATTTTTTCGCCGTTGAGGGAGTGGAGGGTGGGATGGGGCATGGTGTTTTGAGGTGAAAGGTGAAAGTAATAAATAACAAATGAAAAGTAACAAGTAAAGCTGTTTACGGTGCGGATGGTTAGAGCTTATCGAGATTTTATTGCGAAGTTTTTAATTGTGCTTAGGGAAGTGTTTGAGTGTTGTTATTTGAGCAGGTTATTAATTGCACTGAGGTTGTTTTGGGACGATGGTTTTTCCCGGTGATTGATGAATCAAACGGTATTATCAAAATCCTGATGGCTAGTATTAAGACGTTGAAGCAAAAGCAATAAGTATTTCCCTAAACACCACTCCTACCTCTCCCTTGTTACTTGTTAATCATTACTTGTTTTTTGCAGATGATGTTTGATTGAAAGACATGTTGGGCGTTGGTGGCGGTAGGTTAGGGGTGGAGTGGGAGCGTTATTGGATCTTGAGGCTATGATGAGGTTTATGGAAGCAGTATACGTAGTATCTCGGTGATGGTGCGTTAGGTTGTGCCGTAACGCACCCTACTGGCTCTGCTGCGCTATGATGGCTACTTAGGGTTTTGGAGCCTGTTGACGAGATCTTCATAACCTGCGATCAACTTTAGAGTGTTCTCGAGCTTTATTGAGGCGTCTTCAGTCAAGATGATGGAGTCGTTGCCATACCACAACTGAAGGGGTTTGCCCGTTTGTTGGCTTATAGAAAGCGGTCGGGTAATAATATTGGAGCGACCGGACTTATTTTCAGTGACGATAATATTGATGGTGGATGAGTATTTGGGGTGTAACTCAACTTTCGTTTCGTTATTAGTCTTCGAATCTATCATATCAGCCAATTCTTTTAGTGTTGCGGTAATAATCTCGTTTCCGAATTTCTTGTAGGTGGCCAACTTATCCAGGGCACTACGGATTTTGGATATCGTATTCTTGGACGTGCCTTTGATATTTACGTCGAAGATACTCATGTTGCCTACCATTAACGTTTTTACCTTTCCGGTTTTTGTGTATTTTAGATAAATTGGTATGCCATCGAAGTCTAGGTTCGAGATCTTGTATTGATTGAGACCGAGTGCTTTCTCTACCTTGTGTTTTCCGGGCCTTTTTTGGATTCTCTTGGCGATAGCGTCAATAACATTGGCAGATTTATCGTATTTTGAGATTTGAAACTCATCGCCCCATGCTGCCAGCGCCCACGGTTTCCAGTCTTCTCTGTTAAGTTCGATTGTGATGCCGTCTGTGAAAACAACCCAGCCGTTTCCTGGCTTTGGATTTAATTGGTTATATTGTTTGTGCAAGTGACAATGAAATCTGCCAGACACATTTTTATTATAAGAATAGGAAAGAAGAATTGACGCGTCGTACTCGTTGTCATAGCCGGTGGGAGAGACATCTATCCATGTGATTTTCGTAGTGATTTTCGTATTCCTTTTTATGTTTTTCGGGGTGAGAATGGTGATTAGATTTTTAAGTCGACTCCCTATATTCTTGGGAAACTCTGCATTAGCCTTCTTCGTAGTGACCTTGTAGATCTTGCCCATGTAGCGGTAATACTTGATGCGTGGATTACTGGAATGGTCTGAGACTTTGGTTACCTTGTTGTTCTGGATATAGTACTTCTTCCTTTTGAGATTCTCCTCGCTGTAAGTCGTGTTGAGCAACGAGTTTGCGTAGGTTCTATATGGCGAGTTGGTCTCAGCTATCTGCTGCAGAAGCTCTTCAGTGATTAACCATTTGTCATCGGCTTTAGTGTTCGGGTAGATTTTATCGATGTACGTTCCCAAAAATTGGGAAAGCGAGTCTTTGTCTTTTTTGACGTTTGCTTTCTTTGCTTCGGTGATAACTTCGTGCGATCGCGCCCGGCGCGCAGCTAGAACTTGGTCGTAGCCTAATGCACTGGTTAGTTGCAGGCGGTGTTCCGTTGGCTCCTCGCGGTTGGGATGTGTGGCAGCTGGGTAGAGAAATGCCTCGATCATTCGTAGTTTATTCATAGTTCCTCTGAATAAGGTGGCTTGTTCCGATGTGGACCTTGAGTCACTCAAGGGAAGACATGGCATGGAGCGGCGGCCTTGGCTGGTGTGGTTGTGTGACTTATTGACTACACTTTGTTGCCTGGTAAGCGAGCCGCCCTTCAGCAGGCGGTAACGGTGTGTGGATAGCCACGACCAATGGGACTTCGTCTTTCTTGAAATCCTGGATTTGCGGGGGTGCCCCTTAAGGAGAATCAGCTAATAATTTTGATATGTCCTCTGGGGTCGCGGGGGGTGCCACGGACGCGGCCATTTGGTCGTCGAAAGCCTTAAACAATGGCTCCTGTTCCAGTGCCGTCCAGTAACCGGAGCTGAGCGCTTCCGTCGAGCGCTGTACCCGCATCGACTGTAGCTCCCGCTTCAACGCCTGCACTTGCGCCGCCATGGCCTCTGCCTCTGCCGGATTGGCTGTTGGCGGCTTGTTGGCCTGCATCGCCCGCACCTGGTCGCGCAGTTCCTGCAACTCGGTAGTAAACGCCGTCGCGGGGTACGTAGGCGAGGCTACTTGCGGAGTGTGACTTAAGGCCTGCACATCGTGCCGCAAGGCCGCAACTTCCGCTGCCAGGGCCGATGTCGGGGCCACCTCGGTATCGTCGTCAGCTGGAGTGGAATCTACAGCCGCCGCCTCTACCGTAATGGTTTGGTCCTCAGTAGCCCAATCCTCTGGTGCGTCCCCCAGCTCAAACGATGCGGCTTCATAGGCCACCGGGGCTTCTACAATCGCGTCGACATAGGTGGCAGGGTCCCCAGCGGCATCGGCGTAGTCATCAGCTGGGTCGAACTCCGCCGCCCAGGCATCGGGGTCGTCCTCCGCGTCAAAGTCCTCCGCCCACTCACCGGGGTCTTCAACGTCGAAGTCCTCGGCATAGGCGGCTTCATCATCGTCGGAGTACTCACTGGCCTCGGCATAGATGTCTTCGTCGGCCTCCGCTTCTAAGCCATCTAGGTGGTCCGCGTCGACATCGTAGGCATCCACATAGTCATTAGCCTCGGCATACTCCGAGGCGTCCTCAAAATCGCCATTGTCCCAATCACTCGCCTCAGCATAGGCGTCGTGGTCGGGGTCCTCGTCGTCCCAGGCACTGGCCTCGGCATAGTCCCCATCGACGTCGAAGTCGTCATCGTCCCAGGCACTGGCCTCGGCGTACTCCGAGTCGTTCTCGAAGTCCTCGTCGTCCCAGGCATTGGCTTCGGCGTATTCTGCTTCGTCCTCGAGGTCGTCATCGTCCCAATCACTCGCCTCGGCATAGTCCCCATCGACGTCGAAGTCCTCGTCATCCCAATCACTGGCCTCGGCATAGGCTTCATTCTCGAAGTCCTCGTCGTCCCAGTCGTTGGCCTCGGCGTACTCCGAGTCGGTATCCCATTCGGGATACCCCATGGCCCGGATGGGTGCCCCCTGATCAAATCGGTAGGCTACCCTCGTACCAGGCGGCGCATTGGCATGCATGCGTTTGTGAGTGAGATGTTGGTCGAGGGCAAATAGGCGGTTGGGCAAGGTAGTTTGGGTCATGGGTACCTCGGGGGAAGAGAAAGGAACAAGTGACGAGTAACAGGTAAAAGGTAAGATTTAGGATGGCGGGGCGCGTTCGGAAGGTTTGGTTTTAGGCTTGCGGGTGAGTACGCGATCGAATTCTTTAAAGCGGTGCTCTAGGGCTTGGGCCTGGGCGGTGGTCTCTTGGGTAATGCGATGATCAAAGTCATCGAAGGGGATTTCAACGGGGACAGTGCCCAGGTTGAAGGCAGTGGCGTGGTTTAACGATTGACTAAGCTTGCCAAAGGCCGCGTGCGGGTTATTGCCATTCGCCCTGGCCGGAGACGGGGCTGGGTTCGCTTTTGGGGTCGGGGGCCGCGGAGCCGACGGGCGTGGCGGTGTGGTGCCCTTTGCCTTGGGCGGGCGGGTCCGGGGGATGGCTTTGGGTGCTCGGGCGGCATGGCCATTCCGGGCAGCTGGCGGTGGCGGACTGGCCTCTGTTGTCGGGGCCGCTCCGTCATCTACAGGAATCGGTTTGACCGTGACGGTCTGCGTGGCGGGGCGCTGGGCAGGTGGTTTGCTAGGTGACTTAGCCGGAACGTCATCGACTACGACGGTCCGGGTGACCGGGCGCTGCCCATTGCGCTGAACCGGTGTTTTGGAAGTAGGCCCAGGAGCCGACGGGTGACCGGGCGCTGCCTGTGGTCGCTGGGTCAACGGTTGGGGCCGGTCCTCCTCCCACTCAGCCTCTTCCTCCTCCCAAGCAGACTGTTCATCCTCTGTCAGATCCTCGTCAGGCTCCCAATATTCTGACTCATCGTCCTCCCAGTCACCGTCCCAGTGGTTATCCCACTGATCAGTCCAGTCGGGCGCTTCATCTGCCCAATCCTCCACTTCATCTTCTGGGAGAGACACCTTTGGTCTGTAGCCCACCTGGATGTGCTCACCCTGATCAAAGACATAGGCTGCAAAGCCGTTGTCAGCGACAGAACGCCGAGCTGAGGAGACCGAAGGTGATACTCTCTCAGGGGTAGCTGAGGCGCTGACACGCCCCCGATCCAAATGGTGTGCCAACCCTAGCAGTCGATTACCGCTAGATATGTCACTTGGCTGCGATGGCCACTGTTCTCGATGGGCTCCTTCTCTTCGCCAACCGGGAGATATCCAGCTCCTGTGGGAAGTCTCAACACCCGTATCCAGCAATCTCCGCTGCGGTGTAACCGGCCTATCTGCTGACACCGCCCCACCCCGATCCAACAGCTCAGATTCGAGCGATCGGAGACGATTGTAATAGGAAGACGCATTAGACATGGGAGAGAAAAAGGGAGGGGGAAAGTGAAAAGTGAAAAGTAAAAAGTGAAAAACGTTTATTTAGTTGTTGGTTCTTAGTCGCTGATGCTTAGTTGTTATTACTTGCAACTTGTTACTCGCAACTCGTTACTTCTATCAAACCGCCAATTTCATCGCCACCACCGCATACGGGTCCAGTGCTACTTTTAACTGTCCGGGGCGATTGTGCAGTTGTTGCGGGTCAAGCTGAAACTGAATCTCATCTTCCCTGGCAGTCAACATCGGGATGGGGTGGCCATCGAGCAGGGCGGCGGGAAAGCCATTGGTGGATTGGGTGACAGCGAGATTTTTGCCCTGTAGGGTGAGGACGGGCTGGCCGTCGACCTGGTCAAATTTGGCGCTGGCGACGGTCGGTGGATAGTGCTGGCGGTGGGCCTGGTGGAGAATGTCGGTAAGCTGCTGGTAATCGACCTGGCCGTCGGTAGCAATGTTTAGGTCGATACCGCGATCTTCGATGGTGTGGCGCAGGTCTTCGGCGGAGTGAATGCCTAGCTTCTTTAAGATTTTGCGCGTGGCTAGCGGTAGTTGGGTTTCTTCCAGGGCAATGTCGGCATGGCTAACAGGTTTTTTGGCAATTTCCTGGATTTGATGGTCGCGAATAGACCCTAATTTCACACTGATTTTAGAGGCTCCGATGTCACCTGGTTGAGCGGTGGTAAAGTAAACCGCATCTCCATCAAATTCGGGAAATAACTGCAAGTCCAGATCTAAGTCTTTGACCATATAGGTGAGCTTGCGGTTGGTGCCTTTTACTGACAAAGTATCGTGGGCGCGATCGAGTTCGTAGATCAGCGCGTCGATAAAGGAATTGAGGTTCCAGGGCTGGTTGGTGGTGTTCATGGCGTCGCTTCCTCGTCCACCGTCAAACGCATCCGCACACGATGAAACACTGGCATGATTGTGGTTTCGACCGTTTGGGTGGGGGCCGACCCGTTGACTGTGACCGCGCCGGTATTGTCGACGTCAATGCTCAGTTCTATGGGCATAGTCACCTTTAAGGCGTCCACGGTGAGACGATGCCCCCAGGTTGAATCTTCGAGGGGGGCTTCCCAGCCGGTGAGTTGTTCTACAACCTGGGAGAAGGGGGAGTGCAAGGGTGGGGGAGAGGGAGAGGACATGGGTTTGCTCCGTGGATGAGTCGGTTGGGGAGAAGGGGAGAGATTTTTGTGCGCCTCTCTTAGACGGCGGTAGTGGTGCCTACAAAGTGAGCGGTTGTTGGTATGGGGAACTGAATAATGTGGTCAACAAGTTGTTGTACGCGGCCATTGGCATCACGATCGCTAACCTGCTTTAGCACCACTCGCTGCTGATCGAATTCGGGATAGACCCAAAGGGTGGCGCGATCGCCAGCGTCGCCGGTAAAAGTCACCTGGGTGCGGGCTAATTGGTGAAAGCGATCGCAAAATTCACAACAGGCCAGGGCGACGATTTCGTCAGTGTCCAGGGGGGGCTGCTCGAACATCCAGGCCGCTAGCTGATTGAGCTGGGTGAGACTCAATACCAACCCCGTTTTTAATTTACCGGAGGCATCGCCGCCGTGGGCATCCATGCGGATAAGGGTTTCCATGCGGGCATGCTGAGATGGCTCAGCCTCCAGGACGTAATAGTATTTGCAATCTAGGGCCAGGGTTTGGTCATCGGTGGCCATCCCGCCCGTCCAGACTTTATGCCAGTAGGGGCGATGCGTCTGGGGATCGTTGAGGGCAAAGGTCTCAGTAACCCCGTCTAGCTGGTCAAAAATATAGTTGCCCATCAGCGTCGCTAACACACTGGTGCTGGTGCCTAAGCGTCGTTCGTGCCCGCTCTGGCTGGAGCGCGCCGTCCAGGTCAAAACGGCACAGATCAGATACTCGGCATTGGGTTGGAGCGATCGCAGCTGGGACCGGCTCAGGTAAGGTACTGTATCTAGCTCACCTGACACGAGGTGATGGAGCTGAAACGTTTGCTCCACCATCACCTTTAGCGTCTCGGGACACTTGACCAAAATCTGCAGTGTCCCGTGGCGGATGGGGCGAGGTGTCTCTAGTTCCAGGGGAAACGCCAGGTCATCCCCGATGTAGTAAAGCACCCGCGATCGCCCGCCTACGCTCAGCGGTTCAATATCCGTAAAATGCAGGGTGACGGCTTCCACCCGATGGTAGGGGTATTCGGGAGAGTGGGAGGCCAGCCCTGCGATCGCGGGTGGTTGACCTGTGGACCATGACTCTTCTGTTACCATCCGCTCCAACGCATCAGGAAACCCTGGAATTAGCTTAAAGGTATCTATAAGGCCATGGACCACCATCCCTCGCATAACGGCAGGACGTAGGGTATCGACCATCAGTCCCTGCAACGTTTCTGGGTGCAGCGAATGTTCCAGCAGCTGGGTTAGGATGCGCTCGGGGTGTTGGTATTCTTCATCGGGGTATCCGTATTCCCCATAGGTGGGGGCCATGGCCCCATACCCTTGAGAAAAACCGTACGAATGCCCCATGGCCTCCACTGGTTCTCCCTTCGCATGAGCCAGTTTTTGCGTCAGGCCAGTCGTCTTTAGAAGCTTAGCGATTTGGGCTACTTTGGCAGGGTCTTTGAGAACATCCGTTATCTTGCCGCCGCTGCCGCCTAAAATGCCAGCCAGTTGCCCCACCAGGGAGGCCCCTTTTTTACCCAAAACGGGTTCTAACGCAGGCATAAGGGCCGGTAATAGCTTCCCGGCAAGCTTGCTGACCACAGGGATGGCGTGGGATACGCCTTTGACAACCCCGGATATGACTTTGGTAGCCCCTTTGAATAACTTGCCTAAGAATCCCTGGCCCAGACTGTAGGTGTCAGGGCGGATTTCGTCGTAGGCAAAAGACATGGTGTAAGTGGGTTGGTGATCCATGGTCATTGCTTCACGGATAAACAAAATTACAGATGGGAGAAAGACATGACAATTGCGATCGCGGTTGCCATTGAGATAACAGATTGAGATAACAGATTGGAATAACAGACCGAGACCCGCATGTTATCGACTGGAGGAGAACAACGGGACCCTAATGATGGTGGACAGGGCTGGCCCCTGTTTATCTGCGGTTCGATAGCTGATCAGTTGCACATAACAATGACGGGTATCAAACTGCGGGTGGGGAATTGTCAAAACGCCCCGCCCCAGGCGGTATGCCGCTAGTGACAACAGAGGTGAAACCACCTTTGGCTGGGCAAACACCACCAGACCATGGCGTTGCAACATGCGATGATCGCCAATGGCATAGGTATAGAACCGATTTGTTGTGCCAATGTCGATACGAAACCGGCAGTGGGTACTATTGCTGTCTTCGTAGTGCAAAATCGCCAGCGCCATCGGGGTTACTCTCCGCTAACCGTTGCTTAATGTCGTTTAAGACTCCGATTGGTCAACCGGTTGGGTCTTGTCTTTCTGGTCCGTTTTGGGTTTAGTCTGGGCTAAGATATCGCGGAAATTATCCAACTTGAAGTAATCTGACTTGAAGTTGATTTCCACTTCGCCATGGACCTTGGTCGTTTCGTCCGTTGTTCCGGTACCAGTAGCACCCGCAGTTGAAATCTGGATTTGGGTGTTGGTCTTGGAGTGACTAATACCAAAAGAGGGTCCCCGAAAAAAGGGTGAGTAACCAAGATGAAAGCCTTTTGTTTGGGAGTGTTGCTTGTTTTCGTAGGCACTATCGCTTGCATTGAGAGCCTCATGGGCTTTAATTTGGAAATCAACGCTGGCCTTCACCTTACCGTGGTCTACGACTAGACGGGTGACCCCCATCAGCAACATCTCTTCCAACAACTGCTGATGCTGATTGGCAAGCTGTAGTTTGGCCTGCATTACCTCCCCACGGATATCGTCTTTACTCAGTGGATTACCGTCCTTATCCGCCAATTGCGTGCCGCTACTGGTGGATAGCTGAGGAACACTTCCCACACCCGGCGGAGTTCCCCCCGGCAGGTTTGAGGGAGCCTTTGGCGGTAACAACTGGAAACGATTGGGCTGGCTTTCCGCCATAAAGGTGTAGGCCGCAACATCGTCAATGGTCTTAATAAACTCGCTGGCTGGCTTGGTGATTTTCTCGACCAAATCCACGTAGGATTCCATCTGCTCCTTCATCACTGTCAAATTGGCGTCAAACACCCCTTTGAGCAGATCTTTAACAAACTTGGGGAAATTTACGTCCCGCAGCACTCTACCGGCCTGCTCACCTTCCTGATCAATCCGTTGGTTTTGGAGAAATTTCTTATTTACGAGTTGGTCCGCTGACATGGCATCCGACACAGTTTGTTGTTGGGCAAGCTGGTTGTGGATGTCATTTACGCGATCGCGATACAGTTCAAACTGTTGGCTACGATCGAGCTTTTGGAAGGTTTGATCGCGACTAAATTCTTCACGGGCTAATTGCTTAGCCTGTTCCATTAAGTTTCCATTGTTGGTCATCATCTCAATTCCTATTCAGTACTGTGGTTGCAATGCCCACGGATGCGATGCCCAGACATGTTTGGATGGGACTTACCATTGGTCAAACTCATCACTGGCATCGGCGTAAACAGCCTCCGCCTGTGACAGCCCGTGGCTGCCGTTAAAGTCGGCCCCAGGCAGCGCGTTATGACCCAAATATCCATGGCCGTGGCGGTGGCCATAACCATTGGAGTGGTAACCAGCCGGTACAGGCAGAGAGGCACCGGGTAATTCGTAGTGGGGGTGATAAGCGACACGCCCGCCACTGAGGCTTGATTGAGCGATCGCCCAGGCTTCGGCAGCTTTGGCAAAGGTTTGAAACTGAGCGGCTGTTACGGTGTTTTCATTAAAGTTGGCCAACCACTGGAACACCTTATTGCCTTCAGTGGCCATGGTTTTGATGACTTCAGTATTGAGACCAGCGTGGAACTCTTCCTGCACAATCCGAGCAATGGTGTTCCACACGCTCTGGCGATTGCTGCCGCCATAGTAGTTGCGGATATCATGACTGCTGATAATATCGAGGGCTTCTTTAAGATGGTGATAGTCTTCCGTCACTTGCAGATGGGCCATCCCAGTCATATGCAGGGTGAGATTATATTGCAAGTCTTCGGTGACGCGGTAGATGTGGGTCAAGGACAAACCGTTGTCTTGCCAGGAGTTCCAATAGACTTTGTGCTCTGACTTGCGGATGTAGGCCATGACAGCCTGCATAAGTTCATTCCACAAATCGGTAAAGCCAGTATTGGCGACCATGCGCGTCAGCAGCTGGCCGTTGCCTCGGTTTAGCACACGCTTGTAGAGCATGGCCCGCTCTTCGGCTGAGGAGCGATCGTCCCGGCGTTTGTAATACCGATAAAGGGCCGAGGCTGTAGAACCATCGGGAATATCTAACAGACCGCTGGCCCAGCGTAAAACCAGAGCATCGGTTGCATCGAAAACCCGCATTGCCTCACCCACACAGTAAATATAATCCAGGGCTCCGGCAGCCAGAATGTTCTCGGGTTCAACATTTTGCTTGTCGTACTTCGTGAGATCATCAACGGTAAAATCCCAGCTATTCTTAAAGCCAGTTGTATAAACCTGGTCAATGGGATCGTTGGTTGCTGAACCACTGCCAATCGCCTCACTGTAAGCTAAGGCAAAATACTCATCATAGGCTGTTTGTTGGGCAACGCTAAGGTTGTCATTTATCTTCAGATTGAGCTTGACCAGATGATCCAGCATCTTGGTCTTGATGGCAGGGGTGAACTTACTTGGCTCGATTTCCCCCCGCTTGATATATTCATCCAGGTAATAGTCCAGCAGTCCCCGCTCATGAATCGTGTTAAACATACCTAACACAGCAGGTTTCACCTTCCCTGATTCAATGGGAATTCCCTGTGCTAGAACCAACTCCCCGAGCATCTGCCACTTGTTTGTGTCTTGCTTAATGTCAATGTGATTGTCCGCACGCACAAGATCAATCATTCGAGCGTAGAGCACCTTTTTGACATCTTCAAGGTATCGTAAAACAGCGTTTTGCAGAGCCTGTTCGTCATTCGCCCCCTCTTTGAGGGCCCTACAAAGCATAGCCGAGTAGATAGTTTTGTTTGAGAGAAGGAGTTGGGTTACCCCCTTCAAAGATGTCGCATTTAACTGTGCGGTAACCTGAGAGACCCTACTAGTTAATCCTTGAGACTTTATTTGCTCCTTTCCTTGACTTGCTTCTGATCGCAGCATAGCGGCTAATTCTTCTAGAGCCTTTTGAGTATAAGTATCAAGAGGAATGTTAGGTGCGTTGACCTGTAAGATTGCATCAACAGAACTGGTTTGATTCATTATTGTTTCTCCATTAAATAGAGTATTTATCCTTGAAGATCGTCGGATTAATTTGTCTCATTAAGCAATCGGATAACCGATGTGCTTGAGGATTGTGCGCACAGGTGAAGTCGGAATTCCTAGTTCTGTTTCTAATGGGGGTCTCACACCGCTAGAAACAGAACTAGGACGAGAAGCTTTGCGGATATACTCCAGGATGACATTGAGATGAGTTACCAGTCTGGCCACCACGCCGTTCGATTTTTGGGCTGTACTTCCCGCAATGTAAATACCAAAATCATTGGCAGCAATTGCATAGGCATCTTGGTCATGATTAGGTTGCTTTAACAAAGATATGTCGGTAATCCCATAATGCTCCCCTGTAAAAGCATCGATATTCGCCACCCACGCAGCTGCGGCAGAAACGTTATCCCCTGTCACATAAAGATTTTGGCCATGGACAGCGATCGCTGTTTTCTGAATAGCTCCGCCACTGTTTTTAAGGATTAGATTATTCTCTAAAGGCCAAAGTTCCCTACCAGTACTAATATCAAATCCAGCCACAAAGTGCCATTTGCCGCCAACTTTAAATGGTGAAAATGCTGAACTAAATCCTACAGGACTATCTACAGTGTGTCCTGCAACATAAATATGCTGACCATCTGTTGTGATATCAGTAACGTCTTCGTGAACTGCCTTACTGAGAGACATGTTAGAAGGTGATGTTAGTGACTTTCCCTCCCTAGTGCTAGAATTGTATTTATTGAGATTATATTCGGCCACCCAAATTGAGTATGCAGTGGGATGAGGGGTATTATCTCTTACTCCTATGACCTCTAAGTTGCCACTCCCATTAATAAGAACGTTGAGACCTCTGCTATTCTTGCTGGTTTTATCGGATTCAATTGGATAAACTTGATCAATCCAATTAGTTGTGTGTTGTCCTCCTGTAACTTTTGCCACCCATGCAGTTGTGGGGCTACTGGGTGTTGGGTATGGACTGGGCACACTTGTGGAGAAGTTAGTGTTGGTTGACCCGGTTAAATAAACGCTACTACCATCAGTCACAATACTATGGACGTCTTGATCACCATGATGATTAAGCACAACCACCCACTTTTGAGCAGCCTTCCATTGGCCATTACTTTGCTGAGTGACTACATATTCAGCAACCCAAACGTGATTTAAAGCGCCCTTATTGCTGAGAAGATTATCAGATTTAGGATCTAGCGGCTCCCCCTTATCAGTCTCAAAGATTGCTCCTTTGTCTATACTCGTAGAACCAAACACGACCTTGGTGGTCCCTGCTACGTAAAGGCGGTTATTGTTACCCAGGGCAATGGCTGAGACTGATACCTGAGCATCGTTAGTCTCTCTTTTTAAGTCATCGAGTTCGGTGAATTTTCCTGAATCAACATCATAGTGGCCAATCCAGGCATATTTTCTGTTAGTTGCTGCAGTGCGATAACCTGCTGCATAGAGATTTCCAGATTTATCAACGGCGATTGCTTGGACAACTTCTTGTTGTGCTTTATCACTATTTGATCCTGCTTTACTCCATCTCTTCTGTATCATCATGGTTTACCTCGATGTGTGATATTACTTCGTCATATCAATCAGCGGGTGTGCCGATTTGAAGTCCGGATGCTTATCCTCAATAGAAACCCTTTGAGGAAATCTTTAGCTCTAGTTGTTTCTGCTTGAATCCATCTCGACTGTAAATCCACGACTCACCTCAGTTTGTAATCCAGTAATCGCAAGGCATCAATAAGGTTAAGTTGACCAAACCCAGCTTTGCGGTGTTTGAAATGGTGGTCGACTTTGTCCGTGGTTTGTTGCAGCAGATATTTAACCTGCTGATCCAACAAATAAACTCCCCCATGGGTCCAGGCATAGGACTTTAATAACGCCACGGCCCCTGTCACAAAGGGAGTCGCATGGGATGTGCCGGTGGAAAAGCCATAGGTCTGGCCGCGATAGGCACTGTAAATATCCGTACCGGGGGCGACCAAATCCACCTGCTGTCCATAGGTGGAAAAAGCTGCCATCTGGCCCATGTCATCCACCGCGCCCACTGTAATTACATGGGGCAGGGCACCGGGATAGTAGCGTTCTTCCTGCCCATCATTGCCAGAGGCGGCTACGATCGTAACCCCCTTCCGTCGGGCATACTCCACTACCTCTTGATGCGGTAGTCCCCCCCCAGTATGCTTAATGCCCAGGCTCATGTTGATCACATGCGCGCCCTGATCAATTGCCCATTTAATGCCGACGTTGATGTTGTCTAACAACCCTGCCCCGACTCGTTTAGACCCTCTCTTCATCGCCCCCAAAACTCTCACGGGCAAAATCTTACAGCGGGGCACCACCCCTAGCGGCATGGCTAATCCCTGACCCGCAATAATGCCAGCTACATGGGTGCCATGCCCAACCTCATCATCAGGGTCGGCGTCATAGCCTAAATAGTCTCCAACAAACTTCCTGGCCCCATTAATAATGTTGACGAAGTCATGGCCTGGCAACAGTGCTTCAGTTAACTCAGGATGATCGAGATCAACCCCTGTATCCAGCACGGCCACAGTGATTTGCGAATTGCCCCGGCTGTAGTGATGGGCCTCTGGTAGATAGATCGCATCTCGCGATCGCTGATTGGTCTCCAGGGAAAAAGAATGTGCCATCACCGAAGGCAGAACAGCTGTGGCTACTTTACTTGGTGTCACCGCTGCGACTATGGGCAGCGCTGCGATCGCGCGTATCATCTCAGGTGGAATAGCTGTTTTTCGCCTCAAAATCAGGCGATACACTCGATTAAACCCACTGATACGCTCATCCTGGCCCCAGGTTTTACTAGCAGGCTGATATTCTCTCGTAACTCTTACAGAACAACCATATTGTTTAATCACCTGATCAATCGCAGGCAAGATAGAAGTTGGAGCAGTAGCTTTTCCAGAGGCTACATCCTCCCAATACGGAATCTGATCGGGAACAATATCCTGTTTTAAGGTCAGCTTAATATGAGGTTTCATCAGTGTCTTGATGCCCCTAAACGTATTGGCTTGAGATTGTTTTTCAGCCTAATTAATCTGATTTGTCGCAGATTTGCAGATCAATTACTGTGGTGATCTAAGGAATACCGTAGATTTACTGCTTCAGTATATTTGAGGTGTTTTTGCGTCGTCTTGGGAAGACGTCTCAATTTCCTTGTTAATTTGTCTCAGGCAGTCAGGTAAATTATGAATAATTCTCTAACCACTGTTTTAGACGATCGCTTTCAGACCAATAACTTGCCTGTGTTTTCATCACTGGAGCGATGGCTTCAGACAGGGAGGCATTCACCTCTGATGGCGATATGCCGTAATGTTTTCGAAAGAGACGGCTAAAGGATGCTGCATCAGCAAACCCCCACTTTCCGGCAATTTCACTAATCGTTTTACGTGAAGAGGGTGGTAATTGTTGCAGTTCTTGATAGCAGTACTTCAAGCGTTGTTCTCGCACATAGGCTTGGACTCCCCCCTCAGCTTTAAATAACCGATAAACGGTGGAACGTGAGCAGTGAAATATCTCACACAGACTTTCTACTCCCAGATTAATTAGATGGAGATTAGCCTGTAAATGGGCTTTCATCGCATCTATTGTGGACAGTTCTACCTGGGCACGAGTTGCCATATCCAGCTTGCTAGATAATAGGCCATTGAGTAGGCCAATAAATCCCTGTGCGATTGCTGAGGCATCTGCCTGAGACATATCGGGGAGATTTTTCCAAATCGTCAGCCATGCATGGGTCAGGATGCGACCAACCGACGAATTGACAGACCAAGAAAACACAGGATAATTTTTATAAATTTGGTCATGAACCGTAATTAAATGGCGCGGAATGACAATGGCAAACTGGTTACTTGTTTCACCAATGCCAGTGTAGGGATGGGCAAAATCATGAATTGAGATGCGATCGCTCGCCATCTGTAACTGAACGCCACTCTCCAGATTTCCCTGAATTTGCCCAGAACAGTAATACTGGAGAGTAATACAATCAGACCCATGAATTGAAAGATGTCGCGATGTACGAATAAATTGTGTTCGATCAAATGTTGTGTGATTAAAGGTCAACTGCCCTACCAAGTAACTGGTGACTGAACACGAAAAAGACCGCATATCCTTCATGGGAATCACATCAAATAGAGGAGAGGCTGTCTGTTGCCAAACTTCGAGCTGATGTTCTTGCGGAATTTTTTCTGTACTCAAATGAACCATAGGTAGACGTTCCAATGGAGATGCGCTATTCATAAAACATCCACTACGCTCTGCTTTAGGTCTTGCTAGCACCAAGCTTTAACAGCTCACTAAAAGCTCAGAAGAGCCCAAAATAATTGTCGTCTAATACAAAACGGTAGCAATTCTTCAAGGCTCTACTTCTCGCACAAAATTAACACTCAGAACAGTGAAGTGCAATGATGGCCTGGCGGAGTTGTTCAGTCAAAAGAATTTCTGCCTGCAACCCCCTTTCTTGCTTTGATGGTTCAATTGGTGCCCCAAAAACAATCTTCAGCTGCCGCCGTCGCCAGTTTTTCCAGTCAAACAAGCTAGGCCATTTCTGATCAGGCGGAAAGATTGCGTACGCCCCAATGATCCTTACGGGAATTATCGGTGAACTAGTGGCAATGGCTAATTTGGCAGCTCCCCTTCGAAAGGGTAAAAGTTCACCGGTTCGCGTACGCGTCCCTTCTGGGTGAATAAATAAAGGTCGTTTCGCCAGTAATCCTTGGGCTGCTGTTCGGAGCGCTGGCAGCGAATCTCCTTGACGGTCCACAGGTATGCTACCAAGAAGGCTCATCAACAGTCTCGGTATTCGTTTTTCAAAATGCTCTTGCTTCGCCAAAGTACAGAATTGATATCGCAGCTGTGGTGATAAGTACGACGTGATCCATAGCGAATCAAAATGCGATTCATGGTTAGCACAAAGAATAAAAGGCGGTTCGGGTGAAAGGTGTTCCTGGCCAACGACTTCAATGGACCAGATGAATCGGGTCAGAAAGCCAAAAATCCAGAGGATAACACGGGCAATTAAATTTCTAGGGCCTGGTAGAACCGCTTTAGGCTCTCCAGTCAAAAGGTCTTCGGTAGGTTCAGTCGCTGCAGCCTCGTGAGTTTCAGGGTGAACCGTTAAATCTGGCTGGGTTGATGCACTAACATCGGTCAACGCCAATTGCTCAAGCAGTAATATAGCGACTTGAGTAATACTAGGCCCCTCTATGAGCTTTTCGATGGGCAAATCCACGGTCAACTCTCTTTGAATTTGGGCACGTACCTCGATCGTCATCAGAGAATCAAGTCCCATCTGATTAAGTGGTTCTTCAACATCTATTAGGGACGCTGTCATCCCTAAAACCCGCGCAATCTTATTTTGCAGATAAGGGGTTAGGATATTCTCTTTTTCATCTGCTGGAGCTGTTCTCAATTGCTCAATGAGGCGATCATTTTTAGTCTCAACGACTACATTAGAAGCAAATTCTTCTAAAAACGGAGGATTTACTCTACCGGGTAGGTGTTTCAAAAAATTAGACCAATTAATCGAGAATACACCAACTTGCGTGTCGGGTTCTGACAACAACTGAGTGAATGATTTAAGGCCCTGTTGGGGAGTCATGGATGCAATGCCCAAGGCTTGCAGATGACTTTGATACTGTGTGCCTAAGCAGGCTGCCATGCCGTCCGCTGCCCAAGGCCCCCAATTGATACTTAAGCCGGGCAATCCCCTGACTCGACGATGATGAGCCAGGGCATCGAGAAACGTATTCGCGGCCGCATAGTTTCCCTGAGTGGCATTTCCCATCAGGGCTGCGATTGAAGAGAAGCAGACAAAGAAATCTAATGGCTGCTGCTGTGTCAGCTGATGTAAATTCCAAGCACCTAGCACCTTGGGGGCCATCACCTTGGTAAAACTGGGCCAGCTCATCTGCTGTAGGAGACCATCCTCCAGGACTCCAGCGGCATGGACCACGCCCCGTAACGGAGGGAGTTCGGCCTCAATTTTCGCCATCATCTGAGCGACGGCTGGAAAATCGGCTACATCCGCAAGCTCCACACTCACCTTAATCCCCTGGGTCTGCAGTGCCGTAATCACAGTTTGGGCTTGAGCGGAGGGCGAACGACGTCCCATCAGCACCAAGGAACGGGCTCCCTGGTCTGCTAATGCTTGTGCCAACTGTAGCCCCAGGGCTCCCAATCCACCCGTGATCAGGTAACTGCCTTCACTTTGGACACCGGTTTCAGCGGCCTCAACATCTGGTAGCGTCACCACCACCTTACCTAGGTGCTGACCCCGTTGCATCAACCGGAACGCCTCGACCACTTGGGTAATCGGATATACCTGCTGGCGTAGTGATTTTAGGTCACCTTCTGTAACCGCCTGCTGAAATTGCTCAAATATTGCTCGCATCAACGGCGGATTGGCTTGACCCACTTCACCTAGATCAAAGGGGAAATAGGCCACATCAGGCCGCTGCTGGCGCACTTGTGCGGTACTCCAGATGCCAGCCTTGCCGATTTCAATAAATCGCCCGCCTGGAGCTAAAACATCCAGGCTCTTGGGAATATGTTCGCCATTCAAACTGTTGAGGACGACATCCACTCCCACGCCGCCAGTCGCTTGCTTTATCTGGTCGGCAAACGTCAGGCTGCGTGAGTTGAAGATGTGTTGAATGCCCTGGGAGCGAAGAAATGCCCATTTTCCTGGACTGGCTGTGGCGTAAATCTCAGCCCCCAGCCGTTGGGCAATTTGTACGGCGGCCTGGCCCACGCCACCTGCCGCTGCATGGATCAGCACCCGCTCCCCTGGCTGCAGCTGGGCCAACTGACTCAACCCGTACTGAGCAGTTAAAAATACCAAGGGAAGCGTGGCAGCGGCAGTGGCACTAAGCTGTGGTGGCTTTTTGAACACCCAGGCGGCTTTTGTGGTGACATGGCTGCTGAAGCCATCCGGTATCATCGTCACTATCACCTCATCGCCGATCTGCAGATGTGTAACCTCTGCTCCCAGCGCCACAATGCGCCCCACTCCTTCAAATCCAAAGGTTAACTGCTGCGGGTCGGTAATCCCAAAGTGCTCGGCATAGTAATCCTTGAGCACGCCGAGGGCGTTCAGGACATCGCGAAAGTTCAAACCGACCGCTTGCATCTGCACTTCCACTTCCCCAGCGGCAGGAGCACGACGGGTCATGGGTTGCAGACTGAGGTGGTCGGGGGAGCCATAGGCTGACAGCTTTAACTGATAGGGTTGCCCTTGAGGGATGGCACGTTGCCCCGCTCTTTGAGCGGCTTCTCGCTGTCGCAGCAGGCGGGCCACAAAGCGCTGATTGTGGCGATAGGCGACTTGATCTTCGTCATGGCTGCTATGCAGTTCAGCTGCGATCGCACCCACATTCGTCTCTACAGAAGCATTGGGGTCTAAGTCTAAGCGCTGACACTTAATCGCCGGATATTCCATCGCAATGACTCGCCCCAAGCCCCACAAGGGAGCTTGCTGCACCTGTACCTCTGTTGGATGAGAGCGGATTGATTGTGCCCCTTGGGTCACCAAGTACAGGGGCACGGCCTGAGCCGACGACAATCCCTGCAACAGATGCAGCACACTGCCGCAGCTGAGTACCTGTGACTGGTACAAGCCATCCGTATCCAACTCTGCCACTGCGGCACTTTCCAGGGACCACAGGTGGATAATCCCTTGCGGCTGCTCGTGACAACACGCTTGCAGCAGTTGCCGAAAATCATCGGGTTCTAGAGGATTCACCTGGTAGTATGCGTCGCTCAAGCGTTGATAGCTGGAACCCACAGCAACTTGGATGCAGGTATGACCTTGCTGCTGAAGCTGTTGAAGTAATTGCTCACCCAAGTCTCCGCCTGAGGTGAATACCAGCCAGCGACCTCCAGATGGTAGTGGGTGCGATCTCTCCAGGGGGTGCAGCCGCCAGTCTAGCGTGTAGAACCAATCACTCAAATCTGGTTCCAAAGCTCGCTGCAGTCCTTGACGAGTAGCCTGGCGAAGGGTGAAACCCTCCACTTGAGCAACAACGTTCCCCGTTGGGTCTACCAACCGAAAGTCACTGCTCAAACTGTTCCCAGTATCCGCATCACGTACGTTTGCTTGCACCCATAGTTGCGGTCCCGCCTGGCCATAGACCTCCAGACGCTCAATGGCCACGGGCAAATACAGCGAGTTTGACTGGGTTTGGTTACCGACTGCCAGCATGGCCCCGGTTAATTGAAAGCCGCCATCCAGCAGAATGGGATGCAGATGATAGTTATCAGCGTCCCCAATAGCTAGGGGCAATTTCACCTGGGCATACCCTTCGCCAGACTCAGTCCAGGCTTGTGTTAAAGATTGGAAGCACTCGCCAAACGCCAGCCCCTGCGCTTGAGACTGTCGGTAAAATGGCTCCAATGGCAGCGGTGCCCCTCGGTCATGCCATTGCTCTAACATCACTTTGTCCGGTCGGGTGCCTCCTGCGCGTAGCTTCCCCGAGACATGGACTTGCCAACTGTCAGCGTCAGAAGCCGTTTTCAAGCTGGCCACCTCAAATGTGTAAACGCCTTTTTCGGTTGGACTCAGGACAACCTGTACTGTGGTAGATTGAGTGGCTGATAGGAGCAGGGGGTGAGCCATAAAGACCTGTTCTAATACCAGGCAGTGGGATTGAAAAATTTGGGCTCCAGCCGCCAGAACCATCTCTACATAAGCGGCTCCTGGGAGAACCACCTGGTCCAAGACACGATGGTCTGACAAGTAGACCGGACTCGCCGCACTCAGGCTGGTTTCAAAGAAAATGTCTTGGCAGCGGCCTGCTAATTGTAATCGTTGACCCAGCAGTGGATGGATGCGATCTCTGGCGGCCATCATTCGAGTTGGATTGGGTTGAGTTTCCACCCAGTAACGTTGACGCTGGAAGGGATAGGTGGGTAGGGAGACTTTACGGCGTTGGGGATAGTCCGTCTCAAAGCCCTCCCAATCAATGTTCACCCCACGGATATAGAGCTGACCTAAGCTGGAGAGCATCTGCTGCCAGTTGCTCTGATCCGGTCTAAGAGACGGTAACCAAGCGTTCTCCTCATCCGCTGGTAGACACTGTCGTCCCATTCCTAGCAGAATCGGTTGAGGCCCACATTCAAGCAAGATATTAATCTCTTCATGCTGCAGACACTCCATGCCAGCAGAAAAGTTCACTGGTGCCAGAATATGCTCACACCAATACTCAGGCGTCGCCACTTGCTCAGTCACCACCTGTCCGGTGACATTGGAAATCAGTTTGAGCTGAGGCAGTGAATAGCTGATCTGCTGAGCCACCTGCTCAAACTCAGCCAGCATCGGTGCCATCAACGGTGAATGGAAAGCATGGGAGACTTGAAGTTGTTTGGTTTTAATTCCCTGAGCTTCGAGGTGTTGAGCAATCGATTGAACGGCAGATGCTTCACCTGAAATAACCGTACTCTCAGGGCCATTGATAGCCGCGATCTCAACGTTGTTTCTTTCTGAATCAGCAATGATAGTTCTAACCTGCTCAACGGAGGCCATCACCGATAGCATTGCGCCACCAGCGGGTATTTGTTGCATCAGCTGGCCCCGCATCGCACTCAGCTTCAAGCCATCTTCGAGAGAGAAGACACCTGCAACACAAGCCGCTACTATCTCACCAATGCTATGCCCCATCACCACAGAAGGTGCAATGCCCCAAGATTGCCAGAGTTGATAGAGTGCATACTCAATGGCAAATAGAGCCGGTTGGGTATAGGCCGTCTGATGCAATAGAGCATCGGCTTGTTCTGTTCTCTCATCTGGATAGAGAATATCGAGCAAGGGCAGATCGAGATAAGCATTAAGAATCTCATCGCACTGCTCAAGCGTCTGTCTGAAGGTCGGTTGCGTCTTATAAAGTTCTCGGGCCATGCCTACATACTGCGAACCTTGTCCCGTAAACAGAACAGCTATCTGTGCAGCCTGCCGGTGATCAAATTGCCCCAGGTTGGTTCCCTGTGTCTGTTTTGCTTCTCTAAGTTGTCTCAGTTTCTCAGACACCTCAGCTAAAGAAGTTCCCGCAATCGCTAAACGATTTTGAAAGTGTGCTCGACCGGTATTAACCGTATAGCCAATGTCTGCAAGTGTTAACTCTGGGTGAGCGTTGAAGTATCGCTCATACTGCTCAACCAGTGCTTGCAACGCATCCTCTGTTTTGGCGGATAGGGTCAGCACATGCCAGGGACGCTCCAGGGGGGCTGGCATCGGTCGGGATAAAGGCGCTTCTTCGACAATCACATGGGCATTGGTGCCACTGAGGCCAAAGGAACTCACCCCAGCCAGTCTAGTCTTCTCTCCCCGTTGCCAGGGTTGGATTGCCGTCGGCACAACCACAGGTATGTCATCCCAGGCAATGCGTCGATTGGGCTGCTTCAGATGCAGATGCGGTGGAATCTTCTCGTGTTGTAAAGACAAAATTACCTTGATTAATCCCGCAATACCGGCAGCCCCTTCGGTATGACCAATGTTCGTCTTAACAGAACCAAGCATGATCGGATGATTCAAAGCGCGATGCTGACCGTAAGCCTTGACTAACGCATCGACCTCAATGGGATCTCCCAAGGCTGTTCCAGTGCCATGACATTCCACATAGTCCACCTGAGCTGCCTGCACATTGGCATTGGCTAAGGCTTGCTCGATCAATGTTTTTTGCGCTAATCCATTAGGCACTGTCAAGCTACTACTGGGGCCATCATGATTAATGGCAGACCCCCGAATCAACCCTAAAATTCGGTCACCATCGGCTTGGGCATCGCTCAATCGCTTGAGCACCACAATGCCACAGCCCTCACCGCGCCCATAGCCATCAGCACCCTCATCAAAGGTTTTGCACCGACCATCGGGTGAATTCATCTGAGCTTGAGCCTCAAGGATACTCATCTCGGGTGTCAACATCAGGTTGATACCACCGACCAAGGCCAGATTACTCTCTTGGTTACGCAAACTCTGACACGCCAAATGACAAGCAACTAGAGAAGAAGAACAGGCTGTTTCGACCGTCAATGTAGGTCCATTAAGACCTAAGGTATAGGCAATCCGACCAGCGGCCAGGGGAGCCCCATTGCCAAAACCTGTATGGATATCTGCAGTCTGGGCCGCAAGGTGTCCATAGTCATGGGTCATCATGCCAATAAAGACACTGGTTTGAGTACCTTTCAACGCCAGTGGCGACACCCCTGCATCTTCGAGACTTTCCCAACACACTTCCAACAACAATCGATGTTGAGGATCGAGACTCTTGGCTTCGCGAGGAGAGATTTTGAAAAAGTCAGCATCAAATTGATCTACGTCGGACAGGAAGCTGGCATGGCGGGTATGCATTTTGCCCAGAACCTCTGGGTCGGGGTCATAATATTGGTCAATGTCCCAACGCTCTGCAGGCACCTCAGTCACAGCATCCATGCCCTGTTCCAGTAACCGCCAGAAATCAGCTGGACTATTGGATTTTGGGAAACGACACCCTAAGCCAATGATGGCAATCGGTTCTGTCTTAGCTTGTTTAATAGCTTTAAGTTTGTTTTTAGCATTACGCAACGCCAACAGGACATTCTGAGCAGATTGAAGTTGTTCAGATGATTGAGCAGAAATCTTGTTCATTTATTTGTTCGCTTATAAAGTTTCTAATTCTTCTAATTCCTCAGAAATACAGGCATTTAGCTCATCGAGATCCATAATCTCAATTTCAGTAATGCCATTCCTGAGTACCTCGTCTTTTGTCTGAATTGGGTTCTCTAAGGTAATCTCATCCCATTGAAAAACCTCGTGAACCAAATAGTTCACTAAGTCATCTAGGGTGTTGTAATTAAACAAATCTGTCGCCGACAATCGACACCCTAAACAACTCTGTAATCGATTTCTTAGTTCGGTAACCATCAGGGAATCTATTCCCAGGTCAAATAAGCCTGTATGGGCATCCAGGATAGTTGAATCAGAAATCCCCAGCACCTGAGCCACCTGTAACCGCACCTGAGCCATCAAAACTGTCCGACGCTGTGCCATCGGAGTCGTTTCTAGCTGTTGCAACAACCATCCTGCCTGAGACGGTTGGACACTCTCAGGCAGCACTGTTTTGAGCAGCGGCGTCGCGGCGGTGGCTTGGGCTGACCACTTTGACCAATTGATCGGCAATACACCCACTTGAGGCATCCCCAGCTGAAGACACTGCTGTAACACTGAAAGACCGACCTCAACATCAAGCGGTTGGAATCCGGCCTGCTCAAACCGTCTTAGATGTTGATGGCTCAGCTGAGCGGCCATGCCACCTCCTGCCCAGGGACCCCAATTGATGCTCAATCCTGGTAGACCCTGGCTACGTCGATGATGGGCTAAGCCATCCATAAAGGCATTGGCTGCCGCATAATTGCCTTGACCCGAGGAACCAATTAGAGAAGCCGCTGACGAAAAGCAGACGAAAAAGTCTAACGGTTTATCCTGAGTCAACTGGTGCAGATGCCAACTACCTAACACTTTGGCCGCCATAACGAGTTCAAATTGGGACCAGCTCTGATTTTGTAGCAGGCCATCGGCAATTACCCCAGCGGCATGAATAATGCCTTTTAAGGGGGGTAGCTGAGTGTCAATCTCACTCAGAATCGTGGCCACATCTGCCGCATTCGCCACATCTGCCTGCACCACCGAAACATGCACGCCAGCTTGCCTGAGCACATTGATGATAGAGGCTGCACTCTCTGAGGGCGGGCGTCTTCCCATCAGCACCAGCGAGGTTGCCCCCAATTGCCCAAGCCATTGGGCAACCTGCAGACCTAGAGCACCCAAGCCGCCGGCAATTAAGTAGCTGGCATCTGCTTGGACGAGAGCTTCATTACTTGGAGGCAGTGCGTCTGCATTGGTGGAATAGGGGTGGAGGCGAGCCACATGGCGTTGAGTCTGATGATAAGCAATCAGATTTTCTGTGTCAGAATTCAAGAGTTCCTGAACCACAATTGACACCGCTTCTGCCATTGGAGAGGCAGCATCCAAATCGAGCAAGTGGCAGTGCACCTCAGGATGTTCTAGCGCAATTACGCGACCGAGGCCCCAAAGCGGCGTTTGCTCGATTTGAGCCTCTTGCTCTCGTCCCAAATGTTGGCTGCCCTGGGTAACCAGCCAGAGCGCAGGGGATAGTGACCGAGATAGTAAACTTTGCAGCAGATGTAGTGTACTGCCACAGGTTATCTTCAAGCTGGCAGTTAAGTTCTCAAGGTCGCTAGTCAGGCTCCATAGATGGACGATGCCCTTTAGCGTAATGTTATTCTCTTGCAGCTGTTGCAAAAGTTTTTCAAAGGTATTTTCTTGGGTAGGACAGACTTGATAGTGATATTCATCCAACTGCTGGAATGTTTCGCCGATGGAGACTACTACACAGGATTGTTGCTGTTGAGCAAGCATATCTCTAAGCAGTTCGGCCCATGCTTTTGTTGGAACTAACAATAACCAGGTTCCTGAAGCAGGTAGCGTTGTCGTTGGCGGCAGCACTGATCCTTTCCATTGCAGTTGATAGAGCCATTGATAGGTATCGGCTTGCAAATACTTTAAGAAGCGCTCCCGTGGGGCCCGCTTGATGGTAAAGCCATCGATATATCCAAATGTCTGACCAGCCTCATCAAGCAGATGAATGTTATGGGCACGCGTCTGTAATTGTTCATTAATGCGTGTGGGTTGATGCACATAGGTATAGAAGTGTCGAGGAGCCGGACGCATGAGAGTCACTCTTTCCACTTGCCAGGGAGCCCAAAACACCCCAGGTTCATCATCAACGTCGAATAGATCTGCGGCTAGTCGGGTGCAGGCATCAAGCAAGACAGGATGAATGGGTTCATCAGACAACTGGGAAACCAGTGCCTCGGGCACGACGATTTCCGACAGGGCAACCCCATCACCGACCCAGGCCTGTTGAACCGCTGATAGCATGGGACCATAAGTAACTGAAATACCCTCATAGAATTCATTCAGGGTATCGGCAGCAATCGGGTCTAGTTGTTCTTTTAGACTAGCAATATTGATACTCAGAGGGGCTAATGGTTGTGGAGTATTCTGTACAGTCAGATTGGCATGATGTCGCCACTCATCTTGGTTAGCGACATCACGACTAAAGACCTCGACCCGACGAGTGTCCTCTCCTGCAACAGGCCCTATTATCAATTCAGTTTCACGTTCACCCTTGGGCGTTGCCAGGAATAGGGGTTCGAGGAAACTAACAGCGTCAACCGTGGCGGGCAGCTCAACAGTTGCCAGGGTCATGGCGATGTAGCTGACGCCTGGAATGACGACGGTGTCATACACCCGGTGGTCACCAATCCAAGGTTGTTGGGCCAGATTAATGATTTGGTGGTAAACAGTTTGTCCGGTAGAAGCCAGCTCTAATTTGCTGCCCACAAGTGCATGAGCAGGCAGCATTCGATGTTGAGGAGGAACATCAATCCAATAGCGTTGACGTTGGAAGGGATAGGTGGGTAGGGAGACTTTGCGGCGTTGGGGATAGTCCTTATCAAAGCCTCTCCAATCAATGGCTACCCCGCGGATATAGAGCTGCCTCAGACTAGAGAGCATCTGTTTCCAATCATCTTGCCCAACTCTTAGGGAGGGTAGCCAGGCGTTCTCTTCATCCTCAGGCAAACATTGACGGCCCATCCCCAACAGAATCGGTTGAGGCCCACATTCGAGGAAGACGTCTATCTCCTCTTGCTGTAGTCTGTCCATGCCAGCGGCAAAGTTGACTGGGGCCAGAATATGATCACACCAATACTCAGGGGTGGTTACTTCTTCGGTAACAATCTGTCCGGTGACATTGGAGATTAGTTTGAGTTTGGGGGGAGCATAGTTAATCTGTTTGGCCACCTGTTCAAACTCGGCCAGCATCGGTTTCATCAAAGGTGAATGGAAGGCATGGGAAACCTGCAGCTGCTTGGTCTTAATCCCCTGAGCTGCTAATTGTTGCCCAACGGCTCGAACAGCGGATTGTTCTCCAGAAATAACCGTACTCTCAGGACCGTTGATCGCGGCTATGGTGACGTTGCCTCTTTCGGCAATGAGAGTTCCCAACTGATCAACGGAGGCCATTACCGAGAGCATCGCTCCCCCAGAGGGTAACTGCCCCATCAGTTTTCCCCGCATCGCACTCAGCTTTAGTCCATCTTCCAGGCTAAAGACATCAGCAACACAGGCGGCCACTATCACACCGATGCTATGGCCCATCACCACAGACGGTGTGATCCCCCAAGATTGCCAGAGTTTATAGAGTGCATACTCAATGACAAATAATGCTGGCTGGGTGTATGTGGTTTGGTCGAGGGGTGAGGGGGAAGCAGACTGTAGGGGCTGGTCTTGTGCCTGCCCTGTTTCTGAGGTATCTGGGTAGAGGATATTGAGAATATCTAGATCTAGGTAGGCTTGGAGAATGGTGTTACAGTGGTCGAGGGTCTGCCGGAACAGTGGTTGAGTCTCGTATAATTGACGCCCCATATCCACATACTGGGACCCCTGTCCTGTGAACAGAACCGCGGTTTTGCCTTTTTTCCCAGTCCCTGTACTAGATTGTTCTTCAGATGACCAGCCTCTGAGTTGAGCTAAAAAATCACCTTTATCTTGACCCACTAAGGCCAATCTTTTCTCAAAATGGGCTCGACCGACCCGAGTACTAAAGCACACATCCGCCAGGTCATCGGCTGGCATTGTCTCTAAATAGCTCTCATACTGCTTAGCCAGCTGCTGCAGGGCTGTTTGTTCTTTGGCCGATAGGGTTAATATCTGCCATGGTGACTCTGGACTTACATCTGGCTGAGTGGGTACAGCAATCGGTGCCTCTTCAACAATCACATGGGCATTGGTGCCACTAAACCCAAAGGAACTCACCCCCGCCAATCGCGGTGTCTGCCTCCGAGGCCATGGGGTCAGTGTTGTGGGAATTGTGACGGGTGCTTTCTCCCAATCAATGTAGGGATTGGAGGTACTCAAATTTAAGTGCGGTGCGATCTCATCGTGCTGCAACTGCAACACCAACTTAATCAAGCCTGCAATCCCCGCCGTCGCTTCGGTATGACCAATATTGGTCTTGACTGATCCCACCATCAAAGGCTGCTCTTGGGAATGACTCTGACCAAACACATTGCCCAGGGCCGTAATTTCAATCGGGTCTCCTAGAGACGTTCCGGTGCCATGGGCTTCGACATACTGCAATTGATGGGGCTCAACCTGGCCATTGTTGAGCGCAGCGCCAATCACCTGCTCTTGAGCCAAGCCATTGGGTACCGTTAACCCGCCACTACGCCCATCTTGATTCACCGCTGAGCCCCGGATCAAAGCTAGGATAGTATCGCGATCGCGCTGGGCATCAGAGAGTCGTTTGAGCACAACCACCCCACACCCTTCTCCACGACCAAAACCATCGGCGGCAATATCAAAGGTCTTACACAAGCCGTCCGTCGACAGCATCTGACTGCGACATTCGCCGATATACATTTCAGGACCCAACATCAAATTGGTGCCACAGGCCAACGCCATATCGCATTCACCCAACCGCAGACTCTGACAGGCCATATGCACAGCCACAAGCGATGATGAGCAAGCGGTATCAATGGCCAGGGTAGGTCCTTGAAAACCAAAGGTGTAAGCAATACGACCCGCCGCCGTACTGGGTGCATTTCCCGAGGCCGAATGCATATCAATGGCCTCGTAGGAGGGAAACGCCAGCCTCGGATATTCAACATTCATCAAACCGACAAAGACACCCGTTTTCGAAGCGAGGAGACCGGTGGCATCCAGGCCTGCATGTTCCAGACTTTCCCAACACACTTCCAGGAGCAATCGTTGCTGGGGATCCAGGCTCCTGGCTTCGCGGGGAGACAACCCAAAGAACTGAGGATCAAATCTGTCAATGGGAACGTTGAGGAAATGGCCCATGCGAGTGTAAATCTTACCGGGCGCTGCTGGGTCAGGGTCATAGAACGCGTCAATTTCCCAACGCGACGCCGGAATGTCAACACAAAGATTAGAACCGTTTTTCAGCAGTTGCCAGAAGGCTTCTGGATTATTACCACCACCAGGGAAGCGACACCCCATGCCGATAATGGCTAAAGGTTCGGTTTGGGTGTGCTGAACAGCTTTTAGTTCCGACTGGAGTGCTTCAATCTCTAGCAGAGCCTCTTTCAAGAGAGGACGATAATCGCGATTAGTAGAAATATCCATCATTTGTTATTTCCTCTACGTTGATGAATCTTTTTGCTGAGTAGATCCGCTAGTTCATCCTCTGAAAGCCCGTCTAGCGCATCTGAACGAGATTGTTTTAGACTTTCCTCAGCCTGTAAATTTGTCCTGGAGCTGTTGTTGAATGCATCACTTTCTGAGCTTTGTGATGTAGTCGATAATTTTTCACTCAGAATGTAGTTTGTTAATGCATCAATGGTGGGGTAGTTAAACAACAGGGTTGAGCTTAACGATAGGTTCAATTGGTTTTGTAATTGGCTTCTTAGTTCCACCGCCATCAAAGAGTCCAGACCGATATGAAAGAGAGACTGATAGATGTCTAACTGTTGAGCATCCTTCAGGCCCAGTACTTGGGCCACTTGCTGACGGATAAAAGCAACTAAAAGTACCTTTTGTTCTTGGACAGGCGTTGATTGCAGTTGCTTGATGACTGCTGATGTCTGGTCAACGGCGTTGCTTTGACTCAACTTTGTCCAATCTGATAAGTAGGGCCAACGATGCCACTGGACAGGTAGCTGCGCTAATTTCCAATCAATGGGGACAAGACCAACCTGAGTGACTTGAGGTTGGCGTAACAATCGCTCCAGGATGGTTAATACCTGTTGAGGCTCAATCACCCCCATTCCCTGTTTTTGTGCCCTAACATCAGCCCCCCGCTCAGCCGCTTCTCCTATGCGGGTAACGGCTCCTAGCTGAAAACTCTGACCGGCTAAGCCTAGGGACCGTCGGTAGTGCGCCAGACCATCGAGAAAGGCATTGGCGGCTGAATGATTGGCTTGACCGGGAGAGCCGAGTAATGCAGCAGCTGAAGAGAACGAGATAAAGAAGTCAATTGACTCTGTTTGGGTCAGCTGATGCAGATTCCAGGCTCCTTGTACCTTTGGGCCGAGCACCGCCTCAAACTTAGGCCAGCTTTGTTGCAATAGGGTGCCGTCGTCGAGCACTCCAGCGGCATGGATGATGCCCTTGAGCGGAAAACCCGATTTTCGGATGTTGTCAATGACGGTAGCCATTACGACTGCATCGGTGACATCGGCCTGGGCAACGGTGACCTGAGCCCCTTTCTCCCTCAATTTCTGGAGCTGGGCCTGGACCGATTCGCTGGGTTCGCGTCGATTGGTCAGAACCAGATGTTTAACCTGATGGTCAATAAACCAATCGGCCACCAATAGACCCAAGCCACCCAGGCCTCCAGTAATCAGATAGGTACCCTCTGGTCGGGGCATCGCAGCTTCGTTGTCAGCCATTGTCAACTGCTCATTTTTAGCCAGTCTGGCAACAAAGCGTTGATCTTGTCGCAGCGCCACCTGGTCTTCCTTGTCTTGAGACCAGATCTCAGCCCAGAGACTCTCGGCTTGGGCTGCAATGGTCGCATTCCCATCCAGGTCAATATGGGTGCAGGAGAGTTCCGGATGCTCCAGGCCAATTACTTTGCCCATGCCCCACATTGAGGCCTGACTCACCCCCGATAAATTCTCAGGGGATGCACCCACTGGCTGAGCCCCACGAGTGACAATCCAGAGTCTGGGTGTTGCGATCGCTTTTTGCTGGACCAGCACCTGTACTAAGGGCAATAGGGTACCACAGCCTAACTGAGAGGCTGCTGCTAAGTCTGGGGCATCCATTGTCTGACTATCAGGCACATCTAGCCCCCAACAATGAATCACCCCTTGCAATTCCGTTTCTGGTGTCTGTAGCTGGGTTAACAGGTGCTGGTATCCTGCGACATCTTGCAGTACCTGCTGTACCACAGTGCAAGCCTCTCCTTGGGCTGCCAATCGCTGCACCAGCTGTTGTGCTATCCCTTGCTGATCGGCTAAGAGTAACCAACCCTTAGCAGGCTTAATCACAGATTTATCAGTTTTGGATAAGTCTGTACTTGTTTGAGCACTGGTTTTGGCAACAATTACCGCTTGGCCCAGATCATCTCCAGCACTCTCATCCGGTAGGACTGTGACTGACTCAAACCCCGTTTCCATTAAGAGCTGTTGCCACTGGGTGCAATTGAGCAGGGGATAATCGGGGCGTAGGTTGCGATCGCTAAATCGCCACCAGCCATCTAGTAGACCAAAAATCAAATCTACCCAGCGTTGACGAGCCGTTCCCTCCCGCAGTACCAGCATCCCTCCCGGTGCCAGCAACTGTCGCACATGGCTCAAGGTTTGCTTCAGGTCACAGGTGGCATGCAACACATTGGCTGCAATCACAATATCCTGTTGCTGCTCTGCAAAGCCCTGCTCAGCCGGGTCTTGTTCGATATCAAGAGTTTGATAGCTGACAAAGGGATAGTCATGGCCAAAGCGTTCCTGGGCTTTCTGGGTGAAGAGCGCACCAATGTCGGTGAAGCAATAGCGAGTTTGTGCAGTCGGTAAGTGAGGCAGTAGGGTACTGGTCGTTCCACCGGTACCGGCACCAATTTCAAGGATACGCAGGCCTCGAGTAGCCGGAGCATGGGTTACAGCCGTTGTAACAACCTGCTGCACCAGGCGATTAAAGCTGTGAGCGGCGGGTGAGTCTTGATAAAGTCGAGTGGCATTGCTCAAGTCACCCGATGGGAACACCAGCTGTACAGGGTCGATAGCCCCTCGTAAGACCGCTGCTAGCTGGCTGCCACAGCGCTCCAGCAGCAGCCATTCGGCGGACGCTGCCACTAATGGAGTTGGAGGGGTGATGGCCTCAGTCGCGGGTAACGCTTGTAGCACCTGCCAGGAGTCTTGCTGAGGGGTGAGGATTTTTACATCTGAGAGAATCTCCAGCAAGCGAGCCAGCAAGCGATGATGTTGGGGTACGATGCCCAGGCGTTGAGCAATCTTCTCCAGTTGCAACTGTTCACCCGGTTGATAGGCCCAGCCCAGTTGGCCGAAAGCCTTCACGATGAAGTCTACACTGACCTGTTCTAGCGAGGGTAACAGGGTGGCATAATGCTGTTGCAGGGTGGGATTATCTAACAACAGGGTCTGCACCTGAGGGGCTAAGGTAGTGGAGAGTTCAGGTGGCGACAGCAAGAAGTCTGGGGGTGTCAAGCGACCGAAGCGAGATTGGACCCGCCAGTCAACCTGGTAGAGATGCGGGTCCAAATTGCGGGGTTGACCTAGCAGTGCGGCAGGAGTAGCAGCCCTGACATGCAGGCCATCGATGCGGGCAATCAGCTGACCGGTCTTATCCAGCAGTTGGACTTGTGCACTTAGTCCAGTAGATTGTTCTGTCGTTTGCCATTGGCCGAGTACCCATAGGCTCAATCCAGGGCAGCGATAGACCTCAAATCGCTCAATCGCAACGGGCAGATAAGTGGTGGTTGTCTCGGTTCCAGCATCGAGGGCAGAGAGAACCTGCAGAGCTGCATCTAAAAGGGCTGGATGGATATCATAGTCGGCACTATCGCCCACCAGGGCCATGGGCAGTTGTAGTTGAGCCAGGGCTTTGCCATCGCCTTGCCACAGCTGCTGAATACCCTGGAAACTATCGCCGTAGTCAATCTGTTGCTGGCAGAAACGACGGTAATGGGCGGCGACCTCACAGCGATGTGAACACTCGGTTTGATACTGGCTCAGCGAGACGGTGGGAATTGACACGACTTGAGACGCTAACCGAATCAGGCCGTGGCTATGGCGTTGCCATTGAGATTCTGTACCAGCATCTGAGGCAGGGGATAAGCTATAGATTTCGAAGCGATAGCTATCTGGGGCATCACGCGTAATCAGGGTTTGCACTTGGGTAGGACTGGATTCAGGCAGAATCAGACCCCGTTCGATTTCGAATTGCTCAAGGGTGAAGGGTTGTTCTGGAAACACTTGATGGCCAGCAGCCAGCCCCATTTCCAGGTAGGCTGTGGTGGGGAACAATGTCCGGTTGAAGACGCGATGCTCGGCTAGATAGGTCGGTTGATGAGAGCTCACAACGGATTCAAAGTAAACCTGAGAACCGGCCAGAGAGACTTTATGGCCAAGCAAGGGATGCAAAGTTTCATCATGGGCCGTTTTAGCCGTCAGTGCATTCGTCGAGGCTTGAACATCAATCCAATAGCGTTGACGTTGGAAAGGATAGGTGGGTAGGGAGACTTTGCAATGTTGAGGAGAGTCTTGGTTAAAGCCCATCCAATCAATGCTCACACCACGGACATAGAGCTGGCTCAAACTGGAAAGCATCTGTTGCCAATCATTTTGACCAGGTCTGAGAGACGGCAGCAATACTTTATCCTCATCCTCGGGGAGGCATTGCCGACCCATGCCCAACAGAATCGGTTGAGGACCACATTCGAGGAAGATATCTATCTCTTCCTGTTGCAGACGCTCCATGCCAGCAACAAAGTTGACTGGAGCTAGAATATGCTCACACCAATACTCAGGGGTGGCGATTTCCTCGGTAACCACCTGTCCGGTGACATTGGAAATGAGTTTGAGTTTGGGGCGTGAATAGCGTATCTGTCTAGCCACCTGCTCAAACTCGGCCAGTATCGGTTCCATCAAGAGCGAATGGAAAGCATGGGAAACCTGCAGTTGCTTAGTCTTAATCCCCTGGGCCTCTAATTGTTGAGAAACGACTCGAACAACTGATGCTTCTCCAGAAATGGCCGTACTCTCAGGGCCATTGATAGCGGCAATGGTGATGTTGCCTCTTTCAGCAATGAGAGTTCTCACCTGATTAACGGAGGCCATCACCGAGAGCATCGCTCCCCCGGAGGGTAACCGCCCCATCAGTTTGCCCCGCATGGCGCTGAGCTTCAATCCATCTTCTAGACTAAAGATACCTGCGACACAGGCAGCGACTATCTCGCCGATACTATGACCCATAACGACAGACGGAGTGATACCCCAGGATTGCCAGAGTTGGTAGAGCGAATACTCAATGGCAAACAACGCTGGTTGGGTGTAAGCTGTTTGATTCAGTAAGTCATCGGCTTGTTCTGTTCTCTCATCTGGATAAAGCACATCGAGCAAAGGGCTCTCCAGATAAGCATTGAGAATCTCACTGCACTGGTCTAAGGTTTGTCCAAAGGATGGCTGAGTCTCATAAAGCTCACGGGCCATGTCTATGTACTGTGCCCCCTGGCCGGTGAACAGAACCGCGATTTGTGGCTGCTGTTGAATGCGTTGTAAATCTACAGTACCCGCTGCCACCTGCTGCAATCCCTGTCGGAACTGAGCTTGGGTTTGAGCGACGACCGTCGTCCGATAGCCAAAATGATTACGACCCACCCCAGCGGTAAAGCACACATCCTTCAGGGGGATATCATCGTGGATTTCCAGCCAATTAGCATAGACCGCAGCTAAGGCTTGCACCGCTGCCTCACTCTTGCCACTGAGCGGCAACAGCATGAGAGATGGCTCAGCAGAACTGTCATTTTTCTGTTCTGTTGGTGTTGCATCAACCACTTGGGATGGCCCATAGCCTTCTAAGACCAAATGGGCATTGGTGCCCTGGAAAGCAAAACCACTGACCCCAGCAATTCTGCGACGGCTTGGCCATCCCTGAGCGGTGGCAACCACCTGAATATTGATATTTTCCCAGGGAATACGCGGCGAAGGTGTGTGGAAATGCAACTGTCCCGGAATCACACCGTGATCGAAACTCAAGGCCACCTTGATGATACTGGCGATGCCAGCCGCCGCTTCAAGATGACCAATGTTGGTTTTGACAGAACCTACCCAAAGGGGCTGTTCTGAGCTGTGAGCCTGCCCTAGGACCTGCTGGAGCGCTTGAATTTCTATCGGGTCACCCAGACTGGTTCCAGTACCGTGGGCTTCGACATAGGAGACCGACTCTGGCTCAATCTTGGCTATCGTCAGGGCTTGTTCAATGACACGCTGCTGGGCCGGACCATTGGGCACGGTTAAGCCCCCGGAAGCCCCATCCTGGTTGACCGCCGACCCGCGAATGACGCCGTAAATGTGGTTACCGTCCCGTTCTGCCTCTGATAAGCGCTTGAGTATCACCACACCACAACCTTCTGAGCGCACAAAGCCATCGGCAGTGGCATCAAAGGTTTTGCAGCGACCATCGGGGGCCATAAAACGACCTTTACTAAAGTAAATAGTATTCTCTGGACTCAAGATGGCGTTGACTCCACCCACTAAAGCCAACTCACAGTCCCCCTTGAGCAATCCATGGGAGGCCTGATGGAGAGCCACCAAAGACGAACTGCAGGCGGTATCAATGGCCAAACTCGGTCCTTGTAAGCCCAGCACATAGCTGAGTCGACCGGCGGCGGCTGAAGCAGCATTGCCAGTGCCCATGTATTGACCAATGGCCTGTTCCCCGCCTCGGGCAATCAACTGGCTATAGTCATTAGTGCTGATGCCAACATAGACCCCAGTTTGGCTACCCACCAATGTCTCTGGCGCAATATTGGCATCTTCCAAGGCCTGCCAGCTGATCTCCAGCAAAAACCGCTGTTGCGGGTCCAGTTCAATGACTTCACGGGGGGCAATGCCAAAGAAGGCGGCGTCAAACTGGTCAATCGCCTCAATGAACCCACCATAGCGAGTGGTCATCTTTCCTGGCGCATTGGGGTCTGGGTCATAGTAGGCATCAATATCCCAACGCTCTGGCGGCACTTCGCGAATGGCGTCAATCCCGTCTGTGAGCAATTGCCAGTAAGCGTCCTTATCCGGTGCACCGGGAAACCGACAGGCTAGTCCCACAATGGCCACGGCATCGGTCTCCAGCGAACGAGCAATGATTGGTTTCTGTTTCGGAGCTGCTGCAGGCAAAGCGCCCAGTTGTTCTGCTAGATAGGTGGCTAAACGATTGACGGTGGGATAGTCAAAGGCAAGAGTACTGGAAACAGCGTAGGAATTGCCCAATTGTTGTTGCAATCGATTGCGGAACTCCACTGAAGTGAGCGAATCCATGCCTAAGTCGAAGAAGCTAGCGGATTCATTAATCTCTTGAGGATTGGCAATGCCTAATACCTGCGCTACTTGTTTGCGCACAAAGGCTGTCAATAGCGATTTTTGTTCCGGCCCAGCCGTTGCTTGCAACTGCTGCATAAAGGCAGAGGACGAGCCCAGGGATGTCTCTTGAGCCACCTTAGTCAAATCGGAGAGATAGGACCAATTTTGCCACTGGGGGGGCAACTGAGCAGATGCCCAATCAACGGGCACCAATCCAATTTGGGTTATACCAGAGTGCCGTAATAATTGCTTTAGAACTTCTAACACCTGTTGCGGTCTAATGATACCCATGCCCTGTTGCTGGGCTCGGATATCAGCCCCGCGTTCGGCTACTTTTCCGATTTGAGTAATCGCCCCAAGCTGAAAACTTTGACCTGCTAACCCTAAGGATTGCCGGTAGTGAGCCAGACGATCCAGGAAGGCGTTGGCAGCGGCATGATTGGCTTGACCAGGAGACCCGAGCAACGCCGCAACTGATGAGAATGAAACAAAAAAGTCCAGCGGCTCTGACTGGGTGAGCTGATGCAAATTCCAAGCACCCTGCACCTTGGGACCTAGAACCGTGGCAAACTTAGACCAACTTTGTTGCAGTAAGGTGCCATCATCGAGCACCCCAGCGGCATGGATGATGCCTTTGAGCAGAAAATCTGATTGTCGGATGCTATCAATAATCGTGGCCATCGCTGATGTATCAGTGACATCGGCTTGGGCAACAGTTATCTGAGCGCCTTTCTCTCTAAATTTCTGCAGTTGAGCCTGGACAGATTCGCTGGGAGCGCTTCGATTGACTAGGACTAGATGCTTGGCCTGATGGTCAATAAACCAATCGGCAACCAATAGCCCTAAGCCACCCAGCCCTCCAGTAATTAGATAAGTCCCCTCAGATAGGGTCATCGCATCTTCATTTTCAGCAGGTACCAATGGCTCACTTCTAGTTAGCCTGGCAACAAAGCGCTCATCTTGTCGCAGGGCTACCTGATCTTCGCTCTCGCCTGACCAGACCTCAGCCCAGAGCTGCTCGGCTTGATCTTCAACCGCTGTGTCCACATCTAGATCAATACAGGTGCAGTGGAATTCAGGATGCTCCAAAGCAATGACTTTGCCCATGCCCCACAGCGAAGCCTGACTCACACCCGATAGGTTTTCTGAGACAGTCCCCACCGCTTGTGCGCCACGGGTAACAATCCAAAGTCTGGGGGTTGCTTCTTGCTGGACCAACGCCTGAACTAAAGGCAACAGAGTGCCACAGCCTAACCGAAATGCGTCTGCCAAGGTCTGGGTATCCATTGTCTGGATATTTTCTGTTTCTAATCCCCAACAATGAATCACGCCCTTTAGTTCAGTCTCTGGCGTCTGTATCTGGGCTACCAAGTGCTGATACCCTGCCATGTCCTGGGGCACCTGCGACACCACGATAAAGCGTTCGCCTTTAGCTTCCAATTGCTGTGCTATTTGTTGCGCCACACCTTGCTGGTCTGCAAGAAGCAGCCACCCCTTAGTAGGCTCAAGCTCAGATTCAACAGCTGCTGATAAGTCTGTTTGGGCAACGATGACCGCTTGTCCCAGATCATCTCCCACACCCTCGCTCGGTAGTACCGTGACCGACTCAAAACCAGTTTCTGTTAAGGTCTGTTGCCACTGAGCACGATTGAGTAGGGGATAGTCCGGTCGTAGGTCGCGATCGCTAAAGCGCCACCAGCCATCGAGTAAGCCAAAAATCAAATCTACCCAGCGTTGACGGGCAGTCCCCTCCAGCAGCACCAGCAGCCCCCCCGGTGCCAAGAGCTGTCGCACATGACTTAAGGTCTGTTTAAGGTCACGGGTAGCATGCAGCACATTGGCCGCAATCACGATATCCTGTTGCTGCATCTCAAATCCCTGATCGCTGGGGTTTTGTTCAATATCAAGGGTTTGATAGGTGACAAAAGGATACGCTTCCCAAAACCGTTCTTGCGCTTTTTGGGTAAACATTGCACCGATATCGGTGAAGCAATAACAGGTTTTTTCAGCAGATAGATGGGGTAGGAGAGCACTGGTGGTACCACCAGTGCCTGCACCAATTTCAAGGATACGTAAGCCTCTATTGGCCGGGCAGTTGGCCACAGCTGTCGTCACAACCTGCTGCACCAGACGATTGAAGCTTTGAGCGGTGGGTGAGTCCTGATAGAGCCGGGTGGCATGACTCAAGTCACCACCTGGAAAGACCAGTTGCACAGGATCAATAGCACCCCGTAAGACGGCGGCCAATTGGCTGCCACAGCGCTCCAGCAGTTGCCATTCAGCAGACTCTGTCACCAGCGAACTAGAAGGGGGGATTGTTTCGGCAGTGGGTAACGATTTTAGAACCTGCCATTGGCCTTGCTGGTGAGTGAGGATATCTGCTTCTACCAGTATTTCCAATAGACGACCCAACAAACGATGATGTTGAGGCACGATGCCCAAGCGTTGGGCGACCTGTTTAAGTTGCAACTGTTCGCCCGGTGGATAGGTCCAGCCCAGTGTGTTCAGAGCATTCACAATGAAGTGCAAACTGGCTGACTCTAAGAATGGGAAAAGATCCGCATACTGCTGATGCAGAGTCGAATTTTCCAACAAAAGGGTTTGCACCTGCAGAGCTAAGGCTGTGTTGAGTTCAGTCGAGGACAGCAGGAATGCAGGAGATGCCAACCGACCGAAACGAGCCTGGGAGCGCCATTCAACCTGATAAACTGGCTGGGGCTCCTGGGGCTGGTGACTAAATAACTCCTGAATTGAAGTTTTACGTGCCTTTAGACCCTCAATGGTTACAACTGCCTCACCTTGGGGTGTAAATAAATTAATGTCGGTTGATGATTGCTGGGAGTTGGCAAGATCGGTGGTGTTTAGTAGACCTTGACTCCAAACCTCTGTTGTTGGCATACGGTGTAGCGTTAGACGAGAGATACCAACTGGCAAGTAAGGATTCTCTGAGATGTGGAAACTCTGATCGTGGTTTCCCACTAGAGTAAACATGGTTTGAAAACAACTATCCAACAGAGCTGGGTGCAAGACATACTGCTCTGTCTCCAGAGCTAACATATCTTGTAGTTGAATATGGCCTAGAGCTTCACCTTGGGCCAGCCAAATTTGTTTGATGTGGCGCAATAAAGGACCATAAGATAAACCTAGTGCCTGATCGTATACATTCTGGTTAAACTCTTCTGGAAAACGGGCCTTGAGAGCAGTTAAATCGCAAGTTGGTGCCGTTGCTACATCAGCTTGTTGTGGGATTGCTTTGCCACGAGCATGTAATATCCAATCAGACTCTTCAGTGCCAGATTGATTATTCAGACTAAAAATCTGCCAGGTAGCTATGGACCTTTCAAACTGGTCGCTCTCTAACTTCATGACCAGATGCAACGATACATCTTCACCGTTGCTGGGTAAAACGAGAGCTTTAACAAAGCTGACGTCCTCTAACACTAGAGTTTGACACTGGAAAATCTGTAGACTAGCTGCTAGAGCCATCTCCAAATAACCTGCGCCGAGAAAAACCAGTTGATCAAAAACTAGATGGTCTCCTAGATAAGCGGGTGAATTCTTATTCAGATTTGCCTCAAAGTGGATTTCTTGAGACGTTGGCAGAAAGAGCTGTTGTCCCAAAAGAGGATGGATTAGCTTATCAGCCCGCTGACCAATCATTGATTGTTTAACAGCTTCAATCCAGTAATGTTGCCGTTGAAAGGGATAAGTCGGCAACGTGACTTTACGGCGTTTGGGATAGTCCTGATCAAAGCCTATCCAGTCAATGTTTACCCCACAGATATAGAGTTTGCCTAGACTAGATAGTATTTGTTGCCAATCGTTTTGACCTGGTCTGAGAGACGGTAGCCAGGCTATCTCCTCATCTTCAGATAGACATTGCCGACCCATACCCAACAGAACCGGTTGAGGCCCACATTCGAGAAAAATATTAATCTCCTCTTGTTGTAGACGCTCCATTCCCGCCGCAAAATTAACCGGGGCCAGAATATGCTCACACCAATAGTCAGGGGTAGCAACAGCCTCGGTAACCACCTGGCCGGTAACATTGGAAATCAGTTTGAGTTTGGGGGGTGAATAACTGACCTGCTTGGCTACTTGCTCAAACTCAGCCAGCATCGGTGCCATCAACGGCGAATGGAAAGCATGGGAAACAGACAAAAACTTACCTTTAACGCCCGCTCTCGCGAACTGCTCAACCATTGTTTGAAGCGCTGGTATCGGCCCTGAGATAACCGTACTCTGTGGACCATTTATTGCTGCAATGGTTCCGTCTGGTTGATCCGCGATGACTGTTTTAACCTGCTCCACCGAAGCCATCAACGATACCATGCCACCCCCACTGGGCAACTGCTGCATCAGACGACCCCGCGCCGCAATCAGCTTAAGGCCATCTTCCAGGCTAAAGACACCCGCCACACAGGCCGCTACATATTCCCCCACACTGTGCCCCATCACGACAGAAGGGTTGATCCCCCATGATTGCCATAGCTTATACAGCGCATATTCCAGGGCAAACAAGGCGGGTTGAGTGTAGGCAGTGTTATTTATCTTCTGCTCATCGCCTTCTGCCTGGTCATACAGCACCTCTAACAGAGGCACATTGACCTCATGCAAAATATCGGCACACTGATCCAATGCTCGCCCGAAGGTGAGTTGGGTTTCATACAGTTCTCGGCCCATATCTACATACTGGGAGCCTTGACCGGTAAAGAGAAAGGCGATATTAGATTGAGTATTGGGTGATCGCTGTTCTTCAAGAAAACTTGAGTTATCTTCTCCAAGTTCAAAAGCCTTTAACTTTGCCATTAAGTCGGTTTTTGAAGTGCTCACAATCGCAAGGCGACAATCATGATGAGCCCGCCCGATGTTGGCGGTATAGCAAATGTCGCCTAGCGTTTGCTCTGTATGGTATTGCAAATGCTTTTCATAGCGTTGGGCAAAGTCCTTGAGGGCTGTTGTGCTTTTGGCTGAGAGAGTGAGAAGATGTAGCGGCCGCTCGATCTGAATTACAGGTTTCTCACGATGGGGCGCTGCTTGTAAAACAACATGGGCGTTGGTGCCACCGAAGCTAAAGGCGCTTACACCTGCGATCGCATCATCTCCATAACTAGGCCAGGCCGTAAGCGCTTGAGGAACCTCGACCGGGAGCTTACCAAAGGGAATATAGGGATTTGGGGATTGAAAATGTAAGTTGGGCGGTATTTGACGATGCTGGAGCGATAGGACAACTTTAATTAGTCCGGCAATCCCTGACGCCGCCTCAAGATGGCCAATATTGGTTTTGACCGCACCCACTAAACAGACATCGTCAGGGTTACGCCCATCTTTAAGAACTTTACCCAGAGCCCCTAGTTCGATAGGGTCACCCAGCTTTGTTCCTGTCCCATGGGTTTCCACATATTGCACTTGACCTGGAGAGACACCGGCTTGTTGATACGCCTGCCTTACAACGGCTTCTTGTGCTGTTGGCTTAGGGGCTGTAATCCCCTGAGTGCGTCCATCTTGGTTTACGGCACTGCCCAAGATCAGGGCATGAATCGGATCCCCATCGGTTAAGGCTTGAGCCAGTGGCTTTAGTAATACAAGACCTGCACCTTCCCCCCGCACATAGCCATCGGCACGACTATCAAAGGTTTTACAGCGCCCATCGGGTGCCTGAAATCCACCTGCAGCCAGGTTAAACATCAGATCGGGATCGAGCGTTAAGTTAACGCCTCCGGCAAACGCCATGGTTGATTCACCGGCTCGTATGCTTTGACAGGCCAGATGAATGGCAACTAATGATGAGGAACAAGCCGTATCAACAACAACACAAGGTCCCGACAGATTCAACAAATAAGAAATTCGGTTAGCGGCAATGCTTGAACTGTTTCCTGTTGTTAAATAAGGATCCTTTAGATCATGATGATTCCAAGCCAAGTGAGAATAATCCCGATTCGTTAATCCTAAAAAGACACCTGTATTTGTTTTATTGAGTTGATCCGGTCTCAGAGCAGCATCTTCCAATGTTTCCCAAGCTACCTCCAATAACACTCGGTGTTGAGGAGACATGCTCACAGCTTCGCGGGCTGAGATACCAAAAAATGATGGGTCGAACTGATCAACTTGACTGAGAAATCCACCCCAACAGACTGGTGATTGTTTTCGAATACTCTCCAGATCCTGTGCTGAAAGATGAGGACGCGCAAGTGACCAACGTTGAGGAGATAAAATCGAAATTTGATCTTGACCTGTCGATAATAGGTGCCAAAAATCATCTAGATTACAAGCACCTGGGACGCGGCAGGCTGTACCAATAATTGCGATGGGGTCAGAAGCGTGTGTCATTTTAGAATTGTTCATTAAACGCGTTGGCCAACAATCTGTGCATCAACTCAGCTTGGGATTTAGTCTTCAAATAACGTCTGCGTGACTATGACGCGGCGCTGCTTCGGAAACCGCGTTTGTTGAAAGGTAAATGGCCATCTCTTGAATGGTTGGATATTCCCAGAATAAAAAGGCTGGATCTAGCTCATACCCCAAGAGTTCTTCTAATTCTGCAGTGACCGTGACCACTACCGCAGACTCTAAACCATAGGAGGCTAGGGGCTCTTCCAAAGCAACTTGATGAGGGTCAATCTTTAAGTAATGGGCTACGCGTGATCGCAACCAATCTTGGATGTCATGCTCAGTCATTTGAGCAGGCACCTTAACTGATCTCGATGAACGTGCCCCTAAAAGGGGTACCTCTGTATCGCTGGGAATTTCTGAAGTTTTTAGCTGATCCCGACCCACCACGGTAAGGCTTTCTTGTAAAAATGCCTGACGACATGCCAACCGTCTAACCTTGCCACTTGAGGTCTTTAAGAGACTATTGGGTCTCAGCAGTACGACAGTGTGAACCGCAAGTTCAAACTGAACCGATACCGCTTGCCGAACAGCTTTGGCAATTTCAGCCACATTCAGTTTGCGGAGATAGCTCCTGTTTACCTCGTAAATGACAATGAGTTGCTCCTGACCATCCATCGTTACTGAGAATGCAGCGCCACTCTGGGGTTGCAAGGCTGGATGACTGTTTTCTGCAACCCGCTCAATATCGTGAGGATAGTAATTGCGACCTCGGATAATAATCAACTCTTTGAGGCGACCCGTGATAAAAAGTTCACCTGCGAGCAAGCAGCCCAAATCGCCGGTACGTAAAAAGGGGCCTTCTTTGACATCGCTCAAGTAAGCCTGAAATGTCTTTTGGGTCAATTCTGGTTGCTGCCAGTACCCCTGCGTAACGCTAGCACCCGCGACCCAAATCTCGCCAATAGTACCAGCTGCACACCTTTGTCCTGTTTGAGGATTGACGATCCGTACCGTTAGGTCTGTTGCTGGAGCACCACAGCTCACCAGGGATTGAGTCGAATCAGTAGAGCGGTTACTCACCAGCTCAATATATCCGTCCGCCAAATTAGGGGTGCTAACTGTAACGGATTTGGGCGCTTGGTGAATAGGTTGCCAACTCACCATGAGCGTAGATTCCGCTAAGCCATAACAGGGCATAAAGGCTTGTTTTTGAAAACCACAGTCGCCAAAAGCATCAGCAAACCTCTCCATGACGTGAGCTTGGATGGGTTCTGCCCCATTAAACGCAACTTTCCACGAGGTTAAATCCAGGGTCTCTTTCTGTTCAGGACGAATTCGTTGAACACAGAGTTCATAGGCAAAATTAGGGGCACCACTGTGGGTGGCACGAAATGTGCTAATCGCTTGCAACCAACGAATAGGCTTCTGCAGAAAGGCCGTGGGTGACATTAAAATCGACGAACAGCCTGTATATAGGGGTTGAATGAGTCCATTGATTAACCCCATATCGTGATAAGGCGGTAACCATGAAACTGACCGATTTTCAGCAGAGAGCTCAACCGCATTTTGAATGAGCTGGCAATTGTGCATCAAGTTATCATGGGCAACCATTGCGCCTTTAGGTAAGCCAGTTGACCCTGAGGTGTATTGCAAAAGCGCTAACGTATCTGGACTCACGGCGACTGGCTGCCAATCGCTGGCGAGGTGATCGGGCAGCGTATCAATGGTGAGAAAGCGTAGTTGGCTTAGGGGGGAGTCTGGAAACTTTGAACGAAGACTCTCAAGCAGATCAGAGACTGTGAGAATCAGACTGGGCTGTGCATCTTGCACAATCGCTAAAATTCTTTCCAGATGCTGATTACGTCGGGGTGGATAGGCCGGTACCGCAATCACCTTGGCACACAGGCAGCCCCAAAATGCTGTAACGAACTCAAGACCCGGTGGAATCAACAGTAGGACACGTTCTCCCGACGATAGTGTGGACTGTAGATGGGTTGCGATCGCCTGCACCCGAGTTCCCAGTTTCCCATAGGTTAGCTGGGTTGTTTCAACCTCGCCATCTTTTAGGAATGTGTAAGCAAGCTGACCAGGTTGCTCCTGTATCTGCCTCAGGAATACATCAATCAGGCTCAAGCTTAAACCATCCTGCAAAAGATTTCTCTGGTTCGTGTGCGATAACAACATGTTGACTCTGTCCTTTCTAGGAGAACTTGTGTTAGTGTCGCTGTATTTTGTGTTTCCACCATAATCACGCAAATTTTCAGTGGTGAAAATACAGGTTTATTCAGGTTTAATGTCAGGTTTAGTCAGGTCTTTCCACAAGAGTGATGTAGATTGTTTGTGAAGCGTTATTAGTAATAACGTCAAGCAGATACGAAGAAACCAGTTTTAGCTATCTCTGACTAAATGTTAGTGGCTCCGATATTTGAAGGTATACATGACAATACAAGGAACAAAGTAGAGAGCTAGAAGTGTGGCACCACCAATGCCGCCAACAATACAAATCGCCAACGGAGCCCAGAAATCACTGCCTGAAAATAGTAAAGGCATAAATCCGGCGACCGTTGTAATTGTGGTGGTCAGAACATGGCGCGTAGATCGCAAGACAACACCTTTGATTGCTTGGGGATTCCCTTGGTAGGTTGCCGGTTGGGTACGTAAAGCGGCAAGCACCACAATAGAATCGTTGATAGCGACACCAATTAGACCCACCGTACCCAGGATAGCCATAAACCCAAAGGGATACCCAAAACACCATAGGGAGAACAGGCCCAACCCAATCGAACAGATACCTACCAGGGTAATAATACCTGCTGCCCGAAAAGAGTTAAAAGAAAGCACCAACGTGGCTAACATTACCACCAGCAAGACACTCACAATGGACATGAGATTTGCCACAGTTTTATCACGCTCTGCCGATTCTCCCCCAATTTCTAAGGAATAGCCAGGGGGTAATGGAAGGTCAATCGAACTAAATTTTTGTTGGAAATCTTCGAGGACGAGCGCAGGCAAAATATCAGGGGCAATAAAGCCCTGAATACGATTGACGCGCTGACCATTGCGTCGGGTAATTTTTGCCAACTCTGGGACAAGTTCGATGTCACCAACAGTCGCTAGAGGAATGGGCGATCGATTCTCAGCAATGTTTCTGGGAAGTAAATCTAGAGTTGTGATTTGATCAAGGTCACTGCGATCGCGATCTGACAAACGAACGCGTACGGGTAACTCTTCTGTATCTTCTAGAATAGAGCCTCCCAAAGCCCCTTCAAGACTGGTATTGAGTTGTTCGGCAATGGCAGTATTATCAAGGCCTGTTAATTTAGTGTGTTCTTCATCTAAACGTAAAGCTAACTTAGGCAAAGCCTCAGCCAGACTAGCACGAGTATAGGTAATACCGTTCACTTGGGCTAAAATCAAACGAATCTGTTTGCCTAGTCTTCTAAGAACTTGCAAATCAGAACCATACAGGCGCAGTTCAATCGGTGCCGCAATATAAGGTCCCTGCTCAAGTCTTCTGACCAATACACGCACGGAGGGCAACCCTTGATTCAGGTCATTTTGTAATGTCTTGATAAGTTGGTTGAGATGTTTTTCAGACGTGAGTTGGACAATCCCATGGGCATAATTAGACCGAGATTCACTTCTTCTGGGCAGATTGTAATAAAACTCAGGGGCTTCATTCCCGAGAAACCAATGGACGTTAGTCACTTCAGGATGATTCAAAATAATGGCACGGGCGTCTTGAACAACACCCTGAGTTTTCTCCAGTGAGGCAGACGATGATAATTCCAACTCAATATGAAACTGATCTCTAGTGGCTGGGGGAAAAAATTGTTCTGTTAGACTTGTCGCCATTAGAAATCCTGTGATCGGTAAAACTAACGCGAGTAATATGCCTAAGATAGGTTTTGCCAAAATAAAATCCAGGCTTAAACTGTATATTCGGTTTAAGCTGGAGTGGGAAAATCCTTGATTCCAAAAGGAGAAACTCCAGTTTCTGACTTGGATATGGTTTAAGGGATTTTTTCTTGAATTTTTACGTCGGGATGATTTTGAGAATAGCCTGCCCAGCAATGCAGGGATGATGGTCAGTGATAAGAATAGAGAACTGAGTAAAGCAAGGATAACACTGAGGGCAACTGTACCCACAAATTCTCCGGCATCCCCAGGCAGTAAAATGATGGGAACAAATGTCAAAATGGTCGTTAAATTAGAGGCTAATAAAGGAATGGCCAGGTAACTTACACTGTTGGAAAGGGCTTTTTGAATCGGTATCCCTTGTTTAAGTTGATGCTGTATTTCATCGACAATCACAATTGGGTTATCAATTAGCATGCCTAGGGCAATTACCAGACCCGTTAATGATATTTGATGTAGAGGAATGCCCAGAAACTGCATACTTCCAAGCACCATTAGTATGGATAAAGGTAAGGCAGACCCCACTACCAAGGCAGGTTGCCATCCCATCATCAACAAGGTGCTGGCAAAGACAAATAGGGCACCCAGGAGCAGATTTTTGAACAAACTATTGAGGCGATGGGCGACATAACGACTCTGTTCTAAAACTGTTTCCAACTCAATGCCAGCGGGCTGCCGTTGACGAAATTGTTGTAATGTTTGATGTGCATCGGTTGTCCATTGCTCGATGCGTTGATTAGCTTCCATGCGAACCGCTAAAGCGACTCCGGGCTTGCCATTAATAATTGCTAACTCGGCTGGCGGTTCTCTGATACCTTTGGTGACAGAGGCAATATCTCCTAAGTAAGCGACTTGTCCTGGATTACCTGAACGGATAGGAATCTGTCTAATCCGCTGTAAAGACTCAAGTTCGCTTTCGACTTCCAGAAGTAGCTCATTGTTGGTTTCATGCAGTTGACCAGCTGCCACTTTGGCATCGCTCAGTTGAATTTGTTGCGAGAGTTCTTGAGGTGAGAGGTTTAAAGCTGCTAAATGGGTCGGATTAATGGCGACCACAATTTCCTCAAGGGGGTCACTGATTAAATCAACTGCTTCCGTACCCGGCATAAGACGCAATTCATTTTGGAGTGCTTCAGCTAAGCGACGTAGGACAGCATAGTTAGTTGGAGTATCCAGATTCCAGGTGAGGGCAACTATCAGCGTGTAGGCTCTTTGGTTAACTTCCTGGTATTCGGGGGCGAAAGCACCTTGGGGGAGTTGAGGCGTGACATCGGCAAGGCGATCTCGCACCTGACTCCAAACTTGTTCGAAATCTGTTACTGTATTTTTGAGGTTGATAGCAATAAACGAATTGCCAATACTAGACGTGGAGTTAATTGTTTCAATAGAGTCAATGGTTAATAATTCCTGCTCAATTTTTTCCGTTACTAACGATTCCACTCTTTGAGCACTGGCTCCAGGATAGGGGGTTAAGACAAAACCATACCATTGGCTCAGTGCCGGATCTTCCATGCGAGGAATTAACTGCCAGGAAGAAATTCCCACAATCAAAATGAGACAAATTGTCAGGATTAGGAGTCTAGAATTACGATAAAATAGAGTCCACATGGGAATTACTCAGGGGTTAGGTTGCCATTACTAATGCGAACTTGTTGGCCTGGGACAATACGGTGAATGCCATCGACAATTACTTTTTGATTGGGCTGGATTGTTCCTCGAACTAAGACGCGATCGCTTTGTGTATGTAAGATTTCCACAATATTTTCGTTAACCTGAAAGACTGGTTGATTGTCAGTAGTCACGTCTTGCTGTTTCCCTAATACATAACAAGACCATAACCCTTGCTCGGTTTCTACTAAGGCCGTAATCGGTAACCAGTAACCAGGCTGATTAATTGTTTCAGTGAGTTGTAATTTGACCACTTGCCCCAGCGAAATCGCGGTTGAGTCTGTCTGGTCTAGTTTGAGGACGATAGTGACTGTTAAAGTTTGCGGATCGAGTTCTGGAAGAATTGAAGTGACTCGTGCTTGATAGGTGTTCTGTTCAACCTGTAAGGTGAAAATATCACCAATTTGAGTCGCTGACGCTGTCTTGCTGGGAATCCCAACATGGGCTTCCAATTGATTATCTTCTACTAGCTTAAACATTGCCTGGCCCGCGTCTAAAACTGTGCCGACGTCAGCTAAACGGTCAGATATCGTGCCCGAAAAAGGAGCCTTGAGGATACTTTTCTCTTGTTCAATATCTAGATTGGCAATTTTGGCATCTTGTTGTTCGATCAGGGCTTGCTGTGCTTCGATTTGTTCTGAACGGGTTCCTGCCAGTAGTTCATCTAATTGACTTTGTGCATTATCTAGGCGAGCTTGCAATGTGCTCGTTTCATTAAAGGCTTCATCTCTTTGCTCTTGAGAAATTGCTCCTTGATTGTATAAAGCCTCGCGACGCTCGCTTTTTTGACGAGCTAATTGAAGCTGCTCGTTTAATTGTCTTACGGATGCCTCAGCTGCAGCAATTGTTTCGGCCCTAGCACCTGCCTCCATTTCCCGCAGTTGCGCAACCATTTGTTTGCGCCGCGCTGATAATTCCCATTGCTGGTTTTTTAAGGTACGGGTGTCAAGGAACGCAATGGGAGTCCCCATTTCAACATAATCGCCTTCATCAACCACGATTTTGGCTAATTTACCCGCACGTTCAAAACTTAGCACACTGCTATTACGGGGAATAATTGTTCCTGCATAGGTGTGCTCTACTTGATAAGAGTCAACAGCGTTGGTAGTGGTTACTTCGACAGGTAGAATACTGAGAGAGGATACGGTATCTTGGACTGTGCTCTTTCTATTTTGCGATAAAATCTCTTTATTTTGCGATAAAATCTCCTTGATAGTTGGGCTAAAGAAAAAAATTCCAAAACTTGATACTGCTAGAATTATTCCACGCCAGAGAAACCTAAGGTTAGGTGCTTTTTTGGATGTTTTTTTGACAGAAACTCGAGTTGAACGAAGATTTTTATTTCCTTCCGAGGTAGGAAACGGGTTGGACTGAGAGCTAGTACTTTGTCGTTTTGGTAACGTCATGGTCCTGAAATGCTACAACTTCAGAGGCAAGCTCGCCCCAAACATCCAGTTCCCCGGTACCTGGACGTCATCACTATATAAAAACTGGGCAAATATAGCCTCGAATTCGGTCTGCGAAAGATGTCCATCCTGATTGAGATCAAGGGTATCAAAAATTTCTTTGAGTGCTGGTGTATCGATGCCCAATGCTTGGTAGAAGGTGCTCAATTCTTCCAGCGTTACCTGATTATCTTGATTCGCGTCAATGATTTGTAGGAAATGGTGGGCAAACTCATTATCTACTTGTTGTGGTTGTTCCAAGCAATGTAGCCATTCGATTTGATCAATCTGCTGGTTACTGTCGCGATCCGCCAATGTTTGCAAGCGGTCACTCAATTCCATAAAAGCAGTTTGCAACCTTTGATATTTAGCTGTATCCGGTAGCCAGTTTCTAAGTTTGGCTAAATCCTGACCGACTCGTTGTAAATCCTGTCGTTCAATTGTGCCATTCTGATCTCGATCTAGTAGGTTAAATAGGTGCATGAGTTTTTGCCGTCGCCGCTGTCGCATTACCGCAGCTAGGCTCGATTGTGTAAGTTTCTGCCAACAAATAACAGTGGTAGCTATCATTAAAATGGCACCCACCCAATAGGGCCAGTTTGCACCGAATGCACCAAATAGATACCCGGCCAGGAGGGCTCCCAAAAATCGAGATAATCCCATCACCGATTGCATTAAACCCAGGGTTTTACCTTGTTGATTGGTGCCTGCAAGCTGTGTTACTAAAGTGGCACGTCCCGTATGAAATAGAGCCTCCGTTGCTGTTGCAAATACTAGTATTAGAAATTGTGGTAGTGTCTGCGAGAGGGGCACCATAAATAATCCGCAGCTCCCCACTATGAGACTGAATAAAAGTAATCCAATATCACCAAATCGCCTTGAAAGAGGCCTTGTCAAAGCCACTTGTAGCGTAACAACACAAATACAGTAATAAATGACGAAATAACAAAACTGTTGTGGCCCCCAACCAAATCGTTGTTCACACCACAGGGCAAAAATCGCCTGAATGCCTGTGAAAGCTAGCACTGCTAGAAAGACCACGATCAAAAGTGCCCCCATGAGTGGTCGTTGAAGCACCTGGTTCACGTCAGCCAAGACCTGTCGGGGGGATGTTGGCATTGCTGGCGATGAAGTATGTATACGGGGTCCTCCAGGGGGTAACGCTATCAACGCAAGGCCAAAGATTAGCCCCGAGGCTACTGCAGCAACCAAACCAGGCAAGCGGAAATTGGGTTGGTTCGGCTCGTTTCCTAGCAAGAATCCTCCGATTGCGGGACCAATCACCAGACCAATGACCGAAGCTGCTTCGATAAGGCTTAGGGCCTTTCTGCGGTTCTCAGTGGTGGTTAGGTCAGAAACGTAGGACTGGGCAATGACGATACTGGCCCCAGAAGCTCCAGCTAAAATCCGGGCCATAAAAAGCATCCATAGTGAGTTCGCTAAACCTAGCCATAGATATGACAGGGCTGTTCCCGCAATGTTGAAAAGGAGTGCTGGACGACGACCGATGCGATCGCTTAAACTCCCCCAGATTACAGGGGCCAGAATTCCAAATAAAAAGTAAATACCAAATAGTGCCCCCACTTCAAAGGCAGACGCCCCAAAGGCTTTAGCATAGAAGGGTAAGAGTGGGACAACAAGGCCGATACCCATATAATCAATGAAGACGCTGACAAAGGCTACCCCTAAAATTCTCTGCTTAAATTTTTGATTTTCGGGAACGACGGTTTTAGTCATGTCTTGGTTCTTTGAACGGGTAATATACCTTTGAGTAGGTGATACACCTTGACCACATCCAGACCCTCACTTTTTGCCTGATGCTATTGCCAATGATTTTTGAGGCTCTGGCCTCGGGAATATCACAACTCTCCTCCCTTAAAAGAATCTGTGATATTATTGGTTTCTCATTATTTGTCATCCAATTGGTTTGCTTACTCTGTGATTTAAACTTAAGTGACTTATAGGCTTAATCCAATGTAGTGATCCTTTTAAGCAGGAACTAGACATAAACAGTCAGGTTTTGTCTGGTCAATAGTCAGGTTTTGTCAGGTAAACAAGGCTCAGACAGTGAACCCAGAATCTATCGCAGCCTTGAGCCTCTAAAATTTGTAGTGGATGCAACAACTTTCGCTCTTAATATTCTTCCATCATAGGTTCAACAGATTATTCTGAACCGTTGTTTGAAGTTGTTGAGTGAGTTTCTCTACTGTGCCAGTTTTATCAGCGCGATAGGCATCGACATAAGCTTTAAGGTTAATGGGGTTTCCTATTCTGATTTTGGCTCGACGAAAGGCTTTAGGCTTCAGATACTCAGCTTTGTAAGTTTCACTTTCCAGCCGCATCAGGGTATCGAGAAACCTCTCAAGGGAAGAGTGTTTGTCAATATAATCATCATAGATAGAATCAAAGTTTAGCAAACGAACAGTTTGCCAGTAGAGAGCTTTATCATCTTGAGTCTGCGGTAACTTTGCTTGCAAGATGGCTTGAATTTTGTAAACCCGTTCACGCAGGGAGCTATTATCGGGAAGGTCAAGCCTAAGTCTTTGTTTGCACTGTGCCATAGCATGTTGGCGCAGGCGAGCAATACGTTGGTTCAGGGTAAGTCGGTTGTCGCTTGCAAAGCTATATTCGCTTTCTAGCTGCTCAAGTATGCGTGTTTCAATCGCAATCAAGCGGTCATAAAACGCATGGGTAGAGAATTGCAGATTCAATTCAGCTTCTAAAGCCTGTAGGCTCCGCTCAATGATAGATTCTAGCGGCTGAACATAGCTATACCTTAAGCTGACGGGCACTAGATACAGATTGAGATGATTTTCTTGAGTATCCGCCCGTTTGGTTAACTGATCCATCGCCTTTAATGGCATTTGGATTGCGCCTGAGAGGAAAGGAATTATTTTATCGTTTTGATAGGTGCAGCCACCCTCTGGAAAAATCGCCAGACGACAACGAGGTGATTTCAATAAATTTAAGGTATGAATAATACTTGCGCGATCGCCCAGACCTCGACGGATAGAATAACAGCCTAATGCCTGAAGCAATTTACCTTGTAACCCTCTGAAAAGGTTCCATGTCACAATGTAGTTAAATTGTTGGCCAAGCTGAGCGGATAAACAGAACATGGCTGGTCCATCTTCCATAGATGGATGGTTGCAGATGTAGACTAACCGATTCTCCTCTAGTGCTTTTAACTTGACGATATCTGCTGGAGACACCCGAATATCAAACTTATAAAGAGCGTAAGTGATTGGCTTGGCAAAGTGCTGGATTAACCAGGTTATCCAACGATTGGATTGGGGTGGATAAAACGGTATTAATTCACGAGTCATAAACTGCACTCACTGTGAAGGTTCTAAAAGTTACATGTGGATCAGGGGTTGAAGTTAGCCTGATTTTGCAACGAGTTAGGTTATTACATGCAATCGAATTACCGAGGTCGGCATCATTATAAATCTTTTTTTAGGCAATACCTGAACATTTACCTGACAAAAACTGATCTTTTCAGTCTTTTGTCTGCCCTCAAGATTCACGATAATGGCAATATCGAGGTGTATAGGTTCTATATGACTTACACAATCAACTAATGATCAATATTTCGAACTTGAATTATACAAATCAACCACCAAATAGCTCAGCTTCTTTTACTCAGAAAATATATCGACAATTATTTTATAGCGTTAGCAATATACAAAATTGGATTAAAGATGAGATCATTCACCCGGTTGACCAGAAAGTCAGGCAAAAATACGATAGCTTCTTTGGCTTAAGAGATTTAAGTCAGTGCGCTCTTTTAGAGAAAAAGAACGGAGTTACATATTATCTGTGGCAAAATACCAGTTTTGATGTCAATCGGACAACCTATGTTGTAACCCATGGTTGGTGCAGCGGTGGAGCAAGAGATGGCGACTTTCAAGATCTATTGATTGCAATTAAACACCATATCCCTAATGCCAATGTAATTTTTGTTGATTGGACAGAATATGCCAATCATCTCAATTACACATTTGTGAAGAAAAACACTCTGAAAGTGGGGGCTTTGCTCGGAAATTTTCTGGCTGATTTAGGAGTTCACTCATCAAAAATCATCTTGATTGGCCATAGTCTTGGTGCCCATATCTTAGGTAATGCAGGTGCTAGCTATGCAGAACAAACAGGCAGTGCAATCAACACCATTATTGCCCTAGAGCCAGCTGGCCCATTATTCAAAGATACAAGCAAGTGTCAACGGTTAGATGACGGCGATGCAGAACATGTAATTGCGTTCCATTCAACCACCATTTTTGGCTACAGTGAGATGATAGGCGATGTCGACATTTTTCTTAACGATTGGCTTAACAGCAAGCAACCCGGCGCAAGCGGCATCATGGCTCTCAAATCTAGCCATACCTATCCCATTTTAGTATTGGCTGAGCTACTAAAAGGAAAAACATTTCAACAGAGAGATCGTTCGTTGTTGTCACTCAATTCTCTCTATGACTGGTCGGGCAGCTATCACTGCACGACTCAATAGCCTCTATATCCCGGCACCCTAAACACAAGAAACCCTTGTGTGAAACCTATCAAGATTGTTATGGACACTCAAAACCTCTTGCATTTTTATCTCGTTGGATTGATTTGTTATTTATCTTTTCTGATCGTTTCCATCATTCAAGGAAATAAAGAGGTAATCATGAGAGCATTCAGCCTTTCAATTTTGTTACATTTAATCCTCCTGGCTATCTACCAAGGGGTATTGGGTTGGAATATTTTTGTCGGATGTGTTTTGATGCTCGGCATTTATGAATTAAGCCAGCAGTATCCAATTAATAAGATATTTTTAGGGGTTGTTACTTTAATCGTATTCGTAACTGGTCTTTATACTCAAAGCCAATTTATTGAGCTTGCGACACCTGGTTTTATTTTAATGGGCTTTATAACCTTCAACAGTCAACAAGAGCTGATTCAAAAACCACGCTACCTGTTAGCATTTTCTTTATTTGTTTTAGTTCTTAGCTCAACATTTTTAGCGAATCTCATAAAAATTAGTCCAGGCTCATTACTAGCTATTCTTTTTTTAATACAGTTTAACGACAATATTGGGTATATTTTTGGGAAAAAATTCGGCAAGACATACCTATTCCCAGAGATCAGTCCTGGCAAGACATTAGAGGGATATCTTTTTGCAGGTATAGGGCTTATTCTAGCAATCATCTTACTACATACATTTATCCCTGTCCTGCATACCAATCTATTGCAAGACGCTATCCTATTGCTCGTTATATGGATAGTTGGGAATTTGGGGGATTTATTGTTTTCTTCACTCAAAAGAAAGCTGGAAATCAAAGACTTTAGTGAGGTTTTACCTGGGCATGGTGGAATCTTGGATCGATTTGACAGTATTTTATTCGCCGCACCATTTTTCTATATTCTTATAAATCACGGGTTTCCTATTTTTTGATAGTGATTTCAAGACAAGATTTTGTTTTCGAGAAATTATTTCAGTAAAATTTAGCGTGATAGAAACTATGAAAAATCCAATCCTGCAACAACTTGATCTGCCAAACCTTTTAACTTTAGCTGGATTGATATTTAGCTCAGCATCAGCTATTTTGGCTATTCAAGAGCATTTCTACATCGCTATTATCTGCATGATGTATGCAGGATTGACTGATATGTTAGATGGTGTAGTTGCTAGAAAAATGGAGCGGACTCACCTCCAATCTGAAATTGGCAAGCAACTTGACAGCATTGTGGATGTTTGTTCTTTCGGGTTTGCTCCGGTTATTTTCGCTTATTGTTTCGGATTACAGGATTTTTTGTCTGTTTCGATGCTGATGTTCTATGTCTCAGTAAATGCTTTACGGTTGTCGTACTTTAACAGCGTGGGACTCATTAGTGAGACAAACGAAGAATACTTTACTGGTTTACCTGTTACCTATGCAGCTCTGTTTATTCCGCTTACGTTTACAGCCAGTTTTATGTTATCTGACTCGATGATGAAATGGGTTCTAGATGGCGTCTATTTAATGCTTGCGATCGCTATGGTAAGCAACTTCAAAATGATTAAAATTCGAGGTGTTTGGTATGGCGTGTTTGCGTCAGGCGCAATTGTACTGACAGGATTCTATAGTTGGGTAATCGCTTTAGGTTGACAGAAATGGAAACAACTACAAAAACTGAAATTTGCTATCGCGATCGCCTAACTGGGAAGATTACGGCTGAAAAAATCTTTGCGGAAGATCTATTGCGCTGGTTATATGAAGACACTCTAGGTTTCACAGTTTTTAATTGTTTTCTTAATAATCAAGCTTTCTGTTGGCTTTTTGGTAAATTACAAGATCTACCCAGCAGTCGTCGCAAAATTTTCGAGTTTGTCAAAGAATACTCTATCAATCTTGAGGAAGTCGAATTTCCCCTAGAATATTATCAGAACTTTAATGCCTTTTTCTCACGTCATTTAAAATCCCATGCTCGTCCTTTTATCAAGAACGCAGACATATTTTGTTCCCCTGGCGATGGAAAGGTTTTAGTTTACCCTAAACTAACCAAACAAACCCAAATCCCTGTTAAGGGGTCCGCAATCACCGTGGAGGCCCTGTTAGCTTCTGAAAGTGCGGCCCAGACATATCAAGACGGAAGCGCACTGATTCTTCGTCTGGCTCCCCGCGATTACCATCGCTTTCATTTTCCCGATCAAGGAAAGGCGAATCGTGCACGATATATTAGAGGAACATATCACTCAGTTAACCCCATCGCCTTGTCCAGAGTCCCTGGAATTTTGTATCAAAATAAACGAGCCGTAACCGAATTCTACTCCCAAAACTTTGGGCGAATTACGTATGTTGAAATAGGAGCAACTACAGTGGCCAGTATTATTCAAACCTATACTCCCGGCATAGTTGATAGGGGTCAAGAGAAGGGCTATTTCCAATATGGGGGTTCTACGATAGTGCTACTTTTTGAGCCTGGTGCAATCATTTTTGATGAAGACTTAATTCAAGACTCACAACAGCACCTAGAGGTTCAGGTTCAGGCTGGCAATCAGCTGGGAACCAAAATTTCACATTAAAGAGCTAATTCTCTCGTAAAAATGGTTAAACTGATTCAATTGATACTATTCAATTATTGAAGATATCCATTGACAAATTTTGATGCCCCTAGTGGACAAGCCTCTCTACGAAGCATCCACACTAATAATTTTCCAGCCTTACTTAATCACCTGGGAATATCCCTTGTTGTTTCGACATATCAGGCTGGCAAAGTCGTCTTGATTCGTGCCGATGGGAATACGCTGAATACCCATTTTCGGATCTTTCAAAAACCCATGGGATTGGCCACCGATCACACCGGACGCATGGCCATTGGCACCAGTGCCTATATCTGGGAATTGCGTAATGTACCTGCCGCCGCTGCCAAGCTTGAGCCTTTTGGTAAGCACGATGCCTGCTTTTTACCTCGTAACATTCATGTCACAGGAGATATTGATATCCATGAAATGGCCTGGGGAGATGACGGTCTGTGGTTTGTCAATACGCGATTTTCATGCCTGTGTACGCAGGATCTCGATCATAGTTTTGTACCCCGCTGGCGGCCTCCCTTTGTCAGCGCCTATGCTCCTGAAGACCGCTGTCATCTCAACGGGCTGGAACTGATAGACGGTATGCCCAAATACGTGACCGCTTTGGGTACAACAAATACAGTTGGCGGCTGGCGAGAGCAAAAAGCTAGTGGTGGCATCTTGATGGATGTCACCACTAATGAAATTCTCATCAAAGGGTTATCGATGCCCCATTCCCCACGATGGTATCGCGATCAGCTATGGGTACTAGAGTCCGGAGAAGGTACCCTAGCAAAGGTGAATGTCGCTACCAGAAAAGTTAAACCCATAATCCAACTACCAGGATTTACCCGAGGTCTGGATTTCTTCGGTCCTTTGGCCTTTATCCAACTACCAGGATTTACCCGAGGTCTGGATTTCTTCGGTCCTTTGGCCTTTATCGGTCTATCCCAAGTGAGAGAATCAGCAATATTTAGCGGGTTGCCTCTGACCGAGCGGCTAACCGAACGAACCTGCGGAGTATGGGTAATTAACCTTGAAACTCAAGAAATAGTAGCATTTTTAAAATTTGAGGACGCGGTACAAGAAATTTTTGCGGTTCAAGTGCTCCCTAATATCCGCTTCCCTGAACTGTTTATCGAAGAAAATGAATTTCTCAAAAATTCCTATGTGTTGCCCGATGAAGCCCTAGCGGAAGTAGAGTTTTCACATTACACATGAGCCTTTCTAGCTTCAATGCAGCTATATTCCTTACGCCTCAAAAAAGTCTCCTCGCTGCTCTAAGTGAAATCTCCCCAGGAACACCCTATCAAACGTAAGTGTCTATTTAAACCACTAACTGTTGCCTCTACAGAGAGACCAAGGTAATTAGCGTTGGTTTAAGAGATTAAGCAATGGGTGGAGGCTGAGCCTGATAGATATTATCCAATTCAGACTGAAACAGAGATTGTCCGTCCTCTATCCATCGGTTAATTTCAGTTAACAGGAGGTTGAGGGTAAAGTGCTCGAATCGAGTATTCAAGGTAGCTAATACCGTCATAATAATACCTCGACGTTTTGCCCCTTGTGGGGTTTTACTGGTCCGTCCCCCTTTTCTGACTTCAGCCTCCCGTCGGATATTCCGTTCACTACGATTGTTGGTGGATTCCACGTCCGGATGAATCACAAATACAAATAAGGACTCAAGTCCATTGATCAATTCATTTTGTAACCGAATAAAAGTCTGCTGATCAGTGTCCATCGTCTCCTTGTCAATGGGAGTACCTGCCTCACAACATAATTTGCGAATACGGTGTTGTAACTGCTTAACTTTGTCGGCACGTCCTGAGCTTAAGCGTTGGTCCTTTTGCCAACGAACGGCCTGTTGATAAATTCGATAAAGACTGTCCAAAAAGGGCTTGTATGCGGTCTGCTCTGGATGCTGAAGCATCAACTTAATTGTTTTACGCAGTAGATGTGCCCAACACAATTGGTGTTCGGTGAATAACGATTGGTACACTCCATAATCATCACTCACCCCAATGCCAGAAAACTGCTCTCCGACCACGGCCTGAGCTTCTGCTTTGCCCCGACTTACACCACATCGGAACAACACATGCATTGTCGTTGAAAACACCCAAGTGTAACAACTCCCATTGCCCACTTTCCACCCGGTCTCGTCAATGTAGAGCACCAATTGATGGGCCAGTAACTCCGCTATCGTATCGTATTGGGCTTGCCAGTCACGACTCAATTGCTCAAGCAAGGAATTGGCTTGCGACTTGGACAACACTAATCCGGTAAAGAAGCCAATCACTCCACAGCTATTATCCAACGATATCCCCACCCAATAGTGCAAGAACGCCACTGTCACAATAATCTCGATACCGTATTCACTCAGGCGATTGCGAACTCCGGTAATGGTTGGTAACTCCTGAGTCTGCGGACGAGCAAATAACCGATAGCACACATAGGTCGCCTTCCCATCAATAATTCGCCACACATACTGGTGACCCCGTTCGATGCACTCTGATGCATCCACCCCTGGCTCATACACGTCCTGGTAAACATCGATTAACGATAACTTGCTTTGATGAGAACGTCGTCCTGTCGCTTGACGTCATCGTTTGCTTTTTTTATTACCCTGATGCGTATCGACACTATAGTTCTCGTTGAATTTCGGGGCTTTTGACCCCTTGGAATCCCCTTGCTGCTTCAAAAGGTCTTTCAAACGACTATTCTCAGTCTCTAACTCCTTTATCCGGTCTGCTTGCTCCTTAATTTGAGTGCGTTGCTCTTCGAGCTGCTCTGCCTGACACTGAAGCTGACGTCCTTGTTCTTCGAGACGTAGTCCGAGCTGAGTGATGAGTAGGGTCAGAGCATCTGAAGGCATCTAACGCTAACCTTGAATCCAATAAATTATCGGGGTTGGGGGCTTCTTTATTATACTGCCTCTCAGCATCTCTCCTGACGGAGAAATAGACAGCTACGTCAGAATGGGCTTTCTGATGCAGTATATCCATGACGTCAAGCTGCGCTCTACCATTCAAGGAGCCACGAACAAAAGCGAGTCGTTCATGCCTTTGTTCAATGGCTTGCCTTTGGGGGTGAAGGAATTTTAAGAACCAACAATCGTGAGGAACAGCGGAAGCTCATCAAGTATAATCATCTTGTTGCCAACTGTTTGATTCTCTACAACGTATTTGAGATGAGTCGAATCCTCCATGAGTTGACACAAGAGGGATATCAGATCGATCCAGAGGCAATCCCTGGGTTAAATCCCTACATTACCAAGCATGTTATCCGGTTGGAACAATACAATCTGGATGTCAATCGGCAGCCTCCACCTATCTTTTATGACTTGCCCTTCATGACGGGGCTTGATGTCGAAAACCAGGCAGATTCATAAACCGAATGTCTGTCAGTTAGTACTTTTTCTGAGGCCGCTTGATTTTGAGCCCTGTAACCTTTTCTAGGTAAGGATTTTAGCCTTGTGGCCCAGTTTCGCACGAGTCGGGGCGTGTGATGCGTTCTTCCGAAACCAGCTCAGTCTGGGGGATGGGAGACAAGGATAGAACCTTGATAACTGATATCTCGATGAGGATGAAAGTCCCTCCCTCCCGGTAGTGGAGTGGCAGCCTATTCCCCAGGTTCGCGACTAGCCATCAACGCCTGAAGCGGGAATAAACGGCGGTAACTGGCAGCCTAAGCTGGAATCCCGTCTAGCAAGCTATATACGGGTACGCAAGGAATCCATGTTAACGGATCGTTATCGTGAAGTGGTGAAATCAGGCTGATACACCACGGCCAAAAGGCTAAGGATATGAGCTTGGCATGACCCCGGTGACCAAGAACTACCCTCAATAAACCCGGTCTAGAGTGGAGCCCTAAGTATAGCGATTATCGGATATCGGAACGTAGGAACCCTTCATGTCTCTCTCGGCTCAGGTCGATACCGAGAGTAGGTGCTAACCAAATGAGATGAAGGATTGGGATTGTGTAAGAAGCCAACGCTTGGGGTAATGCCCAAGATACGCTGACGTACACACTGTAACTGGGATGTAAAGCCGTTTAGTAGAGTGCACACGTTATGAGCCCGTCACTTCAGACGAGGTATAGATGGGAGACACTGCCCTGGAAACGAATCCAGGTCAAGGTCTTTAAGCTCCAACGTCGAATTTACAAAGCCAGTCGTCGTCGTCAAGTGAAGTTGGTTCACAAACTGCAACGTCTGTTAGCAAAGTCCTGGTATGCGAGGTTACTGGCCGTCAGGCGAGTGACCCAGGATAACAAAGGGAGGCGTACCGCTGGTATCGATGGCATCAAGAATTTGCCGCCACCCCAGCGGTTAGAGATGGCTCAAACCTTAGGAGACTTCTCTAATCCCCGCCCCCTGCGCCGTATCTGGATTCCCAAGCCAGGGAAAACAGAAAAGCGTCCGCTTTCGATTCCGGTCATGCGGGATAGAGCCACTCAGGCTCTCATCAAACTAGCGCTAGAACCCCAATGGGAAGCTAAGCTAGACCCCAATATGTATGGGTTTCGACCAGGACGGTCTTGTCAAGATACGATTGAAGCTGTTTATCGAACAATCTTCCGCCAGCCAAAATACGTGCTGAGCGTTGATATTCGAGGCTGCTTTGATAACATCTCCCATGACGCCATCTTGAAGAAAAGTCGAACGCCAACCTGGATGAAAAGGCTTATCAAAGGCTGGCTCAAATGTGGTGTTCTCGACAATGGCTTTCATCGCACTGAACGAGGAAGTCCGCAGGGGGGAGTCGTCTCACCCCTCCTCGCGCTGATTGCGCTCCAAGGACTCGAACGTCATATCAAACGCTTAGGCACCGATGTCAAAACCTGGCGTTGCTGCATCGTCACTGCCATGACCAGGTACACTCAGCAAACACTCCGTCGATGACTGGTACTTATGACAAGAGCCCGGTTAGAGAGGAGCCGTATGAGGTCGAAAGTCTCACGTACGGTTCTGGTGCGACGTGAAAGTCGTGCGTTCAGCGCCAGTGGCGCATTTGATTGGGAAGCCGACTTCCCCAGAGGAGCCTTTCTCTCTGTCCCTACGTAAAAGAGTCACCGACTCTGCTTACGCCAGGAGTAAGTAATGAAACTGGCGGGAAGCAAAGCACGAAAGCTCACGATATTGACAGCCCAAGTTGATATGGAGAGCAAAGGGAAGACTGAAACGGGTTAACGCAAGTGAATCATCCTAAGCCTCGTGATGCGTGAAAGGTGAAATCAGGCTGACACACCTTAACCAAAATGGTAAGTGGGTAGGCGATGAGTTTCAGAACGCTCAAAGCGAAAGGACAACAGTCCCACCGGGGTATAGATGGAACCTAATTCAGTCGTAGGTCAAACGCACGGAACACGGTAAGCCCTATAGGTTCTCTGGCAAAGGTCGATAACCAGAGTAGGTCAACCGCAAGGACGACACAATTACCTAGAGGGTAAGGGAGGTTGGAAAAAGCGAACGCTCCTGGTAATGCGGGAGATACGGGCTCAAACTTTACCCGATACCGAAAAGGTAGCTGACTTTCAACAGGTCTTCAACGATAAACTAACGTAAAGAAATCGAGCCAACGTGAAAGATAGAGTCAACTCAGACATCGGAGCGGTGGGCCGTCTTCAAGAATGGGCTTCCATCAATTGGAAACGCGTCAAGAAGAAGGTACGAAATCTAAGACTGCGGATTTATCGTGCGACTCAGGAACATCAATGGAATCGGGTGAGAAGCCTGATGAAACTGATGCTTCGCAGTTACTCTAACTTACTGCTAGCAGTGCGACGAGTGACCCAGCAAAATCGAGGGAAAAAGACAGCTGGCATTGATGGCCAGGTAGCCCTGACCCCTCAGGCAAGGGTCAATCTGGTTAATGAGATGCAGGCTTACTGCTTATGGAAAGTTCACCCTGCTCGAAGGGTCTATATCCCCAAGGATAACGGCAAGAAACGTCGTCCATTAAGCATTCCTACAATCAAAAATCGAATCGCACAAGCAATTGTGAAAAATGCGCTCGAACCCAGCTGGGAAGCTCGATTTGAGGCTCATAGCTACGGTTTTCGCCCTGGTCGCAGTTGTCAAGATGCCATAAAACAATGTCATCATCGACTGAGAAAAGGAGTCGATACTTGGGCTTTAGATGCCGATATAAAAGGCGCATTTGACAATATCAGCCACGATTATATCCTCAACGCTATCGGACTAATCCCTGGCAGAGAACTAATCAAACAATGGCTGAAAGCAGGGTATATTGAAGCAGAAGTGTTTCATCCGACAGAAAGCGGAACTGCGCAGGGTGGAATTATCTCACCTGTACTAGCGAATATCGCACTGGATGGAATAGAAGAACTTTTATCTCAATTCAAAAAGGTAAAGGAATATCACAATTTCAACCAGAAAACAGGGAGATATCAAACCAAACGCGTACGGAGCAATAAGTATGGATTTATCCGCTATGCGGATGACATCATCGTGACCGCGCCTTCTAAGGAAGACATTGAAGCTATCAAACCGATCCTAGAGGACTGGCTAAAGCAAAGGGGACTGACATTCAACCTAGAAAAGACGAAAATTGTTCATATCGAACAGGGCTTCGACTTCCTCGGATTTAATGTCAGACAATTCAAGGGCAAATGCCTGATCACCCCGGCGAAACAGAAGGTGAACGACTTCCTCCAGCGAATCAGAGACTGGCTCAGAGCCAATCCCTCGCATAAGCCAGAGGTTGTCATCGAACACCTCAATCCAATTCTCAGAGGATGGGCCAATTACTACAGGCATGTCAATAGTGCCAGGGTCTTCTCTTCCCTCGACCATTACATCTGGCAGGCCATCTTCAAATGGTGCAGGAGAAGGCATCCCAGAAAAGGGAAACGATGGGTTGTGAACCAATACTTCAAAACGATTCGGGGAAAGAAATGGTACTTTACTGCTCCGGCCATAAGCCGAGACGGTCGAGTCATCAACTACTCTCTGACTCAATTGGCAACCATCCCCATCGAACGCCATGTCAAAGTGATTGGCAAGGCTTCACCAGATGACCCTAAGCTCAAAACATACTGGCAACAGCGTCAAACTCGGCAAGGTAAAACTTACTGGGCCAAAGGCTCGAAACACTACCAAGTGGCTGAGAACCAAAATTGGCAATGTCCGGTATGTAAAGAACACCTGTTCAACGGAGAGCAACTGCATACCCACCATATTCTCAACGTGGCAGATGGAGGGACGGACAAAGTTGAAAACCTGCTCCACCTCCACAAAGTTTGTCATCAGCACCTACACATGGGACATAACCATCTGAATCGCAGAAGGCTTGAGCCGGATGGCATGTAAGTGCCACGTCCGGTTCTGAGGGGAGGGTGATAAGGCGACTTATTCTCCCTTACCCGACAAGCCGAGTCGGGGAGGCGACTCCCTGGCTTAGGTTAACCATAGGCCTATTATCCTATCCCTTTTTTCTTATCTGTAGAGGGTCCAACAACACCTGGCTATGCCCTGCCGAATAGTGACGGTCTAACTCGTTGGCGGACGGCAAGACGGGAGGTAGACTGTAAGGTATCCATTGTGATGCACCTTGAAAATGATGTTTTTTTTTCAAGCGTCCATCACCTTTCCTATTTTGGCAATACGGTCAGCGATTCGGGCTTGAGCATCGTGCCCGTTATTTGGCCTAAATTTAGGTAAATAAGATTAGGTTAGATTATGTGGTATTTAGTTAGACACATACGGTTTTTCTCTATCTGAAAAGGTCTTAAGTTTAATCTAAAGGTATGCTAGTACAGTGATTATAAAACAGTGAAACACAGCTGAAATTAAAAGCCTTTATCCTGGAAAGGTTTTCAGATTTTGTTATGTTGCATTGTTTATTATTTTCGGTACTAGTTAAAGTATTCCGACATAACTCATAAAGTGGGCAATTGTTATCAATAAGCCTTTCAAATGTAATCTACAAAGATTAAAAATGAAGAGAATGATAGCAAAAAGCGATCTTTCAGGCAACTGGATTAGTGAAAATAAAGAAGTAAAAATACGGATTTATGAAAATACTGATTCCAGTTGTTTTACTGGAAAAATAACCTGGGTCATTGAAGATGAAACCAATCCTGATGGTCCGGTATTAGATGCGCTGAATCCAGATAACAACCTTAAGCAACGGCCCATCGCTGGTTTGGATTTTATTACTGGATTGCAATTTAATGAGAAAAAGAAGGAATGGCAATGTGGCCAGCTTTATAGCCCTGAAGACGGGAAAACCTATCATCTAAAAGTGTGGTTCCTTGACAATAAAGATACCCTGAATTTAAGAGCGTCGATTGATGCTATGGGTCTGATGGGAAAAAGCTTTAGATGGTATCGATATTGAGAGTGAGCTTTTTGCATCCATTGAGCAAGGTTATGAGAAGTGTCATCAGACGCTGGATGCTTATCCAAAAATGCAAGTACATTCGAACACCACTTTAACCAGCTCTCTTCATAGGCAATTATCCGTTTCATGGTGAGGTATTTAAACTGTTGTTCTATGGAAGCGTTAGCCTCACCAAAGTAGGCTTCTTTAGCCTGGAAATTCTCTAGAGGATTCCCCATAAGGGAAAGTTGCCCAATATGTTGAATATAAACTATTTGTATAGTAGCCAATGGTTTCATCAATGTCTAATAACACTAACGGTGTTCGAAGCATTAACTGGCGATGGCTGTTATTGCTACTGTTGCTGGCAGCACCTGCCTTTTGGGTGTGGCGAATTCGATCTAATTCGGCGGTAACTGAGGATGTGGTGGCGTCATTATCCGTCCAAACCCAGGTCCTAGAGCAAGTTACTGACTATCAAGTAAAGCGCACCTTTACCGGAGAAATTGTTGCTCGTCGCAGTAGTGATCTGGGCTTTGAACAAGCGGGTACCTTGGTGGATGTGTTTGTGGATGAAGGAGATCGGGTGGTAGCGGGCACCCCCCTTGCTCAGTTAGATACTCGCAGTTTGCAAGCCCAGCGACAGCAGTTTGAGGCCCAACAGCGTCAGGCCCAGGCAATTTTTCAGGAATTACAGCGGGGGCCACGCCAGGAAGATATTGCTGCTGCCGCTGCTGCCGTTCAAGACTTGAAAGCCCAGCTTGCGTTGGCCCGTCTACAGCAGGAACGGCGCGAAAATCTCTATACCCAAGGTGCCATTTCCCTAGAGGAGAAAGATTCAGCTGTATTTAATGCCGATGCCCTAGAGGCGCGTCTAAATCAGGCCCAGAGTCAGTTAAACGAACTTAATGCTGGGACCCGTATTGAACAAGTAAGTGCCCAGGATGCTCAGATTGATCAAATCGACGCCAGTCTAAAAAATCTGGATGTGTCGATAGCAAAAAGCATTATTTACGCTCCTTTTGATGGGCGAGTGTCACTGCGACTGGTGGATGAGGGAGTAGTGGTCAGTCCAGGGCAACCCGTTATGCGCCTGGTAGAAGGAGATGCTCTGGAGGCGCGTATCGGTGTGCCGAGTTCCATGGCCAGTCGGATTACCCTGGGTAGTCCGCAGTCGATTGACGTGAATGGGCAATCGTTTAGGGGAAACGTGACATCCCTGCTGCCAGAACTGGATGATGACAGCCAAACGGTGACCGTGGTGATGACATTACCACCGGAAGCTCAGCCCACCATTGGAGCTACGGCCCGACTAACATTGCAGGATCAACAGGAAGAAATTGGCTACTGGCTCCCCACCAGTGCTCTGGTTGCGGGTGAAAGGGGACTATGGTCAGCCTATGTGTTAAACGCCCCCATCGGTAAGTCAGCTGAAAATCTCTATGAAGTGAGCCGTCGAGAAGTAGAGGTGCTTTACACCGAAGGTGATAGAGCGTTTGTCAGGGGACTATTACAGCCAGAGGAGAAGGTGATCACAAGTGGCACCCATCGGCTTGTGCCAGGACAGCTTGTTCAAAATTAGAAATACTCGGACAATTGTCCACACCACCTCCCCCCTCCGTTACCCATCTCAGACTATGTTCAATCTTTTCTTTCGGAATCGACAGCTTTTATTTTTGACACTGACACTGGTTGTTGTCTGGGGGGTATCCTCATTTTTTACGTTGCCGCGGCTGGAGGATCCTGAGATTGCACAGCGGTTCTCAACCATTACTACAATTTTTCCGGGGGCCAGTGCTGAACGGATTGAGTCCCTGGTAACTGACAGACTGGAGGAAGAGCTGTCCAGCATTGAGGAAGTAGAGGAGATTATCTCGTTTTCCAGTCCGGGGGTGTCATCCGTGACGGTAGAAATCAAAGAGACCGTTACTAATATTGACCCCGTGTGGGCAAAGGTGCGTAGTCAGATTGATGATGTGATTCCACAGCTGCCTGTTGGTGCTAGTCGCCCAGAGTATGAGGATATCAAAGTTAAGGCCAGTGCCATGATTGTGGGATTGACCTGGGAGCTGGATGAGCCGGTTAACTATACTATTTTACGGCGAGTGATAGAAGGGCTAGAGACAGATCTGCGGAATTTACCGGGGACAGACAGTGTGGAGCTGTTTGGGGAGCCGGACGAAGAAATTCAGGTGGAGATTAGTCAGGCGGACTTGTTGCGATTAGGAATCAGTGCTCAACAGCTGTCGCAACAGATCGCCGCCAGTGATGCAAAAATTTCCACAGGAGAGTTGCGCAGTGGGTCCACTGAACTGTTACTGGAAGTAGATAGTGCGCTAGATTCATTAGATCGAATCAGGGAAATTCCGATTCGAGTGGGTGGAGCGGGTCAGATTGCCCAGTTAGGAGATATTGCCCAGGTGCGTAAGGGGGTGCGAACGCCGGTATCTGACCTGGCTCTGGTGGAAGGAAAGCCAGCGATAGTGGTAGCCGCAACAGTGGAGTCTGACTACCGTGTGGATCAATGGGCCCAACAGGCCAGAAAGGTGATCGAGAACTTTGGAGCCAATCTGTCAGATGGCTTGGGCATCAGCGTGGTTCTCGATCAAAGTCAATATGTGCAGCAGCGTCTGAATGGTGTCATTGGCAATCTTTTATTGAGTTCTGTTTTAGTTATCGGTATCTCATTGGTGGTGCTAGGGTGGCGGTCGGCATTGATTGTAGGTATGGCGTTACCGCTTTCTACAATGATGGTATTTGGCAGCATGAAGATGTTGGGCATTCCCCTACATCAAATGTCGGTGACGGGATTGATTATTGCCCTGGGATTATTAATTGACAATGCCATTGTGGTCGTAGATGAAGTGCGGGTGCATTTGCAAAATGGCGTTCATCCGGCTGAAGCGGTGAGTCATACGGTCAGGCATTTGACGGTCCCCCTGTTGGCATCCACCCTGACCACTGTATTGGCATTTGTGCCGATTGCTACGTCGCCAGGAGGAACAGGGGAGTTTATTGGCACCATTGGCAGTACGGTGATTTTAGCCCTGGTGAGTTCGCTGACCTTATCGTTGACGATCATTGCAGCGTTTGCCGGTCTGATGTATCGCTGGCGGCCATTAGAGGCTCAATCGGGGACTCAATCAGGGGCTTCTCAGTCAGGGGCTGAACCACCACATTGGCTAGTGACTGGCTGGACCAATGAATGGCTCTCTCGTCTCTATGAAGACAGTTTGAGGGACGTTTTTCGTCGACCTATCCTGGGTGTAGTGATTGCCATGGTGTTGCCGGTGGTGGGGTTTGTTCAGTTTGGTAGTTTGCCACAACAATTTTTTCCGCCGACCAACCGTGATCAGTTTCAAATCGAGCTACAGCGACAGGCCTCTAGCTCGATTGCAGCCACCCGCACCCAAACCTTGGCCATGCGTAAGTTGATTCGGCAGCATCCGGCGGTTGAAGATATTCATTGGTTTTTAGGTGAAACCGCGCCGTCATTTTTCTACAATGTGGTGGGTACTCTGCGCAATGCTTCTGAATATGCCCAGGGAATTGTGCAGTTATCGTCAACGGATGATCTCAGTGGCACCATTCAAACGCTACAAACGGAATTGGATGCGGCTTTTCCTGATGCGCAAATCCTGGTAAAGCAGCTGGAGCAGGGACCTCCGGTGGATGCTCCCATTGAGGTTAGTATTTACGGTCCTAATCTAGAAGAGTTAAGGGCATTAGGAAATCAGTTGCAGCTGATTTTATCTCAATTGGATGAGGTTACTAATACGCGCTCCACATTAACGGAATTATCTCCAAAACTGGCGTTGGAGGTGGATGAAGCAGCGGCTCAACGGGTGGGGTTGAGTAATAGTGAGATCGCATCTCAACTCAGTATCCTTCTAGATGGTCAGCTAGGAGGATCAATTCTGGAAGATACGGAAGATATTCCGGTGCGTGTGCAGCTACCGGAATATGAGCGGGGCGACCTGGCCAGTATTACGTCCATTGATCTGATCAGTGCCGATGGCACAACGGTTCCCTTTTCGGCTGTGGCGTCGGTTAACTTGCGTCCAGACCAGAGTGCGATCGCACGACAAGATGGAGAACGGGTGAATACGGTCCAGGCCTTTATTACGGCGGGGTCGCTGCCCAGTATCGTCTTAGCTGAGTTTCAGCAAGCTCTCGACGATCAAGGATTTGAGTTGCCGTTGGGGTATCGCCTTAGCTATGGCGGTGAAGCCGATGCCCGAGGGTCCGCCGTGGGCAACTTGTTATCCACCGTGGGCATTTTAGTGGTATTAATGACCGCCACCCTGGTGTTGTCGTTTAACTCATTTGCCTTAGCTGGGCTACTGTTTGTGGTGGCCTTGGCCGCAGTCGGTCTGGCTGCAATGGCGTTGTGGGTATTTAATTCATTGTTTGGCTTTACGGCTATTCTTGGCACCCTGGGATTGATTGGCCTAGCCATTAACGACTCCATTGTGGTCTTAGCCGCTTTGCGAGAGCATCCCTTAGCTCGCCAGGGGGATGCGGCTGCGATCCAACAGGTCGTGGTTAAGTCCACCCGCCATGTGGTGGCGACTACGGTTACAACGATTATTGGATTTACGCCTTTATTATTTGATAGTACTGGGTTTTGGCCGCCGTTGGCGATTTCGATCGCTGGGGGGCTGGGGGGGGCAACCCTGTTGGCCTTATATTTTATCCCGTCCGCTTATTTGTTAATTTATCGTTCCCAAGGGGCCGTCGTAAAATCTGCGGATAGGATTTCGGAACAGGCTGTGACATTGCCGATGGAGGAACAAAATGGGCGATTTAACCAGCCACAACAACAGTCGCCACAACAAGAGCAACAGCGACGGAAACCAGCCCATGAAACAGCCCAACCGCTGTGGATAAAGTCTCCCATTGGTTATCCTAGCAAGGGTAGTACTTCGGTAAACTTGCCCACCCCAGCGGTAACATTGCCATCGGAGTGGGGGCATACCCAGTTTAACCGTGAGCGATATTTGATTGAGCAACTGTTGGAGCAGGAGCAATGGCAATTGGCCTACGAAAAGGCTCAGCGGCTTTTAGAAAATGCTAAGGCAGTGGGAGCAGGGGCTTATCGTGAGGTGGACTATGATCTGGCCATGGCCTACAGCTTGATGGGACAGGTTCTGAAAGCGTCTGATCAATTGGCTTTGGCACTTGAGTTTTTAGCAAAAGCCCAGCGATTATTCGAGTCGTTGGGGAATCGGAAAGGCGGTATGGCCCCCGTAGCTATGTCTGTAGTACTCCATGAACAAGCAAACTGTTTTCAGCTGTTGGGTCAGTTGGATGAGGCAGCCCAAAAATGTGTAGAGTACATCACCTGGAGTGAAAAACTCAACAATGTGCGGGGAGTGGCGGTTGCTAAAGCTAACCTGGCTGCGATTAGAATTTCCCAGGAAAATTATGGTGATGCGATCGCACTCTATCAAGATGCCCGCTCCCTATTTGAACAGCAGGATTCACCCTTATTAGTAGCTGGTATCTGGTACCAAATCGGTGAGGTGCAAAAAAATGCAGGCAATTATGACAACGCGGAAGTCGCCTACCTTCACTCCTTGAATATTGCGGTCGAGACCAACAATTTGGCAGGCCAGGCTAAGAACTTAAATGGGTTGGGCAATCTTTACAATAACAACCTAGATCAGCCGGAAGAGGCGGTGAACTTCTACCGACAGGCTGCTGATATTTATGGTGCTTTAGGAGATGTATCGTCTGAATCGGTAGTCCGTAAGAACATTGCTAGTCTGTTGCAAAAGCTTCAAGCCTAGTGCCGCGTCAAGATTAAAAACTAGGGTTGAAATAGTGAGTGGATAAACGAGAAACCTATTCCGGTGAGGATAGTTCGCAAAAAGAAGCGATGGGTGAACAAGTTTCACCCATCGCTTGAATGTAAAAATTAATCGGATATTTTAGAAAATTGATCCGATTAACTTGAATGGAGCCCAAATAATGCCCCCAATTGTCTGGTAGACAGGCTTGGTGGGAGTGGGCAGCGCAAACTTTTTCAGTGCTTCGTCAACCGTGTACCGTGTACCGTTCGATTCGATATATTCGATATTGGACAATACATCTTCACCATCTTTACTTTGGACACCGATTTGGCCATCGTCTTGACGAACAACAACCTTAACCCCACGGAATACAGCGACATCATCACCGGCTCCACCGTCGAGTTGATCATCGCCACGATCACCGCTCAGCAAATCATTGCCCTCTCCACCGAGCAATTGGTCGTTGCCGTGTCCGCCGTTGAGAGTGTCGTTGCCAATACCACCATTGAGCTGATCGTTTTGATTGCCGCCATTTAAGATATCGTTACCGGCTTCACCCTGGAGCAGATCGACACCACCGTTGCCAGATAAGATATCGTCTCCATCGTCTCCAAGAACAAAGTCATTCCCTTCGCTGGTGCTTAGCTGATCATTACCGGGGCCACCAAATACGGCATTAAATCCAGGTGGGGTGGGTAGGTTAAGCTGAGCGATGGCCCGTAGGGTAATGTTGTCTAGGAATGGACCAGTGCTATCGTTGGCACCGTAAGACGTCGACTCACGGAACAACAGACGATCCATGCCGCCAGTACCGATCACTCTAGCCGTGATGGTGCTCCACTCACCGGCTTTTTCAGCTCTGAAGCCATCGACTTTCAACTTCTGGCCATTCCATTCCACAACAACGGCTTCATCGTTAGAATTGAAGTGTTCACCGCGAGAACGGACGGTAAAGGTCAGCTCATAGATCTGACCGGCTGCTGTTTGAACATCCTGATAGATGCCGTCGATCTTGCCTTTGTCAGCATCTAATTCCAGATGCTGAGACCCGTTGTCTGATTCAACACCATTGAAACCGCTTCTCCAGATCTCAAGAGGCTCACCGTTAAGGGATTTCCAGCCATCAACCTGCGACGCATCCACCATTTTCTGCCTACGGTTAATTTGGTTAGCTTCAAAGGAACCATTTATGATGCCATTGGAGGTGCCAACCGGAGGCTCAGTGGAGGGTGATTGCAGATTGACCGTTAGGGACTTACCATCAACTCCAGGAACTAATTTAGCGGCAACAACTTCATCCCCGGTCCAAAAGACACCGTCAGGTCCAGCTGCAAATAGAGGCACTACAGCATTGGTGGAAAATTGTAGATTTAGCTGGTCGAAAGAATCCAACTGGTCGAAGGAAGAGATCGGTCCAATAAAATCACTTTCGACGGTAATCGGATTCAGATTACGCAGGGTGCCATTGGGGGCATCCTGGATTTGTAAGGAAATCTGGTAAAACGCTTTAAGCCCATCAGTATCTTCAACAACGGCTCCGCCAGACTCTAATGTGACAGATGACAGCTCTGCACTGCCGGGTTCAAAGATAAGATCGGGGGTGCCGTCACCAATGGTAACGCTGATATCTGCGCCTGCAAATCCGGGTCCTTCAGAGACTGAGCTAACAATCTCACTCAAGATCACATCACCATTGCCGTCAACGGTGCCAACGCTGCCCAGTAACGGGTCGTTGATGATGGCATCTTGAGGAGCGCCAAAAGCAAATTGACTGGTACCTGTGATCACCGTTGTAAAGGCGGGATTATTGTTAGTTGGGTCAAACCCAACATTAATGGTGATCGCATTGGAGAAATCAATAGTTGTCCCCTCTGGCTGGGTAGGTGTATCGCCAATAAAGGTAAGACTGTTAATCACCTGATCCACGGATGCGTTGAAAACATCTGCTACCAGTTCTGAGCTGTAGGCATCGCCGACAAAGATCCAGGTATTATTGCCTTCTGTTTTGAGGGTGTAATCGTCAATGGAGCCAGCGAGGAGAATGGTATCTTCCCCGGCAGAGAAGTTAAGAATGTCGGCATAGTCACTGTATTCATGTTGGGCATAGAGGCTACCGGTTTCATCCCCAAGCACAAACATATCAGCGCCTGCAGTGCCGTTGAGGATGTCAATCGTACCCGTGCTGCCCTTAATTAAGGTTAAGTCGCCAGGATCGGGTGTAGGGTCTGGATTGGGCGTAGGGTCTGGATCAGCACCGCTAGCCTCGACAAAGGCAAGGTTGCTAGTGACCTCATCGATAGAAGCATTAAAGACATCTGCTACCAGTTCTGAGCTGTAGGCATCGCCGACAAAGATCCAGGTATTATTGCCTTCTGTTTTAAGGGTGTAATCGTCAATGGAGCCAGCGAGGAGAATGGTATCTTCCCCGGCAGAGAAGTTAAGAATGTCGGCATAGTCACCGTATTCATGTTGGGCATAGAGGCTACCGGTTTCATCCCCAAGCACAAACATATCAGCGCCTGCAGTGCCGTTGAGGATGTCAATCGTGCCCGTGCTGCCCTCAATCAATAGGTTTAATTGTCCCTGGTAAGCTGTTTGGGCGGCTGCACTCAGGCCAATGGTGGCTTCAATGCTACCGGTGGTGACTTCTAAGTCCCAGTCACCGCCAGTGCCTGTCAAGTCATTGGATGCGGCGACATCGGTCTGGGTGAGTTGACTAATTTGGTTGACAAACGTGGCGTCAGCAGCGGCTAGATTACAGCCATAAAACAATAGATCGCCATGGTCAGAGAAGGCAGTTTGCCAGCTTTCTAAGTCTGCTTGGTACTCAGTTAGATTGGTCTGACTAAAAATACTGTTACCCAGCTGGAGTGCTCCCTGGCTACCATGGGAAACGATATGAACACTTTCTAGGTTTGTATAATCTGCAAGAGTCTGGGTAATTTGATCAATCCCACTGGACTGGTCATTTAACAGGAACACTTTGTCGGTCTGCAGACTGGCTAAGAGTTCATCTGCCTGGGCGACATTACCATCGACAAAGGCAATGCTAAGGGGGTTTGATACTCCTGGAGTGACGATATTATTGGTTGTCATGAAGTTAGCAAAGAATAAAGGTTTGTTGTGTCAACAACACCCTAATAGGGCCAGACCTATCCCAATAACGGTTGAAAGGGGTCAGGTGAAGCTCTTGGGTGGTAAATCACTATGACTTGAATCCCCCATAGCTGAGGAGTGTCAACACACTACCCTACACTCAATTTTGGTCATACCTGATTACCCAGGTAATTTATGATGCTCAGCCAATTGAACTCTAATATTGTTTTGGTCGTTACAGCAGAATGAAAGAGAGTTCTTTGTCAAACTCTTATATGGTTTTAGAAATCTTATAAAGATAACAATACAAATCAACAGATTAATTGAATGAGCGCTTTAAGACTCTTATTTAATTAAGTTACTTCTATACTGTAAGGAAGATTTAGGTATAGTAATATTTTGTTTCCAAAGGTTGTATTACAATGATTCTCTTTTTAGATTGTATGGAATTTAAACGCGATCGCACCTTCCCGTATTAACAGAAAAGGTGCGATCGCATCCTAGGATAAATTAGGTCTGTTCTAGCAAAAAATGGTTGATTTATCCCTTACCAGACTGCCAGACTGGTTGATACGTATACTGTTTAAATTCCTCGCGCATTTTCTCGGTATCTGTATTTTCAGGCAAGTGCTTGGTCTTGGACTGATAGATTTTCTCACCAATAATTGCCTGGAATGACAGACTCAACAGACGGAAGAAATGGTATACATGGCGGGGATGTAGCACCCCTAGCAGACCAAAGCCCATCCATTGGAACTTCAAATACCAAATGGCAATAAAGAAGTAGGCATGCTTCATGCCCGCAAAGACATTACAGCGTAATGGTTCAAGCTTTGAATTCTCCAAAAAATGATCGAAGTGATTCAGGGGACTATAATCACCAATGAGCTGATCGGCCCGATAAGCATCCATTAAGCCAATATTGCCACCGCGATCCACAATCTGATTAAACTGTCCATACACATCAACAAACAGTCCCTTCATATTGGCTGGCAACAGCTTCAGGAACTTGTTGACAAAGGTAAGATTGAGGTGCCACTTACCCACATACATCGGTACATGGACACCAAACCACCACATATACTCAAAGTAAACCCGCCAGCTCATCACACTGGCATGCCCCAGTTGCTTGTCATGGTAGCGGATCAGGTGGTTTACATTTTCGGCGTAGGCGAGATTAAATTTATTGTAGGCATCACGCTTGGTCTCAGCGTCAGATTCGCCCGCTAGCTTGGCCCGGATAATTTCGGTGACACCTTCTACTGCAAAGGCAACGGTGGTGGTGCCATAGGAGTAAAAAGCATCAAAGATGTAAGCAGCATCCCCTAGTACATACCAGTTATCGGGAGAGAACATTTCCTTACTCTTGTAGGCAATGCTACGACGATAACGGAAATCAATGTCTTCACCGGATTCTACTAAATTGGAAAGAATCTTGTGATTGGACTTTAGAAACGCGTAAAACTTTTCTTTGGAATTAATTGAATTAGATGGAATCACATCATGGTGATGGATGATGCCAATGGAAAGTTCCATCGATTCGCGATCGGTGGGAATCATCCACAGCCAGTGCCCCTGACCAAAGAAGTGATTGGTGGCATAGTAACTGCTGCTAGTGGCACGGTCAGGATTATATCCTTCGTCAAACAGCTTACGGTCAATATTCTTGACCCGAACCCAAGCAGATCCTGTTTTGAGGCCATATAAATTTTCAGGATCGCTAATCACATTGTCTTTTTTCTTGCCTATCATGCATTGTCGACCCGCAGCATCCACTACATGCTTGGCAGTAAGTGCCATCAACTCACCGTTAAGCTTCACTTTAACGGTGTTAAGACTGTCGCCTGCGGGCAACTCCACATCTATGACGCGACCGTTGTAAAAGTCTACACCCATCTCGCGGGTCATGGCCAGCACATCGCGCTCAAATTTGGCCCGGTTCATATGGAAAGATGCGATCGCAGTCTGACGATTGGACCAAACATGGTAATAATCATCCAGCTGGTCCGTATCTTCTGGTTCCTTGGGCCAGTGGAAATTAAGCCCTGCCTTAGGGGTGTGATTTTCGATCATGTACTCATGCAGACCCAGCTCTTTACAAACAAAAAGAGCGGCAACTTCCACCATGGATTCGCCAATTTTCATATCCTTGACGTCTCTCTCCTCGGGGCGAAAGTCAACGAGAGCAACTTTGATGTTAGGAATATTGAGGGCCAGATGTCTAGCCTGACAAATTCCGGCAAAGCCTGCGCCCATGATGACTACATCGTAATCATGTTGGCCCGGTTTAGTAGAGGGTTTCTCAAGTACTGGTGTTGTATTCATGGAGTTGTCTAGGGAATCGGTATTAGTGGTATAAAAAGGGCTTATTTGAACGCGTATTCTGCAGATTCTTTGTCTGCCATCGTCTGAGTTTTGGCAGCCACATCTGTCATCCAGGAGCGGAGTTCAGGCTTGTATTGATAAGACTTAAACTCCTCACGCATCTGAGTAATCTGACTATTGTTGGAAAGACCTCTAGTCTTAAACTTGTAGACCATCTCACCAATCGCCGACTGAATGGTAAAGCCCATCAGCACCATCAGATAGTAAAGGTTTTTAGGGTTCAGCACGCCCTTGAGACCAAAGCCCTTCCAAAGGAACTTGGCGTACCACACTGCCACAAAGAAACAGGTGTTTTTGATGCAGGCAAAGACATTACAGTGAAGGGGTTCCAGCTTTGTATTGGCCAGATAATTATCAAACTGTTTGGGAGTATAGTAGCCCCAGATCAGCTGGTCTGCCCGATAACAATCCATTAACCCCAGGTTGGCATCCCGTTCCACCAGTTCATTGAACTGCTTGTTGATATGGGAGAACATGCCGTCAATTTTCTTGTTGATGCCTAAGAAAATGTCAATAAAGGTTTGGTCAATATGCCACTTACCGACATACATGGGCACCATCATGCCGAACCACCACATATATTCCCAATAGATGCGCCAGCTCATCACACTGGCATGGCCCAACTGCTTACCGTGATCGCGATAGAGATAGTTAACGGTGAGGGCAAAGATCAGGTTGAACTTGTTAAAGGCATCTCGCTTTGCTTCTGTTTCGGGTTCTTGAGCTACCTTGGAGCGGATAATTTCGGTGACACTTTCAATCGCCAGCGCTACCGTGGACGTGCCGTAGGAGTAGAACGCATCAAAGATATAGGCCGCGTCTCCAATCACATACCAGTTATCTTTGGAGAACATCTCCTTACTCTTGTGGGCCACCTTAGGACGATAGTTAAAGTCAATGGCTTCGCCACTTTCGATCAGCCTATAAAGCATCGTGTGGTTGTGCTTTAAGAAGTTAGTAAACTTCTCCTGGGTCCTAACCTCTTCAGCGGGCAGCTGATCGTGGTGGTGCATCATGCCGATGGACACTTCCATGGTCTTGCTATCGGTGGGAATCATCCATAGCCAGTGACCATGGCCAAAGTAGTGATTGGTGGCGTAATAGTGACTGGTGGAGGCATTGTTGGGGTCGTACCCGTCATGAAAAATAGAGCGATCTACGCCTTTAACCCGCATCCAAGCAGAGCCATTATTCAGACCTAAGAGATTCTCTGGGCCAGACAGTACGTTATCTTTCTTACGGCCAATGATAAAGTTACGACCGGCTGCATCGATCACATGCTTACAGTTGAGGGTAACCTCTTCACCCTTGAGTTTCACCGTGACCTGCTTAGTTGCATCGCCAGGGGTAAGATCAACATCTTTGGCGCGACCGTTATAGAATGTTACCCCCATCTCTTGATTCATCTTGAGTAAATCACGCTCTAACTTAGCTCGATTCATTTGAAACGCTGGAATCGATACCTGACGGTTAGACCAGATGTGATAGTAGTCCTCAAGTTTTTCGGTCTTGTCGCCCTCCTTTGGCCAGTGGAAATTCAAGCCGATTTTGGGAACATGGTTTTCCACCAGATATTCATACAGACCCAGTTCCTTACTCAAAAACAAGGCGGCAATTTCAATGGTAGATTCACCAATTTTGAGGTCCTTATCACCTCGCTCAATGGGGCGAGGATCGATGAGGGCAATCTTGAGATTAGGAATATTGAGCATCAGGTGACGAGCCTGACAAAGACCAGCAAACCCTGCCCCTATGATCACCACGTCGTAGTTATGGTTTTTAGTCTCGTGATATGTTGTCTCTCGCATTAACGTGCTGGTCATAGTTTGAGATTTCCCTCGATAGAAAGTGAAATGTTTAACGACGGAAGTTTATTTGAAAACAAGATGAAAAACTTGAAAACGATGGGTTTGAACCGGCTAGCCTGCAAGCAGGTGCAAGTGTGAATTAATTCCTAACCAGTTCTGCTGAAGAGATGTTTTCAGCCCCTGCAGATAACTCTTCAGGCTTACGTTTTTCAAAGAGCGAGGGTTGGAGTTCAGGGATATACTGATAGCTCTTGAACTCTTTGCGCATTTGCTCAATGTCGCTATTGTCAGGGGTGCCCATGGTTTTAATCTTGAAAACAATTTCCCCCATAGCGGCTAGCCCCATAATCGATGAGACCCAAGCAATATTGCCAATGGTTTTAGGGCTGAGCAATCCTGCTAAGCCAAAGCCTTTCCATTTGAACTTAATTAACCATGCGATCGCATAAAAACAGGCATTCTTCAAACTGCCAAACACATTCACTCGGAAGGGCTCATACTTAGCATTCTGAGTGAAATCGTCAAAATGCTTAGCCGTGGTATAGCCAAAAATTAATTGATCGGCCCGATAACAGTCCAAAAACCCAAGATTGACTTGTTTCTCAATCAGTTCATTAAACTGATCGTACACATCGAACCATAGCTTCGATAGACCGTTAAAGATCTTCACGGTTCTGTTGCAAACGTCGATGTCCAAATGCCACTTGCCGATATACAGCGGCACCACCACACCGAACCACCAAATGTATTCAAAGTAAATGCGCCAGCTCATAATGCTGGCATCACCTAGCTGTTTGTCATGATCGCGATAAAGACTGTTGACTAAGTCGTTATATCCCAGAGTAAAGCTGTTGTAGGCAACGCGTTTTTGCTCAGCATCGGGTTCCTGGGCCAGCTTTGAGCGAATAATCTCCGTGGCCCCTTCAATGGCAAAGGTGGTTAACGTGGACCCCTGGGAATAAAAGGCATCAAAGATACAGGCCGCATCCCCGATCACATACCAGTTATCTTCGGAGAACATTGTCTTTGATTTGTGGGCAGCCCTGGGCCAATAGTGAAAGTCAACGGTTTCACCACTTTTAATAAGATCGTACAAAACCGTATGATTGGCCTTCAAAAACGCCAGGAACTTCTCTTGCTTGTTAACCTGGTTTGCCGCCAGCACATCATGGTGGTGCATTACCCCAATGGACAGTTGTTGGTTCTCTGTGTCGATGGGGATCATCCATAGCCAATGGCCATGACCAAAGTAGTGATTGGTGGCATAGTAATGACTGACAGAAGTATTCTCCGGATCGTAGCCATCGTGGAAAAGATCACGGTCAACATTTTTTACCCTGACCCAGGCTGCGCCATTGTTTAATCCGTAGAGGTTTTCGGGACCAAACAACAGATTATCTGTCTTTTTACCAATCAAAAACTTACGTCCAGCAGCATCAATCACATGCTTGGCTTTCAGGTCTCGGATTTCACCATTTGCCCGAACTTTAACGGTATTAATGCCATCTCCCTGGGGTAAATCGATATCGACCACCCGACCATTAATAAAGTGGGCACCCTGCTCAATATTCATCTTGAGCAGGTCCTGTTCAAATTCAGACCGATCCACCTGGAAAGATGCAATTTCTGGCTGGCGATTGGTCCAAATATGATAGTAATCGTCGATTTTCTGGGTGTTTTTAGGCGTCTTCGGCCAGTGAAAATTTAGGCCAAATTTTGGCACTTGTTTTTCTACCAAATATTCGTATAGCCCCAGTTCCTTAGCGAGAAACAACGCCGCAACTTCCACCGTTGATTCTCCAATCTTCAAATCTTTCTCAGGACTTCTTTCTGGAGAACGCGGATCAACCAGGGCAATCTTAATGTTCGGAATTTTGAGCATGAGATGCCGAGCCTGACAAAGACCCGCAAATCCTGCCCCCATAATCACAACATCGTAGGTTTCAGTACATTGCATAGTGGTCATCTTAAGGTTGGATAGTGAAAGGATAGAAAGCTCTCGATGGAATCATGCTGAGGGGTAGCGACGCCTCACGCTTAAGCGGCTGGGGTTGTATTTTTTTTGTTCTTAAACCAGCGACTGATACGGTGTCCCTGCCACATCCATAACCCCGTCAATGACAGGATGGGAAAAACAACAGCCCCCATGATCATGGGAAAGCCAGCACTGTTGCGCCAGGGGGAATAGATAAATGCCCCCAAGGCAACAGAGGCCAGGATATGGATATTGCGGAGTTGGTTTCTTAAGGTGCCTTTGGACTGAGTCATGGGTATTGTTTTTTGATTTAAGTGCTGTTAACTGGACGGTGCGTTTTAACGCACCCTACGCCTCTGGACGGTGCGTTAAAACACACCCTACGCCATGGCGTAACCCATGGTGTTTGAGGTGGATTGTTGTTGAATTAGGGCTTTACGAATTGCCTCAGGCCAGGAGGCAGGGATGGGGGACCCGTCGGCTTGACGGTTGGCCCAAATTACTTCCTGCTGTCCTGTGTGCAGTTTTTCTTGCTTGTCGCCGGGCATTTCTCGGAAAAACTCGAAGTTAAATACTGCTCCACAGTCAGTCACGCTATGGAGATAGAGATTGACGCGGATTTTATCAAAGGGCATGGCCTCTCGCATAAAGTTCATATGGCTGTAAAGTGAGACCGCTTCTCCCTGCGCTGTTGACACTCTAAAGTAGTTGGGGGCCAAGGAGTAAAGGAAGAGATCGATCACCCGTCCTTGCCAGATGAAGTAATTGCCGTAGTAGACATTCCCCACCAGGTTGGACTCTTCTAAGGTGGTTTGGAAAACCTCAGTAAACACTAAATCACCATGGGGGATTGCAGAAGACTGATACTGGATACCCCCTGGTTGCATCGCCGATAGACTTTCGGGTAACACCTGTAAGGTATCGGTGGGAGATTCTTTTAGATCGATGGTGGCAGGTAATTTGGCACAGAACTGATCCATATAGGCCTGCAGATAATTTGGCATGGGCTCAGGGGCCGGAATACCATAGCTGATTAACCGCACCCAAGTTGCCCGGACTTCTGCCATGGCTACCCGTTCTAAGGTGTCATCGGGTAACACTTTGCAGAATTCCATATATGTGGAGAAGGACGAGTTGACTAAATTGCCTAACCAACACCGAGCCTGGATCGTGTCATAGGTAGTGGCCTCTCCTAAGACTCGCAGGGTAACGCTATTAGTCACCATGCCAAACTCACCGCTTAGGAAATCGGGCACCATCTGTTCTGCCATGCTTCTCAATGGCAGTTCTCGAATCTTGCCCACCCAGCTGATATACTGTGACACCGTTACTTTACGGCTTATGCTACACCCCTCCTTAAAGGTAACTGGGAACCGTTTTTCGTACACCGGTTGATTTTGGGGACCATCTTCCGTGATGCGGGTGCGATGTTCTCCAGGACGGATAATGCCATAGGGATCAGGCTGTTCGTCTACCAGGAGTGAACCAGGCGAACCTACAGGCGAACCCACGGTGGATGTCTCAGGGGACAGGTTCACTACCATCGCCACCATGCGCTGTGGATAGCGGGTCAGCTGCACTGGCAGGGTCAAAACATAATAGTTATCTCCCTGGTCTGTTTGGGCATGCAATAACACGGTGCTGTCCTGACGCTGTTGAAGGTATAGGGTGAAATCAATACCATTAAAAGCCTTATGCAGCGCCTCTAAGGCTGACCACACCCGAGTACCTGCCACATCTCGCTCGTCCCCCGAGGCCACTAGCTGATTAACAATGTCGGTGCGGGCATTGCTCAACAGCGCTACCCAATCTTCCTCAGAGCGATGGTTAACCGATTCGATATCACACCCCTGGGGAGTATCAGCCACCGTACAGAGACAGTAGTGATCGTCGTGGGACAGAGAAAGCTCTGGAGGAGCCTCCAGATCCTGAAACGCCTGTCCACTCAGATAGGGTTTACCCGAGCTGTGGGTGCGGATAGTAAATGTGAGAGCCGCAGAGTCTGGTGCAAGATTACGGGTGCGCTTAATAACCCGATCAACAAGTCCCTTTTCTATCTGCCGACGCTTTTTCTTAGCTTGTGCGCCCAGTCCAGGGGCGTAGCCCAGGGCGACAGTGGGTGTTTGCACACCCACCTGACTACAGGCAACTGTCAGAGTTTGTTGTAAGGTTTGTTGGTCCCGCCGTTCCGGAGATGCCAATTCTACTGCGCTGGGGTTTTCGGGATGTTCTTCTAGGACCCGTAATCGGTAGCCGTGCAAGTGCTCAATGATGGTGCCTACCTCATCGGTGGCAACTACCTCACAAATGTATTCTTTGTCGATTTTTTCATTCAAAATTGCGGTGATGATCCGTCGCCCTGCTCCGGTTAGCGGATTTGCAAACAGGTCTATACGTTCAATCTCAACAGGCAGACAGATATCTTGAGGAATATTCAGCTGCATACATTGCAACAACACATCCCGTAAATAGGGGTCACCTAGCAGGAAGTCACTGCCCTGGCCAACGGGGAAGCCGGTTTCCGTTAAGTCGGCTGAGGCTTGGGCATGGGATTCTAGCAGACTTTGCTCTCGACTGAGGGAGTAGATACTATCCATCTGCTGGAACAGCTCCCCTTGGAAGAGTAAACTGCCGTAGAGATCCCGTTTGGGCTCAATGGCCAATGGCGCACCAAGTTGATGCTTCAGGGTTTGACTGGGTTGACGCTCCCCCAATACCAGGGTGGCAGAGAAGTGGTCGGTGTTAAAGCCGGTTTGTTCAGTACGAATGCCGATTTTAATTTGCCTCTCACCAGCGCTGTTGAGTTCGGTCATCTCGGCGTGGATTTCAATCTCAACACCAGTCTCTGGACTAACCACAATGGGACGCCGCAGGGAGATATTTTCCAGTCGCACAATGGTGGGCTCAGGGTCTGCCGATATCACTGCTGCCGCCTGGGCCATGGCTTCTAAACCAAAGACGGTGGGAAACAGGTAGGACCCTCGCCAGATATGATCCTTGACATAGAGATCTCTCTCCTGGGTGAGATGGGTGCGCACGGTGAGTTCTACACCGGGCTCAAGATAGGTGACCCGTTCCATAAATCGCAGCTGATCGATGGGAATCTGCGGGATGGGAATCCAGGTATCTAAACCACCAAGACGGGCAGCTATGGCCACCTGCTGCACACCTGGATCATTATGGAAGAGTCTGACACAGCGCTCAATCCCTTCCTCGGGCGATATGGCCCCAATGCCCATGCGTTCCAGGTTCTTCACACTGCCCATGCGAGCCCCCATACCCACTTCATCCCAGACGCTGTAGGCCAGGGAGACCACCTGAGTTTCTGGATGCAGATGATTAAAGCGGCGCAGCAACAGCGCCAGAGATTCATTAGCAAAGCCATACCAGCTGTTGCCCGGCATGCCAGTGATACCAATGATGGAGGTAAAGGCCAGGAACAGTTTGGGCGGATGCTCAGCGAGGGCCTGAAGAAGATTTTGCGCTCCGATTAATTTTGGACCCGCTTCCTTTTGGGCCTCCTCTAAACTCACCTGTTCTACCCGACGGGGGGTATTTAAGCCAGCCCCATGGATAACGCCAGTTACCGAGCCAAGCTCTTTAGTGATAGTCTCAACCAAGGTGACCACTGCCTCAGGATTGGCAATGTCACAGGAATAATACTCAGCCTTCAGATCCTGCTGGCCATATCGAGCCAACGTTTTAGCAATCTCGTTCTGGCTGCCGGGGGCAGGCGCTGCCGAGCGACCCACCAAGGCCATTTTCGCCCCTGTCGATTCAGCAATGGCCAGGGCACATTCCGCCGTAATTCCCTTAGCACCACCGGTCACCAGAATTACATCGGTATTAGACCAGCTTTGCTCACGGGGGGTGTAGGTGGCAGGTTGGTGCAGTCGCGACTGGGGAACCCGACGCACTTGTTCAGCATCGTAGCCCGCTGTGACAATAGTCTCTTCACCTGAGAGCTCTGAGATTACCAGCTCAGCACTTTGTTCTGGAACCAGGGCAGACGCCAGGTCTACCACCCGAACTCGCAAAGAGGGACGCTCCAGATGCAGACTGCGGGCAAAGGCGGCGGCACAACAGGATTCGGGTGCCAGGGCTGAGTCTGTGCCAAACTGGCCGCCGCCAAACTGGACGTAGGCCACACAAGCTGTCTTAGCGGCATCGGCCAGGGTGGTGATGCCCTTTAGCCGCACGGTCATTTCGGCTAGGGGCAGAGACGATAATTCTGCGGCCTCGGCAGGCTGCGGTAAAACGGCAATAATATGGCTATAGCCGGTTTCCGCCGCTGCCGATAGAATCTCGGTGAATGTGGAGTGAACAATCTCTCCACCCAGGGAGGTGATTTGAGCAGCTAGGGCAGCGACCACGGGACTGTCTGAGGTATCGGCCACCAATCTCACCTTGGCGTTAGACCAGGTCTCAGGGGTGCGTTCGGGCAGGGCCGCTTCTATATAGTCAACGGCAAAGTTTCTCACCCATTTACTCAAGGCGATCGCAGTCGGTTTAGCGGGCTTAAGGGCTGGATTCACTGCTTGCGCAGGCACCGTCATGGTGGCGGCATTCTCCAGGGTAGTCGCCACGTCGGTTAAGGTGGCATTGGCCAGGGTGGAGGGGTCTAGCTGACCATCAATGCCCAATTGTTTGGCGGCTCGTCCCACTAGCTCAGCTGCCTTAATGGAATCTAGGTTTAAATCATCCAACAACCGCATGTCCATCGCCAAGGATGATTTGGGAAAGCCAGTGCTTTCTTCCACCAAGTTCAGCAGCATTTGGGAGACATTTTTCGTCTCGGGAACCGAGGGCACCAGGGCAGAGTTGTTGTTACCGATAGATGTCTCTGGTAATGGGCCTGCGTCGGGCAGGGTGTCGCAAATAGCCTGGGCTACTTCTGCTAGGGTGACATTGGCTAGGGCCGTTGGATCTAAGTCCCCGGTTACGCCAAATTGCTTGGCTGCTGTTGCGACTACTTCCCCGGCTTTAATGGAATCTAAATTTAGGTCATCCAGCAGCCGGGAGTCTAATGTAATACTTTCTTGAGGATATCCAGTTTTCTCAACAATCAGGTTCACTAACGTACCTACCACCTGGTCGTGGGTCGTCGTCTGGCTCGGTACTACTTCAGGTACCACAGAGGGGGCAACGGGAGTAACGACCTGAACATGAGGTACACCGTTATTGGCCGCACCGTTGTTGACCGCACCGTTGTTGACCGCACCATTGGTCGATAAACCGTTGAATTGATGGTTATAGCCATTGCCGTTATGGCTGTTGTTATAGCCATTGCTCCCATTCACACTATGGGTCTGGGCCAACTGATGCCCAGGTAATGTGCGCATATCAGCACGAATCACCTGGGCTAAAAAATTACCCCTCGTCGCAAAATATTGGGAGAGCAATTGCAGCATCTCTTGATCAGAATCGATATTATTCATGATATTGCTTAACTGTTAGTGAAAGGGGAACAAACTGCATATCTGCCTGGATAATTTCGGCCAGAAAGTCTCCACGGCGAGTAAAGTAATCTGAAAGCACATTAACTAACTCATCATCAGAGAGTTGATAGGCATTTTGAGGCATGGTATTGCCGTTAACAGCCCCCGAATAGGGAGCAGTGGTAAATGGTTTGGTTTCTGGAACCTGGAGTGGATTTTCGCAGGGATTGCCGATAAATACCCGGTCTGACGGGGAAATGTAAGGGCGCACCATACGATTTTCATAGACTATGTCCCATTTAATCGCACCCCCTTGAACAAAAAAGTTACCTAGAAACGTATTCAAACTCAGGGCTTCTCCCACCTTTGCTTCCACTGCAAAGCATCGGTCAGGTTGTCCATCTAAATTGGTTTGCGCCAATTTGGATAATACTTTTCCGGTTCCCACTTCGACCATCAGATCACACAGGGGGTTGATGGTGTTGATCAATGAAATAAAGTCGACCTGGGATGTGATTTGTTGGGCAAAGTAATCAGGCAATTTGAGTCCGACATTGACAGGCTGACCTGTCATAGCGGAGATAATGGGCATGTTAATTGACGTTAGTTCTGTCGGAATGGGTGCCTTTTCTTTTACCTGGGCTGCTGCCTCTTCCACCAGAGCTGAGTGGAATGCATTGGCAACGGCTAGCTGACGGGCATATAACACGTCTCGTTCTGCTGCTAGGAGCACTTGCTTGATACTTTCGGCATGGCCCGATATTACGGTTTGTTGGGGATGGTTGATGTTGGCGACAACGGCATAGCCTGAGATTTGTTTCAAAAGATTTTCTGCTGTGGTGAGATCGCACCCCAAACTCACCATCGAGCCCGCTTGTCCCTGAGGTGAGAGCATCGCTTTACCGCGCACTGCTGCAAACTGAATCAGGGTTTTGGCATCGTAGGCACCCGCCGCATAGAACGCCGACAGTTCTCCCAAGCTATGGCCCCCCACCGCAACGGGGGTGATCCCCAATCGGGTCAAATATTGGTGCCATAACAATGACGCAAAACAGATGGCCGCTGGGGCAATATCAGCTCGGGTCAAGGACTTCATCCAGTTCCCTAATTCGTCTGTATTGGCCGCCCGATCAGTCGAGCGGAACATGTAGGTACTAATGGGCTCACAGTCAATCTCCGCCAACCATTGATCCGTTTGCTGAAGTAGCTCTTGAGCCCAGCCATGGCGTTCCACCAAAACCCTGGCCATATTCAGCTGTTGTGACCCCTGCCCTGGGAAGAGAAAGGCAACGCGATCTCGTCGGGCCGAATGACTTAGCCACACCGCCTGGGGCAAACCATCCTGGTGGGCTGTCAAGACTGTTCCCGGACCACAGGGACGGTCCTGGGCTAAATCTTGTAATTGGGCCAGCCGTTGCACCAACGTCTTAGGAGAATTGGCAATCACAGCCGCCCTGATAGGTTGTTGAGGGGTTATCTGCTTAGCAAGATGAGCCGCCAAATCCACCATTTCCGCTAGACTAATATCCCTAGCATCCTTAGCTACAGCGCTTACCTGTGACAACAGCTCAGGGATAGTACCAGCGCTAAAAATAAATAATTCTGTTTCCTGATGGGACACCATCAGGGCGCGTTCAGGCAGGGTGGGCTTTAAGCGATCGCGAGGAGTATCCCCGGAGGTAATAGTGGCATGGCAGTTAATGCCACCAAACCCCATAGCCGAGATTCCTGCTGTCAGGGTGTCATCTGAGCTGCGCACTTCTCCCTGCAGAATGGGGTAAACGGCTTGGGCCACCGTATCAAAGATAGGGTTGGGCTCTTTACAGCCACAGGTGGGTGGCAAAACACGCTGATTGACCGCTATAACAGTCTTGATAAATCCGCCCACACCCGCTGCCGCCTTGGTATGTCCCACCAGAGATTTAAAAGATGTCAACCCTACCTGGCGGGGAGACAACTTACCATCAGCAGCTAATGTTAAGGCGATGCCCTCAATTTCGGTGCGGTCACCTACAGGTGTGCCGGTCCCATGACCTTCAATAAAGTCGAGTTGATGGCTACTATAGCCCGCCCGATTGTAGGCCCACTGGAGGGCATTGGACTGTCCCACCTTGGACGGTGCCGTAATCCCTCCCTTACCATCCGAAGAAATGGCCCAGCCATTTAAAACGGCATAGACATAATCCCCATCCCGCCGGGCATCTTCCAGACGTTTCATGACCACACAGCCACAGCCTTCACCTGGGATAAATCCACTGGCGGTCCGATCATAAACCGTCATATCTTGGGCTGTTAACGCCCCTACCTTGGCAAACCCAATGAGTTCAAAGGTGTCGAGACTAATATCGACCCCTCCAGCCAGGGCCATGTCTAGATCACCACTGACCAGAGCATTGGCGGCGGTGGCAATGGCAATCAGGGATGATGAACAGGCCCCATCGACAGTGTAGCCTCCCCCCTTAAAATCAAAGAAATTGCAAACTCGTCCGGCAATCGTATTGGAAAGGCCTCCTGCCAAAGAATCTTCGGTAATGGGGGTAAATGCAGATTTATACACACCTTCCATAAAAGAGACCAACTCGTCTATGGTGGCCTCAGTCATGCCCTTGGCAGCAGCAGCGGCCTGCAAAGCCCGCCTGACAAACGGCCAACGTAAACGCACTGTAGTGGAACGTGTTTGTTCTCCCGTCAGGGTGTTCCCCAGAATAAAGCCAGTGCGTTCAGTGGGAACAGTTTTTCGAGTGTAGCCAACATCTTCAATTGCTTTTAGGGCTGTTTCTAGGGCCAACCAATGCACCACATCGGTAGATTCAAAGGATATCTTTGGGATTCGCCGTTTCACCCAATCAAATGCAAATCCGTCTATCACTGCCGCCCGATCGCCATAGGTTTTGTCAGGGGTAGCAGGATCTGGATCGTAGTACTCTGCGATAGGCAACCGGCTGTCGAGGGACCGACGAAACTGTTGTCGCTTAGACAAAATATTTTCCCACAGGGTGCGTAAATCACTAGCACCCGGATAATAACAACCCATGCCAACAATTGCGATCGCAGGGGCATCATTAGTTAAAACTGATTGCCCTTCAGGTGAATGAATCATCAAGAATTATCCCCATTAAAAAATGTTTAGTGCATTACCCATAGGCATAGGTGCTCTCAGTGAGAAAACCTATGGAATCAACAGCGGCTTCAGTAGGAGGATTTCAAAAACACCTCAAAGTAATTTACTTGAAGAGATCGCAAACAGAATGTTGCCTTTGAATCAAGTCTCAATTTTGGATGGAGATACCGCTCATCAATTTCTTCCTAATTATGTGTATGCTGTTTATCAAAAACTGACCCATAAGGTTACTTTTGTAACCGAAATAGTTCTAATTCAAGTCCTAAAACTAAAGCATGAATAGATTAGGCACTTTGGATGGACGTCAAATTCCTTATTTATGAAATCAGCGAAAAACATAAAAAACAGTCGAAATATAGTTAATCCTCAACAAACAATGTTAAATACATTATTTCAGCGATAAAATTTCTTTTATCAAAGACTCATGGACCCCAAGCTAGGAAAACACTAATTCAACAAATAAAACCTATACTCATTTCCCCGGCTAGGCATATTTAAATATTTACCATGGTCAAAAAACGCCTTCAAGTGTCTTTTGTAATTAATAGTAAGAAGCTTAGCATAGAACTTTGTTAGATAAAACTTAAAACCATCTAGAAAACTTGACAAAAATTAGTTTTGAAGTGTGTGCAGTCAATTATCGAAATTGGTTTAATTAAATAGATAAGTTAGGAGAGATGCACATAAAACTAAAATATAAATATGAGCATATGAGCTAATTCATTAGCCAAAAAGGCTTTCCAGGGCATTGACTTTTATTAACATACTATTTTCTTTAAAGTCCAAAACTAATTTTTCTTCCTACTTATTCCTACTTATTCTTACTCTTAATTGTACAAGCACCTGTAATATTTTTGTTATGTAGCATACAAAAATATTACCTTCAAAACAATTTTCTTGTAGGGATCTACTCCATATCAAATTTTTATAAAATACTGTTTGGAGTGATTGCAATTTAGCTTGTTTGTCATGAATTCTTGGTTGTATATTGAGTGAACAAGGTACCCCTCTTAAAACAGATCCCCAGCTGCTTATTCTGAACATTTGGCGAAGGCTCAATTTTCGACCTGAGGTGATTCAGGGCTTAAAGTGCCCCTTGAATGAGTTGGACGTTTGAAAAGGGAATATCCAGTTGATTGATTGATTAATTAATTTATTTATTTATTTATAAGGAGACCTGTTTCGTGATCCCTTCGACCCAATTGCAAAAGAATCGGCCCTGGGAAGCCCTCATGGCTTATTCTGGTGTCGAGTTTTCGTCAGCTTCCCTTGATGTGATTTCTGGAGAGATTCCCCTGGAATTGAGAGGAAGCTTATATCAAAATGGGGCTGGCCTGCTGGAACGCTCTGGCGAACGTATTCGACACTGGTTCGACGGCGATGGTGCTGTGTTGGGGGTGCGATTTGCCGACGCAGGGGCTACGGGTGTTTATCGCTATGTTCAAACGGATGGTTACCAGGCGGAAGAAAAGGCCGGACGCTTTCTTTTTGGTGGATATGATCGAACACCGTCGGGCTCATTGTGGCAACAGGTTAGTTTACCCGTCAAGAATAGTGCTAATTCTGGACTGCTAGTCCTGCCAGATAGGTTGCTGGCACTTTGGGGGATTGGTGCTCCCCACGCGCTCCATCGGCACACACTCAAAACGGTTGGTCTAGAAAGGTCATTGGGGTTATCTGCAGATGCGCCCTATGCTGTTCTGCCTAAAATCGATCCAGAGACGGGAGAAATCTTTAATTTTGGCATCAGCTATGGCCCCCAGGCGCAGTTACATCTATATCGTCATAGTTCCACAGGAAAGTTACTACAAAAGGCTAACCACAGTCTCAAGCAACAACCCCTGATCCATGATTTTGCCCTGACTCAGAACTATCTGATATTTTTCATCCCTCCGGTTTCGTTGAATGTATTGCCATTTCTCACAAAGCAAAAAAGCTTTAGTCAAGCGCTGAGTTGGAAGCCTAACAAAGGAACACAGGTTTTGGTGATTGATCGTCAGACCTTTTCGGTGGTCAGTCGGAGTACGGCTGATACCTGGTTTCAATGGCGATTTGGTAATAGTTGTGACGATAGCGATGGCTCAATTCTCACCAATATTGTATGTTATCCAAACTTTCCTGATATTAATCAGTTTTTACAGGAGGTGCTTACTGGCCAAACCCAGACAACAGCTCCAGGTACTCTTTGGCAGATTCGGATTGATCCACAATCAGCCAAGGTAATTGAAAAGCAGCAACTTTTTGATCGCGGCTGTGAGTTTCCCACAACTGCCCCCACTGATGTGGGTAGACCCTGGCGATATACGTATCTATCGGTGCAACGACCTGATTCGATCAGTGGTGACGATTTGCCTGGGGCGATCGCCCAGTTTGACCATCAAACAGGCACTCTTAAAGAAACCCACTTTGAGGAGAACTGTTGGCCCTCGCTGCCAATCTATGCGCCAAGGCCCAATACAACAGACCCAGGCTGGATATTGACGGTGGTTTTCAATGGTGATTGCGATCGCAGTGAACTATGGATTTTTGACGCCGCTCATTTAGATCACGACCCCGTGTGTCGGTTAGCCTTACTCCAGGTAGTGCCCTTGGGTTTCCAGGGAATTTGGGCGCCGACGCCATAGGTAGGTAATAATCTCAGTCCTGAGTGAGGCTGGGTAGATGAGGACATAAAAACCAAAACAGGCAATCTCTGATGAGAGATTGCCTGTTTTTTAACTAATGACTAGTGGTTTTGTCAAAGACAAACTGTCTTAGACAAATTGAACACTCGCCTTTACATCGCTGACGGACGCATTGAAGACATCAGCCACCAACTCTCCGCTATGCTCATCACCCTGGAAGATCCAAGTACCCCCATTGACAGCCTTAAAGGCGTAATCACCCATAGAACCGTTCAGTTGGATAGTATCTTGCCCCGCTGCGAAGTCAATAATGTCAGCGAAGTCTTGATAACCGTGCTTATCGTAGAAGCCACCTGTCTCATCACCAAGCACAAAGATATCAGGACCGTCGTTACCCGTCAGTCTATCAATGCCACCGAAGCCAACTAAACGATCAGCACCGGATGTACCGATGAGGTCATCGTTGCCAGATGTACCTGGAATGATATTGACACCACCAGAAACCGCCACTAGACCCGCATCTAGACTCAGAATAGTAGCACCGTCAGCGAGGCCAACAATTTGAGTCTTGCCAGTAGCTGGGTCAGCATCAGAATCGAATCTGTCATCACCAACATTAGCCGTGGTAAATTCAAAACCAGAGGGCAAGTTAGAGAAGGTCACCTGATAGTCACCAGCCGTGATGTTAGCGAACTGATAATAGCCATTAGCATCAGTGACATCCGTGGCCGTGATATCATCAGCAGTGTCAAAGAGATTGTCAGCACCCGCACCGTTTAGGGTAACGGTTACACCTGCGACACCAGACTCACCGGCATCAAGAACACCATTGCCATTGGCATCCAAGAAGACGCAGTCACGGTCTTTATCGCCAGCGGGCGGTGCTGTTTGCACCAAACCAGCATCGATAGTCTGATTACTCTCACCCGCTGCCAGGGTAAAGACGTCAGTCTTACCTGTGAAGGGGTCAGCATCGGAGTCGAGGCTGTCACTGCCCACATTAGGTGTTGTGAACTCAAAACCAGCCGGTAGGCCAGAGAAGGTAACTTTGTAGTCGCCAGCAGCAAGGTTGCCAAATTGGTAGTTACCAGTTCCATTGGTGAACTCGGTAGCCGTGGTGTCATCAGCGGTGCCAATTACGCCATCATTGCCAGCACCAGTCAGGGTAACCTGTACCCCTTGAACACCAGATTCACCAGCATCCTGAATACCATTGCCATTAGCATCCAAGAAAACCGTATCGCCAACACTTGCGTTGTTAACCGGACCGTTAACCGTCACTGTAACGTTAGCCAGATCTTCACCGCCATTGCCATCATCGGCATGGTATTCGAAGGTGGCATCGCCTGTGAAACCAGCATCCGGCGTAAAGAACAATGAGCCGTTGTTAAGCACGGATACAGTACCGTCGCCAACATCAACCGTGTCGCCAGGGGCAACGGACTGACCATTGATGGAGGTAACACTCAAGGGGTCACCATCGGGGTCACTGTCATTACCCAACACATTGAGCAGAACCGGCGTGTCGAGAGGCGTGGTAGCACTGTCATCATTGGCATTGGGATCATTGTTAACCGGACCGTTAACCGTGACCGTCACGTTAGCCAGATCTTCACCGCCATTGCCATCATCGGCATGGTATTCGAAGGTGGCATCGCCTGTGAAGCCAGCATCCGGCGTAAAGAACAATGAGCCGTTGTTAAGCACGGATACAGTACCGTCGCCAACATCAACCGTGTCGCCAGGGGCAACGGACTGACCATTGATGGAGGTAACACTCAAGGGGTCACCATCGGGGTCACTGTCATTACCCAACACATTGAGCAGAACCGGCGTGTCGAGAGGCGTGGTAGCACTGTCATCATTGGCATTGGGATCATTGTTAACCGGACCGTTAACCGTCACCGTCACATTAGCCGTGTCTTCACCGCCATTGCCATCGTCAGCATGATATTCGAAGGTGGCATCACCAACAAAACCTGCATTAGGCGTAAAGTCTAAGAAACCGTCGCCAAACAGAGTTACGATACCATCGCCAACATTAACGGAATCGCCAGGGGAAACGGACTGACCATTGATGGAGGTAACACTCAAGGGGTCACCATCGGGGTCACTGTCATTACCTAACACATTGAATACAACGGGGCTATTGAACGCAGCAGTGGCAATGTCATCAGCGGCATTGGGGTCGTTATTACGAACTTGTTGCCCTTCGACTCGGACAGTAATGTTTGCAGTATCAGTACCGCCTTTACCATCAGCAATGGTGTATTGAACGGTCGTGTCGCGGAATTCGCCTATAAATAGGTCATTGAAGTCACCTTGGGGATCAAAGCTAAATTGACCATTTTGGAAGATAGTAAACTGACCGCCAGTGCTACCATCGGCAAAATCAAAGTCATCGCCACCAATCGTCAAGTCTTCACCGTTGAGGGCTTGAACAAATAATGCATCGCCATCGGCATCGATGTCATTGCCCAGGGGATTGGTGTTATTGCCTGCCGGAATATTGATGATGTTGCCAGCTGACACAGTGTAAAAATTATCAACTGCATCCGGGTTAGCGTTGGGGAGTGCTATGAGACCAGCATCAATTTTGAGGTTAGACTCGTATGACTTTAGATAGATGACATCGGTGCCTCCGGTAGCAAAATCGATTACATCGGAGTCAATGCTGTATTTGTATTTACCTACGTCAGGAGTAGTGAATTGAAAACCAGCGGGGATGTCAGTGAAGAAAGCCTTATACTTGCCTGAACGCAGACCAGAGAATTTGTAATTACCGTTAGAGTTAGTTACTTGAGTCAGAGTGATGTCATCGCTGGTGCCAAAACGCCAGTCAGAACCAGCACCCAGGAGAGTAACTGTTACCCCTTCAACGCCAGCTTCACCATAATCTTGGAGACCATTATTATTAGCATCAAAGAAAACTTTATCGCCAATTTTGCCGTAATAACCCATTGATTTCTGCCCGATAAATTATACTACAACAAACAACCGCAGCCGCAACAACAGCTGCTGTCAGCCATGAATATTCAGTTTTACCCAAGCAATTAGCGAACGAGGTATCTAATTGCTGGCTATCAAGATGCGATTTTTCTGAGTTATTTTTCTGAGTTATCACATAGATAAGAGGCCATGCAAAATAGCTCGCACAACATTTCTGTGGATGCTCACTTAACCTTAAACTTAGACATCTGAAAAGAAGCCGTTTGCAGGTAACTTTACATATCTACCTTAACAGTAATGATAATCACAGTTATCTATAGTAGAACTTGCAAAAAGATTGTTAAGGCTAATCTCTTTTTAGTTCTCTTTTTAACTATGTGCCAGGAAAAGTCAGAAAGCATAAACCCAAATCAAGGCATTTAAACAGAGGAGACAGTCTTCTGTAGAAATAAAAAACTCTACAAAATATTGTGGCCAGAAGATATAACTCTACTAGACATCAGTACCTCACTCAAGAAAGCTTGAGACCTAGGGTGCTTCGAACTAAAGGATTCTCCAGAAACAATCAGCCATGTGTGGAGATTTTTATCAATACTGATTTATCGAGATCCTATGCACAACTCAAAAAATTATCTCAGGTAATAACTAAAACCGTTGAAACACTTTAGACATAGGAACAACAGCTTCAGATAATACGCTAACCCCCAAAATCTTGTGTTGGCTACCTTAGCTAAATATAGATCACATAGATCATGGAGATTAATTAACATATTAACAACAGTGTTAACAATCTCTAAAAAATCTATCTAACCTCCAGGTATATCCATCACGCTACTAAGTATATCTAAAGCTCATAGGTTCGTCAGTAACATTTTGTTGGCAATGATCCGTATGAAACAGCCTCTTTTTATTTCTCAAGAGAAAACTTTCTGATTAGAACGAACGAATTCATAATTAATCGAATCATTACTCCATACATAGTCCCTGCATGGTTCTCTGGTAATACTTATAACCCTGGCACAGATATCTTGTATTGCCTTGTATGGTTAAGGTAGGGTTTGCTCAGCTAAAAAGTCTCATTCAATTAAGGATAGCCTTGCCGTACAAAAACTCCATGTTAGTAATATTCTGTCATTTAGAGTTTGTTTATGCTATTTTTTTCTCTGATTTTGTTCTGGGATTAGCTGTGATCGTAACTTTCCCAGTTAAAAGAGGCTATATCGCTTAAGTTAACTTCCGACTTAGCTGGACTTCGACTCCGCTATTTTTCTTGGGGATGTCTTCAAATTCACCCGATGGAATCAGTTGAACAATAAAGTGTTTAGGGATAATCCCTTTACATCTGAACAATTTCCTGAGGAATTATATTTTCAAGCTGGTCGGGCAGTAGTGTTTCCACCTTAACCAGGGGTATATAGCGACTGGCAATTAAGGCCAACAGCACATGGAGACAGCCCAGTAACATGAACATTAAGCCAATGCCCCGACCCGGTCCAACACCGATGATAGCCCCTACAGTGCTTGCAAACAAACCATCAGAGACCATCAGTGGTTCAAACACATAGTCCGATAGGGGACCTCCCAGGAGATAACCCAGGGGAATTGCCAGCCCTGCCACCGCATTGTTAAAGCTAAATACCCGCCCCTGGATCTGGGGCGGCGTTTTTAACTGGAAGATAACTTGTCCAGACCCATGAATCAGGGGCAGCCCCACGGAATATAGGAAAGTAGCAACGGTAAATAGGGGAACGGATACCCTAAACCCAGCAACAAATACAGACATGCCTAATAGAGTAGTAAACGTAAAAATTAAGTGGGTGCGGCGTTGCCGGTCGTTAGTCAGGGTCAAAAGGCTGCTACCAAGAATCATCCCTACACCGCCCATAGACAGCACCATTCCTAAGACTTTTGGCGTGCTAAAGGAGAGTGCCAGGGGAGTGATTAGCACTAAAATGGTACCTTGAAACACATTTTTGACGCAGAAGAACGACAGTAATGCCATCAGGCCAGGATGTTGTCTCAAAAAGCGCCAGGCCGTTGTCGCTTCAACCCAAAAAGAGTCTTTATCTTGATCAGTTACATTACTGGTGGGAACTGCAGGGAATCGCACTACCAGTAATGTAACTACAGCAAACAAAAATGTGGTGAAGTCCACCATCATCACACCCTTTAAGTCAATCAGAAAGAGTAGGACTCCCCCCAAGACTGGAGCTACCAGGCGTGAAATTGCTTCACTCATGGAGATTAGACCGCTGCCCCTGGCTAGCTGATGTTTAGGCAACAACAAACTACTCGCGGCGACAAAGGCAGGATGCTGAAAGCCATTAAACACGGAAGCGATGGCCATCAGGGCGTAAATATGGACAATACTGAGCTGATTCGTGGCTAATAAGATCGCTATGGTGAGGGTGGTCAGACCAGCACCAATGTCGCTCATCAGCATTACTAACCGACGGTCCCATCGGTCAATCAGTACCCCGGCCATGGGCGATAGCAGAATCGAGGGTAATAGGGTACAAATGGAAATCAGGGCAAACTGGGTGGCAGAATTATTTTGTTGATAGACCCACACCCCCAACGTAAATCCGGTTAACTCTGAGCCAATCAGAGATAATAATTGGCCAATCCATACAATAAGAAAAGTAGCCATCCTGTTTGTTTATCTGTTGATTAAAAGACTTCTGCTGGGTCGGCCTGCTGTACTCGAAATACAGCAGGCCGACCCAGAAACAATGGCCATAGCCAGGGTAAAGCTATAAACTTCGAGGATCCTAGGCACCGTCAAGTTAAAAATTAGTTCGGTAAATCCACCGGTTGGGTTTAATAACATGCTGCTGCTCGCCAAGCCAGGAACAAACCCTAAAACGAGTTCGGTATTGGTAGTTAGGTAGTCTGGTCTGGGGGTGGTAGTCATAAAAGTATCTCCTTGAAATTAACACTGGGCCAGGGGCAACCTCCGCAGATTGAGCAAATGTTGTTCAATCTGTTGGGCGAGCGCTGTAGCATGGGGTTTGAGCACCATACTGTAGTGGTCACCAGGAGCATAGGTAAAATTGACAACATCGCCAGCTAGCTGATGCCAGCCCTGTTCATCGTGGTCGCTGGTAATCGCGGTGCGGCTATCATCAGCCCGCACATAGAGCATAGAAGCTGAGGTGATGTCTCGGCTAGCGACATACTGCTTAAGGGCAACGTTGTTGCTTCTAAACACCTCAAATAGAGCTGTAATTCTCTCGGCTTCAAAGGACTTGGGTAATAATCTAAGGCCAATGCCCTGGTGCAAAATACTTTCCAATTGAGCCCTCAGCTCTAGAGCTTGGAAGTTTTCAGACTCTACTAGAATGCCAGCCTGAAGTTGGGGAATACCCAGACTGCGGGCAAACACAAATAGCTGGGTCATCAACGGGTCTGGGTCGTCTTTGCGGATAGGGGCGGGGCTATCTACCATAATCACCGTGGCCACATCGTGTCCCAGTTGCTGGGCCATTTCATAGGCAATCACACCTCCCATGGACCATCCCCCCAGGTGGTAGGGGCCGTGAGGTTGAATAGTTCTGATGGCTTCCAGGTAACTGGCCGCCATGGTGCGGATATCGGTGTAGGGTGTTTGGCCATCGTCCATACCCACGGCTCTCAGTCCGTAAAAAGGTCGGTCTGAATTGAGATGACGCCCCAAAGTGGTATAACAGGCGACCCCACCACCAATGGGGTGGGCAAAGAACAAAGGGGGCTGATCCGAGCTACCCCGTTGCATCCTGACCAGAGTAGCGGCGGTAATGGTTGCTTTTTGGGAAACAGGCACTAAAGGGTCTATTTTGCCCTGGGGCACTACTGCAGCACCAATGGAGGGAGACGAGGGTGCCTGTACAGACTCTCTGACTTCTGGAGGCTGACCTGATTTTGTTTTGTTAGTCTGGGTTGTGCTGGTTTGGTGAGTGCTGGTCTTGGTCAGAAATGGGGCAAGGGATGCGTCATAGTTGCTTTCCAGATAGCTGACAAATTCTGTCAAGGTGGCATTGGTTAACAACACATTGCTGCCTAGCTCAATGTCTAGCTTGGCCTCGATTTGGGTAGTCAAACCAAGGCTGCTAAGAGAATCTCCACCCAGGTCAAAAAAGTTGTCGTCCAAACCGACGGGTTCTAGTCCTAGGAAAGTTTGCCACAGTTCAGCAACAAATTGCTGTAAGGGTGTCTGGGGAGCCACATAGTCCACCCCCAAATCGGGGCGAGGATATTTGACCGCATCTGGGTCGGGTTCCTGCATCATGAACTGTTGGAGAAACTCGTGGGGGTTAAAGGCAGCCTGCTGTCGCAGTAGGGCAGTGAGGTCCTGGGTGGAGACCACGATGCGGGGAGCTGGCTGATACAACAAATGGTGAAATGCCTGCTGTCCTTCGCTGGGGGTAATGCCTAGCAGAACATCGTCGAGGGCCAGCTGGGCCGCCATGGAATTGTCATCAGCCTGTTGGGCCTGACTATTGACTGCCATCCCTACTTCCAGCCATTCGGTCCAGTCGATGGCTAAGGTAAAGGTGCCAGTAGTGGCAGTGTGGTGATGGGCAAAGGCATCCAGGAAGTCGTTAGCAGCGCAGTAGGCTACCTGGCCAAATAAGGTTTTGTAAAGGGTGGCGCTGAGGGAGGAGCTAAGGACAAAGAAGTCCAGAGGCTGCTGGGCCAGCACCTGTTGTAGTACGAGGGTGCCCTGGAGTTTGGCAGCGAGGATGAGATCGCTATCCGCCCGCGTCCGGCCTTGTACAATCCCACCAAAGTCCGCCAAACCCGCACAGTGCAGCACACCATTAATGGCACCGTAGGTCTCAAGGGTGGCATCTACCACCTGCTGCATTTGCGACTGGTCGGTCACATCGGCAGCCATCACTTCAACCGCTCCGCCAGCGGTTTCCAATGCCTGGAGACGTCGAATAGTCTCGGCTGTAGCATCCTCGGTGTCATGGCTATCGAGCCAGGCGGCCCACTGGTCCTTGGGAATAAAGGGGGAACGCTTCACCAGTACCAGCCGCGCCTGCACCGACTGGGCCAGGTACTGGGCCAGAGTCAAACCAATGCCACCTAAACCACCGGTCACTAGATATACCCCCTGGGGCTGCAAGCGAGCCATTGCGGGGACATCGTTAGCTGTACTGGGAATAGCACTGGGAATATAGGTGGGGGTCCAGCGGCAGCTCCCCCGGTAGGCCACTTCCAGGGCATCGCTAGGATGGCAACATTCCGCCAGCACCTGGGTAACTAGCTTATCGGTCACCCCTAAGCCTGAGGGAATCACATCAATGCTGCGACAATGGATGTGAGGATATTCAATGGGCAATATCTTGATTGGAGCCAGGGCAGTCACCTTGGTGGGGTGGATGGTTTCATCGCCAGTGACGCTATAGAGACCATTGGCGATGGTAAACAGTTCAATGTCTGGGAATCGGGGTAGTTTGCCCAGGCTCTGGGCTAGAGAAATCAGGGTGTGTAGCCCCAGGGTTTGGTGGTAGTTGGCTTGCTCCAGGTCCAGATTTCTCTGGGTTATATGGGAAAGCCCCCAGCCGTGGAGAATCTTGTTGGGCAGCTGATCTTGCTGTTGTAGGTGAGTGATCAGCTGGTCGAAGTCCTCTGGATTTTCGGGATTGAGGGCCAGGGTGCGATCGCCCAAAATTTCCCACTGATTACCAACAGCAACGGTCCACACGGTCTGACCTAACTGGGTAAGGCGCTGGGCCAGCTGCTGACCTAGACCCAAAGCATCCAGGAAAATCAGCCACGTTGCAGGCGGGAGTTGGGTAACGATGGGGGGAAGTTGCGATCGCACCCAGCTAGGTTCATAGAACCAATCCGTTACCTCTGGCTTACGGGGTACCGTTTGAAACTGTCGTAAATCGAGACCACTAGTCTCCGTTGCCTCTAACCAGTAGCGCTGACGTTCAAAGGGATATGTAGGCAGGGGCAGACGACGGCGCTGCTGTTCGCCATAAACACCGGCCCAATGTACAGTGCTGCCATTAGCCCATAGATCGCCCAAACTCTTGAGAATAAAGGCCACATCGGAAGCAGTCTCCTGAGGATGACGCAGGGACGTAACGCAATAATGATTCGCCTGGAAAGCTGGGTGGCGTTTGGCCAGTTGGCTAAGGCTACGTCCTGGCCCCACTTCCAAAAGTTGCACTGTGGGGTCATCCAGCAGCTGATCTAGACCATCTGCAAAGCGTACTGGCAGCCGCAGATGCTGTGCCCAATAGTTGGGATCCGTTGCCTGATCCTCCGTAATCCAGGTGCCAGTAACATTGGATAGATACGGAATTTGAGGTGCCTGAAGCTTGATTATCTCCACATGACGGGTAAATGTGGGCAAAATCGGCTCCATCATCTTCGAGTGAAATGCATGGGACGTATGCAATCGGCGACAGGTAATCACTATCCCATCTGCACCAGTAGTTTCCAGCTGAGTTTGTAGAGCAGTAATCTCAGAGGTAGGACCAGACACTACGCAGACAGGTCCATTGAGGGTAGCCAGATCGATATGGGGATAATCCTCGATTAAAGCCATCACCTGATCTGCAGGCAGAGAAATGGCCAGCATGCTACCCATCGGTAGGGACTGCATCAACTGGCCCCGACTGGCGACCAGTTGGAGACCGTCCTCCAGGGAAAACACCCCAGCGATACAGGCCGCGACATATTCGCCAATGCTATGGCCAATCATGGCCTGGGGCTTAACTCCCCAAGCCATCCACAGCTGGGCTAGGGCATACTCCACTACAAATAGAGCAGGCTGGGTAAAGGTTGTTTGATTAAGTTTTGTAGTACAGATATCGATCAGACTCTTATCAGCTGGATAGAGAAACTTGTGCAGGTCTACTCCTAGTAAGGGAAACAGAATTTTGCTACAGCAGTCAACAGCATTCCGAAATACAGGCTCGCTGTCGTACAAGTCCCGCCCCATGTTGACGTATTGACTACCTTGCCCCGAAAACATAAAGGCCGTCGTCGTACGACAATCGGGACGAGAGAATTTTGGGCTGGGCTGCGATTGTTTGACCCAAGCCTCTAAACCAGCCACAGCCTGATCTAGAGTATTCGCTACTAGGGTATGGCGACAGTCTAAACCCTGGCGACCCCGGCTGAGGGTATAGGCCACATCTGCCAGATCTGTTTCAGGATTGGCCTGGAGAAATGCGGCCAGGTTCGTGGACAGGGCCGTCAATGCTGTTGGGGTCTTAGCTGATAAGGGAATCAGCTGGGTAGTACGACTAGGACCGGATGGAGCCACCAAGGGAGCTTCTTCTAGAACCACATGGGCATTGGTGCCACCAATCCCAAAGGAACTGACGCCCGCCCGTCTAGACATATCCCCAGGATTCCAGTTGGTGAGTTGAGCGTTAACGAAAAAGGGACCCCGGTCAAAATTAATAGCGGGGTTGGGAGACTGATAGTGGAGACTGGGGGGAATCTGACGGTGCTGTAAGGCTAAAACCGCTTTGATTACCCCCGTTACCCCAGAAGCGGTATCCAGGTGACCTACATTGGTTTTAACAGAGCCGATAGCGCAGGGCTGGTCACTGTCTTGAAAGGCTTCGTTGAGAGCAGCGATTTCGATAGGGTCTCCCAGAACGGTGCCAGTGCCGTGAGCCTCGATGTAAGTAATGGTGTTGGGGTCTACACCTGCAATGGCCTGGGCTTCGGCAATTACCGCCGCCTGACCGCTAACGCTGGGGGCGGTGTAGCCCACCTTGTTGTCGCCATCGTTATTCACTGCGGAGCCCTTGAGCACGGCGTGAACAGTATCGCCATCTTCTAAAGCATCTGCCAGCCGTTTGAGGACTACGGTGGCGGCACCACTCCCCAGAACCGTGCCTCGGGCATCAGCATCAAAGGCGCGGCAGTGGCCATCGGGGGACATAATCATGCCCTCTTCATAAAGGTATCCCCGTTTTTGGTCCACATGAATAGAAACAGCCCCCGCCAGGGCCATATCACATTCGCCGTTAAGCAGACTCTGACAGGCCATGTGTACTGCCACCAAAGATGTGGAACAGGCAGTTTGCACAGCGATACTGGGTCCTTTGAGATTGAGTTTGTAGGACACCAGAGTAGGTAAAAAGTCTTTGTCGTTGCGGATAATGGCCTGGTAAGTGACGCCGCCGTCAGCCTGCTGCATGCGGGGGTACAGCTGACTGAGAAGATATTGGTTAATGCCCGTACCGGCGTAGACTGCGATCGCACCCTCATACTGGTCCGTGGCATAGCCCGCATGTTCCAGGGCTGTCCAAGCCTGTTCTAAAAACAGGCGGTGCTGGGGGTCCATCATCTCTGCCTCACGGGGACTAAACCCAAAGAACGGCGCGTCAAAATATTCGATATTTTCCAACACCGCCGCTGCTTTGACATAGTTGGGGTCCTGTAGCATAAACGCCGGTACCCCCGCCGCCTGCAATGCTTCATCAGAGAAGAACTGCACTGACTCGTGGCCATCACGAATGTTCCGCCAGAACTCCTCCACGTTAGCGGCCCCTGGAAATTGACCAGCCATGCCGATGACGGCGATATCGGTGTCGCTTACAGGGTATTCGGGGAGTGGCTGGCCAGTGGGTAAAGTCATTATGGTGCAAGGGATTGGTGCGATAAGTCAGCGGGGATAAATCAGCAGGGGTAGGGTGGGCACAGCCCACTGGGGAAAGGAACATGGGAAATGGCCACCTATACATTACGACGATGTTTTTGTCGAGCCTGCCGACGCTGGGCAACAGCTCCCTGCCGACGAGTGCGGACCTGCTGCCGTTGCTGAGCCTGGTCCGTGGCAGACACAACCGTTTGTTTTTGGTCCACATATTGGGCCAGGGTGGCAACGGTTGAATATTGGAACAACTCCACAATGGTGAGGCTGCCATCCAGTTTTTCCAGCAGCTCAGTATGGACCTGCACCATCAGCAAGGAATGGCCTCCCAGGTCAAAGAAGTTATCCTGGGTACCAACTTTTTCCAGTTGGAGCACCTCTTGCCATACGGTGGCTATGGTGCGCTCGGTCTGGGTTTTAGCGGCGATAAAAGGGATGTCGCTCTGGGGCACCTGTTCAGTAGGAGCAGGCAATGCTTTACGGTTCACCTTGCCGTTAGCGGTGAGAGGAATTTCATCCAGCACCACAAAAGCGGCAGGAACCATATGACCAGGGAGTTGTTCCCGTAATGTCCGCTTCAGAATGGCGGTTTGTCCTGCCTGATCTTCTGACGCCAAATTGGGCATCACCACGTAGGCGCAGAGGCGCTGATCGCCAGGTTGGGGTTCCCACACAATAACGACTGCTTCGCTTACCTGGGGTTGTTGCACCAACAAGGCCTCAATCTCCCCTAGCTCCACCCGGAAGCCACGAATTTTCACCTGGTTGTCGATGCGGCCCAGGAATTCAATTACGCCGTCAGGACGGTAGCGGCCCATGTCACCGGTTTTGTAGAGGCGGGCATCGGAACGGTTGCTAAAGGGATCAGGAATAAACCGTTTTGCAGTTAGCTCTGGTCGGTTGAGATAGCCCAGGGCCACCCCCAGACCGCCAATGTGTAGTTCTCCAGGGGTGCCTACGGGCACTGGATTGAGCCGCTCATCGAGAATATGAAAGGTTTGGTTATCCAGAGGCTGACCGTAGGGAATGCTAGTCCAGCTGGGGTCCACAGCATCAATTGGATAACAGATCGACCAGATAGAACCCTCGGTGGCCCCCCCCAGACTGTTGACACTGATAGCTTTGTTTTCTGCCAATGCTCTAATCTGATCCGGCAGGGTAATCGAAATAGCATCACCACTCATCATCACCACCCGTAAACTGGCAGGAATAGTTAGCTGTTGTCGAGCCACATGGCTAGCAAACAGATCCATAACGGCGGGAGCAGTATTCCAGATAGTTACTTGTTGTTCTTGGATTAGCTCCCACCATCGTTGGGGGGTCAGGGCCGCTTCCGGTTCAGGAATCACTACGGCACCACCGATAGCTAACAGACCAAAAATGTCATACACCGACAGGTCAAAGCTAAGAGAAGACAATCCCAGCACTCGGTCCTCGGCAGTGACCCGGTAGCGGCGGTTGATGTCTGCCAGGGTATTGACGGCACCTCGATGGTCGATCATCACCCCCTTGGGTTTGCCTGTGGAACCGGACGTGTAGATTACATAGGCCAGATCTGTTACCTGACGGGAGCAATCCAGGTTAATCTCCGGAGCAGTTGCAATAGTGCTCCAATCCGTATCCAGACAAACAGTTTTCACATCATTTTTGGGGAGTCGCTCTACTAAGTGAGACTGGGTCAACAGCACCACTACCTGAGCATCGCTGAGCATGTGGGCCAGCCGGTCAGCAGGGTAGGTGGGATCCATGGGTACATAGACACCGCCCGCCTTAAGCACCCCAAACACGGCCACCATCATGTCCAGGGAGCGTTCGACACAAATGCCGACAAAGTCTCCTGGTTGAAGTCCTTGCACAACCAGGCTGTAGGCTAACTGATTGGCACGGGCGTTCAGGTCAGCATAGGTAAAACTTTCATCGCGGCAGATAGCTGCCACATTGTCAGGGGTATGCGCCACCTGGGTTTCAAATAGCTGATGCAAACAGGTGTCCGTGGGGTAGGGAGCCTCAGTCTGGTTCCATGCCACAATAATTTTGTGGCATTCTTCTGGGCTGAGGAGAGGAATATCCAACAGGTGCTGATTGGGGTTGGTTGCGATCGCGCTCAACACCGTCTTAAACTGGCCCACCATTCTCTCCGCCGTGGCCGGTTCAAATAAATCCTCGTTGTACTCCCACACCCCTCGTAACAGCCCATTATCTTCCATCATAAAAATGGTCAAATCAAACTTGGCCGTGGGATTTTTCAACGTCAGGGGAGTAATAGTGAGATCCCCCAACTCCAGCGATTCCATTGGCATATTTTGCAAGGCAAACATCACCTGAAACAATGGCGTATAACTGAGGGTTCGCTCTGTTTTCAGGGCATCCACCAATTGTTCAAAGGGCACATCCTGATGCTGATAGGCATCCAGCGCCGTTTGTTGTACCTGGCTTAGCAATGCCTTAAAGGTAGGGTTGCCAGAACAGTCATTGCGCAATAAAAGCGTATTTACAAAGAAACCAATCAGCGATTCTAGAGACTTGAGGGTCCGATTAGCAATGGGGGAGCCCACCACAATATCATCCTGGCCACTGAGGCGAAATAACAGTACCGCTAGAGCCGACTCTAGCACCATAAACAATGTAGTATTAGTAGCCTTGGCTAGGTCCGTTAGCTGAGCGGTCAAAGATGCTGAAATTTCAAATGCCAGAGACTTTCCCTGAAACCGATGGACAGGGGGACGGGGTTTATCGCTGGGCAGATCTAGTAGGGCAGGAGCCCCGTCCATTTTTTCTCGCCAGTAGTTCAATTGACTGTCTAAAATATCTCCCTGGAGCCACTGACGCTGCCAGTTAGCAAAGTCAGCATATTGAACATTGAGGGGAGTCAGGGGGAATTCCAGGCCATTGGCAAGGGCATGATAAAGGCTAAACACCTCTTTAATCAGGACACCCAGGGACCAACCATCGGAAACAATATGGTGCATAGTCACCATAACAATAGTGACGTCATCCTCCAGGTGAATGGTCTCCACCCGCATCAACGGTCCCTTAGCCAGGTCAAATGGGGTCTGGGTACTCTCAGCAATCAGATGGCTATAGTCCTGAGCGTCCGTCTGTCGCAAATCATAAACAGTTATGGGCAATGTCAGACTGGGGGCAATCACCTGTACTGGATTACCATCCTTGATCTGAAATGTGGTGCGTAGGGCTTCATGGCGTTCAACCACCATCTGTGTGGCCTGTTCCAGCAAATCCAGATTTACCGAACCTTCTATACGCACAGCATTGGCAATATTATAGGCGGCGCTGGCCCCTTCAAACTGAGAGAGAAACCAGAGTCTTTGTTGGGCAAAGGACAAGGGAATAGGCTGAGTACGATCCACCGAAGTGATGGTAATCTCCTGCGCCGTCGCCTTTGCTGCCGCCTGTTCCCGCAGACGCTTTAACAATAACGCTCGCTTTTCAGGAGAAAGCTGCTGTAGTCGTTGGTCTAATCCTGGTGTTGATGTACTCATAATCCCTTCTCACCTAGTGTTTTAAATAAGTGGTTAACGTTAAACGCTAAAAACAATCACAAACTCCACAAAATCGTCTGCGGCGGCCTCAAAATCATGTCAATAACCTGGCCACATCTTCATCCGATAGTCCCTCCAGATCATTTAACAACGCATCTAAATCGTCGGCAGCCGCTAGCTGCTGTTGTTCGATCTGTTCTGCCAATACCGCCACCGTTGGTTGTTCAAACAAACTGCGCAGGGTAATGTCCACATGGAACTGGTCCTGTACCCGCGCAATTACCTGGGTGGCCAGTAAAGAATGGCCACCAATCTCAAAGAAGTTGTCTTCCACACCTACACGGTCCAGGGAAAGCACATCGGCCACAATAGCCACCAGCTCAGTCTCTGTGTCCGTGCGAGGAGCGACATAGGTCTGCCCTTGGCGCAGGGCATCGGCCAGTGGTGCAGGCAGTGCCTTGCGGTCCACCTTGCCATTAGCGTTTAAGGGGAGGGCATCGAGCACCATGATCACATCCGGGGCCATATAATGGGGCAGCCGCTCTTTGAGATAGGCCTTGAGTTTGGTGGATGCAACACTGCTGCCCGGTTGAGATACTACATAGCCGACTAATTGAGGTCTACTGGGCTGGTCTTCGTGGCTGATAACAACGGCCTCCTCAATCAAGCTGTGGCTGGTAAGCTGAGCTTCAATCTCCCCCAGCTCAATGCGAAAGCCGCGAATCTTCACCTGATGATCCAGACGACCCAGATATTCGAGATTACCGTCAGGCAAATAGCGGACACGGTCACCTGTTTTATAGAGTCGGCCTGAACCAAAGGGAGAGTCAATAAAGCTAACAGCCGTCTTCTCTGCCTGATTGAGATAGCCACGGGCCACACCGGGGCCACCGATGTATAACTCTCCAGGTGCCCCCACAGGCACTAACTGCTGCTGAGCATCGAGCACACAGGTGAATACATTGGGCAGAGGTTTACCAATCGGGATTTCCTGGCCTAACATCTCGTCTGTAGAATTGTTGGGAATCTCGTATAAGGTAGCGACGACAGTCGTTTCCGTCGGGCCATAGGTGTTGAGCAGACGGGGGGGATCGCTTGGGTGCTCCATCAGCTGTTGCCACAGCCTCACGCTTTCTACAGAAACTTTTTCACCGCCGATGATTACCAGGCGCAGGGAGTTAGGGAATGGGGTTTGGCTGCGCACACATTCGGCCACCAGCTGTTGCCAGTAGGCAGTGGGCAAGTCCAACACCGTCAGTTGCCAGTCTTGACACTGTTGCCATAAAGCCTGGACACCACTAGCACTAGCATCATTACGCAACACCAATGTGGCCCCACTCACCAGGGTGGGATAAATCTCCTCAGCTGCCGTATCAAAGCTAATGGAGGCAAACTGCAGCACTCGGTCCTCAGCGGTGAACCCATAGTCTTGAATAGCCCCCTGGACAAAGTTCACCAAGGAACCATGCTCAATCAATACACCCTTGGGTTTGCCGGTAGATCCCGACGTATAAATGGCATAGGCCAGATGTTGCCCTGCGACAGTTACATCTGGGTTCTGGATGGGCTGCTGAGCAATGGTTGCCCATTGGCTGTCTAGATAGACTCGCTGAGCCTTAGCACCGATAACAGTTTCCAGATTGGCGGTGGTGACCACCATATCGATACTGGCATCCGCCACAATGTAATCAATTCTCTCCTGGGGATAGGTGGGGTCCAGGGGTACATAGGCCGCCCCCGCCTTCAAAATCCCCAGCACTGCGATAATCATCTGGGGCGAGCGTTCGATGCACAGACCCAATAGGGTATCGGGGGTCACTCCCAGCTCAATTAAGTAATGGGCCAGCTGATTGGCTTGTTGATTTAGCTCAGCATAGGTGAGGGTGGTGTCTTCCCACTGCAGTGCGATCTCATCAGGTAATCTATCCACCTGAGCCTCAATTAAACTGTGGGTGGTGGTTTCAGGAGAAATAGCGATTTCACTCTCTGGTAAAGAAAGTAGAGAGTTTTGCTCTGCTGGTGACATCAGAGGCAGAGTGGCAATTGACTGCTTTGGATTATCCACCATGGCCTGGAGTAGGGTCTCGTAGTGACCAGCCATGCGTTCAATGGTGCTGGCATCAAACAGGTCGCTGTTGTATTCCCACTCCATCCGCAGTCCTTTTTCTCGCTCTTCCACAGACAGAGTGATGTCAAACTTAGCAACGGTTTTTTCGGTCTCCATCAAGGACATTTCCAAGCTGTCGGTTCCTAAGGATTGCTGCGGCGTATTCTGCAAAATAAACATCACCTGGAACCATAGGGAATGATCCATGTGACGCTCTGGCTTCAGTTGGTCAATCAGCACCTCAAAGGGCACATTCTGATAGCGATAGGCATCCAGGGCGGTGGTCTTTATCCGCTGCAACAATTCCTGCACTGTTGGCTGACCCGATAGGTCACTACGCAACACCAAAGTATTGAGGAATAGCCCCATCAACCCTTCCAACTGAGGATTAGGACGATTGGCAATGGGAGACCCCACCGCAATGTCATCCTGGCCGCTGTAGCGGTGAAGTAATACGTTAAAGCCAGTTAGCAAGACCATAAACAGGGTAGCGCTGTTATTCTTTGCCAACTGACGTAACCGGTCTCCTAGTTCTAGAGACAATGTCTGAATAAAGGCCGCTCCATTCACCGTTTGCACTGTAGGGCGACGACGGTCTGTGGGCAGTTCTAGCAATGAGGGTGCATCGGTCAGCTTGCCACGCCAGTAGTCTAAATGACTCTCCAGTTTCTCTCCCCGGAGCTGTTGCCGTTGCCAGTGGGCGTAGTCGGCATACTGTACACTTAGCTCGGGTAACTGAGGGGTTTGACCTTGGGCAAAGGCCTGATAGAACAGACGAAACTCTTGAATCAAGACCCCCACAGACCAGCCATCAAAAATAATGTGGTGGAAGTTTAGCAGCAGCACATGGGCTGTCTTGCCCAACCGCACCAGGCAAAGACGGAATAGGGGAGCCGCCGTCAGGTTAAAGGGTTTATCTCTGTTTTGAACTATGAGGTTATCCAGCTCCTGTTGCTGTTCAATATCGCTTAACCTGCCTAGATCCACCGTGGTAAGGGGGAGTTCATCTAAACAGGGGTGAATCACTTGAATCGGTTCACCATCCTGGTTAATGAAGTGGGTTCTGAGACTCTCGTGACGTTTAACAATAGCATTGAAACTCTGGTCTAGTGCTGGTCTGCTGAGCGGGCCTGACAGTTGAACAGCGGCAGGAAGATGGTAAGCAGAGGTATGAGTTTCTAGCTGGTTCAGTACCCATATGCGCTGCTGAGCATAGGAAAGTGGGAGGGGCTGGTCACGGTCAATGGCCACCAGGTCAGTCTGAACTGTCTTTTCTAAACCTGTGTTGGTCTGAATTGCCTGCTCGGTCAGAACAGCAAGACCGGCTACTGTGGGCTGCTCAAACAGACCCTTTAGAGCTATCGTTACCGAGAACATGTCCTGCACTCGGACAATCACTTGGGTAGCTAGCAGGGAATGGCCACCAATTTCAAAGAAATTGTCGTAGATGCCTACACGCTCCAGACTTAACACCTCGGCCACAATAAAGGAAATGGCAGCTTCTGTCGCGTTGCGAGGGGCAACATAGTCCTGCCCCTGGCGCAGATCGGTTTGATCGGGCATGGGTAAAGACTTGCGGTCTACTTTGCCATTGGCCGTCAGGGGAAACTGCTCCAACAATATGAATACATAGGGCACCATGTACTCCGGCAAGCGAGTCTGGAGGTAGGTGCGTAAATCGCTGGGCCGGACAACCTTAGCGGAGGTGACACAGTAGGCCACTAGCTGTTTGTTACCTGGTTGAGCTTTGATGACGGTGACCAGGGTCTCCTCAATGGCACTGTGGCTAGAGAGTTGGTTTTCAATTTCCCCTAGCTCGATACGGAAGCCACGAATTTTTACCTGATGGTCCAGACGGCCCAGGTATTCGAGGTTGCCGTTGGCCAGACGCTTCACTCGGTCGCCGGTTTTGTAAAGGGTGGGGGAGAGGGGGAGAGTAGGAGAGGGGGAGAGTAGAAGGTTAGGAATAAAGCTTGCTGCGGTTTTCTCGGGCTGATTGAGGTAGCCACGAGCCACACCGGGGCCACCAATGTACAGCTCGCCAGGGACACCGACGGGCACTAGTTGTTCCTGGGCGTCTAAGACGCAAGTGAAAATATTGGGTAGGGGTTTACCGATGGGGATTTCCTGACCCAGCATTGCTGTAGGACTGTTGGGAATTTCGTAAAGGGTGGCGACGACAGTGGTTTCTGTGGGGCCATAGGTGTTGAGTAGGCGGGGAGTAGCACCGTGACCTAGCTGTTGCCACAGACGGACGCTTTCTACGGAGACTTTTTCGCCACCGATGATGATTAGACGTAGATCTTTAGGGAAGGTTTGGTGGGTCCGTTCACAGTCCACAACTAACTGTTGCCAATAGGCCGTCGGCAGGTCCAACACCGTCAGTTGCCAGTCTTGACACTGTTGCCATAAAGCCTGGACACCACTAGCACTAGCATCATTACGCAACACCAATGTGGCCCCGCTCACCAGGGTGGGATAAATCTCCTCAGCTGCCGTATCAAAGCTAATGGAGGCAAACTGCAGCACTCGGTCCTCAGCGGTGAACCCATAGTCTTGAATAGCCCCCTGGACAAAGTTCACCAAGGAACCATGCTCAATCAATACACCCTTGGGTTTGCCGGTAGATCCCGACGTATAAATGGCATAGGCCAGATGTTGCCCTGCGACAGTTACATCTGGGTTCTGGATGGGCTGCTGAGCAATGGTTGCCCATTGGCTGTCTAGATAGACTCGCTGAGCCTTAGCACCGATAACAGTTTCCAGATTGGCGGTGGTGACCACCATATCGATACTGGCATCCGCCACAATGTAGTCAATTCTCTCCTGGGGATAGGTGGGGTCCAGGGGTACATAGGCCGCCCCCGCCTTCAAAATCCCCAGCACTGCGATAATCATCTGGGGCGAGCGTTCGATGCACAGACCCAATAGGGTATCGGGGGTCACTCCTAGCTCAATTAAATGATGGGCTAGCTGATTGGCCTGTTGGTTGAGGTCAGCGTAGGTGAGGGTGGTGTGTTCCCATTGTAGTGCGATCGCATCAGGAGATTGATAAACCTGGGCTTCAATCAGACTGTGGATGGTGATTTCGGGGGAAACAGCTAGGTCACTCTGTGGTAAAGAGAGCAGCGATGCCTGTTCTTTTATAGATAACAAAGGCAGGGTGGCAATGGGCTGTTGGAGATCCGCCACCATGGCATCAAGCACCCGCTCGTAATGGTGAGCCATGCGCTCAATGGTACTGGCGTCAAATAGATCGGTGTTGTACTCCCACTCCAACTGTAGACCCGTATCGTGTTCCTTTACCGAAAGGGTGATGTCAAACTTGGCGACCGCTTTCTTGAGCTCCAGATAGGCCATGTCTACATTGGCAGCCCCCAGAGACTGTTGGGGCGTGTTTTGCAAAATAAACATTACCTGGAACCATAGGGAATGATCCCTATGCCGCTCCGGCTTGAGCTGGTCAATCAGATACTCAAAGGGCACATCCTGGTGGTCATAAGCACCAAGGGCGACTTTCTCCACCCGTTCTAACAACTCTGCTACGGAGGGATTACCAGAGAGATCAGTGCGTAGCACAAGGGTGTTGAGGAACAGGCCGATCAGCCCTTCCAGCTTCTGGTGGGGACGATTGGCAATGGGAGAGCCGATACTGATATCGGTTTGGCCACTGTAGCGATGAAGCAGAATAGTAAAACCAGTCAACAGGGTCATATAGAGGGTTTTGGCTGTTGACTGGCTGAGTTGGCGCAGCTTTTGGGACAGTTCGTCCGATAAGGATTGGTTAAAGATTGCTCCATTGACAGTTTGAACAGTGGGGCGGGGGCGGTCTGTGGGTAGCTCTAGCAGGGGAGGAGCATCTGCTAGCTGCAGGGTCCAGTACTCCAGGTGTTGACTGAGTACTGGACCCTGAAGCTGTTGCCGTTGCCATTGCACAAAGTCAGCATATTGGACGGTTAGCTCTGGCAGTTGCGGAGACTCTCCCTGCACCAGGGCACCATATACCTCGCGAAACTCCTGGATCAACACTCCACTGGACCAGCCATCAAAGACAATATGGTGGAAGTTTAGTAGCAGAATGTGTTCCTGGGGCTGCAGGCAAATCAGCTTAAGACGGAACAGAGGTCCGGTGGTCAGGTCAAAGGCAGCATCGTTCTCGTCCGATAGTCGATTAAATACTTCCGTTTGGGCTGCAGGTACCAACTCTTGTAAGTCGACGATAGGTAACGTAACCACAACGTCATCCTTGATCTGTTGTTCCAGTTCACCGCTCGCACTAACCACAAAAACCGTTCTTAAACTCTCGTGGCGTTCTATGATCAGGGTCAAAGACTTTTCCAGGGCTCCATAATTCAAATCCCCGATGAGTTTGATCGCTGCTGGCAGATGATAGGCGGCATCCAGGGCTTCTAGCTGGGCTAGGACCCACATGCGCTGCTGAGCGTAGGATAGGGGTAGGGATTGGGTGCGATCCGCTACAGGAATAATATGGGCACTAGTCGCAGAATTCCCATTCAGTTCTAGAATCTCGGCACCTAAAAACTCTATGGTTAAATGATTGCTAAGACTTGCAATATCAGGATGTTGGAACAGAATGGTCGTCGGCAAGGAAAGATTCAAGGCAGACTCCAAACGATTCTTAAGTTCTACACCCATTAGAGAATCCAGCCCCAATTCCGTCAGGGACTGGTGAATATCTACCTCATCGGGGCTGTCCATTCCCATAATTCTTGCTACCTGGGTCTGTAGACTGGCGATGAGAACATTACTCCGCTCGTCCACCGACACAGCACTAAGCTGGTGGAGCAAGGGAAATGTCTTAACGTTTTCCTCAATCTCTTCTTGATCTTCTAACGTACTGTAATTAGCTAATATCGTAGGCTGATGTCCCGTCAGTGATACCGGATCCACCCAGAATCGCTGGCGCTGGAACGGATAGGTGGGCAAGGGACGAGGCAGCGGTAGCCCTTGAGCAGCAAGGTTATCCCAGGCAATGGGATAACCTGCCACATGCAGCTGAGCCAAACTGGTGAGCAGAGGATAATACTCGCTGCCATGGGCGTCAGCTACCTTAGGCTGTAGTGAGGGCAACCAGATACCTTCTGCAACAAACTGGCGAGCCATGCCCAGTAGAACAGGTTTGGGGCCAATTTCAATAAAGGTATCGATGTTAGCCTTCACCAGGCTCTCCATGCCCTGAGCAAACTGCACCGGCTGACGAATATGATTAGTCCAGTAGTCCGCAGAGGCAATACTGTTATCGGCAAGCTGCCCCGTGACGTTGGATACTAGCTTGAGGGAAGGGGTATGATATGTAATCTGTTGAGCAAATGCCTTAAACTTACTTAAAATCGGCTCCATCATTGGAGAATGGAAGCCATGGGAAACATTGAGATGTTTAACCTTAATATCAGCGTCATTTAATCGCTTAGCTAAGCAAGCCAGAATAGCCAAAGAACCAGAGACTACAGTACTTTCCGGTCCATTGACGGCAGCAATAGTACCCCCTTCACTCTCACCCTCTTCACCCTTAATCTCTTCTAAATAGGGCTTAAGAATCTCCTCAGATGCCAGCACAGAGAGCATGCCACCACCACTGGGCAAAGATTGCATCAAGCGCCCCCGCTCGGTGATTAACCTTAGACCATCTTCCAGACTAAAAACACCTGCCAGGGTAGCCGCCACATATTCGCCCACGCTATGCCCCATAACCACGGTGGGTTTAATGCCCCAGGAAAACCACAGTTGCGCTAGGGCATACTCCACCGCAAACAAACAGGGTTGAGCGTAGGCGGTCTGGTGAATGCGCTCCGCTATGGTTTCAGCACTGTTGTCATTAGTCTGATCCTGCGACAGTTCAGGATACAACAGTGCCAACAGGGGCAAGTCTAAAATTCCTTCCAGACCCTGGGCGCAGCGATCTAGGTACTTACGAAATACGGGCTCGGTTTGGTAAAGCTCCCGACCCATATTGATGTACTGGGCACCTTGACCGGTAAACAAAAACGCCACCTTAGGCACCCGGTTACCTTTGACATGACCGATGATCGCTCCTGGACAGTCCAACCCATCAATGGACTCACTGACCTGAAAAGCCTCCAAGGTGAGCTGTAGGTCTACGCTATCCTGCGTCAAAATCACCAGACGATGGTTAAAGTGAGTACGACCGGTGTTCGCAGCAGCACAGAGACTAGCTAAATCTACATCTCCCTGGGCCATATAACTGCTGTAGTCTGCTATTAGTCCGTGCAACGCCTTAGGTGACTTTGCAGATAAGGTAAGCAGCTGGATCGGTCGTTGGGGAATCTCTACCTCTCCTGATTCCTTGGGCTCAACAGGATTTATGGCCTCTTCGAGAACAATGTGACAGTTGGTACCACTAAAGCCGAAAGAACTTACCCCAGCAATACAGGTTTCTTGGTTGGGCTGCCAGTCAGTGCCATCGTTGGCCACTGTTACCGGTAGTTCAGCCCAGTTAATAAAAGGATTGGGCTCGTTGAAATGGAGATGGGGGGGAATCTGACGATGCTGTAGCTGAAGCACCACCTTCATCAACCCGGCAATGCCCGCCGCCCCTTCCAAATGACCAATGTTTGTCTTGGCAGAGCCGATCAGTAACGGATTGTTCTGTCTGCGCTCTTTAAAGACTTCACCCAGAGCCGCCACTTCGATGGGGTCTCCCAGGCTGGTACCTGTGCCATGGGCTTCGATGTAACTCACCTGTTCCGGCTTCACATTACCCTGTTTCAGCGCCTGACGAATCACGGTTTGTTGTGAGGGGCCATTGGGCACCGTTAGACCACCACTGGGGCCATCCTGATTCACTGCACTGCCGCGAATGGTGGCGAGAATAATATCCCCATCTTGTTCAGCATCCGACAGTCGCTTCAGCATAATGATGCCGCAGCCCTCACCCCGTACATAGCCATTGGCATTGGCGTCAAATGTTTTACAACGTCCATCTGGGGCCAACATGCCTGCTTGGGAAAAGATCATGCTTTGACCAGGGGCCAGTAACAGGTTGACGCCACCGGCCAGGGCCACATTACATTCTCCCTGGCGCAAACTCTGACAGGCCAAATGCACTGACACTAGCGAAGACGAACAGGCCGTATCCACTGCTAAGCTAGGCCCCGTTAGCCCCAGAGCATAGGACAGACGCCCCGCCGCTACGCTGAGGGCATTGCCCGTACCCCAGTAGGCTTCAGGGAGTTCGGTAGCCCCTAGACGATTGCCGTAGTCGTTGTTGCAAATGCCAATAAACACACCTGTCGGAGTATTAAACAAACGCTCAGGGAGACAGTAGGCTGCCTCCAAAGCTTCCCAGGCTACCTCTAGCAACAATCGCTGCTGGGGGTCGAGGCTGTGGACCTCGCGGGGAGAAATGCCGAAGAATCTGGCATCAAAGGTTTCGACTTCGTCAATAAAGCCCCCGTAACGGGTGACCACTTTACCCAGGGTTTCGGGGTCAGGATCGTACACATCATCTATACTCCAGCGGTTGCTGGGCACTTCGGTAATGGCGTCTACCCCCTGACTCAGCAATTGCCAGAATGCTTCTGGAGAGGTGACACCGCCAGGAAATCGACAGCCCATGCCAATGATTGCGATCGCTTCATTTGCCCGTTTCTCCAGAGCTTTGAGTTTGGCCTTGGTTTCCCGCAATTCTACTAAGGCTTTTTTCATCAGAGCACCGTAGTCCACCCCATTATTGGCGGCCCCATTGCCGTTAGCTCCGTTAGATTGGGATGATGATACGTTGTTAGACTTTATTACCTGACTCATGACTATACGTTCTCCAAATCTAATTCTGCAGCTAATAACTGGGCCAGTTCCAGGTCAGAAAGGTCTCCTAAACTCTCCTCCAGGGTGTCCTTTTCCACCTCTTCTGGAGAGGCCATGGAACCGAGTCCTTCATTCGACGGGGCACCAACTTCGACAAACTCTATGGGCAGTCTCTCTGCATCGGTGAGGTACTCCGTCAACGCTTCAATGGAAGGGTAGTCAAACAGCAGGGTGGTCCCTACCGAAATATCCAAACTGGTCTCCAATTGTTTTTTTAGCTCCACCGCCATCAGAGAATCCAGGCCCAAATCAAATAGAGGTTGACGCACATCAATGGCCAGGGGTTCCTTCAACCCCAATACCTTGGCCACCTGTCCTCGCAACAACTCCGTCAACAGCTCCGTTCTCTCGGCAATGGGGGCCGCTTCTAGCTGCAGAAGCAGGGGAGGTGGTCCTGACGCTTCCGGCTGTTGTTTTTGGCCCATAAAGGCATCAAAGAAATCGGGGATAGGTTGTCGCCCAAACTGGGCCAAAAATCCGTGCCAATTAATGTCAAATACGCCCACCTGAGCAGCGTTACCCATGGCTACCTGACTAAGTGCCATTAAGCCCTGTTGTGTGGTTAATGGACTGATGCCATTGGCCTGGACCCGCGCCTGTTGTTTATCGCTGAGCTGAGCTGCCATGCCCCCATCTGCCCAGGGCCCCCAGTTAATACTCACACCGGGAAGACCCTGACGACGTCGCCACTGCATCAAGCTATCCATAAAGGCATTGGCCGCAGCATAGTTACCCTGACCTGGAGAGCCTAACAGGGAAGCCACCGACGAGAAACAGACAAAGAAATCGAGAGATTGTTGCTGGGTGACCTGATGCAAGTTCCAGGTGCCGGTTACTTTAGGAGCTAAAACCGCTTCAAATCGGGGCCAATCGAGACCGTGCAACAGACCATCGTCTAATCGTCCGGCGGCATGGATAACCCCTTTGAGTGGAGGTAACTCCTGATGAATGTAATCCACAATCCGCCGCACATCGTCTAGCTTGGTGACATCCCCCCGTACTGGATAGACTTTGGTTCCCTGCAACAACAATTCATCCAGGGTTTGTTGGACCTGTTGCGAGGGATCCCGCCGACCCATCAGCACCAGATGCTTAGCCCCCTGATTCACCAGGCCCTGGGCGGTATGTAGACCCAATGCCCCCAGCCCTCCCGTAATTAGATAGGTGGCATCAGGCTTTAAGGTCAGCGTCTGTGCCTGGGGCTGCCAGCGCACAACCACTTTACCCACATGCTTAGCCTGCTGCATAAACCGGAAGGCATCCTTAATCTCCTCCACCGCAAACACTCTGTGGGGTAAAGCAGATAAGGTACCCTCTTCCCAGTGTTGGTCAAGGGACTGGGCCATGGTGGCAATAATGTTAGGATCTTGGCTAGCGACTTCTCCTAAATCAAAGGGGAAATAGGCTGCATCCGGTCGAACTTGGTTGGCGTGTTCAGCGGACCAGATGCCCAGTTTGCCAATTTCCACAAACCGTCCGTTCTGTTTTAGAACGTCAAAACTCTTGTCAATAAAGTCACCATTAAAGCTATTAAGGACCACACTCACCCCTTGTCCGTTAGTAGTCTTGAGAATCTCCTCAGCAAATTCTAGGGTGCGCGAATTCATCACATGATTGATACCCATTTGCTTCAGGGTATCCCATTTGCCGGGGCTGGCTGTAGCATAGATTTCCGCACCGATGGCCTGGGCGATCTGCACCGCCGCCTGACCCACACCCCCTGCAGCCGAGTGAATCAGAACTCTCTCTCCCGGCTGTAACTTGGCCAGTTCCACCAGACTGTAGTAGGCCGTCAAGAAACTCAGTGGCAGGGTGGCTGCCTGATCAAAGGTCATGGTTGTTGGCTTAGCCATAACCTGACTGGCATCCAGAGTGAGATAACTGCTAAAGCCATCCAACAAGAGGGTAGCCATCACCTCATCCCCTACCTGCCACTGCTCCACACCATCTCCTACTCGGGCAATACGTCCGGTACATTCAAAGCCAAAGGTGAGTTGACTAGCCTGCTCGATGCCAAAGGCTTCACGATAATACTCCTGAAGTAAACCCAGGGCATTGAGCACATCTCGGAAATTAAGACCCACGCTGATCACTTCAATCTCCACCTGTTGGGCTTGGGGCACAAGGCGCTCCATGAGTTGCAGGTGGAGATTATCGATTAGACCGTAATCCGACAACTTCAGTTGGAAGGGGACATCGGTGGGTACGATAACTTGCTGCTGTTGTCGTTGTGCGTTCACTTGCTGTTGTCGCAACAGTCTGGGCACAAACCGTTCGCCATGGCGATAAGCCACCTGGTTGTCCGTCTGACCTTGTGACAGTTCTCTAACCAATGTCTGGGACTGCATACCCGTCCTTAACTCAGGGGCCAGATCAATACGGCGACAGTTAAGTTCGGGATGTTCTAGGGTAATTACTTGACCCAGTCCCCACACCGTAGCCTGGAGAGGGAAGATCACCTCATCAGCGCTCTCTACTGCCTGGGTGCCCTGGGTCACCAGATATAGCGGAGGTAGTTGTTCTAAGTCAGAAGCCACCAGGACCTGCACTAGAGCTAACACGGGACCGCAGCCCTGATGCTGAGACCACGCCGTCATATCCAGAGACGCCAGGGTGTCGCCGTGGACCTCATTGCTATCCAGAGACCACAGATAGACAATTCCTCGGGCATTGGGTACAGCCTGCAACAGACTGACTAAATCCTCAGTCCTGGCAGATACCTGGTATAGCTTTTTGTCCAACTGATAGTAGGTGCTGCCAGGTATCACCCAAATGCAAGACTGACCAGCCTGGGTAAAGGCGTCTGTTAAGCCCGTACGATCCATTGCTGGAGTAGCTAGTAGTAACCAAGGTTCGGACGCTTCTACCCTAGTAGCCTCTGTTCTATCAAAGCTTTTATCAGTCAGGGACTGTGACTGCCAGCTCACCTGATAGAGTTTGTCCTGTACCTTGGGCTGGAGTTGTTGCATCAGCACCTGAGCGGTGGTCTGAATCACCCGAAGTCCCTTGAGTTCGGCACATACCCGTCCCTGACTGTCCACTAGCTTTAGCTGGCCAATAATGCCCTGACCTTTCTGGTCTACAGAACCCACGACCCATACTGTTCCACCAGGAGATTGATAAAAGTTCAACTGTTCTAGAGTGATGGGTAAATAGGTGTGATTATCAGTGGCATCAATGGCATGGACCAATGTCTGGAACGCGGCATCCAATAGAGCTGGGTGAATCTGATAGTGGGCAAAGTCAGCGGCTGTGACCAGGTGGGTAGGTAATCGTAGCTTGGCCAGCACCTGATTCTCTCCCTGCCACAGTTGTTCTATCCCTTGAAAAGTGTTGCCATAATTAAGGCCGCGCTGACTGCAAAGATTGTAATGATCTTCTACAGAAATTTCTTCTGAGCACTGTTGCTGATATGTAGTTAAATCCACCACAGGCTGTTCAGATACTTGGAGGGGAACGACCTGGGCCACACAATGACGGCACCAGATGGGCTCGTCCTCCTCAGCCATGGACTCGTCTGCACCATCCAGGGAGTATAGCTCTACTTGTTGTACAGTTTGATCGTCGATGGTCTCACCTTTAGTGACCAGGGTTTGCAGGGTGGTCCATTGTTCATGGCTAAGCAACAAGCCTCGTTCCACACTCATCTGTAACAGTTGCAGGGCAGCCCCCTTGAACATTTTTGCCCCCGCCATCAGGGACATTTCAATAAAGCCCGTAGCGGGCATGATCACCTGGTCAAATACCTGATGGTCATACAAGTAGTCAGGGAATGATGCTTTAATCTGGGTCTCATACTGACGACTGGCCTGACCTGCCATCCGCAGTCGCTGTCCTAGAAGGGGATGACTCTTAGCGGAATTTTGTTTTGCAACTGCCCTACTACCTGCTGGAGCTGGATCAATCCAATAACGCTGACGCTGGAAGGGATAGGTGGGCAGCGGTGGCAGGGGCTCCTGAGTCTTGGGAGAAACTGCTGGCCAGTTAACCTTAGCCCCAAGAACATAGAGCTGAGCTAAACTGTTGAGCATCTGTTGTCTATCTTCCTGCCCCGGTCGCAGGGAAGGCAACCAGGTCGCTTCTGAGGTGGTAACATACTGACGACCCATGCCTAACAGAATAGGCTTAGCTCCTACTTCCAGGTAGGCATCTACAGCATTCTCTGAGAGGGTATGCATGCCCTTTGAAAACATCACCGGTTGGCGAATATGATTTACCCAATAATCAGCAGTGGCGATGGTTTCGTTAGCAACTTCACCGGTCAGGTTAGAAATCAACTTTAAGGAAGGCGCGTGGATGGTAGCCTGATCGACAACGCGCCGAAACTCTTCAAGGATGGGGTCCATTAAGTGGGAGTGGAACCCATGGGAAACGGCCAGTTGTTTTGTTTTAATGCCTGCCTTAGTCAGTTTGTCCTCTAACCTGGTTAGGTGATCCCAACTACCCGACAGCACAATACTTTCCGGCCCATTAAATGCGGCAATGGAAACCCTGTCCGCTTCACTCTCAATCTCTTCTAAATAGGGCTTAAGCATCTTCTCCGATGCCAACACCGACAGCATGCCGCCACCCGCAGGCAAGGACTGCATCAACCGTCCCCGCTCCGCAATCAATCGTAGGCCATCGTCTAACGAAAATACACCCGCAATAGTTGCTGCCACATATTCACCAACGCTGTGACCCATCACTACCGAGGGTTGAATCCCCCAGGAGAGCCACAGTTGGGCCAAGGCATATTCAAAGGCAAACAATACTGGCTGAGTGTATTGGGTCTGATTCAGACGCTCGGTCAGCACTGCGCCGTAGCCATTGTTATTATTCTCGGGATAGAGCAAGGACTGGAGGGGGATATCCAGCAGTTGATTTAATACGTCACTACAGCGATCAATGGCCTCTCGGAAGACCGATTCCTGGGCATAGAGTTCCTTGCCCATATGCAGATATTGGGACCCCTGACCAGTAAATAGAAAGGCAACGGTGGGTGTCTGGTCAATGGTCGCCTGACCGGTAATTATGTTATCTGCATGAATATTGCCAAGGGCACGACTTAACTCCTCAGTGGTATCTGTGAGAATAGCAAGACGATGGGGAAAGTGGGTGCGATCGCAATTCACCACCCCACTCAATGCCGCTAACGCAACCTCTGACTGCTGCAAATAAGCACTGTACCGCTGAGCCACCGCTTCTAATCCAGCCTGCGATTTCGCCGACAAAGTCAACAGGTAAGGCCCCTCTTGCGAGGAAATCGAAATCTCTGATTGTTGGCCTGAAGTCGGCGCTTCCTGCAATACAACATGGCAGTTAGTACCACCAAAGCCAAAGGAACTCACCCCTGCAATGCGGTTTTGCTGAGAGGGCTGCCATTCTGTTGCAGCCGTAGGTACCTTCACCGGTAGATTGTCCCAATCAATATAGCCATTGGGGTCTGAAAAATGGAGATGGGGCACAATCTGTTTATACTGCAGTTGCAAGATTACCTTCATCAGACCCGCAACACCTGCCGCCCCTTCCAGGTGACCAATATTGGTTTTTGTCGAGCCAATCAGCAGCGGATTAGCCTGACCATGGTCCCTAAAGACTTCCCCTAATGCCGCCACTTCAATTGGGTCACCCAGGCTAGTACCCGTACCATGGGCCTCAATGTAACTCACCTCAGTCGGGGTCACTCCACCATTGGCCAATGCTTGACGAATCACACTTTGTTGCGACGGACCGTTGGGTACCGTCAAACCACCACTGGGGCCATCCTGATTGACTGCACTGCCACGCACCATCGCGAGAATGTTGTCGCCATCCCGCTGGGCATCGGACAGACGCTTGAGCACAAGTATCCCACAGCCTTCTCCCCGCACATAGCCATTGGCAGAGGCATCAAAGGTCTTACAACGACCATCAGGGGAGAGCATCCCAGCCTGGGAAAAAACCACACTTTGTCCCGGTGACAGCAGCAAGTTCACACCACCTGCTAGAGCCAGATTACATTCTCCCTGACGCAGACTCTGACAAGCCAGATGTAGCGACACCAATGAAGACGAACAGGCTGTATCGACTGACATACTTGGTCCAGTCAGTCCCAGAACATAGGACAGACGCCCCGCTGCTACACTCAGGGCATTACCTGTCCCCCAGTAAGCCTGGGGTGTATCAACCTGGGCCAAACGGTCAGTGTAGTCATTGGAGCAGATACCAATAAACACCCCAGTCAGACTGTTAAACAACGATTCGGGTACTTGATGGGCTCGTTCCAGTGCTTCCCAACTGACTTCCAGTAATAGCCGCTGTTGAGGATCTAGACTCTCGGCCTCCCGAGGCGCAATGCCAAAGAATCCTGCATCAAAGTTTTCTGCATTGGAGACAAAGCCACCAAAACGGGTAACAATTTTGCCAGGAGCATCGGGGTCAGCATCATAGTATTCATCAATATTCCAACGGCTCTTGGGCACCACCGAAATACCATCTATACCCTGATAGAGCAGTTGCCAAAACTCTTCGGGTGAGGTTACCCCACCTGGAAAACGACAGCTCATGCCAACAATGGCAATGGGCTCAGTGTCACCAATATCTGGGACAGCTGAAAGATTTTTCTGGGAAAGGGCTACTGCTTGTGGTTTACGTTCAAAATAAGTGGCTAATTGACTATCGGACAGCAGATAGTCTACCAATGATTCAATGGTGGGGTAGTCAAACAGTAGTGTGTTACCCACCGAAATTTGCAGATTGGATTCTAGCTGGCTTTTTAGCTCAATAGCCATTAGGGAATCAAGGCCCAAATCAAACAGGGACTGACGCATACCGATGCGTTTAGGATCTGTCCGGCCAACCACCTTAGCCACCTGACTACGTAATAGGTCGATCAAGAAGTTACGACGTTCTTCTGTAGACAGTGTTTGAAGCTGTTGTACCACCGGAGAAAGTTGCTGTTGTTGCTTAATCACCGGTTGGTGCTGTCGCTTAGGAGCAATAGTATTAAAGACTGTAGGAACTGAAGAAAACTGAGAGAGAAACGCTGACCATTCAATAGGCAGGACCGCTGTGTTAGCAGACCGATTTTGAATCAGGTCAAACAGGGTTTGAATACCTGCCTGGGGATTCAAGGGAGTGAGCCCCCCTTCCCTCAATCGCTGCTGTTGTGGTGCAGAGAGCTGAGCTGCCATGCCTATTTCACCCCAGGGACCCCAGTGGATACTTTGTCCAGGCAATCCTTGTCCACGGCGATAGTCCATCAGACCATCCATAAAGGCATTGGCCGCGGCATAGTTACCTTGACCAGGAGACCCCAGCAGTGCTGCCATGGAAGAGAAACAGACAAAGAAGTCCAGGTCCAATGTCTGGCTTTGTTGATGTAAGTACCAGCTACCGGCTACCTTGGGTGCCATTACCCGCTCCATCTGAGCCCAGTCCATCTGATACAGCAGTCCATCGTCTAGTAGACCAGCCCCATGGACAATTCCTTTTAGCGGCGGGAGTTCCTGCGCCACCTGCTGGAATGCCCGCTCAATATCGTCTGCATTGGAGACATCTGCCTGGACCAGGGCAATCACTGCCCCCTGTTTTTCTAAAGCCGCAATCACTTTCTCGGCAGCAGACTTGGGACCTCGTCGACCCATCAGTGCCAGGTGTCGTGCGCCCCGTTCTACCAATCCCTTGGCAACTTCTAGACCCAGGGCTCCTAGTCCGCCAGTAATCAGATAGCTACCCTCGGCGGTAATCTCAACCGGAGTCACCGTAGGCTGTTTCCATTGGATAACAACTTTGCCCACATGGCGGGTCTGTTGCATAAATCGGAAGGCATCCTGGATATTTTCCCGTTCAAATTCCTTATAGGGTAGAGCCTTAAGAACACCGGACTCCCAGGCTTTAGAGAGGTCTTGAATGAGAGCGGCCAGAGTTTCAGGTTCCTGGGTGGCCACTTCTCCTAAGTCAAAGGGATAATAGGCTACATCAACTCTGGCCTCGGCCATTGATTCTGTCGACCAGATGCCGAGCTTACCAATTTCCACAAACCGTCCGTTGGTCGCTAAACAATTCAGGGTCCTGGGAATGTAGTCTCCATTAAAGCTATTGAGAACAACATCGACACCCTGACCACCGGTCTGGTCTAGAATCTGTTCAGCAAAGTCCAAACTGCGGGAATCCATGACATGGTCAATGCCCATGGCTCGCAAAGCAGACCATTTACCCTGGCTGGCGGTAGCGTAGATTTCTGCACCAATATGCTGGGCAATTTGCACTGCCGCTTGGCCCACGCCGCCAGCCGCAGAATGGATCAAGACTGTATCACCAGGTTTTAGCTGAGCCAGACTCACGAGACCGTAGTACGCAGTGAGATAACTCAAGGGCAGTGTGGCGGCCTCTGCACTGGTCATGGTGCTGGGCTTGGCCATCACCTGTTGCTCATTAACGGTGATATAGCAACTAAAGCCATCCATGAGTAGGGTGGCAATCACCTCATCGCCCACCTGCCAATGGGTGACATCAGCTCCGACAGTACTAATGCGTCCGGCACATTCAAACCCAAAGGTAAGCTGGTCCGCTGATTCGATACCAAAGGTGTCTTTGTAGTAGTCTTTAAGCAGACCCAGGGTATTGAGTACATCCCGGAAGTTGAGGCCAACGGTATCTACTGCGATTTCTACTTCGTCCGCGTTAGGTGTACGACGTTCCAAAGAAGACAGATGCAGATTATCAATCAGACCGTAATCCGACAGTCGTAGTTGAAATGCTTCATTGCTCTCGTCCAGAGGAGTAATGGCATGGCGTTCCAGTCGAGCCACGTAGCGCTGTTGCTGACGATAGGCAAAACGATAGGCAATTTGTTGTTCAGCTATATCTGAATTGTCGTCACCCTGGCTAGCCAATAGTTCTTGAACCAGAAGTTGGCCGCAAGTCTTGGGACCTGTCTCGGCTTCGAGGTCAATATAACGACATTGGAGTTCAGGATGCTCCAGGGTGATGACGCGACCCAATCCCCAGAGAGAAGCCTGTTGAGGTTGGGTGACATCCGCTGCACTAGCAATAGATTGAGTGCCCCGAGTAACAACCCATAGAGGATACTTTTCAGGGGTGCGGGAATGGGCTAATTCTTGAACCAGGGCTATTAATGTACCGCAGTTTTGGGCCTGGTCAATTTGCCAGGGCTGATGGCTGTCTGAAGTGCCCCAGAGATAGGCAATACCCTGAACAGTGGGAATTGTCTCCAGTAGCTGAGCGAGATCGTTGCGGTGGTTAGCCCTGATTTGGTAACAGTGCTCATCGAGCTGGGCGTATTTGGTACCCAGGAGAACACGGATGGAAGGATGACCAGCTTCAGTCAGTTTCTGGACTAATGCTGTGGAGAGTTGTTGGCTAGCTGGGGTGTTCTGGTTGAGAAACAGCAGCCAGGGGGGCTGTTGAGGAGATGGGGCATGCGATCGCACAACTTCTGCAGCAGAAAATTGCAATTCCTTTTGCACCCATGTCAGCTGATACAGATTCTCGTCAACTCCATTGGGTTGCAGCCGCCGCAATAAACTCTTCATCGTAACGGGAATAACCCGCAACCCTTCCAATCGGGCAAAAATCTCTCCACTGCTATCCATCAGGGTAAGGGTGCCCCGCAGACGGCGACCTCTGCTAACTTCCCCTAAGGCCCAAACGGTGCCTGTGGGACGACGATAAAGGGTTAATTTTTCCAGGCTAATGGGTAAATAGGTGCGACGATCATTGCCATCAATGGCATGGGTTAATACCTGGAATGCAGCATCTAATAGGGCTGGGTGGATGAGATAGTCTGCAAGGGTCTCATCGGTCAGTAGGGACGCGGGTAGTTGTACCTGAGCAATGGCCTGGGAATCTCCCCTCCAAAGCTGAGTTATCCCCTGGAAACAATCACCATAGTTTAGCCCTCGCTCACCACAGCGAACATAATGTTCTGCTACGGTTACTTCCGTGCCACAGGCTGTCTGATATTGGGCCAGATCTAGAGAAGCCGCCCTGTCGTCTGTCAGGCTGATCTGGGCTGCAATATGTTTTTGCCAATTGCCCTGGGTTAAACGGCTATACACTGCAACGGTACAGCTCTCGCCATTCTGGCTATGGACAGTGGTTTGTAGGGTAGTTTGGTCAGTTAGCAACAGCCCCTGCTTAATCTGGGCTGACTCCACACACAATGGAAACTGCTTAAACTGTTGCTCTGCTGCTGCCAGCACCATCTCCAGAAAAGCGGTGGCCGGCACAATCACCTGCTCAAATACACAATGGTCTCCTAGATAGGCAGGAGAAACTGAGCTAATAACCGTTTCATAGTAGGGGGTGTCATGACCTGCCACCTGAAACGCCTGCCCCAGTAATGGATGAACACTATGCTGTTGATTAGTTAATGTTTGATTACGGGAGGTGTGGGGAGAATCCAGATCCACCCAGTAGCGCTGACGCTGAAATGGATAGGTGGGCAACGATGGAATTGTTTGCGGTAGCTTAGGCGAAATTGTCTGCCAGTTGACCTTAGCTCCACGCACATAAAGATGAGCTAAACTGTTGAGCAGCTGTGGTCGATCTCCCTGACCAGGACGCAGAGAGGGCAACCAAAGATTTTCTGGGAAATCGATACATTGACGGCCCATGCCCAGCAGAATGGGTTTTGTTCCCACTTCCACATAGGCATCCAGTTTAATCTCTGCTAGGGTATTCATTCCCTCTGCAAAATTTACTGGCTGGCGAAGGTGGTCCACCCAGTAATCCGGAGTTATTATCGATGGATTAGCAATGTCTCCTGTGAGGTTGGATATTAGCTTGATTTTGGGAACCCCGTATTCTATAGTCCCAGCAATCTCACGAAAGTCTTCTAAAATAGGCTCCATAAGTGGAGAATGGAATCCGTGGGAAACCTTAAGCCGTTTTACCTTAATACCTGCGTCTGTAAGGTCTTTTGCCAGGGATTCAATGGCGGTTAGCGTTCCAGATAAAACAGTACTTTCAGGACCATTGAAGGCGGCAATACTTATCTTGCTATCGTAGTGAGCTAGATGGGATGCTAAGGCCGCTTCAGAGCTTAACACTGAAAGCATGCCGCCACCGCTGGGCAAGGACTGCATCAGACGTCCTCGCTCAGCAATCAGACGCAACCCATCCGCCAGGGAAAATACCCCTGCCACGGTAGCTGCGACATATTCGCCTACACTGTGCCCCATCACCACCATGGGCTCAATGCCCCAAGACTGCCACAGTTGAGCCAGAGCATATTCCACCGCAAACAAACAGGGTTGAGTGTAACGAGTTTGGTTTAGAAGAGATTCATCCTCCCCATTGGTTTCACCATAAAGTAATTCCTGAAGGGAGACTTCCAAAAGTGGATTTAATACCTCACTACAGCAGTCAATTGCATCTTGGAAGACAGATTCCTGCTCATAAAGCTCAGCACCCATTTGAGAATACTGGCTGCCCTGACCAGTGAATAAAAAGGCTACCTTGAGACCACGCTTACGCTTGCGCTGGCCCGACACAATATTGCCTGATGTTTTTCCACTAGCCACAAACGTCTGCAATTGATCTGCGACTTCGTCGGTAGTGTGGGCTGAGATCGCTAACCGACTTTCAAAATGGGTACGCCCATGATTAGCAGCACTACACAGCTCAGCCAGATGAATAGATGGATGGTTGCGAATATAGTCAATATAATGTCCCGCCAGCTCCTGCAGAGCATCTTCATCTTTGGCTGATAGGGTGAGGAGCTGTTCTTTTAAGGAACTCTCAGAGCGCTCTAATACGGTCAGTGGTGGTTCTTCAATAACCAGGTGACAGTTGGTACCACCAAAGCTAAAGCCGCTCACTCCAGCCACACGAGTGTCTGCCACATCAGGCCAGGGTTGTCCCTGCTTAGGAATATCTAGAGCAGTTCCTTTTAGCGAAATATAAGGATTTAGTTCATTTAAGTGAAGATGGGGAGGAATCCAATCATAGTGAAGTGACAAAATCACCTTGATTAATCCGGCCATCCCTGCCGCTGCTTCCAAATGCCCTACATTGGTTTTAACCGACCCGACCCAACAGGTATAATCTTCAGGGCGATCCTTCATCACCGCCTTGAGCGCTTTAAACTCAATGGGGTCTCCTAGGGGCGTGCCGGTCCCGTGGGCTTCTATGTAAGCCAGTTGGGCAGGACTATGCCCGGCATTGGCAATGGCTTCTTTAATTAGGGTCTGTTGAGAAAGTCCATTGGGGGCGGTAATACCGTTGGTTGTCCCGTCCTGGTTGATGGCGGTGCCTTTGATGACTGCTAAGATGCGATCGCAATCTTCTAGGGCATCTGACAAACGCTTGAGAATGACAACACCACATCCCTCGCCCCGTACGTAGCCATCCGCTGAAGCATCAAATGCCTTGCAGCGCCCTGTAGGTGACATCATCCGAGCTTGGGAGAATGCAACACTAATGGCAGGAGAGAGAATCACATTCACTCCACCCACCATACACAGATCAGACTCCCCTGATTGAAGACTTTGACAAGCATAGTGAGTGGCCACCAACGATGATGAACATCCGGTGTCCACCGAGAGATTAGGTCCCTTCAAGTCCAGAGCATAGGCAACTCGGCTGGCCGTAATACAGTTCGAGGTACCCAAACCACTGTAGGGACCAGCATTCTCAGGTTCCCGTGTGAGAATCTTATGATAGTCATAGGATCCCACTCCCACAAACACACCAGTTCGAGAACCTGCCAAAGAATCAGGCACAATAGAAGCATCTTCCAACGCTTCCCAGGCTACCTCCAGCATCAGTCGTTGCTGGGGATCCATATGCTCTGCTTCCCGAGGAGAAATGTTGAAGAAACCCGGATCAAATCGATCAATGGGCTCTACAAATCCGCCCCAGCGGGTACTCATCTTCCCTTGGGTAGCTGGCTCAGAAAAGTAGAATTCATCCACATCCCAACGACTTTTTGGCACTTCAGTAATGGCATCTACACCATCCTTCAACAATTGCCAAAATGCTTGTGGATTCTGGGCTCCTGGAAACCGGCAACCCACTCCAATAATTGCAATAGATTCTACCCTTGACTCAATTGCCATCTCTGTGCCCCTCCAGACTCAAGCAAAAATAAAGTGCAGTTTGTTACTGAACTGCCAGGTGATTAGACAACTTTTCAACGGTTGGATAGTCATACACCAGGGTGGGATCTAGCTCAACCTGTAGCCAGTCCTCTAAGTCTCCAGTCATAGCAACAGCAGCGGCAGAGTCCAAACCATATCCTTCAAACGGAGTTTCAACATCAATATCGTCAGAGTCTATATCCAGCAGATTTGCAAGATAGTGGGTGAGCCACTCTTGAATAGATGCCGCAGTCAGATTGCTAGCTTTATCAGAAACATTTACAGAAGTCATAAGTCTCTCCTACCAAAAATATGTAGTTATATCGATTGCTGAATAAATCCTGTTGAGACGTCTATGGCAGCGTCGAGACAGAAGTCTTGACACTTCCTTGTGGGGTAATACCTAACTCATAGCGTATCCATTAATACTCTCCTCTTCTGTCTAGACTCAATCAAGCTCCGTGAAGGTGTCTTTAAGTTCCAAGCAAGACCAAGAAAACTCATTGCTTGAACAATTATTCCTCCAATGTCAAACTGCCACCACATCAACCCTGTGACGGGTGACTGGGGAAAAGCATGGTGATTGTTATGCCAGGTGCCGCCAAAACTAGGGATGGCTAACCAACGGTTGTTGGTACTTCTGTCTGGCGTTATAAAGGGACGGGTTCCATAGTTATGTGCAACTGAAGAAATCGCCCAGCATGCATGGTGTACTAAAAAGATTCGTACCAATCCACCCCAAAGAAAACCCTGGCAAGCTCCCTGCCAACTTTGAGTGAGTAAACCTCCTAGAATTGCTGGCAGCAATACACCAAGGGTAATCCAGCCAAAGTAACTCCGATTTAACTTGACAATTAGCGGGTCTTGCAACAAGTCTTTGGCAAAAAGAGCCGAATTTGTGATTTTACTGACAAACATCCAGCCAATGTGTCCATGCCAAAACCCTCGAATTCCTGACACCTGTTCGTCTCCACGCCAGTGGGGAGAATGGGTATCCAGTGGGACATCACTATATTTATGATGTCGTCGGTGAGTGGCTACCCAATTAATCAGAGGACCCTGCATAGCCATGGAGCCTAAAATCAACAACAATGCCCGAATGGATCGGGTTGTCTCAAAAGAACGGTGAGAGAAATATCGATGAAATCCGACAATAATACCCGTCATGGTCAAACTATAAAAGACCACCAATAGCCCTATGGATACGACATTAATACCCCAAAATGGTAATGACACCAGGGCGACCATTGTACCAATCGTAGGAACAACCACACTGACCAGAGCCACCCGATACTGCAGTTTATAAATGCGTGGATTATCTAGAAAAATTTTAGCGTTGGAGGATTTTATATCCGTTTCTGAAACCTGTGGGAGAGGATTCTTCCCGATTGAAGCATCTAAACTAGTCATTGGCTGAGAGGTCCCGTCGCTTTGCTTGTTTTACCTGTTCTGTTGGTACTCGCATGGCCCAAACCCAGCCGAGCTTCTCTAACGTTCTCAAGGTCCAGGCTCCTGGGTCTAGCTGCCACCATTCCAAACCATGGCAAGCCGAATAGGCAAAAGCATGATGGTTGTTGTGCCAGGATCCACCCACTGAGAGAATAGACAGCCAAAAATTATTAGTACTTCTGTCTTTTGTACCATAGGGTCGTCTGCCAATAATATGGCCCAGGGAATTTGTGGACCAGGTGGCATGATGTACGCAAAAAATACGCACCAATCCACCCCACAATAATCCTTTTACAGCTCCTACCCAACTGCCAGTAATCGCAAATCCTAACACCGTAGGAATGAGTAACCCAAGGCTAACCCAACCTAAATACCAGCGGTTGATCCAAAACACGAGTGGGTCACGTAAAAAGTCTCTGGCATATAAAATTGAATTGGTCACTTCCGGGTTAAACATCCAGCCCATGTGGGCATGCAAAAAACCGGGCAGTGTTTTCAGTTTAGTGGTTTTGTTGTAAACCGGTGAGTGAGGATCGCCGAGTCTATCACTGTAGCGATGATGGCGTCGATGGGTAGCTGCCCAATTGATCACCGGACCTTCCGCTGCCATGGACCCGAGAATACCAAACCACAGCCAAACCCCTTTATTGCACTGAAACGATTTGTGAGAAAAGAGACGGTGAAATCCTGTTTCCACCCCCGACAAGGTTAAAAAATAACCACAGATTAAAAGACTGAGTTCCATGGTGCCAAATCCCCAATAGGGGATCAGGCTCACAGCCACCACAGTGCCTAAAGTTGGAATCATAATGGTGGCTATACTAAATCGACGATGAATACTTTTTAGATGTTGGTTACTCAACGTATCTTGCCGAGTAGATATTGGAGTTTTATACTCTGGCAAGGAGTCTAACTCTCTAGTAATTGTGTTATCAGGCAGTTGACTATACATTTGTCTAGCAGGGAGTGTGGGTATATGGCTGTTAACTTGTTACAATTCGTTTGGCATTAAGCATGGCTTTATTAGGTACCTTCAAATCCCAAACCCAGCCAGCTTTTTCTAATGCTCTGAGTAACCAGGTACTTGGATCAATCTGCCACCAATAAAAACCAGCTACAGCGGAGCTTGGAAAAGCGTGATGATTGTTGTGCCAGGCCTGTCCCAGGCTAGGTAGCACCATCCAAATATTATTAGTGCTGCGGTCCTTTGCCTCAAACATGCGATTACCGCACAAATGGCCAAAGGAATTTGTTGCTCCCAGAGTGTGCTGCGTGATCAACACCCGGACAAAGCCAGCCCATAAAAGTCCCCTCAGGGCTCCCATCCAGGATTGAGTGATCAAACCATCAAGAATAGACGGTAGCAGGATTCCAACTACAACCCAAACCTGTTGTAGTTGGTTTACTTTTGCGATCGCAGAAGACCGCAACATATCCCTGGCCCAAAATGTGACATTAGGCACTTTCCCCTGCAATACCCAACCGATTTGGGCAAACCAAAGGCCCTGGGCTATCCCTAAAACCCCGTTCCCATGCAAATGAGGAGAGTGGGGATCTTCCGATTGATCTGAGTAGCGATGATGTAAACGATGCTGGGCCACCCAATGGACAACACCACCCTGGACCGCCGTTGCGCCTAAAATGGCAAGTATCACCTGAACAGGTATCGTTGCCTGAAATGCACGGTGACTAAAGAGGCGATGGTAACCCACTTCCAATCCTAGAAAACTCAGGATATGGAAAATGACCAAGAGTCCAATGTCCACCCCATGTAACCCAGTGTAGGGGAGTAATACCAGGGCAATAACTGCACCAAACGCTGGAATACCATAAATACTCAGGCTCAGACGTTGGTAAATAGACTGTAAGTGGGAATTATTAACTTCGCGTTTTACGCCTCCTTGCCCCCCATGACTTTGATTGGCCTTGAGGCGTTTTGCAGCAGCAGCGGCAGCCTGTTGCGCAATGTCCGAGGATTTTTCCTGAGATAACAGTGCTTCGGTTTGTTGATTACCCATGGTGACCACCTGCCCAATTACGTTTTGCTTGTATCAATTTTCCTGTAGGAACCTTCACATCCCATACCCAGCCCAAATGGTGCATGAGTTGAATGCACCACCAGCCAATGTCCACTTGCCACCACATCAGACCAAACTTGGCAGATTGAGGGAAAGCATGATGGTTGTTATGCCAGGCTTCACCGCAGCTTGGGAGAGCGATCCAAACATTGTTTGTGCTGTTTTCTATGGTAGAAAATGGTCGACAACCATATAGATGAGTCACTGAATTGATGGACCAAATTATGTGATGTACCAGGAATGTACGCACAAACCCCCCCCATAGGAGACCGTAAGCTACGCCCCACCAGCTTTGATTTACCAGTCCACTAATGGCTGCTGGCACAACAAACCCAAGCAACACCCAACCCAGGTAAAAACGATTAATTTGAAGAATAATGGGATCCTTGAGAAGATCCTTTGATAACAACACGTTGGGAAATTCCCCCTCAAACATCCAAGCAATGTGGGAATGCCAGAAACCCTGCCAATGTCCCAGCTGTTGTCCGTCATTGGTGCTGTGGGGAGAATGGGGATCCCCCGCTTGGTCGGTATTTTGATGATGGCGGCGATGATTGCTGACCCAGTGAATCACATGGCCTTGAGCTGCCATGGAACCTAACACAGCAAATACTGCTCGCACAGGTCCATTAGCCTTAACAGAACAATGGGAGAGAATGCGATGAAATCCCACTGTAATGCCTAGAACAGTGGCAATGTACAAAAAGATGCAAAGACCAACACTAACTCTATCCAGTGGGTGATAAGCCAGTAATACCAGAGCTACAATCGTACCCAGAGCCGGTACAATCACAGCAGCATAGCCAAAAAGCTTTTGAATGCTTTGCAGTTGCTGATTGACAATGGTTACAGACTTGCGCTCAAAATTGGAGGGTACAGTTCCAGCAGTAATTATGGAATCTACCCTAATCTTAGAAGAAGGTGGTTCAAACGGCACTGACATAGATTGTAAATCTCCAGGGAAAGAAAAAAAGATAAACTCCGCTATCGGTAAACTGTTTCAGTAAACAAATTCAGTCGTCAAAAAATTAGACTTGGAATTATCCTGTTAAGGATAGGGTTCCTTCTGGAACTGTTTTAAGAATTGAATCCACATCGGATTGCAAGGCCTTAAATTTTGCTCGCACTGTGGGAGCTTCAGCCCAATCATCAACAATGACAAGACGATTGGCTAAAAAGTCCTCTCGGCAAGCATATCGCTTGACCTTGCCACTAGATGTTTTAGGCAAACTGCCGGTTTTGATCAGCACAATGGCATAGGGAGAAATCTGATGTTGTTGAGTCACGGAGAGTCGCACAGCCTTGGCGACGTCAGAAATATCTAAGGATTTGAGATGAGTGCGCTTGACCTCATGAATAAGAACCAAACGCTCGACTTCTTTAACCTCCACAGAAATAGCTGCTCCATGATCTGCCCTCAGTGCTTCATGGCTCTGGCCAACGGTTTTTTCAATATCGTGGGGGTAGTGATTTTGCCCACGGATAATCAATACATCTTTAAGTCTACCGACAACAAAGAGTTCGCCATCCTCGTCTAGGAAACCTAAGTCTCCAGTTCTCAAAAATGGTCCAGAGGTTCCATCAGATAAATATGCCCCAAAGGCTTGTGCAGTTTTCTTCGGACCATTCCAATACCCCTGGGCCACACTAGTACCAGTCACCCAAATCTCTCCAACGGTTCTAGAACTACATCGACAAAATGTGTCTGGATCAACAATGATAACCTGATGATTTAGTTGGCTATGGCCACTGCTGACCAAAGACGTAACTTGACTAATTGTGTCAGCTTCATTAATGGGGACAGCAGACCCATTTCCCAAACTGCCCTTGTTCCAATGGCGAATAACTGCAGATGCGTCCTTTTGTCCACCGGTAATAATCAATGTGGACTCAGCCATGCCATAACAAGGATAAAATGCTGCGGGATCAAAACCGTAGGGAGTAAATGTCTTGATAAATTGCTGTAAGGTTTCAGCACGAATAGGCTCAGCCCCATTAAATGCAATCTCCCAACTGCTTAGATCTAATCCTTCTAAATCTTGTTGTTTAGCTTTTTCGACACACATTTGGTAAGCAAAGTTGGGACCACCACTCGTTGTCCCTCGATAGGATGAAATTGCCTTTAACCAACGCAGAGGTTTCTGAAGAAAATAAACCGGGGGCATCAAGGCTACTGGAAATGCTCCATAAATCGGCTGAAGAATTCCGCCAATCAAACCCATATCGTGATACGGGGGCAACCAAATAACACCTTTGCTCTCACGGCTATGGCCAAAACAACGATGAATCAATTCCAAATTATGGAGAAGATTGCGATGGCTAACCATGACCCCCTTGGGATTGCCCGTTGAACCGGAGGTATATTGCAAAAAGGCGGTGGTATCGACCCTAATGTCGGGATACTGCCAGTCCGATGCTGATGGCAGTTCCCAATCCGTTGTTAACCACTCAATGTGGGATAGCATGTTGCTCCCTTCCAGACGCCCGTCAAACTTAGCGCGAATTGCTTCAGTGGTCAGGACCAACTTAGCAGAACAATTAACAATAATGGACTGTAGACGATTGAGTTTTTGAACTCCACGAGGGGGATAGGCTGGGACAGCAATAACCCCAGCATAAAGACAGCCAAAAAAAGCGGCGATGTAATCCAGACCAGGGAGATAAAACAGTAGAACTCTTTCTCCAGCCAGACTTCTACTTTGCAGAGAGACTGCTATCTTCCTCGCCCTACTATCTAACTCTTGGTAAGTTAGTGTATCGGTTACGGTCTCTCCTGTTTGCCAAAACTCATATCCCAGCTTATCACCGTCACATTGAGAACGTTGTCGAAGTAAATCTACCAGTGTTTCACAAGCACTAACTGACCCAGACATGTAAATAAAAATTCCTTGACTCGAGCGCACACGAACAGAAGAGCCCCATCTATTCGAGCGTAAAGTTTTCCAAAAAAGGTTATGCCTAACCTAACTCAGTAGATAAAACCGATCACTAGCTAAAATAAAACCAGTCTCAAGGCAAAGAGTGACATAACTTGATTTCAGCACTACCTTAGCAAGTACGCTTAATAACAAACAGTTAGCGATAAAATCTAAACAGTCAAACTACTACAAGGACAGTTTTGTACATCTTGAACTAATTGAATGTGCAAAATCATCGACCAGCTTTATAAAAACCAGGGCATTATGTAGTCAACTATGTTTAGAGTCCCCGTATATGTACTTAAAAGTAGCACGCCACCTAAAGGCAGCCAATCATCTTTTGTAAGAGATAGTAAGACGTTAAATGTTGAGTTTTTATAGGATGGATGCTTGCATTAGCGCGAAAGGTTTATACAACCATCCCTGGTGGTTATTACCGAACTTTGCATTTGCTTCACAGAGATTAGATCCTGACTGCCAATCTGGGTTGACTTTCTAATCTGATTGGAAATCTATGATTAATGGATTAGCTATCAAACTAAAGCCCAAAACTTCTTACATTAAATTACTTTAACTAACATTGCCGTGGGATAATATTCAAATTATGAGAGTTTCTAGTTCGTTGTAAGTATTAGTTGATTTCCCGATTATTAGGTTCATTACTGTTAGAAGGTCTCTATCGAGGTTCTTGTTTGAGACGAGCACTATCATTTTGATGTATTCAAGAGCGACATCATTGAATTTTTAGGGCTTAGGATATTTTTAATAACTTTGGTTTGGCTATTACATTTATTGGGTTATAGAAAGTAAGATTTTTTGAGTTTAAAGTATCTGTAATTCGCTTACTTGTTTTTTGTCAATTCAGATACGCTTAATATCGCATACAGAGATTACGCCCAAGTCATACATGGGATTGAGTAATCGTTATTCAACAAGGGTCGCGTCCTATTGAACTCCACACTCTTCGAGTGGTATTTTTTAGCCAACTAAATTCGCTATCTCAAAAGGGTTTCTATCTTGACAGCCCCTTTCTTAAGGTAAGACAAACTCTTCGGTCGCTTGCAAAAAATATTAAAAATAAAGAAGTTGAAAAGTTGATTTTAGGGGCCAGTTAGAATTCTTTTATCTAGAAATATAATTGATTTTATTTTAAGTTCTCAGGAACTTTTCTGCCCAACCATCAAGTCTGCAGATATATCATCTTAAAACCCCTGATACGCCAATTTTTATAGACGAAACCTTAACTGAATTTAACGTTCTGAACCTGATTGAGATGGAACTACTTTATAGCGGTCAATGTCTCTATCCATGTCTAAGTTTTTAGGATGTAATTAGTACTCAGATAAATACTTTGAATTATAGTTTGCTATGTATTTTTTACATAAAGGGTTTGTCATCTACCAGCTGATTGATTCACACTTACTTTATATAAAGCTTGGTGTTTGTTTGCTGTCCTTGATGGCAATGTTGACAGATCAGTAATACGTAATAAAAACCCTGTAGAACAAATGACAAACTTCAATTTTACATTTCAGCCTGGTATGTCTTCGGAACAGATTATCGGTTTCGAAATGGCTGGGCGTATTTGGAGTGAGTATATTCAAGACGATACGGTTTTCAATATTCATGTAGCCCTGACAGATGAGTTGCCTTCTGAGGTGATTGGTGGAGCTCTGCCGGCTTATGTCACTACGGATCTTGAAACGGTGCAAACAGCTTTAGCACAGGATGCTACATCGATTGATGATGCTGTTGCGATCGCAAACCTCAACACCATAACTGCATCTAATGGCGACACTCAGTACAGTGCTCTGCTCAACGGCACCGAATATCAGGCCAGCGACCTCACCATTACCCAGGCCAATGCAAAAGCGCTTGGCTTAGAGAGTTTGGTCTCCCCCAATTCGCTAGATGGATACATTATTTTTAATGACCTTGATGATAGTCTTTACAGCTGGAACTATGATTTTCCCCGGACGTCAACCTTTTCTAATCTTGAGTTAGATTTTCTTGGTATGGCTCTTCATGAACTGGGCCACATCATGGGGTTTATTAGTGGTGTAGACTCCATTGAGGATACCGCTAACCAGACTAACCAACAACCTTCATTGTTCAATCTCTTTGGCTTATTTGACAGCCAGAACCAGGCCGGTAATCAAGTTGATCTATCGCAAACGTCACTGCTAGATCTCTTTCGCTATAGCGATCGCAGTGCTAGTCTCAACGCCCAAGAATTAACGGCTGGAGAGGCTGCCTATTTTTCCATTGATGGCGGTCAAACCGCCATTGCCCCTCTGTCAATCGGCCAATTTGAAGAAGGTGGCCAGGTTCAGGGCTACCAGGCAAGTCACTGGGGGGGATCAACAACAAACTCTGAACCACTATTAGACATTCCTTCCCCCTTTGAGTTTATTACCAATCCCTTTGCTAGCATCTTTAATCTAGCTAGCGATATTTTATTATTTCCTGTCAACTTACTGAATGGGCAATTTACTACGATTTTGCCAACATCGTCACAAGTGCCTATTCCCTTGGGGGTTATGGACCCAGCACTAGTTCCAGGGAACCGATCTAATATTTCCGATTTGGATCGGCAAGCTCTAGATGTGATTGGCTATGACATCAGCGATACCGTTTCACCTCTGGATTATGCCAATTTGCTACAGGAGACTCAAGCATCTCTTACCCAATTTGAGAGCGATATAACCAGTCTCCTTGTTATGGAGCAATCAATCACTTTTGACGACTTTGACGATGATGATCTCATTGAACGCCGTCGTAGCAGCGTGCGTACTAGACAGCAGATTTTCTTTCAAGAAGTTGATACTCCAGAAAATCAAGTACTAGGGGACTCCTCATCCCTGGTCAACAACATTCAAGAGAGTGCTTTCAATATTTATAGTGAAACTCTTATTGAGGGAACGTCGGTAAACGATCTCTTAGTCGGTACCAGTGCAAGTGAGCGTCTAGTAGGGTTTGCTGGCATTGATCAGCTGACAGGTGGTGAGGGCGCAGACGTGTTTGTTCTGGGAGATGAGAACGGTAGCTTTTATGCTGGTGACGAATACCAGGACTTTGCTGACATCCTTGATTTCAATGGAGCAGAAGACACGATTGTGTTGAGTGGTTTTCTTACTGATTATCGCTTTCTTGTGGAGGGTAGCAGTACCTGGATTTTCAAGGAAGATGATTTGGTCGCTGATGTGTTTAATACCGCTGGGCAGGATTTAACCAGTCGGATTGTATTCGTAGGGTAAATGTGTATATACGATGACAAACTTTAATTTCACATTTCAACCTGGGATATCGTCGGAACAGATTATTGGTTTCGAAATGGCTGGGCGTATTTGGAGTCAATATTTTCAGGATGATACGGTTTTCAATATTCACGTGTCGGCCACGGATGAGCTGCCCCCTTCTGTGGTTGGCGGCGCACTGCCGACCTATGTCACTACAAACATTGAGACAGTGCAGTGGTTGCTGGGGCAAGATGTTACATCCATAGATGATGAGATTGCGATTGCGAACCTCAACACCACATCAGATGCCAATGGTGATATCCAGTACAGTGCTGTTCTCAATGACACCCAATATCAAGCCAGTGACCTAACGATTACCCAGGCCAATGCTAAGGCCCTAGGGTTAGAAAATTTAGTCGCCCCAGTTGATGGATACATTGTTTTCAATGATCTCAATGACAGCAGCTTTAGTTGGAGCTACGACTTTTCCCGCACCTCAGCGTCATCTAGTAGTCAGTTAGACTTTCTCAGCATGGCCCTCCATGAGTTAGGCCATATTATGGGCTTTATTAGTGGTGTAGATGTGATTGGAGATATTACCAATCAAGCCAACTTGGGACAAACGTCACTGCTGGATTTATTTCGCTATAGCGATCGCAGTGCTGGAACTAAAGCCCGAGAATTTACCCCTGGCCAAGACGTCTATTTCTCCATTGATGGTGGCCAAACCTCAATTGCCCCCATGGCGAGCGGTCTGATTAACGTTTTTGGCGGTGTAGAGGGTTATCAGGCCAGCCACTGGGCCTATCAAGCACCGGACAACTCTAATTTGACACCAGAAGTGCCTGAGTTTGATCTAACCACGGCACTTTTGGACTTAATTAATATTTCAGCCCCAGTTAGCAGTCGAGATGCCGAGCTTGTCGGAGCATTACAGCTTAGCCAATTTTTAGTGGAAAACGAAGTGGATATTGGTGACCAGACCTATACCACCATTTTAGAAAATGCCCGTCAGGCCACCTACAAGAGCCTGGGTATTATGGATCCTGCCCTGGTTCCAGGGTTTCGATCCACTATCTCCACCTTGGATTTACAGGCTCTGGATATCATTGGCTACGACCTGAGGGATTCAACCTCTTCGCTGAATTATGCCAGTCTCTTGCAAGAGACTCAAACAACTCTAGCTCAAACAGTTGGGGTAGACATTAGCGATCTGGAAACAGCCCTGGAAACGAGTGCCTTTACCCAAGATAAACAGATAGGCCTAGCTAGGGCTATTATCGACAATCAAAATCTCTTTGAGCGTCGTCGTAGTAGTGTGCGTACCAGGCGCTGGACATACTGGCAAGAAGATGGATTAGATCCTACCGTTGTTAATATCGTCAGTGACGGAGCCGGGGAGTTTGCCCAAATAGCTGCGAGCGCAGGGAGCACTCAAGTCACAACGGTCCAGGCGATCCCCTATGCTCAATTATTTTTCCGTAGCGACACCCTCCTTGGTACCGATGCCAGCGATTATATATGGCCAGTACTTCCATCCCTGAATACCCCTGTTAATATTGACACAGGGGACGGCAATAACTTGGTTGTTCTGGGAGACTTTACAGCTCGTGTGACCGCCGCTGCTGGCAACGACACCATTGTCGGGGTAGATGCACGCGATTCATCTCAAGCTATTGATACCAGCTACACGATTAATGCTGGTGAAGGCAACAACTATGCTTTTTTGACATCTGAATCTGGTGATGTCAGAGTCACCACAGGTAGTGGCAATGACTATATTTCAGTGGGGGCCGATAACAATATTGTCGAAACCACCGGCGGTAATAATCAAATATATAGCTATGGTCTTTTTGGCGTAGGTATCAACAATCTTGACAGCTTAGTAATCAATGCTGATGTCACTGACCTTAGTTTACTGTCCACCCCCAGCACCCATAGAATTTCTACTGGCAGTGGCAATGACTCCATTTACTTGCTAACAAAGGATGCTACTGTTACCACCACCGGGGGAAATAACCTTATCCATATTCAAGGTACTCAGGATAGCAACATTACTATTACTGCAGGGGATGGTAATGATGAAGTCACCCTGATCGGCACTGGCGGTGATATTGATACTGGCGATGGTAACAATACCATAACAATCACTAATCACCTCATTCCCCCTGAGTACAGTACAGACATCTTCACAGTGACAACAGGTGAGGGTAACGATATTGTCCGTCTGAATACCGTTCAAGCTAATGTGTCTACTGGTGACGGTAATGATGTGATTGATCTTGCCGTTGAGCAGAGCATTGTAAACACCGGGTCCGGCAATGACCTGATTATTCTGGGCGATCGCCAAGGGGCTTACATCCGTTTTGGCACCCAGACCCTGATCGCTGATTTCTCAACTCAAGATACACTACTGCTCTATGGTTCACGTCAAGACTATCAACTCAACTTCAATACACTGTTCTATCAGGGGCAGTCCCTCGCAACTTTTGAGAATGGTGTCGACTTTACCCTAGAAAGTGATCGACTCTTCTTTACAGATACGAGTTTGGGCGCTGATTTAGCTGATTTAGTTCAGGCGGGTCCCGATCTATTCGCAAAACCACTATCCCCCCTTGAGGCTAGCGATGATGAACGCGCCTTGCAAGAGCGCTATGATGCCTTCAGGAATGAGCGTCCCATTCGCTATTCTATTACTGGTGGAGATGATGCTGAGTGGTTTACCATCGACTCCACAACTGGAGAGGTCCAATTTAAGACAATTCCCAGTGAGGAAACACCTTTAGATAGCGATGGGAATAATATCTATGACATAGTCGTAACAGCCATCCTGGGAGAGGGGCAAGACTTTCGAGATATTGACACCCAACGTTTAGCCATTGAGGTTTCAACTAAAGACTTCTCTCCTATCTCTGATTCAACCATCCCCAAGCCTGACGGCAAAACTCTTATTGAGGGTACATCGGCCAACGATGCTTTGGTGGGTACTGATGCTAGTGAACGTCTGGTTGGGTTTGCTGGCATTGATCAGCTAACAGGGGGGGGCGGTGCAGATGTCTTTGTTCTGGGGGATGAAACCGGTAGCTTCTATGCTGATGGTGGATACCAGGACTTTGCTGACATCCTTGACTTTAATGAGTCAGAAGACACTATCGTCCTGAGTGGTTCTCTAGCTGACTATCGCTTTAGCGTGGAGGGTAGCAGTACCTGGATTTTCAAGGGAGACGATCTGGTTGCTGATGTGTTTAATACGGCTGGTCAAGATCTAACCAGTCGAACTGTATTTGCCGATGATGATGCGCCATCCTCTGAAGGAGATGACGAGGGTCAACAAGATGATGATAACGATGATGATGATGTGAGCGCTGAACCCAAAACTCTTATTAAGGGTACATCGGCCAACGATGCTTTGGTGGGTACTGATGCTAGTGAACGTCTGGTTGGGTTTGCTGGCATTGATCAGCTAACAGGGGGGGGCGGTGCAGATGTCTTTGTTCTGGGGGATGAAACCGGTAGCTTCTATGCTGATAGTGGATACCAGGACTTTGCTGACATCCTTGACTTTAATGAGTCAGAAGACACTATCGTCCTGAGTGGTTCTCTAGCTGACTATCGCTTTAGCGTGGAGGGTAGCAGTACCTGGATTTTCAAGGGAGACGATCTGGTTGCTGATGTGTTTAATACGGCTGGTCAAGATCTAACCAGTCGAACTGTATTTGCCGATGATGATGCGCCATCCTCTGAAGGAGATGACGAGGGTCAACAAGATGATGATAACGAGGGTCAACAAGATGATGATAACGAGGGTCAACAAGATGATGATGTGAGCGCTGAACCCAAAACTCTTATTGAGGGTACATCGGCCAACGATGCTTTGGTGGGTACTGATGCTAGTGAACGTCTGGTTGGGTTTGCTGGCATTGATCAGCTAACAGGGGGGGGCGGTGCAGATGTCTTTGTTCTGGGGGATGAAACCGGTAGCTTCTATGCTGATGGTGGATACCAGGACTTTGCTGACATCCTTGACTTTAATGAAACAGAAGACACTATCGTCCTGAGTGGTTCTCTAGCTGACTATCGCTTTAGCGTGGAGGGTAGCAGTACCTGGATTTTCAAGGGAGACGATCTGGTCTCTGATGTGTTTAATACGGCTGATCAAGATCTAACCGGTCGAATTGAGTTCTTGGGGTAAACGTATATAGGTACATAGAGGCACAATGCAGATAGAGCAATATTCACCGACATCACGTATCACAGTTGTGTTCAGTGCCTTAAGTGCGGTACTGACCATGGGTGGTTTGAGCTCGACTGCAGTGGCCCAGATCATCCCTGATGGCACTGCCTCTTCTATCGTCACCCCTAACAATAACCTGATTACGATTACTGGGGGGACTCGCTCTGGCAATGTTTTGTTGCACAGCTTTGACCAGTTGTCTGTAGCTCCAGGAGAGGTCGCTCAATTTGCCAATGCCCTAGATTTAACGACACTGTTTACTCGGGTAACCGGTGTTGAGCCATCTATCATTGATGGGGTATTAGCCACCCAAGGAAATGCAGATTTGTTTTTGCTGAATCCCAATGGGATTGTCTTTGGGGCCACGGCTGAACTTGATGTTGGTGGGTCATTTATTGCCACAACAGCCGATAGCATTCTGTTTGAAAATGGTCAGCAGTTTAGCGCTGTCGTACCTGAGAATGCAGCTTTTTTAAACATTAGCATCCCTATTGGTGTGCAATATGGTGCAGCTCCCAATAGTATTGAGGTTTTGGGCAATGGCCACGGACTAATTATTGATCCGTTTACCTTAGAGGTGTTACCCACCGTACCGCGTACGGGGCTGCGGGTGGCTGCGGGGAATACCCTGGCACTACTGGGGGGAGATGTGCTTCTCGATGGGGGCAGTTTGACAGCATCGGATGGGCGGGTGGAGCTGCTGGGGGCTGGCCCAGAGAGTATGGTTACTCTACAAGCAGATGCCTTCGGGTGGACCGCACAACCTGCCAATACGACCTTTCCCATGGCAGACGTAGCGCTGTTTAATGCATCTTCCATTCTTACCAGTGGCTTCGGGGGGGGGATTGTACAGATTGAAGGTGAGTATGTCGACTTGTTAGATGGCTCCACGATTTTAGCCAATATTTTTGATACAGAAGTAGGTGCTGGTGTCACTCTCAGAGCTACAGAAGTCATTAATTTACTAGGGGCAGAACTAGATCCGATTACAGGTGAAGCCTTCTTTCCCACTAGCTTATTTTCTGAAGTCGGCTTTGGAGCTACTGGCCAGGGGGGAAATGTGACACTAGAGGCCCCAACTATCGTGGTAGCAGATGGGGCGCAAGTTTCCACTAGTGTGTTTGGGGATGGCAATGGTGGCCATATTACAGTGCAGGGTGACCAGGTTGCATTGTCTGGAGGGACCCCAGAGTTTGGTGCCAGTGGATTCTTTCTGAGCGTTGCTGATTTTTTGGCTAAGGGGACCGGTGGGAATTTTACCCTTCAAGCTGATCAGCTATTAATTGATAATGGAGCCATTATTGATGGTAGTACCTTTGGCATAGGAGATAGTGGTCAAATTACCATTGATGCCAGTACGATTGAACTGACAGGGAGAGCGGGGCCTTTCCCCAGTAGAATTGTATCCCAGGTAGAAGGGGAAGGAGATGGTGGTGATATCACCATTATTGGAGATGTCTTAGACATTTCAGCTGGTGCTAATTTATCTACCACCGTTTTTGGTCAAGGCGATGGTGGCCATATAAATGTGCTGGTTGATCAGATCAATGTGCAGAATGATGATCCTGATACAGCCCTCTTTCCCAGTGGGATTTTTTCCTCCTCGGAACAAGGTAGTGCTGGGCAAGGGGGAGATATTAATTTAGTGACCCAACAGCTTACAATTACTGATGGCGGCGGCATTGATAGTTCAACTGCGAGTGGGCAAAAAGCTGGCAATATTATTATTCAAGCCCAATCAGTGGATCTGATAGGGCTAGATGATTCTCCTACAGGTATTTTCTCGTCTGTCGCGACAGACGCCCTAGGACTGGAGGAAAAATCGATCTGCAGACCGAAACCTTGACCGTGCTGAATGGGGCTCAAATTGTTACGGGTACCAGTGGATCAGGCAATGGTAATGACTTAGTCGTTAATGCTAATGCCATTACTTTGGATGGCCGCAACAGTTTGGGGCGGAGTGGCCTATTTGCCAATGCCTTTGAGGATAGGGGTAATGGTGGCACTATCATGGTCACTACAAATTCCCTAGAGGTGCAAAATGGAGCCACTATCAACGCCAGTAACTTTCCCAGTGTTGATATTTTTGATATAGCGCCTGGACAAGGGGCAGCTGGCAGCATTGATATTACGGCCAAAACCACTCAACTGCGTAATCAGGGAACGATTACCACCTCTACATTTACAGGCGATCAGGGGAACATTCGTTTGGACAGCGATGTGGTTCTCCTACGTAATAACAGTACGATTACTACCAACGCTTCTCAAACAGCGACAGGGGGCAACATCACGATTTTGAGTGATTATCTGGTAGCCGTTCCCGATGAGAATAGCGACATTACGGCCAATGCTCAAGAGGGACAAGGTGGACGAATAGAAATCACGGCCCAAGGCGTTTATGGTCTGGCATTTCCAAAGAGATTGACTGAACGCAGTGATATTACGGCCAGTTCTGACATTGGTCTCAATGGCGAGGTGATAGTTAATCTGTTGGCCATTGATCCTAGCAGGAGTTTGGTCTCATTACCCAATGATTTAGTAGATAGTTCTAACCAAATTACTGCGGGATGTCCGGCGAACCAGGGGGCTAATTTTGTCGCTACGGGGCGGGGTGGACTGCCGGATGATTTGGCCCAACAAGTCAGGAGTCTTCCCGTGTTACCGGCCTTTGAGCGGGGGATTGGAGTTCAGTTAGCGGATGATGGTTCTCCCAGTAGACAGGAGGCTGCGCAAATGCCTGCCCCGGCAGAAACTACCCTGGTAGAAGCCAAGGGATGGACCCAGAATCCGGATGGAACGGTAGCGTTAGTGGCTGATACAGCTACTATCAACAACGGTAGCCAGGTGGCTTGTGTAGGAGGTGGGGCTATATGAATCGATGGTTGACCCGACAACGGTTTTGGAAAGGGGTTTGGCAGGGATGGCGATATGCAGGACTAACCTTGATCACCTTTTTTGTAGTGACATTTGGGCAATACGCCTATGGGGCAATCTCTCCGATTGATAGTGTTGGTAGCTCAGTTGCCAGGATTACGGCTACGCCAGAAGTGACAATTTCTGAGACAACAAGTCTGGAGAATCTAGTTGCTAATGCATCTAGAGTGAGTGACTATCTGGATCGGGGGCAGGCATTGTACGATATTGGTCAGTATGGGGCGGCGATCTCAACCTGGCAAAAGACCCTCACCCTGGCACAAAGCGCTCCCTATCAACGGGCCATTATCCACAACTATTTAGCCATTGCCCACCAGTCCCTTAGCCAGTGGCAACAGGCCGATATCCACATTCGACAGGGGCTGACTCTCCTGGAGGGCAACCAGAATACAGCATTTTTAACCGCTCAACTTCTCAATACCCAAGGAAGTAATCAACTGCAAACAGGCGATGCAGCGGCGGCCCTGGATACCTGGCAGCAGGCCATAGATCACTATCAAACCATGAGCTCAGATGAGACTGCGGCAGCCATTGCCCGAACACGTCTGAACCAGGCCCAGGCATTACGAGTATTGGGTTTTTATCGGCGAGCTAAAGCTACATTGGATACGGTGCGTACAGACCTGACGGAGTCTACACCACCAGAGGTGAAACTAACCGTTTTGCAAAGTCTTGGCCAAACTCTCCTGCGAACGGGTGATTTAGCTCAGGCTCAGGCTATCCTAACCGAGGCCCTGCCCCTGGCTCACACACCTGAACAACAGGCAGATATCCAACTAGATTTGGCCCAAACCACCGCTGCACTCGGGGATAGCCAAACGGCCCTCACCCTCTATCAAACTGTTCGCAATCAGGGCACTCCCAACATCCAACTGGAGGCCACACTGAAACAGTTGGCCTTGAAACTTGAGACTGCTAACAGCCCTGATTTTGCTTGGTCTAACCTTGACCAAGAACTAGGGCAACTACTGCCAAAACTCTCTTCCCTCCCCCCCAGTCGTTGGGGGATAAATTCCCAGGTCTATCTAGCGAATCTACTGATTGACAATGTCGGTATGGAACAGTTGGCAAATTTAAACATCTCTCCCTCAGACATCGCTCAACAATTAGCCCATGCGATAAACCAGGCCCGTAATATCGAAGATACCCAGGCAGAAGCCACTGCCCTGGAGCAGTTGGGTCACCTTTACGAACAAAATCAACAGTGGACAGCAGCCCTTGAACTCACCCAACAGTCGTTGGCTCTGTTACCTAGTGCTCTGGCAAACTATGCCAATGCCCAAGGACAGTGGCAGTTGGGTCGTATCCTCAAGGCTCAAGGGGCTACGGAACAGGCGATCTCAGCCTTTGGGGGGGCGGTTAGTCAATTGGATACCCTGCAATATGATCTGGTGGCCCTTAACCCTGATGCTAAGTTTTCATTTCGCGATCGTATTGAGCCAGTTTATCGCGGCTATGTAGAGCTACTGCTAATTGATATTGACCAACAGCCTGCCTCCCTGCAGCAACAGAGACTAGAACAAGCCCGAGACACCATGGAAGCGCTGCAGTTAGCTGAGCTACAAAACTACTTCCGAGAAACTTGCCTCACCTACCAAACCCGGGAAATTGAGACCATTGATCCCCAAGCGGCCATCATTTATCCCATTGTGTTGAGAAACCGTCTGGAGGTAATTTTTTCCTTACCCCATCAGCCTCTCCTGCACCACAGTGTGGATCTTACAGCTGTTGATCAAGAAACATTGTTCCAGAATATCCTGGGTAGCTTGCATCCTGTTAGTTCTATCAATGCAGTAGTGCCATTTGGACAACAGCTTTACGATTGGCTGATTGCCCCCATTGCCCTCCAGCTAGAACAACAGACTATTGAGACCTTGGTGTTTGTGCCCGATGGTTTTCTGCGCAATATACCCATGGCTATTTTGTACGATGGCCAGGGGTATCTAGTAGAACACTATAGTCTGGCCCTTACCCCTAGCATGCAGTTGCTCAATTCTCGTCCTTTGGCATCAGACTCTTTGAGCGTATTAACAGCTGGGTTAACCACCGCAAGGCAGGGCTTTAGTTCATTGCCAGGGGTAGCGCAAGAGATTGACCAAATTAAACAACTGGTATCAGCCAAGGTGTTGATTAATAATCGATTTACTAAAGATAGGATCATAGAAAAGTCTGAGGACAATGAATTTTCTATTGTTCACTTGGCGACCCATGGTCAGTTTAGTGCATCCGCAGAAGACACTTTTTTATTGACCTGGAATGATCGCATCAATGTCAAAGACTTGGGGGAACTGTTCCAATCTTCTCAACGTCGGGATACCCCTATTGAGTTGTTAGTACTCAGTGCTTGCCAAACAGCTCAAGGGGATCGTCGGGCAGCCTTGGGCATGGCCGGTGTAGCCATCGAATCCGGTGCCCGGAGTACGGTAGCCACATTGTGGAATGTGCAGGATACATCCACATCTATCTTGATGAGTGAATTTTACCAACAGCTGATTAAAACTCAACAGCCCCGAGCCCAAGCTCTGAGAAATGCCCAGCTCACACTCATGCAAAGTTCTGACTATCAACATCCCTACTACTGGGCTCCTTTTGTCATGATTGGCAATTGGCAGTAAGCGCTCCAATTTTTTGAGAAATCCATCAGGCTCCTAAGATGTGCCCTAAACGTTTTCTAAACACCGTAAGAATATGCTAAACCTATTTTTCAAAAAACCTCTTCTGCTGGCCATCAGCCTATCTATAACAGCATTAACGTTGTCTGTTCGGGCCGAGCAACCTGCCCGAAAATCTGTCCAAACCCTATTGAGTATTTTCGCATCGGACTTTAAACCACCCAAAGATGGTGCGCCCGAAGAAACTGTTCCTGCTGGGTCTCGGGATGAAGACCGTTGTAGTGGCGACGGTTTACCCATGCGTCCATTGATGCCTGACGGTAATTATGGTTTAACCGCTGCAGCGCATCCGGTGATATGGATGGAAATGCCCAGCACTCGTGCCCAGGAGGTACTGTTAGTGCTACAAACAGATTCTGGAGACGAACACTCTCGTACCCATTTACCCATTCCTGTAGCCACGGAACAAGGTGTTGTACAATTTCAAATGCCCGAGACGTTAGAGGCATTAATACCTGGACAAAACTATCGCTGGACCCTGAGTATTCTATGTGAGGGCTATCTAAATCCTAGCGATCCTTTTTTTAGTGGTTGGATCAAGCGGATAGAGCATTCACCGGAGTTAGCACAAACGTTAGCTAACGCTTCAGTAGAAGAGCAAGTAACTATTTTGCAAAACACTGGGCATTGGTATGATGTTGTGCATCTCATTTTGCAAAACCAGGATATTTTTAACACTGTGGGAGCGATATAGTGATTTCTGGTTAGGGTAAATACATCGCTCTCTATAGTCGCAGGGAGTTGCGATCTCATTTTATTCAAAACAACTTAAAACTGATTCATTCTTTAGTCCCCATAAGTTTTGCTCCCATAGCCTCAATTAACTGTTGTTGACGTGGTCCTTCACCCTGCTTTAAATATTCCAGGGCAATTTTTGTGGCAACAGGGGTGTCGTTCCGATGCTGCATAATGGCGTTGACCGTATTTTGTAATAGCAAGTGCTCAGCCTGACGATTGGTCACAATCGTGAGAATGATGCTACTCAGGATGACTCCTAAGCCAGCTGGAACAATGGGAATCCATAGTCCGTGCAAGTAGGCAAGATAACTGATGGCCAGAAGGCTAAAACAAGCAAACAGGAGTGAGATCGCACCTGCCCAGATCCGTTGGGTGCCCCTGCTACCTAACCAGCCCCCTATCAACACCCAAATCATCATCCATCCATAGTTGAGAGCCGACGGCCACACTGCCATCATGGGCCGATTATCTAGCGCTGAACTAAGCAATTGATTCACAATATTGGCATGCACAAATACCCCCGAAGTGGGTTCAGCAACACCATACAGCTGACGACTATAGGGCGTAAGCAACAGATCTTTCACTGTCAGGGCATCAAAGCCCAGCAGAACAATCTTATCCCGAACGGCATTAGCAGGCAGTTGATCATTCAATAATGACCGCAAGCTATAGGTTTGAAAGCTAGAGGCATCACCATGGTAATGCATTAAAATTTGATATCCTTTTGTATCCGCCTGCACATACCCACCAGAACTTTCAGTAAGAGGAGCAATCTCAGCCTGACCAAGCTGTATACGATAATTAGACTGAGGTTGTGGTTTAATTCCCTCTTGGTTTAAATATCTTAACACCAGCTCAAGGGCAAAACTAGAATATAACTTATCCTCAAGTTCAAGGGTCAGCAATCCTCGTCGTACTACCCCATCCCCATCCAAAACCTGATCAGCAAATCCATACTGTCCGGCGGCAGCCAATACTGGCGGAGCCTGAACAAGTGTATCAACAACCTTATTAATACCGATTAAGTTGGGGGTTGTTTGATAAAGCTCAATCAGAGCTTGGGAACCAGGAGGGACTGGCAAATCCCGAAAAATATCCATACCAATTAACCGGGGCTGATACTGTTTGAGTCGTTTCAATACATCCATCAATACCTCATCGGCAAACGGATACTGACCAACGGTTTGAATATCAGCATCGTCAATGGTCACCACCACCAACCTGGGAGCGGTCGATGCTGTTGGTTGGACCTGGACAAAAGCATCAAACAAGCTCCATTCCAAGGGTTGTAACCAGCCGGTCCAGCGTAAGCCAGCCAACGCTAACAACAAACTCAGTGTGATTCCCATCACCCAACGCTTACGCCAATGTGGCGAGGATTGTTTTTGTCTGGCCTGACGACGGGCTGTTGCCAAGAGCTGACTAGCATCTTCCGCTACCTGAAGCGCAATCTGCGCCTGTTCCCGCTGGTAAACTTCGGCTGCTAAATTCTCTTCCATGGAGCATTGGACTCTCTCCTGACTGGCATTTAAGAACCGGTAATCCACATCACTGAGATATTTCTGATCAGCCCAAGCAAGGGCCTCTTTCAGTGCCAACCCTGTTAACAAACAGGAGGTATCCTGACAGCCTGAGGACATCCAACTATTCAGAGTGGAGGCATAGGGTCGTAATCGAGTAAGCTGATCTTCTAACCAGACATGGTTAAAAATACTCCGATAAATTAAGTTTTTAACACATAAACGTCCCTGATATTCAACCACCAGACCCGATAACCTTAGCTCTAGCTGATCGCGGCTGCCGTCAACAGCTACGATTTCACCCATTAATACTCGCTGATACAGTCCCAGTAATTGCGCTGTCCGTGAATGGTCATACAACAATCGGTTACGAATAGTACGCAGATGTTCCGGTTCATCCTGGGACTCCCAACGGTCCAGGATATATGTTTTAACTAAAGAAGGAACATGGGGGGTATACAGCAACTCCTGATTAATTGGTGGAGTTCCTACCAAAGGACTGTCCTGATCAGTCACGACTTGAGGTTCTTGTGGAGTACTGTGAGCATGCTCAACAACTAGCTGACACAGCTTCTGGGTTAAAAATGGTTGTCCACCTGTCCAGTCTAAAATTTGATGAAGAGTCTTAGTGGGATTGGCCACACAGTTATCAAATCCTCGCAGTAGGGGAGCAATATTGTTACGCTCAAACCCAGATAAATCGATCGATTGACCAATATTAAAGGGGGTACGCTGTTTATCCAGGATAAAATCAGACGGTGTGGCCACCCCGAGCAACACAAATGTCAGACGATGGTAGTCTGCATTGCTGGTACGACGGTTATAGCAAGCACGCAACAAAACAAAAAAGTCATCGCAGGGAAAAGAAAGACGCAGAGTACTATCAATCTCGTCAATAAAAATAACGATAGGTTGTTGTATCTGCGTCAGTAATACCTGTTCAAAAAACAGATCCATTCGTTTTGGCAGGGAAAACTGACTCACGGTTTCCCACCAGTTGATAAAGTCTAGATCTAAATGAAAGCCCTCAGCCAAATCGTGCAGAATGCTTGCATACCATTGCTCAGGGGTGATGTGCTGATTACCTAAGGTGGTTAGGTCAACCACAATACACCGAACACCATCTTGTTGTAGACGGGCCATGGTATGAACCTGCAGACTGGATTTGCCCATCTGTCGAGAGTTCAGAACACAACAAAACTCTCCCTGGCTGACGGTCTGGTACAGGTCCTCATCTGCCTGACGTTTAACATAGCTGATAGCATTCAGAGGCAAACTCCCCCCCACTTGATAGGTAGAACCAATGGGTTTAAAGCTGGAATAATCGCCCATGAATTAGAACTTAGTCACTGTTTAATAACTGACCAAAGTATTGACGATATAATGCACAACTTGGTGTCGCATCCTGTCCCTGAAGTTTTACCAACCCTAAACTTTCCAGTTGAAACCCTTGTACCGCAGGGAAAGTAACCGGTGCTTCACTGATCATTACCTCCTGGAGTAGGGGAATCAACTCCGGATATTTTTGAATTAGTCGAAACTGTTGACGTAGATGCTCATGGTAAATCCCTGTGGAAGCTGTTGCATTTTCAAGCAACCTATTAAGGGATTCTGAAGTGCCTACGACCCAGTCTAATGTAAGGCGAACCAAATTGGGTTTGCCGCCTATTAATGCCATAAGATCTGCTACCTCAGCATCAGTCCATATAACACCATAACGTTTGGCTAATGCCAATATCTGGATAGCAGTAAAATCTGGTAACTCAATGGATAACCCTACATTAAACGGTGATTGATGCTTATGTAGAGGAATGTAAACCTCAGTAGAATGAATAACTAGCAGTTTAAGTAAATGCCATAGGTCACTAACTCCATCACTGTGCTTTGCTTTTTCACACCAGGCGCGAATTAGGCCTAAAAAGTCGGTGGCAATTTCGAGATGACCAAATAGCACATCCACATCGTCTAGGGCTACCACAATAGGGTTGCCCAACTGTGGTAGCAAAATGCGATTGAAAAACTGGGTACAGTTATAATTGCTACCAAAAATAGGTTTCCAATGTTGGTCTAAATCAATCGTGATGTTGAGCTGATCGCAGATCACGGCACAAAACCACTGCAGAAACCGGTCTAAATCAGACAGAATACGGCCATCTGCTAGACGCAGATTAACAACTACTGTGTGATATTGATTTTTTTTTGCACAGAGTAAAATCTTGGTCATCAAGAATGTTTTACCCATTTGCTTCGGCGCTTTAATGCGCAGCAGTGCCCCTTGATGACCAAGGGCTTCATAACAACGTTTTTCAATGGGAGGTCGATCAATGTAGTAGTCTTCCTGGTTGACCTCAGCTGCCGTCACAACAGGACAGTTTTTGGCAACCTTGAGAGGGGGTGGGGACAGGGGAATAAATGGACTAGTAGTGGGCTGCTCAGTCAGATGTTGCCGAATAATGGCTTGAAAATTGCTTTTTGTAACCTTTTCACCAAATACCTTGGAAAGTTGCTTCCAGAGCTGTGCTCCGATCCCCCGAATATAGATTGCGTCATATCCCAGTACATCGGCAATTTCTTGATAAGATGACCCTGTCCAACACTGAGAAAATACCGACTCCTGAATTGTATTCAATCGTTCAGGTCGGAGGGCCTGACGAATCAACATCAGTGCTTTATTGATCGAGTCATTGGCGTCATCACGTTCCAAGGTGTTTATAGTTGAATCTATTAAGTATTACTTCAGATATAGGCTATTAAATTTTACTGCTAAAATACTCAGGCTCAGTGACATTTTCACTACCGAATCTCTGTATTTTGGCAATTTAGGAAAGGTATGTGCGATCGCAATAAAGCATACCTTCTTTCACTTGCCCCTCATTCTACAAATTTAATTATTCCCTGGAGACAACTCACGATCAGCGTCAGCTGACACCTATATCTCCCATAGGCAAGCCTCAGCCATTCAGCTGGATTGTTTAAAGGGCTGCTCACCTTGATAAGGAAGTTTCGACGCCTCCCCCTCGTTGGTCATAACAGTAGGCATAGGCCAACCAAAGGGCATCAGGGTCATCCAAGATATCGGATTCGATGTCTGTCAGCGAGGCAATATTATCGGGCATGAGATTAGTGATCACGGATTTTCATGTTGAAAAAAGGCCCCTAATTATAAGGGCTATGAGGAAGCATCTGCTGCGAACCTGAACTTTCGATTCCCCATCCAAGCGACCGGTTGATTTTGAAACGGTTCAAGTGCGCTCAGCAATATGGGCAAATGACGTTTCTTTTTCATCGAAATTAAGATCGCATCCTCAGCAATAGAGATGCGCCCCGAATTACAGATAAACTTCTCAAATAGGGAGGTGGCATTGAGATGGGTATAGCCCTGTAAATCTGACGCTAGCAGGCGATAAAGCTTATGAGCCAGGATAGACATCGTCAGATCGAAGTCCACCTTGATCACCATAGATGACGACAATCGATTGAGATGGAAAAATTGAATGTGTTCGTCAATTTCTTGCTCGACCAACCACCGTCGGGCATATTTTCGAATCACTTGGTCGATAGACAGGTCAAAATCATTGGTGATTAATAAGACCGGTTTAATCCGCCCGGTCCCAGCGATGGCCAGTTGCCGAATGTCCTTTCCATAGCCCTGCAGAAAAACGGTTTGTTCATGGACTTGGAGTGTGCGATTACGCCCATCGGCGGCTTGGACTCGTGTCGTTTTCCACGCAGATTTGGGAAGGGCATTGAGTTCGTCAACGATTCGTTTGCCTCGACGACGGATAGTAATGAACTTAATGGGGTTGGGTAGTTCATCGAGTTGTTTAAGTTGTTCATAGGTGGTGAATTTGCTATCAAAAATCAAATAGTTGAGGGTATGGTTATGATGAGTATGATAGAAATCAACAAATTCGAGGACAACCTTGTTTTTAGTCTGATGACGCAGGGTGGTATCTCCATAGGTAATCAGGCCAGTATCAGGGTCTTGAGCTAACACCGCCAAAAGACTAGTGAGCGATTTATTTCGAGTCCCTGACCAGTTGTTCTCAAGATGGGTGGCATCTCCCCAATGAGGCAGGGTGGTGAAATCTAGATTAGCACTCTCTGAGAGTAATCCATGTTGTTGCCAAATGCCGTTTAAGGCTTTGAAAAAGGTGTGATTTATCGCCCGACTAACCCGATACGAATAGGCGGAAAACCAGGCGGTTTTGGGCAGTACACTGAGCTCCGCAAACAACCCTAATCCCCGATCCATACACCACAGATCATCGGCCCCGTAGCGTAGAATATTGGACAGTTTCAAGGCAACAAAACTCAAGATAGAGCTTAATCGATTCACGGCTTGGGTTTCAGGGTAATCAGAATTGACAATCACTTGGTCAATTCCAGGCTAGAGGGCACTCAATTAATTAAAATAGAGTCCACTATGAGAGTATGAAACGAACACAGATACGGATGAAGGAGAGGTGCCTCATGGAGCAACAAGGCTTTTGGAATTTTGAGATACATCACAAAAACTGGCGTCAAAGAAATCTGTTGGCCCGTCTAGATGAGATGATTCTATAGAATGAATTTCAACTGCTCTTAGAAAGAGTTTATGCTACGCCTCATAAGCGTGAAGTAGGTCATCTCTCAATCGAGATCATCGTGATATTTCAGTTGCTGACTTACAACTACTCTACAGCATTAGCGATGATGAACTGGGGTGCACGTGAATGATCTGAAATGATCTGATTAATTTGCCTCACCATTCGCCATCCAAAATTGAGTGATTGCCAAAACGCTCTGATTTCAGGGGCTATGATAGTGCATGTTTAGCAGATTATTTTTAGTGTAAGTTTTTGTGTAACCAATAAAAGTGATGTTAGTTTGGGTAGAATATCAGCTGTGGGGCGATGCCTACGGTAGATTATGCTTTTTGCCCTGTGGTTTGTTTCAAATAACGGGAGTTTGACAATGGCTCATGATATCCCTGAGCCCACCTTTATTGAGTTTGGCCAGGTAACCCAGGCACCAGTGCGGGTTACCGAGGATTTGGGCTGGCAGCGGGTGGTGGAGTTTTTGCGATCGCGCGAGCTATCCGCCAGTACCCTCAAAGCTTATGAACGGCAGCTCCGGCTCTTCTACTCCTGGACTCAGAACAAGCCATGGCACAATATCACCCATCGCGACATTGATCGCTACAAACAATACCTGAAAACCCGACCTAGTAAACGGGGAGGAGCGCTGGCTCCAACGACTATTAATCAGGCCCTGGCCACCCTGAAGAGTTTCTTCAAGTGGCTCACTGTCAAGGACTATATCACCCGTAATCCCACCCTCACCATTGAATTTCTCAAAGAATCTGCCAAATCGCCTCGGGATTTACCGGAAACTCAAGTCAACCAACTGTTTGAGGCCCTAGCCTACCGGGGTGATTCCGAAGTGCGTGACCGGGCAATTCTCCAGGTGCTCAGTCATGGATTACGCGCTAGAGAAGTCTGTGGCCTGGATATCAGCGATTACGACGGACGACGGTTGAGCGTACGTGAGGCCAAGTGGGGCAGTGATGGACTGGTACCGCTGAAACCAGAGGCTATTTTGGCATTGGATAGCTATCTGGGGTGGTTGGTACGTAACGGATTTTTTGTTAGCCAAGAAGCGCCCTTGTTTATCAGTTTGTCTAACAACAGTCGAGGACAGCGTCTGGGCTATAGCGGTATCTATGAACTGGTCAAGGATTTAGCGCAAGCCAGTGAGTTAGATGACATTCACCCACACCGAATGAGACATACGTTTGCCACCTCTCTCGTAACTGCTGGCATGAATCCACTATTGGCGAAGCGGGCTGTCCGCATTCGCTCTGACAAAATTTTTGCTCGTTATAGTGACCGGGCCTTAGATATCAAAATGGAGGAGGCGTTTCAAGAGATTTATGGGGCTCATGAAGAGTCATGATTTATTGATCTTTAGACGCTCATGAGGAATTGGGTGGTTCAGAGTATAGGTTCGTTCAAATAACCAGAGTTAGAAATTCAAAGCATTGATGAAAATGAAAATCGAGGAAATTCAATGAAATTGAGGCAGTCAGCTCTGGTACGATAACTAGAATATTTGCCTGCAGTGGTTTTATATGTAGCCACAGCAGGCTAAGGATTGTAGCTTTGCGAATAGCCGCCCTTAATTGAGAATCCTTCGCAGGATCATAAACCTATGACACAAAACCAAAATCAGTATGATGTTGCGATTGTAGGCGCTGGAGTTTGCGGCTCTGCTTTGACTTATCTATTGTCAAAATACACAAACATCAAACGCATCGTCGTTTTAGAAAAATATGATGATGCGGCCACCGTTAACTCTCGAGTATCAAACAATAGTCAAACGCTTCATTTTGGTGATATTGAAACAAATTACACGCTCGAAAAAGCAACGAAAGTGAACCGCGCATCGTCTCTTGTCAAGCACTACTTACTAAAGTACGACCCTTATCGAGAGATGCACAGCAAGTACAACAAAATGGTGCTAGCAGTTGGGCAAGAACAGATCAGCATCCTGGAGAAGCGCTATCACGAATTCAAGCATCTGTTCCCTTCTTTGCGGATGATTAATCGTGCAGAGATCCAGGAATTGGAACCCAATATTCTGAAAGGGCGCGCTTCTGATGAAGAGATCAGCGCTTTATTCACAGAGGAAGGATTTACGGTCAATTTCCAAAAACTGGCAACATCCTTCTTGGAAAATGCAGCAGGCAGCCAGGACACAACTGTTGATATTTGCTTCAATACAAAGGTTACAAATATTCAGAAAATTGTTGATGGGTATCTTATCAATACCAGTGGTGAATCTCTTCAAGCCAAAGCAGTTGTCATTGCAGCTGGAGCTTACAGCCTGTTGTTTGCTAAATCTCTCGGATATGGCAAAGACTACGCTCTTCTTAGTGTTGCTGGTAGCTTTTACCGATCTCGCTCAGTATTAAACGGCAAAGTCTACACAATGCAAAGTAAGAAACTGCCCTTTGCTGCAATTCATGGGGATCCAGAAGTTCATGATCCTTCTATCACTCGGTTCGGCCCTACGGCAAAGGTTTTAGTTCAATTAGAACGTTATCGTGGTTCAACAATCATTGATTATTTCAGAACGGCTGGTTTGAGTATTGCAGCTATCTTGAGCTTTGCTACCATTCTGCTCGATTGGACAATCCTCAAATACATTGTGAAAAACTTTTTGTATGACATTCCATTTATCGGCCAACGGTTATTCATTCATGAAGTCAGACGTATTGTGCCAGATATGGACCTGGAAGATTTGGAGTATGCTAAGGGATATGGTGGGATTCGCCCTCAGATTGTCAATGTGAAGACTCGCAAACTCCAACTTGGGGAGGCAAAGATAGTAGGAGAGAGAATCCTGTTCAACATCACACCATCTCCTGGTGCATCCACCTGCCTACAAAATGCAGAAGACGATGCCGAGAAGATCGTGGAGTTCCTTGGCGATGGCTATCGCTTTGATAAAAAGCGTTTCCACCATGACCTTAGTGCTCAATCTCGGCATTTGAGAGAGAATGATGAACAATTGCCATCATTGGAAGATGACACGCTTGTGGGTAAGGGCTATTAATACCAATATGACGATAGCTCCTTGACCTCCAGTTGCCTGGTAAAGTTCGTTGACACCACAGCTGAAGAATTCATCGGTTTCAGCTATCACTACATCGGCAAAAACTTGACTGCATCTCTCATTGTCATGAACAGCTTTTAGAATTTGATATTGATATTCGGTAATCGGGGTGATTGGGTGTGAAATTGAGGGTGTAAAGAATCAGTGAGTAGGCATCCAAAGTGCCTCGTCTGTATTGAGGAAAAGTACTAGCATCATCAATGTCCTCGGAACTATGGAGTCAAGAGTCACTCTTTACCCTTCACCCTTTATCAGTAACCAACCCGAATTTTTAGCTTTGACGTAGTACTAATCTCTGCCTGATTACTTCCTACTGACTATCGCTAATGCTGTAGCCAGTCGCATTACCAGCACTATCGTAATAAATGGCAACCCAACGATTTCCAGAAATATTGTAATAATCTGTACTTTCGCTTCGTTGTGCAGGAAAACCAAAGCGATCGCTAATGCTAGTGTAATTCTGAGGCCAGGTAAGATAGCTAAGGGCAAGTAAATCGGCCTCGCCCATAGTTCCACTTAGACCGTAAGCTTCAGCATTGGTATCTGGAATTGCTGGTAGTGAAGGGTCAAAACCAACTTTGGTAGCATTGGCCGCACCACCTGTATTTTCTAACGTGCAGGCACCCAAAATGAGTAATCCTGCTAATGGTAGACACATCAAGGGATTACGACTCATAAGACAGCTCATGAGGATCTACTTAAATATATCACTTAGGGGTACTATGACCACTAATGTCCCTAAACGTAATTTAACCCTTAGGGGACGATTGGTAGGTATGTCCCTTGGAGCATAGTGACTGTGAGTAAGGAGCCAAAGGAAGAAATTGCCGAGCTGAAGCTACGAATTCCTCGAAGCTTGCGCAGTGAGTTCAAATCTATTTGTGCTGCCAGAGATGAAAATATGAAAGAGGTGCTGGTTGCCTACATGCGACAATATATAAAGCAACACAAGACAGAAAAAGGGTAGTAACTCATTTCCAAGTTATAGGATGTTATGAGCCGTACTCTTGCCAATTTTCTTTGATGCTGGGCACAGCTAGGGCAGTACTTCGTATAAAGAATAGAGGGTGAAGCATTAGCCCCACCTCCATTAGCCTTGATGGATTACCGCCGATTGACTATCGCGCCATCGACCTGCTTACGCTGAGGCATTAGTGCCTGAGAGTGCCCCGATAGGTCCAACTGTAAGGCTTGTTCCTCGTAGTTGGCTCTCTCTTCTTTCCAAAATTTCAAGAATCCCATGGGCACTTTCTTTATCTTGAGGTGAGGGATCGAAACAGTTGCTATATTAACTTTTGTATACGCTATTCAAGCAACTACATGTTGGTTTCGACTTACTCATGGGTTGCACTAAACTTCCTGCCCTCTACCTCTATCTTCTTCCATGACTATCGATGCGAGCTTAGTGCCTGCTGTTGAGTCAGACTCTCCTGCTAATCAAACCACTATCGATGCAGCTAAGGAAACATTTCAATGGACTCAACAGTGGTATCCAGTCGCTGTTGTCGAAACTCTCGATCCGTCTCGCCCCCATGCACTGCAAGTGCTGGGAAAAGCTTTAGTAATATGGCAAGACGCGCAGCAACAGTGGAACTGTTTTGAAGATGCTTGCCCCCATAGGCTGGCTCCATTATCAGAAGGTCGTGTGGAAGCTGATGGGACCTTGCTCTGCGCCTATCATGCCTGGCAATTTGATAGCAACGGGAAATGTCTGGGCATTCCCCAATCTAAAGACAAGACTACGGAAGAAACCCACTGTAATCGTCCTCAAGCTTGTGCGATCGCATACCCTACCCAAGAACGTCAGGGGTTGCTATGGGTATGGCCAGAAGCTGGAGAATCAGGCTTCAATCACAGTCAAGAACGCTCACCCCGACTGATTACTGAGTTAGAAACCTCCTCAAATCAGGTAATCAAGCTATTTTGGAATCAGCGAGATTTACCCTACGGTTGGGACTATTTTATGGAAAACGTAGCCGATCCGGCCCATGTGCCTGTTTCCCACCATGGCATTATGGGCAGTCGCTACACCGATGCAACGTATTACGATATGCCCCGACTGAGAGAGGTCTCTACCCAAGAGGGATTTGCCTTTGGTGTAACAAACTCTTCACCAGCAATTACAGATGCAACCCATGATTTTCAACCCCCTTGTTTAATGAAAATCTCCACCACTTTTACCGATGGGGGCCAGTTAATTTTAGTTCTTTATGCGACACCAACCCGACCAGGCTGGTGTCGCCACATTGGCTGTCAAATTCTGGTAAAAAATGAAGCAGGCAACACACCACCAGGGTTAGGATTTTTTGCCCTCCCTATGCCCCAATGGTTGGGCCATGTTTTAGCGTCTCTCTTTTTACATCAAGACCTGGTATTTCTGCATTATCAAGAACGGACTCTGGGACAACGGGGACGAAATCGCTGGCTCGATGAAGTCTATACCCCCAATCCCCAGGACAAAATGATCATCACCTTCCGGCAGTGGCTAGAATATCGAGCCGGTGGTGGTGTGGCCTGGGATAAGTCTTGTGACCCTTCACTGCCACCACCAGAATATAACAAGGACAAATTATTTGATGTATGGTCTACCCACACCAAAGATTGTCGCTATTGCCAGACAGCTTTAAAGCGGATTGATCAACTAACGACAATTGCCATTATTACTACCGTTGGTCTACTGATTGCAGGGGTGATGGTGGATGCACGAACAATGGCGGCACATATGGTGCTGGCTCCCACTACTGAATCAGGATGGGCGACCCCTCCCTTAGCCTTTTGGGGATTACTAAGTGGCGCAGGTATAATGGCAATCTTTGCTGGATTACTCAGAAAGTTCCGACAGCTCTTTTATGTCTATCGCTTTGAGCACGCCGACAACGATTAAGGACAAACATCGGTCGCTTCTAGAAATTACGCCAGTCCTAACTTCTTAGGTACACCAAAACGCCAAGTGCAGACGTCTGCACTTGGCGTTTTCACAAGAATCCATAAAATCTATGTCATACGAAATTCTGACTGATTGCGCCTGGTATCTAAGGGCATTCATAAGGAAATACCCCTAATAGTCTTTCTAAGACAATATCCTTCCAATTGCATCCCTAAGCGCACTCAACCTTTGAAGTTGTAAATCTGAAAGGACTAACGCATCTAACTCTTCCACAGTACGATTCAGGTTGTCTAACATCCGATCTGCCCTGGTGACCTTGCTGGTATTTTTGTTTTTCACCCCAGACTTGCGCTGTTTCTCGTGAGTGCTAATGGCTTTGCGCAACTGAGAGAACGATACTTCATGAACCTCGATAATGTCTTCTTCTAAAGGAAGCTTCCCTGCTAGCAACCCTGTCAGAGCGACAGGTTCTGGCAGACGATAAACTTGCTCTAGTTTCGAGACCCCCAACTCTAGAACACCAGCAATGCTATCGGCATAGGAGTCTAAAAATGACTCGACAATATCTTTATTAACTTGCTGTCCCAGGTCTTCTAACTGGCCTTGTAAGTCAGACGATAAGGGCTTGCCATCGCGAATGGATTCTGCAATTTGCAAAAATTCTTTCAGGCCACGGGTCACCCGACGGTAAGCCCATACCTGACGAGTGGTGATGGGGCTGCCATTGGGACGTTTTACTTCTCCACCTTTAATAAAGGCCGTGAGGTTTTCATAGTCTTTCTCTTTGTAGAGGTGTTTCTCTTCAATCACATCTAGGCGACTACCGATGGCATAGGCATAGATAGTGCTTTGGGCCTGGGCAGTTTGTAAAGCCTGATCGATTTGGCCTTGATAGGTCTCAATTTCATGCAACAGGCTATTGAGGGGCTGAGCGTCGTTAGCTTGACAGATGTCCAATGCTCGCAACCAATTCTCACGATCGGCCAGATCAACGCGTTCTAGATTGACGATTTCATCTGGCTTACGTTTGGGAACGACTGCTAACTTACGGGGTAGGGGAGCTTTCTCGGCAACAGTGGCCACCCTAGAAAAATTCTTTTTAGCCAACGGTTTCTACCTCACGAATAGGGGAACTACCTAGGGTTTCTAGATGGTTTGCGATCGCAACAAACGGCTGACGATGCTCTTCTTTAACTGCCCCATAGGAGTAGAGTGACTCACCTTGGGCAGACAATTCTGAATAAACGGTTAAATCTCGAATGGGGGGAGAGGTCCAGGACTCTTCTGATTGATGGGGTAGATGGGTACGCACATCCCAATCGACAATTTGCTGGTGGATACTTTTGTGTAAGCTAGTGGACTTCATCCGGTTTGGCACCAATGTAGATACTCGTAAGTCGGGATTGGCCCGATCGGCAATCTGACTCACCAAGTTCAATAATTCTGGAATATTTTTCAGTGCAAAGAACTCAGTTTGCACAGGCACTAACACTTCATCACAGGCAACTAATGCATTTTTAGTAAAAAGACCTTCCCCCTTAGGGGTGTCTAACAAAACATAGTCGTAGTTTTCGTAGACGCTATTAAACTGAGCTAAGGCATCCCTGAGACGATTCTCACTAGATAGACCTTTTTCAATCTCTGTTTGGTATCCCCCGAGATCCATGCCAGGGGTAATCAGATGACACCAGCCCTGAACATCGACAATCCCTTGAGCCATTAGATCTGCTTGCTCTCGCTTGGGGGCATAAAGAATTTGACCAATATCCGGGACCGAAGCATCACGCTCAGCTCCCATGGCTGAGGACAGATCACCCTGATGGTCTAAATCAATACACAAAACTCGTTTACCCATGTGGGCCAATGTGGCAGCTAGACAGAACGTGATGGTTGTTTTGCCAACGCCTCCTTTAATTGCTGCGATCGCGATAATCATAGTTCTAGCTCACAGTTGCACAACTGTACACCGGATAGGATACATCAGTATTGCTATTTTGGATCAAAAAATTGTGAATCTGTGCAATTAAGTGCAGACGTCTGCACTTGGCAGACTCGTTTCAAAGCCATATGTATTGGCTAATAATGGCTTATATCCGACATTCCACACTCTCAACTGTCACAATCACATATTAAATCTGAAAGCTTTTTCCATAGAGACTTTGAGTACCTAGATAACTCATTTGAACTATTTCTAGATCATTCTCAATAGTTAGGTTTTATTGAGAATTCATGTCTCTTTAGAGGCTGTGATCCATTGGCTTCGTTATTAATTATCCGATGTGCCAATTTAATGGCGGAATGTGGGCTGGAATAATCTGTATGGCAGTTTCATGATTGTCGTCATTAGACATCTAGTCGCTGCAAAAGACTGGCCCAACAGATGTTGCTCTAGTACCGTTTGGCTGCTCTGTGTCAACATTTAGGCTGACTTTGCAGAGACAGATCCATCCCCTGAAACTTTACTACCAAGGCAACCACTTGCGGGTCTTTTTACTCACATCTCTCACGGTGCCAACAATATTCTCATTATTTTCTTGTTGGTCTTCGCCGCCAATGGTACCCTCCATCCGCTCTAGCTCAAAAGAGGAAAGAGCTTCGTTAGCGATGTAAGACCGTTGCACAATTTCCGGTAGGGTGCTGCGATCATTCTTGTTACCCCCCGTTGCCTGATATAGCTCTCGCACAGTACAGCCAAATAGTTCTTCTGTTTCCACGGTAATTGAGTCGATGATGGCATCGGCATCACCACCATTGGCCTTGATCGAATCGGTAAACTTACGAAAAATTGTCACCCCCGTAGACCGCTCGCGATTGGCTAGCGCACCTTTGCGAAACAGATCAAGCTGCTGAGAGGACTCTTGGTTCGTCTCGTTGTCCTGACCTTGTGTCAAGGCCTTCTCTTGCTTCCAAAAGTTTAAGAATCCCATGGGCACTTTCGTTATCCTGTGCAGTAAACCCATCGAAATAAAGATTTTCTAGCCCCTGCTTAATTAGCTCTAGACCATCTTCATACTGAAGAAATGCATCTAGAATCTCATTTCGATAAGCGTATAGACGATCTTGCGGAGAAAAATTGAGCGTATGGGTAATTAAAAGGGTGCTATCAATACAAGACTCGTAAATACGCTGGGCCTGATAATAGGCCAACGCTTTTACCCAAGTAGCTTTGTAGCGACGGTCACCAAATTGCTTACGGATATCCAGACCAAATTGCTCCAATGGCGAGGTCAACTGACCACACCAACTGTGGAGAGACTGCCACTGCGATAGAACATGTTCTTTAAGCTGGTATATCTTCATAGGTCAATTGTACCAATCTTTTCTAGGAAAGCCAACTAACTGCATGATTGTTTACAGTGATTCTCGATTGAGATGACTATATTTTGGTGGTTTATGACCGATGCGTCGTGAATAGAGTAATGAGTGGCAACCGTACATAAGGCTTATTTTTTAGCGGACGCGGTAATCTTATCGGCATTGATTTGAAACTGGATCAGGGCATTTTTACGTTTACCGGGTAGTTCTTGCGCTCCGATTAAATAACCATCTGTACGTAACTCTTCAACAGTGCGCCAAAATAGCTGATTGTTACGAGAAGAATTGCTGCCTAAAAGATCTAAATTCTTAAAGAGATACCGCTTGGAGATGGTCAAGTACTGGCCATCCTCTGGAGAATCCCATTTCAGACGGCTGGCCAAGTAAACCAGCAACTTGGTTTTGTAATTGTGTTTAGCACTCCCCCCTAACCGCTGTGTCATGTCAAGACTGTTGGCAAAGAGTACATAGTCTCCTGTACGGGCAGGTCCTTCAAAAAATTCTAACGAGACTGTGTAGGCATCGGCTAGCTCGTAGGTGTAGTCAGCGGCTTTATCTGGGTCAAAGTCTCGGGGCACATTGTCCACTTCAAATTCTTTGATCCGCAATACGTTTTTGATGGTGACTTTGGCCCCCAGACTATCGCCCTTGGGCAAGGACTGGGCAAAGACTAACTCCGTGCGATGGAGGGCCATCAAATCACAGTGGAGTTGCGATCGCAACTTAGCAGGAAAACCACCATCCCTAGTGCGCTTATAGCCCATGGCCTCCAGCAAATCGTTCGAGCGAAAACTCACCCCTGGACAATTCCCCTCTTGGGCGGCAGCGCGATAGAGATAAAGCACAATAGAAACCTGCCGAGGATTTAGGAAGGTGAGCAAGGCTGCAATTAAGCGTTGCATCCGCCGATCCTGAATTTTTTCTAGGCCCTTAATGCCTTCCCCTAAATAGCTCTCTAAATCCAGATTGTCATATTGGTCCTTAAGTTCTTCCCATTCTTCCCCAGACAGATCTTCGATAGGAATGCGACGGGTAACCGCAACTTCACTAGCTTCATCGGGGTCTGCCTCCACCCGTATCTCTAGATAGTAATTTTCACCATCCGTTCGAAGCGTGGGCAAGTTTACATCGGGATTTCGCAATGAGGCCCCTGCCCGAGGAAGGACCCGCAAAAGCTGCCCATCGACTGGAAAGGTCGTATCTTTTGCAGCATCCTTAGTTACCGACAAGAGCGCCACCATTAGAAAAACATCAGCCACATGATAGAGGGCTTTTTCCAGTTCTTAAACCCTATAACTTTGCCGTATGTTTTTAGCTCAATGGCCTATACCTTTAGCGTCAGATTTTGCCTATAACTTTGCCGTATAAACAAGCCTGGGGCCTATACCTTTAGCGTCAGATTTTGCCTATAACTTTGCCGTATAAATATAACGCCTGCAAATTAGCCTGGCACCAATGCCTATACCTTTAGCGTCAGATTTTGCCTATAACTTTGCCGTATAAACAAGCCTGGGACCTATACCTTTAGCGTCAGATTTTGCCTATAACTTTGCCGTATGAGTGCGCTATAACTTTGCCGTATTAAGGCTTATGGGGACTTGAGAACACCCCAAACTAGTGTTAATCTCTCAGGTGCTTAGAAACAGATGAACTACTCATCAGCTTCTAGACCAAAGCAAAAGCACCAGCCCTTCGCTTTCTTGCCGGTCCGCTAAGAGCTTGGTGCTATCAAAAGTTCCCACAACGTGGGTCGTTTTTTTATGCCTATAAATCCTAACAACTCTGGTACTGATTTACCAGAGCTGACAATTTTTGGTGGATTAAATAGGAAGGGAGGTGCCGTATTGTAGCCGCCTCCCTAAACTTTGAATATGTTTCAGAAAACAACGCGTTTCTGGATTTATTTCCCCATCGGCACGATTACATTTATGCCCGACATCCAGAACCGGGTAAGCATCCTCAATGGCAAACAGAAAGTCGCCATCCATTATCAGACCGGTTGATTAAGCAAGGTGCGTATTTATATGGTGTGCGGTTTGGGCAAAAAACCCAGTACGCCATGATCGATATAGATATTGGTAGTGCATACCATCCCAGACGAGATCCCACCGCATTTCAAAAACTGACTGAGGCATTAGAGCCATTAGATCTGGTCTCATCAATCATCTGCACCTCATCCGACAGCCAGGGATTACATTTATACTTTCCGTTTACAGAGTTGCTCACAGCCTGGGAAGTAGGCAGCGGCATTACATTACTTTTAGAAAGTCAAGGATTTAAGGTTACCCCAGGTCAACTGGAAGTTTTTCCTAATGCAAGGCTTTACACCATTGAAAGTACGCCCAATTTATTTAACGCTCACCGGCTACCACTACAACGTGGGTCCTATTTACTAAATGAGGATCTACAGCCAAGCTGGACTGACCAGACGACATTTCTTGCTCAATGGGCACAGTGCCAGGAACGTAACTCCCTGAATCAGGCGACACTCCAGCAAATCATTAAGGAAAAAAAACGACGGAGCTATCGTCTCTCAAATAAGGCTGACAAGTTTCTAAATGATCTCAATGCAGAGATTGAACAAGGCTGGACCGACCACGGCCAAACAAATCGATTACTGGGTCGGATTACCATGCGTACCTATGTGTTTCACCATGTGATATACGGCGGCGACCCACTTAAAGGTGACAAATTAATTAAAGAAGTAGTTTCTGTTGCCAAGGCACTCCCTGGGTATGACCTATGGTGTCGCCACCAACATGAAATAGAAGAACGGGTTTCAGAGTGGGTCAGCTGCATTGAAAAAAGTCACTACTTTCACTATGGAGAACAATTTGGTAAGTACAAGCCTAAGAAAGAAAAACCAGACACTGAAAACACTGAACTCAGTTGGAATCAAAAACAGAGCCAAAAGACCAAAGATAAAATTCAAGCTGCACTTAAAGCACTCTCAGATAAAAATGAACTGCCCAAACAGGCAACCGCGAGATTCAATGCCCTCAGAAAATTTAGTATCGGGGGAGGTTCGCTATATCGATACAAAGAGCTATGGCATCCACAGGCCAAATCACAGCCAAAAACCCCCCAGACCCCCCAACTTAATAATGAAACTGGACAGTTTGGCCATGCTGACGCGCCAAACTGTCACAGCCCCACAAGCTTATTACAAGATATAGATGGTAATAATAGTGAAATCAAGGCTTCTGGCGATCTAAAAGCTGTTGCAACTGAGCAGGCGGGTGGTAACCCTCACCATAATGAGATTCAGCGTATTCGGGAGATGCTGTCAACGGCTCAGACAACGGTCGATTTGTCCGCGACTCAAGCTGTTGTAAACGCTGAGGAGATGCTAGCCCAGGAGTCTAGGGCAGCACACCTGCAGCAAATGGCCTATTGGCTAACCTTAGAAGACCCGATTTTGATGGCGGAGGCGCTGGCATGGCTGCGGCAACAGCCACCGGAATTATGTGCTGAGCTGTTGGATATGGCACTGGCTGAGGAGCAATTGCGATCGCTATCGACAATTGTAGAAATAGTCGAGCAACTACATCGACTAAATTGGGGACCAAGACAGATAGGCCAAGAATTACAAGTAAAGTTCTCCACATCGTCCCTCGCTCATCTTACCCCTGAGCAACGCCAAAAGTGGCTATCTTACCTGCAGGATCTACCTGACACAGGGTAATCCATCCCCTCAATAGCCCCGTAGTTCGCCAACTTTTATTTTTTGGAGTGAAACACCACTTATTACTCACCGTTCCACCCAAAAATTCAATCCTGACAGACCAATACAAAATAGGACTGTGTTGCACAAATATATAGTTTCCAATGGACAATCCCAAAAACCTGTTGCAAAGGTTGAGGGAAACAATTTAAGCAGACGCCATTTCCTTTTATAGACAAGGATTATAGGGGTTTTACGGTCGATCATACGCACAACTCACTATACTCATCTGAAAATCTTTCTCCTATACTTGTAGACAGGTACAGAACACCACAATTTTTTTTGCAAGTTTAGTGCACACAGCCCTATCCACGGTTTCCTTGACGGACTGTGGAGTACTTTCATTCAACTCATCATCCATTCATCCCCAAACACGCCGATGACACCACATATTTCTCCTCGTCCTACAGTTCACCGTCATGCCCAGCGTCCTGCTCCCCACAAAGCTAGACGACGGACAACCCATTCATTTCTCAAAACCTTCAGTTCTAAACGGCCAAAAATCACTACTCCATGGTGGCATAGTCGCTATTTTCTGGCTGCTGGTTGGGGGATCGCCGCCATGGGTCTACTACTCAATGCAGGCACGTATCTCAAAGCAGATGCTGCAGCGCCCCACAAAGATACCTGCCAAAAAATTGTGCAGTCATCTGCGATACTCTCTAGAGCCCAGCTAGGCAAACTTCTCACCGTACCAGAACGATCCAATCAACAAACTGTTCGAGATATTGTGGCAGAACCCTACTGCCAGTTGCCCAGCATGGAAATTCGCGATGGGGTAACTGCCACCCGAGAAGCTTACCCGCTCGCCTTTGCACCCTCTACCTGGCTGGTTATGCTCTATGAAGGGAATGAATACGCCGGGTTTTCCTTTAGTTTTCAATAGGTTCAGGATATCCACAGGGAATGCTCATACAATCATTTTCACATTCTTACCCATGAAATTCTCTTTTTTTAGATGCCTTAGTCTGGGACTAATGCTGGGTCTTCCTGTAAGTTTTGCAGGAGGCTGTGGTCGTTCTATGCCAGCACCACGCACTCTCAATTTACATCAGAGTTGGTCTTTACCCATTGGAGCGGAGATCGCCGGGTACCCAGTCAGCAGCAGCTTGGGTGACATTAGCCTTAATCTTGATGGTGATGCGGTGCGAATGCCGTTTAATGGCACTGTTGAACCGACTACAATGGGCTGTGTTCTGGTCTCCAGTGATGACGTGCCCGCTTACCTGTTTCGGCTGTGTGGTCTTAGTCGGACTCAATTTGGACCAAGACAGCAGGGACAGAGCATTGGACGAGCAAATCATTTGATTTTTGCGATGCTGCGCCGAGAACCAGACGGCACTTGGGCCATGGTAGAACCATCCGCACGGTTTATTGAACAGTTGCTAAATCAATCTTCTTAGAGCATTTACAAGGTTTCGAGAGCCATAGAGGATATCTCTGTGATGGGCTCCCACAAAGGGAGCCCACTGCAGAATAATCCCCTCCATCCTTTTATCGTCTTATCTTCATCACCAATGCAACACTTCATCCTCAAACCAATCCTTACAACCTTAACTAGCCTGACGCTTAGTTTTGGCACGCTCAGTTTTGGCACAGCAGCCATGGCCCAAGCTAAACCAGTTGCTCTCAAGTTTGACGTTTCCCAACCAGCTCAGTCTAGCGTTCGTGCAACAACAAATGTCAGCGCACCTGTTGCACTGACATTTTTGCCAGAGAGTCCTTCAAAACCTATTAATCGGCTGGCAATCAGCCAAACTGAGCCTTATCCCATGGGTGAATTATTTACGGGAGGGACTGATTCCCTCGTCTCCAAAACAGTAGGTAACGCTGAGGGAACACGCACACCAACAGGCGGATATACCCATGCTTACTATGGCCATATAGACCCTGGCAACGGGGCGTGGAACCTAGGGAGTTTTTCATATCAGCATGGGGCTGCCTCACCGGAAGAAGCCGATCAAAAACAACTGAAACGATTGCAACAGCAGGCGCTAGAGCTACGACGCCAGGCCCAGGCAAGCACCTTTAGCCTATCGCTGCTAGAAGAACTCAATGGCATTGATCTGGCAAATCAAGCGCCCTTAGCAGCCCTGGATCGGGGTTATATTGACTGGCTTTATATAGCAAAACAACAGCCAATGGATAGTCGGTCACAGATTGTTTGGGCCAGGAGCAAAGCATTTCTAGACCCGGATACGGGGTATTGGGATGCACCAGGCTTAGGCAATCACTGGGATGCTATCTATCGGGACCAGCAGCGACGATATGATGCGATAAGACATGCTTTGAACAGCCAGTAGACTTTGGTCATCAACTGGTCATCAACTGGTCATCAACTGTAATGATTTTGCAGTGATAAACACGCTAGTATGAGCGCTAAATTAACGTTAAACCTTGGTCAAGGTTTATTAATTAGTCACGCATCTTCTGCTAGCCACTATGCAAATTCTTCATGGTACCTGGCTCCCTGAACCTGGAGCTGATTTTATCCAAGCAGGCCAGTTTTATCTTTGGGTAGAGACCACTGAAAAGAAACCAATGCTTGAAGAGCAGGGCTGTTACCCACTGCAACTAGGGGGTGAAGAGCTAGCAGACTTACTGACAAATGAGTTTAAAATTCGGTCTCCCGAAAATACGCCCCTGGAGGACTGGATAGAGCCTTGCTATTTTTTATTGCCGACCGTTGATGATCAGCCGCTACCATCCTTAGAACTGTCGCGTTATCTGGAGATAGAGCTACCAGACAGCTTTGAGTTCGAATATTGGGAAGTGGATTGTTGCCCAATTGCATGTGCCGTGCCTGTCAAAAGTAAATTGGGCAGCACTTCTCTCATTCCGTTACTCAATGAACTTCATTTTCTAACGTTACATAATCTAAGTGAGCTGCAGTTAGGGAATGACCTACTATTTTGGTTCCATTTTACCCAAGCATTAAAACGGGTGATGTTAAAGGACCATTACATTCCTTCACTCAAGTATCGCCTCCTGGAAACAGTTAAACACCAGACGTCAAAAAAAAGGTCGTCATCCCAAAAACGATCTGCAGATAAGGGAAAACAATCGACCAGTGGCGAGCCATTTCATTCCTTTGAAATCTATGGGGGATGGGAATTTATTGGCGAGGAGTATAAAACTCTACTAGAACAGTATGTCGAGTATATGCCGCTGATGTGTGCTGCGGGGTTTGTGGATCCCTGTGAAGAACCACAGCTATATGATCGATTATCGTTACTACGTCATTTTTCTGAATGTTTGCTCACTGAAATTGTTACCCATACTCAGCTGACAAAAGCGTTTGAGAATACTATCTCAGGCTCTATTCTGACGCATTGTTTCTCCTTAAATGTTTGGCCACAATCACAGGGGTTGGGGCAGTATCAACAATGGCAGGCATGGCGCGATCTCATCGTTCGCACCCAAACCAATCAGCCTTTCTACCTGTACTTTCATTTACAAGACCCACTTAAGCCTGAGGATCCCTGGCAGCTCTTATTTGAAGTTGCCCCCAAGGACGATCCCTCACTCAAGTTACCCCTAGATGATTATTGGCGTATGGGTACCAAGCAACAGAAGCAGGTTCAAAAACAATTAGGGCAGGACTTTGAACAAAACCTGTTGCTCAACCTGGGCTACGCATCTCGCATCTATTCAGCCCTATGGCAAGGGTTGGAAACAGACCAGCCGGTAGGTATTCAGTTAGCTTTGGATGAGGCATTCAACTTCCTCAAAGAATCTGCCTGGATTCTGGAAAATGCGGGTTACAAGGTAGTTGTCCCGGCCTGGTGGACACCACAGGGACGACAGCGAGCCAAAGTCCGCCTCAAAGCTAAAGGAAAATCACTCTCAGAAGGCAAAGATAAATCTAAGCGCTATTTCTCGTTGGAGCGGTTGGTGGAGTACCAATATGAGCTGGCCATCGGTGATGAACAGGTAAGCGAGAAAGAGTGGCACCAATTAGTAAATGCGAAAACACCCTTGGTTCAGTTTCGGGGACAGTGGATAGAGCTGGACCAGGACAAGATGCAACAGATGCTGGAGTTTTGGAAAACACACCAGGAGGAAAATCCAGAGTTGTCGCTGTTGGACTTTATGAAGCTGACGGCAAAGGGGAAGGACGATGAACTGGAGGTGGAGTGCGATCGCAAAGACATTCTCGCCGACATGCTTAATAAGCTGAGCGATAAAACTAAGTTACACCCCGTAGATAATCCCGATAGCTTTGAAGGACAACTACGGGAGTATCAAAAGCGCGGTGTATCCTGGCTACAATATTTGGAAGAGCTGGGGTTAAATGGCTGTCTGGCAGATGATATGGGTCTCGGTAAAACGGTCCAGGTGATTGCCCGTCTGGTGCAGGAGCGCGAACCTGAGAAACCGCAGAAAGGACGTCGCAAGCAAACGGTTAAATCTGCCACCAAAGAGAGCCAACTACCTCCTACCCTATTGATTGCGCCTACCTCCGTTGTTGGCAATTGGCGACGGGAGATCCAAAAGTTTGCGCCCCACATTACAGCAACGGTCCACCATGGTAGTGAGCGGGCCAAAGACGCCAAAATCTTCAAACAAGCCTGTCGTGACCATGATATTATCATTACCTCCTTTGCCCTGGCCCGTAAAGATGCCAAACTGTTTAACCAAATTGAATGGCACCGCATTGTGCTGGACGAAGCCCAAAATATTAAGAACCCAAAAGCCGCTCTAACCAAGGCCATTTGTAAATTCTCGGCCCACCATCGGCTGGCCCTCACTGGCACCCCGATTGAGAATCGACTGCTGGATCTATGGTCTATTTTTCACTTTTTGAATCCGGGGTATTTGGGTAATCAAACCCAATTTCGCAAAAGTTTTGAGGTACCGATTCAAAAAAACAACGATCCCCGTCAGTCTGCCACCCTCAAAAAGCTAGTGGAACCCTTTATCTTACGACGGGTAAAAACAGATCAGTCGATTATTAAAGACCTGCCGGATAAGGTGGAACAAAAGCTGTTCTGTAACTTGACTAAAGAACAGGCCTCGCTATATGAAGCCGTCGTCAAAGATGTAGAGCAGCAATTACAGGAAGTGGAAGGAATTCAACGGAAAGGTCTGATTTTAAGTACGTTAACCAAGCTAAAACAGGTGTGTAATCACCCCCGACAGTTTTTGCAAGATGACAGCGAGTTTACGGCGGTGCGATCGCACAAACTCACTCGCCTTACCGAAATGATTGAAGAAGCCAGGGCAGAACGCGATAGTCTGCTGATCTTTACCCAATTTACCGAACTCGGCAACGCCCTAGAGAAATACATCCGCCAAACATTCCATTGTCATACCTATTATCTCCATGGGGGTACCTCCCGAAAGAAGCGTGAGGCCATGATTGCCGAATTCCAAGATCCAGACACAGAACCCTCCGTATTTGTATTATCCTTAAAAGCTGGTGGTGTGGGCATTACCCTGACCAAAGCCAACCATGTATTTCACTTTGACCGCTGGTGGAACCCGTCAGTAGAAGATCAAGCAACGGATCGTGCCTTTCGCATTGGCCAAAAAAAGAACGTGTTCGTCCACAAGTTTGTCGCCATAGGCACCCTGGAAGAACGCATTGACGAAATGATTGAAGACAAAAAGAAATTGGCTGGTTCCATTGTCGGTTCTGATGAATCCTGGCTAACGGAACTAGATGACAATGCCTTTAGACAGCTAATTTCATTGAACAAAAGCGCAATTATGGAATAAGGGGGAGCAATACCATGGGTCAATTTAGTCGTAGCTGGTGGGGACAACAATTTATCACTGCCATTGAGAAACTCACAGATGCTGGTCGCCTTAGTCGAGGACGCTCCTATGCCCGAGGCAAGAAGGTAAAGGGCTTTGACATTGATGGAAATCTGATCACAGCCCAGGTACAAGGATCGGTTAACCCTTATTTTGGTGTCTATAAAGAACCTCTTTACCATATCACCATTGAATTTCAGCCCCTGAGTCAGGCCAAATGGTCAGCGGCCATTGCCTTGATGGCATCCAAAGCCAGTATTATTTCTCGACTGCTACTCAACGAGATTCCAGACAATATAGAAGAAACCTTTCAACAACTGGACCTGAACCTATTGCCAGGCAGCCGCAAAGACTTTAAGACTAGCTGTTCTTGTCCGGACTGGAGTAATCCATGCAAGCATATTGCCGGGGTATACTATTTAGTAGCGGCAGAGCTGGACCAGGATCCATTTCTGTTATTTGAACTGCGAGGTTTATCACGACAGAACTTATTAAAAGAACTGGCAAAGTCTCCTTTAGGACAGGCCCTATCAGCAGAACTACAGTTGGAACAGGCCGAACCGCAACCAGTCAATTCTTACTACGCATCGCCAGAAATTCTGGGTGTATCTGATAAAACTGAGTTGCGGGAATTTTGGCATGGCAAAAAGCGATTACCTCAAACCATAGAGGCGCTATCAGAAAATCCAGTATCAGCGATTCCTATCAAAAAACAGGGAGACTTTCCTGCCTTTTGGCATCGGGATAATTCATTTATTAAAGCTATGGAAACCCTGTATGGGCAAGTTAAAGCCAGGGGACAATTATAAGTCTGCACATGGGTAGGCTACCACAGCGGCTCTGGCCAATATGATGCAATCGAGCGAGCAAAGCTAGCAGTTATTTACTGGTCGCAGGTAAAAAGTGTTCCATCGGGCAAAATAGCACCACAGAGTTCAACAGAAGCAGCTGTAATAGCTTACATATTTCTTCTGCATGTTATACAACTCCGAGTCCATTAACACCGATAAAAAATGCATCAGTCCGTAGGGGCAATCCCTAATTACAGATCATTACAATCATCAAAATAAGTTGTGAATCAGGCATTGTAACCGTGATGTTCTAATTATTGATGTATCGCTCATTCTGTAGAGGTCCGTATGACTGAGAATCAGGCATCTCAATCAATTCAGATTAGTGGCGGGCAGATGTCAAATGTCCAGATTGGTGGCATTGCTGGTCGAGATCAATCAGTGACTCAAACTCAGCAGATTGGTGAAGGGGTTTCCGAGCAGTCCCTGACGCCTATGGATGTAGCGAATCTATTGGATCAGCTGAAGGCGCTGCTTGAAAGCTCAGAGCTATCAACCACAGAGAAAGCAAAGGCAGTGCGAAGTATAGAGACGGCTAAAGATGAAGTGCAGGCCGACGAGCCGGATAAGGAATTTGCAGCTAAGAGCTTACAGCGAGCAACCAAGGTTTTGAAGGATGCTGGAGAAACGGTAGAAGCTGGAACCAGTCTTTGGGAGAAAGTGCAACCCATTTTAGAAACGCTAAGTCCGTGGTTGGGAGTGGCTGCAGGCTTTTTAATTTGAGATTAGTTGAGCGATGAGTGAGCAGTTCTCTAAGCAGCCAAATCAGACCCTCAATATTTCGGACAGCGCTCTGGAAACGGTCCAAATCGGGGGGATCGCAGGACGCGACCTACGCTTAACCCAAATACAAGGCAAGGTGGGAACGCTCAATGTCTTTGGCTCGGTTCAAGTAGATCAAACACCCCTGAGCACCGCCAACTCCCTTAACCGGAAAGAGTATGCATGGCGTAGCGTTCTGCTTAGTAAAGTTAAACAATTTTGGATCGATGGAGTCTTAGCCAACTCACTACATACTCAAGTTTTAATTGAACTAGGATTAGAAGAGCGAAATCACTATGTGCCCAATCCTCTAACAGAGGTAAACGAGTTTTCTTCAGAGGCGCGATCAAATTTGCCTATCGGCACATCAGCTGCTGCTGTTTTTGAAGAAATTGGTGCGGGGCGTACTCTATTGATTTTAGGAGAGCCCGGTGCCGGTAAAACAGTGACCTTACTTAAACTGGCAGAAAGTCTACTGAGTCGAACAGAAAATGACCTAAGCCAGCCCTTACCGGTGGTGGTAAACCTATCATCTTGGGGCAAGCAACAAAAACCTATTGCAGATTGGCTAGTACAAGAACTCTATGAAACCTATCAAGTCTCTAAGTCATTAGGTCAAGCATGGATTGCAGAGGAACAATTAATCTTGTTGTTAGATGGCCTAGATGAGGTAAAGGAGAAATACCGAAATGCCTGTGTAAAAGCCTTAAATGACTTCATCCAGCACCATGGCTTGACGGAAATGGTGGTGTGTTGCCGTGTTCATGACTATGAGGCGCTTTCTGAGCAGTTAATACTACGCAGTGCCATTTATGTGCAGCCCTTGACTTCAGTACAAATCGATTGGTACCTAGAACAGGCCGGCGAGCAACTACAGGCCTTAAAAACAGTTATACAGGAAAATTCTGATCTCAAAGCATTTGCTTCATCGCCCCTGATTTTAGGTGTGATGAGTCTCGCTTATGAAAGTTGCGCTGTGGAAGATCTCCCTCAATTGCCTACTGTTACAGCATGGAGTCGACGCTTACTTGATACCTATATTGAGCGCATGTTCCAACGACGTGGAACAACACAGCAATATTCTAAAGGAAAAACTACCCGTTGGCTGATCTGGTTGGCACGGCAGATGTATCAAGGGTCTCAAACGATGTTTTTGATTGAGGCTTTGCAGCCAAATTTATTGGTCAAACAAGTCCATAAGCTAGTCTATCGAGTCAGTTTTTCGATGCTGATTGGAGTTGTTTTTGGGATGGTTTATGGATTGATGAGTCAAGTCCTTTTAGAAGTGTTCATACGTCATGAGGGCTTATTGTATAGCCTCTCCCAAGGATTGATCATCGGCTTACTGAGTGGAGGGATTGTAGGCACAGTTATTGGCTTTAGCCGAGCTGACATTAATACTGTTGGTAACTTGAAATACTCTTGGAAAACGGCGAGAAATCAGATTCTCCGGTACGCTCTGATTGGTGCATTATCTGGTTTTTTGATTGGGCAAATTGTTGAATTTATTGATCAGGGGCCCGCTGGAGTAAAAGCGGCCCTACAAGCCCGTAGAGCACTGACGACGGTGCGACCTTTAGATGGAGCATTGGGCCTAATTGCCGGTCTAACCTATGGGATCACCAATGGTCTAGGTGGCTTAGACATTGAAGCCAAGACAGTTCCCAATCAAGCTATTTGGATGTCAGCCAAGAGTGCTGGGATTTTTGGTCTGGCAGGTGGATGTACGGGGGGACTGGTGGGGGGACTGGCCGGAGGGATAACTGGTGAGTTCGGCGATGGAATCATCAGTGGCTTGAGTGTTGGTTTAGCCATTGGCCTTATCGGGGGGGGTAGTTTAGCTTGCATCAAACACTTTATGTTGCGATTGATGCTTTATATCAATGGATACATCCCCTGGAACTATGCTCGCTTTTTGAATTATGCCACGGATCATCTCTTCCTCCAAAAAGTTGGCGGTGGCTATATCTTTGTCCATCGAATGCTGCTAGAACACTTTGCTACAATGGAGCTATGAGTAATCAATCTCCTCAGCAACCTAGTCAGGGGCTCAATATCTCGGACAGTGTTCTAGAAACTGTCCAGATTGGTGGTATTGCAGGGCGTGATTTGAACCTGACCCAAATCCAAGGCGGTGTGGGATCAATTAGTGTCTTTGGTACTGTTCAGGTAGCACAAGCTTCCTTGAGTGCAGCACACCCCCTTAAACGGGAAGAGCATCAATGGCGTCAGGTTTTATTGAGTAAGGTCAAACAGTTTTGGATTGATGGAGTGCTAACCAAATCGCTACATACCCAGACTTTAATTGAGCTAGGATTAGAAGAGCGCCACAATTATGTCCCTAAGCCCGTAGCAGGGGTGGACGAATTTTCCTCAGACTCTCGGGCGGTTTTTCCTGAAGGGACATCAGCCATTGAGTTTTTTGAAAATATTGGTGCTGGGCGAACACTGTTGATTTTAGGAGAGCCTGGTTCAGGAAAAACGGTTACCCTGCTCAAGCTAGCAGAAACTCTTATTAACCGTTCAGAAAATGACTTAAGTCAACCCTTACCAGTATTAGTAAATCTATCGTCTTGGTCTAAGAAAAGAGACTCTATTCGCACATGGCTAATTCGCGAACTCTATAAAACCTACCAGGTATCTCGATCATTAGGCCAAGCCTGGATCGATAATGAGCAGTTAATCCTGTTGTTGGATGGGTTGGATGAAGTTGATGCTAGGTGTCGAGATGCTTGCGTACGTGCCTTAAACCAGTTTATTCAGACCCATGGTCGTACTGAGATGGTTGTGTGCAGTCGCATTCAGGACTATAAGGTTCTGCCTGAACAGTTATGTCTACGCAGTGCTCTGTATGTAAAGCCTCTAGACAGTAAGCAAATCGACCAATATCTAGAACAAGCAGGTAATCAATTAGCTGCCTTAAAAACTGTGCTTAATCAGAATGCTCATATTAAGCAGTTTGCTTCCTCGCCTCTGATCTTAAACATTATGAGTCTGGCATACCATGGGTGTCCATTGAATACGTTTCAGGATGTCACCACAGACGAGACATTTCATCAACGCTTGTTTGATGCTTACATACAGCGCATGTTTTTGCGGAGGGGAACAACTCAACAATATTCCAAAGAGCAAACTTTGTATTGGTTACGCTGGTTAGCTCAGACGATGATGCAATCTTCGCAAACAGTCTTTTGGGTTGAGCGATTACAGCCAAGTTGCTTGCCAACTTATATCCGCAAAGTGAATTATCGGATAATCAGTGTACTCACGGGAATATTCGTTTTTACACTATTTTTCGTACCAATCCACATTCTGTTGCACGGGCTGACTACTGGAATTCCGAATGGTCTTGGCATAGGGCTGATACTATCACTGGCAGGAATTTTTGCAGGACATTCTGGCGACATTGAGACTGTAGAAACGCTTAAATGGTCTTGGCAAAACGTAAAATCTGGTTGTTTGAATGGATTGAAGTTTGGAGTAGTTGTCGGGTTAATACTTGGTCTACTCAATGGGATTGCTGCTGGGTTAGCTCACGGAATCATAGATGGACTCATTACTGGGTTGAGCTTTGGACTGGTTATTTTACTAATCGGTATTTTAATAGGTGGATTAATCAGTGGATTGAGAGGTCCAGCTATTCTAAAGAAGAACCGGCCTAACCAAGGCATCATTAAATCAGGCAGGAATGCTTTATTGGTTGCACTAGTTAGCAATCTGATATTTGGTATCTTTTTTGGGATGATTTATGGATCCAAGATTGGCCTGATTAATGGAGTAAGCTACGGGACATTTTGCGGTCTAATTTGCGGTGGTTGGGCATGTTTTCGACATTTCAACCTACGCCTTACCCTACATAATCAAAACCATATTCTCTGGAACTACGCTCACTTCTTAGATTATTCTGCCGAACGCCTTTTTCTACAAAAGGTTGGTGGTGGCTACATCTTTGTCCACCGAATGCTGCTAGAGCATTTTGCCCAGATGAAATTAGAGGGCACTGGTTCCGTGTAATGGGCAAAATACCTGAAAGGCCTATAGAGTAAAGATTTGAGCGATCTTGACCCCTGGTTAACCTAAGCCAGGGAGTCGCCTCCCCGACTCGGCTTGGCGGGTAAGGGAGAATAAGTCGCCTTATCACCCTCCCCTCAGAACCGGACGTGGCACTTACATGCCATCCGGCTCAAGCCTTCTGCGATTCAGGTAGTTATGTCCCATATGTAGGTACTGATGACAAACTTTGTGGAGGTGGAGCAGGTTTTCAACTTTGTCCGTCCCTCCATCTGCCACGTTGAGAACATGATGGGTATGCAGTTGCTCTCCGTTGAACAGGTGTTCTTTACATACCGGACATTGCCAATTTTGGTTCTCTGCCACTTGGTAGTGTTTCGAGCCTTTGGCCCAGTAAATTTTACCTTGCCGAGTTTGACGCTGTTGCCAGTATGTTTTGAGCTTAGGGTCATCTGGTGAAGCCTTGCCAATCACTTTGACATGGCGTTCGATAGGGATGGTTGCCAATTGAGTCAGAGAGTAGTTCTAGTTGATGACTCGACCGTCTCGGCTTATGGCCGGAGCAGTAAAGTACCATTTCTTTCCCCGAATCGTTTTGAAGTATTGGTTGACCACCCATCGTTTCCCTTTTCTGGGATGCCTTCTCCTGCACCATTTGAAGATGGCCTGCCAGATGTAATGGTCGAGGGAAGCGAAGACCCTGGCACTATTGACATGCCTGTAGTAGTTGGCCCATCCTCTGAGAATTGGATTGAGGTGTTCGATGACAACCTCTGGCTTATGCGAGGGACTGGCTCAGAGCCAGTCTCTGATTCGCTGGAGGAGATCGTTCACCTTCTGTTTCGCCGGGGTGATCAGGCATTTGCCTTTGAATTGTCTGACATTAAATCCGAGGAAGTCGAAGCCCTGTTCGATATGAACAATTTTCGTCTTTTCTAGGTTGAATGTCAGTCCCCTTTGCTTTAGCCAGTCCTCTAGGATCGGTTTGATAGCTTCAATGTCTTCCTTGGAAGGCGCGGTCCTTAAAGGATGACAAGGAAGTTAAAGTCTATATTTGGCAATGATTTGGGAAAATAGGAAGGCAAAAAAATCTTAAAGGATGACAAGGAACTTAAAGTCTATATTTGGCAATGATTTGGGAAAATAGGAAGGCAAAAAAATCTTAAAGGATGACAAGGAACTTAAAGTCTATATTTGGCAATGATTTGGGAAAATAGGAAGGCAAAAAAATAGGGGACTATGCATCCCCCACAAAAAATAAAATGTTGCCTTCAGTCTACCAAACCATCTGCCGTAAACATCTGAGCGAACAGCAGTATCTAACGCTAGAGCTGGTGTTACTTTTGATACAAGCCCATCGACAAGTCACCCTTGCTACCTTAGCCAGTCTATTTCCTCAGCCGATCAAATATGCGAGTCGTAAACGGAACCTACAACGGTTTTTACTCCTCCCTCGTCTGAGCTTGAAACTGTTGTGGTTTCAGAGTTTGAGATCGCACCCCTTTTTTAATTACAACTTAGCCACTGAATGCCTATCACCGGAGTTACTTTCTCCTATCTTCCCCAGAACACTCGCAACTAACAAATTATTCACCACCAACAGGCACTCAAGTTTACCCGTAATAGGCAACGCGTCAAGCCAAGCTTGCACCCTCCGTTAGTCAGCGGTTAGAAAATAGCAGGATGCGATCGCAACTCCCACACCTAAAACGGCACCACCACATCCCCCAACCCAATAAACCGAAACGCCGCTTCCGGCAGTAAACGCTGCTCATCCACCGTCAGCACTCATACTGACACTCAGGCTGCTGACAGTGACCGACGACGAGGTCGCCTGCTCCATAAGCGACGCCCCGTCCACAGCATAGCGATGGGCAGCTAACCTAATTCACATAAAGACACTTAAGTCTTATCGCTGATACTAAAAGAGTTCAGGCATTTCTACCTGAACTCTTTTAGTTAGATCTGGCTTCTACAACCAAATGACTAAAAATGACTTAACGGCACGATTTAGTAGCCACGGGCAAAGCTGCTACCAACTTTTGCGGCCACCACCACGATTTTCACGGGGCTTAGCTTTATTGACCTTTAGATCACGCCCCATCCACTCGGCACCATCGAGTGCTTCAATGGCAGCCGCTTCCTCAGACTCAGTACTCATTTCCACAAAAGCGAAACCGCGCATGCGACCGGTTTCACGATCAGTGGGGAGATGAACACTCTTAACCGTTCCATACTCTGTGAATGCAGTCGTTAGATCATCATCTCTAACGTCGTAGGATAGATTGCCTACATAGATTGACATAGATTTTCTCCAAACCTTAGGGGATATGTAGAGGGAAGTTTCGAGAAGGGGAATGTCAATGGAAAAACGCGAAAACTCGTTAATACTAGAAACAAAAGTTACCAACCGATCTTTATTCTCTGAATCAACTATAGCTTATGAGCACGCCCATTTGATTGGTTGAGAGCTGCATTAGTCTGGAAACCAAGACATACGCCAAGCACTTCTCATTTTCTGACCTACCACCCCCCTGGGCTAAGGGACCATCTCGCTGAGCCTGAGTAATCTGGGTAGATAGGCCTCCCTACCACTCCATCAACCTCGGATCATAATCACTACTATCCACCGCCTCCGCCGGACCACCCACATCGCCTACATCCTGCATCCACGCCTCAAACCGTGCAGCCTGACTCAGCGCCACATGGTACGGCAAAGGTCGAAAGTACTTCAGCTTGCCAGTCGCTGGCCGCGACTTAGGCAATGGGGCAACGACTTGGCTAGCAATCAGCTGTTTCGGTCGGATCATCGGTTTTTAGTTCACCATGGAATCATCTGAGTCTAAAACCATAACTTCACAGCCAGCAGTGTCATCAACCACCACATCCTATAGACCCACATCACTGACCCGTAACAAAACCCAACAACATTACCGTTTATGTCAGAGAGGAGACACACGATCACTCCCATGGGTATGCTCTATACATGAGCTGAAAAGCTTATAACCACAACAAAAGGAGGTCAACGATAGATATCTCCATTCCATCGTTTTCCAATTCAATACCAGCACCCAATCAGGTCACTGATATTTCTTGTTGCTTGCACTAGAGAGCCTTGTTTTTAGCGGGGTTATTGCTTCGTAGAACAACTCTAGAGAGTCTTGTCTAATGTAGAGAAATTCCTCAGGTAGATCGTTCTGGGTGCTGTTGTGTTTTAAAGGTTTACTAGCCCAGTCACCCAACGCTACGGCTCACTGGGCTACGACATCAGACAATTCAAGAAGCCTTCAGTTAATATCAAAACAACTCATGACGCTGTGATCACACACCCAAACTAGGGAAACTTGATGGTTGTGTAAGCAGGCCATAGGCTTATCCCACGAAGGGGGGTGTATGCCACACCTCAGCGTACAGTGGATTCACAGACAAAGCACCTTATTGCATAACTCCCTATTTCGAACCCTATATCTAAGTAGACAGAACACTGTATTACTTAACCCTTTATATCTAAACCGAAGCCCCTATGAGCCTTAGCAGCCGTGGGGGCTTCTTATATGGCATGGATACTGGTTGGTTGCGATACTCCGCTGGAGCGGCGTTGCGATCGCAACTTCTAGGGTGCTATGCATGTCTCTATTCGTTTCAGCTCTGCCTCATCATCATTGGTGAAGTAGTAAGCCTCTACAGACTGAGTACATCCCACTTTTGCAATAAGTATAAACACTTATATCAAGTCAGATTGAATAGCCACAATATACGGCCAGAGTAAATAAGCTATATGCCTTGTAATTTAAGGTTTTTCTAAAATTCATAGTGTGGGCCTTCTCAACGACTTGATATTAGTGAGATCTTGAGGATAATAGAGCTATGCTTTGAACGCGTTGTCCGTGGTGCCCCCAATGCCCAAACTCAGTGCAGATAAGCAAATTCAAACGCTGCCTACGCTCAGGCCATCGCTGCCTTACTCTATGAGGAAACCCCTCCCGAGCAAGTTCAAACACTCGCAGATATCGAAGAGGTCGTCCGGGGGCATGTTCTAGAGCATGTCAGCCCGATCCTGGCAAATTTTTTATCCAAACCAGTAGTGGCACCAGCAAAGGCCGCACCCGCACCCTCAAGAGCATTGTAGGGCAATTAAGTATCACGGAGAAACAAGCTGAGGTTCTCCAGGTGGCTCCGCATACCCGGTGGAGTCCCCAATTAGAGAAATGTTGTTTACTGCTGAGTGCGAATGAATCGTATCAACGCGCAGCTGAAGACATTCAAGTGCTCACGGGGGTAGCGGTTTCTGGGAGTACACAACAACGTCTCGTTCATCGCCAATCCTTTGAGGTTCCCCCGGTTGAGGGTGAGGTGAATGAAATCAGTGTCGATGGTGGCAAAGTGCGTTTACGTACGCCTAAAGGACAGAAGAGTATCTGGCGTGACTATAAAGCGGTGAACCTGCACGAGCAGAGTGTCGGTGCCTTTTTCCAGGACAATCCAAGTTTAGTCAATTGGGTTAACCAACACACGTTGGCCAAGCCGGTCATTTGCCTGGGGGATGGTCATGATGGGATCTGGAATATTTTTGAAGCCATCGGGAACAAACCTCAGCGACAAGAGATTTTAGACTGGTACCATCTGGTCGAAAAACTGGGCAAGATAGAGGCCCCAAAACACGTTTTGAACAGCATTGAAACATTGCTATGGCAAGGCAACCTGGACGGAGCTATCGAACAGCTCCATAGCTGGGACCCTGAAAAGTCAGAGGGGTTTATTAAATGCCTCACTAAACATCAGCCCCGGATTGTCAACTATGGCTATTATCAAGCTGAAGGTATCTCGATTGGCTCAGGTGCTATCGAATCGACCATTAAGCAAATCGGTCGACGCATCAAGATATCAGGAGCGCAATGGGAAAAAGAGAATGTACCACAGGTGCTCAAGCATCGATGTGCCTACCTTAACGGCCAATTCTCAAAATAAGTCTTACAAGACTGGGATGTACTCGGCTCCCAGCGATTATCCCGAATTTGCCCAGTTTTTGGTCCAACAAGGGATTGACTCTATTAGTCTTAATCCGGACTCTGTGGTAAAAACTACATTAGCTATAGCTGTTATAGAAGATGATTTGACCTATAATGGTATAAGCGACAAGGGCTCCTAAAGATAGGACATTCTCCGAGAAGAGCCAAGTTTTACAAAAGTCAGGAATCAGAGTCCAGGTCATTAATGGAGCCCGGTTCCTGACTTCCCATCTAGCCAAGATAGCCTGGTTTAAATGATATCCACTAGCTGCGTCGGTTAGATACCTGAATACCAACCGACGCGAATATTGAGTTTACTCTACAGCTTTAATTTTTACGGTTTTAGTTGCTTGAACTTCTGATTTTGGCAACACTAGACGGAGGATGCCGCTACTATACTCAGCAGAAACATCGTCTTTAACAATGTGACTCGGCAAAGGAACAATCCGTTCGAACCTGCCATACTGAAATTCAGACCGGGTAATATTATTTTCCTCTGTCTTAGATTCAGATTTGCGTTCACCTCGAACGATAACAGCTGTATCAGTGATCTCAATGTCGAGATCGTCTGCTGTCATACCAGGAACCTCAAATTTCAGATGAATTTCAGCGTCAGTTTCATCCATCTCTGCTGATGGCATAAAGGTAAAGCTATCAGCATCTTGCAGTTATTGAGAAGACTGACTTTTAAGTTTGAAGAATTAAAAAGTTGAAAATGTAATCCTCATAAATTCCTCAAATTCTTTTGATCTAATAGGCACTAGAGGCGTTGGGACATCAGACTCTTTTGTTCCTTACAAAATTTTTGATTCTCCTCAGAGGAGATTTTTTTACTCTAGTTGAATATGAAAAATATAGGAGAAAAGTAATGATTCGCAAAATCCTAGTTGGCCTTGACAAGTCTAATTTGAGTGTGAAAGCACTCCGGAAAGCAATCCTATTTGCTCAAGGTTATGAGGCCGAACTGAAACTAGTTTACGTTTTATCTGATAATGAATCAGATGCGCCACAAGTTGGTTCATATTTTAACGGCTTCCCCTATCCAGGTATAAATACTACGATGTTGGAATCGTATCAAGTGGCTTGGAACCAGTTTATTGATCATTCTCAGGCCTGGCTAGGACAGAAGGTTGCTGATACTAAAAAGACAGATGTTAAGGCTTCTGGCACCCTACTTTATGGTACCCCAGGCACAAAGCTATGTGAGTTTGCTGAAACCTGGGATGCGGATTTAATAATTGTTGGTAGTCATGGTTTTTCTGGAATAAGTGAATTATTGATCGGAAGTGTCAGTAATCATGTGATGCATCACGCCCCCTGTTCAGTATTGATTGTTCATTCAGATAAGCAATCTGAGATATCTCTTCAACCAAGCGCTTCGAATGTTGAGATAAGAAAGCCGCAACGTATTTTGGTACCTATAGATAGGTCTAATGGATCAGAACAGGTAGTTGCAACTGCGGTTGATTTTGCAAAACCTTATGACGCTGAGCTTAGGCTAGTTCATGTGATTGATGAGGATGAGCATGACATGCCTCAAAAGCTTATCTTTAGCGATAGTCAATATATGCTTCAACACAATAGGCTTTTGTTAGAAGAATATCAACATGACTGGAATAAATTTATTGATGGTTGGTGGCGACAGCTACAGATGAAGGTTCAAGATATTGAAAATGAAGGGATTGATGCAATCTGCGATGTAATGCAAGGGCGGACAGGGTCACGTATTTGTGAGATAGCCAGGGATTGGAAAGCTGATCTTATTGTAATAGGCTCTCGTGGATTATCAGGTCTTAGGGAACTATTAGTGGGCAGTGTTAGCTACTATGTCAGTCATCGAGCCCCTTGTTCTGTGATGGTTACACGCCCTAAACAAACAGCAACAACACCTAATGCTATACAATCTGAGTCTACGCGAGAATCTCGTCAGGTAACGCTGGTAAACTCCTAAAATCTACCTGAGGAGTTAGTAAGTTTGGATAGGAAGATTATCTAAGTAATTGCGACTGGAGACAATTGAGTCGCAATTGCTTGGACTTCCTCTTCTAGGTTGCCGGTTGTATCAAGATATATTGCTAGTGAGTTTTCATCCTTAGTGAGGGCCTCTGATGTTGCCTGTTGACTAGTCAGTAACTCGGCAGTAGCATCAGCGATATCATCTGTACGCTGTTGCAATCGCTGACGGAGTACGGCGAGAGGAGCAGTACACACTAGAATCGCAGCAGAAACATTGACAGCTTTAGCTTGGTTTAATACTCTTTGTCGATTATTAATGCGATCGTATTTCGCATCGAGAATAACGGTATACCCAAGGGTTGCTAATCGAATTCCTAAATCGCATAAGCGATCATATGTTTGCTGGGTCAAAACAGGGGTATAGAGACTTGCATCCCCACGTTGTTGAAGAGGAATGTCTGCGAGATGTTTTCGAACGGCGTCAGAACGAATATGGATTGCACCGATAAGACATGCTAATTTCCGAGCAACAGTGCTTTTACCTGAACCAGATAGGCCAGACATTAAAATTAACCTACCTGACTGTGGTTGAGTATAGCGCCAAGCCAGAGTATAGTAAGCTTGCGCTTGAGTTTGGAGATGCTGAGTTTGATCAACGCTCATGTTAGATCTATCTAAAAGAAATGAAGTTACTTTAGCTCTGACGTAGGCCTGACGACTGAGATACAACGGTAATACTTCCAGCCCTTCCCAGTCTCCGGTATCTTCTAAGTAGGTATTTAGAAAGGCGTAACCTAAGTCATGATGTCCCCGAGCGTCACAATCCATGACGGTAAAAGCCACATCGTACATGGTGTCAACATATCGAAAGGCTTCATTAAATTCGATACAGTCAAATAGAAAGATTTTATTTTTCCATAGGCAAATATTCCTCAAGTGTAGATCGCCGTGGCATTCACGAATTTTGTTATGCTTAATGCGGTTTTGAAAACACTCTTGCCATTTAGTAAACGCTTCATCTGTATAGGCTTTGGTTTCTTGTAATTGCTTTTGGGTTTGACCACGCCCAATGTAAGATTGACTTTGAAGATAGTTCTCTTCAAAAGCTGGACGCAGCTTTTCGACTATGCCAAAGGATTGAATATACTCATTGGTTATAGCTCGATCATGGAAATCTGCAACTTGATGGGCAAGAGATCGCATTAACTCAGGGGTAAGCTGCCCCTGGTCTAACAAATCCGAAAATAGAGAATTAGCTGGAAACTGATGCATTTTTACTACATATTCAACTGGCTTTCCATCACCAGAGAGGCTAAATATTTCTCCAATTTGGTAAATAGGAACTGCATCTATATAAATGGCGGCGGCAGTACGCTTATTAAGCCGTAGTTCTTCTTCTACATAGTGTTTGCGAGCTGTCAGAGTAGCATAATTGAGAAACCCATAATCAACAGGCTTTTTGACTTTATAAGCATAGCGGCCCGTCAGTAGTACGTAGGCAGTATGGGTTTGCACTAATTCAATAATGTCTTGGGTCCAATGGGGATAGAAACTGGGCTCTAACATTTGATGAATTAGGGAAGGAAGCGGTTGATATTCCATCGTAAACCTGTCCACCAATAATAAAGTATGTGTTAAATGCCAGTGATTGATTAGTGCTTGAAAAATTGATAATGCCCCTGACTCAGTAACCGAACTGCGTATCCTTAGCTGCTATTTAGTATGTTAATCCGCCAATATGAGTATTTTGTGGAGGACATCCAAATAATAGATAGAATTTGAAATAAAAACTACTTTTTTAATGACATTCTATGACCCTCACAATATCCCCAAACTTTTTCTGTATCTTAAGACATGTTCAAGATTGACCAACAATGGGGGGGGGCAGCCAATGTTTATGGGGAAAACCCGATTGAAACGTTTTGGGATGCTTCTATGGCGTTACCTAAATCAACCGCTGTTTGATAAAAATAGCAAGACAATTTTGGAACCATGGCAGTTTTGCCACAACAATAAGGTTCAGTTTTTAGAAGACTGTTGGGAATTGCAATATTCCTATAAGGAAAAACACAGTTAAGACTATTTAAGGAGCTTTGTCATGGGTACAGTAAAAAGAATGATTAATACTATTGGTCAATCTATCCAAGGATCTACAATCTGGGTCTTAGAAGCTGCTAAGCGGGTCTTTTCCCCCAGTGATGACAATTACCCTGAAACAGGGATACAACCCTTTGATGATGATATTCCAGAGACTAATCAACCATAAGATTTATGGCAGCCGGAATCATGATTACTGTATGAGAAAGAGACATCCACACAGGTGTGTAGGAAGATTTATTGGAACAATTTTTAACGTTATCGCTCTTTAATGACTCTGGCAGCCTAAAATAGGGGTAACTATTGGTTCAAATTGGTATCACCGTACTCACGGTGATACCCTAAACTGCCTAACCTACTGCCAAAGTTAACGACTCAAACTGACAGACCGCTATCAGACTAAACCGGGAGATCGCGGCTGCTATGATTCGGGCATTGTGTGCGTTCGGCTAATCCAATTCAGTCAATAACTCTCGTAACGCTTCATCAATGCGATTAAGACAACCTGCATCTTGCGAGTTACCTGCCTGTTCTCGCCAACCAGCTTTTTACTTACCTTGGAGTAAAGCTTTTGATCCTAAAATCTCCATTTGATCACAAAAGTCTCTAGCCCCTGGCACCTAAACTGAGACAATAATAGTCAACACACCCTATGGCAACAGCTTTAGATGATTACAAATATTTCTAGACCCCAAGCTCGATTACAATCACTCCATTAACCTCGGATCAAAATCACTACTGTCCAACGCCTCTGCCGGACCACCCACATCCTCCACATCCTGCATCCACGCCTCAAACCGGGCCGCCTGACTCAGCGCAATATGATACGGCAACGGTCGAAAATACTTCAGCTTTCCAGTCGCTGGTTGTGATTTAGGCAATGGGGCTGACTCTTGGCTAGCTATTTGTGGTCTTGGTAGGCGCATCGGCTTTTAACCCACTATTGAACAATGCGATCCTAGAAGGATGAGATTATCGCTTGCAGTGTCATCAACCACAACATCCTAGAGACCTACCTCACTGACCAGTTACAAAAACTAACAACATTAACCTTTATGTCAGAAAAAAGACACTGCTCCACTTAAGGAATATGCTAGAAACATGAGCTGAAAAGCTTATAACCACAGCAAAGGAGGTCAATGATAGATATTTTTATATCATCGTTTGACGGACTACACATAGCATCCAAACAGGTCACTGATATTTCTTCTTGCTTGCACTAGAGAGCATTGTTTTTAGTAAGGTTTGCCCTTCACAGAACAACTCTAGAAAGTCTTGTCCAATGTAGAAGAGTTCCTCAGGTAGATCGTTCTGGGTGTTATTGTGTTTTAAAGCTTCCCTAGCTTAATCGCCCAACGCTACAACTCACCAGGCCACGGCATCAGACAATCCCAGAATTCTTTAGTCAACACCCAACCGGTTCACTCCACCGTGATCGCAGACACAAACCAAGGAAACTTGATGGTTGTGTAGGCAAGCAGTAAGCTTATCCCACAAAAGGGCTAGTATGACGCATCTCAGCGTACAGTGGAACCGTAGACAAGTTATTGCAAACGTCCTATCTTGAAACCTATATCTGAGTAGACAGACCCCTGTATTACTTAACTCTATATAGCTAACCCAAAGCCCTCCATGCCTCTTAGTGTCCATGGGGGGCTTCTTAGGAGTTTTTCGGCACGATGGGTGGTGTAGGTTGCGAACTGACAAGTCAGCGCTTGCGTTATCGCTTCTTTCAATCAGACAGTTCGGTCACCAGATGGCCAATGGAGTACTATTCCCCTCGGGGCTAAACTGTTGCAGAGTTTCGATTACCCGGCGAGACATGTCTTTGTAGAGGACCGAGTTAAATGCATCAATTAAGCTATATCGCCTAAAAATGCTCAGCCATCTAAACTATTCCTCAAAAAGTTGAGTGAATAAGTCCAGATAAGTGAGAAGTAGCGACTATGGAGAAAAGTTGGAGTCCTTGTCATGCCTCAATTCAAGCGCCGTCATTTTCTACAACTTGCCGGCTCTACCCTGGCATCCATTGGCCTGAGCCAAACGGATTTTTTACGCCAGTCTGAGCAATACGGTAAGGCGTTGGCTCAAGATACTCCTAGAAAGTTAGCCCTATTGGTGGGTATTAATAATTACCCTGACGAGGTGGGAGCTTTACGCGGCTGCTTGACTGATGTTGAAATGCAGTATGAGCTACTAGTACATCGCTTTGGGTTTCACCCTGACGACATTAAGATCATCAGCGATCCCCTGAATGGGATTTTACGCGATCGCATCATGGCTACGCCCACCAGGGAGAACATATTGGGAGCCTTTGAAGACCACTTAATTGGACAAGCCAAAGCAGGCGATGTTGTCGTTTTCCATTATTCGGGGCATGGTTCCACAGTCAAAGAGAACAATGGTATTCCAGAATTTAATAACAAAAACGGAACATTAGTTCCCATCGATGGACGATCTAACCTACCCTCTAGCAGCAATCAAGTCAACGACATCATGGGCAAAACCTTATTTTTGCTCACTTATGCCCTAAAAACAGATAATGTCAGCCTTATTTTAGATAGCTGCCATTCCCAAGGAGGTATCCGGGGTAATCTGGTTTTCCGCTCCGTTTCTGATCGATTATTAAATGGTGAAGCAGTAGAACCATCTGATATCGAACTAGCCTATCAGGATATATGGCTAGAACGTAACGGTTTATCTGTTGACAAGCTACGCAGTTTACGTCGAGCAGGGATTGCAAAAGGTATGGCACTGGGCTCAGCTCGCATTAGTCAACTGGCCGCAGATGCGCCCTTTGGAGACTTTAACGCAGGTGCCTTTACCTATTTACTAACCCGCTATCTCTGGCAACAAGTAGGTAATCAATCCATAGATAGTGTATTTGTAAATCTATCACGTAGCACTAGTGATGTTGCCAAAAATGCAGGCATTGAGCAAGAACCGATCCATGAAGTGCAACCTAATAGTAACTTTGGCCAGAAGCCACCGTTGTTTATAGAGACACCAAAGCCATCTGCTGAAGCAGTTGTTCGCAAAATTGAAGGGAATCAAGTCACCTTTTGGTTGGGAGGGGTCTCGCCTCAAAATATTGAAGCCTTCACGGAAGGTGCCATTTTTAACTTGATTGATTCAGAAGGAAAGCCTATAGGTGAAATCGTCCAAAACAGCAGGGCTGGCCTAGAAGGCTATGGCACTATAACCACCAATAGTCGTAGTATTTCAAGTAATAATGTGCTCATGCGAGAACAAGTACGCGGTATTCCAGCCGACTTAAACCTAAGAGTCGGTGTGGATGACAGCTTAGGAGATGAAAAGGCAGCACTATTCGAAGCCTTAACCAATGTCAGCCGCGTCACTGTAGTTAACGTTGATCAAACTCAACCTATTGACTATCTGATAGGTAGATTAACAGAGAGCAGTAAAATACAAGCAACAAACCAAGGCATAACTATTACATCTCCTGTAGGTGGTATCGGCTTATTTACACCAGGGTTAACGCCTATTCCTGACTCGTTTTCTCGCCCCAATGAATCGGTCGAAAATGCAGTTATGCGATTACGCCCTCGCATGAAAATGTTGTTGGCAGGACGTATCCTTAAGTCCGTAGTCAACAGTGATATTTCCGATCTCAACGTAGATGTGAACGTTACTCCGGTAGACTCTGGCGGAGTCTTATTTAGTCGAGGTAGCCGCGCTGCTCAAGAAACAGGTATTATTGCACGCACTATTGATACAGGCATTCAACAAGTTAAAGTAGGTGATCAAATCAAGATTGAAGTCACCAATAATGAGCGTCAGGACCTGTATATAAGCATTATGGTCATTGACAGTAAAGGTCAGCTGATTATTTTACATCCTGTCGCCTGGGATGCAGCAGAACCTGATACGTTGGTAGCAGCAGGACAACGCATCACAATTCCTGATATTAACAGTACCTTTGATTTTGTTATCGGTGGTCCGGCGGGGCACTTTGAGCTTTTAGTCCTGGCCAGTACAGAGCAACTACGAGATGCCCTACGTGGGTTAAAAGAAGTGGCCCGTGGGCGAGGTATAAGCTCAGGTAACCCTATCGCATTTGGGGAAGGTGAGACCCGTGGTTTAAATGAAGGCGATGATACCCCCGTACAGGTGTTAGATAGCTTGCTAGGTGATCTAAATCGTAATGCACGCAGTACAGTTTTTACACGTAATCGTCAAAGTGCTTCTGATGCTAAGGGGTTAGCAGCCTTTTCTGCTGTCTTTGAAGTTGTTGAGGAAGCATCCTAAACCCATGTGGGTAAACCAGCCCATCGTTGCAGATCAGCAACGTCAAACGCATCTTCTAACTGTAACCAAGATTTCTGATCCCCTATTCTCCAAAGATGGGAATAGGGGGTTTTCATCATCTCTACCCGTGTGAAAAGTCTACAGTCATGAGAACCACCTACGGTTTGCAAAATCTTTGGCTGTCGCTAGGTCAGTGAATAAGTCGAGCCGCATGAGCACCATTGCGGTTCAGAACACAGCAAGGCCCATTTGTATTTTCGGAGTATTCCCTATGAAATTTTTGTCTGCTATTGGTCTAGGTACGGTTCTTCCTATTTTGTTGTCCACTGCAGCACTAGCCGCTATCGAACCTGCGATTGAGACACACTCCCAAGCAGTGGTTCAATTATCTCAGGGGCAGTCCTACCAAGATTTAATTGACACAGGTATAGAACAGTTAAACTCTCGCAATTATGAAGCAGCCTTAGCTACGTTTGAGACAGCAATTTCCATCGAGCCTAATCAGTTTCAGGGTTGGTTAGGCAAGGGGGAAGCGCTTTTGGGATTACGTCGCTATGGGGACGCTGGCACAGCCTATCGTCGAGTGACGGAACTTAAACCGGACTTAGCCTATGCCTGGGTATGGTTGGGAAATTCGTTAGATATGACCAATCAACTGCAGGATGCGCTAGCGGCCTATCAGCAGGCGATTACGGTAGACCCCAATTATGCTACGGCATACTACCATCGAGGTATTGCGTTGACTAATGCTGAACGCAATAGTGATGCACTGGCTGATTTTCAGCGGGCAGCGGAGTTGAAGCCGGATATGACGATGGCCTGGTTTATGGCAGGGCGTTTGTTGATTGGGCTAGAGCGTCCAGAGGAGGCGTTGACGGCCCTGGACCAAGCGGTGAAGCTAGCGCCTAATTTTGCTGATGCCTGGTTCTTTCGGGGGAATAGCCTGGCCCGGTTAGAACGCTATGAGGAGTCAGTGGCATCCTATGATCAGGCAATTGCTCTGGATGCGCAGGCAGAAGGGCCTTGGTATAACAAGGCCTTGTCACTGGCAAATTTGGGTCGCTATGGTCAGGCGGCTGAGGCAATGGACCAGGTGCTGGCGATTAATCCACAAAATTCACGGGCGCAGGAGTTAAGGAATGAGTGGAGGGAGTTGGCCCAGCGATAATTAAGACAATAAAACGTTGAAGAAAGTCTTTTGGGAAGTGCTATTGAGCAGTACTTCCCAAAAAGTTGATTATCAGGTTGCATCAACTAATCATTCTATTTTTCACATCAAATCTATATAAATGAGGCCACATGCCAAAAATACGTGTCTTGTCGCCACTACGGCCACAGCTCAGAGCTTGGAAATGATTAACTCCAACAGTGACTATGCCCATCTATATTAGTGGGCATTAGTGGGCTGCATTTATTCTGTCAGGCGATTGGCATCCTCTAGAGTGAGCGCTATGTCAAACCATACAGGGCTTTTTGTGTAGCTATCAGCTCTAGGCTGTGAATAAGTTTCCTTATCCTAGCGGTACCCAACGGCGACTCGTTAAGGAGTGCATCTATGAGGCTACTAATACGTATAGATAAACAAGAATAACCCAATTTACAGCATCTACAGCGGGTTTATCCCTTAATTCTGCAGGTAATCAATCGTCAGATTTACCTGACTATGGCCCCCCCCCATAGACTAACCCCAGGGTACTGTTCGCATCCAGACTTCCAATTTACATATGGAAAACCCATCTCGCTATTGGCAAATGAGGATCCTGACAACCGCAGGGAAATTAGGACACCGCAACTTTCTGCAGGCTCAGCAATGGTTCAAATCTTGCTTTGAGGAGGATGACATTGCAAACCTAACGGATCGTGCCTGTCAGGATACGCTGTGGCGCATTTGCCAAACAGCCCCTGACAAGCACCCCATCGCCCAGCTATGCCTGCGCTGCTGGATATCTCACCAAATTGTTTATACCTGTATCGAGCTAGCTCAACGATTTGGTACAACCTATAGCTTTAAAGCCGATGACCTGTGGCCACTAGTGCTCGATGACGATGGTAAAGTACCTGCTACCTACCAGTCATTGGCCATGGCGATTTTGGCTGACTATGACCCAAGTAAGGCAGCCCTTAGTACCTGGGCCGGTCGCCTAACCAAAAACCATTCAGAAATCAATCAGTTCTTTCTAGGAATGGGGCTATACCGGGCCACACCCTGGGCGATTTTGAATGATACCAAGGCGGCTCAACTACCCCGGTTTTTACCTCACCTGAGCCAGTCAGAACTGGACATCGCCACCCAACTGTTAGGTGACTACCATCGGGTGTATCGGATGGATCGCATGGCTCAGCAAACTGGCCGTGGCCAGCGGTGTAATACCCCCACCGATGAGCAACTGCAGCGCATCGACCCCAGCCAGCCAGCCAATGTCGTTCTGAGCCAACTCTATGACCTGGCAGAACAACTACGTCAGTCCCGCGTGGCCGCACGGGGCGGCTATTTACCCGGTCAATCTCTGGATGCAA
>CBDHHL010000048.1:0-294016 GCA_965263355.1 Leptolyngbyaceae cyanobacterium | reverse complement strand
TGTCGATGGCTTGCTCCCAGAGTTCAGGCAGGTGTTGGGCCATCGCACTCAGGGCTCTGGCGCGGTCATAGTCAGATTGAATGGTTCGTGTGATCTCGATAGCGTCGGGAAGATAGTTAGCGGGTAAATCAGAGAGTATTTTAGTTAATGCCAAGGCCCGATAGGAAAACCCCTTTGCTCTGGATCTGTTGAAGTCACCGATCACATCACGAATCTGGGCAATGGTTTCTAGCACCCTGGGCCATAATTCAGGAAAGTCGGGGGCAAGTTTCGATAAAACAATACTGGTATAGGCCGGAGAATTAATCTGTTCTAACAGTGCCAAAACTTCAGGCAATAGCGCCCGAGGCATATGGGGCACCAACGCCATGAGATATTCAGCCCGTCGCCAGGGATTGTAGGTTTGTTGCGCATAGGCTAGGGCCTGGGCCGGTTGCCATAGGCCGACTTTCAGTAAACCACTGACCATCGGGGCCGGAATATTGTCGGCCAGACTATTCAGAGACGCCCGAATAAAGGCATAGCGGACCTGTAGGGGAATAATGTCGTTGGCCGTTAATGGGGTGTTGAGCGTGAGTTGCCATGCACGGGCCAAATCGCTGGCAAAGAGACCGGGTTTACCAACACGCTCACAGGCTTCGTACCAGCCATTACGCCCCTTATCAGTGGTTTCTTGAAAGAGTTGATGGATGAGGTGTGGACACTCAGATTGTTCTATGTGCCAGGTGAGATAGTCATAGATGTGACCGTCATCCTCCAGGGTGTGCCATTGGTGATTATTGGTTTGTTGTTGATAGAGTGCTAATAAGTGCTGATGGGCATCGGGCAAGGGTTTACCTAACCCTTTTAAGGCCTCTCCATCGGGGTGTACAGGCCCCCTTAATAGCTGCACAGCCAGATCATGCATCAAGTCATGGAGTCGGTAAGTGGGTCGTTCTCCTTTAAGCAGTCCTTTAGTGCGAAATGCCTTTAATACATTGCCCGCCTGCCGCGCTGTGAGTTGCCAGAGGGTCTTTGCCATACGCTTGGTAATATCAGCATCCTCAGGCAGCACTCCCAGCCAAGCAAAGTAAGTTTGTTGGTCTGGGGTGAGACTTTTGAGACTGAGATTAAAGCAGGCAATCAGGCTATACTTTCGTCGAATTTCATCGTCGGGGATGTCGTCTTTACACACCTTATCAAGGACGTCCAAGCGTTCTACCTCAGTCTGGTAGTCGGTGAGTAGTTCGTCCCAAGACAGGTCTTCTTCAATTTGAGCGGTGGCCAGCTCTAACGCCAGGGGTAAATAGCCCACCCGTTTGGCAAAGGCAGCGGCCAGCTGCTGGTCTTCTGGGGTGAGTGGCGTTGAGAGCTGGTGTGTGAGTAGCTCCATCGCCTGGTCTGGCGTCATCACATCCAGGTCATACTTTTTCGCCCCAGAAATCGGAGCCCCCCGCGTGGTGACCAGGACACAGCTATTCTGATTGCCCACCCGAAACGGTTCCAGATGGGCCGGATTCCAGACATCATCGACGATCAGCAGCATCTGACGGTCGTAGAGCAGAGTCCGCAGATGGGATGACGCTGCATCCGGTGTTAGCGGCTGATATTTATAGTCCCCCAGTGCCTGGATCCAGCTGCCCAGCATCGGCAGTAGGTCAGGGTTTTGCCCGAGGGGTGATCCAGAGAGTGCCGTCAGGGAATCGCTCTTGAATCTCGATATCGGCAGCGAGGGCAGCGGCTAAGACTGATTTACCAATGCCGCCTAAACCATAAATAGCGCTCACCACCAGGGTACTGGTGGCGGTGTCTGTGCCATTTAGTAGAAGAGTCTTGACCGCATTAAACGGCCTTGGCCGAGGGATGTAGTTAGGGGGCAGCTTTTCTGCCTGACGGGGTACCCCCCTTTGCAAGGTTGACTTTGACGAGCCTGCACTCGGCGACTCTGGTCAAGGGCCAACGTGGATTGTATTGTTGTCACCCGTGATCGTAGTTCCCGTCGAGTGATTTACCTGGGTTCCTTTGCCACCGTCAAATACATTCTGAATATTTTGCCCTTGCGACTGATCGATGCTGATGAGCATCTGTTGGATATCCTGCGCCAGTGTCCTCACCTGCTGGTCAAACTCATCATCAAGATCCATCGCTACACCCAGATGGTTGGAAAACCTATCAATAGCCTGCTTGTCACCTGTTTCAGCACTGGCTAGCGCCGATTTAGCCTTACCTTGAAACTTATTACCAATGAGCTGTTTCAAGGCCTGTAACTTTTGACCTAGTTGCTTACGTGCATCCTCAGTCAACGCTTCAGTAAGCTTGCCAACCGCTGTCGTAAAGATGAGCGTTGCAATTGATGCTGCCGTTAAAGGGTCTGTCATGGATCCAGGAACTGAATAAAGAATATCTACCCCTGTTATGGCCTATTCACCCCAGATTCAGCAAGTCCCCTTGATGAGTTATCAACGCAATAAAAAGCCCCTGCACAATCACAGAGGCTTTGTTTAGATATTCTTTTTCACGGACCATCAAGCCCATGAAGTCATAGTATGACCTAAATTCAATAACATTGCGCGCTCACTCTGTAGGTGAGTATGACTTGATTAGGTGCGAGCATTGCAATCAATCGATATTGATATGGGCGGTTTGGGCATGCTGCGGATCGCAGTATTGCTCATTGATTAAATATGACCATCGTCATCACCCGCGAACAGATCCCTGATAGTGCTTTTGTAAACGGCTTAGAAAGTTTAACTGCTTGGGCTATGTTCACTTTGGAATATATGAACAACGGTGAAACTTACAATGAGGCAGAGGGAATACGCGTAGAGCGTGTTCAACAATCAGTTTTTAGAAATTACGATAAAGAAATGTTTGCTTCAATTCGAGCAAACTTAAGGTTACAACCAGACTATTCTACGGGATCTTATGACAATCTTTGGAGTGCAACAAAACCTTACTATTCCGGAGTTATTCCCCCAGAGTATTTACAACCAACTTAAATAAGCAGATTCAGTAGGGGAAGCAACAAATGCCCCCTACTTTTTATTTGTCTTTTTTATGCCAATTCCATAAACGACGTGCCCATAGTTGCAAGACTAAAAACAGTGCCGTGTAAAATAACGCGCCAAATAAGAAATACATAACTTGCTTCCTTATTTGTTACTACTATTTAGTTATACGCTATGCCTACTCTTTATTCCCCCGGTAATGCAACTACTCTTTTGAATGAATACGCAGCTAAGTACTATAAAAATAGTAATTCTGGAATTACTTCAGGGGATTTAAGCAGTCCTAATTATGGTGTGCAATCTAGAGGAGGAGGGGGTTCCAGTTACAAAGATCTCCTAGCACAAATACAAGTAATCCTTTACCTTATAAAGAATCAGGTTCCTTAACTTTAAGAACTAGGAATCCACAACAACTAAATATAAGGAAACCTTTAAACTTAAAACCGCCTTCCCCAGCACAAACACAACAAGGTGGGATATCTAATGCATTAAATAGAAGTCTTAATTTTCACCGACAACAACAGGCTTCCTCTGGAAATAGAACGTCAACCTCTGGCCCAAGAGGAACAACACAAGCTGCTAAGAATATAAATAATTTTGGTAGTACAAGAGGAAATGTAGCTAGTAACTCAGGAACGGCAACAGTAAATAATGCTTATACACCAGGACAAAGAAGTTCAGCAATTCAACGGTGGAATGCTGCAGCCAATAAAACAACATCAGCACCTAGAACAACAACAAGTCCTGGTCAATTTGCAAAACAGCAAGGTGCTCAAGCTATAACTCAAGCTACGGGTACAGTTATATTGGCAAAAACTAAAGGAGCAGGTGCTGCCGGTGCTGCCGGTGCTGGTGCTGCCGGTGCTGGGGGTGGTTTGTTTGCTCCTGTTGCAGCAAATCCAGCTGGTGTAGTTGCTGCTTTAGGTACAGCTGCATTAGGTGGTGGTTTATTTTTAGGAGATAAAATCTATGGGGCTATTGGTAAACCTTTTGGCCCTAGTGTTGGGGACCACTTAAATAGTTTATTAGGTAGAAATCCAGGAAACGATACTAAAGCAGTTGCTCCTAAATCTTCTGCTAAAAAACAACCGGGAGATATTGTTGGTGATGATACTTACGGTGACGATAGCAAACATTATTATGTTCTATATCGTACACATAGAAGATATATGGAGCCCCATTCAAGGGCAGATGAAGGTTGGATTGATTTAGGAACAGATAGTATTGTTGCAAGAGGCCCTATTGGTACTGTTACATATTCAAGTGGTGGTAATCATAAATATATAGGCGTTACATCCCCCGATGGAGCTAGTAATCACTTTGAGCCTTTTGCGATTAGAAATATTATTGCGGGAACAGGAACAAGTAACAGTGAACGTATTGATATGCGTTTAGAGATTGAAGACGTAATTGAGTTAGATAACGAAGGTGATAACAACGGTAGTGTAGATCCAAATGAAAAAGACGGTAATCCTGCAAGGTTTCCACCACCTAGCGATTTGCCAGATTTATCACCAAATCCAGATAAAGATGGTGATGGTAAAGACGAACCTACCGGTTATGATCCTGCAAAAGATTTAGATAAATCTCCAAATGATGCACCCAACAATTTACCAACTCAAGACCAAGCAGATAATATAAATAATCAAGATAGAAATAATGCAAGAAAAGCTGGTTTACAATCTGGGGGAAATTCTAGTGGGGATAATCAAAATTCTAATAGCCCGAATAAGCATGGATTAAATAACAACAAAACATCACCCCCTCCAAGTAATAACACAGCTCAAGATAATAGAATTAATCCTGACTTTTTTGATACTCCTGATCCTACTAACCCTAGTAAACAAAGCGAAAGAAAATTAGGGAATGCTTCTGATTCAGGCGATTCTATTCATGACAAATTACTGCAACGTTTACAGAACTCAGGTACAGATTCTGTAAGTTTTTCTAATTTTATACCGGCATTAGCTATGCCAGCTTTGCCAAATCGTACCAATGCATTAAATCCACCAAAACAAGGTGTTAAAACGAATCCCCCAGTAACAACTAAAGGATCTGGTTGTGGTTGCAATGGGGGAATAAATGCCCATACTGATAATGCGCTTAGTGGATTAGAAAAACGGCTATCAGACAAGCTTAATGATATTCCTGATCTAAGCTTGCTTGCTAAAATTGATACGACGACGACGGCAACAGCAGGCATTGTGACAACTACAGCGACTGTTGTAAACACGATCCAAACGCTGACTAAAAAGACCTGGGACTTTTTGCAGATTGATCGACTGTTAGCGGTGGCAAACTTTGCGATGAATTTGCACAATGCGTATTTTCTGAGCCGAGAGCTGGCAGAAACGGCAGGATGGGCGATTGATTCTGTTATGAGATTGTTTGGGCTACACTTAGAAGACTCTGAAGGAAACCCAATTGGAGTTAGTGAGAAAATCTCTGAGTTAATTACATCGGCGATTGATCGGGCAATTGGGGAAGCCAAACGGGAAGAGATAGCGGCAACGTTGACACGGGCAAATCGAATCTACCAGGCGGCTAGCAACCTCTACTGGTCGATGTGGTCAATTTTTGATAGTGGTCAAATGATTGTAGAAACCATCGGCCAGAATGTGGCTAGGATCGGTAATGCTTTGCGGCGGTCTGGCACGGTGTTAGAAAATGCCTATGGGGCGATGTCTGAGCGGTTTGATCGGGTGTATCAAACGGGCAAGCGCTGGGAAGCACTCAGTAATCGCATTGACCGAGCGGACGAGGCGGTTAGCGCCGTTGGCCTGGTCGCTGATGAGCTAGTCAGCATCCAAGAGGTTTCAAATGAGCTACAGGAGCAGAGAGCCGAGCTGAGGGCCGCTATCAAGACCGAAGGTGAATTAGTCGATGATCCATGGTCTGAGCCGTTGACGGAGGCAGAGGCGGTTAGTAAGGCAGCGTCTCAAGCTCCCCACAACCTAGATGATCCATCTGTGGGGGGCGCGTAAATGCCAGCACCGGGGAATGAATGGGAATTTTTGCAGTCGGTGTTAATGCGACTGTATAACCGGGTTGTTCGTGACGATTTTAGAGATGGCATCCCAGACGATACCATTAGCACCCCTGAAAGTGCTTTACGGTATGCCTGCTTGATCAAAGACAACGACACGGCACCGATGGCGCTATGCCGTATGTTTTTATATTTTTTGGTCCGTGGTCGTGGGCTAGAAGAGCCATCAATCCCCATGATATGGGAGTTAAAAAGGGGACTTACAAGCTACGGGATCAAAGTCAATTACTTGTTCAGTGGGGGCCTGTATCGGGCACCAAGCGATATTCTCGATGGAAGATGTATATTCCTCATCCAAAAGATGGAATTAGAGATAATTATAATTTTCGCTTTCCTCAATTCACTAAGGGAAATGTGACTTGTACGCTAACGCTACGAGATGGATCTAGCGTAGTGCTCAATGCTAACAGCAAAGCTGAGGGGCGCAAGGTTTTAAACTACTGTGAGACTCTCATTGATAGTCGCTACCTTATTCCGGGTAGTCAGCCAGTTTATACAGAGAACAGTAATAGAAACCTTAAAGTGATTAGGGTTGAAGCTAAGTTGGTGAAAAAATTTGACGAAGATCTAGATACTATTCCCAAGTGGATCAAACGCCTTTAACTAAAAAAAACCATTCACCCTTAAATTTCTCGGCTCTGACCTTGCCTTGCTTAGCTCTATGGCGTGCCGTGCGTACGTGAATATGCTCACGTCTAGCATATTCTTTTGTGTTGATAAACATTAATCCGGCCTTTCTGGCATCATTCAAGCTACGGATTGAATGATGCTCATCTATCCACAATCGAGCAATTTTTTTGGACATGTTTCATATACCCTTCTACCCTAGGGTGGAAGGGACAAACGTATTGCCAGAATGCCCAGTCTGATAACCATTTGGGGCATTGATAAAGCAGCCAATTTTTTTGAATCAACGATTACTTATCAAGGAGACTTATGGCGGCTGCAATTACAACCACAGCAACGACCCTAGAAGGTCAGGCCCTAGAAATTGCCTTAGCGATTCAGGCAGCTGAGGCGACTCAATCGACTGATGAAATTCCGTTGAATAACATCACGATTACTCCAGACACCGAAGCGAGTACGGTGGCCGTTGCCCTGACGCTGCCCACCACACTATCGGGAGCAGCAGGGGCTATCACGTATACAGCTGATGAGTATCTGTCTTAAGTCAGTTTGAACAATTTTATTGAGATGATGAACGATGGCAGAACTTAAAACGTATTATTTCGATTTCAACAATTCGGCAGCTGCATTGTCACTTAAGCCAGATATTTACAAGACCCTAGGGTCTATTGTTGGTGCAAAAACAACAACCAGTAAAAATAATATTCTGACTGGGGAAGCTGCAAAACGAGCGGTTATCAAGCTAGGGCTACGGGGGTCTAAGCGGGATACCAAGAGGCGCAAGGCTAGAGGCTATGTTTATTGTGCTGCTGGCAAAGTGGATAATGCTTTAAAGTCTATTGTCGGTAAAAATGTTACGGGACTCGGCAAAGTGGAATACGTGTACCGTGTTCTCAATCGTTCCTATAACTAATGTCTGGCCGTTATGGTCCGGTCTTGTATCCATCGTCTTACTTCGGTGTATTTACCTCAACGTTGTTATCAGATACGTTTGAGCGATTAACGACTTACTACACCAATGCAGCTAGGGGGAAGTTGTTCACGTTTGAGCTGTCTTTATCAGCCAGTGTGCTGGTGAAAATTAGTTCACGCATAGGGGCTGACCGTGGCTGGAAGCGGGCGGGATATTTTGTTCAAAGCTTGCGTGGTACGCCGATTGCATCACCACGCAAGCAAGTAGAACGGGTCTATCTAGATAATCAGTATTTTTCGTTTACGGGTGATGGGTTTAGCTACTACTTTGAGTTTTGGCCCCATACCTGGCTAACGGATTATCAAATCGAGATATGGGCTAAACAATTACCAGACGTGTTCTCAGACGCAAACGAACAAGAGACGGGGTTGATTTTGTTTGGAGTTGGGGATTCTTTACCAACAGAAGAGTTTACATTTTTCGGAGACTTGATCGTTTTTCCATGAGTGGGACTGACTTCTCAGACTTGCCGTTGTTACCTATGCCGTTTCAGGCAAGCGATCAATTCTTTGTTGCTCGTGGGGGCACCTCCTATCGAGCGTTTCCCCATGAGTCCATCAATGGGGCTAATTCGTTAGCGGCGGTGAGTTGGGCGAGTTTTCAAATCCGTCGGCCATCTGGCCAGAGTGGGGGAAGTTTTCACCCACCCAATACCTGGATTGAACGACCGTTTAATTATGCCGATCCGTTAAATGAATTTGGTTCCATTACGCCATTCCCCAGCGCTGGCCGGATTGAACTGCCATCGGGCCGTTATGTCGTGAACGGCTGGCTAACGGGAATGGAAAACTCGGGGATGCGATGCCGTCTGAGACCCCTGGGCGGCTCGCTCACCCCGATTTATGGGGCCAGCACTTATTCCGAGCATTACAGCTGGCACATCCCCATGGGCGGACTACTGGCGGTTACTGAGCCGACTCAGTTTGTGGCTGAGATGCGGTGTGACCGAGACCGCTCAAAATCGTGGGGTTTCGGTTATCGCACCAATGTAGAGCCTGAGATCTATGGCTCACTTTTGTTTCTTAAGAAAACTTAGCTAATTTGACCTATGGTTACTGTTCAGAACGGTGAAGGCACACAAGGGTTTACAGGATACACCACACCAGACGGTGACTGTGTGAACCCGGCATATATTGCTCAATTCTTTGACCAAATGGGTGAAGCCTTACAGACGGCCATCTGTGATGGTCGGGTGGCGGATCGCGTATTCGTCTTAGAACAATTTGCAGCGATGCAAACGGTTCTAGATACGCTGGTTAACCAGGATGGGTTTACGGCTCAGGTTCAACAGTTACAACAACTGATTGAATCGCTGCAAGACCAGGATGGCGACGGCGTTAATGACCTGCAACAGGTTAAAGATCGCCTTGATGCGCTGGAAAGCAGCTATAACAGCCAGCAACAACAAATTAATCAGCATGGTGATCTGATCACCAATTTGCAGACTAACCAGACTAATATTCAGACTACTCAAGCGACCCAAGGGCAACAAATTGCTGCCTTGCAAGGTCAGCTTGAGACTATTGATCTGGACTCCCTGGGCCTTGATGCGGATGCCATTCGCTGTGAAGCGGTTACCGATATCTATAATGCGGTTCAGGCAGGCTATATGGCCTTTCAGCAACGGTTGCAGATTAACTGTGTGTTGCCAACATCCTTAGATCAGGTTAATGCTGAATCTGGCGATCAGCCTCCTGCAGAACCTCCAGCCGGTGACAGTGGTGGTGACGGTGAAGACGTACCTGATACCCTGTAAGGAGGCCATAGCCGATGATTAGACCTATTGTTAATGGCGTGGTCACGATTCCAAAACCGGGTCACCTATTAAAGCTTGACTTTAGCCAGTGGCTTGAAAAGCTGCCCTATGACCAGTATGTTTTGATTCATTCGCAAGATAGGCCAGTTGGAGATAGAAAATGGGGCATTCTAGAGGTTAGCAGTGGGAACGTCATTTATTCGGAAGCTTGCAAAGTCGAGAGCTGTCAACCCCATGAAGGATGGAAGCTCACAGATGATGTATCGGGTATTCCGCCGATGGCGGTTGTTTATCCAGCCTGTAAGTCTGAGATAGACAACAAGGGGACTGCCAACATTTGTTCAATCGGGTTTGTCCACCCCAGCAAATCTGAAGAACACGCGGCATAGTTGATTCCTTGAAACTCCCATGGAAAAAAGGGCGATCTTGGATCGCCCTTTACGTTTAGTCATCATGAACAAATTTTTGATAGAGAATCTACCGTTAGCGATAACAGTTTTTTCAACGGCAGCCGGTGTGATTGGCTTCTTTGTTGCTAGGGTTCGTCATAGCTATGGGTTAGAGCGTGATATTAATCATCTCAAGCGAGATTATAAATCACTGAGTAACCACACTAATATTCTGCTTAAAGAGTTAGAGAGACGCCTTGACTCAGTAGAAAAAGACATCGCTACTGTGAGGGGAATTAATCAGGTGTTTTTGGCTCAATCTAAAGGATTTGAGATTGACAAAAACTTTGGTGAGTGAGAATAGTCAGTGGGGATTGCCTGTAGAGTTAAGCCGATTGTGAGTTTGCACATTGCCTATTGTTTGCATAGATAAGGTTTGTGGCGATTTGTTAAAATAATTTTGGCTTTTAAGAAATTAGAAATCTATTAGTGAAGCGTTATTTTACCCGATTTACAGCTAGGAATTTCTCTGGCTGCTATGCTTACGCCTGATTTCAGTTCCTGGGGCAGAGTGATAAAGTTTTAGCTGATAAAAGGCTCAATTTTTCCGGAATTTTTCGGATAATACTTGTTGATACTTTTAGTGTGACTACGTAGACATCTGAGGAGATCCATGGATAAAGCTTTAGCTCAGTTCACGTTAGAAGACGGGACCCCTTTTCTCGTTGAGATTGATGAGCCTAACTCCAATGCTATTGAGCGCGTAGCATTGACCGAAACGACCGAAATGGTCTATAAGGCCAAGAAAAACTTAAATGAGGCCCTGGATGCGATTAAGCCTGTTGCGTCAACGGTGGTTTCAAAGTTGAAGGATGGTTTAACGACGCCTGCTGATGAAGTCGAGGTTACCTTTGGCTTGAAGTTAAGCGCAGAAGCGGGTGTAGTATTTAGCTCCGTGGGTAGTGAGGTCACTTTTGAGGTGACGCTTAAGTGGGGAGGGCAGTCGTAGGCTGACTGATGTCCGATCGTTTAGAACCGCTAAAGTCTTCCGTTGTTAGGTTGTATCACGCTAATGGCAATGTCGTCGGTGCTGGCTTTTTGGTAGCTGAGAGTTATGTGCTCACTTGTGCCCATGTGGTGGCGGCAGCTTTGTCGTTGTCTGAGAATACAGAGGCCATACCTGATCAGTCGGTACAGCTTGATTTGCCGTTGCTAGCACCAGGACAAAAAGTAGAGGCATCCGTTGTTTTCTGGTTGCCAGTTTCAAAGACAGCCTTTTCAGAAGATATGGCTGTGCTCAAGTTATTGGCATCGGCACCTGCTAATGCTGAGCCTGTTGGAATAGTTTCATCGTCAGATGCTTGGGGACATCCCCTAAGAGTGTTTGGTTTTCCTAAAGGTCATACTGACGGAGTTTGGGCAACGGCTACCTTGCGGGGTGAAACTGGGAAACGATGGGTTCAGTTAGATGCAAAAATGGGCCAAGATCGTTCACTGGAACAGGGTTTTAGTGGTTCACCTATCTGGGATGAACAGTTAAATGCTGTCGTGGGGATGACAGTTGCAGCTGAAAAGGATAAGCAGCAGTCTGTAACCTTGGCTTACATGATGCCTAAGGATGTACTCCGTGAGCCTCTGAACTACTTGCGGCGTAAGACTCTTACGGATATCTTGGATGCTGCTGAGGTAAATATTCTAAATTTTATTCAGCGGGCTTATGGTCTGTGTCGGTCTCAAAATGCTGTGACTCCGGTTCAGCGAGAAACCCACAAGATTATCGATGAGCTAGCGAATGCAACGGCGGGTGCTGATCAGGAAGAAGATAAGTTAGTCCAATTTGTAGCGGCCCTGGTGCTAGAGCTAGAGGCCCAACAGATAGAGCAACTAGCAGAGCCAAGAGAGCGGTTGTATCAATGGGGCAGTCGATATGCGAAGGACTTGGAATCTGCCAAAGCGGCGATGCAGGCACAAAAAGCAAAGCGGCAAGAGCAACAGGTTGAACCCCGTGATCCGATGCTGTTGGTCAATATTCAAGAGGATGCGAGTCGAGAAAGCCTATCGGTTGAAGCATGGGCTGTTTTAGATCCTGAAAAATATAGCACTCAGACCTTGCAGGGTAGTCGTCGGCTCCTGTTTTCTCCGGAAGATGACAATTATGGTCATCTTTCAGAGCATCAGGTTGCTTATGGTGACTTACCGATTTTGCTGGAAAGCTATCTAATGCAACTATGTGGAGGGTTAGACGATGAGTGTGATCCGGGTGAATTAACTGTGTACTTTGTGTTGCCAACTTCACTACTCAATGAACCTTGGGAGCGATTAATGCTAGAAGATGAACCATTAGGCATTGGCAGTGACGATTGTCAGCGGGTGATTTTGGCATTGCAAAAGCGTTCTAACCTGGGTGGTTTCAAGGCCAATGCTCGATGGAAAAAGACATGGAAATTAAAGTCCGCTAAAGCGACGGTGTCCGCCCATAAGGTGTTTGCCGATAGTGATAACCTTAAAGATGCTGGGATTGTGGGGTTTCAAAAGTTAAGTTCATTAAATTCCCAGAGCGATCCTCAACTACTGGCGAAGCAAGGTATTCCTGTAGCTGTTTGGGTGAGGAATAACCAGTCTGAAGAGGACTGGAGTCCAAAGCTGCTTAATCAGGTACTTTCTCATCCGCTAAAAGATGTGCCTGAGAAAGTGTTAGAAATACGGCGTAATACACCTCCTTTAGAATCCGAGACAGAATATGCTCAATCGCCAAAGTTGGGTCATCATTTAGCAATCTTGTGGGATGATCCCAATCGAGTGCCGCCAAATGTTAAGTTATCTGCTGCCAGACTATGACTTCTTGGAAAATCTATCAGGGGACTGGAGAGCCCCACGATGATCTAGAGCGTTTGCCGCCTCCACCAGGGTGGCGAGCGTTTCAGGATGTAAATCAGTATCAGGAGCAAAAGGGGACCACGTTTAAGGCCCATGAGGCTCAGATAGAGCTGGTTAATGCGGCGCTCTATCTACGGCGGCCATTGTTGATTACGGGGAAGCCGGGGACGGGTAAAACGTCGCTGGCCTATGCGGTGGCCCATGAGCTAAAGCTGGGGGAAGTGCTTTACTGGCCAATTACGACACGTACTACCCTAAAGCAGGGCCTATACAGTTACGATGCCATTGGTCGCTTGCAAGACTCTCAGTTTGACCAGACTAATAAGCTACCCAAAGATCGGGCCGATGCGCTAAAGGCCATTGGTAAATATATTCGTTTGGGGCCGTTGGGTACGGCACTGTTGCCGGTGCCTAAAGGGAGCCAAAAACCTCGGGTGTTGCTGATTGATGAAATTGACAAGAGCGATATTGATTTGCCCAATGATTTGCTCCATACCTTTGAGGAAGGGCGCTTTCGGATTGATGAGCTGGAGCGCATTAAGGAAGTACTACCTACAGTGGATGTGGGGACCTCCTATGCTGAAGAGGATGAAACGGCCACCATTGAAAAGGGGCAGGTGCAGTGTAATGCGTTTCCGTTTGTGATTTTAACCAGCAATGGTGAGCGGGATTTTCCACCACCGTTTTTGCGGCGCTGTATTCGGTTGGATATGGGTGAGCCGACAGAGGCTGAACTGGCGGATATTGTGCAACGGCATTTGGCGAAATTAGACGGTGACGTGCTGACGAAGGCGGAGCCGGTGATCAAAGCCTTTGTGGAGAAGCGAGATCGTGAGTCGTTGGCGACAGATCAACTGCTCAATGCCATTTATTTATTACTTCAAGAGGGGACACCGGATCTATCCGCTGATAGTGACCTGCTGCAAAAAATTCTGAAGCCATTGTCAGGGCCGGGGGCTTAGGCCATTGGTACAGCAGGATTTCTCTTCTAATTTGGCGACAGTGATTGCCCGTGTGAAAAATGCGGGTATCGATTGGGATGGGGAGAATATTGCTGACTTATTGTGGTTGACGAGCTACATTGACGCTCCGGAAGCAGGGGAAAGGCAGGAACCAGACTCAAGGTCAGAGCCTGACGAGACTGTCGAAATTGAGATCGATAATACGCCGCCAGCGCCGCCGCCTTCAGCTGCTGAGTTTTCTCTCTACAGTCAAACAACCCAACAGACTCAGACTCAGAAAACTAAAGCCCCTAACAAGGGCATCCCGTTTGCCACACCAACGTCTCCGGCCCTACGCAGAACGTTGGCCTTGGGGCGTTCACTACGGCCCTTGATGCGGCGAGTGGACTCCTACACCCAAACGGAGTTGGATGAAGAGGCGACGGCGGAACAGACGGCTGAGCGTCAGTTTTGTATGACCATGGTGCAGCCTGCCCGAGAACGATGGTTAGAACTGGCCCTGGTGGTCGAAGATTCTGCCTCTAGCTTTTTGTGGCGCGATACGATTCGTGACTTTCAGCAGGTGTTAGAACGGCAGGGAGCGTTTCGTACCGTGACGGTGTGGTATTTGCAAACCTCTGCCGGTGGTGCCACAGCGCTGTATGCTAAGCGTCCGATGCCAGAAGCCATGCCTCGCCCCCGCGATCCAAAGGGGCTGATCGATGCATCTGGGCGACGGTTGATCGTGGTGGTTAGCGATTGCATTTCGACCGCATGGCAGCGGGGAAAATTGCAGACTTACTATCTGGACCCATGGGCAAAACATGGCCCCGTGGCGATTTTGCAGATGCTGCCGTCGCGCATGTGGTCCCGTACAGCCCTAGAGGCTGGGTTACAAACCACATTCTCGGCACGGGGGCCAGGGGGGACCAATGCCCAGCTAGTGGACCCACTACCTCAGGAGTTTCATCGGGAGTATGGCCCAGGGCTAAAGCTGCCGATCATTACGTTAGAACCGTCGTCCATGGCTCAGTGGGCTAGGGTGTTGGCTGGGTTTGGTGATACCCAAACGGCGGGCATTTGGTATCCGTTGGATGAACTGGAGGATGAGGTAGATGATCCAGAGCTGGTGGCTGCTGGCCCCGTGGCTACCCAGACTGAGCCAGACTATGCTGAGCAGCTGGTAAATCAATTTAGTCAAACGGCATCGCAAACGGCCCGAGAGTTGGCGTCGTTAATGGCGTTGGTGCCGGTGGAGCTGTCACTGGTGTATATCATTCAGGCCAAGCTGTTGCCAGAGTCGTCGCCGTTGCATGTGGCGGAGGTGTTTTTAAGTGGGCTGATTGAGCGGGTAAAGCCTGAGGCTGGGGAAGTCGATAGATCCAAGGGAGTTTCTCAGGGGAGTTTGTTTGATCAGCAACGGCATTATCGGTTTGTGGAGGGTGTGCGGGAACTGCTGGTGGATACGGTCAGGACAGACTCGGCAGAGGAGGTGCTGAACGAAGTGTCAGCCTATATTGGCAGCAAGCTGGGTAAGTCGATCTATAGCTTTATGGCGCTGCTGCGGCTGAAGGAGGAGCTGAAGACCGCAGGCAGTGAGTTTTTGGAATTTGCCAATGTGACGAAGCAGGCCCTGCGGCGGTTGGGGGGGCAGTATGCAGAGTTGGTGGCAGCTGTGGAGACGGAAACCGTTGTGCAGTCTTTAGCTCCAGATAATAAGGTTGACTATCCACCGTTGGAGGTACTGGAGTTTACCAAAGGGACGCTTGTAGACTCAGAGGCTGAGCCGACGGTTGAGTATCCATCGTTAAAGACGGCTACCTTTGAGATTGCGACGGTGAGTTTGCCTGGGGATGGTCTGGAGCTGTTTGAGTGTCAGGTGGCGACGTTAGAGCGTAAACGTACAGGCTTTTTACGGCGGCAGCGCTGGGTGGTGACCAAGACCCGTGGTCAGGCTTATCGATTTCTGGAAGAGTTGGGGGCAGATATCTCGCTGGAGATGGTGGCGATTCCCAGTGGTCGCTTTTTGATGGGGTCTCCAGAGGATGAGCTTAGCCGAATCGACAGTGAAGGGCCACAGCATGAAGTGACGGTTGCTGGCTTTTTGATGGGGCGCTATCCGGTGACTCAGGCTCAGTGGCGAGTGGTGGCGGCGATGCCCCAGGTGGACTGTGAGCTAAAGGCTGAGCCATCCGGCTTTAAAGGGGCTGATCGGCCTGTGGAGAATGTTTCTTGGGAAGATGCTGTGGAGTTTTGCAAACGGTTATCGAATGACACTGGACGTCTGTATCGTTTGCCCAGCGAAGCGGAGTGGGAATATGCCTGTCGGGCAGGGACAAAAACGCCGTTTCACGTTGGCGAAACCCTAACGACTGAAGTTGCTAATTACAATGGCGGCTATACCTACGGCAATGGTCCTAAGGGAAAATATCGCGAGCAAACGACTTCAGTAACGGAATTCAAGATTGCCAATGCCTTTGGTTTATCAGATATGCATGGCAATGTTTGGGAATGGTGTCAGGATATTTGGCATGACAATTACAGGGGTGCGCCCACGGATGGCAGTGCCTGGATGGTTGATGGTAATAACTCTAGACGTGTCCTACGCGGCGGCTCCTGGATCAGCCTTCCAGAGTTTTGCCGCTCCGCCTGTCGCATACTACGATCGGCCCGGCTACCGCTTCAACTATATCGGTTTTCGAGTTGTGAGTGCGCCCCCAGGCTCTCTTCCGTAGCCCTTTACCCTTCTTACCCTCTTACCCTTTGCAACTATGCAGGCTCAAGCTGTCACCATCAACAAAAGTCAGGGGCAAAACCAGTATTACGAAGAGTCTATTGCCTCAGGGGTGAGCCCCCTGGAGATGATGAGTATCCCGGCAGGGACGTTTTTAATGGGGTCTCCAGAGAATGAGTTAAAGCGTGAGTCTAACGAAGGCCCTCAGCACGAGGTGAGGGTGTCTCAGTTCTTTATGGCGCGGTATCTGGTGACTCAGGCCCAGTGGCGAGCTGTGGCGGAGATGTCCCCGGTGGAACGGGAATTAGATGTTGATCCATCCAGTTTCAAGGGGGCTAATCGGCCTGTGGAGAAGGTATCTTGGGACGATGCTGTGGAGTTCTGTGCAAGGCTCTCAGCCCATACAGGCCGTCCTTACCGGCTCCCTACCGAAGCCGAGTGGGAATATGCTTGTCGGGCAGGTACAAAAACACCCTTTCATTTTGGCGAAACGATTACGACGGATTTAGCAAATTACCGAGGCACTGACAGCGAAGAATACAACTGGTCAGGTTCCTATGGTTCTGGCCCCAAAGGCGAATATCGAGAAGAAACTACTGTAGTTGATCACTTTGATGTAGCTAATGCCTTTGGCCTATGCGACATGCATGGCAATGTATGGGAATGGTGCCAGGATATTTCGCATGACAACTTATAAGAAATGCGCCTACAGATGGAAGTGCCTGGATGACTGACGGTAATGACGAATATCCGCATCCTGCGCGGCGGCTCCTGGATCAACTTTCCTGAGTTTTGCCGCTCCGCCTGTCGCTTCAACCATCCGCCCGGCCACCGCGACAACTATATCGGTTTTCGAGTTGTGAGTGCGCCCCCAGGCTCTCTTGTGTAACCCTTTACCCTTTCTGGTTCCCAGGCTCTGCCTGGAACCATTACCCTCTTACCCTCTAAATTCATTCCTCTTATTCGTGTCTAATAAACGTATGGCGTTCAAATACCTTTTGCCGCAGGCGATAGGTATTGCCATGCTTCAGGTGGGCTTCCCAGCTCTGCAGGCGCTGGACCAGCGGCTCTAGCTCAATTGCTCCAGCGGCATAACGACGTTGCAAGTACTTGAGCCGTCGCCGGGCTCGGCGCACATTATCATTACGGACACGGATGCGATCAGGCAGAATGCGAAAACCGACAAAGTTGGCCCCATATCGAGGTTCAAATAGCTGGCTTTTTATGGGGTGCATTTTTAGCCGCAGGGTAGCCAGATAATCTTCCATGGCCAATCGAGCATCGGCCAGTTCCTGCTGGTCATCTGAGAAGGCGGCAAAGTCGTCCACATAGCGCAGGTAGTGTTTGAGCTTGAGCTGGCGTTTAACGAAGTGGTCGAAGGGGCTGAGGTACAAATTGGCAAAGAACTGGCTGGTGAGGTTGCCGATGGGCAGCCCTCGTCGTCGCTCTACGGGCGTGAGCAGGTTATCCCCTGGAAAGTATTCGAGAACGGGGAACTGGTCGTTACTGGCATCGATGATGGTGTCAATGAGCCATAGGGTGTCTGGGCACTTGAGCCGTTGCCGGATGATGGACTTGAGGATTTCATGATCGATTGATGGAAAGTAGGTTTGGATATCGCATTGCAGGCAGTAGGGATAACACCGTGCCCAGTCAGTAAACTGGGTGAGTGCCCGATGGGTGCCATAGCCCAGACGATTGGCATAGGTGTGGTTAATTAACGTGCGGTCTAGCAATGGCACGATCACATTGCATAGGGCATGGTGAACCACCCGATCTCGATAGGGTGCTGCCGAAATCATGCGTGGTTTTGGATCGCGGATTCTAAAGGTGCGGTAGTTGCCGGGGCGATAGGTAAAGTGGGTGAGTTCGGTCTGGAGCTGTAAAAGCTCTGCCCCTAGCCGGTCATTAAAGGCGAGGACATTGGGCCGAAAGCGTTTGCCTTTCTGGGCAAGCCGTGAGGCCAGCAATAGGTTCTCAAAGTCGATGACCTGGGGCCAAAGGTTCCCATGGCGTTGCATAGTCAGCGGTTAGTAATGGCTGTGGTTTCTGGGGGCTGATTTCTGACCTTTGGTTTCTGCTCTTGCTGGCGTATCCAGCCACCAAGGTCTGTACCAATGGCATTGATGAGTTGGCTGACGTATTGGTAGCGGCGGTGGGAAAGTAGGTCAAAATCTAACAGCAGTCGGGTTTGATAGCGTAGGATTTCTAGCTTGCTGTTGAGTTGTCGTAGTTGGGGGAGTTTATCGCGCTGATAGCGGGCTACGATCAGGCCTTCTAGTAGTTCGTAGAGGCCGGTGATGATGCGGTTTCCCAATAGAAACCGTTGATCACGGGGTAGTTTGTTGAGTAAAGGGACGTACCACTTAATTAAGTCATAGGTTTTTTGCAGGATGGGCAGCTCAACAGCCATGGATGTGGGGTAGATGTAACCAGTTAGCTCAGAATGCCCAGCTAACGGCAGGATGGCCTTGTTGGGTGGGCTCGTGTTTTGTGTATGCTAGATGTGGGGTAGGCCGCGAAGCGGCGGCTCCTGGATCAACAATCCAGAGAATTGCCGCTCCGCCTGTCGCAACAACAATCAGCCCGGCAACCGCAACAACAATATCGGTTTTCGAGTTGTGAGTGCGCCCCCAGCACTCTTCTATTGCTGGTGCCTTGCCTATGGCTGGGTACCTGGCTGGTCAGAACTGGCAGATGGGAATCTGTCGGGTGTGCCTCAGAAGAGTCCAGAGCCTATTCCGGCGATACCCGTCGAGGTATCCAAAAATAACCCTGGGCCAGCTACTTTGGTAGGGAAACCGACGACTTAGCTGGCCCTATTTAGAATTGAGAGATTAACCTACTGATGCAGGCGGAGCCTGGTTGGGGTTCCCAGCCGGAGACTGGGAACTAGGGACTGGGAGCGGCTAGACTGGGGGCTAATAAGTTACCTGCTGCTCTATGGCGTTTACTCTTCGGCGGACGACCGCTACGACTCAGTACTATACCGAGCCCTTAGAGGCCCTGGGGGATGCCATCCCACTGCAGATGCTGTTAATTCCTGGCGGCACATTTACCATGGGCTCCCCAGAGGATGAGCTGAAACGACAGAAGTCTGAAGGCCCCCTGCATGACGTGACGGTGCCTCAGTTTTTTATGGGACGCTATCCGGTTACCCAGGCTCAATGGCGAGCCGTGGCGGCGATGCCAGCGGTAGATCGCGAGTTAGAGACAGACCCCTCTGAATACAAAGGCGCTGATCGACCTGTGGAGCAAGTAACCTGGTATGACGCTGTGGAGTTCTGTAAACGGCTATCAGTCCATACAGGCCGTCCCTATCGATTACCCAGCGAAGCGGAGTGGGAATATGCCTGTCGAGCTAGAACAACAACCCCCTTTCATTTTGGCAAAACCCTGACGACTTATGTGGCCAATTATCGTGGAACGGTTGCCTATGGTGATGGTCCTGAAGGTGACTATATAAAAGAAACCACCCATGTCGATTATTTTGATATTGCCAATGATTTTGGGCTATGTGACATGCATGGAAATGTTTTGGAATGGTGTCAAGATATCTGGCATGAGAATTACAACAATGCACCCACAGATGGCAGTGCTTGGATGACTGATGGTAATGACTCTAGACGCATCCTGCGCGGCGGCTCCTGGGCCAGACTATCCAGAGGATTGCCGCTCCGCCCGTCGCAACTACAATCTGCCCGGCGACCGCTACCTCATTATCGGTTTTCGAGTTGTGAGTGCGCCCCCAGGCTCTCTTCCGTAGCCCTTTACCCTTCTTGCTCTTTTAACCTTTTTCGAGAGAAGAGTACGTTGCAGTGTTTAATTTGTTAGCGCATGCCTGTAGCTGTAAAACAGTCTTCGCAGTTTTGAGCCCAAACCTAAAAATCCCCAGTTGTAAACAACAACTGGGGAAAATCCATAGAAGATAGTTAGTCTAGCCATAGACTACTCATCAAAGATTCCCGATTAAAGCTTAAGACCTTTAATCACACCTAAACTTTGAAGATTTTCCAAGCGCTTACAGGCTGCCCTAATACACTTTAGATCCATAGCCTCAGCCAGTTTACCAATAGTTGTTAGCGCGTAAACAGAGCCAGTTTGCAAAGGCAACAACAACTCGTAAGCCTTCTGTTGCCCCGGTGATAAATTCCAAGGATAGTCAGTCTCTACAGATATACTGTACGCCTCAACACCCGCTATCCCCTCAAAATTATCACCCCCATTGAAAACCAAAACAATACGGCTAAGTTCCTCATCAACCTCTTGATGGTCTTTCAGAAATTCAGGCGTATAACCACTATCATGCTCTAGATAAAGTGATAAATTTTCCTGACAATTTTCAACTTGAATTTCAGTCATGGCTAGGTTTAGTAACTACCACTTAGGCCAAAACCTAAGCGCTGTTTGCTCTGACGCTTCATCATCGACGGCATAATCACAGCCCTCCGTATCATCATCCTCGTCGTCTGCCGGTCCTCCTTCCTGGTCCCCTTGCCATTCTATATCTTCCTGCTCATCAACATCACGTTGAGCCCACCAACGATGGTCACCGTGATCACGCCTGATGAAATCTTTCAATGATTCTTTACTGACATAGTCTTTATCGCGAGCTAACCCAGCATTACGCAACGCTTGACGTATTTTATTAGAGCCCTTAGTCGGGATGGTAAAAACAATCTGATCGCCGTCGTCGTTGCTGACTTCAAATGTGGTAGTGTCTGGCTCTTGAGGCTGAAACCAATCAAATAAACCCATGTTTTATTCAACTCCTGAGTCACCTAATGAATAGCCGGTGGCGTTTCCACCGGAGTAATAAATCGTTGCTGTGTGGCCGTTGGGTAGGGTGTAATAGTCCGCGTAGGTAGCGCGGGTATGTGGATACCCTAGGGCGCTCTCGATGGCCTGATGGGATTGGGGCCAACTGAGATGCAATAGCGTTGTGGTTTGGGCGGTGCTGAGCTGACCAGCGCTGCCTACCATATGGAAGGCGTCAGGGCCTGGTCCCTGGCCGTGGGCGACTAGGCCGGTTTGCTGGCCTACGGCGATCGCTTCACTAGTAAACGCGTTGGTGATGTCATTGATGACATCGGTTATGACGTCGGTGCAGCTGGTAAGGCTGAGCAGTAGGGCCAGATCTAAGGGAACTGTTTTGAGGAGTTTAAGTTTTGTTGTCATTGTCGCCTAAACAAAAATGTGAGCAGAAAGGTTAAGAGTCTGGATTTACGAGATTTTGTAGATCTTGCATTGCTTGTTGTAGGTCCTTTGCTGCGTTTCCCTGCATGAGTCCGATCATTTTCGATTCGGTCTTGTACTGGTCGCTACGACGCTTTAGGGTATCTACTTTTCGGTTTAAGTTGTTGCTGGCTTGCTGAGTCTTTTGTAAGTGCTCTATTTGGTAATTTACATCCTGGTCTACTTTATCCAGCACACCGCCAATTAGCTCTATAGCTGCATCCACTTTGTCGAGATCCTGAGTCGTGAAGGTGGTCATTTCTGAGCCTTCGCGCAAATAACCTAGATCAACGTGGCTCTTGACTGTGGCCAGCTGCCCTGGAATCCGATGGTTACCAGTATTGATGGTTATTTGTTGATCAGGTAAGTCATTGGTTGATGTGACCAGGTTAAAGGCTTCTGATAGCTGCTCAATAGCATCGTCTGAAAGGCCGTTGCTGGTATCTATACCGAGGTCTTTTGCTTTGGCGTGAACGGTTCCTTTGGCTATTTTATTGTCTTTGGCCCAAGAACTGAGTGATTGAGGCATTGTGAACACTCCTGAACAGTACTAGAACAGAGTTTGAACAGTTTGAACGGGTCTGTGAACGCTTATTTTGTTCAGATGCTTGTCATTTGGGCGTTCTGGGGCGTTCAGGAACTGTTCAGAAGCTGAACGCCCGTGAGAGATTAGGTGGCTGGTTGAAGCAATGGGGTTATTAACAGCTGTGCTTTGTGGGCATTTAATGCAGCGTCTGCACTACTGACTGAGTAGCGTTTGACGGGATTGTTACCCACGGCTACAAAGGCGAGTTGTTTCTCTGGGATAAACAGAATGTCCATACCCTCGATGGCTTTTAGTTCATGGCGTTTGGTTTTGAGCGGTTCCCAGATCCGCTTAAGGGCTTGGCTAAAGCGTGGTGATGCGATGGTTGTTAATTGTTGTTGCATAGTTTGAAAAATTGGCACTAGAAACAGTGACCACACGGGGGTGCGATCTGTACGTGAATTTGGATGTATGGTTTTGGTTTAAGGTGGCATAATGGTGATGGGGCTGGTGCGTTGTTGGTGCAACGTACTAGGTGGGTGCAGGGTCTCGTGGGTTGAGCCCTGTGCCCACGTCAAAAATTGACATCAAAAACAGTGTTGCAACTATGTGCAACCTGTTTTAGTGAGATGTAAGAGATAGTTATACGTGTCGCTCAACAGCCCTTGTAGCTATTTTATTGACTGAGCTTTTTGCTTTCTTTCGACTTGTGCTTCCTCTACTGCTTTCACCAAATCATTAATGGAGCAGTTATATAGCTCCATTAATTTTTCGGTTACAGAAAAGGAAGGCTTTGGCTCTCTGAGACCGGATTCCCAATTTCTTATAGTTGTCTCGGTAACTCCTAAAGCTTTAGCAACTTGCCTTTGAGTTAGTCCGGCATTGATTCGTAACCTCACGAATGTTTGCTTGTTCTTTGAACTTGTCATGGCATAACTACGAATCTTCTGTAGAACGGAAAAGATCCGCTAATTCATGGATTGAAACCTCAAGCAAATCACAGAGAGTAGCTGATTCTTCTGGTGTAAGCCTGGGCTTATGTTTTCCACTTTGCCAACGCCGAACTGAATCAGCGGTTTTATTTAAAGCAACAGCAATAACTTCAGGTTTTACATTCAGCTCCTTTAGCTTATTCACGAATTTTTCGTTTTTTGTTGATTTCATTGGCTTCTATAGAAGCCAACTCTCGCTTAGTTGATTTTACTCAGCTAATTAAAACTCAGAATACAGACGTTGACGTCGGACGTCAACGTCTGTATTCTTTTTTTTGCGAGAGCTAGCTCTCCAATAACGGCATGTAGGCGGGTCGGGTTCCAAGCGTTCCGGCTACATGTCTATTGTCTCAATTCACACAACCCCCGTGTGTAAAGGCTTCCGAACATACATACGTACCATTCACCCCATGGTGCCGAGGACTTTTTATGTGTATCTACAATGCTTATCGACCCACATCCAGAAAACGCTCAGGGCAGACGGCTCACCTCAACCTTTAGTTACAAATGGCAAACCATAGAACGTCCAGAGTCAGGAGGTGATTGGCAAACCAATAAATACCCAATGCGCCCTCGGTCTTTATGGGCCAGGTGGCAGGATGCAGCAACCATCATCGGCGTGCGGTTTGGCAACCAAACTAACTACGCCATGATTGACATCGATGTGGGCAGTGATTATCACACCCCTGATGGATTAAAAGCTATCCAGGATGCTCTGGAGATGATCGGCCTGGTCCGTAGCGTACTGGTCCGATCATCCTGGTCGGGAGGATGGCATCTTTACTATCCGTTACCTGATTTAGTGTCATCGTTTTCGTTGGCTTGTTCACTGAAACATACCCTAGACTCTCAGGGAATCGCGATCAAGCCCGGTCAGTGTGAACTTTTTCCGAATATCAAGCCATATGCTAGGCCGTGGGAGATCACGGAATACAATGGCCACCGGCTACCCTTGCAGCCTGGCTCGGGCAGCTGCCTACTGGACCACAACTTAAATCCCACGGCTGGAAGTTTGGAGCGGTTCTTTTGGCAGTGGGATTTTTGTTGCAAGGCTCAAGATATGGAGTTGTTGCAACCAGCGTTAGAGCAGGGTAGAGAGTTACAGCGTAAACGACGGCGACAACGAACCGGCAAGGTTGAGTTATGGCTCAATGACCTACGTCATGAGTTGGAGTCTGGATGGACAGGGGCCGGACAAACTAACTCGTTATTGCGTGCGATCGCCACCTATGGCCGCGTCTTTGAGGGGCTCGGTGATGATGAGCTTTCCATCTACATCGAGCAAATGGCCTATAGCCGTGATGGCTATCAGGAACATTGCAACCACCAGTTAGAGATACCCAAAAAGGCAAAAAGTTGGGCTCGGTGGGCAACCAAGTTTTATTGGCCACTGGGCACCGAACCCAATCGGAAAGTCAACACTACTCATGACATCAACGGAGAACGCCGCGACGATGCCAGACGGAGGATCCAACAGGCGGTTACGCACCTAGCCAAGTTGGGGGAGTTAGCGGATACGGTATCGCACCGGCTAGCCCAATTGTGCAAGTTGGCCCATACCAGCGCCCAAACTTTGTATAAAAATTTAGATCTCTGGCATCCTGACCAATGGTGTGTAATGCCTCAGCCAGAGCCGGTTTCACCCATCAAATCGGATTGTAACGAAAGGCAACACGATCCGCTGAACCCTTTGCTAAATGGAGCATTACACACCTTGCCCCCATTACTGAGGTGTGTACCCGTGACGGACCTCCCCAAAAATCTATTACCCAGGGGAGTAGAGGGGGTTCCAGGGGGAGAGAGGGGATATCCACAGGGATTTGAGGGGGTGTAGCTGTGGATAACTTGCCTGTTTTCGACTTATCAGAGCCCATAGTCTTAACTTCAATCTTTCAGCGGGCCAATCCTGATGTGTTTCATCAGCGTTTGTGCAGTTGGCTGACGGCAACGGGGTTTGACTATGAGCAGATGGCGACCACCTACCAGTTACTGACGATGCTTGATGATGAAAGGTTGCTCTCATTAGGGCGATTGTTGACAGAGGAACTAACACGGGGGGGACCATATGCTTAAGCTGTTGGATGTGTTGGTGAGGGTGGCAACTGCACTAGAAAGACAGGCTCTCGCTCAGGAGAGGATTGCGACGGCTCTGGAAGAACAGCAGTTACCCGAAAAGGGTGATCAAAAAGCTGCAGCTGCTGTCTTAGGTGTGTCGGCTCGAACTGTTGCCCGTCATCATGAGGATTGGATCGAGGGGGTTCATTACCATCGTGAAGGACGTAGAGTAACCTATAACCTTTCTCTTATCAGGGATTGGCAAGTTAATAAACAAGATCCACGCGCCCATCAACGAGCTATTGAAAAATGGTGTAAGACGTTGCCTAGTACTCAGCAAAAGCGCAGTGCATAAGATGACTGTTACATTTACTGAGCCCAAACAGACCGTAATTTTGTTGTTCCTTTTACCCCTCCTGTATAGTTTCTCAAGATAGTCTCTTCACTGTTGCCGGTAATGCTAGATATTTCGCTAATACTCCATCCCTGATCAACAGCTTGAGAAATAAATGAATGCCTCATACTGTATGGCTTTCGGTAGGGTACCCCGACTGATTCCAGTACCGGAGTCCAATAACGACGGCGAAAATTGTGATCATCGATAGGGCCACCATTGGCAGCCGTGAATACTAGATCATCATTGCCAGCGCTGGCAGGTTTGCGCCGGTGTAACATTGCTGTTAACTCTGCAGATAGCTGAAACGCCCTATCTTTATAGGTTTTGGTCGGTTTACGCTCCCCTCTTCCCCAGCTTTCACCGATCCAAATTTTTGAGCAGTCATCTGATAAGTGTCCCCATCGAAGGCCTGCAGCTTCACCGAGTCGACACCCAATGCTCATAACAAAGGCCACAAAATCGGCATAGTCAGGATGAAGTTTTTGAAATCCGTCAAGTATTTGGGCGTATTCTTCTTGAGTGAATGGCCGTGGCCGTGGTCGTGGTGCTGCCTTGATTCTGACGTTCTCCCAAGGGTTGTCGGTCAATACTTTCTTATTGATGGCCCATGTCCAGCAAGAGCGAATCATGCCGAGTCGTTCCCTGGCCGTGGCCGTGGCCACTAGGGTTAAAAGCCAGTCTCGAAAGTCTAGGGCCTGGTCTTCGGTAATGGCGGAAGCCTTGCGAGCTTTGAAATACTGGGATAGTCGGGGTGTTAAACCTAGATATTTATCAAGGGAGCGCTTTGATATTTGTCGTCGTTTCCAGGCAATGTATTTTTCAAATAGTTCAACGACTGTGATCGCGGTAATTTCTTCGCCCTTGTAACGGAGTAGGGATGGATCGAAGTGACCTGCATTAATGTCAGCCTGAATGACATCAGCTTTTGCTTGAGCTAATCGACGGTTCACCACGCTATCGGGCAAGCCAAGAGACAAATAATATCGCTGTTTTTTGTACGTCCATCGCAAACGCAACCAACCGCGATCTAATTCAGTTTGAACGCTCCCTCTGAGTGCTCTGGCCATTTTTGTCCTATCAAATTCCGGCCTTATGATGTCATATTCTGACGTGTAAATGACACTTTCAGTCACGTTACTACCCACGTCATCCCCACTGAATGGCCTGGGGTTTAAAACGCGAAAACCGCTGTAACTAGCGGTTTTCAATCAATCGGAGCGGCGGGATTTGAACCCACGACCCCTACTACCCCAAAGTAGTGCGCTACCAAGCTGCGCTACGCCCCGATGCGTTTTTAACGCTTGACTAGCATAGCATAAGCTTAGAGTATCGCTACCCTGTATTTGGTGTAATCGAACACCCTAATCACAGGGTAACTATAGGTTCAGCTGACGCATCATGTTGGCAGAAGAACCTTAAAAACCATAGCTCCAGCGGGCATAGTAGCCACGGGTATCGATGTGGGTAAACACCGTAGCGCTGGCCAAGCCACCCTTAGAGCCCCACCAGCGATTTAGCCGATCATATACATCGTAGGGATGAATACCTGGGGCGACAAAATCAACTGCATCGCCGGATAGGTGTCTTGAACGACTGGCCCCGCCAACGCGGCGATTGGTAACTGGATCACGATACCAGGAGTTAATTGTAATCGGCCTTCCGCCTAGTTGGTTACGGACTTCTTCCATCACGCGGGCGATGCGTATGATGCCATAGACTACATTTCGATTGACAGGAATTCGACTGCCGCCGTGGGTGGCTTCGCCCCAGGTAAAGTGACCGTTGGGAATAATCGGGTTTGACAGGTAGAAGTTTCCTCGAAACCCTGGCAGTTTAATATAAGGACCACTCGGTTTTGGCCGTGGCGTTTCATTTTTGGGCTGGTTATCTGCTTCATTACCCTCAATTTCAATGTCTGGTTTGTAGGCATACCAGATCAGTTCAGGACGATTGTTAAAATTGGGTTCTGCCAGCTCTATTTTGACATGGTTGGCTGGGGCGAGTTCATGACTAACTAGCTCTAGTTCAGTAGTGTTTTTAACGAAGACTTTATCCTGACTGCCCAGCTGGGACGACATTTTGGGCGATGTTTTGAACAGGGTGTCGCTGGCAACGGTGAGGGTAATGGTGTCGCCAATAATGCGGATATCAGGCTTGTAGACGTACCAGACGGTGCGGTTTTCAGGACCGAGAAAGGCGTTTGCGATCGCAACCTTAATATGTTGCCCCTCTGCCGGTAAATAGGACTGCAGATAATACTCAGTACTATTTGGTACAAATACCTTTTCGCGATCGCTGAGCTGATTAGACAACACAGGTCGCTGTTTAAACAGCGTATCGCTCTGTACCGTCAGCTTAATTTTAGTGTCATAGACCCTGGCATCCGGTTTATAGACGTACCAATCCGTTTGCATCTCTGGCCCCAGTGGTTTCGCTAGAGTTACCTTAAAATGGCCATTGCGGACAATGTCTAACTTACTTAAATCAAATTCTGTTCCGTTAGCAACGAATACTTTTTCCTGCCTCGATAAATCACTGGATAGAACAGGACGTTGTTTAAATTGTGTGTCGCTAACGACCTTGAGTTTTTTCATACATTTTTACCCTGATAGCTAAAGTAGGAAACAATAGTATTCAGTAGATTTCCCATGCATTTGCCCAGTGTAAAGCAAGGGGCCAACGTCGATATCAAAATACGTTGATACGATCTAATCCCCCCAGCACCTCTGGCACGATATTAGAAGGCCATGCGCCTTCTCCGCCTCGACCATTCAATAAAATAAATCGCAGACTGTAACTATGAGGAAACCCCTCAGCTTCCATCCAAAGCTGAGGGGTTTCCTGCTCACAGGTGATGTGCTCATCGGGCATCAGTTCGGTTGCCATACTGGCCATAGTTTCAGCCAATTGCTGCGCCAGACGACATAACGCTGTAAATTCATCTTGGGTAAGTTCTAAAGACCAATGCTCGCCACCAACTAAGCCTTTAAAGTGAGCACGCTGGTCGTCCCAGCCTAGCCGCCAGCCCTTACCTTCCCGCAGCATTACCGCCATTGAGTGAACTGTTTTTCCAGGCTGCGCACAAGAGCATGACGTTGCTGAAGACTTAATGCTTTCATCGCTTGCTTGTCCACAAGACTTACATCAGATTTATTTAATTTGCTGTTGTCGTAAGGGACATCCAGATAATCAGCTACAGAAAGCTCCCAATCTAGATGATACTGGGCCGGACGCGCTTGAGTCTCAAGATGATAATAAATAAATCGACTGAGCAACGTCGTGTTTGCTAACGGAACTCTGGGAATGTCTGGATATTCTAAATACAGCTGATTGGCAATTTCAATAGTAGGCATAGTCTGGGCAGCTATTAAGGGCTCACCCAATTGCAAAATACTGCCAGCCAAGACCATCAGGGTGGTTAAGGTGGCTAAAAACCAAAACTTAATCTGCTTACCCATACCAGTGAGTAGGAATACGAAGTAATAAATTAAAAGATTGCTAATTATTTATACTGAAAAAAACTGGCCCATCGGCTCAGTAGGCCAGTTTGCCTCAGACTCTACTATTATTCACCGATAATTTCAGGTTGAGTGAGTTCATCTGACATTTCCACAATCGCCCTCAGTACAGGTTTCATGCGGGATTCGTCAATGTTGTCAAACTCTTCAAAACGACGACGCTGTGCCCGATTTGCCACCTGGACAGTGATGCGATAGCGATTGGATGCTGCACTGATCAAGTCTTCAGTACGACGCATCATCTGAGTGGAATCGATTGCCAGACGCTTCATTAACAAGTCCTCTAGGGTGGTTGCTCATAACCCATACATACTAGCGCAGCTTCCCGTAAGTAATAAGACCGTAATCCTCCGTTTGCCTCCACCGTATTCTTCATAAACTTTTACAATGATTAGCACACGATTATTTTGTGGCCAGTGCTAATCGAAAACAGCTCAGAGTTATGCCAGACACATTGACCAAATTTGCTTACCAAACCTTTCAGCAAGGCAAACAAGCCTTTGGATATACCCATAAAACTCTCATTAACCGACTGCGTGAAGTTGTGTATCCAGTTAAGCCGGGCCGCACATCTGAAGTTCCTGCTACTACTCTGGCGCTGCTAAAGCAGCGGGTAGATGAACTGCTTGAAGTGGACTGGCAGGATGCTGAAGCTGGGATATATCCCAAGGAGTTGTTGTTTGATAATCCTTGGGATGACTTTTTTAAGTACTATCCCATGGTTGTGTTAGATATCCCCAGTGTGTGGGAGCGTTCAAACAAGAAGCGTTATCAAGACTTTGGATCTGAAGTTAACACTGAAGGCTATCCCAGCTATTACGTTCAGAACTTTCACCACCAGACCGATGGCTACCTGAGTGAGATGTCGGCTAATCTCTATGATCTGCAGGTGGAGCTTTTATTTAATGGGTCGGCAGACCCCATGCGGCGGCGTATTTTGGCTCCTCTTAAGCAGCATATTGATGGGAGAGTGCCAATGCCGAAGGTGTTGGATGTTGCCTGTGGTACTGGTCGTACTCTTAAAATGATTCGCGATACCTTGCCCCAGGCGTCACTGCATGGCGTAGACCTATCCCCAACTTATCTGTGCAAAGCCAATGAGCTGCTTAGCAAAGACGTGGGTACTCTGCCTCAGCTAATTCAGGCAAATGCTGAGGCTTTGCCTTACTTGGATAATTATTTTGAAGCCACCGTCAGTGTCTTTTTATTCCATGAGTTGCCTGCAGAGGTACGCCAAACGGTAATTGATGAATGCTATCGTGTGACTAAGCCCGGTGGGGTGTTTGTCATTTGTGACTCAATTCAACAGCTGGATGCACCTGAGTTTGCACCCATGATGGAAAACTTTCAAACGATTTTCCATGAGCCTTATTATCGCCATTACAGTACGGATGACATTACAGCTCGTTTAGAGTCAGCAGGGTTCCATGATATAGAAGTGTCGAACCACTTTATGAGTAAGTACTGGGTGGCGAAGAAAGAGTGATATTTGCATGGGGATTGGTTACTTGCGTTAACCACTAGTGCCTTCTAGTCGATTAAAAAAAGGTGATGACTATTGTCATCACCTTTTTTAACTTATATATCTATGCGTTCAGCCAGACTGAAGCGCTACTGAAACCTAAACCGCAACAGCAACCTTAGCGTCAAGCTCACCAGCTTCGTACTTAGCAGCAAAGATTTCAACACCCGCCTGCTTGATCTTAGATGCGTTACCAGCAGTACCGAAAGCAGTGTAGCGGTCAGAGCACACTTGCTTCATGTACTTGATGGAAGGCTTGAGGAAGTGACGAGGATCAAAGTTGGAAGGATCCTTCTGCGCTGCTTCACGAATAGCAGCAGTGATAGCCAAACGGTTATCAGTATCAATGTTCACCTTGCGAACACCGCTCTTGATACCCTTTTGGATCTCTTCAACGGGTACACCATAGGTCTCAGGAATCTGACCACCATGGGCGTTAATCATATCCAACCACTTCTGGGGAACGGAGGAAGAACCGTGCATTACCAGGTGAGTGTTGGGCAGACGCTTATGAATCTCTTCAATGCGGCTAATGGCTAGAATTTCACCAGTGGGCTTACGGGTGAACTTGTAAGCACCGTGGCTAGTACCGATAGCAACCGCTAGGGCATCAACCTGAGTTTGCTCTACAAATTGGACAGCTTCATCAGGATCAGTTAGGAGTTGGTCGTGGCTAAGAGTACCTTCGAAACCATGGCCATCTTCAGCTTCACCTGCACCAGTCTCTAAGGAGCCCAGGCAGCCTAGTTCACCTTCAACACTAGCACCGATGGAGTGAGCAACCTTAACCACTTCAGCAGTAACGTTAACGTTGTACTCAAAGCTAGCGGGAGTTTTGGCATCAGCTTCTAAGGAGCCGTCCATCATTACGCTAGTAAAGCCATTGCGGATCGCAGAGTAGCAAGTCGCAGGGCTATTACCGTGGTCCTGGTGCATTACCACAGGAATGTGTGGATACGTCTCAATGGCCGCCAAAACCAGGTGGCGCAAGAAGTTTTCACCAGCGTACTTACGGGCACCGCGGGAAGCCTGCAAAATTACAGGACTATCAGTCTCATCAGCAGCCTGCATAATTGCCAGGATCTGCTCCATGTTGTTTACGTTGTAAGCGGGAATGCCGTAGCCGTTCTCAGCGGCATGGTCCAGCAACAGCCGCATAGGTACAAGCGCCATATAATCCTCCTAGTACTTTTCGCCGTTTTGGCAGCTTTAATTAAAGGGTCGAATAGGTATCCCTACTCATTAATATTAGGTCACAACCCCGAACTTATGACGAGTTGTTTCTGAAACCTGTTTATTTTATTAAGGATAACAGTATCCATGTTATGGCTGTGTGAAATAGATGACTTTGCTAATTCATTTCTCAAGGAAAAATTACTTACTCCTGTAGGGGCTTTGCATGCAACGCCCCTACAAAGAAAAAATATTATTGAATGGGTCGCCTGGGATTCGAACCCAGGACCAATCGGTTAAAAGCCGAGTGCTCTACCGCTGAGCTAGCAACCCGTGTACGTTTGAGAAAATTTTATCAAACACAGTTAACCAGTATAACAGAAGGTTCCCGTGTTTGGGTGGAAAATAATTTTTTATTGAGAGTGATATTGGCAAAAGAGTTTCAAAAAGCTATACCCAGCCCAAATACGTTAATCCGGTTAAAAACTGCATCGGTCTTTAAGGCGGTAACCCCCTGTGCTTGCTTTGCGATATTGGGGGCCAGCAGTCAGGAGCTTATATTACTCGGTAATGTGGTCAATATATCGCCCATCAATTAGAAATGAGCCTCGCTCAAACCGCACAGCCCAGTAACCGCCAAGTTTTTGCTCAAGAATGACCCCTTCTTCGCCCAGGGTGACGAGATCTGGAGGGCGCAGCATAGGCATAGGGTCAGTTGTTTTAAGGTAGGGGGGATGGGTGGTAACGGTGATACGATCGCCCACCGAAAATAATTTATCGGCCATGGGATAGAAGCTATGCACTTTGTTCAGATTAACCCATAGCTCCATACAAGCTTCCAAAGTAAGCCAGTAATAGACCTACTTTGGAAGATAAGTGTCTAGGGGCTAGGCAGCGTCGCTTTCGACGTAAAACATAAGCAGCACCATCGAAACCAACGGAAATAGCCAACCAATGGCAGGGATTAAAATCCACGGTAGCCAAGATAGGGGGTACGTTCCATCCATAGTCAACTCCTTTAGTTAATAGTCAGGGCAATAATTTTTCAGCTGAATGCTATGTGCTAATTTACAAAGCCACGGAAAATAGCATCAACGGTGGTGAAATGGTCTAGCAACAGGTAGGCCATGTAGGCACCACCAGTACCGCCGATAAAGAAGCCAGCGGTAAATTCACTCCAGCCTTCTGAGGTTTTGAGGCGATCAGTGCCAGCAGGGCTCTCATCTGCACTCTTGCAGTTGACCACGCCATAAACACTCATGCCAATGGTGCCAAGTAAGACAAGACTAACAGCGGTGACAAGCCCAGCAAAGTATGGGGCTTGTTCATAATCTCGAAGAGCACCATAAATAATTTCTGGACCGACCAAAAAATAGCCATGGGCCAGACCGACTTCTAGCCCACGCATGAGGGGAGATAACCCTTTACGGTAAGCAGGTAAGTTTTGAATAAGGACGCGAACAAAGGCGGAATCGCTAATGGGTGTAGATAGATGTCCGAGTTCTGGATCGTTGTTATACGGCTTAATTAGGTCATTAGCCATTGATGAATAGTCTCCAACTAATGGAATAAAACAGTGTAAGGATTAAAAAAAGCCCTGACCCAACTACCCGTATGGCCAGGACTTTTAAGAGACGGGAGGAGAGGAGAGTCTCAGGCCGTCTCAACGTTGATTAGGAAAAGAGTCCCCGACTGTCCTTGAGAGGACTCCTTTCCTAAGCCGCCCACGACTGAGACACCTGATGGTGTGAGCCATGGACGAAAACTGTCCCCTGACTTCAACCAAATCGACTGGAGGTTGAAGCAATCAGGAATGCAGCGTAGGTAAAGACAAACCCAACTGCAAAATGAGTGAGGCCCACCAGGCGGGCTTGAACAATGGAGAGAGCTACGGGCTTATCTTTCCATTGCACCAAGTTAGCCAGTGGCGTACGTTCGTGTGCCCAAACTAATGTCTCGATTAGTTCTTGCCAGTAACCTCGCCAGGAGATCAAGAACATAAATCCAACGGCCCAACACAGGTGAGCGGCTAGAAAGATCCAAGCCCAAATGGCCAGATTGTCCATGCCATAGACGTTATATCCGTTGATCAACTGAGCAGAGTTAAGCCAGAGATAATCTCGGAACCATCCCATTAAGTATGTAGATGACTCATTAAACTGGGCCACATTGCCACTCCATATGGCTAAGTGTTTCCAGTGCCAGTAGAAGGTCAACCAGGCAACGGTATTGAGCATCCAGAACATAGCTAGATAGGAGGCATCCCAAGCAGAAATATCGCAGGTACCGCCACGACCAGGTCCATCGCAAGGGAAGCTATAGCCAAAGTCTTTTTTGTCTGGCATAAGCTTCGAACCGCGCGCGTCCAAGGCTCCCTTAACCAAGATTAGGGTAGTTGTGTGCAGACCCAGTGCAATGGCATGGTGCACTAAAAAGTCTCCTGGTCCAATCGTTAAGAACAGGGAGTTGGTACCACTGTTGATGGCCTCTAACCAGCCTGGTAGCCATACGTTAGCATGGTTGGGCCAAGCCGTAGTGGCTATACTATCTGCGTTGGATAGTAGGGTGTCAAACCCATAGAGCATCTTACCGTTGACCGCCTGAACCCATTGGGCAAACACAGGCTCGACAAGGATTTGCTTTTCTGGCGTACCAAAGGCGACTACTACATCGTTATGGACATACAGACCGAGGGTATGGAACCCCAAGAATAAAGATGCCCAACTTAGGTGAGAGATAATAGCCTCTTTATGTTCTAGTACACGGGCGAGAACATTGTTCTCATTCGCTACTGGATCATAATCTCGCACAAGGAAGATAGCACCGTGGGAAAATGCCCCAACCATCAGGAATCCAGCAATGTACTGGTGATGGGTATAAAGTGCAGCCTGGGTGGTAAAGTCCTTGGCGATAAAGGCATAGGACGGCATGGAGTACATGTGCTGCGCCACCAGGGAGGTGATCACACCCAAGCAGGCTAAGTGCCAGCCAAGTTGGAAGTGCAGTGAGTTGTTATAGGTATCGTACATACCCTTGTGTCCTGCACCCAAATCACCAGGAGTACCTGGAGGGGGATTGTGAGCCTCCATAATTTCCTTCATGCTGTGGCCGATACCGAAGTTAGTACGGTACATGTGGCCAGCTATGATGAAAATTACTGCGATCGCAAGGTGGTGGTGGGCAATGTCCGTCAGCCACAGAGCCTCAGTTTGAGGATGAAAGCCACCCAAGAACGTCAGAATAGCTGTGCCTGCTCCCTCAGACGTGCCAAAAATATGACCCGCTGTATCTGGGTTTTGGGCATATACTCCCCACTGTCCCGTAAAGAACGGAGCCAGACCTGCCGGGTGGGGCGGTGATGACAACAGATTACTCCAGGTAACCTCTTGACCCCGTGCTGCCGGAATCGCTACGTGGATCAAGTGTCCAGCCCAGGCCAGAGAACTCACACCAAACAAGCCAGCCAAGTGGTGGTTCATACGGGATTCCGCATTCTTAAACCAGGCCAACCCTGGTCTAAACTTGGGCTGTAGGTGTAGCCAGCCAGCAAACAGCATCACCGTCGCCAGAATCAGCATAAACATGGCACCGCCATGGAGCTGATTGTTGGTGCGCATACCGATGGTATACCACCAATGGTAAACCCCCGAGAAGGAGATATCTACCGGATAGTTTGCCCCTGCCTGGGTATAAGCATCTACCGCGGCAGCACCAAATTGAGGATCCCAAATTGCATGGGCAATGGGTTTAACATTCAGCGGATCTTTAACCCACTGTTCAAAATTGCCTTGCCAAGCAACATGGAAGAGATTACCGGAAGTCCACAGGAAAATGATTGCCAAATGGCCAAAATGGGAGGCGAAAATCTTTTGGTAAAGATTCTCTTCCGTCATGCCATCGTGACTTTCAAAATCATGGGCGGTTGCAATCCCGTACCATAACCGACGTGTAGTCGGGTCTTGAGCAAGGTCTTGACTAAATTTTGGAAACTTCGTTGCCATAGTTTTTATCAAGTCCTCCCCGTCATCCGAGTGAAAGTATCCGAGCATGGAAGAACGCCCAGGTTGTTGCAATGCCACCAAGCAGGTAGTGCGCAACGCCAACAGCCCGTCCCTGAGTAATACTCAGAGCCCGTGGTTGGATGGCTGGGGCTACTTTCAGTTTGTTATGAGCCCAAACAATAGACTCAATCAGTTCTTGCCAGTAGCCTCTGCCACTGAACAGGAACATTAGACTAAAGGCCCATACAAAGTGAGCACCGAGGAACATCAGACCATAGGCCGATAGTGATGACCCATAAGAGTTCAACACTTGGGCAGCCTGAGCCCACAAGAAGTCTCTGAGCCAGCCATTAATGGTGATAGCACTTTGGGCAAAATTACCTGCCGTAATGTGGCTAATCGTGCCGTCATCAGCAACAGTCCCCCACACATCCGACTGCATCTTCCAACTAAAGTGGAAAATAACAATAGACAGGGAGTTATACATCCAGAACAATCCAAGGAAGACATGGTCCCAACCAGATACCTGGCAAGTGCCACCACGACCTGGACCGTCGCAAGGGAAGCGGAAACCTAGCTCACTCTTATCGGGGATAAGGCGAGAATTGCGGGCAAACAGAACACCCTTTAACAGAATCAGGGCAGTTACATGGATGGTGAACGCATGAATATGATGCACCATAAAGTCCGCTGTCCCCAGCTGAATGGGCATCATGGCCACTTTGCCACCGACAGCAACAATATCGCCACCAAAGGCTGGACTCACACCTGCTAAGGCATTAGGAGCCGTACCTCCTGCCGCAACGCTATGGATGTGCTGAATCCACTGGGCAAAAATTGGCTGCAGCTGAATTCCCATATCCGAGAACATATCCTGCGGTCTGCCAAAGGCTCGCATGGTGTCGTTATGAACATAGAGCCCGAAGCTGTGGAAGCCAAGGAAAATACATACCCAGTTTAGATGGGAGATAATTGCATCCCGGTGACGCAGCACTCGGTCTAACAAGTTATCAACATGGGTAGATGGCTCATAGTCGCGCACCATAAAGATAGCCGCGTGAGCGCCTGCACCTACAATCAAGAAACCACCGATCCACATATGGTGGGTAAATAACCCCAACTGTGTTGGATAGTCCGTTGCAATGTAGGGATAGGGCGGCATGGAATACATATGGTGAGCCACCAAGATTGACAAGGAGCCCATCCAAGCCAAGTGCCAGGAAAGATTACAGTGCCAGGAATTAGTGAAGATCTCAGTCATCCCCTTATGACCTTGGCCAGTAAAGGGACCCTTGTGAGCTTCTAACACTTCCCTAAAGGTGTGGCCAATCCCCCAATTTGTACGGTAGAAATGGCCCGCAATAATAAATAGCACCGCCAACGCTAGATGATGGTGCGCTGTATCCGTCAGCCACAGTCCCCCTGTCACCGGGTTTAACCCACCTTTAAAGGTAAGAAAGTCCGTATAGGCACTCCAATTCAGAGTGAAGAAGGGCATTACCCCCTTGGCAAAACCGGGGTAAATATCCGGCATCAGAGCAGAATTCAGAATCCACTCATGGGGGAGTGGAATGGCTGCTACCGAATCAATGAGCTTCCCACCTACGGTCAACGGCTCGCCTGCATCAATGGCATCTAAACAAGCATTAATGGGCAAAGACACATGGATTTGCTGTCCGGCATAGCCAAGACAACCCAATCCCAGTAATCCTGCCAGGTGGTGGTTCATCATCGATTCCACATTTTGGAACCACTCCAGCTTGGGAGCTTTTCGATGGTAGTGAAACCAACCAGCAAACAGCATTAATCCAGCCATTACCAGGGCTCCGATGGCCGTGCAGTAAAGCTGGAATGAATTGGTAATACCATTGGCGCGCCACATTTGGAACAGACCGGAGGTGATCTGAATCCCCTGAAAGCCACCGCCCACGTTACCATTTAAAATCTCTTGACCAAAAATTGGCCAAACCACCTGTGCACTGGGCTTAATAGCGGTGGGATTGGTGAGCCAGGCTTCAAAATTTGAGAACTTGGCACCGTGAAAATACATGCCACTTAGCCAGATAAACACAACTGCTAAATGGCCAAAATGAGCACTGAATATCTTTCGGGAGATATCCTCTAGATCGCTAGTATGGCTGTCAAAGTCATGGGCATCAGCATGGAGATCCCAAATCCAAGTTGTTGTCTTAGGACCTTTTGCCAACGCTCGACTAAAATGACCCGGCTGACCCCACTTTTCAAACGTAGCGGGGGTAGGGGCATCATCGACCACAACCTTTGCTTTGCTCCCCGTTTCCGGGGGACTTATGGTCATCCGAACTCCTCTCCTTTTGTTTTCTAAGAAAACATGAAAAAAACAATCTCCTAAGTAATCTCTGCACAAGAACTGCACAAAAGAAGACTTTTGTGAAACAATCTCTGCGCAGGAACTGCACAAAGAGAAAAACCTCAACAAAAGAAGACTTTTGCAAGCAAGAGAAACTAGCAAAAGCTTACAAGTGCTTTTAGCTAGAGCCTATATAAATAGGTGATCTAGCAAAAGCAATACCTGCTTCTACAAGTTAAGGGCGAATTTTTAAATAACTCAGACGCACCTATCTAAGCGCATCTGCAATTTAGTCATTCAATTGAGTTTCAGAGATTGATAATGTTCGACGTGATGAGAAAAAAAGCTCCATTCTTGGCTTATCCAAGAATCTCGCTGGCTCCAAGATAGAAACAAGAACGGAGCCTTACAGATCTGATTGGAATTAACTTACAGGGTTAGCAATGGCAGAAGCTTAACTGTGTTGCATAAGTTAACCGTCTTTACAAAAGTATGTTTAGATTGAGGGTAAATACTCATGAAATATTTCAAAATAATAACTGAGTTTTCTCAATAACCTTCTTGTAAGGGTTTCAGGGATTAATGTATGCTCTGGTGTAAGTGCTAACTACTATGTTGATAACAATATTATGGTTTAACTATTGATTTAAGTCTTTTATTTTAATCGCTCTTTTATAAGGTGATTTTTTGGATTAGTCGCTTGTCAATAAAATCTGATTATTTAATATCGGTATTTGATGTTAACAGCGTTACTAAATATAGAGCTGAGGGTACGTGTACGAGCTGAGCTAGAAGAGGCTGAAACCGCATTAGGCTTAGGGGTTAATATTGCGATCGCAGTCCTGATTTTGCTCTCGGCAGGTTTATTTATTGCTGAGACCTATCCCCTCTCCGCCCCTCTTCGCCAAGCGCTGAAATTACTGGACTGGCTGATTTTACTGGTCTTTGTGTTGGAGTATGGGGTGCGGCTGTGGGCGGCGGAACGCCCCCTGCGCTATGCCATTAGCCCCTACGCCATTGTCGATTTGGTGGCGATTTTGCCCGTACTGGCAGGGGTTTTTGATACGCGTGCCCTCAGGCTGATCCGTTGGCTACGTATTCTTAAGCTGGCCCGCTTCTTAGAGGAAGATCGCTGGCTAGGCCGTGAAGGGTTGATCGTCGCCCGGATCATTTTTACGCTGATTTCCATCATATTGATATATTCAGGGGCCATTTATCAGGTAGAGCATCCCGTTGACCCTAATGTTTTCGGGTCGTTCCTAGACGCGATGTATTTTGCTGTGGTGACCATGACCACCGTCGGCTATGGCGATGTCACCCCGGTTTCCGACGCTGGGCGTATCCTCACCGTCATGATGATTTTGACTGGTATTGCCCTGATTCCTACGCAAGTTGGCATTTTGATTCAAAATATTAATCGTATGCAGACGGTTAATGCTGTTCAATGTAATAACTGTAGTTTGTCAGGGCATGAAAGCGATGCGATTTATTGTCGGCGGTGCGGTGCATGCTTGCCTGACATGATGGAGACAAAGGGACAATAAATGGTCCATTATGTCAAAGTCCGAAATTCCTGTTCCACTAATTGCTGTGCTTTTTGGTCTAGGGCAATCCAATCCACATCGCCAATGTCCAGATCAAGCAAGCTAGTGTCTATGGTGATCGGTCCATCGCTAGCATCGACAGAACTGCAGAGTCGATAGCACAGTTGCCAAATGTCAATTTCCTGTTGCTGGTCTTGCTTTTTGAGACATAGGACATACATATGTGCGGGGGATGGCAGCTGAGAAAGGGCGGCTTGAATTTGGTCGTGCTCCTCTGGAGTTGCCGTTTCAAGCATGTCCTGCAGTGCTAAATATTGTTGTTTTTGGTCAGCTGTGGCCTCTGGCGGCCAGTTTATGTCATCCCGATAAGAGCCTGTCCAGTCAGATGCATCTAGCTGTTTACGAATATTGTCAATAATGCGAATCAGTGCGGGCTGCATCAGCACTTGGGCGTAGCGCTGATCCTGGGCAGTGGCAAACTGGGGCATAGGAGACCAATGTCATATGGAGATTAAATCAGTTTAGATGATCGCTGCTTGAGCCAGAGCTGCAAAATATCATTGACCCACCTAATTTCTGATGGGGTTACTCCCAATGCTTTGGACGAAAGCATATGTTCCAGTTCGCCAGTGATAGTACGATTGTGCTGTAGATGGACTGTAATTGTGGAGGTGTCCGGCTGGAGATCGATATCTTCAATATCTTGTTTGTAGGTATTAATCTGATAATCGACGGGGCGATGAGGAAATCGATATCCCAATAAAATAATGTCTGGTAAGAGTTGAATACTCACCTGTTGAAACAGGGTGGTTGCCATAGCTTTCAAGCCTTTGCAGCCAGAGCGAAGATGCAGGTAAGTCCATCCGAGACTAATGACAATGGCCGATAGCTTTGGTCCAAAACCCGATAGCTTTGGCCATAAATGAGGCATTCCTTGCAAAACTAACCCGATGCCGATGGCGCTCACTCCGATTTGAAAGAGCGCTTGAAAAAAGAGTTTATTTTTCCAACCTAAGGGTGGGAATAGCACCTCTAAGGTTTGACTGTACTCAAAAATTTTCAACTGAGTATTTGCTGGAGCCATAGCTTCCGCTAGGGCTCGATGTAGGCGATGCCCCAGGTTTGTTGGCGAATAGGGCGACTCAAAAATTTTATCGGCCTGCTTTAACCCCTGGAGAGCAGCTTGGGCAGACCGGGGACGCTTATGTTGTTTAGGCTGGGTTAGCCAACGCAGCCAAGACTTTAGTGGGCGGCTTATGTGCCCCAGTTCTTGGCTAAACAATATGCGTAGACCACGTTGGGGTAATGTATTAGGGTGTTGCCCCGTGGCAAGATGTACCAGGGTGGCCCCAAGACTATAGAGATCGGTAGCGGGTAATGCCCGATCCCCTAACTGTTCTGGTGGGCGATAGCCGGGGGTGCCTGATATGAGAATAGGGGTATCTGGAGTAGTCTCACGGGTGTTTTCTGTATTATCCGAACACTGTACTAAGCCAAAGTCTACTAAATAAACCTGTCCCGGATTTTGGTTCAGGTAAGAACCCAGGACAAAACTACTGGGTTTAATATCTCGGTGAATAATCGTTGGTTGTTGCTTGTGAAGATAGTCAAGAATTTCCAGGATTTGGCAGGCGAGGTCGCGCAGCTCTGTCTCAGTAAAGACTTTTTCTGAGCTGATCAGCGCATACAGAGATTGTCCCTCAATATACTCTTGCACCAACATGAGACCGTGGTAACCATGGTCATGGATCTCAAAATTGTCTTGGTAAGCTGGAATCGCAGGATGATCCAGGCTTTTGATCACGGCAATCTCTGCACAAAAACGTTTGATATCGTGGGTCTGGATGGGATCGTCAAAACATAAATATTTGATGATGACCCAGTCTTTTTGGCCGTGATCGTAGCCTAGTAGTGTTCTACGGCCCAATCGTGCTCCCAGATTTTCGTGAATACTATAGCGATTGAGCAGTCGAGGAACCGTCTGTAAAACCCTAGGGGAAACCATTTCATATCGATGGTGTGGCAATCATTCATCAGAATGCCCGATTGCATAGCTCAGGTAGCGAATCAGACAATTGAAACCCTCACAGGCACTGCCTCTATAGGCTAACGCCCTCATATGGGTTGCTTTATTGGAAGCATAGCCCGATAAAATGCACAGATAGGTTTTAATTGATTGATCAGGAGTTGTCCCATGGTTCAGCCCAGGGTTTTTATTGATGGTGAAGCGGGTACAACCGGGCTACAAATTTATACCCGTCTAGCCCAGCGAGACGATCTCACCGTTGTCAGCATTGACCCTGCTAAGCGTAAAGACGTGGTAGAACGAGCCCACATGATTGATGCTGTTGATGTGGCGATTTTATGTTTGCCGGATGCAGCGGCCCGCGAGGTAGTTGGATTGGTTTCTAGTCCCAGCGTCAAAATTTTGGATGCCAGTACGGCCCACCGCACTGATCCAAATTGGGTTTATGGATTTCCAGAGCTAGCACCGGGGCAGCGGGATGCGATCGCAAAAGCCCAGCGAGTGAGTAATCCAGGCTGTTATCCCACCGGATTTTTAGCGGCCATGAAACCACTAGTGGCCTCTGGGTTGATTCCTGCCGATTTTCCAGTGACTATTAATGCCATTTCTGGGTATTCCGGGGGCGGACGACAGCTGATCGAGACCTACAGTGAGTATCGGGGGGAGTCCGAACCTAAATATCCCTATGGCATCTATGGTCTGACGTTTGGCCACAAACACGTTAAGGAAATGCACCAATACTCTGGCTTGGTCCATGGGCCCTTATTTCTACCAGCAGTAGGGGCCTTTGAGCAGGGTATGTTAGTGCAAATTCCGCTGCCTCTGTGGACTTTAGAGCCCTCCCCTACTGGTCAGCAGTTGAGGGATGCATTGGCCGATTACTATGCCAAGGAGTCGTTTGTGCAGGTGCATACCTTAGGGGATGCTAATGATGGATTGCGAGATGGCAAATTCCTTGATACCAAAGCGGTTAATGGAACAAATCAGGTTCAGTTGTTCGTCTTTGCTAACGACGATACTTGTGAGGCTGTTGTGATTGCACGGTTGGATAACTTAGGTAAAGGGGCCTCAGGGGCTGCTGTGCAAAATCTGAACATTATGTTGGGGCTACCTGAATCAACGGGGTTGATCCAGACGGATTAAAATTCTTTATTGAGCAGGTAGGGCATTGCAATTCTGTCTACTTAGTAAGTTTGATAAAAACTAAAAAAAGAGGAGTCGCTAAAAATAAACAACCCCTCACTTAGAGACTTATTCCCACTGTGGAAGACACAGATTCTCGCACTGCGAGAATCACTGGGGGAGAACGATAACTCCCCAACCCTGATGCAAGTACATAGGTTGACTCGGATATTGAACCAGTCATGTACTGTTTTACTCACGATGCGAGCTGTTGCTACCGTGGCTTAGAAACAGTGCCTGTGACTAGTACCCGTTTGTGTACTTTTGGGGCTGACTTGTCTCGTTCTGTATGGTTTTAGTGGACTATCCGGAATGCTCAATAGTACTGGAGTAAACATCAGAAGTATTGAATATCTACTGCGGCTCTAGGAGTCTTTTTATACATTATTTCACTATGGTTTTATCGTTACCTAGTATGGCCGCTGAATTTCAATTTCTACCCTGTTCCCATAGCTGGGTAGCCCTGCATCCTCAACCCAAAGGTATCATTCAATTTGTGGGTGAGGCTTTATTCGGCATATTCCCCACACTCTCCTATCGTCACTTTCTCAAAAGTCTCTTTGATGCGGGCTATACAATTGTAGCCTTGCCGTTTCGGTTTACCCTTCACCATTGGGCCATTGCCATTGATCTTTTAGACCAGCACTATACGCTACGGGCTGCCATGATTGAGATGGCGATGGCTAAAGGCTACGATCCAGCGGTTTATTTAGACGCGGCTAACTATACATGGATAGGTCATGGCCTGGGGTGTAAGTACATCATGCTGTTAGAACTGTTGAGTTCTCCCATGGATGGCTTAGCAGGGAACTGTCAAGAGTATGGTCAGAATGGGGCTGGTCATCGTCAGCTGCAGGTAATTCAACGGGGATTGTCCTGTCTGAGCAATCGTGTAAAACTGATAGAAAAACATATCCAACGGCTGACTGGCCATCCCCTTGATGAGGGTCAACCATCGATTACGCATCAGGCTTCTCTGTTGTTGGCTCCGACGCTAACAGACCCTATCCTGGTCAAGTTGCTGCAACTGTCCGTAGGTAATCTCCAGCTGGTGTCTCCGACTGTTGAACAGACCCATCAGCTCATTGAGCATAGTCAGTTATTCCGATTGACGGGGTTAATCCAATTTGCTCGCGATCGCAAAACTGCTAATACCTGTCAACAGCTTATGCAAGAACAACCCCACATTCGCCGACGGTTACTCAAGGGCAACCATTTAGAGCCCATTGGTATGCAATTAGGCCAGTTTGTGGTGGATCTCAACCCGTTAGATAAGTTTATTCAGCCCTTGAACTGTCGGGACTTAGAATTCAAGTCCCTGATTCTGCTCCATCGCCTGCGGCAGGTACCTCCCTCATGCCGCCAGAGTAAATATGTGGCTGCATCCACCAACCGTCGTTTTGCGGCCTAGTGGTCTGTCAAACCTAGGATTTTGGGTAAAACTGGTCTAATCTTTACCCTCTACTCTTTATCAGTAACTAATCCGAACTTTTTAGCTTTGACGCTCCCCACCCTTTTCTGTAGACCTTAAACTATTCTTGAAAGTACCTATTCATCAGCTAAAACTTATATAATTAAGCATTTAGGCGCTCAGATGGGTGATTTAGATGGATAGCTGGATAGATGACGAGGCCGAGTTTGATTTTGATTTTGAGGAGTTGCGATCGCAGCTCTTTGAAATTTATCAGCAGCAAACGCCATTACGTCAAAACATTGTCCAACTGCTCTCCGTTTTTTACGGGCCTACCAGTCTGGCTAACATCGCTGCAGCTCTCAATCATATTAAGGTCACTACTGCCACTGGAAAAACGATTACACCCAGTAATCTAAGGCCCCAGATTACGAATTTGATGGAGCATCAGATTCTCATCTACGGTGCAGGGCATCTGCCCCAATGCCATCCTTTGATTGTGGAAATGGTGACACGGGAGGTAGTGGAATCGGACCACTTTGAGCCCATGTTTCAGGCTGTTAAATCGATCTTTCATCCCCGTCGCCAAAGTGGTCGAATAAATCGCATCCGTCATATTTGTCGCTCTAAAGACGAACTCTATCGTGAAGCCCGTCTAGCTCTATACGAGGGAGACTATGAGATGCTCCCCCAGCTGTTTCTCGACTATAGCAATTACAACTACTATGCCACGCCTGTTGCCCTAGAAAATTTTCTGATGGATGTTGCCAGCAATCCATTTGATGCCAGCTGGCTGCCTAAACTCCCCCCTGAACATTACGGTAGTGTACTAAAAATTCTGCTGACTAGTGCCACTGCCCGATTAGAGCCTGCAGATGAACTATTAGAACTATTAGAAGAAAATCAGGGGACTGGCGGCGAGTTTAATGTTTTGTTAGGAGAACAGTATTTATTGCGTCATCGCTTTGCCGATGTCGAAACCATTCTCGATAACACCATTGACGAGCAGTCTCAAGCTTATGCAACTGCGTTGCGTGGTGCCTTAGCGATGTTGCAAGGAGACCTAACACTCTCTCTGAACTACTACACAAGCGCCAACAAGCTGGCCCGTAAACAGTTGGGTAAAAAAGCGGTTATTGGAGGCATCGCTGGATTGTTTTACATGTTGGCATTGCTCAAATCAGGGCAGCCAAACCAGCTTAAAGAAGCGGTGGCATTGAGTAAACCGCTGATGCAAAGCGCTGGCTATTTGAGTAATGCTTATCATCTATTGCATGAACTTGCCGTACTGCATCAGGGGCAGCTCTCTGCCCGTCAAAGGTTATTGGAGCTGATTGAATGTTACGGCGACGATGAAGACGATAGTTTTGGTATGTTTTTTAGCATGCTCTGTCTTTACTGGCTTGACTTAGATGAGGCTAAGGCTGCTGTGCCGCGTCCCTTAGCCTTGTTTGCAGAACTGGCAGATGATGCTGGACTATATTGGCTGGCGGCAGAGGCGGTTGAGATTTTAGGGCGTCTGGTTCCTGCCAGTGATTATGCTCATTGGGGCGGTCAGCAACTGCAAGTCTCTATTGCCGATACCCTAGAGCCACAGAGTACTTGGGAACTAAGCCTAAAAGCATTAACCAACCTGGCTACTGTAACAACGAGTAATAATCCTAAAACAGAGCGACGGTTAGCCTGGTTTTTGACCTTATATACAAAGCACTGGTTACTCCAACCCAGAGAACAAAAACTCACGGCTAAAGGCATCTGGACCAAGGGGCGTGTCATCGCACTTAGTCGGTTAGCTAAGAACGCGACAGAATTTGATTATCTGACAGCTCAAGATCTGCAAGCCTGCAATTACATTAAGTATGATTACTATTCGGGTACTCAATATGCCCTTAGTCGCGATGCCATTAAAGTGTTGGTGGGTCACCCGTTTGTATTTTGGGAAGAGTCTCCTACTGTTCGTTTAGAGATTGTTGCGGCTACTCCAGAACTGGTGATTGAGCAGTCAGGTGACGGTACTTTAACGCTGCGCATGGAGCCGGAAATTACTCCTAGTGAAGGCATCACATTGGTGAAAGAAACACCGACTCGGATCAAAGTGTTGGAAATCAATGTAGAACATCAGCGCATTGCTGAGGTTTTGGGTAAACGGAATCAACTGACGGTGCCTGCTGCAGGTCAAGGTCAAGTGTTGGCAGCGATTCAATCAATGTCGAGCATGGTGACCATTCATTCCGATATCGGTGGCGACATGACCGATGTGGAAACCATCGAAGCGGATGCTAAACCTCATGTACATTTGATGCCTGCAGGTGATGGTCTCAAGTTATCGATGTTGACCCGCCCCTTTCCCAACTCTGGGGCCTATTATCCGCCAGGTGCTGGCCGTAAAACGGTAATTGCTGAAATTGACGGCAAGCGCTCCCAAGCGACCCGCGATCTCTCTATGGAAATACGGCTTGCTCAAGATGTACAACAAGCTTGTCCAGCACTGCAGTCTGGAGAAGAGTCAGGGAGTGAATGGATATTAGATGAGCCAGAAATCTGTCTAGAATTGTTACTACAGCTGGAAGCTTTAGAAGAAAATATTGTTTTAGAATGGCCCGAGGGAGAGAAACTCAAGATTCGCAATAAAGCCGGTATTGATGGTTGGCGGTTGCAAATTAAACAAGAAAAAGACTGGTTTTCTGTCAGCGGGGAGCTGGAGTTAGATGATGGTAGTGTGATGGATATGCAGGCACTCCTATCGTTGTTGGAGCAAACATCAAGTCGGTTCGTACCCATTGGAGATGGTCAATTTTTAGCATTGACCCAGGCTTTCCGTAAACGGTTGGATGAGTTTCGGGCTTATTCAGAGCGCCATGGTAAGGGGGCTCGGTTTCATCCCCTGGCTGCTCTAGCCCTTGAAGAAACGCTGGATGAAGTGGGACAGCTGAAGGCAGATAAAACCTGGAAGTCTCATATTAAGAGGCTAAAAGAGTCTAAAACAATTACCCCTGAGGTGCCTTCGACGCTGCAGGCTGAACTGCGAGACTATCAGCAGGAGGGATTTCATTGGTTGGCTCAGTTGGCCCATTGGGGGGTAGGAGCTTGTTTAGCCGATGATATGGGCTTAGGTAAAACTCTCCAGGCGTTGGCCGTCATTTTATTACGGGCTCCCAACGGCCCGACATTGGTGGTGGCTCCTACTAGTGTTGGCGCTAACTGGATAAGTGAAGCTCAACGGTTTGCCCCTACTTTGAATGTTGTGCAGTTTGGGAGTAGTAACCGTCAGGCCTTGGTGGATCAGCTGAGTGGGTTTGATTTACTGGTGTGTAGCTATGGCCTATTGCAACAGCCAGAAGTGGCAGAATTATTAGCTGAAGTGGACTGGCAAACCATTGTTCTAGATGAGGCTCAAGCGATTAAAAATAGTGCGACTAAACGCTCCCAGGCAGCGATGAGGCTTCAAGGGAGGTTTAAGGTGGTGACCACAGGGACCCCGATTGAAAACCATTTGGGAGAGCTATGGAATTTGTTCCGATTTATTAATCCTGGTTTGTTGGGGTCGTTAGATAAGTTTAACGAGCGGTTTGCCATTCCCATTGAACGTCATCAAGATAAACAGGCCCGTCTGCGGCTTAAGAAACTGATTCAACCCTTTATGCTGCGGCGTACAAAAGCCCAGGTGTTGGATGAGCTGCCTTCGCGTACTGAGATTACCCTCCATGTAGAGCTGAGTACCGAAGAAAAGGCATTGTATGAAGCCCTGCGACGGGATGCGATCGCAAAACTCACTACCACCGATGCCAAAGCCGGTACCAAGCACCTACAGGTCCTGGCCGAAATTACCCGACTACGGCGTATGTGTTGCAATCCTAAGTTGGTCGTGCCGGATATGGCCCCGACAAGCGCCAAGCTACAACTTTTTGGAGAAATCTTAGACGAATTGCTCAGCAACCGCCATAAAGCGTTGGTATTTAGTCAGTTCGTTGATCATTTAACAATTTTAAAGCAGTACTTAGATGAACAGACGATTGCCTATCAGTATCTAGATGGTAGTACGCCCGCTAAACAACGTAAGCAGCGTGTAGATGCGTTTCAGTCTGGTCAGGGTAATGTATTTCTAATTAGCCTGAAAGCCGGTGGTACTGGTCTAAATTTGACAGCTGCTGACTATGTTATTCACATGGATCCTTGGTGGAATCCAGCTGTGGAAGACCAGGCCTCAGATCGGGCCCATCGCATTGGACAAGTTCGTCCAGTGACCATTTATCGCCTAGTTACGAAGGGTACGATCGAAGAGAAAATCGTCGACCTGCACAATAAAAAACGTGATCTTGCCGATAGCTTACTAGAAGGTTCTGATATGAGCGGTAAGCTTTCTACTAATGAGTTATTAAAGTTGATGAGTGAAGTCTAACTTAGGCTAGCTAGATAACCAACATAAGCAAAATAAATACACTTTTGTAACGGAAAAATCCTTCAATTACCCTTATAAAGATTGATTCAGGCTGTTGAGGTTTCTGTTGTAGCAACCGTTATCCTGTGACCTTCATAAAATATGGTGTATCTTATGTTAAATGCGATACGCGAATTTTTATATTTTAAAGGTCAATTTTGCAGCAATTTCAATATCCAAAGAACTCCTTGAACACATTGGTTTTAATCAATAAGGTTAAGGTTGTGTTCGGTCTTTTTTTTGATCAATAACATGATTTTGCTGGTGATTTAAGCTTCTCACGTAGTAACATGTTCACCATTAATTTATCTTCTTGGGTTTGGAATGTAGTACTTGTCTATGAACCTATTTGTGGCTAAACCGTTTGGTTTATAGCCTGCTAATACTATTCGTACTTTTATGTTTGATGGCAATATTTAGTGCCCATGGAGCCTGAAAATAATAAGTTCTCTATCCAAATAATGGATGGGTTTGTTAAGCGAGTTGATATTGATCAATTCCCTTTAGTTGTAGAACCTAATGCTTCCTTACGTCAGGTTATACAGTGGATGTCGCAGGGGCATGTGAATTCCCCTGGAACCCTAGTCGGTAGACCCCCCATTGCAACTAGTTACTGTCTTGTTATGTCAGGGGAGCAGTTACTCGGTATTTTCACTGAACATGATGTTGTTAAGGTTATTTCTCAGGCCAGAGATTTGCAGGCTTTTACGGTTGCTGACGTCATGGCAACTAATGTTATCGCGATTACGGCCAAAGACTTAGCGCATCCATTTGATGTCATTGCCCTTTTCAAGCGGCACCGTATTCGCTATTTACCGGTATTAGATAGCCAGGGAAAATTACTGGGGGTTGTTACCCAAACCAGTATCCTGTCAATGCTAGAGCCATCAGATATGTATCAAACTATTCAAATTCTTAGGGAGGAGCTGACTTGCCTGCAAGATGAAAATTTATCACTACTTAAATCGCAAACATCTCAATTTAAGGAAAGTCGAAATCACTATGCTAATCTGGCAGCAGCTGTACCTGTAGGAATCTTTCGAACTGATTCTCAAGGTGATTGTGTCTATGTTAATCAACACTGGTGCGATATTGCAGGTCTCTCAATTGAGCAAGCGTTAGGCTCAGGTTGGGTGAGCGCTATTCATTCTGGTGATCGAGCCCGGGTGTCCCATGACTGGTACCATGCCGCTCAAACTAACCAACCGTTTGAATCCGAATATCGATTTCAGACACCAGCGGGTGAAGTGACCTGGGTGGTTGGTCAGGCTGTTGCTGAGTACGACACTAGTGGTGATTTAAGTGGCTATGTTGGTACCATTACCGATATCACCAACCGTAAGCTGTTGGAAGTGGCCCTAGAAACCGAAAAAGAAATTGCTCAAGTCACCCTCGATTCCATTGGTGATGCTGTTATTACGACCGATTCTGTTGGTCGAGTGAATTATCTAAATCCTGTTGCCGAAGTTATGACAGGGTGGTCAACCCAGGCAGCCCACGGGCATCCCCTTTCTGAAGTTTTCAATGTTATTCATGAAACGACGCGAGAGCCTGCTGTGAATCCTGTAGAGCAGGTCCTAGCAAATGGCTTGGTGACAGGTTTGGCGAATCATACAGTTTTGGTTCGTCGTGATGGTCACGAATTTAGTATCGAGGATTCAGCTGCGCCTATCCTGAACCGACAACAAAAAATGATTGGCGTTGTTATGGTGTTTCACGATGTTACCCAGTCTCGTGCTATGGCAAGACAGCTGAGTTGGCAAGCCAGCCATGACGCATTAACAGAATTGTATAATCGTCGCTATTTTGAAGCTGAATTGGAGGAGATGGTGCTAACGGCAGTGCAACAAAATCAGCACCATGTATTTTGTTATTTAGATCTTGATCAATTTAAGGTGGTGAATGACACGAGTGGTCATCTAGCAGGGGATGAACTATTGCGGCAGTTAGCCCGCTTGCTAAAATGTCACACGCGAGCTGCAGATACGGTGGCTCGGCTTGGAGGGGACGAGTTTGGTATTTTACTCACGCAATGCCCGATGGAGCAGGCTGTGAACATTGCTGAAAACCTACGTCAGGCGATAGCAGATTATCCATTTGTTTGGCAGGATCAAGTTTTTCGGATTGGTGTGAGTATTGGTCTAGTGGCTGTAGACACTAATAGTACAGATGCTATAGCTGTCATGAGTGCTGCCGATGCTGCCTGTTATGCCGCTAAGTATCGAGGCCGTAATCGCATTCAGATTTATCAAAAAGATAATGCTGAGCTGAGCCAACAGCGACAAGAACGGCATTGGAGTGTTGTTATCCGTCAAGCACTTGAGAATAATCGCTTTTGTCTCTATCGTCAGAAAATTGTACAAACGCTGAATTCTGAACGGTCATTGATTGATTTTTACGAGGTGCTTGTGCGTATGCTGAAGGAATCTGGAGAGAGCATCTCTCCAGCAGAATTTATCCCAGCAGCTGAACGATATGGTTTGATGCCTATGTTAGATCGCTGGATTATACAAACTTGTTTATTAAATTTAGAAAAATTGCTCAAAGAAGGTGTTGGAAATATCCTTTATAGTATTAATCTCTCTGGTGATAGCCTTAATGATGAGCAGTTTCTTGAGTTTGTGATTGCTCAATTTCAGCGGTTTAGTGTGCCGCCTGACGTGATTTGTTTTGAAATTACGGAAACAGCTGCTATCTCTGACTTTAAAGGGGCGACGTCATTTATTCGAGCGCTGAGTCGATTAGGATGTCGCTTTGCTTTAGACGATTTTGGCAGTGGTATGTCTTCATTTGCCTATTTAAAGGCATTACCCGTTGATTTTCTCAAAATTGATGGTGATTTTATCCAAGATATAACAACAGACTCTACAACCGAGGCTATTGTTGAGTCGATCCATCGAGTTGGCAGTGTTATGGGTTTACAGACCATTGCTGAATCCGTAGAAAATGAGTCAATTCTGGCTAAAATGCAATCTATTGGCGTCGACTTTGTCCAAGGGTATGGCATTAGTCGTCCATCTTTGTGGTGCTAACCGTTGGTTGTTCTATAAATGTTGTTCGATAGTCTGATGTAAGCGAGCTTTGGGCCACGGAACAAGATCATTGCCTAGTCTTGCAAAACATAGCATCAATGTTTGTTCTGCTAATCGAATGTTGGCCTCGGTGCCTGCCTGTAGCTCAATGGACCTTACCTGTGTGGCAAGGGCGATACGGCCAATCGTTTCTGCCTGAATGTCCATTAAAATTGTTTCCAGATCTTGTAGGCTATTTGTCAATACCTGCATGGATGGTTCTGTTGTGGGCAATAAATCCCAGTTTAGACGAATGGCACAGTCAATATCAGATGTTGCTAAGTTTGTCGTTAATGTTTGGGCCTGGCGATTTAAATCTAAACGAGAGACAATATCTTTTTGTGGAGGTTTATAAGTACTGCTTTCGGCTGTCAAAAGATTTAGATTCTCTTGATTGTAGTGGATAGTAACACCGACCACAGCAGACTGCAGTAAGTATAAGACATCCTGGTTTGCAGATTGTAATAGTAGAATATTGTCTTGGCAGTCTGTTGGTTGCTCTAGTTTTAAAACGATCCCTCGCAGGGACTGGCCCGATGACAGTATGATAGTAACTGCGGGCAATTCTATGGTTTCTCCACTGAGCACGCGATCATGGAGGTTACTTAATTGGTTTAAGATTTGTGATGGCGACTTTGTTGGCAGTCGTCTAAGCAGGTCTATAATTTGCCCCATGGGTTTACAGTCCGTTTTCTAAAACGGTTTGGATATTTTTTTTGCGTTCCATCCAGTAGTCAATATTGGCGACTGAATTGTAGGGTAGCTTTAGTATGCCGGACGTAAAGTTAGGATGGGAGCTACTTTCATTGGTAACAATGACCTTCTTAAGGCCGTCTTTAAGGGCTTCTTTACCCAGATCGTCAATGCATATACTTTTAAGAGCTTCGAGCAGAGGCAGGAAGTAAACCTTATAAAAAAACTCATTGTACTGATCAGCATAACCGTTTGCTGCGATCGCATCCCAATTAATCTCGATTGGGACGTTAAAGCCAGCCACGTGATCAATATCAGCCTGAAGTGTGGGTAGTTTTTCAGTTTCAAACTGTTTAACCGCACGTCTTTCTGCCAGACCCATGTTTATTCTCCTTTTATGTGTAACAGTGACGTCCCCTGTGGATGTATAGCTCGTAAAGGATGAGTTTACGTACATATCCTGAGTAGTGCTACAAAAGAAATCTGTTTTCTTCAGAGGACTTATCTTAAAAACTTAATGAACCCTTGATGAGGACGATGCGGCTAACTCACCTGAGGCAAGATGGTACCTCGGGGCAGATACTCGTGCAGCGTCAACGCTAAAAATTAGGATTCTGTATTGAGGAAGAGTAAAGGGTAAAGCGTCACTCTTCATTCCGTTTGACTCTTTACTAGCCTTATCCTAAGTCTTAGGCTTGACGGACCCCTAGGACTCAGACACCGGTTCTTAAGATTGAGTTGTGCCAACCCTGAAAGCTCCACATCTCAGTGTTTGTAGATACACACCCATAGGACGGCTTTGAGCCCTTCACAGTCAAATCTCATCACGGACACCTGATGAACTGATATAGTTTCTTACCGAATGGGCATCCTTTCCCGGAAAACTACGTAAACACCAGTTAGACGCTAACCTTGTGTTTCCTGTAATGTCACCTTTTGACAATCTATCTCCTACCCGCGACCCTCAGGGATATGAAATCATTTCTTCGTCAACTCACCACACTGTCGGCTGTAGCTGCTGCTAGCGCAGTTATGGCGTTACCCTCTAATGTGCTGGCAGCTCAATTTGGCCAGCAGCCCATATCAGACGATCGCGTCGTTGCCGTAGCAGAACCCGTTAGCAATGGCCGATTTTATAAACTGTTGATTATCGAGCAATTAAGCTCAGTCCGACGTTGTTGGGAAGAGCAAGGCAATAATCCGACGACAATTAATCCTTTGCTGCTGACGTTTGACTTCTCAGGTATTTGTGGCCGCAGTTCGGACAGTAATGGTTATTCTGTCCGTATCGATGGAGAAGATCTCGGCTCACGCTATCGTCTTCAGGTGGAAAAGCAAGGAGATGTTTTAGTGTTGGTGGCGTCTCCTAGCCCATTACAGCGAGGCTTGCCGAAATTAGAACTAGGCCGCTCCAATGGGATTACTAATGACTTTGTCAAAATTGAGTTAGATGCGGGTTGGTCCATGACCCGGCGCGTATACAACGGTCAGTCCCTGGGACATATTTACTTAACTAATAATCAGTCTCTGGATGCTGTGATCGCAGCGTCAGGCACCAGTAGACCGGCAAGTCCTGCGCCGACAACCCCCAGACCATCCCCCAGACCCTTACCTACTCCCCCTAGCAGTGGTAATCCCTTACCACGTCCGGGTAGTCCCTCGCCAGGGTCAAGGGATGATGTTGACTATCAAGTGATTGTACCGGGGAGTTCTGCGCTGTTGCGATCGCGAGTAAATGCGGTAGAACCAGGTGCATTTCGTACCACGGTTAATGGTCAGACTGTGATTCAGGCGGGCCGCTTTCGTGAGCAAGCTCGGGCTAATGAATTACGTCAGCGGTTAGTGCAGGCTGGTCTCTCGGCGCAGATTGTGGAAACAGCTCGGGTGAGTACCCCAGCACCCTCTACACCATCGGCAGCGGTAGTGTATCAGGTGATTGTACCGGGGAGTTCCGCGCTGTTGAGATCGCGAGTAAATGCGGTAGAACCAGGTGCATTTCGTACCACGGTTAATGGTCAAGCTGTGATTCAGGCAGGTCGCTTTCGTGAACAATCCCGCGCCAATCAGCTGCAGGGACGTTTGCAAGATGCTGGACTCAATGCCAGCATTGTCCAAACTACTGAGACAGTTGCTAGTCCTAGCCCTTCTCCCAATATTCCCAGACCATCGGCTGGCCAAGGAGAAATTCTGGTGATGATCGATCCAGGGCATGGTGGCCGCGATCCAGGTGCAGTCGGGCGTAGCGGTTTGCTGGAGAAGGAAATCAATATGTCGATTTCTCGCCGTCTTCAGCGTACGCTGGAGCAGCGGGGCTATCGAGCCGCACTGACCCGTACTCAAGATGTGGAGCTAGATCTACAGCCTCGGGTTGATATTGCGGAACGTGCTAATGCCACCGTCTTTGTGAGTATCCATGCCAATGCCATTAGTCTTAGCCGTCCTGAAGTGAATGGTCTAGAGACTTACTATTATTCGTCAGGCCGCAATCTGGCTCGGGCTATTCACAGCAGTGTATTGCGTAGTACAGACCTACGCGATCGCGGTGTTCGTCAAGCTCGGTTCTATGTGCTTCGCAATACGTCTATGCCTGCGGTTTTAGTAGAAACCGGATTTGTGACCGGTAGCGAAGATGCGACCCGGTTTCAAAGTATGGCTGCCCGTGAGCAGATTGCCGATGCGATTGCCCAGGGGATTATCGATTATTTACGCTGATATATAGCGGATACACCGTGGATGCCGGTTGAATAAACACAGACTGGTTGTGAACCCTGCATATGTTCTGGTACTGACCTGACATCAAACCATTGTTGGGGGCAGGTAGCATACATTTAACTGTACTGGTTGAGAGCCATGCCGTAGGTCGTGCTGGCGATTTAACCAAGTCTGTTGCACCCAAGAAAGCTTGCCAACTATGGGTAAAATCTGTTGGGCAATGGCTAATTTCCAGGGAGATGAGCGGATCACCTTGAGCCCATTGGCTTCACGCAGTTGTAGGGTTTGCGATCGCACCACTTCCGGCATCCGTTCCTGCTGAATGGCGAGTAAGGCGGTCTCAATATTTGCTAAATTGCTGTTCAGAGCTGGTACCAAATGATTTGTGGCCACAATGGCATCTCGTAGCGCTAAATTAATGCCTTGAGCCCTTACTGGAGACATGGGGTGGGCCGCATCTCCTAGCAGCAATGCTCCAGGTACCCACCACTGCTGACATTGGCCAACCACCACATTTAACCGCACCGGTTCTGTGACTGCCTCGCGTTGGGCCAACACATGCTTGGCCAGCCAATCGGGGGCAGAACTAGTAGCGACACTGAGCCAATCGGCATTGCCCAATTTTCCCAGGCCACCCTTGGGCAAAATCAGCCCATACTGCAGCCAACCGTCCCATGAGGTATAACAGCTAGCGGGATGTTGGCGAGCTTTAGCCATCAGGTAAAACTGGCAGGTGGATTGCAGACGTTCTGGCGCTGGCAGCTTAAACCACAACACATCGTATTGGTCAGGCTGTAAATCAATAGCCAAACCAGCTTTTCGCCGCACTAATGAACCCCGACCGTCACAACCCACCACTAAATCAGCCCGAATGTCTGATATTTCGTTAGCTGTCTTAACCTTAACGCCAACAACTTGATGGTCGTCCCACAGCAAATCCTGTACCTGGCAGCCAGTCTGAAAATCAAAATTCTCATACTGGCTGGCTTCATCCACGATGCCCTGGAGTAACGCTGGTTGAGAAACAATACTGAGGGACATTTCACCCAGATCCGGTTCAGGAATAACAAAAACCTGATTACCGCCCAGATGAATATTCCACGACTCCAGTCTGCAGTGAGGTACCCTGCTGAGTAAGGTCTGTAAGCCCATTTGGGAAAGCGCCTCCATCCCTGCAGGCATTAGGCCTTCACCCCGAAAAACCCGTTCGAACGTCAGTTCCTGTTCGATCAGCGTTACAGCTATGCCAGAGCGAGCTAATAACAGTCCTAGACTTGTACCTGCCGGTCCAGCCCCAACAATAATGACGCGCTTAGTCATATCCTTCATAGTGGATGGGATATTGTGCTGTAATGATGAGATAGAACTTTATTCGGGTAACCAGTTGGCAGATACCAGGTGTTCGAGTAGGTAGGGACATTCTTCTGGAAATGTCGTTAATGCCTTTTGAGTTTCTTTGGCCGCATCTCGATGGGCTCGTCGGTAATACTTCTGACGCCAGTCAGCATCATTGAGAAACTGCTGCAAGCTTGGCGCATCCTCTAGGCAATCTTGGATGCTATCTCGGCAATTTGTGATGGTTATTTGCCAGCTAGCAGTGCGACGTTCGGGTTGATACTGCCATTTCAGCAAATGCATCATGAGTACCCTAAGATAACTACCCAATTCTCGTTGTTCACTACGCCCCAAATCTTCCAGTTCCTCTATCAGGTTTTCAATATCTAAGTCTGACCAGCGACCATGGCGCAATGAGTCAATTTGGCCTTGCGTCCATTGCAGAAAATCTTGACTGTAAAGGGTTGATTCTCCCATGGATTTTCACCCAAAAACGTTCGAGTTCTTACCCCACATTGTATGGGCAATAATTAATGACTAGCTGCTAGTGTTTGGGGTTCTTGCACGGTAGATGAGGAGATTACCTCGGCTCTGACGGCGCGAAACATGCCAAAGCGACACAAGCCTGCACCAAAGGCTAGACGCATTAATAAGAGAGTGGGAACTTCACGTAAAGACTTAATCAGACCAGAAATTCCGAAGCGGATCAGACCTTTGGGGCGCACCACACCTTGCCAAATTGAATCTAACCAGGAGGGTAAGGTTTCTTGGGTCCAATCTGCAGTCACAACGGTACCTTGCACCAAACCGGTTGCCTCTAGATTCTCAGCAAAACCTTCAATGCTGGCAAAGGCAGGATGGGACCACTGGTCCAGTAGCTGACGCATGACTGGTTTTTCCCAGAAATTTAAGCGGATCTGACGATCATCTCGCTGATTCCAATCTGCCAGCACCAATATACCGCCGGGTTTGAGCACCCGCATTAGCTCCCGTGCAAATACCGCTTTATTGGGCATATGGGGACCCGCTTCTACTGACCACACCACGTCAAAGCTATTGTCAGCATAGGAGAGGGCCATAGCATCATCCACTTTAAACTGCGCAGTTACTCCTGCTGGGGTAAGCTGCTGGGCTCGCTGAACCTGTTGGGGACTAATAGTTACACCCGTGACATCAAACTGGTATTCCCTGGCTAAAATCCGGCTGCTGCCACCAATGCCGCAGCCCACATCTAACAGGGTAGTGCCAGGGGATAATCGATCCAAACCGCCCCACTTGACCATCTCATGGACAAAATCAGCTTTTGCCTGAAGAAAATTCTTAGTACGTGGTGGTGAGCCATAATGCCCCAAATGAATATGCTCGCCCCAATAAAACTCTAATATGCCGTCTTCAGTCCATTGGTCATAGGAATTTGCTACTGATGCCGAAGACTGATAGCGACGGGCTGTCACTAAATAAACAACAATGCCAACCACTGATAACGCTAAAAGCAGTTTGAGTAAAAACAATAGATTCATTAGGGCAAGTGGGAAGATAGATATAGCTTTGCTGGTACGCCGTTAGTATTACGTCAAGTTCTAATTTTGGTGTGAGGGGATTAATAGTGATTGGTGTTGAGCTTTAAAACGGTTCAGGGTTACACCAATCGCTTACCACTGCTGATTTTCCCGAGTGTCCTTAACAGCGGCCATAAAGAAAATAACGGTCATGGGAATACTCAAGGCCAACACAATACTGGTGGGCAAGACACCCAAGTCGGGCTCACCATAGGCGAGTTCAAACACTGAACCGACACCTGCGATGGCAGCAATACAAGTACCGGCTAAAAATAAACCACTCTTAGGGGTCACAATATTCTCCTAGTAATGAAAAAAATGGGAAACTGGACTACTAAATCTTGATTTGTAAAGGATATTTTGGTCTATACAGACGCTACATACCCCTTTGCAGGGGCATTGCATGCAACGCCCCTGCAAAAATATTAGGCAACCTTCTTAACATCATTAGCAGAAAATCCGCCTTTTTGAAGTTCTTGGGCCAAGGCGATCGCATTATCAACCCGATCGACGAACATTACACCATTGAGGTGGTCCATTTCATGCTGAATCACACGGGCTAAGAGGTCATCAGCTTTGAGCTTTTGAGGACGACCGTTTTCATCTTTGTAGCTGACCTCAATGGCAGCTGGACGAATCACATCCAGAAATACATTGGGAATGCTCAGGCATCCTTCCTGACCGCAGGCCATTTCTTTACTGTGACGTACAATTTTCGGATTGATTAATACCAAGGGCTGATTGGCCGCTTCTTCAGGATCCGTGTCAACTACTAAAATCTGTTTATGAATGCCAACTTGAGGGGCAGCTAGACCAATACCGTCTTCGCTATACATGGTCTGGAGCATTTTGTGGGCAAGCTCGCGGATGCCATCATCCACTTTGGCGATACGTTTAGTTGCTTTTCTGAGCACCCGATCCCCCAAATAGTGCAGCTCAAGAGGCGGCTTTTTTAACTTTTCTTTGCTGACTGAAATACCCACGGTTAAATTGATTAGGCTGATGAATCTAACCCTATCCTAGCAACTAGGCTTCATCTCGCGCAGGCTAACTCTCTTTAGGGTCGCAGAGGCTGTCCATAAAAGCGTCTGGATGATGCTCTAGGATACTATTTCATCAGGCTGCTTGTGTTTTCTGTGCTGTTATCGTCATTCGCTCGTTGTGTAAGCCAGCATGGGTAAATTTTTTACTAAGGCAAGCTATTTATTGCGGGAAACTTTGTTAGGGCTGCAACGCGGTGGTTGGATGAATTGGGCCGCTGTGAGCACGATTATGGTGCTGCTATTTTTGTTTGGGATGAGTTTACAAGCCACTTGGCAGGTGGAAAGTTTACTTAATCAGTTTGGTAGTCAGCTAGAAATAGCAGTTTATTTAGACAGTGGTGTGGCGGCTGATAGTCTGAGCGATCGCATTAGCAGCCTAGCTCAAGTAGCTCAAGTGGAAACTGTTACAAAAGAACAAGCCTGGACCCAGCTGAGTGAGGAACTGGGCATTGCTGATTTACCCGGTGCCACTGAGCAGCTTAAAGGTAATCCACTGGTGGATGAAATCAAGGTCAAGGTTAAAACGTCTGAAGCTGTTCCTGCTGTGGCTGCTCAGTTAGAGAATTTGCCAGGGGTAGACGAGGTACTTTACATCACGGAAGCGGTTCAGCGTTTAACTGAACTCAATCAAGGGTTACAGTACGTCAGTTTAGGGGTGCTGGCAATTTTGAGTTTGACTGCGATCGCAGTGATTACAACTACCATTCGCCTGATTGTGATGGCACGGCGGCGGGAAATCGAGGTGATGCAGTTAGTCGGGGCGACCTCCGTGTGGATCTATATGCCCTTTATTTTGCAGGGTATTACCTTTGGTCTGATGGGGGCGTTTATTGCTTGGGCCTTATTGGTTGGCACCCATCAATCACTCCAGCGGTTATCTGCCCAGCAGCCTGAATTTTTACAGTTTTTGGCAGTGGGTTTGCAGTTTACACCTAAACAATTGATATTACTGCCGACAGCCCTGTTTGCCTTAGGTGGTTTGGTGGGCCTGTTAGGCAGTTTGGTCGCTGTACGTAAGTTTGCCGTGCGTGCTTGAGGCTGACCAAAACGGTGACAGTCAGCCTGTAACCCTATGTCAGTCCATTAAAAAAAACTCCCAACCTGTACAGGCTAGGAGTTGTAAACGTTTCGAGTGAAAGCTGTTATTGAATCTTAAAGTCTAGTAGGCCAGACCCATACTGCGAGTAGTTTCAGCACCCAAATATACACGAATGCTTAAAAAGTCAGTTGGGCAAGCGGTCTCACAGCGCTTACAGCCAATGCAGTCTTCAGTTCGAGGTGAAGAGGCAATCTGACCAGCTTTACAGCCATCCCAAGGTACCATCTCAAGTACGTCCAAGGGACAAGCTCGAACACACTGAGTACAACCAATGCAAGTATCGTAAATCTTGACCGAATGAGACATCGAAGGAATGCTCCAATATTATTAAACGGTTTCAGCTATATGGTGGCTTGACTATAGCTTGACCCGTAAACAAATTCTTAGAATGTGTTCCGAAGGATACATAAAACCTTATCCACGTCCAGTACTGAAACTTTATCCCTAGAAGGACCTACGGGTTTCAACTTAGATGTGGTTTAGATCACAACCGACGTAACCTGTTTACATTAGCCAAAATTAGCCAAAAGAGTTCTCCAATCAAGATTTAGTCTATCAGTGCCGTTTTTAGGGAACGGAGCAACGTGTCAAAAGTTTATGGATTGTAATATTGTCGGTGTTGGCCGTGGCGGGTTGCTCAAAATGTGACTGTTGTGCGCCCATGTAGGGCGCACGCTTTCCTATAAGATGAAAAAATGCCTAAATCTGGACAGACGTTCTAACGTTTTGGACCGTTCCAAACCGAATATTAGTTGGTTCGTTCCAAATAGGATATTAGTTGGACTGTTCCAAACTGGATTTAGGACATGTTCTTTGCTGCCGCTGAAAAGGAAATTTGGAGATTATGGCTGAAGACATTTTAGGAAAGGTTCAAAAGATCGTATCCGAGCAGCTGGGTGTTGAGGTAGCTGAAGTTAAGCCTGAAGCTAGTTTTACCGACGATCTGGGGGCTGATTCCCTGGATACAGTAGAGCTGGTCATGGCCCTTGAGGAAGAGTTTGATATTGAGATCCCAGACGAGGCAGCTGAATCCATTGGTACAGTGCAGGCAGCCGTTGACTTCATTACAGAAAAGTCAGCTGCATAACCCCCCCTGCCTGTTTGAAAATCTGTTTTTTAATGCCTTGGGATCGTTCCCCTTGTGTCGATGACCATGACAAGTACTGAAAAAAAGCGCGTTGTGATTACTGGAATGGGGGCCATTACCCCCATCGGCAATACCTTAGAGACCTATTGGCAGGGATTGCTGGCTGGCAAAAGCGGCATTGGGCCGATTACATTTTTTGATGCATCGCAGCATAAATGTCGCATTGCGGGTGAGGTTAAAGGGTTTGATCCGTTAGAGTACATGGATGCTAAAGATGCTAAGCGGACTGATCGATTTGCTCAGTTTGCGATCGCAGCTAGCAAACAAGCCCTGGCCAATGCCAATCTCACTATTACCGACCTCAACGCAGAACAAGTTGGTGTCATGATCGGCACTGGTGTGGGCGGTCTCAAGGTAATGGAAGATCAACAGTCCGTCTACATAAACAAAGGGCCTAACCGCTGCAGTCCATTCATGGTGCCCATGATGATTGCTAACATGGCAGCAGGTCTCACGGCAATTCATACGGGGGCAAAAGGCCCTAACTCCTGTGCAGTTACAGCTTGTGCAGCTGGTTCTAATGCCATTGGCGATGCCTTTCGCATTGTGCAGAATGGCTATGCCCAAGCCATGATTTCTGGTGGGACCGAAGCAGCCATTACCCCGTTATCATTGGCTGGATTTGCGTCAGCTCGAGCATTGTCTACTCGAAATGATGACCCCGCTCATGCCAGTCGACCCTTTGATAAAGGTCGTGACGGTTTTGTTATGGGCGAAGGTGTTGGTATTTTGATCTTGGAAGAACTAGAACATGCCCTCAGCCGTGGAGCCCATATTTATGCGGAGATGGTGGGCTATGGCATGACTTGCGATGCTTATCACATGACTGCCCCTGTCCCTGGTGGAGCAGGGGCCGCCCGTTCTATGGAGCTGGCCCTCAAAGATGCGGATGTGTCTCCAACAGATGTCAGTTATATCAATGCCCACGGCACCAGTACGCCGGCCAATGATCCAACCGAAACGGCGGCGATTAAAACGGTTTTAGGAGAGCATGCAAAACAGATTCCCGTAAGTTCTACTAAGTCAATGACAGGGCATCTGTTAGGTGGCTCTGGTGGCATTGAAGGGGTGGCAGCCTGTATGGCAGTAGCAAATGACCATGTCCCCCCCACCATTAATCTGCAAGAGCCAGATGATGATTGTGATTTAGACTATGTACCCAATCAGAGTCGTACCCATACCGTCGATGTGGCAATGTCTAACTCATTTGGCTTTGGTGGCCATAACGTTACTTTGGTTTTTCGTAAGTATCGTAGCTAGTGCTACAGCTTGATAGGTATAATAACCTAACAGAAAACATTAAATAAAACGGAAAGTTGCTCTACTTTTTGGGTGACTGTTTGCACATGAGCATGTTCAAATTAGTAAATGTGCTCACAAGTTACGGTATAGGCTTAGGCCGGTAGCTCTCCTTTGACCAGGTTGGGGTAGTTAGTTCGCGCACTCTATGGGGGGCTGTGGTTTTCTGTCGCAATCAGAGTTTGTCGGTGAGTGGCTGTGTGCCTGCTCCAACCTGTTGTCTGTGGGAATATGTTTCTGCCACATGGTTCTGTGCTCAGGGGCTTTTACCTGCAACACACAGCTATGTGGATTATGTACCTGTCTGTTTTTGCCTTCATGCTTTGGCGTGTTAGGGGCTACCCGTTTGAGACCGTCTAATCTGCTATCACCATCAACAAAGGTGCGTTCGTGCTTGTTCACACCTGGAATGTACCGTCGTTAACTACTTGGAAGACTATGGCTGTTGCAACCCAATCTCTTGAAACGCAGTGTATAAATGCCATTCGGTTCTTGGCCATTGATGCCGTTGAAAAGGCTAAATCTGGTCATCCCGGTTTACCCATGGGAGCCGCGCCAATGGCGTTTGTTCTTTGGGATCAATTTATGCGCTTTAATCCCAAAAATCCCCAGTGGTTTAACCGTGATCGCTTTGTGCTATCTGCGGGGCATGGTTGCATGCTGCAGTATGCGCTGCTGCATCTCACAGGTTACGACAGTGTCAAGATTGAGGACATCAAAAACTTTCGTCAGTGGGGGGCAACCACACCTGGGCACCCTGAGAATTTTGAAACTCCCGGTGTTGAAGTGACTACTGGTCCTTTGGGGCAGGGTATCTGTAACGGTGTTGGTCTGGCTATGGCAGAAGCCCATCTAGCAGCCCGGTTTAATAAACCTGACTGCACTGTGGTTGACCACTACACCTACGTAATTTTGGGTGACGGTTGCAACATGGAGGGCGTCTCTGGTGAAGCCTGCTCTTTAGCTGGTCACTTGGGCCTCGGCAAGCTGATTGCCCTTTATGACGACAACCATATTTCTATCGACGGTTCTACTGATATTGCCTTTACCGAAGATGTGAGTAAGCGCTTTGAGGCCTATGGTTGGCATGTGCTCCATGTGGAAGATGGCAATACTGATTTGGCTGCGATCGCAAAGGCTATCGAAGCAGCTAAGCAAGTGACCGATCAACCTACCATGATTAAGGTGACCACCACCATTGGTTATGGTTCTCCCAATAAGGCTGATACGTCTGGCATCCACGGTGCGGCCCTGGGTGATGAAGAGATTACTCTAACTCGCGAGAATCTGGGTTGGGAGCATGCGCCTTTTGAGATTCCTGAGGATGTCCTTACTCGTTTCCGTCAGGCTGTGGATAAAGGTGCCAGTGCAGAAGCTGAGTGGAATCAAGCTTTGGCTACTTACCGCACCAAGTATGGTGCAGAAGCTGCTGAGTTTGAGCGGATGCTAAAGGGTGAGCTGCCCGCCAACTGGGCTGATGCACTGCCTACTTACGCCCCTGGAGATAAGGCCCTTGCTACCCGTAAGACATCCGAAGCTACCTTAAATGCTCTAGCTCCCGCTGTGCCTGAGCTTGTCGGTGGTTCCGCTGACTTGGCTAAGTCCAACAATACCCTGATGAAGATCTCTGGCGATTTCCAGAAAGGGGCCTATGAAAATCGCAACCTGCGTTTTGGCGTACGTGAGCATGGCATGGGCGCTATCTGTAATGGCATTGCGCTGCACAACTCAGGTCTAATTCCTTACTGTGCGACATTCCTGGTCTTTGCTGATTATATGCGGGCTGCTATTCGTCTGTCGGCTCTAGCTGAGGCAGGTGTTATCTATGTGATGACCCATGACTCCATCGCATTGGGTGAAGATGGTCCCACCCACCAGCCAGTTGAAACCATTGCCTCTCTCCGTGCCATTCCTAACCTTTATGTAATTCGCCCGGCGGATGGCAATGAGACCTCGGGGGCCTATAAGATTGCGATCGCTAGCCGCAAGACTCCTACTTTAATGGCCTTCTCTCGCCAGAATCTGCCTCAGCTAGACGGTAGCTCTATCGATGGTGTGGCCAAGGGAGCTTACGTCATTTCTGATGAAGACGGTGCTGACCTGCTGCTAATCGGAACAGGTAGTGAAGTGTCTCTCTGTTTGGAGGCTGCTAAGCAGCTTCGTGCCGAAGGCGAGAAAGTTCGCGTTGTTTCCATGCCCTGCTGGGAACTCTTTGAAGCTCAGGACGCTGCCTACAAAGAGTCAGTTCTGCCCAAGACCATCACTAAGCGTCTTGTTGTAGAAGCCGGTATCGAAATGGGTTGGGGCAAGTACTACGGTGCGGACGGTGACATGCTAAGCGTTGATAGCTTTGGTGCATCTGCTCCTGGTGGTCGTATTATGCAAGAGTTTGGCTACACTGCTGAGAATGTAGTCGCTCGCGCTAAGGCTCTCTAGGGGGTGTTTTCGTAGGGCATTTAACTGCAGCATAAATGCCCTACGACGACTTCCTTGGACTGACAATTTAATTTATGAACCATAAAGAAGAGCCATAAGGAAAGGACTATGAACTTCCTTTGGCTCTTCATTTATGGTGATTCTTGAAATTGAGCTTCTCTATTCAGCAGCGTCTTCTGATGGTGTAGGAACACTGAGATCAGCAGGAATCGTATCCGGTGTAGGAGCCGTTTCTTCAAGGGGAGCAGTCTCCACTGATGTGGGTAACTCAGTGACTGTATTTCCCAGCCAACCGGCACTCAAAATGACCGTAATCCCCATAAATACAATTGTTAGGAGCCAGGTAGCCCGATTTAGGGCGATTTCAGCGCTTTTAGTGCTAGTAAACATCTGAGCTTGTCCCCCTAAAGCCCCCAGTCCGTCACCTTTAGGACTATGAAACAGCACCAAAATAATTAATCCAATGGCAGAGATTAGCCATACCACTTGTAAAACCGATACTACCATTACAGTTTTTAGCCTGACTTGTCGGTGAACTAATGGCTGCGTATACTTAGGCTCTAACTACCTGAACACACAGACACAGTTCAACTATCCTACCTTAGGGGATGGCGCACTGACGAATGACTAGAGAGAGACTTTGACCGGTGTGCGATTACGTTTGACATCAACACGGGCCGGTTGAATCATGGATTGCCCTGTCATTTCCTTGGGCTGAGGTAACTTAAGAATCTCAAGAATGGTAGGGGCAATGTCCGCTAAGCAGCCATGCTCTCTCAGTTCAACCTCACAGCCGCGTCCCGGAATCTTTAACCGCTCACCTTCTACCAAAATAAATGGCACAGGATTAGTGGTATGAGCTGTCCAAGGACGACCTTCTTCATCCCACATGTATTCAGCATTACCATGGTCAGCAATGATAATGGTTGTGCCACCCGCTTGACCCACTGCATCTAGCAAGCGACCTAATTGAACATCTACAGACTCAAGGGCCTGAATAGTGGCCTCCATATTACCTGTATGACCGACCATATCGGGGTTCGCATAGTTAATCACAACCAGACCATAAATTCCTTTACCCACAGCCGTAATAGCCGTATCGGTCACTGCTTTGGCAGACATTGCAGGTGCTTTGTCATAGGTTGCTACCTGCGGGCTAGATACAAGCTCGCGGTCTTCACCCTCAAATGGGTTTTCCCGTCCCCCGTTAAAGAAGTAAGTAACATGAGCATATTTTTCGGTTTCTGCAGTTCGAAACTGCTTAATCCCATGATTTGCAACAACTTCACCCAGAATATTGCTGAGATTTTGAGGCTCAAAGGCAACCTGGACAGATAGCGAGCTATCATACTGTGTCATCGTTGCAAAGCTCAGAGGAGTGACTAGTTGTCTTTCAAAGCCTTGAAAATCAGGGTCTACAAACGCTTGAGTCAGCTGTCGAGCCCGATCGGGACGGAAATTGAAGAAAATAATGCCATCATTAGCTTCCACAGTCCCAGGGGCTAATCGTACTGGTTGAATAAACTCATCAGTGACGTCTTCTGCATAGGACGCTTTGATAGCTTCCAGGGCAGTTTTACCACTACCGTTACCTGGACTTGTCATCACGCTGTAAACTTTCTCAATGCGATCCCAGCGCTGGTCTCGATCCATCGCATAATAGCGACCGCTGAGAGTAACGATACGGCCCACACCCTGCCGCTCTATGTAGTCCTGCAGCTTGTTAATGGCTGCTTCAGCTGCTTGGGGTTGAGTATCACGGCCATCAGTAATGGCATGAATGCAAACATCTTGAATATTTTGGGCTTTTGCCATATCTACAAGGCCCAGCAGATGATTAAGGTGCGAGTGTACGCCTCCTTCAGAGCAAAGACCCACTAAGTGAAGCTTGCCTTCGTTATGGCGAACCTTCTGACATATGTCTAGTAGAGCTTGATTTTCTTGGATAGAGCCGTCTTCAACTGCGTCGGAAATACGAACGAGTTCCTGAGGCACAATGCGACCTGCTCCGATATTAAGGTGTCCTACTTCGGAGTTTCCCATTTGACCTTCGGGCAAACCAACGCGTTTGCCTGAAGTCTGAATCAACGTATGGGGATAGGCAGCCCAGAGACTGTCAATGACGGGGGTCCTCGCATTTTTTATTGCATTCCCATCGTTCTCATCGCGATATCCCCATCCGTCTAGGATGACGAGAACCATTGGAGAAACAGACTCCTGCGTCATACTTACAAATCCCTCTTGCGATTGTGAACGACTATACTTTGTCTAGCGAGATCATATCACTCGCTCTTTGCTGGTTATTAAGGTTTTCTTAACTATTCATCTTTACGGAGAAAGTAGCCTTTTGCATCTTGGCTGGCAATCAATTAATACAGTGGCTTAAAAGGGGGACCCATTTCTTTTTAGCCTCTAACAATGACTATGTGCACAATAATTATTTTAGTTATCGATAACGGCACTACTTGTTACTCAAAATTATCGAGAATATAGACCGTTTAAATAGCTATTGACAGCTTACTTGGTAAGATTGTCAATAGGTTTAATTACTTGTTAAAAATCCTGGCTACCAGCTAACATGGCTTTTTCAGCCGTGAGCAGTTTCTAGATCTGAATATTCCTTAATTAAGGTTACTTAATAGCTGCTTTAGCTAAACTGATAATTCTTATGCTTAAATTCTATGCTTTGGGTTTTAAATTACTACTAGATCTATAGAAAGACTTTGGGAGCATAGTAGAGATATTAATATCTCGTCATGGATGTACGTAAGACTGATAAGTATTTGGACTCATTAGCCTTTCTTTTTAGACGTAGCCTTTGTTTTTTGTTTTTCCTTTTGCTTTTTACGTTTGGCCGCCGTTTTCGCCGCTCGTTCAGCTTCTAATTTTTCAAGTCTGGCACGCTCTTTTTCTTCGGCTACTTTATCTAAATAGTAACTGTAGTCTCCTCGATATAGACGCAGCTCGCCTTCTCGGATTTCCACTATCTTATTCGCTACTTGGGAGATGAAAAAGCGATCATGGGAAACTATCAGAACCGTTCCATCATAGTCTTTTAGGGCAGATTCCAGCATTTCTTTGGCTGGGATATCTAGGTGATTAGTGGGCTCATCCAGAACCAGAAGGTTGGCTGGGGCCAGTAACATTTTGGCTAAGGCTAGACGTGCCTTTTCTCCGCCGCTGAGGGCAGTAACGGGTTTATGTACCATGTCGCCACTAAATAAGAAGCGACCCAGAAGGGTGCGGACCTCCTCATTTTTCCAGGTGGGTACTTCATCGTGAATTGTGGCCATGACCGTTTTGTTTAGGTCTAAGGCTTCTGCTTGATTTTGTTCAAAATAACTGGGGATAACATTGTGCTCTCCTAGTAAGGCTGACCCTTCTGAAGGGACCTCTAATCCCATAATCAGGCGTAATAATGTAGATTTGCCAGCGCCATTAGGACCGACAAATGCAATGCGATCGCCTCTTTCAATCAGTAGTTCTGCGCCTAAAAATAGGATGTTATCGCCATAGTTGTGGGTTAGATCATTGATCTGAACGACCTCACGACCGCTACGAGGGGCTGGTGGAAATTTGAATTGTAGGGCTCTAACGTCAGAAATCGGGGCGTCAACTAGCTCAATTTTTTCCAGCTGTTTCTCACGACTTTTTGCCTGGGTACTACGGGTTGCACTGGCACGAAACCGATCAACAAAGGTTTGCTGTTTAGCAATTTCCTTTTGCTGACGGTCATAGGTAGCTTGCTGTGACAACTTAGCTTCTGCTTTTTGGGTTAGATAAGAACTATAGTTACCAAGGTAGGTGGCAGAGACTCCACGTTCCGTTTCTACAATCTGAGTGCACAGGCGATCGAGGAATTCACGGTCATGGGAAACGATCACCATCGGTGTAGTTAGACCTTTGAGATAACTTTCTAGCCACTCGATGGTTTCTAGGTCTAGATGGTTTGTCGGCTCGTCCAATAATAATAGGTCTGGTGCTTGTAACATGACTTTGCCCAGACCCATGCGCATTTGCCAACCACCACTAAAAGAGCTGACTAAGCGTTCGCCGTCATCATTATGAAAGCCCATCTCGGGCAAAATCTTTTCAATCTTGGCTTCCAGGCCATAGCCATCTAACGCTTCAAACTTTCGTTGTTCACGATCAAGCGATTTGATCAACTTTTCTAGCTCATCTGGCTCCGCATTTTCCATCTGAATAGGAATGTCTGCCAGCTTTTGTTGCACTGCATTAGCATCTTGAAATACTGTCCAAAATTCTTCACGAACGGTGCGGCGAGGGTCAACTTCAAATTCTTGGTTGAGATAGCCAATGTGCAGTTCATTCGGGCGAATGATATTGCCGCTAGTTGGCTCAATTTCCCCCATGATGATTTTTAGCTGAGTCGATTTTCCCGCTCCATTTACACCCACTAGGCCAATGCGATTGCCTGGTTTGACTTCCCAGGTAACGTCTCGCAATACTTCTCCCGTGGGATAAACCTTAGTGATATTTTCGAGACGTAGCATAGGTGATTAGTGGAGATTACCAACGTTGAACGTGTTCATAAACTTTAACAAATATCAACGTCCACTTTGTTTACTAGTGGTTAAACCCTCAACTTTGGTTGGTAATTAATTTGGCTAAAACATGACGAAATGATTGCCTGGCTAGGGTAAAAGTGGAGCATCAGCAATATTCTCTAGCCCGATGGATTCCAGCAGGATTTGCCAGCTGGCAATTGCCTGATGATCGTTGGGCTGAGTTTTTAGGTGATCTGTTAAGGCGCGGGTGGCATCAAACCAAAGACTGTTTTCAGCTGCGATCGCGGCTCTACTAATCGCATCACTATTAGCCAGCTCTTCTGCCAGAGCAGGGGCAGGGGTCAAGAGTTCCATAAATCCTTCCGCCATCATCACAGGTGTTAGCTCATTTGGGCAGTAGACTTCTACATTCCAGTAGTAGTAATTATTTGTATTGAGGGGAGCCAAGCCTGTCGTTTGCGATAGCTGTAATGTGGCAATACCAGCAGTTGGGTTAGGCACAAAGATTGTTTGATAAATGGGTTCATATATCCCCTCATCCTCGTTCACTACTTCATACAGATGAAATTCCACATGGCTAGCATTATTGTTCGGCATGTACCACTGGAATGCTGGATAACGGTCAGTGGTATATCCTAAATCGTCATCTGGAAATATAGAAGTGAGCTGCGGGGCCTGTGGATCACTGATACAGGCCATTCCCCCCGGTGAACGTGTCCCACCAGAGACACGTACACTAGGAATACCACGCGGTTGAGGTTTGTAGGCTGGAAATGCTGCGGCACTGGGGGCCATGAATATGATCCCCAGTGCCACTGGGGTTATGGTTGAGAAAATGCTATGAATTTTCATGGAAACCTGCTCGATTTTGATGAATGCGTTCGACGACTAAGGCCTTGAGAGCTATGGTGCAAGGAATGTACAAAACCGCTAAACACTTGAATTTCGATACTAAGCAGGCCTTAGGGCAATTTTTACTAGGCATGGGCGCTTTAGGGAGCGTCCTAGGGATAACTTCGAGTGGGATTTCCGCTGAAGTGTTCGTTTCAGAGCGGCCAAGTGAATTTGCTATTAGCGCTCTTAACGTTAAGCAATCGCAATCTGAGTCGTCTGATGAAACGAGTGAATTTGCTCGCTATGAGTCTGCTCAGTTTAGTGTGGATTATCCCAGGGGATGGAAGATAGCCCCCCAAGGAGATAATGGTTTGGCAATTGTCAGTAATATTGCCGATGGCGTTAATATGCCTATTCGCACCGATATTGTAATCCTCCGGGAAGATCCGCAGACTGCTGTACCTCAACGGCTAGATCAAATTGTGGCAGAAGCTGTCGCTGTCCAACGTTATTCCCTAGTAGCCATTGATGGACAATCAGGGTTTCGTATTTGGTATGAACCGGCAGCGGGGCAGCGGGCCTTAATCACCTTTGTGGGCTATGGTAATGAGCAAACCGTGGTCCTGTCTAGTCAGTATGCCCAAGACACCGATGCTGAGGATCTGATTACTCAAATTCATGGCTCGTTTGTGAACCATTCGATTGTCCGAGCATTTATCCCTTAACTATTCTTTGATTAATGAGGTCGCCTGGTATAGTAAGAAACCTCTAAATCGGCACACCAGCTAGCATTTGCATTTTCATATAGAAAAACAGCATCCACCTGAAAGTAACGGCCATCGTGAAAAATGCAGTCCCCAACCCGAGGAATGATTGGGTAAACCGCAAACCACAAATAGTCACGGCTGGGCATATTGGTATTGGATGGCATGGGAATTTTAGCGAGCACCTGCACCTTATAGCCGTTGACTGAGTAGCCTGTGGAGGCAGGTATAGCATTGGTAGGCTGACTCGTACGTTTACGTTTGGAACTGGGGCGAGATTTTGCTGCGGTTGATTTGGTAGTTGATTTGGCAGTTGATTTTACGGGCTTAGCTGACTTGGCAGATGTTTTAGCTGATTCAGCGGGCGAGTCAGTGAATTGTAACGGTGGAGCGAATGGGAGATCGTTAGGCTCCTTGCGATGGTGATGCGGTTCGGGGTCACGCTTGACAGGCGGTGTCTTTTTGCCCTTTTGCATAAAGGGATTGCCAATAAATGGATTACCTTGTAAATCACCCATAGCGACCCCTCGACAGTGTTGTGGTTAACGTAGCACATGCTAACCATATCCACGGTGAAACCTTGAGTTCCCGCTATAAAAACCCTAAAGTTCAGAACGTGGACTAATGATCCTGTTTTCCCATAGGTCGCGGAAAAGCAGTGCAAAGTATAGTCTATGGGTAATCAATCTCCTCAAGCATTAACACACGCCTCAGTATGCTTTATTCATCGGGTTCGCGTTCAGTTAATCTCACCTATCTGATTTTAGAAGCGCTGAGGATGTCCCCTGCGTCAATTCCCTACTATGTCAGTCAGTTTTTGGCCGAGAGTTTTCCTGGGAAAGTCATTTTAGAGGGGGATAGTTACTATTTTGATCTGCGGAAATATGCCGAAGAAGGCCTATGCAAAACCCAGCTAATTAGTACAGTTGATTTGCCTCCAGGTTATGTGGCCAGTACCCGTGAAGCCTTGGTACATAATCATGTGATGACGCTATGGGATGCTAAAAAACAAAAGCTGCGCTACGAGCAAAAGAATTTTTGTTTTGAGGTGCATTGGCAAAATCATACCTTGATGGTTTTACAACTTTCCTGGCCCCAGGGCTATTTTGATGATTGTCGATACTATTGGATTTTGGCCGATACCCAGACTGTGGCCGATGACTTTTTTGCTGCCGTTTGTAGATGGAATTCCCAGGTGCGGGAAGAAGTTCTAGTCTTTGAAGGGGGTTTTTGGCAAAAAAATCGTGACCTATATGCGTCGATTAAAAGTGCCACGTTAGAAAATTTGGTGTTAGCTGGCACGCTTAAGGAAGATATTTATGAAGATGCCCAGCGGTTTTTTGAATCCCAGCCGATGTATGCAGAGTATAACGTGCCTTGGAAGCGTGGCTTGCTGTTTATTGGGCCACCGGGTAATGGTAAAACCCATATGGTAAAGGCCCTAGTGAATTCTTTAGGGCACCCATGTCTATATATCAAAAGTTTTAAGACCAGGCAGAATAGTGACACCGATAATATGCGTCTTGCCTTTAATCGTGTGCGGGAGGCAGCTCCGTGCATTGTGGTGATCGAGGACCTGGATGCACTGGTGGATGATGAAAATCGTTCATTTTTTCTCAATGAGCTGGATGGATTTGCCCTGAATGATGGGGTGCTGATGATTGCATCTACTAATCATCCGGAGCGATTAGACATTGCAATTTTGGAACGACCCAGCCGATTTGACCGCAAATATCATTTCGAGGCCCCTGGAACGACAGATCGGGTTGCTTACCTACAGCTGTGGAATCAAAAGCTTAACTCAGCTATGCAGTTGTCGGAGAAAGAAATCTATGAAATCGCAATAGAATCTGATCACTTTTCCTATGCCTATCTCAAAGAACTACTCCTCTCGGCAAGTATGGTATGGGTACAACAGCGGGAACCAGGAACAATGGCCAAAATTATGGCTGAACAGCTAGAAAAGTTAAAGACTCAAATGCAAAGCCAATCATCTGAAACCGACAATCACGGGAACTATAGCTCGCCTTGCCCAAATGGCTCAGTGTCAAATCACCCCAAACCCAAGTCTAATGTACTTGATACTTAATAATATTGATTTGCGAATTAAAGCTGTAAATAATTCACTAAAGCCCTTAACCCAAGGTAATAACTTTCTATACCAAAGCCACAAATCTGACCAATGGCAACGGCGGCAATATACGAGTGGTGCCGAAATGCTTCGCGCTTGTGAATATTACTGAGATGAACCTCAACAGTAGGAATGGCTACAGCTGCAACTGCATCACGAAGTGCCACACTCGTGTGGGTGTAAGCCCCAGGATTGATTAAGATTCCTTGATGCTTATCAACAGAAGCTTGAACAGCATCTACCAGTGCACCTTCATGATTTGACTGATAAAAACTGACAGTAACTCGCAAATCCTTGGACAGAACTTCCAAAGCTCCATTAATGTCTGCGAGAGTATTATTGCCATAAACCTCAGGTTCACGTTTTCCCAACATATTTAAGTTGGGACCGTGAATCACCAAAATACTATCCAACAGGTTGTTCAGAAACTACATATTGAATAGTATCAAAGTCTAACAACTGAAGTGTTGAATTATGCCTATACACAGACACATGTGAACGCCTAAATCAATACTCAGTTATGTCAAAACTTAACGACGGCGCTCATTAACTGGGATAGGAATTGCTTCTGGCTCCGGCTGCGCTGCGGGGCCAAGCAAAGAGTCGAGTACTCTATTTACCCAGTTTTTCAGCTTTTCCAGAATTTTACCAATGTCCATGAGCCAGGTTGCTCCTAATCTCATCTAATGCAACTCTTTGTAGAACCATTATAGATTCCACAAATAGCAAATCAACTTGAAGTGAACTTCAGTGAACTTATCTGTGGAAGTATTCACTATGATAACGAATTGACAGAAATGATCAAGGTTGGGTGATCCCTCAATCGGTATTTACACGCTTTTTGAGATGCCCAAGAGCGTCCTACGTAGGATGTCTAATGCGGTATTACGGCTCATTAAGCGGATCCATTCACGACTTTTACGATGGCCAAAACGACATTCGATATGCCATGTATCGGTCGGGTTAGCTACACCAATGAACACTAAGCCTACGGGTTTTTGAGGGCTGCCGCCATCCGGACCAGCAATTCCTGTGATGCTTATCCCCCAATCGGTTGCCAGTTGTCTGCGGACGCCCATAGCCATTTGTTCTGCGACTGCGGCACTCACAGCTCCATATTTTTCTAGGGTTTGGGCAGATACACCGAGGAGCCGTTCTTTGGCTGCATTGTCATAGGAAATAATCCCTCCCATAAAATATGCAGAACTTCCTGGGACAGCTGTGATCATAGCCCCCAAACCTCCACCTGTACAGGATTCAGCTACAGCTAAGGTGGCTTTTTGGGCTAATAATAGGCGACCAACGGCATTGCCCAGGGTATCCTCATTTTCTCCAAAGCAATCAATGCCGCTGATGGCCTTGATTTGTGTAACAACGGGAGAAATCAGCTGCTCGGCCTCTACTACGTTGCTTGCTTGAGCTGAAATACGTAGTTTGATCACCCCATCGCTAGCGTAAGGAGCTACCGTAGGATTGTCTAGTTTGAGAAAGTCATCAACCTTTGTTGCGAGTCCTGATTCACTTGTACCCCAAAATTTCAGAGTGCGGCTATGGATAATACCGTTGCTCCATCCCTGGGTTTGCAGATAAGGAATGGCTGTCTTTTGCCACATGGTGTGGAGTTCACTCGGCACCCCTGGGAAGGTGATCACGTGCAGACCTGGACGAGGTTGCCAGAGAATGCCAGGGGCTGTGCCTTGGGGATTAGGTAATATATTGGCTCCAGCAGGTATGAGTGCCTGTTTGCGATTGTTGTTACTCATAGGGCGCTGGCGTTGAGCAAATTTAGCAGTAATATCAGCTAAAATCTCTACATTCTCAACCAGAGGGACTCCAAAAAAATCGGCGATAGTGGCTGTCGTAATGTCGTCAGATGTGGGGCCTAGGCCACCAGTAAAAATAATTAAGTGGGCTCTTTCACAGGCAATGGCGATGGCCCGTGTTAAGCGTAGGGGATTATCCCCCACTACAGTTTGGTAATAGTGGGCAATACCTAGCTGAGCTAGCTGCTGTGCCAGATATTGAGCGTTGCCATTGACAATGTCACCCAAAAGCAGTTCGGTACCTACGCATATGATTTCTGCACTGCCGGTCATGATGGTTGGACAGGATAGTTTGTCAAACAAAAAATGTAAAAAATGCCCTGTGTTGCTTGATGGTAAAGCATTTCTGGTTGATTTGATCTGATACTTGCAATGGTTGGGTATGTATTGAGGAAACTATGGCCACTAGAAAAATAATGCGATGGCCAAGCTGGTTAATTGGGATTTTAATCGGCTCTTGGGCTTTGCGAATCCTGATTGCCTGGCTGCTGCCACCAGGATTTGATGAAGCTTACTATTTTTTGTACACCCAGCATTGGGATTGGAGCTACTTTGATCATCCTTTGATGGTGGCCTTGACCACGGCCATTGGTCCCTGGCTGACAAATTACATTTCCCCGTTAACAATACGATTGGGGGCATTAGGCCTGTATAGCATTAGTACAGGATTCCTCTATCTCAGTGGTCGATGGTTGTTTAATCCAGCCGTTGGTATGTGGGCGGTTGCGATCTCCTCCTTATGTCCCCTATTTATCTTCAGTTTTGGTCTCTTAGCGGCTCCAGATAATGCCTTGATGTTTTGGTGGTCCATGGCGATGTATGTGGCTGTGCTGGAATTTTTTCCCATGGGAAAGCCCTATCGGCCCACTGCCAAAATTGCTCTGATTGGCTTACTGTTAGGTCTAGCCTGTCTCAGCAAATATCACGGGTTTGCTTTAGGGCTGAGTTTATTGGGGTTTTGTATCACCAGTCCTCAGCATCGACGGGCGCTATTCTCCCCATGGACGGGAGTAGCAATGATTCTGTTTTGTGGTGTATTGCTCCCTTTGGTGTATTGGAATGTCCAGCATGAATGGTTGTCCTTTAGCTTTCACCTATCTACCCGATTTGATGGCAGTACCCGTGGGTCGATGTTTAATCCGCTCAATATGCTCGGCGTTTGGTTGGTGGGTGTAGCCTATCTATTTCCTACCCTAGGTTTCCCCCTATGGTGGGTCAGCGGTCGTAGTCTTTGGCAGCTAGATGATGTGAAAAAGCGCTTTGTACTCTGTTTAGGGCTGCCCATCGCCATTGGGTTTACCTGTCTTGGCGGAATCACCCATATTTATCCAGCTTGGCCTGCACCAGGCTTATGGAGTCTAAGTTTATTACTGGCAGCGGCAATCACTGACTGGTCGCCTCAAGTTGTCAGACGATGGCTAATAGGGACTGCCTTAGGCATGGCAGTATTGTTAATCTTTACCCTTGGACATGTTGTGTTGGGAACCCTGCAGCGTCCTGGTGGCGTAGTGGAAATGCTTGCTCCAGAGACTGATCCAACCACCAGCATGATTGATGTTATGCAACTGCGGCAGCGTTTACAACAGGGGAAAGTGAGAGATGCGATCGCTGCCACTGATTTTCTAATTACAAATGAGTTTTGGCTCAGTGGCTATGTGGATATGGCTATTAGCCCGATTACCCCAGCCTCAGTTATGGCCTTTACCCAAGATCCACGCGGACATGCCGTTTGGTTTAAACCAGCTGATTGGGTGGGATATTCAGGGTTATTTATGACTATTGCCGACTATGACCAAAATGCGATTCGAGCAACTTACACCCCCTACTTTGAACGATTTGATTTATTAGAGAGCGTAGTAACTCAGCGAGCAGGAGGAGTCACAGAAACCTTCTACTTATATGACGTTGGAAAGTTAATCACACCTTACAAATATCCCTATTGACTCGCCTATTATCTAGCATGACGTTTTGCGCGCCAGCTGGTGTAGCTTAACAAAGCCGTTGACCCAAGGGCATAGACTATGCCGCTAGGCATGCCTGAAAAAGCTAACGCTAAGCTACCAACCCACAACGTTAGAGTATATATAAATAAAACTGTAAAACGATGGGAGAGACCAGCATTCAATAAACGATGGTGTAAATGGCGTCTGTCAGCTACAAATGGTGATAAACCACGACGTAGACGAGCGAAAATAACTGCCGACATGTCCAAAATAGGGACAGCTAATATCAATAAGTAAGGTAAAAATACAGCCGCTGTGGTTACACCCTTGACTAAGCCAATGACGCCAACACCTCCCAGGGTAAAGCCCATGTAGTAAGCTCCACCATCTCCCATAAATATTTGAGCTGGATTGAAATTATATTTCAGAAAGCTTAGCGCTCCCCCCGCTAAAGCTGCTGCGATAATTGCAGCAGCAGGTTGCTGCATAAATAAAGCAACTAGCATCATCACAATGGCAGCAATTCCCGAAACTCCTGCTGCCAAACCATCTAAACCATCAATCCAATTAATTGCATTCGCCATACCCACCAGCCATACTACTGTGATGGGTAAGCTCACCCAGGCAGCCAACTGTACAATTCCTATGCCTGGAATCGATACAAAGGCAATGTCCACACCTACATGCCAAGTGATCGCAGCGACAACAGCCTGCATCAAAAGTCGACTAATGGCGGAGAGACCAAAGAGATCGTCCAACAGGCCAATTAAGAAAAAAGCTAAGCCCCCTAAGGTTACTCCCCATATTTCTGCTTCTGGCTCATTAACCAGTTGTTGCCCCTGCGCATCAACAAAGCCGCCAGTATTCCAAACAACCAATAAAGCAACTACTGTGCCTAAAAAAATAGATACGCCTCCCAGTCTCACCATAGGGACTTTATGGACTTTACGTCCTCCAGGCATATCAACTCGACCACTATGTAACCCAATTTTTTTGATAATAGGTGTGGACACGAGTACCACAGCGGCTGACAGTGTAAAAGCCAGTAGGGGATATATCTGAAAAGGCATGGGTGTCAGAGGATGGAGAAGACAACGCAAGCTATTTTATGAACTCAAGATCGAAGACCGACGGCACACACAATAGTCACCGTCACACTAGCAGGTTTTTTGAATCTTTCAAGCTGTGAATATAAGGTTAAGACTGCTATTGTTAAATTTTTATAGAATCTTGCTATGTACAGTGGCATTTGAAGCGATTTTTCAAGTCATGAAGACCTGACTTACCGGGTTAGCTTAGAAAAATATCCCTAAGCTAGCCAAACTTGGCTAGCTTGAATAAAAATTGGTTGCCTAAGCTAGTGCGGCTGCTGTTGGATGCAGGTGAGGATAAAGCGGAAAATGCTTGCAGAGAACTGCAACGCGATTTCGACAGTCGGCCTCAATATTACTATCCTCAGGTGACAACAGTCGGTCAGCAATAATGTTGGCAATTTCTTTAAATTCGTCAATTGCCAGCCCTCGTGTTGTCATTGCTGGTGAACCCAGACGCAGACCACTGGTTACAAAAGGAGATTCAGGATCAAAGGGCACGGTATTTTTATTGGCGGTGATGTTGACCATGCTCACTAAAGCGTCAGCCTGTTTACCAGTCATACTAATGGAGCGTAAGTCAACCAATACCAAATGATTATCAGTTCCGTTTGACACTACTTTAAAGCCCCTTGTCTGAAGCTGAGCTGCCAGAGCCTGGGCATTGGTAATGACCTGGGACGAGTAGGTTTTAAACTCAGGTTGCAAGGCTTCTCCAAAGGCAACGGCTTTAGCAGCGATGACATGCTCTAAAGGGCCCCCCTGGCTCCCAGGAAAGACGGCTTTGTCAAACTTTTTACCCAAATCCGGATCGCTTGTCATGATTAAACCACCCCGAGGCCCTCTCAATGTCTTATGGGTAGTGGTGGTAACCACATGGCAGTGGGGAATGGGATTAGGGTGATGGCCTGTCGCTACTAACCCTGCAATGTGAGCAATGTCGGCCATTAGATAAGCGTCAATTTCGTTGGCGATTGCCCGAAACTTGTCAAAGTGAATAGTCCGAGGATAAGCAGAGTAACCGCAAACAATTAGCTTAGGGCGATGTGCCAACGCAATTTCACGGATAGCATCATAATCTAGTTGCTCAGTTTCTTTATTAACGCCGTACTGAACGACATTAAACCATTTACCCGAAACATTGACCGGAGAGCCGTGGGTGAGGTGACCACCATGGGATAAATCCATGCCCATGATTGTGTCGCCAGGTTGTAGCAAGGCTAAAAAGACGGCAAAGTTAGCCTGGGCTCCAGAGTGGGGTTGAACATTAGCATGGGCAGCACCAAATAGCTGCTTAATTCTTTCAATGGCAAGAGCCTCAGCCTGATCAACAAATTCGCAGCCGCCGTAGTAGCGCTTGCTAGGCAGACCTTCGGCATACTTATTAGTCAGCACAGAACCCTGGGCTGCCATCACAGCAGGGGATGTAAAGTTCTCACTGGCGATCAGCTCTAGATGATCTTGTTGCCGCTGACGTTCATGCTCAATGATGACAGTAATGTCTGGGTCGGTCTGTCTCAAACAGTCGAAATTAGTGGTCATGAGGATGGATGTTGTAAGTTGAGTAAACCTAGCTGACTTATTAAGCAAAGGCCTGGCTGCTAGGTAAGAAGATTGTTGATTGCCTATGATTTACCAACAGCCTATAGTAACGTGCTGCCATAGAAGCTGACTATCTATCATCTATTGGGTATGCCCATAAAGGTTTCAATCAAGGGCTATTGATTGAAACCTTTATGGGTAAATGTTTCGTTTCTGTATCAGAATGTAACGCCTAAAAATTATAATGGATGAAATAAATAGAGTGTGTGAGCAATCGTTGCTCTGAAGTGCTGGTAGCACCTATTGTTTGTAAGGTGCATTTGATTTGTCATATTGTGATAGCAAATTAGCCATTGCTTTTCAACTCCGCCACTAGCCCATGATGCTTTTCGTTGAATAAGAACCCCATGCTGTTGCAATCCATCACCACTGTCTCACCTGTTTCTTTGGCGTCGATTGATGAGTCTTATGAGTGCTGTCGACAGATCACTGCTAAATATTCCAAAACATTTTATTTGGGTACGATGCTGATGTCTGAAGCCAAGCGTCGTGCTATCTGGGCTATTTATGTATGGTGTAGGCGTACAGATGAGTTGGTGGATGGACCTTCTGCAGAATTTACAACTGAAGCAACCCTTGATGATTGGGAAGAACAGCTAGAATCTGTTTTTGCAGGTAATCCTCAAGATGATTACGATGTGGCGATGGTCGATGCTCTAGAGCATTTCGAACTGGATATTCAACCGTTTCGTGACATGATTGCTGGTCAGCGGATGGACTTGCAATGCTCTCGATATGAGACCTTTGATGATTTGAAGCTCTACTGCTATCGGGTGGCGGGAACTGTTGGTTTAATGTCCACAGTTGTGATGGGTTTGGATCCTGAGTATAATAGTGCCCCATGGGCTAAGGCATTACCTTGTCCAACGGAGGAAGCGATTGCGCTTGGTATTGCTAATCAGCTCACAAATATTTTGCGTGATGTGGGCGAAGATGCTCGTCGTGGTCGTATTTATTTGCCCCTTGAGGACCTTGAGCTATTTAAGTATAGCGAGACAGATTTGATAAATGGAGTAATTGATGAGCGTTGGCGGTCGTTAATGCGGTTTCAGATTCAGCGGGCGTTAAAATTTTATCGTCAGGCTGAGAGTGGTATAGGTGTTCTCAGCCCAGACGCTCGTTGGCCTGTTTGGTCAGCATTAATGCTCTATCGTAAGATTTTAGATGTCATTGCTGAGAATCAGTACGACGTCTTTAATCGGCGAGCGTTTGTGCCGACAGTGCGCAAGCTACTATGTTTACCACCAGCATTATTGCGTGCTCGCGTACTTTAGTATCTGGTTATTTAGAGCTGTTAAAGAAGGGGCTCAAATTTATTTTGGCCCCTTCACTGAGTATGTAGTTGATTCAAAAAAAGAGTATTTGCCTAGGGAACTTCTAGGAAGCCGTTGTTTGTGCTGCAAGCATTTCCTTAAGTTTAGCTAAGTCCGATGCCCAGCGAGGATCCGGCTGAGTGCTTTCAGGGGCTGGTGAAGAATAAGTAGCAGGCTTACGTGCACCACTGCCGTTATTTCTCTTGCCGTTGCCCTTGCGACCACTATTGGCATTGCCACTGCTATTACTACTCTCAGCTTCCTTAGTACGTGGCATAGCTTTCTCAACTTTAAGAGTAGTATCTTGAAGCGTTTGGCCGTTGTACTTACTCACAAGAGTATCGGCAATTTCATCAGTTTTGACAGTGACAAAACCAAAACCCCGACACTTACCAGTTTTGCGATCAGCAATTAATTTGACTGAAACGATGTTATCAACATCTTCTGCAAAAACAGCTTCAAATTCCTCGCGTTCTAGCTCACGGGGAAGATTGCCAATATATAAGCGCACTGACATGGGATACCTCTTAAACAGATCTAAGAAACAATTGCGGCGGATAGGTCAACAAAACTTAGCCAACTAACCTTACTAGAGGTTGAAAACTTCTAAAAGAAAACTTGGAACTATGGCTTTAGATGATTTGACAAGTGACGAACCGCAGCAAAAACCACTGGCCATTGTAAGCGAGCAACCATGTTAACGAGTTTTTAAAAACCCACCTGGGTGGCTTGCAAAAATCACCTCTAACTCTGGTAACAGTCAATCAAAATGACTACTCATCACTACCTCTACCAGAGACCTCTCATTGTATGAAATGAGAAAACAGGCCGTATACCTACACATTCAAAGTATCATGCTGTCTGATGCCAAGCCAAGCTATTCTAATGGTTTTTTTAGTGAAGCTGCCTAAAGATAACATAGAGTCAAGCAATTGACTTAAGGAACTGTAGAAAAATAAATTCCAGGTTATTTAGGTCTAACTTTAACTGATGCAGGCAGGCAATTGCTATCCTCCTCTTAAGATGAGCCACAGGCCATATCCCAGGGGAAGGATGCTGGTAATGACTGACCAGATTGGGTGGTGGGAAAGTTTTGTATGGCCTTGGCTGTCTTGGAGATATTCGATGTCAATCCAGAGATAATGTCCTCCTCGCAGCCAGCCAGTTACCTGGAGTGGTTTATGCAGCAATGGTGTCAGGCCTCTTATATTGCTCAGAGGTCCAAAGAAAGCAGCGTGGTGTAGTTTGATGTTGCCTTGGTCGGTCTGCAGTCGCCATTCCTGTCCCAACCAATTAGCTAGAGCAGGGCGGCCTGTGAGAGTGCCATTAATTTTTAAAGGGCGATAACTAAGGGGGAGCAAGGTATGGTCAGTTTGCCAGACTGAAAATTGTGTTGGGCTGGTGGTGGGGATATCGGTGATTTCTGGGAAGAACGAATTGATTCGTAGTAGTTGGCTGGTAGCTGCACAAATCAGAGGGATGCCAATGAGAATGCTGCGATCTTGATACAGCCAAGCAAGAAGGGGAAACTTTAGGCTTGTTGCGATCGCACCAATCAACCACATACCCATGCCAAGACCCAAGCCGAGAATTAATCCGGACCAGACACCCCCCTGTAAGAGTAAATTCTGCCAGTCATTGGTGGATAATGGTTGTGAGCTATTTCTCAGACTTAAATGGGCAAAGTTAAGACTGGGTTTAAGCCGCCAATATCGGCCATAGGCATTCAGGATATAGAGCCGGTCGCCTAACGGTGGATGGGCTTGGTTGACCGATAGCCAATGGCGTAATGGGTTAAAGGCTCCCCAGGCATAGTACTTGGCTGATGCTCCTGCTCGTTGTGGACCTACCGGTAGCATCGCATCCAAGCTTTCTAATAAGGCTGGTGTATACCCTTGCTGCTCAATAGCGTTGGCCATGGCAGCTGAAAGTTTGGCTAAAGCGCGTATGAGTCCATTAGGATTACCAGTTAGTTCGGTGGCAATGCGATCTCGATAAGGAGTCCGAGTCCGTGCTAGGCTGCAGCCCACCTTGCTCAATAGCCAGAAAATTCCATAGCTCAAAGTAGCCAACGTTCCGGCCCCAAGCTGGAGAATTATAGGTCGATCCTTTCCCCACCGAGCTAGGAACCAATAGGCACGATGGCAGACCTGTAAGATTAGCCCATGGCTAGAGAAAAATATCCAGTCTAAGGTTGACCAGTGACTGATCTCGTACATGATGATGGCGGCCAGCTCGTCGGGGTCTAGTTGGTCAAGCAACCCTTGGCTAAGGACAAGTTGGCCATAGCGAGGTCGCCACCCATAAGAAAAAATTAGTGGTAATTCGTCGGCGATCAGCTGAATTTTTGGGAACTGCCAGTGCCGTTTTGCACAAAGACGGTGTAAAAGTTGTGCTGCTTCTGGACTGTAAATTTGTAATTGCGAACGATTAATTTGGTTCGTGGGCTGTAGAAGCCATGACCATAGCCATGGAGAAGTAATCGTCAGTACTCCTAGGCTAATTAAGACTGTCCAGTACTGAGGTTCCCAGAAAAAGTAACTAACCCGAATATGAATTGGTGAGAAATCCCTTAAAAAATTCAGATAATTGCCAATAAAGGTCAGGGTGATTTTTGCTAGCCAACGGATTACAAAGAAGCAGATGGGAATTGTTGTTAGTTGAGCAAACCAAAGCCTACCCTTACCTACTCGACCTAAAGATTTCAAGGTGCTGAGCCGTTCACCTTGGGGCCAAGTCTCAGGTCCAGGTGTTGAGGTTGCGGGTATTAAACGATGGGATCGTTTGATTAGAGTGTTTAGTTGTGGGGCAGGCGTAATCTGGTCTGAATTTTCTGATGGCAGGAGCGTTGTTGGTTCCGAGGAATTTGGGCCTTGATGATGGGCTGCGGTTGGGTGGTGGTTGTTATTTTCAAGAGAGTTTAAGTCCCTAACCTCTGCTATCTCTAAATTTTTTCTATTGTTGAGGGTTTGGTAATGAAATAGAGAGGGTTGATTGCTGGTGGATGGGTCGTCACTAGAGTTCTCTATAGATTGAGGAGCTATTGAACTATTTGAGTTACCAGGTGAGTTAATGGGTTCGATGCCTGATTCATTAATATTGAAAGGGACAAAACCACTTGTTTCAGGGACAAAACCACTGACTGCTTCAGCCGTATTATCAGGGATGATGGGATGCTGTCCAGAGCTGCCGCTATTAGAGATGAGCTGTTGTAATTTATCATAGGCCCACTGACGGATGGCCTGACTATGGCTTTTAAGCAGAGGCTGACATAGTTCCTGGGCCTGGGCATTAGCGCCTTGGGCTTCATAGGTACGGATAAGTCCCATTTGAGCCTTAAGTCGATAATTTGCACTTACCTTATCGACTTGGGTGAGCGCTTGAAACGTTGCGATCGCACGCTCATAGTCTTTTTGCTTCAATGCAGCTAGTCCAGCTTTAATCAACTGTTCTGGTGATCTATCCAAACCCATGCAGATATCCTCTGATGTCATTGACGGCAGTGCAGGGCACACAATTTTGCCGCAATCTTAGCTTGAATGGTCAGAAGACGCCTGAGTAGACATTGGCACAGGGGCAGAATTTAATAGCTGTTCTACCAAAATATAGAGAGTCTCTTCATGTTCACCAATCAAGTGACGTTCCTTGAGTTCAATTAGGCCTGCTGCCAAGTTTTGAGCGCGTTTTTTATAGATATTATTAGCGGATAAGAGGTCAGTAAAAATCTCTCGTTCGATTTGATGACGGTCAGCATCATCCGCTAGGGGAGTTCCATAGGCAACATTATCGACTTCATATTTGAGTAGAAAAATTAATGCGTTGCAATGGTCTTGCAATACTGTTTGTAGCTTACGTGTGTCTAGCTCTAGGCGTTCAAATCCCACATGACCCTCAATCCGTAGCTCAACAATGGGTTGCTGTTTAGAGTTTATTTGTTTTTGCTCAATTGCCCGATTAAGTGTTTTAAGGGCCAACCCTTCAATATCCTCTAAGGCTTCTTGGCCTCGTAGTTTTAATGAAAGCCTGGTGATAGGGCGTTGGCGATAATCAGTTTTTAGCTTAGCTTCCACCTGCCCATGGTTGAGGTCAACTAGCAATGCCCCCCGCTCAAAGGTGCCTTCTTCTATGTTGTTAGCTTCTAAGGAGCCAGGATTAAAGACCCAATTATCGATTGTGTAATGTTTATGGATATGTCCCAAGCCGAGGTAGTCTACACCAGCTGCTTTGAGGGGAAGTAAATCGTTATAACGGAGGGCTCCAGAATAGCGAGCAATTTGCCCTTCTAAACCATGGTGGAAGAGTAAAACAGTTGAGCTAGGGCCTACAGGCAGTTGCTCTGTCATTGCCTTAGCAATTTGCTCGATGGCCTTAGGGGCAGCCGCACCGTACCAGCTAGATCCTAAGATTCTGACATCACAGTCAAGATCAATGTAGCTCCCCCGTTTTGTGGCTTCATCCCAAGGGGTATAGAGGGTTTCTCCTGGGCTGGGTTCTAGCAGTTTGAGTAATCCCCAGTCCGATAGATAGCGTAGCCAGCTAGTTTTTGTTCCATAGGGACAATTATCGTGGTTTCCTTCAATGGCGATAACTGGAATCTTGGCAGCTTGTAACTGTTGCAGACAAAGCTGAGCTTGATTCAAAATAGCGGGTTGGATCATTCGGTGTTCAAATAAATCACCGGCAATCACAACAAAGTCCACATTTATCTGGATGGCGTAACGATCAAATACATCCCACAGGGTATGGAAAAAATCTGTGGTACGAACCTTGCTGTTGTAGCGATCAAACCCTAGATGCACATCAGCAATGTGCAAAAATTTAGCCATAGATACGGAAGAAGTAGACAGCTTGTCAAACTCCGTGAACAAATACCCCACTGTGTTGTTTAAGCGGGGGTTTCAGTTTCAGCGGCTAGCTGTTCTAATTTAGCTTGTTGGTCTTGGGTAATGCAGGATTGCACCATAATTTCAATGTCTCCCTCTAAGGCTGGTGCTAAGCTAAAATTTTGTCCTAGACGATGATCGGTGACGCGATTGTCTTTGTAATTGTAAGTTCGAATTTTTTCAGAGCGAGAGCCTGTACCAACTTGAGAGCGGCGCATATCTGTGACTTCTGCCTGCTGCTCTTGGAGCATTATTTCGTAAAGTTTGGCCCGTAAAATTTGCATGGCCCTTTCTCGGTTTTGTAGCTGAGATCGCTCTTCCGTACAAAAAATTCGAATACCGGTCGGTTTGTGGAATAAATCTACAGCTGTTTCCACCTTGTTTACGTTCTGACCTCCTGCACCCCCTGAACGAGCTGTAGTCAGTTCAATTTCCTTAGGATCAATTTTGACTTCCACATCGTCCACTTCTGGCATCACGGCTACAGTTGCTGTAGATGTGTGGACACGACCACTGGTTTCAGTGGCTGGTACCCTTTGAACACGGTGTACACCTGCTTCGAACTTGAGTTTGCTATAAACCTGGTCTCCAGTAATTTCTAAAATGGCTTCCTTACAGCCCCCCATATCAGCGACAGACTGGCTGATGGTCTGCACTTTCCAACCCTGTCCTTCTGAATAGCGTGAATACATTCGTAGCAAATCCCCAGCCCAGATCCCAGCCTCATCGCCACCGGCCCCGGCCCGGATTTCCAACATAATGTTTTTGTCGTCGTTAGGATCGCGTGGCAGCAACAATATTTTGAGGCGTGTTTCCAAAGTGGTAATGCTCTCCTGGAGTTCTTTGACTTCCATAGCAGCCATTTCCCGCAGCTCTTCATCTCCCGCAGCCTCTTTAAGCACTTCCTGAGCACCTTCATAGTCTGACTTAGCCTTCTGCCAATCGTTGTAGGTGTTAATGGTTTCCTCCAAAGATGCCCGTGCCTTGGCAATTTTTTGAAACTCATCTGGATCCTTGGCTACATCCGGATCCGCAAGGCGGCGGGTGAGTTCTTCAAAGGTTTGATCAACCGACCTTAGTTTATCGAGAAGATATTGCTCAGCCATGGAATTTGCTCAATAATGTCAGCGGGTTAGGGCTACAAAGAATGTCAACATATACAAAACATCCGAAGGACAGACTAATCCCCCGGATTCAAGATGATGCTATTAGCAGCTAGCCTTCAGCGCTGTCAGCCTGCTTATTCTTATCGTCGGCCATGCCGTATTTACGTAAGAAACGCTCTACACGCCCTTCAGTGTCAATGATTTTCTGAGTGCCTGTGTAGAAAGGATGGTTTCCAGACCATACATCCACATGCAGTTCAGGCTTAGTGGAGCCTACGGTCATGATTAATTTACCGTCGCAGTAGACCTTAGCTTCAGGGTACCACTCGGGATGAATATCTGCTTTTGGCATGGTTCTATTCCGATAGTGAGATAGTTTGAGGGATAAACAAAACCTAAATAAATTAACGTTTGGAGAACTGAGAAGCCTTACGGGCTTTCTTCAAACCGTACTTCTTTCGTTCCTTGCAACGGGGATCGCGGGTGAGATAACCTTCAATTTTTAAAGGTCCACGATTAGCAGGATCTAGTTCACACAAAGCACGAGCAACGCCAAGCTTAATGGCATCGGCTTGACCCGTCAGTCCGCCACCGCGAACATTGACCAAGATATCGTAATCAGCTTCCAGACCAAGGGTTTCCAGCGGCGCTTTAGTGGCTGATAAATAAGCTGCATTATTTTGAAGATGGTCGGTACCAGGTTTGCCATTGACGGTGAGTTTGCCCTCTCCAGGCACCAGACGTACACGAGCTACAGCTGCTTTACGACGACCGGTACCCCAGTAAACAACTTGATCAGATTGTCCTTCTGACATGGAACTATGCTCTCCTGTAAATAAAATATTGCTAGTTCAAACTAAGTTAAAGGTTGATGACCTCAGGTTGCTGAGCTTCATGGGGATGCTCAGGCCCTGCATAAACTTTCAAATTGGTAAACAGCTTACGACCAAGAGCATTTTTGGGTAGCATGCCCCTAACAGCTTTCTCAATAATCCGTTCGGGAATACGATTCTGCAGCTGGTCAAAGGTTTCTACCTTCATGCCACCGGGACGCCCAGAGTGACGACGATAGAGTTTTTGTTCACGCTTTCTACCAGTGACATGAACTTTTTCGGCGTTAATCACAATCACAAAGTCGCCAGTATCCATATTTGGAGTAAATGTGGGCTTATTCTTGCCTCGTAGGATACTGGCAACTTCTGTCGCTAGACGACCAAGGCGTTTGTCAGCGGCATCGACAACGTACCACTTCTTATCTATTTCTTGGACAGGGGGAATATAGGTCTTAAACATGCTTAGGCACTGATATAACGAACTGGATTAAATGTGGCCATTTTTGATATTCGGCCTATATTGTAAGAGTGTTGAGTAGGATCTCAAAGATTGACTACAGCAATCTAAACAGCCAAATGCTTCGTAGTGGAATGCAGCATTAACTGTGGTTGAGTATCAAACCAAACATCCGGTGCAAATGGGAAATGTTGATAACCTACCCGCAATAGGCAAAGGCCTCGAGCTGGTGCAGCATGCTTAACCAAGTCACGGCGGCCTGACTGCCAAAGTTCAGTAAAAGCATCAGGAGTTAGGCGACGACGACCCACACTTACTAGCAAACCCATTATCAGGCGCACCATGCCATAGAGAAAACCAGCAGCCTGCAGCTCAACCTGAACAAACGAACCACAACGGGAACAATCAGCCGCTTGCAACTCAACCCACGAATGGGCACGACTGGAACCCGCACGATGAAACGCAGCTAGCTCATGATAACCCAACATAGGGGCTAATGCCGACTGCATTAGTTCAGCATTCAAAGGTTCATGGTAAAAATGCCATGCATAGGGACGAACAAAGAGATTTGGATAAGTATCGGTGTAGATAGTGTATCGATACCGTCGCCATTCGGCCGAATATTGGGCGTGCCAGTCATCGGGAACCTGGGCTGCAGCACGAATCACAATCTCCTCACATAATCGATGGTTAAGGATAGATGCCCAGCGATACGCTGGGATCACCTTAGGGGCATCGAAGTGGGCCACTTGAGCAGCTGCATGTACTCCTGTATCAGTACGTCCTGCGCCATGGATGGTAACGCGATAGCCCAACAATGACTCAATGGCGGTTTCAATCTCTGATTGAACTGTACGCTTCTCCGGCTGACGTTGCCATCCGTAAAAATTGGTTCCCTGATATTGAATAACAATGGCTACCCGTTGAGTCCCTTTGTTGGCTTCAGGGATAGCCTCAATCTGTTGAGCAGGCTTACGATTGGCCATCGATCAAGACTCTAGGTGAGCTCAATAATGGCCATAGTTGAGTTATCACCTCGGCGGCTGACCGTGCGCACAATTCGAGTGTAGCCACCTTGGCGTTCGGCATAGCGAGAGGGGGCTTGCTCAAATAAGGCATGTACAAGATCTTTGTCGTACATGTACCCCATGGCTCGACGACGAGCAGCCAGGGAGCCCTCTTTAGCCAGAGTGATCATGCGTTCGGCTTCGGAACGAACAGCTTTGGCTCGGGTCAGGGTGGTTTTGATTCGACCGTGACGAATCAGCTCGGTGGTGAGCGATCTCAACAAAGCACGTCGCTGATCAGCTGGTTTACTTAAATGGGGTGTACGACTTCGATGGCGCATGAAACCTCCTCTATTAATGCTATAAACAAGAAAAAACCGAAACCAGAGGCTTCGGATAGATGGCCTCAATTAAATCAAGGCTCAAAACTAAGGGACTAAGATGACTTAACCGGTTTCTCGATTGGCAGGGTGATACCCAGCCGATGCTGTAACGAATCAATCACCTCTTCAGCCGACTTCTGCCCGAAGTTCTTGATCTCCAAAAGATCCTCTTGACTGTAATCTAGCAAGTCAGAAACAGAGTTTATCTGTGCCCGTTTCAAACAATTGTAAGCACGTACAGATAACTGTAACTCTTCAATTGGAATTTGATAGGTGGTGTCTTCCTCTTTGACGTCTTCATCACGCTTAGGTTCGAGGGTGACATCTTTAAGGGGACTAAACAAATCTACTAAGATATCGGCTGCCTGACTCATTGCTTGCTGTGGTGTGAGACTACCGTTAGTACTCACTTCCATCAGTAACCGATCTTTTGGTTGGTCAGCCCCTACAATAGTTTCTTCGACTGAGTAATTGACCTTGCGCACGGGCATGAAGATTGCATCAATCTGCATGAAATCCAGGGCAGTTGCCTCATCTCGATTGTTGCTAACAGAACGGTAACCCCGACCATTTTCTACCCGGAATTCCATCTCAAGAGTATGGCCTTGGGCGACGGATGCAATGTAATGGTCGGGGTTAATAAGTTCTACCTCAGCTGGCAGTTCAAAGTGTGCGGCTGTTACCGATGCTGGCCCCTGTACCGCTAAACGGCCGATCTGGGGCTGATTGGTGTAAGTCTTAAGAACGACCTCTTTTAAATTAAGAATAATATCTAGAACGTCCTCACGAACGCCTGGAATGGTGGCGAACTCGTGATTAGCACCTGCTATTCGTACAGCAGTAATGGCTGCACCCTCTAGGTTAGAGAGTAGTACTCGTCTTAAGGCGTTGCCTACACTAATACCTTGACTTCTTTCAAGGGGTTCGATAACAAACCGACTAAATTGGCTCTGATCGTCGTCAACAATTGATTCTACGCATTCAACTTGAAACTGTCCCACTACAGTGACCTCCCTTCAATAGCTATGCCTGTTGGCTGATCGTTTAGCTGATAGGTAGCAAATGATTAAACACGGCGACGCTTTGGTGGGCGGCAACCATTGTGGGGGATAGGTGTCACATCTCGAATTAAGGTGATTTCCAACCCAGCCCCTTGCAGAGCACGAATGGCAGTTTCACGACCAGCACCAGGGCCACTAACCATTACTTCAACTTGACGCATTCCCTGATCCATCGCTCGACGAGCTGCACTGTCGGCTGCAGTCTGGGCCGCAAAAGGAGTTCCCTTCTTTGCCCCTTTAAAGCCGCTAGAACCAGCTGATGCCCAGGAAATAGCATCACCCTTAGTATCTGTAATCGTCACGATGGTGTTGTTGAATGTTGATTGGATGTAGACAACACCATTAGGGACATTCTTTCTTGGTTTGCGTCCACCCGAGCGCTTGACGCCTTTTGCCATAGTTCGTGTATTCCGAAAACGTTAACTCTTCACAAAATCTCTATCAATCAATCAGCGTTCAGTATGCCGATGCATTGCCTTGTCAAAATACTTTCCCCGTTTTATCGTGCATGTCCTATTGGCAATCTCATGCTAAAAATCACCTGCAGATTACTCTGCCAGAACCTACTTGCCAGGACTTACCTACTTTTTCCCAGGCTTTTTCTTGCCCGCAATGGCCAAACGCTTACCTCGACGAGTACGAGCATTAGTGCGAGTGCGCTGGCCACGTACAGGTAGTCCCGTTCGATGTCGACGCCCTCGGTAGCAACCAATATCCATCAGTCGCTTAATGTTCATACTCTCCCAACGCCTCAGATCTCCTTCGATCTGATAGTCGTTTTCAACGACTTCACGAAGTTTGGCGACATCGCTATCAGCTAAATCCTTAACGCGAATGTCGGCATTGACCCCAGTCTTTGCCAAAATCTCTTTTGATCGGCTCAGACCGATACCATAAATGTAAGTTAAACCAATTTCAATGCGCTTCTCCCTTGGTAGGTCAACGCCTGCAATACGTGCCACCGTGCTTTCTCCCTAGTTTGCTGCAGTGCGGTCATGTCAGCACTGACAAGTCAGTGGGCAACCGCTAAATCGAATGTGAAATAATCGTTAAACTTGCTACAGTGACTAACCCTGGCGTTGCTTATGCTTAGGATTAGAACAAATAACCATAACTCGACCGCGCCGACGGATCACCCGGCACTTGTCACACATCTTCTTAACGGATGCCCGTACTTTCATGTTGAAAATGTAATAAAAAATTGCCTACAGAAGTGTCATTATAGCAAATAACTTAATGGCTGGTCAATTAAGTTTTGTTTCAAATAAGTTAATGCAAATTTGTTCAGCTTGTTACTTTGTTTATGGCAGGTTTCCTCTGTAAATCACGTCCAAGTTAAAACCTGTAGATTCTTCCACGGAAAATCGACTGCTTTAGATGTGGCTAAGCCTTAAAAAGCAGCAAGTCCCGCTGTCAAACATAGCGAGACTTGTTGTCAGTGACTTATTAATGAAATGATGCCGGTTTAACCTTTATGCAGCTTCTCTGCGCAGGGCAGCTTCAACTTGCTTAAATTCTTGCTCAAGTCGCTTTCTAAGCTTTTCGGGAATGGGGCGATTTGGATAGGAGCTGTAGTGCCCCGCCAATGCATTTAGCGCTGTTTGCATAGTTGCAAAGGAACTTAGGTTGGCTGCTGCTGCTGTTCGACGATAGCGGGCTGAGAAAGCATTAATCTGTTGCCTAGCTTGAGCCCGGACTTCGTTTAGATTGGAGGCATCTGCGGGTAGTTCGATGGCAGCCCTTAGCGTTTCTACGACTGCCATAGTGTCTTGGCGGTAATTGCCGCTGAGGCCATCGGCTCCCATGCCATCACCACCGCAGCCAGTGAGTCCTAGGACTGCCACTAGGGTGAAGGCGAGCAAACGAGACAAAATACGTTTCATAAACTTATTCCAAATTACAGATGGCTCTAATGTGGTGTGCCTGAGCAATGGACCTGTGGTGATTATCTTATACTAGGCCGGAAAAATACGTAATCGACGATTAGGCTCATCACCAAAACTCAAGGACTTGAGTCGATAATGTTCGGCGAGTTCATGTTGCATTTTTCGGATTTTGGCAGAGCGTGGCAATAATTCGACAGGCTGTCCTTTGGGAATCACAATTTGCTCTACGGCTAGCCTTGCTTCTTCCAGGGCTTCGAGTTCGTCATCGTCGCCTTGATGAGTGAAAAGTGATAAATCAATGGCCTCGGATTGGTCTCTGGGATCAATATCTAGCAATCGCTGCAGGGCTCTGGTGATTTGTGGAATGGTATTCGATTTGACTGTGTAAATAGGAAGTTGGCGGGATTTTGCCAAGGTTTTAAGTTTAGAGTGATTGCGCACATGGGATCGTAACGCCAAAACCGCTTGAGCTACCCCCAGTTCCTTTGTGATGGATACCGGTAACTTAAGGGTGTCAATTACATGGTGCAGTTGCTCACGACTAATGCCATAAGGATAAACTGGCACCATTTCTTCTCCATTGGGTCCCACAGGTGTGGACAATTCTAAACTGGCTGCATCTAGTTGATGCTCTAGCAGAGTTTGAAAATCATCAGTAGCAGTAGGTATAGGTAATGGTGTTGGTGGTGTTGGTGTAAAGCTACGAGACTGGTGGGCAACAACAGGTTCCATTTGGCCAGCCTCACGCCACCCACGCTGTGTTCGCCGGGTGCTACGTCGTTGACTGACAACATCCGGTAATTCGTGGGTAATCATGACTTGGCCACTATCTCCCACCGTCCGAACTTGGGTTTCGGGCACTCGCCCACGTAGTAGATTATCAACTGTAGTGGCTACATCCTCATGTACGACCCATCTTTGTCGCTCTAGCATCTCGATGGCTACATCGAAGGTTGGTGGTGCCTTGCGTTCCAATACACTTTTTTGACTACCACGGCGACGGGCTTCATCATCTCCTAAGGTAACTGTTTGAATGCCACCAATTAGGTCCGCTAGTGTGGGGTTTTTAATCAGATTTTCTAACTGATTACCATGGGCTGTGCCTACTAGTTGTACTCCTCTTTCAGCAATGGTTCTAGCTGCCAGGGCCTCTAATTCAGTACCGATTTCATCAATGATGATGACTTCAGGGGTGTGGTTTTCCACTGCCTCGATCATCACCTGATGCTGCTGTTCTGGACAAGCAACTTGCATACGACGGGCCCGACCGATAGCAGGGTGAGGAATATCTCCATCGCCAGCAATTTCGTTGGAGGTATCGATAATCACCACCCGTTTACTCAGGTCATCGGCCAGTACACGAGCTATTTCTCGTAGGGCGGTTGTTTTTCCCACCCCTGGCCGACCCAGCAATAAAATTGATTGACCTGCTTCCACTAGGTCGCGAATCATTTCTACGGTGCCAAATATAGCTCGCCCCACCCGGCAAGTTAGGCCAATGATTGTGCCAGCTCGATTACGCATGGCGCTAATGCGGTGTAGGGTTTTTTCAATGCCAGCACGATTGTCACCACCAAACGTACCAACTCGCTCAATGCAGTACTCCAAATCCCGTTTAGATATAATTTGCTCGGCAAGAAACTCCGCCTGTCCCGGAAACCTAGCTTCAGGCCGTCTACCCAAGTCAAGGATGACCTCAATCAACTGGGGGCGTTTGGGGTGGTTGCTGAGGGGGTGACGTAGCTCAGCAGGTAGGATGCTGAGCAGCTGCTCTAAATCGTCATAAATGGGAGAGTTGCTGCTAGGTCGTGCAACAGTCGATTCAGGCGTAGATTTGTATTCGTCTGAACGAGCCATAGAAATGAGACAGAAAATTTATTGATAGGTGCAAAGTGCGGTTTTTGGCAGCCAGCCGCAGTCATAGTGACATCGGGATGATGATTGTCTTGGACGTCTATGGAGGTATAATCGCTTCTATGGCTCGGGATGAGCAACTAGGCTGGTTTAAGAATTGTGAAATATCAGGTAAGTAGTCTGTCTTAATCTGGCTAACTAATTCACGGGCTAAATGAACTTGTTGCCACAACTGTATAGGCCGGTTTTCGAGATGAGTATCCCCTGGATTGATCAAGCGTCGCGCATAGCTGCCGTAGGCAATGCCATGAATGCCATGGTCCTTGGAGTGTTTGTCCCTAGCGGTGCTATCGAAAGACTTGAGCAGATTTAGTGCTCGCAACTTAGCCACCGTATAGTCATTTGTTCCGCCTGCCAGTTGAACATAACCAGGTAAACGGGCGTTTAAGACTTTTTCTGCCAGCCGAATTGTTGCAAGTGTAGTCCCCTTACCAATATCCCCACTCATCGGACGACCGTCTGTTTGCCATAGCAGATGATTTGGTTTTGGGTCCATTCGCTCATATAGCTGAGCTAGATAGTTAATAATGGCGTTACTTTTAGGCTCACTATCGGCACAGCTAATGGCCACCAGTTTGAGCTGGGAAATATAAGGAGACAGTTGTTGCCAAAGGTTTTTGAACTTATCCTCTCGACCCATTTGAGTGTGGATTTCAATGGCATCAATATATGGCAAGAGGGTTGGTATAACTTCCCTGGCAGCGACAGTGAACGCTTTCTCTTCCAACAAATCATAGGGACATACGGGCAAACAGCGGCCACAACCATAACAGCGTTCAGCAATGACTCCCAAACCTCCTGCCCGTTTACTACTTATTACTGCTGCTGGTAATGCCAAGATGGCATCGGCTGGACATACCCGTTCGCAGGGACGAGTACAATCGATGGGACATTTCTGTATGTCAAACCAAGCTTTCCGGAAATGAGGATCTTGTCCATCGTTGAAACTGGTCATCAACCATGGACGATTGATGCCGATAGCGGGTGCGATGGATTGTGATGCAGTAATGCCCTTTACAGCCGCTTGGACCACAGCTAGATCAGCTGCTACATCAATACAATCTGCCCCTGCTAGGCTATACACCAGGGACAAATTACGAACTTTTGAGACATCTTGGTAGCTAGCACCACAAATAAGCTTGAACCATTGGCCATGCTCTAGGGCCTCTAGCGGATTTAGGGGAATAGTCACCCATTTATGCTATCGCTTAGCAAATTACTCTACAATTAACTTAGAACAAATGTTCTTATTTTGCTAGGCCTAGTTCGAAAAGGCTATCTATGCGGACTGAACAGCGTCTCTGAGTGGAAACCATTTAAATGAGCGGTCACCCCCTAGTTCAACAACTACCTTGATACGAGAGTCTAATGAACACAGGGCAGCTAAAAATGCCAATTCTTGACTTGATAAAATGTGGCCTTCAATCAACCAGAGCATAATGCCTTTCGTACCTTTAGCCATATGCTCTAGCCGATATCCCAGCACCGACGGGACAAAATAGCGATCGCCGACAGCCGCTTGACCCATGCTTTTCTTGCCTAAGTGAGGTGGCCGGATACCATGGACATCTTCCAAATAAGCCGATAAATCTCCCAGACCACGGGCTGTCATATGCAAACTTTCATAACCGGCTGCTCGCATCCGTCGCTGATAGCGCCCTTCAAAACCACCTTCCAGCGGTACCCGTACGGCTAGTGCACCATTGCTTTCCAAATCTCGTACGAATTTATTGCCTAATACAAGTAATCCCATAGCTTTGCAAACAGTGCCTGTGAGGTTTATTTACTACTTACCACTTACATACTAAAGCGATTGACCGTAGCTTTCACAAAACAAAACCACGACTAGTCTGTTCAAAGAAAGCTTAGGCACCACTACTAAAATATTTCAAAATAATCTCAAAAAATGATGGACATGTACGTCATTTTTCTGTACTATTAGAAGTCGCTGCCAAGTTAGATACTAAGTGGTATATCTGCTTAAGTCTAGGGCAGCCGTTTTAAGGCTCACAGGGCACTGTTTCAATGTACTTGTCGCGCTGATGAGTTTTTATGTGTCTTAGTCAGTGATCAAAGTATTCAATCAAATACGGTTGGATTTCTAGAGAGGTTTGAATGCCTTGAGGTGTTTGTTTACTTTTCTAGGCAATTGCTCCCGCTGTGAAAAAGCAAGGGGCCTAAAATGCTGGCTGCAAATCGTTGTAGGCTGGCGCGAGTGTTTAGGGAGATTGATTGTGTCTGTCGGTATTCTCGGGACGAAGCTGGGAATGACTCAGGTGTTTGATGACACTGGTAATGCTGTGCCTGTAACTGTCATTCAAGCTGGTCCCTGCGTTGTTACTCAGGTTAAAACGCAACAGACCGATGGCTACTGCGCTGTGCAGGTTGGCTATCAGGAAGTGGCGGAAAAGGCGTTGAGTAAGCCTGAGTTAGGTCATCTCAAAAAGTCAGGAGCGCCTAACCTACGTCATTTGCGTGAGTATCGCGTTGATGACAGCTCAGCTTATGAACTGGGACAGACTCTGGCTGCCGATATATTTGAAGTTGGGCAGTTGGTAGATGTTTCCGGTAAAAGTATTGGTAAAGGATTTGCGGGTAACCAAAAGCGTCATAACTTTAGGCGTGGTCCCATGACCCATGGTTCCAAAAACCATCGTTTACCAGGTTCGATTGGTCCTGGTACAACCCCTGGTCGGGTCTACCCTGGTAAAAAAATGGCTGGTCAGTTAGGTAACGTTCAAGTCACTGTGCGTAAACTGTCCGTGGTCAAAGTTGATGGTGAGCGTAATGTTTTATTAGTAAAGGGTGCTGTTCCTGGTAAACCAGGCGCATTGTTGAACATTGCCCCTGCAAATATTGTTGGCAAAAAATAGGGGGCTAAAAGCTCATCATGGTTGATTGCATAGTAAAAAATTGGCAGGGCTCTGATATTGGTACTGCAATCCTTGATTTAAAGGTGGCTAGTGAGGAAAATGCTGCCCATATTGTGCATCGTGCGATTTTGCGCCAGATGCATAACTCTCGTCAGGGGACGTTGTCTTCCAAGACCCGTTCTGAGGTGCGTGGCGGAGGTCGTAAGCCTTGGCGTCAAAAGGGAACTGGTCGTGCTCGTGCTGGTTCCAATCGTTCTCCGCTGTGGCGTGGTGGTGGTGTTATTTTTGGTCCTAAACCCCGTGATTTTGAGATCAAGATGAACCGTAAGGAGCGTCGTTTAGCTCTGCGTACGGCATTTCAGAGTCGAGTAGATGACATGGTTGTTGTTCAGGAATTTGCTGACCAGCTTTCAATGCCTAAGACAAAAGAGGTTCTCTCTGCTATGGAGCGTTGGGGAATTGAGTCTGATCAAAAAGTGCTGATGGTTACGGCTGAGAAAAATGAGACTGTTTACCGTTCTGTTCGAAATGTAGCTAATATCAAGCTTATTTTAGTCACCAACCTAAATGCTTACGATATTGTTTTGGCTGATCGGTTGGTAGTGACTGCGACTGCGCTAGATAAAGTTCAGGAGGTGTACGGTGCCTAAAGCGATTGACTCCCGAAACCTTCCAGATATTATTCGAAAGCCTCTGATTACTGAAAAAGCAACCTTAAATCTGGAAAATAATCAGTACACCTTTGAGGTTGCTCCCAAAGCAACCAAGACTGAAATTAAAGCGGCAGTTGAGGTGTTGTTTGATGTAAAGGTGATTGGTATTAGTACCATGAATCCGCCCCGTAAAAAAAAGCGACTAGGTCGTTTCATTGGTTACAAACCTACTTACAAACGAGCTATTGTCACACTTGCCGAGGGTGATACTATTCCCCTCTTCCCAGATGTTTAGTATCGGCTTTAGCACTTAATTAGTTTGCATATAAATCATGGGAATTCGTACTTATCGGCCTCTAACTCCAGGTACTCGTGAGCGCAGTGTCTCTGACTTTTCAGAGATCACTCGGACTAAGCCGGAAAAGAAGCTAACGCGCTCTATTCATCGTGCTAAGGGAAGAAATAATCGGGGTGTCATTACTTGTCGTCATCGTGGTGGCGGTCACAAGCGCCTATATCGTGTGATTGACTTTAAGCGAGACAAGCGGGATATTACCGCTGAAGTCCTTTCGGTTGAATACGATCCCAATAGAAATGCTCGAATCTCGCTGGTTCAGTATGAGGACGGTGAGAGGCGCTATATCCTGCATCCATCTGGATTGGTAGTGGGTTCTACTATTATTGCTGGGCTTGATGCTCCCCTTGAAGTAGGAAATGCGTTGCCGCTGCACAAGATGCCCCTTGGTACGTCTGTACATAATGTAGAACTCTATCCTGGACGTGGTGGTCAAATTGTTCGTGCAGCGGGTGGTTCTGCCCAAGTAATGGCGAAAGAAGGGGGATATGTAACGCTCAAGCTGCCCTCAAGTGAGGTTCGTATGGTACGTCGTGAGTGTTATGCAACAATTGGTCAGGTTGGCAATGTGGAAGCTCGCAACGTCACCCTCGGTAAAGCTGGACGAAAGCGTTGGTTGGGTCGGCGTCCAGAGGTGCGTGGTAGTGTTATGAACCCAGTAGATCACCCTCATGGTGGTGGTGAAGGCCGTGCGCCTATTGGTCGCAGTGGTCCTGTGACTCCTTGGGGTAAGCCAGCGCTTGGCTATAAGACTCGGGATAAGAAGAAGGCAAGTACGTCGCTGATCGTCCGTCGTCGTCGTCGCTCTTCCAAGCGTGGTCGTGGTGGTCGTGACTCATAGGTGTCATTATCCAGCGGTTTGGATGTGTCAAGTTATCAGTTCTTTTGTTATTAACCGATTGTTTTTTAGGCTGGCGAAACTATGGCTCGCTCTCTCAAGAAAGGTCCTTTTGTGGCAGATCATTTGCTCAAAAAGATTGAAAGGCTCAACGTAAAAGGAGATAAGCAGGTTATTAAAACTTGGTCTCGTGCCTCCACCATCATTCCTCAGATGATTGGCCACACCATCGCTGTTCATAATGGTCGCCAACATGTGCCCGTGTATGTTAATGAGCAGATGGTGGGGCATAAATTAGGCGAATTTGCTCCCACACGAACGTTTCGTGGGCATGTCAAGAGTGATAAGAAAGCGCGACGCTAGGGAGATTAGCCATGGTTGAAATCGATAGTAGTAATCAAGTCAAGTCTGTTGCTCGCTATATACGTATGTCTCCCCATAAGGTCCGGCGAGTGCTTGATCAAATTAGAGGTCTTTCCTACAGAGAGGCGCTTATTATTCTTGAGTTTATGCCCTACAGGGCCTGTGAGCCTATTTTGAAAGTGCTTCGTTCTGCTGTAGCCAATGCTGAGCATAACAATGGGATGGATCCTGTTGATCTTTATGTCAGTGAGGCATTTGCCGATCAGGGACCTGTTTTGAAGCGGTATCGTCCTCGGGCTCAAGGTCGTGCTTACCAAATTCGAAAGCCGACTTGTCATATCACCATTGCGGTTGCTCCTGGCTCTTCGAGCTAGACCTAGTTTTTTGCTGTTAGCTCTTTATAAGGGAAAGATTTGTGGGACAGAAAATTAACCCAATTGGCTTTCGACTTGGCATTACTAAGGAACATGCTTCCTGTTGGTATGCTGATTCAAGGCAGTATCCTGGTCAGCTGCAAGAAGATCATGTTATTCGTCAGTATATTGAGAAGAATCTCAATAATGCTGGTATTTCTGACATCAAAATTGCTCGTAAAGCTGATCAAATTGATTTAGAGTTACACACGGCGCGTCCAGGTGTTGTGGTTGGGCGTGGTGGTACAGGCATTGAATCTTTACGGGCTGGCTTGCAGAAGCAGTTAAAGGATAACACTCGCCAGATTCGTATCAATGTTATTGAGGTAGCCCGTGTTGATGCTGAAGCGGCTCTAATTGCTGAGTATATTGTGCAGCAGTTGGAGAGACGTGTGTCGTTTCGTCGAGTTGTGCGGCAGACAATTCAGCGAGCTCAACGAGCTGGGGTTGAGGGGATTAAGATTCAGGTAAGTGGTCGTTTAAATGGAGCTGAGATTGCTCGTACTGAGTGGACTCGTGAGGGGCGTGTACCTTTGCATACGCTGCGTGCCAATATTGACTATGCCTATAAAACCGCCCAGACTACCTATGGAATTTTGGGGATTAAGATCTGGGTCTTTAAGGGTGAAATTATTCCTGGGCAAGAGGAGGTTCCTCAACCCGCTAACAATCAGCCGCGACGTCGTCAGCCACGTCGTCGTCAGCAGTTTGAGGATCGGTCGAACGATTCCTAATTTTCTCTCTTTAGCTGTTTAGCCGTTTAAGCATCATGCTGAGTCCTAGAAGAACAAAATTTCGTAAGCAGCATCGCGGTCGTATGCGCGGTATGGCCCATCGTGGTAGCAAAATCAATTTTGGTGAATATGCTCTCCAGGCGACTGAGTGCTCTTGGATGACGTCGCGTCAAATTGAGGCTGCTCGTCGTGCGATGACCCGTTATGTAAAGCGTGGCGGAAAGATTTGGATTCGTGTTTTTCCAGATAAGCCTGTGACTATGCGTCCGGCAGAGACCCGTATGGGTTCTGGTAAGGGTAATCCAGAGTTTTGGGTCGCTGTGATAAAGCCCGGTCGAATCATTTTTGAAATTACCGGTGTGCCTGAGGAAATTGCTCGTGAAGCCATGCGTTTAGCCTCCTTCAAGTTGCCATTCAAAACTAAGTTCATTGCCCGTGAAGGATTGGAGGGTTAAGTCATGGCGCTTTCTAAAGCTAAAGAGTTAAGAAAACTTAGTGATGATGAATTATCTGCTGAAATCGCTAATGTTAAGCGTGCGTTGTTTGATTTGCGTTTTCAGCAGGCTACCCGGCAGATGGAGACGGGTTTTCATCAGTTTAAGCATGCTCGCCGTAAATTAGCTCAGCTAATGACTATAGAGCGCGAGCGTCAACTGAGTGCTGGTGTAGTCAGTGAAGATGATGCGGTAGTAAGTAGCGAGTAGTAGGAGTTAAACAGCTATGGCAGCTAGAGAACTAACAGGACGAGTGGTTAGCAACAAAATGGATAAGACAGTTGTAGTGGCTGTTGAAAATCGTGTCCCCCATCCTAAGTATCAGAAAATTGTTGTTCGTACTAAGAAGTACAAGGCCCATGATGACTCTAATGAGTGTAAGGCTGGGGATATTGTGCGTATCCGCGAAAGTCGCCCCCTAAGTCGAACTAAGTGCTGGGTCGTTGCCAATATTTTAGGCCGTTCTGAAAGAGTATAGGGGAGCCAATTAATGATTCAGCAGGAAACATATCTGAATGTGGCAGATAACAGCGGTGCACGTAAGTTAATGTGCATTCGTGTTCTGGGGGGGAATCGTCGCTATGCCAGTGTGGGCGATGTGATTATCGCTGTTGTTAAAGACGCACTACCGAATATGGGTGTGAAAAAGTCTGATGTTGTTCGGGCAGTGGTGGTTCGTACTAGAAAGAATCTGCGGCGTAGCAGTGGCATGAGTATTCGATTTGACGATAATGCTGCTGTGCTGATTAATAACGATAACAACCCGAAAGGGACTCGTGTTTTTGGGCCGGTTGCTCGTGAGCTACGCGATCGCAACTTTACTAAAATTGTTTCACTAGCACCGGAGGTACTGTAGTGGCTAGCAAGCAACCTGTGCGTCATAAGATGCACATCAAGAAAGGCGACACTGTGCAGGTTATCACCGGCAAGGATAAAGGCAAAGTAGGTGAAGTGACCGCAGTCTTACCTAAGAAAAGTCAGGTCATTGTTGAAGGTGTCAATATTCGAACTAAACACGTAAAACCTCGCCAAGAAGGTGAATCGGGGCAGCTCGTGACATCCGAGTTTCCAGTTCACAGTTCTAATGTGATGATTTATTCCAAAAAAGAAAAGGTTGCCAGTCGAGTTGGTCATACCTTTACTGAAGATGGTCGCAAGGTTCGCATCTTGAAAAAGACAGGCGAAATTATTGATTAGCTTATTATTTGTCCCTGACCAAGCCCAGGGAAAGGAACGAGAGAATGGTTGAACAGCTCAAAGATTTTTACAATACGAAAGTTGTTCCTAAGCTGATGGAGCAATTTGAGTATAGAAATGTACATCAGGTACCTAAAGTATTAAAGGTGACCGTTAATCGTGGTTTAGGAGAAGCCTCACAGAATGCCAAAGCGTTAGAAGCGTCAGTTACTGAGGTAGGCGTAATTACTGGTCAGCGGCCAGTAATTACACGAGCTAAGAAAGCAATTGCTGGATTTAAAATTCGTCAAGGTATGCCAGTAGGAGTCATGGTGACCCTGCGTTCAGAACGCATGTATGCATTCTTAAATCGATTAATTAATTTGGTTCTGCCCCGTATTCGTGACTTTCGGGGTGTAAGTCCTAAGAGTTTTGATGGTCGAGGAAACTATACTCTGGGACTGCGTGAGCAGTTGATTTTTCCTGAGGTTAGTTACGACAGCGTTGATCAGGTGCGAGGCATGGATATCACGATTGTTACCACTGCCAAGACCGATGAAGAAGGACGTGCCCTCCTCAAAGAGTTGGGAATGCCGTTCCGGGATAACTAATGGTTTATATGAGAGAGAAATATGGCGTCTAACGATACGATTTCAGACATGCTGACGCGCATTCGAAATGCAAATCTTGCGCGGCATAGGACTGTCCAAATTCCATCTACCAAAGTTACCCGTAATATTGCCAAGGTCCTTCAAGAAGAGGGATTTATTGGCGATACCTCGGAATCAACTGAAGGTGTGGCACGTATGATTACTGTGAGCCTGAGGTACAAGGGTAAAATGCAGCAGCCCATTATTCGTAATCTAACCCGTGTCAGTAAGCCAGGCTTACGAGTTTATTCAAGCTGTAAGGATCTACCTCGAGTTTTGGGAGGGATTGGTGTTGCCATTGTCTCTACCTCAAGTGGCATTATGACTGATAGGGATGCACGCCATAAGGGTGTGGGTGGGGAAGTCCTCTGTTATGTCTGGTAGTGTTTCACATTGCTTGTCTTAGAGTTTATTTGCATGGCCATTGCTGGCGATTAGGGAAGGATTAAAAATGTCTCGGATTGGTAAAAAGCCGGTACCTGTACCTTCAGGTGTAACCGTATCTATTGATGCTCAATCAGTAGCTGTTAAAGGTCCCAAGGGTGAGCTGTCCCGTGTTTTACCTGGAGAGGTCAATATTGCCCAAGAGGGTGAACAAGTTGTGGTGACTCGTCAAGATGATTCGCGTTTGGCGCGTGCTCGTCATGGTCTTTCACGTACCTTAATTGCCAACATGGTAGAAGGTGTTTCCAAGGGATTTGAAAAACGCCTTGAGATTAAGGGAGTTGGTTATCGTGCAGCTGTGAAGGGCAAGACGTTAACGATGAATCTGGGCTATAGCCATCCGGTTGAATTTGAGCCGCCAGCAGGCATCGAGTTTAAGGTAGAAAGTAATACCAATGTAATCGTGTCCGGAATTGACAAAGAATTGGTTGGTACAATTGCCGCTAAGATTCGTGATGCTCGACCCCCTGAACCCTACAAAGGTAAAGGAGTACGCTATCTCGGTGAGATGGTCAGACGTAAAGCTGGTAAATCAGGGAAGTAATTGAGTTATGAAAGCTACGCGCAAACAGTCTACTCGTCGTCGTCACGCGCGAATTCGTCGTCGAGTTAAAGGAACTGCTGAACGGCCTCGATTAGCAGTATATCGTTCTAACAATCATATTTACGCGCAAATTATTGATGATTATAAGCATCATACGTTAGCGTCAGCTTCAACGCTGGACGTTGATATTAAAGGAGATGGCAGTGGCTCTACTAAGGATGCTTCAGCTAAAGTTGGGAAGCTGATCGCTGAGCGTTCCTTGGCCCAGGGGGTTAAACAAGTTGTTTTTGATCGTGGTGGTAAGCTTTACCACGGTCGTGTAGCAGCTTTGGCAGAGGCTGCTCGTGAAGCTGGTCTGGATTTCTAGAACTTTTTCTAAAGGCTAAAGGTTTTAATTATGGCAAAGGAACGTCGCAAGAGTAACAAGGGAAAAGAGAAAGAATCAGAGTGGCAGGAGCGAGTAGTCCAAATCCGCCGTGTGACTAAGGTGGTCAAAGGGGGTAAAAAACTAAGCTTTCGAGCCATTGTGGTGATTGGTAATGAGAAAGGTCAGGTTGGTGTTGGTGTCGGTAAAGCCAGTGATGTAATCGGTGCTGTTAAGAAAGGTGTGGCCGATGGTAAGAAAAAACTGGTAGACGTGCCCTTAAATAAGGCTTATTCATTACCTCATCCCGCCACTGGTGAAGCTGGTGGCGCACGTGTGTTTATGCGTCCGGCAGCTCCTGGTACCGGTGTAATTGCAGGTGGGGCGGTTCGTACTGTGCTTGAATTGGCAGGGGTGAGAAATGTTTTGGCTAAGCAACTTGGGTCTGGTAACCAGTTGAATAATGCTCGAGCTGCTGCTGCTGCATTGGCTTCTCTGCGCACATTCTCTGAGGTCGCTAAGGAGCGTGGAATTCCTCTTGAGAAGCTTTACGCTTAGGTCTGAAATAATTGCATTTGTTGGGATTTAAAACGATGAGACTAGAGGATGTTGGGCCAAAAGCTGGATCAAAGCGACGTCGGCGTCGTGTAGGTCGTGGTATTGCGGCGGGTCAAGGAGCTACTTGTGGGTTTGGCATGCGCGGTCAAAAAGCTCGCTCGGGACGTCCTACCCGTCCCGGCTTTGAAGGTGGCCAACTGCCTTTGTATCGCCGGATTCCCAAGTTGAAGCATTTTCCCATTGTGAATCAGAAGGTATTCACTGTGCTAAATGTTTCACGTTTGGTTGAACTATCTGCTGGTACCGAGGTCACAATGGAGTCTTTAATGGCCGCTGGTATCATCACTGCCAATGACGGCCCGCTAAAAATTCTGGGCAATGGTGAGCTAAATGTTGCTTTGACGGTTAAGGCAGCAGCATTTACCCACAGTGCTAGGGCTAAGATTGAGGCTGCTGGCGGTACCTGTGAAATCGTGGCGTAAGCCTTTAGAATAAATCTATATCCCAGTGGGCTGTGCCTTGGTTTTAGTCTGGGTACAGCTCACGTTTAATTAGAATCTCAAACAGAATCTAAAAATTATGGTTGTCAGTCGAGGAAAGACACCCAGCGCCCAAGAAACGTTTTTGCAGATGGCCCAAGCGGCGGGCCTGCGCGGACGTTTATTGGTGACTCTAGGGTTATTAGTACTGGTACGGTTTGGGATGTATATTCCTGTGCCAGGGATTGATCGAGTCGCTTTTTCACAACAAGTTGATGCTGGAGGTCTTCTGGGATTTCTAGATATTTTTGTGGGTGGTGGTTTATCCTTGCTGGGTATTTTTGCTCTAGGCATTCTGCCTTACATTAATGCTTCTATCATTATGCAGTTGCTGACAGCCGCGATTCCTCAGTTAGAGGATTTGCAAAAAAATGAAGGGGAGGCTGGGCGTCGTAAGATTTCTCAAATTACCCGTTATGTAGCAATGGGCTGGGCAGTTTTGCAGAGTACTTTGTTGGCGAGCTTTTTGCTCAGTCCTTTTGCTAACCAACCTGGTATTCCATTCATTATGGAAACTGCTGTTGCTCTGACAGCGGGTTCTATGTTTGTGATGTGGGTAGGTGAATTAATCACTGAGCGTGGTGTTGGTAATGGGGCATCCCTGTTAATTTTCCTCAACATCGTTTCATCATTACCTCGTTTGCTTAATAGTGCGGTGACGGTTGCTCAGAATCCTAACTCTACGCGCCAAGAGGTTGCAGGGATTGTCGTTGTCAGCCTTGTGTACTTGGCCATGGTGGTTGGCATTGTGTTTGTACAAGAGGGCATGCGCCGAATTCCCATCGTTTCGGCACGACGCCAGGTAGGGCGTAAACTGTATTTAGAAAAGAGCAATTATTTGCCTTTGCGCCTTAATCAAGGTGGTGTAATGCCGATTATTTTTGCGTCAGCCATCTTAGTATTACCTTTACAGGCGGCTCCCTACATTGCCAGAACCTTCTCTAATCCAGGTGTATCAGATTTTGTTACTAGCTTTTTGAGTCCAGGCTCCATTCCATACAACCTGATGTATTTGGTGATGATTTTGTTCTTCAGTTATTTTTATGCATCACTGGTGGTAGATCCTGAAGATATGTCGCGAAATCTCAAAAAAATGGGTGCTAGTATTCCAGGGATTCGTCCTGGCAAGGCAACAAGCAACTTTATTGGTAAAGTTTTAAACCGGTTAACGTTCTTAGGTGCAATTTTCTTAGGCGTTGTTGCTGTGGTACCAAGTATGGTAGAAAGCGGTTTGCGTGTAACCGTGTTTCAAGGATTAGGGGCTACGTCGCTTTTAATCCTTGTTGGTGTGGCCATTGATACGGCCAAGCAGATTCAGACCTATGTGATTTCTCAACGTTACGAAGGTATGGTGAAAAAGTAGTGATAAGAGTGATTTTTTTAGGCCCTCCTGGGGCTGGTAAGGGGACACAGGCTGCTGTTCTATCTAAAGATTTTAGTGTACCTCACATCTCTACTGGAGATATTTTGCGCTCAGCTGTTGCTGCTCAGACTGAGCTGGGCCAAAAAGCAGCGTCTTATATGGATGCTGGGGAATTGGTGCCGGATGATTTGATTTTGGATCTAATTCGTGACCGTTTGAATCAAGAAGATGCATCAAAGGGTTGGATTTTAGATGGGTTTCCTCGCAATGTTAGTCAAGCTAATTTTTTAGATAAGTTATTGATAGAAATTAGTCAGCCCTGTGAATGTGTTTTGAATCTCGAAGTGCCAGACGATGTATTGGTATCGAGATTACTGGCACGTGGCCGCAAAGATGATAATGAATCGGTCATTCGTAACCGTTTAGAGGTCTATCGTCAACAGACAGAACCCTTAATTGAGTTTTTTAGAAATCGCCAGCAGTTGGTATCCATTAATGGTCATCAGCCAATGGATTCAGTGGCGACTGAATTAAAGCAGGTCTTACATGCATAATATTTGCTTGTTTAGCTGTATTACTCCTTTAGAGTACTTGTCGAGACTATTCCATAGCAATTTGGGTATCGTTTGTTACGCTTATATCGTTAGAAGTGGAGGGACTATTTGAGTTTGCCCACTTCATGTTTAATGGTTGGTTGAATTGAGGAATAGCTACTTGTCTAAGCAAGATTTAATTGAGATGGAAGGGACTGTTACCGAATCTCTTCCTAATGCAATGTTTCGGGTTGATTTAGATAACGGGTTTAACGTTTTAGCTCATATTTCTGGTAAAATCCGTCGTAACTATATCAAGATTTTGCCAGGGGATCGGGTCAAAGTTGAGCTGACACCTTATGACTTGACCAAGGGACGAATTACTTATCGTTTACGGAAAAAGTAGGTTTTTTAGTGCTTAGTTCCGAGTTCTAAGTTTTTGTCAAACTTGACGGTTTCAAGTACTTAAAATGGCTTCTAAAATTGGGGCTGGACTAAAACGGACGACGTCTGTACAGGGGAGCCCGGTTTCTCGTGATAGATCTGAGATCGCACCCCTAGCGTTATCTTCATCCACTCCAAATGTATTTAGTGCAATGCCTGACATCTTAGGTGAGGTGAAAGTTCCTCCTGCATTGGCCACCGTATCGTAGAGGTTGAGCACCTTCTGAATGGGGGGAATATAAAAGTCTGGAAAGTGCTGAATCCGTTCCAAATTAATTTTGTGTACCAGGACCAGATGTGTGGGTTGAGCCCCTCGCAGTAGAGGTAATGTAGCAGTCGAAGCTGGATTTAGTAAAGAACCCTGACCTTCTACATAAACCACGTCATTTGTATCACCATAGGTAAGGACAGTCTGTTCAACAGCTCCAGCGGCAAAGTCCACGCGTATGGCATCTAGTGCTATGCCTGGAGCACCTAGCATCAGGGCTGTTTGGCCTGTGGCAATGAGCTGAGATCGTAAACCTTTGGCCTGGGTAGCTCGGTTAAGCTCAATGCAGGTAGACATTTTACCAACGGCCATGTCGGTGCCAACGGTTAATACCCGGCGACAGTTGTGGAGATGGCGAGCTTTGCCAGAACCAACAGAGAGGCCAGGGGGTTCTTGTCGCATATCCCAAATCCATTGGTCAGGATGCCGACAGGGATCCATCTGCTCGATGAGACTGGGATCCTGATTAAAGTAGGTGTGTAGGCCATTCATGATGTTGAGGCCTGCAGCGATCGCAACCCGTACATCCTCCACCCAAGGCTCTGGCAAACGGCCTCCAGACGGAGCAAGACCAATGGCCAAGACATCTGGCTCATAGTCTAGGGCGGCTGCCATGGTGGCTACAATCGGGACGTCGCGATCAATGCCTGTGAGGTTCTTCAGTGATTTTCCTGGGCAGGTTTCATCGATAACAACAGCGATGGGATTTTCGCTGTAGCGTAGTAAGGCGAGGCCGGTCTTACCCTTATCGCCAGTAATGCCATTGTGGAGCAGAATAGCGATGCGATCATGGGACTGGAGATACATGGCAAGGGAACGCGTAGGGATAGGAGAATTATTAAACACTGAGTACTCAAAACTAGACTTTAGGACATTCCTCCTAGTAGCGGATATCCGACTAATCCAATGGCTGCTCCCCCCAGGATAAGTTTCCAGGCGGTAATTTTGAAACGTAGGATGGCAATTAGGGCTGCGATCGCAACGATCACAGCCAATATGGATAACGACCACGTCTCCCTACCAAAAGCCGTTTGTCCTAAGGGAACCGCTGCCGCCATAATCGCCCCGACCACAGCCGGTTTAATACCCTTCAGAAATGCCTGTGTCCAAGCATTGCGCCGTAGACGACCCAGCAAAGGTGCTGCCAGCATAATAAATAGAAATGAAGGTGTGAAAATAGCTACAGTTGAAATCAGAGCCCCAAAAAAGCCAGCCATCTTATAGCCAACGAATGCTGCTGTCAGAACCACTGGCCCTGGGCTCAGCTGCCCAATTGCCACACCATTGATAAAGTCTGAGGTAGAGAGCCAGCCCAGCCGTTCAACCACCTCGAACTCTAACAGTGGAATAATCACTAAGCCACCACCAAATATAAATGTGCCTACTTTCAGAAAAAAGGTAAATAAAGACCAACCGTAGGCTGATACGCGCTCATTGCCCCAAAAGCTCGGTGACAATATCGCCAATACCCCAAAAGGCATAAAACTATTGAGGCGTAGACCTCTGGGGCCGTATATTCCCATCCCCAGTAGCCCTGCTAGCAAGAATAAAACCGGTGTGTTGAGCTTGCTAAATACACTGGCTAAAAAAGCTAGAACGGCAATAACTACCCCGATCCGATTCTGAATAGATTTGCGACCTAACTTGTAGCAAAATCCCAAAATAATCGCGATCATTACCGGGGAAAGCCCAAAAAATAGGGCCATTAACTGGGGAAGCTGCTGAAACTGAAAATATATCCAACTGAGAGCCACCACAATCAAAAATGCAGGGGTAATAAATGCCAGACCTGCCACCAAGGCCCCTAGCCAACCAGCATAAACATAGCCTGTGTAAATCCCCATCTGAGTTGATGCTGGACCGGGCAGCATTTCACAGACTGCTAGACCATCACTAAATTCATCAGTGTCTAGCCAGTGGCGTTGCTCTACTGCCTCATTATTAATCATGGCAATGTGAGCTTGGGGACCACCAAACCCTATAGCTCCCAACCTTAAAAACAATCCGGTCAATTCCTGCAGTCGACTTACCAGAGTATTCATAGAAAAAGTCCACTCAAATAGGTTTCTTTGATAGAATAAACTCTATTGAAAGATACGTTACGATTGATTACTGCTAGCTGCAACGAGGACTCAAGCCGTGATTCATGCGACGCTCCATCAGCTCAAGGTATTTGAAGCCACTGCGCGTCACGGTAGTTTTACCCGTGCAGCTGAAGAACTCTATTTAACCCAGCCAACGGTATCAATACAAGTCAAGCAGCTTACAAAAGCGGTAGGCCTACCGCTGTTTGAACAAATTGGTAAGCGTTTATACCTGACTCAGGCGGGTAAGAAGCTCTTAGAAACCTGTCAAGAAATTTTCCAAGGGTTATCTCAGTTTGAAATGTCCATTGCGGATCTCAAGGGTATGAAGCAAGGGCGGTTGAGTATAGCCGTGATTACTACTGCCAAGTATTTTGTACCTCGACTGTTGGGGCCTTTCTGTAAACGCTATCCCGGTATCGACATTTCGCTTAAGGTAACCAACCATCAAAATATCCAAGAGCGGATGCTTAATAATCGGGATGATCTGTTTATCTTTAGTCAACTTCCTAGTCAGCCTGATCTCAAAACGTATCCTTTTTTAGATAATCCCTTAGTGGTTATTGCACCTACCGATCATCCATTGGCTGGCAAAAAAAATATACCGATTGAGGCGCTAAACAACGAACCCTTTATAATGCGTGAACCAGGCTCAGGTACCCGCGAAGCGGTGCAAAAGTTGTTTGCTGCCCATAATGTGGATGTGAAAGTTCGTCTGGAACTAGGTAGTAATGAAGCAATTAAACAAGGAATTGCGGGTGGTCTAGGTGTATCAGTCTTGTCACAGCACACCATTATTTCCGAGGGCACTAGCGGTGAATTTGCCATTCTTGATGTGGAAGGTTTTCCCATTCCTCGCCAATGGTACGTTGGGCATTTAGCTGGTAAGCAGTTATCTGTGGTAGCTGAAAGCTTCTTGAACTACTTGCTTGAGGAAAGTCCAGCTATGGCTAAAAAGTTTTTACCGGGGCTCGGACAGACAATGTCTGGCAAGGAAGTGGCCCCGGCCCCGGTTGGTTAGTGGTTTGTTTCCTTGTGTCGCAGGGCAACTACAGTGGATTGCTCTTACAGCATTAATACTTTTCAAGCGGTGGTACTGAATTTGGATTTAGTATTAGGACGGCAGAGCTTGTTCTGCATTAGCGGCAGCTTCAGCGACTTCCTTCTCTTTGTCTAGACGCCGCTTGCGGGCGTAAAGCTGAATAGTTGCCAGAAACGAAATTGTTAAGGCCACAATTAACCATGTGGTGGCACTGGTGGGAAACTGCTCTTTGAAGATAACCAGCATAACAATAACTACCAATAGCAGTGTGGGACCTTCATTAAAAAGTCGTAGAGTTTTACTATTCCATTGGCATTCCCCATTCTCCAACTGCTTGATCATGCGACCGCAATAGAAATGGTAAACCAAAAGTAAACCAACAAACCCGAGTTTTGCATGCATCCAGCCTTGGTGAAGATAGTCTGGCATGACGTAAAGCAGTCCAGTTGCCATCACCACAGTTAAAACCATTGCTGGTGTCGTAATGATGTTGTAAAGCCGCTTTTCCATAATGCTGTACTGCTTTTTCAAAATGTTCTGGGCAGGCTGCATCTCCATGTCCGCCTCGACATGATAAATAAACAACCTGGCTAGATAGAAAAGACCTGCAAACCAGGCTACAACACCAAAAATGTGAAACGATTTGAACCAGTAATACGCCATGGATGTAAACAGTGGGGCTAAAAATAGAAGCTACTAATTTTCTCTAGCGACTATTCTCCCGTAGATGTCAATCTTTTGACTGGGTCGCAAATGTTTTGTAACAGCCTTGTAATGAATGTTGAATGGTGATTGGCGAGTGGTAGGGTAGCACTGCCCATCGGGCGATCATTCACCAGCAAACACTCTATGCAAGTCGATTGGCAATCAGTCAAAACCTACGAAGACATCTTCTATCACAAGGCCAATGGCATTGCAAAGATCACCATCAATCGCCCCCACAAACGCAACGCTTTTCGTCCTAAAACCGTATTTGAGCTATACGAGGCATTTTGTGATGCCCGCGAAGATATTTCCATCGGGGTGGTACTTCTTACTGGAGCAGGTCCTCACATCGATGGTAAATATGCGTTTTGTGCGGGTGGCGATCAAAGTGTTCGTGGTAAGGCTGGTTATGTCGGTGATGATGGTATTCCGCGCTTAAATGTGTTGGACTTGCAGCGGTTGATTCGGTCTATGCCCAAGGTAGTGATTGCTCTGGTAGCCGGTTATGCCATTGGCGGTGGCCATGTACTGCATCTTATCTGTGACCTCACGATTGCTGCGGATAACGCTATTTTTGGTCAGACCGGTCCCAAGGTTGGGAGTTTTGATGGCGGGTTTGGGGCTAGTTATTTGGCGCGCATTGTGGGTCAGAAAAAAGCGCGAGAAATCTGGTTTCTATGTCGGCAGTACGATGCCAAACAGGCATTAGATATGGGGCTAGTCAATCACGTTGTCCCAGTTGAGCAGCTTGAAGCAGAGGGGATTCAATGGGCTCAGGAAGTTCTTCAAAAAAGCCCGACAGCCATACGCTGTCTCAAAGCTGCATTTAATGCGGACTGTGATGGGCAGGCAGGCTTGCAGGAGTTAGCAGGCAATGCTACCTTACTGTATTACCTGACAGAGGAAGGCGCTGAAGGAAAGCAGGCTTTTCTTGAAAAGCGTTTGCCAGATTTTAGTCAGTACCCTTGGCTACCTTAATGTTGTGGAGTATTCTCCTATCTTCGCTATTAAGCTTGGCCCCTGCTATGGATACCCACCCTTGGGGCTGACAACCCACATAACCACGTGTTTGACATAGCTCAAACTGCAAATCAGCTGCAGAGTTATCCCAATTCACACGGCCTAACGCGTTAATTATCTGAACATTGTCTTGCCAGAGTTGGCTAACGTTGACCTGGGTATAGTCCGGAACGATAAATTTGAAGCCAGCGAGTTTAACGACTGGGTTTGAGAGTTGCCACGTGGCAAATGTTCTCTAAGAAACCACTAAATCTTTGGTTGGTTCATCTTTGGTTAGTTCAGTAGCAGATTGAGTGCCCAACTTATCCAGGATTGCCACGAGTTCTCGTTCAAATACAACCTGGGCACGATTGGTGCGTCCGCCTACGTAAAGCTGATCACCCGCTTGCAAAGCCCATACCTGAGAATGGGAAATGTAGCTCATGATTACTCCCGACATGAGTAATCCAAACCCAAGATAAACAATCGGTACCCCCGGATCGGATTTTATCTGTAGGCCCGTACTGCCAACAATTTCAACTACAGATAACGTGACACCATTAACATCCACTGACATGCCTTCCCGAACGGTGGAGATCAGCTGGCCTTTGGTGCTGTAGACCAACAATGTCCCCTGTAGATCTTGGGCGATTAGGGATACCCCTGCACTCATGTCAGGTTTAGTGGGCACCCAGGTCCCCCAGAGCTTTCCCCCATCTTCAGTTTCGATGGGAGCCATGGGTAATTGCAGAATAGGGCTATTGTTTACTTTGACCCGCACCCCAGCAATGGACCAGTCAGCCTGGTACATAGTGACATTCCGATAGCGTAAGGGCTGATTCACCCAGACTGTTTTGCGTTTTACTTCTTCGCTCTGGTCATTGAGCACCGATAGGTCAGAGTAAAATTGTTCTACTCTTCCCTCAGGACTGTAGTCGATCCAAAAGCGATTGACTTTTACTGACCAATCTTTGGGAATCTGGGGACTGGCCCAGGGACCCGCATCAAAAATGTTTTGCACCGTAAACGTGTTGCCACTGGGGACCATTTCCTGGGCAAAGAACCCTGTCATGGCTCCATACATGGCCCCCAGTAAGATGATTAGCATACTAGCATGGACCAAAATAGGACCAATGCGACCTGCTAATCCCTTATGGGCGTAAAGCATGGTGCCGTCTTTATGGAAGGTTTTGTAGCGTTTAGCTGTTAACAACTCGGTAAGTTGGTTCAGGTCGCCCTTGCTGAGTTCTGTGCTGAGGGCCATTTTCTCAAACTGACGGGGCTGACTGTAAAAATTCCAGGTGCGTGAAAACCAGCGTAGGGCTGTAATTTGTCGGGTAAAGGTGCAAGCTGTTAGGCTGCTGCCAAAGAGAATTAGCAGGGAAAGGTACCACCAGGTGCGGTATACGTGGTCTAGACCTGCTATTAGCAGTACTTTCCAGCTGAGAAATCCAAATAGGGCAGGGTCTTCGGGATAGTTTTGTTGATAAAAGGTTAAGCTCTGCCCTTGCTCAATAACAGTGCCCAGAATGCTAAATACGGCAATGACTAGCAGCAGAATAATGGCCAGACGTAGGTCGGCGAGAAGGGGAATAAGCTCTTTTTTAAAGTAACGTTTTAGGGCAGCAGGCATAGGAGACAGGTTTGATAGAGAGACTTTATCTGCAACGTCTGTAAATTACGCGACTGGCATAAATCGCGACACGAGTGAAAAGACGCCAAAGCCAATCAGCAAAACACCACTGGCAGGAGTAATCCAGCCAGACCATTGGCGAATAGCAAGAATTTTTTTGATTGAAGCTGTGAAAATACCGGCGATCACTAACGGAGCGACATAGCCGATGGTGTAAGCCAGTAACAGAGAGCTACCCAGAATCGGATCGCCTGTTTGGCCAACCCAGGCAAGCAGTGTGGCTAGTACCGGGGTGCTGCAGGGGGAGGCCACTAAACCAAAGGTCAAACCTAGCAAATAGGACTTTAGCGATCGCGGCATATTATTCTGCATAAAGTCCATGCCGGTGTATGAGGGTAAAGGCGGTAGCGGCAGTGCTTCAAGCAGATTCAGCCCCATGATGATTGCGATCGCACTCACCACAATTGGTAACCCTACCCCCACCTGGCCATACACCCAGCCCAGACTGCTAGCGGCCACCCCTAGACCAGCCAATGTGGTCGCTAAACCGAGGGCAAACCAGCTAGACTGGCCCACTGCCTGCCAACGATTTTCCAGGTCATAGCTACCCATATAGCCCACTGTAATCGGCAGCATGGATAACATACATGGGGTGAGGCTAGTGAGCAGCCCTGCCGCCGCAATAATCACAACACTGGCTATAGAGAGATGATCAAGCTGAGCGCCAACCCACTGATTGGCGAGTTGACTGAGGTTATAAAGACTGAGCTGAAGCGTTTCCCACATAGAAAAATTGGCTGATCAAACCAACACAACCCATCGGGTATTACCAATGGACTAAGTCGTTTCTTAATTGTAGTTGTATCGAAACATTAAATACTTCGTATTCGTTTGCTTTTACGCCCATACTTGCGGCTTGGCTTTGACTTTGACTCAATTTCAGGCTGAATGCGGAGACGAGATCGGACAACTTTTTTCAGAATGGTTTTAGATGCAGGAGCCTGAATGGCTGTTTCTTGTGGCTGTTGTTCATAGCGACGACGACGGCTGCCAGGGCGATATTGCCGAGGGCGAATAGGCTGCTCGGTCATGGCCAGAATATCAGCCTCATGGGCTTCGCGAGCAACTCGAATTAGCAGACCTGCTACGATCAGACTAGACATCATGGAGCTGCCGCCATAGCTCATCATGGGAAATGGTAGTCCAGTGGTCGGTAATGACCCAGTCGCTACACCGATATTAATCAGTGACTGACCCACCAGTAGAACCATACAGCCAATTGCTATTAGTCGATTTACCGATGACTTTGCTTTGAGCGCTACCAGTAGAGCAACGGTACTAAAGACAGCTAAAAAGAGCAGCAGCATGACTGCCCCAATAAAGCCAAATTCCTCAGCGTAGACCGAAAAAATAAAATCAGTGTATTGAATAGGTAAGTAGCCCAGCTTTTGCTGCCCCATGCCAAATCCAGTTCCCCAAAGACCTCCAGAACCAATGGCATATAGACTCTGAACAAGTTGATAGCCGTTATCACTAGCTTGGGACCATGGATCGAGAAAAGAAATAATCCGCTCACGCTGATAGGTTTTGATACTAACGCTCAATACCGCTGCCAGGGCTCCAGTCCCAGCCGTCAGTATGAGGTGTTTGTAAGGGCAGCCTGAGGCCCAAGCAATTAACCAAACGGTAATGCCACAAACAGCCGTAGTACTTAAATTTGGCTGAACTAAAATCGCGATTAAACATAGGGCAAATACCCCTAACCACAGCCAGCGATTGGCGGGGCGAAACCGATGCCATCGGCCAAATAATCTAGCACTCTGCAGAATTAAAAACGGTTTTAGCAGCTCAGACGGTTGAATTAGGAATGGCCCTAAGGGTAGCCAACGGGTAGCACCATTGACGGTTACTCCTAAGCCAGGAATATGGGTGGCGATAATTAGGCCTAAACACATCAATAAGCCCAGGCCAGAAAACTGCATAATCAGCCTGAGGGGATGGCGGGCAATCCATCGAGACATCACCAAACCAACCAGGATCCATAGAATCTGCACTTTAAAGTAACGGGCACCATCACCGATTTCTGCATCAGCGACTGGATAGGAGGCCGAAAAAAGCACTACTAGACCAATGGTTAACCAAAGCATAGTTAACCATCGCAGCAGCCTGGCTTCCAGTGCCCAATCTTGCACCGAAAAGAAGTTAGTGACACCGGCAAAGCGATTCAGATTCAATGGAAAATTTAATGTAGGAGTGTTTAAGAGATAAATAAAACCACTGAGCTTGTCAAGGGGTAATTACAGACAAGCCCAATGGTCATTAGCTACAGGCATTGAAGTCAATCACTATATGTAGATAATTCTTATGAAGGCTTGTTATGGCACTCTAAGGAATTTAGCCTACACATTATGATTCAGAACTCAATCTTTGCTCGCAAATCTGCTTATAAAGTAAAGAAACTTTTTACCTAATCCACGTCCAACTTAAAGCTTGTAGATTCTTCTACGGAAAAACCATCGTTCTGGACGTGGACAAGGTTTAGATATAAGGAGTTTCGTAGTGATTAAATGCCAGGGTGTAATTAGTGTCTCCACTATATTGATACACCTGCAACAAGTAGTCACCAGAAAACTCTAGAGTAATGTTCTCACTGGAGGAACCTGCGAAAAAGGATTCATCTATAACCTCACCAGCATCCACAATACCGTTGCTATTGAAGTCTTCGATAAGACGGATGTCTGCATCGCTGGTGAGACCTGTGAGCTGAATATCAACGCCCTCAAATAGGCCTAAGGAAAATGAATAGGTATCAGTGGTATCAGTATCCCCTACAAAACCAAATTGATCAGGGGTGTGGCTATTAATATCACCAACAACAAACTCAGCACCTAATAAGTTACTGGCACCGCCACTGGTCGTTGATAAATCGAGGTCATAGGAGACATCCCCAATACTGCCTGCTGCATAGCGGCTGACCTGAGCAAAATAGGTGCCTTCGCTACCTCTGTAGTTAATAATGTCATCGTTGTTGCCTGCTGCTGTGGAGCTGGTTACCAAGAGATCTCCACTATCGAAGATGCCATTCCCATTGTCTTCATAAAGCATTAGATCGGCATCGTCACCAATACTAATACCATGGAGATTCAGGTGAATGGTGCTATCGGCTGTGAGGTTAAATTCAAAGACATCAATGGGGTCGCTGACTGATACGTTGTAGTTATTTTTGCTAATGGGTGAGGCGGTTAAGTTACCGACGTCATAGTTGACACTGAGGTCAAGGTCATAGGTGACACTGCCAAAGCTGCCTGCACCGTATCGTTCTACTTGAGCAAAGTAGGTGCCACCAGTGGAGGTGTAGTCGATGACATCATTGTTGTTGCCAGCATTGGTGGAAGAGTCAACCAGGAGGTCATCACTATCGAGAATACCGTTATCGTTGGAATCAGCGTATAGATAGAGGTCGGCATCATCGTTTGCACTGATTTCATGCAGGTAAAGAGCAATCTGTTGATTATTGTTGGCCGTAAACTCAAAGATATCAATGGGGTCGCTGATTGATACGTTGTAGTTATTTTTGCTAATGGGTGAGGCGGTCAAATCACCAACATCGTAGTTAGTTCTGATTTCCAGATCATAGTTCACACTGCCAATACTACCTGGGGCATAACGTTCTACCTCGGCAAAGTACGTGCCAGTGGTGGCAGTGTAGTCGATTACATCATCGTTATTGTTGGCGTTGGTAGAGAAATCAACTAAGGTATCGCCGCCATCGAGAATACCGTTGTTGTTGGAGTCAGCATATAAATAGATATCAGCATCATCCCCTACAGTGATGTCGTTCAGGTAAATCGAGAGCTGATGAGTGCCAACAACGTCAAATTCAAAAACATCAGTGGGGAATCCAGGCGTCACAGAGAAGTTACTAACGCTGTAACCTTCATCAGTGATTTGTCCGATATTAAAATTAGCCATGATAATTGCACCTTGATAGTTGTTCAGACATCAGCAGAGAGTAGGAGAAATCTGACGTCTGACCATTAATTTAGTGATTTGAATTGTTTAAAACACCCATGTTTTCGGCGAGTAGTGTGACCTAAAAGTGCAACTTTCTGGGTAGAAATGGCTAATGTGGTAAGCCCAAAAAAAGACCCTGCCAGGGCGTAATCCTGGCAGGGGTGATGATTAGTAGAGGATAAGATTTTTGCAAAGTTTTCCGTCGGGGCAGCATTGCACGCAATGCCCCGACGGGATGTTTATTGCCCAATGGGCGGTGCCTTGGTGGGCATTGTGCCGATGGGTAAAGGTGGTTCGTGACTTGCGATCTCAAACAGTTCTGTCCGCAAACTCTCGCTTATCTGTATAGTCTTCGCATCATAGACCTGGGTCAGTAATTTGGGATAGAGACCAAAGCCAATGATGGGGACTAGCAAGCAAGCAATGATAAACACTTCACGCGGTTCAGCATCGATTAGAACTTGATGCTCAACCAGCTCCTTATTCTCAGGGCCAAAGAAGATTTCCCGTAGCATTGACAACAGATAAATCGGTGTCAAAATTACGCCCACTGCCATTAGCAAGATCATCACTAGCTTAAAGTTGAAGCTGTAAGCGTCGCTATTGGCAAAGCCCACAAACACCATCAGTTCCGCCACAAAACCACTCATGCCGGGTAATGCCAGCGATGCCATGGAACAAGCTGTAAACATGGAGAAGATCTTTGGCATCTTGGTGCCCACACCTCCCATTTCCGACAGGATCAGGGTATGGGTGCGGTCGTAGGTAGCGCCAACCAAGAAAAACAAACTGGCCCCAATCAATCCATGGGAGACCATCTGGAGCACCGCACCACTCAGCCCTAAGTTAGTAAACGATGCGATACCGATAATCACAAATCCCATGTGGGAAATGGATGAGTAGGCAATCTTACGTTTTAGGTTCCGCTGGGCAAAGGAGGTCAATGCCGCATAAATAATATTGATTACCCCAAAGAGAATTAACCCTGGTGCCACGATGGCATGGGCATCGGGCAACATTTCTACATTCATGCGAATCAGGGCATACCCACCCATTTTTAGCAGGATGCCTGCCAGCAGCATGTGGACGGGGGCCGTTGCTTCACCGTGGGCATCGGGTAGCCAGGTGTGCAGTGGAAATATCGGTAACTTGACCGCATAGGCAATCAAAAAGGCCGTGTACAGCCATAGCTGTAACCGAACAGGGAACTCCTTAGCCATTAATGCCTGCATATCAAAGGTGATGGTGTCACCGTAGAATGCCATCGCCAGGGCTGCTACCAGAATAAATAGAGAGCCTCCTGCCGTATAGAGAATAAACTTAGTGGCTGCATACAGGCGTCGCTTGCCACCCCAAATCGATAACAGCAGATATACCGGGATCAGCTCCAGCTCCCATACCAGGAAGAACAGCAGCATATCCTGAACAGCAAATACTGCAATCTGCGCCCCATACATGGACAGTAGCAAGAAGTAAAAAAGCTTGGGCTTGAGGGTGACTGGCCATGAAGCTAAGATAGCCAGTGTGGTAATAAAGCCAGTCAGTAAGACTAGTGGCATGGAGAGGCCATCTACACCGACTGACCAATTCAGGTCGAGAGCTGGCACCCAGCTGTAGCTCTCCACCAGCTGCATCCCAGAGTTGGCCGGGTCGTAGCAAGTGATGAAAGCTGTGACAATCAGAGCAAAATCAATCAGCCCAATAATGAGGGAATACCACCGAACTGTTTTGCCATCCTGATCGGGAATAAATGGGACCAACAAGGCTGCCAAAATTGGCAGTAAAATGATGGTGCTTAACCAAGGAAATGTTGCAAAGTCCATAGACATGAAGGCCAGTTTCTATAGCATGGGCCACATCATCTAAATCATTCGGTATTGAAACCCTTCGAGTTTCAGCCCAAAGATGTGGCTATAGGGATCGGCTGTCGTGTAGCTGCCGCTAGGCAGCTATCAGGCCTTGTTAACCACTGTAAGAATAAAAATAATGATCCCCAGGTAACTCCTGGATTTCTTAAAGGTGTGTAAGCAGAACGTTACACGTTCTTAATTTCACGGAGTGGAGCGAGGGACGAAGACTAAAACTCCCTAACCATTCGTACAGTAGCTAATCTGGTTTCTTGGCAACTACTACACGATGTCGGGAGGTGTTAATAGCCTGGCTCGCCTGAACAAAGCCTGCATCCATCAACGCCTGATGCAAATCCAGGGCAAAGTACTGATCGAGGTAGGGTTCTGTGCTCTTGAGCAAGGTGAGGATATAGGCAGGCATTTTCTTATATACCTCCGACTGGGGATTCATGTCCATGATGGTGAAATAACCACCGGGTCGTAGGATTCGATATCCTTCGTGGATGACATCCAGGGCTGCGGAAACAGGTAGCTCATGGAATAATAAAGATGCCGAGACTAAATCTACGGACTGATCAGCAAAGCCAGTATTCTCGGCAGCGGCATGGATCCATTGGGGCGTTTCGAGGCCATCCGTAGCTGCATTTGCTTTATATTGGGCCACGGTTAAGAAGTAGTCGGATAGATCTACCCCGATAGTGGTTGCCTGGGGATAGGCCCGTTGTAATGCACGGGTGCTGAGCCCGGTGCTGCAGCCCATGTCCACGATAGTTTCGGGGGCTTTAGGTAATTTATCAAGCAGGACATCAAGATAGCTTTTACGTAGACGCCAGTCGCCTTGGGCATCGCCTTCGGGCCAAAGACGAGCATGGACAGCTTTGGCTGCTACCGATTCTTCTAGGGCCGGTTTCCAGCCAAGGTTGCCTTCTTCGTAAGCGTGGAAGCTAGTGAGGTAATAGTTGGGATAGGTGAGGTTGCGATCGCAAATCTCTGCCCGCTCCGTTTCCCATATCGGGTTTAAGCCTCCATTGCCACCACGGGACCTGAGCTTGGCCACTTCATCGAGCCAATACACCCCAATCGACTCTGCCCGTTTGATCATCATGGTGCGGGCACGGTCTTTAGCAAAATTCGCCAATGGCTTAATGGCCAGGGCTCCATTAATTAAGTGGGTAATTGAGCGAGTTGCGATCGCGTTCATGTAACGGGGCCTAGTCTCAATTGAATGTGTGTTTGTAATTAGCTTAGAGCCATCGTCTAACCAAAATCTTTAAGTTTCCTCTCTAAAAAGCAAAGGGGGCAGATGTGGAAGCAAAGGGAACGGTTAAGTATCGCAAAAGATCGCAAAGCGTAGCGGCACAATCATGGAGAAGACGTTAACCTAAGTTGCTAAATACGTCGCCCTTATCCCTCACCCTAAATCCCTCTCTCTAGGGAGAGAGACTTTGATGTTCTTGGCTCATTTTCATGGGCTAAAAAAAGTTCTCCATTGATTTTCCCCTCCTCCTTAAAGGAGAAGGGGATGGGTGACAAGGGCTTTATCTACCATAAATTTCCTATGTCCGTCGCTGCCTATTTCAATGCCGATGAAAACGGCTATAAGTCTTTTGAGCTACCGGGTGCATCGCCTCATTATAATCCTGACCGTCCTGGTCAAGTTGAGCACATCGCCCTAGACCTTGATTTTGAGATTCCTAAAAAAAGTTATAAAGGTACCTGTGCCATTCGCCTTAACCCGGTGCGCAATGGCATAAACAGTCTGGCCCTAGATGCCGTCAGTTTGACTATTGACTCAATTACCATTGGCAATGAACATCAGGCCTTTGACTATGACGGTGAAAAGCTGCATGTTCACCTCAGTAACCCTACCTTCGCCGGACAGTCCATTACCCTGGTGATTGCCTACGCGGTCAAAGAGCCCCAGCGCGGGATTTACTTTATTGCCCCTGACGAGCACTATCCTGATAAACCTTACCAAGTCTGGACCCAGGGCGAAGATGAAGACTCCCGCTTTTGGTTTCCCTGCTTTGACTATCCAGGGCAGTTGGCCACATCTGAAGTGCGGGTACGGGTACCACACACATATTTTGCCCTGTCCAATGGGGAGTTAGTGTCTACCAAAGAGGATGACACGGCCAAAATCTATCACTGGAAGTTAGATAAGGTTCACCCCAGTTATCTCATGACCCTGGCCATTGGCGAATACGACAGCATTGAAGCTGAGTGGCGCGGTCGCCCGGTGCGGTACTACGTGGCCAAGGGACGTAAAGACCAAATAGAACTGACCATGGGCAAAACGCCCCAGATGATGGAGCGATTTAGTCAGATGTTTGGCTACGATTATCCATTTTCTAACTATGACCAGGTGTGCCCTGCCGATTTTATCTTTGGCGGTATGGAGAATACTACCACCACGCTCCTGACCGATCGTTGTTTGCTAGACAAGCGTGCTGCTATCGACAACATCCGTTCTGAGACTCTAGTTGCCCATGAGCTGGCTCACCAGTGGTTTGGCGATCTGATTGTGATTAACCATTGGTCCCATGCTTGGGTAAAAGAAGGCATGGCCACCTATTCGGAAGTGTTGTGGTTAGAAGAAGCCTACGGTTGGGAGGAGGCCATGTACTACCATCTCAACAATGCCCGTGCTTATATTTCTGAAGATGCCAGTCGCTATCGTCGCCCGTTGGTTACCCACATTTATCGTGAACCGATTGAGCTGTACGACTGTCATATTTATGAAAAAGGGTCTTGTGTATATCACATGATCCGTCAGGCCCTTGGTGATGAGCTTTTTACTAAAACTCTCCAAACATTGCTCACGGACCATGCCCACAGCACGGTTGAAACCATTGATGTGCTGCGTGCCATTGATAAGGCTACGGGTAGAAATCTGCGTTACTTATTTGATCAATATGTGTATCGCGGTGGGCACCCTGATTATTCTGTTACCTACAGTTGGGATAGTGATAGCCATTTGGCGAAGCTGATGGTTACCCAAAACCAGGTGGCCGATGGTAAATCCCAGGTGCAGGAAGGGCTGTTTGATCTCAAGATTCCCATTGGCTTTAGTTATATAGAAGGAGATGTTGTTGATGTGCAACCTGTCTCTGTTAGAATTCACGAACGACAGCAAGCATTTTATTTTCCCTTACAGAAAAAGCCGGACTTTATCAGTTTTGATGTGGGCAACCACACCCTCAAAACCGTAAAGCTGGAGTACCCACTAAAAGAGTTGCAGGCTCAGCTCAAGCATGATCCTGATCCGATTTCTCGCTTGTATGCCGCTAAGGCCATTGCTAAAAAAGGCAGTCTAGAAGCCGTTGAAACCCTTAGTAAGGCTTTAGTGGAGGATCCATTCTGGGCCGTTCGGGCTGAAGTCGGGGAAGCGTTAGCTACAATTCAGTTAGATCAGGCGGTTTTAGGTCTCTTAAAAGGGTTAGACGACAAACATCCTAAAGTCAGAAAAGCCGTTGTCAATGCCTTGGCAGGGGTAAAAACAATGGATAGTTACAAGGCGCTAAAATCTGTTGTTGAAGCGGGTGATGAGAGTTACTACGTGGAAAGTGCAGCCGCTGCAGCGTTAGGTAACGTGGGCTCTAGTACTTTAGATAATGGTAAGAACAAAGAGAAAAAGGCCCTTAAACTGTTGGAAATGGTTTTAGAAGAACGGGGTGGGTGGAATGAAGTGGTGCGTTCAGGGGCGATCTCAGGGTTAAGTGTCTTTAAGTCGTCGGAAGCTGCCCTCGATTTGTTGTTGCCCTATACCGAGATTGGTGTGCCCCAAGCCCTGCGACTGGCGGCAATTCGGGCATTGGGTAAGATTGCGGCAGGGCAGAATAAGGTGAATTGCGATCGCATCCTAGACCGCCTCGAAGCCATTGCCCGCGAAGAGTTCTTCTTAACCCAGGTAGCTGTTGTCATCGCCCTAGGGCAAATGGAAGTTCCTGGCGCACTGCGAGTATTGCAAGGCCTGGCCGAGCAAAGTCCCGATGGTCGAGTCAAACGCCGTGCTGAAGAGGCCATGGGCAGGGTCCATAGAGCCATCGGTGCCGATAAAGCAGTGGATGAGCTACGCAAGGATCTCAATGAGCTAAAACAGCTAAATCGAGATTTGAAGAGTCGCTTAGAAACCTTAGAGGCTAAGGCTAATGCGGAGAAAAAGACCAAGGAATAAACCATAGGCAGGGCTGTCCTTGTGGTAGCCCCTGCCGTAACTGTCGCCAGAATTCAATGTCGTAAAATGCCTGCGATAGAATTACTCACAGGGGGATACCCCTACATAACCGATGCCATTGCCTACCAACCCATTGCTGATAATTGCGAGGTCTGCTCAAACGCATCAACCGCCGCATCATCTGCCATCGGTGCCAACTCTAGCGGCTGACCATCCATCACCCGAGTTTCTGCACAAAAAGAGGCCGTATTAAATCCACCAAACCGCTTTACAATACTGCTTCGCATCCGCAAGTTTGGCGTCACAAACCAGAACCGCTCCATTGAGCTCATGGTTTCATAATCAGTTTCTAAAATCAGACCGTCTTCGTCATCCATTTCGTAACGCCCCACTACCGGAACGATTTCTGCATAGCCCCGCTCGCGTAATAGGCGACCCTTCCGGTCATTATCCTCATCGGGCACTAGGGCAAAGATCGTACTGCCCTCATGGTTACCTTCCCCATCACGGTCCCAGGCCATTTCACCATGCCAGGCCACATAGGCCCCACCCACCGCCAGTGCAGGGTCAATTTTATGGAGTTCGCAAATGGCAATAATTTTTTCGTGGTTCTTGTCGAGGGCCTCGACGGTGATATCAGATCCACCTAGCTCCGCTCGACGAAAGGGGAGATGATGAGTGGTTCGTTGAGATTGCCATTGCCCAGCACTGTGCTGGAAAAATTCCATTACATCCATGGGGTGTGATGAAGCGTCTAGTTTTTCTCTATCATACAACTGCTGGTGAATGGGTTTTCTAGATGTTGTGGAATCAGGTCAGTTAAGATTGGCTAAAACAGGTTTTAAGCTCAATCAATCATTAATGACTAAAACTGCACTAGAGCTGACACCAGAGGAATGGAAGCGTTACACAGTGCCCAAAGTCAAGCATCTGCTGAGGTGGCAGTGCGTTGAGAAAAAGCTTGGGAACTTATCCCTGAACTGACAAAGCTTCTGAGAGATAGGTTTGGAGCAAGTCAAGTCAAGGTTTTTGGCTTGGCCATTAAGGTCGATTACTTCTCATTGGATTCAGATATTGACTTGGCGGTTTGGGGAATCCCAAAAGAACATTATTATGATGCTTTTTTGGCTGTAATGGACTATAGCGAAGAATTTAAGGTGGATTTGGTGAACCCCAATACCTGTCGTGCTTGGATTTTAGAATCGATTAACGAAGAGGGTATTGACGTTTGAGTAGGTTAGCCCAACGCATTGTCAAAGAATTTCAGTCAATTAACATTGCGATTGAACGTGCTGTAATGGCTTGGCAAAGATTTGAGCAAACCAATGATGAACTGTATGTTGATAGTGCAGCTTTAAATTTGCAAGGTGCCTACAACGGTGTAGAGCGTTTGTTTGAAATAATCGCTCGCGATATTGATGGAGAACAACCAGCTGGCAAAAACTGGCATCAGCAATTATTACAGCAGATGGCAATGGAGGTAAATTCGATACGTCCTGCCATTATTTCTGTGTCTAGTTTGCAAGGCCTAGACAAGTATCGAGCATTTCGGCATATTGTTCGCCATGTTTATTCTGAATAATTCGAGTCTGAGAGAATTGGTGAATTAGTAGGCGAGGTTCGACAAATATTTAGTCAGGTGGCTGCCGAATTAAAGGCTTTTGCCAGATTTTTGGAACAGCGTTCAGAGAATTAGCAACCTTACCAAGACAGGTTTTTTAAGGCTCACGTCGAATCTGAGCGCCGTTTAGGTTAGTTCGATAACCATAGGTTTGATTTGTTTCGGTATCGACTGCTTCGACGTGCCAACCTTCGGTCAGGGCCGCCAGACATAGCTCAGTGGGACCACCAAGGCCCAGGCAGCCGTCAGACCAGGTTTGTTGGCTATAATTTTGAATGCTAACCTGCTCAACGGGTACCCGTAGGTAAACGGCCAGATTAAAAAGTATTTGGCTTTGAATGTTTACCGGTAGCTCAGTTGGACGATTGTTGGCAGAGATAAGGGTCGTTGTTTCAGTCTGAGCCTGGAGAGTTTCCCAGCTTTGGGTGATTGCCTGCAATTGGGGTGGCAAATCACTGAAAATAAAGTCGGCAAAGGCGACATGACCGTTTTGCGCTCTGAGATTGACAATACGGTAGGCTGCGGCGTCTAATTTGGGTAAGTAGAGCAGACCATTGAAGGTATTAAAGTTGTTGTCTGTAAGCTGATTGTAGAAGTTGTCTAGCTGTGGTGGGCTGATGGTAGCGCGACGTAGTCTTTGGGGCTTGCCATAATCGCTTGGGCTCTGGACTGATAGTGCGCCATTCTGATGGAGGCTGTAAACATCGTCTAAGTTAGCGATGCCCCCTGTGACACTGCTTTGAAAGGTGGTTTCGCGCTTAAGTGTCTCAAACTCAGATGGGGTAATAAAGCTGGGAATGGCGGTGTTGCTGCTGGCGAGTTCGTTGAGGAGAATGGTGTTACCAAGATTGTCGGTGTGATAAATCCAGTAATGGTCACCGTCAGTGACAATGGCTTGCCAGCCATAGATGCCGATGGCCGCACATACGTCTGCTTCAGTGGGTAATCCGTAGCAGCCGCCCCATAGTTTGGTTTGGGCGTCGGCAATGGATAGGTTGGGGCCAAAGCCTTTGGTCTGGGCGGTTTGGAGAATTCTGGTTTGGAGGGAGGGGGGGAGATTATGACTGAGGGTAGAGCGGCGGATGTGGTTACCGCTGAGGTCGGTGCGGTAGAAGAACTGTTGACTTTGGTAGATGGCTTCTACTTGCCAGCCTTCGGTGAGGGCGGCTAGGCATGATTCGGCGGGACTGCTGAGACCAAGGCAGCTGTCGGACCAGGTTTCGCGGCTGTGGCGGGCGATGGTGATGTTGTCAATAGTGATGGTTGTGTTGGTGGCTAGACTGAGGCGTTGGGCGAGGTCGGTTTGGATTCGCTGAGCGACGTTATCGGGTAAGGTTTCTGCTTCGATCTCTGGTAAGGGGACTGTCTCAATAATTGTGCTGTCAGGGTTGCCTGGTTCTGGCGGCTGGGCCGGGGTTTTATGGATGGAGCCGTTGGTGAGGAGCAGGAGGGTGAGTAGAAAGGTAGATAGGTGACGCATAGGAATACCTGAGGGGTTATGGATGTAATCTAGCCTTGGTAATTACGGGTTGGCGAGACGTTACAGATTTTGAGACGGGAGCATAATGGGTTAGGTTCGCTATCTTATATAGCCAGAACAGTTAACTACTGAGGAAAGGGTGTATAAATTGGCATTCATATGGCAATTGATCATTTAGAGTTTCCTCTGGCCAAAGCGTGGAAACGATTGGCTCTGAGCAGATTTATTTGGTGACACCTGCACGTGAGACAGTAGGGGTGAGGGCTGAATTATTGATGCTGATGGATGAATTGTCTGAAGAGATTCTGGAAGATGTGCTTAATTTTGCCGAGTTTTTGAAGTATAAGGATGTTAAGGCAGCTAAGGCGTCTTAAACAGTCAGATCAGGTTAATTCAGAGCTGGTGATGAGGGTCTGAAAACGTGGGTTGTTGCGAAGATTGTTGAAGTCGGTGTCGGTTTTGGCGAGTTCGCAATATTTTTCAGGGGCAAGCTCAATTGCTTTTTGGAGAAATGTCAGAGATGCGTCAGGCTTGTTAGAAAGAGCGTTGGCACAGGCTTTGTTATGGAGCGCGTTGTGATAGTCCGGTTTGATGGCAAGGGCCTGGTCATAGGCGTTGATGGCGTCCTCGTATCGGCCCAGATTAGCCAACGAAATGCCCTTGTTATAGAGTGCTTCGTGTAGGTCGGGTTTAATGGCTAAGCCCAAGCCCCAAATATGAAAGACCACCGGGCGCTTGGCTGGAGACTCAAACGAAGCGGTCAGTGTGTCTAAAAACCGCTCGGCAAGTGTAGATATCGGGAACGGCCATGGCAGACGGCAAAATAAGGACGATTTTGTCTAATTTTACGGTGTCTTTTTAAACGGGAAATCGGTTATTGGTGCAATATGTCGGATGTTGGGTTTTATGGGACAGGTGGCCAAACGTCTGGAAATTTAGGCGAAAAGCCAACCCAACCTACGGGGTGCTCGGTATGCTGCCTATGCTCGTCATTTGTGATATTCGGCCATTGACTGGATACAACTGTGCCCGTATTCTTTCCCGTAGATGAGGTGGCAAAAATCAACCGCGTCGGGGCGTTGCATGCAACGCCCCGACGCGGTTAGGGTACATACAATGTGAGATACACGCAAAGCCCCGACAAACAAAATCTATTCTTCTTCTTCAACTGCGCTAGCCAACACATCCATCAAAGGACTCTTACTTAGGTCAAACAACTGCTCCAGACTCTCCTGCGCCTGGAGCAGTTCATTGCTAGACAACCGTCCTGTATCCGCATCATTCACCACCAGAGACCCCTGCTTTCCCGCACCCTTTTCCGTCGCGGTAACCGTCAAAATCCCATTAATATCAAAATCAAACGTCACCTCCACTTGGATTGCCCCCGCCGGTTTAGGCGGTAACTCCTCAACCATAAAAGAGCCCAAGGGGACATTTTCCTTAGCAATAGCATTCTCCCCTTGATAAACCTCTATCTCCACTTTCTCCTGATTGTTTCTAGAGGTCTTATATACCTCAGAGCGAGATGTCGGAATCACCGTATTCCTCGGAATAATCGTACTAAACATACCAGGCATGGGCATGCCCATGCCCACATCCATCATGACCGCAATCCCCAACGAATGGGGCACAACATCCACCAAAATCGACTCGATTTCAGCCCCAGACAGAACTCCCGCCTGCACCGCTGCCCCCATCGCCACACAGAGGTCTGGCTCAAAACTACTCACAGGTACCCCTGACAAATGGTTTTGCACCATCCGTTGTACCAGTGGAATCCGGGTGGAGCCCCCCACCAACACAACCCGATTGAGATCGTTGGCTGCCATAGATGCATCACTCAGGGCGCGATCAATCGCCTCCAACGTTTCCTTGAGCATGGGCGTAATCAAATGCTCAAAATCTTCTCGGGCAATTTCGGTTTCCAAGTGTAAGGCCGTACTCCCCTGGCTGACCAAAAATGGTTCCCTGACTGCCACAAATCCATGCTCACTCAGCTCAATTTTGGCGGTTTCTGCCGCCCGTAATAGTCGTGCTTCAATCGCCGGGTCGTCAGGTAAACTCTCGCCGTTGATCTGCTGAAACTTATTGATTAAGTGACGCTGAAGCTGGCGGTCAAAGTCGTCTCCACCGAGGCGATTATTACCATGGCTGGCCAATACCTCTGTTACATCTCCGGTAATGTCCACAATTGAGACATCAAAGGTGCCTCCACCAAGGTCATATACTAAAACCGTTTCCCCATCTTCACTACGGTTTTCGAAAACCAAGGCGGCAGCGGTAGGCTCATTTAAGATTTGTAATACTTCTAGCCCCGCAATCTCTCCAGCTTCCTTGGTTGCCTGCCGCTGGGCATCGGTAAAGTATGCAGGCACCGTAATCACCGCTTGGGTCACTGGCTCTTCCAAGACGGTTTCTGCCTGTTCCTTCAGGGTGCGCAAAATCATGGCTGAAATTGCCTGGGGGGAATATACTTGCTCACCCAGTGTGACCTCATAGTCTGTTCCCATCTGACGCTTAATGGACTTGATGGTACGCTCTGGCGCAGAGGCATATTGTCGTAGGGCATAATCTCCTACCAATAGCTTGCCACCATTGTCTAAACCCACACAGGAGGGTAGCAGCAGTTCATCATCATCATCCGGAATTACCCAGGGTTGCCCCCCTTCCAGGGCAGCAACAACAGAATTAGTCGTACCGAGATCAATACCGATAATGGCCATAGTCTAGAGATAGGGATTTTATAAGGTAAAAAAATCTGGTTGGATGGGGCATTGTATGCAATGCTCCTACTGTAGGGATGAATTTAGGCATTCGATAGATTTCACTTAGACCTGTCTGCAACAATTACCTGAGCCTCTCTTAACACCCGATCTTGCCAGCGATATCCCTTGAGAATTTCTTTAATCACCGTATTAGGAGACGTATCAGGACTCGCTTCTCGACCCATGGCATTCATATGTTTAGGGTCAAATGGCTGACCTAAGGTTTCAATGGGGGTGACCGCCTGACGCTCCAATACCTCCAGTAGTGACTGACGAATGAGGGACACACCGTCATGGGCACTCTTGACCATGGCATTGAGTTCGGTGGATTGGTCAAGAGTCTGGCTCGTGTTCCAGTTAAATATCTTACGCCACCAAGGTACCGAACTTTTCTTCTCCACAGGTGTTTCTTGGGACTGCTGTGCCTGTTGCCAATGGTTACAGGCACGGTCTAAATCATCCAGCACTGGCAACAAGTCTAAAAAGATCTGGGATTGCTGCTTTTGCAGTTGGCGACGCTGGGCGATGCGATCGCGAGGAGTCTGAGACATTACGTTATCGCTAAAAGGTAAGACGGGTCAGGGTTTTCAGGTCAACTTGGATCTTAGCAGTGGCCTGCTCCCTAAGGCTAGTCAGGATCTTATCGTCAAAACTAGCCTCTAACGGCTTGCGTTTAAAGAACTCTTCTACCGTGACGGTACTACCCTGGCGGACAGCATCGTAGGCAGCTCGAATCGCCTTAAACTCCTCGGGATGGGTGTGGGCCGGAAATTCTTTCAATTTGGCATGGTAAGCCCGTTTAATCTCTTTGGCACTAGCCTCTGGAGCAATCCCTAACTGTTCAAACGGCGTGGTCATGATTTATTAGCTCATAATTAAAATTTGATGGCGTAGGGGCGTTATATGTAATGCTCCTACCGAGAGCGTCGAGACCGTTTAGACTTTTTCGATTTTTTCGCCCCCGGCGGTGGCCCAAAAAAGTCATCGCCAAAGTCATCTGGCTCTTCAAACCCTCCAACAAATATAGGCGGCAGGGGAAAACCATCAGGGGGACCGCCAAAGGGGCCACCCGGTGGCATGGCACCTCCTAATTCAGCCGCCATCATTTGCATAACTAGTTGCTCTATCAACTCCGGCGGCACCTCATCGCCAAACTGAGCCTGGGCCATTTTGCGAATCATTTCCACCATGTCTCCCATGGACGGAGGCCCCCCCGAGCGACTCATACTCGACATAGCAGAACGGGTCATCGCCTGGCCCTGCAACCATTCTTCATCGCGGTAGGCATCCAGAGCTTCAGCATCCTGTAAGCGTCGAGCCAACTCAAAGCCCTGGTCAAAAAGCGTCTCGTACTCAGGCGTCTCATAGGGGTAGACAGTAGCCTTAGCCAACAGCAACAATGGATTTTGAGGATCTTTGGCCAAAGCTTGGTCTAACCACGATAGCAAAACAGATGTGGTTACAAACCAGCGTACGTTGAGTTGCAACCGAGCAATGGCCTGGTGAGGCTGAGCTACTGACTTAAGATAAGTATTAATTGCCACAGACAGGCGCTCTGCCTTCTTTTCTTTGACTGTCAGACATACCAGGTTTGCCATTTGAGCTGTGGGATGGTCGTCAATTAGGCTAATGAGCTGAGTCTGGTAACGGGTTTGCAACGCAGCCAAACCTTTTTTCCGTTTGGCATAGATGGCCATTACTAAACCAATGGCCTGGAGCACGGGCACCTGCTGCTCAGGACTCAAGGGCGCAAGTAGCGCTTCCCATTGGTCGGCAGCTTTAGTTTGGTCAAAGGTCACCCGCTGATCTTTATTGGGTGTATCAGTTGCAGCGTCGACAAAAATCTTGATGGCACGACTAGGAAAATCATTGCGCTCTACATTCCCAGTAGCGTCTTGCAGCATAAAGAAGAGACGATAGGTAAAAATCTCCTGCCAGCGAGGCAGATCCGGTTCCGTATCTAAATCGCCAAAGGACTTACCATATTGACGACGCACCTGCTTGAGAGTAGTCTTATCACCGGTTTTTTCAAGACAATCAACCAGTTCCTCATAAATATTGACAACGCTAGAACCGCCCTTTAAGGACTGCGTTAGTAAGGGAATCGCTTGCTTATATCGTTTCTGTCTTGCGGCCAGTAACCCTTGGCGACCCACCACTGAAGGTGATTCAGGGGCCAGTTTAATGGCTGACTTAACGACTTGTTCAGCTTTGCCAAGTTTTTTGAGATTAATTAAGTGATCACAGGTCCAGCAGTGGAGGTGAGCCACGATAGCCTGTCGTTGCGATTCGGTCCAAGTGGTTTGTGCTTCGACCCATTGACTTAATTGCTTAATGACACCGATGGCAGCATGGTCAGAACCATTTTCAAACATGGCCTGACGCAGATGAATGGCAATTTGAGGATCCTGAAGTGTAGGTTTCACCAAACGGGACCAGAATTTTTCCGCATAGTTGGGTTCATGGGTACCCATAGCAGCTGTCCCAGCCAAGGTCATCAGCGGATCATGCAGCTCTTGAAATTGGGGAAAGGAATCTGAGATATCCTTGAAAAACTCTAAAAACAGATGGGCCGCATCATGAACGTCGTCCTGGTCGATCATGCGCAGCGTTTGTAGCACTATGGCAGCCTCTTCCTCAACTGGGGTCAGTTCATCCAGGGGCACATGCTCTGAAAAATCATGACTAAAGGTGTGGGCTAGCTGTGTCAAAGTCAGACGCAGGATGGCCGGATGTTTGGCTTGCTTTGGTTTAAATGTTGAGAAGGGTGAATGCCTTAAGGATGAATTCTGAAGACCCAATATTTGCTCTAAACTTGAATCTGCCCACTGACCTGCTTGCTGTTTCGCATACACTGTCCAGGCAGTGGGCCAATCGCCCAAGGTAGTACGATTCCCCATTTTTTTAAAGTGGGCAAGAGCATCTTTAGGAGATTCTTGATGGAGCGAGAGTATTCCCCGTGCCCAGTGGAGATGGGCCGCATAGAATCGATTTTTCTTGGTTTCGATCAAGGTAGCGACCGTGTCTATTTGGTCATTGATTACCAACAGTTTGAGATAGCACCCTCCCTGTTGTTTGTGGAGTTGATTGGTGTTAAAAGCTGTTTGGACTAACTCCAGTGCCGCTTGGGGCTGCTCCATTTCCAATAAGCATTTAGCCAACCAATAATAGGCTTCCCCTTGCTGACCAAATGCCCCTAATTCCATGGCTTGCCGTAGTGTTTTCTCGGCCATGGAATAGGCTGCTTTTTCCGCCTGATCGATCCCCCAAGCTAGTAATATATCTGCCTCGCTCAGACTAATATCCTTGGCCTGATCGAGCTTCTGAGCTTGCTTTAACTTAGTCAGTGCCTGTTGGTAAAGGCCCTGCTCATAACATTGGTCGACTTGGTCACCCAATGACGGTTTCGCAATATTGGATAACTGTCTGAAAGACCGCTTAGAACTACGTCTTCCCATGGGCGACCTCCAGATGCTGATGAGCCTTAATACCTTAGTAGATTATCTTAGTAGCTACTTCATAAATTTGTCTTAAGTTTTTTGGATTAAATTTTTCTTTTTCTGCCATTGCAACACAGGCTATTTCGGTTTTCTTGCCTGCCTAAATGTTAGGCGCTTACTGTTAGGCGCTTACTCTAAATTCTCTCTTCGGAGGCTAAAATGATGATGCAGATCACTCAAAACTGTAAGATAGCTCTCAAATTTTGTTGATATCCTCCTAGCGTAACGTTCCTTGATTTGAATCATATTGTTCCTGATCAGGGATCGGTTTAAAAATTGTCCCCCATAACCTTGGGGAATCTGTCCTGGTTACAACGACTCCATGCCAGTGCAACCTGTGACGATCAGAAGAATGGTCCTACTTTCGTCTGTCTTCAAGAACAGATGGCTAGGGTCTAGATGTTGCTGCTGGGTGCTATCTATAAAATTGCTATATCGGAATCAGGTGTGTCATATCCGCAGCGGCAATCACTTTTTCTTAACGTTGTTACCCTCAGGATGCACACACTATAATGTCTGCAAATACAATAGGTCTACCATCAGGCCTAATAGATAATATTGATCTTGTTATTCGCCAGGATGCGCGAGAACTCATTGAGCGTATTGAGCAGGGACTGGCGTCTGAGCATCTATCGAAACCTGCTTATCGCGAGCTGGGCAAATTGCTTGAGCAAGTCCCCCACCTGGAACTGACTAACGATCAGATGCTAATGCCGATGATGCAACTGGCGGTCAGTTTGTTGTTGCCGACCGAAGCTGCTCCGAAAGCTCACCAGTCTCCAGCTATGTCCATGACAGAACGGGTATCTCTGGCACGGGACATTCGTAAACGGATTGCGCGTGAGATTCGGATCTACCGCAATCCTCTGGTGGCTGTTCTTAGTGCTGGAGGGTCCCCGGCTGCACAGCTGATTTCAGGCCTTACCTGGTTTACTATTACCATTTCGTTGTTAATTGGTAGTACCACTGCTGTGCGACTGTTTTTGTCGAATCAATATAATATCGGCTATCAGCATGGTATTAACCATGCTCAGCCGGTTGATGAGCCGTCAGAAACCTCAGAGGAAGACTCGGTTGACGATCTTGTGGTTGAAGGTGAGCCGTCTGGGGCTACGGCGATCGTTGAAGGAGACACCCAGGGTTCCCAATTAGAACTTTTTTCATCCCAGGAATGGCAATATATTCAGCTGGTATTAGCTGCCGGTGGTTTGGGCAGTATCGTCAGTGTGATGTTGCGATCGCGAAAGCTAGAAAACCGTAACCGCTCCCAATCGATGATTCCTTTCTTTATCGGCTTCTTTAAACCGGTGGTGGGCACTGCCTTTAGCCTTTTGGCCGTTTCCCTTATCCAGTCAGAGGTGGTAGTAGTATCCGGGTTTAACCCCAGCGAAGCTGAAGCCCAGTCCAAGTATTTATACTTTGCGATCGCATTTATCGCCGGATTTAGCGAAGTTCTGGTACCTGATTTTCTCGCCCGTACTGAGAAATCGATGCTACCGGGGGATAGTAATCAAAAGGATGCTCTCTCCTAGATAGAGGCGGATGCTCTGTGACGGCCCCGTAAAGAGGACTACGGGGCCGTTTCTTATTTGGCGTTTGTGCAAAACTCAACGTTATATCGCCGTTTTGTTGTTCCTTATCAGCCTATGCTAAAGCCTATATTTTTGAGCCTATTGATCCTGAGTACTCTGCTGGTAACCCATGCCCAGGCAACACAGCGATATGGTGCGATCGCAATTTCTCGTTCTGGTGACTGGGGCGTGGCGACCAATTATTTATCCGTTGGCAGCGCTGAGCGGGGTGCCCTACGTAGCTGTGGAGATGCTAATTGTGCCATTCGCGTATCCTTTCGTGGCTGTGGGACAATTGCTGAACATAACCGCACCCTGGCTTGGGGGGTAGCATCTACATTAGTACGTGCTAGAAGACAGGCCTTGAGTGTGCTAGAAGGTCAGGGTGAGATTCTTGCGGAAGTATGCAATCAAGAAAACTAGAATGCCAATGGCATGGTAGTCGGCAGATTTACTAATCTTGATAAATGCCATAGAGTCTTCTAAATAAAACTGAAATCACACTAAAAGTAACGGTGGTAAACTATAGCCATTGTTACTTTTAGTGTCCTCAGTTGTGATGCTAATGTTGGTTTCAACCAACTATCCCATGCGACCAGTTTAAGGTGCTATTGAGAAAGCTTAGTGGCCAATGACTTTTCTAGAGAGCCCAACCGACCCGATGGCATGGGTAACGGTTCTGAAGCTATGATTTTGTCTGTAGCTACCTTGGCTAGCTCTATGTCTGAATTGCTTACTTTAGTTGATTTTTGAAACGGTGATTCTGCCAAGCAACAAGTTTTCCAAGCCGATTGAACAGGTACTCCAAGCTGTGAACATTCCCCCCCACGACGACCGGTCGGCGTATAAAAACGGCAGGCACCGCATCTGGCAATTTCACCTTTTTTAATACTCATGAAAAGTAATAACTGAGAAATTCATTAAAAGCCTTTACTATCGTCATTGTGGAGTAGTTGTCGTCAAAAATCTGACATTCTAAAAATGTTAAAAGGTTGATACACCAAGCTCGCCATTAATTTTACATAAGCCCTTTCCATTAAGGTTTTCTTTATATTTCATTTAAATAAATCAATCTTCTTTAGAGTGGCTGGGATCATCTATTGATAAGCGATCCCCAAGCAGTTCAATTTAAGGTAGATGACAATACAGCGGTTAAAATAATCAAAAAACAGCCGTTGTAACCATAAATAAGTTTAAAGTTTAATTTTTGTTGTTAAATCTTATTGTTGCCAGGTTTTGGTAATGCACAGAGCGCACATTGTCCATCTAGCTATTTCTCCAGGAGGGCATGAGCATTGGCACTCTGGACAAATTTCTTGAAGCATTTGTTGTTTTTTCTTTAGGGTTGCCCACCGGGCAAATGCCTCTTCTGGCGTTTGTTTTGCAGTTTGGTTAGGGGGGTGTGTATCGTCTGTTTCTCCAATGTAGCTTGGATGAGCTTTGATGCAATCGCTGGCAGGTTGTGGCCTGCGAACAGGCTTAGTGTGCCATTGTGCGCTTGAAAAGCGAATGTCATCTAGAGGATGGGGGAGCAGGCGATTGAGGTTATGAAGAATGCGTCGACGTTCCAAGGTTAGGGTTTGAGCCCAAGAAGCATTCGCAACGGTAACGTAAAGGATATGGCGTTGAATGCTGGCAGGCTTAGTCTGTTGGGCTACGGCATATCCCACGGCCTTGGGCCAATATTCGTTAACTTGAGCAAATTGTCGTCGGACTTGCCAGCTAGGATGGGTCTCAATATCGGTAATCAGCGATCGCAACCCAGAAAATCCCATGCCTGTCTCTCTTTTAAAAGCGCTTAAAAAACTTAAAAACTAGCCATTTGAGCATTCTAGAGACCTTGTTTGTAACGTCTCTCAATTAACGTGCTAACGTATGGTCTATCAGGGAGTGCTCATTGCCGTACTTGCCTCTTACATTTTAGCTGCGTTCCATGGCTTCCTCAGACAACTTTTTTGCTTCAATTCCACCTCGACTCGGTTCAGAGTCAGGAACTGAGATTGCTCCGCAACTGGAAAGTGTTTTGCGAAATCTTAATGTCAATCTTGAGGACGAACTAACCCGCTATCGACGTCAGCGTCATGGTCGGATCCCGCCGCCGCCGCCGCCCCGACGGACAGCTCAGCGTCAGACGCTTGACTTGATTTCTGTGCCAGCATCAGCGCCGAGTGATGCTGGCACAGAGTCTGCTAGTCAGCCCCCTTCCCCCCCACCTCTACCTCCCAATCCTTTCTTAAATAAGGCCTCTACACTAGAAGAGAAGATAGATTTACCTGATATGGGTCAGGTCGCCGATGTGGGTGAGCTTGGCCTAAACATGGAGGATTCTGGGCTAGACGGTGAACTCAATCAGACGAACCCTGAGCTAGAGGATGCCGCCTTGTTGGTGCAACTCCAGACAGAGGCCGAAGGCTATTTAGAATCGTCAGAGGAATTACTAAAAAGTATCGAGGAGGAGCAGCTTGAACCAGCTTCAGTGCCTGCACCTTATTCCCCCAATCGTAAGAATAATGGTTTGCTAAAGCTGGCGGGTCTGGTCTTAGTTTTACTGGGTGGAATTGCCGTCGGATTTGCCATTACCTACCCAGCTCAGTTGCAAAATCTACGAGAGCGATTATGGCCTGCTGGTGAGCCTGAACTGGCTGGCTCTGAGACTAATTCCGAAGCCATTGCTGAAGGGAGTGAGACGTTGTCTGAGGTGCCTGATACGCCATCCGATGGGGGCGCTTCCGATGTGACATCTGAGGGGTATAAGCCTCCAGGTCCCGATCTTTCCACCCAGGAATTTAAAGAATTGGATAATGTGAAGGATTTGGTGACCTTGGAAATAGAGCAGCCTAATGGAACTGGGGTTGCTACTCCCATTCCTTCTACGTTACCTAATCCGGCGCAGTCACCGCTGCCGACCCCAACGGCTCCTACTAATGTTCAGCAGCAGCCATCACTTACGACTGAAGTGCCAGCCGTAAGTGATGGTGGCGGCCAGTCAGTGCCTGCAGTCTCCTCAGAAGCTGCCACAACAACTGTGTCTAAAGCCCCGGCAGCGGCTGACGACACATCGTCAACGACCGTCAGCCCCTCATCTACCGTAGCAACAGGATCTAATTACTATATCCTTGCTAGCTATACTGGTGATGCTTCTTTGAGCAAGGCCCGTGAATTTGTTCCTGATGCGTTTGTGCGTAACTTTGAAGCTGGAGTGCGGATTCAATTGGCGGCCTTTGATAATCGTTCTCAAGCTGAGGACCAGGTGGCGCTTTTAACCCAACAAGGAATCGCTGTAGAACTCTTTGGCCCTACGAACGAATAGTTGTGCCTGCTATGCTAGAGGTAACAGCTATTGCTGTTTTAGCTTGTTGCTTTTCAGGCACAAAAAACTATCTATGGGATTGCTAGATCGTTTCTTTCGGGTGGTGCGTACCAGTCTCAACGGTGCCCTCAATGGGGCTGAAGATCCAGAGAAGCTACTAGAGCAAGCAACTGCAGATATGCAGGAAAATTTGTTGCAACTAAGACAAGCTGTGGCGGTTGCGATCGCAACTCAAAAAAGAAGTGAACGCCAGTATGACCAAGCCCATACCCAGGCTCGGGAGTTTTATAATCGAGCCCAAAGTGCTCTTGCAAAAGGGAATGAGCCTCTAGCCCGTGAAGCATTGAACCGTCGCCAAACTTATTTAGAAACCGCCCAAGCTCTAGAAGGTCAGTTGCAACAGCAGAAAACCAGCGTCCAACAGCTGAAAACCAATATGCGTGCTTTAGAGAGCAAAATTGCTCAGGCACGTACCCGCAAAGACATGTACATTGCTCGGGCACGTTCAGCAAAAGCTACGCAGAAGCTACACGAAATGATCACCCAAGTCAATGGTGGAGCGTTTGACCAAATTGAAGACAAAATTTTAGATATGGAAGCTAACGCTGCCGCTGCCGCTGAAATCAACCAACTCAGCCAAGATTCATTAGACCAAAAATTTTCAGCATTAGAGTCAGGAGGCAATCCAGTCGATATCGAGTTAGCTGCTCTCAAAGCTCGTCTAAAACTACCCGATGTTTAAGGCTACTCATCATTTAACGACGGTTGCTGATTACTAGCCTGCTTGTAGACTGGCAATGTAAAGTGAAATGTACTACCTTGCTGGGGTGCCGAATCTACCCAAATTTGGCCATAGTGGGACCTGACAATTCTCAGACATAGTGCTAATCCAAGACCATAGCCATCCTGAGATTGGTCCCGTTGTAGGCGAAAACTCTCCTCAAAAATCCGAGCTCGTTTATCTGCAGGGATGCCAGGCCCCGTATCCTGAATACTGACTTGTACCTTTTGGGTAGTCCGATGGAGGGCCGTAATCACCACTTCTCCATCCTCAGGCGTATATTTTACGGCATTGTCCAAAAGGTTTACAATCACACGCCGCACTTGATTGATATCAGCATGTACGTGGGGTAAATCTTGAGGAATATCGAGACGAATGGTTTGCTGCTTGTTTTTAATTTTGGTGAGCATAGAGTCCACGACTTCCTGACATAAATCCTGCAGGTTTAATTCTTTTGGGAAAATATGTAGATCAATGCTGGGACCATGGGCTGCCTGCAAAATATCCGTAATCATTCGATCAATTGCTCGGATCTGAGCCTTTGCATTGCGTAACAGCTGTACTGTTAGCTCAGGTCGAAACCGTCCATGTTTTTCATGATTAGGGTCATACCCCATTTCTAATGTTTCAATAGCTATGGAAGCTGCTGTCAATGGATTACGTAGATCATGGGCCAGCATAGCAATGATGCGATCCTTGAAGTCTAGCTTAGCGTTCGCTTCAGCATTGAGTTGCTTTAGCTGAAAAATTTCGTCCGATAAATGAATGATTTCTGTTGATTGAGCAATGGACATATTGTCCAAAAGCCTTTCATTGGGGTCATTGTGCTCATTGTCAACTTCTGCTTGCCAGCGGGACCACCAGTAGTCAATTTGAGAAATAATGTCACTACCGGTTAGAGTTTGGCGGCCTACGGCTGAAATTTTGATTAATGTTGGGGTGACTACAAGCTTAAAGTGTTCGGCCAGATAAGGCTGTTCGCTAACATCAATCACCTCTAAAACTGGAGCAATGTTACTTTCTAAGCCGTCAACATGCTGACGAATCTGACGAACTTGCTCAGCAGAACTTGGCCGCTTATCGATGAACAGCAGTAGCTTTAGCGGCACTTCAATGAACGGCATAGATGAACGTTTGACTCCTGCTCAGTGATATAGGATATCCAATGACTGGGTGCCTAACTAGCCAGTTATCTCTTTAGCCTACATCGTTCCAACGTTAGATGGCGGCAGTACATCCAAAGAATTGTGCAAATTGTTCTTGATAACCTGGCCAACAGAGCTTCTATGCCAGTTATGAAACCCTCCTATACGGAATCAAAAGCCCTGTAGTTGTAGGGAATCATAGCGATTAGCGAGCTAACTGGGGGAATGCAATCGTTAAAGAGATATTAAAGGAACAATCCTAATCAGGTGAATAGGTAGAAATCTCACCTACAGTAAAAGATACAGTTCCCTTTTGATTGCAGCTAGTCATTCGTGAGCGGTGTTCGGTAAATGCAGTGAGGCGCGGTGTTTATGCAAGTTTTAGCAGTTATTCAACATTATATTTATCGTCAGCGTATTCAAACACAAGTATCTAAACATGTCCTGCGTGTAGGCGCTTTGCTGATGGGGGCTGTGACATTGCTAGCTGCCAATACTGCCAGTGCCAGAATGATATTACAGTCCTCCCTGGAACCTGAAACTGCTGTCATTCATCCTTTGCTAGCTCAAGCTGAGCCGCCTGTTGCAGTCCCTGTCAATAATGGCATTTATCTTTTTGGTGAAAAGCCTTTGCCTGATCAGCTGCAAACTGCGTACATGATTTTTGAAGCTCGGGCTGGTCAAGTGGTGGGTGCGTTCTATGCTCCCTACTCTTCCTTTGACTGTTTTCAAGGAAATGTGGAAAATACGCAGCTTTCTCTAGCTATTACCGAAACCTATTCCCAGGAAGAATACGCTTACGCCCTTTCTCTTGAGCATACAGCTGTTGCTGGGCCAGGGGGAAGGCAATTTGCTATTGCAGGGTTCCACCAAATTGATACTGTTAGTGATAACGATCTGCGTATGCTGAGCACCTGCCAGACCCATTATGGTCAGACAATCTAGATGGGGGGTGCGCTATTCGTTTCATCAGCTACAGTTTCTGATCGCTAGCTAATTTATTTTCCTTAGTAATATTTGCTAACTATCCGGTAGATAAGTAAACAATGCCTTGGTTATTTACTAAGGCATTGTTTTATCTTGGTAAGTGAAAATTTTTATATTCTTCTGGTAGGCGTGAACGCAGCAGAACAAGCTCGTAGTATCGAATATGCAAGCAAAATAGCCGCTATTGTTGGTGCTTTCAAGGGGCAACTTCCCGACTTACGCTCTGACCTGAAGCCTTGGGCTAATGATCCCGGCACCAGAGAACTGGTTGATCCTGACTCCATTGATATCGGTTTTCATTTTCCTGGTTTTAGCCGTTCATTTAACTGTCGCAGTTTATTAGTCCAGATTCGTCTCCATGCAGTTACAGACGATGTCACCCAAGGTGCTGCCGATACAGTGGCGAATGTGGTGAAAGCAATTGGTGTGGATGTCGTTGGATTTAATCATCTGGGGCAACAATGGCATCTCTCTACGATTAACAACTGGCAGTTTGAAGGGGTGGCACCACCTCAGGCAAACGCTGGAGAAAAAATTAAACTTTGCTGTCGGCAAATTTTCCAGGTGTTTAATCCGGAATAGGATAAGTGAGTACACTGCACTGCACTGCAATGAAGACCGTTATCCCCGTCGAGCTACCGCAAACTCAATATGATATCAAAATTGCTTCTGACGGGCTGCAGTATTTAGGTCCTTGGCTTTCAGCTATTGGTAAACAAGGTAAGGTTCTGCTAGTTTCCAATCCCATTATTTGCAAGCACTATGGTGAGATAGCCTTAAAATCGTTAACTGGTGCTGGTTTTGAAGTCTGTCAGTGTATTTTGCCTGCCGGTGAACGCTATAAAACCTTACGCTCTATCGAGAAAATTCATAATATTGCCTTTGAAAATCATCTAGAACGTAGTTCCACGATGGTTGCTTTGGGCGGCGGGGTAATTGGTGATATGACTGGCTTTGCTGCCGCTACCTGGCTCCGAGGTATTGCTGTTGTCCAAGTACCTACCTCATTACTGGCTATGGTCGATGCCTCCATGGGGGGGAAAACGGGGGTGAATCATCCCCAGGGTAAAAATCTAATCGGTGCATTTCATCAGCCCAGTCTTGTGCTAATTGATCCTAATGTCCTGGCTACACTCCCAGGTCGTGAATTTCGCGCTGGTATGGCCGAAGTGATCAAATACGGCATTATTTGGAATGAAGCATTGTTTGACCAGTTGGAGCAGGCTAAACGCCTTGACCAGATGCGCTATGTCGGTGAGGAACTGCTCCACGATATTCTCAAGCACTCATGTCAGGCTAAGGCCGATGTAGTTAGTCAAGACGAGAAGGAAGCAGGGCTGCGGGCTATTCTCAACTATGGTCATACCGTTGGCCATGCGATTGAAAGTTTAACTGGCTATAAGTCTGTGAACCATGGCGAAGCTGTGGGTATAGGTATGGTAGCGGCAGGTGCGATCGCAACTACCCTCGACCTCTGGTCCCAAACCGCCACCGACCGGCAACTTGCCATCATCCAAAAAGCAAACCTGCCCACTAAACTCCCCAAGAACCTTAACATTGACGACATCCTTACCACTCTGCGCAGCGATAAAAAAGTCAAATCTGGCAAAGTACGCTTCGTTCTACCCAAACGCATTGGCGAAGCTTTTATCACCGACCAGGTCACCGACGATGTTATTCGCAGCGTTCTGGAGAAGATGTTTTAGCTAGGTAATAGGCATTGGTCAATAACCACAAGGTCTGCCCCTACAAACCTAAAAATCATGCAAAATCCCGAATTCCCTACCCGTACTGCAACCGTTACCCGCACCACCAAAGAAACCGATGTCGCCGTTACCCTCAACGTTGACGGCACTGGTCAGTGCAATGCCAACACCGGCATCCCCTTCCTCGACCATATGCTCAACCAAATCGCCTCCCACGGCCTGTTTGACATCGATATTCAGGCCAAAGGCGATCTTGAAATCGATGACCATCACACCAATGAAGACGTTGGTATCACCCTTGGTATGGCTCTGCACGAGGCCCTCGGCAACCGCAAAGGCATTGTTCGCTTTGGCCATTTCGTCGCTCCCCTCGACGAATCCCTGATCCAAGTATCCCTCGACTTTTCTGGTCGGCCCTATCTGGCTTACGGCCTCGATATCCCCACCCAGCGCGTTGGCACCTATGACACCCAGTTGGTGCGCGAATTCTTCATGGCCGTTGTCCACCACAGCCTCATGACTCTTCATATTCGCCAACTCGATGGCATCAACTCTCACCACATCATCGAAGCCACCTTTAAAGCTTTTGCCCGAGCCATGCGCATGGCTACCGAGATTGACCCCCGCCGAGCCCATGCTATCCCCAGCTCTAAAGGCGTGTTACAGGTCTAAACATCACCCCAGTGCTAGAATAAGTACAAATGAACTCTAACCTGAGATTGGAATAAGGCCATGACAGCAACTGTTCCGAACACTCAAAACTCTCAGATTATCTACCCCACCGGAGACGGCACCCCTGTGGCAGAAACCTTTGACCATTTGTACGCTCTGCTGATTACGTTGGAAGTGTTACGACAATACCTAAAGGGTCAACGAGCAACGGTTTTAGCTAATCAGTTCCTGTACTACGCCCAGGGACTTCCAAACATGCGAGTTGCTCCCGATGTGATGGTGATTTTTGATGTAGAACCAGGTGGACGAGACAGTTATAAAGTTTGGCAAGAGGGCTCAGTGCCAGCCGTCATTTTTGAAATGACCTCCAAAGGAACCCGTCAAAAGGATGAAATCAGCAAATATGACCTTTACGAATCCATGGGAGTGCTTGAGTATTGGCAATTTGATCCCAAAGGTGAATGGATTACCGAGCAGCTACGTGGATACCGCATGGAGAACGATAACTATAAACCTATCAATGACGGCATCAGTCAGATGCTAAGCCTTAGGTTAGAAGTCGCCAATACTCTCATTGATTTCTATGAGCTAGAAACAGGTCAAAAACTTTTAATTCCTGATGAACAAAGAGAACGGGCGGATCAGGAGGCCCAGCGGGCAGATCAGGAAGCCCAGCGGGCAGATCAGGAAGCTCAGCGGGCAGATCAAGCAGAGGCAGAACTAAAGGCACTCAAGGCAAAACTTAAAGCTCAAGGGATTGAACTAGATGACGCTTAAGCTATTGGCAGCGTCAGCAAGGTATCATCGCTCTGATGGAGCGTTAGGGTAATAATCTGGTGCTCAATGGTAGGCACCGTATCCAGGAAATTACAGTTAGTGCCAGAATTCACCGTATAGGCAGGAAAACAAGCCGCACTTAAACTTAACCGTAGGGCTTGTCCTGCAGATAATCGAAAACAGGTGGGCTGCAACAGCACTCTTACACTCTGTCTGTCCGTGTTATCAACAATACGCTTATAGCCTTGCGTTAGGTTAAAGACGCGATGGTCAGGATAAACCACTGACAGCACTGCACAGAGATCATAGCTAGGGGCATCTGCCTGAATATGTAGGGTCACCATTGCTCGACCAACTACTGCCAGGTCTTGCTCTAATAGCGGTGTCGTGTAGGTCAATATATCGCTACGCCCCTCTAATGCTGTGCGCTCAAACGAACCAGATGGAAAGGCCGCATGACCTCCTAATGACGGTGCTGGTCGCCATGGATCGTGTACCAGCACATCTACAATTTGAGCTGGCTTTGTTTTTGTTGCCTCTCCAAGGTTTGAATCTAGGTCAGAATCGTCTAAATCCAATCGACCGTTATCTGTGCGCATGGCTGCTAACCCATAGCTCTTAAGCTGATACTGCGTTTGCTGTGTATCCTGAGGCCAGGCATCAAATGCTCGCCACTGGTTGCCGACCATTTCAAAAAGATTCACCGGAGACTGACTCCGTAAATCCGTACCATCACCTTTGAGAAAATGATCAAACCATTGAATCTGTAGCTGATCAATCGGATTCATGGCCTGATGTCCAAAATCCATTTCACCAACCTGGCGACTCCAAGGAATATGCCCCCAAGGCCCCACCCATAGATGTTGAGGATACTGGCTACGACCGACCATTTCTTTAAAGAGCCTGATATCACCAGTTAGATAAGTATCAAACCATCCTCCTACGTGGAGCATAGGCAAATCAACATCAGTTAAGTCAGGTTTTAAGGACTGCCAATAGTCATCATTTTGAGGATGGGCAAGCCAGTCATGCCAAAATGACTTGGGGGCATGTTGCTTAATCACATCTGGATAGGCAGAGATCGGGCCGTTGAGTGGTAAATTTCGAGAGGTTGCTCGTAAGGCATTAAATGCTGTCGCATCATCGTTTAACCGAGCAGTTTCTGCCGCCAATTGGATGGCCCAGCCTAATCCGGCTTGCAACCGTAGTGCACCATTTTCGTAAGCCCAATCTTGATATAAGTCGTACCCTACCATTGCTGGAGCTAGGGCTTTGAGGGCAGAAGGCTGAGCTTGGGCTGCATAAAGCTGGGTCATGCCTTGGTAAGAAAATCCATACATGCCCACCTGTCCATTGCTGCCAGGTAGCTGGGCAGCCCACTGAACAGTGTCGTAGCCGTCTTTAACCTCATGGGCAAATAGGTCAAACTTCCCTTCAGACGTCCCGCGACCCCGCACATCTTGAATCACCACGATGTAGCCATAGGCAGCATACCAGGTGGGATGGGCATAGACGACGGTGGATGCGATCGCACGCCCATAGGGCTGACGCATTAGTAATACAGGCCATGGCCCCTCTGTGTCAGGGTAATAAACATCTGCATCTAAACGGGTGCCATCCCGCATCTGCAGTGAATAGATCCGTTTAGGTTTTACAGGCAGAAAATCAGACGGCATTAAACGCTATGGGTCTGCCGCCCTAAAACAGCCATGTCCTCTTCATCTAATTCTGCTGGGACCCCATTATGAATGAGTTCTGCGAAATCCTCGTTAGGCACCATTACACTAAGTAAGTAGAGGCGTTGTGAACCAATATTCTCAACAAAATGAACCCCATGGGACGGCACTAGAATACTGTCTCCCGTTCGAATGGTTGAATTTTTACCATCACAAACAACCCGTCCTTCACCTTTGAGCACGTAGAACATTTCCGCAGCCACTTGATGGCGATGGATAGGTGTTCTGCCACCCGCATCAAAAATTTCTACACAGCAAGTTAACTTAGCGTGGCCTAATGTGGGGTCTACTAAAAGCGCTAAGCGGTTTTGGTCGTCGGGACTAATGCGAAATACCTGGTAATCTTGGGGGGACTTTAGAACGGGTAAAACGCAGCTGGTGGGTAGATCACAGGTACTTTCCATAGTTAAAGTAGTAGCAGCGCAATCTTAGCTTAGAAATTACCTCTGGGCCCAGGGTAGGATTGCAATAATTTTTCACCTATGGCGCATACTCTGATACCAAATTTTTGGCATATTCATCCCGTTTCTAATCGTACCTAGCTGAAGGGCACACTTTCTCACTTTAGACGTCCGATGTTATATCTACGGCAGATACATTATTTTGACAGCTCTATAATCACTCGTTAGTTCGCAAATATCCTCTGTAGACTGATAAAATAGTCCATCGATAAAGATGCAGTTCGACTATTGTTTCTATTAGCTCAAAAAATTAATTACAGTTGACTTACTGTTTTTGGCTGCCATTCTTTGGAAGTTTGTATACACATATTTTTGACTAATTATCTTCATATGTCTGAATGAGAAGGGTACACTCTAGCTGAAACCCAGAATTTTTCTCGGATTAAGAGAGTCTTTTACCCTTTGATATCATTCCGATTGCTAGTTGTTTGCTAATCACGTTGGTGGGACCTCAATGCCATGAGTAGTAAAGCTAATAGTCCATGGAGGAATGCCAGCATGGGGTTAGGAAAATGGCATTTTGAAACAAACCTTTGCGTCGTCTTGGTGTAATGGTGAAGGCAGTTGATCCTATCGCAGATATTTTAGTGATCGATGACGATCCGATCATTCGACGTATCCTTCAAAGAATTTTGCAAAGCCAGGGATATCGTGTGGCAATTGCAGAAACAGCTGCTGCTGGTTTAGAGCAGGCATTAGCGATTACCCCCCCGGTGATCCTCTGTGATTGGCGTTTGCCAGGTAAGATGGATGGCTTGGAGATTTGCCGTCGCTTAAAGGAGCACCCAGATCTCTCTATGAGTTCGTTTCTGTTGATTACCGCCCATGCGGAGACAGCCAGTCGTGTAGAAGCCCTAGAAGCAGGGGCCGACGATCTGTTGATGAAACCTATTGATATGGCGGAACTCAAGGCTCGTGTTAAATCTGGGATGCGTCTATGTCAGCTGACCCGTGATTTGAAAAAGCAAAAACAGTATCTGGAGAATGAGTTAGCAGAAGCTGCGTCCTATGTGCAGTCACTTTTGCCCAGAGATACGGATAAGCCGCCTGTGAAAATTCAAACTCGCTTTCTGCCATCTCAGCAACTAGGGGGGGATTGTTTTGATTTTTACTGGTTAGATCCCGATTATCTGGTGATGTATCTGCTGGATGTTTCGGGGCATGGGTTAGGCGCAGCGCTGCTGTCTACGTCTGTGCTGAATGTATTGAGATCGCAGTCCCTACCCGGCACAAATTTTTATCGGCCTGATAAGGTACTCGAAAGTCTAAACAATATGTTTCAGATGACCGACCAAAACGAAAAATACTTCACCATTTGGTACGGCGTCTACAATCGTGTCAATCGTCAGCTCATGTATGCCAGTGCAGGTCATCCGCCAGCAGTGTTGCTGTCTCAATCTGAAACAGTCAAAAACCTTGAGAATGGGGCGGTTATGGCTGAAACGATGCGTTTGCGAACACCGGGGATGCCTATTGGTATGATGCCGGACACGACTTATACCTGGAAGCGGTGCTCAATTCCAGATAACAGCTATCTCTATATTTTTAGCGATGGTGTCTACGAAGTGCCGGAAACATCTTTGGCGGAAGCTGGTGAAATTCTTGGACTAGACAGCTTTATTGAACACATTGTCAAATGTCCGCGACCAGGGCAGCTGGATCAGCTGATTAGTCATGCTGTAATGCCCAGCATGGCCGTAGGTCAAGATCTTTCTGATGATCTGTCCCTACTAGAAATCAATTTTAGTTAGATTGACACATTGTTTAGGGTCATGGCATGCCATGACCCTAAACAATGCAATGCCTTTAAAGAATTAATTTTTGAAATCCGTAGGGCCTTGATAGCCCGAGGCTTCGGCTAGTTTGCTCAAGGTCTGGGTGCCGGGTAAAAATTGACCATTGACCTCCCAAGTCGGGAATCCACTAATTTCGGGGACGGACTTACAGAGTGCCGTTTGAGAATCAGCACCATCCTCAGCACATTCGATGTAAGGCATATATTTCTTCGCCTCTTGACCAAAGAGCTGCTTTTGGTCAAAGCAATGGGGGCACCAGTAGGCACCATACATTTTGGCTCCTATTTCTTTGAGATGCTTAGCCAAAGCGACTTCTGCTGGGCCAGAGGTACTGGTAATTGCAGGACCTGTATTGCCAGCACTGCTGGCAGTGGCGGCTGGGCCATTGATACTAATGGAATACATACCAATGGTAGCCACTAGGGTTACCATGCCCATGATCACTCCACGAAATATAAGTGCCCCTTGGTCTTCCCACTGGCGACCCAACAGAGCCAGTAAGAACATGAGCACCGTAAAGGATGCAGACGCAATGCAATAGAGGCAAGCGGCTTGGAGTTCAGTAGCGAGCAGGTACATTAAATATCCGCTAAAGACCATCATGCCTGTGGCTCCAATAAATAAGAGCGGCCATGTGGTGTCTTCTAGCTGCTGACGCTGTTTGCTATTGCTTTCTTCATTGATCAATAGTGGCCCCAAGGATAACGCCACCATAGACAAATAGGCGAGGCAGCCAAATAATGTCAACGGAATGCCAAATACCTCTGCATAGGCACTGTTTAGGACCTGATCACAGCCCTTTACGGGACATGCGGCATTGTTTCCCATCAGTTTGATCACCGTTAAATAAGCGGTGCCTAGGGCTCCAACGGTTGCGATCGCACCAATGGCTGGGCGCGACCAACGATAAATTCCACGAGTTTCTTTACGGCGACGTCCCATAACTTACGGATAACTCTCAGCTCATCAAGATAAACAAAAAGTAGGACATACCCCAATAGATAGACTATTCCCAGACAGCCCCGACTGCATCTTAGACAAAAAATAGTGCCTTCGGTAAAGATGTTCCAGAATCATTACCAGCAATTGTGTCTGTAGAGGTTGACATGCCAACCCCTACGGGCACGATATCGCATCCATAAATTGACCCACACGATGGGGGTCCACGGGCTGCTCAATCTGGCCCCATCGTTTTAAGGAACTAGCAACAATGACCCCATCTGCCGATTTGATTAGCTGAGTAATATTGTCCACGGTAGCGCCGCTGCCAATTAAAACTGGAATTTTACCTGCAGTCGCTTTAGCATTAGTCAGATCTTCCTGGGTTGGTGCCTGTCCCGTTGCCCCACCAGAAACAATGATGGCATCGGCTAAGCCTCGGTGTATGGTATCAGCAACGGCATTAGTCATAGCTGTTTCCATACCTATGGAACCTAAGGGCACAGCATGTTTGACCAGCACATCAGCAAATACCTTAATGTCGCTACCAAGTTCTCGGCGATAGCGCATAATCCGATGGGCATCTCCTTCGATAACACCCTGATCTGTTGCCATCACTCCAGTCAGCACGTTGACTCGAATAAACTCAGCGCCAGTACAGGTTGCAATTGCTAATCCACTATGGGCATCGTTGCGTAATACATTGATACCGATGGGGACTGTCACTAGCTGCCTGAGACGACTAATTACTATGGTCATCGCGCTGACTACGGCAGGATCGACGTTGCCGTTTGTAAAGGGTGCATCAAAAAAGTTTTCTACAATGATGGCATGCACACCACCAGATGCCAGCGCTACGGCTTCCTGCACTGCTCGATTGACGACTGCCTGCAAGGATCCCTGCCAACGAGCTGATGTAGGCAGAGGCAGTAAATGTACTACCCCAATGACAGGGGTTGATGTCTTAAAAAGTGTTTTTAACTCCACAAGGTCTCAAAAATTTACGTTACTGTCACTGTTGATTACAGGATGAATTGAGCTAATAAAGATGCTATTTGCCAGAAATCCCTCGGATTGAGCCTGCATGGGCAGCCTCAATAGCTACATTTTATTTAGATGCAGCACAAGCTGTTTCCCAGGCAAATCAATCCTTCCTAGGAAGATCCCCAGAATTGTATAGTTATGTTATAATTTCCTCAACCGGGCAAAAACAATCGCTACCCATTCAAAAGTCCAGTGATAGGGTGAGGTGCTGAGTCATCCGTGCGATCGCAACGCCTGCTCTGGAGACTAGCACCCTAATTTTTGCATAATAAGAATTTATGGTTCATAAGCCAACTGTTGCTATTTCTCACTTGGGTTGTGAGAAAAACCGTGTCGATACTGAGCATATGTTAGGCCTTTTGGTTAGGGCCGGTTATCAGGTTGATGCGAATGAAGAGCTTGCTGACTATGTCATTGTCAATACTTGCAGTTTTATTGAAGAAGCTCGTAAGGAGTCGGTTCGGACTTTAGTAGAGCTGGCGGAAGCTAACAAAAAGATTGTGATTGCGGGGTGCTTAGCTCAGCATTTTCAATCAGAACTACTTGAGGAAATACCCGAGGCGGTTGCTTTGATTGGCACTGGAGATTATCACCGGATTGTTGAGGTGATAGAACGGGCTGAGGCGGGGGAGCGGGTCAAGGTGGTTTCGGCTGAGCCCACTTACATTGCTGATGAAACAGTTCCTCGTTATCGCACCACTAGTGAAGGCGTTGCTTACATCCGTGTTGCTGAAGGTTGCGATTATCGCTGTGCCTTTTGCATTATTCCCCATTTACGCGGCAATCAACGCTCTCGTCCAATTGAGTCCATTGTGGCTGAAGCCCATCAGCTTGCCGCTGAAGGGGTGCAAGAGTTGGTGCTGATTTCCCAAATTACGACCAATTATGGTGTAGACCTGTACGGTAAACCAAAGCTCGCAGAGCTGCTAAGGGCTTTAGGAGAAGTTGACGTGCGATGGATTCGGATGCACTATGCCTATCCTACGGGGCTGACTGCGGCAGTACTCGACGCTATTCGGTCAACACCCAATGTTTTGCCCTATTTAGATTTGCCACTGCAGCACTCTCATCCCGAAATATTGAGGGCAATGAATCGGCCTTGGCAAGGGCGTGTCAACGACGACATCATTCAGCACCTAAAGACGGCGTTACCGGATGCCGTTCTACGGACCACCTTTATCGTGGGCTTTCCTGGCGAAACAGACGCTCACTTTGAGCATCTTAAAGCATTTGTAAAGTGCCATGAGTTTGATCATGTCGGTGTGTTTACCTTCTCTGCTGAAGAAGGTACTCCAGCTATGGAGTTACCCAATCAAGTTGATCCGGTAGTTATGCACCAGCGGCGGGAAGAGCTGATGCTGACTCAACAAGAAATTTCTTTTAGGCGCAATCAATCTGAGATTGGCAAAGTTGTGGATGTTCTTATTGAACAAGAAAATCCGGGGCAAAGCGAATGTATTGGTCGCTCTGCTCGCTTTGCTCCGGATGTCGATGGTCTTGTCTATGTCAAAGGCGCACCGCCTTTAGCCCAGATAGTACCTGTACAGATTAGTGGAGCTGATACCTATGATCTCTTTGGCACATTTGTATCTGTCAATTCTGCGGTCTCAAATTTAGCGCCTAACAGTATTTCTCTTTAATTTCTCGTCTGCACTCAATGACCTCAAAGGAGTCTAAATGACATTGTCTTTTGCCGACCTCGGGTTATCTGAACCCCAAGTTCAACACTTGGATGAACTTGGCTTTAAAGAGCCCACGCCGATCCAAGCCCAAGCGATTCCCCATATGCTCGCCGGGCATGATGTGGTGGGTTTAGCCCAAACGGGAACCGGTAAGACTGCCGCTTTCTCACTACCGATTCTGGAGCAGTTAAATGTCAACAAGCGCTCCGTACAGGCCTTAGTGCTCACCCCGACACGCGAGCTGGCGATGCAGGTCTGCCAGGCGGTCCAAGGTCTCAAGCATAGTGCTCAGCTGCGGGTGTTGCCTGTTTACGGTGGTCAATCAATTGAACGCCAGCTCAGTCAGCTCCGTCGTGGTGTTCATATGGTTGTCGGTACTCCCGGACGAGTCTTAGACTTACTCAGTCGAGGTGCTCTCAGTTTTGAGCAGCTAAGTTGGTTAGTGCTAGATGAAGCTGATGAAATGCTTAATATGGGCTTTATCCAGGACGTGGAAAACATCCTGAATCATGCCCCAGCAGAGCGACAAACAGCATTTTTCTCAGCCACGATGGAGCCTGTGATTCGTGAGTTGGCGGCTAAGTTTTTAAAATCCCCAGTGACCGTCAAGGTCAAGTCCCAAAATACTGCCCCTCAGAGAATTACCCAGCTAGCCTATGTTGTACCTCCCGGTTGGAGTAAGCCCCGTGCTCTGATGCCCATTTTAGAGATGGAAGATCCCGAATCAGCCATTATTTTTGTGCGTACCCGACGGACAGCGGCTGAACTTACACGTCAGTTACAACTGGCTGGTCATAGCGTTGATGAATACCATGGCGATCTGAATCAAGCTCAACGGGAGCGTTTATTGCTGCGTTTTAAGCAAGGTCAAGTGCGATGGGTAGTGGCTACTGATATTGCTGCTCGCGGAATTCATGTTGATAATCTGACCCACGTAATCAACTACGAGCTACCTGATAATTTGGACAGCTATGTGCATCGTATCGGTCGAACCGGGCGTGCTGGCCAAGAAGGTCGGGCTGTTTCGATTGTGCATCCTTTAGAGAAATATCATCTGCGCCAAATTGAGCGTCATTTGAAGCAAGAGCTGGCTTTTTGCAAGGTGCCCACTCGGGCAGAAATCGCTGCGCGTTCTCTAGAGAAGCTGCAAACTCAGATTAAAGATGCGGTGACTAGCGAGCGGTTGGCGTCCTTTTTGCCGATTGTGTCACAACTAACTGAGGAGTACGATCCTCATACTGTTGCGGCAGCTGCTTTGCAAATGGCCTATGATCAAACCCGCCCTGCGTGGATGCGGGGTGACGGTGATAAAGAGCCTTACATGGCTCAGGAGGAGCCGCGTCGTCAACGTACTCGTCGGGCTCGCCGTCGCCGTCGGGTTGAGACCCCTGCATCTTAAGCAGATTGGCTGAGGTCAGTGCAAGCTGACCAAAGTTGTGTGCAATACATTTACACCTCACCTAAGATAGGCTTAGGGCTTATTGTTGATGGGGCGTCATACTATGTTGGTGATTCTGCTAGACAACCAGGTAATCCCGTCTGCATCGGTTTGTGCCAGCTGCTTAATGGCTAACCAAAGCGGTCAACCTCGTTTACGTGATGGCAAGTTAGGCTGTGCCAGACAATTAGAGTCTGTTACGCAATTGCCTCAGTATCAATGTCAAATGGGGTTTCGACTGGCCAATATCGAATCGTTTTCACAGTGTGAGTGCTAGTAGTTTCATTGTTTGTCTAAAACCAAATCTGATTTACTAACCGATTGCAAAATGGATCATTTCGTAAGGGCTCTGTTTTGTGTCAGCCCTAGGATATTCAAGGCTATTATTTTTGTGGTTTTGTGGAAACCGTAAGACGCTAGCGGGAAGCTGCGCTATGCTGAGGAAAGCTTTGGATAATTAGTGGCAGCTTTTTGCCTGGTTGCAAAGCTTCTTTTACTTTATTCCTTTTCCAGTATTGCTATGACCTGGCGCAGCACAACTGATACCTCTGACAAGATACTCGGAAGCTTACCCTACCTACTGCCATTGCTTGACGCTATTTTTGTGGGTGGAGCCCTTTTTAAGCTGATTTCCAATTTTCCAGTGCTAGCTCCTTTGGGTACTGTTCTCTTGTTGCTGACCACGCCTGTTAGGATTGCTTATAGCTTGTTGCCCTTTGGGTTGGGGTCGCTTGTAGTGTTCTTTATGCTGTTCCTTTTAGTTGTACGCAATCCAAATATCAGTCACTTTATTCGTTTCAATACGCTGCAGGCAATTTTAATTGGCTTTATTATTTCCATTGGAGGTCTTCTGTTGAGCTTGCTTCAGTTGCCCGGTTTAGAACTGATTACTGATGCGTTCTATAACGTTCTATTGTTTGGGGGAGTAGCTGCGGTTGGCTACTCTGTTTATCAGTGTTTATTGGGGCAATATCCAGAAATTCCGACTATTTCTGAAGCGGTTCATATGCAGATTCGTTAATGTGCTACCCCTGGCCAGTTAGTTTGCGGCGGCTTCGAAACCTATCTTTTGCTGACTCCTTTCTGCTATTATAGTTGCTCCTTGCTTGGCGGATTTCTAATGCCAGGCCATTTAGTCCATAAGGAGCAGCATGAGTAACTTTTACGAAACCATGTACATTTTGCGGCCCGACATCAGTGATGAGGCCGTCGATAATGCCATCGGCAAGTATCAAGGCATGATTAAGGAGAAAGGAGGTGAGGTGTTTGAAACTCAACACCGTGGTAAGCGCCGTCTTTCCTATGAAATCAACCGCTATCGCGAAGGTATTTACATCCAGATGAATTACCAGGCCCCAGGGGATGTGATTGCTCCTATGGAACGTGATATGCGTCTCAGTGAAGACATTATTCGTTATTTGACGTTAGTGGTTGATGAGCCACAAGAATCTGAGGTTGATGAGGCACCTCCCCAAGCCGCTCCCTTAGGCTCGTAGATAGGTAGGTGATGCTTAAGGTTTTGTTGTCAGGTTCGAAATTTCGGTTAGGACGATTAGTTGTTAGCTTGCGACACAACTAATCTGATTAGTTACTTCTTCTAACTCAATCTTAAGTTCTGACCGAAGGCTAGCACTACATATTTGCTATCAAGTACTGGCTAATTTGGGTTGACCTGAAAAAATTGTTGATTGAGTAGGCTGTAGATCCTTTTGGGTGTCTGCAGCCTACTCAGTTTTTAGGGAATTACAAACCTGCAGAATAAAAACCTTGCATTTTACGAAAATGGTGCTAAATTTGTGGGCACTTGGGTCTTCGTCTGATGCCCTTTTTACTGTAGGAGTAATCTCGTGGTTCAATTGACTAAGTTAAGAATGTCTGACGCACAGGTAGAAGTGGCTCGTTTGCAAGAGGAGTTGCAGATGAGAGATCAGCTAGTGCAACAGTTGTCTCAAGAGCTATTTCGTCTGGTAAAAGGGAATCAAGACTTTCTACCAACAACAGATGTTTCTGAGCGTCATCAGGCTGAGGTCAGAGCTTTGCGAGAGCAGCTGCAGGGTGTGGAAACTCAGGTATCGTTTTATCAAGAACAACTAGAAAGTCGAGATGAAGAAATTCATCAAATGCGCCAGACTGTTCAAGAGCTGACTGACCGGACTCGCATGTTAGAGCAGGTAGTTCAAGAACTCCCTAAAATCTACAAGCAGAAGTTTGCGGAGCGAATGCTGGCGGTTAAAAATCGAGTAGCTCGCATTCAGCAAGAGAATCGTCAGCTAAATGCTGAATTACAAAATGTTAGCTACCGTTTAGCCATGAGAACTCGTCGTAATCAACATTGTCTTGATCTACCTACATTCCCACAATCTATGTTAGGTGCTACGCCGATGGCTAGTTTTTCACAGGCCTAAAGTTCAGTCAGGTTAAGGCTTTAACTTAGTCATAAACCTTCTCATTAGGGAGGTTTTTTTTATGCTCTTTAGATGAACTTTTGGGAGACTGATCGTATCCATGTCCTCAATTCTAAGAAAGAAAGAATAAGATAAGAGAAAGATAAACTGACTTTTATGCAGCCTGTTCTTTTAACCTTTTATATTTTCTCTCTCGACACCCTTCAGGCATTGGCTCAAGACTACGGTTACTGGGCCATTTTTTTTGGCATTATGCTCGAAAATATGGGGCTACCTCTGCCAGGGGAAACGGTAACGTTAGTCGGTGGTTTTTTGGCCGGTAGTGAAGAGCTGGTTTATCGTTGGGTGTTAATCAGTGCGATCTCAGGTGCAGTCATTGGCGACAGCGTAGGCTATTGGATTGGGTTTTATGGTGGTTGGCCATTGTTGTTAAAACTAGGTAGCTTTTTTCGTATTGACGAAGCTGCCTTGGTCAATATTCGAGAACAGTTTGGTCAGAATGCTGATAAAGCCGTCATTTTTGGGCGATTTGTGGCATTACTACGCATTTTTGCCGGTCCACTGGCGGGGATTGCCCGCATGCCCTACTGGAAATTTTTATTGTGTAATTTGTTAGGGGCTAGTCTATGGGGCACTGCTATGGTGAGTCTAGCGTACTTTGTGGGGCGCTTAATTCCTCTGGCTACCTTGGTTGGTTGGGTTACACAGTTTACAATTGCAGCGCTTTTCTTGGTTATTCTATGGATTTTCATTATCTGGTGGTTAGAGAGGCGTACCCCGGCTGCAGATTGATCTGATAATTTGCGTAGTGTTTATAACGTACTCAAGACTGATTTTGAGTGCATGTGCTGATGTTGTTTTGACTGTACCGGTGGAATAATTGGCACACAATTAACGCGTGGGACATGTCAATGAGCGGTTTTGAGTTAATTATCTTTGGAGCAGGGCCAGCTGTCGGTTTTGTTATTTCTTGTATTGCCTGGTTATATGAGGGCTATGCCAGCAGCCATGGTCAGATGCCGTATAACCATGACTGGATTTGATGCCGCAGCTAATTTTGGTAACAGGGCCTGCCCGTTCTGGTAAAAGTGAATGGGCTGAACACTGGGCAATGCAAAGCCAAAAGCCTGTGGTTTATGTGGCCACTTCAATCATGTCAGCTACTGATGAGGAGTGGCAGCAACGCATTGAACAACATCGCAATCGTCGACCGTCCAACTGGCAAACTAAAGAGGTTCCTCATCACTTAGCGGAGACGATTAAAACAGCTGACCGTGATGGGTGTTTATTGATCGATTCTTTGGGCACTTGGCTAGCTAATCAGCTTGATCAAGACGATATATCTTGGCAAATATGCATTGAGGAACTCATAGCAGTGCTTAATCCGCCTGTATGTGATGTGATTTTTGTTGCTGAAGAGACTGGCTGGGGTATAGTACCTGCCTATCCATTGGGACGTACGTTTCGTGACCGCCTTGGGTATTTAGTTCGTCGGATTGGCGAGGTGGCAACCCAAGTCTATTTAGTCACTGGTGGCTATGCCTTGGATTTAAAACACCTGGGAACACCGCTTCCCCCTAACTCTTAACGACATTTGCTAACGCGCATACCTTACCGGTGCAGGGTAGACATATCGCTCAATCATGTGGAGACATCACATACTTTGAAAATAGGTTAACGTCCTATTACTTCCAAACTTGAAGCGTTAGTATGAAGTTGTGACAGTCAACGTGCTGTAGCAAGCTCTATTTCACAGTACGAGGTAGTCCATGGCATCCCAACAAGACGTTCAGCATTATTTAGCTTACTGGTTTCAGTTAGGTAAGCCTGTCCATATCAATAATGGTCGGCTTACTCAACGACCGGTACCTGTATTGGAGGGCGAGCACTTCAGCCGTGCCTTTCAAGACTGTTGGAAAACCATCATGGCCATTGGTGGACGTGATTGCTATTTGGATGGAGCCAAGGAAACCATCGAAGAACTGCTATCTTCCCAGTGGGAAATCACTGATTGTGCTCGCTGTAGCATTCCAATAGCAATGCAAGCCGTAATGCCTGTGGCTCAGCTTTGTCCTTGTGGAGATATTGATACTTGGCCCAATGATCAGCTACCTGCTCCCCATATGCCCATCAATAATAATGTGCATTTTGAGAAATTAAAAACACGACTAACTAGTCACCGTTGCGACGAGCTGCAAGCTGACTATGATGTCGATCATGATACTGACAATCGTAAGACTCCAATTCTCAACGACTACCATCATGATTAACGTCAAGTTTATGGTTACAGATTAAGTTACGGATTCACTTGGCACTAAACGGCTGTCCTTTCTATCTCATGGACAAGGAAATCATGGGCCATCAGAGTGTTTGGGAAAATTGTTTTGGCTTCTGAGAGTAGGTCTTTGAGTTGAATCGAGTTGCCGGGGGCATAACGGGGGCTAAAGTGGGTGAGGATCAGCTGCTGAACTTGGGCGGCTAGGGCGACTTGAGCAGCCATGGTGGATGTGGAGTGGAGTCGCTGGTAGGCTAGCTCAGCATCTTGATGGGCAAAAGTGGACTCGTGGATGAGAACATTGGCCTGTTCCGATAGTTCGATGGCGCGATCGCAAAAAATCGTATCGGTGCAATAGACCAGTTTTCGTCCCTCAATGGTTTTACCACAGAGTTCTGAACCATTGATTACTCGACCATCTGTCAGGGTTACTGCCTCACCTCTTTTCAAACGACCGTAAATTGGTCCTGGCGGAATACCCAATGCCGCTGCCCGCTTCACATCAAAATGACCGGCTCGATCTTTTTCCACAATACGATAGCCAAAGGCAGGTACTCGATGCTCTAACCGTTGGCAATAGACTGAAAACTCGCCATCATCACATACCTTGCCAGGCGCTACTGTGTGAACTTTAATCGGATATGAAAAGTGGGTTTGGGAATAACGACGGCAGGCTTGCAAATACTCATTTAACTTGGGCGGACCATAGATATCAATCCGCGATACATTCCCCGCCAAACCACAGCTTGCCAGTAGTCCCATCAACCCAAAAATATGGTCACCATGCATGTGGGTGACAAAAATCCGTCGAATCTGACTGGTCTTTAAATCGCTTCTGAGAAACTGATGTTGAGTGCCTTCCCCACAGTCAAACAACCATACCTCCGCACGCTGAGGTAGCCGTAACGCAACGCTTGAAACATTGCGTGACCTAGTGGGAACACCGGAACTAGTACCAAGAAACGTAATTTGCAAGGAAATATATCTAGAGTAATGGGGTAACAGAACTAGATTGCCCTCATCATTATCATCGACAAAGGCTGAGTTTGCCTGTGTTATTGGCTGCTCCATTTCTACGATGTATAAATCAATATTTCCTGACTTTTTTTGCCGTCTAATTAATTTGATTTGATGGTTAGATTCATTTACTGACAGTGCTTGAGTAGTTTTACTGAGTACCTTCTCTATAAAATTATTGCAATTTAGTAAAGATTCATCACAGAAAAAAGTGTACTGATTGTTACAATATACTGCGGAGCTTGATTAGACAGTGCGTACACCGCATTTTCAACCACCTCCAAAATGAGAGATAAACGCAAAGTCAAAAGACTTTTTAGAATCGGCTCTGTGGAAGAGCCGATTTTTCTTTTGACGAATTATTCTGAAGGATTCTAAGTACCATTTACCATCCGCTGTCTTACTCAAAATTTTGAGCTTGAGGCAATACTAGTGACTACTGGGTTGGTGGTGATGTACCAAAGCTTGTTGAAGATACTGAATAAAATAATCGCTGGCATGATCGATCAGGGCAGGACGAATACGTTGTCGATAGGTTGTATTGAAGATACTGCCGTTAATGATGTCTCGTTTGATCAGTAAATAGGCCCGGACCCGTTCAGAGATGCGTGTACGGACCTGCGATCCATTTACGATAATCCCCTTGGCAGACACTTTTGCACTAAACATATCTACTAGGTAACGTCGTACCGTACCTGAATAGTTAAACCAACTGGCTTCTAGGATGGCAGCTCTAACAGATAGGCTAGGGTTTGCGTACAGTAATCGCCCTACAGCAAAGGCCACTAAATCAGATGCATAGTCCTGTGCGGAGGCAAATTTGCCGAGAAGCTCACTTAACTTTTCTGGTTTATAGACTTGAGGGCCGTATCTATCGAGATAGACTTCGATAGGTTGGGCAGTATCGCCAATGGCAGCAGTATATTCACGGCTGTCATATCCCCTGCCTGTGAATGCCTTTGATGTTAGCCATAGGAAACCATCGCTTAGAGTAGACCCTAGGTTGCCTCCCCAGGCTTGGTCTGATAAAGCTGCCATAAAATGGGCAAAATCAATGCTTTGGCCCATGAGTACAACGGATTGGTTATCTAGTTCCCCTTTGATAAAGTTTGGGTTGCTGCCCGCTACCAGTTCCCAAAATTTATTCGCATAGGAGGCTCGCGTATAGGCTCGCAGAGACCTGACTACTTGAATTGAGGATTCCTGAGGCCGCTTTTGCTGATAGTCATCGATAAACGTCAGCATCTTTGCCAAATTGGCTTCCATGGTTCACCCTGCGAGGTTAACTATGATCTTTAGCGTAGCGTTAAATCATGACTCTGACAGTTACAGGGACGTTTAGAGCCGCTTAGCTGTTTCTAGTCCCAATTTTGCAACATCTCTGACCACTGGTTAAGTAGCTGACTAATTTGAGTTCGACGGGCTTCAAAGGTGGCCGCAATCCAAATCAGGGTGATGCCAAGCATGATGCCAATGGCCCAAAGCATACGGCCATCAGTACTGATAAATATGGCAATGGTACGGAGTATCTGCAGTGCGAAGGTCAGAGTACCTGTGTAAAGATAAGCCCGTACTTGGGTAGCTAAACCAAAGCTAATAAAGCCAAAACTGATCAGTAAACTGAGGCCAATAATAATAGGAGATGCGGTTTCGGCCTGAAAAATTGCTGTTAGCCCTATGAGTAAGGTGGCAAAACTGCGTAAACGATGCCGTTCTTGACGAGCTGAAATCGTTTGCCAGCGAGGATCTACCTCAAGGATGTACAACCCTGATAAGCCTAGTATGATGCCTGCCCATAATAGAGTTAGCCATCCTTGGTCGAGGAGATAACGTATCAGAGCCCAGTTGAGTAAGGCTAGACTTAGATAGCTGAGACGCACTGCCCGGATCCGTCTAGCCATGAATGCATAGAAGGCTCCCCCCAGTAGCAAACCCTGGGTTTTGATGGTAAAGATGCTGAGCAGAATGCTGAGTAGTGGCCAACTCAATGCCATTTTTTGCCAGGGACGTATGGGCCAGCCCCATTGTTGCCATGGCAGCCTATGTATAATGAGGCTCAGACCACAAATTAACAATGCTCCCCACCCTCTAATAAAGGTTAGGTTTGGTAATGTCTGCATGATTCCATAGGGAATGGCAACGGTGGCGATGATCAGTCCACTCCAGGTCCATTGCTTATGGCTATCGATACGATTAAATTGATGACGTTGTTCGGCGTTAGGGTTAGGATTTGGGAACCAACGATAATTACCCCGAAGTTCAGCGTAGAGGGCCAATAAGCTAGTGATCCCTAGCCAGAGGACGAGTCCCCAGCGACTGTGACCGCTGACCATAGCGATAGTTGCGAGTACTACAGCGAGTAGCCAATGGAGCAGTGAGACAATGCCAATGTTAGTTGCTGACAGTTGGCTGTAGCGTTGAATCCAACGGTGGCAGAGTAAATAGAAGGCTGCGATCGCACCCCCCATCCATGCCAGTAGCGTGAATCCATCCCCAATTGCACCTCCGCTTGCTTGCAGTAGACGGTAGATCATCAGCTCATAGAGCCCCAGGGAAAGCAGACCCAGCCCCCCATAACCCCAGGGGTGTAACGTTACCTGTCGTCTCCCAATGGACAGAGTAACAATGCCAACCACAGCGGCATAGATGCCTGTTGTTATGGTAAAGCTTAGATGGCTTAAGCCTAAGCCCAAAGCACCATAGGCCAGGGGAATATAGTGCCAGCTTGATGGGTAAGGATGTTGTTTTTTGGCGACAGAGACTGTCCCCATGAGCTGGGTGATTACGGCCAGGGCGACCATGACCGTTCCCAATAGGTGAGGATTCGTTTCCTTGCGCCATAGGAGTAGGCCCATGGTGACCAGCAGACCAATGCCATGGGCTAGTTCCCAGAAGTTTAGGTTGGTTAGCCGTCGCCTATTAAAAAGGCTAGCCAATACAACTATTATGGCGGCGATTCCGTAGCGTAAAACCCACTCGGTCGACTGGATGCCCACAAGCCAGTGGATAGAATCCAGCCCCAGGGCATAGATCAGCACTATGATCAGGGTAAGACTGAGATTTAGTGTGATCGCTAATGCTTGCCCCCAGTTACGACTGACGATGCCATAAACCTGCAGTAACGGTTTCGAACGATACTCTAAGGACCGGGCAAGAAGGCTAAGGGCTGATGCCAATAAGGCAGTGACTAAACATAGTCGGGCGATTACATTAGGCCATGGCTCAGCCATGGCCCAAAGCCAAATGCTAGCTGTATGGCTACCCCATACAGCAAACCCTATGGCCAGTGTTGGCAACGCTTTCTGGGTAGGCCAGCGACAGCTATGGAGAAATAGCAATCCAGCCCCGATAAACCATGCAATGGTTGCCATTGGCCAGGAACTAACCAGTAAAAGCTGTCCACCTAGGGCAATTACTGTCAGCCTGCTGGTGATTTGGGGAGACCCGCTTACAACTGGTTGTCGGTAGGCCAACACAGTCAGGACTCCAGGGATAACGAGCCAGATAAGGTTGAGCCAACTACCCCAGTTGTTGAATAACAGACTATAGGCAATCACACCCAGGCCTAAACCTAGATACCAGGCTGACTGTCGCCATTGGAGATGCCGGATGCCGATATTGCTGAGCCACTCTAGGGTTGTTAATGCGATCAATACCATGGCCCATTGTGGTTCAGACCATCCCCCCAGTCCCTGGCTGAGTACATGTATGCCGCTGAGGATGGTGACGACGGCTGCACTGTGAGTGCCATAAATCAGCCAGGGAGTCATGCCACGATACAAATGGGTAATGCTCCCCACGGTAAGCGTCAGACCAAGCAAACTAGCGGTGAATAAAACAGAGTCGATTTGTGGGGATGCCCAGAGTACTAATAAGGCACTGATACTGAGTGCCAGATAGGCCGTCAGCCTGGACCAAGCAGTTTGACCATTGCGTTGAAACTGGCTAGCGGCCATAAGCATTAGACTGACATAGCCATAAAGCCATAGGCCTGCAAACTGTAAAGTGCTGACGGGGTCTGGGCTGAGATGACCTAAGGCTGTTAAGAGTACTTGTCTGAACGCTAGGGGCAAGGTCAACCACAGCAGGCCGCATGCTTGTAAACCGACTAGCCATAGTATTGCTAATGTGTGCAGCTGGGCTCGTTCCTGAGTTTGTTGGCGTAGCCGTGCCAATAGTAGCCAGCTGGCTAGGCCACTTATCCCGATTGCCTGTATCGGTTGTTGACCTATCGCTACTAACCAGCCAATTAGCATCAAGCCTGCTCCAATTTGAGGCCATAGGGGATACTGCCTGAGTCGACAGAGCATCCAGCCACAAATACCGATGGCTAATCCCAACTGAGCCATTGGTATTTGTGCTATCCATACACTTCGTACCAGTAGGATTAGGAGAGCGATCGCAACTAAAATATCCCCAGATCTAAGTTCCGGCTGACGATTGTCTTCAACTGCAATCTCTGGAACTGCTTGAACCAGATTTATAGCGCTGCCCGTTGTGCCCAGGTATGTCGCAATCAGTGGCCATGGTGTAATTCCCCAGCCCCAATGCAGCCAACTTAAGCCCATTAAGTTCAACCCGGCTTTTTTATGTGGAGCTAATGCCAGGGTTAAGGCACTTAAGCTGATGGTTGCTAAACCAGCTAGCCCTGCTGAAGCCTTGGCTAAACCCAGAGCATCCATCATCCATAGGTTGAGGGGAATCAAGAGCAACGTCGCAGCCTTAAGCATGTGAGCCGTTGTTTGGAGCTTGGCTTGGCGAGCTGCCCAGAAGCTGGCACCACCAAAAGCAAGGGTATAAACCAATAAAATGCCGTACTGACCGACGGTTGAAAATGATTGCCACTGACTGGCGGCTAATACCCCAGACGATACCACCACTAAAAACACACCCAAAAACAGTAGCCATAGCACGCTGACCTCTGCCAAAAAGGACTGCACTAGATGGGATTTGAAGCGCGAAAATATTGGCTTACCTGGTGATACCGATGTTGTAACCATAGTTTCAGGCCTGGTTACCGGGTCAAGCTCGACAGGTTCTTCCGTTACCTCTGTCGGAACTTTGTAACCAATGGGCAGAGGGCTACACAGCTTACGCCCCAAACTGAGGGTTTGTTCTTTAGACAAAAGCCCCAGCGCTATCCATCGATCTAACTCCGGCAAAAGATAAACGTTAGCCGCGTCGGTTTCTAGATCAATCGGAATTTTTAGCCACATACCCTCACTCCACAGGCCCTACTCCACAGGTCAGACGCCAATGCCAACAGCGCCACACATTTTGCATTGTGGCTAACCGCTTAATTAACGCCCATGAGTATTAAGAAGCGTATGTGGGGTGTTGCCAATCTTAAGCACTTTGACGAACCGCCACGAAGTAAACCGAATCTGTTTTGGTGGAGTTGCCCAGCACCCATTGCCCATTACCTAACTCATTAACTGTTAAGTAAGTTAACGTTCTACCCGTTCGTGCTTAACAAAACTGTTGCATTCACTATATGTGGTTAGTTTCTGTGAGATTATTGGGCTCATACGCTGACAATACTGGGCTATTAGGTCAACTCTGCATCATTTTTAATTTGTCTAAAAATGGTGACTTTAGAGGTGACTCAAGTTCTTAGTATTTTGGCAGCGTTATAAATTCGAATTTCCCGTCTTACGACTGTCCATTACGTAGGAAGACGTTCTTATGGCAACTAGTTTTGCAAGCGCAACTGGAGCTCCCGAAGTGGGTAACGTTGCGACTCCGATTAACTCCTCTGCGGTTGCACGTACTTACATTAATAATTTGCCTGCTTACCGTGAGGGCTTGTCTCCATTTAGCCGTGGTCTAGAAGTGGGTGTTGCTCACGGTTACTGGTTCTACGGTCCTTTTGCTCTGCTAGGCCCATTGCGGAATACAGACTATGGTTCGATTGCAGGTGCTCTTGCAGCAGTTAGCTTTGTCTTTATTCTGACTGTGGCCATCTCTATTTATAGCGCTACTAGTCCTTCTGGCCCTGTGGGTACGCTGACGACTCCCAACCCTCCTGAGTCTTATGCAACTCGTGAGGGCTGGAGCAACTTCGCTAGTGGCTTCTTTGTTGGTGGTTGTGGTGGCGCTATCTTTGCGTTTTTGTTAACCCAGAGCCCTCATCTGCTACCTCTTCAGGCCATCTTTGGTGGTGCATAGAAACTTCGTCTAACGATTCAATTAATCGTTATGTATATCTAGCGTCTCCTAGTTTTGGGGGCGCTATCGCTTTAAAGAGCGTTTGATGTTGTCTATGGCCATGGATTTATTTGAACAGCATCGGCAAACTTTAGTGGATCAGGAAGCTCCCCTTGCCGCTCGCATGCGTCCCCGCAGTCTAGATGAGTATGTTGGTCAAGATGCCATCGTTGGACCGGGGCGATTGCTACGTCGAGCAATTCAGGCAGATCAGCTATCGTCATTGTTGTTTTATGGTCCACCGGGAACGGGAAAGACAACTCTGGCGCAGGTGATTGCGAATACGACAAAGGCTCACTTTATTGCGATAAATGCGGTGTTGGCTGGAGTGAAGGATATTCGGGCCGCGATCGCAACTGCCCAAACTCTGCGAGGGCAGCACGGTCAACGCACCATTCTGTTTGTCGATGAAGTCCACCGGTTTAATAAGTCTCAGCAAGACGCTCTCCTACCCTGGGTAGAAAACGGCACCGTAATTCTGATTGGCGCGACTACCGAAAATCCTTACTTTGAGGTTAATAAGGCCCTGGTAAGTCGCTCACGAGTCTTTCAACTAAAACCGTTAGAGCCCGATAATCTACGACAAATCGTTCAGCAAACCCTGACCGATACAGAGCGAGGATATGGTGATCGCCATATCCAGATCGATAATGATGCCTTAGACCATCTGGTTAATGTCGCTAACGGCGATGCCCGTGCCCTACTAAATGCGCTTGAACTGGCGGTAGAAACCACGCCCGATGCCAGCATTTCCCTGACCGTGGCCGAAGAATCAATTCAGAAAAGAGCTGTCCTGTACGACAAGGAAGGGGACGCTCACTTTGATACCATTAGCGCCTTTATCAAAAGCATGCGCGGGTCTGACCCCGATGCCACCCTCTATTGGCTTGCCCGGATGGTGTATGCCGGTGAGGACCCCCGTTATATTTTTCGGCGCATGGTAATTTTTGCGGGGGAAGATGTGGGACTGGCGGACCCCAATGCGGTTGTTGTGACCAATAGCTGTGCCCAGGCGTTTGACCGAGTAGGTATGCCAGAGGGGCGATATCCCCTGGCCCAAGCGGCACTTTATCTGGCCACTTGCCCTAAATCTAACAGCGTTATGGGCTTTTTTGAGGCCCTCAGTACAGTAGAGCAGGAACGGGAAGCCGATGTCCCTAACCCGCTGCGGGATGCTAATCGGGATAAAAAAGAATTTGGCCATGGTCAGGGGTATTTATATCCCCATGCTTATCGAGACCATTGGGTAGAGCAGCAATATTTGCCGACGGGGCTGCAGGGGAAGATGTTTTACCAGCCGTCAACTCAGGGGTATGAAGACACGATCCGCCTAGAGGTAACCCGCAAACGAGAGGCGCAACTGGCTGCGGTCATGGAGGCAGATTTACCTGAGGTGCTGACCTTTGGCCCGACCGATCAGGCTCAGGAACAGTGGCTGCAGCGGACGTTAGGGAATGCGGGGGAGCAATTGAGGCAGGTTTGCGATCTCATTTACACTATCCTTAACCCCCAGCGACATCATGTATTGCTTGATCTCAATGCTGGTCTCCTCACCTGGGAAGCCCTACGTCAGGTCCCCGAAGGCGGTGTTTATAGCTGTGCCCATACCCCTAAAATTCATCAGACATTAGTGGAACAAGCCCAACTGCTAGACACTTTATCCCAGCCTATTTTTCTATCCACCCCCCTAGACGACTTACCCCAGTCATTGGCCCAACAAACTCCCAACCTTCGATTTGACGGTATTGTTGGGCGTAATGCCTTAAAAACAATTGCCGATCGCGCTCATCTGTTACAGCAACTGGGCAATTACCTGACTGACCAAGGCACGCTTGTCCTGGCTGAAACGATTCCTTACCGTACGGTGCGTCTATACAGCTTGTTGCCCGACCAGGTGCTCTCCCCAAAACTTTTTAATAAACTCCAGCAAGCTGAAGATGCTCTTTACGACAGCGATAGTCAGCAATGGGACATTGACGCTGTTTCCCATTGGTTTACCGCCACTGGCCTCACAGCTCAGATTGAGCTAGTAGAATTCCCGATTGCACTACCCCTCACATCTCAGCTACAAACTCGGTGGTTTGGACCACAGTCTCGTTACATTAGCCACCTAGCCCAGGCTTTAAATCCCAAAGAGATTGAGACCATTCGCAAGACCTATTTAGGTTGGAGTAAAACGCAAGCTACACTCCCTTGGCAAACCAATATTGCCCTGGTTACTGCCCGCAAGTTGGCCCCAAAAACCCCTTGATGTAAGCATCAACCTTCCGGTGCTCAGGGAACCTAGCATGACCGCAGCAACGTAAAGGCATACCCAGAGGGGGATTAGACGATGATGGCATTTTACCTAAAGGTAATTAAATCTTGTCCACGTCCAGAACTGGAGTTTTTCCGTAGAGGAAACTGTAGGTTTCACCTTGGACGTGGTTTAGATGTAAAGCCAACTACGTATTTATACCGAATCTTCAAAGATAAGGACGACCATGGTACTTGAAATAAGATTCAATTGATATAGCTTCCCAATTTTCAAGCACCTCTTTTATGCTCAGCTCGTGCCACCTAGCAAATCTCCCATAATAGTCACAGAAAAAGAGAGCCATTCCCCTCATACTTCATTCGCTGCACCAGATTTGATCGCTCTCTTTGAGCAGGGGTTACAGAAAATGGCGACTGAAGAATATTCAGTTGCCCTGGGTCTATTTGAGCAAGTTTTAATTGTGCAGCCTGATATTCCCAACGCATGGGAAAAGTGTAGTTTTGTCTTACAAAAACTGGGCAAATATGGTGAGGCCATAGAAGCTAATGCCAAAGCTCTAGAGCTATACCAAGCTGGGGCTAAAGCGTTAGCAGCTGATCTGACAAAAGCTTGGTCGACTGAAGAGTGGGTGCATGAGGGCGATACCTTATTTTTTAGCAACCGCTATGAAGAGGCGGTTGTTGCCTATGACACTGCCCTTACATTCAACCCAGACCAAGAAAATACACTGTATAGCAAAGGGGTATCGTTATTTAACCTGGGTCGGTATGAAGAGGCCATTAGAGCCTATGATGCTGCCCTCAAGCTCAAGCCAGACCTATATGAAGCACTCAATAACAAAGGGTTATCCCTGGCTAAGCTGGGTCGTTATGAAGACGCGATTGCTGCCTATAATGCGACTCTCACGCTAAAGCCAGGGCTGCATCAAACCCTGAATAACAAGGGGTTATCCCTGGCTAAGCTGGGTCGCTACGAAGACGCCATTGTGGCCTATGACGCTGCCCTAAAGCTAAAACCTGACAAGTACAGCACGCTTTACAACAAGGGGCTATCGCTAGCTAAGTTAGACCGCCACGAAGACGCGATTCAGTTGTATGATGCTGCTCTTGATATCAAACCGCATCTACAGGATGCGCTTTATAAGAGAGGGATATCCCTGGCTAAACTAGACCGTCACGAGGAAGCGGTTACGGCCTATAATGCTTCTCTGGCTATTAAACCAGGTCTGTATGATGAGCTTTATCACAAGGGCCTATCGCTCTATCAATTAGGGCGCTACGAAGAGTCATTGGCAACTTATGATGCCATTCTTGCAATTCGGCCAGCTGATTTCAATGTGCTTCACCGAAAAGGGGGGATATTATATCGGTTAGGCCGCTACAAAGAGGCGGTTGCGACCTTTGATGCTATCCTCGCTATCCAACCGAAAGATGCCGAAGCTCTTTGTAATCAAGGGCATGCACTGTTTAGGTTAGGTCGTTTTAATCAGGCGATTGCTATCTATGACGCCGCCCTTGGCATTAACCCAGATCTGCCAGACGTACTCTATCGTAAAGGTGTCGCGCTTTCTAACTTAGGTCGTTATGAAGAAGCGATTGTGACCTATGATGCCACGATCAAACGTCAGCCGGATGATTACACTGCACTTTATAGAAAGGGCCTGGTACTGCATCAGTTAGGCTGCTATGAAGATTCGGTCTCTGCCTATAGTGCTGCCCTTGCTATTAAGTCAGATTTCCAAGCAGCACTTCGTAGCAGAAAGGCGGCACTGTTTAAATTGGCACTACAGAAACGTCATCGGTAACACCATGGCTGTTTAGAGTCCTGCAGCTACCATCAGACCTATTAGCTTACGCTTACGCCCATGGGCCGTAACTATTTTATGTTTGTAGCGCTGCCATGGGGATTGTTCATTTTTGGCGATATAGGCCCGTTGTGTGCGCTTTAGCCATTTAACAGCTAGATCATAATCTTTGGCTTTACCTGCATCTATTATTTTCTCTGCTTCCCGTTGGGCTAGTTGGATTACCCAGTTGCTATGACTGTCAATGGCTGCATCCATCACACGCAGCACCAGACTCGGTCGAGTATAGCCATAGTTTGAAGAATCGATGGTTGCGATCGCATCCTCCACCAACCCCTCACTCAAAAACACATCCACCTTTGTTTCCCGAGACAACCATGAGTCACTATGTCTTAAATAGTCCAATAACTCATCCTTAATCTCTGCCCAGTCTGCTGCCAGGGATTCCACTGCTTGATATGCCTGTAACGAAGGCTTCGCCTGAAAAGCAATAATTCTCGCCTCTAACGCTGAGTCAAATTCTTCCAAACCCTCTGCCAGTTCGCTGGTCCATACGGCAAAGTCGTATTTGTTATAGGCTGGATCTGCTTCAAACCGTAGTCCCTGGATAGCAATGTCTAAGGCTTGGGGAAGTTTGTTTTGCGATCGCAAAACTTCCGCCAAAGCTTGAGCTTCTGCACAGGTTGTCATCACCTCAGCTGACTCCTGCACTGCCTCCTCTGTGCGGCCCAATTGCCCCAACATGGCTAAATACTCTTTCATCTGGCCTGCAGCCTGGGCCAGATAAAGGTATTCTTCGTAACGTTCTTGCCGTTTCAAAACTTTGAGGCGGATCAAACTAAATTCATCTGCCCAGTTCGGTGCATCCTCTAACCAAGCCCCCTGTTTTGAAATTTCTCCTTGTAAGACCTTGGTCAAGGGGGGATAATCCCATCCCTGACGTAAGGCTTCCAAAGCCATAGCAAAACTACCCAGTTCTTGTTGATATACCTCTAATTTTTCCTGCCACTCCAGCGCCTCATCATCAGTCAGGTCTGTACTCAAAATCGTTTCAGTCCAGACAGCATCTAGGTCTAAGTCAAACTCACCAGGACCCATGCCCATAAAGTCATAAATCTCGTCCCAGTAGGAAATGCAAGCATCCGTAATCGCTTCCATTACTGCCAGGGCATTGTGACCATCGTCCTGTTCCACAAACGCCAATGCCTCCGCTGTCAATTCGCCGATGGCATAGAGAGGATCGTCATCCTCACCACCATATTCCCAATGCTGCACCGTTTCATGAATAATCTCTCTCACCTTGCGCTTATAAACAGCCTGGTCAATGCGAGTTTGGCGTTTTGGTCGGGTAGATTTTGTAGAGGTTTCTGGTGGCCGAACTAAGCGACTAACATAGAAATCAATTGAATCAATCAGGGCTGGATTTTCTTCTACTAGTGTTTGCACCAAGCCATGAGTTTGAAGAAGATTTAATGAGTCCAAAAGCTGCGCTAAGCTGGGTCGCTGTTCAACAGTATCTGGTTGTTCTATCCAGGCAAGCAGTGTGGCAACGATATGTTTACACCAACCTTCAAAGGCATAAGGACAACTACATCGGGCATTGGTAATGCCACCTCCATCAAAGTCAATGGTGACGCGATAGGGTACCGGGTCATTGCCCTCGACTTCCGCTTGTAAGACAGTTTGACGCTGGGTTAGCGAGATAACGGCCCCCGATTGCCAGTAGCTTTGGCCTCGTGAAAAGGATTGCTCGGTGGCATAGCGCTTAATGGTCGATAGCGTCAGTTTTGGTAGTGTCATTACCTGATGGGTTGGGTCGAATCCAGAAACCCAACATTGCAGCCATTATGCCCCCTTCCCGCATCCCATGGTTGACGTAGGTTGGCGTTGAGCCCGCGAAACCCAACATTTCCGACATATCATAGGCACCCAAACAAGAACATTGGTAATTTCCCAAGTCATGTAGGGTGGGCAGGCTCAATATCCTATGCCCATTGCCGGGTGTTGTATCTGCCCACCTTTTTCAAAAATTTTCCAAGTGCAGCGGCATAGCTGATGATGGGCAAGCATAGACATTGATCAGGTTGCTAACAGATTCCATAGGCGTTTGCCCACCCTACGTTTAAAGCTGTTGCTTGGGGTCCCTCCGTGTTCCCCAAACCCCCTGGGCAGGGCCGGAACGCCGCCCTACAACCCACCGTACTGGGTTTTCTCAATAGCATTAAGTTGGGGGGTACGGCGGGGGCAATCATATATATCCTGGACTGGTTTCTGCAATTGATATTGCACTAGCTGGTTAATCCAAAATTCTTTCCAGAGCTGCCAAACATCAACCTGTAGTGGTGACTAAACTGATCCTGTAGCTACCCCAGTTCCATGCTTAATCGTCTCTTTGGCCGTAAGCCGCCTGCCCCTGCCCCGCCGACACCCAAGGTAGATTACGCCGCATTGTTTAACGACGTGATGACCGGTCTGGCGGCCGGTTGGTCCCCTGACCAAGTCAAGGCCTGTTTGGCAGGGCGAGAAAATGATCAGCAATTTATTGAATGGCTATATGGCTATGGTAAGCGGAAGCCCATAGAACCGTCAGTGGCAGAGCGGTTGGTGCGGTGGGGAGAGATGGACTGTGGGGTGGTGGGAAAGATGGCCCAGGATATGGGGGAACAGGTGTTGAATGGGCCAGTTGGTGTTGCTGAGACGTCCACGCAACAGGCAGTTTCTTCTGAACAAGAACAACAGGCAGGGGCAATCTTTAATAAAGGCAATAATGCTTATAGGCAAGGCGATTTTTTAGGGGCCATCGCATCCTATGACGCGGCCTTATCGATCAAACCAGACAACCACGAAGCGCTCAATAACAAGGGCATATCGTTGGCTAACCTCAAAGCCACCGAAGCCATCACCCTAGAAGCGTGCCTGCTTACATTGGCCCGTTCCAATGGCAACGTTGAGACAGAACTAGCTGGCCAAATTCAGGGCATTGGCCACAAGCTAGAACAGGGCGATTCCCAAGCGATTGAAGAACTTTACTCCCTGCTCCAGAGTGATATAGATTTGGCCAATCTCTACGGTCAATTTCGCACTAGCTTACAAGTCCAATACGGTGAACGGGAACGCGCAAAAAGTTCATTGGTGCTCAATAGTGGTCCCATAAATTTGCTGGATATTGCCCTAACAATTCTGCAGGGACCAAACTTCCGAAGTAATGCTCAGAACCTGGTCACTAATCGCCAATGGCAACAAAAGGTCAAACAAGCCTCTAGTGATTTACAAACTTTTGCCAAAGCCTTAGAAAAAACGGTCACCAACCTGGACCCAGCTAAGGTCACTATTCTACGCAAGCTAGACCAAGAGATATTCTCAGTCGATGATCTAGCCTACTTACTAGAAATTTCCGTTGAACGAACCCAAGACTTTGTCCAAGCCCTATGGAATGAAGGTTATCTCCGCCCTATTTCGGATAATCCCTTTGTGCAACTTTGGCAGGGCTTCAAAGGTGCTCCTCCATTAACTGAGCCCCCCAGCACCACCGAAGAACTGGCACTTACCACCAAGGGCTATTTTTACCTTCACCCTGGCAAATTATTCCAAAATAGAACAGCTAAGAAATAGGACATCATCGGTTACTGGCCCTTGGCTGTGGTCGAAACTTTATTCAAATCTGGTTTCCATGGACCAAAAATCACAAAAATTCTGGGCAAACGCTGACCAACTAATGGTGATGATTTCTGGCGGAGTGGCATTAGGAACAGCCATGGCTCGACTACCCGGTACTATTCTCGGTGGTTTAGTAGCCATCGGTTGCTGGTATTACATCAGTATTCGTAAATCAAACCGATAGCTTATGTCAAAACTCGGTACTGTCTACAATCAAGGCGTCTAGTGCGTTTTGCAAATCTTTGGTCAGGGTGGCGACTGCCTTTCGTCGGCTTTGTTTGTAGTCAGATCTGCGATCGCTAACACAAATCGGCTCCCCTACTGTCAGTAACACCTCCCGTTTCCCCAACGAAGGTCTTGGAAACGGCGTTTCCCCCTCAATGCGAGTCACCATATCTGCCAGCAATAAAACAGTTTCTGCAAAGCGATCCGCCGTAGGCTTTTCCAACACATAGCGACCAGTCACCGCCACAAAGCTTTCCACTAAACGCATATGCCACATCCGCAGATCGGCTTCCTCTGCAATGCGATCCGCTAAACCCCGTTCAACAGTAGATAAAGCGGTTTCATCTCGCAAATCCTCTCGAAAGATGCGCTCCCAGCCAGCCTGTTCCAAGCGCCGACAGCGATCAATGACAGAGCCCTTGGGATTGAGATTAAAGTACTTTTCGGCTACGGCTAATGCGCCGTTGAGTAAATGTTGTAAGCGTAAAGCTAACTGCCCGTTAACCTCCGTAACGTTATCGATATCCGGTTGCTCCAAACCATAAATTTGCTGATAGTACCCTTCCATCAGGGTCAATAGATGTTCAGCTAGTCTGTAGAGACGGCCATAAAGCGTCGTAATTTCAGCTGTGGGTAACTCCACAGGTGGCACAAACGTTTCCATAGAGTGCGTCGTGACCCCACTGCGAGTTTCTAGTTTGCTCAGTAGTTGTCCAATAGCCTCCCAAGGTGGGTCTATATATCGATACTGAATTCCTAACGGCACAATGTAGACAGGTTCAGACCGATTAGCTTTAGCTAAATCCTCGACACACCAGAATGCGAGTTGGGGCACACCGGGTTCTAAGGGACTGACAATTTCGTTATGGCCATTATTGCCACCTTCTGGAGCAGCTGCTAGAGGAAACTGACCATTACTTAGAAGCTGTCTTGCTGCTTTTAGAGCAACTAAATCCAGTTTGCCGCGTTGAATTGAGACACCGCCCAAACGAGAACAGAGCCAACTGACCCAGCTACCTGCCCATAGGGGAATACCGCGATCATAAATAAAGTGACTATGGACTGGCTGTAGCGTTATGCCTAACTGCTGAGCGGATTGGGGAACTGCTTGCCAAAGTAAGTGGGCTATACCGTAAGCATCTTCGGGAGCCGGATGACGAAATGCAATGACAAACCGGTTCTTCCCGGTTTGAAAATCTCCATATAGTCGAGCCAAAATGTCTGGATTTTTGACTTTGATAGCCACTAGATCAGTTTGCCAGCGAATCCAGCCAGGTAATGCTACTTTTACCAGACGTCTCACCCAGGGATGAAATTGTTCAGGAATAAAGTCTAAAGGGGGTTGTGCACGAATAATGGCGTTTGTCAAAGCCTTGGTCCTCCAACAATCAGTGGTGAATTATGACATTTGTGGAGACTTAACGATTCCTTTATAGATACAGCCTTGATTGACTGCGTCATAGTAGCGCTAATGAGATGTAATAAGTCTTATATTGTTCCCTACTAAGTTCCTGAAAGCTATATGAATTCTGCATTACGGATTCAGGACATCAACTACCAATCTTGGGGGATTTTAATATTTGCTCATACCTTTTAAAGCTTCGATAAAAGCCTATCCGCTGAATCACTGATTTTGAGTGGACAAGCTTTAATGAAAAAGACATAAATAAACGCACTATCTTTTGATAGGTTCACGTCCTATAAAAGATTGCTGAACGCTTATAGAAAAGTCCTAATTTATCAAGGACTTTTTGTGTATTTCTCCGTTGTAAGCTAAATCTTTAAGGGATTTTTTCTGTTTTTGACAACGGGGTTAGAACTATGGGTGAACAGCAATTTTTTACTAGCTGTTCATTTTAATTCTACTTTTCTACCTCTGCAAGCGATGCTCAAATTGATGAGTAGCCTGCAGGTGAATCTACTGAATTAGGGTGACAATCGACCACACCTTATAGCCTATTGCTGTTAAGTTGTTTAGTCATTGTCCATGTCCACGCTTAGAGCTTTTAGTCCCAGCAACCCAGCAGTGAAAAACTCAACTGGTAATGGTATCAGCGATGATGTTTTATCACTTCCTTGGGAGGCTTTGTTTAATAACGTTAGAAACGATTTTGATAAGGCTAATGTAATTGCCGATTCTATATTGACAGTTAAAGATCGCTGTCAAATTACTCCCTTTTATGTTCAAGCTATCATTGCAAATTCTGCTGTATTTTTAGTTTCTAATACAGGTCATTCTGAAACATTACGTCTTACCCATGCAGGTGCATGTTGGCTCTTAGGAAAAGCCATTACCTGTGCCCTACCCATGGGTAATGCTACTGTTGATCCCTGCCATGCAGTAATTCGCCATACTCCTGAAGCTGGCTTTTTTATTGCCGATGTTGGCAGTCAATCAGGAACTCGCTTAAATCGTCGTCGCCTTGTACCTCAAAAGCGACAAGCACTTAGAGATGGCGACATGATTGAGCTAGGGGACCTAGTTTTGGAATTTTTTGTGGATAATTTTGATTGTATGGACAATCCGCAGGAGGCCCATGAAATAGCCTATACCGGTTATGAAATGACTTATACGGGGATGGAGACTTATCCAGGTAGTTGAGCTTAGCTTGTAGTCTCAAAAATTAAAGTCTCATACAAGTTGGTACCTTACCTTTATTTGCGCTGATACTGGCCACCTGGTAACTGAGTAATCAGACCTACAAGTTCCAATTGTAATAAACCACCTAGTAGGGCACTGGTGTCTAGCTGGGTGGTTTTTACTAGGTTGTCTAGGCTGATGGGTGTGTCGGGAATGTTTTGCAAGATATGTTGTAAGCCTACATCCAACTCAGCTTCTAAGATTCTCTCAGGCTGATTATCTGAAACGACCGCAGAGGTATTATCGGTCATGGTCGTTGATTTTCTAGCTGCCTCGCTGGTCCTGTTTGCGTGATTGCTATCTTTGTGGGTTTTCTGATTGGTTATACCAATATTAAGCAACTCTTTGACTAACTGATCTTCGCCCATAATGATGCCTGCTCCAGTATTAATCAGGACTAAACACCCACGGCAGGTGGGATTGTCTAGTCCATCTGGTAAGGCGTAAACATGGCGACCATAGTCATTGGCTAAATAGGCTGTGATTAAAGCTCCTGATCGTTCCGGCGCTTCGGTGACCAGGGTGGCGTGGCTGAGGCCAGCAATGATGCGGTTACGGCGGGGAAAATGGCCACGATCTGGTGGGGTACCATCGGGATATTCACTTAAAACTAGCCCTGTTTCTAGAATTTCTTGGTAAAGCTGCTCGTTGTTGCGGGGATAAATGATATCTACACCGTTTCCCAGTACGGCTATGGTTTGACCCTGGTGATCTAGGCAGCTTTGGTGAGCATAGGTGTCAATGCCATTGGCCATGCCAGAAACAATGGTGATCTGGCGTTGACTCAGGCGACGGCTTAACCGCTGAGTCCAGCGACGTCCATAGGGGCTGGGATGGCGGGTGCCGACAATGCTTGCAGTGACAGTTAGCGAATCGTTAGGGCGTAAGGGGCCTCGATAGTAGAGGACAGGAGGTGGATCTGGAATTTGCCATAGCAGCCTGGGGTAGTCTGGGTCGGCGGGGGTCCAAAAGTGGGGGTACTGTGTCTCATGATTTTTGAGAAGCTGTTCAGGGATGAGTTGCGATCGCAGCTCACGAATCTGATCCGCTGTCACTAGGCCAATTCCATCTACACTGAGCAGGTCAGCTGGGTCTGCTTGCCAAGCTAATGCTAATGACCCAAACCGCTCATGTAGTCGTTTGATTAAAACTGGCCCCACGTCTTTGATCTTTGACCAAGCCAGCCAATATGCTCGTTCCAACCTAGGGGTTCCGTTGTGTTAACGATTCTAGGATGCCCATGAATAAACCGATTTTAGGGGCGTTACATGCAACGCCCCTAAAAAATGTCCCTACGCGTTTGCCTGTCGCTGTTGCTTGAGATAGTCAAAAACGCTTTTATCGCCAATGTCATCGGGAATGGGTTGTAGCACCTTACGGAGCGCAAAAACAATAAACAAAATTGCCCACACGATCAGTAGTCCCCGAGCTATGGAACCAGGTACAGCGCCTACCATATGGGTTAAAAGCAAAGTCGGTACTATGGGGACCAGGAGTTTTGTCTCTAGTCGATTAAAACAAAAGGCCTCTTTAAAGAAGATGCCGGTTAAGGCAGCGAAGGTAAAACCGATGCCCAAGATAGAAAAGGGCTGTTCATATACGGTTAAGGCCAAGGGTTTTGGTATGGCGATCGCAATGCCTAAACTAGCTAAGCCGCCTACTAACCAAAATCCTTGCAATGCTTGATGTAGGGGACGTAGATAAATATGAATAAACCAAAGGCTTACCCCCAGACCCAGCCACATGGCCAGATAACACGCAGATATTGCCCACATCAGTCCAGGGCTGCCATTGCCCAGGGTTAACATCACCACACCCAGGGCAAAACTGAGAGAGGCTAAGGTGAGACCCCCACGATAAATGACGACCTCCCGTCGATCATCTGGAGTAATCACAAAGGGCCCAAACTGCCCTTCGTAGGTTTCTAGGCTGGTTTCTGATGGGACTGCTACCACAATTACCTCCTGATATGGACCGATTTAATCCATGGTTTTGCTATCGCTTTCACGGTGTAAACGATAGCGGTAACTCAATCGTAAAACACGTCTGATGATTTCCACTGGTGACTTTAATCTCACCGTTGATATGTTGCACAAGCTTCTGAACCAGAGCTAGCCCCAAGCCGGTACCTCCTTGTTTCCATGGGTCAGCGCTGGGCACCCGGTAAAACTTATCAAAAATACGTGGTAGTTCATTTTGAGGGATTTCCACCCCTGTATTTATGAGGGCGAATTGCAAGTGATCGCTGTTTATTGGCACTACAGAAAGGGTGATTTCTTCGCCTGGGGGAGTATATTTACAAGCGTTATTGAGCAGTTCTGCCCAGATGCGATCCAGACTCGACAAATCTGATTTCAAGATAGGAGTATTTTCTGCAATGACCACGTTCAGCTTTTGATTACGGCTAGTGGCCCGTTCTTGAAAACTATTAACTAGAGCTGGGAGCCATTCGTTAATTTGAATGTTTTGTAATGCCAACTCGTGGTTGCCTACATCCAAACGCTGTAGATCTAGCAGGTCGTTAATCAAGCTAATTTCGCGTTCACATTCTTCTTTAAGGATGCGATAGTAGCGGGCAATGCGGCCTTGTTCAGCATCCGGTTTGGCCAGTTCTGCTTCTAGATCAAGTTCTTGGGTGAGGCTAACCCCAAGCAACTGTAGCGCCACTCGCATGCTGGTGACGGGTGTGCGTAGTTCGTGGGAAACCGTACTCAAAAAGTCGTCCTTGAGGTGATTGACTTGCTCAAGTTCTCGTACCTGGGACTGGGATTCTTGATAGAGACGTGCTTGACGAATGGCAATGGCACACTGGTTTGCTACCTGCTGTACTAGACGAATTTCATATTCGCTAAAGCCATGTTCTTTGTTGTTAATCAGCCATAGATCACCAAGAACGCCTCGGTCATCCAAAATTGGACAAGCCAACATCGACACTAATCCGCGCACTGGATTGGGATCAATAGAGCAAAACTGCAGGTAATGGCCCTCTAACAATTGAGAATAGACTTCGGCAAATGCCTCCAGTTGAGATACACGGCCACGGTCAGAGGGCAGTGTGGTGTATTCGTAATAAATCGTAGAAGTGCCTTGCTCAAGGTCATAAAGAGAGGTGTTCGAACCCCTGACATTGAGAGCTTCAGTAATTTCTTGGACGGCTGTTTGTAAAATTTGTTTTTCGTCAAGACTGTCGCGTACTCGGTCGGTAATTCGTTTTAAGGTGGCTTCAAACTCACTTAGCCGTTCCAGATCACAGTTACGCTTTTCTAACTGTTTTTTCAAAGTACTGTTAGTATGACGACTCTGAATCAGCTCACTCACGTCTTTGAGAGTATTAACCAAAATCGGCCCTTCGGCTGTTTGCAGTAGAGCGCGCTCCCCTAAAAAGTAACGTTGATCAGCACAGGTATTGATCCTAATGGGCTGATCAGAACTGGTCCCATGGGTGAAAAAACGGGTATCTTGCGTTCTCAATAAATCCGCATCAATTACGGCCACTACATCATGGTCAATCCTCCCGATCAATTGCTCTAGTGGGGTATCCAGAAGCTTACAGCAAGCAAGGTTAGCAAACAGCCACTGATGATCTTGGCTCTTTGCATAAACTGGGGCTGCGATCGCATTTAGCAAATTAGCCATGTAGTGAATCGAATCGTGGGCATCAATATTTGAAGCGACAGATAGATTCATTTGACGAGGGCAAGACATGGTCATGGGTTTTCTTAACTATGCCCTGGATTTTCCAAAAACGTTTAACGATGTATCGTTACATCAACTTTATTTTGGAAAATCCGTGATTATACTGAGGTCACAGTTAATCAAATGAACGCTGCCTATGGCCTGTAAAATTCTAGAGTTTGTTGCTTGTTGTAGACTATGGGTTCTTTTCCTGCCAAGGGGTGTCCTGATCACTTGCTATCACCGGATATCGACTGTCAGACGTTAACTTATCCTGTCCTGAAATTAGGTGTTTTAGCATCGGGTAATGGCAGTAATTTTGAGGCCATTATGACTGCGATTGAGCGTTTAGAACTCAAGGCCCAGGTCAATGTTGTTATTGGCAATAATCCTGGCGCTAAAGTGTTTGAACGAGCAGCCAGATGGTCTATTCCCAACGTCCTCTTAAATCATCGTGAGTTTCCGTCACGGGAGGCGCTGGATCAGGCGATTGTCGATACCCTGACAAACCATGATGTTGACTGGGTGATTATGGCTGGGTGGATGCGGCGCGTTACCCAGCAGCTAATTGATGCATTTAGTGGGCGTTTACTGAATATTCATCCCAGTCTATTGCCGAGCTTTCCTGGTCTGCATGCGGTCCGACAAGCCTTAGATGCTGGAGTTAAACTGGCGGGCTGTACCGTCCATCATGTGGAGTTGGTGGTGGATAGTGGACCGATTGTTATGCAGGCGGTGGTTCCTGTGTTAACTGGAGATACTGAAGAGAGCCTACAGGCACGTATTCAAGTCCAGGAACACCGGATTTATCCAGCCGCTATTGCCTTAGCAGCCCATCAGCATTTCACAAAAGACTAAAGACGTTTGAGGCTATCGCCTACTGGTGAGGACAACCGTTAAGAGGGGGGGAGACAATTGTTAAATGCTCTTTCAGCGAGAAAATTCTTGGTGCTAAGACGCCTTTGATCCGGAAGTTGAATAAATGATCGCGAATGTATAAACAGTCACTCATTTATCCAACTTTTTTACTATGTTCAACACCTCTCAACTGGTTGGCAAAGATTTAGAAGTGTTAGTGCGTACAGCACTTATGAATGGTGAACTCACCCCCGGTGTCGCCCAGGCGGTTGAACAGTATCGCAAAAAAAATAGTTTGACTACTGTGGAAAAACGACAGCTACAAATATTAGACAGTGCTATCGCGGACGGTTGTATTGTGACTGTTTCGTTTTAAGCTATCTATTGCTAAGCATCTATTTTTTGTGCTTGCGTACCTTGATGTCCGCTATCCTCAGGTCCATGTGGTCCTCTATAGTAGTGATTAGGGTAGCTATTCAGATGTGGTTTAGCTACTCGATTGCTGCTTCTTGAAACATCATGCGCTTGAGTTCGATATTTCATCGCTGCCGCTGGATTGTTGTGGTTGCGATCGCATTAGCCATTAGCCTCACCATTGCTGCTCCAGCCAATGCGACTGGGGTATATGACATGCCTCTAAGCCCTAATGCTGACAACTGGGTTTTAGACGACGCCAATCAAATTACTCGGCTCAATGAAAGCAATCTGAATAAAGATCTGCAAAAATTGGCAGCTGCTACCGGGCAAGAAGTTCGCTACGTTACTATTCATCGTCTGGATTATGGCGAAACGGCTCAAAGTTTTGCGGAACAGCTATTTGCACGTTGGTTCTCCACTCCTGAATCAGGCAGTAATCAGACAGTAATCGTTTTAGATGACGTTACCAATAGCATTGGTCTCAAGGCCGGTGAAGAAACAGCTACGCTACTGCTTGAAGACATCGCTGAGAGCATTACTCAGGAAACAATGAAAGCGCCGCTGCTGAAAAATAATAGTTATAACCAGGCGTTTGACGATGCGACTGTGCGGTTGGCGGCGGTGCTAGCTGGAGACCCTGATCCAGGTCCACCGATCATTGAAGAGACCATCAATGTGGAAGGTACGTTTGCCACTGCAGAAGAAACCGAGGAAAACCGGACCAGTTCCATATGGATAGTCGTTATCCTGCTAATTTTGGCTACAGTTATCCCAATGGCAACTTATTACTGGTATCAATCGATAGGTGGTTAAAGGGATAAGTTGCGGTACACAAGGGCATGGGCCTTCAACTTTTGTGGTGAGTGGTGAATAGGGTTGGGTCTTTAGAAAAAGTAATCCAAATTAGAAAAAGCGACCCAAATTTGGGTCGCTTTTATGCTTATAGTTCGTGGAACTGTCAATAATATTGTGTGAGCTTGACTGACTCAATATTAGGCATAAACCGCTTCTAAAGCATCACTAGTAACACCCTGCAGTAAGCCTTCAGTAATTGCCATGTGTAGCATCAAATCAACCACACGGTTAGAGTAACCCCATTCGTTGTCATACCAAGTTAGCAGCTTGAAGAAATTGGGATTAAGTTCAATACCAGCCCCGGCATCAAAGATGCTGGAGCGGGGGTCACCAACAAAATCAGTTGAAACAAGAGGATCTTCGGTATACCCTAAAACCCCACGTAAACCGTTCTTGGATGCTGCCTTCATCGCATCACAGATTTCACGATAGTTAGTGGATTTTTCAGTACGAACCGTCAGATCAACCACAGATACATCGGGAGTAGGTACCCGCAACGCCATGCCAGTCAGCTTACCAGTTAATTCTGGTAGCACTAGAGTAACTGCCTTAGCAGCACCTGTGGAGGCTGGAATAATATTTTGAGCTGCTCCTCGACCGCTGCGTAGACTCTTCTTATTGGGGCTATCAACGGTGGATTGAGTTGCAGTGGCGGCATGCACTGTGGTCATCAACCCTTCTGCAAAACCAAAATGCTCGTGGATTACCTTCGCTACAGGAGCTAGACAGTTAGTGGTACAGCTAGCATTGGAAACAATACGATCAGTTTGAGGATTAAAGGTCTTGTGATTTACGCCCACTAAAAGAGTAGGGACTTGTTCTGGGCTCTTGGTAGGCGCAGAAATGACTACGCGCTTGGCCCCTGCCTTGATGTGATTTTCTGCCTTGTCGTAAGTAACAAAACGGCCTGTGGCCTCTACAACATAATCAACATTGAGGTTACCCCAAGGCAATTCGGCTGGATTAGCAATCGAAAAGCAAGGAATAAATTTTCCACCAACGACAATGCCATTATCCCTTGCCTCAACATGACCAGGAAACTGACCATGGGTGGAATCATATTTGAATAGATATGCAAGATTCTCGGGGGCAACCAAATCGTTAATACCAACAAATTCAATATTTGAATTGTTGATAGCGGCTCGCAATATTAAACGGCCAATACGACCAAACCCATTAATGCCAACTTTTAGCACGGCCATAACAAAACTATTGCTCAAAAAAGGTGTTCAAATTACTGCCTCAATAAGCGAGCAGCTTATACTTTGTATGGCTGATTTTGATGACTTTGCGGGGATCGTCGGTTTTCCTTTATAGTTACTGCTTGCGATATAAATTAGGGTTGCAAAACGTAGGCAAATATAACTGAATCGATACTATTTGCAACGAAAAGAGTCGAAATATTTCATGGACTTGCCAATGGTGCAGATGATTCAATTGCTCTGATTTGACGATGTATTCTTTGTACTGCTGTTGACCAGGTTTGTTCATCCAACACAGGCATAGAGGCCTTAGTCTCTAACGGAGTTTTTAAGGTTAGCCAGGACCGACAGCCACCATAATCAGATTGCCAATCAATCTGCACGGGTGTAACGAGTCGATGCACTCGCAGCAATAGTAGATGAAGTGGTTGACTAGGTTTCCATCGAAAGCGTTCCGTAACAAACTGCTGATTCCATATATGAAAAGGTAGCAACGATTCAATAGGCTGCTGATTGTACACACTCCATATATGTGCAATGTCAGCCCACATTTGAATGGTTACCTGGGTTGGATGCCATCCAGCTGCGACAGGGGTGACTTGTTTAGCCCATTGAAGTTTGAGCAAGTTAGGTTTTTGATGTTCGTAGGTTGGGTATAGCCATACCCGTTGATGGGGGACCTGAAAACGATTGCCGACCTCACGAATGCCACCTTTACGTAGCAATAAAATAGTCTGACCTTGCCCCAGGGCATCCACAGCTACAGCCCATTCTTTAAGGGCGTTTTGAAGCAACATCAATTAATTAACGAAGTAGTAGCAACTGTTTCAGCCGTATCGACAGTTTCAGGACGATCCGCTTCTGATGGTGGTACTACCTGCCAGAACATAGGCAAATAGCTATCCCAATCCGCTAAAATACGAGCTGCCTTAGTGCTGCCTGTGCGTTCTGCGTGATGTGTAATCATCTCTGCTAGCTGTTTTGCTCCTGCTGCCGTGATTACTCGCTGCACCTTGACGATTTCAGGATTGACCCGGGTGGGAAAATCACCTTGCTCATCTAGGAAGTAACCTAACCCGCCAGTCATTCCTGCGCCCACGTTACGACCGACGCCCCCAAGGCAAACCACAACACCACCGGTCATGTATTCACAGCAATGATCGCCCGCCCCCTCAATCACTGCCTGACCTTTGGAATTACGTACGGCGAAACGCTCACCTGCTTTACCAAAGGCATAGAGGGTGCCGCCGGTAGCACCATAGAGACAGGTGTTGCCGATGATGACATGCTCAGATGGGTCATATTGGATACCCTCAAATGGTGTAATGATGATTTCGCCACCATGCATGCCTTTGCCAACATAGTCATTGGCTTCGCCCACAAGACGTAGACCCATGCCAGGCAGGTTAAAGGCTCCAAAGCTCTGACCAACGCTACCGTTAAAGGTAAGGTTTAACACGCCAGCAAAGCCGTTATTGCCATACTGTTTAGCAATTTTGCCAGAGATACGGGCACCTACTGAGCGATCGGTATTAGTGACATCAAAGGTTTTGCTAATTTCACCCTGATTAGCGATGGCCGTTTGAATATCGGTATCTGCTAGGAGTCGATCATCCAATACAGGCCCGTTGCTGTTGATGTCACCATGGTCTAACCAGCTGCGATCGCGCCGCGTATCAGGCAATTGAGTAATGATGTCTAACGTTAACCCCTGGGTTTTGGTCAGACTAGCGTTAGCCCGTGGGGTCAGCAGATCAGCCCGACCAATCACCTCACTTAATGACCGATAGCCCAAATGCGCTAGTAGTGAACGCACTTCCTCAGCCATAAAATAGAAGAAGTTGACCACATGCTCGGGAATGCCGGTAAAGCGCTTACGAAGTTCTTCACGTTGAGTGGTGACACCGACCGGACAGCTATTGGTATGGCAAACACGAGCCATAATGCAGCCCTCGGCAATCATTGCGATGGTGCCAAAGCCATATTCTTCGGCCCCCATTAGAGCCCCCATGACCACATCCCAACCAGTTTTAAGACCACCGTCTACCCGCAGTAAGACGCGATCTCGCAGCTGATTTTTCATCAGGACCCGATGGACTTCGGTCAGACCCAGCTCCCAAGGCACACCCGCATGCTTAATGGAGCTTAAGGGTGATGCGCCAGTCCCTCCATCGTGACCAGAGACTTGAATGATATCGGCATTGGCTTTAGCAACACCCGCAGCAATGGTGCCGATGCCAATTTCAGACACGAGTTTGACAGATACCCCTGCCGCCGGATTGATTTGATGTAAATCAAAGATCAGCTGAGCCAGATCCTCAATCGAATAGATATCGTGGTGAGGTGGGGGGGAAATTAAGGTTACACCAGGTTTAGAGCGTCGTAGTGAGGCAATGTATTCGCTCACTTTACGTCCAGGCAGCTGTCCGCCTTCTCCAGGCTTAGCCCCCTGGGCCATTTTGATCTCAATTTGTTTGGCGCTCATTAAGTACTCAGGGGTAACGCCAAAGCGACCTGAGGCCACTTGTTTAATGGCAGAACAAGCGGTGTCACCAGATTTTAGGCCTTTAAGGTGGGGCAGTGTGGCTGACAGACCATGATCGTCCACATCATTAATCGCTTGGAAACGGATGGCGTCTTCTCCCCCTTCACCAGAGTTAGATTTACCGCCAATGCGGTTCATTGCGATCGCCAATGTCTCATGGGCCTCACGAGACAGGGCTCCTAAAGACATACCGCCAGTGCAGAAGCGGCGCATAATGGCCTCAACTGACTCCACCTGCTCGACAGGGATAGCGTCACGGTCGCTTTTGAAATCTAACAAGTCTCGTAGAGCGGCAACCGGACTGCCCTTGAGTTGTTCCTGGTACAGGGCGTAGTGATCGTATTGATTGGACTTGACAGCCTTATGGAGCAATTTAGTCAGCTGTGGGCTGTTGCTGTGATACTCACCTTTGGGGCGGGCTTGGACAAAGCCCATATGCTCTAGACGTTTACCGGTGAGTTCCGGAAATGCCTTACTGTGGAAACGCATGGTTTCCTGGGCTAGCTCGGCCAATGTCAGACCACCCAAACGAGAAATGCTGCCCTTAAAGCCTGCAGTCAATAGCTCGGGGCCAATTCCAATAGCTTCGAAAATTTGAGCGCCCTGATAGCTCGATAGCAGAGAAATTCCCATCTTAGAGAGAATCTTTAGCAAGCCAGATTCTACGGCCTTACGGTAGTTAGCCTGGGCACCATTGAGCGTGGTCACGGGCAGTTTGCCAGTTGCCATCAGCTTTTGCGTCTTGCTAGTAGCCCACCAGTGGCGAACGCTTTCTAGGGCAAGGTAAGGACACACGGCACTTGCACCATAGCCGATCAGGCAAGCAAAGTGGTGGGTGCTCCAACACTGAGCCGTATCCACTAGTAGTGATGTGCGCATCCGCAAACCATTGCCGATCAGGTGATGGTGTACAGCACCGATGGCTAATAGAGGAGGAATATAGCTTTGGGTAGCGGATATTGTGGCTGGGGTGCCGTTGGTGTCGATGCGATCGCTAACGATCAGAATTTTAGCACCGGCTTTAACGGCTGCATCTGCTTGATCACACAGCACTGTGAGGGCTGAGCCTAAGCCATTCGGCCCAGCCTCGATAGCATAAAGCGTCGAAATAGTCGCCGTCGGCAAATTACCCTGACGGATGAGTGCCAGTTCATTGTCATTAATGACCGGCGAGTCCAGTTTGATCAACTGGCTGGGCTTTTCTTCTAATAGGTTGTTGCGCTGTCCCAGCTGCATCTGTAATGACATCACCAGTCGCTCCCGCAGAGGATCGATAGGGGGATTAGTCACCTGGGCAAACCGCTGTTTGAAGTAGTTATACAGTAGATGAGGTTTTTCCGATAGCACTGCCAGGGGAGCATCGTTTCCCATGCAGTAAGTGGGTTCCTTTCCTTGGGCCGCCATATCCTGAATAACCATATCCAGATCTTCAGCGGTGTAGCCAAAGGCCGTTTGTTGGGTTAATAGGGATTTTCCCTCTAGATAGGGCTGCTCGCGAAACAGTTGGGGAGAAATTTCTTGTCGATGGTTGCGTAGCCAGTCTCCATAGGGTTGAGCTTGGGCCACCCGCTGCTTGATATGCCAATTTTTTAGAATTTCATGGGTTTCAAAGTCAATAGCGATCATCTGACCAGGACCCAGTCGCCCTTTTTCCACCACGTCTTCTACAGGCAGCTCAACAACACCTGCCTCAGAGGAGACCACTAGATAACCACTGCGGGTGATAGCGTAGCGAGCCGGACGGAGGCCGTTGCGGTCTAGAGCAGCACCCACTTGCTTGCCATCGCTAAAGACTATCAGAGCAGGACCGTCCCAGGGTTCTTGTACACCGCTATAGTATTCGTAAAAGTCTGTAATCTCAGGGTAACTGAGCAGTTCAGGCTGGTTGAGATAGGCCTCAGGCACCATCATCATCAAGGCCTGGGTCGGGGTACGTCCTGAGCGCACCAACAATTCCATAACGTTGTCTAAGTTTGCTGAATCGCTATTGTCAGCGTTCACAAGTGGCTTTAGCTGTTCAATACTCTCTCCCCAAACTGGGCTAGCTAAATCCGCTTCACGGGCCGTCATCCAGTTAATATTACCGATCAGAGTATTAATTTCACCGTTGTGACCCAATAACCGCATTGGATGAGCTAATGGCCACTTCGGCATCGTATTAGTGCTAAAACGACGGTGATAGACTGCAAAAGCACTTTCGTAGTCGCTATCTTGTAAATCCAAGTAGAACTGACCTAGCACCTCACTGCGTACCATACCCTTATAGACTATGGTACGACTGGAGAAAGAACACATGTAAGCTTCTTGCAAAGCGACAGTAAGCTCTTCTGTACCTTGGAAAGCTTCTAGGGCTCGTAGCCAGGCACGGCGTAATAAGAATAATTGTCGTTCTAGCTGATTGCCTGTTGCCGTAGATTCCACTAGCACTTGCTCAATGCGAGGTTCAAATTCTCGTGCCAGGGCACCCAGAGTATCTGATGCTACGGGCACAGGTCGCCAACCAAGCAAGGTCATACCAGCCGCCTCAGTGACCTGGGCAAATTTTTGTTTGGCAATGTCTGCCGCTACCCCATGACGGGGTAAAAATGTCATGCCGACACCAATATTGCCAAGTTTGAGTGATTGGTTGCCAGACCAACGCTGCAAAATCTTCCAAGGAATGGCGGTCATAATGCCTGCACCATCACCAGAATCCTGGTCGGCACAGCAACCTCCTCGATGTTCCATACAGCTAAGGGCATGCAGGGCATCGGTAACTAAGCGGTGACTGGCACGGCCTTGCTGATCAGCAATAAACCCGACACCACAAGCATCTCGTTCCTCCACCAGTGCTTTGGGACCCAAAGGCTCAAGGTCGTTAACTTGCTGATTCGATTGCATATTATCTAAACGCTTACTACCCATGGGTCCGTCACAAAAAGAAACTAAAAAAATGACCTGCCTACCATCAGTCAACATGGCTACATAGGATCAATATGTGTAGACTGATACTTCCAGCAATCCATAGGGTCCTTTCCCAAACCAAGCGATTGCTTGTAAGCACTGGCAATGACTTGCTCACTATGACAGCGTTCATACTATCTTTACATTCTAAAAGTAAAACTTAGCCGCCCTTCACAAAGTCTGAGAAACGACCTTAAGAAGTCGTTTCAAAGTGCTGGAGGATCGCTATTATCAATTTTTTATTTTGAATTCGTCAAGAATTGTTGTGTGCTGTCAAAGATTAAGTATCCCCGCTACAGGTAGTACCCTTGATTTAGTTTCACGATTGATAACGCTTGGAAATTTGGCGGCAATCTGAAAGTCCTATGGCTAGTTCGCTATATTTCATCTGATTTGTTGCCTATGTCGGTGCAAGATCCTTGGTCGCTTTACCTTAGATTGTTACTCAAATATTTTGCCTTGATGCTCTGTGTCTTTGGGGTTGTGTTAGGTGTGGCTCAGATAGACTCTCAACCGGCTCTAACTCATGTCATAACCTCTGCCATCGGGCGATTGGCCCTGGTAGATGCTGCTGAACCAACGGCCAGTGGTCGACAACTGCGGATCAATGGGCGATTAGTCACTGGTGCATGGCAAAAGCGACGCGATTTAATTGGCATTACAGATGGTGCGATCGCAACCCAGTTAGGTGTTGACCTAGGCAGTACAGACAACCCTGCGCAGCAACCAGTAACTTGGTTTAATGATGCTAATCAAGGTACGTTGAAGCTACCCGCATGGCGTTACGAAAATAATCGCTATGTGGACATAGCTCTACTGGTACGTCAGCATGGGTGGCAGGTTACTTCTCAGGGCTCTGTGCTTGATTTAAGCCTGCCCTCTAGCCAGATCATGGCCGTTCGGCAAGGCCGTCAATCCTGGGGTGATCGCCTGGTGCTTGATTTAAGTAAAGCTGCTGCATGGCAGGTGAGTTCGCTAACCAATAGCATTACGGTGACGGTGGATGCAGCCATGGATAGGGGGGCGATCTCACATTTCAAACTAGTCCCAACCCAAAGCCTCAAAAGCATTAATATCAGCTCCAGTGGCCAGCGCACTACCTTAACACTGACTGTTGCCAATCACTTTAATGCCCATTTATGGAGCTTAGCGGAACCCAATCGACTGGTCCTTGATATTCGCCCCGATCCCCTAATACCCAAAGAAATTCTCTGGACTGATGGGTTGCAATTTCAACAGCGTTATGTTGACGTTAATCGTCAGCGTTTTCCTGTTTATACACTGAGTCTAGACCCTAACCATCCTGACTTTTCATTACTACCCCTGTGGGCGTTTCCCGATCAAGCACCTGGCATTAAAGCGCCAGAAGATTTAGCGGCCCAATGGCAGACTACAGCTCTGATTAATGGAGGCTTTTTTAATCGCAACAATCAGCTGCCATTAGGAGCCTTACGCTATAACAATCGTTGGATTTCTGGACCAATCCTAGGGCGTGGGGCCATCGGCTGGGATGATCAAGGCAATATTAATATGGCTCGTCTCACTTTGAGTTCTACCGTTACCGCGAGCAACCAAACTTACGCGGTAGATACACTTAACAGTGGTTATGTTAAAGCTGGTATTGCTCGCTATACAGAAGACTGGGGCACCCAGTACACCAGCCTGGTTGACAACGAAATTATCATCACCGTTCAAAATAACCGGGTGATTCAACAACGTACGCTGGGTATAGCTGGTCAAGACACTGTTCCAATTCCTTCTGCAGACTATATATTAGTGCTGCGGTCTTTTAATTCTGCCGCAACTGCATTCCCGCAAGGCAGCACCTTAACCCTAAATCAACAAGCCCAACCTGCTCGGTTTGAGCAATTTCCACATATCCTCGGTGCAGGTCCTTTACTGATAACTAACGGTAATGTTGTTCTAGATGCTCAAAGAGAGTCGTTTAGCCGCAACTTTATTGAAGGAAAAGCGCCCAGAAGTGTGATTGGTATGACTGCCACCGGGCAAATGAAATTGGTCGCTATTCAGGATCGGGTTGGAGGTCGAGGGCCGACTCTCAACGAAACTGCTAAGATTCTGCAAAAACTGGACTGTACCGAAGCCCTTAATTTGGATGGTGGAAGTTCATCAAGCCTCTATCTAAGCGGACAGTTAGTTAATCGATATCCTCGTACAGCTGCCCGTATCAATAATGCCCTAGGCCTATTTGCTAATCCTCTTAACAAGAATCGTCCTTAAGCTTGCTCTTGATTGAAGCAAACTTTAAGGTATCCCGCGGAAATTGAAGACTCCGTTTAGTTAATCCTTTCGGTAGCCTCACCCCTGACACCTATCCAATTTCCACTGTTATGATGAGACCTGAATAAAATGCCTTAGGCAAAGTGTGCTCACAGAAGCCTGTGTTTGATACTAAACCCTCAAGTTTCTGTACAACGGTGCCTTTAAAGAACCCTTTGGCTACTCAATACGTATGGTAACTAAAGGTTACTAAATCGGTATTCGAATCTTACGCTGTCATTTGACGGCGCAGTTATAACGCCTACTGCTCAGTTAATACAGGTTAAGCATCCCTTGACCCTAGTAACGTCTAAAAATCAACCACAAAAAGTAGCTGCTATCTGTCTTTTCTAAAAAGGAACTATCACCATGGTCCAAACTCAAGATCGTCCTAAGTCCTCCACGCAAGAAACTAAAGAGAACTTGACTACAGTCACAGATAACTCTCCTAAGTTCGACACAAGGCCTTGGGGCTCTTTTACCGTTCTCGAAGAAGGTAAAGGCTACAAGATCAAGCGCATTGAGGTTAAGCCTGGGCATCGTCTGAGCCTACAGATGCATCATCATCGCAGTGAGCACTGGATTGTTGTATCTGGTACGGCTAAAGTCATTTGTGGTGATCAGGAAATTCTGCTCTGTACTAATCAGTCTACCTATGTGCCTGCTTGTACTGCTCACCGATTAGAAAATTCGGGTGTCATTCCCCTTGTCCTCATCGAAGTGCAGAATGGTGAATATTTGGGTGAAGATGACATCATTCGTTTTCAGGATGACTATGCCCGCACAGATAGTAAATAGAGTCAACTCAGGCCGATACTAGCTGTTGAAGAATTGAATATAGCTTGGCCACAGATAGCGGTCTAGGTCGGATTTTGACCTAGACCGCTATCTGCAAATGGGAAAGACTAAAAAATGATTGACAATAAGTTTCTAGAATCGATATGATGGGGTCTTGTGAAAACTTCGAAAAGTAGGCATTTGCCTTTTTAAGTATGCCAACCATTCAACAGCTCATTCGGAGTGAGCGCAGCAACGCTCAGAAAAAGACAAAATCCCCAGCGCTGAAGAGTTGCCCTCAGCGTCGAGGAGTTTGTACTCGTGTTTACACTACAACGCCCAAGAAACCCAATTCGGCATTGCGCAAAGTAGCCAGGGTCCGATTAACGTCTGGTTTTGAGGTTACTGCCTACATTCCTGGCATTGGTCACAATTTACAAGAACACTCCGTTGTTATGATTCGCGGCGGTCGTGTTAAAGACCTTCCAGGTGTTCGTTACCATATTATCCGTGGCACCCTCGACACCGCTGGGGTGAAGGATCGCCGTCAAGGTCGTTCAAAATATGGCGCTAAGCGTCCTAAAGAGTAACGGTTCTGCGGCAGCGCACTACGGGAGGTGGGCAGGTGTGGCCCTGAGCTTTCGTATAGTTGCAGTGCGTTTGCTAGTGTATCCGCCACAGACTTTCTAGCTAAATATTGTCGACATTTGCCGACTCTTAGCACTCAGCTCATACGTCTTATCAAAGGATTACTATGTCTCGTCGTTCAAGCGCTCAGAAGCGCGTTGTCCCACCTGATTCTGTGTACGGCAGCCGATTGGTCAGCATGATGGTTCGGCGCATCATGGTCAGCGGTAAAAAGTCCTTATCACTCCGAATTGTTTATGGAGCCTTTGAACTTATCAAAGAACGTACTGGTAACGAGCCTTTGGAGGTATTTGAACAGGCTGTACGTAATACAACACCCCTGGTTGAAGTGAAGGCTCGTCGTGTGGGTGGTGCCACCTATCAAGTTCCTATGGAAGTTCGTGCTGATCGGGGTACTGCTTTATCACTACGTTGGATTTCTCAGTTTGCTCGCCAGCGGGCTGGGAAGAGTATGGCTATCAAGCTCGCTAATGAGCTAATGGATGCAGCTAATGAAACCGGTGGTGCTGTGCGTAAGCGGGAAGAAACGCATCGTATGGCAGAAGCTAATAAGGCGTTTGCCCATTACCGTTACTAGCCATAGAGTTTGGCTTGAATGTTAGCAAAATGGCTTTTAAGTATGTCGTTGCGAGACTACAGGCATGGCACGAATCTCTCCATTAGACAGAGTTAGAAATATTGGCATCGCTGCTCACATTGATGCCGGTAAGACCACAACAACCGAACGTATCCTTTTCTACTCTGGTGTTGTTCACAAGATTGGAGAGGTACATGACGGTAATGCGGTGACCGATTGGATGGAGCAAGAGCAAGAACGTGGCATCACGATTACGGCTGCTGCCATCAGTACTAGCTGGCGTGACCATCAAGTCAATATTATTGATACTCCTGGGCACGTAGATTTCACTATTGAGGTAGAACGTTCAATGCGCGTTCTAGATGGTGTAATTGCTGTTTTTTGCTCAGTGGGAGGTGTACAGCCTCAATCGGAAACGGTTTGGCGGCAGGCCGATCGCTACAGCGTTCCACGTATTGCGTTTGTCAATAAGATGGATCGCACTGGGGCTAATTTTTTCCGAGTGTACGAACAAGTGCGAGATCGACTCAAAGCCAACGCTGTCCCTATTCAGATACCCATTGGTGCTGAAGATCAGTTTCAGGGTGTGGTGGATTTGGTTAGGATGCGAGCCCATGTCTACACCAATGATTTGGGTACCGATATTGAGGAAGTCGATATTCCAGGTGATCTTCAAGCGCAGGCTGATGAGTATCGGACTCTGCTAATTGAAGCGATTGCCGAGACTGATGATACTCTCATGGAAAAATATCTTGAGGGTGAAGAGCTGACCGAAAAAGAAATCATCGATGCTTTGCACAAAGGAGTTACTGACAGTGGGTTAGTGCCGATGCTTTGCGGCTCAGCATTCAAGAATAAGGGGGTTCAACTTCTTTTAGATGCGGTTGTTGATTATTTACCTTCTCCTCTGGAAGTGCCAGCTATCCAAGGCACACTACCTGATGGAAAGACGGGAGAGCGCCCTCCTGAGGATGATGGGCCGCTAGCAGCTCTGGCATTTAAGATTATGTCGGATCCCTACGGGCGACTCACCTTTATTCGCATGTATTCGGGCGTCTTGGCCAAAGGTAGTTATGTGTACAATGCTACGAAGGACAAAAAAGAGCGGATCTCTCGTTTAATTATCCTCAAGGCAGATGACCGTATTGAAGTTGATGAACTTCGAGCTGGTGATTTAGGTGCTGTATTAGGTCTTAAGGACACAACTACAGGGGACACAATCTGTACAACTGATAGTCCGATTGTGTTAGAGTCCTTATTCGTGCCAGAGCCTGTCATATCCGTGGCTGTGGAGCCTAAAACTAAGCAGGATATGGAAAAGCTGGCTAAAGCTTTACAATCGCTGTCTGAAGAAGATCCAACGTTTAGGGTTTCTACCAATCCTGAAACGAATCAGACAGTAATTGCAGGAATGGGGGAGCTTCATCTGGATATTCTCGTGGATCGTATGAAGCGAGAATTTAAGGTAGAAGCAAATATTGGTGCACCCCAGGTTGCCTACCGCGAAACCATTCGCAAGGCGGTTGCCGCTGAAGGTAAGTTTGTGCGCCAAAGTGGAGGTAAGGGGCAATTTGGCCATGTTGTGATTGAAGTTGAGCCAGGGGAAGAAGGCTCCGGATTTGAGTTCGAATCTAAGATTGTTGGTGGTACGGTGCCTAAGGAATTCATTGGCCCTTCGGAAGCTGGCATGAAAGAAAAGTGCGAATCTGGTATTCTAGCTGGGTATCCCGTGATCGACATTAAAGTCACACTGGTAGACGGTTCTTACCACGATGTGGACTCATCTGAGATGGCCTTTAAGATCGCTGGGTCAATGGCTATTCAAGATGCTGTCACAAAGGCTTCTCCAGTATTACTGGAACCTATGATGAAAATCGAAGTTGAGGCTCCTGAGGAGTTTCTTGGTGACATCATGGGAGACCTTAACTCTCGTCGAGGCCAGATTGAGGGTATGGGGTCTGAGGACGGCCTGGCCAAGGTTAGTGCAAACGTACCACTGGCTGAGATGTTTGGCTATGCCACTGACATCCGTTCAAAGACTCAGGGTCGAGGCATATTCTCTATGGAGTTTAGCCACTATGCGGATGTTCCGCGTAATGTGGCTGATGCGGTTATCGCTAGAAATAAAGGGAACGCATAAGTTAGTTTAGGGACACAGTAAATACATGGCACGCGAAAAGTTTGAAAGAAGTAAACCTCACGTTAACATTGGCACTATTGGCCATGTTGACCACGGTAAAACTACTCTAACAGCTGCTATTACCATGACTTTGGCAGCAGCTGGTGGCGCTAAGGCTCGCAATTATGAGGATATTGATGCGGCTCCTGAGGAGAAAGCGCGGGGTATCACCATTAATACGGCTCACGTGGAATACGAGACTGAGACTCGCCACTATGCTCACGTAGACTGTCCCGGACACGCAGACTACGTTAAGAATATGATCACAGGTGCGGCTCAGATGGATGGTGCTATCTTGGTATGTTCCGCAGCTGATGGTCCTATGCCTCAGACTCGTGAGCATATTTTGCTCGCTAAGCAGGTCGGTGTACCTAACATCGTTGTCTTCTTAAATAAAGAGGATCAAGTCGATGATGAAGAACTGCTTGAGCTGGTTGAACTGGAGGTTCGAGAACTTTTGAGTTCCTACGAGTTTGATGGTGATGAGATTCCCGTTGCCATAGGTTCTGCACTTAAAGCTGTTGAAGCTTTACAAGCAAAGGGTGACATTAGTCGCGGTGAGGATGAGTGGGTTGATAAAATTCATGCCCTTATGGATGAAGTTGATGCTTATATTCCCACTCCTGAACGTGACGTTGATAAGCCTTTCTTGATGGCTGTTGAGGACGTCTTCTCAATTACTGGTCGTGGTACTGTTGCAACTGGCCGAATTGAGCGTGGTAAAGTCAAGGTTGGCGAGACTGTCGAAATTGTTGGGATTCGTGACACGGTTGAAAGCACTGTCACGGGTGTTGAGATGTTTCAGAAGACTCTCGATGAAGGTATGGCTGGCGATAACGTTGGTATCCTTCTGCGTGGTGTTCAGAAGGAAGATATTCTTCGCGGCATGGTTTTGGCAAAGCCCAAGAGCATCACACCCCATACTAAGTTTGAGGCAGAAGTTTACGTACTAAACAAGGAGGAAGGCGGTCGTCATACTCCTTTCTTTCCTGGCTATAAGCCTCAGTTCTACGTTCGTACAACTGATGTAACGGGTTCTATTGCGAGTTTCACTGCTGACGATGGTAGTGCAGCCGAAATGGTTATGCCCGGCGATCGCATTAAGATGAATGTGGAACTGATTAACCCAGTTGCAGTTGAAGAAGGTATGCGCTTTGCTATCCGTGAGGGTGGCCGCACCGTAGGTGCTGGCGTAGTTTCAAAAATTACTGAGTAAATAAATTGATTACTGAGTGATTTTAGTCCAATGCGAAGAAGGTGGTTGCCTTCTTCGCTCTCTTGGCTTTCGGGCCACTTGTACCTTGATAATTGAAGGACGCTTTAAGTCGTAATGGCTACTATTCAGCAGCAAAAAATTCGTATTCGCTTGAAGGCATTTGACCGCCGTCTCTTAGATACTTCTTGCGAAAAGATTGTAGATACAGCAAACCGAACCAACGCTACCGCGATTGGACCAATTCCCTTGCCTACCAAGCGCAAAATTTACTGTGTGCTTCGTTCTCCCCATGTAAATAAAGATTCTCGAGAGCACTTTGAAACTCGTACTCATCGCCGTATCATTGATATTTATCAACCTACGTCTAAAACGATTGATGCGCTAATGAAACTAGATTTGCCCGCTGGTGTAGATATTGAGGTTAAACTCTAAGTCCCTAAGCTAGGTATTCTTCGCTGGATGTTTCGTGGATACGGTGAGTATCAATTTAGTAATATACCTGAACAACTGTTCCTACAGTGTTTAGGTATATCTTATCTATATAAGGGCTTCAGAAGGGCAATGTTTGAATCTAATGGATAGGTTAGAATAATCTTGCGCATTCATAGGCTTGTTTACGGTGCCTTTAGTTTGGATGTTTGCCTAAAAGTATCTCCTACCCGCCATAATGGATTTTGCTTCATCAGTCGCTGTTCGAGAGTTACCTTTATTCCCATTACCTGAGTTGGTGCTCTTTCCTGGTAGGCATTTACCGCTTCATATATTTGAGTTTCGTTATCGCATCATGATGAATACGATCCTTCAGTCGGATCGGCGTTTTGGTGTACTTATGATCGATCCTGATAATGGTGAAATTTCTAAGGTTGGTTGTTGTGCTGAAGTTATTCATTTTCAACGTCTTCCGGATGATCGTATGAAAATATTGACTATGGGGCAGCAAAGGTTTCGTGTTTTGGATTATGTTCGGGAAAAGCCTTATCGTGTTGGTTTGGTTGAATGGATTGAAGATGAAGTTGTAGAAAAAGATTTGACATCTTTAGCATCTGAAGTAGACCAATTGTTGCGTGATGTTGTGCATCTTTCATCTAAGCTAACGAGTCAAGAAATTCAATTTCCTGAGAGTGTTCCAGAATTGCCCCTAGAACTGTCTTATTGGATTGCTAGTACATTACACGGTGTAGCGAGAGAACAACAACAGTTGTTAGAGATGCAAGATACAGCCCAGCGTTTAGAACGTGAGGCGGATATCTTAACGTCTACCCGAAATCACTTGGCAGCTCGTACAGCTTTGAAAGACGTATTACCTGAAGATGGGGAATCGCAGTAGTTGCGCATTTTTGAATTGTGTAATCTTACTAGTGATTCGTCAAGACTGAATTTTCAGATATGCACTTTCTGGAAAATCTTTAGATTCAAGCTTTTCAGCAAGCATTAGCCGAATTCTTAAATTTGACGCTGTATTAGAGGTAGTCTTGAACTTGTTCATAACTGCCAAAGATTTTTAAGGTTTTGGTGCAATTCTTGAGTAATTGCAAAGTGGCTTGAGTATTAGGGTCGTCCAAACTTGCTTCAATATCAATAAAAAATCGATAGTCTCCCAAAGCTAGTTTAGTTGGGCGTGATTCGATGCGGCTCATATTAATGCCTTGGGTCGCAAATAGTTGTAGCGGTTTTAGTAAGGCACCTGGTGCATTATCTGGCAGTCTAAATGCGAGGGAAGTATGACTGCCATGGTGAAGTAAGGTTTGGCCTAGAACCCAAAAACGTGTTGCATTGTCAGGGGTGTCATTGATAGGAGCTGCCAATGCAGGAAGGTTGTAAAGTTTAGCTGCCCATAGCGGGGAGATTGATGCCAATGTCTTATCTTTGGATAATTGAGGTAGGGCTTCGGTTGTAGAGCTGGTTGCTATTTGAGTTGCATTAGGCAGATTGGCTGTTAGCCATTTTTGGCATTGGGTGAGAGCTTGAGGATGAGAATAAACTTTCTGTATATTACTTAGGCTAGTTGCCTTAGATAAGAGTGCATGATGAATTGGGATTACCAGGTTATTTTGGATTTTTAAGTTGTCTAGTTCCCACAACATGTCTAGGGTGTCACGTACACTTCCACCTATAGAGTTTTCAATCGGAACAATAGCCTTACCAGTTTCACCTATAGCGACTGCTTGAATTGCTTTGGAAATCGTATTGTAAGATTTCAGTGTAGATAATTCATTATGTTGCTTCTTTAGCCAATGGGCATATTTAGTGGCAGCTAATTCAGAGTAGCTTCCAGTTGGTCCTAAGTAGGCTATACGTATCATTTGGAGATAAAAAATAATGTATGAAGAAATCTTTAGGGAGCACAGAAACAAAGGTGTTAAAGTTAGCGTAATGCCTTTTAGACTGACTATTTCTTAAGGATATGCTGTCCAAAAGGATGGATTTTGAAAAGCTGTTTATGTCGTGGGCATTTTATGTATGGTGCTGAGGTGAAATTGGCTGAATGGTTCATTTAAATGCGTCGCAGTCTGTAGAAATTGCCATATCGCCCGCACCTGTGCCTATTTATCAGTATTTGAGTAATACTGAACGTTTGGTATATTCTCTTGCGGAGCCCAGTCAGATAAGGGTTATGGGACGTCATACATTCCAGTTTAGTATGCGTCCGATTAAATTTTTGATGTTGACGCTGGAGCCGGTAGCTGATGTGCAGATATATCCTAATGATAGTGGTGAGATCATCATTTATTCGGATTCTTGCAGATTACGGCATCAAGCGTTACTTAATCGACGCTTCTCATTTAAGCTTCAGGGGTGGTTGGCGGCTCGAGCAGATAATTCTGGAGTGTTTGGTAATGCTGAGCTAGATATTCATATTGATTTACCAACCGCATTTAGGCTCACACCTAAGCCATTACTAGAGTCAACGGGGAATGCTATTGCAAATGGTATTTTGAATACTATTAAGCAGCGCTTACAGCGCCGACTGGTCCATGAATATCGTGGATGGACTACAGGTGTTTTAGCCTCGTCTCAACTGCGATAGTTACGATGGGTTCTGTAATCAATCAATTGAAATCACTTTAATAAAGACTGTTTCTGACAGCTCTTGAAGGAGCGTCGATGGTAGCGTGTTGGACCTAATGTTCTTAGCCCTGTTAGATGTTTAGGGCTACCATAACCTTTATTAGACGCAAGGTCATAGCCTGGATAGCGTTTTTCTACCCGAATCATAAGTGTGTCTCGCCATACTTTGGCTAGTATACTAGCGGCTGCGATCTCAACAACTGAGCAATCTCCTTTAATTACTGTCTGTTGTTTGATATTTAGCCTAGGAATGGTTTGGTTGCCATCCACTAAACATTTAGTCGGTTGGGGTGATAAACGACTAATTGCTTGTCGCATTGCCTGTAATGAGGCTTGCAATATATTTATCCGATCAATCTGATGAACTGATACCCAGCTTATTTGGGTATCAACAGATGCTGATTGAATAATGGATACTAAACTTTCACGTTTTTCAGGGGTAAGGGCTTTACTGTCTGTGACCCCTTGAGATTGCAACCATAACTCTAAATTAGGCTTTAATATTACTGCTGCAGCAACTACAGGTCCAAATAAAGCACCACGCCCAACTTCATCGACTCCAGCAACTGTCATTTACTTAACCCGCTGTTGCAGATGAGCGGCGGCGACGACGGCGACGAGTCGGAGGAGCTTCTTCCGACGATTCTAATGGTTCCGATGATTTCTGTTGGGTGATGTCAACACCAATTAAAGCAACATCAGATTTATCGGCCTGATTAGCTGTGGCAATCGTTATTTCAGGAGCAGCTATCTCAGAGTGTTCTTCATGATTACTTAAATCTAAGGCTAGACTACTATCAAACGTTGGCTGTTCAGCCGTTTCATCTGTATTGCCATCTATACTTGGCGGTACTGCACCAGGTAAAATGACAGAAACTACCACATTCTTCGTATCTTTAATGGCCTCTTGACTAAGTACTAGAGGAGAAACGCCCATCTCGGCATAAATACGTTGTTCATCTGGTGTTAGTGCCACAGTTACCACCTGAGGAGGTGTTTCTGGTTTACGGCTACGACTACTACGAGAGCGTTTGCCACGAGCAGATATTGCCTCTGTCTGTATGTCATCACGTGAGTTTTCTCCGTTAGGGGCCAAGATAGGTGAAGTGCCCATAATAGAGCCGACATTATTGCTATTGTTTGCCAACTTAGGTGGAGCTGCCGCCGCTCGACCACGAGTACTTGGAGCATCACTACCCCGACGCCGACGCCGACGATTGCGACCATTGCCTTTATCCTGGTAGTCAGGATGATTAATCAGATCAAGAGATTTCAGATTTTGGTCAGGCTCCAAACCATCTGGGCTTTCTTGGCGCGTTATCCGTACACTAGGTATGGGTACAACACGGCTAGCCACTGCCGATTGCTGAACTTCTACGGGTGCTTCACCCGGTAACTGAGCAAGATGTCCTAATCCACCACAAGCATTACAAGGACAGCCAAATAACTCGTATATATTTTGACCTTGCCGCTTACGAGTGAGTTCCACCAGACCTAACTCAGAAAGTTGAGAAATTTGAGGACGTGCCTTGTCAGCTTGTAATGCCTTACTAAAATGCTCCAAAACCTGCATCTGGTCACGCCGAGATTCCATATCGATAAAATCGACAACAATTACCCCAGCAATATTCCGTAAACGGAGCTGGCGTGCAATTTCCACAGCTGCTTCACAATTAGTCCAGAGTACGGTCTCCCGTGCTGTTGCTGACCGGGTAAATGAACCTGAGTTGACATCTACTACCGTCAGAGCTTCGGTAGGCTCAATAATGATATAGCCACCTGAGGGTAGATCGACTCGTGGTTTCAGTGCTTCACGAATCGCCGCATTGACGCGAAAGTATTCTAAGATCGGCGGAGACGTAGTAGTTCGATGATGATCCACAAGTACTCCAGCTGGCAAACGTCCATTGCTCCAACTTGATAGGTGCTGCTTAACACGCTGCATGCCAATGTCTGAGTCAGTCACAATACGATTAACATCAGCATTGTAGACATCTCGCAGTACCCGTTGAATAAAGTCATCATCACGATTCAACAAGGCTGGTGGTCTAGTTGCCATGGCTTCTTGTTGAATCATTTCCCAGCGTTTTTGCAACGCCTCTAAATCCTCAATGATGGCTTCTTCAGATACATTTTCAGCCTCGGTTCTGACCAACAAACCCATACCTGGTGGCTTAGTTAAAATTCCTAAAGCGCGTAGTCGATGGCGTTCAGCCTCATTGCGAATACGTCGAGATAGATTAACACCTCGTCCATAGGGCATCAGTACTAAATAACGGCCAGGCAAAGTTACTTTACCAGTTAATCTGGGACCTTTATTACCCGTAGGTTCCTTCATGATTTGCACCAAAACTTTTTGTTTAGGTGCAACTAGTTCAGTAATAGGGCCAGGAGCTCGCTTTAGCTTTAGTGGCCCTAAATCGGACACATGCATAAAACCATTCCGCTCACTATCACCAATATTGACGAAAGCTGCATCAATTCCTGAAAGGACGTTTTCAACGGTACCTACGTAAATGTCTCCAACCTGGTGGCTACCGGTAGCCACAATCAATTCTTGAATTTGGTCTTCTGAAAAAACGGCAGCAGTTCGATGCTGCTCCGCAATAATGATCTGCTTAGGCATCCAATTTCCTCAAAAACCTATGTAGTCAGCCCCATAGTCACCGGAACCGACATACGTAAGCTCAACGATAATCCTTCAAATCTAAAAAGCTACTCAAACCCAGACCTTTGACACCTTGATTAAGGTCGCCAGGTCTCTGTTAAGGCCATATATAGGCAGGCTAAAAAACGCAGGAAAAAGAAACTTCACTGCTTAGCAGTTAGAAGTGACGTTTAGATAAATCCGATTAGAGTACTGGGCCTCAGACAGACTGTAAGCGTCGCTAGTACGTTGCAATCGCAAGTGCTCTGACAGAAGCGGGACTAGTCAGTACTCAGTATTGGTGAACTGCAGCTAATAAACCCTGCAGTTATCCTGCGGCAGCTCTAGTTGCAATGGATTATAGCTTGCGCCTGTTCATATGGCTAGGGATTTAAGAATTTTCTTTCAAACTTTTCAGATCATATATCTTTCAAAGACTAATTTAGCTTGCACTAATATACTCAACACTCAGCTAGCCCATAACAAATGCCAAGAATTTTCTCCGCTGGCGCACCACCAGCACCCCAGCATCTGAATTCAGAGCGAGTTCTGGAAAATGAACACTTAATGGATGAGCCTGATAAGAATAAAATGGTAATTCCGAGTAATACTTTGTCATGGCACAACTAGAGCAATGCATCTTGCTATGAGCAAGTTTCTATAGCGTTTCAGTCTCTTTTGCCTAGCTTCACTTGAGCTTCTGATAAATAATTGAGGCTGAGGTTTTGTTGGCTTTCTGTTGAATGGGCTTAAGGAAAATAAATATTAATGATTTATATCCTTAAGCATCTTGATTGCCCCAGAAGTCCTAAACAGTGACAACTCGTTTTTTACTAGATTCAGCTGACTGCAAAGGTGTTTGAATGTCGATGGGTTGCATTAAAAAAATAATTAACGGGTAACGTTTAGGAAGTTCACGCCGCACAAAATGGCGAACCTCTTCTTCAAGGCGCGATCTTAAGCCATCCCAGCGCACTATTATGTGATTCTCAGAAGTATCAATGACTTCATTCCAACGACTCCGTAACCCAGCTGCTACCACCTGGTCAATTTTTTTATCCCAATCTGTTTGAGATAGCTTTGTGACTACACCTCGCAAGTGAACTGTGGGAGAGGCCAGCAATTTGCCACTGGTATCTATTACCGTAGATATGGTAATGATGCCATCTTCTGCTAATTGCTGGCGTTCTTTAAGGACTGTGCGCCCAACAATGCCATTCCGAGACGAATCTACCAGTTCAATTCCTGATGAAACCTTACCGGCAACGCGAATACCTTGTTCATCATCAACAGTCACAATGTCACCATTTTGGATGACGACCATGTGTTCGACGGGGACACCCATGCTTTGAGCAGTTGCTGCATGCTGTACCAGCATACGATGTTCTCCATGGACAGGTAGAAAATATTTCGGACGTGTTAACGCTAACATGAGCTTTTGGTCTTCTTGAGCACCATGGCCAGATACATGCAGCCCGCGACGCTTGCCATAAATTACATTGGCTCCCTGGGCCATTAATTTATCTATGGTGTCTACAACGGCAATGGTGTTACCTGGGATCGGGTTAGCTGAGAAAATAACTGTGTCACCTGGCCGGATCTTAATTTGACGATGAGAACCATTGGCAATCCTTGTCATGGCTGCCATGGGCTCACCTTGAGAGCCTGTAGTCAGGATCATAGCTTTCTCATCAGGGCAGCTGTTGAGTGTATTTAGGGGTTTGAATAAATCGTCTGGGCATTTGATATAGCCTAAACTTCGAGCGTGGGCAATGACATTAAGCATAGAGCGACCCACAACAAATACTGAGCGTTTATGCTTTTGTGCCAGTTCTAATAGCATGTTGACTCGATGCACTGAAGAAGCAAAGGTGGTTACCATCAAACGACCTTCTGCCTCGCTAAAAGCTCGATCTAAGTTTGGAAAAACGGAGCGCTCAGAAGGAGTATGACCGGGTACTTCAGCATTTGTAGAATCGCTAATTAAGCACAATACCCCTTCTTCTCCATAGGCTGCCAAGCGAGCTAGATCAAAGTACTCACCATCTACAGGGGTATGGTCAATCTTAAAATCACCAGTGTGAATAATAGTACCAGCTGACGTACGAATGGCTACTGTAAAGCTATCGGCCATAGAGTGGGTGTTGCGTATGTATTCCACCACAAAAGATTGCCCTAAACTAACGGTATCACGAGGCAGTACTGTGCGTAGCTCTGTACGCTCTGCTACACCAGCTTCCTCAAGCTTGTCAGTCAGTAGTGCTATGGCTAGGCGAGGACCGTAGATGACAGGAATATCAAATTGTTTAAGGTGAAAGGCAATGCCACCAATATGGTCTTCATGACCATGGGTGACAATCATTCCCTTAATTTTGTGGTGGTTTTCTCTTAAGTAAGTTACATCTGGTAAGACGATATTAACGCCATGCATCTCATCGGATGGAAAAGCTAGGCCTGCGTCTAGGAGGATAATTTCATCGTTGATTTCAAAGACACAAGTGTTTTTGCCAATTTCATGAAGCCCACCTAGAGGAATTATCTTAAGCGTGCTTTTATCTAGTTTGCTGATAGCTTTAGGTGCAGATTTTGGAGATGTGCTCCGAACTTTCTGATTTTCATTCTGAGTGCCACCTTTTATAGCAGTTCTAGATCGTTGGCTTGTTCTAGATCGTTGGCGCATAAGTACTTAATGAAAGGTCAAGAATTGTATGGTTTTGTAAAAACGTTTAAAGAGGTTGCCGTAGAGCCTCAAGTCTGATTCAAGCGGTAATTAGTCCCTGGGGTAGAGCTATGATAATGCCGAGATGAGTTCAAAACTTATACAACCGCTGTGGGCAAAATATTTAACTCAGCCATTAACGCTTGGATCTTTTCAACGAACTCTGTGGGGGCTTCACTTAGCGGTGAACGGCAAGTGCCTACTGACCATCCTTGAAGTTGTAATGCTGCTTTAATCAGAATTGGATTAGGTGTTGCAAATAGGGCTTTACATAGGGGGAGTAGTTGTAAATGAATGTCCCTGGCTGTTGCTACCTGACCAGCCTCATAAGCTTGAATCATTTTCTGTAACGAATTACCTACTAGGTGGCTAGCAACACTTACCACACCTACTGCGCCCACTGAGAGCATGGGTAGCGTTAAAGAATCATCCCCTGAATAAATGGCAAACCCGGGTGCTGTCAAACGGCTAATTTCACTTACTTGATCTAAATCGCCACTAGCTTCTTTGATAGCCATGATGTTAGGAATTTCTGCCAATCTGGCTACAGTAGATGCTTCCAAGTTACGCCCTGTACGTCCTGGCACGTTATAAAGCATTAAAGGGAGGCTGGGAACAGAAGTGGCGATCGCACTAAAATGCTTTAGCAATCCAGCCTGGGGAGGCTTGTTATAATAAGGCACTACTTGTAGTGTACCGTCTAATCCTAACTCTGCTGCTTTTTGAGTTGCTTCGATAGCTTCCTTGGTACTGTTAGACCCGGTCCCAGCGACAACCTTGCCATGACCGCTAACTGCCGCTTTGACTACTTGAAACAGCTCATATTCCTCTGACCAACTGAGAGTAGGTGATTCTCCTGTAGTGCCACACACAACAACGGTATCAGTACCATGACTAACCAGATGGAATGCCAAATGTCGTGCAGACTCATAATCAACGGCCCCCGATGGAGTAAATGGGGTAATCATCGCCGTGAGTACTCGTCCAAAATATGTCACGTTCTATTATCCTCAATACATCACAACCATATTGAAAAAATTGAAAATCACCTGAATTCAAAAATGTAATATGGACCATGCTGTGACACTGGCCTTCAGGGGTTTTCATGAAAAGAATTTTTGCAGCAGCAAATTAACGGTTTAATTGCCCTCAGCTATAAACAGTTTAATCGTTAGCCTTAGAAGACTCAGAGGCTACTAAGGCTAGACAAAAGCTTTGGAGTGTAAAGCTTGCTTACTAACTAAAAGCTCAGCAATTTGAATAGCATTAAGGGCTGCTCCCTTGCGAATTTGATCACCACTGAGCCATAGTTCTAAACCGTTCTCATGAGACAAGTCACGACGAACTCGGCCAACTAATACATCATTTTGACCGCTAGCTTCTATCGGCATTGGAAAATAGTTTGCCTGCCAATCTTCGACTACTTTGACACCAGGGGCAACCTTGAGCAAGGCCAGCGCTTTATCAGCTTCCAGGGGCTGTTTGAATTCAATATTGACAGCCTCTGAGTGGGCTCGTAAAACTGGTACACGCACGCAGGTTGCACTGACACGAAGATTCGGAACCCCAAAAATCTTGCGGGTTTCATTAACCATTTTCATTTCCTCCTGGCAATATCCCTGCTCATTCAAAGGAGAATTATGTGGGAACAAGTTAAAAGCTAGTGGGTAAGGAAATGCTTCAGTCGATGGCTTTTGCCCCTGCAAAATTGCCTGAGCCTGCAGCTTGACTTCTTCTATAGCCCGTGCACCAGCGCCGCTTGCAGATTGATAAGTAGACACTACAATCCGTTCAATTGGTTGATATATGTGTAATGGCCATAGAGCGACACTCATCAAAATAGTTGTACAGTTGGGATTAGCAATGATCCCTTGATGATTTAATGCGGCTTCAGGATTTACCTCAGGCACTACTAAAGGAACAGAAGACTCCATTCGAAATGCGCTCGAGTTATCAACTACCACAGCACCAGCTGCAGAGGCTTTTGGTGCCCATTCTTTCGATATAGAACTACCTGCAGATGCCAGCACAAGGTCAATATCAGTAAAATTTACATCGCTGATAGCCTTCACCTTAATTGTCTCGCCCCGAAACAATAACTTCTTTCCTGCTGAACGGGGAGACGCAAAGAGAGAAAGCTCTTGAATAGGAAAATTACGCTCTTCCAAAAGCTTTAGAAGTTCGGTGCCAACGGCCCCTGTTGCACCCATAATCGCTACACGATATGCTTCAGGCAAAAGACTTAACCTCCTCTATTCCAAACTTCGTAACATAAACATCAAAAATGAAATCTATAAAGAATAACAGTTGACCGCTTAAACTTTGGTTTTGGTGCCTTCAAGCAACGTTCAGACTAGCAATGTATGAACGCGGCAATTCATAAATAAAATCAATAAGGCTCTGCGAAACAGCTAAGAAGACTGACTGATCTCAATTAATCTTGAATTAATGCCAATGCCTGGAACAGAAGCGAATTTCCGTAAAAAAAATCTGTAGAAAAAACATATCTATTTTTATGTAGCGATTACGACCATACTAAGAAACCCCAAAGTTATCAATTGCCATTCTTGCAATAATGCAAGTAATGCTGTCAAAGAAATTTTGTCTCTAAGTTGACTTCACAAGGCCGACTGCATGTTCAAATTTGTTTCTTCAATCACCAGGAAGCATAAATAATTACCAATAATCAAACCTTTATTAGCAAAGAAAGGCTAACCCCCTTCTCAGAAAATCAATCCATCTTCAACACACTGTTAACTGAGGGCAACTGACCTAGAATTAGCACCCAAAGTTCCAGATGCCATAAAATCGACCTTCTTCAAGCACACTCTTACTATACGCAGGTGACCCAAAATTAAAACTGCAAGACCTTGCTGAAGTAATAGTTATCTGATTATAGTACTACATTCTTCGGGTTATAAATGAGTGATGCCTCTTCAGAAAGGCTAAACCGTAATAAATTTTATTCGCATTTTGCCCATGCTTGCCCTGTACGGCTAAGCAAAAAAATGGCCAAACGCTTACTTTTAGACTTCTGCAGTTCTAAATGGGAATAATCAGGTAATATAGCTAACTGCGTTTGCAGCTTATGTTCCAAGCATAAAGCTTCTGGTGTTTAGTTAAGCACCTACTAAAATGTAGCCATGCTGTCCCTTAAACAATGGGGAAGTAGAACTTTGCATTCTTTGCATTCAAGTGATTTGCGATAAGTCTGCACAAACAATCAACTAGAACATAAATCCCCAATGAAAGTTACCCAGGAAAAATTACCCGATAGCCAGGTTGGCTTAGAAATCGAAGTTCCTGCAGATATGTCTAAGCAAACCTATGAGCAAACGCTGCGCAAATTTATGAAGACGGCAAACATTCCTGGGTTTCGGAAAGGTAAAGTGCCACGGCAGATTCTGGTCCAGCAGTTAGGAGCAACTAGGCTTAAAGTCGCAGCCCTTGAGGAGCTTTTACAAACTGTTATTGATAAGGCTATTGCCCAAGAAAAAATTGAGGCCTTGGGCAACTATCAGTTACGCTCTGGTTTTGAATCCTTAGTTGAGCAGTTCGAACCAGGTAAAGTTCTAACTATTTCAGCATCGGTGGATGTTCCTCCTCAATCCGAACTTAAGCAATATAAGGGGTTATCTATTCAGGCAGAAGAAGTCGTTTTCAATGCTGAGCGGATTGCTGAAACTTTGGCAAGTTATCAGCAAAATTTAGCTAGCCTAGTGCCGATTGAGGATCGAGCAGCACAAGAGGGAGATGTCGCCGTAATTGACTTCGTTGGCAAAATTCTCAAGGATGGCGAGGAGCCTGAAGAATTTGAAGGAGGTAGTGCAAGCGAATTTCAAGTTGAAATTAAGGAAGGTCGATTTATTCCAGGATTCGTCGAAGGCATGGTTGGTATGGAGCTAGGTCAAACCAAGGACGTAGATATTACGTTTCCGGATGAATATCCTCAAGCAGACTTGGCCGGTAAAGCAGCTGTCTTTAAAATCACCTTAAATGATTTGAAGGAGCGAGAACTGCCTGCTCTGGATGATGATTTAGCTCAGGAAGTCAGTGAATTTGAAACTCTAGAGGAATTAAAGCAGTCCTTGGAAGCTCGCTTTAAGCATGAGGCAGAAGATGCGACCCAGGCGAATATAGAGAAGGCCCTTTTAGATGAGCTAGTTACTCATTTACAAGTAGAAATCCCTAAAACCTTGTTACAGCGTGAAGTTGACCATATTGTCACTCAAACAGTTATGCAGCTGTCTAATCAAGGCATTGATATAAATAAGTTTTTGACCAAAGAGTTGGTTGAGAATATGCGTGAAAATGCCAAACCTGAGGCTATTGAGCGACTGCGGCGTACCCTGGCTTTGGGAGAAGTAGCAAATCAGGAGTCTATTAGCGTTGAAGAAGAGGCTGTCGTGGTTCGTATTAAAGAGATGATGGCTGAAGTTGATGACCCTAGCAAAATTGATCAAGATCGTCTGAAACAAGTGGTTAACGAAGATCTGCTTAAGGAAAAGATCCTGACTTGGTTATCAGCAAATGCAACTGTTGAATTAGTAGCTGAAGGGACTCTTAATCAAGCAGAGGATAGTGATGCTGTAGATGTGAATGCTGAGGAAGAGTAGTGGGCATTTGTATGAATGAGCAGCTATAGTTCATAAATCTTTGTCTTGCGTTCAAGCCGATCAAATTCTTTTAGAGATAAAAGGTGACTGAATTCAGGTGTTAGTGCTGGTAAAGGGGGGTGTAACCATGCCTTCCGAAAGTGTAGTTAAAGGATTTCAAAAAATCCTGGTTATTGACTGTTGAAATTGGTTGGTTTTCGCTAGAGTATGGTTGCCGTCACCTAAACGCATTTCAGTGAATGTGTGAGGCATAATAATGTATGAATGCCCTGTTAGCTAGATATGTACTCATTTATGTCTCATTCCTACCACAGTAAAACGTTGCCAGATTTATATGGTCACAGTTTGTCTACTGCGGGCATTGACAGAGCGAACAATATGATGCTGCCTGTGGTGCTAGAGCAATCTGGGCGGGGTGAACGTGTTTTTGATATATATTCACGGTTGTTAAGGGAACGTATCGTTTTTCTTGGCAGTGGTGTAGATGATACTTTGGCTGATTCAATTGTGGCTCAGTTGCTATATTTGGACGCTGAAGACCCTGAAAAGGATGTTCAGATCTATATCAATTCTCCAGGGGGCTCAATAACAGCAGGTATGGCTATCTACGATACGATGCAGCAAATTCGTCCAGATGTTGTCACGATCTGTTTTGGATTAGCTGCTAGCATGGGAGCATTTTTGTTGTCTGGTGGGGCTAGGGGAAAGCGTATGGCCTTGCCAAGCTCCCGTATTATGATTCACCAGCCCTTGGGTGGAGCCCAAGGGCAAGCTGTTGATATTGAGATTCAAGCGCGAGAAATTCTGTATCTGAAGCAACGTCTAAATGAGTTATTGGCTGGTCATACTGGGCAGCCTTTGGACAGAATTGCGGAAGATACCGAGCGTGATTTCTTCATGTCTGCTACTGAAGCAGCAGACTATGGCTTGATTGACACTGTTATTTCTCGTGATGCTGCCGCCAATTTGATGTCAACGCACTAGGTTAGGGCTGATATGTCTAAATATGACTCCCATCTTAAATGTTCCTTTTGCGGTAAGTCCCAGGAGCAAGTGCGAAAGCTAATTGCTGGTCCAGGAGTTTATATCTGTGATGAGTGTGTTGATCTTTGTAATGAAATTTTAGATGAGGAGTTGTTTGATTCTAGCTCCGCCGTTACTCCTCCTGCGCCTCGACGAGAGCAGCAGCCTGAGCGTAGCCGCAAGTCTCCATCTCATATTTCCCTGAGTCAGATTCCTAAGCCTAGAGAAATTAAGGCATACTTAGATGAGCATGTCATTGGTCAAACTGAGGCTAAAAAAGTACTTTCTGTCGCAGTTTATAACCACTATAAGCGTCTGAGTTATGTTCAATCGGGAGGGGATCCCGGAGAGGATAGCGTAGAGCTGCAAAAGTCTAATATTTTACTGATTGGTCCAACGGGGTCAGGTAAAACGTTGTTAGCTCAGACATTGGCAAAGATTTTAGATGTTCCATTTGCTGTTGCCGATGCCACTACGCTAACTGAGGCAGGTTACGTTGGTGAAGATGTTGAAAATATTCTGCTAAGACTTTTACAAGTTGCAGATTTAGATGTTGAAGAGGCGCAGCGAGGTATCATCTACATTGATGAAATTGATAAAATTGCTCGCAAAAGTGAAAACCCATCTATCACCCGAGATGTATCTGGTGAAGGTGTTCAGCAGGCGTTGTTAAAGATGCTTGAGGGGACTATTGCTAATGTGCCCCCTCAAGGTGGTCGTAAACATCCTTATCAAGATTGTATTCAAATCGATACCAGTAACATTTTATTTATTTGTGGTGGTGCATTTGTTGGTCTAGAGAAAATTATCGAGCAGCGTATTGGCAAAAAGTCGATGGGCTTTGTTCAAGGGTCGGGTGAGCCGCAGACGCAGTTTAATCGTGATAGGCGAGCAGCTGATGTGCTGAAAAATTTAGAAGCTGATGATATCGTCAAGTTTGGAATGATTCCGGAATTTATCGGTCGAATACCGGCTATATCCGTACTTAATCCTCTTGACGAAGAAGCTTTGATGGCTATTTTGACAGAGCCCAAAAATGCCCTGGTTAAACAATTTCAGAAGCTGATGCTGATGGATAATGTTAATCTTGAGTTCAAGCCAGATGCTATTCGGGCTATTGCTCAGGAAGGGTATCGACGCAAAACTGGTGCGCGAGCACTACGCAGCATAATTGAAGAAATTATGCTGGATGTTATGTATGAGCTACCTTCAAGAAAAGACATGAAGCGCTTTCATATCACTCGAGAAATGGTAGAGAAACGATCTACTGCGGAGTTGTTGTTGCATCCTTCTTCATTGCCTAAGCCAGAATCTGCTTAAACCATGTCCAAGTTGGAACCTGTAGGTTTTCTTCTATGGAGAAATGATTGTTTGGATGTGTACAAGGTTTAATTAAAACTGGTGATTTCAGCGTTTTGCTGCTTTGGAATGCAACTCTTTATAGAGTGTTGATTGGCTAAGGGAACTTGTATGGCCTACATAACGCTTAATGGGGTTGATCATTACTATGAATGGATTTGTGATGGTCCGCAGGGGCATCGCCCACCTTTGGTTTTTCTACATGGTTGGGGGGGCTCAGCTCGTTATTGGGAAAAAACAGCCCATGCAATGAAACATGAATTTGACTGTTTATTATACGATTTGCGAGGGTTTGGGCGCTCTGCAAATGCATTGAATACGAAAGCCGAGTTAGGCAGCTTAGAAAGCTTTGCTGACGATCTTGAGCGTTTGTTAACGATCTTGAAGTTAGAACGTGTGTTGATTATTGCTCACTCTATGGGTGCGTCAGTAGCACTTTACTTTCTCAATTGCTTTGCCCAACGAGTTGATAAGGCAATTCTTACGTGCAACGGCTCCTTTGAGTATGATGAGCTTGCTTTCAAAGCATTTCATCAGTTTGGTAGCTATGTAGTGATGTTTCGGCCATTATGGCTGGCATATATTCCATTAGTGCCTCATATATTCATGTCGAGGTTTCTAAAGAGGCCAATTCCTTACCTAGACAAAAAAATATTTCTCAATGATTTCTTGCAGGCTGACACAATGACTGCTCTGGAAACCTTAAAGGCTTCGGTAAGTAAACATGCCACGGAGAAGATGCCTACAGCGTTTGCAGCGATTAATGTGCCGACTCTGATGATATCTGGGCAATACGACAAAATTACCCCTGCTGAATTGGGACGTAAGGCAGCATCCTTAAGTGAAAAGATTAAGTATGTGGAAGTGCCAGAAACAGGCCATTTTCCTATGTTGGAAGATGAAAACACCTATTTATCATTGATCAGAGATTTTCTTTGCTAGCACCTTAAGCAGGTGTCGATGTACAGTTCTCTCAACATTTCTGCTACTTAGTTGGTGCACAGGGTTTACATAGCCTTTTATTTGCTCTAAGAGCATAAGCTCATTATTCCATACAAAAATACGTATAAAAATTTGGGTCTACCAATCCCTGTATGCTGATGTTTGTAGCGAACATTTTAGTCCATCTCAAAACACTGAAGCTCTTATTTTGAATAGGTTTCAAGTATTTACACCACGGCTTGCATATTGAGACAGGTAGAGCCAAAAATTTTGACAGGAATCCCGAAAAAATTCTAAAGATTTAGACTGCTTATTAAGCTACTAATAGGCTTTAGGCTTTGACAGTGCAAACCAACTTATACGAGAAACAAATTACACCAAGATAATTTGTTGTGACTTTTTAATGTCTACGAAAACTTGCTGATTAAGTATCATCAATGCGCGTTGCCATGTGCATTTGAGAGATCTAGAACAAAGTAACATTTTAAACAGCCAGAGTGAATGCACGGAGACTCTTGGGAAATTTATAGACCGAGTCCCGTAATCCAACGATGGTGTGCTTAAGTCAACATCCCGACAATGTACTTAAATCACGATTTAACGCCCTGACACAGGATATTTAGCACACTATGGCTACTCAAACCTCATCGCTTCGCTCTCGTGGGATGGAGATGCTGATGGCATATAAACAAAAGCCATCAATCAAGTTGCGTAATGATTTAGTCCGTTTAAATGCAGGTTTAGTACGAAAAATAGCGCATCGTGTCAGTCATCAGTGCGCTGAACCCTATGAAGACCTGGAGCAAATTGGTTACCTAGGTTTAATCCGAGCGATCGAACGGTTTGATCCAAGTCAAGGATGTGCGTTTAGTTCTTTTGCCGTTCCCTATATTCGCGGTGAGATGCTTCACTTTTTAAGGGATCGGGGCTCTACAGTTAAAATACCTCGTCGTTGGCAAGATTTGCAGAAGGCTAGTCAGAAGTTGCAAGCTGATTTACTGCGTCGCTATGGTCGCCAACCGTCTGATTATGAAATGGCTGAAGCGCTTTGCATTTCAGTCAAGGAGTGGCGTCAGGTAAAGATGGCAAATAAGAATCGGATGCCACTCAGTTTGGATGCCACTGTTTGCCATCAAACTGACTCAACTATCACGCTGGGAGATACTTTGCCTGATATGCATTATCAGCTTTTGCAATCCCTGGAAGAAGATCGTCAGCAAGTACAAAGAGCACTTAGTCAGTTAGAGGATAAGACACGTTCGGCAATTGAATTTGTCTTTTTTAAGGGGCTTTCGCGCAAGGAGGTGGCTGAGCGTATAGGAGTGAGTCCGATGACGGTAACTCGTCGTATTCAACGGGGAGTCGACCAAATGATTAACTATTTGCAACCCCAGGCATTGCAAACCGATCCGTAAGCACATCATATAAGCATCTAGCATCTCTTTAGAGGCTGCAAATAGCAGACAGGATTGAATTAATTAAACTAGGATTAGAATAGCGACGTGAGTTTTTTCATGTCGCTATTTTCTTATGCTAGTTATTGAATTGATTTCTTAAGTTTTCTGTATTAGCACTACTTATTTGCTTCCTAGAGGGAATGTTTAACTATTTATTGAAAGTAGCTCAAAGTGAAAAATATATATAGCAATTTGGCCTAGTCTGTGAATATTTTGAGACTTTGATGTCTTTTCGAAGCTAGAGACGACTCTCACAAATCAAATTGAATTGCTATAACAATCAATTGCTATAACAATCTAGCTTAGCCTGTGAAGACTTCGAGAATTTAATTCCTCTCAGATGCTAGAGGTGATTCTCAAAAATCACATTAGATTGAGCTGTAGAGCAAGTAGTATGTTTCTTTGTAGGATTACTGTATTAGATAAATTCCTCAAGAAATTAATTACGAATTAATTTCTTGAGGAATTTTACTTTGTTTAGTGGTAACTGACTTACTTAGATAACTTCAAGAATATTTTCAAAATTGCTTCTGATAATCATTAGTTTAACGATAGGGTCGAAAACCTTTATCTTCTCCAGGGTTACAGGTAACCTTTGTTCTAATTGACGGAATTTATTTGACTTAGGAAGTTGTTAATGTAGATGCTGAGCCGGAAAAGGAAGAACTTGCTGGAATTTTTGTAATGGAGGACCCGCAGCGATAAATCACGAACATTCCATTAGTTTTTTTGATAATGCCGTTTTGCCGAAGACTAGTGCTTACTCCAAACGCATTACCTTAGAGGATCTGCAAGGTGTCTGCATAGCAAAAACCTAAATCAATTAGTGTTTCTCTAACGATTTTTCGTCATGCGAGCAATGTCACGTTTTTCTTGCTTTTGTTTTAGGGATTCACGCTTATCGTGGAGCTTTTTACCACGACCAATGGCGATGTTGACTTTTACGCGTCCTTTTTTCAGATAGAGCTTTAATGGAACTAGAGTCAGGCCCTTTTCTTCCACTTTGCCGATCAACTTACGAATTTCAGCCTTATGAAGGAGTAACCGTCGAGGACGGCGCGGATCGTGATTGTAAGCTTGGTTGGTCATATCGTGGGGAGAAATGTGGACATTCAGTAACCATACTTCACCGTTTTTGACCTGGGCATAGCCGTCTCTTAGGTTGACTTTGCCAGCGCGAATAGACTTGACTTCGGTGCCTTTCAATGCAATTCCAGCCTCATAGCTGTCTAAAATTTCGTAGGTAAAGCGAGCCTGACGATTGTCAGCCATGACTTTGAATCCGTCACTGGGCTGGGATTTTTTATTTGTTTTCGCCATGCTGAGCTAATTGTTATGACTGTGTGCTGGTTCCTCAAGCCTGTTATTGTAGCGAACTATTCTACAACGACACACCATTCGTGTAGTTCGTAATCGACACAGCCATTCTGAATCAACGGATCAGCTTTGACAATGGCTTCAGCTTCGTCCAGGGACGATGCTTGAAATAACAGCATGCCGCCACCACGCTCAGCCCAATAACCAGTTTTGGCTTGGTAACCTTTGGCAATTAAATCGTTGACATAAGCCACATGGGCAGGTATGAACTGGTCAAATATAGCTTTATTGACAATTCCACGTTCAATCTTTACAAACCAAACCATAAGTAATGTTTAGGGATAGCGACTGTTGAGCTAGGCCTTAAAAAACATAGTGTAAGAAGATTAGTTACTTAGTCTATGGATTTGCAGCTATTCTTCATTGCTTTAGTTCCGCTGCCAGCGATAAACATCAGTTAGTGAAATTAAGGGCTATTTTAAGCAGCTGTATGGACCTCAAAAGGCATCTAATTCTCCATTTCATAACGCTACAGGCTTCGTTTGAGTGGTCTAGGTAACGAGATTTTGATGAGTTGACTGAGGGGATGAAAAGTTTTGCTGAAGGCAGGGAGGTAGTTGCGATCGCAGCCCGTAATTTCGGCGTCTTTCCCCTCCAAGTCATTGATGTTAATGTCATTTGAAATGTGGACTTAATGGTCTTGTAAAAAGATTTAGTCATATTTGTAGTCATATTTATAGAAATCTAAATATGGCACATTGCCGAGCGACATTACCGTAGCTTCTATCCCGATAGGATCGGGGCCTTTCGCGATCTAATCAAAAAGCGCATTTCATTAAGTTTGGCCAGAGTTTGCACAAAAAAGATTTCATTTGATCCTATATCGCAGCAAATTACTCTGTAGTTGCTGCGATATAGGATCAAAGCAGATGCGCAGGACTCTCCTGACTTCTCAAAGTCTATGGCTGAGACCTAAGGTATTGGTTAAAGGTTCATGAACGTAAACTGCTGTGTATTGCTTCTGAGTCAACCTTCTCGGTACTGCCATGCGGCTTGGAAAAAGTCCCGCTCGCATACCATGGCATAGCGGTAGGTGGAGCGAGTTAGCTCACTATCGCTTGCATACTCATCTACAATGGCTTCTAACTGAGCAGCTAAAGGTTCGAACGAGTCACTACTATAAGTGCTGATCCAATCCTTATAGCCGTGCTCGGGAATTCCATTTTTGGCAAGCTGTTGACCTAAATAGGCATATAGACGCATGCATGGCGACATGGCGACAGCTGTGATGCCAATGGGTTGATTCCAGGCCGTTGCCAGTAAAAAGTCTGTATACTGCCGTGTGGATTTGTCTGGGCTTACCTGGGCCAAATCTACATTCCAGGTCTGGGCATAACTTTGGTGTAGCTTTAATTCTGATAACACCCCGGCAGCTAAATCGTGGAATACATTAAAACTCTCCCAGGTAGGGGATTTTGCTGCTGCAATGCTATAGGCTCGGGCAAAGGCTTCTAGAAAGAACGCGTCCTGGCCCACGTAATATGCAAAGTTTGCTTTGGGCAATGTGCCATCTGCAATACCTTGCACAAATGGATGAGCAAGGCTCTCATTGGCCAAGTCTAGGTAATCTTGCCAAAGCTTAGAAGAAAGAGCCATAAGGGATAAATTGACGGTCAAATCGAACTGCGGGTGACATTATAGAATTAACAAGCTAAGACTCAATGGCACTCATTGCCTAATGCCAATCACCTCATGTTAGATCTGTCTGACCTCAAACGCGAAAGTGATCTGCTTAATAATCGCCTGGGCAAAGCTCAGGAGTATCTTTGACCTGCCTGCCATTCAAGCGAAAATTGATGATCTAGAGCAGGTAGCTGCTCAATCGGATTTTTGGGATAACCAAGAACAAGCGCAGAAGACTCTACAGACGCTGAATGAATATAAGTCCTATTTGGAACAGCTCAATACTTGGAATACCCAACTCGGCGATCTGCAAACTATTGCAGAACTACTGGAAGTAGAGTCTGATTCGGCCCTTTTAACCGAAGCCCAAGAAACGGCCCAGACCCTTGCTAAGGCTCTAGATCAGTGGGAGCTACAGCAGCTTTTATCTGGCCCTTACGATAAAAACAGTGCTGTAGTGACCATCAATGCTGGTGCTGGCGGGACGGATGCTCAGGACTGGGCAGAAATGCTGCTGAGGATGTATACCCGTTGGTGTGAACAGCATGATTACAGTATCAGGCTGGTTGAAGAATCTAAGGGAGATGAAGCTGGGCTGAAGTCAGCTACTTTAGAAATTGATGGGCGCTATGCCTATGGGTATTTAAAGGCAGAAAAGGGCACTCATCGGCTAGTTCGTATTTCTCCGTTTAACGCTAATGGCAAGCGTCAGACTAGTTTTGCTGGCATTGAAGTGATGCCAGTATTGGATGACAGTATTGAGCTAGATATCCCTGATAAAGATCTGGAAATCAAGACATCGCGTTCCGGGGGGGCCGGTGGTCAAAATGTGAATAAAGTAGAGACAGCGGTGCGGATTACCCATTTGCCGACAGGGCTGTCAGTGCGGTGTACTCAGGAGCGATCGCAACTACAAAATCGCGAAAAGGCCATGGCTTTACTCAAAGCTAAATTACTTGTGATCGCCCAAGAACAACAGGCCCAAGCTGTAGCAGACATTCGTGGTGACATGGTAGAAGCTGCCTGGGGTAATCAAATTCGCAACTATGTCTTTCATCCCTATCAAATGGTTAAAGACCTGCGGACAAACATTGAAACCACTGCTATTGACGATGTTATGAATGGTGACCTCGACCCATTCATCGAGGCCGTTCTGCAACAGGAAAACCAAATCACTCAAGAAAACATCGTATAGTCCGCCCGATGCCCAGCAGAGCTGATACATTACTTAATAAAACACATGAATAAAGTTTCAAGGGTGTTTTTTTGAGTCTTAAACCTATTTTTAATAAGTACCATGTCCCATTCTCCTCCTCCCTCCATCGACGCTCAATCTCAGGAACCTGCACCTAGCTATATCAAGTTAGCCATGCGTAACATGGTCAAGAAGGGTGGGAAATCCTTATTCCACTTTTTTCTAACTGCTACGGGGTTACTCGGATTTCTGATTGGTTTGGCTTATCTGACACGGTGACCTGATTGACTTACCTATCAAGTCCTAAGTTAGAACTCTGGTTAGATGCTACGGCAGCTCAAGGGATTGTTCAGCAATCTGAACTGCCCACGATATCTACTTGGCAGTCTTGGTTTGATATCTGGCTCAGGGTAATCAATCCAACAGTATCGCCCATTGGTTGCTATGAAGTCAGTCTTGTGCTCACTGATGATGCTACTATCCAGCAGTTAAACGCGACTTATCGTCATCAGGATAAAGTCACCGATGTTCTGGCGTTTGCTGCACAAGAAACCGAAATACCTGGTGCTCAGGTTATCTATCGAATGTCCCCTCTGCCTTTGGGAGATGTGATTATTTCTGTAGAAACTGCTCAGCGACAGCGCCACGATGATAATTATTCTCTGCTTCAAGAATTGGCATGGCTAGCAGCCCATGGCCTCTTACATCTCTTAGGATGGGAGCATCCTAATGATGAAAGCCTGAAAATCATGCTAGAAAAGCAGCGTTGTCTGTTGAAACAGATCGAATTAATTGTTTAGCAAGCTGGATGTTAAATCCTAAATCTAGGTAGGTAATATACGATTACAAACTTTGACGAAGGTTAATATGGTTTACAGAATAATAATGATTTTGGGAACCTATTGAGTGGTTTCAGGCTTCGATTAACTAGGCCTGAAGTAATTATGGAGTTTCTTAATGGACTCTGGGGCGATCTCAGCATGCTGTTTGGGGTGCTGCCAGCTGAATTAACTAGTTTTGTACGTTTGTGCGAGCTACTTTGCTATACATCATCTCTAAGTTAGTGCATGTCTATTTCTTCTAACCTTCAAACCATTCCCAAGAGCAAAAAGGAAAGCAAAACTGCTTGGCAGGTTGCTCCTAATTTGTTTAGCAGTTTTCGCTATGCATGGGCAGGCATTATTTATGCCATCAGAACCCAACGTAACTTTCGTATTCATTTAGCGATTGCTCTGGTGGCGTTCTCTTTGGGGGTGGTGCTTCAGATTAAAGCGATTGAAGCTGCTGTCGTTGCTATCACCGTCAGTGCTGTGTTGGTGATGGAGCTTATGAATACGGCCCTAGAATCTGTGGTCGATCTTACGGTTGGCCAGACATATCATGAATTAGCAAAGATTGCCAAAGATTGCGCTGCTGGGGCTGTGCTGATCTCTGCGATCGCAGCGCTACTGGTGGCAGGATTTGTGTATTTGCCGCCAGTAATTGTGCTGTTAAACAACGGGATCGCTTAAGCTGGGCTAACTGAGCTTTAGTTAAGCAATGATTTTAGTCATTGATAATTACGATAGTTTTACTTACAACCTGGTGCAATATTTGGGAGAGCTGGGGCAAACACTGCCTGTCGCAGCTGATATTCAGGTCTTTCGCAACGATCAGATTACTCTAGAACAAGTTTGTTCCCTTGCCCCCGATGGCATCTTGATCTCTCCGGGGCCTGGCACCCCAAACGATGCCGGTATTTCCCTAGACATCATCCGAGAGCTAGGGCCAACTATTCCAATCCTGGGTGTATGTCTGGGACATCAAAGCATCGGCCAGGTTTTCGGTGGTACTGTTATAGCCGCTAGTGAGCTGATGCATGGTAAAACATCCCCAGTTAGCCATACAAACCAGGGGGTTTTTGTCGGCCTTGATAGTCCGCTGACGGCAACTCGTTACCATAGTCTGGTGGTAGACCGAGCCAGCTGTCCTGATTGCTTAGAAATTACTGCTTGGGTGGATGACGGTACAATTATGGGCTTACGCCATCGTCAATACCCCCATATTCAAGGGGTACAGTTTCATCCTGAAAGTGTATTGACCGAGGCGGGTAAGCAACTATTGCATAATTTTTTAAGTTCTATTTCCAGGTAGGTATTTACCACAGCTTGGGGAGAAATAAAAATTTGGACTAAGACAGACCTTAGAAAACTGTCTGTCTTACTTAGCGAGTCTTCCAAGGCTATGGCACTATAACAAGTCATGGACACTTGATTGAATGGGATGTGAGGACACTATGAAACGGCGGCAATTGCTCCAGAATGCCGGTGCAGCATTCATCGGTACCCTTGGCTTGGGGATTGCTTCTAACTGGCAAACATATCAAGCTCAAACAGGGACTTTAAGTATCACAGCATTGGGACATATGTGCTTCCAGTTTTCTGGGGGGGGGAAGACGATTTTGACTAATCCGTTTACTCCCATCGGTTGTACTGAAGGATATGCAGCTCCGGCCTTGAGTGGTTCAGATTTAGTTTTAGTCAGTAGTCGACTCTTTGATGAAGGATTTATTCCTGACGATGCGACGGTTAACTATCTAGATGAACCAGGAGCCTATGAAATCAATGGCCTGAGTGTTCAGGGTGTAGGTATGCCCCATGATCGCGAGGGAGGTAGACGGTTTGGCACTAATACGGCTTGGTTATGGTCTCAGGCTGGAGTTAAAGTAGTACATCTCGGTGGGGCAGCTGCTCCCATTGATTTAGAGGATAAGATTTTGATTGGCCGTCCCGATGTCTTGTTAGTTCCCGTTGGGGGTGGGGCCAAGGCTTACAATCCTACTGAAGCCGTGGCAGCTGTTCAGAGTTTGCAGCCAAAAGTGGTGATCCCAACTCAATATCGGACGAGTGCTGCTAGCAGTAGTTGTGAGTTAGAGTCTGTTGATGAATTTCTCAATCTGATGGCTGAAACTCCGGTTGATCGAGTGGGCAGTACGCTATCGCTCCAAAGTAGTAGTCTGCCATCAAGTGGGATGCGGATTAAGGTTCTCTCCTAACGGTGCAACAGGTTACATGGCAATACATCCTCAGGAATATAAACAGCGTCGGCAGGTGGTGATGGCTGCTATTGGTCAAGGTACTGCTATTTTTGGCAGTGCTCCTACGGCGGTCATGCATAACGACGTGGAGTACCCATTTCGCCAAAATAGTGATTTTTTCTATTTGACGGGGTTTAATGAGCCGGATGCGATCGCAGTCCTAGCGCCTCACCACGAAGACCATCAGTTTGTGCTCTTTGTGCGTCCCAAAGATAAGGAAAAAGAAACCTGGTCTGGTTATCGTACGGGGGTGGAGTTAGCCAAAGAGAAGTACGGTGCCCAGGAAGCTTACCCCATCGAAAAACTCACTGAGAAACTACCTCAATATGTTGAAAATGCCGAGCGACTTTACTATCACTTTGGTGACAATAGTTCGTTAGATCAATGCATATTAACCCTGTGGCGACGCATTTTAGCTAAATACCCAAAGCGTGGTCGAGGTCCAGTCGCCATTGAAGATGGGCGGTTATTGATGCAGCAGTTTCGCCGGATCAAAAGTGCTAGCGAATTGCAGCAAATGCGTAAAGCCATTGCCATATCTGCCAAGGCCCATAACCATGCTATGGTCATCACCCAGCCTGGTCGTTATGAGTATGAAATCCAGGCAGAAATGGAACATATTTTTCGTCTGGAGGGAGCCCTAGGTCCCGCTTATCCTTCGATTGTTGCTTCTGGTGCTAACGCATGCATTTTGCATTACATCGAAAATGATCGCCAGATGCAAGCAGACGATCTTCTCTTAATCGACGCAGGTTGTGCCTATGACTATTACAATGCCGACATTACTCGCACATTCCCCGTGGGCGAACGCTTTACCTCCGAACAGCGAATTATTTATGAATTAGTCTTAGAAGCTCAGTTACGGGCTATTGATGTCGTTCAACCTGGACGGCCATTTAATGACTTTCATGATGCCGCTACTCGCGTTATTACCGAGGGGCTAGTCGAGTTGGGATTACTCAAGGGCAATGTGGACACGTTAATCGAAGAAAAAAAGCACAAGGCTTTCTTTATGCATGGTACCGGTCACTTTTTGGGCTTGGATGTCCATGACAGTGGTACCTTACGCAACCCTGATAAAACCTGGCAACCGTTTACAACCGGAAATGTGGTGACGGTCGAGCCTGGTATTTATATCGCTCCAAACTATGAGCCAGAGGAAGGACAGCCCGAAGTAGAGCAACGCTGGCGCGGAATTGGTATCCGGATCGAAGATGATGTGTTGGTCACCCAGATCGACCATGAGGTTCTTACAGCAGCTGTCCCCAAAAGCTTAGATGCGATGGAATCACGATGTCACTGAGGCTGTCCTAGTATGAAGCCATCTGTATTGAAATTTCGCTCTTGTATGAATTCATTTTGATGCGGGTATTCTAACGGCGAACTCAGCTTTGTTGTTTGCAATGAGTAGGGCTTGGTGATCTGTTCTGAAACTGTAAAAGTTAGGTGAATCAAAGATAGGGACAGGCTCTAAACCGTACAATTTTGACGTTCAAGATCTCAAACATTGCACAAATGCGGTTAATCTTGTTTTGCGGCATTGATCCTGGATTCACCTAGCCAACATAGCAATCAATGGATGCATATCTCCAAAGGAGGGACTGCGCCAACGTCGATTGAGAGTTAGGTTAGTTATCGTAATTGAAGGCTTTTAGGAATATTCATTGCCCTAATTAGCCTGATAGATGTAATCAATGGACTTAGGATCATCACTGTTAAAAGGAACTGAAGCTGTGCACTGGAATCCTTTACTTGCTAGTCAAGTAGTCATGCGCGAAATGTCCGGTTTTATACCCGGTGTGGTTGGCGTTTTAGGGGCTTTTTTGATTGCCTTGCCAGCTGAGGCCGCTAATCTTCAGTTCTGGCGCTTTGATCAACAGCAAAATCGCCTGACGTTTACTACCGATACTCAGGTCCGTCCGACTGCTCAGTTGATTTTCAATCCCACCCGTTTAGTGATCGACTTGCCTGGTACCCAGGTGACTAATGCGACTTCTCGACAGCGACTTAGGGAAGGTTTGCAGGAAGTTCGTGTTGGTCAGCTTGATGACCAAACAGCTCGTATTGTGATTGAATTGACGCCTGGCTATACGTTAGATCCACAGCAAGTCCAGGTACGAGGTGAAACAAGTCGTCGGTGGTTTGTGCAGTTGCCTGAGCTAGTGACGTCAGATGGAGAGCAGTCGAGTCAATCAACAGAGGTTGAACAGCGGGTCGTTCAACCTTTGAATCAAGTCGCTAATCAGGTAACAACTGATATTGATCCTGGTGAAGAGAGTCAGGAGCAGAGTACTCGGGTTCAGAGTATTGTGGCAACCTCTGATGGCTTTTTTATTCGAGTATCCGGATCTACGCCAAAGGTTCGTACCAGTCGCTCTCGTCCTCGTCGTCGTAATCCAGAACGAACAATTACTTTAGAACTGCCAGAAAGTTCCATTTCACCCAGATTAACGTCCACTTCTTTACCAGACAATCGCTACAGCGTTGAAAACTGGGATATATCTCAACGTGATTCAACGGTGTTTATCACCATGACCTTGGGAGACGATAGTCCCGACTGGCGAACGATTGTGACTGAAATTGGTCAGAGTCTGCGGGGAATTTCCGTACTTCCCGATGGGATGGCGATTCGTGATATTCCCGATAGTGGGTCTAGTAATAGTATTCCAGTCCCCTCTGAAACTATTGGTAGCCGTCCTTCAGGTGATAGAACCTTACCTGAGAGACCGACGATTGTCCGTCCATCTGAGGAGTCATTTCCCATTGAGCTGCCTCAAGTGCGTCAGGGACGTATAGTGGTGGCGATTGACCCTGGTCATGGGGGGCGTGATCCCGGTGCTGTAGGGATTGGTGGGCTCCAAGAAAAGCAGGTGATTTTTCCCATTGCTCAAGAGGTTGCAGCTATTCTGCGGGAACAGGGAGTGGATGTAGTTATGACGCGTAATAGCGATATTGAGCTAGATCTTGATCCGCGTGTGCAGATTGCTGAGCGAGCTGATGCTGATCTCTTTGTTAGTATTCATGCCAATGCGATCAACCTGAGTCGGCCTGATGTCAATGGCTTAGAAACCTATTATTATTCCAGTGCTGGGGCTCGATTTGCCCGCACGGTGCATGATATTGTTCTCCGGATGATGAGGATGCCCGATCGGCGTGTGCGGCAGGCTCGATTTTATGTACTAAGACGCACGTCTATGCCTGCTATCTTGGTTGAGGTTGGGTTTGTCACGGGGGCAGACGATATTCATAACTTGCGGGATCCGGAGTGGCGTAGTCAGATGGCAAATGCGATCGCACGCGGCATTCTTACCCACATCCAACGTGAATTTTAAGCGTCTGAAAAATGCTTTAACCCTATGTCAGAAACTGTTCCGTTACTTATGCTCTGGGTGCTCAGTTGCCTCGCAGGGTTCGCCCAGGGTATTTAGTTTACGAATGAGTTGTTGTAGACGGCCAAAATCACGGTGGTTAAACTGAAACACTATGCGAGGAAGATTGGCAGTTTCATCACCCTGTTCTTCTGGCAGAGCATCTGTCATCTCAATTTTTCCAGCGGCTACAATATCGCTAAAGGTTAGATTCAATTCCTCTAAAGCTCCATAGCTCAAGCATGAATTAAGTCGTAAAACTAATCGCTCATCCACATATCGACTGGAATGAAATACCCGATAGTAATTAGTAATTTCGTTCCAGGCATCGTCTATATTATCGGTGATGACATAAAGGCTAGGGTCATCAGGGCTAATCAAGCGATTTGCCATAAGATGCTCTCGAATGTAAGCATCCCATCCCTGCCAATAGTTGCCACCAGGATGATCAATTAGCACAATGGGCATCGGTTCAGCCTTACCTGTTTGCACTAGCGTTAACGATTCAAATGCCTCATCCTGAGTACCAAAACCTCCTGGAAACACCGCTAGAGCATCACATTCTCTTAAAAAAAATAGTTTGCGTGTAAAAAAGTACTTGAATGTAAGCAATTTAGGATCGTTTTCCATAATTGGATTTGATCCCTGCTCAAAGGGTAGCTGAATATTTAAACCGAAGGAGTGGTCAACACCAGCGCCTTCGTTACCAGCTTCCATAATACCTGGACCGGCACCTGTCATAATCATAAAACCCTGTTTAGCAGCCCGTTGGGCAAATGTTTTTGCCAGTTGGTAATCTGGATGATCGGCTGGGGTACGAGCTGAACCAAAGATAGCAATCTTACGGGTATGGCGGTGAGGATAAAAGCCCTGGAAACCCAGTTCCATATCCTGCAATGTATTGTTTAAAATTTTCCAATCTAAGCGATCAGCCTCTCGCCCAATCATTCTTACCAGGGTTTCTAAAATCTGTTGAATAACTGCCCCATGTTCCATAGAGGGCAACTGCGTAACAATTTCAGAAATCTTCTCTTGTAAGTGAGTTGGTAATTTTGTTGTAGAGGTGACCATAAAACACGCGTTAGTGAAGATTCTTAACCGTTGGCTCAGAGAGCCTAGCTATCCAATTGTATAGCAATGCTTTCATCCAATAGGATGCTTGTTTTTTATCGCTTTAACAAAAACTAACGGCCCCAGCAAGTATTCGCTGGAACCGTTCAAAACTTGCGCATTGACACTATCTAAACTATTGATTTTGCCTTGACCTTAGCAAGGCAAAATCAGCAATTAGACTGAACCTATGGGGCGTTCAATATCTACAGATACTTCTCAAGTGTGTTGGCTAAGGTCGTTTTTGGTACAGCACCAACTACCATATCCACCCGTTGGCCATCTTTGAAAATCATCAATGTTGGAATACTACGGATTCCATACTGACTAGCAACTTTGGGATTGTCATCCGTATTGACTTTAACAACCTTTACCTTGCCATCGTACTGTTCAGAAATCTCATCCACCACGGGGGCAACCATCCGGCAAGGACCACACCAAGGGGCCCAGAAGTCTACAAGCACCGGTAGCTCGCTTTTGAGAACTTCTTGTTCGAAGGTCGAATCTGTGACTTGTGCGGCTGACATCCCTATATTCCTTGTCGACAAATATCAGATTCTTACCATAGCTGATTTTGGTCTGTGACTTATATCAGCATTGGCAAAATCAACCTTAAGAATACTCCTTTATGGTCAATTCAATAGACTGCAAACACCTTATGGTTGAAGATCCACTCGAATCGTAGCTACATAACTAACTTCAAATATAAGGAATGTTTAAAATCCCTTATAAAGGAATATTTAAATGTCCCCTATATAGGAACCGCCTAAACCAAATAGGTTTAGGCGGAGTGTGGTGTGAGGAGTGAACGGAAACTTCCGTCTCCGCTTTCTGTCTCATTGTAAGTCAAGTCTCAGCTTTTGCCATCCCTTACAACTAAGGTGTGACAAGGATTTTAAGTTTTGTTTTATTGCGCCCGCAATAAAAAATAAGAAGTCGTGATAAGGATCACGGTTAGGCGGTGATACAAAATCAGATAACTTAAATGACTGATAGCAAATAAGTTGTGCAGTTGAGAATGCTAGTCTGCTGACTCTGGTTTATTTGCCCATGCCTAATTGCTGAGCTTTTTGATAGACCTTACCTTCTGTGAGTAATGAAGGGGCAATAACCACCTCTACGTCTTGCATTCCCTTTAAGTCTTTTGCACCGAGAGTTCCCATACTGGTTTTTAAGGCTCCTAGTAGATTGTGGGTGCCATCATCTAGCTGAGCTGGTCCCCGTAAAATCTGCTGGAGACTCCCTGTGGTACCTACTTGAATACGAGTACCTCGGGGTAGCACAGGGCTGGGAGTTGCCATGCCCCAATGAAAACCTCTTCCAGGCGCTTCAGATGCCCTGGCAAAGGGAGACCCAATCATGACTGCATCAGCACCTGAGGCGATGGATTTGCAAATATCTCCACCGGTTACCAAACCACCATCTGCAATCACTGGGACATAGCGACCTGTTTCGCGTTGATAGTCATCTCGAGCAGCGGCACAGTCAGAAATTGCTGTGGCTTGGGGAACGCCTACGCCTAATACTCCCCGTGATGTGCAAGCAGCTCCAGGGCCAATTCCTACTAATACCCCGGACGCCCCTGCTCTCATTAAGTCCAGGGTGACGTCATAGGTGACACAGTTGCCCAAAATGACTGGCATGGGCATTGCATTGCAGAATTTTGCTAAATCCAGAGGAACGACAGACTCTGGAGAGAGATGGTTAGTAGAGACCACCGTTGCTTGAATAAAAACTAGCTCAGCTTGGGCTTCAGCTACTGTTTGGCCATACTTGGCTGCCCCCATGGGGGTGAGACTAACGGCAGCAATCCCTCCTTGGGTCTTAATATCTGCAATCCGTTGCTTAATGAGATCTAGTTGAACAGGCTCAGCATAGATTTCCTGCATTAGCGGTACAAATTCTGCTTTGCCAACCGATGCAATCCGGTCTAAAACTGGGCTTGGATCGTCATAGCGCGTTTGAATACCTTCTAGGTTTAAGACGCCAAGAGCGCCTAATTTTGAAAGTTCAACCGCCATACGAACGTCAAGGACACTGTCCATTGCGCTGGCAATAATGGGGATTTCCCGTTCTATGTTGCCGAGGGTCCAATGGGTGTCAGCTAATTGAGGATCTAGGGTTTTCGGGCCGGGTACCAATGCAATTTCGTCAATGCCATAGGCACGCCTTGCTGTTTTGCCACGACCAAGTTGAATGTTCACTGATATCTCCTTCCCAAGATCATTAGGCTAGCCTAGCAAAGAAAGAAATCTATACTCAATTGTTTGTTGACGGGGAGCTGAGGAATTTTGCTGTAGGCGTTTTTATACTGAGCGGGTCAGTCGTCGGTTAATGCTTGAGTATGGCAAGGTAGGGCTCATTTTTAGACATATACTCTCCATAAAATAAAACAAAAGACTCTATGGGCCTTCAGGGGATCCAATCGCCTGATATCAATGGAGTAATTCAAGATGGATTAATTGAAGGTATGTTCAAGCCTGTGCCCCGTGGCAATTGTACTTAGGGCAAAATATATGTACTCTATCTGCTTTGGCAAGCTTAGAGGGATAGCCTGACTATCATTTAGACTCCTTCTCATAGACAATTAGTAATCAACGTGAACTTATCGTCGCTAAAATTCTTTAGGAATCTCCGTGCTAACAATCGTCAATTTGCCGTTATTGGTTTGGGGCGTTTTGGCAGGGCTGTTTGTTTGACGCTTCATGGCATGGGCTATGAGGTTTTAGGGATTGATTCTGATGAAAATCGGGTCGCTCAAGTATTGACGGATCAGATAGCAGCTCATGCTGTGCAACTGGATTCTACTCAGCCTTCAGCCCTACAGGAGGCAGGTATTCCTGATTTTGATACGGTGATCGTTGCCATCGGTAATTACATTCAAGAGAGTATTATCACAACGCTTAATGTGAAAGAAGCTGGTGTTGCTAATGTGGTAGCTAAAGCCTCTACGGAAATTCATGGCAAACTCCTCCAACGAGTGGGAGCTGACCATGTCGTGTTTCCAGAATTTGAAATGGGTTGTGAATTGGCTCGTTCTTTAACTCGTCCAGGTGTACTTGATCGGTTTGAGCTTGACCCTGATCACAGCATAGTAGAGGTGGTTGTGCCCCAAGAATTTGATGGTAAGACTATTGTGGAATTAGATTTACGTAACCACTACGGACTGACTTTGATGGCTATCAGTAAAGAAAATGCCATGGATAAGTTTGATATTAATCCTAGTCCAGTTACTAGGCTTAGGGCTGGCACTCTAATGGTAGTGGTGGGCTCAAATAATGGCATTGATAAATTGCCAATGTGAGGGGGACGTTGCCCTCACTCATTTGTATGGCTTTGGGTAGCTTATAGTTAGGTGAAAAGTATGAAAGTCACTGGTCTGATGAGTGGCACCTCTGTTGATGGGATTGATGCGGCTTTGGTGGAGGTGACAGGTCAGGGCTATGACATTCAAATTGATGTGCTAGCGACTCGTACGGTTGATTACTCATTTGAGTTACGCGATCGCATCCTAGCAACGTGTAGCGGTGATCCCTTGGCGATGGTAGACATTGCTGGTATGGATGACGAAATTGCGATCGCTTTTGCGCAGGCTGCTAATGATCTCGGTAAGTCTGATCTGATCGCCTCCCATGGACAGACAATCTATCATCGTCCCCCAACAACAAACCATTTAGGCTATAGCTGGCAATTGGGGCGAGGCGATCTGATTGCCAAACTTACCCAAACTGTGACCATCAGTAATTTTCGCCATGCCGATATTGCCGCTGGGGGGCAAGGAGCACCTTTGGTGTCGCCAGTGGATATGAGCCTCCTTAGCCATCCTCACTACCACCGTTGCGTACAAAATATTGGTGGCATTGGCAATCTTACGTATTTGCCCCCTTGGGATAGGACAGAGGCTCCACCGTCAGGGATCGTTGGCTGGGATACAGGGCCTGGAAATGCTTTAATTGATTGGGCGGTGTCCGTATTTAGTGACGGCAAGCTGACCTATGATGAAAATGGTAGTTGGGCAGCTCAAGGTATTCCATGTCAAGAGCTAATAGACCAGTGGTTAGCCCAACCATTTTTTCGGCAGCTACCACCTAAGTCTACTGGCCGGGAACTATTTGGTGCTGACTACAGTCAGCGTTGTTGGCAAGAGGCGCAAGCGCTTAACCTGAGTCAGACTGACTTTTTGGCAACCTTGACCGCGTTCACGGCCGCTACCATGGCTGCAAGTTATCGGCAGCTGCCACAGTTACCTGATCAAGTCTTGCTTTGTGGTGGTGGTAGTCAAAACGGGTATTTGCGATCTCAAATTCAAGCCAGATTGCCCCGTGTCGCCCTACTGACCACTGATGATGCAGGCCTTGATAGCAGCTTCAAAGAAGCGATTGCTTTTGCCATCTTGGGATATTGGCGTTGGCATCAACACCCCGGTAATTTCCCTGCAGTTACTGGGGCTTGTAAGCCCTGTTTGCTAGGGCATATCTATGCAGTGGACAGTAGCCGTTAACAATCAACAAAAGCTTTAGGTAATACAAAGATGTAAGGGGTAACGATACCAATGGTCAAAGTTATTAATCCATGCTATTGGGCATACCTTTATAAGGCCTAGACCATAGGCAAGCGCTTGTCTTTGCAAAGTTAAACGCCCCAAATCTACTATTCATAAATGCTTGATAGTTCCATATATGAATTGTCATGAAATCATTAGGGAGAACACGTGAGCCACAGTTTTTTGATTGAGCCAGGACGCTGGATCCTTCAAGGTAGTTGGTTAGCTAGGGATTTACTCCCTGTGACCGTTAAAGGCAAAACCTTAGTTGCCTGGAATAGTAATGACTGGTTCACTATGGTTACCAAGCTCATTTTCCCTAATGGAGAAAAGGATGACATTGCCCTTCAGTACAAAGGGCGTATTGTCAAGGGTGATCGCCAATATACTTTCGTGCTCCAACATAGTGTGCTTGGACGAGTAGAAGGTGAGGGGTGGATTGCACCCGATTCAATTGTTCAACAATATTGGGCACTGAAGGATAGACATATGCGTACCGGGTTTGAAACTCTCTATCGCCTGAGCCCAAATCGATATCATTTCTCTGGCGGTATTATGGCTGGTCATCATCTGACCAGTACTATGGAAGCCGTTGTCGAGCGCCATCATGGCTAAAATACTTAGCTTATTTCACTAAAATATTTAGGCTATTTCATAAGTAACTGTCATTTCACCCTGGCCAATTATGCATAGGGAAGTATTTATGTATATAGGTTAACAATGTCACCATATTTTCAAGGATCGCAGCTAGTAACCTGTTGCTTTTTTCTAGGATTGAGATGAGGACGAAAGTCTAATTAGCTTGATTGATATTCTTATTTGCTATCAACCTCCCAATGATAGCCACTGGCTATATTGTTGGTTTAGAACTGTAGCGTTAAATGACAGACAATAACCTCGGTCTTAGACTTGCTAATCGCTATGAAATCATGGACTCCATTGGTCAAGGTTCCATGGGAAAGGTCTATTTGGCCAAAGATACGCTATTAGGAGGGGTCCTTGTTGCTGTCAAGTTTCTTGCTCAAGCTCTGCTAAATGAGCAAATGACCCAGCGGTTTATGCATGAGGCTATGACCTGTGCTCAGTTAGGAAACAATAGTATTCATGTTGTTAGAGTTACGGACTACGGGGTAACCGATGACGAAATTCCCTTTTATGTCATGGAGTATCTCAAGGGAGAAAATCTCGGCCAGGTAATTCAGTCACACCCTTTGCCAGTTAGACGGTTTCTCGACTTTATTCGGCAAATCTGTTTAGGTTTACAGACAGCTCATAAGGGAATTATTCTCGATAATCAGGTTATTCCTATTATTCATCGGGACATTAAACCCAGCAATATCCTCGTGACCCAAAGTGCCAGTGTAGGAGAGCTTGTCAAAATTTTAGATTTTGGCATTGCAAAACTCAATCAGGCTGGTATCAGCGATCAGACCAGTAGTTTTTTAGGCACCTTGGCCTATGCTTCACCAGAGCAGATTGAAGGGCAAGAGCTAGATAATCGCTCTGACATCTACAGTTTGGGTGTCATGATGTATCAAATGTTAACCGGTTCTTTGCCCTTACGTCCTAATAGTAATACCTTTGGTAGCTGGTATAAAGCCCATCGTTCTCAAGACCCCACGCCGTTAGATGGATTATCCCCCTATGGTGAGCTGCCTAAGCGGTTAAAAGATGCTGTGATGAGTTGCTTGGCTAAAGATCGTTCCCAACGTCCCAGCGATGTAAGTCAGCTACTTGCTCATTTTGAGGGAGTTATTCCACTTGTTCCAAGACCTCCCATAGCGCCTCAAAGCCCTCCGGAGTCTAAGGAAGATCGCTTTTATCGACAGCAAGTATGGCCCCAGGATAAGCCGATTGCTGAGATTGTTTTTCCTAAACTCCTTACTATGGGGGGGCGCCAGTTGCCTACACTTTGGGTAATGCTTTCTGCTCAAGAAATTGAACAGCGTGCTGGTAATACGGGCTATAACAATTTTTTATGTACTCTCAATCCCCATCCTATGATTTTATGGGTGACAGCATTGCATAGTAAAGTACATGGCCCTCGCTGGTTATCCAGTTATCTGGATCTTAAAAATCCTAACCATGGAAAAATTATCTGGCACTTAGGAGAAAATAGTAATTATCGAATATTATTCTTTTCCAAAGAAACCCCCAACAAGTTTGTGGCCTCCCGTCGTTTACATATTGCGCCGCCTCAGCGAAAACTGCTTAAGGAATGGGTTTTAAGGGCTCGTACGACCATTTCGGTAGGCAGTTCTCAAAACAGTAAAAATATGTTGAGAAAAGAATTGAATAGTAATCTAAAGCCTCAAATGCTTTGGTGATTGCTTGAACGGTTTCTATTTAGTTAGGAAAGCCTAGATTTAACCATGGGCTTCCCTAGATTAACGCGGGTATTTTAAGAAGGTTACAGTATGCTTCGCTCTGACAGGATAGACATGTAGCGTTGACGCGCTAGACCTTTGAGCAAGTAGTGGATATGGTGAATATCTGGATACTAAAAATTGAACGATTTTATGACTCTTGGCGCTGGGGGAACTAATAAATTTCTCTGCCCTCAGCAATGGGACCAACGCTATGTATTATTGGCTTAGCACCGCAGCGTTAGATGACAGATAATAACTTTGGTCGTAGACTTGCCAATCGTTATGAACTGATGGAATCCATCGGTCAAGGTTCTATGGGTAAGGTCTATCTGGCTGAAGATATGCTCTTGGGAGGTGTTCCTGTTGCAGTCAAGTTTCTGGCTCAAACCTTGCTGAGTAAGAAGATGACCCAGCGGTTTATGCGTGAAGCCATGACTTGCGCTCAGCTTGGTAATAATAGTATGCATGTTGTCAGAGTTACGGATTATGGAGTGACCGATGATGAGATTCCCTTTTATGTCATGGAGTATCTTAAGGGGAAAAACCTCGGTCAGGTAATCCATCCAACACCTTTACCAATTCCGCGATTTCTCGACTTTACTCGCCAAATTTGTTTGGGATTGGAGACTGCACACAAGGGGATTATTCTAAATGGTCAGGTTGTTCCGATTATTCATCGGGATATTAAACCCAGCAATATTCTTGTCACCCAAAGTGCTAGTGTTGGGGAGCTTGTCAAGATTTTAGATTTTGGCATTGCTAAATTTATGCAAACTGATAACGGCGAACAAACTAGCAGTTTTATGGGCACATTGGCCTATGCGTCGCCAGAGCAAATGGAGGGCCAAGAACTTGATAGGCGTTCTGACATCTATAGTTTGGGTGTCATGATGTATCAAATGCTGACCGGATCTTTGCCTTTACGTCCTAACAATAATACATTTGGCGGTTGGTATAAAGCCCATCGTACTCAAGCTCCTATTCCTTTAGATGGATTATCCCCCTATGGGGCGTTGCCTAGGCTGCTTAAGGATACGATCATCAGTTGCTTGTCCAAGGAGCGGTCTCAACGCCCCAGCAGTGTTACCAACCTTTTGGAGAATCTAGCACCGTTAGAGAATCGATTTGGTCGTTCGATTGATTTGGGTAAACAGATTAGGGGAACGCTTCAGCAATTACCGGTTGTTCCAAGACCGGAACCTCCTAGTGATTCTGAGGAAGATCGGTTTTGTCGATTACAGGTATGGCCAAAAGATACTCCGATTGCTGAGATTACTTTTCCTAAGCTGTTGACGATGAGCAACCGTCAAGTGCCGACATTGTGGGCTATGTTAAGAATTCAAGAAATTGAGCAACGAATTGGTAATACCAGTGCTAACAACTTTTTGTGTGTTCGCAATCCTTATCCGATGGTGCTGTGGCTGACAGCTTTCTATAGTAAGGTCAATGGTGCAAAATGGTTGTCAAGCTATCTTGATCTTAAAAACAAAGGTAACCAAAAACTGATTTGGCAGCTAGGAGAAACAGGAGCGTATCGAACCTTATTTTTCTCTAAAGAAGCGCCCAATCAGTTTGTAAACTTTCGTCGTTTACATATTGCCTTACCTCAGAGAAAACTGCTTAAGGAGTGGGTCCTGATAGGACGCACCATTGTACCAGTAGGTAGCCCTCAGGATAGTAAGAAAGTTCTCCGAAAAGAGCTGAATGATAATTTGAAGCCTCAAATGTTGTTGGGTTTCCAAGCTATGCATTCCGATAGCTAATGCACTGAACAAAAATTAGCACTACTCACGATTTACGATTCGCTGCCCTACCCAAAATTTTGAGCTTGCTCAATACTGAGTTCAAGTAGATCGGGGAAAGTGAATTACGGGATGCCAGCTGGAGCGTAATAAGGCATTAGTAAAACTGGGGACCGACCATTTCAAGATTCCTTTGGATTTGCCTGAACAAATTGCGATCGCAGAAATATCATTAACTTCTGCAGATTTCAAGACTTCAGGTAATGGATCGCCTTGACGAATTTCAGTAAAAATTTCTATACCTACAGTTTCCAAATCTGTCTTTATTTCATTAAGCATTGCCTGCGCTTGTTCTTCAGATTCTCGTAGTTCTATTCGAATACACTCATCTATAACCCAGCAAAGCGTGCATTGCTGCGGATAACCATTCATGGTCGCAGCGACTTTAATCTGCGAAGCTAAGTACTTCGCACTATTGCTGCCATCATAGGGCAACAAAAGATGGCTAAATAGAGTTTTGCAACGCAAGGCTAACTCTCGTTCTCGATAAGTGGATACTAGTTGGGGGCGCAAAATCACTAGTGGTATATCAAGTTGGTTTGCAATTCCAGTTGTCGTGCTGCCAAAGATTTTTTCTGTGAGTAAGGAACGAGTAGGGGTTCCTAGGAAGATCACATCGGCATGGTGGCAGCGTGCTGCCTTTTCGATATTGTCAATGACACGTCCTGAACGAACATCAATCACAACTGATTTGCCTTCAGGTAATAGAGCATTACTGGCATCAGCGAGTCGATATTTTGCCTGAGTAATGGCTTGCTCATTGACTTTCGGAATTTCACGCTCGGTTGTCAGTGCAACATTATGGAAAAAAATAACCTTTTTTAGGCCAGACTGAAGCAAATCAGGTACAAACCTGATCAGTCGTTGCAGACTATCCTCAAAATCAGTACAGACTAGCGCGCATTTAAACATCCAGCTCTACTCCACCCTCATCACTTACGAAATTGGGATTAATTAATCTTGAAAGGCTACAACTACTACCGTAATATTGTCTCGACCTCCCCGTTGTTTAGCCGCATCGACTAGCGATTCAACCGCTGTTGGACACGAACGGATGCTCTTTAAATGAGTGGCAATCAGGGGATCGGAAAGTTCCTCAGTCAAACCGTCGCTGCATAAAAGCAAACGATCTCCTCCTGATACATCCAGCGACTGAATATCAATGCGGTTTAAATCCTCTCGCCCTAAGCATTGGGACAGTACATGTCGCCAGGGATGGTGTTTTGATTCATCTAGAGTGAGTTCACCCTCTTCGATAGCCTTTGCAACCCAGGTGTGATCGGTCGTAATCTGATCGAGTCTAGCACCTCGTAAACGGTAGAGACGAGAATCGCCAACGTGGGCACACCAGGGTCGCTGGTCATGGCCTCTAAACATGACAGCTACGGCGGTTGTTCCCATATCTGCTCGTTCAGGATGGTGATACTGGTCTTTTAGAATAGCGTCATTGGCTGCAATAAAAGCCTTTCGTAGCATGACATCTGGAGCTTCTGGGCTCTCCCAATGATTATCCAGATACTGGTAAATTGCTTCCGTGGCTAAACGACTTGCTTCTTGACCACCAGCATGACCACCCATGCCATCTGCAACCACAAAAAACCGGCCTAAATCGTCCAGATAATAAGCATCTTGATTACTAGTCCTTAGTAATCCTGGATCTGTTAAACCAGCAAAAAAGCGTTGCATAAAGCATTTAGGCATACAAGGGGAAACTATGGCATACGGTCAGCTCGACCAAGACGCATCAGGGAACGAATTAACGCTATGCCAGAAGCAAGAGCGGGTAGCATCATCCCTAAAGCGGCCCATGGCAATTGATTAATTAATAGGAGGATAGCTGATATGGTAAACGTGCCCAACAAGAGGGTGTAGTTTGTCATCAGGTTGACATTACTAAGGCGTCGTATTGCTCGGTCGGTTTCAATAGAGCGCACACGCACACGGATATCACCCCGATCCAAGCGGTCAAGGGAATCTTCGATGCGTCTTGGTAGCCCAAATGCCGAACTTCCAACTTGAGCGGCTTGACGCCCTATTTCACCAATAAGGCCGTTACTAGAAGAGTTAGAGACATTAGTCATAAGCTGATTAGCAAACGGTTTTGCAGCCTCCATAAAATTAAAGTCCGGATCCAACCCCTTACCCACACCTTCCAACGTAGAAAATGCTCGCATAACGAACGTAAATGTAGCTGGAAATCGAAATGGTTGATCATAAGCAATAGCATACAGATCATCACTGATGGCATTAATGGACTGCTCTTCAAAAGGCTTGTCCATAAAGTTGTCTAGAATATACTGAATTGAGCGGCGCACAGGCCCCATATCTTCAGTTTCTGTCAAAGCTCCCAAATCAATTAGGGATGCCATAACCATATCGGCATTGCGCTGTGATACTCCCATAAAGGTACGCATCAGCCCATCGCGGGTAATTGGCTGAATTTGACCCATCATGCCAAAATCATAAAAGATAAGGGCTCCATCAGGATTCACTGCAATATTGCCAGGATGGGGATCTGCATGAAAAAAACCATCATTGAGCAGTTGATGAAGATAGGCTTGTGCACCCAACTGTGCTAATCGTTGTCGGTCCAATCCCGCCGCCTCTAAAGATTCATAGTGACTAATCTTAATGCCTGGCAAATATTCTAACGTTAGTACGCGCTGTGATGCATATCGCCAATAGATACGGGGAGCTTTGACCCAATCGATATTACGAAAGTTTCGACGAAATGTATCTGCGTTGCGACCTTCATGTAGAAAATCAATTTCTAACCAAAGGATGCGACAGCATTCCTCATAAATTCCAATCCAATCTCGTCCTCTGCCCCATTCAGGATGGCTCTGAAAATAGTGAGCAATACCTTTCAAAATGGAAAGATCGATTTGAAATAGACGCTGGAGCCCAGGCCGCTGAACTTTAACAACGACTTCTTCCCCAGAATGTAGTTGTGCCCGATGTACCTGTCCCAGACTAGCGGCTGCTAAGGGAACGGGGTCAAATGTTTTGTAGAGTTCCTCAACGGGCCGCCCCAAATCAGATTCAATGATGGCTTTAGCTTGTTCGTAGCTGAATGCTGGTACCTGATCCTGTAACTTAGAAAGCTCTTCAACATATTCAGCAGGAAATAAATCAGAGCGGGTGGAGAATAACTGACCTAACTTAATAAACGTTGGGCCAAGATTGAGAAAAGTCAGCCGAACCCATTGGGCCTGGGCACGTCGCCGGGTAGTCTGTTTCTCAGGAGAAATACCTCCTGCATAGCTCCAAGACTTATTGTAAAGCCAACGTTTACCCAAGAAAGTTAGGAAAAATGACCAAATGTCAACGAAACGTTCTGGACGACTGTAGCGTTGATTCCAGCGGTAGCGTTTCTCAATTGAGGAATTAAATTGCTTTTCAACAAGGTGCTTTGAATCTGATATAGACGTTGCTGCCTCAATCAGCGTTAATTGGGCATCGCTGATAACACCATAATCGGTGAGCGAAGGATTGCTAGGCAACTCACCCATTGACGGCTGATCGGTTGTATTGGGAACTGTAGACACGCAGTCTCCTAGATGGCCAGCGATATTTGAGAACTATGAGCCTGAGAATAACTAATAACCTTATGGTCACATTAAACCGTAGGACTTAGTTATTGAGAAGCAGAAAGATATTGCTGAAGAGCAACTCGAACTTGGGCGATTTCAGCGCGCAGATTATCAATCGTTGCCTGCAAATCTTCACCTGAATCCGAGCCTTCTAGCTGTGAAGACATCTTTGTCTGGGAAGACTGAGCCTGCTCAAAGACATCTTCTACAAATCGATGTAGCCACTCTCTTTGCTCAGCATCAAAACGACCAACACCACTCATACCAGTAGTAATTGACTCTTCAACTTTTTCGCCAATAGCCGTTGCTAAGGCTCGCCCTAGAAAGAACGCTTGCAGCGTCGGATTGCTCATAAAAGATTACGAATATCTAAGCGACATTATACCTATGGTTGAAGACTACCTGAGGCCAAATAGCTAAACCCATTAGATATTTTTTGTGATTGGAACTTTTTGAATCTAACTCAACTAAATTTAATCTGACGGTAAATCATATGGAGGTATTGAAATTTCAGGCGAACTGATAACAGGACCATTAGTAAATTGGGAGTCTGAAAATTGAGAGTCTGATAAGGGTTGCTTGTTAAACCAATGGGGCGTTTCAGAGGCAGGGGAGACATTATTATCGTCTAATTGTGGAGTCTTGCTACCATCGGAGTCACTCTCTCCACTAATCGTTGAAACCATTGGGGGCGATATTTCCTCATCAGAAACTTCGTCAGTAATAGTTCCATCTGCATGTCTGAAAATAGCTGATGTGGAACTAGGGGGAGCTTCTGGTACCAAGGTTTCTTTACGAATATCCTGGCCATCATCATAGAAGTTTTCACTACTGTCATAATTCTCAGCGTTTTCAACTTCTGTGTAAGGCGGAGCGTTGTGATGGTCGTTATAAACTAATTGGCTTGGAGGTATCTCATGATCCCAATTGGTATCAAATTTATCAGTCCCTGTTGTAGGTACCTCGGGGGGCCATTCTTCTAATGGTGGAAAGTCTTGCTGTGGTTTGAATAACGATGCTTGGCTGCCAGGAACTACTTGGAAACGTAAGGTACTTCCCAAAGCTATACCCAAGCTACTAGCCGCAATTGCAGTTGCTAGCAGGGAAAATAATCGCCGCCTGGAAACCTTGCCAGACTCTGACTGTGTGTGCTTTGAGGTTGATTTAACGGGCGACGGCATTGTTTGCATTGGATCACAAAGAAGCTTTCAGTAAAAGTAATCGGGAGCCGTGAGATGCAAAGAATCTGGCATTGCTCTATGAACACTTGTCATCCCCGCTATGAAGTTTCAATTTTTTCCAGTTTAGTCGCGAGCTGCACGAAACTTTGTATTTCCCTAGTTTCTAACATTTATCGATAGCTTTAGGGAAACAGTAGTGGTATGACCCTAGCAGACTGCCAAGTTTTAATTTTCAGGCAGATAATTTCCGAAAGCTTTGTATACGAATTATTTTGAGGCTAGCCTATCCGAAAATTAGATCCTGACAGTCTACTAGTGCCCTTTCGGTTTTTGGCGGTGATGATAAAAAATACTTAGCATGGGTTTTAGGAAAATTGAAATTATTTATTAGTTGTCTGCAATGGGGTAATGATGACTCAAATAGGTTTTAGCGGATGCTAGCGAGGTGATTTCACCATCCAAAGCTGCATGAGTCATGGCAGTGAGTATTCGACGGTATAGAGGGCCAGGAGGATAGCCCAGCTGTTTGAGGTGATTGCCGTTGATGGGCAAACGAATATGGATTAGCTGGGTAACGTATTGCCAGATATAAGTGCCAATTTTTTTGGGATGCCGTAGGCTAACTAATAATAAGCTTGGTAAATCGTAGGCAGTTAAAGTTTGATAAATGAAGCTAGGACGGGGTTGATAAACCTGATTGAATTGTTTTGATAGGTGATTTTCAACAGTGGACAGTTGCTGCAGTCTTTGGATTGAGCCTAATGGTAATTGTAAGTTAGTAGCGATTTGAGAGCGCTCCTCCACTTTGGCTAGCAGTATCTCTAATCTCAATAACCAAGGCGCTACATGAATATCTTTTCCTACTGCTTCCACAAATCGTTGTCGCCAGGGATCAACCCGATGCAGTTGTTTCCATAGTTCTGTGTCAATAGTCAAGTTGGGATACAAACAACTTAGTGCGCCGAGCTGATCCAGGAGCATCAGAGCCTGAGCCCAGTAGGTTGCTTGAAAAATATAGATTAGCTCGGCTTTGAGACGGCTTTGTAGCGCTGGCATTCGCCTTTTTGCCTGCCGTGTTTGTAGAGCTGTGTAGGTGCCGCTATCGACGGCATAGCGAATCAAGTTTTCAGTTTGAGAGTCGATAGTAAATCCTAGACGTGACGCGAAGCGTACGGCCCGAAAAATGCGAGTGGGGTCTTCAATAAAACTATTAGCATGGAGCACCCGTACCTGGCGTTTTTGAATGTCTAAATACCCCCCAAAAAAGTCGAGTAGTAATCCTGGTTGAGGTGATGTAAGGCGAATTGCCATGGCGTTAATAGTAAAGTCACGCCGGTAGAGATCTTGGCAAATTGAACTGGGCTCGACTTCTGGGTTTGCTGCAGGGTACGGATAAAACTCTGTGCGGGCAGTGGCAATATCAATCATTAAAGAGGCATGGTCAGGCCGAGTACGACAAATTAGAGTAGCGGTTTGAAATTCTCCATGAACCTGAAGCTCAGCATTTGGATATTGCGTTTGTAGATGTTGAGCCAGAACGACACCTGCGCCTTCCATTGCGGGTGATTGAAAGCTATCCACCACCAGATCGATATCTTTGAGGAATACACTTGTATTCATAGGAGCCAGCAATAAATCCCGTACAGCTCCACCCACCAGATATAAATGCCACCCGCGTTGCCTAGCAGCGTGAGCGATGTGATCCAACAATGTCCATAATTCCACTGACTCTAATGCTTTGGAGTGGACTTGCAGTGACATCTTCAGATGTTGTTGTAATTTCGTTTGTAGTGTCTGTAGCGAGTTTCCATGTACTGACTGAAGAGTAGATATCTGTCGTAGGAGGTCTTTGCGAGTGATAATGCCCACCAGCGTATTTCCGTCCAATACCGGTAGCCTGTCTATGTCAAAGGTGACCATGAGGGACTGAATTTCATTCAGGGGGGTATGGGGCCCTATGGTTCTTAGATTGAGTGCCATATGCCCCTCTACTGGAGCTTGGCCGAAACCATAATGCATTGCCAAGTCAATGTCTCGCCTAGAAATTATCCCCTGGAGTTGGCCGAAGCTATCGGTTACACAGAGGGCAGAGTGACCATAGCGCAATAAAGATCTTTGGGCATCTGCCACCGTGGTAGTAGGTCGAATTGTCCGCACTGGTGAGGACATAATATCTTGGGCCGTAGCGGTTTGACTCAATGGCGTGGATGAGCGTTCACATCTGCAGTTGTATTGCACAGGATTAAGTCCATAAATCTGAAAATATCAGCTGAGAAAAATTAATCCAATGGATTCCAGCAAAACGCTTTCGTTAGGTGTCAAATGTTTGATAGCTTACTAAGCAGGGCGAGCAGTGCTCCATACTGTATCACCATCAGTAGATTAAGAGGCTTGCCCAAGTCTGGTGGTCACAAAGGTTTGCTTGGTTAATGGCAGATTTTCGACCAGACATGGCATATCAAGTTTTTTGCTGTCTTGAGAGTGGCGAGTTATGTCTATCCTGTTTCAACTTTTGTTATTCATTTTGGTAGTTTGGTCCTTTGTAATGGTGATCGGGGTTCCCGTGGCCTATGCTTCACCTCAGAATTGGGAACAATCAAAACGCCTAATTTTTCTAGGTTCTATTATTTGGGCTGTTTTAGTGATCGTGGTAGGTAGTCTAAACTACTTGGTAGTTTAGACTTAGATTCCGAAAAGCGCTTATTTTTATTTAGTCATTTTGGATTAAATTGCCAACATAAAGCACTTTTTATCAGGTGGTAAGGTCATTTAGGCCTGCCACCTTGTCTTTAAAGAAGTGGAGTAATTCCATGGCTGTTTTTGAAGGAAGTTTTGATCGAGCCAGTTCGGCTAAATTTGCCATTGTGATTGGCCGATTTAACGAGTTGGTGACTAGCAAGTTGCTTGAAGGGTGTCAGGATTGCCTCAAGCGTCATGGTGTTAATGTAGATCCCCATGGTAGTCAAGTAGATTATGCTTGGGTGCCAGGCAGTTTTGAAGTCGCCCTAGTGGCGCGACAGCTAGCTCTAAGTGGTAGCTATGATGCCATAATTTGTCTGGGAGCTGTGATTCGTGGTCAAACTCCTCACTTTGACTATGTGGCTGCTGAAGTGTCTAAGGGCATTGCTGCTGCAGGGTTTCAAACGGGTGTACCCGTTGTTTTTGGGATTTTGACTACCGACTCTATGCAGCAAGCGCTGGAACGAGCAGGGATCAAAAGTAATTTGGGTTGGAACTATGCCATGAGTGCCTTAGAAATGGCCAGTCTCATGACCCAGTTGCCCAAGCCTCCTAGTGCACTGGGAATGGCTAGTATGATGCCCCAGTTGCCAAAATCAGCAGAAGTTTAACGTTGGCTTCTCTGACGTTTTTGTTTCTAGAATTATGTTTGACAAGTAAAAACTTTTTGTGGCATCCTTGTTAAAGTCAAAACAAGGCAAATGCGGGTGTAGCTCAGTGGTAGAGCGTCACCTTGCCAAGGTGAATGTCGCGCGTTCGAATCGCGTCACCCGCTTTTAGAAATAGCTTACGTTCACTCGTAGAGAGTTTATTCTTGTTGATCATAATTTTTGTATTTAATGGCTCTGATGACCGAGCGGGTTAAATTGTTATTGTCAAATGGCCAAGTTATCGACTCGCTAGTTCAAGTGCCCTTAACTCGACTAAGTCTAAAACCATGCCTTCATGGGCCACAATGCTATTCGGAAATTCAGCTACAGTTTGACGGCCAATGTTATCCATGAAGGCATCATCGTGCAATGGATCATGATGGAAAATCACAAGCTTTTTCACATTGGCAGCTTTAGCTAACTTAACTGCTTCCTGCCAGGTTGAATGTCCCCAACCTACCTTGCTACTGGTTTTGGAGTGATATTCTGCATCAGTATACGTACAGTCGTAAATCATCACGTCAGCGTTCTGAGCCAAGAACAAAACATTCTCATCTAACCGTTCAGGAAAGTGTTCAGTATCAGTAACATAGGCTGCTGCTAGACCATTCCACTCGATACGATAACCAACTGCCTCGCCCGGATGATTTAGTAAGGCATTGGTTACACTGATGTCTCCGATAGCTACTGTTTCACCGATTGAAAGGTCGCAAAACTTCAGCTGTGCCTGCATAATCTGTAGCGGAACTGGAAAGTTGGGATGCAGCATTTGATCATTAAGACGCTGTTCAATTGTTGCCCCATTTGGGGAAATAACACCGTACACTTCAAACTGATTAATGGGCAGAAAGGCTGGTACAAAGAACGGAAATCCCTGGATATGATCCCAATGGGAATGGGTAAAAAACATGCTGGCATGAATAGGCTCACCTTCATCCAGAAGATGCTGCCCCAATTCTCGTAAGCCTGTGCCACCATCAAAAATCAAACGCTCTCCGTTAACCCGCATCTCTATACAAGATGTATTGCCACCATAGCGAACGGTTTCAGCACCAGGACAAGGAATACTGCCGCGTACTCCCCAAAAGTGAATCGTAAATTGAGCATTCGAGTCGGACATCAGTGGCTAATAATGACGTTAATGAGGGACGCGAATTGTGCTGAATGGCCGTTGAGTGGTTTGGTTAAGCCCATTAGCTTAGCGTATCCTCTTTCCTTCTAGAGAAATGAGTTGTTATCAGGAGCAATCTTACCTAGCGATCCATAAAAACATTCATAACCCTAGACTGTCTTTATAGATCAAGCCATAGCGCGCGCATTTGCAATCGTTAAGATTTTTGCATCTGAAGCTAAGCTTAGGTATTTTTTCTTTTGGATGGCCAATTTTAGATTAAGCCACTTTGCTTAAAGCTAGTTTGCCCAAAGCACTATCGAAACTAGGCCCAAATAACTTTATTCTTTTTGACAAGAAAATATTTGGGGTAGATGATTTTGTATAGCTACTAAGTCACTATAAGCCGTCAAATCATAGTGTAGAGGTGTAACTGTAATGTACCCAGCTTTAAGTGCTTTCACATCGGTTGTGAATCGAGTCATAAAATCCATATTTTCGGTTGGGGTAAGGCTATTAGGCAGGCTATGGGGAAGATCGAGATCGCCTTCTTCTAATACTTCTCCCGCTAACCAATAGTAGGTTTTTCCACGAGGATCGATCCGTTTTTCAAAAAGATCCCGATAGCGACGTACTCCCAGACGTGCCACAGCTACCCCCTGGATTTTTGTTTTATTAATGGGTGGAATATTGAGATTTAATAGTAGCGGTTGTTCAAGTTGTGGCAAGTTGGGCACTAGTTGACAAGCATAGTCTGCGGCGGGTTGAAAATCTGGATGGCTGAAACTAGCTAGACTAATGGCCAGGCTAGGAATTCCTTCTAACAGACCTTCCATAGCTGCCGACACTGTACCTGAATAAAGTACGTCATTGCCTAAATTTGCTCCGTGGTTGATGCCTGATAGGACACAATCCGGTTTATTATCTAACAATGCATCAAGGGCAAGTTTTACGCAGTCAGCGGGAGTGCCAGAGCAGGCCCAGGCTTGAATGCTTTTGTCGTAGATAGAGATGACTTGCTCAGCTCGAATAGGTTGATGCATGGTAATGCCATGACCTGTGGCAGACCGTTCCCGGTCGGGACAGACAACCGTAACTTCATGCCCTTGCGCTGCCAGGGTATTGGCGAGAGTGCGAATACCAACCGCAAAAATACCGTCATCATTGCTGATTAATAGTTTCATAGGTAATCAAAGCTTCGGTGTAGACTAAAGATTGTCTTTTGTGCCCCTTCCGTTTCAACCGTTTGGCCAGTATGACCACCGACCTAGAGCAGCAACTGAGTACATTGCAAGAAGAAGCCAGCAAGCAGATCGCCACATTGAGCAGCCTAGATGAACTCGATCAATTTCGGGTGGGCTATCTGGGTAAAAAAGGAAAGCTCTCTAAAATCTTAGGTGGCATGGGTAAATTGTCTGCAGAAGATCGGCCCCGGATTGGCGCTTTGGCTAATCAGGTTAAGATATCGCTGCAAACTAGCATTGATCAGCGTAAAGCTGCTTTGCAGGATGCCAAAATCCAAGCCCAGCTTGAGGCTGAAACCCTAGATGTCTCCATGCCGGGGACTTATTTGCCTCAGGGACGAGTTCATCCCATTAACAGCATTATTGATCAGATTACTGATATTTTTGTTGGTCTGGGATATACCGTTGCTAGTGCTCCTGAAATTGAAGAGGACTACTATAATTTTGAGGCGCTCAACTTTTTGCCCGATCATCCTGCGCGCGATATGCAGGATACTCTCTACTTGCCTAATGGCAAGATGATGCGCACCCATACATCCAATACCCAAATTCGTTACATGGAAAACCATGAGCCACCTTTGCGGGCATTGGCTACGGGGCGTTGTTATCGTCGCGATACGGTAGATGCTACCCACGCAGCAGTTTTCCACCAAATTGAATTCTTTGCTGTGGATAAGAATATTACCTTTGCTGATTTGCGAGGTACCATTCAGCTGTTTTTAGAGGCGCTGTTTGGGAATATAGAAGTGCAGTTGCGCCCTAGCTACTTTCCATTTACTGAGCCCTCAGCTGAAGTGGATGTGAAATGGAAGGGTAGATGGTTAGAAGTTCTGGGTTGCGGCATGATTGATCCAAACGTGCTGAAGGCGGTTGGCTATGATCCAGAGGTTTACAGTGGTTTTGCTGCTGGCTTAGGTGTGGAGCGTTTAGCCATGGTGCAAAGTCAAATCGATGATATTCGACGACTATATGCAAGTGATCTTCGCTTTCTAAAACAGTTTTAAGGGAATTTTTCTTGGTTATTTTTCAATAAACAGAGCCCTTTAAACTAGGCTTGCGCAAGCATTTTATGCATGAAAGCCTTGCTGTAAATGGAATAGAGACCACTTTTCAAGAAGCATTGCCGTCAAATGCAGTCATTTCTAATGTTTTAACCGCTTTGCCAAGTAGGGATACAGACTTGTTACATGGCTACATTTTGCCGCTATGATCGTCAGAAAATGCTCGTAAACCTTACTTTAAAAGATTTCTAGCTATTTTGGTTTGCGCAAGTCCTGTTTAAAAACAACTTACTATTGGTAGTCTCACCACCAATAGTAAGTTGTTTTTGAAGTCTATTGATCTAAACTATCAGGTGCTATACCAACACCAATGGGGCAGTCAACATTAGTACCGCCAAGGCCACAATAACCGCCAGGATTCTTAGCTAGATATTGCTGATGGTAATCTTCCGCATAATAAAATTCAGGCGCATCCAAGATTTCAGTTGTAATGGTGCCATAACCTGACTGGCTTAAGGCCTCTTGGTACATAGCCAATGAATTTTCAGCTGTCGCCCTCTGTTCAGGCGAGTAGGTGTAGATTCCAGAACGGTACTGGGTTCCAACATCATTCCCCTGACGCATGCCCTGGGTAGGATTATGACTTTCCCAAAAGACTTTGAGTAGCTGTTCGTAGCTAATTACGTTGGGATCAAATATCACCATTACAACTTCGTTATGACCGGTCATGCCGGAACATACTTCCCGATAAGTAGGGTTTGGTGTGAAGCCAGCGCTGTAGCCGACAGCAGTGGAAAAAACGCCATCCTGTTGCCAAAAGCAACGCTCGGCTCCCCAAAAACAGCCCAGACCAAACATCGCTATTTGTATTCCTTCTGGGAAAGGGGCCTGCAACGGATTGCCATTAACGTAATGCTGCTTAGGAACAGGCATTTTCTCAAGACGACCTGGTAATGCCTCTGCAGAAGCAGGCATTGTGGCTTTTTTGCCTAAGCCACCAAGTCCAAAAAGCACCATAGGATTTGTATTAGATTTAAGAACGCCTATGTATTAGTCTACTCAATCTAGCTAACGATGGGGAATTTCCGACTGTTGTTGCTATTAATCAAGACAGTTTCCCTTGGCATGCCAGAGGAAAACTGTTATCAAGTGATGGCATTCTGTATATAGCTTATTTGAGAACAGCTGCTTCAAATGCTGCTCGATCATCGAAAATTTCAAATACTCGATCCATGCTGGTTAGCTCAAATAGCATGCGGATTTGATCGTTGATGGAGCAAATATACATTTGACAGCCAACTGAACGTGCATTTTTTAAACATGCAACTAAAACGCCCAAACCTGAACTATCTACAAATGTGATGTCCTTAAGATCGATTAGCAGTACCTTAGCTGCTTTTTCCAGGGCAACATCTACCTGCTGTCGAAAGGTGGCGACCTGGGTACCGTCTAAAATACCACTGGGCTCAATTACATGAACACCTAAGTCCATAGAGATTGTCATAGCTCAATATCAATAACTTATAGTTTAGCTTTACAGATGTTCAAAACTATTACTCTTACCAGGTTCGTCAGTGGGAGCCGTTGAACTCAGGGTACGAGAGTATTGTTTGTCCCCGTCTACACGTCAGGCTGCCCATTTTGGAGTGGCTTACCTGCAACTTAGAACAGTTACTTCTTCAAGAGAATTGAGATGGTTCCGGTCAATTGATTAACTGTTTGTTCGTAGCCAGTAATTGCGATCGCATCAATGGACTGCAACCATGGTTGTAAAATGGGTTTCAGTAAGGAAAACCAACGAGTACTAGCTAAAAGACGTTCAATCTCATACCAAGTTCCATACATATATCCTTGATTAGGCGTATTCATTGGTTGCACAGTGCGCTGAAATCGTTGAGTATCTAACAGAGTATGACTGGATGTCTCTAGAGCAGACGTCAACCCCGCAAGGGATGTGGAAAAGATATTGTAATTGCCGACTTTAGTGTGCAATAGGATTAGATCAGTTTCAACTGTAGTTTCTCGATTACGAGTGTCTAATTTAGTCTTGAGGCGACTCCAGGCGGTTGCAGTTTGCTCTGCAAACGATAACTGACTAATCGTTAATCCTTGCTGCTTGGCCATGCTGTCTAATTGACTAATCGCTGTTGGATACCTATTTTCCAAAGCCATGAGCCAGTTGCCGTCTGATAATTGGCCAATGGCATAGTGGCTGCTTAAAAGCTGTACGAGAGGCTCTGATAATGTTTGAGTTAGTTTTGTTGAGTACCATTGCTGCCATTGTTGAAGCGGAGACGGTAATTGCTCATATTGAGCGAGTTCATCTGATATTCCTGTCCATAGAGGGATTAAATTCTCTCCTATTGCAACCCATGCTAGGTCTGTAGGCAAGTATCGTTGAGGGCTATCCCCCATACTTTTGGGTGATGGTGTATTTAAACTCTTTAAAGCAGTAGTTGCCGATAGGCCAATGGGCTGGCGATTCAACCTATTTAATTGCGTGTTGATCACTAACCTCTGGGAATAAGCCTCAATGGCGGCATGCAATTGTTGCCATTGAGGGGTAGGCATGAAGCGTATATGATTAGGTGATGCTAGCCCTAACCAATCAATAAATTCTGGAATATTTAAATTCAGCCATAGGGAGGTACAACAATCCTGCTTGTTTAACTGAAGAGCTGGGATCTGGGCAACTCGTAAACTTTGTCGCAAAACTTTGACGTCATTGGCGACTAGCAAAGTGCTTGCACCTACAACGGCAGTTGCCAACCGACGCTGCTCTGAAGCAATCGAACCAGCAATAATGGGTACGCCACTAACCTCGGTTAAGAAAGGCTGAGTGCCAGCAACGGTTTGTCGTTGCCAAAAAAGTTCTAAAAGCTCACGCAACTGTTCTACATCAGCCGTGTCAATGGCTAAGAGATATCCGTTCTGACGTCCATTGCTTCGATCTCGATCAATATCTTTAGTGGTAATCGCAAAAGCGATATTTTGACCCAACAAGGGTCGGATATCTTGATTGAAATCAAGATTAAGCAAGGTTAACCATGAGTTTATAGACTTTAATGCAGATTGATGAAGGTTGGATCGCGACCAAACCTTATCTTTTATGACTGCTGTATCAAGTATGCCTGCTATTAATGCCTGCTTAGGGATATACGCTAGAAGGTTATTATTGAAGGGACGATGTAGTTGTCTTGAGGTTGGTAATAGCTGCCCACAGCTGTTAATACTGAAGCTAATTAGCAGAAGTGGGATTACGATAATCATCAATTGCCAACGTCGACCAGAGCCCCCTGACAAATTCATCATAAGTAGCTTTTATTGCTCATTTTTGCCTCTAGTTTAATTAAAGCAAAGGCATTGAAAAGAAATAACACGAGTAAAGTGCCTTAATTCTTAGCGGGTTTTAGTGGCTCCAAGCTACTGAGAAGTTTTTTGGCTAGCCAGCTAGCTATGTTAATCAAGAGCCTTAATAGACTGTGCTTAAATCAAGTCTTGACTGCGCCAGACAGCCAGAAGACGACCTTGAATATCAACGTCTTGAGCTGGATATACCATGGGCTCATAGCTAGGATTAGCAGGTTTTAATACCACATCATTACCTTGACGATATAGATACTTCAAAGTGGTCGCACTTTCTACACGAGCGGCCACAATCGTTCCATCCTTTACACTGCTAAGATCCTTAACAGGCCGCATGATCACAAAATCCCCATTATCAATCAGGGCATCGACCATGCTATCTCCCCGAACGCGTAAAGCATAATCGTAGGATTTAATGGGTAGTGAAGATAAATCAAGATGTTCTTCAGCTACGTCTGCGAACGCTTCAACCATTGAACCTGCAGCAATCGTTCCCTTGATAGGAACTCCACTGCCCTGCAAAATACGAATTGTTCGAGCTTTGCCTTCATTCCAATCAATGTAACCCTTTTTTCTAAGGTGGTCGAGACGGCTTTGAATAGGGGCTGGAGACTTTAATCCCATAGCCCTCATCATTTGGCGAATAGAAGGAGAGTGCTGATGTTCACGAATATAATCAGCTAACCAGTTATAAAGCTCCTCTTGAGCATTAGTAAGAGGTTCCATATATTACTCAATGGACAAACACAAGGGAACAGACGTACCCCTACAAGAACAACAGTACCAACAAAATGGCAGTTTTGTCCATCTGGTTATGTAACAATGTCTCAAGCAAATTTGAATCTGCTCGGCAGTGTGATTGCAGCTGATATAACTCTTAAATTTCCTTGAAAAAATAGTGGGGTTGAAGTAATCACTTCAACCCCGAATAGATTAATTTTCAACAACTCAACTTGTTTTTAACTTTGAGTCTTTTGAGATTAGCGAATATATTCTTTGAGAACACTATTTCGATTAGGATGACGCAACTTCCGAAGCGCCTTCGCCTCAATTTGGCGAATCCGTTCACGAGTAACATTGAAAATCTGACCAATTTCTTCCAATGTTTTCATGCGACCATCATCTAAACCATAGCGTAATCTCAAAACATCACGTTCACGAGGGCTGAGGGTACTCAGGACACCTTCCAAGTCTTCACGTAACAGGCTTTTTGAAACTTCATCTTCAGGGGTTTCACCGTCGGACTCAATAAAGTCACCTAGACGAGAGTCCTCTTCCTTGCCAATGGGAGTTTCTAAGGAAATAGGCAACTGAGCAGATTTAGCGATAAACCGTAGCTTCTCAATAGTCATTTCCATCCGGGTCGCAATCTCTTCCTCAGTTGGTTTGCGCCCTAACTCTTGAGACAAAAGTTTTGTAGTCTTTTTGATGCGTGAGATAGTCTCGTAAAGGTGGACAGGTAGACGAATAGTGCGGGATTGGTCAGCAATTGCTCGCGTAATTGCTTGACGAATCCACCATGTTGCGTAAGTTGAAAACTTATAACCTTTTTCATGGTCAAACTTTTCAGCAGCACGAATTAAACCCAAGCTACCTTCCTGAATTAGATCCTGGAAAGATAGACCACGATTCATATATTTTTTAGCGATGGAAACTACCAAACGTAAGTTTGACTGTACCATCTTGTCCTTAGCACGTCGCCCTAGGTGAAGTCGTCGACGGAATGCTGGTAAGGGCATATCAACAGCTGCCGCCCAATCAGCATCGTCAGGTTCGTGATCCATACCATCCGATAAATCATCTCGAATCCGCTCAAGCTCAAGTAAATCAGCAATTTTCCGAGCTAGTTCAATTTCTTCCTCTGCTCTGAGTAGACGGATACGCCCAATTTCCTGAAGATAAAGCCGGATAGAATCCTCAGTATAGTGCTTTTTCTTTGACTGAGCTGATGATGAATTACGACGTCGAGATGCACCTTTAGCAGCTTTAGTACCCTGGATCTCTTCCTCGGAACTTGAAAAAGGTTTCCCAGCCTCAGGATCGATTAACGAATCCAGCTCATTTCTGGGCCTCAAGTCCTCAAGGACGGTATTTGCTTGGGTCATGCCGCTTTCCTCGTATTCCCTAAACGAAAATGAAACAGATCAAGATATCAGGACAGTAAATCACAAAATCCTAATGGGCCCATACCGAAAATGCTCAACAATCAACGGTGTTAAGACAGCCGTATGAATACCATCAAGCCTATTAATTAGTGAAAAACTTGTCTGACTAGGATAAACAGGCAACGCAATAAGTAAGTCCATTGCTTACAACGGTACACATTCGCCAACACTTTGAATAAAAACTCCATAGTGTGCAAAGCTCGAAATTTCACCACCAATGTAAAAACGTTGAACCAATTACGAAGATTATCCGTGTTTCTACAGTAGTAACACGCTTTTCAGTAAAACGCCCAGAGGAATTTTGGCAAGTTGTCATAAATTCCTAGCTTTCTGTAAACACTACCTATGCTTAAACCCTTATATTCCAAGGCTTAAAGAATGGTATCAATGTACACATTAATATTGTCTATCAAAAACCAAATAAAATATAAAGGTTTTATGTGTTATACTCAACGTTTGCTGTGTTAGCAAAGAGTGACTGCAAAAAATGCAGTTTAGTCTCTCTACTGTGCTCGCAGCTTATTAAGTTCATTTGCCTGGTGACTTATGTTTGAGGTTGAGCCAGAGGTGACAAGTTTTTGCTTCGTAAGTCACTAATATATCTGCCCCATTCTTAGCCAGTTCACTGGCTTGCTGATAAATCTGACTGCGCTTGCCGTTGTCCAGAGTCTGAATCCGCTGAAAAAGAGCATATTGATATTTCATACCATCTTGCAAGTCTTGATCTAGCCAAAACTTGAACTGGTGGATGCGCTGAGATTTGAACGATTTGGATGTCACAAATTTAAGGACATAGGAATAATTAAGGATATAGAAATAACCGCTGCTGTAAGCCTACTATCAAATCTTGGTATAGAACCTGCTGGACTTCCTGTGTTTGAAAAAAACGGGTATCCACTCAAGCCGGCAAATTCTGGTTAACTAGGAATCTAGAATCCAGGAGCCAGAATGGATAAGGGATATGGCTTCTGGTTCCTGACTTCTGACATCTATCCTTGGGAAAACTTCCTGCTTTAAGTTGGTACTCAAAAAAACTAATCTGCTAAATCCTGCCAGTGATCTGTAAAAACTGCGATGTTGGGTTGAATTAACATAAGCTAGAGGACAGCTTTAGCAACAGCTGATTCAACTAGGAGATTTAAGACATCATTACTAATGGGTTCGACAAGGAAACCATCAATTCCTGGATGTTCTTCCTGGAGCTGCCAATTGGGTTCATGGGACTGAGTAAGCGCTACGATAGTTGTCCCTAGAGGTTTGACGGTTTCTCTTAGGCGATTTACAAAGGCTTGCGACCAGTTTTGGTGGGTACCTGAGAGAATGACTAGGTAAGGGATGCTTTGTTCAATGCGAGCAACTGCCTGATCCACTGAATGGGCCACAAAAAGAGAGCCCTCAATCTGGTTAGAAAGCGACTGGACCATGGGATCTGTTCCATGGTGTTGTCTCAGAAATAGTATGTAACCGTTAGAGCTGCCCATATGCCATCATCCATTAGGCCTATTTCAGCAATCTAAGTTTATTGGGTATGGTTGAAAATTGCATTTGTATGCAAGGTATTGAAAGGCTTCCTTAGGTTGGGTTATAAAAGTTGAGAACTAGTACATTCAAGTTAATGAATCGAAAAGTGAACTTGAAAGATTAGAAATGTATCTAGGGTGCAAGACGGGCTTTTTTGAGGCGGGTGGTTTCGTACCAGTTTGAAAGCGCAGGTACCCACCCTTGAAAATGGGGCCAGATTATTTCACAGAGCTTTTGAGCTTCCAATTGCGCATCAGCTTTCCAGCGAAGATCTAAGAGATGCATTAAGGAGCGTGCATTAGCTGACATTACCCAGTGTTGTCTTACATCGAAAGGAATGAGTCCCCGCGCATGCTCTTCAGAAAAACCTTGACCGATTCGCGTTTTGTAGCGATCGCATGCCTCTAAACACCAGTTGATATCTTGCTGTCGTAGGTCTTCCGTGTAAGTATACTTTTTGCCTTGTCGATCGTTATAGTCTCCGACAGGTCGAAGATAAAAGACCTCTTCCACAGACCGTTTGCCAGTGACAACATCTAAAATTCGGGAGCCTGTGTAGCGAAAAGATTGAACGTCAAACGACACACCTACCCGATGGGTGCGAATCTGCTGCATGGTTGAATGAGGTAACCATCCGCAGTTCAATACAATTTGTGGATGTTCTAAAGGGCCATAATGACCTCGCCCACCTTTAAGCAGATTACGAATGATTAGCTCACCGCATTTCTCTTCCGAGGGCCAGTCTTGCCGCTCGTTCCAAACAAATCCTTCAGCATAGTCTTGGTGCATAGCAGCGTAAATAGTCTGCTGAGGATTGGGGGTTTGGGAAATTACTTCGACAGTAAACCGATGCATGGGCAATGGCTAATCAATTGACCGATATAGTTTAGCGATAGAGAAGCATCAGCTCAAGTAAGCCTGTAGAAACATGTAGTTTTCTAAAACTAAGTGATGAAGAGTGTTTTTGACGTGAGTGGTTAGCTGTAAACATTGCCGCATTGCTAAAGCCCTAAATTGTATCAGTGCTAACCCCGATGGAGTTTTTGGTTTAATTCACGCTTTAGGCGAGCCATGATAGAAGCCTCATCCAAATCATTGACAATATTAGCAATAGCTGCCTTAGGTCCCTCATTTCCCCAATTGGCTCCGTTAATCAAATAGGTGCGTGTAACTTGACCGATGGCATAGGTGGCGAAACCAGCTACGATGGCCTGGGTGAGTGCCACTGAAAAATAGGGAGCCAAGCTCAGGCCACCTGTTGCCAGGCCAGCAGCCCCTAAAATGCTTTTCAAAGAACTTAGACCTAAGGTGATCAGTAATTCGCTAATGGATAAACTACCGGTTGCGATCGCAATTGTCTGTAACAGTTTTAGGGATTCTTGCTGAGTCATTGGCAGGCCATATAGCTTTGAAAGGCCAATTACTAGCCCTAAATCCACTGTCACTCCGCTCAGAACATCAGCTAGTAAAAGAGGGTTGACCGCAACTGCCACTGCTTTGGCCAGAGCTGTTTGCCAGATCAAATCATCAGCACGGCGCTGGCGAATTTCAAGTTTACGGGTAACGAGTTTAGTTTGTATATCGTCCGTGTATAGAAGGGTATTGAGGGCAATCAATGCTTTTCCCTCCCGTTCTAAAACATCTAGTATTTTTAATTTGAGAGCTTGAATATTTGGTGTGCCTCGGATGCGTCGATGCTGTCTCTTGCCGTCGGGTGCCTGTACAACTGTGGTACTTAAAGGGGCGGCGGCGGCCATAACAATATCCTCTGGCAAAATACTAAGTGGGATAACTCTTTGCTGTATTTTTTCCAGTAATAGTGTTTGCTCTGCGGTCGAGTACTGATCCGCTTTATTGAAAACTAGTAAAATTGGTTTGCCAGCATGTCGTAGCCAGTCTAAGGCATCGTATTCTACTTGCGTAAGATCAGTTGAAACCACAAATAAAATTAAATCGCTTTGCTGGGCTACACGCTTGGCTAAGTACTGGCGTTGTTCACCACCAACCTCATCAATACCTGGTGTGTCAATGAGTTCTATGGGAGCTGCCGTTTTATTCTGGCAGGATACCCTTTGAATGGAGCCATGGTTCTGGACGACTTGCCAGTCTACACTCGCTACATTCTGTGTGACTCCATGGAGTGGCCCTGCAGTAAAAATGGGTTGTCCAATAAGGGCATTGAGGAGTGATGATTTACCTCGACCGACCATGCCAAAAACGGCTAGGTGCAGTTTTCCCTGGGCTAGCTTTTTTTGTAACCCAAGTAGGCTATCAATTTCGGGCTGTAGCCCCTCACGTTCTCGGGGAGTTAAATCTAAACCGTCAATGACCTGTTTCAGGCTGGCTTGGGCTTGCTTGTAGTGAACTTCCACCGCAATTTGGTCAAGTTCTGCCAGGTTATCTAGGGATGACTCTGATGGTAAATCAGACAAATTAGTCAAATTAGTTTTTATATTAGACCGACGATTGCAAACTCTCTAAGTGTAATAAACCTTGCTAATCTTCAGTCACCTCGTTTTACCGTAACGAAAACTATAGAGCTTAACTAAGGTATGAATTACTCTTTTGGTTTAGCAATCCATGTCCGACCTGTAGATTCTTTAACGGGAAAACCACTGTTCTGGACATGGACAAGGTTTAATATCATCAAGAAACTTTTGCGCACCTGTAAAACATAGGTGAGAGAATATTGTTTGGATGTTGCTCAACATCTCCCATCGTTGTCGATCTTGCTGCCGCTCCATGGATTTTCAAAGTTCAGCTCAAAAAACTTGCTACGAACGCATTGCCCCCTGGATGGATGAGCTATTTGGGGAAGCGACGGTAGCATTTGAGGACGAACCATTATTTATTATTACTATTGGTTCAGCGGTGGCTTCTACTCGTGTGGTTCCCTGGGGGGAAAATGAAGCGCTGATTACCACACGATCCTATGTGGTCACTAATGTAGATGCTACATCTGAGCTGACGTATTATTTGCTGCGAGCTAATGACAATATCCTATTTGGCCGCTTTGCCCTCGATAGTGAAGACGATATTGTCTTTGAACATAGTCTGGTAGGTTCTACATGCGATCGCATTGAACTTAAGCATTCAGTCACCACTGTGGTGCGGCTAGCGGATGACTATGATGACGAAATTGTTGCCCGATGGGGTGGAAAGCGAGCGCTTGATCGCTGGGCATCGCCCGATGCTAGAGCCTGATTGCTGAGGAATTTTTGATTGGAGACTGCGGTTACTAAACGCCATGACGCTTAAAGGACCGTTACCCATAGGCACCGGCCCTTTAAAATTAGTAGAAATTAGTAAAGCCAATTACTGAGCAAGATTAGCTGTAAGCTTCGCTATAGAAAGCTAATGACCAACACCGCAGTAAGTGAATCCAGCGTCTTCTAGGATCTTACGATCAAGGAAATTTCGACCATCAATTAGATTTGGTGTGTGCATTAGGCTAGCCATTTTGCCGTAATCCAAATCCTTAAACTGTTTCCAGTCGGTTACTAGTACTAGAGCATCGCAGCCATCGGCTAGACGCTCAACATCAGTTTCCACAATTACACCAGTCATGCCGTTACGCATACCATTTTGGGAAACAATTGGGTCGTAGGCTTTTACCTTCGCTCCCAAACGATTGAGGTGCTCAATCAAAATCAAGGAAGGAGCATCACGCATGTCATCAGTGTCAGGCTTAAAGGTTAAACCAAGCAGTCCAACTGTCTTACCCTTCAAGATTTTAAGCATCTGCTGTAGTTTCTCAAGGGAAAGCAGTCGTTGGCGGGTGTTGACATCAATCGTGGCCCGTAGCAACTGTGCCTCATAACCATAGTCGTCAGCAGTGTGCAATAGAGCCGAGACATCTTTGGGAAAGCAAGAACCACCCCAGCCAATGCCTGCTTGCAAAAACTTACTGCCGATGCGGGAATCTAAACCAATACCCTGGGCAACTTGAACCACATCAGCCCCGACGCGATCGCAAATATTAGCCACTTCATTGATAAAGCTAATCTTAGTGGCCAAAAAGGCGTTGGATGCATACTTAACCATTTCAGCTGAGCTAAGATCGGTTACCAAAATGGGTACTTGAGGCGCATCTTGATCCTCGGCAAATTTACGTTCTACGATGGGTTCATAAAGCTCCTTCATCATGGCAATTGCTTTGGGATTGCTGCCACCAAGAACAATCCGATCAGGATTAAAGGTGTCATAGACAGCTGAGCCTTCACGTAGAAACTCAGGATTGCTAACGACATCAAACATAGGTGCCTCGGGCTGGCTAGCAGGAACTCCAGCGCCCACTGGAATTTGCTGACGTTCAGCAATGCCATCCATAACAATCATGCGCACCCAATCACCTGAACCGATAGGAACTGTGGACTTGTTAACAATTACCTTGTAACCACCATTTAGATGCTCACCAATGCCCCGAGCTACTGCCTCAACATAACGAGTATCACTTTCCCCTGTGGGTAGAGGTGGTGTACCAACAGCAATGAATAAGATATCTCCATGGGATACGCCTGCACCAAGGTCAGACGTAAATGTAAGGCGACCAGCTTCCATAGAAGACTGCATTAACTCGGATAGTCCTGGTTCAAAAATAGGGGACTGCCCTGACTGCATCAGCTTAACCTTTTCCTCATTATTGTCAACGCAAATAACCTCGTGACCAATGTGGGATAGGCAGACACCCGTAACCAAGCCAACATAGCCTGTACCAATAACGCAAACACGCATATAAATACTCCTTAATCAAAAAAATAGCTCTACTGAATGTAGTTCTAAGAAAGGAAACTGCTTTCCAAACCTAGGATGTTTGGGCAAAACCCTTGCCAAGGTAATAGCTTGGCAAGCAGAAAATTGTCTCAACTATAATCCAAGCCAAAAAACATCTAAGAAGAAGAGGTTGCTGTCGATAATGCCAGTTTGCCCGATGCATCTAGACGATGTCTAAAATCTGCAATCGTTAGTTCTAAACCTTCGTGAAGTGGCACAGTTGGCTCCCAATTCAACATGGTTTTGGCCTTTGTAATATCAGGCTGACGACGACGTGGATCATCCTGAGGCAGAGGCTCAAACTTTAACTCAGCATCAGGGTTGATCATTTTCTGAACAGACTGAGCTAGTTCTAGAATGGTGTATTCACCTGGATTGCCTAAATTCATAGGGCCAATGTAGTCACCATTCATTAACCGAATAAAGCCCTCAACTAAATCGGAAACATAGCAAAAACTACGAGTTTGAGAACCATCACCGTATACGGTTAGAGGAATACCCTGCAGGGCTTGTACAATAAAGTTGCTGACTACCCGACCGTCGTTTTCCAACATTCTAGGACCGTAGGTGTTAAAAATTCGAACTACCCGAATATCCACATCGTTTTGGCGATGATAGTCAAAAGCAAGCGTTTCAGCAACGCGTTTTCCTTCGTCGTAACAGCTACGAATCCCAATAGTATTAACATTGCCCCGATATTCTTCTGGCTGAGGGTGTACTTCAGGATCGCCATACACTTCAGATGTGGAAGCTAGGAAAAACCTTGCTTTGACACGCTTAGCTAAGCCCAGCATATTAAGGGTGCCCATCACATTAGTTTTGATGGTTTTTACCGGATTGTATTGATAGTGGACCGGTGACGCAGGGCAGGCGAGGTGATAAATCTGATCAACTTCCAGGCGGATCGGCTCAGTAACATCGTGGCGAATCAACTCAAATTTAGGGTGGCTTAACCACTGCAAAACATTCTGTTTACGACCCGTATAAAAGTTGTCTAAGCAGATTACCTCATGCTCGGCTGCTATAAGTCGATCAATCAGATGAGAACCAATAAAACCAGCTCCACCGGTTACCAAAATTCGCATAATACCTTTGAACTAGTAAAACACTAATACAGCGTGAAATATTTATAATCCGAGGGCATTGCTAATGCTAGAACATTAGTACAGTGCTGGCATGATAAATATGCTGCCCTGCAAAAAACCCTGCAAACTGTAGAAAAAATCTTCAGAACACCCCTTAGTATGTTTGCAATTTAACAAAATTTGTAAGTTAAACGTTCAATACAAATAGGTATTTACTACAACTTCAAATCCTTTTTATCAGGAGTACCCAAAACTTGCCTGAAAATTGCTAACCCATAAACTTGCGTCCTGCTCTATCCAAATAACTATTTTCCTGAAGGTGTTTAAGGAATTTAGAGCTTATTCAGAATGCCTAAGTCTGTTTTAATCCAATCAATGCCTTCTCGGCTACCCTGACGACGATAAATGTTGCTAGCTGTGACGAAGTCGGTCGCAGCTTCCTGCTTTTTGGCAAGATTGGCCTGGGCACGAGCCCGGTTGTGAAATGCTTCAGGAAGAGTGGGTTCACATTTGATCACGCTGGTAAAGCAATCAATCGCGCGAGCATAGGCTCTTTCACGATAAGACCATATGCCTTGATTGAATTGATGACGTGCTTCGCCACTAATGGGGATTGATAAATCGCTGATTGGTGTGGTGAAGGGTATTTTTTTCCCTAGAGGTCGGAAGGTGGCAACTGCGATCGCCCACCCCCCAGTGCCCAAAATTAAGAAAATCACAACAATTAGTACCCATATATTGCTTGAAATTTCCATAATCCTTTACAAAGTGATCCAGTGAACCAAGATTTATTTTTTTAACGATATGTGGAGCTTACTAGAAAAATCCTAAAATCCTGTTTAATCCTAAAATCCTGTTTACTTGATAAGTATCGTGAAAAGGGTTTATGAAATCCTTATAGCTTGCAAAGATGACTTATCTTTTTTGGCCGCCTGTCCGCTCTCATCATGGGTAGCTTTATAAAATCTTTATTTTACTCATAGTTAAGTATCTGTGGTTTTCCAGGGGAATTCATACGCTACAATGTTCTTAACTACGAGCATTTTCTGGATACTGCTATGGCTACTTGCTAAAATTTCATGAGGTTCCCTTCAGGCGATTTGTTTGGCAACAGGACCATAGGCCTGATTTTGATTGATTTCTTATAACGCTCGGCTATTGACCATTTTCAGCTATCGACCATTTAGAGGATAGTTAATGCCTGATATATTTCCCGGCATGAACCCTTATTTGGAGCATCCTGACCTTTGGCCTGAAATTCATCCGCAATTGATTACTGTATTGGCCAATTTTTTACAGCAGGAAGTCTCTGACCGATACAGAGTCCTTATCCGTAAACGAGTTTATCGTGTTAGCGGTGAAGACTGTCTGGTAGTAGGCCAATTGTCCAATGATGTTCCCCATAAGAATTCTGGAGGCAATGGTACTTCCTATTATTCTCAACAGCAGCCTATTCCTACCTATATTGCTGTTCCCCAAACCGTTAAGGAAGACTACATCGAGATTGTTGATTGTCACGTTGGTAGGACGGTTACCATTATTGAAGTGCTAACACCGCGCAAAAAACGCCCTGGACGTGGTCGTGAAAACTATGAGCAGCGTTGTGAAGCAATTTTGGGCAGTGATACTCACTTTGTCGAAATAGATTTACTAAGAGGGTGGGAACCTATTTCTGCCTATGCTCCTAGTAATATCGATTATCGCGTCTTGGTGAGTCGTAGCGATCAACGTCCTAAGGCTGATTTGTATGCTTGGCAGGTTGATGCTCCGATTCCACTCCTGAAATTACCGTTAAGTTGCCACTGTAATGATACGGGTGCTCAGGCCTACTGTACCGTCGACCTCAAATGGGTGCTTGATGAAGCCTGTGTTGAGTCTGCCTACAAGTTACCTATTGATTATGAACGGGCTCCGATCCCGCCATTGCCTCCTGAGACTAATCGCTGGTTGACGACCTTATTGGAGCGCTCCGGTCTGCGGCAATCTTGCCAGCGCACAAACCTATATGATGAAGAAAAGCTTAGAAAAAGTAGAGCATATCTTCAGGCATGATTGGCCAACCCATAATTGATCGACCTGCTAGTTCATCTGCTTTAAGTTGGCACTGGCGAGGCTACGATATCCATTACACCTTTCAAGGATACGGTACCCCTTTAGTACTTATCCATGGTTTTGGGGCGTCCGTGGGCCATTGGCGTAAAAATATACCCGTTCTAGCGGCGGCTGGTTATCGGGTATATGCGCTTGATTTATTGGGATTTGGGAAATCTGAAAAACCAGCTCTAGATTACTCCCTGGATCTTTGGGAGGCATTATTGAGGGACTTTTGGCGGCACCATATCCGTGTCCCTGCGGTTTTTGTCGGCAATTCTATTGGTGGCTTGCTAGTTTTAATGACCTTGGCTAATTCTCCCGATATAGCTCAAGGTGGTGTGTTGCTTAACTGTGCCGGAAGCCTTAACCATCGTCCTGAAGATTTGCCTGGTACCCTCAGTGTTGTGATAGGAGTGTTCAATAGATTGGTTAAGGCACCAGTGATAGGACCACTAATTTTTGATCAGGTACGTCAGAAATTTCGTATTCGTGGTGCTCTTAAGCAGGTTTATGGCAACAGGGATGCAATTACTCCTGAACTGGTAGAAATCCTTTATCGTCCCTCCTGTGATCCAGGGGCTCAAAAGGTTTTTGCCTCAATTTTAACGGCACCTCCAGGCCCCTGTCCCAGTAACCTCCTACCACAAATTCAGCATCCCTTGTTGGTGCTTTGGGGTGAAACCGATCCCTGGACACCAATTCAAGGCGCTAAGATTTACCAAGATATGGCTAATGACGCTAATCAATCTGTTACTTTTCAATCTATTCCAGATACAGGCCACTGTCCCCATGATGAACGTCCAGAAATTGTGAATAGGTTGATCCTTGATTGGTTGACCTCTCAAACTATCTAGTTGGTTAGGCATCTTGCTTAGATTCTGCCTGTTGAAGTGTCAAAGCTTAAAATTTGATTTAGCAGACGCTACAGTTATTGGCTGCTCTGTGTTCTACAACAAAGCATTGTTGTCTATTACAAATAGAGTGAGCATTGAATCTTGATGGGAAACGACGGCGACATGACTGGCTATTGCTAGTGTGTCAGATTGGCGGTAAGGCTTTGGTAACACTCGAATATGTTCTCTTTGAATATCCATTAAGTTGGGCGCTTTCGTGACTGGAATGGCCAATAATTCATCTTTTTGAGATTTGATAATTACAAAATACGCTTGTTCATGGGTTATGGATACGTTGAAGAGTTTGTAGTGTAGATCAACAACTGTAGCTGTTTGATCATCTATATAAGTTAAGCCTGTATATCCTAATCCACTGCTGTGAATCTGTGTACGTTTTACAACTTTGTAAACGGTTTCGATGCGACAAGCTAATGTTAGTTTCCCAAAAATCATCACAATGAATCTGAGAGTATCGACAGTACTGATGGGTGCTCGAATTTTCATGGTTTTTGTTGGAGAAGATTTGCGATTACACCCAAAAATTCTTTTTCAATGTATGGCTTTGTAAAGTAGTCAGTTGCACCTAAATGGTTTGCCAATGTTCGATGTTTGTAATTGCCGCGAGATGTTAGCATCACCGTTGGAATCTCTGACCATAGTGGATTCGTTCGACGCTGACTGAGGAATTCAAAACCATTTAAACGGGGCATTTCCACATCACAGATAATTAAGTCTGGCATTGTTCCTCGTTGCAGTTGGTCAAGAGCATCACGACCATCTTTGGCTTGTAGTACCTGATAGCCTGCCTTGCGTAAAGTGAGCGCTAAGGTACGTCGTAGTGCAGACGAATCATCAATAATCATGAGAGTATGAGACTGACCGTTCTGGATTTGTGGAACTGGTCTTGAGATAAAGGGGGCAGGATCGAACTGGACTAAGGCCATACCATCGATTACAGGCACTAGTCTGCCATCGGCTAATACAGTGCAACCATTGATATAAGATGGTGCTGCAATGGATTTGCCTATGGGTTTAATGACAAGTTCTTGCTCTGTTACAATCTGTTCTAAACTCAGGGCAAATATTTCCTGTCCCTGCTGAATAATCAGCATTGTTTGCTGTTCTCCCTTGGGTCTTGAATTGGTTTGTAGTTCCTGTGATAACTTTTTAGGGGGGAGGCACTGGTAGCTTAAGAGATCATTTAATTTATAAACTGGGATCAGTTGCGATTTCCAATGCAGAAAGTGTTTACCAGCAGACTGTTTTATTTGTTCATTTGCAGGTCTTAAAATCTCTTCTATGCTGTCAGAAGCAATGGCGATAGCGATAGTGCCGACGCTTCCAATCACCAGTTTTGTGAGAGTTAGTGTCAGAGGTATTTTGAGAGAAAAGATGGTGCCTTTGCCTTGGTTGCTAGTCAATGATAGCTTGCCATTAAAAGTTTGTACGCTTTCTTTGACAATATCAAGTCCTACGCCGCGACCTGAGAGTTCACTTACTTCACTGGCGGTAGAAAAACCTGGCTCAAAAATCAACTGCTGGATGTACTGTTTTGGTAGAGTGGTGACTTGCTCTGGCGATAACAATTGTGATGCAATTGCTTGTTGAGTAATCTTGTCGAGATCTAGTCCCCGACCATCATCCTCAATTTCAATAACTGTGTAGTTACCTTGGTGATAAGCTCGGATTTCAATCCTACCTTGTTTAGGCTTATTTAGGTTATGTCGTATATCAGGGGACTCAATGCCATGATCAAAAGCGTTGCGTAACAGATGTAATAAGGGATCGTAGAGTTTTTCGAGCATGACTCGATCAACTAAAACGTCTGTACCTGTCAGTTTCAACTGTACTGCCTTTTGATAGCTGGTTGAAAGCTCTCGTATTACCCGAGGAAATCGCTTTAATACTCGCTCTAAAGGCACCATTCGCGACCACATTAATTCATCTCTGAGCTGGGTAAGTGTAAGCCGCTGACGTTCTAGCAGTTGATCTGATTGGCCTGCAAATAATGCCACATCATCAATCGATTCAGCTAATTGAAAAACCTCTTCTAATATCCCTTCTAGTAACGAACTTATTTCGTCATAGCTATCCATTTCTAGAGAATCAAACGTGGTGTTAGCAGAGTCAAAAATCTCTCTAGATGACTGTTGATTAGGAGAAACTAAAATTTGATCGGCAATACTTTGTAATTGTTTGATGATCGTACGGAATGAAGAAAATCTTTTTCTTAGTTGACGAACAGTGCGTTGAAACTGGTCATTTTGAAGTGATAAACTGTTTCGATTAATGGACAATTCTCCTACCAAATTGTCCATCCGTTCTAGACGATCCAGTGCAACTTTGGCAGATAATCTGGATTTTTGCGTCAATTTGGCTGGTTTTTTTTTCTTCTTCTGAGGATCAGTCTCTTCTTTCTGCTGTTCCTGTTCAGGCAGCCTTGGCAATGAGTCATATATTTCACCAACAAGGTTTACTGTCGACTCAATGTGGTTAGTATCCTCCTGGTCTAAAGATTCAGTAAATGCTGGGTTTGGCAGATGCTCTACCATGGGTTCTGATGCAGCATCTTTCATGGACTGATCAGAGTCAGGCACCTCAGCCTCTAGATTAGCAGCTGTTGAGGCTGACTCACCCCATACGTCTGCTAAGGTGTCAATATTAGAATCAACATTGGAGATGGGTGACTCTGAAGTTAGTTCATCGTCTATTTTTTCTACTGAAGGAAATTCTATGGCGTCTATAAACCAAATTTCTTCTAGAGTGGAGACCTGTTCAGCTGTTCTCTCTGATGAGAGTTTGGCCAGAGGCTCATCCATTTCATCGTTAATAGCTTTGTCCAGTATGTCGAGATTTATATCAAATAAATCGGAGTCATCTATCTGGTCGGAGACATTGTGACTAGGTGGAGTATCAGGTGTAATTATGTCAGCGTTTGCTAGGGCTAGTAAAATATTGGAGGGTCCATCGAATGTAATCTTATCCCCAGCAAGGATAGCTGTACGTACGCGGTCTACGTCACTGATTAATTGTTCGATAATAGGTAATGGTTGATGAAAATGTTTATTTGCTGCTATTTGAGCGGTGGTAGTAATCTCTAAAAATCTTGGTAAATCTATAAGTTCGGCTAAACCAGTCAGTACCTCAAGTTGAGTTTTTAATTCTTGGTTACAATCATAGTCTTGAGGATTAGTTAATATATTTTGTAACTGTACTAGGACCTCAGCTATATCCACTTCAAAAATTGAGGTGACGATATCCACGCCTAAATCGGCGGCACTGGGCATAAAGTTATCAGTGGTATTTAATGCTGGTCCAAGACGTTCTTCTAATTGGCTAAAAATGCTCTCGAATGCTGCGAGAGATTGTTTTTCATTAAATGTACCTGTATCAATTTGTGCCTGAAGCGGATGCCGTAAACAATCATAGGCACGCAATAACAAAGTTTCTAGGTCTGAATCAACTACTACCTTGTCGCTGTATAGTGCCTTAAATGAAGCTTCTAAGCGATGGGCAATTGTTTTGATTATGCTTAAATCAACGCTGGCTGCTCCACCTTTGATAGAGTGAGCTGCACGCATAATTTCATGCACCTTTTGGACGGTGACATCTGGGCGGAGATTTAGCAATCCAGTTTCAATGATTTCTAACAATTCAGACGCTTCTTCAATAAAAAATTGATAGGCCTGATCGCGAATATCGGGATCGATGGTCATAACCTACAGATTATTGAGGTCAAAGATTTAAAGACTGTTATTGAATCTGGCCTAACTCACTTTAAACTGCCGCACGCTTTCTTGTAGGGCTTGGGAGATTTCTAGCAGCTCTTTGAAAGAGGTTGATACTTTATTGGCATCAGATGATGTTTTCTGAGCAATATCGGCTACACCTTTCATGGCTTTGGTCACATTTTCAGAATTTTCAGACTGGGAAAATGTTGCTTGGTTAATCGAATTTACAAGGGTTTTCATGTCTGTTGTTACTTTGGCAATACTATTTAAACTCTCCCGAGTTTCATCCACTAATTGTGTGCCTATAACTACCTGTTCTGTACCTATTTCCATGGCTTCCACTACATCATTAGTCTCTGCTTGAATTTCAGTGACTAGATTTTCAATTTCGGTAGTGGCTTCTGCTGACTGTTGTGCTAATGAGCGCACCTCATCTGCAACTACTGCAAAACCTCGTCCTTCTTCACCCGCACGAGCTGCCTCAATCGATGCGTTTAAAGCCAGTAGGTTAGTTTGGGCGGCAAATTCATTAATAAGATTAACCACACTAGAAATTTTCTGAGATGACTCACCTAAACGTTTTACTTTTTTCGCTGTTGCCGCTACTGTTTCTCGAATTGCGAGAATACCTTCTACAGCACGGTCCATGGCTTTATCCCCGGAGGCTACAGTCACCGTTGTTTGTTGGACAATGGCCTCAGCTTGGTCAGCATTGGCCGCCACCTCTCGAATGGATTCAATCATTTGATCTAATTGTTTAAGGGCAGCTGAAATTTCTTGTGTTTGTTGTTGAGCTGCTTGGGAAAGGTCTTGAACAGAAGCCTCATTTTGACTAGCTGTAGCCGTTACCTGTTGTGAAGAGAGTTGAACCTGTCTAACAATTTTCTTTAAACTGGCAATAGTTGCGTTATAAGAATCGGCGATTGTCCCAATTTCATCAGCTGTGACCTGGGCTCTTACCGTTAAATCTCCTTGACTGACGGGATCTACTTCTAGCATGAGTTCTAGAGCACGCTTCTGCAGATTTTCCTTGAGAGACTTTTGTTCTACTGCTAAAGAAGAAAATTCCTGGACTGTCATTAAGACGCCAAGTTGATGGCCCAGTTGAGTACAGAAGTTAATCTCCGAAGCTCCCCAAATGTGTAGACTTTGAGTATGGTGAATTGTTAACAAGCCAAACAGGCGTTCCTGACTAACAATGGGAACTAGAAGTGCTGACTTGACTTGGAGTACTTGCCATCGATACCGTAAACTATCAGCTAAGTCGGCAATAGTAACATCATCAGCAATTAATAATTGACCACTAGTGTATTTCTCAATTTCTGTTTGAGAAATAAATAAAGCAGGTACTGTTTCATCAAAAATACTGAGTTGATTTGCAGTAGTTGATTCGTTCTGTCCTGATATTTGAGCATCTTCTATGCGATATAGTACGATGCGGTCAGCACGTAGAAAAGTACGTACTTGTTCAACAAAGAGATCTAGTTGAGTCTGATTCTGTTCACTGTTTAAATCGCCCGTTATAGTAGTAGCTGAGGCAAGTAGTTGGGATTTTTGGGCAGTTGCCTGTTGTTCGTTATTGAACTGTTTAAGCTGCGCGGCCATTTGATTAATGTTGCTGCTAAGCTGAGCGATTTCATCGTGTCCAGTGACATTTAGACGGGTGCGCAGATCTCCTTGTCCAATTTTGGTTACAGCATCAGCAGCTTGCAAAATTGGCTGTGTGAAGCGACGGGTAACCCAAATTGCTAAACCTGTTGCTAAACCTGCAGCAGCTAATGTACCTAGTGCGATCGCAAAGAACAAACGCCGCTGAGCTGCTGCTACCAGGTCCACATCAATTGATGTAATAGCCCTCCAATTTAGATCAGGTAGCCCATCTATATGGGTAAACGGTGAAAAGGCGACAATCTCTTCTGTATCGGTTAAGGTGTTCTTAGTCTTGGCCGTATAGTTGCGATCACCTTGGATAATGCCAGTAATATCAGGGAATATATCTACCAGAGATAAAACCTGAACATTCTCAGCGTTGGCTAAATTTAGCTCCTGACCAGCAGAATTCACAGGGATAGTGTAGCCAGCTTCAGAGGACAAAAAGACATCTCCTGAAGTGTTGGCCAAATAGAATTTGTTACCAGTGTTTGCAAAGGTACTTAATAGGCTTCTCAATGATTCTACGGGAATACGTGCACGAACGTAGCCTACTGGTTGGCCAGTAACTTTATCCTTGACGATGGAAGCAGAATAAATACTGAACTCACCAGATGTGGTAGAGATTGATGGTTGACTCAAAATAGCCCCATTGGCTAATTTTGCAGCTTGTATGTATTCTCGATTGAGGTGGTTTGTAAGCTTTTTACCTTCAGATGTTTGAGCTATAGGATTACCTTGAAGATCAAAAAAAGCGATGCTGCTATAAATGCCATCATAGGCTGACATCATTTGATCTAAAATTTCGGATTTTTGTTGAGCCGTAATTGTAATGCGTAATTTGGGATCGATAAAAATTTCTAAGTTTGCTAAGAACTGAATATCTGAATAGCGATCTTTTGTAAAAGCATTTACGGTTGACTGTAGATCACTTACACGCACTCTTTCTAATTCTTCTAGCTTGTCCTCTGCTTCCTGATTGGCAATGTTGTAAGCAATTGTGCCCACACCAATGACTGGTAATGTGCCTAACAATACCGCCAATAATGATGCTTTTGTCCTTAATCCTATTCTATTCCACCAAGCGTTTAGTTTGCCTTGGCGAGACATAGATTTATTGTTGTGTGTTAAGTGTGATAGGCTTTCTGCTCGAGGTTTAGTAATTAAACTGGCAAGTAGTTCATCGGACTGATTTGTAATAATGTTTTCATTGAAGGAATGATTGTTGTTGCTAGGATGTTGAGGTGTAATTAACGTCATGAAAAATCCTTGAATTCTAATAATCGGGTAATGTGGAGAATTACGTTGGCATATGGTCAAAAATTGCTGGACCATCAAGTAGCATTAGGATTTCACCGGTAGCTCCTAGCCAGTATCCGCGCAAAAATGGCACTAACGACTCAGATATGGCTGATGGAGATTGAATGGTATCGAGAGATAGTGATTCTATACCTTCTACCTGAGGGACAACTAAACCAAGGTGTTGCTGTTCGGATGTTTCTAGCAATGATTGTTCTAATAGTAAGGTTTGGTAGTGAGTGGGTAGAGTGGTTTGTTGATACCAAGGAATTCCTCCTAATAGATGTCCAATATCTACAATCCAGAGAACTTCACCACGCCAGTTATAAACTCCCATCACCCAAGCAGGTAAATGAGGAATTGCCGTAATCTGTCCTGCTTCGATTTTCAGTACTGCTGCCAACTGAGTTATAGGTAATAGTGCTGTCATATCAGCCAGTAGATTAAACTGTAAATATTGGTCTACGGCTGATGCCTGGGATAACTCCTGTGTGGGCAGTCGCATGATTTTCAATGACTATAAAGTATTTGGTTAATCCTAATTGTGGAGATTGGTGTTTATATTGAATATCTCTACAAAGTTTCTCTAGTGGCTAATAAGTTGTTTAACTGTTTTAGATAACTCTGCTTGATCAATAGGTTTTGTGAGGTATGCGTCAGCTCCCTGCTTTTTACCCCAAAACTTATCCATATCAGTATCCTTGGTGGAGCAAATGATGATAGGGATATTGCGGGTTGTGTCTTCTGCTTTAAGATCGCGGCAAATTTCAAAACCACTACGATCTGGTAACACTACATCCAATACGATAATGTCAGGTGTCTGGGCATTTAATTGTGCTAATGCATCGGCACCGTTAGTCGCTGTCATTACTGTCAAACCATCCTGGGCTAAACATTTAGCTAACATCTCTAAAATTGTTTTAGAATCATCAACAACCAGTGCTAATCCCATGGATTTATCCTATTTCAGTAAATACAAGAAATAATCTGAGCGAATCCTTACAGTGAATGCCTAGAACATCTCTTTAACATTATTCCCAGTTGTCACACCTGAGTGGCAATTCACTCCTAAAGCAATGGAATTATCTTCGAAAAGAAAATAGGCCTGTTTATATTTCGACGACTGCTTGTTTAGAAAGCTGTCTTTCAACAACAGATAAAACTTGATGTGGATTAATAGGCTTACTTAGAAACGCTGATGCGCCTACCATTTTGGCACGCACTCGATCAATAACTCCATCGTTACCGGTCAAAATTACAATGGGCGTTTCTCTAAAGCAAGATATTTTCCGCAGCTGACTGCACAACTCATAGCCATTAGTGCCAGGCATAACGAGGTCTAAGAAAATTAGAGCAGGCTTTTTTGATAATAGTACTGTGATTGCCCTTAAAGGATCTTGCACACAATGGGTCTGATAGTCTGCTGTTCCTAGTACTTTTTCTAAAGCTCTACAAATTGCTGGACTGTCGTCTATACAGGCAATCAAAGGCCCTTGTGGAGAGGCTTCTATCGATTTAGAGGGTGGTATTGGAATTTCTAAATCATCAAGTTCAATTAGTTCTACTACGCCCTGTTGTACATAAGGTAATAAAGACGCTGTAAGAGATACAATGTCGCGATTGAGCTTGACGCTAAGATCTCTCAGAGTCTGCTGGCCTGTAAGCATCATGGTGAGGTTGCGGTATAAAGGAGCAGGGACTTGTTTTTTGAGTTCTAGCGGGTGTCGAATAATCGGGGCTAAATCAGGAGAACGCTCTCCTAATTTAGCTTCAAACCAAGATTTCCAGAGATTTCCGGCTTTACAGATGACGATATCAGCATTTATCAATAAAAGCTGATTTGACAATTGATTTTCAGCTTGGGTTTGATAAACTACTTCACGTGTTTGGTTGATATCAAAAAAAACCTCAATAAAGATATTTTCAATGATTTGACTGATTTGTTTACGGGATATCTTTTGTTGGTTATACCAGAATCCTAAAAGCTTATATTCCCAGCAATGAAAACTCTTTACACTTTCGCTTTTAGAGCATTTTATTAGTTCTGTTTTAAGGGTCGATAGTTCTGCGTAAAGATCGGGGCAAAAGGACCTAAGGTAGCGATACCAACGACGCATGGGCTGTCTGCCGCCCGTGACATACAGCAATCGCCCCATGTAAAACTCAAATGTCCACCTAGTGTTTCTGGCAGTTAGTTGTAACTGCCCATTGAACTGACTTTGTTTAAGCAGGCCAAAAAGTCGACTTTGTTTGGTAGCTGTAAAATCACTTACGGGGATGACAGACTTTTGGGTGGTCATTGATATTGTCATTGCATAAACAGGGTAAACAGATGTGCAAGTGCTACTAGTTAGTCCCCCCGTGGCAATCAAACTTGAGAAGAGCTGAGTAGTTTGTTGCAGGTATTGTTTAACTCCTTATTGCTCAGATATTGGAGCAGTTGCTTGAAAGAAGTTTTCTTGGATGGGGGCGTCAAAAAGGGTATTGGGTGATAGAGTATGCTGAGAAAATTCTGGATAAGCTGCTATGCCATGCTCACTCAGATCTAATCCTATGGATTCAGCATGGTGAGCTACACGTAGGCCAAAGGTCATTTGCAGTATTGACCAACTGAGCAGGCTACTCATTCCCACAAAGATAGCTACGATAACAATGCCTGCCAGTTGAATGAAAACAAGTTTGAACTCACCTCCAATCAAAAATCCGAGGGCTGGACCTGATGTTTGGGAGTGCCAAGAATTGACATTAGGACCAACACTAAACAAACCAACAGCAAGTGTGCCCCAGATTCCACCGACTAAATGAACAGGAAGAGCACCTACCGGGTCGTCAATGCGTAAGCGGTTAAAGAAACTCTCTGCAAAGACTGCAAACATACCTCCGATAAAACCAATAATGATGGCACTTGTAGGGGAGACATAGGCACAGCCAGCGGTAATTGAGACCAAGCCGGCTAGTGCGCCATTGATAATCATGCTGAGGTTTGGCTTGCTGGTGGCTAACCAAGATACAATAGCGGCTGCTACGGCTCCAGTCGAGGCTGCTAGATTAGTGGTTAAAATAATTCGGCTAGCTGCTGCTGGGTCTGCTGCCATGCTAGAACCTGCATTGAATCCAAACCAGCCAAACCATAAAATTAATCCACCCAAGGTAGCGATCGCAAGATTATGGCCTGGCATATCAGGGCTATCTTCGCTGTAGCGACCAACTCGTGGACCTAACAACCAGGCTCCTGTCAGCGCTGACCAGCCACCTACACTATGGACTACGGTTGAGCCGGCAAAATCCCAAAACCCCATGCTCTGAAGAAAACCACCGCCCCAAATCCAATGGCCTACTATTGGATAGATAACTAGGGATAGAATGGCACTGAAGGTGAAGAAGGCAAAGAATGAGATACGTTCAGCAACTGCACCGGATACAATTGTCGCTGCAGCCCCTGCAAAGACTAATTGGAAAAAGAATTTGGCATCTAAGGGGATACCAGCCCAGGCTAGGGAGCTGAAAACGCCACTGTAGCTATCATCTGTTAATGGACTTAAATCTAGACCACGCAAAAAGAAGCCAGAATAGCCGATAACAGCGTTGCCATCTCCGAACATAATGGCAAAACCAACAGCCCAGAAACATATGGAAACAACACCAAATACAATTAAATTTTTGGTAAGGACATTTACTGCATTTTTACTTTGACAAAAGCCGGTTTCTAGCATGGCAAACCCAGCATTCATAAAAAACGCAAGAGTTGCACATATCAGGACCCAAATCGTATCTACCGTTACTTGAAGAGAGTTGGGCAACGGTTCGGGAGTACTATCTGCAGCTAGTACGGCTCCGTTCCAAACTAACCAAATAGCAACGGCTAGTAATAGGGTAGGCCGCCACCCTAAACGATTCTGGCGAAACTGTCTCATCATAGGAAAATCGTTCTATGGTCACACTTAGGTAGCTGTTAAGGGATAACGCCGTGATGATAGACGTAACACTGTTGAGTACCCTGTGTGAGGGTTAATAAACCTATATTTCCCAGAGAGGTTTGGTTCTCTCATACAGTAGACAGAGCTAATCAAGAAAACTAATAGAAATTGCTTACTTTAGCTCAGCAATTTCTGCTGTTAGAACAACTTACGGAATGCACGTAAGAGATTTTACGGCTTAGCCAGAGCCAAAATTTGTTTGGCCACTGCCTCTGTCACTGGCATTACTGATAAGCGATTGCCTCGTTTAACAACCTGAAGGTCATCGGGTTCAAAATTCTCTTTGAGTTCATTGAGGCTGATATAGTGTTCGAAGGTTTCGAGATAAGTTACTGTGACTGTGTGCCAACGAGGATCGCTGGGCGTAGATTTAGGGTCGTAATATTTGCTGGTTTGGTCAAATTGTGTAGGGTCAACCACCATTTCTTCACTGATTTTCATCAGACCGGCAATGCCTGGAGGTTTGGTATTGGAATGGTAGAAGAAGGCGATGTCATCCACAGTCATGGACTTTAAAAAGTTGCGAGCCTGATAGTTCCGCACACCGTCCCAGATTTCGTTGCGATCGCGTTCCAAGTCGTCAATGCTATACACATCTGGTTCAGACTTCATCAACCAGTACTTCATCGTGTTTCAATCCTTCCTGTAGGTGATTCCAAACCTCATCGTGCCAGTCTATGGGCCAAGTCAGTGTAGCTTGGCGACCATTACCTGAGTAAGCCAGACTCAAAGTAATGGGTTTCTCAGGCAAATACTGTAACCGCTCGGCCCACTCAATTACTAGGATTCCAGGTTCGACATCGTCTCCATCCCAATAGGTTTCTAAATAAAGACTATCTGCCCCTGCCTTATCCAAGCGATACAAATCGACATGATAGAGAGGGATGCGTCCCATCAAGTACTCATTGATTAACGTAAAGGTAGGGCTATCGATAGTTTGCTGAATGTCTAAACCTGCCCCTAAACCCTGGGTCAAACAAGTTTTGCCACTACCTAAAGGGCCTGATAGCAAGAGCACTGTTCCAGCTGGTAAGTACTTGCCCATTAGCCAGCCTAAGCGCTGGGTAGCCTGAAAACTCGGTAACTGAATTGAAGTTGCCCTTAGCATCGCTAACGTTAAATTGGGTGGTGGAAACCAACCTTGGATGGGAAGCCCTTCCAACTGTATCGTTAATCTAATAGCGAGTTAACACTGAGTTCAGGATAGGCACCACCGCATGATTATTACGGTAGCCAGCTTTAAAGGTGGTGTGGGTAAAACCACTACTGCCATTCACTTAGCCGCATTTTTCCAAGGTAAAGGAAAAACATTGCTCATTGATGCCGATCCCAATTGTTCCGCTTTGGGTTGGGCTAGTCGTGGCGAGTTGCCGTTTGAAGTGGTGGATCAATGGCAGGCCGAAACTCAAACAGAGACTTATGAGCATGTGATTATTGATACTCAAGCCCGACCGACTACTGAAGACCTGGCTGCATTGGCCAATACCTGCGATTTACTAGTATTGCCGACCATGCCAGATATTCTGTCTTTAGATGCATTGGTTTTAACGATTGAGTATCTCAAGTCGATTCAGACCAACCAGTATCGTATCTTGATTACGTCCATTCCACCCAAGCCCAGTCGAGCTGGTGACGAAGTTAAGAAACTACTCAAAGAAGCTGATATACCAACGTTTAATGCTGGGGTTGGACGATTAGCCGCGTTTCAAAAAGCGGCTATGCAGGGGGTACCGGTCTATTCTGTGAAGGATCAGCGGTCTGAAAAAGGCTGGCAGGAGTATGAGGCCGTTGGCAATGAAATTCTGAATTTAATGGAATAACGTTATCTGCAGAGGGGGTGGCATGCCAACCCCTGCAAGTAACGTTCTAATTTCTAACGACGAGAGGACATCACGATACGCAAGACATACCAGAACAGAAGCATGACTGCAGCAAACAGTTCTAAGGACGCTGCCACATGTTGAGTTGTGGAGTAGTGATGCATCACATTGGATGTTTTGTACAAAATTGCTGCCCCAGCAAAGGCCACCATAAAGAACGAGAAGATCAGGCCCAACGTAAAGCCAAACAGCAGGCTGCAAACAATCAGGCCCAAGGCGATCATCCCAGCAATTTTGAGGATGCCGCCCAAAAACGAAAAGTCTTTACCCGAGGTAAAGGCTACTGCTGTTAGACCACCAAATAAAAATAGGGTAATCACTGTTGCAGTAGGCAGAACTGATGGATCAGAAAAGGCAACTGCCATGTAAAGCAAGGGAGCAAAGATAATTGCTTCACCGACAACATATAACCCCAAGCCCATGTATTGGGTATTTACATCATCAGCTTTAGCTGTCATATTACTGGCCAAATAACCCAGTAGTGCAAAGCCTCCAAGCAAGGCCATCCAGCCAAACCGACTACCACCAAGAAAGATACTTGCTAGGAAGTCAGCAATACCCAGCTGAAAAAACAAAAACTCAACCACTACAAATGCGCCTACAGCCCCAGCAAGATGGGTGTATGTGCGCTTAATAAATTCTGCTCGCTCACTGGGGCGAGCCTGAGCCACCATAATCATGAACAAATGCCTCCTGTAGGCAAAACGTAAATTAGACTAACAGCATGCAAACTGCCCACTGTCAATTAGCGACACCTTAATCAGAGGCTAACATATTCGCCTAATGAGTGGCTTTTCCCTGGTATGTAAGCAATCTATCACCCATGCAGTCCATTGAAAGAATATCCGGAAAACGTTGTATGAGATACAAAGCTGACAATTTAAGATATAAAGCTGACGATAAGGTCTTTCCTTACGGATTTCAGTAGAAGTACTAGAAATGTAAGATAAATAACATCCCGTTCAGTACTTATGATGGTTGATTCAGCCACTGTTGCCCCTTTAGACCAGAGGGGCTATTCCCCTAGCCTTTCAGAAACGTCGATTGAGTTACGTCAATCGTTGCAGGGAGATCGAATCTTAGCCGCTATCGATGTTGGGACTAACTCAGTTCATATGGTTGTTGTCAAAATTCAACCAGAGTTGCCTACATTCACTATTATTGGTCGTGAAAAAGATACTGTTCGTCTAGGCAATTTCCGGCCCGGCACCAATTGTTTATCAGATGAGGCGATGGATCGGGGGATTGCAGCTTTGAAGCGTTGTAAACAAATTGCTGATAGTCATCGGGCTGATGATATTGTTACGGTCGCTACTAGTGCCACTCGAGAAGCTAGTAACGGTCAAGTGTTTATTGATCGAGTCAAGCGAGAAGTCGGGTTGGATATCAATCTAATTTCTGGCCTTGAAGAGGCCCGCCGCATTTATTTGGGTGTACTCTCTGGCATGGAACTTAATGGAAAGCCCCATGCCATTATCGATATTGGGGGTGGGTCCACAGAAATCATTTTGGGCACTGGGGAACGCCATCGATTTTTGAGTAGTACTAAAGTCGGTGCTGTCAGACTTAATTCCCAGATGGTTACGACTAATCCCATTAGTACGGAAGAGTTCTTGCAATTGCAGGCGTATGTAAGGGGAAGGCTTGAACCTAATATTGATGAACTCAAAACTAAACTGGCAGCGGGTGAATCTCTTTCATTGGTGGGTACATCGGGAACTATTGAATCACTGGCGATTTTGACGGCCATTGACAAATTGGGAACAGTGCCAGATCCGATTAATGGCTACGTCATGACTCTGGATGAACTGGAGCGCTGTGCTGATAAGTTGCGACAGATGAGCTTTAGCGAGCGGCTAAAGTTGCCAGAGATTTCTGCCCGGCGAGCAGAAATTATTGTGCCTGGAGCAGTGATTTTGCAAGAAGCCATGCGTATGCTGCGGGTGGACCGCATTACCATTTGCGAACATGCTCTGAGAGAAGGGTTAGTGGTGGACTGGATGTTGATTCACGGTTTGATTGAAGACCGGATGCAGTATCAGCAGTCAGTGCGGGAACGAAGTGTGATGAAAGCGGCCCAGAAATATCGTGTGAATATGTCACATAGTGAGTTAGTCGCTAAGTTCGCGTTAGCTTTATTTGATCAAACCCGTGGCGTCTTACATGAGTGGGGACCTGTGGAACGGGAACTTCTGTGGGCAGCTGCTATGCTCCATAATTGTGGTCATTTTGTGAGCCATGGGGCTCATCACAAACATTCCTATTATTTGATTCGCAATGGTGAGCTGCTGGGATTTACAAGTTCTGAAATTGAGCTGATTGCCAATATTGGTCGCTATCATCGCAAGAGTTTACCCAAGCTAAAGCATGAGCCATACAAGGCTTTAACAAAAGGGAATCGTAAAATTGTTAATCAGCTAAGTGCGATGTTGCGGGTAGCGGTTGGGCTGGACCGGCGGCGATTGGGTGCGATCGCAAGTTTTCAAACTAGCTACGAAGCCAAAGCTCGCACCATGACGTTGAGCTTTAGACCCAACCACTCCCAGGACAGTTGCGAACTGGAAGTCTGGAGCGCTAATGCTAAAAAAGCCTGCTTTGAACAAGAATTTGACCTTGCATTAACCATCCAACCAGCCGATTAAGTGTCTAGTCTGCTGTCAAATTAATCACTCACAGTTTCGAATTCAAAGTAACCCTGTATAGCTCTCAGTCTTAAGTTCAAAATAGATCCAGTCTGAACCTAGACGGTAATACGTTAGATAACTACCAGATGGGTTAGGTCGATATGCCAATCCGACAACCTCATTACGATTAAAGCGAGGAAACGGCTGGCTCAAAATAAAATGCTTAGAACCGTCTGAAAATGTGTGATATCCCCGCACATGGTAAACACCATAGGCACGATTGACTATGGCAAAGGTGGGTTGAGTGTTATCTTCTTTTAGATAGCTTTCAAGAAACGGAGTAACTTTAGAAAGGGTATACCGTGGAATAATCTGGTTATATAGAACAAGACCACATAGAGAGAACGAAAGTAACACTACCATAATCAGATTTGTCGGCCAGGCAATAAGGGGGCGTACGGCAGGTTCCCCATCTAGAACAATGTAGGCTAGAAATATTATCATTTGAGCACCCCATACCATTGTCGGCAGTACATGAACAGGAATAAAATCTTGACGAAAATACTCGTCTGGCCAATCGTAGGCCACACTAATACCTGTTACAACAATTGTATTAAGGGTGATTATCAGCAATATCCACCAAAAAACATCGGGAGCATGTTCAACCGACCAGGTTTGTTCCCAAACATGGAAATACTTTGGAAAACGTTGTCTCAACAAGGAGGACATCTTTTTGCTGCAAATCAGAAGTATTGCAATAATCAATAATCCAAGAACAGTAACAACTTGGCCTTGAGACAAGAGAGATTTTGGCAAAAGGTAGACAATCCATACCAGGACTTCTACAAAAGAGACGGCACAACCTGCTAACCCATTTAGCCAGACATCTTTGGCTGCTGTAGGCCAAGGTGCTAGCAATAGCAAAATAGGGCAGTAGATCAAGCAACTGCAGAGGGCAAATACCAAAGCATTGTTTAAAGGACTCGATGGGTGGCTGATGTTTACTCGTTTCATAGAGTTTAGAGGACATGATGACCTAATCTACAACATTCCCTGCAAAAAGGTATAAGTAGGCTGAGCTATCTGATTTTGTTTCCAGACCATACAAACTTCAGCCTGGGGAGTCGTTTCCTTAAAGGGAATAAAACATACCCCTCGACGCTGGAGATTTTGTAACGACTCAGGCACAACTGCTACCCCCATGTCTGCGGCAACAAGACTTAAAATGGTTTGCATTTGAGTCGCTTGTTGGACCACAGTGGGACTAAAATTCCCCTGGTGGCACAGGCTAATTATTTGATCGTACAGCCGGGTAGCCATGGCCCTAGGGAACAACACAAATAACTCTCCCTGTAACTCTTTGATAGAAAGATTTGGCTGCGAGGCAAGCCGATGCTCCAACGGTAGGGCTACCACTAATGGTTCTTGTAAAACTGGCGTTGTCTGTAGGGCCGGATGATCTATAGGGGGACGCATAAAGCCAATATCCAGTCGGTTGTCTAATAATCCTTGAATCTGTTCTTGGGTGGATAGTTCATGGAGAACAATTTCCACATGGGGGTATTGTTCTCGAAACTGTTTGAGATAGTCAGGTAAGAGACTGTACATGGCGGAGCTAACAAATGCAATCGCAAGTCTTCCTACTTCTCCCCGATGCGCCTGTTGAGTTTTCCTAACAGCCTGTTCTACCTGCTGCAGTAGCTGTTGCGCTTCTTTCTGAAGCACCTGACCTGCAGCGGTTAGGGCTACCTTACGCTGGGTTCGGGCAAATAGCTGTACGCCCAACTTAGTTTCCAATTGTTTAATCTGTTGACTTAAGGGAGGCTGGGCCATTTGCAGACGCATTGCTGCCCGACCAAAATGCAGCTCCTCAGCCACAGCTAAAAAGTAACGAAGATGCCGCAATTCCATAGTGCTCTATTAATACTTTTTGAATATCAATAGATACTAAAACATATATTGGACATCTTAATGATCCGCCAATAGTCTAGAAATATCGTCTTAGATTTAACGACTATGGCTTCTGACACTATTTATCCTCATCAAATTTGGGATACGGATCGCTACCAAAATCAACATAGCTTTGTCTGGCAATACGGTGCAGCACTTGTTGATTTGCTCAATCCACAGCCAGGGGAACGCATTCTTGATTTGGGATGCGGCACGGGGGAGTTGACCTATGCGCTGGCAGAAACAGGTGCGATTGTCAGCGGTATCGATGCGGATGCCGCCATGATTGCTGTGGCTCAGCAGCAGTTTCCACAGCTGTCTTTTTCTATGGCTGATGCCCGTAATTTCAAATTGGAACAACCCATTGAGGGTATCTTTTCTAATGCGGTGTTGCATTGGGTTAAACCACCTGAGCAAGTGGTTCAAAGTGTAGCTAATGCTCTAAAACCTGGCGGAAAATTTGTAGCCGAATTTGGTGGTAAGAATAATGTTCAAACTATTTTGAAAGCTGTTGAAACCATCAGACAGCGGGATAATTTGAATCCTTGGTACTTTCCTAGCGTTGGCGAATATACCCATTTGTTAGAAACCTATGGCCTAGAAGTTACCTTTGCCACCTTGATCGATCGCCCGACACCCTTAAATGATGGTGAACGCGGCCTTGAAAATTGGCTGAGAATGTTTGGTAATGAGCTTTGGGCGGGTTTGCCTATAGATCAAATAGAAACAGTAATACGTCGTATGGAAATCCTTTTACGACCACAAATGTATGATGGCAGTCAATGGCATGCAGACTATCGTCGATTACGCCTCGTAGCGGTTAGACAGCCCTAGTTGATTGCTCAGGATTGAAGTCTACAAACAAATTTAAGTAAGCCTTTCCATATATGATGCGAAGATGAGGCAAGTTTATACTGTATTTGAGCATCATTAGAAAGCTGGTGCTCACCCTAGTTGGAATCTATGACCCCACCTCATATCGGCATCACGGAGCGGTTGAAGCTATGTTAAATCTGGTGCTGGAAAGCGATTTAGATCTTGAAGCACTCAACCAAACCTTAGACGGTATGGATGCAGCTGGACTTGTGTCCTGGGGCGTTGAAACCTTTGGTGATTCCCTGGTTATGAGTACCAGCTTTGGCATTCAGTCAGCTGTTATGCTGCACTTGGTGACCCAAGTGATGCCTGCTATTCCGGTTATTTGGGTGGATACGGGGTATTTGCCTGCGGAAACCTATCGGTTTGCTGATGAACTAACTCAGCGGCTGAATTTGAATCTAAAAGTCTATCAGTCAACTATGAGTCCGGCTCGCATGGAAGCTTTACATGGGCGGCTGTGGGATGAGGATAATTTGGAGGCTCTGAACCGTTACGACTATATTCGTAAGGTAGAGCCCATGCAGCGAGCGCTAAAAGAGCTAGGGGCAAAAGCCTGGTTAGCTGGGTTACGGGCTAATCAGACATCCCATCGGCAAACGTTAAGCCGAATTGCTCAGCAGAATGGCGTATACAAGTTACATCCGATTTTGTCCTGGCATTCGCGGGATGTGTACAAATACTTGATGGCCTTTGATCTGCCTTATCATCCTTTGTTTGATCAGGGGTATGTCACAGTGGGGGATTGGCATTCAAGTCGTCCGATGACGGCGGCTGATGGTGATGAACGTGCTACCCGCTTTAAGGGATTAAAGCAAGAGTGTGGTCTGCATTTGCCGCAGACTCAGGGAGAAGCGGATAGCTTAAATTCAAGTTCGCTGTAGGGTGGGCATGGCCCACTGGGTATTGGGGAATGGGTAAAAGGCAGTGAGGGTTAGTTTATGGCAATGTCTCACTTGGCTAAACCCATAGCCTTAATTTTTGATGTTGGCCTAAAGCCAAATTACCTGGGGTTATTGTTAGCTGGGATTTTGATGGGCTTGTGGCCTATTTGGCCTTTGGCTTGGGTGTCGTTGGTGCCGCTTTGGTGGGTCATTCATCAAGGGGCTGGGCTGCGGCAGAGTGGCTTGAGTGCATTGGTTTGGGGGATGGGCTACCACGGCACGATGTTGGTGTGGGTGTTGAATCTGCATCCGCTGATGTGGTTAGGGATACCGTGGTTAGGAAGCATTGCGATCGCACTTTTTGCCTATACCTTTGTCACTCTCTGGGGGGCAGGTATCGCCATAACTTGGGCCATTGGCATAGCGGCTCTAAATCGAGCTGCTCCTCTAGGGAACGTTAGTCGAGTGTTTGTGGGTACAGCGCTCTGGTGTGGTGTGGAAGCACTGTGGAGTATGGGGCCGCTGTATTGGTCATCGTTAGCAATTACCCAGAGCCCTGGTAATTTAGTGGTTGTGCACTTAGCACGGTTGTCGGGGCATTTGACCATTACGGCTGCCATTGTGGCAGTGAATGGGATACTGGCAGTGGCAGCGGTAGCGGTAAGGACTTCTAAGCGATTTGGCTTGTTTCCAGAAGCTGCTAAAACTGCCTCTCAAGGTTGGCTTGCTGGTGCCATTAGTCTGTTGATTGGTGCTCATTTAATTGGTTGGGGATTGTACCAACAACCTCTCCAAGACCGTCTGCCAGAAGCTCTGAACATTGGCATTGTTCAGGGGAATATTCCTAGTCGAGAGAAGCTGACTGGCGCAGGTATTTTCCAGGCCTACGAGCTGTATCTTGACAGCTATCATCAGCTCGTAGACCAGGGGACTGATGTGGTGTTTACCCCCGAAGGAGCAATTCCTCAAGTCAGCAGTAACCATATTTTTCAGGAAGCGGTTGATGAAACTGGGGTACCCCTATGGCTGGGTACATTTACAACTACGTCTGAAGAGGAGGATTATCACATTTATCAAAGTCTGGTGGCGCTGACGCCCAATGGGATAGCTGATAGTCAATACAATAAAATAAAGCTGGTACCGTTAGGCGAGTATATTCCACTTCAATCTGTTTTGGGTGATTTAATTGAGCGGCTGTCGCCAATTGCGACAACAATGATTCCTGGAGAGTCTCGTCAGCGGTTTGAAACTTCCTGGGGACAGGCAGCTATCGGCATTTGCTATGACTCTGCCTATGGTTGGATTTTCCGGCAGCAGGTGGCTCAAGGGGGAGAGTTTATTCTGACGGCGTCTAACAATGATCCCTATCCGCCTCGAATGATGGGGCAGCACCATGGCCAGGATGTGATTCAGGCAATTTCGACGGATCGATGGGCAGCACGGAGTACGAATACGGGATTGTCAGCTGTTGTGGATCCCCATGGGCGGTCACAGTGGATGTCGGAGCCCTTAACGTTTGATACCCAGATAGCGACCATTTATCGGCGGCAGACTCAGACGTTATATGTGCGTTGGGGGGCTTGGCTGGTGCCGGTCTTATTGTTGGTGAGTGGTGTTTGGGTGGTAAAGCAACGGTTCTTTAACCCTTGAATCTGCTCCACGGTCAATGTCCCTTAATATCTCAGATGCAAATCGATTTAGTAGAGTCCAACGTCTTAGCCACACTTCAACAATTGAAACGCGAGCTGATGTGTCTCAGGCAGTTAGCTGAACGTACAACCTATAGTCAGATAGCTCAGCAGTATACTAATCGATTACAACAGCTGTCAGATAAGCATCGTGAGAGAAAGCGGGAGCGCGATCGCAAACGTACCCAATATCAAACCACATTAGCCGGAGAGACCCTAACCAATGCCCTGAATGCGCTCAAACGAGAAAGTCAACAAGACAGCCTTGAACGTCGTCGCCTAAAACAAGAGCGAGAGAAAACCCTGATGCCTCTGACAGAGGAGATTGCCCAGGCCGAGCAACAAATACAACTACTAAAGCAACAGTACGACACCATTTCTCGACAGTGGAGTGCTTACTTGCAAGCCACCTATGCCAGGGAGCATTGTGGGCGGGAGCAGTCATTGTCTATTCTCTATCAAGATGATGCATTGATTGTTGTGGATAAACCAGCAGACTTATTATCAGTTCCTGGGCGTAGATATCATTTGCAGGATAGTGTGCTGTGTCGTCTCCGGTGTCAGTTGTCAGACTATGACTTTTTACAAGTGGCCCATCGTCTGGATCAAGCGACGTCTGGAATTTTGGTTTTAGCAGTTTCTCCTGAGACCCATAAGGCGTTAGGCCAACAATTTGCGAAGCATCAAGTTTGTAAAACCTATGAAGCTATTCTGAGGCGGCCAGTTTCTCTAGCCGAAGGTGTGATTGAGTTACCCCTTTGGAGTAATCCTGATGACCGTCCCAGGCAATCGGTAAATGCAGACTATGGTAAACCGAGTGTGACGCACTTTAAGGTGTTGCAGGCGGGTGAGAATCCTAGGGTTGAGTTTGTACCTCATACGGGAAGAACACATCAGCTAAGGGTTCATGCAGCTCATCCTCAAGGGTTAAATTCTCCTATTGTTGGGGATGTGTTATATGGGCAACCTAACCAGACAGGGCGGTTATGCCTGCATGGGAAGTCTATTCGATTAATTCATCCAATTACGCAAAAGCGATTACACTTCACAAGTGAGGTTCCGTTTTAGTTTGAGGAGAATGGTTAGCTTAGGGCTGACATCATGGCCTGTTGAGCTACGGTTTGATAGAGGCTGGTAAAATGTCCGTTTAGAATCTGGGCATCACTGGCAGGTAAAGGCATGGGGCCTAGCAGATCCAATACCGTTTGGTCTGAGGGTGTAATCACTACTAAAGATGAATCTAGGGCGTCGTCATATTGCCAAAAGTTTTCTAGATTCAGGGTTTGAGATTGTGGCTCAGGAGTAACAACAACTTTCTCTGTGTCTTCAGCGATGGTTGCTACAGGGTTTTCTTCCACCTGTTGTTTTCGTTTTTCGCGAATGGCGGCAATAATCTGTTCCTTAGTGCGACCACGCAGCTGGAAGAGAACAAAGGGGTCTTCGCGAAATGCATCTGCTAGCTGATAGTACACAGCGGCGATGTGCTTGCAAGGGTTTTTGGGGTCGGGGCAGTTGCACTTAGAATGTACGTCGGCCAGGGTAAAGGGAAATAAACTTAAGCCGTTGGCTGTGAAGACGCTCTCAATGTCGGCGGGCATTTCCCCTGCTAGCAGCTGGGCTGAGTAAATTGCTTTTTGAGATAAAGTATCGATGACAAAATCCCAGTCTTCATCGGCAAAGCGATCAATCCAAATAGAGAGCTTATAGGGTGTATCGGCAGTGCCTTGTACCGAAGCGTGGACTTTGGTCTCGGTGAAGTCCAAACGAAGGATGTGGCCTTCGCGCGCATAGCGACGACCGCGTTCTAGACGCTTTTTAAAGCGATAGGAGTTAAGTAGGTCTACCCATTGTTGGACCCACCAGGCTTCGGATTCGAGTTCGTAGGGATTGTTAGTGGCTTGGTAAGAGGTCATTGGGGTAGGGGTAGTTGTTTTGGCGACGGAAAATGGCGATTATTCAGGGAGCTGGCTCATCTTTTTTAGATCGAGCACTTCGTTTAGTTTATCTGCAGGCATTAAGTTTTTTTCTAGCACAAGCTGGCGCATGGATTTGCTGGTTTCTAAGGATTCTTTAGCAATAGCAGCAGCGTTGAGGTAGCCGATGTGGGTATTGAGAGCGGTGACCAGGGCCAAACTGCCTTCAGCGAAGTCGTGGCAGCGGTCGGGACGGGCGGTGATACCAGTCAGACAGCGTTTGTCGAGGGCGCTGATGGTGTTACCGAGGATTTCGATGCTGTGGATCAGGTCGTAGGCGATTAGGGGCATCATCACGTTTAACTCTAGCTGACCAGCTTGGGCAGCGTAGGCGATGGCTTGATCGTAGCCCATGACCTGAAAACAGACCATGGAGGTCATTTCGGCCATGACAGGGTTATACTTGCCCGGCATGATGGATGAGCCTGGCTGAACGGGGGGCAGCTGAATTTCTTTGAGGCCGGTTTTAGGACCTGAGTCTAGTAAACGCAGGTCGTGGGAAATTTTGACTAGATCCTGTGCCAGGTTACGAAGGGCACTGGAAACGGTGACGAAGGGGGCCATGCTTTGCATTGCTGCCATTAGATGGGGGGCACTGGTGAGGGGCTGACCCGTGAAGTCCGCTAGCAGTTTGGCGACGCGATCGCGATATTTGGGATGGGTGTTAAGGCCGGTGCCAGTCGCGCTACCACCAAGGCCAAGTACGCATAGATCCTGGGCAGCGGTGCGGAGTCGGCGCAGGTGATCGGTGAGAATCACTTCCCAAGCACGGAAGCTTTCGCCCAGGCGGATAGGGACGGCGTCCTGCATATGGGTGCGGCCCGACCGGACAATGTCCTGAAACTCGGTGGCTTTGATCTGGAGTGTTGCGATCGCACCCTCTAAACTTGGATATAGGGTATGTTCCAATGCCAATAGTCCACCAATGCGAATCGCCGTCGGAATCACATCATTAGTGGATTGACCGTAGTTCACATGGTCATTAGGACTGACATGGCTGTAGTTTCCTTTTTTATCCCCCAATAATTCTAGCGCTCGATTAGCCAGTACCTCATTGACATTCATATGGTGAGATGTGCCTGCCCCTGCCTGATAGACATCCACAATAAACTGGTCCCGTAGATCGCCTTGAAGGATTTCATCAGTGGCGGTGACAATAGCCTGAGAAAGTTCAGTGGGGATGCAGTGGAGTTCGCCGTTTGCGATCGCGGCTGCCTTTTTAATCAACAAACAAGCATCCACATAGATGGGCAGAGGCTGCAGACCACTGATGGGAAAATTTTCCACCGCTCGCAAGGTTTGAATGCCATAGTAGGCTGCCAAGGGGATTTCCTTTTCCCCCATGGAATCTTTTTCAATGCGGCTGTTGGTGGGAGTAGTCATTGTGAACGTTGCAGTAGTGATGGTGGTGGGAGTTCTTAACTCCCTGCAAAATAGTAGCGGGAGAGCGAACCTATGCGCACCCCTACGGTAGTAATTGTGACGTTGGCTCACAGGTTAAGGTCATCGATTTGCCTTTAGGATGTACGAATGACAGTTGATAGGCATGAAGCCAGTAACCACAATCGCTGGGTATCGCTGTGCCTTCTGAGTGGGGGAGACCGCCAGGGGTATACAAGGGATCTCCCAAGAGTGGATAGCCCATGACCGCCAGATGAATTCGAATTTGGTGGGGTCTGCCAGTGAGGATAGCAACATCTAGCAGGGTGGTATCAGATCGTCGCTGGACCACTTTGCAATCAGTATGGGCATCGAGACCGTTTTGGTTAGCGGCGTAAATATGACCTAGCTGGGGATAGGGAATTTTGCCGATGGGATGGTTAATGGTGAAGTAGTCAGGTAGGTCGGGCGCTTGACCGATGAGGGTACGATAGGTTTTGCCCAGATAGCGTTGGCGCATTTGGTGGCTTAAATGAGCACGGGCCGCCTTGGTTTTGGCGATGAGCATAATACCCGAGGTGCCACGACCTAAGCGATGGATAGGGGCTGCAGAGGGATAGTGCTGGCGGAGCTGCCATAGGAGAGTGTGCTGCAGGAAATTACCGCCAGGGAGTACGGGGAGACCCGATGGTTTATCGACGACTAGTAGTACGTCGTCTTCGTAGAGAGTGTCGATGTCTAAAGGTGCTGGGGGTTCCTGCCATGGGGGGCGACAGTAGCTAAGGTGTTGGCCAACGGTGATCGGTGTGTCGGCGGTGGTGGGTTGGTCGTTTAAGAGGATTTGACCTGATTCGATGCGAGTTTGCCAGGTGGCGCGGTCTGAGTGGCAATAATTTTGGGTGTAGTAGTCGAGGACGGTGGTTGTGGGGTGATTAGGGGGGATGCGATCGCAATACACCCAGCCATCATTAAAAAACGGAGGATGAGCATTGCTCACTCTCCGGGGAATAACATCATGGTTTAGACGTTCTATATTGTCCAATGGTTTAACGGTTGAACAAACCAGCTATGCCGTTCTTAACCTGATTAGCAATGGCCTGGACACCATCCGCAACCCCAGGTTTGGGGGGCACTGCTACAGTAATCGGCTCATCTTTAAATTCCTTGACCCGGTAGCCATATTCCAAGTTAGTTTTATTCTTTCGCAGGATGGGATAAATCCGAAATGCGCCCTGCAGTAGGTCTTCTTCACTGGCAAAAATGGCTTTATCAATATCAGCTGAGCGCTTTACAGCGATTACACCCACTGGGTACCACTGTTTTTTATCCTTGATGCGAATATGCACCTCAAATTCAGGGTCACCAGAGGTTCGCCGCTGATCCATTTCCTCGGAGGCTTTTTTACGACGTTTAGTGCTTTCAGAAGCCTTGGGTTTAGGGTTAGCTTTGCCAAATCCGGTGGCCATAGGAATATCTTGTAACGTTAGTGCTTTGTAAAAGTTTACATCTTTTTAAGTATAGAACCCTATAAATGTGGTCGATGGTGATCAGCAGAATTTACTTGTTAGGTTGAGGTGCGTCCTACCGGTGTAACTCCTGTGAATACAAAAACTGGCCCGCTCTATGCATTTCTTGCCTACGGTTCTTGGGGACTGCTCCCCATCTATTGGAAGTTTTTTCACTCAGCGTCCGCCATCGAAGTGTTGAGCCATCGTATGTTGTGGTCACTGATATTCTTAGGTCTTATCTTAACTTTGCAAAAACGATTGTCAGAACTGAGAAAACTCTCACGTCGTCATGTTTTTGGCTTGTTGGTAACAGCTTTGCTGCTAAGTGTTAATTGGGGTCTATATATCTACGGTGTGAATACGGATCGCGTAGTGGAGACTAGCCTGGGGTATTTTATTAATCCACTGGTGTCGGTATTGTTGGGATTTGTTGTCTTGAGGGAACGGCTTTACCGAGGGCAGCAGATTGCAGTGGCGTTAGCTACGGTGGGTGTCAGTTATTTTATTTGGCAATTTGGTTCAGTACCCTGGATTGCGTTGGGTTTGGCTGGTACTTTTGCGCTGTATGGGTTGTTGCGTAAGCTAGTGGCGGTAGCTCCGATGCCAGGGTTGGCTGTCGAGACAGCATTGATGACTCCGGTTGCGTTGATGATTATTTTTTACTGGGGAGCAACGGGGACTGGAAGCTTTGGTAGTAGTTTTGGGTTGACGTTGTTGTTTATTGGGGCTGGAGTGGCGACGTCGATGCCGTTGCTTTGGTTTAATAATGCAGCGAAGCGGTTGTCGTTAGCGACGTTGGGGTTTTGTCAGTATATGGCTCCGTCGATTCAGCTGGTGTTGGGGGTATTTTTGTATCGAGAACCGTTTACGCAGACGCATTTGGTTAGCTTTAGCTTTATTTGGGCAGCATTATTGATCTATTCAAGTACGTCTTTACTTTCAAAACCACAAGTTGATGTGTAAATGTTTTTTGAGACTTCTTCAGGTCATGAAGAGTGTTAATACTATTTGATGGTGGAGCCACGGGGTGCCTTGCTCCAGGCAGAGCCTGGGGGCAAGGAGAGAGTTAAATTGTTTCGAGGTTTTTCATTTGGGTTTTGAGGAGTGCTAACTGCTCTGATGCAATCAACGACATTGCGCCAGAGGTTTGCTGATGCATCCAGCGGACCATCATGGCTAGCAGCAACTCTCGCAGGTAAGCAAATGAGAAGCCTTCTGTTTCATGGGCTAGTGTCTCTGTAGCCACGTCTGTTAGACGCATTTCCGGGCGTAGTTTTTCGTTCCACTGGCGGATGTAGGTATCCCGTTCCTTTAGAGCCGGTAAGTTAAAGTAATATTTCCGGTCAAAACGGCTGGGACGTTCCAGGATCGCTACATCCAACTTTTCAGGGTGGTTTGTGGTGGCAATGGTAACAATGCCATCATTAGCGGCAAAGCCATCTAGCTCATTTAAGAAGAATGAGCGATTCTCATCATCTACCAGGGAATCTAAATCTTCCAAAATAAGTAAACAGGGGGCGGCCTGTCTGGCCCGTTGAAAGACTTGTTTAATATTGGTACTGGCTGGACCCTGCTGAGCTTTAAAGCTTTTTACGTAGAGGCAGGGATGTTCCAACAGGTTGACTAACGCTTTGACTGTATGGGTTTTGCCGTTGCCGGGAGGGCCAATTAAGAGCACCCCACGCTTCCAGGGAACGCCATATTCACCGTAGGTGTCACGAGCTGCAAAAAAGTCTTGTAGGTCTGTTTTAATATCTTCTTTGAGACTGCCGCTGAGTACTAAGTTGTCAAAAGTGGCTGACTGAATCTCCTTAAAGAGATTGGCATTTTTAGACCAGTAACCATCCTGAAACACTAGCAACTCGTCGCGGATTTCAGAGTTCCAGTCGCAGACGGCGGCAAAAAAACTATCGGCCAGGGAAAAGGTATCTGCCAGAATCCAATAATAGTTAGTGCCGCTCCACCCTTCTTTCCAGGTCATAAGCAGTACATCTAATGTATGGCCTTGCCAGCTGACTTCAAACCGGGCATTTTGGGCTTCCCGATAGGTGCGCTGATATTGGCCGTCCCAGTAGCTGGGCACATGGTTATGAAATACTTGTTTGAGGGTGATGTCACACTGACCGTCTCGGGCATAGGCCTCCAGGTCAAAGGCACATTCCTCGCCTTCTACCATTTCGCGGTCTGGGTATAGCTCAGTTAGGGATTGGCTGATGTGGTATGCGATCGCATTTGTCGGCAATCGCAGCGCATCCGTGATCAACTGCTTGATTTCCATGGATTTCTGATGACAAGGCAAAGGGCATTGATATGCTAAAGACATCTCTATGCTAGTGATGCCAGCCAGCCATGTGTGACCGCTGCTAAGATTTTTTTAGAGCAGCTAGTTCTCGTTTTACTATATCTATAACTTTAGATGGAGTGATAGGCTTAACCATAGCAGTTGTAGCCCCTGCAGATTTAGCCCGAGCCCGTTCCATAAAGCTGTCGTTGTCTAGCAAGATAACAATGGGGGTACGGCAGAAGGCTTTCGCCCGACGAATTTGTTTACAAATCTCAAAGCCATTGGCAATGGGCATGTTTGAACTCAAGAAGATCATCTGCGGCTTATGGCGAATAATTTGCACCAGAGCCTGTACGGAATCTTGGAGGCTGATGCAGCGATAACCAGCTGTGCTTAGGGTTTCTTCCATCAGATAGCTGACTTTAGGGCTATCGTCAATACAAAATATAAGTGGTAGGTCTTTTACAGCCTGAAAAGGGACTTTTGTTTCTTGGTCTGTGTAGGGGGCGGACAAATCAGCAATTGGATTAAGCGCGACAGTATCGCTTTCGATGTAACCTTCTAACATGCGTCCTAGGGCAATCATGTCGTGCTCCATTATCAGGCTTAGTGTCCGGAGTGAATGTTTGCCCTGCAAAAACTGTCGTAAAACTTGATATGTACGAGGTTGAGTAGATTTTTGTAGACGGACTGTATCAATAATTACTGGGGCTAGATTCGGGGATGCATAGTCCAGGTTGGTGGTTTTCCATGACTGTAGATCGGCTCCTGCCTGGTAAAACAATGATGAATTGCTGATGGGTTGCGTAATGGGTGAGAGGTTGTGAGTAGTTTGGATAATTTGGTCTAGATTCTCGATGCTGTGAAAAATGTCGAAGAGCACCTCTAAAAGGGTTTTCTGAACAATATCGAAAATCATATCCTGATCTATCTGCTGCCGCTGTAGCAGGACCGATAGGGCGAAATATTCCCAGTGTTCAAATATATTAGGTTCTCGAAGTTTTACTTGGCTGGGTTGAACCTCAGGACAGACTTGCCGCAATAATCGCTGCCAGCGACGAAAGCGATGGCTGCCGCCACCAGCCCACAATAGTTGGGCCTCATAAAAATCAAGCCACCAGTGCTCTCCAGAGTTTGCCTGTATCTGGATGCTGCTGGTGGGTTCGTTTTGGATAACGTCGTTGATTGTCCTGATCAGGGCAGGAATCGAAAACCTGTTGCTCAGCATTCTAAGGGCAATCTCAGCCATAGTTTTGAACCCCTGCTAAAACGGCAAAACGATTACAGCACCTATGTTGGCAATGTATCGCTTCTAAGTTTCCCGCCTTAAGAAATGGGCTAACGTATCTAGTACTCTTGATTAAGAGTGGGCAGTGTGAGTTTGGCCAGTGGTGAAAAGGTACTTGTTTATGAAACGGAAGACCTCAGTGATGCTCCTCGTTTTCTCTTAACCGATGCCCTCCATTGGGATGCCAGTCGTATCTTTTCTACTTGGACCTTTCGATGGCCGATAGAAACCTTTTATGAGTTTGCCAAACAGCTGACAGGCTTTGAAGAGGTTCAGCTGCGCAATGAGAGAGCGGTCAAACGCTACTTCTGCTTAAGTTGTGTAGCGCAGTCTGCGCTTCAGCAGGCCAGCCGTTGTGGCCAAAAATCTGAGCGGTTTGAAGTTGCTGATGACAATCAGTAACCCATCGGCCAGCGACTATACTCCTTATCTCGGGATGCCTTCGAACCGGTGGTCCAGGTGATTAGTCAACTCACAAAGCAAGGGCAGTCGGTTGATCTCATTATGGAGTTGCTGATGCCAACCTAACTCTGCTCGCACACGTTATTTTTCTCTGCTCGTAAACTTCCAAGTCATGTCTTATCTTAGAAATGCTCTATTACGGGGCAGTTCAGCAATTCAATTCGTTTCGTTTTTTGAAACTCAGGGGACATCCAGGTTTTGCATCAGCCATACTAGCGGCCATAGTTGCCTGTATGGAAAGCAGCCTATGGATGCCTCTAAAAATCGACCACCACGTTTTTGCCTATTCAACGACGCCCGCGACTACCAAGTCCTCTGCCTGACATTATTTCTATGCTTAGGAGTCGCCATGCGTGACTGGTCCCTACAGCCCGCCATCATTGCAACGGCCATCCTCACAGCCCTAACGACCCAAGGACTGCTTTCCTGGCTGGGCTCTCACAAAAAGCTAACCCTTCACCTCGAAAAGTTAACCAACTGGTTCCCCTTTAGCAGGGGAACCGTCAGGGAGGGGGCTCGACATCTTGCTCAAACTACCGAAACCCCTCCGCCTTCGGCACCTCCCCTTCTAAAGGGGAGGACATTAGAGAACACATGGACATTCAACTGGCGTAGTCCCCTGATCACCGCCCTGGGCCTAAGCCTTTTGCTACGAACCGACCACATCGTCACTATGGCCTTTGCCGTTGGGGTTGCGATCGCCAGCAAATTCATCTTCAAAACTAACAACAAACACTTCTTCAACCCCGCCAACCTCGGCATCATCGCTGCCCTCACCCTCACCAACGACGCCTGGGTCTCCCCCGGTCAGTGGGGTGATGAGATCTGGTACGCCCTAATCTTCGTCGGCGCAGGCGGCATGGTGCTCAAGCGCGTCGGACGCTGGGACACCACCGGCATGTTTTTAGCCAGCTATGCCCTACTAGAAGCATTACGTAACCTATACCTTGGCTGGACCTGGGACGTATGGGCCCACCGCATGACCAGTGGATCACTATTGTTGTTTGCCCTATTTATGGTGACCGACCCAAGATCAATTCCCAATGCCCGACCAGCAAGATTAATCTGGGCATTAGCAATTGCCATGGTGACGTTTGTATTACGCAATCAGTTTTATCTCTCTACAGCTGTGTTCTGGGCGTTGTTTCTATTAGCTCCCTTGACAATTATCCTTGACAAACTATGGGAGTCTCCTCGATTTGAGTGGAAACAGTTTAGACCTACCCAACTATCTTCTGCGAGATAACCCAAAATGTCTCACAAGAATTCTTTTAACTAAAATCTACCAATTTAAGTTCACCCCCCTCTCGGGAGGGGTGCCGGTCAGGCGGGGTGGGTTTCGACCACTAGCACCAACGGTCAACCCACCCCGGAGCCCCTCCCAGGAGGGGAGAATGTTGGCTTCGCACTACATTACGCTCTCTCTTCTTTTGTTTTTCAGTTAGGACCCCTGTATGTTTAACCTGTTACGCATGGCAATGCTAGTCATCATCGCCATTGCCACCTTTAGCATCCATCCCCAACCCGCCCACGCCTTTTGCGGCTTTTACGTCGCCAAGGCTGACACCAATCTCTATAACAAAGCCTCCCAAGTCGCCATTGCCCGTGACGGCAACCACACCGTACTCACCATGGGTAACGACTACCAGGGAGAGGTCAGCGACTTTGCCCTCGTCGTCCCCGTCCCCACTATCATTACCGAAGACCAGGTAGACGTCGCCGAGAAAATTATTCTCGACCGTCTCGATGCCTTTAGCGCACCGCGACTGGTGGAATATTTTGACAGTGATCCCTGCCAAGTTATGTATCGGTTGGAAGCAGCAGAAGACTTAAGCTTTGCCCGTAATCGCGCCCAAGCTTCTCCTGCCCCCGCATCCTCCGAATCTCTTGGGGTCACCATTGAGGAACAATTTTCTGTTGGAGAGTACGACATTCTTATTCTCAGCGCTCGGGAGTCAGACGGGTTAGAAACCTGGCTTAGACAAAACCAATATCAACTGCCCGACGGTGCCAGTCAGGTACTAGCGCCTTACATTC
>CBDHHL010000047.1:0-9970 GCA_965263355.1 Leptolyngbyaceae cyanobacterium | reverse complement strand
AAGCAACTATTTATTTTTGGACTGTTTTTGGACTAGCTCTAACAATGATTCGGATATTTGTATTATTTCCTTGACCGGCTTGTCCTTGTAGTCGCCTTTTTCCCAGCGGCAAACGGATGACTTGTTGCCGCCTGTAATAGATGCTAGCTCATCTTGAGTTAAATTTAGATTTTCCCTAGCCTCTTTTAGTATGCCAGGGATTTTGTCTAGCGTAGCGATGAGCAATCTCAATGATTCCATAAAAAAAGTTGCGACTGGTTGACAACTAAAATATAGTTCGCTACATTGGGATTGTCAACCAGGAGAAAAGACCATGGGCCAGTATTTTAGACCTGTTCATGTGCCGACAAATACGGCAGTTAAAAACTTTCCATTTGAGTGCAATGGAGGCCTCACTTGGCTTCCAAAGGTATTTTATTTCACAGATGAAGAGTTATTTGAAAATACTCAGCTCGTAGCTGAGGCTTATGGATGGAACGCCACTGACATTGTTTGGGTCGGCGGCTACGGGCAAGTTGTGTCCTTGAAAAACGGTGTTCGTGATAATGGCGATGGAGAGGATCGCGATAATCCATTAAGAACCTTGGCTTGGGGAGATTAATTTGCTGCCCCAGGCATGGCGTTAAACTGCCTGTGATGTTGATAACGCAGAATGAAATGAATAGAAACAATGTGACCAGAGATGAATACTTGGCCCTTGCTGGTCAGGTTGCTAACGGATTGAATGCATCCACTGGGTTTCTCAATGAGCCTGATGATATGGCCCAATCCGTTCTAGAACGGACTGATGCGTTGGTTCAAAAGCTCAATGAGCGGTTTGCTCAAGAAGATTTTGAGCCAAGTAGTGGCTATTATCAACTTTAAGACCCCATGAATAACTCACCTGAGTTAAAAGACTGCATCACCCGCGCAGCTGCCACTTACTTTAAGCGTCGGCCTTGGCAGATTGACACCATCCATAGCGATGGTGAATGGTACGTCTACTACGCTCATGTGGCGCAGTGGCCAGCAAGAGAGCCTGTGTTAATCAAGCATAAGGCAATCGAAAGTAACGGTGAATTTTCAGTTGATGGATTCTCATTCGAACTTAACGATGACTGAATATAAAGCCGACGCAACAGGCGATTACAAAAACGATTGCGCTGCTTTAGGCCAGCTGAAGCAAAGAGGAATTGAATGCGGCATTGATGTTGGAGGCTTATGGTTTCTGGCTGAGCCGACTGAACTATGGCGGGCTGAAGCCGTCTTAAATGAATACGGTTTGCAGCTCGTCGAGGAAACAACCGCGAGGTTATTAGCGATGGATCAGTTTAGAGATAAGGATTGATCCTTCATGATCATGGATAACACTTTGAAAGTTGAAATATGCCTGAGTATTCTTTTGTCCGTTTGCGGATTTTTGATTGCCTGGTATAACGAATCAAAAATCCGATATTGGCACCATGAAGGCTTTGATATAGTCGCCAAGTGCTCAAGTAGCATTGACCTGGCAAAGGTTGGCTATGTATCTATATCAAGATTGAATTACTACCAATGGTGTAATAGCCAGAGCGCCTGGCTTCCACAATTGCCGGTTGAGGGGAACCCATTTGAAGATGAGATTTATCTGATCGGCACAAAGCTTGAGGTTGGACACTGGGATGACGATGAGTCGGGGATTGGGAAAAAGTCCGTTTGGACTCATCCCCTTGTTAAGGCATGGTGTTCCCTGGGGCTGAAAACTCGCTTTTATGATTCAAGATTCTAAAAAGGCTCCCCGGATCATGCCCTTAGCTCAGGCTAAATGGAATCGCATCAACCTAATTGTCGGCAAGCAGCCTGCAATGGATGCACTAACCCTGCAACTCGTTCCGCATCGTGGCAAGGTTTTCCATGAAGGCTGGGGACATGTCCACTATTCTGAACTTCATAATCAATGGGAGTCGCTGAAGCAAGGCACCAAGGACGATGAATTGATGTGGGAAGGTCGGGGGTGGAGGAATGAAGACCAGCATTTTTGTTTTACCCATAGCTACGAGTGCATCGTTGCAGGATATGAGGTGTTTGGCAGCGACGGTGACTTGTCTCTTTACAGGGTAGAACTCAGTCCGCAAGATGGCATCGAACTGATCGCTTATGACCCTGAGGCTTTTGAAGGAGCGATGATGTTTGGGCTTGATGTTAGATAGGTAGAGGCTACCATAGAGCCATCCTGACTTATCGCTCCTATGGTCGCTCAACGCAAGCTGCAGTTAATCATTGAGATTGTCACAAAGCAGCAAAAGAAAATTGCTGAATTAATCTCACAGCTCGAATCGCTAAACAAAGCGGCCAAAGACAGCGGGCAAATTGGTGGGGATACCAAGCAAATAGATCAGTTGCTTGGGAAGATCCAAAAACTTGAGTCAGAGCTGGCCAGTTTATCGGGGCAAGCGAAAAAATTTAATAACGAAACAGCTAAGGGAGGGAGGCCAACCGCCCAGGCTATCACTGCTATCGCTACCTCATTCTTGGCTGTCCAGTCTGCGCTACAAGGTGCTTTTTCGTTAGCCCAAACTTTCTACTCAAAGACCATTGGCTTGAGTGAACAGCTTAACCAGCAGCTGCTTAAGAATGCTGCCAATATTGCAGCGACTAGCCGAGTAGAAATTGGCGGGAACCTGGTTGAAGGCGTTGAAGCAATTAAAGCACTCCAGCCAGAACTAAGGACAGCTCTACAAGAACTAGAAAAACGCACCGAAAACATCGCAGGCGTTACTGATCAGCAAACCGTGACAGCATTTGATGCCGTGATCGGTAAGGTGGGGATGCTCAATGGCCAGACTCAGCAATTTAGTAACACAATTGAAGCATCTACCGAGTTAGCAGCGAGCCTAACGGCTGCACTGTCGGCCAACAATCTGAGCGATACAACGCAAATTTATCAAGAGATTGGCGATTTAATCACGGGCGACATTACGGCTGATTCCCAGTTAGCCCGAGCGTTGGCAATTGACCGTGAAACGATCCAGCGATGGCAGCAGCAAGGCGTTCTGGTTGATCAACTCATCAACCGGTTGAGCGGGTTTGAAGATGCGGCCAATTTAGCATCTAACTCAATCAGCAATGTATCCAGCAACTTTATTTCCCTGACAGAGCGTATTGCCAGGGAGTCCACAGCAGACCTATTGGACCCAATAGCCAATGGCTTGCTTGAAATCTTTAACCTGGTTAGCGAGAACGAAGGGGCTATTGTTGCCGAGATACAGGTCGCATTAGAGGCAGTTAGTGACATTGCCGAGGAAATTGGAAAGATATTGTCCCCATTGGGCGACTTAGGGGACGAAGCGGAATATGTGTTGGCCCTACTTTTGGATGGGTTTCAAGCAATAGGGCGACTGCTTGAGATATTTGGCCCTCAGATTCAGTCAGTACTGGCTGGGGCGGTTGATAAGGTTGAATTGCTTGTCGATACAGTCCAAGCACTTGGGACAGCGTTTAATTTCGTTTTTGGGGGGCTGCAAAACGTTGATGATGCATTGGCAGCTTACGGCAATGCTACAGAGGCAGCAGCGGCGGGCTCGCAAAAGCTGATTGATTCGATTGAAAATGCTGGAGACAAATCTGAGTCCGCTCGAAGACAGCTAAGAACATTAGCTGAGGACCAGATTGCAGCAAACGAAGCGCAGATCGAGTCACTTAGGGAGCTGAGCCCTGTCACTGAAAAGCAGCGTGCAGCGATACGTTCTCAGATTGAAGCCCTTGAAGGATGGAACGATAAGTTAGACGAATCCACAGACAGTCTTCAGGACGTAGGAAACGATCTTAAAGTATTGGCTCGCGAGTTACCCGATGTTGCCGACACGTTTGAGGAAGTCGCTACTCGCACTGATAGCGCACTGAAGAATCTAGCCGATGGTTCAAACGGCACCCTTGAAAAAGTTTCTCAGAATATCAAAACGCTTCAAGAGGGCATCAATCAGTTATTCGATGCTGGGGAATTGTCTGGGGAAGATGCAATTTCCAGGCTTAATAAAGCGATTGAAGCACCTGGCTTAGAGCTGGGCCAAAAACTAGCCCTAGCAAATGAAGTACGAAAAATTCAAAAGCAGGTTAGCGATGAAAAGCTAGCTAGCATCGAAACGGAATTATCGGCGGTTGAAGCTGGCCTTTCAGAGGAAGAGAAAGGAACCGCTGATGCTATTGGGCGCACATCGGCATTAAGGCAACAGGCATTGGAACAGCGGATCACCCAAACTAGAGAGGCGATCGCTACAGAAAAAGAACTGCTTGCCCAGGATGCAGGCTCTCAAAGAACTCTAAATGAACTCCTCAATCAAGAAAAGCAATTAACGGCTGAACGAGAAGCGCTGAATCGTGACTCGTCCCGACAGATCCGTGAAGCTCAAGTTGCGGAACGTAAAGCAGCTATTGATAGTGAAATTTCGTTAGTTCAAGCCCAGATTGACCAAGAGGAACAGGCCACAGCTGAACAAATTACACGATTAAATCAGCTTAGACAGCAGTCTCTACAGGAGCAGATCACAGCACAGAGATCGTTGATTGAGGAGTTAACCAGTAGCAATGCATCCGATGCCGCTATCGCTCAGGCTAAAGCTCAAGCTCAGACGCTTCAGGCTGAATTAAAAACATTAGCGGTCCAAGGGCAACGCGAGATTGAGCAAGCTCGCATCGCTGAGATAGATCGAGCCCAAGACGACATTCGAGATATTGCCCTCAATGCCCGTCGCACAATTTTTCAGGAAGAACAGCTACTACTGGCAGAACGTGCTAAAAACGCTGAAATCACAGAACAACAGATCCAAGCCCGTATCGGTCAGCTCAGGTCTGATGCTGAACGGGACAGGATAGCACAAGAAATTCAATTACAAGAGCAACGGGTTGATGTATACGAGGAAGGCACCCGTCGCCGTCGACAGGCCGAAATTGCATTATCTGAATTACGAATTCAGCTTTCTGAGGCCAATGCAGCAGCAGAAGAAGCCGCCCGTGCTTCAGCAGTAGCCGCTATCGATACCCAGATAGAAGACGAGCAGCGACTTCAGGGTTTGCAACAAGAACGACTGAGGCTAAGGGAGGAAGCTGAGAGTCGGGTTATCGCCTCGCTCAACCAACAAAAAGATTTATTTGAGTCCCAACTGGGGCTTATCCGTGAGCGCAATAGCCTAGCTCAGTCATTGGCTGGCGCTGATACAGCTGACGCTGAACGGGCGCTAGAGATACGTCAAGAGCTGAACAATAATGAAAACTTAAGCGCAGAACGCAGGAAGCAGTTAGAGCAAGAGTTAGAGAATTTGGGCTTTAGACGCAATGCCCAAGAGTCAGATATTGCCAATGAGATTCTTCAGCGAAAGAAGGAAGAAATTGAACTCCGTGCGCAAGCACTAGCCGCTGAACAGGCAGCTGCCCGTGCCCAACTACAATTCCAGAATCAGCTTAGAACCTTAGAAGCTCAACGAGAAACGCAGCGAGAACAAAGCAGACTAAGAGAGCTGCAATTCCAACGGACACTTCTAGAGCTAGAGGCTGACAAGGCCGAAGCTGCAGGGAATGCCCGTGGGGCCGAAATTGCTCGCGAGGGGGTCAGTCGAACAGATGAGGCAATTTCAGAACAACGTCAAGCGATAGGACAAGCGCGCAATCGTGAAGCCGTTGTGCAGCAGTTAAACAATGATGCCAGTCAGGCGTTAGCTGCCCAACAAGCCCGAGAATCCTTTGAGTTTGCCCGTGGCGTTGCTGCCGAAGCCCAACAACTGGCTACAGAATTGGGCGATGTCAATGAAGGAGTGAGGCAAAGAGCCCAAACGTTTGCCAACCAACAGGATGATATCTCTGATGCAGCCAGGATAGAAGCAGAGCAAACATTAATTGGTCTCAGGGATGCTCGCGTTCAGTCTGCCGCCAAAGAACTCAGCTCTGCTCAGGCATTGGCCCAAACAAATATAGAGTTGATTGGCTCCGCACAGGAGCAGTTGGCGCTTGAAACTCAACTCGCTAACGAAGCAGAACGACGGCTGACTGCTTATCAGTCGCTGTCTGAAGCGCTTGGTAATTCAGCCCAGGCTCAAACTGAGGAGATCCCTAGCCTAGATACTGGCGGCGTTTTGCCCGCTTACCGCCCCGCGTTAATTCATAGTGGGGAAATATTGGTCCCTGGCGCGCCTACCCGTAGCGCAGCAGTGAACGCGATAGCCACTGGCCAGCCAATCCATGCTGTAACTTCAGACGGGCTATATCAAGGATCTGGGGGCTATGTCTTGAACCGCAATGAAGTCCAGGGATTAGTTAACGGACCTCAGGGGAGCCCATTGATTCAGCCTGCTACTATCCCGTCTGTTGTCGCTGGGAGCGCTCAGCTCCAAGCACTGGACATGGGCGAACTAATGCAACAAACTGGACTACTTGGCGAATTAGTACAACTGACCAAGGACGGGAAACTAGGGCAGAAGACAACAACACGACTGGCAAGGCACTCAAGATATAAGGCGTAGTTGTATATACAACGGTTGCTTATGCAACTTTAGGCTAGAATGCTGACAGGCTAAGCCGTTTCCTGATGTCAGTCACACGTAAATTCACAATCTGGTCTCCTGCCGCAAAGTTAGCAGGCACTCCCGATCTGGTCATCAGTCGATCAGCTCAGGAGTTAGTCACGTATGAAGATCTTGGTCAGCTGCGTTACGAAGAGTTGACCGAAACCGGCATTCTGACGCTACAAGAAAATGCAGCAGAAGCTAGGCTCTATACGTTTCAGATGGCCGACAGTATTGAAAAGACTGCCTTATTAAATTATTTAAGAACGCTCCAAAAGCGTGGCGATAGTAGCGCAAGCATTGGAATTCAGAAGGGCGAACTCCGGTTTCGAGATGAATGGTGGCGGTTTGACACAGCGGAAATCACAAATATTAATTTCCGTACAGCTACTGGCACTCCCATTACCGTTGCTACTCGCTCGCTTACTTATTATGAAGCGCCTTGTTATCTCCTCATGGATGGACCATGGCGTTCTCGGCTGGGGGCCAGTACAACCGCTACCGAAGAGACTAGTGGTGAGGGCGCTGATTTTGCCATCCTGGAGCGCATTAACCCAATCGATAGCGACGGGATTACAGCCCAGCTGTCGGGGACTATTCGTATCGCTTACAGCACTGAATTCCAGGTTGATTTTACGATCCTCTCGAACCCGTATATTCGAGGCCCCAGCAAGTCAGTCAATATTGACTATTCTCTAAGGGAGAATCCCAACATAACTGGGGTTCGGCTAGGGACTTATAAACAAGAATGGTCGATTCAGGGAGCAGAACTAACCCTAACTGAGCTAAAAGAGTTACGTTCGCTACTGAGCCGATGGCGAGACCAGGGGGGCAATATTACGCTCACAGACCTGACGAGTGAAATCTCTGAGCCAACTCCACGGACCAGGGCAATTGCAACAGGGGTTGAAGATATCAGTAATGGACAAACCCGTTATTTCGGGTCTTTCAACGTTGGTCAGCATGAAAAACTGAGTGTATCGCCAAAAAGTGGGGATAACACTAAAGTGCTTGTGGATATTGCGTTTCGAGAACTGGGGGCCAGTGCGTAGTGACTGTAGATGTTTCTGCTAGTGATTGGCGTTGCAATATTGAAATCCTTGACGCTGACAGAAATGTCATCGATGGGCCTCACGACGTTTCCACAGTCCTGAGTAGCATCGACATCGATCTTGAAGAACTGAGATCTGGGGACAGTCTTAACGGATGGCTGACATGGACGGCTGACTTGACACTGAATCGCGGGGAAATCTCGTTGTTGCTTGACAACAGAGATACACAATCCACCCCCACAGGGGCATCATTATTAGCTATTGGTAATCGGGTCATTTTAGAAATATGGACAGGCTCAACTTATGAGCGATTCTGGCCACCTTTTTATATATTGAGGGAAGTGACGCCGTTAGATTTAGATACACGTTTTTTGACGTTGAACTTAGGGGATTTAAGCAGCCTTCAAAACCAAGAGGGGGAAATTTATCCAGAAAATAATTACTCAGGAATCACTCAGGGAATAGCCACACCCCCCACAACGTTAATTCGTAATATAGCAACCCAAATAGGGATACCAACATCGTCAGATGCGATCTCGGGTGGTTATTCAGTTAACACAGCCGTCCAGAAAAAATCTACCCGGTCAACAGTGCGTGAGATAGGGGAGATAGCAGCGGCTCAAAAATATGTCGCTTGGCTTGATTCCAATGAAGAGTTAAGGCTTACTCCAGCCGACTTTACACTCAAAACAGCTCCTGATTTTAGTGTAACCATTAGTGACGGGGGCGACGAAAGTGAGTGGAGGCCAGTCAACCTTGAAGAACGTCCACCGGGAGAATTAACAGTAACGGGCGGTTCAGACCTCGCTCAAGAGATTGAAAATCCTAGCGTAATCGATCGCACTGTTCCTGGCCCTGGCTACACATCTCTGACCAGCACTGAGACTAAAACAATAACCCCTTCGGGAGGCGCGCCGGAAACAGTTATCACATATGTAGAACGCCAAGCTGAATTACAGATACAGCCTAGAGTTATCACTACGGATAACTCTGGCGTTGTTCCGACGTTGCTGACAGATGTCGATAATACGAATAATGGTCTGCAAGATTCTGAAGATAGTTCGATCACCCATCGATATAACGGAATCACTAAACGACTGACTGAAACGGTTGAGCTGATTCGTAAAGCACGGGGGCTTAGTGGTGGCGATGCGTTTAGTGAGGAAGAAAATAGCTCGGCACTGACACTACTTGACAACAGTCGAACGACCACGACCTACACTTACGACAATATTTTAGGCGTAGTCAGTTCAAGAACCATCACAGAACGTCGGCCATGGTGCCTCTGGGAATGGGGCGAAAAAACACCTACCAACTATGAATTAAATCGCTTTTTAGAGCGTGATTATCTAACCCAAACGACCACTTGGACTAGAGTGCTTGACGTTAGCGGAGATCCTGCGATTGAGGCATGGCGTGTTGAACAAGTTACTCAGCAGCCGAGGGGCGTAATCTTCAAAAATTACACGGGGGCTAACCCTGAGACCCTGGTAACTAACCCTGACCCTGACCTGACCTTCACCTTGCAGGCCAGTGACGGTTCAACGAGGCCACCAGATATTGAATATCAGGAAAGCATTTACACAGAGGAACACCAAGAATTTACGGGGTCAGTTACGGTCCAGCCAATCTCTGGGAATGCCCACAAATGGAAAGAGGGAGCAATCCGGGTCAATGCTGATGTGATTGTGAGCGATCGCCAGTGCAATGATCTAGCAGAATGGGCGGCAAAATGGCAACACGGATTGAGCCTGGGCCGTTCATTTATTGGAGCAATCCCGACAGAATTATTTACTGCGTTTGACCCGGTATCGCGGGTCGATGTGACTGTTGATGGAAATATTGAAGCTTATTTTTTAAACGGTTTTAGTATCTCGTCAAATTTAACTGAGACTCTATTTGGATGTAACGTTGGTTTGATTGGCGAAGTTGGGGCAACGCCGGATGTGGTAACTAGTCCAATCACGACAACGACGCTATTGACCCTTAATGTTGAACTCCCTGCGCTAGATGTTGATGTGACAGCGGCGGTTGTTGCAACACCATTGACCCTAGACATTGAACTCCCTGCTTTAGATGCTGGCTTAACAATATCAACGCCGACAGTATTAACCCTAGACGTTGAATTGCCTGCTTTAGATGTTGATTTAACCGCATCAACGCCGACAGCATTAACGCTTGATGTTGAACTTCCTGCGTTAGATGCTGATTTGACGTTTATAGAGAATGATCCTGATGCAGATAATTATTTGGCTGCATTAAACGGGACATATACGACAGCGCAGGAATCGGCTATAAATCAATTCTTTGTCACGCTGAAGTCAGACAATACTTATTCAGGACTAGATAGATTGTTAATCCTAGCTGGTCAAGATGCTGCAGATGCATTGATTGACCTGAAAACTG
>CBDHHL010000046.1:0-162553 GCA_965263355.1 Leptolyngbyaceae cyanobacterium | reverse complement strand
GGCATGAGTTGGCCTGAGGAGAAAGGTAGCTTCTCCTTCTTTTTCAGAAAAAGCTCGTAGGCGACATATTGGAAGTACCTATGTATACTTTTGAGTAGCGTGTGATGTCCTAGGACATCACACGGAATTTCTACGAATGCTGGTAAGGCACTATGTCGAGTAAACGACATTCTTCGAGGAGACGTATCTAAGCACAATTGGTAGGTAGACATGCTCTAAAGGAAACATGCTTTTCTTGGACCCACCAGTAGAAAAAGGTGTCTTCACTGTCATATCACACAGGAGCCACAGACCACCAGTTTTTCCAGACCCCTAAGTTTTGAAGAGCTAGTTTAAGCCCTTTTTCTGACCATCTTCCCTCCACTACAGGAGGTCTATGGAGGTTCGAGCCATTTAGGATTCTGCAGCAGGCCCTAAATGTCTTGTGTTGGGTAAGGACCGCGGCCCAGGGCTCTTTTTGTAAGATATCTTCATGTCTCTCATTCACCCATGCTTTTGCAGAAGCAAAAGCTTCTGCTTCTGCTTCTTCTAGCCAGTAGGGCAATTTATCTAGTAAGGCCTCTTTACTAACGTTTGATACCTCGTGGGTGAAAAATATTGGTTCTCCAGTTTCGGGATGAGTGGCATCCCATCTAAAGGGTCCCCATTCTTGTACTTTGGTTATGCCAGATCTATGCTCAATGATCCAAAAGTCATTCTGGACGGATATTGCGGTTTTAATCCCGTCGGGTAAATGTTGGTTATTCATAGGATTCCCTTGTGTGAAAGTAATAGGTACCAAAAATATGCTGCTATTAAGCATAGTATTAGAGCAAATACTGTGTCTGCTTTATGTACCACTGATTTAACTGGGTTATAGGTTAGTGGGTTTATGTGACTGTTCCGTAACTTTAGTGGGTCTTTTTTCCAGCCTCGTCCAGTCTATCGTGACTTTCATTAGGAATCGGCACTTGCATCGTTCACATTCTACTTCAGACACGCATTCATTCTCAGCTATGGAGGTGGAGATGTCTTCAATTGTATTTCCGCACACAGGACAGCATGCGCTTACGCTGATTTCCATGTGGGTTTAATAGCTGACAGGGGGAGAAAACGCCAGAGAGCATAGACATCAATATAGGCTCAGGACTTGACGGTTGAGGTATGACGTTAGCTCTCTGGCTGGTTTGGTCTATATCAGCTTTGGGTGGTGGGTGAAAGCCGTTAAAGTGTTTTTGTGACAAAAGAGCGCGATTCTATACAATCTCAACTAGAGGATATTATTTGGGAGGTTTTAGGGATTCGGGAGGAGGACCTCACCTTAAACACAACCTGGGAAGATCTAGGTGCTGATCCCATCGACCAAGAAGTTATTGGGCAGGCTATAGAAAGTTTGTTTGGGATTTCCATGTCAGAAGAGGATTTTGAGGAATATCGAACTTTAGGATCTACGATCCAATATATTGAACAGTACCTGAGTTAGTCTTTGTTCTTAGGTCTAATAATTCTTTGGCTCTAAGTTCCCAGAACTCTAAATAGGGGTTGTATATTCTTTGTTGTTGCTCGCTCATCTTTCTAATTTCTAATGAAGGTATTAAGCGAGAGGGGGGGTTTGGGGGAATGACCAGGTTTTTGTACGAAAGCGTTGTATTAACGACTCTCTTGAATGCTATTGAGTCCTGGAGCTTTCCCTTAACCCCGCCCAAATCGAAAAGGACAACATCAAAACTTACTTGTTTTAGTGGGTCGAAAATATTGCCTTGGAGGCTATGAAGCTCCAAATTGGATAGATTCTTTGTGCCAGGAATTACCGAAAAGTTTTTTGCATGCACTATCTGTCGCAAAAGTTTTTTGTTGTTGAAGAAGACGTTTTTGATATCTGGTGCGAATACGTCAGAATGGTCTGAGGCTAGGCTTAGTATTCCGTTGCCATGAAGGTCTACAACCAGGACTTCTCCACATCTAATGGCTAATTCAGCACAGGATGAAGTGGACCTTGCCCCTTGGACAGCAACGATGAAAGGACTGCTCATAGAGATGTTTTATACGCCTTGCTGGCGATGAAACAAACTCAGATGGGCACTTCACATTTTTCAACGTATGTAAAATCTTGAATTGTGTAAATCGAGCACAATGTCTTGACGTGGCTGTGCAAAAGCGCTTCCAAATATGCAGCATCACTTGTTTCAGGTAATTCCTCGAAGATTTGAAGCAACTGCTTGGAGCAGTTTTCTTCTAAGAAATTCAGTACAACCTGTTGCTTCACTGCCCACTCTGCGACCAGAGCTTTGAGTATGTTGCTTGTTGTTTCCTCATCGTTTGAGAAGTTTGAAATGGCAATTTGTTCTGAGATGATAATCCCAGATATAGATTTGTCTCTCACCCCTTTAACATTTAGGCGAACTACCCAGCATTCCACTCAGACAACCTATCTCAGTTTACCTTTGGTTTTTGTAAAAGTTTTGTGTCGTTTCTTGAAACTTTTCCCAAATTTGCTGGGATAAAACGGCTGGCACTTCAAAGTCAGGCTCTTTTTCTTGCAATTCCCTTATGCAGGCAGGAAAGTCTTTGATGGAGCCCCCAAAATTCCCTTCTATTGAAGGTTCTTTAGCCGTGCTCAGGTGAACTTCGAAGGAGAGTTCTTCAGTTCGTCCCCCCTTGATGAGGTCTTGCACAATCCTGCTAGATTCTGAAATAAAGTCCCTGTGATTAAAAATAGGGCCTGAGAAAAACGTGTAGGGTACATTTTCCTTCAATAGAGCCCTGAATGAGACCTGTATAACGTAATCTTGTACTATAAAGGTAATATCATCCATGCGCTGCTACTACCATTTTGGAGTCATGTTTGGGAGAGTAATTTACTGTTGTGGACAGTAATCCAGTTTCAGAATATAGGCCTATTGTGACTGTTATTAAAGACCACGCCCCTGGGTGTGCCACGTTCTATGGGGCCCCATGCGATTGTGATGGATTCCATACCTTTACGGAGCTCTACGAGTGTAGGGCGTTATATAACGCTTTAGCATTCAATGCTTTAAAAGATAAATTCCGAGTTATTAAGAGTCTGCGGCATAACTCTGGAGAATTTTGTTTCGGTGGGGACTATTTTATTGTTCAAGCACATCTACCAACCGGGCAGATATCCCAACATTACCCATTACAACGTTGGAGGCTGTTCGACATTCCTGAGGTGGAACAAGCCGATGAATGGGATCAACATACAGCAACTGATGTTCAAGAGCGCCTAGAAAAATTCCTGATTAGCTCCTCTAAAGAAAGGGATTGAGCTCCTTCAGCCTCTTTCTCAGCCAGTATCCTGGCGAGGTCTTCCAATTTAAATAGGCTAGGTGTTATTGGGCTGTAGTTGATAGAACAGTAATCAAACCCGAATAGATGGCACTTTCTATTCGGGCAGACTTGGTGCTTGACATGTTCTTGAGTTTCTCCGCTTTCCCTATAAATATTCCTGTAATGTGTTAGGCGCGACTTTAAGATGGAGCCGCAACTGGGGCAGCTTGTAGCCCTGTTACAAATCAGGCAATCAATCTCTTTTACGTTCATTGTTTTTTGGGGATGAGTTTTGAATAGGTCATCTCTTCGCAGTTTGGGCACCAGTGCGGGAGATTCAGGGTCCTCTTGTTTTTTACTGTTTTGTCTTCACAGTCTTCACAAACTATGTCGATAGGTCCCACGGACTCTTTTAACAGCTCCATGAGAACCAACCGAGTTGTTGCAGGGTCCCCATTTTCTTGTAACTGCTCCAGCAATATTTGGAGTTTTTCTTTAAAGGTTAGAGCATGCATAATATATCCCTAAGATGACGAATACTGTAAAGAGAAGGTAGCCAAATTGGATTATTTCGTCCTTTTGTGCTTGAAGAAGCTCTAATAATTTCTTCCTCAAAGCATCAGCCTCCTTTTCGGATAGGTATATTGGCTTAGCAGAAAAGTTGTTGCTAAGTATCCATAGTTCGCACTGTCGAATGAGGATCCTATCTCCTGATTTGTGAACCTCAATGACTCTCTTATGCCTCTTATAAGACACTTCAGGAGACTCTGAACCTTTTTCATAGGGTAGTCTTCGTCCTGTTAGGGTAGATCTTGGAACATAACCAGGTTGGTACTTCACAAGCATTTTTCCCTTACGAGACTATACAGTTTAGAGGCTAAAGAACAAGGAGGCATTAAAAGCCTCCCGCCCGATCAGATGATTTCTAAGTTTAGGTTATTTCTCTTGTGTCTTATTACGGCAGCTTGTATTTTCCAGTATCTTTGGGCTTCTTCTGTTCTATTGGGACAGAATTCGACGATGCTTCTCGTATTTATTACAACATCAACCCGGCTGAGGTTGTCCAAAAACCAACAAGCCCTCTCAGCTGCTTCTAAGAATAAGAAGTCTTCATTTGGTAACCATTGGTTCAGTTTCTCTGCTAGCTTTGTGTCGAGGTCTACTCTTTGTGTAGCGTAGATAACATGATAGTTACTTCCGCAGTGGACGGTTGCCCCCGCTTCCCCCGAAAACATCTCCATGTTGTCTCTGAGTTTTTCTATGGGTTCTGAGACAAACGCCCCAGGTGAGGAACCCGCAGCGTTGAAGTCCATGACCAGGCTCTTCTTGAGAAAAGGGACCACATTTTGAACGTAGATAGTACTAGAGGTAGGAGTTCCGGTAACTAGTATTACCAGTGGGTTGTTAGGTGTCATGAAACTCTTATCCCCACAATAGGGAGAAAGTTTCAAGACTGCGATTAACCGATATGACCCCAAACAGCCCAACCAATTGATTCTTGATCGATCTCGATTTCTAATCTCTTAGCCTCTGAGATTAGTGCATCGCGCAGAGATGCGTCTATCCCTAACGTTTCTGAGCTGGTCATGAGGGTAAATTCGTGATTGACCAGTTGTACTGATTCCTCCCATACTAGGAGTTTTTTGAGACCAATGCCTAAACATTCGTCCCCAGCGTGTGTTAAAGCGAACTCATCTTTCAGGATTTTTCCGGAGCCTAGGTCATTGGAACTCTTTTCTTCTATTTCGGAGGTAATGATAGCAGCGAAGCCAAAACGAACTGTATTATGGTAGCTCATGGCTGCAAATGCTCCTACAGTTGTTGTTATCGTTATATTGTTTATTAAAGTCTTGGCACGACTTTAAGCATTTTTCATCCATGCTTGTTTTGCTTGAAGTTACGCAAGAAACCGTCAAAGGTAGTAGTAGTAGTAATAGTAAGGTTCTGTTCATGGATTTGCCTTCCTGACTTGGTTTATAAATTGAGATTATGGCAGTTAGGGGTCATTTTTGTGGTTTTTCGTTTTTAACATAAAAGTACCCGTTTAATCTGTGCTTATGAGTATTACTGCTCGAGATCTAATTGCTTCTTGGAAGGAAAAAGAAGCCAATTATACCCTACCTGCATTTTTGGGGGCCTCTGGCCTTCTTAGCGCCGGTGCGGGCGCAGCTGGTGCTATGTCAGGCAACAGAGAGGAAGCTGCACTAGCTGGTTTTGGTCGAGGTGTATCAACACCCATTCTTGGTATGGGTGCGGGTGCGCTGCTTGGGACTGCGGGTACTGTGCTTCCAGCTCTTGTCACATCGAAAGTGATGAAAACTCCATTGAAGCCAGGAGCTCTCAGGGAGCTTGGCTTTCGCGGTTCGACCACAGGTGCATTATATGGGCTATTGGCGGGTGTCCCGACTGCCGCAGCTCAAAGCTATTTGAAGGCGAGTAAGCTCCCTAGCCGGGAGGCCTTGGAGACTGCCCACGAGGAAAACCTGTCTAGGATTCGTCTGGAGGCCAAAATAAATGGAATGACTACAAAGGAAGATGTCAAACGAGTGTCTCAACAAAGTGATGATCTTGGATTCTCTGGAGGCACAAACGACGTGTATGACTTTATGGAATATGTTTATGATACACTTCCCGAGTCATAGGAAAGTTGCGTTTTCTTGAGAGTTGCAACAAGCTCTTTGCTGTGACCATGTCCTATACCTGCGAAGACGGGTTTCTTCACGTTAACCACGAAGACAACAATACGCCTGATGTGGAGATGGATTTGATCTGCGTATCAAGAATAGAGATTAGAAAAGACAACCCGAATTTTTTCGTAGTCGTACTGCACTACGACCAAGGTGTGTTGACTTTGGTTGAGAGCAAAATGGAGCCGCGAGCTTTTTCCAAGATTACAGACTTGTTTTCTCAGTGGAGAGGGGTTCGAAGAACTCTTCGGATCAGTCGGAGTTGAGATATGTTAAAAAAGCTTCTTTACCTATAAAGGGTTCTAGAAAGCTTAGGCAGCGAGAGTTTACTACAACGGGTATCCAGGCTTCAGCGCCCTCATCTGCCCGAGGGGAAAAGAATCCTGAGAGATTTGCGCTTTCTAGCCAGGTTTCCACATCCTTTTGACTACAGTTTCCTAGAGGCCTGTCTGTCCAGATATCTGTTTCGATATCTAGGTGTGTTGGGATTAAAACTCCTCGCACTTCCCGACAAGATCGAAATATACCAGCAGCGATTTGTTTGAAAATGTACGGGCTGTCAGAGTCTTTGATTATTACAGATGGGTGACGTGACGCTAGGTCTTCTAAACTAATTTTTACGTCCATGGGTTGCCTTGTACTTTAACAGTATTATAGTGGCCCTGTTGAACGTTCTCAATAACTTGTAAATCTTTAACAACGACCTTGTTGCTTCTTCCAGACATTTTAATTTTAAGCTGAGTCCCTGGTGGGAGGTCAACGGAGATCGAACAATTTCTCCCATTGGTGGAAATGGAGTTACGATGTGTGCTGCCATGGACGGCTTGGAGTTGAATTTTATTGCCTCTGCCTGAACAGAAAACTGTCGTTACTTTGCCGTTTTTCTCTTCAAGGCTCTGCTCGACTAGCAACGGCATTTGTTCAATTTCTTGCTCAGCCCACCAAGTATTAACAAAGTCTTTAATTTCTCGATTGTATGCAAAGCCTGCTCCGAGCAAAAGCCCACTAATGCAGAGTGTGATTTCCAAAAACATTAAACCTCCAAAGGCAGCCAGCCCTTGTCTCCCCATGGTTGTTTTACTGGTAACAGTCTGGCGCCTTCTGATATGAACTTGGTTGTTACTCGTAGTTTGAAAGAATCGTTATTGTCAAAAGAGCCCAATCTAGCAGGATAATGAGATTCTCCTGTGTGAATTATCAGATGGCTGGGCAGCGGTTTTGTTACATAGTATTCTCTAGGGTCTTGAAACCTCCAGGGGAGGTTTTGGATAGGAACTTCAAGCCAGTATGTATCTTTGGGCCAGCTTGTGAGTGAGGTGACCTTCGGAGTATTACTAGTAGTTAAACCTTCGAAGGGAAATCGCATTTGCACTTGCCTACGTTGGTGAAAAACAAAGGCAGTAGCGACTTCTATTGCCTCTCCTCTCTTTCTGACGACAACGATTTTTGTATCTTCACGTTTAAAGTATTCACGAGGATCATCATTCCTCCAATTTATTTGAGTTTTCATGTTACGGTTTTTATGCCTTTCTCTCTCTCACATGCTGCGTTATCAGATTACTTTAAGCAAACATCAACAGATGGCCCAACAAAGCATCAAAGAGTTTTGCAGTGAAGAGGAGGCAGAGCGATGGTTTTTGGATACGAGGCTGACCTTGTACGACCGCTCTTTTTGGAAAGTAATAACAACTCCAGAACATCGAAGTAAAAAATATTGTAAAGAATTCCTTTTTAAGGAGTTAGATTTTCCAGACCCGGACAAAATGCCGGGTTGGTTGGGTTCAGACCCAGTTCCAGTATTACGAGTAGGCTGTAAAAATGACGAAGAGGCTTTTAGAATATTGAGAAGGGAGGTCTATGAGGGTGTCATATGGCTTCAGGCGCTCCCCATTAAACAACAAGGACTGAAACAAGCAGTTGTCGAATAGGTGTTCCGTAGAGACCAGAGTCATTTTCCTGCCAACTTGTATTTTCTTCTTTAAGGCCTAAGAGAAGTTTTTCTGTATCGTTATGATCGGGCTCATGACGAAACGCTCCTAAGCAATGAAAAAATTCTCCGTTCCAACCCTCTCCTGAAACTACCCAAATTTTGATGGGTTCCTCTGTTCGGGTCATTTTTTCTCCTGTTGTCTGCATTGCGTATTGACTTATACACGTTGAGTCTTAAAAAGGCCGCAATGAAATTGGCACGTTGTCGAGTTTGCAAGACAAAGTTTACTTCAAGGCAAAGTGCTGTGTGTCAAGCATGCAGTCATGCCCAAGAGATCTTGAGCAAAGCCGCCAGGGGCTCCATTGTGCATCAGCAGATGAGAGATCAAGGCATGGTGCATATGGATGTAGAACGGTTTCAAGATTGGCTTGCTCAACAAGAAGCCTATTGAGTAGATGTCTGTATGGCAACAAGCTGTGTTATCCGCGTGCATGACAAAACCTCAAACCACCACTTGGTAACAATTTACAAACATAGCGGAGGACAACCCAGTCAATTTGGGCAATCTCTTGCGGACTTCCTAGTGGGCTTCGACGATATTTTGCCTGATCGAAAAAAAGCCACAGAACTAAATCGGCATGCTGTCGGCGGTGGTTGCTTAGCAGCCCAGTTAATAAAGCATTTCAAAGAGGCACCAGGCGAAGTTTACATAGCTCCGTCGGATTTCACGCGAGAGGTTATCTATGATATTTATTGCAAGGACGAGCAGCCCACTTTGTTAGCTTGCGAGTATTATGAAGAGCGAGTTTTTGATGGGCTGCCAGAAGATTTTGATGGGGTTGAAATTATGCGTCGGTGGAATGCAGAGCAATCGATTCAGGCTGCACCCTCAAAAGAGGGTCTAAGAAGGCCTGGAGGCTCTCTTTAGAAGAACGACTTTTTCATAGGTCAAGTTCTTCTTGGGTGCGGCAAGTTGCCTAGCACCCTCATCGAGTGCCTCTTGCAAAGTGCCACCAACAATAACAGAGACGGTTTTTCCATATTTTTCTTTGATGATAAAAACTGTCTCTATGGTGTAAGCGAAATGGCGCCAGTACAGGCCAGCCAAGCTATCTTTGAGGTAGAATAAGATTCTCACGCTTTTTTGTGGTCCAAAGGGCGTTTCATGTCTATACGACAAATGTCGATGTTGAATATAGAGATAGCTGGGGCAGTTATAATTGCCCATCTTATGGGCGATTACCTCTTCCAAAATCATTGGATGGCGTCTAAGAAAACCTCAAGCACCTGGCCGTGTTTAGTGCATGCAACCACTTACACGCTGGCCTACGTTTTGGTTTTTTACTCATCTTTTTTGTGGGAGCCTATGGCTTTGATATTTGCCACACACTTTCTGATAGACCGATTTCGGTTGGCTAGATATTGGATTCGATTTGTTAATCTTTTTGGGACAAAAGATTGTCGGGAAGGTCCGCCCAAGGAGACTGGATTCTTACCAATATTTGTGTTGTTCGCGGTCGACAACACTTGGCATCTGCTTATCCAGTGGTTGATTTTATCTTTTTATTTGTGAACTACTTCTCTTGCTTGAGCCACAAAAAGAAGTCAGAGCAGAGCTCCCAGAAAAGTTTTGTAAATAGGTAAGTGTTTGCTCCTGTAAGCACCCACCCAGAGAATAGTCCTAGCCACAAAAACCGAACTAGCTCCCCGTCTAAGTAGAAGAGCTTAACAATTGGAAACGCCACCATTGTCCGGACACACATAATAGACAAGTAGGCTAAGCCTACAATTACAGCAACTCTTCCAAGGTTAACTAGGAAGTTTCTCAAGGTAGCCATTTGCATTTGAGTATTGTCTACGGTTCTTGTGTCCTTAGCGTGACATAGACGAAAAACCAAATCACTCCCCCCATTTTTCTGCATCTCGGATTACCGCAATCCAACGGACTGTGTCCTCTGATGGTTCGTCAGAATCCAAGAATTGTTCATTCCCAGGCAGATCGAGAAATTCTTGAAGTGATAAACACCACTTTGTTTCTTTGCGTTCGATACTCACCAAAAACATTGTAGTGAATTACTATGTCTTTTAGGTGACACCTAAGGAAGTAGTTTGGCGAACAGGAAGAGATAAATAACCGTCACGAAGAATGCAACTGTAAGTATTTCAGGGTCTAGGGGTGGTTGTCTTCCATATACCCGCTCTACGTCTTCGTGGGAGATATGTTTATTTGGGTGGTTACTTATGAACAAAAGGACTAAGCCCCCAAAAAGGAGGCCCAATCCTAAGGGTTTAGACAAAGTAAATGTGTACACGAACACTGCTGCCAAGGTGCTAAGGGCAAGGGCCATATAGAGTCATAATCCCCTATTTTTATTGTCTAAGCATTTTTTCTAGAAGAACTTTGATGAGAAACTCGTTGGCCTCATTTCCAGAAGGAGTGCAATCTTCTTTTGTAGCTCTTGCTTTCTCCACACACTCTTGAATTAATTTCGTCCTACCCTCTTCTAGTTCGAGGGATTCTAACGCTTCTACAGGCGTCCAGCAGCAGAATGAGTAAACCCTCTTGCTACTGGCTACGGAAGATCCTGTGGTCCAATCAATTTCGAAGGGGAGGTCGTTAAAGGCCTTCTGTTTTGGAATATCGAATATCAACGCCAATGACAATAATTCTACCATTAGCTCATCAGAAGGTTTTTTCCAAAATAGTAAGGGTCCGAGTCCGGAATGCACTTCGATTTTCATATTTGGAGCGGTTAGCAGGTTTATTACGCCTTTACAACATAGACATGGAAGGTTTGTTTAGGTGTCACTATTTAGCCATAAAGTATTTGTAGGCTAAAGACATGCAAACCATAGTTGCAAGAGAAGCAGACGTGACAATCGTCATTAATGACGTGCCTGTGGATTTTAGATATCAAAACGATGATGGGTGGCTGGTCAATGCTGGTCAATTTGCTAGGGCTTGGGGGGCGAAGATCTCTAGTCTGGTCCAAGATCACGCAACCCACAAGAGCTTTGGGAGACCCGACCTCAAACATTGTAGATTGGACTATTGGGTCCCATCTTCAGTCTTTGGGGCAGAAGGACCTTCAGGGGAGACAATGCAAGCCCTCTTCGACTACTGCGAAGAATGCAGAGAAGCTGCACACCGAGGACTTTGAAATTCATCGAAGTTTTGTGGTTACCTCCTTAGATCATTTGGTCCAAGCATTGGCACATAAGGCCCTCTGTTATTGACTGACCCCACAATAATAAAAGCAGTAGCATTCTTATTGGAGTCCCTTGTTTGTAAGGCTAAGATTACTCAGTAAGTGGATTATAAGATTCTTTGCTGTTGCTTTTTTGACACATGAACACGATAGCCTTACGTTCATGCAAGACAGCAAAGTCGATCCATGCACACCAAACCTCTTAAAAGAAGAACAAGCCAATGCAATCGCAAGCTTGTTTAGGGCTTTGGCAGACCCAAATAGGCTACAAATTGTCCACCAATTGTTCCCTCGACAGGCGGAAGGCCTGTGTGTTTCTGACCTCTCTAAAACTTTGAAAATGGAGCAATCGGCGGTGTCTCACCAATTGAGAGTTCTGAGAAATCTTCAATTAGTGGATCGAAGACTAGAAGGTAGGCATGCCTTTTATCGCTTAAGAGACGAGCACGTTAAGGCAATATATGGGTATATACTAGGTCAACTCGATAAAACACAACCTAAGACACAAACAAGCTTGGAGCCAAACAATGGACGAATCTTTTAAAGAGTTAGAGGCACTTAATAACCAGATATCTGATGCCCAAACTGTAGTAGCTGGGTTGCGTTCTTGCTTGGAAGAGTTGAGACATGTGATTCGTTTGGAAAGTGCAGCCATAGTATTGCATGACGCAGGTTATGTCGTTTCCGATTTCGGGAATCTAAGGCAGGCAGCTAGGCAAGCAAGGGAGCAGCTAGAGACGCTAAATAACTTAAGGAAGAAGGCTAAAGAAATGCGCGTCAGATTGAATCTGGAGGTTGATGATGTGTGAGAAGATTCCGACACACATTGAGCCTTTTGATAGGCTTCTAGAGGGAGGCCTATTGCCACAAGAAAAGTTGGCTTTAGTTGGCCAATCAGGCTCAGGAAAGACAACTTTGGCTTTAAATATCGGAGTTAATTTGGCTGAGAGGGGACATAGAGTTTGCTATGTTCATGATAATACATCATCCAATGTGCTAAAGGCTATAAGAGCTTATAGGAGGGATATACCATATCCTGAGGTAATGGAAGGAGAGGCGCCAGAGACATTCTCTGAGTGCTCTATGGTGCAAAGTAACCTCCCAGACTTGGCTGTTGGGAAAGACATTTGTATATTTGACACGGATGTTCTTAGGTACAACGCGAAAACCGTACAAGATATGTCCACAATAAATATCCCTTACATTTGGGTTATTGCAGCGCTGCATCGTGTGCAGTATAATCCAGAACTAACCGGTCCTGTTGGCGAAAAAGGGTGGCATGAGACCTTTTCAAATGTTGTTGCTATTAAAAAGCGAGCGGACCAAGTCAAATTAGTTCTGCTGCCCTCACAAGAGGTGAAGGCAGCAGAGACTGTGTTCTTGACCCCGGACTTTAAGTGTAAAAGAGCGCATCGGAGTGCTATAAAACATTTCTTCGTCGCCAGTTAGCGACGAGTGCAGCAGCAGTCTTCTCTCTTAGGTGCAGGCCTGCACCTAAGCCTGTAAGACCCAAAGCGCCATAAGCACCCGCAGCATCCATTAGACCTTCCGAGGCGAATGCCTGGGCGGTCTCTCTTGCATCCAGGATCTTTGGGTCAAGTTTGTCTCGGAGTTGGAGCTTTTCTGTGACAGGTTCCCAACCTCTAAACTTTGCCCAAACATTCCGTTCTCGCCTATCTTTGAGCACTTCATGAGCTTGTTGTCGCATGAGTCTTCTGGCTTCTCTGTTCCATTTTTCAGCTTGTTGAAACTTCTCTCCCCGTAGGGCACCTAGGAATCTTGAAGGCGTATTTGATAGACCGGAGAGGGCGTTAGCTAGTACAGCTTTGTGTCTTGCACTTCTAAGCATTGTGTAAACACTATACAATGTGGAGTATTCACATAGGAGGAGCTCTGTTGATTTAGTTCGCAATTTGCAGTTTAGTACCCCACATGTCGAATCCGGTTATTTTCTCTGTTTATTGTATGATGCTGTTCTTGGGGACATGTGGTTTGGGTTGGATTATACTGGAATGTCTTTGGTATCTATCCCTATCTCTCTTAGAGCGTATCTTGCCACCCCAAAAGTTTCTGAGATATAATAGGCCTTTGTTTTTTATCTTGTTTGCGCGAGGTACGAAGAAGAACGAAGGTTAATGGCCAGCACGTCCACAATGAACGCCGTGTTCTTGTGCCTCAAATAGTGCTTTTCGAAGCACCTCCCAAAGTTCCTCATTATCTAAATCTCGGAGTTTTTCGAGAACCTCATTTCTGTCCTTAAGTTCCGAAGCTCCCCAGAAATTGTAAATGGCTAGGCCCATTTTTTGAAGGTCTTTGTCATCCATGTTGTGTTTATCGTGTATTTACCGTGTATTTTCAATCCGACTGTTTTCGTATTTCAAAGGATTGTGCATTGGTATATGTCTGTTTCATGTTGTTTATCGCTCAAAGCAAGCTTAACACCCCAACACCCCAAGCGCTGTTAGATGCAAAACTCTTAAACGGAGATACAGTTTCTCAGCACCTTGAAAAATTAATAATAAAATTCCTCCGAGAGTTGGATTTAAAAGAGTTGGATGAAGTGGCATCAGCTTGGATAGGTGCTAAGTTGATGGAGGGGGAGCGTTCAACAGTACGAGACCCGAGGGACCACAAGATTGGATCCCCAACATATGAAAGAACGAACTTCGCGGCCTTATTGTCCCTTATGGGCGGGCAGACAGTAATTTCTGTTCGATTAAGGGAACCAAACAATAGGGAGGATGACTAGCAACCAGATGCTCCAATAGGGTTGCACTGAGCATAGCCTTTAACAAATTGATCTACAAACTCCTTCCTCTTTTCCCCTCTGATCTTTTTTCTCTTCACATAATTTTTGAGTGCTTCAATTGTGTCATCTAGTGAATCTCCTTTTCTGGAATAAAAACATCCAGAAAGTAGCGCAAGTCGTTGTTTAGACCAGTTTGGGTAAAAGGTTTTACCCAAAAAAAGGCTAAGTTCAATCAAAGGTAATTGCCTGTGAGGTATCTGGACAACGCATGAAGAGATAGATTGTGCTCTTAACTTGGCTTCTAACTGTTTCTTTAGCTCTTTTGGCTTATAACCGAAATTTCTTGCGTAAAGAGAGATTCCGCACGCGTTGTTTTGGATAAATTCTTTAGGGGAGCTAGCAGGAGTGAGGGAGGCGATTGCAAGTATTGTAGTTAACAACATGGTTCTAGCTAAGCATGTTGTTAACTACTTTGAAAAGGAGGGTTATAGATCTTTACTGGCGTTATTGGCGGAGGGGTTTGAGGAGACTTGGTCTACCAAATTGACCACCTTTTTGCCTACAGGTGTAGCCATAAGGCCTTCTAGGGCTGATCCGAGATTAAGCCCAGCTTCTGGTGAGAACTTACTGGCCGCTGCATTGAGTCCTTCTGAGGTGTTAGGCCCAGTAACAAAGAACTGAAGATTTGCCTTCGCCAAGGCTTTGGCGTTTTCCAGTCCAACTTTCTCAGCCGCATCAACGCGATATTTGTCTAGTAAGTATTGCTGGTATGCGACGTTCTCGGCCAATTCTTTGGCCAATTGGATCTGTGCGTGTACAGTAGCCATTTGCATTTCTTGTTCTGCTGCTGCTGCTGCTCTACCCGCTGCTTCAACACCCTCAGCTTTTCGTTGCTCTTGTACGAGAGCAGCAGCAGCAGCAATTTCTACTTCTTTGGCTTTTGCTTCTGCCTCTGTCTTAGCCACTTCTAGTTCAATGTTTGCTTTCTCAGTATCTTGATATCTAACAACTGCCAGAGATTTTTGAGTCGTTAAAAGCCTAGCTTCTTCTGTTTGTTGGTTGGTTGTTTCTTTAGCCAACTGCACAGCTAAAGAAGCAGAAGCTTCTCTCTTGCCCGCTTCTTCTCTTTGCTGTTCTTGAGCCAATGTGATGGCCAAGGCAGCATTAATCTCAGCTTCTTGCGCAGTCTTATTCTCTTCTGCCACACGCACACGAGACTCTCTGTCGTGTGTGGCCTGTTTTTGCGCTCGGATGGCCTCTATAGCATTGGAACCATCCGCATCCTCTATCTGCTTAATTGCCACATCCCGAACCGCGGTGATCCCCAGTTCGCCGGCACTGTTCTCGATGGCCTCTTTAAACTTTTGAGACAAAGCTTGTCTGTCTCTTAGGATTACTAGGATATCAAAAGTAGCTAAAGTTTCTCGGACGACACTTTCAATAATTTCGCCCAATTGATCTTTTAAACGTTCCATGGATTGGATGGAGCGAAAAGCCTCAGGAAGCTTGTTTAGATCCAGTTTGAATAACGCGGTTACAGCCAACTTGAATGGGACGTTATCTTTGTCCCAAGCCTTATGGTTGTTCAAATTTATCGCGAACACGTCGGTCGGTAGTTCCTTTACCTGAACTCCGATGATAGGCATCCATTCCGGCCATTTATAATATGAGCGTCCTGCCTCATCCGTACCGTAATAAGTTACGGTTCTACGGGCAGTTACTGCGTGGATTACGTTAGGTTCTACTACTTGTCTTAGGTTTATGGCCCACAACACTACAAAAACAGCTACTGTGAAAAATATTGCAGCAATTGCGAGTGCAATGGGTAGGCTGTAAGCATATATTAATTCAGTCATGTTCTTTTTCGTCCTTTGGGACAAAAAGAATTAACCAGGTTTATAAGGCATTAGCGTAACAGCAATGCTTCAGTTTAAAGGCTAAAAAGAAGTTGGATATCACCTCCCTTCTTTTTCTTCTTAGAAAGTTTACTCTCCGTTTGTCTCCTCTGCATTGAAAGCATCAATGCAGTTCTCTACGAGTTCATCGATGTTGGTGTCTTCTTCATCCATGTGCGTCATATAGCCACGCACAAATCCACGAATCTCCTTTTGTGTTGGTTCCCAATCTTTGGATTTTTCATAACCCAGTCGAGCTTCAGTAATCCATTTCACATAGGAGTTTGAGAGAGAAAGTCCGTTGTAGGCTCCGGCGTAGTTTCCAGCGTCGTAAGCTTGCTCCCATCCGTCATCATCCCATTCGTCATCATCGTCTTCGTCGTCCTCTTCATCGTCGTCCCAATTGAAGTTGTCCTCATCAAGAATGGGGTAGTCTTCTAAAGACTCAATCAATTCTTGCATCCGGGCGAATGCAGGAGATTCTTTCCTCACTAACAAGATATCGAACCAACCGCACGCCCAGTGGTTGAAGTTGAAAATTCCGTAGTCTTTTTCTTCCTCAGCACCGAGACGGTCAGCCTCGGAGCACAGGAATTTCCAGTTATGAACCTCGAGACGGTCAGAATCTCGGGTCGTCATCGCGATGACGAATGCCTCTTGCCATTCTGGGAGGTTGAGGCCTTTGATATCGTGTTGGCTTGGAGCCCAATCTTTGTATTGTTTCATTATAGTTCTTATACCGTATATTTTTATATTCTTTCATAACCCGTTTAGACGTCATTTGGGTCATCGGATATTTGTCTATTGTCCTCAGCTCCGAAGCTGAGTACAACGACAGCACATGAACAACGCAGCTGTTTCAGCAACAACAACAACAACTATAACAACTATCCAAACACATGCGGGTGTCTTCCACTGCGACGACGTCTATGCGACGGCCATCCTTCTTTTGCTGTTCCCAGGAGCGGAGGTCATCCGTAAGGATATTAGAGAGGCGAATCCTGTTGCAGGCACAATTTTTGTGGATGTTGGTGGAGCTTATGACCCGGAAAAGGGTCTTTTCGATCATCACCAACGGGACTTCGATAAAATATATGACGATGGTCAGCCTTATGCGAGTGCTGGACTCGTGTGGGAAAAATTTGGGTCAGAGCTTGCAGGCCCGGGAGCTTGGAGAGAGGTAGCTCAGTGGCTAAAGGAGAATGTTGATGCTCCGGACGTCGGTGGTGCCTTAACGGGTATCGCAACATCAGTATCTTCATTCAACCCCTGCTGGGACGAGAAAATACCATTTGATGACGGCTTCGACGAGGCTGTCATAATCGCCAAACTAATTCTTAAGTCCCTCATTAAACGGGCGGAAGGTTCGGTTCGAGCCGACAAAGCCGTTCAAAAGGCCTTTGCTGAGGCGGAAAAGGAAGGTTCGCCTTATGTGACATTCGAACAGTTTATGCCTTGGTCCTCCCACGAGGTGCCAGAGTCTATAAAGTTTGTTGTCTATCCATCGGCACGAGGAGGTTGGAGTGCCTTCTGTGTCCCATCTAGGCCGGGCGGAAGAGACCAAAGGCTTCCTTTCCCAGAAGCTTGGGCGGGCAAACCGAAGGCTGAATTGTCCGAGCTGTCTGGCATAAAAGGACTAAATTTTTGTCATAATGGGCGTTTTATCGTTGCGACAGATACAAAAGAGCAGGCGGTTGAAGCCATCATAGCTACTGTCCAAGCCGCAGCTAAAGAAAGTGACACCTGAAACTCAGGTGTCACTTTCCTTCTTATCCTCTAGTAGTCTTCTTCTTCTTCTTCCTCATTTCTCAGCTGTTCTCTTGCGCTAACCAGTTCTGCTTCTAAGTGTTTTAGATAATGAGAGAGGAGTTCTTCCCAGTTATCTGGCGCTAGCTTTTGCCAGGTGGATACGTCGTGGCTTGGTAGGTCCCACTCTTTTTCCAGCTTTTGATACTCCTTGAGTTGCTCAAAAAGTTTCCAAGGAATTGGGACTTCTTGGGTATTTCCTCCTTTGTCTATGATTTTGAAGGTGTTCTGGTTCTTTTGAGATTCAAGCCATTCAGACAAGTGTTGCAGCTCATTTGTCCCTACCCTAGTTTGTTGCTTTGGCCAGGTTATTACCTGGATGCCGTAGCTTCCGAAGGTTTTATAGAAAGCATCTTGGAGTTGCTTCCAGGAGTCTTGTCTTTTCGTCTGGGCCTCTTTAATTTTTTCAAGGATGTCATTATAGTGCATATAGTCCTCCGAATATTATTGCTGCTGTTAGTAGTACCGTCACGAGCAAGGCTCGATTCCTAGCCTTGCTTTGAATGTTCTGAAGACGCTCTAGCTCCTTTGAAGAAACATGCTTTTCCACACACTTATTGGAGAACTCATCTTTAACGATGACAACATGAAGGTCGGGTTTTTGGCCCGTTACTAAGTCGTAGAGGATTTCTTGACCCTCTTGACTAATGTGGAATTTTTGCCCCCAAAGGTTTTGGATGATGGGAGTGAAGCTTTTAATGTGTATGAACATCAAATATCTTATCCCACCAAGTTCACAAGTATTTCAAGGTCTGGATTTTCGTGAAAATGCTAGCTAAAAGAGAGGGCAACCTTTTGAGTTACGCCTCTCCTCTAGATTAGCGATGAGTCAGCAGCAGTCGCTCTATCTCTTCGAGACGCTCGTGGGTTATTGCACCTTGTTCTTGTAGGCTTCGGGCGTCCTTGTACAATGACACCGCTTCGGGTGCACCTTGTGCAAGTTCGAAATACAGAACAACACGGCGCTCTAACGCTTGCTCTAGCGCAATATGCACTTCCGCCAGCAAGTTCTTGACCGCAGTGATTTGGTCATGAGTCTTGAGGCTGGAAAATGATTTTGTTTGCATACTATTCTTATCTCAAGAATCTAATGTGAATTTCACTGAGGTTCGGAAGTTTCGCGGCGTTTGAGCCGATTTTTAAGGCGCCAGTTATCCTCTTCTAATTCCATGATGTAGGCGGAGAGCCTTTCTTGCCAGGCCTTTGGATATATTTTACGCCACGACTCAATGTTTGATGTTGTTACTCGGTGCTCTTCGAGTGAAATAAGCTCGTTGAGTGTAGACAAGATCTCCCAAGGTACCTCAACGGTCCGTGCCTCGCCATGGATTTCGACATCGAGGGTGTCTTGGTCTTTTCTTGCTTTGGCCCAATCAAATAGCTCTTTTAGGTTGTGAGCATTTATAGTGACTAGCGTCTTTGGAAAGACAATCAATTCAATGCTTGTTGCTTCGAAATGGTCGTGAAATTTTGCTTCGATCTTGTCGATTAGCTTTTTGCGAGTGTTCTCGTACTCTGCTTCTGCTTTTGAGACTTCCGTGTAATCCATTGAGCAAGGATATAGCAAAGTTACTTGCGAGGAAATCTTATCGACATGATTGTTGCTGATTGGCCGTGCGGGTAGGTCTTGGGCAGGAACACTTGTGACTAATTAGTGATACTGAAGCTTCACAGTGCTGTTGCTTGAGTCCGAAAATAAATTGGTGTTTGTTGTGTTTATGCAAACCACAAAATGGCTTGCTCTGTTAGCCTTTTTGGCCTTCAGCTCTTGCCAAACACCTATTAGCCAGTTGAGTAGAAGTGCTCAAACAGTTTATAGGAACTGCGTTCTGCGATGCAGCAACGAGCAAATTAAACCGCGCCCGGTAGACTGCGATTGCGCAAGTCGAGCTAGGCGCGTAGACGCTGCAAATGCAGCATGGAATGATTAGGAGAAAACAAATGATAAAGATAGTTGCAATAGTTTTAGTATGTTCCTTTTACATGGGTTGTGCATCAACTCAAAAGAACTACGATTATAACAAATGGTGCGTCAAAAGAAATGAGATCGGAGAATGCATCTCTTGGTCCAACAAGAAAAAATAATCCCCTCTAGACTCATTCCCCTTCTCTGATTAGTCCTCACAAGTACATTCGCAGGGCTTTTTCGCTGGTACAGAGTGAATATACTCTGCTACCAGCGCCTTGTGTTTCGTTTCTAGCGTAACCAGCCTTACTCTTAACTGATTGTTTCTAATAGTCTGCATATCGTCCAGGTACATAAAGTACCCAAACATACAAAACAAACACATGGACCAAAGCGTGTACACGAGCGGATGTTCGTTCATGTTGCACAGTGTATTTCAAAGCATGACCCGAGTCATACTTGCTTTGTTTTTTCATGTGCGAGAGTAGTTTGGCATGTCTTTTAAGGTTCGGCTCGTATTCGAGTACCATAGTGCATCACTAAACAAGGATTCGGCTGTAAATGAGGCCATGGAATTGTTCCAAAAAGGCCCAGAAGAGGAGCATTTTGATGCCAAGGTCGAGGTGGAAGAGGCTTCACCCTATTGGTATGAGCCAAAAATACGAAAAGAGGCTTTAAAAAGATTGCCTTGTCGAGAGTGTCGCTTCGGTAGCACCCCGTTTACCGTGTATTATTTAGCTTTGGACGAAGATCCGCCTTTGCAAGGATTACGTCCATCGCGTCCACAATGTTTAATTCCCCATATGCGGCTTGAAGATATAAATAAGCTTTTCCAAATTGATAGAGGGAGGGCTTTAGAGAATTGTGGTCCAGTCATTCCTCCTGATTATTGGTACTACGAAGATGAGCGACTCGTCCCTATTGGTTTTATGGGTCAGTTATCGGGGAGGATGATGAGGTTTGTTGATTCTTGTTTCAATCCAGAGTGTGTTTTACGTCGGTTTTAGGGTCTGAGCAGTGAATCTTCACTGCTTCTATGACCTGGTTTTTGTACTCTGTCGCCATAAACGTCCCAACAATAATACAAACACCTAGCATCAGACCTATTCCGAGTAACAAAACTGTGGCAGCATCATTTATCTCTTCACGCATGACTTCTCCTCCTGAGACAAGCACCCTTCAATAACAACTTGAAGTCTCTTTTCAAGTTGTTCTAGTTGTAACCTTTGTTGGTCATGTTTGTAGATAGAGGCAAAAATAGAAAGCAGAAGCACGATGGCTAGGCCTACAACGCAACGAGATAGTTGAAGTTCGTTCATCATTAGCCCTTTTTCCGAGGAAGGTCGCAGCTTGAAGGCGTAAGCAACTCAACCTTTTGCTCTAGATGGTCAATGCGCTCCCAAAGATCTTCGAATACAATATTTAAAGCTAAATTCATGAGGAGTATGCAAATAGCAAGGCCTGCAAGGCACCAAGTGATGTGTTTTGGTTTCATAGACTCTTAATAGCAGTACTATATGGAGTTGTCGTGAAGTTTTATTGGCAAACACTACAGGATTTTTTCGGACGACCGCGGCTTAAAAGCGTAAGCAACTAAATTGCCTTAATAGACCCAAGAGTAGAATAGACAAGTTCTTATCCAGTACCCCAAAGAAAAATTTAGACGGACCGGGCACTAAAGGCGTGAGCAACAACCTCTTATACCTCCCTAGACTCTAGACACACTAAACACAGAACATCACCATCGCTAGACACAGAACACTTCCCCCCTCCCCTTCCTCTATCATCACCACTACTACGACAACTTCTACTGCTACCACTATCAGACACGGGACACGGTAGGCTCACCGGTTTACCACACGAAAATTTTATACTCCTCAAATTTCAAATTACTGGCTAAAAGAAGTGTTACACCTCCTTTCTGTTAGGGGCCAGGCCTCCAGCACGAGGCCCAGCAGTTAGTCTACGAGGTGCTGCTCGGCTATTTCAGCGGCTTTCATGGCCGCCCAGACTGTGAATCCACCAATTGCTAGGGCTGCTGCTACGACTCCTATCCGCTTTGCCCATTTTATTGCGGGCGTTTCTACGTCTTCTCTCACGTTACCGCTTGAGAGGTCGCATACCACCTTCACGGATCTTCCCAAGGTCGCGCCTTCGGTTGCTTTGTCTAGCTTCTCAATCTTTGTTCTGAGTCTTTTCCGTTGGGCTTCTGTCAGCTTCGTGAGTTTCATTGTTTTCACGAGCTCGTCTAGGTCGTAGGCGAGGACGTCGGCTTCAGAGACGCCATTTGGTGGGCTTTTAGCCTTTGTATTCACCTAATTCTTATCCCGATATTGGGTGCGTAGTTTCACAGCAATGACACGTGTCATTATCTCTTTTACGTGGTAGTGCTTAAAGCAATGAAAGCGTTTAGCACTACCGATATTTACTTTGTGCGTGTAAAGAGTGCTACATACGAATATGGCCCTGGTGCGCATAATACGTGTGAATTAGAGAACTTTGATGGGGCTTGGCGTAGCCGCGTTTCTGTGGCTAAGAGCATAGCTCACAAAGTAGAGCACGCTTCTCGTTTTGGTTCGCTTCGTTACGTGCGATTGAGCAAGGGGCGTTTGGTTACCGAGCTGTTCTGAACGATCTGCAATATAGACATGGGGTCTCTTGTGCACATCGTCCAAGGCCTTGTTCCTCATTATACTGACAAATAGCGTATACGCATCGCTAACACCGGTTTTGCAAGTAATCGTCTAAATTGGTCTTGGTCCAGCCTCTAAGACGGGTCCATATCTTTGCTAGTCGGTCTAGGGAAAAAGTAGGTACTAGCTAAAGAGAAGCTCCTTGTGGGACTTGGCCTTGGTAGCCTTGAGCGCACCTTTCGGATTTGCTACTTCTCTCGCCCGCTATTTGCATCATTCGGACTTCGCGTGTTTCTTATTCATTGGTTCCTTTTGGTTATTTGCGGATACGCGCCCCCCGCAATGGTTTTTGAGTGTGGCCGTTCTCTTTTTGGCCTCAATATACTTATACCAATAAACTCACACCAATTTCACTTTGACGCAGTACAGCAATGCACTTGAGCGTGTTAATCAATAGCCATGCAACAAGATGAATTACCGCCCATTGCTAGTTCCCTAGAGGACGGCGCCAGGATGTTGGACCTGAGCACGGAAGCTTTTAAGGTTCTCATCGATTGGATGGGGCGGGCCATGCAAGTGTCTCGGAGTAGGGACCACGTAATTGCAGTAGAGGTTCCTCAGATGGAAAAGAGTATTGAAGAGGAGCTGCTACAGAAGGGGTACATATTTCGTGGGCCCTTCGGTCACGGAATCAACAACGACAAAATAAAGGAAGTTGTCGCTAAGAACTTCGGTCTGTTTTCAGCTCCTGCTTCGGGGCCTTGGAATTAAGCAGCTCTATAGTCTCTCTAAGGTCTTTCTCATAAAGACTATCCAACGGATTCTCCATCTCGCCGGGCTTTTTAGACCTTAACAGGTCCCTCAGGCCCATTTCCGCTATTTCCTTCAATACAGAGTATTGAGTAGCTTTCGTTTGTTTCACCAGCAATTCCTGTACTTTTTCTTGGGGCAAGTTAAAGCGGTGACGTAATTGCTCCTCTACCCAGCATATTTGGTAGTGGGTGAATTCATCGATACGCTCTGTAAGCTCTTGGGTAGTCGCAGAGCCTTGGAGAAATTCGTCCATCATTAGCATTCTTGAGCTGACGATCGCCCCCAAGAAGAGCCCCAACATTTGCTCTATCTGCTCTTCGGTGAATATAGGACGTTTAGCCGCAGGGCTGTCGGGAATCGTATCGGTTGTGCGGTCTATTGATGATGCATTTTCGTTAGTCATCACCGTGTGTGTAGCAGTGTTACTCAATATCCTCAACCGCAATAAGTCGTATATCAAGTATGGCTATAACTCTTCTAAGGTGGGGGGCCAAAACTGCTACGCAGTGTTAAGGTCTTGGATCTTGTTCTTAAATAAAGACCTCCTCAGATTTTTTAAAAAAATTTTTGAGAGAGGTCTTGCTGATAAAAAATTATTGTGTGAGTTAGTGACAATTTTTTCTTAAAAATTTTTAATTTTTTAGCTACCACAATCGGTCAATCGGTCAAACGGATTATCTGTAATCGGCTTTTTGCCCCTTAAAATTCTGTACAGATTGATGACCGGTTTAACGAACCACCAAATCAAATTCAAAGAGAGCCACAAGAGGAATGCACCACCTATAGCCATTAGGATGACAGCAGCTACCCAGTTGAGCAGTCCTGTTTCGTAAATAAAATCAATAAAGCCCATAATGATGAAGGCAGCAGCCACAAATCGCGGAATCAAGTTAACAAGTTGCTCTAGGATATCTTTCTTCATGATGAGAGGCTAACACAGCTTTTAAAGAATTTTATCGGTAAGAGAACTAGTCACCTAAATGCTACGCAACCAACTGTATTACTAGCTAAAAAGCGAGGCCCCAACATCGGACTTTCGAGCTTACGGCCATGGCCTTTTCGCTACCTGCTTTCTCCCTCGATTCTAAATTCTCCTTTCATAATTCTTATCCCAACAGGTCTTTGCCAGTTTCATTTGCACCAGCCATTTAGAAGAGGCAGAAGATACTTACTATCGATTGTAACGAGTCCTACGGCGAATGGTCTAGTCAATTATGTTGAAGCAAAGGAGGGCCACTCAGGGGCAGCTTCCATTTCACTCAATTGTTGAAGAACAGGTCAACAAGCGACACATTGGGCGAGTAAATTTTTTTCATGGACATCAAGAGACTCTCTGAAGCGAGTGAATTCCTAGCTATAACTAACGGAATAACTAACGAAGCCTTGTTATTTCGCAGGGAACAGAAAATAGAGAACGTTTCTTTAATACAGCCCAATTTGGGCAAGTACCTCTTGCTGAAAATTACCCTTTCCTCTGAGAGACTAAAAAGTCAAATTCTTCGAATACAAACGGATTGGGAGTGCTCAAGGGGTGAAATAGACCTAGCGCAGCAGGACAGTATCAACAGATTTTTCCAGAATTTAGAAATAAGTGCTGACTTCATCTAGCTAGATAGCTAAAGAAGAAGTGAATGGTTTTTACATCATCCACCCCTTCCCGCTCTCGAGCCTTTTGATTATTTCGGGGGTGAGTGCTCATAGTGTTCTTATCGCATAATAATTAAATATCTTGTACCCTCCAAATGACGTAAATAAATTTCTACTTACTAGCTAAAGGAAGCTCGCATTTATTTACTTCCCCGCCCCATCTTTCATCGTTCACTTTCGTTCACTTTGTTTCTTTTTGTTTGGGACTCGCGGATGTTCTTTTGTTTATTTGGTTGCGATTTGTTAATCTTTTTCCGCTACTATTCTTATCACACAAATGGTAGGCGGATTTCACTTTAATGGCACAACAACTGCATACTAAAAAGAAGTGTTACACCTCCCCTCCTTTTGCCTTACGACAAATTGTTATTTATCAATCATCTTTTTCAAATTCTACGGAGCTTGATTTCTAAACGCCGACATGAAGTAAGTGTAGTGCTAGATTTGAGACTGTTGTTTCAGAGAGTGGCATGTACCTGATGTGATGCGTACTCCTGTGAAAGTCTTTGTCCTCAAATGGTATTTCTAGAGCCTCTAATACTGCGAGTATTCGTTTTTCCTCGTTAAGAGGGTGAGCAATTGTCACCCATCCTTGAAGATAGGCTTTTTCAATCTCGGAAATTTGCTCGCCTTCTCCTAACTTGCTCAAAAACGTTTGAATTAACCACTCTCCTCCTTCGTATTCTCTCTTCTCTATACTTTTTATAAGAGAGAGATTGGATTGTTGTATCGCTACCCTATCCTTTTCAGCCCCATAGAAGTGGTAATCCATACCGATGTATACAGTATAGAGGAGGTCTTCATCTGCAAATGTCTCCTCCAACTCTTTTATCGTTGGGGGGTTTGTTTCGCAAAATGCTAGGATTTTGACATCGAATATTGGATCGTGCGGGAAGCCTTCCGAAATGATAGCCAGAGTGCGATAATTCTTGTCTAAGCATTCTTGGCAAATATGTATTTCTTTCCCATCGCGCGCTATTTCCTTCTCATAGCATTTGCGACGGTTACCGCACACATCACACACATGTTCCTCGGTGAAACGTCGCGCTCCTTTGGCTTTGACGACATCTGTTTGAAGTGCGTTGTTCATTAACTGTTTGTTAGACATTACTATTCTTATTCCACAACACTCCCAAACATTTCAATACGTCAAAAATGCCTTATCTTAAAAAATATTTTTTAAAGTGACAACTAAGCAAAAAAAATTTTATGGCTCTCATTTCTGGGTTAATTTTTCGACATGTTCTCTGCTAAAGATTTAGTAAATCACTGGGAAAAGACTGCTAGCCTAGGCGCAGCTTCTCTCGTTGCCATACCAAACGCCTCAGCAGCGCTGGGAGCCCTCGCTGCCCGAGCCGTAGCGAGGGATGATGCCCCGAGCACTTTGCAAGCAGCAGGGTATTTAGGAGCTCTTAACGGCCTAGTAGGCTCTGGCATAGGACTTTCACACGGTTCATTCTCGACACGAGACCCAAGAAATAGGGTTAGAAATGCCCTCATTGGTGCATCGATAGGCGGCTTAGCTGGCGCTGGTGTTGGTGCTTTGGCGGGTCGAGCCCAGCCTACAAGAGCCGAGAAACAAGAAATCGTAGACAATGCCTTAAAGAAATTTGAGCAAGCTGGTATACCTGTGGAAAGGTATTTGGACGAGGACGCATCTGTTGAGGAATCCGCCAAAATAGAACAACAACTCAACTTATCTCCCAACGAACGATATTTGTTATCAATTTAAGCTTAGCGGCTAACTATCGATTTGACTCCAAAATATCTGTAAATTGTTCAACTAGATTTTGTTTATCATCTGCCATGGACTTCATATACTTGTCAGAAGAAGTGGTTGGTATTACTTTGCTTAATATCCTGTTTATTACTGTGTTAGGTCGTACAGCTAAATAGTTTTCAATCTTCACATTCCTCTCATCCTCTGGAAGACCGGCATGGCTTTTATATCTAATACCCCTTCCTTTGACTTGCCTTAGTTTCTCATGGTTCCAATGTGGATCTAATACTTGCATCAGCCTGGTTCCCTTTAAATCCAAGCCCTCACCTCCCGCAGAAGAGATGAGCAGCGCTTTCAACTTACCTTCATTATAATCTCTCACCATTTGGTCTCGTTCTTTTTGTTTTTGCTTTCCAGTAAATTGCCCAAAAGGAATCCCTCGACGAGAAAGCTCATTTGCATAGGGCTCTATTCCAGACTCCAAAAAGTTCGAATACACAACGGCCTTGCTCCTAGGATTCTCATTCAACATCTCTTGCAGGCTATTAACTGCCATTTGAATCTTAGGCGCTTCAGGAGCGTTCTTAGCATCATAAGCCTTCGTCGTATTAGAGACCTGTCTAGCAGCGCTCAAAAAGGCGTTCAGCTCTCCTACTTCTTGCTTGTTAGGCGGTAACCCATTTCTCACCTTATAAGCCACCCAAGGAGGTGCTGCGCCCAAGAGAGCATCATATATCTTGCCTTGTCTCTTGGTCATAGGAACCTCAACAGTCTCCTCCGTTACATCTGGAAATTCATCTGAGGCACCTGGCTCATAGTCCACATAAGTATTATATATATTTTTAAGTTCTTCGACTTTAGCTGGGTTTATAGTTTCCTTTGTCCCTGATTTTATACCTCTCAAAAATCCTATAATACCCGGCCTAATTCTTTGTCTTGTAATATATTCTTTGTTAAACTCCCCCCTAGTTTCTGGAAAAACACGTTCTCCAGAAGCTAGATTTACAAGTGGGGCGAGATCTGCTGGATGATTATAGAAAGGGGAGGCTGTTAAAAGCATCCTCTTTTGTGCGTCATTCCTTTTAAGTTCTGACTTTAACTTAGAACCTGTCTCCCTGGCCTTATGTGCTTCATCTACAATCAACATTCTATTTCTTAGTTCTTGGCTCGCTCGAGAAACTCTTTGTTGAGAAACTAAGTTTCTTCTTAGCTTGGAATTTTCCGTGTGCTTATCTACTTCTTTTAGGTAGTTGGCTTGTAATGCCGCAGGCACTACAACATCAGCATCCAATCCAAGGGCTTCTTGAGCAGCAATAGAGGAAAGAGTTTTTCCTCGGCCAAGACCATGAGCTACAACAAGTCCAGTAGTTGAAGGCCTTTTTAAACGTTCGACTACACGCTCTTGGTGCGGTAAAAGCTTTGTTTTGGTTTTAGCAATCTTAATCAGCTCTAAAACAAACGAGTTGTCCATGCAGTCATTATGAACTCTTCAGGTAAATGGGAGAAGCTAGCTAAAAAGAAGGGACGAGAACATCCCTTCTTAGGTCACTTCCTACACTTCAGGAACTGCTTGACCTTGAATACTCCTATGCCGACAAAGGGCCCAATAGCGCACCCGATCAAGAGTCCCACGAAGTGTAGGTACCACGAAATTGTGATTCGAGTTCCGATTATTTGGTGAACTTATTGAGCCTCGCCCACAGCTCTGTTATTTTGTTGTTTCCAAGTTCATCCGGAGTCATAACGACCAAGGCCTTTTTCACAAGTGGGTAGATGGCCTGAAGGACGGACGGGTCTTCTTCTCTATTCCACTCAGACTTCACCCAGGATGTGTCGTCAATCCACAATTCAGATACGTTATTTGGTTTCAAAAGTATCATTAAGTTTCCTAGCGAGATTATGTAGAAGAAACGTCTACAAAACATCGTTGGTAGGTCTTTGACTTTTGTTAGAACTTCTAATTCCTCGATCGCTTTAAGCGTGTGGTCTAGCTCTTCTTCTTCTTCTTCTTCTTCTTCTTTTTGTTGTTCAAAATTTTCGAGAGCCTCAACCAATGCATCTTTTACAGCGGCGTGATGCAGACTTTGGCCTGCTTGAAACAGCTCGAACACGTCTTTGCAGGTACCTTGTTCAAGAACTTCATTCATGTACCCAGAGCTCTCATTTTCTTCAGAGAACCACTCTAATAATTCGTTCCAGTATGTATCCGGTTCTGTGTCCACCTCTTTTAGGTCTACCGTGTTCCCTTCAAGGGAGAGAGCAGAATCTAGAATCTGGTCGATTATTTTTCGTTCGAAGCGTGAAGTTGAGTGGTCGTGTTGACAACCACTGTGGATGAACTGTTGAATTAATTTTTTAGTAAACATCTTTTACCTTTCAAATGCTGCTACACGTATCTATAGCGGCGATCAGCCACAACAAAATTGGAATCACGCAAAGAAATGTAATAAGCACATTCCTACCCCTCTTTGCCTTTTGAAACCCCTTTTCAAACTGTTGATACTCTTCACCTGTTAGATGAAGTTCCCGATATTGGTGTGTGAGTGGGTTTATGAAAAGACAGACTCTCACGCCTATCTCTTCTCCGTCATCCCTTTTCCTCAGAATCTCTTGACCCTCTTTAGAGATGGGGAAGTGCCCACCCGTTAAAGGGCAGAAAAGTTCTGTGGTTTCTTGGGTTACCTCTATAAACACATTAATACTCTTATCCCACGTTTTTCTGGGATATTTCAATGGGTTTAAAAAGTGCGCAAATCTCAAATGGGCGGGATCTGAGTCAGCAATTAAGAAAGATAGAATTCTCCTAAGCTATTGCGCCTAGGTTGAGGCTTCATTGACATCACGAAAGCAGATAGCTGGATGGTTGCAGTGCTCAAGAGCCCACCCCGTCCAAAAAATCAGGTAATTCAGACGAGCCTTATCCCAGGTCGCTCTTGTGAATTTACGTCGATCGACATCTTTGAATTTTATTAGATCTACCTTACTTAATCTTTTTATACCCTTCTTCATAGCCTCACTGAAGTCCAGTTCGGCTTCCTTACAAAAATTAGCCCACGTCAGATAAGGAGGCAGTATTTGATTACTGTAATCTGGTCTGCTGTTAATGGGGGCCCCTAAGGCCCTTCCGTCCATGGGCTCAACAATATATCGCGCTTCTAGTCGCTCGACATTAATATCGAGCACCGCTTCACCAATTAGGATGTTCTGTGTCATGCACATAGCCTTCACTCTTTTTTGTTGAAAGGCTACTGTGTCATGGAATTGTTACAAGCCCTTTGACTTCACCCAAGTGTTTAATAGCCGGAAAACAAATGACACATTTTGTGAATATTCTTGGTCCGTGGACATTTACAGACCATATGAAAACCACTTTCGAATTTGTAATGAAAAAACTCAAGAGCAGGTCTTCATTCATAGGGAAGCCACAATAAAGACCGTTGAGTTAACAGCACCCTCATTAGGCAGCTATTATACCCTTACTTTGGTTTTATCTGCTTTGGGAGAACAAAACAGAATACAAATAGAAACTGATTGGAGGTGCAAAGGCACAGAACAGAATCCTATTCCCGAGGAGCAAAAAGAGTCCATTGAAGCCTTTTTCGACATGTTGCTTGAAAGGTATTCATCGATTTGAGGTTAGGTTCATTGTGAAAAATTTTTCAGTTTAGTTCTTAGGGGCTAAAATCTCAGCATGATTTCAGCTAAAGATTTAGTAAATCACTGGGAAAAAACAGCAGCTTTTCAAGGCCTAGAAAATGTACCTGCACCTTATCTTGCTGCTTTGACCATCCCAGCCTCAGCAATCATCTCTGGCCAAGTAGCAAGAGCTTTTACCCGAGATGATGAGCCGTACACCTTGAGGTCTGCTACCAGAACAGGAGCCATGTCAGGCCTAATGAGCGCTTCCTTAGGGGCTATGACAGGCGCATTCCCCACTCAGAATCCAAGGCACGTACCAAGAAATACGCTCTTAGGTGCAGGCCTAGGCGCCTTAGGCGGCATGGGGCTTGCTGCTTTAAAGGGACACTACACACCAACAAAAGAAGAAATTAACCAGACCACAGAAAACGCCAAACAAAAATTAATCGATGCTGGTGTTTCTTTAGATTATTATCTCAGCCAAGAAATTCCAATGGAAGAAAAACATCAGATAAACCGAGATTCAGGATTATCTGCAAAGGAAACTTATTTCTTATCTTTCCTAGAAAAAGAATCTGAATAGCCTTCTTTCAATACGAGGATCGACTACAACATGTACAGACCAAAGTCCTCCCCGCCCTTCAGGCTGGCCAAATCGTCGTACAGGACCGTAGCTGGCCTTCTACAGTAGCTTACCAAGGAGAGCGAGGTTTAGACCGTTACAAGCTCGCAGAGGCTGAGAGACTCATAGCCCCCAACCAGACCAACCTGCTTCAACGCAACAGAAAAATCATTAACTTCCTTTACATCTAAAGCTGAAGAAGCTGTAAAGGACACAAACCAACCGTGTTCAGTTTGTATAACTTCAGAAATATCACCAACACGAAAAACTTTGGGCTGCCCATACACAAATAAACCAATAAGTTGATCTTTCGATATTTTTGTATCTGTCCATCCGTTATTTACTATGATTCTAGAGGCATTTTCGTAAAAGAAACCAACATTTTTAAATTGAATGGGCACTCCTTCAGACCCATTATAATATAATCCTATTGCTGGAGTTTTTCTAAATTGTTCCTGCTTTTGCTTTACTTTTTTAAAATAATCCAAAATGATGGGATCAGTAACCTTTATCCCCCAACCTTGAACAAGTTGGTAAATACTTATTGTCAGTTTTTTATCAGGACTAACAACTATTGCATCTGACCTATAAAAGGTCAAAGAAGTTCCTTCAGCAATTACTAAAAATATAGGACCTTCTGAAGAGATCCCAGTAAAGGTTTCTTCCTTAACTACGCTTTGATTTTCATGATCAACCTTATAGAGCTCTGAAGAGTCTAAAAATACCTCTCCCTCCTTACATGTGTAGAAACGAGGCGTCTCATCTATTGGAGGGAGTAGTGGCAACATGTAGTTTAGAGTCTCAATAGACACTAAGCTGAGGTCTGATAAGCAACTTCGATCAACATGGGTGATTTTTGCTGAGACCCAAATTTTATTTTCGGATTCAAGATCTATAAAATTAACAAAGTCACCCTCTTGAAAATTGTCGTTGGGTAATAATTCTGCTTTCTTCTTTCTAGAAAAAATAGCCTCCCAACGGCCGGAAGAACTTTCCACCTCGTGAATAATCGGTTTTCTTTTAATCATTTTCCAAACTCATCTGCGTGGTTGGCCCAAAAATCTTGCGATTTAGAAGTCTATTCTTTCCAATTTTTCTACTTTAAGCGGAGGTTTGATTGTATGCAGCTCATGCTGTAATAAATCTACAAGGGCCTCGCAGAATCTCACAAAGTAGACATCCTGGTTTTTTATTTCAAAAACCAGGTCGTCATAAGGAACAAAAAGAGGGGTTTTTAATTCATTTAAATCTGCCTCTCTTTCTTTCAAAGAAATCTTCCAGGCTTGGTGAATGGACTCACATACAGTAGACATCGCCAAAACACCTTGCTCTCTTGCTGAGAGATAAGCCTCACACATGGCTTTACACGCTAGTTTATGCGTGTGTTCGTGATCAAGAACATCTTGAGCTAAATGCCTTGTGCTCCCTCGATAGAAACGTACGTAACACACGTGCGTTAGGAGCTCTAAAAGATCGTAATGAGTGTTGTTCATGCTGTTTATTTTATTTAAAAAATTTTTTTTAAAGTGACAGTTAAGCAAAATTATTTTTTAACGCGTTATTTGGGTTAACAAACGCAGATAAGCGGAAGAATGACGTCGAGTACTAAGGAGAGAAGCAAATACAAAAAAATAAAAACAGTACAAATTCCGAAACAAACCCAAGACAGAAACATGAGAAGAAAAATATGAATATTATAAATATTCAACTCTTCCTTCCAAAGTGATAAGCCTGTTGTTATGACGAAAAGAAAAGATATCAGGTAGCATACGAAAAACAATTCCATGGGCTATCTTCCCATGAGTAGCCCCTTTTGTCTGTTTTTAGTCTGGCTCTTAAAGGTTAAAATCTCAGCATGATTTCAGCTAGAGAGTTGGTGAGTCACTGGGAAAAGACCGCCAATGACTCACTTGGCGTAAAGCAGATGTTGGGCTCCCTTGCTCTTATGCCTGCTTCCTCATACCTATCCGGCCATGTAGCTCAAAGAATGGCTCGAGACGACGACCCAGAAACGAGAAGAATCGCAAAAGGCCTTGGACGCTACTCAGGTCTTTTAGGTGCTACCACAGGCGCTACAGCGGGGTTTCTGGCTTCCGCTAATTCTCCTAACCCTGGAAGAAATATGCTCTTAGGCTCAGCCTTGGGTACTTTGACGGGTGCTGGTCTAGGAGCTTTGGCTGGTCGATTCACACCAACTTTATCCGAGAGACAAGAGTCCATGGATAAGCTTCTTGCAAAGTTAAAAGGCGCTGGCATTTCTTTGTCCGGGTATCTTCAAGATCAAGATGAAATGAATCGTCGTTTGAGCTCATTAGGCCTTTCTCAACTAGAACGGAATATACTCTCATCTAATTTAGAGGAGGTTTTTACAGCTCTTGAAGACTAAATAGTAAGCCAGGTTCCCGAGTTGCTATGCTTGGGTTTAAAATCCCGGGTATGATCTCAGCTAAAGACTTAGTGCATCATTGGGAAAAGACGGCAAATCCTGGGTTACAAACACTCTTAGCCGCTTCTTCAGTACCTGCGTCTATGTACCTCTCTGGCCAATTAGCTAAAAGAACAGCCCGAGATGATTATCCCAAAACCTTAACACAAGCAACAGCCATTGGAGCCACTTCAGGGCTTTTAGGTTCTACTACAGGACTTTTAACAGGCATTCTAGGTACCAAAAACTTAAACCATCTTGGTAGAAATGCGTTGTTAGGGGCAGGACTCGGCGCCTTAGGTAGTGCAGGTGTTGCTGCCTTGGGTGGGCGTCAAGCCATGACTCAAAAAGAAGAAGAAGAAATGGTTGCGGGTATTATTAATAAGTTAAAACGAGCAGGCGTTTCTCTTGCTGGTTATATTACAGATGAGGATGAAATGAATAGGAGACTGAACTCTATTCCTTTTTCTTCAGTTGAGCGAGTAGTTCTTAGTGAAAATATAGGTAAGATTTTAGAGGCTATTGAACACTGAGTTATTCAATAGCTGGCTAAAAGAAAGACGGATGTAAAGTCCGGTTTCTTAACTCCTTAAGAGAGGAGCGCGACGAAAAGCAATACTAGGATGAACAATACGACCCAACGTAGAGCACACCTACGATGCTTTCTAGCTTTTAGCCAGATGGATGCCTCCTCGGAAATACTTTCGAGATACATTGCCTCTTCTTCTTCCCAAGACAAACAGCCGTCGTCATTCGCGACGTTCTCCTCCTCCTCTGCCCAGCAAAAGACGATTGGTGCCTCCTTTTTGGGGAGGTCATCTATCTTTTCTTCCGACAGCAGCATATCATTTGCTACACTTTTGTAGGTCAGGGGAGGGCTGAAGGGCTTGTCGTCATTTGCGAAATATATAACTTCCACATATTACTTATCCCAGTTTTAGGTGTCATATTTTAAAAGAGTGGGTTCTGATTTAATGGGATGAGTGCCTCAAACAGCCTCCGTTTGAGCTCATCGATATGTCTTTGCATTCCTCTGTCGAGGAGGACAAAGAATGTAGGGTTCGGGAGAGGCCTTCCTAAGTAATCCTCTTTTGGCCATTCTTCTAATTCTTCATTTATGTATTCGTAGTTTTGGGCCGTGCCGATCCATGCTAGTTGTTTGTGATAGGGCATCAAACTTTCTACCCTGAGGTCCAATATGTCGTCTAAGTTTAGCTCTTTTAACTCACTAAAAGCTGCTTCAGCGACTATATCGTGTGTGAGCTCGAACACTTCGTTGGAAGGGAGTCCATCATGGAGTTGAACCATGATGGAGGTATACTTATCGCCTTTTAAATGGTATGAGGTCCCGTATGGGACCGTTTCTTTGCTATACCAAGCGGCATAGAAATCTTTAAATACTGAACGGGGTATTGTTGTAGTAGACATTACTTCTCTTATACCCATAAAACGGGAAAGATTTCATGCCCAATTATCTGGATTTTGATCATTCAAAATGTAACAAGCGTTCCCAAACTAAGCGAAGAAATATTTTAGGCTGATCCCGAAAAAGAGATATTGGCATATCCTGGGCTTGCTCGAGTAAAAATGGGTAGTTGTCAACAGCTACACGGATAGTAAATTGTATGTCGAAATCCATCTTATTTGACCTAGACCTGCTAAAATCATCCAAGGGGGTCCAAGCTTCTCGGCTGAAAGACTCGAGCGTTTGGGCATCTGTAATTTTAGCTATTTGGAAATGTTTGTGGCTGATAACCACATACATATTTTTAATGTTTAGGCTTAATGTGACCTTCTTATCAGTTAACTTAATCATTTCAGTCAGCATCCCTGTACCCACGTAGCCAAGAAGCATTCTTAGCTTCTTGTAGAATCTTAATGGCTTTAGCGGTCTCCTTATTTTTTCCAAGCAGTAGAATCATTTCAACCTCAAATTTTAATTCGGTTTCATCGTGTACTAAGTTATGCTCTTTTAAAAATTCCCTGGCCACGTTTTCTGGGCCGGCACAGGATTCCCCAAAATTTCTTACCATTTCTCGAATCTCTGTGACTTCCGTTCGCCCCTTCCAAATTGCTGATTCCAGCCAAGTTGCTAACTCTTCAAAGCCAACTACTTTTTTGGCTTCGGCACATTCGCGACCAAACGCCGTTACTCTAGTCTCAACTTCGGCCAAGTCGGGCGTAATACTGCGTACTAGATACTCCCATAGTTGGGTAAATTGTCTAGACTCTTGGATGTTCATTTTGGAGATTGGATACCAGAGGGGTTTGGGGATGGCAATGGACCTGCTCACGTGTAACCTAATTGACTCACGGTTGTCTTAGGTTGGTTGTGATTACTTATATCTCTTGCCCAAATTCGGTATTTAGCCATTCTTTGTCATTTAGTTTGTTCTCTGTGTGGCTTGTATAGCTTTTACTCAAGACCTTTTCTAGTCCTTGTTCCTCTGAGCAGGGACATAGACTCACTCTGTGCGGTTCCTGGTCCTCGGATACGCTTCCTTGAGCCAGTTTAATGGCTCTTTCCTTAGAGCTTGCAGAGACACAAACTACCGTAGTCTTGCTGAGAAAACCTGTGTCTGGCGCTACAAACCAAACCACTTTGTAAACTTGGAATGCCTTGTCCCATTGCAAGCCTTGAATGTTCGGTTTCCATGCTTCTAGTCTAGCGTAGATCTCGGAGGTTATCCGGGGTGCGTTTTCTGGGACGAGAGCCTTGACTCTGTAGTCAATCTCACCTGTTTCTTTATTGAAAGTAGTATGAACCTCTTTGATGACACAGTTGAGGCTATAAAATTGACAATAGACGTTGAGGCTAGCCTCAACAAGATCTTCCACGATACAGCCTGGTGGGAGGTCTCTGACAAAAAAGTCGATTATTTTGTCTTTAGACCAGATAGAGTTGAAGGAGTAGTACTGATATTGGTCTACCAATACTCCGATTTTGAAATTGTTTCTTGTGGTTTGTTTCTGTTGATAGGTCACCTAGCCATATTTAGCATCTTTACGTGTCGATTGTGGGGCTATTTAGCGACAAGGTTAGTCTCATGTTACCTTATTGCGGTGAAATCAGCAGCAGATTTGGTACGGGCATGGGCTAAAGCCAAGGCTAAAAATTTAGTCAACATGGCCAAATATCATCCGTGGACAACAACCTTTAACGCTTCAGCACTTGGTGGAGGTATGGCGGGCGGTATGGGTGGTTACAGCAAGGATAGAACGTATGCAGAACTTGTCCAAGATATATCCGATGGAGCCTTGTATGGGGCTGGTAGCTCTGTTTTGGGTATGTCTGTGGGCCACAACGCACTTGATAGGCAAATAGGGATTGCTGGTCATTCAGGAGCTCAAGGAATGGCTATTGTTAGCGGGGTGGCCGGGGCTGGAAAGGCTGCTAGGGCTGCTCGTGAGCGAAGAAAGCGAAGAGCGGAATCTCCCACATCTAATCCCTAATTAAAGGTTGTGGGATCTCTTGGCTGTGGAGGAGATTATGGGTGTAAGAGAATGTTTCTGGGGTTACTTGTAGCCCCAAAGCATAGAGTTGTTGAATGTGAGGTTCTGGGTCTTCGTCGCGTTTCGCCTTTTTGAAGATTTTCCAGACTTCTGGCTTGGTCCTCATAGACCAAGTGAGGCTATGCAGTTCATCCATCAGCAAGTTCTTAACCTGATCTAACAGTGGCTCCACACGTGGATCGAAGTCAGATACTTGATGCCCACAAAATGAAAAGAACTCTCCGTCTTCTGTATCTAAACGGGATGTTCTAACATTCATTTGATAGGGTGTGAGACGCCCTTCAGGGCCGTACACTGCTAAAAATTCTCCGTAATTTGGTATCACCTGACACTTTGCGTGTGTGACTTGGAGTTTTTCAAAGGTATCCACTCGACCAAATTTTTCAAATTCCACCACAGTGTCGTCACTTTTATAGGCGAATATACGCGTGGCTCGAGCTACATCTGATAAGATAGGAAGGTCGTCAGCTATCTTTACTAAACAAAGCATAACGTAGCCTTCTGCGAGGCCTATATCTCGGTCTAGGATGTAAGTGATTTGTGTGGATATTGTTCCTTTTAAGAACTTTAAGTCCTCATCGCACCACTCCCGAAATAGGATATAGTCGTTGGGTTGAAAATCTCGATCATTGATCCGGATTTCCGATTTCTTTGTCCCTCTCCAAAGAGCTTGTATGTCATGAGTGGGAATTTTGAGTTCGTGGATTTTTGGTTTTCTCATATTTAAAAGATTATGTGGTCTCGTAAAATCCAACAGAGCGCCAGGAATTTTTCCTCATCGATCTCAGTAGCCGTACCAAGATGATCGTGCTTGATCTTTCGCTCTACTAAATGCCCGTCTTTGACCCATTGGCTAGTTAGCTGGGCTCTGAGCACTTTATTGTTTTTCATCATTTCTCCGAGAGCGTCATAGACTGCGTCTCGAACTTCGTCTGGATCCCATAGCTCTTCTGGTGTAGGTAGTTTATTTGGCATTATCGGTCTCCGTGCGAATATGTCTTTTTGGAAAATGATTCAACCAACAAAAGTATCGTCGTCTTCACAAGCAATGGCCAGTTCTCCATATTCTACTTCTGCTTCCAATACCCGACCGAGACACTTTCGCACAGCATCCTTTTGCTCCTCATTAAGGGAGCTAGTTTCTAATTGTTGATCTAGTATCTCTAGAAGTTCGGTTTTATCTTGTTTTGAGAGTAGCTTATCTGCATCCGAGTCATACCGATGCACTGGTGGTGGTGGAAGGATAATTTTAGATTCTAGAAGATTCGCCGCATAGTTCATCATGAACTTGAGCACTGTTTCTTTTCCCTTTTGCTGGAGTAGTGTTGTCCATTGTTCCATCAAGGGAACATTGTTTTTGAGCCATTTTCCAGCTGGTTTAAGTTCAATCCAGAATGCTTCTGTAGAAGTCATGTTTAACTTATAAGGTTGCTCTGTGGCAAAACTGCCACAAGAATGTGCTAGCTAAGAAAAAAGTAGATGTAGAGTCTACTCTTTTCTCCTTGCTAGTCTCCTCTCTTGGCCTCCTCTATGACCTTTTGAAGCTTCTTAACTTTCGCCTTGGTGACACCAGGTTGAGTTTGGAATCTTTTTAAGAGGTCATCATATTGAGCTTCTGCGGTGACACGGGGGGCCTTTGTTAGGCATCTGTGTCGCTGGATGCCAGCTACCTGCCCCTTGTAGTACCAGAATAGTTTCTCTGCCCTGATGCGCCGCATTAAGGGATAGACAACACAGAGAGTTATGATAAAGGATAGTCCGAACAGGATTAGCCAAGCAAGAATGAAGTTTAGGAGCATAGTGCTCTGTAGTTCCATTCTTTACTTATGCCGAAAGTAACGCTCATCTTTCGCCAGGTACATACACATTTTCTAATCCTGTGTCCGGAAGAGGAAGGTTCACCTTGTCTAAGTCGAAACCGGTTTTTACAAATTGTAGCAAGGACGGCAATTTGATGTAACGAGTAACTTGTTTGTCTGCGGGCAATTGGTTCCGCCTCATGCCCAATATTCGAGCATTTCCTCGTAACTGCAGAAATCTAAAGAGGCGTTGTTATGGAGAAAAAACTTTTTGAAACCCTCTGTCGCGGCTCCAAACTTTATTGTTTTTGAAACGACTTCGGTCAATAAGGTTGATTCACTAAGGTTTCCATGTTCAGCAATTATCTTGCTCCAGTTTTGGTCTGAAGCCCAGACCTGATTTGTGAGTTCAAGCGCGAGCCACTCCTTCGCATCCTGCTCGTCAAAACCTCTCAGCTTCTTGACAATGCTCGGCTCGACGTAGGAAAAAAGTTCTTTTGGTAGAGGTAACATTGACTATTCGAATCTATGCAATGCGGTAAATGAAGAGCCCATTTAGCTCTCCTTCTATATTATCAATTGAGAGCGGTTCTCTGCCAAATTCAGCTACTAGGTCCTTTAGCAATTCTTCCGGATCTCGAAGGAGTTTTAGGAGGGCTTCGTTTTTCTCTTCCGGTTGTAGATTTGATTCGAGTATTACGTTCAGTACATTCCTCCCAACGATGCTGAACTGCATCAAGCGCTCGGCACTCACCCAGGAGCTTAGCTCTGAACTGAGTTTTTCTCTTATTTCTTCGTCAGCTACCTCATCATCAACAACGAGGTAGCTGTTGCCTTCGAACTGGAATACGTTTGATTCATCTGTTTCAAAAACCTCTTCTATTCTTGCTTGTTCTTCGCCCAAATAGGCGAGGAGAGTTATTTTCTGCTCAAGCTCTGTCTCGACATAGTCAATGTGAAGTTCAAAAATTCTTGCAGTTTCTTGGACTAGTACTTTGTACTGAGTCAGCACTCTCCACAAGGTATCTTGTTCTTGCTTGTCACTACACAGCCCACAGAAAATGCCGGAAATCTCAATCGGTATGGTTTCTTGAGCCTCTTTAGATGCTGCTGCCTTGAGGAGAAAGGCTTCGCCTTTGAGGTCGATCGAAAGGTAAAGCCGGATTCGAGTCATCAGTTCGGGATTCACCAGTAAGAGCGCTCTTACCCAGTTTTGGAGATCAATTTCATTTGTGATTGTAAACATTGACTTTCTTATCTCATATTGTTTCAGAAAAATTTAGTCGGTTATGTGTCGTATTCTCAGGCTAAAAGAAGTCTGGTTTAACGGTTTTCACGATGACAAACACAAACAACACCACTCACCAAAATATCACTCTTAAACTTTCTTTTAGGATTGTTGGGGAGGAGGGGCAACCCGCCCTCCCCAGAGATATTCGGGTCATCAAACAGGTTGCATTCCTAGATCATGTGTACCCGATAGAGCAATTCGGACTAGATGTAATTGGACCGATGCTACTCGGTAATGAAGAGTTGAAGGGGGGCCAGTGGTGGCAGTGGTCTTCCACAGCCACCATAGGAAGCTCTTTCGAGAATTTTAAAAAGGCTGGAGAGACCCGGCTAATGACCGAAGATGAAGAAAAAGAAATATTGAAGTTCGTATTAGACCAGAAAATCTATGACGTAATTCATGATTTAAATGTATCTCAATCGATTGCGGAGGGTTATTTCCGCGCTTCTATGTAAGAAGAGGCACGGTCTATAATCATAGTTTCCAATACCTGAATTCGATCGGACTGGAAACGTCCGATCATCACACCCAAAATAAAACCCACCGTTAATACTATTAAGTACTTCATTATTTTCCCTCGAAATGACACGTGTCATTATTGTAGGAGTACCCCTCTCACAATAAGTTCATGTAACAACTAAATTGATTCGTTACGCCAACGGGCCCGTTGGTATTGGACCGTTCGTGTGCTCAAGCCAAGCATTTTTGCTGCCTTGGAAGTATTGTGGTTGCAGGCTTCTAGAGCTTCCGAAATTAGCATTTGCTTGACTTGCTTAAGAGTTTTCCCTGCGTAAGAGTGGGCAGAAAGCAAAATTGCTGTTAGGTTACTAGGCTCTAAGCCAGTTTCAAGATTCTTCTCTCCCATCAGGTCTTCTTTCGCTAACTGATCCAATGCAGTAAGACTGGCTGGATTTGTAACTTCTTGCGCATGCTCCAGCAACGTAAATAAAGCCTTACGCGTATGTTCATTATTTTCTACAAGGATTATGCGTGATTGCATAGCTTGCATCGTACCCAGACTTTGCACACAAAAGCAAAATCTTCGTGCATTATGTGAAAAACTTTGTTATCAAGCTTATGTTGGTATGCACCATACAGAAGGCAGAAGCAGCAGGAGAAGTCTTCGTGCATACCAACCCCTGAGTAATCATGACTGATAGTATTATTATTACACACGCAGATGCGCTAATTATTGACACGTTGTTTTGCTATCCTTTGCTTCAGGCAGTGTCTGTAGCACGAAGAAATCCGGATGTGGTGGAATCCGGTCTTAACACACGGCTTAAAAAATTGAGCGACAGAGGATTGTTAATATCCGATAGAAGTCCGCGACCAAAGTATTTAGTGTCTGAGACAGGGGCACAGGCCTATTTGCGATTCTTTTACAATTTCTCCTGGGTTGATCGAGAAGGCTTAAAAAGTCGCGTGGACGACGTTCTTACGTCACAGGCAGCAACTAGAAATAGGCTCAAATGAAAATCAAGTTCCAAATATTTCTACTACTTTTACCAGAGGCAGAAGCCAAACTCGAGAATGTTAAGATTCTTAGCCACAACCAAGTCATAGAGCGACATGACCTTCTCCGACTGACCTCCGCGATATTATCTCGTTGGAATCATTGCGACCGAGAGAACTTTACTTGGGCAGTTTGGGAGTTTGAAGGCTCTTCCACAACATCCTGGGGAACGCTAGTTTCTAATGGCAAGTTCAGGAAGATGGCTGAGTCTGAAATCAATACTTTCAAATCGAGGGATACCTGTGAACTTCTTGACGAAATTTCTAGGCTAAAAAATATGCTCGAAAGTTCTTTTGGGCGCAACACCATGACAGAAGCCAGTTTATCTATTAGCTAAAAGAGATGAATAGCTTTTATACTACCCATCCCCCTCTCTATACTGCTTCCTCGATTGGGCCGAGACTTAGGAAAGCGTGTTCGATGTGCGCGAGTGCGCTTGTGATTTTGTTCACCTAATTCTTACCCCAATAAGTTCGGGCTAATTTCAAGATTAACGAGAGGAGATGACAATGCAGGCATAACTTTGTTCAAAAGTTGTTCGCTACGGGGGAGAAAATTTATTGTCATCTCCTCCCTCAGGCCCTCAAGGATTCGAACCCCGAACCTACCGAAAAGTCCTCGGTTGCTCTATCCAATTGAGCTAAAGGCCTAAGAGGCTATGTTAGAGTGTCCGTCTAACATAGCTAATCAACATGCACCCCAAAGTGAAGATCCAAGCTCGAACACCGCTTTCAGACCCGTCTTGGCTTTTATGCCATATCGTCGTAGCCAATGCTAGCCTCTAAAATACAATTGTGTTGAGTAAGGTACGAGATGAATTACTCCATCAGGTACAATATAGAACAAGGCGATTTTTCAAAAGAAGAGCTTGAAGCAGAAGGCTTGGGAGGTTGTGATGCACTTTTGTTAGCTTCCATACTCCGAGAGCCAAACGGTGGCTTAAACGTGGCTTGGTGCAGTGTAGATGGCCAACAACCGGCAAAGGATAAAATCCCAGATAGGGAACTATTTCATATAATCTTTATGTTGATGTCGAAAATAGAGGACTCAGTCGAATTAGAAGAATGGCAAAGATCTACTTTACAGACTTATTGTGAGACAATCAAGAAGATTATGACGGAACTTCGTCTTCAGACCTAAGGTGTTGATTCGCAAAAATATTGATCGCAATTAAGCGGTTTCTCAAAAATGGCTCGTTTAGCTTGAACCCTTGTGCTTCTTCGGTAAGGTACCCTTTTCCTTCGAGCTCCCTCAAAACTTTTGGGTCCTCTTCTTTTGTCAAAAGAGTCCCCTCAGCGATTTCCGTATTTTCTTGAGCAGATTCAACGAGTGAAATCCACTCGTGAAGGCATTTCACTGCCTCTTCGGATAAATCTAAAAATCGTGCGATAGCACTATACTGTTCACTCATGCGTGGCACATATTCAGCGAATAGCGTGACAGAGAGATGAAGGAATAGGGACAAAACAAACAAACTTTGCACTCGGCCCGTTTTTCCGGTAGGCCATTTTTAATGACTAAATTGAACCAGGTTATTGCAATAGAAAAGGGTGTAAAGAGCCGTTGCTTTGCTTTTTTGACCCAAACGTACAAAACTTTCCAAAAACCCAACCTATTTAACGGAATGACTCGCACATACCAAAAGCGGGATGAAGATGGAGAAGACTTTTCTGGGGAGTCTTCCAAGGTGCAGTGCCAAACAGATCAATTACTGCAAGATATTGCAGATAACATGACCGGACTGTTGGATGTTACTGCGCAAAAAGATTGGGCTAATTGTGAAGCTAAAGCAGACGTGGTTGTGGGGGAACGGGTCATTATTAAGGGTGCTCCGGCAACTTACCTGCTTTTTCTGGAAAAGCAATTGAATGACCTAAAGGATGAAATTAGTAAGATCCCAGAGCTTGACTCAGCTCAAAATTGGACCGTTGATCCAGCAACAGGGCTGTTTCGCTCTGAGCCAGTAAACACCTCTAAAACCCGAAAAATCCCAAAGGTCATCGTCAAATATGAAGCGACAGAACATCATCCAGCACAAACTGAATTAGTCCACATGGACGAGGTGGTTGGTAGTTGGACCACCGTCAACTTTTCAGCAGCGTGTCCCGCACCGAGGAAGGCGGAGCTACGAAAAAGAGTTGAGCTGCTCATCGATGCCGTGAAAATGGCTCGAGAAGCGGCGAATGAAACGGTCGCAAAAAAGATACCTGTTGGGGAACGTATTTTTAATTTTATCTTGTCTTAGTTTCATTTTTTGGTTAGAACTATCTCAGTGAACGAGTCGTTCACTGAGGCAAGCTAAAATTCAGTTTTAGATTGATATCATCCTAGTCCCATGGACATGCAGGTTCGAGTCCTGTCCCTTTTATGACAGAAAAAGGGTGGCGGAATTGGTAGACGCAGGGATGTTAATCTTAATTTATTCCTCAGAAATTTAGCATTGTTGAGTTTGTTGGATCAATCGTTGTGTTTTAGGCTCAGTGTGTGGGTTCAAATCCCGCCCACTCCTCTTTATGGGGTGGTAGCTCAACGGGAGAGCGTGAGCATCAAGTTCAGGCACAACTTAATCGTCGCCAACAATCTAAGTCTCAACCCAACGTCCTAGGAAGCGGGGTATTGCTTCCTAGGACATTTTTATTTTACTGGATTGGGCCTCGATACCACCCTGTTTTTCGTTCTATGCCTTCTAAACCGGTTGGATTTTCTAACCCTATTTCCCGAGCACCACAACTATCGCAGGTATAGGGGGCACATTGCTCTAGATTTCCATCGACGCTTTGAGAAGTTTCGCAACAACAAATTGAATGGCAATACGGGCACAATGTTTGAAATTCCTCTAGGTTAGATTTCTTACGTTCTAACTCTGCTTCTTCTTTTCTCCATTGCTTAAGTTTTGCTTGGATTTTCCTTTGGCTTATACCAAGGACCCTAGCTGCCCTAATTGTACTTCCGTCAAAGTGTTCGACAGTTTTTCGGATGGCAAAATTTTCAATCGTTTCCACAGTATCACCTGGTATGGAGATCTCCTCTGAGATGTATTTCACGGAAGTGGGCATCATCAGGATTAAAGGACCTTTGAGAGGGAGACTTGTTACTCCCTCGCTGGAAGGTTCTATAGGTCCGATCTGTTTCAGAGTCTCGAGTGCGACGTCGTTTTCAATTGAGTTGCTATGTTGCAGTAATTCCAAGAATAGTTTCTCGGATTTTTTGGAGTACTTAACCAGTAATATTTGGGGACTCACCACCTGTTCTTTTTAGAACAGGTGACATCAATTTGTCTTTTAGAACACACGACAAATCGTCCCGTATTGCTGTGGTGATTGTCCATGCAAAAATCCTAGTTCAGTATTAAGGCTTTTGAGAGACAACTGTATTAAGTTTGAGAGACTTGTCTGGACTCTTATTATACATCTGTGAAACGCAAACAAGCAGGAATTCCTTCCTGGTGGTCTAGAGGTCCCAGTAAGGCTCTGACTCAAATTTCAAGACCTAAGAGTTTTTTAACACGAATGGCACTTCCTCGGTATGTCACCCCAGCAATTGTGGGCCCCGTTGCTGGGGGTCTTACTGGATATGCAACTGCAGAAGGAGAAGATCGTACTAGCAGGGCTTTGCAAGGTGCCGGCGCGGGTCTTGTTATCGGTTCTGCCTTGTCTGGATCTGGACGGTATTTCCAGAAAAAAATGCATCCCCTAGCGCAAGCTGGCTTTGAAAAAGCTTTCAATAACCTGGATAAAGTTAATCGGAACAAAGCCTTTATAGAAGCTGTTGAAAAATTGTGGGAACAAGGCTCGGAAGTATCCTCCGAAACATATGAAATGTATTTATTTGCTCGAAGACAAGCTGCTATTTACGATAGCATCAAAATCACAAAACCCGAAGAAGTCATTTCTAGGATAAACAGTACGTTGGGGCAGCACTACCTGGAAAATGACACCATAGCAGCCTTGAGTTCTGGTATCTATGCCCATCACTACAACAAGAAGAAAAGGGAATATAACAAAGCACTAAAGAAAAGGGATAGGAAGAAAAAAGCTTAATGATATTTGATGATATCTAAACTATCGCATTCTTGGAGAGTGGGACTACGACCTTGTCACTTTGAGTTCTGATCACGGACTGGTCCAATTTGTGGCGACCAGCCCTCTGCGCGTTGCGTTTTAGTGCAATAGATAAAGGAGTGCCCATATATACTATCGAGAAGTTGCTCCGCTATCTCTTCTCCAATTACCGAAAGATCAAGAACCTTGAAAAGCGAATTTTAGAAAATGATTTAAGTTCTTTGTTGTCCACAACAATCATGTAACATAATTCTCGAAATGGCTGTTGTAAAGATTTTCGCTTACAGAGGTGCTGTCGGAGCAGTGTCTGATATGACCTCACCAAACATCTTGAATGAGCCTCCAGTGGACAATGCTGTTCAAGTTAATGCTGCTGACGTAGTTATAACTGCGGAAGCTAAGGCATTATTGACTGGGGCCCCAAACTCCAATGAAGTGCCACCTCAAGTTACCTTTGACAGTGGGACTGTTACCCTAAAGGGTATTGGGTTTCATGTTTTTATTGGCAATAACCTCACTGTGAATACAGGGAGTGATTTATCAATCTTGGCAGGCTTAATCGAGGATGAAACTATTTCGGTTCCATTCGGGTTCAAGATGTTAGTCCGAAATAGTTAAACTGCAATAGTATGTGAGTTAGACAAAAGTCCTTTCAGACTCCTTTTAAGGCCCTCTCCATCTTGTGGGTATGAAGTTCAAGCAACAATTTAAAGTCACTAAGTTCTATGACAGTTGAGTGTCTTGTAAGCTAATTTTGTGAAAGCATCCGCAGCCAGTCTTGTTCATTCGTGGGAGAAACAGGCGTCCTGGTCCATGAAACGTCAAATTTTAAAAGGAGGGCAGAGAACTTTATCCGGCCTCAATAGGTTTTATTCACGGCTCAAAAACGGAGCTACCCTCCGAGGTCTTGTTGATGGTTTGGAGGACATTTCCCGAGCGGAGAACCTGTTAAGGAGCAAAAGAGAATTTTGGAGGTCATCTCGAGCAGTAAGACAACAAAAATATAACAAAATTCACCAACATAAGGATAACATATGGCAGAAACTTGGCCTTAGCCCAGCAAGATATTCTGAAATAGTACCTCCGGCTGCGCCAGCCAAGGGCTTTGTTTCAAGGACGGGAGATTACAAAAGGCTTATGCGTTCTGGGATAGGCAAGGTGGAAAAGGGGGTTGCAGACGCTGCAACTGTATATGGGATGTTAGGAATTGGCTATCTCGCAGATCGAGAAAAACGCAAGAGGCAAGAAACTGAGCGCGAATTGGCTAAGAGGGTTATTCTCAGCTCCTAAGCCTTAGGTTGCTGCGGATTACTAGCTAAAAGAGGAAGAAAGCTGTTGCAGCTGCTTTCTTCCTCCCCGCTAGGTTCTGGGAACCAAGTGCGCAACCAAGTGGCCGAGCCCACTGGTAATCGTTGAAGGCGATTGGTTGCCTGGAGGTGTCTCAGTATCTACTGATGGGGTGTTGTCTTGGTCCGAGGTCTGCAAGTCCTGGGCCTGATTTTGTAGCCCCTCAATCACTGCGAGGAGCTTTTCGTTCTCCTCCTTCAATGCAGCGATACGTCGGTTGCGAAGAACGCGACGTCGGTCTCCTGTCCCTTGCCAATGTCCTGCGGCATCACCAAGGAATGTAAAGACCATTTTTAGGGCTACCAACCCTATAACATCCCAGTAGAAATTCGAATCGAGTTGGATTTTTGGTGGGCCGTCAGGGTACTTGGCCTCCAGTGCCTTTCTGTCCCTTTCAACCCTTGCCAGGTCTTTCTCGTAGTTTGTTCTTCGCCGTTCTTCGTCTTGTTCTCGAGCTTTTGCATATCGAGACTTCGACGTCCCTACTTTGTTGTAGGCCTCCTGAATTCCGTTACGCTCGGATCGGATTCGAGAGGCCTCTACGTAGTAAGGATGCTCTTCTTTCACCTTCCGCATTTCTTTGGAAGAGAGGGACAAGAATTGGGCGATGAATAATGTAATCATCACCACCCAGAACGTTGTTCTGGCTTCCCCGCCAGTAGCAGCGAGTCGACCAGTGAGAAGAGCAAAGATGTACCCTAGAGCCGCGCCTCCCAGCGCGACTACCGCAGGCAGGATGCGGTAGGTATAGGCGTTGAGGAGCTTGTACTCCTCTGGGTATAACATCTCTAGGAACATTATACCGACTACAGAGATGACTAGACCGGGAAGCACTACCCCTAGGAATGAATGCGACCAGCCAAAATCAACTTCGATATCTTCTGAATGAGTTGAGCTCATATAATACTTATCCCAAAAGTGTTTGCCTAGTTTTGGGTAAGGGGTTGGGGGTTTAGAATCAGAGCATGATTATGAATGCTAAGGAGTTAATTTACTCTTGGGAGGCTCCTTATCAATTGGAGAAACAGGCTTATGCACCCTCTATTAGCGCTACTATTTTGGGGGCGTTGGCGGGAGGTTATGGGGCTCGTGAGGAAGATAGAACGCCTGTAGAGCTATTACGCGATGTAGGTTCAGGCGCAGCCTCGGGTTTTCTAGGCTCGGTGTCTGGTGAAGCTTTGGGGGACATTGCCTATCGCAATAACGCTGCTCTGGGACCGACACATGGAGCCATAGTAGGTGGTGGCTATGGGGCCTATACAGCGTTGCAAAATGCGCGTAAAACTAGAGCGCTAAGGCAAGCACAGAGAGAGTTGGCGAGCTTGAAAGAGTTAGGCCCGAGAGCACTTAAAAAAAGGCTAAAAGATGACTTGTGAGTAACATGTTTTTGGCCATCTTTACTAATAAAGAGTAGCATGTTGTTCTTTAGTTCTTATGAAGCCAGTCGCACCTATGCCGCCTTCTTTTGAGAAACTTTTCAAAGAGGTGAATGAACTTCTCAATATTAGAGATCTTGAGGAGAGGACATCTGCCCTCTCAAATCAGTTAACACTATTGGCTCGAGTAGAAGAGCAAATTAAAGGACATTTAAAGCTCTGCTTGCGTCGGGCTAATAAGCCCGGTGAGTACCCTATCCCAGTTGAGATGAGGAAGTGTTTTCTTCGAGCAAGCCTGCCCAAGAAGGACCAAACATTCGTATCTTGGATCCTTCTTCATACGGGTCAAATACTTCAAGACAAGGACTTCAATTTAGTTTCCGTTGCCAGAAATTCAAGACATATTAGCCTGGCTTTCACAAATCAACAAGGCCACGAGCAGCTAAACTGGCTTATGGCTAGTCCTGAACAGTCCTGGTATTCTGTGGATGGTAGGGCTGTTGAGGTAATAGCCATAGAATATGATTCAGATGGGCATGAGCAGTCTCGGATCAAAATATTCACATTAAATTGTTTAGTGCAATACGCAAACAATTTAAACTGAATTTAATAAGCCACAACACTTTTTGTGGGGGTGTACGAACCCAAATGGAATCTTTACCGTAGGTTCTGTGAAGACTTGGTACAATCAATACCTTCCTCCAGTAGAAACTCATTTCAAATTTCAAGATCGGAGAAGCATTCTTCTTATCCAGAGGATGATTTCACAGCTTTCCCATTTGGTTATTTTCTCAGACCAACCTAAAGAATCTTTCACTCATCTTGTGAACATGCAAATGGTCTGTCCTTTGTTGGATGAGGCAATACAGTTTCAGGAGCTGAGGTCTTTTATAGATCCTTTGGGTTTTGCAATTCAACAAGAGTCTAGATTAGGAGTCCTTGATCTACTACAAAGATTGAATGTGCCTTGCCCAGATGTTTGTTCGTTGTCTGACCCATGCAGAACTGTACGGAAGCAGGCACTCGACATACTAACTTATATAGTTAAGAGGTCTGACTTGCCTGATTGGGGAGATGCTCAGTTTGTGGATGGGGAGTTGGGGAGGTTGGGTCTTTTAGGCTCAGTTAACAACTATAACACTTTGCGTATATATAGCCGTACTAACTTATATTAAAGGTTTCATATTTGTTCTTGTTCTTGTTCTAGCTCATGCAGCATGCGCGCGCCAGTTAATGCCAACATCTCATCCAGAGCCGACCGAGCTATATGAAAGTTTTTGTTCTTCATGGCCTCAGCCAACTTTATGGCCAAGCGTTCGGCCTGTATTGCTTGTTCGCGACGTGTTCGAAGCTTGAATACTTTTACTCTGGCATTCTCGGCTGTTGTTGGCAGTTTCGTCAGGGCCTGTTCTATTTCTTGTTCACTTGGCTTGTGGTCTAATACCTCAAGGTCCCAAATATCTCCATCGGGTTCATAACCTTTGATAATCCAACAGTAATTGTACGTGTTGTCCATGTGGTTGTACTTTAGTTGAGATTGTGGGAGTTACGGCGTCATTGAAGTGACAATTTAAAATCTAGAGTTTTCAGTTCCCGTACAAGTAGGGGTAAAATTAACTTAAATGGTGACAAGTTCTTTTGTTGATGAGTTGATGAAATTGGCTTCTATTGAGCGAGATGAAGTAGGAGAGGGGGTACCAATTTATAATGACTTCAAGGAGTTTGAAAAGCATGTGCAACCAGGAGATATCTTCTTAAGCAAGACTCCGGAGACCCCAAAAGACTTAGGTTCAATTCTTGCTCGAGCGTTCCAAGGCCGGTCTCCTAAACGTGTTTGGACGCATTCAGGTTTAGTCGGTAATCGCGGACAAATTATTCATGCCTATGATGATGTGGGTGTGAATTCGTCAGGGGATATGCAAAAGCTGGATGTCGAGCCGAGGGTATTTCGTCACAAGTTGCGAAACATGAGAGATTTGGGTCGAGATCTCTATGTTCTTCGACCAAAAAATGTAACTAAGGGAGAACGAAAAAGGGCTATTGCAAGAGCGGAAGAACGAGTCGGTACTCCTTACTGGCGGAAGCATTTTTTGCGCGCTGGTTTTTCTTCAAAAAGGCGGCCTTTAGAGCAAGAGCTGGCAGAAAATTTACGAGGTACAATTTGCTCTGCAGTACCCGCAATGGCTTACGGAGAACGTAAAATACACCCAAAGAAGAGCCGTAAGTTTGTAATCCCGGTTGATTATGCTCTTAGTGATGAGTTGGAACCTGTGGCGGCGGTAGAAGGTGACAAGGAGAAATTTAGGAGATCTGTTAGGCAGGCAGCGTTGATTTAGCTTCACAAAGACTCTTTTGAGCTTTTTCTATAGTGGTTCTGTCAACTCCGTATAATGTGATTTTTAAAATTTCTGTCCCATCGCCGATATCCTGGATCTCAGTTTTAGGAAGCCCTTGCCCATCTGAGGAGTTCACGATCGACACCTGGTGCGGTTGCACCCGTCGACATAAACTTATTAGCTCTTTCGCATCTATACAACAAACTGCTTGCGAAAACTTGGCCGCAAAGTTTTCAATTTGAGCATGTGTCCAGGAGGAGAAGGGTCTCCCCTCAATAGGTTCCCCAAATTTTTTGTGGAATGATTCCACAATTTTTTGGTAATCCTCAGGTTTTAAGGCCGGAGACACTTGTAGAAAAAAATAATAAAAGAAGGCTCTATCTCTTTCCTCTCTATCTTGCGGGTCGAAAATTAAGCTAGGCAAGCCTTTAGGTTCTGGGGCAGCAGAATTTTGTATGCGTTGCACATCTACAGCTGGTAGGCTTGGATTTGTAGCAAGTTCACTGGCCAGTATCTGCTCTTGGTAGTCTCGTAGCCAAGGTACATTCTCTTGGTGCTCGGCTAGAAATTTTAATCCTTCGCTGTTTCGGGACACATCTATGATTTGCATTACCGCATCCCGCACCTCAACACACTGACTGAGCCCCCATTTTATTATCTGGGGTAAATGGTTTGAGTCTAAAACTCTGGGGTCTCTAGACAATAATTTTAGAAGTTGTCCAACAAATCTACTCTCTGTCCAAAAAGAGAAATCTCGGACTTTTTCTAGACATGCAGTAGGTCCGAAGGACGTCACTACTATGCCTATGGAATTATCCTCTATGTGATCCATCCCGTCGATGACGGGATGGATCACTAGGGTGTCTAGGATGCTGTCAAAAATCTGTTTGAGTTCCATGTGAGGGGTCCTAGCTAAAAACTAGAGCGTTCAGTCTCTAGAACAACTACACCAGGCCATCAGCTTTTATACTGACGACCTGGGAGTCTAGGGGGGGTGATACTAGGTTGCTTCAGCCGAATCGGCCGTAGCAGCTGGAGTGGTCTCATCATCATCATCTGAGCCAGAGAAGACGCCCTGAACGGCCTCCTTTATCTCCTTGCGATAGACTATCGCGCCTGTGACAGCGCAGATTACCGCGGTTACTCCAGCTATTGCACCTGCAACTTGCAGTGTATCTTTGTCCATACTATACTTATAACAATAATATAGTAGTAATTTCACTTATGGAAAATGACACGTGTCATTTTCCATAGTGGAATTCTAAGGTCTTACTTACAGGGCTTAGCACTAAAGAACTACTTATGGGGTGCCCATGAACGTACGGATCCCAAGCATTATCCTCTCTATCAATCAGTTCAAAAGGTAACGGGAGCTCGCTCCAAATTGTTTCATCATTGGCTGCTGCCTTGCGTTGGAAGGCAGCATGGGCCAATGCGGTCTTGGAATACTTTCCAGATGAAGGTTCTAAAATTCCTAACTTGGCATAAGAACTTAAAACTAATATGGGGTCGATCTCTTGAACTTTGGTTGTTTCCAGTTCAACAAATTTCAAGAGGTCTTCTGGATGTGTGTCGATGCCGGGAGCGACGACAATATGAAGAGCGTGGTCATCCAGTTGATGAAGTGCTTGTAGTACTCGGAAGTCTTGATCCGGACTGCCTTCATTATAGGAAGCACTACAAATGGAGTCCCCTCCGGTGTCTACGCCCACAAGAGTGGCGTTTTGGTTGATGTACTCCCGGGCTGCACTAAGTCGTGCTTTCAGAGTTTCATCATCCTTAGGTACTGCTACCCACAAAAGTGGTACGTCTAGCATTTTTGCTAGATCTACCTCATAGCCTCTTCCTTTGAAGGTGGAGTCATGTTCGATGAGAAACACGCCGTCAGATATCTCCCGTGCTTTCGGAACTCTTCGGGTCCCTATTGGGGCGTCTGGAGTAGGAGACCCGGAAAATTCTCCTCGGGTACTAATTACACCCTTTAGCCTCTTTTTTAGGTTTGGTAACCAATCTGCTAACAGTGCGGCGCTAACGCTGTCAGCTCCACCTCCACAACCAATGGCTATAAAATCTTTGTGCCAAGTCTTCAGTCCCCCTCTTTTTGTTGAGGCTACTTGTTTGACGGGAGTCCCTATGACGGAAACGCCATCAAAACTGAATGCCAGATCTTGAATATGTTCACTCTTACCCTTGCCGAATTGGTCAGTGAGGGCATGGAAACACAGCTCCTGTATTTGGTTATTTCCAAGACCTTCGCATCGAGCTCTCTGAAGTACCCGAGCCAGCACGATGAAGAAGTCTTTTAATGGTTCGTCGGACTCTAGATTGCTGAGTAGGGCTGGTCCATATGTGAACGACACATTGCTCTCTCGTTGAAGGATGTGTTGCGTGATTTTATTACACCCTTCAAATGCCTTCGTGACAGATAATAAGTCCTTAAAATTTCTTGTTTTACACAAAAGCGCTAGTCGTAAGATTGGCTCGGGCAGTAGGTACTCCCGTTGTTTCTGCAGAAAATGCCATACAGAGTTTGAGCTGTAATCCCAATCGGCCAAAGCCGTAAATAGGTCATCAAACACCCTGTAGGTATTTTCTCCCATGACCAAGGAGCCGTTAAAGACCACGTGCCCTGCCGCACCAGACACATCTGCCATAAATTCTAGGTATTTTATGGATCGTGCTAGTGGCGATGCCCCATTTAGTATGTTCCTAAGTTCTGGGTAGCAGTACTCTCCAAGCACTGCTTTTCCACAGTTTAGTCCTGCTAAGGCGATGAAAGCTGTTTGCTGCTCATCCGGAAGAGATGCTAGTTCTACTAAATCTCCGTGTTTGGCTGCCACTGCTAGCATACCATCATGGTCGCCGTACCCTTTTGAGTACTTATTGTATATTCTGGGGATCTTTCCTGCATCCCCACAGGCTAAAAAAGCACAGCAGGAGTGTATCGCGAGATTGTTAGCTTCTGCATCGGATAAGTCTCGATTTTCCTTTTTCCAAGACAGGGATAGATGCTTTAGTGCGTCTAATGATGCACTGTGCCAATCTCGGAAAGATGCAAGACTAAGTTTGTCCTTTTTTTGGCAAGCAGTTAGTTGTTCATAGGCCGCATTAGATCCATTAAGGACTAAGAAGAGATTCTGTATTCCGCTGAGGCATCGTGCCACCTCTTTAGGGAATTCAGCTGAGGCTTTTTGTTCATGCACCTCAGTGGAGGCTTTGACGCCGTCGCCTCCCAACTCCAATATGATTGGGAAAGTATTTAACATTAAGTTAGGTATAGTTGACAACTCTGAAGGGAGTGAGTTGATTAGTTTTTGGTAGTCATTCATTTCTTGTCTCCTCTTTTTGACCAAAGTGGTCTAAGGTCTATGTTTAAGCCAGCTAGAAAACACAATACACCGACCTCTAGCCGGCTTAATTGTCGAACAGCTGCGATTAAATCCACTGAGATTCCTATGTCAGGAACGACTTTCGGAACCAAAATAAGTGCCGCTATAGTAAGCGTGATGAGTGCTTTGACCATTTCCTGAACTATCTCTGATTACTTGAAGTATCTCAAGCAACGTTATGATGTCATTTGCGTTACCGAAGAGGTAGGTGGTTGGCACCAGCTAAATGCACTTGCATCCCAAGGGTTTTTTGGCCCAATTCCTGAACCTCGGTCGTCTTTGTTTAGTATACATCTACGACTAACATCAACGATCGCACGAATTACCTTCCCAGACGCTTTCTTTATTAGCACTTCAATTGGCTTCTGAGTTTCGGAGAAGGCCTCTCTTGGATCATCACTTCGCCAAGTTAAATTCTGGAGCACGGCAGCGGCCTTTTTTGGCTCGGGAGCTCGACCTATCTTTGTTGTTTCGTTTGGTGTAGGGCGAGAATAGTCGAAAGCCTCCTCTACGATGGAGTCTACCAGTTCCAGTCTTTTCAGTTCTGGAACTGGTAGACTCCTCTGCATCATTTTTAGCATTTCGATTTTTGCTTGGTCTTCTACCTTTGGGCTGGTGACCCATTCTTGAATGTCATCGATAGATGGAAGTAGTTGCACCCTGTCCAAAACCCCTACCTGACTACTTATGATAGAGGGTACTTTTACGAGGACTTGCAGGGCTGAACTTGATGGGTATAGGACGTTGTGAAGATTACATAGTATGTCAATGACATATTCGTCTAGCTCTCCCATATCGACTGTGAATGTTTGGGAATTTTTTTGTAGTACGACAAACATTCTTGGCTAAATAGCGGAATCTCATTATTTTTCAAGGACCATTTGTGATTGTTTTTAAGTTTGTCATTGCTTCAATTTTGACGTGAAATTAATGCAACTTTCCGCCATAGAAAATGTGTGCAAAGTGAGCAAGTTCGGGAGTTGTTGCGTACACACATAAATCAAGTTTCCCAATCAAATCGCATCACACATGTCGTTCCTTCTGGGATTTTACGCCTAGACTGCGCTTTAGGGGGAGGCCTGCCAGTAGGTATTACCGAGCTTTACGGGGTTGAGTCGGTAGGTAAAACAGGACTCTTAGGCCATGTCCTGGCTAGTTGCCAAAGGGCAAATTTTTTTACTCTATTGTGTGTGGGGGATTACTTAGATCTTAACTATTTTGAGCGACTGGGACTTTGTCTCGATCAGACAGTGCTACTTCGAGAATTAAGTGACTTTGGCATGTTTGAGCAAAGTTTACTCAATTCTCAACAGCCTATATGTTTAGGGATTGATTCTCTCACAAGTATCGATAATGAGATTGGTTGGGAAGATAGGTGGTGTCGTAGGTTAGATAGTATTCGAAAGTTATTACCTTCAGGTTCCATAATTATATGTACGTCTCAAGTACGGAGTAGACATTTGCAAAGAAACTCACAACAGGTGCGCTCAGCATCTGCCAAATTATCTGAGCTTGTAGAGTGTAGTTTGTTCATCTCTCGAAAAATGAATTCCATAGATCGGTTTTCTCAAATCATAGACATCAGAAAGTCTAGTCACGCTCCCCCAGGGGTAGTTTTCTCCATCCCATTCTTGAAGGGTATGGGGGTTATGAAGGACTTAGACCTTGTAAGGTTGGGTGTAGAAAATCAGGTTATTACATCTAAAGGGTCTTTTTTGTACTTGTCGGACTTATTGTTGGGTCAGGGCGAAAAGGCAGCAAGTGAGAAAATTTTTCGAAACCCTAACTTGCGCAATAAGTTGGTCGGGTATTTAACCTCCCAAAAAACTTCAGTCTAGATAAGACTTAAAATTGAGGGCTCCGAGAAACAAAAGTAGCTGTCAAGTCAAAAGCAGTTGACTGCCTTCCTTAACAGTTTGCACTGTCAGTTCGCAGTGCAAATTTCATTTGTTAAAACCTCCTTCTCACCAGAACAGCCGAGTCTTCAAGACATTTGGAATGCTTCTCCTCTGTTGGCCAATACACGGTTGCAAGCATTGTTAACACAAGCCTGTAAGAGAATTCTCAATGAACAGATTCCCGGACCTCTATTACTTGAGGATTCAACTGCTGATGTGGTTTCCTTGTCGGTTGAAGTACAAACTGTCGGAATAAAAGGGCCTGAAGTACAAACTGCATTCGACAAATTCTTGGGAGAGGTTAAAGAACACTCAGCTCGATTAGGGGCTTTAACCGTTATTGTAGAAGAAAAGGAAGGTGATTATGTCCAAATCACGTGGACCCAAGGAGTCAAAAGTTGATTTAACTCCTGGGGCGGGATTTTTTACAGAGCAAAAAACCGCAGAGGTGTCTCTTCCTGAGGAGCAAATACCTCAGGCTCAGCGTGTCCAAGAAATTCTTTGCGATCTTTGTGGAAGGCCTACAAGGATATTTACGAACTCTCAAGGGATTCACTCATCTTGTGGGTCTTGTAGGCGAGTTATTCAGGTTGCAAGGTCACAACTCAATCTTCGAACTCAAACACGCCCTCGGGGCTTATCAAAACAAGTTATTGTCTCCCAGACAGGAGGAGAATAATGAAAATAAACGAACCACAAAATGACCCGGTTACTCAAGCAAAATCTGTCCGAATGCCCCTAGGTAGGGCAAAATCTCCGGACCAAACAAAGATGGCAAAACTAGCTGAAGGGATGCGTTCGATGAAGTCAGCGATCTCTCCTCCTGGAGGATCTGAAAAGGTCGAGGAAGTTGACGCTAGTCTTACTCGTAGTTTGAATCCTGAGGTTTCTAGGCTGCTGAGAGAGCCAGCTTCGTCTCCAGAAACCATGGAGCAAATGCCGACCCCTAGCTCTGTAGGCCCTTTGTCTGCTGGAAAAGCGGACAGGCTGGAAGAACAACAAGCTTTTGCGGAAGACGAGGTTGTTCAATCACCCTTTCAGGATTTATTTTCTTCAAGTTTGGGGGAGGTGAATCAGTCACCAACCTGGAGAAGACTTACTGACCCAAAGCGCAGAGCAGCCATCGAGGCTCGACTAGCACCCTTAAACTTTTCGGACCTGGTTATTCATGGCAGTGTTTCGCAAGATATAGTAATTCGGGATGATTATGTATTTCGATTGAGAACCCTAAAAGAGTACGAGAGAAGATACACTCTTGAGGCTCTTTTCGGCATAAAAGGTTCAGACGCGTATGTTCAAGCTACGCAGTCTTTGTATTATGCTACTTGTGCCCTAGAAGCCATTAACGGACGTGAGATTCCATCTCATAGAGTCCATATTGATGACTTGACTAGAGAAGCGATTGTTCCAGAATTATTTGAAGCGAAGTTGCAGTTTATAGAGCGCTTAGCCTCTCCCATATTTTTGGATTTACTCATCCAGTTTGACTGGTTGAATGAACGGGCTCACGCACTTTTGACAATTGATAATATAAAGGGTTTTTAGAATCTCCGAGGGGTTGGGCTAAGGTAGCCATGTACTACGATCTGGGTGTTCTTCCTCCGCCTAGGTCCCTCTTGGAGACATTGATGGGCGTGTTTGCACAAAGGAAGCAATTTACAGAGTACTTAGGCAATCGAGTACTCGTGGAGGCTATGTTAGCTCCACACGCAGACGGAAAAATAAAATTAGATGCGTCATTTGAGCGCTATATGAAATCCGCCTTACCATATTTAGGAGGAACCTCTCAAAATGTGGAAGGGGAAGATAAGAAGGTTTTGGATAGGTGGACAGCACAAAAAGGGTTGAAGGTACGCCCAAATGTAACCAGGAAGCTTGTTCCAGGGAAGATAAGGTCTGCACTAAAAGCAGGTGCCCAGAGAGTTCAGATGTTGGAGAAGATGCGAAGGGCAGGCAGAATGAAATCTTTATGATGCGACATAGGAGCCAGATTTCAGATTCTGTTTCAGAGTCTTCCACGGACGAGCTACTTCTAGAGGTTCTTTTAGATATTCGTCATATTCTGTTGGTTCGACACTATGAAGATGCTCGAGAACGGGCTCAGCACCCTGCACCTTCATTTGATTTACTGAAAGGGACTCCATGGAGATAATTCAGATATTGGAAGGCGTTGTTAACCTAAAAGAACGCCAACAGGGGAGGGGTTTTGTTGTACGAACTGCTCAAGGAGAGTTCTTCATTGAAGCCCCAGTGAGTGTAGTAGGCCAACTCGTTGATGTGTATTTGAAAGAAGACTTTCAAGACGAGGAAGAGCTGCAACAGGGAGAGGTAGAATTAGCTGAGGAGGAGTTTAGTGTGGTTCGACAAGACTCTCCCACGTTATCTGTGACTTCAGAAACTACACCCGTTTCTCCCCCAAGGTCTGTGTCTATGTACGTAGATAAGGAATTGGGCGTAGAGTCATTATAAGGGGGTTTTATGTTGAACAGTATCTTATATGTGCTAAAGCAGATAGCCTCATCCGTCCTGCGTATTGAGCACAAATTAGATCTATTGCTCAAATCGCAGGAAATTGTAACCAGCCCTATGGTGCCATCACGAGATCCTATATCTGGTAAGACCATAGCGTATTATGCAGTGACTTTGGAAGATGCCAGTAATATTTGTATTCGTGTAGATGGTAATGTCCCTCAAATTGATCAAGTAATTGGTTCTGTTTCAGATAAAGGAGTTGTGAGTGATGCAATATAATCAAATCATTGCCAGAGAGAATGTGGATGTCCAAGAACAACCAGTCCAAACCGTTTTGGGCGTCTTACCCCTGGTACCTTTGCTGGTACGTTACACGGATGGTCAAGGCAAGGTGTGTGTGAGGATTGTGTTCCGGGAAAACAACTCTAAAAACTGTTTCATCTTAACTAAGAGCGTTGCAAATAAGGAACTTGTCTCTGCATCTAATTCTTGGTTTTCAGAAGGTATAACAAATAAGGTTGAAGGAAGTAAGTTAGACTTGGAGAGTATTTGATGTTGCGAGCTTATGGGAAATGGGTTCATGTCGAGAATTTGAGGTTAAGGAATCCCGACTTAAGTCTGGAAGTTGCTGCTTCAGGGGTTTATGCAGAGGATGGGGGAGGCATACAAAAGATTGGTTATAGTCGGGGCAGGGTGCTGTCAGTGGGGCATGAGGTCACTGACTTAAAGCCCGGGGCCTATATTGCTTATCGAGGTTACATTCAGGGGGCCTTTCCTGGTTTAGGACGAAATGATTGTTTCCTAAATATAGATTCAGTTGAGATGGAAGTGTTAGATTTGACAAAAATCAAGGAACTTTATGAGGTGGAAAGTGCCGGACTTAGTGCAGCCGACGTTTGATGACGCAAGTATATTGGAAGTGAAGTGGACGTGGCTACCTTTCTTTTTAGCTATGGATGCTGAACTGGTTAAGAACATGGACCGAAAGCTCTCTGAGGAGTTTTCAGGCCAAGAACCCGATCTAGTCCTGTTGAATGCCCGTGTCATAGATATGTGCTGCGAAGCCCATCCGACTCTTGAGGGTCTTAGAGAGGCTCTTGAGCTTTTGACGAGGGTCAGTTGGAATGATAAAGTTTGATAAGACGTATTCCACCCCTAATGTATCTTCTAGAGGGAGGTACAAGATTGATTGGATAACTGTCCATTACACTGGAGGGCTTTCGGGAAAAAGAGCTGCTAAATGGCTTTGTAATCCAGAAGCTAAAGCCTCAGCTCATTTCGTTGTGGATTTTGATGGAACAATTTATCAGTTGGCTCCCTTAGAAGAACGTACTTGGCATGTTGGTCGGGGACAGTTTTTTTCAAATGGCAAACTGCTGACAAATAGATGTGATCGATCTGCTGTGGGAATTGAGTTGGCCAATCCGGGTATGGTTTTTCAGTCATCAACTGGGAGTTGGGGCTATTATATTGGTCGAAAAGAGTTCCGGTATGACTCCAGTACTTATGGAGAGCCACAACGTGCGATTCTTAAATATGCTGACGGTCATGTATTGGATGGCTATTGGGCTCCTTTTTCCCAAAAGCAGTTAGTCGCTTTGTTAGATTTATGCACGTATTTATGTAAATCTAAGAAGATAGATTTTTCTAGGATTGTTGGTCATGAGAGCGTGGCTACTCCTCTGGGTAGGAAATCAGACCCAGGACCTTTATTTCCTTGGGAGTATTTGTACAAAGGACTTGAATCGAAAGGATTAAAGTCTAGGTTGGGGTCATTTCACTCAGAAATCTTCAAGAATCATAGAGTGAGGTCTTCATGACGAAAAACAGACTTAACCGAAAGAAGAACAGGATCTCATTTTCTACTGATCCAAATCTTAAACGTTGGTTAAGCAACTATGCAAAAGGCCGCGGGGTGCGTTCGGATGTGGTCTTAACGACCTTATTACAGCACTTACGAGATTTAGCTGATGATACGCCACTGACCTTGGCCAGTATTCGTATTGCATTGAAAGAGGCAGATATTGATGAACTCGACATCCCACAAATATGATAGTTCAACCACAACCGAGGTATGTGAGGAGTACTCAATGCCTAATACAGTGGAGGATCTCAGTAAGCTGATCTCGGATGTCTATCAAAAACCTGGCTCAGTCACGCGATTCTATATTGAAGTGGGTTATCCGATTCGAGTATTTCGCCTAGTTAAAAGAAATACTTTGGAAATGGAGGACATTGCTTTACAGACAATAATGCAAAATGCCATTCTCGTGGAACCAGCTTTTGAAGGTAGTGGTTGGGAGCAATTGGCTCGAGCCATACACGCATTACAAGAAAAAAACAGATATGGGTTTTGCTGGGTAGTTGGCTCTTTAAACGCTTTGCGCAGTTGGTTAAGAGAACCTTTCTTGACAGACAATTTACTGGGGTTGCCCATACGGTATGACTCTTCTTTGCCGACTGAGACCTTAGTTCTCACTGGTTCAGCCTTTCGCCAAGCTATTTTAAGAGATGTAAATTTTTTGGTGAAATTAACTATGGATGTGCCTGACCAGGTTGCGCCTTCTAATGCATCTTTCACATTTGGAGTAGAACATGAGTCGTAATGACCTTTGGGATAACACAGAACCTGTAGCGTTGAAGCTAAAAGAATTATTAAATGCCACAGAGTTGTATCAAGTTGTAGAGGCTTCTGTAGCTAATAAAGAAATACAATTCTTGGGGCGTATACATTATGATAAGGAAAGGGCTTTTGCCAATACATTAGCTTATGCTTTGTTGGTTTTTGGAAAGGAGGCTGGGTTATCTGTCTTTATTGGCAAACAACTTCTCCTTGTTGAAAATAACAAGTTAGTTAGGGGTTGGGCAATAGCTTTAAGTGGCGAAGGCCTAGTCACGGAAGAGGTAGCCTCTAAACTTTTTGACATCATTTCCGAACATATCCCAATCAAAGAAGTGGAAGAGCAACCCTTGCTGGGCAATAAGTCGAATATACAAACTGATCAAAATAAGAAAGGTGCCCGCATAATCCCGGGCTAATGTAAAGATGGAAACTAACGAGGTTGCTCACAATGAAATTAAGCAACTGTATTCTCCCTCAAAAGTGTGGGTTGATGAGATCAAAAAAAATGCTGGCTTGGCTAAGTACGATACGTTGGGAGGTTATGAAGAGCTAGCGCCGTTCAAGTTGGAAATACTTTTCGGTACTCGTCGCAGCCTTTTTAAGGCTGAAAACAGTTGTTCCATTATAGCATGGGAAACTGGCAGGCTTAATAAGTCTATGGATACTCTTGTTCGTTGGTGTGGCTATGCGGACTGTAGAGCACCTATTAGAGATTCTGCTGCTGCGGAATATCACACTGTTTGTCCTAAGTGTCTTCGAGAAAGTTTTATCTGCCCCGACACCAAAGAAACTTTTTTAAACCTTGCGATTAGAGAGGGTTTAGATAAGTCAAAAGTTCAGGAGCTCCCAATTACCCTCCCAGAATATGGGATGGATTGTGCTACTCTTAAGCAGATTGCAGATAGGGCGGCACAGTTTTGGCTAAGGCTGGGTTCTAAAGCTGACATAGTTATTAAGCATGCACCCTTGGACATTAGGGCGTACGACACAGTTAATTATAAGAAGGGCGATGTTTATAACTCGGCAAGAAGGGCTAGAAATAAAAAGGCGGGCACATTACGTTATTCTATGAAAAACATCATTAAGGATATTAGCTATGGTGCCGAGTTAAGAACTCGTATTCTTGGTGCTTTGACTGCCTAACTAGAATGTAATCATGGCTACTTTTAAAGACCTAAACGAGCGACTGACAGTCGTTACGCATAAAAAAGCGGTGTATGAGTACATTCTGGACCATCTTGATGATGCGCTAGAAAATTCTCATCTACATTCATTGGACTCGGATAGTATTCGGATGGTCATGTCCGAAGTAGAACAAACTTTAGAACCTCTAAATCAGGAGATGGAGGAGATTGGTGAAACTAAGGTAAGTAGATATGAAAGACCAACAAAATCCAAATTGGGAAATCGAGACAAAAAAGGAAAGAAGAGTCTTCGAAAACCCACTGATTCATGACTTGGATGATCACAAAGACTTGTTGATTTCTCATCATGATCGGATTGGTAGGCTAGAAGAAACAGTGCAAAATTTAGAAATTCAGCTAGCTTGTTTTATCCGTTATTTTAGCTTACAACTAAAAAATGGGCCTGAAGAAGCTCATTTAATCCCAGGTGTTTTACGGGAGATATTTTCCGATTTTAGTAAATTTCAGTCTTTGCCGAACTGGCCTGACAAGTTAACTGAGTGGTATTTAGGAGAGAAACTCACCTTTGAAGAGGACTCAGAACCTGTGACAGAGTTTGGAGGGGATTATGGGAAATGAAGAAACAACAGAGGAAGTAGTAACCGAGAGTACTTTCTCCTTGTCTTTGGAGTTTGCTGGGTACCCAGTGAGTTCTGAATCTCCCTTGCTAGTGGAAGGAGGTGAGGCCTTGAGGATTCATTGTCGGCAGGAAGTACAGAGATTTCATGAGTATCTGCAGAAATGCGGGGTATTGGACTACGCTCAAGGCTTGTCTGACTGGGAGAAACTGGCGATAGAAGGGTACTTATATCAAAAATCTAAAGGACGTTTTTGAGGTCTTATGCCCTACTGTAGAATTGATTGAGTGGTACTAACTAGCCAACAGATTAGCCAGAACATGTCTGGACAGACAGCCATGTTTGCTAATCAAGCCAATTACTCCCGTATTGTGGGTGCACAACTCTACGGCCAATCACAAGCGACTCCCCCGCTTGCCTCCCCCATATTTTCCACACCCATTTCTTCGGATAATTTGAGTGGTGCGTCTGTAGTTGGTGGCTTGAGCGGTGCATCGGTTGGTGCCTATACGGGTTTGGCTTTGGCGGGTGGTTTGGGGCTGGCTCGTTCGGCAGCCATTTTAGACCCTTTCACCATGGCAGGACGAGGTTTGGCGTTAGGCGCAGGAGCTCCGGCTTCTTCTGGGTTTTTTGGCGCGACGGCACATATGGCTCGCGCTGTTGCTCACGGTGGTTTGAGAGAGGGTCTTCCAGTTCTAACTCGAGGTGCTGTGGGTCTTGGAACGTCTGTCGCAGCTCCTTTAGCTATTGGTGCTGCTGTCCATGAAGGGGCTGGTCTCGTTTATGAGGGTGCTCAAAATAATGCCTTTATGCGCACTCGGTCAGGTGCTTATTTTGGGCCCGCTTATGGTTCTGGTCAAGTAATCCGGCCTGGAGGCAATTTCTCACCGGGCCAAATTCGAAATTTTTCTGCGGTACTTGGAGAAATGGCAAGCCAAGACACCATCTTGGCCATGAAAGATCTCCAAAAACTCATGGACCAGTTTGGTTCTATGGGGGCGCTTAATGACATTACTAATGCAGCCCAATTTAAAGAACGGTTTGGTAAGTTAGTTGCTCAAACTAAGACCATTGCCGAAGTGATGGGTACCTCGCTGGAAGAGGCCTCTCAGTTGTTTGGGAGCATGCGAAGGATGGGTGTCTGGCGAAGTAGTGATGTCATGGGGTCTGCTTTAACCGCTACAGCCCTTGGTGCTGGAGGTGCTGCGGCTTTGCAACAAACCATGCAAGCGGGGGCGCAGGGCTCGTTTGCCCGTGGTGGAAATCTATCTGCAGGAGCCTTTTTAGCGCAAAGATCTTTGTTGGATGTTAGTCAGGCAGTTCGTTCAGGCGTATTAACAGATCAAGATGTTGTTGGATTAACTGGCCAAAGCGGTATCCAAGGTCAACAACAACTCGCTCAAAGACTTACTCAATCTCTTCAAAATATGAGTGGTAGCTCTATAGGTCGATTAGCTATGGCAGGCTTGGGTGAGTATGCCAATGGTAGATTTACTGGTCGTATTGACAGGGACACTTTAAGGGATCTGCAAGAAGGGCGGCTGTCAATGACACAACTCCAACAACGAGGAACCCAACGTGTAGCTACTCGTAGTGGGGCTGCATCATTCACAGCCATTCAGGAAGTGCTCGGACAGAACTTCGCCTCCCGAGGGGGCTTAGAGGTCATGTCTGCGCTTCGGGACTCAGCCATCCGCAGGGCAGGCTTAGATGATTCCGGAGAAGATGTCCAACAATTATTTGTTCAAAAGTTGTTTGGCTTGGACGCTAGAGAAGCTCGCTTCATGGAGCAAATGTTTGCAAATGTCGACCGCATTCGGTCTGGAAGCAAAAGTCGTATTCAGGAAGTTATGCAGGACCGACTTCGCAGCCTGGATGAGCAGCGTAATCGTACATTCACAGGCTTATCTCAAGCCATAGGGGCCTGGTATGAGAGAACTATTGAGGAACCAATAAAGGACATAGGCAGAGATCTTGAGAGAGACATTCAGGACATCACTAATAGTTGGACTGACTATTTTAGAGGACGTTCTTTTGGAGATAGATTTACTACAACAAATAAAGAACGTACCAGAGTTACCTCGTTAGTGCAAAGAGGTCTTACAAATTTGACTATGGATCCCAGTCTCACTCAAGACACTATGCGTGAACGATTTACTCGTTCAAACTTCTTTGGCTTAAATATTAGTTCAATGCGCGCGGGGGAGTACGGCTTAAGGACCCTAAGCGATCTCGGTATGCAAGTGGATAGGGCTGGGTATGTGGCTAAGGGACAGTTTAGGGCCGCTGAGGGAGACATCCGACAAGGTGTTTTTGGGGCCTCTTCGGAGGTAGCTTCTCGTTTCGTGGGTCGATTACAGCAAGCAGGTATTCGCGGGGTCGCGAGTTTGTTTGACCGGGATGCTATGTCTGCTGACGGGACTTCTTATAGAGATATCAGGCAATCCTTTGAAGGCCAGATGACAGAAATCCTGTCCGACGTACAATTCAGTAGTTCTATCCACAATTTGACAGACAAAGAGCGGATGTCTGCTATGTATCGAGCACTGAATAGGTCTAAAGAAGGACAAAATCTGTTAAGGCAGGTGCAACAGTATACTGGGGCAGAAACAGAGCAAGAAGCATACACTATCTTGGCCAGGGAGTCTCAAATTGGGGTTGTGCGAAGTCCCGTCTTGGCTGCGATGAGTAAGATACCTACTAACATACTTGTAGGTTTAAGAACTAGTCAGGGTAGAAGTGATTTGATGGAAAAGGGCGTGACTATGATGTCTAGCGCTCTGGGTGTAGATTCGGACAGGCTTAGTGAGCAGCTGCAGAATAAAGAGTACGGTTTAGACTTGGCTGCTTGGATTTCAAATGGGGCAAAATCTGAGGATCTGAAAAATTTCCCAGCTCTCAGAAAAGCTTGGCTGGGGGGCGAAAACAGAGACCTCAATAACATAATGGCCGCCGTTGGTTCTGGTAATGTTGCTCGTTCAAAACTAAGTCAGGGAGCTGAATTTTTTAAGACTGCTAAATTCGCAGGGCTTGAAGAAAATTTAGCTAAAGAGATGACTACCGCTTTGCGTTCAGACGCCTCATCCCTTTCTCGACTGTCTGGTTTGTCTCAACGAACAAGGTCTCTTGTGTCTTCCATGGCTGAGGATGACTTGACTACCTTTGGTGAGATGAGGAGTACACTGCAAGATTTAATAGCTCATGGTAAAACTTTGGGAGATGGCGAGGTTAGGCGACTATTGTCTTCAAGCAATGAACTGGGTGTATTTCTGGGGCAGGCAGGAAGTCTAAAAAATATCACTCAAGGAAGTGCGGCCCAAGTTCGAGCAAGGTTAAAAAGGGTAGGCTTAGATGTAGGAGATTTGTTGGAGGGGCAAGATAGAGCAGCCTTTGAGCAGATTTTTTCAGATCAGCGAGTGACTAAGGGAGAAGCATCTGACCTACGTTCTATGTTGGAGCGCTTTTTGGAGTCTCGTAGATTGGGTGGTGCTCGAGGAGAATCCCAAAGGGAGTCTCGGGGAGAGGAATTTGCTGCTGCTCTGACTCGCTACACAGAAGAAAATACTAAGTTTGTAAGAGCAGTGTCTGCTGCTGTGCCACAGCTAAAGGATGTTAAAGTTGACGGACAGAATTTGACGGTGGCTACTTCAGATATTTGGGATTGGTTTGGTTGATACGGAGTAAGAATTATGGCTAGGAATCTCAAAGAGTTTCAGATGGAGGATGTTAATCGAGGTAAGGTTAACTTCCGAGTTATAAATCGCATATTGCCAGAGGATCTTATTATTCATCTTGTAGAACGCGAACTCTATAAGACTATGGGAGGTTCTGATCCGGGTGATGATATTAACTCTGAGTTTATTGACTTCTTAGTGCTTGAGCGGTTTCAGAAAAGTGGTGCAGTATGACTTTCACGTTTATTAGCTCTTCTGCCTCAGATTTAAGGTTTTTGGCAGCATCTTCTGAGGTGCAGCAAGCTCAACTTTCTGAAGACAGAACAAATTTATCTTCAGTTCGTCGTCCTCATAGAGGCATTCAGATAAAGGATGATACTTATGCATCCTTGTCTATTTTTAAGGCCAACGGCTCCCATATTCCTTTAGTATCTTCATCTGCTCAACAAAAAGAGGTGGGGGAGGGATTTCAAGGCTATGTAAAGTATTATTCAGATTTCATCTTACAAAGTATTCGCGTTTCTCGCCAAGAAAAGCACCAAATTATAGAGACTTTCGGAAATTCCTTTATCTACTTTTTTGGGGAACGGCCAACTATGGTCAGGCTTTCTGGGTTGTTAATAAACTCTGAAGACTTTAATTGGCGTTCCCAATTTTGGGCTAATTATGACACGTATTTACGGGGAACTAAATTAGCCCAACAAAATGCCAGATGTTTTCTATCTTACGATCGGACAATTATTGAAGGATACCCGGTTGAAGCATCAGCAGAAGACCGAGAAGCAGAGCCTTATTTAGTGCCATTTTCCATGACTTTGTTTCTGACGAATTATCAAGACTTTTCACAAATTGGTAGTGTGCTTTTGCCCGACCACCAAGATGGACAAGACTTTTCTGGTGTTGATGTCTTAAACCGCGAATTGACAGATTCGGCATCTGCTAGGAGTTCATTAACAGGCCAAACAAACTTTGGAAGTATAAATGCCTCAGCAGATGTTAGGGCTTTTAATTTCCAAGAGTCAGTCGATGCAGGAAAAGGGTTTGGTGGTTTTTTGCGGGAGGCCAGCTCTTTTTTGAAAAATAATGCCATAACGAATTTTCTTGGTGATATTAAAAAGGGGTTAGATGTGGTCTTGACTGGTCGTGTGATTAGTCGTCCTGCTGGCTCCGCAGGTTTCTTAGCTCAAATTGGGGATGCTTCCGTGGCACCGGGAACTTTGGCAACTAGTTTTTTTGACTCGACAGATATTAGTAATGTTCAATTAAGGGTCCCACAGGCGGTTAAATTTGTTTTTCAGCCGAATTTAAGAGTTCCTATATATAGGAACTGGGATGAATATCCTTTGACATTTGGATCTGAGGTGCAGTTAGATTCTTCTGTTTTGCGTACAGCGAAGCTGCGGATAAAGCAACGACGAGCTTTAGTCCAGCAACAGAATGCCGTGTTTGCTGCACTTGAACAGAGCATAGAAACAGAGAACAATATACTTCGAACCTTGGCTGATATTGCTAATTTTACGAGAAAGGGATTTGCATTAGTTTCTACAGCTAAGTCTTTTATTAATGATCCAGGTGCTGTTGCAGCGGAAGCTACTGGGGTGAGTGGCTTAAGTGGGACAGACGTTACATTTGGCATCCCTGGTATTACATAGGAGGAAGGCTATGCCCCAAAGATTGATGATAATTCCCGACACGCCAGATGTGTTATTGGAAAAGCGTGGAGCAAAGCGTAGAGCAACGAGGATTGCCAATTTAAACTATATAGGCAAGAATGCCTCTGTAACTTTTGAGCAAAAGTTGTCCGAGTTTTTATTGACGCCTAGCCAAGATGCTGAATTAGGTTCGTTGTACGTTAGCGCTGTATACGAGGAAGTCTCTAACTCTAGAGAGCGTGTTTATGAGCCTGTGTATGGTTTGAAAGATTATTCAAGGGCAGTTAATTTAGATACTTCTCTGCAAGGTCAGTTGGATACGTTATTTGGCAGCACTCCCTTATTGCCTTTAAGTCAGTCTGGCGACCTTGCGGCATTGGAAGCAAATGCCGCTGCAACTCCAAACCTAGTTAGCATAGTTGATAGAGTTCGAGCATCTATAAGAGCTCAAAATAATCTGGCTGTCACTCGAGATGAGGAGTCAGCAGGAGTGAGAGGGGTTGGTTCTGATGACGCAAGCATCGAACCATTTGTCTAATGAGTGCTGAAGCAAGTCCATTACAGCTGAGATTATTCCTTGAAGGGGTAGAGGTTCCTGTCATTTCGGCAGATGTGGCCATTCAACCAAATGCGGCGGCGTCTGCGTCCATACAAATGATTGCTACAGATTCTGCTCTTTTGTTCTTACCTAGGACTTTAGTTCATTTATTTTTTTTAGATACAAAATCAAATGCCACAGATATCGACCCAGAGTCTGGTTCTGAGTTAGCCTCAAACATGCGATTGGGGCACAGTGGGGGGATTGAGGACAGTCGCTACAAACTACTCTTCGCTGGGGAAATTATTGGTTTCTATTATACAAAGGATACGGCCGCCAGAAGCTTTGTTATTCAGTGCATGGACTTTAGTTCTTATTGGGATTCTTGTTATCAGTGGTTTGCTGATTACTCAGTCAATGGGAATTTTGCTGATAGAACTCATCATTTTGTAGGTTCTAATCAATCTATATTTAATAATATTACTACGGGAGTTGAGTGGGGAATTGGCAATATTTTGAATTCCAAACCCGAAAATCCTCGATATGCGGATTTGCCAAGAGGACTCCTTGCAGGATATATCCACCTATTGGAGTCTATAGGCGGTATTCGTCCCAGGGGTACTACATTTAAAGGATTTCGAGGGGCAAATGATTTTTTCAGTGTGGCTGAGTTACGTTATGGTCTAACTTCTATGTTGGGTGCTGTTGCTAATGATAAAACGGCAGCACGGTTGTACAGGGCTAAGGCTTTCCAAAATTGGTTAAGGAATGGCATGTCCTCTGCCGGCTCCTTGGTTAGTTTTAGGGATGTTCTGCGGCTAGTAGGACAATATATCTACCACGAAGTGTATCCTAATCCTGCTGCGTTTTATAAACCAAAAGGTAATGACCTGTCTACAGTCGTGGTTCCTAGGTCTGTGAAAGAGTCTAAGTTAGGGAAGGAAGCTAGTAAACTTCTGGGTCAAGTAAGTTCAACTTTGGCTAGCTTACAAACCACGTTTGAACAAGCCAATGCCGCACAAGTAAAAACAGCGACTCGAAATTTAGTTAGTGTTGTAAAAAGTATAGTAGCAGCTCGACAGTTAATTAGTTCTGCTAATGCTAATGATAGCCAGGCAATGGCAGTGAGATTGGATCAAGTATTGAGCAATTTACGAGTGGCTCAAGTCCGTGCCAATTCTAAGGTAGTAAGCAAGCGAGTTGGTTCTCAAATTTCTGCCAATCTAAAAACAGCGCAAAATATAATAGACGGTGTTTTGGGCAACGCTTCTACAGTGAAACAAACTAAGACTACCATAACTGTTCCAGACTCCGATTTTTTATTTAATCAGCTGTTACTTCCTGAAACTTTCTTTTTATCTCCCCCTAAATGCAATGTCATCTTTCCGGATATGTATTTCAGGTTGCAATTCTCACGAAGCTTCACTCAAGAAGTGTCAAGGTTTGCTCTGCAATCTGGGTTTGGTGCTGTTCAAGATAATAGTCTTATAAAGTTAATTGGTCGGTATTACTTTGCTCCAAATATTAAGGATGTGAAGAATAACATAGCGCGTCGTAGCGTTTTCAACTCCGCGGGAACCTTGATGCCACATGAAGTACATTCAGGCATTATTCCTAAGATTGAGTGGGTAACAGAAGGGCACCGGTGGGGTATCAAGTCAGCCAAAGAAATTCAAGAAACCAAAAGAAATGTGAGAATTAGTTATATACAAAGATTAGCTAATTTCCAATTTTTCTTACATCGATGGAGTTCAAGGTCGATGTCCTTGAGTGGCCGTTTTATGCCTCAATTGGTTCTTGGGTTGCCTGCTGTGGTCTTAGATCGAGGAGTGCCTTCTCCATCGGCATTACAGGCCATGGCAGAAACTATCGGGATTGGTACTACAGTATTTCCTACAGCTTTTTTGGGCAAGATAAACAATATTCAGCACAGTATTAGTCAGAGTGGGGGAGGTACTACAGTTTCATTTAAGTTTGCCCGTACTCACAGAAGCCTGGATGATGAGTTTTTAGGAGTCGTTCAGCGAGAACAAGTCAAGAAGACGAGCAGTGTCGTTGATGTGGCTTTTGATACTTTGGAGCAGCGATTGTTGTCTGGTACTTCTGTTTCCTCTTTGGAGTCTCGGTTGGTGCAACTACATTTTTCAGGCTCTTTAAAGGAAGGCACTAAACTGAGCGCTTCTAGAACAGTGGTGAGTTTAGAGACTGTAAATTCGGATGAGCAGATAACCATAACACGAAGAATAGCAAGCCTCTTGGGTATCTCTAATGTTACTTTTGACCAATTTACCAAACAAAGCGGCGTAGTGAATAACACAACAGGAGAAACAGAGGCAATCGTACCTAATGCTATTTTGGTGGGTGTGCAGAATGATTTATCTGGGGGCCAATTTGTAACCGCTGCCGGCGCAGCGCCTCCGGAAGTGTTGCTGAAACCGGGATGGTATGATGTGGTTTGGAACTCTGTAAAGTTGTCGGGAGATGGGACTGTGGAAGAGTATCCAATAACGGACAATGTATATAGACCGTTGCTAGGCACTTTTGCTATCACAGATGACCGAGTTCTGGTTTCTGAATTTGCTGAATTGCTTCAAACGTTCACTCGTCACTCTGGAGAAAATAAGAGTGTTGTAGTGGAGTCACAAAGTGATGGTTCTGAGGTCGTGAAACTGGGTGAGACGATCATAGCAACTTTTAATTTGCAGGATCATTCCATAGAGCGATCTGTAGATACTTTAACTGTTCTTTATGGGATGCTAAAGGCTCGCGGGGCGCCTACTGCCGATTTTGTAGCGGATTACACAAGAAGACCTATAGCGTCTTTGTTAGATGTTTTGGGTTCGAGTGACTTAAGTTTTGATGCTAGTGGCAATTCGGTTGCTCGAGCTGATGGGACAGTTCCTCAGGTAGGTTTTCACAGTAAAGCATTTGGAGATTACAATACAGACGTGAATTTTACAGAGGCTGGTCCGCAGCCAGGTAAGGATGCCATGAAGCTGTTATTGCCCGAAGACAGCTCTGGATACACCAAGACGATCTTTGATAAGAGCACAAAAGTTAAAAGTCCAAGAATCCCTCCTGCTTTAGATCCTCGAGGACGGGCACGCCAACGTGTTAAGGTGTATGCTGCGGAGTTAGCATTGACGAAAGGGCTGGTGGGAAGTTGAGTAAGGTCAAAGTAGCAAGTGCAACTAAGAAACTACAAACTGCTGCAGATTTGGTTAAGTCTTGGGGGCGTCCAGCGGCATTGGTTGGCGTAGGTGGTGTTGGTGCTATTAAGCTTCAACAAGCAGAACAAGATCGTAGATTGGGTTCTCAAATTCGTAAGCAGAGAAGAGGCTACTAGTGAATATAGGTGAGTTTGGAGAATACCTTCGTTCGTTCGGGGATTATCTTTCCTCTTCTGGCCGAGAAAAGATTCGAGAAGCAAAAAATTTTGTAGCTTCTGCGGATAAACAGAAGTGGCAAGGCTTACCGGATAAGTTGAATGACCCTGTATTTGTACGGCAAGTACGTACCTCTCGAGGTGCGGACACAAAATTAAAGACACATGTCAAAAGCCTGTCCGCTGTACAAAAAGCCAAACCGGTAGCAACAATCACAGGGTCTCAAGGCGCAAAATATTACATCAAAATGCTTAGCGAAGGCAACTATGGGTGTACCTGTCGAGATTGGCGTTATCGGGGTTCTGTGAATCCTGGGTATGAATGTAAGCACATCAAAGCGTATAAAAAAGGTAAGACCAAGGTTTCTGCTTCGAAAGCATTCAAGGATGAGTTGCAAAAACTTCTAAAGCAAGGACCTATAGTCAATCACGGATTTACTCCGTCGTCTGATAGTAGACCTCAAGTAGTTACTGACGAAGGAGTGTTCAACCCGCAATATTCTCACCAATATGGATTGGAAGATCCAGAAATATTGATTCGGAGAACATATTGATGAAAGCAAAGATATCCGCAGTAGGTAATTTAAGTGGGCGAGATAACCGGTCTTCATTTACAGGAGGCACTCAATTTCCTACAGAAAGTAGTAAACAACCTGCGAAAGCCTCATTAAACAAGTCGATAACAGTGGCTGAGGCAGGACCTGCACCTTTGACGCCGAAAGCGAGGATTAATTACGTGCGTACTTCCAATAAGATTCCAGCTCCGTGGTTGAATCCACATCAACCCAAACAAGCTTCCTTACAATTACCTCTGCAACAATATTTCGAAACGCCAAAAGGCAAAGCCGAGTTAATGCTTGAAAAGATAGCTGCTGGTCAGTTTGAGTGTTTGGATTCATATTACCAAGCAAAATGCCAAGAGAATGAAGATGAGTTAAAAGAGCTGTTCAACAATTACTCAAGGCATAAGATGTTTCTATGACAACTGTTGCTGAGCGTGCCGAAAATGACCTAAAGTTATGGAATCAATGGAATGACAATGGAAGAAAGCCCAAAGATCTCGTACCTTTGTTAAATGCTTTTCGGCCTATGATAAAGTATGAAACGAGTAAATTCTCCAGCAATGTGGAATTGCCTCCTGCTGCAATCCAAGGAGAATTTACAAAACAATTTGTTAAGGCCGTCGAAACTTATAAACCTGACAGAGGTTCTGCGTTAGGTTCTTGGGTAACTCTATCTATGCGAAAGGGTCATCGCTGGATAACTCAACGACAAAACACAGTGAGAATTGCTGAGAACATTACATCTAAAATTACAGACTATAATAATGCTGTAACTCAGCTAACTTTTGCGTTGGGTAGACCCCCAAATGATCAGGAGATAGCAGAAAAGTTGAAGTTGAGTGTGGCTGCTGTAGGTCGAATTCGCAGCCAACAACGCAAAGACTTTATAGGGTCAACTCTTGTTCAAGACCCATCAAACAACATGTATTCTAAGGAGAAAGAGATTCTTCGCATGTTACCATATGATCTTACTCCAGACGAGTTGTTCGTATATGAACACCTTAGGGGATTAAATGGTAAACGCGTGCTGTCGGGGGCAGAGATTGCTAAAGTGATGAATACCAGCCCCGCAAAGATTTCTCGACTTCGTGCCAGTATAGAAAGAAAGGCTAGAGTGTACTTGTAATGGCAGTTCCCGATAAACAAACCCGAGACGCCAATTTGGATGCGTTACAAGCAGCAGCAGATCAGTATTTGCAAACAGAGATTGACCGATTAGACAATGAAACCAGATTCCTTCGAACTGTATTAACTGCTCGAGGGGCTAATGAAGTTGCCGCACTTAACGTTAACGCAGGAGCCAATCTAGTTCAGGCAGAAGTTGACGACTTTTTATTAATTTCCTAGCTTCACCCCATGAAAAGTATATGCATGGATTTTGATGGCGTCATTCACAGCTATCATTCCGGCTGGGAGGGCCCTGAGATAATCTCTGACCTACCCGTAGTAGGCGCTTTTGCTACTTTAGACTCATATCTGACCGCAGGGTTAGAGGTGTTTATTTACTCAGCCAGGTCCGAAACTCCTGAAGGCATCCAAGCCATGAAAGAATGGTTTCGATTCCATAACTTTATGAACTTGGACCAACTAAAATTTACAAATAAGAAACCTCACGCAGTTTTATACGTAGATGATAGAGCTTATCGGTTTAAGGGAACAGAATTTCCAAGTGTGGAGTATATTCAGAATTTTAAACCTTGGCATGCTAGGTAATTGTTGACGAGATAAACTCCCTATTATACCTCATCAGTGTAATTTTTCATCCGCTGACTAGGGATCGCCAAATCTAGTTTAGTCAGTTGGTTGTGCTCCAGTGGCTTGACTCCAGTATTTCTTCTTCACTTTCTTTCTGCATCTCTAGTTTAAGAACAGCTTAATAGTCACAGAACATCGTCACAGCATAATTCTATTTGACAAATGTCGTAGTTGTTTGGCACTGATTCTGAGGGCTGGGCCTGGCACCATTATTACGCCTAGTTTGACCAAAAAGTTTCCAGAGCTGGGCCAGCCTGACTATGATAACATCTACACAACATGCCTGTTGTAGTAGATATTTCGGTTCCAGATATTGGCTCTATTATTCAATCATATGATGTTATTCGGGTAGAGCGGACTTCAGATCTTGTACTAGGTCCTTACATTGAAACTACTGCCGCAGCTGCGTCAGCAGCTGTTCTTACCGGAAGCGCCACGAGTACTAGTTTCTTTGTTTCTGGATTAACATTACAGGTTAGTGTAGATGGGGGAACGGCAGTAACGACTACTTTTACCGGGTCGAATCCCATAGCGATAGCCACGATAGTAACTCAACTTAATACTGCTTTAGGGGCTTCAATTGCAAGTAATGCAAGTAATGCGATTCGACTAACCTCAACAACAGTAGGTACAGGTTCTAGAATTCAGGTGTTGTCAGGTACGTCCTTGTCTATTTTAGGCTTTACGGCAAGTCAAGAAGATTTTGGAGAAGATATTTATATTCCTTTGGTGGCGAATCAAACGTCTTACGAGTACACAGATCTCGCAGCCAACTCTAGCCACCACCACCGTTACCGATTTTTCAATACAACGACAACATCAAATAACTTGAGTGCTTATTACGGACCTGTGCAGGGAGTTGTAGCTTCACCCCTAGCAAGTGCAAGTTTAGTTACTGGTTCGGTTTCTTTGGTTGATGTGTCGGGAATTCCAGTTTCTGGGCAATTAATAGAATTTTATACATTGAGTCCAGATTTGCTTGTTTCTGGATATGTGGTTGGGATGGGAGATCGGAGTACTAGTTTTACTACAGACGCAAACGGGCAAGCAGAGATGCAATTTGTGGTAGGCCAGCAATTGCGTGTGGTTTTTGCCGGCACCTCTTTCGTCCGCCAATTCACTGTGCCTACATCCAATTTTGATCTTTTAACCGTCCTAAGTAGTACAGACGATTTGTTTAACGTTCAACAGCCTCAAATACCCGCAGCAGTTAGGAGAACTTTGTAATGGCAATTGTACCTGTCACAGTGACAGTTCGTAACCAAGCCGATTCTGCCCCTTTGGATGGGGTATTAGTTCAAGCTTATACAGCAGGAGGGGTTTTTGACTCGGAAGCCACAAGCGGTACTTTGGTTACGGGGCAAGCAGACCTAAATCTAAATGGAGAAGCGGGGGGTGTAAGTTATACTCTCCGTTTCAGCCTGGCGGGTCGTCGTTTCATTTCGGGCGCAGCCACATCTGTGTCTGTAACAGATCCTCCTTCCCCAAATAATAATTTTGGTCCTTTTGATTCTGTCTTGGGGCCTTCAGCCCCTTTAGTCACCTTAAATACCGTGGAGGCGGATCTAACTGCGATTGAAAATGTCTTAATACGTGTATACAACGCGTCAGACAGTTTTATTGCGGAGGGAACCACTGATGGCTCTGGGGTTTTGACTCTTGCGTTGAGTGGGGCAGTGTCACCAGGGACAACTTATTTTGTCCGACCTATTTTGGCTGACACGGTGTTTTCTCCCGTTCAAAGTATTGCGGTTATAGATCCCATAACACCCCCAAGTTTGAATTCTTTTAACCTGGTTGGTGTGCCAGTGACCTTACCGTCAGCTGTAGATCCTAGCTTTTGTAGAATTACAGGCCATTTAGTGGATTTGTCGGGGGTCGGACTAAAGGAAAAAAATGTGCGTATCACGCCTGTACGCTCATACTTTGAAGATAGCGTGTCCTATCATTGGACGGCCTCTCCGGCAGTGGTCAATGCCAATGTTTTTGTTGGGTCAAAGATATGGACCACAAATGCTAGTGGCTATGTGGACATGGAATTGCCGCGAGACGGTAATTACAAGATCCATATAGATGGTGCAGAAAATCCTCTCTCCATCGTGGAACCTTTTGCAGTACCCAATCTGGCCTCTGCGTCTTTAGCCGATGTGTTGTTTCCTTATGTTGTTTCTGTGGTGTACACACCCGCTACTTTAACAATCGATCTAACCGGGGGAACGTCTGAAGAGACTGTTAGTTTGGCGGTTACAGATCAAGTGGGTCGAGCAATACCGTCTTCCAACTTGTCTGACCTTCTTGAATTTTCTAGCAGTAGCGTAGATATTGCAACTGTGGAGGTGGATGAATCGAGTGGGGGGTTGGTTGTATGTGCTTTAGCTGCTGGAACAAGCACCATTAGTGTTTCCAGAAAAAGTTCCCAAGTTGCACCTAGAGTGCCCTCAGTAGCAGCATTGTCAGCCACACTCGTCGTCACAGTAACCTGATGTTTGTAGATGCTTTAGATATTGATGCAGAAGATCGGCTTCTTTGGTTTGCTGTCGCTAGAAGGGCCATTTTTGATTACGCCCTGTATAGAGATTCTGAGAAGTACCAGTTACGTTGGGCAGAGGCCCAAAAATTTATTTTTGAGGATGATGAGGAAAAGGACGGATTCTCCTTTGAGGAGATTTGCGCACTCTTTGGTTGGGATGTTGATTACGTACGCCGAATGACGCTCACCTTAAATAGGACAGATGTTCGACGTATGGAGGGCAACATACGTGATGTCATGGACCGAAAGCCAGAGTACGTAATCCCTAGACAACTTTGGCCAAATTTGGAGTTTGCTGCTCTTTGTTTCGTGGCGTCCTGTTGTTATTCCACAACCGTCTGGGCTCAAATCGGACCCAAGAAGATTGGATTACACCCCCGAGCTAGAATTCCGATATAAGTTGAGTATGGTAGACTTCTCGGACACCGAGTTACGTAATGCTTCTGCTAGGTTTTTTGTAGGCTCCTTTATCCCTAGTTTTTTGGGAGGTGCAAATGATCCAGAGTCTTTGCATGAGCAGATTGTTGAAGCTGCAAAAACGGTTTTTGTTTTAAACCCAACTGCTATTTTTAGCCTAGCAGCGCTCGTGCGGAATAAGACTAATGAATTACTATCTCGGCAAATTGATCTTGTTGAGGACATGCTTATTGTTTCCGAAGATGTTGTTCAACTTCAAAACTTAATTTTACCTGCTAATAGTTCAACCTTGTTGCGTAATGCAGCTACAAATCTATTGAATGTAGAGACTTCCGCTTCTATAAAAGGTCGTCCGGAGTTGGGACAATTTAGTCGCCAAATTGATGAGTTTGCCGAACAGTTCAGGCCTTTGATCAGTGGGTCAAAGCTTAGATTTCACCCGGACGAGGCAAGACAGTTATTGTTAGATGACTTTCAAGAACTAACTAAAACCCACGAAACCTTACTTACTTTGCTCTCTAACTTATCTTCCTTGTTAGCTGTTTATGAGGCTTTAGATATATCGTCTATTTTGGCCACAACATCAATTGCTAGAACCCGGTCAGTATTGTTAGATTTAGCCGACCAAGTTCAAACAGGGGAACAGTCGAATAATCAGTCTACAAGTAGGAACTTTCTATTGACCGTATTGGCTGCAAAAGCATCAGTCAAATCCTTGTCCGAATTCGTCGTCCCAAATCAAAAGTACGCTTTGAAATCCGACGGAACAGGTTTTGCCACTAAGGGGATTATAGGAAGAAGCTCCAAATCTTTGGGGTCTGGGCCGCCTTTCCTTATGCGTCCAACTGGGCAGGCTATTCCGGCTCAAATCCTTTCGAATGAAGGTCCTTGGCTTTTAGATGACCTGTCGCAAACATCCTTGAGTATCGTAGTAGATGGTGGTGGTACACAAACAGTGGACCTATCAGGCGTACAGGGCCCAGGCATTCATGGTACAATTGAAGGTCCGTGGCCTGATTCTATTTTACATCCCACATGGCCGGGCCCCGCAGCGGCTACTGCTGCCCCACCAGTCTTAGCAAGTAACTACGACGCCGCTAATATGTTCCATATCGTGGTAGACAATAATTCTTACACATGGACTACTTTACGATGGGGTTTCATTCAAGACAGTGGAGTGTCTTTAATGGAAGGCGAAGATACTTCTGCGGGAGTTGCTCCAGCACCTAGAGATTCTACCGTTCCAAGTAATATTCCAGATACTCCCCCAACCAACAATAATCTTCTAATCTCTGACTATTGGACGACAGTGCGCATGCAGCCTCCGATAAAGTTAGGTTTTATACATTTGGGGGCTACTATTCATTTTCTTTTTCCTACTGTAGTTCCGGGATCGTCTAGCTCATCCGCGGCTGTAGATAACGCTGGATTTGCTTCTTGGTCTGTTTCTGGGGCTGACCAATTGGGTAATCCGCAAGCTTGGGCGGAAGTAAAGTCTACTCGTTGGACACACCTTTTCCGAGCTCGAATATTGACTGAGTTAACCCTCCTCAAAAATGTGGCTATCACAATTAGTGGGAGCACCGTAACAGGTCCTGCAACTTCGTTTGAAGCACATTATGTTGGTTTTTACATTAGAACAGGCACAGCCCCAACATTTGAAAGATACGAGATAATTCGTTTTATTAGTGATACTCAAATAGAAGTAGATTTTCGAGGAGATACCGTTGCCAATCAGACAGTAGGTTTATTTGGTTCTAGAGGAGATTATACACAAGTTTCTTTCTTTCCTGACTTGCTCATAAATACCAGGGACGTAGCAGACTCGGATAATTTAGGTCCGCACAATGTGAGAGATACTGTTTCTGTAGTAGTGTCTCCTGTGACAAAGACTTCCTCAATTCCTTCCGGACTACCTACAGGATCTATTTCAGAAGTTGTGACGGCTTTAAATGATGAAAGTAATGGGTCACATGGTAGTAATAAGTATGCGCACGCTAGTTACCATGTGTTGTTTAAGGAGCAGCCGGGAGGAGCAAATAAGCTGACAATTGAAGGTCGTTCTCGATTTATGCCGGAACACCTTAGGCTATCAACTTCATATTCATCAGTTGACGGTACATTTGCTTCCTTTACAAATCCTGTGTTGGCTTCAGGAAGTAGTGCAACTCTAGTTTCCATTTCAACAAGCCGACAACTCTGGTCTGGTATGACTGGGTTAGCGGCAAATAATATAGGAGATTCGATAGTTATCAGTGGTGCAGCTACTGCTGCCAATAATGGCACCTTTGAAATTGTTGATATAAGTAAAGATACGCCACCTGCTACTGTTGACCCATTAGTTGGTGCTCCAATTGCAGGTTCGCCGATCATCTACAATCCCAATGGGACAGGGACTGATGCAAATAGCGGTTCTATATCTTGGCAAGTAGTGCGTGTCGAGGAGTCTTTTCCTGCACCTAAGCAAGCAATTCGGATTACAAATACTGCGACACACGTGTTTGGATTTAGCCCCAATCAACGAACAGCTAACACTCAAAGCGTGTATTTAGACACTGCTATTTTAAGTGCACTTGTTCGAAATTCTGTATCTGGTTTGACGGTCACTGAGGTCCCGACGGTTCTACGAGAAGGGCAGCTTAGAACAGTTGCGAATACTTTTACTGTGACGGATACGGCGGGGGTAGATCTTGCTCCTCTGGGCATTGTTTCGGGAGTCTCTTTAATACTCTTAGAGGGGGGAGATGCTGGAGAATATATTATTACGAATGTTAGTGTCTCTACCTTAACTTTAGAATTTCCTGGGGGCAAAAACTCACGAGGATTTACTCGTAACAGTGCTCCCCTTCGCTATAGGTTGATTAAGAGACGAATACTTCTGACTAGTAATTCCAAGACTCGAGGCAGTTCTATCCAGGTCACGTCAGCTCCAACGTCCTTAGGTTTTTCTTCCTTAACTCAGTTTGGGCTAAGTCCTTCTTTAGAGGCTGTGAACGCTGCGGGGCAGAAGTTGGACCTGTCTGGGTTACTAGTGGGGGACCAAATAAATAATCATCAAGTTTCATCAGTAGCAGCTTCTGGGGAGTTCGTTAATTTGGTCTCTGGTATTTCTACAGAAGACACATCCTTCGTGTTTACAGCAACTAGCTCGTTGGAAACTAATTATCGACAATTGGCTGAGAACGTTCAAACCCTTTTGACGGCCAGTTCTTTATTTTCGAAGTATAGGTTTGATGAAAATTTAGATTTTTTGGACGGAGTTCTTTCTCCCGTAGTTTCACAAGGCGCTTCTCAGTTACCGGATGTGGGTAGACTTCAACAAGTTCTGGCAGAACTACACAGCATGTTGACGAGCTCCATTCGTCGGTCTACAGAGATCACGACAAACATCCCTAATGCTGCCTTAAACGCGGAAGACATCTTGGCCAGCTTTTCTGCTCCTCAAAGTGCTAGTTTAAATGCCCTCATCGCAGTTCTCCAAGAAAAGGGGTATGATCGAGCTGTGGAGCTTTTAGACGTTGGACAGTTAGACGAGTTTTTCTCTGTGTCCTTGGCAGAATCTTCTTTCGCCGGTAATTTTGTAAGTAAAGCTCGAGCTAGTGTATTTGACTTACCAGTACAGAGTCAGAGTACTTCTAGGGTGACAGAATTAGTAACTACGGCTGACACAGAAGTTGTTTTAACTGACCCAGATACCGATTTTAGTGACACGGTTGGAGAATTAGAAGGGGACCTCGTATGACAAAAGCTCATATAGCTATCAGACGACAGCTTTCAGATGTTGTCACCGTTGTTCGAAGTATCGAGATTAATCGAGCGTTTTCTAATGTGTCCTTGGTCGAATTAATCTCTGAGCAGGTGGCTAGAAATGGAGAAACAACATCTGCTAGTCAAAATGCTACTTCCGGAGAACCAACTGCACAGTCACAGGTTGCTTCTGCTCGACCAATAAACGCAACTAATTTTTTATCAGGGTCGGACACTAGCCTACCTACGAGAATTGAGAGGCTAGTCCAGTTGCAAACTGGGTTAAGTGATTTGATCACTTCTATAAAAGCCATAGAACCTTCTTCTCTTGTAGAGGATGTGGCAGAAGATCCACTGCTAAATGATACAATCACGACTGCGGAAGAGTTTGAGGCACGTCAATGACTTTGAGTGTAATCAAATATAGTGACTTGATAAAGATTGACTCTGTTAATAGAATTGTGTCCCGTGTCCCCTTCGTTATCGAAGTGGAAGGCCAAGATTTTTCGAGTGTGAGTGAAGTCTTGGTCAATGATGTTGTTCTCCCAGAATTTGTCATTGTGAATCAGAAGGTCATGTATTTGACCATCCCTCCCAATATACGACAAGTGAGAACAATATCCGTACGTTCTTCTTCTTTCACAAGAACGACTACTGGGTCTATTGTGGAATATAAGGTAGGAAACAAGACCAAGATAGTGTCCGGGATATTGAGACTGACACAACTTTACATCAGATATCTCTTAACAAGTCCAGGCTCTGATATATTTAATCCTATAGATGGAGGAGGTCTTCAGGATATTGTCGGGGCAGTAGGAACTTCTGGCAATACTACGACAATCTTGGGGGCCCTAGGCCATGCTGTACGCAAGACTTCTGAAGACGTTACTCGAGCTCAATCAGGCCGAACTGACTTGGCGCTTGATGAGAGATTACTTTCCGCCACCTTGGTAGATCTTAGGTCTACTCGACATTCGGACTCAGCGGAGATGCGAATTCTAATCACATCCTATGCTGGGACAGAAGCGACAGCTAACTTATCTCTTTAAAGGAATATCACTATGGCAGACTTAGATGAACTAAGAACCTTTCTCGTTGAGCGCATACGGGCGTTTGACTCAAGTATAGATACCTCTGTCGGCTCCTTAGCTGACAGTGAAGTTATCACCCCATTGCTTTCTCGTATAGGACCTGATGCTTTTTCTACACCAATTTTAGAGTTCTTAGTACGTCGAGCCCAGACCGAGTTTCCTGACTTAGTCATTCAAAAAGGGGAGCCCATCTATGACCTTGTATTCAATATGGCGAGGCTAGCTGTCGAACCTTTTCGCCGACAAATATCTCAGGTTCGAAACAGTCAATCTATTGCTTCTCCGGAACTGTTGACGGATACAGAAGCAGATCGTCTGATGGGTAACTTTTTTGCTTCCAGAAAGGAAGGCAGCTTTGCAATTGGTACAGCTCGACTATTTTTTAATAATGCTAGGTTTGTTACTATAACACCAACACAAGCTGTATTTACGGGAGATGGGTTACGATTCTTTCCTATAGAGAATCAGTCCATTACTGCGGAAGAAATGATTTTTAATCTCTCCGGAAGCTTGTACTTTTTTGATATAATTGTACGAGCAGAATCTCAGGGTGATGAATATAATATTGCGAGAGAAACATTAATTGGTATTGAGAATTCCCCGGGAGTGGTTAAGGTAACAAACAGATCTAATTTTGGGGAAGGGTCTTCCAGGGAAGATACTTCTTCCTTTTTTGCTCGAGTCGAGTCTGGGTTGTCTGAGACGAGCTTGGTGGTGCCTCGAGGAATTAGATCTCGGCTATCCAGCTTGTTCGAAACTGTTCAAAGCATCGGCGTTGTGGGCTTCGGGGATGTCGAGATGAATAGAGATATTCTCACAGGCTCTCCGGATGCTGTTTATGCTTTTGCCCAGTTGACTGCGAGCGCTTCAACTTCTCGGCTGACATTAGCCGCAGGGACAAACCTCACAACAGGAGTTTCTGGACAGACTGATTTTGGTGCGGCCAATGTAGCTGTTGGAGATATATTTACGCATTTGGACTTAGCCACAAGCACTATTACCAACTATACAGTTGGGGAGGTTGTTTCCAACTTTGTTGTGGCAGTTACTCCAACACCTCCAACAATAAGTCCAGCAGAGCCCTTTTGGTTAAAGTCTAAGAGTCGGGGCAGCCTGTTTATTTCAGACATTCCAGGTGGGATAATTGAGCCACAAACTCCTGAGGGTGAGATTGTTATAAATAACAATGAAGTGCACATAGGCGGTAAAACTGACATCTACGTTCGAGCTGGAGCACCGTCAGAAACAACAACAACAGTTTCTGGAATTCGGGATGCTAACCCGCTCACACTAGGATTAGACTTGCAAACTTATGGAGGTAGCTCGGATGAGTTTGTTCAGATTTTTGAGCAAGCTTCAGCATCTGCAACTAGTTCAGCTGCCTTTACTGCGCCAACTAATACTACTGCGGAAGTTATAATACCTGTCTATATCACGGCAGATGGGACTGTGCCCTGGAATCCTTCATCTGAAGATGTTGGTCGGTATTTAGAATTGTTGGGTCCTGCGGGTGCTGGAAACATAAATTATGGAGCTTTTGAGATTACCGCAGTTGGTGGGCTAGAGGTGATTTCCAGTAACTTGTATAAACGGGTTACAATCAACCTGACAAATCAATGGACAGGGGCCCTAGATGGTTCCATTGCAAATCATTCTAGTGTCGCCGCGATGCCCTTTCGTCTGCTCGAGCGCGTGTCTGTAAAGTCTAGAGTTCGAGACCTAAACTCCCCTCAAGCAAATTTTGGCTCCGCGGGTCTTGGGACCTCAATTGGAGACTCAGTGGTTATTGAGTCTGGTGCTGATGCTGGAGTCTATACCATACGCAGGTTGCTCAGTTTATTGGGCTCAAATGATACTCTAATTTTAGACAGAGAGTTGACCACTACAGTTACACCTTCCGGAACTGGAGACAGCTCTGGCTTACGCTACCGTGTGGACGATGTGATTCAGCTGGATTTAGTTAATCCTAGAAACATCAGGATACCCATTACAGGAGTTTTTCCCGGCGGGGACTTAAATACCGTAGCAGGGTCAGCAACAGTCACATCTACTTCAACAAATTTTTTGTTAGCTGGAGTTTCTTCCGGAGATGTTTTAGATATTTCCACCAGTACTACCGCGGGTGCCCAAGCTTCCAATGCTGGTCAATATACTATCTTGTCGGTCCTAGCAAATCAGTTGGTTTTGGATGTTGGCGTGCCTTCCACGGGGTTCAATCTTTTATTTAGCATCTATGAGGCCTTTACAGGCGTGGAACGACCTTTAGTGAGAGTTAAGGACATTGAATTACTTGACTCTACAAATCAGCCCACAGGGATTACAATCCCATATGGAAGAGTGATTGATGCTCGAGCAAAAGGAGCTTTCTCCAATCGTAGTCAAGGTTCCTTACGGGAGGCTTTTTCTGGGGCAGTTGTTTCTGGTTCCCCTCTCGTTACATTCAGAGACACTACGGTAACTGATTTTGCTTTGTTGGGAGTTACTGTAGGAAGTAGGCTTGAGATTTACGAAGGTAATAATATCGGAGAGTATGAGATTTCTACGGTGTCAGGTTCTGACCTGACTATTATAGGCGCTTCAGCAGGGGATAAGGATTTCGTTTCTACAGATACAGATATTCATTATCGGGTGGGATTTACGAGCGCTGGTATTGCTCGACTCTACTTTTTGGAGCCTACCTCAGTTGAGATTACTACCGGTATTGCTGGAGGTCGCTTAGCTTCTACGGGAACATCTCAGGAGTTCTTGTACCGATTTTCTACAGATGATGGTTATGTTGTTTTGCCGGAGGCAGGTGCCCTTAATCAAACAATTAATGACTTACGAGTTGTCCGTTCTTATTCCATTGGTGGTGGGGCATTTGAAACCATAGTTGAGTTAACAGGGACAGACCGTGATGTGTTTAATCTTGAAATACTGCCTGGGGATTTATTAGAGGTACAGGAAGAAATTGAATTGGTCAATAGTTCTGGCGTTCGGCTTATAGAGGCTACTGTAGGTATTTTTGGCAGCCCCGCAGGACTACGAACAACTACTGGTTCTGCACGAGTATCTATTCCGGCGAATAGTGTTATAGATTTTACGCAAATGGGGGACCTCGCTGGACAAACTTTGGTGATTTCTTCAGGTCCTGATGTAGGAACATACACTATTCGTCGTCGTATAGATGCCAAGACTCTTGAGTTAAATTCGATCATGCGAACTACTACGGAAACGACATTAGGTGCGGATACTGCTACTAGCCGTGATGGGTCCATTACCCAGGTTTCTTCCGATTTTTACCTCGTGGATGCTACGGACGTTGGACAGCTGCCTACGGCAGGAAATTACATTACGATTTTTGAATCTACAGACCCAGCCCTGGAGGGCAGCTATGAGGTCTTAGAAAGAGATATCAGCAACACGCGTGTTAGACTTAGCGGTATTAGTAGTACTTCTGGCTCGAATACGTTTACTTGGGTGGCTACGGGACCAAACACACTTTCCAATACGTTGAGCCAGGCCTTTCGTATATACCAAACAACGCCAACAATACACAGGATAAAGGATGTTGCAACTGTTGGGCCAGAGGTGACTGTGCTACAGACAGGATCTATTTCAGGTTCTGCACCCCTTACCGTGTTGACGGGAGGCGCAGGAGAATTATCCAGTGTTACTCGAGGAGATAGGTTAGAAGTTGTTTCTGGTGTCAATCAGGGTGTGTATCCAATTGTTTCAACCACATCAAATACTGCTACGATTTCCTCCGCTACACCCTTTCCTAGCGCAGACCCCTCTGTGTCTTACCGTGTCCGAGGAGGGGTTCACGGCAGTCGGACCATGTTGACTTTGGAGGGTCAATCTGGGACCGATGGTTTGTTAGTTCCAGGCACCTCCATGCCATACAAAGTCCGTAGACCTGGGGTTATCAGAGTTTCTTCTTCAGATATGCAAAATAATGTTGAGGATGGACTTTACTATGTGGATGTCCCCATTGAGTCCTTAGGACCAAATGACAATAGGAATCTTAGTAGATTGGATAGATTGCGTGTGGTCTCAGGCCTAGTAATTGACGGTTATACGTATTCTGTTACAAATAACAATTTCACTTTTTCTCCTTATGAGGAGGTACAGTTGAATTTTACTCGGCGAGTGTTGCCCGTGGGTAACTCAGATGCGCCGCAAAATCGGGTAGAAGTTGGTGGAAAGAACCTGCAAATAACCTATGAAAATTCTCCACTTGTTAGAACCATAGACACATTTCTTCGAGGAGATAATCGTGTGTTGGTAGCGGATCTGATAGCACGGCATTTCTTGCCGAGTTACGTGTTTTTAAGCATGACTTATTCAGGGGGGTCTTCTCCCCAAACTGTCGGGCCTGAAATTGAAGCGTTTATCAATGGGTTAGGTTCCCTGGATATTTTAGAGATCTCAGATGTGGAAGCATTCCTAACAAGACGGGGAGCCACTTCTGTAACACACCCCATTACCTTAGTTACGGTCACACACGATCTTAACCGAGCTTTAGTTGTGGAGCGCTCTGAAAATTCTGTAGGAGGTACGGACGCTCCGTATGAAGGCACTGGTAGAATATCTACTTACTTCGCGAATTTCGGAGAAGAATTTACATTGACTCGTCAATAACAGCTGGTTGTGTTATCAGTATCCCGGATATGGGTTCCCATTCAGTAGAGCATTGAGGACATTGAGCTGAGCCTCGAGCTAATATCCGGCCCGGGGAAAAAGGACTTTGTACAATTTCCATATTTGCTCCCACTTTAGTCCCTGCCAATTTCTTAATGGCTCCCTCATTACCGCAGGTAGGGCATACAGCTTTTTCGTACAGAAGTTTTTCTGTTTCTACCGCCGAGGTAACAATGTCAATCTCCTCTGCAACAAGTTTTCTGATCAAGTCTTGGTCCATCTCTATAAAAGGCATACCGTTAAGTAACGGAAAGGAATCTGCATGTTAAGTTTTACATTACCTCAAACAGAACTCAGAGGTGTTTTAGGGTCCATTGTGCAATTAGATGGACGTTCAGCCCAAGACTCTACTGGGCTGCCTGTCACTTTAAGTTGGTCATTTACTTCTGTCCCTATTGGATCTGTATTGGTACCAGATCTAAATACGACTAATCCTGCTAGCTTAGTTTTGATTAGGCCCGATAGAAGAGCAGTGAGTTTTATTCCGGATGTGCTTGGCGTGTATGTTGTACAGGTTTCTGCCACAAATGGAACAGAAACAATCACCCAAACAGCCACTATATATATAAGGCTTAGTCTTGTGCCTTGTGCCGAAGGTGGTATCCCAGATATGCAATTTATTTGGCAATACTTACCGAACTTTTACCAGCTTATTGAAGATCGAGAAATTTTTCAAGTTGTTTGGTCATCCATGATCCAAATTCTAGGAGCGGAGCTTACCACACTATACTCTAATAACTACAACAAATCATTGAAGACAATACAGCCAACAGTCATGCGACGTTGGCAACGCTTTAGTATGCGGACAGATTTAGCCTCAGAACCTCAATCTGTCATTCTGGGCAATGTAACCTCTGGTACGTCAGGAGAGTCTGGGCCCCTACTAAAGTCTACAAATTTAATGACACGTGTCTTTAGAGCCTCTGACTCCACCTTCACAAATTTGGATGTGAACTATCGAATACAAGGTCGATTGTTGGAAATAGATGGCACAGGGCACGAGATAGTTAGAGCCTATCAAAGTGATAATGCTTTGGCTTCTTTAGGGTCTGTCTTTTTGGTGACTGGTGTTGTATTCACAAATGTATCTACGGCTGTAGATACTACTAGTTCTAATACAGCCGTTTGGAGTGCTAATCAGGATTATGTATATGTAGGGAAGACAACTCCATTCCTAAGTTTAAATATGGTGTTTTCTGTTGTCAGTTCCGTCGACTTATCTTTGACGTTTGAGTATTCTAACGGTTCAACATGGACATCATTTACGCCAACTGATGGAACTAGTGGGGGCACACAATCGGGGGATATAGTTTTAGGAACTTTAGCCAATTGGGCCCCTCAAGCGGAAAATGGATTAACTTATTATTGGGTGCGTATACGAAGAACTACTACTTCGGGAAGTGCCCCCCAAGCCACAACAATACGATGTCGAGTAAATCATTCTGTCCTAGTTCTTCAATCAGAGACCTTAGCTAACAACCTAGAAAACCAGAGTTATAGACTGGGCCATCTACTTCATACACCAAACTTGGACTTACAAAAGGCTGGTGTCTCCGCTGGCGATATAGTTGTGCTAGAGGTAAAGCGTGGAGACTCTGAATTGGCGGCTGATATTCAAGCACAGGTTTTGGCTGTTAATGGTACTCGATTAACTTTTGAAATAAACGTAGGAAGTTTGGCCGAAGGGGGTTTAGGTTTAGACCTGTCTTTGTTTGAACAGCTCGTACAAGACTTGAGAGTAGTATCTCCTTCGTCCTCTTCCGCAGAAATTACGGCGGTAGCTAAAACATTTATAAGTTTTATTCCTACGGGCATAAATACCTCAAATAGGCCTTTTTCAGATTACCTTTTTACAATTCGAGCCAAAGAAATCATTCATAATACAAGGGTTGCGATTGATCTTAAATACCAATCGATTCCTGCATTAGTTCATGAAATTACGGAAACACCAGATACAGTATTTGTAGAAAACACTAATTTTACAGTTAGTTCTGGTTGGTTGACTTTTCAACCCGAAGTTTTTTCTTTAGCTAATCCTTCTAAGGCGGAGTATTGGGCGGAATGTTGCCATATTGATAATTTGGAAGTCGTGGAAAATAATTTTGGTCGTGTTGTTGGCTTGACTCGAGATACGTTGGAAGAGAAGCAAACACGGGCTCCGTATTTATCCGCAGTTAAAGGTCTATGGTACGCAATTACAAATGGTCCTAATGTCTCCAACCTTAAACTGGCTTTACATATATTGATGGGGTTGCCTTTTACAGAGGAGAGGGGGGAGGTCATTGTTGTTGATAATAACTATGGCACAGACCCTTTAGGGGTCTCTTTGGGCCGTTTGTTGATAGAGGATGTAGATGTAGAAAATCAACGTTTAGGTATTCGTAGGTTCTACTTTTTTCCTACGGCCATAGGTCTTGCAAGTAATCCAGCGACTGGAGAGAACATTCAGGTGGGTGATATACTGGAAGCGTTCATTCCTTTGTCTGGTGGTATTACTATAGAAGACATATATAGCAATTCTACTTGGTGGATTCAAAATCTACGGGGTCAAGAACTTCGGAAGTTTTTTACTTTTTCAGCTCAAATTGAGACAACCTCAGGTATTTTTAATGAGAGTGATATAACTTTCTCTGTAGAGTTTTTAAGAACTATTATTCCGGCCTATGCTGATTTGGTTTCTGTAATTGTTCAAAGGTTGTCTGATGCGGACGTGCTAAATAGTTTTCAGGAAGTTCTTAGTGGTGCCGCAACGCTGAGATTTTATGAAAATGTGGGACAACTGGGGAAACACGAATCGACGGTTAGGCTGAACGATTTAAATCATCAAGGGATGAATTTACAACGTTTGGGTTCTACGCCTTTTCAGACTACAACAAATAGACTATTGCGGGATATTGTGACTAGTAATGTTTCAGGAGATGTTTCATTAGCTTCGGCTACTGGGTTTGGCGGCGCTCGAGCACGTCAGCCAGGTACTGCAACTACTAGTACCATAGAGGGAGATTTAGCAGTTCTGTGGCCTAACCAGGCAGGTTCTGGAGTGTCGATTTTTGGTGTTTATGAATTTACTTCTTTGGCGGGTCAAAATTCGGGCTTTATCAATAGTGTGCCCCCTTTGTCCGATCCAACAACTTTTGCTATTACGGCACCCGATGCAACAACCTTTTCATATGGGTCTAGTCTAGTTGGCGGAATCATTCGCAGGTCAACTAATCCCATTATGCGCGCTGAGAATGGTTCTATAGCAGCTGGCATACCAGTATTGTTTAGTGCTACTTCTGACTTTATAAATGATGGAGTGCAGATAGGTGACTTGCTAATTATTGAGTCTGGAGCAAATGCTGGCAGCTATCTAGTACAAAACACAGTCATTCAGACAAGTCCTCCTGATTTAACAGGCACGGGTACCGTGCAATTAGCTACTACTACTTTAGCATTCGTGAATTTGGATGGCACAGTACCATCTCCGACATTGCAAGTAGACATTCTATTTCGCATAGTACGTCGAAGATTTAGGAAAAAAATCTGGGAGCCAGTCCAAGTTATAAATGACTCTTCTGTCATGCGTATTGAAGTTTTGGATTTTGGTCAAAGTCCTGAGACGCCCTTTGATGTGTTTACGCCAGATATGGTAGGAGATACGGTCAGTATTTCAAACGCAGAGAACTCTGCCAATGATGGCACGTGGACAATAAGTGCGTATGAGCATCCGGGTCGGGTGTCTGTAACAGGTATAGGTCCTAACACTTCTGATGCAAGTGCTCAGGCAGTTCTAAATTTACTCGGCATGGACTATGATCTAAGTACTATTTCAGACTTGGGTATTGAAGAAGAGTTCAGTGCCACGGTGGTATAAATTATGAAACTAGTAGAAGATCTAGGTGTTAGGTGTAATTTTCATTTAGAGTTGAGGGAGCATGGAAAGCTCAAACAGACTCGAGATGGTCATAATGTCTTTACGGAGACTGGGAGTAATTGGCTGACTCGCTTGAGTGCTTGGTCAACAATAGGAGCAACCGATGTGCCTTTTACTAATCGTAGGGTCCGGTGGATGGGCTTAGGTACTGGTACGCAATCTGAGGTAGCGTCAGTTAGTAATTTGGTTACTCCAGCACAGGTTACTTCCGGAGTTTATCTTGGAGCGATACAGAATAGTAATCCACTAACAACAAATTCAATCGAATTTGTTAGGGAGTTTAGTACTACGGAGGTGTCTTTGGTCTCGTTGGGCCTAAACGTTGTAGCAGTTTCAGAGGCAGGCTTGTTCGTAGATGTTCAGCCTGCTAGTTCTTCCACGGGTACGGATGACTCGAGTGCTGGAGGGGCTACAGATTCTACTTTAGATCCTTCCGCGTCTTTGAATGCCCCTATCGCATATAAGACATTTGAGCCCCTCAATAAAACAGCCGATTTTTCTTTGGTGATTCGATGGACACTGACGTTTTAAATGTTCGACAGAACTCTGTCACCATTTGCCTTTATGACTCAAACAATGTTTTGATACGTGCGCATTCCGGTAGGAATGTGTTTACGGAAACTGGCAAGACCTGGTTACGCGACCTGAGCTATTGGCAAACTATGGGCACTACAGATGTGCCTGTTTCCGCAGTGCGGCCGAGATGGATTATTGCGGGTACCAGCTCTCAACCAAGTGTGTCTTCTGTATCTACATTGGCTACTGCACAAACTTTTGATGGTACCAACTTTTTGAAACAGTTAAGTCCGCCTACATTTTCTCCCGTTAATGTGGCTAGGTACCAAGTTTCTTATCCAGCAGCGGAATTTGCTTCTGTTAATTTAACTGAGTTTGGCTTAGTGGTAGATGACGGCAGTATTGTTGCAACTTCTTCTTCCGTAAATGTAATTGCCTATAGAACGCTTAGTACACCTATTGTAAAAACCACTGGGCAAACTTTAACAGTGAATTGGTCTCTCATGCTATAACGGCATTGTGACAGCTCCATATTCTAGCAAAGACTTGTCCGTCTTAACAGGCGATTGGCCATTTGTGAGAAGCGCAGATGGCTCAAGTTACGTTCAAGCGCCGGGCGCTATAGATGTTCAAGCGACCATCCTAGGGATGCTGCAAGAGCCTTCTGGAGGTTTTGTTGTTGGGGGTCTAAGTTTTAACCTATTTCGAGATGTTGCCGGTGTACCCACATCTACGGCCATTTCTTTTACTTCTGGCAATAAAACTTTGGCAGAGGTTATTAGTACTATAAATACTGCTGTAGGCGTAACCGTAGCATTTAACGATAACGGCTTCTTGCGTTTAACGAGTCCTACAGTAGGTGGTCAAAGTTACTTACGTCTTCAAAGTGTGGCAGCTTCTGAAGCAATTTTTCCTGCCCTAGGTTTAATTTCAGAAACAGAATCTTTTGGAGGGGATTTACAGCAGAGTCAACATATAGATCCGACTCGAGGTGTGAGTTCTATAGGTCAGCTGGGAGTTTCTATAGGTGAAGTTCTTGGCGCTGCCAAAATAAATAGAGCCAGTTTTCAATTGGCCTTTAATTCAGCAGCAGCAGAAAATAAGCTTGGCCTAGGTCGGAGATCCCGAAGGGTTCGTCAGACCCTCACAGCTGATGGGGAGCGAGGCATTCAAATTGGGGCTAGTTTTACTGGGAAAGGTGTCTATGTTGGCAAGACAACCACACCAACTACTTTTGACTTTGTTCGGATTCTTCAATCAGACGGGTCTGTCTATACTCGGGATTTGTTTGTTACTACAACTATTACAGCATCCTCTGTAGTAGTGGACCCTCTAGGCACTCCAAATAGTGCTCAAACAATTTTGACATTGAGTAGTGCTTTTGGGTCTGTGACGGTAGGTCAGTTTGTTTCTTTTACTACAACTGCTGGTGGTTTGGAGTCTCGTCCTCGTCGAGTATTACATCAGACAGCTAATGAGCTTGTGGTGGAGTCAGCTGATGGTAATGGTGATCCCATCACTTTTAGTGGTACTGCTGACATCGAAATATTTGATGGGTTTGGTAGTGTTGAAGCCAAGATCTTAAGCATCCATGATACGTTTAGTGCTCCTTCGACTTTTGGAACTCGAATTGAAGGTGTGGCTCAAGCAGTTCCTAACACTTCTGCCACAGTAACAAGTATCCAACGAAGCAATATCGTTGCTGTAACCACGGGTTCCGTGGACTTTACTAATGCTTTGGTGGGAGACTTGGTAGTTTGGACATCCGCAAGCTCATCTAGTCCTTGGTCGAATAATGGTACTTACAGAGTCAAAAAGGTCATCGATCAAAAGACCCTAGAGTTGATGAATCTAGATTATACGCCTGTGTATTTGAATCCAGTGGCTGCTGGAGGTTTCGGTTCTATCGCTGTTACAAGGGACGGAGCATATTACCCCGCACCGTTTCTTCAATTGGCGGCTGAAGGTAATCCGGGTTCTGGTGGAGGAGCTGTCCCTCAATCTGGAGAAACGATCATCATTGAATATTATATTTCAGATGATTACGAGGCTTCACTGCAAGGTGATTTTGAAGATTATCCAATGGATACAAACGGGGAGTTACTTTCATCTATGCTTCGCCGGTTTGATGTGGAGCACGATGATTTTGGTTACTCAAAAGATTTGAGGCCTTCAAGCATATATCTTCGTGGAACTACTGGCGCGCGCTTAAAAGCCAAGACTGATGCTTTTGCCTTTGGCGTTTACGCAGTTGAATCGGCAGGCCTATCCGAAAATATTGATTTGAGAACAGTTGTGGGAAATTCTATCTTAGCAACTGGAGAGCATTTGGCGGAGATTGAGAATTGGACAGACCCCCTAATACCTACTACACCCAATGTCATTGTCTATCCTAAGAGTTCAGATACGGCTTCTATGTGGATTGGTGCTCCCACCGCGGCTCATCTATCTTCTGGCGTGAGTAACCCGTCTAATGCAACAGGCACTTTATTAGTTGTGGGTGATGGGGTCGTTACTCCTCCTATTGCTGACGGTCGTTGGTCAAGCGGTTATGCCTCTCGAATAGTTACTGGCTTTCGCGAAGACTATGCAGGAGTTGATGATAGAACAACTTACTGGATAAACGATGTTGTTGGTGATGGCACCAATGCATTAAATCGTTGGTCATTTTTAGGACTTCGAGCTGATGCTACTACTATTACTACTACACCTGCAACAGACTCTGCTTTAACTCAGTTCATGCTCCACTCAAATGGGTCTGTGGGCGCTAATACTCGAGACGGCTCAATTAGTCCTGTTGGTTTGGAGGTACGACCACTTCCAACGGCTTTGGAAGCATTACGATTGAATACATCAGATGCTACTTCGGCAGCTGTTTCTTTCAGTTTTCGCAGCAATAGATCTACGACAGAAGTCCAAAGTTTTGTAGAGATGGGGACAAATGGTCGTATGACTTTTGCTCTGACAGATGATGTAGATCCAGGTGCAGCAGCAGCCCCTAGTGGTAGTTTTGATTGGAGAGCTAATAGTGATCCTATGGCAGGTTCTACGGGTCAATTATTGATGCGTGTGCGAGAGATATCTGCAGGTGTTCCAGTTATTGAAGTAGGTGCAAATGGTGGTCGTGTTAGTGTAGATCGTCTAGTCCGATTTAACACAGCAAGCTCCAATCCATATATTGAGACAGAGGGTTTGGAGGATTTCAGGACAATAACTGACTCTGACAGCATGCATGAAAATTTTATTCATAATCGTTTTTCTATGGGTACAACTAATCCATATAGAGCTAAGTTAATACATATACAAGGGTTGACGGACACTGGTGGCGGTTTTGCAACAAATGATTGCCCAGCCTTTGCTATTTATGGCAGTCGAGGGGACACAACAGCAGGATTTGGTTCTGGTATAACGCCTGTTGGTGCCACAATAGAACAAAATTCTTCTGGCTTAGAGCTAGTTGCCGGAGCTTCTTGGTCTTCTATTGATGACGAGTGGAATAAAAACAACAGCAACTTAACAGCTACCATGTTGCGAATAAGCCCAGATCGTTTTGGGAGTACTTGTTTTCGTGTTTTAACGAAACCTTTTGATACGTCAACTTCTTGGACAGATGGCGTTGATACATCTTCAACAAGGGATACAAGCACAGGTTGGAAGGTAGCTTGGAGCCTTCCCGTAGAGCATGAACATGACTATGCAATAGGAGCGGTGGGTTGGGAGAATATAGGAAGCGGCGGTGGCGTTAGTGCTGCTTACTTGAGTGGTTCTAGTCACGCTTTCATTAATATAATTCCAGATTCTTTTGGTAGAACTCTTGTACGGCAATTTACGTTACCGCCAAATACTATCGTTACTAGTGTTGTGGTGCATCACTTCTCTATTAGTGGAGCTGGGTTAACCTTGCGTCTTCATAGGGACAACGGCACTTCTGGTGGTCTTACTGTGGCATCTACTACGTTAAGCGTGGGTACGGGAACTGGTACAACAAACATGACTTTAGGTGCTACGGGAGGTACTGTTGTCGTTGGGGAAGATGCTTTTTACGCGACAATTACCGCGCCGGCAGCTTGTTCTGCGGGCTTCCATAAATTTGTTGTTACGTATAGATATCGCTAAAAACTTGTTGGAATTCTAGGTGTCCTCTGTATACAAAAAACCATGTCAATTGGCTCAGAAAAAGCTATTCAGACCTTGTCGCAAGAACAAGCCCATTCAGATCCTACTTTCGCGCTTGTGCAACAACGCTGGAGACAAAGTACCAAAGAATTTAATGTTATAAAGCAACGTTTGACTCAGGCCCAAGAACAAGTAGCTAATCTGGAACGTCAGTTATTGCTTACAAGCGGGACAATTGCGGAGCAAGTCTCCCTAGCTACTTCATTACTAGAAAAATTAGAAAATTCTTAAGGAAGTTTTGTTGAATTGGTAGAGCATAGTACTTTAGTACCATGCTCTACCTAGTACTTGTCTTGATTGTTCTTTATCCTGAAATTGCTTGGGCTCAAGAGGTTGGTGCCCAAGTTTCCTCTACAGATTTCGTAACCGGCATCACTGACGTAATTGCCGCCTTTCAAAAAAATTGGATGCTCGGTCTTTCCTCCCTTTTTTCTTTTGTAGGTACCGTGGTTCTACGTGTTCCAATCATTGCAAGATTTTTAGATTCGGTTGAAGACTGGATTAGACCATTAATTGGTGTTGTCGCAGCTTTCGGCTTTGGCTACCTAGGGTCTTTGTCAATGGGTGGAAACTACTTGGAAGCTTTAGGACCTGGTCTGTTGGCCGGAGGTGTAGGTGGTTGGTGGAATAAGCTAATCGTAGCTATTGAAACAGAACCAACCCCTGATCTAATCGACGCACCTACAGAACCAAAAAATAGCTAATGAAGTTAAAAGACTATCTGTACTTATCTCTCCTTTTCTTCTTTGCAATTCTGACTACTATTTTTTCTTTGGGCCAATTGAAAGGTCTTTGGAGCAAAGCAACCTCAGAGCACGATTTGTTAAAAAAGAAACGTGAGTTGGTTAAGGCTGCAAAGTCACAAGAAAAGACAATGATGCAAGAGATTGAGAACCGGTATGAGAAGGAATTAGAGGACCTTCAAGTTCGCAATAAGGAGTTATATGAGGACCTTCGTAAAAATCCTGATCGTCTTGTTGATTTGCTTTTGCGTCAGACACTCAAGAGCAAATGATTTGGTGTCTGAGCAACTAGAAGGCTATCAACATCCTAAAAAATGCCATAAAGCAGATACTTCGAAATGCGCAATGCTTTTGGAGAAGGGTGAAATAGTGCCCTTCTTTGGAGTGCTGCAGACGATAGAACAAGTTGCCGCGTTGGCTAGTCAAAAGGCTATTTCGCAAGAAGAAGAAGAGCTAAAGGTTAAAAAAGTTGAAGATCGGTGCGAAGCTAGGATTGCTACACTAGTCCAAATTCATGACGCAGAAGTATCTTGGTTAAAGTCGAAGTTACCTAAATGGTACGAAAAACCTTGGGTTATTATCCCATTATCTGTTCTCGCCACTAAGATTTTGGATGATGGGTTAGACTAGAAAGAAGTTCTAGTCTTAGGGTCTCTTCAGTTTTTAGGTAGGTAGAAATTCCTGATTTACTGGCAATGTCCAACAACTGTTCCAAAGAACTTTCTACTATTTGTTGCTGGCTTACACACCAATATTTTACTTTCCCCCGGGCAACAATGACGTAATATCCTTATTTTGTTTTAGAAGACGTTCAGCATCAAAATCAGCCTGTTGAAGACGCTCCTGCTCTTCTTCGTAGGCTTCACGCTCCTCATCGTTTAAGTCTTCCTCGTCATACTCTTCTGGATCTAAACCGGGGCACACACCTCTAATATCTGAGTGTGCGGCAAGCTTGTTAAGTTTCGCTGTTAGCTCATCCAACACTACTGTATTGGCTTGGATTAGCAGTACTCTCAACTCAGCTATTTGTGCCTGTAGTGACTCTAGAGTTGCCTCAGGCAACTCTTCCTCTTTTTTCTTTTTCTTGGTAGTAGCGGCAGCGGCTTTCTTACCGCGAGGTTTTCGCTCTGCTATCTTCTTTGGGGCAGCCTTCGTCGGTTTAGGTTTCTTTTTCGAGGCTGGTTTTTTGGCTGGGACTTTTTCTTCTTCCTCCTCCTCCTCTTCCTCTTCTACCTCTTCTTCTTCTTCTTCAGCCTCTTCTTCCTCTTCAGCTTCTACTTCTTCCTCCTCGTCGTCTTCTTCTTCTTCAATCTCCTCTTCAGCTTCTACTTCTTCTTCTTCCTCAGCCTCTTTTTTCTTTTTCTTGGAGGCCGTAACTTTGCTCGACTTAGAATGTGATTTAATTCCGCTTACTATTTTAGGCATCTTTTCTTCCTTTTTCTTTTTCTTTCCGGACTTTACGATCAGCCCTTTTTCCACCTCTACGTATAGGATGGCGTTGATGACCTGATCTTTCGTCCAAAATTGCACAATGTTGGCGGCATATCCTAACTCATGAATTAAGTAAGCGCGAAGAGGAAAACTTCCTCTAGGCACTTTCTTCGGCTCTTCCTCAGGAATATTTTCTTGGGGAGGCAAAAACTCAAAAGTTATACCGTCGCTAGTTTCGAACTCAAGCTGCTCTTTTCTTTGGGCGGTTGTAATGCCCTCCCAGAGCATTTCTTCAAAGTTCACAAGTTGCCCTTCCTCTTCTTCCTCCAAAAGGGGAGGATCTACAAGAGAAGATTCGCGTTGTAGGATGGCTTGAATTTGTACAGTTTCGGTAACAAACCCTTCGAACCATTTACGAACAGCCTTTTCTGCCTGGCTCGTAGCTTGGAATTGAGGACACTGTTTGCTGGATGTTCTTAAGAACACTCGACCCTCAAAATTCTTCTTGCCCGCTAATAAGCTGCACCCTGGCAAATTATCGCAGTCAAGGCATCCAAGACTCATCGGATCAAGCCCTTCTCTTGATTAGGAATATAGCACATGGCTATTCGAGCATCACCAGGGCAGCTCTCGCAGTTTGGGCATACCGTGCTAGGCAATTGCAATTCTACGATATCCCAATACCTACGAATAAATGCACTAAATTTTTTTCTTTTCTTAGCGAATGGGTCTTCTCCCAGCTCCTTCATATGGTTCAAAGCGTGAATCAACTGTTCCCGAGGAATGCCTAAATGGGCTCCTGGAATTTCATTGAATTGGGCCAACTGAGCCAACTCAGTCTGATTGAGCAGACTTAAGTCTGCTTCTTCGATGACAGGTTTTGGTCGTCTTACAATGACTCTCGGTAGCTTTTCAGCCATGTAGGCTCTCCTTGAGGAGGTAAAAACTTTGTTCGGTCCAGTTTAAAGAGAGTCACCGTAACACCCTCTTCAGAATCATTTATCTTTCGAACGCAGGTTTCAAACACCAAACAATCATCCAATCCTATTGAGATACAGAAAGCATCCTGTAAGAATTTTATCCGATTATCCGCGTCTATCCTTTTGTACCGAAGTTTGACCTTTAACTTTCCAGCGTCCTTCCCGTGGTTTATCAACTCTCCAAAGAACCATTTTGGGTTTTCTAAGTTGGGAAGTTTTAATGATATATCTAGCTTATATATCTCAGGTCCGTAGCCATCAACATTCTCAATGCTGTTGGACAAAGAGACTAAATGTGCAGACACGATAGACTTAACAAGTTCTCGGTACCTTTTAGCCTCTGTCGTTAGTGCTTTACCTTTCCCCTTTCCCCGACTTACGTAAAGCCGGTTAACAGAGGGAGGAACAGGAAGTTCAATCTTAATTAACGGTTTCGACTTAACGCTTGAGCCCTGGTTTTTTGCTTTTATCGAACTTGGACGTCGGCGGGTGTTTTTGTTGAGCTTGTTCACGTACTCCTCCTCTTCGGTAGGCTTGTCTCATGGGTTGTTCTTGGTGATGGAGTTCGATGTTCTGACTCCTGCGCGAGGCGTATAGGGTAGCTTCTCGTCGAGTTACTTCCCTGGAAACGACTGCACAGTTTTGCTCTGCTACTTTGAGTAAGGCTTCTAAGCAGTCTCTATGGGCTGTGAGTTGCTGGTACCTAGAGTTTACGTTCACAAAACGCCTGTCGTATCTCGCCAGGTCTGAGCATTGTTGATCTGTCAGGTTGACCCCAGCCAAGTTCTTTGAGGTTTTTTTGTGAAACATCCTAGTCATCCCCCAAACAGCTTCCTTGCGCGGAGTAACCTCTGAACGTTCTAAAGAAACTTTGTTGAGCAAGACTGTCAGGTAATGGATCCAGCTTGCGTGAAGTACATGTAGGTCTGACAGGTCTTCCATGGTTAAGTTTTTGAGGGACGGAGGCAACCGTCCATCAAAATAGGTACCTTCATCTACATGCAGTAACCGAGCCATGTCCTTGGTGGCACTCGGTCTTTGAACTGAGGTCAGCCCCATTGCTTGGAGGTGCTTCTCTACTACTTGAGCGTGCGAATATTGTTCTTCTAGCTCAAATTCATCCAGCTGAAATTCATGATCTTGAACTGCCACGGTTTCGGATTCTTTGCCTTTTGTGGACATAATTTTGTCCCTTTACACACCCGTGTAGATATCGGCAACTTCTACAATGAAAACCAACATTAGCTTTGGGCTCTTTTCCTTTATCGACAGACTCCAGCACTGGCTCGATCTCTGCAAGAAGTTCATCCCAAAGTTCCGGGACGAACTCAATCACATGCTCGATTACCTCCGAAGTATTCTTACAGAAGTAAAACACGTTACAAAATGGAATATCACTTAGCGCCATATAGTAGTGAGATTGTCTTACGTGATCGAGCATGGGCTTAGCACGGATTGTATCTACGCCAAATCCACCACCTTCCTTGATGGATTTTATCTCTAGCACTGTGCGTATATTCTGGAGTTCTAGGGTTCCATCTGTGTGGCTTGAGATCCTCAAGTTTTTATCTTTGAGTGAGACCTCATCCTTAAAGCGCTCTCCGTACATATCCTTGAAGAAGGCTTGAAACATTAAGTGCACCATGGTGCCCGTATCAAAAGTTAATTCCAACTTAGCAAACTTCTCTGGGTCTCCTTGCTTTTCGGGTAAGACTTCCCCAGTAACTTCGTAGTATGCTTGTAATTTGCAAAAGTCGGCTTTTGACACTGTGCTTGGATGGATGCCCAAAGATCGTTCTTTGTAACCTAAAGAAAATTGTCCTTCTACTGGTCGTCCTTGGCTAGATTTTAGCCAGAGAAGGTAAATTTGTAAGTCTTTTATCAACTTTGCGGAGAGCTTAGCCGTCTCAATTTGAACGGGGGAAGCGCGTTTCAAATCTGCGATGGTTTTAATCTTCATCTAGAAGGCCTCTATGTTCTTTCAAAAAAAGAAGGTCTCTTAAGTCTTGAGAACGAATAACTGCATATTGCTCTGGCGGAGAAACGCCTTGGAACTCAATTTCAAGAATGGCAAGCTCCCCTGCTCGAGCTTCCTCTGACAGTTTTTTTAGCCATGCCCGCTTCAGGGAAATACTTTCTTTGACCGTGTGTTTGCATTCTATTCGATAGGTCCCCTCTAAGATCACATCTGCCTTGGCGTGAGCCATAGACCCGGAGCCCGGCTGCACCTTCGCACCGTATTGTTTTGCTACTTTCTTCTCTTGTTTGTTACTTCGTTTACGAGCATTATTTTTGCCCCTTTTTTTAAAGATTTCTGGTTTGGGGAACTCTGATTTGCATGAGGGACAAACAAGAGTACTCGACAACCTTCGTTCAAGCACTAGAGGGTTGAACGTGATTTCTTGGAGGCAATGAGGGCAGGTTACTTTCATTGGTATCTCACAGTAGTTGACTTTTTCTTAGGCTTTCTTCTTTGATGTACTTGGCTAAATCGTCATTATTAGCCACTTTCTCCGCAAAGCTTTTAATACCTTGAGTACGAATATTGAAGTCGGCGCATTCATAGTAAGAGCCTGTTTTTGTAATGAGTCCATTGCTAACACCTACTTGAACATAGTCTTCAAACTCACCAACGCCCCCATAGTTGTATGCACAAACATCTCGCCAAAATACGGGAGCCAGTTTAGGGATATGATAATATTCGTAGCTTCCGACCTTTCCATCGTGTGTTCCTGCTTTTCCTTTTCTTGTTATCCAGTTAACTCGATGACCTACTGTCTCATTGTTCACTTTTAGCTTTGCTCCTTTGGTAAGTTTAAGTGAAACGAGAAGACCGTGCTTCCAGGCCCAGGCGCCCATGGCACCTTTATCGGGGTCTTCAAATTTACTAGCCCCGATTTTGGCACGAACCTGATTTATGCCGATCAAGGATGTCTCTAACATAGAACCATCCTCTCGATCGATAGCATACATGGGAGCCACTTTATTTTGGAATTGCGTCACTATTCTGGCGGGTCCTGCATAGTGCGCGTCGCCGGTGGACCCTTCTTCGACGGCAGGTGTAAGGAGGTTTCCTAGAGAGTCTATTGCTGCTATCTGAAATTTGCCAAAGCGTAGCGCATCCACCACAACGTCTAACCCATGATCTGCGGTTCCTGTTGTAACGATGACAATATCACCTATCTGCTTTTTGAGGTCTTCTACGTCATCGGAGGTAAATGTTTTGTGGCCTGCTTTTTTCCTGGCAACATCTAGTTGCAAGATCTCTTGGTCTGAGTAGGCTATGCAACAGCCAGCCAATCTGGCTTGTCCTCTGTCTGGACGAAGCTCTGTGCTCAACAAGAGTAGTTTAGAATCTTCCCCGTGTATTTGTTGATTTTGCGCGAAGATGCGCCACAGCAGGGTGGTCTTGCCGGAGGATTCTGCCCCGTAGAGCTCTGTTGCTCCTCCCGCATGAATACCGCCACCTAAGGCAATATCCAAAGATAGGATGCCTGTTGGTCTTCTGAGGTCATATACTGTGTTTACTTCAGAGGCTAACCGGATTTGTGCATGGCCTTTGTATTGGCGATTTTTATTCATCGCCTCAACCCATAGTGCCACTTCAGTTTTCGGTTGTACTGGTTTCTTCTTTGAAGAGGTCTTCTTTTTGGAAGTCGTCATTGTTGTCCTCGAATGGTTCAGAACCATGTACAGGACATAAACCCGCGTCGTCGAGTAGTTCTTGGCACCAAGGACATTGATTTGGTTTTGTTTCTGTCGCTATTTTGGTTTGATTTAATTCTACTCCGTACTTTTCCATAGGTAGGCTCCTTTTATATGCGGAAGAGAAGGTGATTTTTAGACCTCTTCTCGCAGGTATATGAATTATACGTCCTGTGTTAGGGACTCGAAATTTTCTTTCGGCTCGTTCGACCCAGTTAAAGGAGGCAAAGTTTTTAATCTGAACAGGTTCTCCTGAATTAACAATACTTGGAAGCAATGTAAAAAAAGCGGAAAGCACTTTTTCCACATCTTTTTGTTTGTAGCCAGACACGGCAGCCACATGTTGAATTATTTGGGCTCGTTTCATTTTGCTTCTCCCCAATTCGACACTAATTTTATGTCCACAGGTACGGGCACTAATAGAGGGTGTTTGCCTTCTTCGAAGGGATGCTCCATGAAGTTTTTGATGCGTTCGACGCATGCTTCTTCATCTTGTTCCTTAGTCGGCCCTAGAAGAGTTAACTCATCGTGAATCTGATTTATCATTTCTACACCCATGCTATTTAGGATGTCATCAAATTCGATATTTATCATTGCTGTCTTTATAAGGTCAGCAGCAGTTCCTTGGATGATAGAGTTTACGGATTCACGCTCTGCATGACTTCTAATGGAGAAATTATTACTATTGATGTCAGGTAAATTTCTTCTTCGACCTAATAGTGTTGTTACAAATTGCATTTGTCTGCAACGCCAGTGTGTTTCATTGATGAATCGTTTTACTTTGGGGTATGCTTTAAAGTATAGGTTTATGAGTTCTCTGGCTCGTTCTCTTGAGCACTCTAAACGGATACTTATGTTTTTCTCTTGGGCTCCATAAAAAATTCCAAATCCTACAGCTTTTGAATCTGAACGTTTTTTCGCGTGTCCCAGTTGTTCTTCTGTGGCTGTGCCGGCTTCTTTAGCTTTTTTAGCCTCTTTGACTTCTTCATACGGTATGCCCCACATCCTTTCCACGGTGATGCAATGCATATCTTTCCCGGACCAAATGGCATCAATCATGGCATTGTCTGTGCTGTTAGATACCAAGATATTTTGCGCAAAGTAGTTGTGTGTATCTTCTACTTCTATGTCGTATTTAGACCCGTAACCTCTTTCGAGATCTTCTAATTTCGCTGGCCGCTTCTCAATAATAGTCACAGGGCGAATGGGGGGCATAGGAACTTCCCATTCTTCCGAAGCGGTGCCTATATAATGGTGAAATTCTTTAGGCACTTTATAGCTCATGCACCAAGGAATGTATGGACCTACAATCTGGAAGAAAGACTCAAAGTCTTTGGACAACAGACCAAAGCCATTGCTCATAGTTATAAAATTTGTACCTAGTTTATTGAGTATTTCAACGTCTTCTGCACATGTTCTGGGCATTGAAATCTTGATGAAGCTTGAGCCTAGATGACCATATATTGTTCCCGTATCACAATACCAGATGGCTAAACCGGCCGGACCAATTTGTTCCAAAAGTTCTTTTTTTGGCCGGTGTTTATCGGCCATATTATCCACGATTTCCCAGAGTTGTTTTGTTGGTCTAATGCGACGTTTGATATGATTGAGAGACGGGCTCCCATGATTTTTAGCTTCAAGTTGTTTCAGCACATTTTGTTTAAACTGGCAGTATTTTTCATCAAAAGTTCTGTGTTCGTATGGGACTCCCTCATTCTCTTTCCACTCAATGCGGTGTTTGAATTCTTTGTTATTGATGACTTGGATGATAACCATCTGCAGGTGGAGTCCGATTAACTTTGGTTCATCGTATAATAAGTAATCACCTACTTCTAAATCCCCAATAGGGATTTTGCTCCCATCTGATCTAAGCACCCGATGTTGTGGTGTAATGATGAGAGGCATCCCGTTTGGGGCCGCATCGTGACGTACAATCAGCCAATCTTCTGGCTTCATACCAGCGGTAGTTGGGGCGTAACTAACATGATCTCCGTTCTTAAAGTGGTTGGTGATTTGTTTATTCACGTGTGTGTTTAAGGAAAAATCGAAAGATCTAACATAAGGTTTCCGTCGTTGATTTACGAGGATACTTATGGCTCTAGTGTCGCCTTCACAGACGGATATCCTCATACATTTATACAGACAAAAATGGGCCATGATGCGCATCTCTAATTGTGCATAGTCCCCACAAACCAACTTGCGCTTGTAGGGCTTTTTGGTGACTGATTTTTCCTTTGAAGACTTTGAGCAGAATGCTACTCGGATTTGAAATTCATCATTTTCAGGGTTTGGGAGATTCTGAGAGTTAACAGGATCCCCAGTCGAGCAACGACCTGTCCTAGTTCCATTTTGCCGAAATTGAGTGTGTACCCGCCCATCTTTAAAATAATCATGACAAAATATGAGTTTCGTTACATAGGTCCCATAAATCTTTTCGATTTTTCGATGCCGGTTAATAAGTTTTGCCGCATCATTTCCTGCGGCGGCAAGAAGCTCTAAAGTTTCTGCATCAGTTTTAGGTTGGAGGGTGCCTGTCCAGGCAGGGATTATTTTCCTCCATCTTGGATCCTCATAGGCATCTTTTGGAAAATCTCCATATAAGAAATTTGCCACTTGTTGGGGTGACCTGAGATTTATGGGCTTTTGAGCTTTCCGATTTATTTCTTTAGTTATAGCTGCAATTTCTTCTTCAAGTGGGTCGACTAGTGCTTCTAAATGTTTCTTGTTAAGTGGTAGACCTCGGCGTTCTAGGCGCCAAAGCACTTGAGTTATGGGGTCTTCTGCTTCGCAATAGTAATCCCACATGTTTGGGTAGGCACAATAGTCTTCAGATTTGTGTGCCTGCATAACTTGTTGGATATGTTCGCCTAGCCAAAGATGGGCTAAGGCGTCCAACGAAGCATAATTTGCAACCCTATCAACAGGTAGATCATAGAGGCTTGTTTGAAATTCTACAGCAGGCTTTCTGGTGTTTGGGTCTATGCAGCCTTTGAATAGGGCTTTGAAAGGTGTCATTTGGAAACCTTCCCAAGGCGTTATACGTCTCTCTACTTCTTCTTGTACTTCTAGATAGACCTCTCTTGGAATATCACAAAAGTCTGTATATCCCATCTCTGATTGTACAGTTCTTGCTACTGCTCTTCGCCACTCTGAGTTATATCCTCGAGGCGTAACTTGTTTTAGTGACATCTCGCTTCGAGTCACATTCTCATCTAGCATAGAGCCAGCCATTAGGAAGTCTACAGCACGTGCACAGTTCCAAATGTTGATGCCGCAGTTCCAAGCTATATGAGCATCATACTTTAGGTTCCATCCAGCCAGCTTGGCTTTAGGGTGTTCTAGTACAGGGGCAAAAAATTGAAAGTGATTTTGGTCAAAACAAAATCGTTTGTATTCTCCATTAAATTTTGCCGCAAGCGACCAGAAAGTTACGGTGTCATTCATCCAATCTAATGGGTCTGCCCGAGTTGGCTTTACTCCCTCCTTTACAATTTTTAGTCCGTGAGTTTCTGTATCAAAACCAATCCAGTCTTCCGGCTCTTGTTCAATCTTGTTTAGAAAGGCTTGTCTAGCTTGTGCTGCGGATTCGTCGTCTAGTGCAGCTGTTACTGGCGGGATTTTTAAGTTCAGGGCCATATCACTTCTTTTTCTTTATGCGCCCCACTCTCGGCTGGAATTCCTGCCGTTTTTTTGATGGGGCTGGTGCCAGGATATTACACAATCCAAGTTTATCTGCGACTTCATCCGGGTCTAAAACTTGGTGGATGTCGTTCAGGTTCAAAGTTTGTTTATGTCTTTGTACCCACATTTCCGCAATTTTCTTCTCATCTACATTTTTTGGGTTACCGTCCCATCCTTGGTAGCGAGGGTCGAAGAGACGTGGGTCAGGCTCTTGAACTTTCCAGTTGGTAATATTGATGTTACCATTCTTTTTCTCCGTACCTGCCTCTCTGAACATAGTCACTTGAGCATCGAACAAACTTACTGGAGTCCACTCTTCTAGCTCTTCCCCATCTTCGTCCTGGGGGATATGTTTAAAGACGCCTTTAGCATACCCTACATGTCCACAGTTGTTACACTTCAACTCTTTGTCCAAGCTGGACTTCATTACACCATTTTCATGCGTGAGTAATGTCCATTCTTGCCCACACAATTGACACACAGCCATATGTCTTTCGGCGTCTAAGCCTATGTCTTCTCCCGTGGCTCCGCAGTCACATGAGTTTGTTAGATCTAATGTATATTCTCGTCCAGATTTCTCGTCCGTAAAAGATAGGATTTCTCCACAACCTTCACACTCGTAGTGGGATGGATAAACATAGCCTCCTTCAAGAGGAAGCCGATCCATTTCTTCCATTGTTCTGTCAATAACATTGGTCCATTGACCTGGACTGAAGTCTATCCAGAAACGATTTCCGAAAACACGAGGCCATTTCTCCTCGCAGTGCTTACATCCTTTGCCTTCGCACCTAATTCGGTCAGTATACGTACCGCTTCCGTCTTTCTTTTTCACTTGAACCAGGTGGTACCACTCCTCTACCCAGCCACTTGTACAGAAGTACAGCTTTGGATAAAATTCTTTGAGAAATGCCCCAGCTGATAACTCTTCCCGGTCCTCAACCCCATACTGAGCTGGGAATCGGTAGGCCTCTATAAGATTGTTTTTAGGAGACCACTCGACCGGCATTCCTTTTGGCCTTGTTTGAGTTTTAACAAAATAACTCTTTCCAATCTTCCATTCGTGCCAGAGATCTTCTATCTCAGGATTGGGGTACAAGATCTTATTGCCATCCTCATCGAGCGAACGAGTGAAGTGCAATCTAGTGCTTCGTTCTGTTAGTTTTAGACGATATCCTAAATAATGAAGTCCCCCTTTTCTAGAAGAGGACCTCATTATTTTTGCTGTTGTTCTTCTGGTCGATAGGCGACCGCCAATTGTTTTTTCTTCCATATTCTAATCCTTTTCAGACCCAACTTTACTTTTTACAAACCCAATTAATTTTTAAACAGACCCAATCAAACCCGTGCAAAAGATTTCCGTCGATATCTATGCCGACTTTTGCTGACGACCACTTCCGCATGAAAGAGACAACGATCTATCGTAGACTCATCCAAATCGTCAGGTTGGGCAGAGCTACTTGCCCACTCCGGATAGCGAGTAATATACACAGGAAAAGGTGCGTTGCCAAGTCTTTGTGCAGCATCTTCAGCGCCTGATCGGCCAGCAGTGTCATTGTCCAAAAAAATCCAGGTCGGTGTCCCCATGCGTCGAATAAGGGCTTCTTGGGCAGCTGTCATTTTGGACTGCATAAGTGCCACTACATTTTCGTAGCCACACAAGACTAGCCACAGCGCAGCTTTAAATCCTTCTGTGATTATGAGGTCGTTCATACGACCTTCGTAAATTTCCCAGAAGACTCGCTCCCCTCTCCACAGATGATCTTTAATTCCTTCTGCGGAATACCAAGGGTACCACTCCCCCAATTCTCCCGGTGTTTGAATGCCGTCCATGTTCTGGTGCACTCCGTTGTATATTTTGTATTTCGGACCGTAGTCCTTTTCTAGCTTTCTCCCACTGATCCCTATCAAATTCCCATGAATGTCTCGAATGGGGTAAGTTACTCTATTGTGTATTTGATCAAAACCTATTTGGTGATCTTCCAATAGATCTACCCCGAATGTCTCAACAAGAGAAGTCGGCGTCCAATCATAAACACCCAATAGATCCTCAGGCAGTACGTGCTTGGCTTTAAATGTCTTTTTTCTGATCGCCTCCTTTTTTAGCCTTTCAAGCTTTTTCGCTTTTTTAGCTTCTTTTTTGAGCTGTGCAATCTCCTTGTGGACTTTGTAGGACCCTTTGACCCCTAAAGCCTTGAGCAGCTCCTCCAACGAGGATCCACTTGTATGACAAGACCAACAATTCCAAGACCCTGTTGTGCGAGAAATATAGAAACTTGGTTTGTTGTCGTTGTGGAAAGGGCATGCAGAATAGATAAAGGCTTCACTTTGAATTCTTGCTTTTTCTAGGTGTTCTTGTGCAAGCTCCCAGGCAAGATCTGCAATGGACATGCTATCTCCGAAGTCGGACGTTGGATTTCATTAGTTGCTTCGCAGCCTCAGGATTGCGTTTATATGATGAGGCTTCCTGCTTTTGTTGTTTTTCCCGCTTGTCGGCCTTTTCAGCTAATTCTTCTTCTTTTTTCAGCCACCGTTTTACATCATCAGCATTTACATCATCGTTAATGACCTCAAACTCATATCCAGGATTTGCGGAAATAATAAACCCATCTTTTACACCGTCTCTAGATCCTGCCAACATGATGGCCAATTCCGCTTTAGTTCTACTGTACGGTGTGGTTTTGATTGTTCCTTCTACTGGTTTCTTTTTCTTTTTGTTGAGCTTGGATCCTCGAGCAAAAATCTTTCGGCTTTTCTCCTTCCCTTCCTTCTCGAAGTAGCCTTCATAGTCTTCTTCCCATATGCTTGAAACTTTCTTCTTAAGCACTCTCAGTGCCAAGTCACATTCTGCCGCAGCGGCATCGGCTCGAGCGATATCTCGCATGGTGTCTCCGTGTGTGTTTTCTCCTTCTCTGTTAGCTTGGTGTATTAATACCACAGGTATACCAAGATCTAAGGCTAACTGTTTGGCCTCTTCTATTAGGTTTCTTAGTCTTTCGACATCGGAACGCCCCCCTTTTGTAGGGTGTTGTAAATGGTAAAAAGAGTCTAGATAGGCAATATCTGCTTCTGCCTCTTCAATGATCGTTCGCAGTTCTAGGAAGTCTCGAGGCGCATTTCTTCCAGCGTAAATTATGAAGTCGTTGAGGTCTCTATCTCGTCTCCTCTTTCTTTCTTTCTCATCACGTCGCAACACTTGTTGCAGTTCTACAATTTTGCCTCTTGCTCGTTCCCAAACAGCTGGGGGCAGCTTGCCCCTCTTGAGCAATTGGTAATCTACACGACCAATTATGGAGCCAAAACGTAGAGCGAGTTGCTCTTCTTGCATTTCTCGAGACCAGAACAGGACGCGGGCTTTTGACTTCTCATAATCATACATGGCTGATTTAACAGCTATCCACGTCTTCATGCTCTTGGGGCGACCGTATATAAAAATCAAGTCGCCGGGCCGCTTACCTAGAGTATCTTCAGTTAAACAAGGAAAGGGCCACGGGAGGCCGTAGCTTCCGCCCTGTTGCGCTGTCTCATATTGGGATACTATTTGGCTAAGCATGTTCGACATTCGCATGCCGTTGTTGCCAGACAACTTGTGTTTGATGGTTCCAAGAGAATCTCGAAGAAATTCTAAAGCGACTTCTGGTTCTTCTTCTGCAACAATCTCGGTGATTGTTGCAGCCATACTGTTGAGGTCTGAGGACAGACAAGCATATCTGAGTTCTTTGACCAAAGCAGCTAGTTCATCCCCGTTGCTTTTGAGGAGTTTAAATCCCGGAAACCGGGACTTAATTGTCTTCGTAGACGGGAATGTTTTAGGCGCATCAATACTGTTATAGTGCTTGATGATTAATTCGTAGATCCTACCTAGTTCTCGATCAGAGAAATGGTCCACACTCAGGCCTTGCTTAATTGCCGGCTTGAGGTTTTTCTGAAGAAGTATGGCGGATATGACTCGAGCTTCTAGAGCGCTGCTCATCGCCATAAACTGTCCTCGTTTGTTCCAAGACTCGTTCGTTTTTCAGCCGGAGTTTGTCTCGCTTGGTTAAATACTTCCTTGGCTACGTCTTCTTCTAGAGATTGACACAGCTTCTCCATTAGTTCCAAGGAAGCTTCCGAAATGATGTTTGGGAATTGTGTGACTTGATTAGAGATAGTTATCGTGCCTAAAGGACCTTTTTCCCCTAGATAAGATATATCACAAACAATCGCCCTGTGCGTCGAGATGCGGATCTCCTTGGTTCGAATGTTGCGAATATTTATGTTTGGATCTGTTACAGATATCATCGCATCACCTTATAAACTTCGGTTTTGATTTAGGTCGTTGTTTTGTCATTCTATTATCATCTTCCTCCTCCTCCTCCTCTTCCTCATTCATGATTTCATTCAGTAGATCTGCGGCCTTTTTGTGCCCTTCATTTACCCAATGAAGGGCCATTTTTTCTGCTTTGGCATGAGCTTTCTCTATTTCAGGCATTGTTTGACCGCAGGTAAGAGTTACAGAAACAAAACACCCTGCTGCGGTCCCGAAGTCAGACTCTTTCAGTTCGACTCCAACGGTTACCTTACCTAGTCCATCACCAACAAGATCTTCAAGTTGGCTTAGTTGTTTTTTACTCAATGTTATTTTCCAATCCTTACGAACCTCTCGATTGCCCCTTTTTGCAAAGACATTAGCCTTAACATTTTGGACTTGTAGGTCCGTACAAATGACACGTGTCATTTCTTGTCCCATTTTGGTACGGTCACAGCGTTGGAAACTAAATCTCCACCAGGGTCAAATATGTCAGACAATACCTGTTGAAGGTTTTCATCCCCCACATCAACAAGTAATTTCGCCATGCTTTGATCGATCTTGACCAAAGCAACTGCCTTTTTTCGGAAAAGGCCGGCAATTTGCTTGTCGCTTATTTTCCTTTTTTTAATCAAGTTCAATAGTTTTTCTCCGCAATACTTTGGACTACTCCTCCTTTCCGTAAGAATGAATCGTCCGATAGTACCCCCCTCTTTGGATACTAGTTGCTTTGCTGCATTACTTTTTGCAATCACTTCTGCCCGCATTTCTTCTAAGGTATCTAAAGAGCTCGCAGCTTCTTTATACTCCTCTCTCCATGCTGCTACTTCTGTTTCGTACTCTTCTAGTACCTCCTCAAACTCCGTGACAGCTTTCTCAGCCTCGGATTTCTTCTTCTTGGGTTTACCTATTTTAGTCGAGGTTTTTTTAAGCCTACTCATTGATAATCCTTAATTTCTTTCCTCGCTCATACCCATCTTGCAAAAATTCGACGATTTGTTTGATGCGCACAAGGGTGTCTAGTGTTTTGGCAAAATTACCGCCAGATGGCCACATGCCAGTTTTTGGATTAACAGCATCTGTTCTGTTAATAAAGGCAGGATGCAGTATTGGAATTGCGGGATAGGTGACTTTACTGTAAACTCCTTCTATTTCAATTTCAAACAGTTGACCTTGATTGTTTTTAATGGAAGTTCCTGCTCCTTTAATTAGTTGTTTCATGGCTATCTTACCGATGGGAACAATAATTATTGGATCAATATTATAGATAAGGTTTCGAAGCCTTGGGTAACAAGCATCCTGTTCAATTTTGGTAGGATCTCGGTTTTCTGGTGGTCGACAGCAAACAGCGTTTGTGATATAGCAATCGTTCCTGTCTAGTCCCACAGCTTCTAAAAGGTCTGCTAGGAGAAGCCCAGAGGCCGCTTCCGGATGGAATGGTATTCCTGTCTTATCCTCCATTTCTCCCGGGCCTTCTCCAATGAATAATATTGAGGCCGTAGGATTGCCTTGTCCAAAGACCACATTTGTGCGTGTTCTGTGGAGTTTGCATTTTTTGCAATCGGCCCACTCCTTCCTTAGTTTGTCTATTCTTCTTTCAACGGTTTTTGGCGTCCAGTCCATCGATCCTGCTTTCTCTAATTTTGTAGGGGTACCCCAGCGCTGTCAGATATTTTCTGAGTTCAGCGGATTGTCTTCGGGAAAGGGGGAAATTCTTGTCTTCGTAAAAATGAGCTGTGGGGGTTTGTTTGCCTTCTGCTGTCCTTTGAATACGGCCAACACTTTGTTGTAAGTCAAAAGGGGATTGAAAAGGCGTGGTCAAATGCAGCGAATCGAGATGTTTTTTATCAAGAGCTTCTCGAGCTAGTTCAAAAGTCGCAAATACTGGATTGCACTCTCTAAGCACTTTGATTCTTCCTCGTTTAGCTCCATCTTTCCCTGTGATCAAACCAGCGTTGGTGCCTGGCCATTGATAAAACAATTCGCGCACCCCATCAATGGAATGTGCTAAAACGAGAACCATTCTGCCGTTGTTTATGTCCTCTTGTACATTCTGCATTATGAAGTAATTCCGAACAGCTACCTTACCAAACATAGAGCATAGTTTTCTATGGTGTGTTTTGCCTGTTTTGTCCACAGACTCTTGTCTTTGTTTCTCCGATGGTGCCCAATTTAAGAGGTGAAATGTGCAATTTGGGATCAAATCTTGGGTCAGATCTTTGTAGATTATGGGGCCGAGGTGGGCCATATAGATGGCTTCGAGGTTGTCGGTACGTCGTGCAGTAGCAGTTAATCCAAACCTGTCACCGTAAAACAGGTCTGCTGTCCTAGAAAAATAAGGCGCAGACATGTGATGGCATTCGTCATAGAACGTGATACCAAATTGTTCTCTGAATTGCTGAGGTAGTTCTGATCGTCTTTTAGCTAAGGTTTGTACTGTAGCCAGTACGATTGGAGCATCCCAATCATTAGACGAACCTTGAATGACTCCTACTCGAAGATTTGGATCTATGTGTTGGTGGATCTGTTCTATCCATTGGTCAAGCAATCCAGTTTGGTTCACTATCACTATTGCGGGCATTTGTCTTTTTACTATATAGTGAAGTGCTAAAACAGTTTTTCCTCGTCCACAAGCTAGTTGTACTGTTCCTGAGCGATGCCTTAACATGTGTTTTATCGCTCTCGCTTGGGTAGGGCGCAAAGTAATATTGTCCGGATAAACTATCTTTTTATAGTTTGGTCTATACTGTTCAATTTTTGTACCATTGACAAAATCCTTGCCCCAGAGGGCTGGAAAGTTGCGAGGGATAATGAGATGGTTTTTGTTCTTTCCCATAAGACGTAAGTATTTAGGAACCAGTCGACCAGTCCTAACATTCATATCGTCAACTTCCCAAGTTTCCCCTATCTGAAACGTTAGAGCTTGTTCTAACATTTTTTCGTTAAGAGACTTCCTAGGTATTATTAGATTGTCGGCTCTGTAGCCCTTGTGTGGTTCATATAGAAGTAATTGAGTCTTAGTCATTTTTCTAATTCTTCCTCGATAATTCTTTTTATATCTATTTTGATGTCGTGCTGCAATTTTGGAGATATAACATAGTCGTTATATTCACACAGTTCCTTAATGTACTTGAATAGCCTTCTCACTGCTTTGTTTTTATTTTTTTGGGACAGTCCTTCTAGTGTTCTTTTTCGTGGAAATTGATCTCTGAGCAGTAAGGCTTTTTTACGCTCATGGCTATTGGCTTTTGTGGCAAGCAGGAAGTTGTCCAGGCTCCTTCTCGATATTGTGGCCTCTCCGGTCTCCCACTTTCTAAGGGTTGGGTAGCTTATACCCAGTTTTGAGCTGAGCGCGTATTGGTCTTTAAGTGCGGAGTTGCGTCTAAGGGTTGTCAGGAAGTGTCCAAGAGCTGCAGTTTCTCTGGTCTTCATGTAGGCTGTATAAACTGGAGTGACGTGAGTTCACGAGCAATTTTCAAGGTTATTTGGTGCAGTCGTCATTTGAACTAGAATGCAAGAAGAGATGAAATTTTCAGGGGTTGTTTTAGACATTTATGATGATGGTGGAGAGACGCTAAAAGAGGTCTACCCGTCTTTAAGTAGGGTTCCGGACGTTATAAAGCATGCAGAGTTCATTGGGAGAGATGAACTTGCTACGTCGGATTTTGCTTTGGTTGTTATGGATGAAGGTGTAGCTCATCCTAGATATCCAATTTATAATAATGGTGTAACAAAAATTTCAGAGTTATATTTTCAAAGGCATGGGGATAAGTTACCTGAATCGGCACAAAAGGTGGCAGCGCACTTCATAACAAATGCTGTAATGTCGTATGGGTCTTTACCTTCTGCCACGTTAACTAAAGTGGCAGGATTTGGTTCCCTTTCTTCAAACGTGGTAGATGTGTCAGGACAGAAACCAGCGCCTGTGTTTGTGAAAGAGGCTGAGGAGCACTGGGGGGTTCAATATAATGGCAAGAATTATTTTCCGCTAACAACGATTGCACAAGTTCAGCAAGCGAATGAGTATTGGGTGGAGAAACAGGCTCATATGCCTGTAGGGGTGCGTAGAAGTTTTGCGGTTAACATTCAACAGCGTGCGACAGAGTTGGGCGTAGAAACTGCGGAACAGGTGAAAGAAGCTGCTTCAAATGATTACGGTCCAGATGTGCAATTGGATAACGCTTTAGTAGACCGGATGAGTGCTCTGCCGCATGAGCATCGAGCACAGCCCGTACTAGCCAAATTAGCCGGAATGCGTGGTGAACTCTCTCCGGAAAAATATGCATATCTATTGGCTAAGTTTGATGAAGATAATGGACTTTCTTATTCTTGGGGAGAAGGTATTCCTGACCCGTTTCAAAGTACTTATGGGATTGCTAAACGAGCTAATGTTATTTGGGAGAGTGGTCCAGATAGGCTAACAGAAGAAGCCTTGCTGCTGTTGTCAACTGAATATGCTGGAGATTTCGATGAGTTATTTTCCGATAATATTATGAGTGACTTCAACAAAGACCCTGTTGGCACTTTTCGAAAATTACCTACTAGGCTCAAACGAATAGTTGCTCGCCTGGGAGAGGATATGCGGTTTTCTGGGAAAACAGAAGGGCAGAGTCTTTGGCATGACGGCATCTAAAATACCCAAGTTAAATCTATTTTTTGGTTGGCATGATGCACACCCAACTGTTCTCGGGACTTTACTGATACGAGAATTAGGTCCAGAAATGCTGGATTGGGAGTCGGATGTCTTGAGATCCAGTATCAAAGATGTCTTTCGCGCTAACTCTATAGCTGCGCTCAATTGGCAAAAGATACAAGCTTTTCGGGCAATATTGCAAGCAACGTCTGTTTGGTATGAGTGGGAAATTTTTGAGAAAATAATATTGGCATTGAATAATGTTATGCCTACACCGGCCTCAGTCCAAAAGTGCTCTGTGGCTCAATTGTGGAATGGCGTCAATATTATAAATGAGATCCGAGGAGGAGAGACTTGGAGCGAGGACATTCATAAGTATGTTGCTGCTTGTGCATTAGATCAAGGTATTACTTGGCTTCCGGAACCCTTGCAAGATGCCTTGCCATATATTGAGCGACCATATTTTCGATGTCCTACTTGTGATCATGTCGTAGATTTAGATAGCGAAAGTATGAAGTGTATTGTTTCTTACGACACTGAGTTTCCTTTCAATGAGGAGGGGACTCCGACCAATTGTCCGTTGTTGCAAGAGGATTGGGTTCGCTTGGTTGTGAAGAGGGTAAATAGCGATCCTGTGAAAAATAGATTTTATTTGATGAAGGACCAAGCAGAGTTGTCCTTTTCAGATACAGACTTTGTTGCTGTTCAAGCAGCCAAGTTAGTTGTGGCTTATCGGTATGCAGGTATGAGAACAACGCAAATGGCTGAACAATTGGAGGCGTTGTCATGAATGAGGCATTCACTTTAGAGCTTCAAAAGATTGCTATGGCTAAGAAGAAGTTAAATCCCATGACATGGAACCCTCGAGAATGGGGAGTGGTAAAGGACCTTTTAACGATAGGCCGCCGAACGAAGTCAGGTCGTAAGGGCTTAAAAGAAGGTTGGGATGCTTTTGCTCCAACCATAGATGAGAAAGCCATAGCAAATAAGGGCAGTGGGCCTGTTTCTCGTGTTTTTAGGGATATTTTCGGACAGGGTGAGCATTTATTGGGTGATACTGGCGCAACGGGATATCGAGGTTTTGCAGAACAAGCTTCTCGGTCTGGTTGGACAGGTACTAGCAAAGCATTGAAATATGCTCCAGTAGGCGCAAAGAGTCAAATGGTTGTGGGTACAGCTATGGCTGTACCTTCTATCGCAGCAGCAGCTAGAGGGCAATCTGACCAAGGACTTGGTGAAGCCATAGGAGAAAACTTAGGTTTTGCGGCAGGCGGCGTTTTGACTGGAGGGACTGGGTTACTTGCTTCCGCTCCAGCTACTATCGGTGCGGCCGAAGTAGGTAAATACGTAGGTAAGCGAATAGATCGTTTGGCTGGCCGCAAACCAGGGCGGAAGTCTAGACGGGTGAGGGGGAAATAACAGAATGAGTGTGACTCCGGTTCCTGGAAGTTTTGGCCCTGCAAGTCGATCTTTGCTTTCCGATCATGTGGGGACAATTCGGTATCCTTCTCCATTTTTTGATATAAGTCATATGTACTTACCTACGTCGTTTAAGACGTTATTGAAGTGGTGTGAGTACTATTTTATATCAAATCCCTTGATAAACTCTGTTGTTTACAAGATGTCTGAGTACCCAGTCACTGACTTAATTATTGACTCCAGTGACGAAAATCTTAGAAGTAAGTGGGATGACTTTTTTAAGTTGCAATTGAAGTTTAAAAAATTTCAAGTGGAGGCAGGATTAGATTATAATTGTTACGGTAATTGCTTTATCTCTGTGAATTACCCATTCAAAAAGTTTTTAGTGTGCTCAAATTGTGGGCATTCCATGCCTATAGAAAAGACAAGCTACATATTCCGTAATTTTGGTTATCAAGGTTCCTGTAAGAAGTGCGGTCATTATGGAGAGTTTAAAGCCCAGGATACGTATGTAAAAAGTTGGAGAGATATACATCTGATTCGTTGGAGCCCAGAACGAATAACAATTCGACATAATGAATTGGTAGGTAAGAACACTTATTATTATAGCATACCTACTACCTTGAAAAATGATATTCAAATGGGGAAGAAGGATATTATTGAAAAAACTCCTACGAGTTTCATTGAGGCAATGAAACAGAATAAGGATGTTATTTTTAACCCGAATAATATTTTTCATATGAAAAGGCCTACAATCGCTCAGAAGGATAAGGGTTGGGGGCTTTCGATGATTCTTCCTGTGTTGAAAGACGTGTTCTATTTGCAGATATTGAGAAAAGCTCAGGAGGCTATAGCTGTAGAGCATATTGTACCTCTTCGAGTCCTTTTTCCGCAGGTTGCTTCTGGTTCTAGCGATCCTTACCCGACAACTAACTTGAGTGCTTGGAAGAAGCAGATAGAGATAGAGATTCAACGTTGGCGGCTGGATAACAACTATATTCCTATTTTACCTATTCCAATAGGTCAACAAACATTAGGGGCACAAGGTCGTGCTTTGATGCTGAGCCAAGAATACCGAGTTTGGGCTGAACATATTGTGGCTGGTATGGGTGTTCCCAATGAGTTTATATTCGGAGGCTTAAGTTACTCTGGTTCGAGTGTTTCCTTGAGAATGTTGGAAAATCATTTCTTGGATTATAAGTCGGACCATATCAATCTGGTCAATTGGATCATGGAACGAGTTGGTGCTTTCATGAGTTGGGTGCCAGCGCCTGCATATTTTCGCAGGTTTAAAATGGCGGATGACCTTCAAAGAAGTGCATTCAACTTACAGCTTAACCAAGCAGGGAAGATTTCAGATAAGACTTTGCTGGAAGATACAGAATGGGATGCTGACGCAGAAAGAAAACAGATTGCGGTTGAACAGGAGTTGCTGGCAGAGAGTCAACTAAGTCAGGCTGTGGCTCAATCACAGATTCAAGGTGAAGCGCAGTTAACAGGCATAAAATATCAGGCTCGAGCTCAGAAAGTTATGTCGGAACTGGCGCCAGGCACGCCAATGGAACAACAGCCGCAGGAGGGGCAAGAGAGCCCAGAAATGCCTCAATCTGGTGTTCCTGGCGCAGAGTCTCCAGTAACTCCTGGAGGTGTGCCGATAGAAAAATTAGTTCAAAGTGTTGCAGCTCAGTTAGACCAGCTCGATGAGGCTACTCGAGCACAATATATCGCTCAAATCCAACAAGAGAATCCTATGTTTTGGGAGCTTGTTGCACCAGCTTTAGCAGAGCGACAAGGGGCGCATCAAAGCTCTGCCCAAAGTCCAGACCCACAACAAAAGGCACCGAGAAGAGGGCCTGAGTCTACTACCTAAGGGAGGAAGGGAGGAACACATCCTCCCTTCCTTTTCTCCTTCTTTTTTTCTTTTACCCGTTATTTGTCGTGCCATTTTTCAATGACGGAGATTATAATGGAGGCTACTTCCATCACAATTATAGCCAGTACTTTTGCTGCTAAATTTTTCATTGCCCACATTGTTCTTCTTCCTTTTCTTCTTCATCTTGAGATTCGCCTAGCATGGCGAGGTGCTGCTTGTTGAAATCCTCTGTAGAGGACTGGTTTTGTTCTTCGTAATAACTACGCACTAGTCTTCTTATCCCAACAATTATGATAATCTTGCAGTCAGTTGACTGTGTTATTGTGAGAGGAATTAATGGCCGGTTTAGATCCACAAGAGACTTTTGAGGCGTTGCGCAAAGCGACAATAAAATCTATCTCCACGCATTTCCCTGTTGAAGGTAAAAAACGGATCCTGAGGCTAAAGAGTGTATCTGTGAAGGATGACAACACTCATGTGGATTCCGTAGCAAAACAGAAGGATGTAAAGCTGAAAGGCAAAACGTGGGGAGCTCCAATCTACGGAGAGGTTGAGCTGGTAGATAAAGCAACAGGCAAAGTTATTGATTCAGGACGCGTTTCTTTGGGGACTTTGCCTAAACCAACTCGAAGATTTTCATACATTGTAAGAGGTGAAGAGCGGCAAATTCACAATCAACTCCGCTTAAAATCTGGTGTTTACACAAAAGAAACTCAAGCGGGTGGTATTTCTCAGGAGTGGAACCTGTCAAAGGGGTTAGGGTTCAGCATGGACTTTGATTCCGACACAAAGAAATTCCGAATTCAGTATGGCACTAAAAGCTATCCTGCTTACTCGATCTTAAAAACGTTGGGCGTGGATGATGAAGATTTAGAGAGAACTTGGGGAAAGGAAATCCTTAATGCCAACCGAGTTACCGGGCGGGTAGAGACGTCAAATCTTTTGCATCTTAGTCAACGACTTACAGGCCAATCTTCCGACTCTTTGAAAGAAGCACAAACAAATATACGTGCGGCTTTTGACAAAACGGAGTTGAGACCAGATTCAACTAAGTTGACTCTAGGCAAGGAATTAAAACAAGTAGATGGTTCTGCTCTAGTCCTTGGCAGTAAGAAGCTTTTAAATGTTATACGTGGTGTGGAAGAAGCTGATGAGAGAGACCAATTACAATTCAAAGATGTGTTTGGGGCAGAAGATCACTTAGAAGAGCGAATCAGTACTCGAGGACGTTCAGAAATTCAAAGAAAGCTAAAGCGAAAAATAGATAATGCCGACTCGGTTTCTAAGGTTGTTACGATAGATACATTTGGTAAGGCTATAGATAGTTTTTTCTCTTCTAGTTCTGTGTCTGACCGCCCCAAGCAGCTAAATCCGATGGGGTTTATTAGCGGTCATCGTAGAACAACTATCTTCGGTGAAGGAGGTATTTTGAATGAGAATCAATTTACTCCTGAAGCTCAGTCTATAAATCCAACTCAGATGGGCTTTTTAGATCCTGTTCAAACACCAGAATCTTCAAGAATTGGTGGTATCCTTCAAATAGCACTAGGCGCTGCTAAGCATGGTAAAGAGTTGAAGACCCGTGTTTTCAACCTAAAGACCAAACAATATGAGTGGCTAAATTCAGAACAAGCAAATAAGGCCATTATTGCATTCCCAGATCAGTACAAGAAGGTAGGCAAGGATTACGTTCCTAGGAATACGGAAGTTAAGGTTATGGATGCCTCTAATGAGGTACGTGCTGTATCAGCCAATAAGGTTCAATATGTAATTAGTAGTCCAAAGGGTATGTTTGATTTTTCTGCTAACTCCATCCCGTTTTTGCAAAACAATCAAGGTAACCGAACTTCAGTGGCGGCTAAACAGTTAGAGCAGTCGGTGGCTTTGGTTGACCGAGAAGAGCCTCTTGTCCAAAACAAGACGGACGGTAATTTTACTTTCGAAGAGGTATTAGGAAAGCTTAACTCCCATACTGCTCCTGTGGATGGTCAAGTTATAGATGTAAAAGAAGACCGTATTATTATTCAAGGTACCAATAGAAAAAAACATGAAGTAGAACTCTACAAAGATTTCCCTTTGAATGATAATAAGTCTGCCATAAATAGTCAGCCCTTAGTTAAGGTGGGCGATACTGTAAAGAAGGGCCAGCTAGTAGCAGATACAAATTTTACACGTAATGGAAAATTGGCCTTAGGAAAAAATCTAGAAGTCAGCTACATGCCTTATCAGGGATACAACTTTGAGGACGGAATTGTCATCTCCGAAACTGCTGCTAAAAAACTCACTTCAGAGCATATGACACGACACTCTGTACAAGCTGGTGAGTCTACGATTTTAGATAAAAACAGATTCATGGCAGAAACTGCAGGCCAGTGGACAAACCGACAATCAAATAATTTAGATGAACTTGGGGTTGTGAAAAAGGGTACACGTGTAAAGCCCGGGGATTTGTTGATTGCAGTGCTCAAAAAGACAGAAGCATCAAGAGAGTTACAAGAGCTTCAGAAGATTAGTAAATCAGCATTTCGTCCTGTAAAGGCTCAGCCAGTTATTTGGGAAGCAGATTATGAAGGCGAAGTTGTGGAAGTCTTTAAAAGCGGTAAAGACATCACGGTACATGTAAAGTCGCAGTCTCCTGTTGTTATTGGTGACAAGTTAGTGGGTCGGCATGGAAATAAGGGTATTGTAACTCATATTGTTGCAGATAATGAGATGCCTCATAAACAGAATGGTCGACCTGTTGATGTACTTCTAAACCCTGCGGGAATTAGTACGAGAATTAATTTAGGTCAGTGTTTGGAAACAGCAGCGGGAAAGATAGCCCAAAAAACTGGAAAGCCATACGTTGTTGATAACTTTAATGCAGACATAAAAGATTATACAGAAAAGGTTTTGAAGGACTTAAAGAAGGTAGGTATTTCAGATAAGGAAAAGATAACTGACCCAAGATCGGGAGAAGTTTATGAAACTTTGACTGGTCCACAATACATTCTAAAGCTCGAGCACATGGCTGAAAAGGGTGTGTCTGCTAGAAATGTAGGTCGTTACGATTCAAACATGCAACCCAAACAAGGTGGAAAAGCTTCTGGCGTCACAATGGATTCTGGGGGACTTTACGCCATGTTGGCTCACGGTGCTCGAGAGAACATACGCGAATTTCAGGCTATAAAGGGGGAAAGAAATGATGATTACTGGGCAGCCTTACAAAATGGAGAAGTTCCTCCAGCCCCAGAAACTCCTTTCGCTTATCGTAAATTTGTTGGGTACCTCAAAACTATGGGAGTTGACGTAAATAAAGAGGGCAACAAATTACACTTAGGGCCACTTACAGATGAGCAAGTCCTATCAATGTCTAATGGCGAAATCACCAAGCCAGATATACCTTTGAAGCATTCAAGCGCGAATGAGATCTTGCCTGAGCCTGGAGGCTTGTTCGATCCGAAAATTACGGGAACGACTTCTATAACTCATGGGTTAGGTGAGCGTTGGGGACACATGAAATTAACAGAACGTCTCCCTAACCCGACATTTGAGAAGCCTATACGTTCCTTGTTAGGGCTAACTCAAAAGGCTTATGAAAATGTTATTGCCGGGTCTCAAAAGATAGATGGTGCCACAGGTCCAGAGGCTATAGTTTCTGCACTAGATAAAATCGATGTTAGTAGTGAGTTACAAAAGCTGGAAGCTTCTGTACAAGGTTTGAAAGGCCCCAGGTTAAATGATGCTTCTAGAAAAATAAAATATCTGAGAGTGCTGAATGAGCGAAAGTTGAATGCACGTCAGGCGTATACGCTACAACATATTCCTGTGTTACCGCCCAAAATGCGACCAGTAACTGTGTTAGATAGCGGTGACATAAGGACTGACGATGTGACTGAGATGTATCGTCAGTTGGGTACGATAAACACACAGTTAAAAGATCTCCAAGATTTAGGTGTACCAAAAGAGGCGGAAGAAATGACATCTTTGGGTGCCAGTCTGTATGACGGTCTAAAGGGTCTGAGTTTAACTGGGATGGAGTACAAACAAAGACACCGAAAGGGCATCCTTGAGTTGATTGGCGGAAAGTCGGGCATGACTCAACCGAAGAATGCTTTCTTCCAATCTAAAGTCATTGGTAAACGGCAGGATATGTCCATGCGAGGCGTAATCGTTCCAGAGCCTAGTTTGGGAATGGATGAGGTCGCTTTGCCTGAATCTGCTGCAATGGCGGCTTATAAACCTTTCGTCATGCGACGAATGAGACAATCTGGCTATGCTCCAGGACAAGCAGTGCAGGCTATAAAAGACAAAGAGCCGATCGTCTACAACATGTTAGAAGCTGAGATGAAAAGCAGGCCTGTACTGTTGAAGCGTGACCCTGTATTACATAAATACGGCGTCCAAGCCTTTAAGCCCGTCTTGACAAAAGGCAGTGCGATTAAAATTCACCCTCTCGCTACAGGTGGTTTTAATGCCGACTTTGACGGAGATAAGATGGCTGCCTTTGTCCCTATTTCTAATAAGGCGGTAGATGAGGCCTGGAAAATGCTTCCGTCAAAAAACCTGTTTAGTTCTTCTCATGGAGGTCTGATGTTTAGACCTACTCATGAATCCTTATTGGGGCTGCACCAATTAACAAGAACAGATGGAAAGAAAACAGGCTTGGTGTTTCAAACAGGTGCTGCGGCAGCCAAAGCGGTTAAACAAGGAAAGATTGGGATCACAGACGTAGTTACGATCAGAGATGCGACGAAAGAGGTCCCTAATTTCTTGCAGGATAGAATTAAGAAGGCCTCTGAAAATAAAGCTAAGCACACCACAGTTGGACGTATGCTTATAGAGCAATCACTCCCTAAGGAATATAAGCACCTATTTAAAGGTCAACAACTTGATAAGAGGAACTTAACTAAGCTTTTGAGTGAGATTGGGCAAAAAGCTGATGCAGAAACTTTTCGGGATGTAGCGGACACATTGAAGGACATGGGTAATGTGCATGCGACTGGTTATGGTTTTGGGTTAGAAGACTTTAAGGCCATGAAAGGGCCTAGGGATAATATCCTTCGTCAAGTTAAAGAAAGAGAAAGAGAGATCCACAAGTCAGTTCGAAACAAGGCCAAGAGAAATGAGGCTCTTGCAGAGTTGTACAATAAGGCTCGCATTGTTTTAGATAAGGCAACAAAGCCCAAATTCGATAAATCTAATAACAAGATGTATCAGTGGGTTAAGGCTCAAGCCAGAGGTAACTGGGACCAGTTTAAGCAAATGACAATCACACCTCTTGCAGTTGTTGACAGTAAAGAGCGTATTGTCCCTATTTCTATAGAGAAGTCTTACTCTGAAGGTTTGGATACTGCTAGTTATTGGGCTTCTATGTATGGCGCTAGAAAGGGTACTATTGGTCGTGTTAAGGGAACGCAGCTTCCTGGTGCTCAGGTAAAAGAGATGATGCAGACATCTATGGACCATCTGGTGTCTGAGATAGATTGTGGAACGAAAGAAGGAAACATGTTTTCGCCCACAGACAATCAAGCTATCGATAGGGTTTTAGCTGTGGATGTTTCTTTGAAAGGCAAGGGTGTTCTGAAGGCGGGAGAAGTGGTTACGCCCCAAATGCTCACGCGCATGCAGAACAACGGAGTAAAAGCCTTTACTGCACGAACACCTCTAAAATGCCAAGCTCATGATGGCGTGTGCTCTCGTTGTTATGGTCTAAATGAAATGGGTCAATTCCCAGAAAAGGGAGACAACTTGGGAGTAAAGGCTGTGCACGCAATAGGTGAGCCTTTGACACAGATGGCTATGAATGCCTTTCACACCGGTGGCGTTGCTGGAGCCAAAGGTTCCGATGTGGCAAGTCAGTTTGACCGGGTTGTGCAGCTGGTGAAGTTCCCACAGAATTTGCCAGGTTCCGCAGTCCTATCTAAACAATCTGGCAATATAGACAAGATTGAAAAAGATGAAGTGGTTGGAGGTTGGAATATTTATGTGTCGGGCACTAAACATTATTTATCTGCTAGACAATCTCCTGTTGTGTCTAAGGGGCAAAAAGTTAAAAAAGGAGATGCACTTTCTGGCGGCCCTAAAAATCCTTTGGAGATGCTTCCACTAACTGGCATCTCTGCTGTAAGAAATTACGTTACGGATGAACTGACCAACTTGGGTGGTTATAGCCGTACGCCCATCCTGCGTAAAAACGCGGAAGTGTTTGTAAGGACGCTTACCAATTTGGCGGAGATAGAAGACCCAAAAGACCACCCAACTTTCCTAAAGGGAGACAAGGTTGCTGCTTCCGAGGTGAACAGATACAATTCCTCAGTGACTAAAGGGGAACAATTACTTGCTAGACCAATCCTTAAAGGCACCAACGTTCTTCCAAGAGAATTGAGGTCTGATTGGCTTGCTCGGATGCAGGCAACGCACTTAAAAGATACAATCCTTGACGGCGCTGCTGAAGGATGGGTCAGTGATCTGCACGGAACACACCCTATCCCCGCTGCGGCATTTGGATTAGAGTTTGGGCAATCCAAGAACCCAGATGAAGCATGGAAATACTAAATGAGAACGTTACGAAAGAAATCAGTCACTGGCGGTGTTGCTGAATCTGGCTTTTTTCCTGCTCTGGTAGAAAAAGCTCGTATAGTTAATGTGAATGTTCAGGATTGGACGGTGGATGCCATCTCTGAATATGGTGGAAGAGAGTTTTTAGAGGTACAATGTATGTCTCCTTATTTCCATTTTGCTAATGGAGAAGGGATATATGTAATGCCAGAAGTAGGTTCTCTGGTCTGGGTGTGTACGCCTTCTACGGGTGCTATGGCGCAGCCATTTGTTTTAGGCTGGGCAGCTCCTGTAGATGAACGTGATGAGGCAGAATCTGAAGCACCAGCTGTTAATTACCGTTCAAATCGAAGCGTCTTAAATCCTGGTGATATGATGCTAAAAACTCGAGATGAAAATTTTATAATTCTTCGTCGGGGTGGGGTAGTTCAAGTTGGTTCCACGCCTTTAGCTCAACGTATGTATATTCCGTTGGGTAATCTGATCCGGGATGTAGCAGAAAATTACCAGCTAAAATCTTTAGCAGGAGAGTTAGATTATACGGTTCGTCGAACTGTAGAAGATACAGATGGGAATCAATTAACTTCGTTTAGCATAAAGAGCAAATTGCAAGCAAATGAGGTAGGCCACACTGCGGTTCTTCGAATGGGTTCTCATCAAGAGGATGAGAGTTTAAGATTGTCCTTGTTAGTAAACGCTACTGGAGCTTCCGACGCAGCAACAGTAGCTACACTTCAAGTATCTCAAGAGGGTAATGTCACTTGGGATATAGAGGGTACTTGGACTCAAGTCGTTACAGGGAATACGACATTGACCGTGGAGGAGGGTGATTTGCTTTTTGAAGCTACAGACGGGAACTTGTCAATGAGTGCTGGAGGAACGATGTCCTTATCTAGTATAGGTCAATTCTCATTGACGTCCCAATCTGGCGCGCAAGTTGAGGCCTCAACTCTGGATGTCGATGCGGATTCTATTGTGCTCGGAGGCAATGTAGCAGTAGGTGGTTCTGGGGGTGAGCCACTTGTTTTAGGCACTGCTCTAGTTGATTTACTGACTTCTGTTTTAAATAAGCTGGTACAAGGGACAGCAGGCCCATCCTCGCCACCAGGGTCTCCTCAAGCTTTTCCAGCGTTGGCTTCAGATGTAGCGCAACTTCAACAGATTCTTTCGCAAACCAATACAACTACATGAGGGGGTTTCATGTCCATTTTTATTGATACAGAATTACGATTTGGCATTTCTAAGTCTGCGGGTATGCTGACTCCTTTAAGTGATAATGTTGAGCAGTGGAACTCAGAGATTTTGTCAGAGGCGTTTTCTCAGGTTCCTTATCTTAGTGAGTTTCAGGTAACCGTACAACTTATACAAGTGGATGAAAATAAGGGGACTGGCTACGGTTCTGTAGTTGTTGCTTCTATACCAAGAAACCAAGGCAGACCCACTCAATCCCCAAAACTTGTCATGATTCCTGTCATTATTAAAGACTCCAAAATGAGTCCACTGGATGTCTTTCAGTTTAATGGCATGTATTATCCTCTGAACGAAGAACGATTACGTGCGGCACTATTTCAACCAGAGACTTTCTCTGCCACTGGAAATCGACCTCCAGAGTCCAGTATCTATTCTACTTTACAACCTCCAGTAGAGACCACTAAAATTGGTTCCGCACTGGTCGCTCTACAGGGCAAAGTTAATGCAACTCAATGTGTTGAGTTTCAAGAGAAGTTAAAGGAAGCTTCTCTGTTAAATCATATTAGTACTGTTGCAACCCCAGGAGTTCGAGCCGCATTCCACACGGCGGCTCAATTAGAACCAATAAGCCAGTCAGACTTAGACACGGTTAAAACTGCCTGTGTTCCTCCAGATGTTATTCAAGTAAATAAAACTGACACTGATACCTATCAGGTTAATTGGGCGAATTGTGATCTTTACGAAAAAACAAGTCAACTATTAGATAGGAGAGCAGCCAAACAATTAGTAAAGCAAGCTTTTAAAGAACTTGAACAAAAGGGTAGTGTTGTTTTTTCTACAAAAGAATCAAAAGCAAAAATTCTCAAAAAGCACGCTTCATTTGGTTTGATAGATAGGCATGGGACTTGGGTCGTGCAGGATGTCAGTGGAAAACAGCTGGCAGGAATAGCCATTCCAACTGTAACCTTGACGGGTCAACCGAGCGATTTCTTTGTGTTTACAAATGGTATAAATTATAGCTACCAGCCTTTAGTAGCAGGTCGGTATTCTGGAGAAGCTACCGTACTACCTGAGGATCCTTTTGGGGGTTTTGGGATCCTTTATCATTATGTGGATGGGGAAGCTGTATGTTTTCCACCCATGAGAGTTGTGGCATCTTCTGTTTCTCCGGATGGGGAGGCGGTATACTCCGTCAGTCTTCCGCATTCGGGATTGACACGGGATATTTGTTTTTTTGCTGAATTATCATCCCCTTCAGTGGGTATAGACGGCGTTATCTGTTTACCTGCTTCTTATAAGTGGATGCTGCTGGACGAAGAAAATCCTCTAAGTTTAGTGGATGAACCTTCACAGGTGCTGATAGATGAGAATGTAAAGACAGCAGAATTAATATATGATGGAGCCTCATACTCGCTAAGAGGGTTTCCTTATCAAAATCTTGATAGTAGTAGGCACTTTATGACAAAGAGTGCCGCTGAGTTTCTAGCTGTTGCTGGTGGTTTACATCCCAAAGATTTGCCAGAATTGTTCTCATTGGCTGAGCTACATGGATCAGTAAAATTTGCTTCATCAAAAGCAATAATTCCTCACCATCTCAAACTAAAAGAGGCAAAGGCATTGTTAGCTCAAGATCTGTCTAGTCTTGATTTGCCAAAGCCCCAGTTCTTATTAAAAGAGGCTGCCGTCATCCCAAATACATTGACGGTGGATAGAATCCTGAGTTTGGGATTTATTACCCCTGAAAACTTAGCTACTTTTGTTACTTTGATTCCAGAGTTTGAAAGAACTCTATCCTCTTTAGCAGAATTGCTTATAGCGATAAGATTAGGCATAACAGAAGTCCCAGAAACTGCTGTTGAAAGAGCACTTGTCGCACTAGATTATACTGTCAAAGGCCTAAAGACATTGAAGAACAAAGAAGTCAAGTTTTCCTGAGGAGGTTCTTGTGGGGCACCCAAGCCAGTTATATATCAAGTTCCTGATTGCAAAAGATATTGCAAAAGGAGACCAAGTTGAATTCAGTTCAGTCAATCTGATACTGTCTGCGTTTAACCTGCCTCAGGTTTCTGAAGATGTTTTCGATAGACTTTTGTTAGAGGCCCAGCCTTTGCAATCAGTTCGTTGGAGTAGCCCAAGGCACAAATATACTCAAGAGTGGTTATCTTTGTTGGGTGTATCTGAACTTAGGTTTCCGAGTGCTACGCTTAAGAAAACATTAGAGTTGCAGTACAAACCTCAGATAAAGGAAGTTATTGAGATTCTAACTCTGGGACGTCTAGATGTGTCAGAGATTTGTCTTCGTGTGGAGAAGCGGTTTAAGTACTCGATCTCAGAAGAAGTGATAAATCAGTATGCTAAGTATTTTTGGGATATAGATAATTGTTCTGCTGCTCAATGGTACGCTTTATTGGCAGGAATGTCATGTCAAGATGCTTATATGGCAGCCCTCCAAGGGACGAAAGATCAAGCATTGTGGCGCGCTGGGTTTAATCCTCAGGTAGATCCTAGAACTGCCCTGGTAGAGACACACTTGATGGTTTACATGCGATTGGATGCTCTTCGGAATGCGCCAGATACTCCAGAGACAGCTGCACTTGTGGCCAAGTATTCAAGGGAGTTGGTTAACCTACATAGTATGTGCTTTGGGGAAGGTGCTCAGATGAGTAGCACTATTAAGCAGCTTAAAAATTTCGTTTTGGAAAAAAGGTCAACAAAGGCACCCGATCTTCGTTTAGTATCATCCAATGGAAGTTACTCCGACGACGGAAAACCAAATTGAGTTGTGCAAGCAAATGGTTGAAGAGGCAGAGCCTTGCTTGATTCCCTTGCCTAAGAATCTTCAGATGATCTCTTGTTTTACTACCTTTTTTGCTTCTTGGCGTGTTGAAGAGGAAGGATTACTCGTTCAACTATTTCCTAGGGCAGGTCGGGAGGATACGTATTTTTTGGGGCGGTGGGTCAAGAAAACTTATGTACCTGGCCGCTGTGAGCAGAAAATAGACGGACTAAAATTTCCAGAAAATTTTCCGAAGTTGCTGCATACTAGTGCTTCTAAAGTTTGGATGGGAAATGTGAAATGCTCTTTTGTTCCTGAACTAGAATCCTACGTTTTATTATTTGAAGGTCTTATGGGAGCCTCAAGTCAAGAGGGTGGCTTGTTGGATAAATTTTTAGAACAACTTGATCAACTACTGGATGTTGAGTAGGGGGAGTTATGTTTTTAGCTGATTGGGAAATAAAGAAGTTACTTGAAGAAACTAAACAACGCAGAAGTTCAAAAGAGCACCAACCACAAGATGAGACAGAACTTTTTGATATTGAACATTTTGAAGCTGAGTTTGCTGCGCGTCGATTACCTAACGGACTTTATACGCCATCGGCAGGTCTGAGTCCTCATGGTTATGATGCTCGCCTCAGTAAGCATTTTGATATCGAGGGAGAAAATCATGTCTTTACTGATGAGGTGTATTACCTTGAGGGTGGAGCTTCTATTTTAGCTTCGACTGTAGAACGGTTAAAACTACCTCCAACCATTTGTGGCTGGGTAGTTGGGAAGTCAACATATGCTCGTCAATTTATTTTGTGTAATACTACCCCATTAGAAGCTGGTTGGACAGGGCATGTGACCTTGGAATTAACTAATTTGGGGCGTGAGCCTGTGCCGCTATATATAGGCGCAGGAATATGTCAGCTCCGGTTTAATCTTTGTGCGCCAGCTGAGAAGCCTTATGGCTCTCGAGGGAAAAACGATGGAAAGTATCAAAGACAAGGACACGCCGTCGCAGCTCGATGATGAGCTTCTTGTGAGTAAGCTTGAGGAGGTACGTGCACTTTGTGCTCAACTTGTGCCAAAGACTCCTGAAGGGATTCTAAAAGAGAGTTTGAGAACTATTGCTTTGAATTGTAGGTTGGTTACAGGCCTAAGACCTGCTCGTCAACGTGGGTTAAGTTCAGAAGAGGTTAGAAATATAAGACGTTGGTCATCTAGCGTCTCCTTGATTGGAACAGTTATTACTTTGGAGTTGGAACGGTACACTAAACTGGGGTTGCCTGAGGAGCCTGTAGATAAGTTTCCTAAGTTTTAAGATTCTTGATAAATTGCTCTCGGTGCTCGGGACATGGGCCGTGTTTATGGATTGCTTGTCTATGCGACTTAGATCCGTATCCGACATTAGATAGCCATTCATACTGAGGATAGTACTTGTCCAAGGCACGCATTTCTGTATCTCGCACCACTTTAGCAATTATGCTTGCTGCGGAACATTGCCACCAATGTTGATCGGCTTTGGGCTCAACCTTTTGGGAACTGTCATAGTTCTGTACAGGGCGCTCTCCATCTACAACAAGCATTTCTAACTTTGGACATTTTTCCAGAGATCTGGCAGCAGCAAGCTGCCAGGCTTCAGCCACGCCTAGTTGATTTATTTCTTTGACAGAGGCCCAACCCACGCCGAGAAACGCAAGCTCTTCAACCAGAGTTTGAGCCATTTTTGTTCTTTGTAGTTGGCTAAGCTTTTTAGAGTCTTCACAACCTTTTGGCTTGTTGAGGGTTACTCGAAAGGCTGTCGTGGCTATGATTATAGGTCCTGCAAGGGCCCCCAAACCCACCTCGTCTAGGCCCCCAATTAATTTGTTCAATTCATCTCCTTAATTTCATATCGTGTCTTAGTGAAGACTTTTGCGTAAATGCGTTGCTTGTCAATTGTTATAGCGGGGACTTCACAATTTGCGGATATGGCCCAATACCTCAAGTACCACCTACATGGTTCCCTAGAATTTTTTTGCAGAGGTCTCTTGAGAGGTATCATAATCTGACAACATAGGGGGTCAGTCGATATGGATAAAGTAGCTTTAACGTCTAGTACGTCGTCCCCACACAGAAATTTCAACCCTTCTAGGCAAGGTTTTAGCCAGTGCATTCTCTTATATTTTGTCGGCAAAATTTCATCTGCCTGGCTTAGGATTACTGGCATAGGAGTGCTTGTACTATGGATGATGCTGCTCGGTTTGACAAGCCATTGACCGATGAGTATTCAGAAGACCGTATTGCAGACGATGCGACTTTGGTTATTTCCATTTCTGAATTCACTGAGGCGGCTTTTTTTCTTCCAGTAAAAGGAGATTACACCAATTTTTCGTTTGTAGGTCGGCCGTACCTTCGAGAGATTTACGACACAGATGCTAATCGTCTACTTCTAATGGCGGGCAGGCAGGTTGAGAAATCAACTTTGCTTGGGAACAAGATGTTATCTTATGCATTTTTGTTTCCTGGTTTTAGAGCTTTGTATGTTTCTCCATCACACATGCAAACAAAAGAGTTTTCTCGAACTAGGATTCAAGAGGCCATAGAGACTTCTAAGGTACTTCAATCTTTTACAAATGTGAAATTGACAGCGAACCTCATGGAAAAGGGGTTTATTAATCGTTCTAAAGTATCTTTGCGTTTTGCATTTTTGAATGCTGACCGTTGTCGTGGAGTCCCCGCAGATCTGATTACCATCGATGAGTTTCAGGATGTCTTGTTAGACAATATTCCTGTTATAGAAGAGTGTGCTTCTCACTCTGAGCATAGGCTGTTTACATATTCCGGTACACCTAAATCATTAGATAATGCAATCGAGCATTACTGGTCAAAATTCTCTACGCAAAATGAGTGGGTGATTCCTTGTCGTTCGCACGGGACTCCAAACGATCCTAGTTCTTGGCATTGGAATGTGACCTCTGAGGCCTCTATAGGTAAATTTGGCCTTATTTGCGACAAATGCGGGAAACGGATTGACCCAAATGATCCTGATGCTCAATGGGCTTCTATGAATCCGAACGTTCGTTTGAGTAATCCATATATGGGTTATAGAATTCCTCAGTTGATTGTAAGTTGGATTCATTGGCAGGACATCATAAGTAAGTATGAGACTTATTCTCGGGTTAAATTTTATAATGAGGTTTTGGGTAGATCTTTTGACTCCGGTACCCGCCCATTAACTCAACAAGATGTTTTAGATAACTGTTCTGAAGAGCTTTCAATGTTTGCTTATGCTGATGTGAAGAAGAAGTATGCTGCACATCCAGTATTCATGGGTATCGACTGGGGTACTGGAGAAAAAAACTCCTTCACTGTTATTTTGCTGGGTGGCTATTTTCCTTGGGCTCCACACAAGTTTTCGATTTTTTACGCCAAGCAGTGCAAGGGAAAAGAAGCAGAACCAGACCATCAATTGGATATCATACTTGGTCTGTGCGAGATGTTTAATGTGATTTACATTGGGGTGGACTACGGTGGAGGCTTTTATCAAAATGATAAGCTTGTACGGAGATTCGGGGCGGAAAAAATATGTCGCTATCAGTGGATAGGTAGGCAGAAGAAGAAAGTATCTTATGAGGCGTCTTTAGGAGTGCCAAGATTTTTATGCCATCGCACGGAAGTTATGTCTGACGTTTTTAATGCTGTAAAGCGTAGAAATGTATTTCAATTTCCTAACTGGTCTGAATGGGAATCACCTTTTGCTTCAGATATGCTGAATATCTTTTCTGAATATAGTGAAACTATGAAGCAAAATGTTTATAAGCGAGGCCCGAGTGATTCTGATGATACTTTCCACTCTTTGTGTTATTGCTTTTTGGCGTCCATGAAGTACAAGCCTCGTCGTGATGTTATTCTCCCAGAAAAGACGGAAGATATTCTTTATGAAGGACTATATCGAGAAGAGTTGGACATTGTTTGATTAGATATCGTGGATGTCTCTCAATATATTTTTTATGGCTTTAGGGTTGTGGGACTTTGACTCGCCTGTCTCGAGTTTTTCTTTCTCTAGGTGAGCTACTCTCCTTTCTAACTGATCAATCCGGTTAAGCAGCTGGTCTATAACATTGAGTCTTGTTAGTCTGTATCGTTCTACACTTTGAAGTGATATCTTAGATATTTGAGTTATCGGACATTTTTGCATCTGTAGCGTATGGTTTTTGCACAAGCGATAAATTGTGGAAACAGACTTCCCTAATCGGGCTGCAGTTTCTTCAATTGAAATTAATGGCGTACTGTTTTCCATGCTGTTTTCCTGTGTGTTATTTTTCTGAGTCAGGAGTCCTAATGCAAGAATATTTGGGGATGTTTGGTGGTAGTAATTCAATAGACCTTGAAGAAATGGGCAAGACGGCTTCAAAGATGTTTCTCCACGAGGACATTTCATTACATGATGCTGTGGTTAAATTAGCTCAAGCACAATCGGACATGACTTCAGAACAGGTACGTCGAGTTGTGGAGTCTGCAAATCGCAACACTTTTCTTTTCGGGTTTCAAAAAGAGGCTCAAAAAACTATCGAGTTTGAGATAGCAGAACCTAAAGCAGTGTTATCTACATTGAACTTGTTAGCTACTCCAGTTGTAAAAACTGCTGCGTGTTCAGACTATTCTCGTGAGCTTCCAAATTTTGAGAGCAAGGAAGAAGATAGGGTTTTAGAGGAACTATTTTCTTACAACCCTGAGAAGATCGCTGCGGACTGTGATGACGATGGTTTATCTAACTTCGAAACATTACGAGCTGGGTTACAGCACGTAGTGGGCGATTTGGATGACGGCATAAGAGGAAATGGGATTTTACTAAAGCAAGCTCAATCAGATTTTCACACTAAAACTAGCCAGTATTTAGGCAATGGTTGTGATGTATCTGATGTAGTAAATTTGGTAAGTGCCTATGCGCCAAAATATGCGCATGCAGTATTGTCTGATTTAGGAGAGCATTTAGACCAATCTCTGGAAGCTTCCAGACAGCCTAAGAAGTTGGCCAATTTTGAAGATCCTCTGGTCCGATCATTCTGTGGTTATATTACTGCCTTGGAAAAACAAGCAGAGTTGTTATTTGCTAGGCAGGATAGTGAGGATAGATTGAGACGTATGGATGAGGTGTATGGGGAGCTTCAGAAAAAATCTTCCGTAGCCAAGACACTGCTGAACGGGGTTTTAAACGCACCTAAAACAATAGCGACAGGCTTAGGTGCGTCATCAATGGCAACTGCTGGGGCTCTTCAAGGTCGTACGGCTGGAGACCCCTCAGCCAAAAATCCATTAAGAAGAGGTAATGTATAATGTTATTAGAACAAATGGGTTTCTCACAAGAAGAGATTATCGAAGCTCGAAGAAATGCTGATTCACTTTTGAAGCAGGCTAGTGAGGATGCTGGGGTCTCAACAGAGTTGGAAGACTTGCTAACGAAGATGTCTCTCGATGCTGGACAAGCTTTTAGAAATGTTGGCGAGTCTTTAGCTACGGCAGGTCTAGCAACACTTGGTTATGCTGCGGCAAACACAGCAGTAGATCAGGGTCGAAAGTTGATCAACTCTATTGGATCAAGGCAAAGGAAAGAGATAGCTTTCAACAATATGCTTGCTGTTAATGATGGTTTAGCAGAAGCAGATCCAGGCAAAGTGGAGTTGGCTTTTAATACTTTGCATAATTTAAATCCAGAATATGCATCTGATCCATTGGTAGCTTCAGAGTTTGTCCAACAAGTCATAGACATGCGTCGATTGCCTATACAGACCGTCAATGAGCTTGTAAGAGCCAGAGAGAGTCTGGCTAGAAGTTCAGGTCAATCATCTATGATAATTCAGCCGGGTATGGCAGATATAGCCTTTGGAAAAGGCAATCCCAGAGTCAGACAAGAACAAGAAGCCTTACGACCTCGACCAACTGATGATTCAAAAAACAAAGACTCTAGAGGCAAAAATTCTAGGCCTGGACCTAAAGAAAAGAAAAGTTCCGTTGTATCCACGGTAAAAAATATAGCTAAGGGGTTGGGAGATACAGCTACCTTGAAAAAGGTGAGAGAAGGCAGAAAGCTACAAAAAACTTTAGGAGACACAAGCGGGCTTGCTAGAGATGTTCAGGCGGCATACGGTAAGCGTTTGGTCTCGGAAGGGCGCAAGGATGCTGGAAAACTTTATGGTGCAGCTTCAATAGGGGCAGGCGGTGCCTTTCAATATTATAGAAGAGCAAAATCTAAAGAAAAGAAGAGCTCAGTTTATGACTTGGTCCAAAAAAATTTAGCCCAACCTAAAACCGCTGGAGTCTTGTCTGGGGCTAAAAAAGCAGTAAGGGGTGTGGCTAACGCTGCAACCTTTAAAGATATTAGAACGGGTTTAAATGCTAGAAGGCGAGGTAATACGTATGCTCGAAGTGATCACCAAAGACTTCATCCTCGTAAGAGCTCTGATTCTTGGAGTGCTACGAGTCAAAATTTGAAAGACTCAGGAAATGAAAAAATAAGGCAAGGCGTGTTGAGATCAGGGGCTCTATATGGAGGAGTTGCTGGCGCTGGCGCCGCGGCATATCAGAGACATAAAAAGAAATCCCAAGAGAAGCAAAGCTCCTTTTTATCAGCTCCGCCCAAAACGGCTGGAGTCTTGTCTGGGACTAAGAAAGTATTAAAAGGTGTGCGTAATGCTGCAACCTTTAGGGATATTAGAGAGGGTTTAAATGCTAAACGTCTAGGCCATCTATATTCTAAGCCACGTGTCCAAGAGATTATAACTAACGCTAAGGACCTCGCGGAGCCAATGAAACAATATGGGAGAGAAAAAATAAGGCGAGGCGCAGCGCGATCAGGGGCCCTCTATGGGGGAGTTGCAGTTGGTGGGGCTGCGGCATATCAGCGAAAGAAAAAAAGAAAGAAGTAATAGTAAGATGCTAACCAAGCTTTCCACGTTTTCGATGCCTTTTTCTGGGGATCCTATATTTCGTCTTTTTAGACAAGGCAGCTCCATACGTCGTTTGGCAGGAGATTACGTCCCGGAGGTTCGAGATTGGCTTAGGACGTACAAATCAGATCAAGAGCATTTAGCCGTGCTCGTGAATGCTCTGGGAGGTTCTGAGTACTGGGGGCAGAATAGGAATGGAGATAATTATTACTGGCCTGCGTTAAGCCATCACTGTGATGTGGAAAGAGCCCTTTGTGGTGCACAAACATTAGGACCTCCAAACCATCCAATTGACACGTTTACTCAGCGTAAAATACCTCCTTACGGTTACAGTACATTCTTAAAGGCCCATCCTTTTGTGCACCATAAGAATAAAGACCCGAATAGAGCTTTTGGAAAGGTTGTTCTGTCTTGTCTAAATCCGCGAATGAAACGAGTTGAGCTTGTTGTTCTGATAAACAGGGCTTCAGCTTTGTTGCACGGTGCTGAAACATTTCTAGCTAGACTTGATCGAGGAGAGCTACCAGATGTTTCAATGGGCTGCCGCACACCCTACGACATATGCACCATCTGTGGACACAAATCCCGCACCCCACAGGATTATTGTGTCCACGTGACTGAACTTGGAATGAATAGGATTTTAAGTGATGGTCGGCAGGTTGGAGTAATTAATCCTTACCCAAACTTTTTCGACATAAGTTTTGTTTTTGTAGGGGCTGATCGAACAGCCAAGACGATGGCAAAACTCGCTTCCGGTACTCCTCAGTCCATTATTGATGCTGAAGAACTCTATGGAAACTTGGTAGCACCTCCTCACAGAGAACAGAAACCTTATGCCGGGACCATTCTTTGGCAAGGACTAAAGCTGAACATAGAAGTGCCAAGAGGTACTTGGAGGACGGGTAAGACTTGGTCTCGCCGGATGAAGGTACACTACGGAGAGATAGAGGGCACTAAAGGTGTTGATGGGGATGCCGTTGATGTCTACGTGGGCGAAAATTTAGACAGCTCCAAGGTATTTGTGGCTCACCAGAACTTTGTTAGGGGTCAAAATAAGGGCGCCTATGATGAAGACAAAGTTATGATTGGCTTCAATACCATTGATGAGGCCAAACAGGCTTATCTAGAACATTACGACAAACCCGAATTCTTGCGGTCAATGACTGAGATGTCTGTAGAGGCATTTAAGAAAATGTTGCGTTCTACGCCAGCTCAGAAGCTGGCTGCGGATTCCCCTATGTCCGAAATTTGTGGGTCACCTTTAAGATCCGCCCCTAGTAAAAATAGCAAGTTACACAAGAAAAGACACGTGTCAAAACTCGCTGGTATGAAAGATATTCCACGTTCTGAACGACACAAGGAATTGAAACGTGCCCTTGAGGACGCGGTGGACATACGTAACTACAAAGATAAGGGTGTTGCGGACATCTCAATAAGGTCTAAAGGTCCTGCTTTGTGGGGACTCTGGAATATGGGCAGTGCTTCGGTTGAAATGACAGATCAAGAAGGTAGGCCTATTTTTATGGAAGAGGGAGAACATCCTTTTTCTTATGGTACGGCTGATTTGTCCTTGCACAAAAATTGGCTCAACCCAAAACACAGAGTTGAATATGATAGCTTATATTTGAAGCCTGCATATCGAAGACGTGGAATCGGTTCTCAAATTTTAAGAGATGCTATTAAAGCCACTAAGACCCTAGATGTGGAAAAAGCAACTATGTCTGCTGACGAGGACGGTCGATTAGTCTGGCCATCTATGGATATAGGAGCTAAGTTTGTGCATGCAGATAAGGTTCATGAACTGTACCAGTCTTGGAGAAAAAAACATGGTGGGCCGGATGTTCCAAAAGGGTCTGCTTCAAATAGGTATCCTAAGCCTTTTCTGAATAGCTCCTTACAAGATGGAGGCATGTTTTTAAAATTAGAGGTGCCTATACAAGAAAAGACTGCTTCAACAGATCTTCAAGATCTGTTTTCTAATTTTGATAAAGCTAGAAAGAGGCAACGTGTTTGGGCATCTGAAGGCAAAAAAACACATGCCACTGGTTCTGGTATTACTAAAGAAGCTTCTGTAAAGGTCGCTGATTTAGAAAAGGTAATTAGCCCAAGTGGTGTTACAGGACTAGTTTCTAAAGTTTTGGATCTTTCTGAGCCCAGTCTTCAATCAGTTATTCAAGATAGCCTGTCACGAGAGGACTTCTCAAAAGTCTTATCTACTGCTTTAGGCTTGGGCATCAATTTAAAGCCTGATGAATTTCAGAGTTGTTTCTTGCGCTCTAACGGATATCCACAACTGGCGGAGTCTTTGGAGCGTTCCGGGTTGATATTTTCGCCAGGTACAAGTCCTCTAAGGTGTGGTCAAATTTCCAGTTCTTTGTTCGATACAAACATTGCTGAAGTACTTAGACCTTGGATAGAGTCTAGGTCATACCTTCGTCCGGTACTCTGTCGAAGAATCTTAAAGTTGAAAATTTCTCCAATAAGAGATCAAAAAAGTTTAAAAATTGAAGATTCTCCTCTTCTCGCGAAAGTAGCTTGTGCTTATGCTTGGTATCAAGAGCAGATGGCTAAACAATCGATGGATATCGCGTCTGAGGTTGTGGCTGACCACCCATGGGTGAAGCAAGCCGTATTCAACCTAACAGACTCTGATATCTTTCATAAGGTGGCTAGTGCTTCAGAGTTGGCTAGTTTGGGGACAGCAGCAGCAACAGTGCCTGTAGTATTGCTCCTGTCTTCGAGTGCTAGAAGAGATATGGAAGAGGGAAAAGATGTCGGCTTTTTAAGAAGACTTCTTGCAAAAAATCCATTCCTTGCCTCTTTGGGTAGTGCTACTTTGGCAAAAGCTATTATGCAGGACAAGCTTATCAATCAAGCTGTCCGAGATCTGGCATCTGCAATAGTACTTGGACCTACAAAAGGTTCGCCTTTAGCATGAGAGAGCTCCCCGCTCTTGAGGACATGCTTAAAAAATAAAAATAGTAGTGAGACATTTGTCTCAGTGGAGCATTTGATATGTCTATGAACGATTACCTTCAGAATATGGTTTACGGCGCGGATCAAGCAACAATGGAAGATCTTACAGTTGAAAAACTAGCACAGGCTCAAATTGTAGAAGACCTTCTCCTTAAAGAGTCTGGCGATCAAATGTCTTTGGAAAACTTATCCATCCCTGAGTTGTATAAGGTAGCTGCAGAATTGTTTGGAGAGGATTCTGTTTTGGCTATAGAAACGGCTGCAGCATGGGAAAAAATAGCTAAAGAAGAAGAAGAAGAAGAAGACGACGAGGAAGATGAAGAGAAGACTGCGGAGCTTCATAAGATTGCAGAGAACGCAGATGCTTCTGGAAGAATCATGGCCCATGCATTCGTAGATGAATTGAATGCTATGAACAAAGAAGCTTCGGTAGCTTCAATGGCTCGTGGTGCTGCTAGCAAAGCATACGGTGCTGCTCGTAGTGGTGCTGGCAAGGCATATGGTGCTGTTGGCCGGGCAGGTGGGGCTCTTAGGGATGCAGCAACGGCTAAGAGGTTACGAAAAGGGATGAAGCAGCGTAGCGCTGTGAGAGGTGCTTCAGACGCAGTTCGAAATGCTACCCTCCCTCAAGCAAGAAAGAATATTATGAGAGGCGCTGCTCAAACAGGTGCTCTTTATGGTGCTGGTGCTGGTGGTACTGCTTATGGAGTATCTAAGATGCGAGGCAAAAAGAAGGAAGCTTCTCTTTTAGATATCTTGGCTGAGTCTCGTCTTGAACAAGAACTGCAAAAACAAGCATCTTTCGAAGATTTGATTAATCAGAGGGCTTTTGAGATCGCAGCTGAATATGGCTTGGAGTAAGTCATGTTGCCGGATTCATTTGTAGAAGAGTTGAGCAGTTTGGTGAAACAGGCTGATGCTGTTTTAACCAATGCATCTCATTATAACAGGACTCCGGCTTCGCCAGTGGTGTCATCAAAGGCAGGTAAGGTATCTTTGAAACCTTCGACCAAGGGGACGAATTTTTCTCTTACTAATGCATCTCCTCCAGCGACAGCAAGTGGTGTTGCCGCAAGTACAAAGTCGATGCCACCACCTATGATTAGGACGTGAACTATGAGTGTAGTAACGAAAATGTTGGAGGAGGCTATTGAGGCAGGCAGGGAAAAAGTCGCTCAATGGAGTCCTCCGTCCTCAAAACAACTTAAGGAAAAGGTTGCGTCTGACCAAACTCTAGATTGGAGAAAGGTAGCCTCAGCTTGCGGTACCATGGCAGAGGCTTTGGGTCAGGAAACTCCAACCTCTCGACAGAAGGTGGCTGAGTTAGTTGCTTTGTATGAAAAGCTAGCTACTCAAGATCCTGTTGTCATGGAATCTAATGTATCTGGTACTAGTCTGGATGCTGGAGAGTCTGGGTCAGCCACTGATCAGCCTCCAATGCGCGTTGCACTTCAAGGTTCCAAGCTACCAGATACAGAAAATGATTGTCCTGGCGGTAGCGAAGCAATGGTTGATAAGATTGCACAAGCTAAGATTGCCTGGCTATCTAAACTTGCTCAAGAGTCTGTTGTGCCAACGCCAGTCGCTTCTCAATTGATAAAAGAGGCGGAAGACTCGAGGAAGAGTAATCTGGCAAATGCGGTAGTTAAGGGTGCTTTGACAGGTCCTAAGGGAGCTATCAAGGGTGTTTTAAATGCTGCGATGAATAAGTCCGCAGCAGAGGACTCTGGCGCTATTATTACAGCTGGTACACAGCCAATCATGACACCCTATGATTTAGGTGAGGTCTGTTCTCCTTGTAATCCAAAGGGTCACCACCTTGTCTCTCCAGAATCTGTAGCAGCGGCATCAAAAGGACAGTTGAAAGAGATAAACGCAGGCGTAGCTCCATATCTTGATCAGAGTGTGAGTCAGTCCAACGACTCTGTTCTTCAGTCTCAGCTAAATCACGCTTCCTCCGCAGACATTAAGCTGGCCTCGGTGAAGACCTGGCTTACAAAGTGGGCTTCTGAATCTTCTGAGAACCAACAAAAATTGACTCGAGCAATTAAAACAGCGGCGGCAGGTAACTCTGCTCTCAACCAGATAGCTACTGAGCATTCAGAGGACATATCTGCGTTAATTTCAGGGGAGGGCTGATATGTCCGATGTGGCGAGAGCTAAACAGCTACTTAAGGTAGCCTCTGAGACAGTGGCTACATTGGGTAAGGATAATGAAGAACTTCGGATGAAGTTAGCAGAGTACGAACATCGAGAACGTGCTCGAAGTATTGCCCAAGAGATGGAAGAAAAAGGTTTGAGTGCGGATCAAACCATGGACGAGAAAATTGCTAGCATCCTAAGTCACGAAGACATGAGTGTGGTGGGTGAGGCAGTTAAGTTGGCCAGCCATGTAAATGTCTTAGGCTCTCCTTCGGAGAGGGCTTCTAATGGTGTAAACTCTAAGGAGGCTTTAGAGGCCTTTGTTCTTACAGGAGAATTATAAGATATGAGTAACTTTGTACTTGTCTCTGCTCTTTTGGCCAGTCAGCGCCGTGATTTTGATTATGGCACAGCGGCAGAGCTTAAACCCACAAATGCGAACCCTCTTGTTGATGGCGAATGGTTAGAGCTAAATGCTTCCTACCAGCTAGATAGAGGTACATTGAACCCTTCTACCGCGCCAGCTTTCCCAGTGTTTACTGAGCAAGGTAGATATGACACTCAAGCCATTGGCAAAGTCACTACTATATACTTGGGTGCTTTTGAAGCAGACACCAAGGTGATTACAGCTGGTTCAATTGTAGCTGGTGATCCGTTAACCGTGAATGACGTGACTTTTGGTGGTCTCACACGACGAGGCCTAATTGAGCATACAGGTTCTGGTATTATCGTTGGATATTGCACACGTGCTCCTAATGCTCAGGGAGTTATGAGATTTATTAGAACGCTTAGCTAGTAAGCGCTGGAGGTATGACATGAGCTTGGTAGATGCTACAGTAGAACTATTTAGCAAACGGCTGGACAGCGCAGAAGGCAAAGCGAAGATGGCTGAGGTAGGTGGTACCTTTATTCGTGACCGCCTTAGAGAGACTTCTTTTTTTCGACATATTCTTCCTCCTGAGCCAGTGACTCGTAAGGACTGTCAACGTTCTACTAATCACGATACATTGGTAAAGATTGTTGATGTTGAGCCTAAATCACGTGCAATGGTCATGACATTCCGTGGTGAGCCAACCGCAAGATTGATCAGAGCGCCAAAGGCAGAGATCCCATTCTTCACAATCTCTTCCGAGAAATTTGAGAAACCAGAACAGGAGCTTCTTGCCTATGAAGCGCCTATAACCAAAATTATTGAAAACAATTCGATAAATGATGTTCAAGAGATTGAAGATCGACAAGGTCTTATTTACTCTGAAGCAGCAGTCCAGGCGCTACAAACCACCACAAACACGACGACGACGGTGGCCTATAATGCTACTAATATTCGTGCAGGTAATGCAAATGCGCAAGCTACTTCAGTTGTAAAGGGCTCTTTAGCGCTGGCTGCGGATGGAACTGACTTCACAGTTAGACCTGTACAACGCCCTGACTTGGTTAGTCTGTTCAAGCTACATAGTAGCAACAGACTTCGTTGTGACCTTCTGCTATTTTGTGAACCAGATCATGATGACCAACTACAGTGGACTGTAGAAGACAACGGCGACAAGATTCAATCTGAGACTGTTGTCGAAGGTTACCGATATAACAAAATGCTAGGCAAGCGCGTATGCCGTACAGTTAAGTCTGACATTTTGCGTCCTGGAAATATTTACAGTTTTACTTCTCCGCAATTCTTCGGCAAGTTTTACATGCTGAACAAGTTGAAGTTTTATATTGATAAAGTTGCGAATGTTATTACCTGGCAGTGTTGGGAAGACATTGGTATGGGCATTATCAATATTGCCGCAGTACGGAAATTAGAACTTTATCGCGGAAGTGTACGTCCTACCCAGTTGGATACTGGTTCAGCGGCAGCTTTACCAGCGGCTGAGGAAGACCTAGGCGCTGAAAACAATAAGGTCGATGACGGTTTGCATTTCCCTGATGTAGCGCAATATTAAAGTCTGTTTTAGTTCTTCTTCCATCTCCCTCTCTTACAGCCTACAATCTTTTTAGATATGGAATTTAAGGTATCTCATCGAGGTAGGGACCCTTCTGTAAGAATTGAAAGAATTACGTCCCCAGGGAATCGATCAGGGTTTGTGCTGCCTAATGGGACACGTGTTCTTCGAGGACGTCCTCAACTGTTCGCGGAAAATTTCATCGTAGAAAACCTAGGAGCATTTTGCGAAGGCATTGAACGTGGTCTTATAAAAGTTGAATCTTCTGGAGAAGGTCAAGCAGTGGAGTACACGGCTGAGATGTTACGTCAGTTGTCTGATACCATAACTTTATTAGCTACAGCTCCTGCTCATGAATTCACAGAAGAAGTAGAGGAAGAAGAGGCTGAAGAAGTAGAGGAAGGGGAAGAGGTTCAAATTGTGGACGAAGCCTATTTTTCGAAGTTTAGTCGCTCTCGACTAAATCGAATGGCCAAGACGGATCATAATATCTCAAATCCTTCTCAATACTCCAGCAAGAGCGCGCTTATCGCGGCCATTTTGGCTACCTTAGAAACCGTAGAAGGAGAAGAAGTGTGATGGCAGAGCAAGTACGCATTTGGAACATTCGAGATAGTATTCAGGGCTTGGAGCCATATGTTCTTATCTTAGAAAAGAGTGTGGCCCCTGGAAGGTCCGTAGTGATTCCCAAAGCCACGTACGAACGTGTTGCTTCTCTCTTAGCAAAAATTCCTGGGTTACATATTGGCCCAACATTGCCGAAGGATTATCAAAAGGATAAAGGGATGATCTCTGCTCGGATTCCTAAAACCCATGTACGAACGCATGGTCGAAATGCCTTGGCGCCGGAACCTGCACCAACTAAATCTGGGTTAAGTTTTTCTACAAATTTTGTCTTTGAGGAGTAGTAAATAAAGATGTCGGTTGCTGACCTAAATAATCCTTTGATGCAGGACACGGTCGAGAATGTTCGGTATTTTCTTAGGGACTATGCTGCTTTGAATCGACTAACAAAAGGTCTGGACCATAGCGACCGGCATATTGCTTGGAGTATCTTGGATACTTTAAGCGATTGGGCGTCTACTCCTCCTTTTGTTTTCGATGGGACTTTAGAAGGTATTATTCGAAATCGCTGGAATCATGTCTTTATTCGAGGTGCAGCAATATCATTACTTGAGTCATTGATGTTTCTGCACCTCAGAAATTTTATTAGTTATTCTGACGGGGGGATAAACATGCAAGTGGAGAATCCTCAAATGATCCAGGCAACTTTACAAATAATGAAGTCAGAGTATGAGCAAAAGAAGCAGCGCATATTAATTGCCCATAACATTGAGAGTGCGCTTCAAGGAGGTCCTGGAGTTCACTCCAGTTATTTATTTATCAATTCATTTTGGGGGTATTATTGATGGAAGATTCTTTTGTGACTGAATTACAGAAGATAGCTTTCACAAGAACCTATCTTGGAGATGCTTTGAATGTTTTGGGTGGTGTTGGTGGTGGCGTTCGAGGAACTGTTAGAGGTATTGTGCATTCTGTTAGGGGTCGAGAGTTGGGAAGGCTTATCGCATCTATACAAGAAGGGGCTAAAGATGGGTATGAGCTTTCTAAGAGATTTAATTATCGTGAGGGTAATGGGCATTTAGCAGGTAGGGTAGGGGCTAATCAGTTGATGGGTGCTGGGGTTGTTGGCGGCGGTGCGGCTTATATGTTGTCAGGTGGGGATGGTTCTAGATGAAGGTAAGAGTTCGTCGAAATGACGGTAAAAAGACCGAGTGGAGTCCAGCAGTTTTACGAGCCTATGCCGCAGCTGTGAGCTTTGGCTCTGCTGTAAATCGATTTAATGATATCAAGGCCAGAGCTTTAAAAGGTCGAACAGAGTGGGAAGAGGGAGAAGAACTGGTTCGAGATGACCCTATCCTGGCTTCCAAAGATGTTTTATTGGACTCAGTGGAAGGTTTAGGAGAAGCGACCCTCCAACCAAGCGGATTAGCCATTACGCCTGTGCGACCCAATCAGAGTCGCCAAATAGCGAAGCTAAGGGTCCCATTACATCATGTATTGCCTGAAGAGGCAAAAATCCCATTACCGTTTTCTGGGCGACACCTAAGGGTTCAGGAAATTCCAAGAGACATAACTATTCGCACTGCCATTGGGATGTCTCCGACGGGCGCTAGGCTTAGTTTTCAAACACGAAGGCAATTAGAGGACCCAAACGATGATCCAGATAACAAACGTTGAAGTCCGATCATTTGATTTGGACTTTTTAGATCTTAGCTGGAGCATTGCAGACACCTCAGAGCGTTTGTCTAGGTACGAGATATTTGTCCAACGTTCTATTGACGGGCCTGCGGGTCCTTGGGTTGAGATTGCAGGCCCTTTACCAGGCAATGAGACACGTCTTCGAGATAATGATGTTAACCAAATTCATAATTGGCGTCGGTACTATTATCGAATTCGAGTCCGCGATAAAGACACTCAGCAAGAAGTAGTTACTGAAAGCGTTAATAAGGATGCGCCTCCAGACCTTATTGCCTTGGAAGTTCGGCGGAGATTTGAGTTAGTGTTGCGTGAGTATGCAGGGCGTAAAGTGGTAGTGTTTCCTGCTATTACTTCTGGGTTTCGTTGTCCTTCTTGCTATGAAGTTTCACCTCAAGGCTTTAGCATAGGTAGACAAACAACTCAAAATTGCCAAACCTGTTTTGATACTACATTTGTTGGTGGTTTTAATTCTCCAATTATTGGGTACATCCAAATAGACCCAACCGCACAAAGTATCCAGAGGACCGACACTCAGGAACAAGACAGGCAAGATACAACGGCTAGGTTGGGAGCCTTCCCACCTTTGAAGCCTAAGGACATGCTTGTGGAAGGGGAAAATATTCGTTGGGAAGTGCAAAGTGTGACACCCACGAGAAAAGGCAGAGCTACCGTACGTCAGAGTGTTGTTCTGCACAGAATTCCTACAGCAGATATCCGATATAAAATCCCTATAAATTTGGACGATTCAACTATGTTCAGTCCTGAGGGCGAATATACTCGGCATATGGATCTGCAGGAAGCAGATGGACCAAGACTGGTTGGATTTGATTAGGGGGACAAGTGCCAAGCGAAACTCTTAAGCATTATGATAAGCTAGAAATAAATCTAGCTGAGTCCCCTCACACCTGGCTACAAAAGGTGTTTGTACATTTCCTATCTTCGTTCTTTTCTCATGAGGAATTTCGAGGAACCGGGATGTATTGGAATCGGTCTGAGGAAGATACAGAATTAATCATTACCGGTCAAAAGCCACGGCTTGAGACTCTTAATAAAAGACCACACATTGTAGTAGTTCCGGGTAGCCTGTCCTGGGGGAATTTGAGCTTAGATCAGCTAAAGAAACGAAGTTCTGCAACTGGGGCTAAAACTCATACTGATCTCATTTCTCAAACTATGGCTTATCATTGTCAAGCTAAGGAAGGAAACCTAGCTTCTAATTTGGCTTGGTATTCCTCCTTCTACACTGTCGTTTTTCGGAATATGATCCAAAAGCACGGTAAGCTTCACTATATTCAACCTAGTCCATCTATTTCTGCTGAGTCGGGTCCGACAGCATTTACTGGCCCTTTGGTGACTGATGAAATTGTTTCTGTTGTGACGCATTTCCCAATATTTTGGCAGCCACAATGGAGGGTCACATCACCAGCACCCATTGCTCGACAAATTGGATTTAACTTGGGTGTCAGACAACCTACAGTACCTACAAACTTTGGCGGTAAGGCGATTTATCGAAGCATTCCAATAGAGGATTATGCCGAGGCGCCTATTGGGCTGACTCAGTCCATGAATATAGACTTAGAGTAAGGAGAGAATTAGATTATGCCTGCATCATTACCTAGGCCTGGAGTGGAGGTCATCCAGACCTTTGAAAGCGCCTCGCCAACTATCGTCATTCCTACGTTAGTACCCTGCATTGTTGCGCCATTTCACGAAGTCATTGAAGTGACGACTAGCTCTGGCACTACTAACGAGAATGCAAAGCTTACTTCGCTCTATGACCAGAATGCTTTAACAATTCCACAATTAAGCTTTCCTTCGCCACGAAGTAACATAGCAGAAGTTGATGTAGATGAAGCGACTATCCGCGGATTCCTACTTCAAAATGGTTCTTTGGTTGAACTTAGTAAGACTTCCGGATTTTTAGTAGGGCTTAATAGTGCGACTGCCGCTTCTGTGGCGGGTTCCGGCGCTACTTACCCAGTCAATTTAGACGGCCTTCGTCTGACTGTCGCTGTTGATGCTCATCGAGCAGTCGGCTCTTCTTTGCCAAATGCTGGGTCATTTCTATCTACTGACAACGTGAATATTGATTTCACTGGTACCTCGTTAACCTTAGCAAATGTAATTTCTCAGATTAATGCTCGTATTCCAAATTTGGCATCAGACAATGGTTCCGGTCAGCTCAGATTAACATCAACTAGATTTGGTGCTCGAAGCTCTGTACTGGTTCGGGGTGCTGGTTCTGCAAATACTTTGTTAGGCCTAGATGCGGTTAATGATGAAGTAGCGGTTGGCGCAGGTTTTTATGCCATAGATGATGCTGATGGTGACATAACATCTCCTAGGATTGAGTTTTTTACTGGAACATCTCAAAGAGATATTGGCTCTGCAAATTCTTCAGTCGCGACAGCTCCTAGCTTTTTAGATTCGGAGATTGCTGTTGGAGACACCATTATTGCCGATGGTACGAACATTGGCAATGTGGACCAAGTTTTTGCCAATCGCCTAGTTATGGAAGTGGAGCAAAATATTTTCTCCTCTACAGCCAAATTCGCTCCTCGGTATTTTTGGGTTCAAGCCAATGGGTTATCTTTCCCAGCTCCTTCTGCCTCGAGCGCGGGTACTTTGACTGGAACCGTGGCGACTTCGGCAGCTACTGTCCCATACATTGTTTCGAGCAGTGCCTCAACATTCCCTGTTCCTGCAGGTGAAGCCTTCACTGTGGATGTGACATTGGCTGGAGTTGCACAAGCAACAGAGAATATTTCCTCTGGTACAGGTTGGGCAGATATCAGTGCTGTGATCGCGGGTATAAATGCTGCTTCCACAAATTTTGAAGCGTATCGAGCCAATATTTTTGGTGATGAGTTGCCTTCTACTACTTCTGTCGCTGCTTCTAATATTCGTATTGGATTAAGATTGACAGCAACAAACACAGGCAAGTCTAATTCAATTACTCTCTCCAGTCAGTCAACTGGCTTGGGTCTCGGCTTTGCCACTCCCCCGGTTTCTGATGTGGGTGAAGACATTCGATATAAGAATGGAACACCTGCAATTCATGTTGGTGGTTCAGCTTTTGGTTCCAGTGGTGGCCCGATGGTTTCGGGTGAGACTTTGATTTTCACGCCCACCGTCAATGGTGCTGCTCAATCGGCCGAAACAGTTACTTGGTCTGCTTCTCATACGGATGACGCGTCTGGGTTAGCCGCAGCAATCACAGATTGGAATAACCAAGCTCTACACGCTGAAGCTTATGAAGCAAACGCGTCAGGTGTGGAAACAACTGGTGGACTTCATTTTGCGATTAGATCTCGAGGAGAGAATGTTGGGACTGATGCCATTATCAATATTACTGGTGGTACTGATTTAGTAGGTGGGGCCACATTTGGAGCCACTCCTGGTTCTCAGGCAGGTACAGCTACAGACCTCAATGGAACCTCATTCACCTGGCGAGTGGATGGGAATCCAAAGAGTTATTCTATTACTTTAGGTACGGATGAGGACGATGATGGCGTTAGTCTGCAACAGGTCATTGATCGAATCAACTTAGAGACTGTCGGTGTTGCGTCTGCTTCTTCAGCATCTCCCCCAGCTCTAACCTTGACATCAAGAATTGTTGGCGAAGCGAGTTCTATTACGGTGGTAACAGGCACGGCCAATTCGATACTAGGTTTCTCGGACAATGCGACTAACTCAGGTAGTGGTCGTCCAGCTCCCGATCTTGCGGTTGATACATCAGGAAATGCGTTGCTTCAGGCAAACATAATTCGAGATGGGCGAACAGGGCTACCTTACGCGAATGGCTCAGCCAGTATGTACATGGCTTACAAAGGTCTTCGTTTGGATGTTACGCCAAATGCAGCGACTCCCGGCTTATTGCGTTTCTCTGATACAGCCAGCCTTACTGCAGCAGCAGATCCTATCTCAACAGACAATCCAGGTGCTGCAATGGTGCAGTTGGCCTTGTTAAATTCTCCTGGGACTTCCGTTGCAGCAATTGGTGTTCCTGAGGTGTCTGCTGATTCTCCAGAAGGTACGTCCACTGGTTATGCTTCGTGTTTTTCTTTCTTGGAGTCCGAGGAAGTTTATGCGGTAGCCGTGGGAACTCAAGACCCTGTCATTCACTCTGCTTTGAATACGCATGTTAATTTCATGAGTGGTAGTGATCAAAAGGGAGAACGTATTGCATTCAACAACAGGGCGATCCCAACAAGACGACTGCCAACACTCCTATCTAGTGGTACAGATGCAAATACTACAGCGACACCCGGAGAGATTGTTCTCGACGTCAATGTAGCTCAAGCGCTTGTTGATGCTGGTTTAGATCCTGCGGACATAAATGATGCGACAGGGGCTATTGAGAATGAAGTCTACTTAGATTTTGGTACTGACGCTAATCAATATCTTGTCCAATCAGTCACTGGCGGTACGACTGTTACGCTGCGCACCACTTTTGCTACAGGTGAGAACGCAGACAGTTTTTATGCTACAGCAGCTCCTTCCAGTTTGGTCTCTGACACTTGGACACTATCCATCCGAGGTACATTGTTACTTGTTTCTGGCACAACGAACCCTGATAAGGATGCAATTGCAGAGACAGTTCAACTTACTGGCCAAGCTTTAGCTTCAAGACGAGTATTTTATACCTTCCCCGATCAAGTTGGCATTAATTTGAGTGGGGTTGAGCAATTGGTTCCCGGTTATTATGGTGATGCCGTTGTTGCTGGAATGGTTGCTAATCAGCCCCCTCAACAAGGTTTTACTAACTTACCGATGGCAGGCCTAACTCGTGTCAAAGGCAGTTCTGATACATACAGTAATCGACAATTGAATGTCATGGCTGCTGGGGGTGTCTATATTTGGGTTCAAGATGCCGTGGGTGGGCCTGTTTCTTCAAGACATCAATTGTCTACAGATATGACTTCTATCGAGGCTAGGGAGTTGTCCATTACCAAGGTAGTGGACTTTACAGCCAAGTTTGTTCGTAATTTGGTTCGTAATTTTATTGGTCGTTCAAATATCACTCAGGCCTTTATTGACCAGATCTCCACAGTTGTTGAAGGTGCATTTAGTTTCCTCAAGGGGAAACAAATTTTGAGTGAAGCTTCAGTGAATAACATTGTTCAAGACTCTTCCCAAGTTGATCGGTTGCTTGTGGACGTGACTTTAGATGTTCCTTTCCCATGTAACTATATACGAGTTACTCTTGTAGTGTGATTTAAGGAAGGTAAGAATGGTAAGTAGGAGTTTTGGGTCTGAGACCGCAAATAAACATTGGGTTAAAGCTGACCATCCAATTCAGGATGCGCGTAATGATGTGGAAGTAGCTTTTTCTGCTCTGGAGGAAGAGACCTCTGCTCTCGTTACGGCGAATGCTCGTATTCGACTTAACACTCAGCCGGTTAATGGCAACACAGTGGTAATTGGTGCAGATACTTATGAGTTCAATACTGCATTGCCAGCATCTGACCCGTCTTTTATTCCAGTTGTATTGTCTGGTACAAGCTTAGCGGCCGATCAGGCTTTGTTGATCGCCGCTATAAATGATTCGACATTGGGCACTGAATTGGTTTTTGCTGAGTTAGTGAACACAGACTTTTTGCAGATTAAACCCGCAGAAGGTCAAAAAGGTGGCTTCCCAGCTGGACGAGTACGCAAGAATTTCTTCCCCAGCATCGCTCTTTCGGCAACATTGGCAGGTACGCCTGCTTGGAGTTCGAATAACCTTGGTAGAACAGCTGCTACGACAATGAAACGAACCTTGTTGAGCGTAACAGTTGATGCTGTGAATGTGGCAGCTGCATTTGACGTGGAAGTACCATTCACCCCGCTACGTGCTACTTTGGCTGCTCATGTAACATCCTCTGGAGATTTGGATGGTTCAACTACGACAGCTACCTATGTGCCTGTACCGGCTAGAAATGTAGTGACGATAGATATGACTGCGGGAGCCACTCCACCAGTTGCTACTGATGTTTTGCATATTTTCGTAGAAGGATTCTAAGAATCCTAAGGGGTAATACATGGCAAGGTTCAGTGAATGGAGTCCCAACCAGAGATTTGTTCAGGCGGGGCTCGAAGATGGACAATTCATGTCCGCCGCTTATACGTTACTTGCAGCGGGCCCCCCTCGACTTGCCAATGTTGGGGGGTTTAATTTTATTGGTGACAATGCTGAGGGAGGCGCGATTGATGAAATCGTGTTTCCGTTAGGAGTCACACAAAACTTCAGCCTATCTCACAATCGTAGCTTTAGCCGTATTTTTGAGATAGGCTCTGAGCGTTCTTATTTCATCTCAGGAAGAACGATAGGACAGCTTGGGCTATCACGAGTGCTTTATCACGGACCCTCTTTGCTTCGTGTAATGTATGCGTACTACCAGGACCTGCTAGATCCTACCGTTATTCCTTCTGTTATAGGAGGAGCAAATATTGGCGCTGCTTTAATTGCTAATCCGCATAACGTAAAGATTCCTCCTGGCTTCAAGAACATGTTTACTAATCTGGCCTCTGATATGTTTAGTCAACCTATCGGGCTGATGTGTTACTTTGCCAACTCAAATGAGGAGACAGTGGGTTCTGTTTATTTGGAGTCTGGTTACATCCCAAATCATACTATAGCTACTGACGCTCAAGGCGTTATCATCCAAGAAAACATAGCCCTTCAATTTGAAAGAGCAGTTCCCGTGGCAGTGTCTGCTTTGGATTTGGTTGGATTGGATGCATCAGACCAAAGTATTTTGGGTCTGTAGTATGCGTTTGTTACAGAGTTCTTATGCCCTGTGTAAGTTGGCCAACTTGGCAGGCTGTTTGAACCAGGAAAAAATTTTGGCTAAGAAACTAGCCCCCAAGAATGGGCTTAGCGGTCGATTGGCAAACGGTGCAGCTCCAGGTGCTGGCATCACAATGCAACAAGGACCCAAACTGTTGCCACCTCGAATAAATAAGCCTTCCAGTTGATTTTGTCGTTCTCTTGATAAGTTTGATCCGTATATAACAGTATGCCTCTGTGTCTAATGAACAAGTTGACCCCCAAAGCGAAGTCGATTTGACCCTGGATAATCTTTCCGATGAAAATAATATAGGTTATTTAGGTTTAATGGCTGCAAACCTCTTAAAAAGTACAGGAATTGCAGCTTTTGCTATTGATGGTCTTGGCAACATAGTGGCAGTCAACCCGACTCGGGTGTTTATTGATGCCGACGCGATAATGCCCCCACCGGGGAAAAATCCGATAAAGGTTAAGCCGGTTATTTTTGATGGCCGACCTCAACAAGTTGCCCAAGACAGTGACGGTGTATGGTGGGAAGTTTCATTTGAAGATCCAGAAAAAAGAGAGAACGAAGAAAATGGATGAAATAGAACTCAGATCAGATGACAGTCTAAAGCAGGCTGCGATCAAATTATTGTCAACAGAGCCAGGATTCAACCCCCGTAAACATATAGAGCTTTCAGAGGCTTTCTTAGGAAGTATCGAAGCTCGAGGTATTTTGGTTCCTCTTTTAGTTCGAAAGAACCCTAAAATACCTGGTCATTATTATATCGTAGATGGGGATAAGAGATTTTCGGCGGCTAAAAAATTAGGGTTAAAAGAAGTTCCAGTAATTTTGTTAGAGGGTGGCGAAACAGAAGATGGCACGCTGCCTGACGCAGAAGCGCTCCTCTCTGCACTTATCGCAAACGAACATGAGACTCTCTCTAAGATTGAAAAAGCCCAAGCCCTAAACAAGTTAAAGAAGTCCTATGGGATTTCTGAAAAAGATTTAGCGACTGCTTTGGGTGTTTCAAAGCGAACACTCAAAGAGACCATGGTCGTGTTGGATTCGAATTCTAAGGAGTTACAACAAGCCATTGCTACTGACGTGGAATCTGAACACGTTCCCGTAAGAGTGGCTGCTCGAGCAACGAGTCTTCCTGAAGAAGAACGGGAAGAGGTCGTGCCAAAGCTGAAGGGAAAGACCACAGAAGAGGGTCTCTCCATTGTTCGTCAGGCTGAGGCCAAGATAGGGAAGAAGAATCGTGGAAAACCACCAGAGATAGAACCTGAGGGCTTCAAAGTCTTTCCTTGGGCGACAGATGCAAAAAAACGTGCAGAGCGTTTGTATGAACGTGTCATGGCGCATCTGACAAAAAACCCCAACGATGAACGTGCGTTGGCTCACCTAGAAATGCTTTTTGTACTTCAAGGAGACCGCGAGGTTGATGAACTTTATTTGCCCGGCGAGGGCCCCAAGGTCATTGCAACAAGCATAAAACAGACCCAAAAAAATTCTGCCAAAAAACCCGAGACAGCGAATGAGGAGTCGCCAAAAACTCAAAAGAAGGCGGTAGCCACTCAGAAAAAAAGAGTGGTTAAGAAAAAGACGACCTCGCCGAAAAGAAAAGTGGATAAAGTTGGTTAATAGGGTTGTGAGAATGGGACTTTCGTGCTTTCTTTAACTCAAGTAGGCGGATCCCAGTCCTCTTACTTGGTTTGTTGTTTTGGGGAGAGACGGCGGAGATAGGCTGCGGTCCAGCTCGAAGTCATCTCAATGGTTCTTTGTTTTTTTTCATGGTCGTCTCTCCTTTTTTGCTTTCTAGAGAAAAACAATGGGCTACGAAATATATCAAGGAGATGCTCTCCTTTGGTTGGATTCTCTTGCAGAGCAGTCAGTAGACTTGGTGGTCACTGATCCACCTTATGAGTCCTTAGAGAAACACCGAAAAGTGGGAACAACAACTCGTCTTAGTCAAAGTACGAGCTCTTCGAATCCTTGGTTTTCCACATTCGCTAATGAAAAATTTCCTCTAATGTTTCAACAATTTCATCGTGTATTGAAGCCTTCTAGCCATTTATACCTATTTTCAGATCAGGAAACCCTCTACCATCTGAGAGAAGCTGCTGGGCCCTATTTCACGCTGCGGAAATTTTTAATTTGGGACAAGGTGAATATAGGCATGGGGTACTCATATCGAGCCCGCCATGAACTTATTCTGTTTTTTGAAAAAACTAAGTGCAAGCGCAAGCGTTTGAGAGACCTGAGTATTCCTGACGTTCTGTCTTTTAAGAGGTTGAAGGGTAAGAAAGTATACCCGGCAGAGAAGCCTAAGGGGCTATTGAAGGTATTGATTGAACAGTCAACAGAGGATGAGGAATTAGTCGTAGACCCTTTTATGGGTAGTGCCTCTACGGGTGTAGCAGCACTAGAGTTGAACAGAAGATTCGCAGGCATTGATATATCGGAAAAGGCGGTAAGCCTAGCCAAAGAGAAACTAGAGTCGTTCTTCGAAATGCCACATAGACCCTCCTAACACGTCACTTGAAATTTCTGCTCCAAGAGTAGAACCTGTCACACATGAACAGCGTATCAATCAAACCTCCTGCGGTAGAGGTGGCTAGGCCTGAAAGACATTGTTTTGCCATCTCAACGAGTCCTGGGATGTTGCTCCCCTACCTGGGAGCATTTACACGTTTTGATGCAATAGAAGAGAAGCTGCTGTCGTTGGTGAGCTGGTCCTCGGCTGCGTCTGTGTGCCTTTTTGCTGAGAAGACGGAAATGAGTACGGTAAGTGCCAACTCAGTAGAGGACGTTATCAAAAAGTTAAAGCCTGCTGGGCTTGTTAACGATGTGGCTTCTGTCATAAACAGATTTTGGCAAAGCTATAGGGTTGGTTCGGCAGCGAGTCGAGATTATCTTTTCATTATCACTGCAACATTTTCGAGATCGGATATTACGAGAATTGTGCGTAGCATTCAAGACTCGTCCGAAGGACGGCACACCCACATAGCTGTTTTCTACGTGGGAGCTCCAAATCCAGGAATGGCTAAATGGTTAGCTAGGTGCCAAGAACTTGGGATTGGCGTTGCAGATTTTGAGAGCGTCACTTCGCTAAGAGATGCATGTGAAATTGCAGAAGGCCTAGGATTCCAAGAAAATCCAATAAATGCACGAATTTTATATGCGAGTTAGTTCCTATCCTTCAAATCCGCCTTTTTGAGAATTCTTAGTTTGTTATTCTCTCTCTATGGTTCGGATTATTAGTGTTTGTGCAGAAGCCCAATCGGGTAAAGACACCTTTTGTAATTATTTAGCTGATGCATTTCTAAGCAGTAGTTTAGCTACTACCCAAAAGAACTTCGCAGATACTTTTAAGGATTCTCTTTGTGTTGCTTTAGGTTTTTCTGAGGCTCAATTACGGGGGGATTTAAAAGATGTGGAAGATCCTTATTGGGGGCTGGCGCCTCGAGTATTTTTCCAAGCAATAGGTCATGGGATGAGGGAGTTAATTAGTCCGGAGATCTGGATAAAGGCCCCAACCAGTCCAATTGTGTTAGCCAAAAAAGATCCGAACAGAGTGTACCTTGTTTCCGATAATCGATATCCAAATGAAACAAAAGCGTTGAGAGACGCTGGTGCGTACACTGTCAAATTAAGGCGTTCTAAGTGGTTGCGAGGCAGCATCGTAAACGCTGAACATCCATCTGAAATGCAAATTCAAGGGTGTCTTTGTCACGAGATTGTGGATAATGATAGTCGTCTGAATGCGTTGAGAAACAAGGCCCATGCAGTGGCAGAGAGGGCTTTAAGCCACTGGGCCAAAAATAGTGGGGATAGCATGCCTGAGTTGTAACCAACCCTTAAAATTACCCGGGGTGATAGAAGGCCAAGGAGTTGCCACATGCTCGAGTGGAGATGCATGAGGCGGTTCTGCGCTTACCAACCTATCATACAATGCCAAATCAGCAGATAACTCTCTTTGACCTTGGTGAGTTAGATAGGAAACTCGAGCACAGCGAGCAGCACTAACCCTTCTTCGTAATTCCGCAACACTTATGTCTGATTTGGTTTCTGTCAGATACCTTTCAAAGTATTCATCTGTCTCATCTGGTTGAATTAAAGGTGTGTGCCACTCTCCAAACAGTAACGCCTTGGGAGTACTTTCCTTATACGCTTTCAGCATGCACTCAGCAGCCACTCGAATTTCAGGCTGTGCCAAAGGACTACAGCGCTGCTCCCAGAAATTGTCCCAATCTGTGCTCGTAACGATTACGGTATGCCACAAGAATGGTTCCAGATATCTATTCACAATCGACTTATGAGTGCCGCTTTCAACAAGCTGCTCGGCCAATTGACACGCTTGTTCTGCAAAAGCACACAACCGCCCAGAATTTTCTTGGCTGACCGTATCATCCAATAAATCGCCACCTTGCATGCCTTTTTGCTCGGCTCTCCACTCCAGGGGTAATGCAGGGCTTGTTCGCACTGAGTCTATGGTTTTACTAACCGGAATGGCTCTAGATGATGCAGAGTTTCTGCTAAACGCTCGATGTGTGTTAAACTCCGCCAACACAAATCGATGCATTGTTACCTCGAAGGTTGTTAGGCGATTACCGTGTGGTGAATTGGAGTCTGCTAGCACTTTTGCGTTAGGTTTTAACATGTGTTCTCCTTAACATTTTAGGCTGGTTCTCAAAAGCAAGGTAATCAGAGTTCTATTTTTTGTGATCAATGACGGTAAGCTTCGAGTGTGAAGATTATTGTTACCGCTAATGAGGACTATGTTATTGGCCAAGACGGTAAATTCCCTTGGCGTTACAAGGAAGTTTTTAAACGCTTTAAGGATTTGACAACAAATCAAACAATTTTGATGGGAGGGGCTACCTTCAATAACCTTTTTGTCTCTACTAAAAATCTACGTAACGTAGTTTTGACAAGACGGCCGTTGGTAGAATCAAAGCAGCTGGTAGTGTTTTCTAGTTATGAGGCTGCTGTATCAGCTTATCCAAATTGTTGGGTGATAGGCGGGGGAGAGCTTTTTAAGCGAGCTCTTCTAGATAGTGCAACAAGTTTTGTCGATCTAACGAGGGTACCTGATCCAGTTCCCGTTACGAGTTCGACAACAATTTTCCCTAAATATTTACTTCGTCGCCATTTTGAATTGGCGGATACAAGACGACATCCATATCATGGGCGTCTACAACTTGAAAGGTATGAGAGAAAGCCTTGAGAGGAGGCTATTTTGATAGTTACGCACTATGTGAATTGTGACAACGAGACAGAGCTCAAACAACGAGTGCGAAACATGTCTCGTACAGAGTTAGAGTTGGCTTACATTGTGTTGGCTATGGATTTGGTGGCCAGACAATCAGTAGAAAAGGACTTTGAAAAGGTCTATTTGGATTATGTTTTGGTGAAGGAAGACCTGTATAAAATATATGTGCCTTGGTATGACTGGTGGCCAGCTAGGTTAGCTAGACTGTTGTGTAAGTTTATTCCATTTTGTCCGTCACGTGCAGCTCAACAGCATCCCAGACATCTATCGAAGTTCGCTAAGTAAGTTTTTGGTGTCAATTCTGTAAACAGTGAAATGTGGCCTTAGACAGAAAATCCATATTGTGTTGCTGTGCCTATAGCATGTGGAAATTTTTTACTTTTCTCTCTCTTGTTCGACGGGTTTCTGAGTCAAGCAAGCCTGTCAGAACGATTTCTTTGGAATCTGCCTTGTTTGCTCCTCCCTACGTCCAAGCCCATATCCTCTCAGGAACGGCGACGGGACTACTTTTGCAAGGCGACGTAAAAGACCTATCTACACAAACTAGGATTATTCTGGCATGTGTAGATACTGCGTTTGTCGTTAGTGTTCGTCTTAGGACGGTTATACGAGCGAAGGTGGCTGAGTTATCACAAGAGCATATATTGAAGTTAGGGGTGACATCTGGGAAGGGGTCAATTAGTGATCTCAGATCAACATACCCGCAATTACAAGACAATTCCCGAGTGACTTTGGTGGCATGGGACCCATTTACAATTAAGGGGATTTTGGCAACTGGTCAACTAGACGATTCACAACAGCTCCAAGCTGTTACTGCTGTAAGGCGGCGGTTAGACGAAGTCATAGACCAGTACGTAGATGATGAAGAGGTTACCGTAACGGATGGCTTAGCGAGCTCTATGTTCTCTGAGTATGATATCGACCTCGATGAACTTCTTCCAGAGGAGAAAGAGCAGGACGGTCACCTCACTCATGTGTCTCCTCCATCTTCTGGAGAATTTACTCCATTGGATGATGATGACTTAACAAAGCTGAGAACCCTCTGATAAGTGGAGCTTGATGCTCCATTTAATTGACGAGGTGTTTGATGCTGAAGGCGTCCTCTCCCTGTTGTTCCAATCATACAAAAGCAGACCCGGCCAGATTACCATGGCCAAGACTGTAATGGCCTGTTTAGGGGATAAGAAACACGCAGTCATTGAAGCCCCAACAGGCACGGGAAAGTCTTTGGCTGCTGGGATACCGGCAGCTTTGCATGGTGCTGCTGAAGGTTCCTCTGTCATTTATTGTACGGCCAATAAGGTCTTACAAGAGCAATTATATTTTTCCGACTGCGCGATTATCAAGAAAGTGCTTGATGTGTTTACGGACGAAGGCGTCGAGGAAAATGACCGGTTTCAGTATGGCCTAATCAAGGGAATGAACAATTACCTTTGTAAATTTGCATTGGGAGAGGCCAAGACAAATAGGACAGTTCCTGAAGATGTACTAAATATCCTTCAAGATCTGGATGAGACATCAGATGTATTTGACAGGACTTTGTTGCAGCAGGATGTGGGGGACGATATTTGGAGCAAAGTCTCTGTAGGCCCTGAGACTTGTCTAAAAGATAGTTGTTCTGTTGACAAAGGTGACTGTCATGTATACCGAGCAAGAAAATCAGTGAAGGATTGTCACATGATAGTGACTAACTATCATGTGCTATTTATAGATGCGCAGATTAAGCTTGCGAGTAATGGTGAAATAGGGCTGCTACCTGAATACAGTTTTATAATTATGGACGAAGCCCATGAAGTCCCTCAGATAGCTATGGATTTTAGAGGCTTCAGCATCTCTCCTGCTTCCATAAATTCTTTGAAGGGATTCTTGTCTCGAGCGAGTACATCTCAGGCAGCGTCCATATCTCGACGTATGGAATCGAGTTTCAATTTACTGCAGAAAAAGTTTAGCGAGGTGGGTCGAGTATTTTCAATCTTAGAAGAGCCCATAGGAGATGACTTCGGCGCTTGTACTGCGTTATCAGATTGTTTTAAATACCTTCGCGAACGTCTTGCAGAGATGCGAGACATGGTTGGAATTGATCCCAAAAGAATGAAGAGAATAAACCAGCTGATAGCTAGCTGCATCTTGTTGGAGGATAGAGTGGCTACGGTTTGTTTTGGCAGATTAGAATTTGAGCCTGGCAATAGTAAAGCGTTAGGCAAGTTCCCAGCTGAGCACGTATTCTATTTCGAACAACGACCTGGAAGTGAGCATTACAAAGTGAGTTGTAAGGTGCTCGATGCAGCAGAGTGGTTACAAGAAACGGTGTTCTCGAGGAATACAGTTATAGCAACCTCTGCCACTTTATCTGCTAACAAGAGTAAGGGGCTTGGATTCATAGCAAATCAGCTGGGGCTACAAGAGGACCAGTATGAAGGCCTAATAGTCCCGTCTCCATTTAGCGGGAAACGGGCTTTAGCTGTAGTACCTGAAGGGGAGTTCGACCCAGATCACGAAGAGTTTCCTGCTTACTTAGCCAAGAACCTTTTTTCCTTGATTATGAATATGCGTCGCGGAGGTATTCTTGCTTTGTTCACATCCTATCGGAATCTGAGAGAAGTACGAAGGTTGCTCCATATTTGCCACCCTCAATTAAACGTGTTTACGCAAGGACAAGATGGTCGTAGGCAGATCATCGAAAAATTTAAGCAAGCACATGATAGAGGTGAGAAAGCTATAATTTTGGCAACAGCTTCTTTTTGGCAAGGAGTAGATATTCCGGGCCAAGCCTTGTCAGTGGTTTTCATTGATAAAATACCTTTTTGTCCACCAGACGACCCTGTTTTTTGGTACTTAAACAAGAAGGATTCAGCTGCCTTTTATCGACATTCTATCTCTGAAGCTATTGTTAAGCTCAGACAAGGATTTGGTCGGTTACTTCGTAGCGAGACAGACTATGGAGCCATGGTCATTATGGACCGCAGGTTACACACGAAAAATTATGGAAAGCGTATCCAAGATGCGGTCTTCCCAGAGGACTGTTGGACATCAACAAGGATTGAGGATATTCCCCACTTCTTTGCGGACTTTAGTGATTGAGCTATGCTCATCACAGTATGTTTGTCCCAGCGCAAGAGAACAAATACACGTTCACCACAACCTTTACGTCCATAGCTGCCACAGGCATAGATGCAGGAACTATTGGCGGGTTTAGAAATGAAACATCTGTTAACTTCACTATAACTTCGGAATCCGCCGGAGAGCTATTTCTAGAAAAGTCGGACGAAGGTTCCCCAGAAACATATAGACAAGTTGGTCGTATTGCTACTCGAGCTTCTGGTGTTAGTACGAACACTGTTGCTTTTCGCGGAGGGTTAAATGATACCCAATTAGCAACGGAGGCATCCAGAAGATTGAAAGGAAAAATTAGGTGTCGTTGGATACCGTTGTCTGCTCCATCTTCGGGGTCATTCACTGTTACTATAGATGTTGAGTATGACGTGGCTTAGGCTATCCGAATGGGCCCGAGTCTCGGAGGCCCAACACGTTGGTGGCCCAGTCGAACGGGGCTTAAAGGGCTAATTGATGGTGTGGCAGGAGCTGCGGGAGCTTCAAGCATAAATTCTGTAATGGCGTCTGAGCTGAAAAAAGTAGCATTTTCGAAGTTGGGAGAATACTCGTCTGCACCGATAGTAGCCTCGCTAGACCTACGAATGAGTTCTCCGTTACTTACTAATTCTGTTGGGCTTAAATACAATGGAGCGTCTAGGGAAGCCCCGAGATTCTCAGGACGTGTATCTCCAGCCAGTTGTTGGATCTCTGAAGCTGTTAGTATGCGGGTAAATATGCCAGCATTTGCTATCAATCCATTGAAACCATTGGTAGCAAATGCTCCGGTCTCATTTGTACCTCCTATGAACCAAGCCTGTGTAGTGGTGTTAGGGGCTGTGGCTGTGCCTGTGTCTAAAAAGTTCGTAGTTAGTTCTACCTCTGTCCCGTTTTCATATACACGAACATCTGTCGGGGCTCTGGGCGACCCGTTTATATCTACGGTAATGGCAACTTTTCTGGGAAAAGACGTAGGAATTTTAAGGTCGTGCCGCCAAAAGTAAAATTGTTCTTCCGTTGAGAAATGGACAATTGTGGTGGCAATTTGTGCACGTCCTGCGGCATCGATATCTAAGTTGATGATGTAATCGCCAATATTTGTTACGGATTGAAACAGCGGTCCACCAATACTAAAAAAGTCTGGCAGATTTGCATCTCTTGGTTGGATTTCTGCACAAAACGACATCGTTGTTGAGAAGGTTGTTAAAGGTGTCAGAAAGGCGGTAATTCGGTCTCTAAATACTGCGGGCATGGCTCATCCTTATGTGTTTGGTACTATATCTTTGCGTCCTTCAATAATTCTAGCACCTACTGCTTGTCCGCCTCCGCCTGTGTTATCGATAACAACCCGCATATTTTGCCAGTGCTCTGTCGAGAAGGGAAATTGTAAAATGCCTCCCGCATTTGCAGAGCCGACCCTTTCATAGATTGAAGCAAAGTTGGTGTTGTCGTTAGAAACCTCAACACGGACAAGTACTCGAGCTGTTGGGGGCGTGGCACCATTCTCCACTCGAACATATATGCTACGCACAGATTGGTTAGTTGTCAGGGCCGTACAGTTTGTTGTTGAAACGGAACCCGTAGCCACAGTGGCGTTTGAGGAGGCAGTACCTAGGATGGCCGAACCGGTTATCCAGTTGATTGTCATGTTTTAATAATACGAGTTACAGAAAGCCTAAGAAGCGGAAAAAACGGGTTCATTGGAGTCTACCGTAGCAGTTAGAGTACCTGCGGCTGCGGTCCCACTAGCCCATCTTAGTCGAATGACAGTACCGCCTGCGGGTTCTATGTAGAAGTTGTTACCGCCAACTGACCTAGCTTGAGTACCAGAGTTAGCATTAACTATGTCCTGATGAAACTGCCTGTCAGAGGCTCCCATATAGTCGATGTCTAAAGTACCTCCATGTGTAGCATCTAGCTTTATGGTAGCAGAAGAAGCCTCATCTGGGATGGGGATAGGTTCAGATGTGATTTCATCTGTTGTAGAATAGATAAGCGTATGCCAAACAATTTGCAACATGGCTAAATTATGGGCCCTTTAGAGAGGTGAGGGAACGACCAATTCTTTAGAAATGACACGTGTCATTAATTTGCAATTTCTCAAAAAATGAGAATCCAAATCAGAGTACGGCAGTCATTTTTCCCTATTTTCCTTGTTTTTTTAGATTTAATCTTTGTAGCTCCAACTCCATTGAATGTATTTTGTTTTTTACATCCGTTATTCTTGAGTGATTACCGGTTGCAATTTTTTCTACATTTCCTAGGTGTTTGATTAACCAGGCAGGAGGTTCAGCAGATGCAGTTTCAAGAACTGTAATTTTATTTCTGAGAATGATGAGTTCTGTGTCGACTTGTTTCTTTTGGGAGTTGAGCAGAGTAACAAGTGTGTTTCTGAGCTCGTTTATGTCTTTGTTAATTTGTATTGCGTGCTGTCGTCCCGTTTCAGAGGTATATCTGTTAGCTTCCATGGCAGCCATCTTGACGGTCAATTCTTGGACTTGGGTTAGATTCCACCCAGCTAATGCAAGCCCAATGGTGACGAGTACACCTACTATATGGATGACAAAGTCTTTGGTTTTCATTCCTGTGGTGTCTTCATTGTTGATAGCACCGTTTTGTTGCATAGCGATAGAGTACCGAGTTACTCAAGGTGAGAGAAGAAGAGGAGAGGGGGGTTTGTTTTGTTGCGCGGGTGTAAATGGCTTATTGTCTGTCTTCTAATTATGGTGTCTACCCACTTGTGGTTGTTTCTTCAATTACGACAGTTGAGTGAGTGAAACATGAAGCACTGGTTTTTGTTCCAGATATTTTCTTTTGTCTACTCCCCATATTTGGGGGTCGAAGGGTGCCTCATAATGTTGTTCTAAAGTCGGTACAATGATTTGCAGTTGCCTTTGATGGACCTTGGAAAGGTTAGCATAGCCAAGGTAGTCATCATTCTTTTGTACGTTTACAACGATTG
>CBDHHL010000045.1:0-102076 GCA_965263355.1 Leptolyngbyaceae cyanobacterium | reverse complement strand
GTGGGAAATTCATTTCGTCCAGGTTCCCTGATAGTATGGCTTGGCTTGCGATGCCTGCCAATGGCGCGCCAGGTTCAGCTCAGCCAACGAATATCACGTTTAGGCCAAACAGTAACGATCCTGAGGATGCAAAAGTTCCACTAATTAGAACAACCTTCACGTTTGGCACGGGCGGAGCCGCGAGAGTTTCACAGGCCAGGATTAAAGGACCAAAAATTAAGTTGCTGGACGCTAGCGGGGTTGAAATCCCTGAAGGTTCTAATACTGTCGGCAAGGACTTCGAATTTCAAAACGGGTTTTTCTATAGGGGCCACTACAATTTTGGATTCCAAAATTGGAGCAATGGCGAGTATATCGATATCGGGCTAATGGACGCTGATCTATTTGAGGCTCAAGTCATTGCCTCAGATCCGGGGCCACATGCAGCGGGTCTATTGAATTATCAAGCGGACGGCACTGGGGAGAACGACAATACAGGCACGTTGCGGCTATTGGCTGGTGAGTTTTATTTGGACCTATCAGGAGAAACAAGCCCTAAAAAGTTGTGCCTGGGGGCTTATAACGCTGATGGTGGCAGTAACACCACCAAGGGTATAGCTTGGTGGCATATGTCTCTATTCATTTATGAGGTGATGGTATGAGTATTGAAGTATTGAAGACTATCCCTATCGGAAAGTTAATTGCTGGTCAATCAGTGACTATTGAACTAGCTGATAAAAGCATGGTTGAACTATTTTTTAATGCAGCTAATCAGCTTGTTGTTTTCAATAAAGGCGATGACGATTTGTACTATGCCGGGGCCTATCTTGAGTCAGTAGAGGAGGAAGAAGAATAATGCCAGCTATCGGTGCTTTTCTCCCAGCGGTTCAATCATCTAGCTCTACAACAACGCCTCAGAATACTTACGAAGAAACGATACGATTGAATTCTCAATTTGCTGCTGCGACCACTGCAACAGTGAATCGTATTGCTACCAATGGTGGCCCTGGGGCTGCAACAGGAACAGACGGCAGTCAATTCACAATATCCTCTGCTGACTTTGCAAGCATTCAAGCAATATATGTTGTTCCGTCAATTGGCAACAGTAACGGTTCACAGCTTTGGTATCAGGGATTGAATTACACAACTGGGGTTAATGAATTTGGCGTTGAAGGGCCGACGCCGCAGCTTGGATCTCTCGATGGGGACACGTTCACCCAGGATATAACTTGGCAAGCTGGATTCGGGCTAACCGGCACAGGCACCGCAGCCGAAGCGATCACAGTTACTCTGAACGCGGCTGCCTTGACCCATATAGATGGAAACAACAGCGTGACTGTTGATACTGACGGCAATTGGTTTTTCTATCCCAATGCACCACAAGTCGATGACCCAACAGCATCACTGATAGAGGTTCGCTCAAACGGAGTCGTGGTCACAACATTCACCGTTCAGCACTGCGCGGTTGAAATCCAGCTCAGGAGGACGTTCTAATGCCCTACACAGGAAAGGGTAAGGGCTCCTACGGTAGACGTGACACGGCCTACAGGCTTAGGAATGCTCGCGCCATCCAACGGCAACAAGCCGCCACAGCTCCTGACGCATTGACTCCACCAACCGGTAATTTCGCTATAAATGCAATCTCACCAATATCTGTGACCGGCAACGGACAAGAGCTGACCATTCAGCCAACAGTAATTAATGCAGCTGCAACGCCAACGTGGTCATTTTCGGGATTGCCAACGGATTGGACGGGAGACACGGCAACCGGATTAATCCAGGGAACTCAAACTTCCGTTGACCAGTCGACCCCGCTCACTGCCTCTGTTACTGTGACCGCTAATGACGGTGTCGAATCTGTCAATGAAACGGCATCTATCACGATTAATCCCCCACCACTAGCACTTGCTTCAATGCCAGCCGGAACCCCGATTTTATTTATCGGTTCCGGTCAATCGAATTGGGTTAGTACCGCTCAGTCTGCACCAGCGTATGCAGACACACCGATCGCGAATGCAGTAATCCAAAACAGCGCTGGTTCTTTTATTCCGTTTGAGCATAACCCTGGTTTTTCTAGGCCACAGGATTACATCGCAAGAGATTTTGAGGTTCAATATCCCAACCTGAGACTATTAGTCGTTGAGCATGGCGACGGAGGTAACGGGTTTGAGTCTGGCACTGGAACTTTTGCGGTTGGGGGAGCTGCTAGGAATACTCTTTTCAACTTTATTGAAAACGCGTGGCAACGTTTGAGGCTGGGGAATGTTCCCTTTGTTGTGTGGGGAATGTTCTGGATTCAAGGCAATGCCGACGCCAATAACCTAGCCGAAGCACAGGCTCATGGAACGCAGCTGCCCATATTTTTTGATGATATTGATGCATTGTTCGGATTTCATATTCCTAAGGTTGTCGCTCGCTTTTGGTCAGTAAACTACGAAAATCCGACGACGCCGCAAACTCCAAACGTTCAGGAAATCCGAGACGACCACGAAGCTTTGAGTGATGCCTGGACGAACCTGGACGACATCACAAACGTTGCTCAGGGGATGGGCACTGATAACGTCCACTACAATCAGACCGGAAACCAGAAAAATGCAGCACGGGCCTTGGCGGCCTTGAACTCGTTACCGGCACCAACTTTGATTGACCCGAATCAAGGCATCCATATTGACGGTCGAGACATCACAGACGTTAATAATCTGCCTGCAGAAATAACATTAGTCTCCCCTGACAGCAGCGTTTTGTTAGCTCCACAGAACCTAGTAGGGATGCGAATCAGGCGAAATGCTTCACCGGGCGTTTACGGGACTCATTATCTCAGAGCTACTAGCCCAATGAGTTGGGATAATGCGATCGTAATCAGTATGCGTGTAGGAACCAATGCCGCCGATCAGAATGTGGCGGGCATCAGCCAGGACCCAGCAGCCTGGGATACTCGCACGGACAACACAACAATTGTTTGGAAAAATGATACCGGAGAGCTGCTTATTGACAACACAGTCGTTGATGCACTCGCTGGGGCGATATCGATTAATCAGTTTATCCAACTACAATTCCAACGGATAAGCGATGATATTAGAGTTGAAATATTTAGTCTTTCGATCGGGACAACTGAGGTCTTTCAATCGTTTGCAAGATATTTCAGGAACCCGTTAACACCATTGGCAACTTACACCTGGATTAATGGGGCATTGACACTAACCAATCCAATCCCGTTTTTAGACGCCCATGGAGCAGGGACCGACTTTAGATTTTTGTTGTTCAAAGAAGCTCTTAAGGAGGCTGGTGCATGACCTTACTGACTAGTGGACAAGTATCAAAACCAGCTAGTACTTTAACGGCTAGCTCTGCCAATGCAACGAATCAGTTAACTCCTGTCCAGTATCAACTGAATGATGGGACGCTTGACCGTGGCTGGTTTAACCAAGGCACTCAAGCTTTATTTTTAGATGTTAATGGCACTAACTCAGTTACGATTGGGGCAGGGCCAACCGAAGCCATACTAAATAGTATCGAGGGAATATCAGGAGAAAGGGCAACAGAATTTAACCGAACAACCTTTAATCTGAGCACTCAAGACGAAATATCAACACCGGTAACCGTTCCAACGGGCAGAAAGCTTGTTTCTGTCCTAGCAGCGATCAAAGTTACTAATTATAGTTCTGCTCTTAATGGGCCACTTGTTTTCTATCCAGAAATTTCTTTTTTTGAGACAGCAGCAGCTGATGAATTTGATTTGATTGAGGCAGATTCAGCGGCACCAGCCCAGGGGGATACGGTCGGGCATACGGGTTCAGATTCAGGAGCATTGGAGGGCGCATATGCCGTCAGGTTGCGTCGAGAAGATAGCACAGCAGATATCACAGCGACAGTTGATTGTAGATTGATCCTTACTCTGAGATAGTCATGAGCGTAATTAACAGTTTTATTGCACAACTTAAACTATCTGCTCAACCTGAAGTAGGTGCTACCGAACAAATCCCAAATATTACGGATACGCAAGTTTTTCTTAGAACGGTTGGCAATGTCCCAAATGATATAACTGGGGTCACTTTTTATGTGTCGTCTGCTGTCCCTAGCAATGCGACGATATCAATTAATGATTCTATTCCCTTACCGCTTGGTAGCTCTATCGGATTTGGGTATGCTCCTGGCAACGCAACAGCGCTAGAAGACTTGATATCAGGATTAGTAACGAATCCATCGTTAGTTGCTTCGGCAGGGTCAATTATTACAGTAGATGTGACATATTACGCTAGAGATATGTCACCTGTAACGGGCGGGCCAACTTTATCGCTAGCATCAGCCAGTGTAGAAGATGCTAACCCCGACCAGATTTTGCTGACGTTTAGCAGCGCATTAGATGGCGCTAGCGTCCCCGCAACAACTGACTTTACAGCATCAGGCGGAAAGACTGTAAATAATGTTGCCATTGCAGGCTCAGCAATCACCCTAACCGTAGATTCTGCTTATATAAACTCTGATACGATCACAGTTTCTCACACGCCGGGGGGTAACCCGATTACGGGCACTAATACGGCAACGGTTGGAGCGTTTAGCAATTTTGCAGTAACTAATAATATTTCTGGGAGTGCAGGCGTTGTCGCAACTCTGACTAACAGTTTGACTACAGTGCAGCAGCTTCCATCTTTTGACGTAAATGTCAATTTTAGCAATTCGACCATTGGCGATGTAAACACCAGCTCTCTTAGTGTCGTGAATGGATCAGGGACAGCGCAAAGTGTGTCACTAACTAGCACTACACCTAATGGTAGCGGGGTAGATGCTGTGTTTACAGTCACTCCTACGCCAGGAATAGATGATTATTATTTTGCAACAGTCCCAGTCAATGGAGTTGGCGACGTTCAGGAGACTTATTTGGGCGTTCAAGAGGTTCAACAAGTATATCCACAAGTAGTGTCAACGGTTCCCGCTATAAGACCGAATTCAGAAGATACCGGAAGCTGTTATTTTTCTATTACTTTTGATTGGGCTGCTGCAGCATCAGAAATAGTACGGGTTTACAGAACAGCACATACAACCGTGTCTGGGACGACAGACATCACGCAACGTATTTTGATGGATGTTGACAACAATCAAATTTCTATTGAATGCAGGCAGTCTGACAGTTTCAGCTACACACACATGGCCCCAACACTTGCGTCTATATCTCAGGCCATAAATGCTGGCTCTACTTATAATGTTGATATCCGATTCCAGGGCTCTGTAACAGAAGTCTGGTTTACAGAAAACGGTGGATCGCCATTTTTAGCTGCATCCTCACGAGACAGTAGACTTTGTAGAACGTCTTGTGGAGGATTTGACCAAGCCCCACCTGCTAGTGTCACTAATTATAGTATTCAACGGATACAGCCGCCTACTGATTTGGCTTGGCAAAGCGAGATTCTACCATTCAGACGTTTATATGACTGGCCATTGTTTGGAGGTGGGCTTAAAGGGTTGCCCCCTAGATTTTTCTACATCTCAGTTTTTGATAGCCAAGGTTTCTTGCCGGATGATGGCTTAGGCAGATACTATGTCTACGCATCGCAAGACCATGCGTCTAATGTAGACGCTGACATCTTTTTAGCAAGAGCAAGTAGTCCTACTTTAAGCGATCTGTCTGATTTCACTGCCGTCATTACAGATACTGCTTTCCAGATTGAGACACCACTTCCTTACTGGGATGCGGCAAATAGCCGATTACTCTTAATCGCACACTCTAACAACCGACCTATCAACGCTAGACAGTCTACGATTAGCTATGTTTCGACAGATGGTAAAACATTTAGCGATCTTCAGATCCTCATATCTGCCGATGTAGTAACCACTGATCGGCAAATTACACACACAGGATACGCAAATTACTATGATGATGGATCGGGCCAACTAAGATTTATCTCGTTGGGGCCTAATGGGGAACCTGGGACGCAACCAGACGGATACTTTGGCCCATTGCTTACTAGAACCCTCCCTGGAGACTTAAGAGATACCACTATTGAAGGCTATCCACAACTATTCGACCCAACAGCTAGACGAATAATTTCGTCTGCGGGGGTGCGATACTTTACGTATAACAGTGAATTGTACGCTATTACGACTGAGCGTCTGTACACTGACACTAGTTGGACAGCGAACCTCAGACAGAGTTTTATGGTTGTCCGAAAGTGTACCACCGACATAACTCAGTACTCACGAAGAAAAGATGCCTTTGCGCTAGACCTTCCGTGGGAGACAAACCCAGTTTGTGTGGGAATATTCATTGAAGGTAGTACCCTTTACGTGTACTACCAAGGGCAAAGAGTCATAACTGCAACGTCATCTCACCAATTAGGCGTGCTTGAAGTTTCGTTAAACGACTTAAATCCTGTAACCCCAAGCCCAGCACCAAGTTATATATTGTTTGACCACGGCACTGGTGCGAATGATACGGATATTACAGGAAGGTCTCCGGATACCGTTGATAACGGCAGTACATACCAAGCTGTTAGCGGGGGTAGTTTTTCATTCACATCTAGTATAGATATCTTCAATAACACAATTACTAGGAGAGTCCCTGGGGGTAACGTTAATGCTTTGGCTGTTATTGATTACGGCTCCTTTAGTAGTGTTCGACTAGGGGTAGCTGTTTACGATCTCTCTTTAGAAGCCCCTACTGTGGGTTCTGGAATGATCTTCCGGTTTGTAGATAACAACAATTTCAGTATGTTGCGGGCTTTTGGAAACGGGACTGTTAGCTATAACGAGTATGTAAGTGGGTCAAACAATTTAGTATTCACTACGACCATACAGCCAATCACTAATGCTGAAATTATTCTGTACGCAGAAACTACGCCAACTGAATTGAGGATTTATGCGGGCGGAGTCTTGTTACATACGCAAGCAGGGGATTATTCAACTCCATTGCCTTTTGGTCCATATATAAGAGGGGCTGAAACTAAGATTGATTATGTATTTGCCCAAGACATTAGTTAAATTATGCCTATCATCAGACGACAAACCCCAACCTCATCCACGGATACACTCGCAACAACCGTACAAGATCGCACGGTGGTTGCAGCCACGGGTAGCGCTGCCGCGATCGCTGCGATATCTGCTACCTATCCAGCGACAGCCAATAACGGCAATACGCTCATAATTGCAGCAACAGATCGAGATTATGTAGTCAGCAGTAATGGAACGATCTGGACAATTGAAACAGACCCAATTACAGACGGACAGAGGCGTTATGTTGTAAATAATGAAAGCGTCACTACCCGGACATTTGCGAGCTGGAGTACAGAGGATAACAGATGGCATTCTGACGCGTTTACTGCAAACGAGGTTCCTGACTCCCAAGAGGATAAACTGGCGGCACTTTTACCGGAGATTCCTGACGGATACGATCCAGCGCTAGTGGGGGGTTATCTCACGGGTGCTCAGGTCTTTCATGGAGGCACGCTTTACACGGCAAATAAGGCGAGCCTTGACCCACCGGGGCCTTTCGCAGCGGCAGATTGGGACACGTTTGTTACGGAGGACGATGGAAAAGAAATCACTCAACAGCTGGACGGTGCAACGCTGGGCTATGCGTCCATTGGTTATCTGCAGAACGGGGGAACTTACCCACTGACGACAAATATAAATACAGCCAAAAAAGTTGACGCGATTATCCCTCCAAACAGCGCTGTTACCGTCGACGGAACACTTTACACAAACGCAAGCTTAACTGAATCTCAAGGGCTTAAGCTTTATAACGATGGGACAGGCTGGGTTAGGGAATCAGCAGGCGCTGAAGTCCCATCAAGCAGCCTCAGCTTCCAAGGACTGACATCGTTTTTCCAGTGGACTGGGAATGTGACTTTGGGTACATCGGGGACTGAATCTCCCATCAGCATGGGCAATGGGACAGCGGTTGACCTGTCTCTAGCTACCCATGCCCTTTTTATCTATAAGGCGTTTCTATCGGCTAACAATCCCTATCTCTTTAGTGACTTGCAGGATCTTACTGCAGACCCCAGTACCCCATATCTATCGTTGGTCTATAACAACGGTCATATAGACGTGGAGTACGACCGGGCACAAACCGATCTCTCGGTGGGAGATATCATTTTCAGGCGAGGGGGATCTTATCAGGTAGTTTTAGTAAAGGCCGAGTTTTTTACACTGGTTGAGACCGGATTAACAGCCCCTACTACCCATGTAGTCTCTTTGGACCAGGCGGGAAGCGTTAAAACGTTTCTAAACGGTCAGACCTTTGTTAATCTCATGGATATGAAATTTGCCGAAGTAGCGGTGACCCTGGACCCTGGTTTTAGATTAGCGTTAGCGAACCCTAATCCGGCTCCGGGAGTGACTATACGAGACTATGACTTAGGGATAATCAGCATAGTCACCGCCTCAGATAAAACCATTAGGCTAGAGCAGGAGTCTATTTAATGGGCGTTATTCGCTATCTTCAAGGACTCGCGGAGTATCCTAGCCTCAATGAGTCTGATGTTGCTCAAACCCATGTCTATCATGCATTTGACCAGTCTACAGATTCCGCTAGAGAGTACAATCTACAATTATTTAACATAGGGGTTAGTGTCTCGGTAACCGCTATACAATTTAATCCAGGAGATTCTAGCGGACTTAAACCGGTTATCTCTCCCTATGCGATATCGCATATTTATTCTCCAGGAACCTATTATCCGTCTTATGTGATTACGTTATCCGATGGATCTAGCTTCACTCAGCCGTTACCGGTGTTAGAGATCGAGGCTCGGACTGAGCTTTTCTTATTCGAGACAGCCGGAAGCTTTTCCTTCACTACGCCTACCTATCCCCACACTCATATGTCGATATACGGGGTAGCCGGAGGCGGAGGTGGCGGGGGTGGCCAGTTTAACACGTTCTCTTTTTCTATTCTTTCAGGGGGCGGAGGTGGCGGGGGTGGCGCTGCTTTTGAGCTTGTACGTTGGCCCTATGGGACTGATTTAAGGGGCCAAAGTGTTACCGGTTCTGTAGGGTCTGGGGGGAGCGCAGGGTCCGGAGGTGATGGTGGCCCGACACCAGGGGGCAGCGGGAGAAGCACTATTATTAATGCCTGGGGTAACTTTCCGAGGATCCTTGCTCGCGGTGGCTCTGGGGGGCAACATGCTAGCCTGACAAACCCTCAAGGGGGAGCAGGGGGCCAAGTTACCGAGGGCTTCGCATCACTAGTCACTATTCCCGGTGGTAGGGGAGGCAATGGCGCTCGGGGGATAGCCAACACTAATAACACTCCTGGCAATGGGGCGTCTTCCGGAGGCACTGCGGGCGGCGGCGGCGGCGCTCATTCATCGGGAAACTTATTTCCGGCTAACGTTGCAACCGGGGCATCCGGTTCTAATAGTGCTCAGGAGATAACGCAAGATAACCCGAGAGTCTATGGTGATGGTGGTGACGGGGGCAATGCTCGGTTGTTCTTGAGGGCTCAATCAGGAGAACTAAGAGGAGCCGGAGGAGGAGGTGGCCCAGGAGCACCCGGCAATACGGGTATCTCTCCCAGGGGAGGATCGGGAGCCAGGGGATATGTCTTTTTTGTTTTTGAAGACTTGAGCCTTAGTGCCCCAGCGACATCTGATGAGATTATGTTATTTAATACTCCAGGGCCATTTAGTTTCACAGTGCCGGTCAACACTTATAGCGAGTTTAGATTATATGCCTCAGCTCCCGGTGGTGGCGGTGGCGGTGGCGCTCAAAGTGACTATAGTAACGGTAAGTCTGGCGGCGGCGGCGGTGGCTCAGGAGATTCTTTAGAACTGGTGCAGGCATTTCCGCTATCACTGCAAGGGCAAACGATAACCGGGACTATCGGCAATCCTGGCCTTGGTGGATCTGCAAACTCTAACGGTTCATCTGGAGGCCAAGTAACCATAGATGCTGTAGGGCCGTTTGATGCCATAACGCTTAGGGGCGGTGTTGGGGGTGCTGCTGGCCAGACATCCACCGTTGATACTGTAGACATAGCCGGAGGGTTAGGTGGTCCAGGGGGGAACGGCAGCTCTAGTATTCCTGGCATCGTCTATCGTAATGGTTCCCAAGGGGGCAACGGAGCCAGCGCGTTACCTAATGGACAGCTGGGGGCTACCCAGTCTCAAGGGGGCACAAGTAACGGGGGTCCGGGTTCCGGCAGTGGGGGAGGATCAGCCAGCGGGGGGTCCGGTCCAACGGCGTTTGGTATCCCTGGTGGTGGCGCTGGCAATGGCGTCGTGATCCCTGATAAAGATAACCCTAACGCCTTTGGAGCCGGAGGTAAGGGGGGCAACTTTGGAGGCACTACGAATCCGGCTAGTGATGGTTCGGGACCAGGTGCCGGTGGCGGCGGTGGTACCGGTTCAGATGGTACTGTAGATGCGTCAGGAGGTAACGGCGGCCAGGGCTATGTGCTCATTGTCCTAGTGGCTTAATCTTCTGAAAACCAGGGTGTGATAATAGAGAGACTATGGATTATTGAACTAAAAATGGTTTAATTTGATGCCTGACGCAGCATTAGCAAGAGCTGGATTTGAATTCAATCCTGATCCCGTCATCTTTGGGAATTCACAACGCAAAATAGTCCTTGCTAACCCAGCAGCGGCTAGACTTTTTGAGTACGAAAATCCAACGGCAATGGTTGGCTTGAAAGTCTACAGTTTGGTTCCTGAATCTCTTATATCAGAAAGCGCTCATGACAGAATGTATGACGCGTTTCTACGTGGGCAGAGGACCCGTGATATGGGTTCTGAAGCTCCGCTATTTGGCAAAACACGAATGGGACGACAGATCCCTATCTGGCTACGACTATTTATTGTCAATCACGAAGGAGAAACCTATGTAGGCGAAGTCGTTCGAGACCGCACAGAATATTTACGCCAAGAAGAACAAATAAAGGAGCAAGAGCAACAGGAACGAGATTTGATCTTGCAATTGGAGAAATCCAATAAAGAACTAAAAGCGTCCAACAAGGATATGCAAGTTCAATTGCGCCAGTCTGAGCTACAAGAACTTGTCGTTAAGTGGCTGATCTATGCGGGTGTTTTTTTCTATCTGACCCCATTTTTATTAAGTATTTTTAGGCGAGTGCCAACGGAACTGATGTCTTTTGGCAGAGACGCTACGATCCTAGTGATCGGGGCGCTCGTTAATGCAACCGGTGCAGCTGTTGGGATTGTATCAAAGGCTAAGGACATGGCTAATGAAAAGTCAATAGATAGCAAAACTCCTAATGCGAAACGATAGAGCATTGTTTCCATTCCTTAGAACACAATTGGGTCGGGCGTGCATAATCGCATCGATTGGGTTATTTTTTGGCCTAGTTCTTTTCTGGACGAGTCATACTCAGTTTAGCGAGGCTTGCTTGCAAATCAAAACGCCTGGTTCTATAGCACAGGGCATTGCTAGAGGCCTTATATATCAACAAAGCATCGAGGACGTAATAACCTCCATGGGCGATAGGCTGAACGCTCAATGGGTAGGGTCATTTTTGTACGACGAGGACCAACGTCGACGTTTTAGTTTTGCGATCGCACGGATCGGAGTGCCTGTGTCCGCAACATATGGATGGCTGGACATCCAGCAAGAGGACATATATCTAGAGCAACTTGATTATCATAAGTTAGGTCAATGCTGGGTTAAGCCTACTCAGGATCTCCCAGAGGGTCTATTGAGACAGCAGCTAGAACCAAATAATATTCAGCTAACTATCTCCTGTCCTATATTGGCTCAGAATGGGGATATATTTGGATATGTAGCCTTTGGCTTTGATAGAGTCATGGCAAACAAAGAAACTGTTGCGGAGTCTATTAGGGCAAGTCCTATCTTTGCGTTTGATGCAAGTAATGCAGGTTTTTTCGGGAGCTAATCAATGAGATACATCATCGAGACATCAGATCAATTTCAAAGTGCGCTTAAAGTTGTTGAGGCAAGCGATCGTATCCTGCTAAAGTCTGGCGTTTATCAGCATGAAGAATACAACACTTCATGGGAAACACGGACCCGTGGAAATGCTTTTTTTGCTAGTGGGCTAAAAGGAACAGCCGAAACTCCAATTAAGATAATGCCGTTTGGTGATGGCCCTGTGAAGGTCATATCCGACGTGAATGGTTTAGCGATAAAAAACTCCAATCACGTTTATATCAGTGATATAGAGTTTGTAGGCCACAGCCAGGATTTAGACCTAGACTATGCATTGTCTTTATGGTGGCATAATGCGCCGCTTCAAATAACAGGACGGGGCATCGCATTAAACAATTGCTCAAACATCAAAATTCAGGGATGTAAGATCCATCATTTTCCAGGGGCGGGAATATCCAACAAAGATGGGCACTCTCATCTGATTAAAGGTAATGTCATTTACCATAATTGCTGGTATTCGATTAGCGGCAGCCATGGCATTGCCAATAGTCAGCCAAAAGGACCGCCGGAAACGTTGTATGAAATCTCTGAGAATCTGGTATTTGGAAACCAATGCAATGTAATCTCACGAGTGTTCTCTAAGGGTTTCGCAACCATGGCCTTAGATGAAGGGAACGGCATTCATTTCCAAAATGATACGGGCATCTACCGGGGCAATCTACTAATTAAAGACAATCTCAGCGTGTTTAATGGCAAGTCTGGAATTGGCCTGAATACTGTTAAGGGGAATGACAGCCGAATTAATGCCGTAAAAAACAACACGCTTGCTGGCAATGCGCGCACCTGTGACGCGGGCGAATTTACAGAAAAAGATACGACCGCTCAAGTAGTCCGTAATGTCATCGCTGGGGGACGCCATATAAAGACTATGGGCGACTGTGGAAGCCACTATCAAGGCAATCAATGTCTTGATAGCTTCGCTTCGCTGGATGAACTAATTAATGTTGAGACGGGCATAAATCCGATGGTTTATGAAGCGTTGATAAATAACTTTGATGTCAAGATTGAGCCGTGCCCCATATCTGTTGATGCTGAATTTATTGAGCAACAAGCGAAATCGATAGCGGACAGCCAGCCTGATCATATGGCTCATATTGAGCTTAGTTTCAGTCCCTGTTAAGGGATTAAAGCTTTAGCAGCCTGGAAGAGTTCAGCGAGCCCGACATTATGCAACGGTTTCAGTCCCTTAACAGGGATTAAAGCTTTAGCAGCCCTCGTCTAATGCTAGGGTGACATAACCCTTGGAAAAGTTTCAGTCTCTTAGCAGGGATTAAAGCTTTAGCAGTTTTACACGCCCGCGTTAAAATTGGTAGGGCATACGAGTTTCAGTCTCTTGTTTCAGCCCCTTAGCAGGGATTAAAGCTTTAGCAGCAGAGCCTGAGTACAGCCCGCTTAAAGTTCCCTACGTTTCAGCCCCTTAATAGGGATTAAAGCTTTAGCAGCGACACCTCAGACCGTCGTAACCCAACCAGTAAGCAGTTTCAGTCCCTTAACAGGGATTAAAGCTTTAGCAGCCGTTTTCGCTGGATAACCTCAACCTCATCAGGGCTAAGTTTCAGTCCCTTAGCAGGGATTAAAGCTTTAGCAGCTGCATGAGCTGCATCCCTTTAGCAGCAAGGCTTTATGAGCGATTCTGGCAAAGCTCAGAAAATGGCAATCCTGCCAAAGCTTTAATCCCTGTTTTTCAAGGTTGTTTTTTTTGGCAAAGCTAAGCGATGCCAAAAAAAAGATGAGACTGTTCGCCATAGATCCGGCGAATCTATAAGGGCCTTACGGACTCCTTTTGCTCCTATCTTGCCTTTCGGCTGGTGTTTGTTGATTTCCCAACAAAAGATGCCCATAGCCCCCTAAAGAGCCTTAGCGCTGAAGCCATCCAACAACGTTTTCGCTGCCTTGTCGCCCAAACTGCGATGTCCTTATATTAGCGTGCTATGATTTTGTACGTCAAGCATTTTTTAATATAAATGGGGAAAGAGAATAGAGAAGGCAGGATTTACGCCCGCATCAAGCAAAGTCGCAAACAAAAGCTAGAGCAATATTGTAAGCTTTGGAATATATCGATCGCTGACCTATTGGAACGCTTTATTGATATGCTGCCAGAACTCCCGAAAATAGACGCACAAAACAATGAAGACAATTAAAGTAAAAGTTCAGCCAACTCCAGAGACGCTAATTAAATACGAGAAAATTTGCAAAGAACTTGAATGGCTATGGAACTATGTGAGGGCCGTAGCCTTACATAATCATTGCCTTGAATGGTATGAATGGGCCGAAAAAAAAGGCGTTGACTTGTCAGGCTGCATTAAAACGCCGCTACGCTTTTCAAAGAATGGCGGATGGATTGGAGCAGCTTGTCAGATTGCTAAAGGAGGGCCATATTTTAAGAAATCAGATAAAGCTCCTTTAATTCACTATGGCGATGGCAAAACGAAACAAGGCTATGAATTAGTGGCTGGGGATAAGCCATATGAGCCAATAAAGCCAGAGCGTCATAGATATCGCGAAGTCTCTTATTCCAGTAAAAGCACCTCAATAACCCGTTCCAGTAAAAGCACCTCAATAACCCGCGAGCTAAAAGGAAAAGGTTGGGGCCTAGACAATATGGCGTTACTAAATGCGTCACGAAGTTCTCAGGGTCTTGATGAATTAACTTGCCATAGCGATTTTGTTGGAGGGCTACTAGCTGACTTTGAAGTTGCTTGGAAGGCTTATTTAGACGGGAAACTGCTCGCCAGAAAGCAGCCAAAGCATAAGGACGGCAAGCAACGTAAAATTAGCACGTTGAACAATAATCAAAAAACTATCCCGTTCAAAAAAGGACAATTCAACGGTCAAGGCTTAGTTTTAGAGCCGTGCGATCGCAGCTATAAAAAAAGGCTTGAAGGCTACGTAACAAAGACTTATAAGTTGACATTAAAGCCGAGCGGCTTCTATTTATGCTTAATTGCTCAAAGTGAAGCAGAAGTAGAACATAGAGCAAAACTTAATAATCAAGGGAAAGTTTTAAGCGCCATCAAGAAAAAAGTTCTTGATAGCATTAAAGGGAAGAAAGAACAAACTAAGGCATTAGCTAACAGTGAAGAATATCAAGCGGCATTAGCCAAGAAAAAGTCAATAGAGAATGAGTTGCCATACTTGCTAATAGAAGACTCAAAATGCGCTAAACGAACCGGGCATATGGCGGGCATTGACCCTGGGATTAAGGCAATTGTAGCGACTGACGAAGGTCATTTATTTAATCCTAACGAAAGCCGAGAACGCATACAAAATCATATTGAAAAGCTGCAATCAAAGCTTGACATTATGACTGAAAAAAATGATAAGCGGCTAGACCAAATATGGAAGCGTGGGCAGCGTGAAGCCACTAATAACGAGCAAAAACTTAGAGATAAAATATCCAGGCTGCATGAACGAGCTGCTAATAGTTCAAACGCGTTTAATCATAAGTTATCAACCAGGTTAGCAAGAACTTATGATGTCATCGCCTGGGAGGCCACAGCGTTAACTAACATGGCAAGACAGACAACGCCTAAATTAGCTGAAGATGGAAGTTATTACGAGCAAAACGGCAGAGCAGCTAAGGCAGGATTGAACAGATCTTTGAAAACAGCTTGCATGGGAGATCTTAGAGCTAAGACAAAATCTAAATTAAAAGAAGCCGGAAAAACATATACAGAAGCCGAAGCTAGATACTCCTCCCAACGCTGTCATTGTTGTGGGGAGAAAGGCATTAGACCTATTCAAGATACGTTTATTTGTTTGAATAAACAATGTGATTTATTCAATGAAAAACAAAACGCAGACACTAACGCTGCTAAGAACCACAAGAACAATGGCTTGAAGATGCTTAAAGCTAGTTGAGCATCAGTAGAAATGCTATGATTGGCAGCAGCTGACAGTATTGGAAGTGCTGACAGCTGCTTAACCACAATTTAGAAAAGGGCTAAACTATGGCTGATACAAATATTACAGCATTTAATCGTGACGGTGAAATAGTAGTTGACTCTAGGCTGATAGCAGTGCAGCTAGGCATAAAACATGAAAGTTTTATACGAACAGTCAGAAAGTATAGAGAGTTGATTGAGTCCCGTTTTGGACACCTCCGATTTGAAATCGGGACTGTAACAAACACTGTCGGGGCAAAGAATGAAACAGTTTATGCCTTGCTAAATGAACCTCAAGCTACAGTGATAATGACGCTCAGTAGAAATACGGAGCAAGTTGTAGAATGCAAGTTTAATTTAGTTGAAGCATTTGAAAAAGCTAAAACACTGCTTATCGAGAAAGAGCTACAAACCATAGAAACAGCTTTGCCAGCTGCATCACTTGAAGAGATTGACAAGGTTGCTTTTATCCTTGGGAAACGTCATGGGGCAGCTTACGAAGAGTCACTTTTGGCTCAAAATATAAAAAAGCACTATCCACAACTTACGCTTCCAGAGATCCCAGCCAAAGAACGGTCATCTCTCAAGTCTGCCGAAGCACTTCTCACGCCTACTCAAATCGCTAAAGAGCTAGGTTTCAAATACAAAACAGGCAATCCCAATCCTCAGGCGGTTAATACCATGCTGGCAACGTTGGGCTATCAAGAAAAGATTGACAACAAATGGTCTGCCACTGAGAAAGGTAAGCCCTATAGCGATCGCAAGCCAGTCTCAACCAATAGCAGGTCAGATAAAGACCAACTCTTTTGGTATCGCTCAATTCTGGATGTGCTAAAGAGCGATTCTGAAACATTGGAGGTCGCATAGTTATGACTAAGCAAATCACACCCACTCGACTATTGGCCACTCTAGATAGAATCTCTCAATGGCACCAACGAATCAACGGTCATAATTGCGACGTAATACACGCCTTGGCAACTGCTGGGCTGTATGCAGCATTTGGCGAAGCGACCGGCAACATTGACCCATTGCTGCATCAAAAGACAGACCTAGAGTTGACTTTGCTTGAAATCGAAAAAACTCCCGAAATGCTGCATCGATTGCAGGATGAATGGAAGCGAAACCTTGATCGAAAGTGGGCCAAAGAGCGTAGTGTTTTTGCTATTCAAGAAATAGCTGGTATCAGCGGCATTGTTAATCGCACATGCACAATTGGCGGTTTAACTATTAATTTCCCTAGCTATTCAGAAGAATATCTCCCATGGATTGAATCTGATTTAGAGATCTTAAACAGGGAAAAGCCACGGGTTATACAGTTTGCCATTAACTACTGGCGAGCATCAAACAAAAATCTTTGGTATGACCACCAGAGCGACGACAATGGCGACGGTTGGAAGCTTCAGCGAGACGAAGGTGCGATGGGAATAATCGCAACAATGGCGCAATGGGCCGATTTATATGTTTTTGATGATTCCCTGTGGATAAATCTAGGCAGAGACTTAAACCCAGTTGATCGTGACTCTTTAGTTACGTTTGTCGTTAGTGACAATCAGCCATTGTAAAGGAAACAAACCCCAACAACAAGGAAAATGAATTTTTTTCAACAACAAAAAAGAGACTCGATACTCTGCCGCGTCAAAACAACATTGCGACGACATGGCAAAAAGATACGGCTGGGAGCAACCTGAAGAAGACAAAGATCGCTACGAACAAAGAAATTGTTCTATCTTGCCGATAGACTGTATTTTCATAGGCGATTGCCAGTTCCCAGTCAGTTCAATGGATCAAAGTCAAGGCGATATATACAACGAAGAGGAGGAGTAATTATCATGAACAAGCCAGATTTAATTGTTTGCATCCCTGACATGGATCGCGTTCCTGACGAGCTTTACAACGAAGCTCAGGACATGACTTGTGTTTTAGTAGACTACAGCGGCAATTCAAAAATTAAAAACGGACGACGCATGGGGACTGAAAAGAAAATAGACCCTGACAGCGTAGATCCTAGGTTCCCCGGCGCGGCTACTCATCAACGTTTGGGACCATGGCTAATTGATGATGAGTATGAAGAATACATTCCTGATATTCCTATGGTCAATGATGACTATGAAGAATATATTCCTGCTATCCCTACTCATGCCTATGAAGCGGTTTATACGTTCAAGTTTAGCTATGCCCCATTGCCAGATGAAAAAAACCCATGGGTAAAAATCGAGCGGACGCAAGACTTGAGCAATCTTCCAAGGCAAGTTTTGCTTGATATGGGTCTGACGGAAGAACAAATTGATTCGGGCGTGTTAGAGCAGTTTAAGCTTTAGAGCTTAGCGCCATAAAACAAACCCCCCTGTTAACATTTGCTTGGTTAACAGGGGGGTTTTGATAATTAAGCCGCAACGTTAGAGTAAAGAGGCTTAGTCTCAACATACAATGGTTCGATATCCCAGCCTAGCTCTGTCCCTAATTCCATTCTGACTTCATCAACCAACTTCATCATCGGGCGACGGTAAGGCTTGGTTGGATTCCACCGAAGTATACGAACAAGATAACGAACATCGAGATCAAGGCTTTCAGCCAAAAGGCTATAAGAACAATGCTTAAGCATGATTTTAATGGCAACTTGCGCTTCGTCAAGAATTTGAGCATTGACGGAATCGTAAGTATTGAAATGATACATTGCCAGCCAGTTTAGAAACTCTTTTTCGGTCATGCCTTCGGAGCGGAATCTTGGGGGACGAGGGGTTTCGAAGTTAATAGGGTAAGTCATAATCTTTCTCTCTCGCTTGCTACTCTTCTAAGATACCCTCACTCTTTGTCACAATACAACCCCCTGTCATTCATCCGTACGTTTTGCTGCCCTACTTTTCCGCTGTCTAAGCGTTGCTGCTGACGGGTTATCGACTGGGGGCCTGCCACCTACGGTTTTTCCTGGGGTATGGCAGCGCTTGCAGACGGTGCATTTATACTGCTGTCTGCCTGATTTCAGAAGTTTGTTTTTTTGGGTCTTTCCCTTACAATGTGGGCACTGTGGGTTAGGCGTTTTTGGTGTTGGTGACATGAATATAATGAATAGAAGCAAAAAGACCCCATAGCGGGGTCGGTGTTGACTTAATCTTCGTCGCCTTCTACATTTACGGAAATGCCAATGGCTTTTAGGTTATTACAGATATTTACTGCTTTTGAGTATTCGATTTTTGTGTTGTTATCGTAGCCAATGTAAAATCTTTTACCAACGACTCTTCCCCCAAGCTCAGTAAATACGTAATCAACTTCTTTTTTGTGTGCTTTTTCTTTAGAGGTTTGTTGCCTTTTTGTTAGCTGAAAAAGTTCGTCAACTGTACAAGCCATGCCAGCTTTTAGGTAAATTCGAGCACAACCGCCATAGCAAGAATGCATCTTTTCAGATTGAAGCGCATTAGCAAGCGCTGTTTTGATTTCATTTTTGCGTGCTGCTGTAAGTTTAGTCATTTATTTTTCTCTCTCGCTTGCTACTTTTCTAGTGTACCCTCACCCTTTGTCACAATACAATCCCCTGTCATTTATCCATACATTGGGCATGACTGCCCACAAAATACCTTACAATCGTAAGGTAGTAATTATGGGGCTATTCCATGGCAGAGCTAGACCTGACGAACACGCAAGAATTATTAATGACTGTTATTGAGCATCAGCGTTTGTATGGGTTAGAGATATCTGAATCAATCGACAAAGCAACGCAAGGCCAACGCAAAATCCCTGTTGGGTCTTTATATCCGATATTAAAACGCTTAGAAAATAGAGGTTTTGTCTCGTCTGAATGGGGCGATGCTACAGAAAGCAGGGAAGGGGCACGACGTAAATATTACTCTCTGACTGATGCAGGAAAAGCTTTTTTGAATAAATCACGCGTCATTCGTGAGTCAGTAATTTCTTTTGCCAAAAATGACCGCAGCTGAAATCCTTGGTCGTTTGCTGACAGTATTGACTAATTGATACAATACGGGCAGCACCCTAACAGTCCATGGTCGCACCAAGCCTAAGCCTAACCCAGTTCTATCCCACATTTACAGGTCGCACCCTGGCTAATACGATCAGGACTGATTTAGTGACGACGGGTTTTGATGTTTCGAATGATGGGGCTCGCATCGCGGGCACTGCGACCAATGGGAATAGCAATTATATTGAACTTTTATTAGATAATCCCATTAATGCGACGGGCATAATTTTCAAAGTCTTTATGCAGACGGCTTATCGGACCCAAAATATTCAGGTAGGGCTAGGGTCTGGGCCAGATATCTATCAGTTATGGCAAACGCCAACGGACCCTAGGATCTTTTTCCGTTTGCATGACCTATTAATTGACACAAGACAGCCCCCTGTGTATCCATCTGTAGGGGCGTTTAATATTACAGCCGTTGATAGAATCCGGTTGAATTTTGACGCGATCTCATCTGCGACTAACGCCAACTTGATCCGTTTTGAAGGCATCCCTTATTACTTTGACGGAGATACGGAAGGGGTCCAGTTGATTGATGGCGACATTGGAAACCCGCTTAGTTTTGCTGCGTTATATGCGGCGTTAGAGGCATATAACGTGTTTGCGATCGCGTCACGAATCACCCCGCTTAACACGTTTCTAGGCACTAATAGCATGCAGTTTGTCGCCCCTGTGACGATGGGCAGCGCCGGGACAACTGCAGTAAGTCAAGACCCGTCTACGCTTATATTTTCAAGCACTCCGAATAACGCAAACAACAACAATATAGACAACAGTACGAACCTGATTGAATCGGCATTTAGGGCTAGGTTTTCAGGGCTAACGGCACCTGATAGGACATTTCAAAACCTGAATATGCCGTTTTTATGGGCAGATGAGGGGGGCGGGAATACATGGCCCAGATTGGTTTTGATTGGCCCATCTGCTGTCAATCTGGGGACTAGTGATTATCAAGGCGCTCGAATCCAGGCGGGAAGCGGGTTGACCAGTGGAGGAAATAATATTGTGATTGAATGGTTGGACTCAACAGCACCAACCGTTTACGAGTGGAACGGCACTGCCAACCTAGCTGGCTCGACGTTCAATAGTCCAGCCAGCACTTATTACATAGATATCCCGGCTAGTTTAGGGACAGTGACCCTGGATGTAAGCGATGTTAATTTTACGACAAGACCCACGGGTGATCGTGTTTTTAGAGCAGCGCCGGGAATTGGGGAGACGGTAACGATCAGAGCTGCGGCTAGTGCTGCATTTACTGTGGCTGCGAATGTGCAGAATGATGGGGCGGGCACTGTTGAAATTCTTGCGCCACAAGTTACTTTAACTATTCAGGGTATTCCTGCAGGGGGAATTTTTACAATCTGGGATGACGAAGATCCCGACCCGCAAGATCTGGGGACATTGTTGCAAGAGACCAACCCTACTACAGGGGCCGATATTACTTATGTCGGCAGCAGTGGTAACGCTTTGATTTTGCAGTTTGTCCCTAATACAGGGGATAGCGCCCAGTACGAAGAATTTAATTTCCCGTTTACGTTCCCATCTGCATCACAAAATTTAGACCTGTCAACACAATTAGAACTGGAGAATAGTTTGTAATGGCAACTCCTCAGCTGATTACTTTAGCAAATCAAGCCACTTTATTAGTTGAGTCTAGCCAGGGACGGGCGGGCACTCCAGACGGGAATATTTTTTTTGATACAGCAAACGACAGAATTGAAATTATCACTTTAGAGGAACTAGCTAATGTTGATTTGGGTTCCGGTGCTGAGGCTAACCCATTAACCAATGACCTTGGAATTACATTGCAGGCACTTTATGCGTTTGAGAGGCGCAGCCGACGAACAAATTTAGCGCTAAGAAATTTCTTGCCCGGTATTGACGGCGTATTCCAAGATGCGGGTGCTTGGACATTTGAAGCAGGAATAAAATTAGCAGCCGATGGCAATAGTTCAACTGGAGATGACAGGACGAAGATTAGAAGTTCTGGTTGGAGGGAATTGGCAGCCAACGACAGTATCGACCGCATTTACTTTGGCGCACGTTCACTAAACGATATCCAGCCGACATCACAACCATACATCCAGATTGCAGCAAGTACTTCAGAAGCCGATTTGCTAGCGGCTGCCCCTGTTGACGCGGCAAGGACTGGGCCACTAGACCAAGCTTTCCAAACGTTTGGCTCTACTGCAAACGGTGATGCAGCAGCGGGTGATTTTGACTTCACGACCAGTCGGATCTTTGTAGCCAGGGTGAGGACATTTGGCTTTACTCAGGGTGGCTCAACCAGTACTAGTTCAGGTGTTTCTCGACTGCAAAGTTTCTCAGCTGGATTTGGTGTTGGCGAAAGTACAAGTCCGGTTAACGCCTTTACTGAAGCTGATGTATTTGGTGGCGCTGCTATTGCTCCATTTACTGGGATGCTGTTCAGCCGTAATGCAGCTCCAACAACTCAGACTGGATTTAACGAGGGTAATGGCGACTTTACCGATGTTCTTAGTAACTCTGGTGGAGGTTCGTTGTTACAAATCAGAGCACGCCTTGATGCTTTGATGCGGCAAGATACGGATATTGATCAGAATGGAAACGGGATTCTAGCAAAACGAATTGACCCGTTATACACGGTCGACGATCAAGGTCGATTGGTAACCAAGCAAGGATTATTTATTGAAAACGTCCCTGCATCTGATCAACAGTCAGTTGTTTTTACAGCCGATGACGGCAGCACTCGAACCTATCCATTTACAGTGCAGGTCGATGTCTCTGTCTCGGATGCATGGCAGGCAGATCCAAATGCTTGGTATCGGTGCATGTTTGCTGATGGTGCGGGGGCAAACGACTTTGATACTTCTAATGCTGTCATTGTCAATGATTCAGCCAACAATCCAGTAGAGGGAACGTCAGCTGATGCGATCGGCGTAGCTGGTTCTTACTTAATCCGTTTCACATTTGACTATGACGGCAACACTCAAGCCGGTCTAGCCGCTGGGATTGATAAAGCGGTTGTATTCCTGGCTGAAGGGGACGGAGGGGCGCAAGCTGCTAATGCACAATTTACAATTGTGAGGCAGGCTGTTGTTACGGCACAGGCACTATCTGAAGTGGAAACTAACTTGTAATGAAAACTGTACTTAGGCCCTATTCGATCACTATTGACTCAGTAAAGCCCGGTAAACCCCCACTGGTTTCTATCAAGTTACAGCGACTCACGATAGCAGGAGATGAAGTAACAAGCATTTCAGGGAGTGAGAACGCTATTTATAAGAATGCCGAAGATTGCTTGGCTCAAACTCTAGAGTTCAAAGACCCTGTGACTGGAATTGAAGGGCAAATCAGTGTAGCAGGTGTCGCTCAAGTCGTGACTAAGCTTGCCGTTCAATGGTCGCAAGAAAAGTTAAACTCTCAAATAGACCCAGAAACAGGCTGGTTGCTTGATTAATGCCGTTAATCGCGTCAGAAGATTATCCTAATAAACTCATTTACCTGGGGGCTGATTCCGTAGGAGTGGAAGTGTTGCCGATTGATATTTATAAAGAACATCGTGAGCGTAGACGATTAAATACAAACGGGGAACGCAATTTCTTTCCTATGGTTGATGCGTTCGGCAATGACCAGATTGGGCCAACAAAATTCACCCCTCGGTTCGTCAATTTAGCCAATGGCGCAAGAATAGTACCGTTTGATACAACTCACACCTTAGTAATACGCGGGTCACTGGTTAGCACATCTGAAGGCATTGAGGGACCAGAACTGTTTAATAAAGCTCCTATTTTATCTAGCGTCGATATTGACTATCAACCGCCACAGGTTGAAGTAATACAAGCCGGATCGGGCCTTGATGATACCGAGAGAGAACAACTAGCTAACCTTGCCAGCCTAATAGAGCTAGGCCCCAATGGCACTGATTATCAACTATCAGAGGTTGCTTTATGGCAGGTTATCAGGCAAATGATCGCTAACGAAGCCCGAAACCTAGTCCTAAACACATTTCAAAAAACAGTTCCAGCCACGGGCGGGCCATACCCTGAAGCATCGGGCACCGTTGTTCTAAGTAAAATCGTTACAGGCGATATTGACGGTGATCAATTGGGGCTGACAGACTGATGCACAATTCTTTCTACTGGCGACGTGGCGTCGAGACAACAACCCCTGGTACGGGCACGGGTGGCCCATGCTACGACATCACAGGCACCATAGAAACCCCTAGCACTGTGACGGGCACGATCTCACAGAATATAATCAGAATGGAATTATCACCCGTCCCATTCACTGGACTAATTAATTTAGAACCAGCTGTGGGGACGGTTCCTGATGAAAACACAATCACTGGTGAGGTGGGCTGCTGATGACAATTACCTTAAACTATCCTAGTCCCCTCCAAGCCGGAAACAGCTGGACGTTCACGGTATTAATCACAGCACCTGACGATGTAACCATTTATCAAAGCGCGATCGTGTTTTTGATTAGCCCATATTCAACCAGCTCGGTTGCGGGGGCCACGATGGTCCCCCTGACTGGCTATGTCACAATGCTATTAACAGCAACGGCCAACGCTAGAGAGTTTACTGGGACTGCGACATTATCACAGGCAGAAACGTCTAAGCTGTTGGCCGTTGCTAATGAGCCATTGTCTGGGCTAAAAGAAACTGAAGTTGAAATGATAGCGATCGTTTATCAGGGGACAACTTCACCAGTGCCGGGAACAGACCAAGGCGAGACGATGAAGACTGATACAATAACCCCGTTTATTGCACCCGGAATGAGTACGACGTTGCAGCAAGCGGTTTAACCTACCTTATCTCCAATTAACGCCTAAATTCTTCGCTTCTGTCCAATATTTAGGCAGCGTTTTAAGCGCAGTTAAACTCCCAGACTTTCCTTTACCAAGAGTCACCTTGCACAAATTAAATTCTCCAAACCGGTCCATAAAAATGAAAAAGAAAAGCGTATTGCTTTTGGAGAAGCCAGCATACAAAACGCCTTTACTGTCGCTTGCCGTTAGCTTATCGAGATCGTCTGTCCAAATGTCTGGATCGAGGCCGAAACCTAAACTCATAGTTTTTATTCCTAAATCACTTTGACTTGCTGCTGCTGCATCCGCAACTAATCAGTCCAATAAACCCCTTATCCCTCAACACTTTCATTGAGAGTGCTATTTTTTTGGACTAATTCTGGACTATTATTGTCTAGATGAACCAGTATGGACAAATGAGTTCTCAGTCCCTTCCCAGTCCAGCGGTTTTTAGTGGCCCTACGACTAAAAGCCTCATTAAAGCTTTGCGCCGAAACATAACCAAAAACCTTATATAAAGCAGTCCAGCCCCCACGCATTAAAACCCATTTGCTTAGTAATTTGTATGGGTTCTCAACTGCATCTAGTAGCTGCTGAGGTGTAATTTCTTCGCTCATGCGCCTCAATAAAATCATTGATTACTATCAAAAGATAAGCGCTTAAAGATGACTTGTCAAGTCCTCAATAAAAGTGTTGACACTCAAAAATGTAGCGTGTATATTGAGAGGCATCAACACCCAGCGGAGTTATTTGAAATGTCACCAGAAGCTATTAAGAGCCAATTAGATAAGTCAAAGAAAGCGGATCTTTTAAGAGCCTGCCGTTGGCATAATTTAACTACCTCAAAGTCAGACACTGTTAAGACTCTTAGAGAAAAACTCTTTGCTTACCTAACCTCTCCTAAACCGGTATGGGTTATCGAATCACGCCATGGTTACTTCAAAAAGCGTGAGCGTGTAGCCGGATACGAATTTCCACAAACTTTTATGTGGGCCATACAAAACGCAACAGTTTTTACAAGTAAAGCTGCGGCGCAATCGACCATAAAGAGACTGGGTTTAGACGCTTTCCCACATGAAACAACTACCGAGGTTGTATCAGTTTAGTTATGACCACTGCTACCTACCAAAAACGAGTCTTTAATAATGCCCTTGGAGAAAAAATGTTTAAGAAATTAGAGTTTCATTCTGGTGGCCAGACCGGAGCAGATAGAGCGGGCTTAGATGCTGCTAGATTTTGCGGATTCAAAACGGGTGGATGGGCCGCCAAAGGTTACATGATTCAAACTTGGTCGGGAGAGAATATATCGGATTGCTCACTGAAAATGTTCGACCTCAAAGAATACCCTGAGGCTGGATATTCACCTAGGACAAAAGCAAATGTTTTTGACACGGACTTAACTGTATGGTTCGGTCGTCAAAATAGTCCAGGTGGAAGGCTCACAATAAGAACTGCAAAAAATCTAGAAAAATTATTGCTAATAAATCCTAGCGCCGAAGAATTAGCCGATTATATTTGTCGTAATGATGTTGAAAGGGTAAATATTGCTGGCAATCGACTTTCGGAAAAGAATCCAGATATTTATCTTAAAACATTCAAAACTTTGGTTGAATCCATGCAAATCTTGAACGGTGCTAAAGGACTACTGCCATCTTTTGTATGACAAACAAAATTAGATGTGCTAGGCTAGAACACATTAAACCCCCTAGCCGTTTGGCATGGTCACCACCGTCAAAAACGCTCTGAGACTGAGAAGCTTGAGCGTTTTTTGATGTTTAAGGAATAAAGTTAACTTCCATTCCGTAAAGTGTTGCTTTCAGGCAGCCTGTATCCCCAGCAACTGACGGCAATTGAAAGCCCATGTGGGCATAGCCAGTGTCACCACCAGGGGGATCGATACTCACGGGTTCTACTGGGCTGCTGAATGTCGGTGGCGTAGGTTCAGGCGTGGGGACTGTAGGCTCAGGATCAGGGATGTCTTTTTCCTCTTTCTTTTTTCCACCACCTTGCGCTAAGCCCGCAGCGCCACTTAACCCGGTTGTAGCTACGGCATAGCCCCCAGTCGTCTCAGCAGCGCCCATTTTGTCAGATACAGCCGATGCAACAATTGTGATCGCGCCTAAGGCTAGAGAGCCCGCAGCAATCATCAAAGCTACATAATCATCGCTATCAGTTACGTTCATCACCGCTCACAGTATATCCAAAGTTGACAGCTTAGCTCTATTCTGGCATTTTCAGGGGATAATGTACTAGTGCGATCGTGTTGAGTTTTATCATGGAATAAGGAGGTGATCATTAGTGAAGGAAGATCTAGTTCAACTATTTCAAGGCGAATGCCTTGATGTAATGGGCCAACTAATAGCTGACAAAGTAACTGTAGACGCTATTATTACAGATCCACCTTACGGTTGAGCACGACCGCTTGCAAATGGGATAGCGTAATCCCGTTTGATGAAATGTGGATGAGATTAAAGAAACTAGTTAAGCCTAATGGGGCAATAGCTTTATTTGGAAGTGAGCCTTTTAGTAGTGCTCTTAGGATGAGTAATATTAAAGACTATAAATATGATTGGGTGTGGGATAAAAAACTAGCTGCCAATTTTGCAAATGCCCCATACCAACCTCTAAAAGTTACTGAAAATATATTGGTGTTTGGGAAGCATTGTTATTTCCCTCTAAAAAAGAAAGGGAAATTAAAAACAAAAGGGAGCGGCAATCAGTGGGTGGGAGTGTTCAATAACGGCACTCGCAATGATGGCACTCGCAATGATGAGTATTACCCCACTAATCTTATTCAAGTTAGCAATGCGAATAGGATTGACCGACTCCACCCTACCCAAAAGCCCGTTGCTCTCATGGAGTACCTAATCAAAACCTACACGCTACCAGGGGAAACCGTCCTAGACTTTACTATGGGCAGTGGTAGTACCGGAGTCGCGGCCAAAAAACTAGGTCGTAAGTTTATTGGGATTGAACTAGATACTGATTATTTTGAGATCGCTAAAAACCGTATTAATGAAGTATGGGCACCGGGGCAAACAGAGCCTAGCAACAAGAAACCTATTGCAGAAAAAGATCAGCTAGATATCTGGGATGCATTGGTAAGCTGAACGGAGTCTCACAGCATATCCAAAGTTGACAGCTTAGGTCTATTTCACATTTTTATTCACCAGATTGAGTCTTTATCACGCCAAAAGCAGTCAACGACACAATAACACCGCTAATCAATTTATTAATCAACTCAGGGTCAATCCCCAGTAGAACGACTGCAATCAACGCGATTAAAACGCCCAGCACCGTCCAAAGCTTTTTCAATTTCTGCCATGACGCGTAAAGTTGAGCAATCTTATGATTTTGCTCAACTTCTGCTAATTTCTCTTTTTGATGCTGAGCAGTTAAATATTCTACTTGTTCCTGCAACGCGATCACATCGCCCACTAGCTGCGAGTTTTCAGCATTTTTAGACTCTAACTGCGACTCCAGATATACGTTGCGAGCGCCCATCGTTTTAAGGGGATCAACCTCGTTCTCCCCCTCTAACTGTTTACTTTGCAGCCATTGAAACCGGCATTCATATTTAGCCCCTTGAAGCTGAGGAACAATCAATAATTCACGGATGCCAGGGTGTAATTTTAGAGGCGTTTCAATTCGCTTCCCATCATAATAAACGCCTAGCCCGCTTTCAGTCCCGTTGCCATCTTTAATATAGTATTCTCCGTCTGAACTGTAAGTAATAGTGGCCTGACATCGACTAATGCGTTTCTGAATTAAGGCAGGAGCAATAGCACCAATCCGAATATACGAATCAGCTTCATATACCCCAGGAGATCGACCGATTCTAACCGGCACCTGAGCCAGGTTGATTTCATGCGTTAGTTCTCTGTCTCCGCATCGCTCAATTACGCGTGGGCTTAACCATGTATCCATTGGAGGTGAAAATAATGGGCCGGTCGGTAGATGACCCTAGGTAGCCGTAGAATAGGCTATGAACCGTTATACAGCCTACGTTAGCACGATTTGATTTGTGTTGATACGGCAAATTGATATCACCATGCCCCCAACTGACCACCAAGGCGACTCTAAAACGACTGTGATTTTTACTCAAGCAATCGAATCGTTGATAGCTGAATATTGTAATGCAACAGGGATAACGAAAGCCGATTTTGTCAGAACAGCAGCCGTACGCTATTTGCAGGATGTCATGGGAATTGATTATGTCTGGGAGAAATTGCGCGGGTATCCCAAAAGATAAAAACCCCGTGCTCAAGCAGACACAGGGGATCTTAATTGTAACTATTGAACCACTTCATCATTGGACATTATATCCAATTTTGATAGCTACAGTTAAAATTAGCGTGAAGCTACTGCGAGAAACTATGAACATCAATTTTGACACGTTAAACCCGATTCTTGCAGGCGCGATTGCACCTGCGCTAAGTAGTGTTTTATTAATCATCAACCCACGATTAGCACGGACACTAAAAGGATTTATCCCAGGGATTAATAAATACACTGAGATCGCTAAAACGATTCTCCCCATGATTGATGCAAAGCTGGCTCAACATATTGATCTGGTTGATGGTACTGCTGATGTGCTGCGCAAAGTAGCCGCTGGTGAAGTCACTGTTCTCGGCATGACATCCCGGATGCGTCAAGTCGCCGGGAAAATCGGTGAAAACCCACGAGAGCTGAAAATTCTTCTAGATGAGATCGATGAAGAATTCAAGGCCACCGAGTTCAATAAACTGAACAAGAATGGCCCTGTGCAAACATCTGAGTTCGTTTCTGTTGACGCGCCTGGTCAATAAACGAACATCGGGCTTATAGGCACGCACCCACGACGACCAAAATACAACTGCCAATGGGGGTGCTGGATGGCCCCCATTATTTTTTTAATTTTTTCATCAGGGCCGGATAATTTTACCTAAAATTTGCCGTTTGCGATATGCTTCCGATGTGTGATTATAGTGCGTCCTGATTTGCCATCATACTGAACACACATGACTATCATGGACTTAGAGTTTTAGGCGCGATACCGGGCGTAGAGCAAAGGATTACCAATGACATCCCGAAAACTTTCACCCGAAGCACAAATAGAAAAAAGCTATCCATTGCTATTGAGCGCCCTTTTTTCTTTTATATTGGCCCTTGTTATACATTGGGTGAAATTCTACCCATTCTCTCAAGTGACTATATCTAATATACTTTTTGCAACTGTTGACTTTAGTGCAATCACTATCGGCTTTTTAGTCACAGCATTATCAATATTGCCATCCCTTGAAGAAAAGCAAGTCATTAAAGCTTTGAAAAAAAACGGCTCATACGAAAATTTAATAAACTATATATATGATTCAGCGCGTAATTTCTTGTGTTTAGTTCTTCTAAGTATGATGGGTTTTTTAATTAACTTTGACACACCTCAATCCTGGTATTACTGGGCTTCAATTGTTTGGATTTTTATATTTAGCCTTTCAATATTTTCTTATTACAGAGCTATTTCTTTATTTATATCTATCTTGAAAGACTAATTTCATAAGGTAAACGTCTATTTTTGAGCTAAGGCATCCGAGGCACGAACTCTCTGATAGCCAGTTGCTTCATCAACTTTGATGCCGTGGGTCAGACTTCCGCTTTCAGTTCTGTAATTTAGAGCGATATTGTGCATATCCCCTAAATGCCTTTCTATAAAGGGTTTCAGATTCTTGAAAGCCAAAGATAATGGCACTTGTGCACCATCCTCATTTGGTTGCCTTCTTGTGGACAAAAAAATGGGGCCGTTCATGGCCCCATAATGTTCCCGTATTGAATTCGACTTCATCTAAATATATCTACAGTTTTAATTCTAAAAATCCAGAAAAAAAATACCCCGCAGTCCATGAATTGCGAGGCAGTAGCCGATTAAGGAGAAAAGGAGAAAACAAGCTAATAAAAACCCCGCTTTCGATACAATAGTAGCATCAGGGGCCAAATTTGGAAATTGTAGAACAGGAGAGGGCCATGCCTAAAACCTTGACCGCTAAACAGGACACTTGGCTACTGAGAATAATCACCCAATCTAGCAAGCTGCCTGAAGACCAAAAGTTCAAGCTGCATGAAGGCGACGTGCTTGAACTGAATTGGGCCGAAGCTCAACAAGACGATGCAGGCACACCAATTGATGAGGGCAACTATGCTCAAGTTTCACTAAAAAGAAAAAAGCAAAAATTTCACAACTGGTTTTGTTTCCTAAAACACGTCGTCATCGGCGGCACTGATGCGCAGAAGAAGCAAAAGGCAGTCGGGAATACAATCACAACACTTAATGGCGGGATAGAAAACCAGCCCAAACCAATTGTAAACGCCTACGACTTCAAATTTTCATTGCCTGGTAGCTCTGGTACTTTTAACATGAGCGCCCCTATTCGTTATGGGAAGGGACGAAACAAGTGGTATGAGGCGCTACATTTCGACCCGAAAACAAAATCATGGCGCAAGCCCGCTGATGCTGGCGTTGTAAGTCGAATTGTTGCCCACGATGTAACTATTGAAAAGTTCAGAGCTGTTATTGCAGATGCGTATCAAACGACGCCTGAGAAAGTCAGTATTTCATTTAACAGCTGGTATCGCGACCCTGAAACCAACCGTCGTGTAGGCGGCGCGAGTCGTTCTCGCCATTGCTATGGTGACGGGACGGATTTTCTTGTGTTTATTAACAAAAAACAAATTCCATGCCACAAGATCAACGCGATTTTGCGGCCATGGTGCATCAGAAACGGCGTGGCCCTAGCGTCTGCTAGTGTATTCACGCATGGGGACAGTAGGGGCTATTTCGCAGAATGGAACTACGGATTTTAAGAAAATGAAAGTAACATTTTTACAGGATTCATTCCTGAAACACAGGCCGGTCCCCCCTGATCAGCTGGGGGACTACGAGAAAGAACCCGTCAGAGCGGGCGAATGGATCAATATAATTGCAGCAAGACCCGAATTAGAACGTGACAATTTATATATCACGCTATCTCAAGACCCTGGTGAAAAATTTAAGACTGTTGACGGGCGGAATAGTGTCTATCTCGTACCCAGCCACACAGACTACGAAGTTGCAGATACTACAGATCCTAATGTGCGTGCTGCAGCAGCGACATACAATCGAATTAGTGATCAAGGCCTAGAATTACTCAAAGCTTTTGAGGGCTGCAAGCTTACTGCTTACTATTGCGCTGCAAATGTCCTAACAATCGGTTACGGCAGCACTGGCAAGCATATTCAAGAAGGCATGACGATCACTCAGGATGAAGCCGACGATCTGCTGCACAAGGATTTGAAACGCTTTATGAATGGGGTCCAAGAACTGGTGACAGTACCCTTGACCCATGATCAGTTTTCGGCGTTAGTCAGCTTTGCGTTTAACTGCGGGCTTGGCGCATTGGAGGATTCCACGCTATTAAAACGAGTTAACAACGAAGAATTCGAAGGCGTAGCCGATGCCTTCAATATGTGGGTTAAAGGCGGCAACAAAGTATTGCAAGGCTTAGTACGTCGTCGCAAGTCTGAAGCCCATCTATTTAATGAAGGAGTCTATAAATCGTTCGAATAATATTCAGTGAAAATTGCCACTGGCATTAACAGTAACAACGCCAGTGGCAATGCAACGTAAAATACAAAATCCATTTTCTGTTTGCCATTAACGACGGAAACACCTTAGCTGATCCCCATCAATAAAACCGCAATTATAGGGAAATCTGATGTCTCAAAAGCAGAAAGAGCTATTCACTTCTAGCATGGCTCTGATTGGCGCGATCGCTTTGTGGTTCGTTAAATTCTCAGTGTTGCAAGCGATCGCCATTATCTGGATGTTTGCGACTATCTCAATTGCCATTATTAACGCGGGGTTCGACTTACATGAAGAAAGCATATTCAAAAAATGGGAAGGCGACTTCAAAGAAGAAAAAAAAGAAAATTAACAAGATATTTAATGGGTTCTGGCAACCTATCCTGATAGGTTTTTTGCTAATGCAGATCCTAAAAATTATCCCACTGTCTTTTTTGCAAGCATTTGGTCTATTAGTGGCCCTCGCGTTCACCTTAGCCGTTCTGCTATTTTTTGCAGGCGTATTAAACATTGAAATTGCTAATTGTTTTCCGCGAAGATGAAGCAAACTAAACTCATCTACCAAGCCCAACTGGCCCGCGCTTCTTATCTGCAAAACCCAGCTGGCTTTCTTGAGCACTATAAAAAAATAACGATAGAAAATAATGTTGCTTGGTATTTCAAGGGTGAAAACAAAACAACCATTATTTTCAGGGGCACCGATACCCTATGGTCTGACTGGAAGCGGTCTAATCTAATTTTTTGGCCTCATAAAGAATGCAAAGATTTCAAGGCTCATACTGGGTTCTATGATGGTGCTTTGAAATTTATGCAGCATTGCCAGAAAGAAAATTTATTAGATAGCCCGTTAGAACTGATTGGTCATAGCCTTGGAGGTGCGATCGCTTTGATGTTCGGCATGATTGCAGCCGACAATGGTTTTCCTATTGAAAGTATCAGCACGTTTGGCGCACCCAGGGGTATGGATGAAGCCGGGGCCGATAAACACCAGGCGCTAGGCTTAGAAGATAAAACTTGGCAGGTGCGTAATGGGTCAGACCCTGTGTGTCGAATAATGCTGAGTTTCGATACAACTAAAAAAGTACTAGACCTAATCGGCTTAGATGTCAGAGTCGGTGCGTCACATCCATGGTGCCACGAAATAATTACGAACCATCAGACGGGGAAAATCATAGAAAGCCCTGACGAATGGCAGAATGTCAGGGCCAAAGAACCCGATACCATTAGCCGCATCGAAAAGTTTGCCTCAGCAATCAAGGGGCAGATTGCTGAGGCTTTCATAGTTGATGATCATATGATTTGGAACTATATCAAAGGCTTAGGAGGTTGATTTTGAAGGCGAATATTACGATACCAATCGACTCAGCTGTACTTGAAAAGGCTAGACAGCTGGGCATCCCAGTGCAAGATTTACTAAGAGACGAAATATTAGCGGCAGCCGATAAAGTTCTACTGCCGTTAATTGGAGAATATGCGGCTAATTGTGATCGTACTGATTATGTTCCGAGCTGGATTAAGCGGCGCTAAGTTGCTTCATATGTTTTCCACGGTCATCACTTGAAACGACCCCTCTTTGCCCTATCCAGTACATTAGTTGTCCAGTCGTCACAGCTCCATTCTTATCACGGGCAAACTTAAGATGACTACGGACAACACGAACGGTGATTTCAAGCTCTCTGGCAATTTTTTTATTATGCCAGCCTTTGCTAATGAGCATAATGATCTCATGCTGCCTAGGCGTTAATACTACTGGTTCCACAAATTTCCCCTAAGGCAAAACATTCAAACAAACAATACGGCACATACGAGATTCATTGAATCTATTCTTTATGAATTCCTCAATGTAATCCAATAAGTCTTCACGCCCATAATTAGCTTCGGACAATAGCAAAATAAGTCTGCCATTCCCTACCTCTACTCCGTCCTTATACCAACTGAAAGAAACAAAAAGTCTAATCATTGTCATCATCTTTTTTTCCTCATTGATTTTATTTTGACGAGCAATTATTTTAATTTCTTCTGGACAATTCACGCTTAGTTCGCCTCAAATATAATTTCGCTTTAGCAATTTCCCCGTCACGCAGCAGCGCAAAAACATGATCTTTTTGGCTTTCCCTTAAAACTTGATATTCCAACATATCTGTATATTCCAAGCCAGCAAACGGGGAAACTTCACGGATTGGGTCTTGTCTAAAAATTCTTGGTCTAGAATATATCTCTGTTTGAATTGTCCGTTGCCTATTGCTTTTGAACCATAGCTTTCTGACCAGCTCAGTCGCATGAAAATCATAACGACCTGGGCCAGACTCTATTAACTTTAACCTTAGAAGTGCATCACGGACCCGCTGATTCATAGGAGTGTGCATAGTCAAGAAACTCTCGAATTCTCTAGCCTGAATATCAGTTAATAACTCAAACGCTGTTTCGATTAATTCAACCTCAGTAAATGGTTCAAGTTTTTTATACTTCATCCATATTTCACGGACTCCAGGGGCAAGCTCATTGTCTTCTATGAGCAATCCAGCCCGACGAAATGCACTTAAAACAGCACCTGATCGAGACGGCGGCAGAACATGGCCCCCACCCTGGCAAATCATATTTAAGATTTTGGTTCTAATCTTTCTGGACTGTTCGTATTTTTCAACTTCGTTCTTAATTTGTTCTAATGTCCACATAATAATTCCTGTAAAATTTTAACTGCTTAGGGCCGCTAAGTCGTGGGTTATTTACGCTGGCAATACCTCCCAAATATCCAGCTGTTTTTTGCTTGTAGTTTTTCGACCGTCTATATAGAACTCACCTTCCACAGGCAAGCAAGCTGGAGACAACCAGAGTGTTTCTAGGTCTCGATTGTTGTTCTCCGCTTTAGTGTTCTGTCCTGCATATCCTTTGCCACATTTCCAGCGCACTTTACGCCAGTCTCCAGGCATCTTATGTTCACTCATAGCCACACAACACGATCCTTAGGCTAGGGTTTTTCCCGTTCTCCGTCGCCCATTCTCCAACTTTTTCGCTCACTTCAGTTTCTACTGAGTAAAGATCCGCTCTTAAATCCTGACGATAGGGTGGGTCCAACAAAATCGCTGTAAGCCCTATTTTATGGGTAGGAGATGGGCCTAAAACCCGTTGCCAGTCCCCACAACAAACACGAACACGCCGCAGCCTGTCAGCCAGTGCATGAAGATACTCAAGCAAGTCTCCCTGCCCAGTGTCACCTAAATGAGGCCTTTTGCGATGAACTCCCCGACCGAAACGTAAATCGGGCCTTTTGCGATGAACTCCCCGCCCAGTGTCGTCTAGATGAGGTAGCTGTGTTGAAGCTGCCTCATCTAGACGACACCACCCTGAGCCAATCCAACAGCACAGCCCCCACACCCACCAGCCAGCAACCTTGACATCATAAAAGTCAGGATCTCTTAGCATCTTTTCCCTGAAATCAGTACGAGAGATCAGCCACTTATGTCTAGCATGTAGGTCAGCTTCATTGACTGGCTGATCGCACCAATGGCAAACACCATCAGGATCATGCTGCAATGCGCGCCAAAAGTTGGCTACATAACAGTCTAAGTCGTTGACCGTTTCAATATGTCGCAACGGATTATATCCTTCCCGTAACAACACAGTGGCCAGACTGCCAGCGAACGGCTCCACATAGTTTGGTGTATCCCCAAACGCTTGCCAGATCAAATGGGCGGCTCGGCTTTTCCCACCAAACCAAGGGAAAGGCGCTTTAAGCTTCATTCTCCAACCTCCAATTGTCATTTGAAAATAATTTCTCTAAAATTCCAGCTGCTTTAGTTCCTTCAAATTTAGGCAAAATCAACCCAGATTTTGCGGTCATCCAGCTATCAAAAACAATGACACCGTTTTCCCTCGCGAACTCGCATTCCCTGTCGGCACCTGAGCTGATCCCTGGAAGTCTTAGAACACAATCAGATGCAGCTACCCAGGGCATGCACCACCGCAACCACATTTCATAAGGTTGAGGATAAATCAACTCATGATAGTGAGAAAACAATGGCGCAAGTGGAGCATGACCCAGCTGCAACAACGCATTGAACGCGTCATGCTGCAGCCTCACGTTTGCAGCTGTATCCCCTAATGTATATGGGCTAGAGATAAAAACTTTTTTGCAAATATTCATCAAACCACCAGCTCCAGTAAACTTTTTTGCTCATATTTGCCCAACGTAAAATTCCCCCCAAATTCCCAAAACCCCTCGACAAACTGATCGTCTCGACTATTGCCGTTAATCCCGTTGTTGCCCCCAGTCAAAACGCTAAGAGATGTTAGCCGCCAATCACGGCCAAGCTTATCCATCCGTTCAATCGCGTCACATAATGGGTCTGAAATATAATTAGTCATCACAACCCGTTCAATTCGAGGGTTAGCCAACAGCCTTTCTAACGTGCTAACAATCAAGTCAAACAAATCGCTCCCTTGCGGATCACCATGGCAGATATACGACGGTGTTAATGCACCTGTCCCCCGTCGTCCCGGTCTAGAGCCTTTCGGCACCCAATAAGGCGCATCATGCAAAGCGATCGCCTTGCCAGTAAAAGACAGTTCAAAACTATCAATGCAAGTATGAGCGTCATTAGAAAAGTGAAGCCTCCAATCAGGGCCAAACCAAGGCATCTTATAACCCCAGCCATCATTCAAGGATTCAAGTAACTCTGGCGACAGTTGAGGCTCATTTTTCACAAGCCCAGACTTTTTTTTGAGACTGGCTACCTTATCGCGACTCTCTTTTACGTTTAATCGCCCCTTAGTATTCGCCCTGAGGCAGCTCATAAACGTGAACTCGCGAATTAACAGAGATGCAGCAGCAAGTGTTACACAGTCGCTTACATCTTTAGTATCAACAATGACTTTAAGATTTTCATAAACAACTTTTGGCCCCTTCGAGAGCACTTCTTTAGACCAATTATTAATAGTCTTCTCTACTTGCTGCCTTAAACTGTCATCTTGCCAGCATCGATAAACTATCTGGACAACAGGATCTATATCAGCCAAGAAAGCCCGCTTAACAATTCCGTTACCGAGCATCCAATGACTGAAGTGGCCAGCACAGGCAAAAGGTTCAATGCTGGCATCATAAACATAGCGTCTGTCCCATATAGGATACTTAACGCGATCTTTTTTGCTGCCAGGGGTGGGGAATAAACCTGTTTTCATGACCATTTCAAAAAAACAAGACAGCAGAGGCCATGACAACCCCTGCATCAAACTAACTATTAAATAGCGGCTGGCTGAGGAGCCTTAGAATTCTCAGCAAGACGAGCCTTGATGCCCGCAACAAAAGAACTTTGAGAAGATTCAGGCAAACGTAAACGACAAATAACTCGCTTGTTTTTGTTCTTCATCTCTTCAATCCTATCAATAGAAAGGATCGCAGGGGCATCAATGCTTAATTGAGTAGTAGAGCCCAAAAGCACCCGTTTAATATAAGTATTGCCATTGATCGTCTTCTCAGAGCCATCAACAATGGCATAAATTTCAACCCCATCACCAAACTTGCCCTGAGTCTTTTTGTAACCAACTATCTTATATTCAACCTCAGGGCTAAGCTCGGAAAGCTTCATGTAATTGCCTCCCGTCAGCTCAAACTCATGCCCATTGACACTAAGTTTTTTGCCTTCCTTGGAAACGGTTAATTCTTCAGCGAACCAACCATTTTCATCAATAGAAAACTTTGCCCAATCTTCTTTATTGCCTGGTGCGTAAAAAAGCACTGGTTTTTCACCGATAGCACCTAAGATAGATCCGTAAAATTCACCTTCTTTGTCTCTCTTGGGAACCCATTTAATATGGGCAAACTCAATATCTGAACCGTCTTCTACATCCCCCCACTTGATTCTTTCCTCTCCTCGCAACAAAAACTCAGTAAGTTTTTCAGGCGTATTCGCCATAGATAAACGGGCGCTCACAAGTTTGCGCCCATCTTCAGAGCGATGCTCATACTGTAAGCGAACAGGGCAAACCAACGCATATCCAGATGGATCTAAAATCAGCGTATCATCGCCTAAATTAAGCGCGTACAAATCGCTAGGAAACGCAGTTTCATTAGGGATGACAAATCGCTGCTGTCCCCACCTGACGCAAATCCCGTCTTCATAGGCATAAATAGCAGGTGTAGCTAAATAACCGCCATTATCATTGTTTACAAAAACGCAAGTACAACCGTCCGGATTGTACTCGGTAAAACCAAGTTTCACAGCAAGCTGGTTAAACGCCTCACGAATATCTTCCGGCAAACTCTGATCCGGAATGTCAATCTTGTCTTCGCTAATCCCAGCACTCAATAATTCTGTCTCAAGGTCCATTAACTTTTGAGTAAGGTTAATGCTTGGAACAGCAGCAGTTGCAGTAGTTTGAGCTTGAGTGCTAGAGCCTTTCTTTTGAAATCGGGCCATAATAATAAATTCCAATTTTTGAACATCGAGTTAGAGCAAACGTGGCATCGAACCGCTCTAAACGCTTATAAGTACAACCCTAAAAAATACAATCAAGTTTGTCAAGGGGCTTGACAAAAAAGAAAAAATGCAGCCATGCTTGTAAAGCAATGCCATTATATAAAACGCAGCAAATATAATGGGCTTCCTGGAATTTAATAAATATGAGTGGATTAGGAGCTGATTTTGGATGGAAATCAATACGCAAGTTTATTCCCGAGCTGCCCGAGCAGCACTATCTAGAAGCCCATCACGCCAATCATTTAGCGGAAAGCGGTATAAGTCCCAGTGCTGCCCTAGTAGCTGGCATATTTAGCGCTGATGCTGCCTTAGCTAGAGCGCTCACAGGCCACGGTAGAGCCGGTCTGATATTCACTTATTTCACAATTGACGGCAAGGACGTATATCGATGGGGGGATGATAGCAGGCCATTTTTTAGACTCAGGCCAGACAACCCGCCAACCCCAAAATGTAAATATCTATCCCCAAAAGGAGCGCCCCCACGGATTTATTTTCCGAGAGTGGCTAACAAAGTAGATTTTACTAAGCTTTCAGGACTCAACCTAGCCTTAGCAGAGGGCGAGAAAAAAAGCCTATTAGCAACACTCTGCAATATCCCATGTATAGGGATTGGAGGAGTTAACAGTTACAAGACTGGCGATAAGGACGAATGGGGCAACCGTGCTTTAGGATGCCTGGTTGATGAGATTGATATTAGAGCCGCGCAAAACTTAACCATAGTTTTTGATAGCGATATCACTCACAAATATCAAGTTGCTAGTGCCATCAAAGCATTAGCTGGAAATTTAATAGAGGCTTATCATCAGCTCGAAATAGACGAGACAGGCTCTGGCGAACGAGTGCCTACCCGAACACTAGTATTAGCTAAAAAATTAAAATATGCGCTGCTTCCAACACGATTGAAGCTTGGTAATGAAAAAAAGACCAAAAAACTAGGCTTAGATGACGCAATTATGCTATTGGGCGAATCGCCAGTAAAGGAATTGTTAAGACATGCATTGCCATTAGTAAAATGCAAGTGGGAAGATAAGTCATTAGATACTGAGTGCCTATTTGCGTCTGAACCACTGGGAGACGATGCCCACAAAGATACTCCTATTAATAAACAGCATCATGTTAGGGGGTTAATCAGTTGGTTATCCTTACATGGCATCTATGCGAATATCCCTGATTATTCAAAACGTCAATATTACCCAGAGGGTATCTGGAAAGACGTAGGCGAGGAAGCCTGGAAATTACTTTCCGAACAAATAGCTGACACTCAGTGTTGGCTAAATAGGAAGCGTGCGATCGCGGCGCAAGAACTGAGGTTTGTAGAGAACAAAACCCGATTAAGTAAAGACCAATTTGACCAGCCGCATCTACTAGGATTTATTAATGGAGTGCTGGAGCTTAATAAAAAAGAGCTTATTCCACACTCTCCTCAAAATTATATTACTCAGACATTAGGGTTTTCGTATGACCCTGAGGCCCAATGTATCCAATGGTTAACCTGGCTAAATTGGATATTCGAAGATGATGAAAAGTGGCCAGAGATTATTCAAGCCCTTATTCGTTGGACGATCACGCCTAAAAAACAAGGCCCCTACCCTATCCATATATGGCCTGTTCTAATTGGCCCAGCTGGCATCGGTAAGGGAACATTCTTGAGCGTGTTGACACAGCTGGTAGGCGAGGGCAGTTATGCCGCCTGGAATTATCACAACGTGAATGATGCCCGTGGCATGAACAGTATGTCCGGCAAACGGGCTTGTTTTGCAATGGACCTTAAAGGCGAATTGGGCAGTCAGGCAGTTGGAAATATTAACTCAATCTGTGTCAACGAACCTCTAGACGTAGAAGCTAAATATAAAGATAAACGAACCGAAGAGTTTAGAACTGTCTTGTGGGCAGCTATGAACCAGCCGATCAAGTCCAGGGCAGCTGACCAAGAAGGACTTAGTAGGCGAGTATTGTATATTCCATTCAGCCGCAAACCCGCCGAGATCGATACTGAGCTGGCCAACAAATTAAAAGCTGAGCTGCCAGGAATATTTAATTGGGCTTGGGCTATCTCCCTAGATGAAGCAGTGGAAACACTAAAAACCCACCTCAAGTCTGAGGAGAACATAGCATTACAGCAACGTCACTTGGCAGAGTCAAATACTGTCTATGAATGGATGGAACATCTAGAACTATCCGTTGCTCAAACTCAGATAATTAGTGTCTGGTACAATCGTTATAAAGAATGGGTGATTGACACGGGCTGCAAGCCATTAAAAATGCGCAACTGGAAAAAATACATCCTTGCCGCCGGGGCCGAAACTCAGAGGAAAACAGGAGAAGGCATTCCGCTAACACTACCGCCACTAAAAGACGTTGACATTAGAAAAATGCTAGGACTATTCAACTAAACTACAAACATCGAAACAGACAACTACACAAGCGCTTCAGGCCACCAAACCTGAAGCGCTTTTACTTTGGCCAATATCGACCGCTGCAACCAGTTCTAGAGCCAGCAAAACAAAACTGCCGCCGCATCCCCCCTCCCCTTTCCTAGAACGAGGGGACCTAAGAAAAGCTTAGCGATGTATCAAATAGCACTAAATAAGCTGTCTTCATAAAACTCTGGTTGAGTGTGCCAGTTGATAGTGATTTGTAGGACTAGTGGTAGTTAAGCCCAAAAAGTGATCAGTTTTTTCACAAAAATCATTAGTAAATTCCTAGGAATTTCACTAAAACTTGAATTTTGAAATCCTTTTATATCAATGGTTCCAGCGATTTTTTTATCGAAATGGCCATTTTTTGGCTCAAACTTTCTGTTTTCTATAGGAGTGCTCCCTATCTATGCCCTATTAGCCTCTATCTATTTCTAAAACAGAAAGTTTGAAATTGAAATATATAAAATATTAGAGCATAGAAATAGCTGAAACGTATATATAGCAAGGAATACAGCCGACAAAAAGCGCTTGAAATAACTATGAAATAACTATTGAAAAGCAGTGGATTAATAGGTGAAACCCAGTGATTTTTTGAATGCTTTTTTGCAGAATCCAGGGGGTTAACGTCTGTTAAATAGAATCTAAGTTTTGCCCAAAGACTATAGTACTGATGCACTAAAGCTAAAAAGCGCTGAAACCCGCATTCTGTCGTTAAATTTGCTTTTTAGTGTGCCAGTTGCTCTATTTTTTTGCTTTTGAAGGACTTGCTTGCTGGTCTGTCAGTGGCGTTTATTTTTTGTCAAGTGTCTTTACAGGTGTGATTGTGATTGGTATTATTGTGGTTGTAGAGATTTTGGGTAATTTGTATGGTTGAGGCGATTCAGTCGTCATTATTGATGGCTACTGGCGATGACGAATCGCCAAAAATAACGTTGACAGGCCAGCAAGAGGTTCTTAAGGCTGAGGTACTGGAATGGCTAAGGCTTAAACCTTCTAAGCTTGCTCGCGTGACTGGCTTTGCTGGCACGGGAAAGACCACCGTGATTAAATATGTTGTGCAAGCTGCTATTGAAGAGGGGCTTATTAATGGCCCGGTCTGGGCTTGCGCTCCTACTCATCAAGCTAAAGGGGTGATTGAGAACTCGTTGAGGGGAAGTGCTGTCACTGAGGTGACCACCGCTCATTCATTGCTTGGTTTGCGGCCTAAGACAGTTGAGTTCAAACGAAAGGACCAAGATAAATTAGATGTCCTTTTAGGCATTAAAGAAGAGCTTAGAAGTACGGATGAATCGGCGTTAATTGATGCTTTGTTGATACGTCGCAACGCTTCAGACGCTGAAGTTCAATCGTTTGTGCCTAGCGGAAAGCTCAAGGAAGGAATAGAAAAAGTCAGGTTTTTGTTAGTTGATGAATGGTCAATGATCGACAAGCTTCTATATGGGCTTTTTTGCGAACTAGCGAATGACCCAGTGATGCACCCTGACTTTCAAATTATTTTCTTGGGGGATCCTGCTCAGCTGCCACCTATTGGCGAAACAATTAGCAAGGTTGAGTCTTTGCCGTCATTCCAAGAGTTAACAGAGGTTGTTCGCTATAAAGGCGCAATTCTTGAATACTGCAATAAGGTCCGTACTGAACGAGATTACAACTGGCTGCATCAGCGAGTGGAGGAAGATGACACTTTAATGGTTCTGCAAGAGTGGGAAGTCATGCCTCAACTTAAAGAACTGTACGCAGCTGGGGAATCTATCCGATTTGCTGCAGCGACTAACGCTAGGGTAATGGCCCTTAATTATCAGATTCGCGGCATTCTCAAAGATGGGGATTTGTCTGGACTATTTTACGATCCAGGGGATGTTGTATTGACGTTGAATGCCGTTAGCCGTAGCAGTTCATATGCTTATGACGTTGCTTGCGGTGGGAAAAAATCGAAGCTGGAAGAGCACACCAGCACACTTTTAGAACTTGGCGACCTATGCGGACCGGGTGCATATGTAAGTCTTGGCACTTCTGGAACAATTCTTACAGATCAGTCATTTGAGATGACATCAAAGCTTGGTACTAAATTTAGCCGGATGATTTTTCGGTATCGGCGTTATGAGTCAGGGCTACCGTTCTCGGAACGAAAAGCAATATGCTTACTCAACCCAGCTCAGTACGACCAATGGCAGCTTGAATGTAAGCAGCTAGCTAGCCGAGCAAAAGTTACTCAGACCCGCAGTCGTAAATCTACAGGTATTAGAGGACAGGAAGGGGAGCAGGCTAAGGCTGTTTGGGAAGAGTTTGGTTTAAAAAATTGGTGGAAAAAGAAGAACGGCGAAGATTTACAGCAGTATGAATATCAAAAGCTTAAAACGAGATTGTGGATAGACTACTTTGACTTGGCCAACTTTGCTGATAAGGCCAGTTACAGCTATGTGAGCACTTGCCATCGGCTGCAAGGCGTAACAGTAGATATTGTCGTGCTTGACATGAAGACTCTTATGTCGAACGCACAAGCAAAATTTGACGAAACTTGGGATCCTCGAAAGCTGCTGTACACCGCAGCTACTAGGGCACGTAAACAGTTGATTTTTATGTGCTAACTAGTCAAGTTCGTCAATTCACGGTGCATCAATTTAAGTAATTCAAACTAAACAAGAAAAGGCTAAAAGCTATGACCATGAACACTTCCAACGACAATAACGATTCCAATATCGTTCGCAGCTTTAATCAAGTTGATATCTGGCAAAAGCGAGAAGATGGCTATATCAATCTCAATCAGATGGCTAATGCTACCGGCAAGCGAATTGATCATTGGCTAGAAAATAAATCAACTAATACTTTCTTAAAAAGATTTTCCAAAGATGCTGGCGTTTCATTAGTAGCAATTCGAGGAAGAGGCAAGGGTGGCACCTGGGCACATCCTGAAATTGCAAAAAGATTCTGGGATTGGTGCAATAACACAAGGAGCCAAACAAAAAGCAATATTGTTTATTTAGTGCAATCAGAAAATTTTCTAAAAATAGGATTAACAGCTGAATCTATGTTGCTTAAACGACTTTCTACCTTGCAGACTGGCAACCCTATAACACTAAAGCTTTTAAGCACTATCAAAGGCGAAGAAAAAGAAGAAAAACTATTACATCTTAAATATAAAGACCTTTTAGTTAGAGGCGAATGGTTTCATCTATCTAGAGAGATTTTAGACGAGTTTCATTATTCCCATTCAAGCCCGCAACATCAGCGATGCGATCCTTACCCTAAAGCCACTAAGCCAAGACGTTCCGCTAGAAGGATTCAAGGTGGAATAGACCAATTAGAAATTTTTCCTGTGTAAAAAGTACAGTTAGGAGCTAAAGCTATGTCACTAAGAAAAGGTCTTTACGATGTTTACGATCTTCATGAACAAAAAGATTACGAGCATGAGGGCTATTGCATTTTATTCCATCCCGATAATAGAGTTTTGCTACTAAGTGTCCATGATGAGATTAAGGCTAGTTTTACTTTGCCAGTCAAAAGCAAAGATATTTCTTACTTGATTGAAAGCTTTAGTGAGCATTGCCCGCCCGATTCTAAAGGTGATTCCTATTTCTGTGTAGCTGAAGCTATTGCAGACATAGCAGGAAATAAGACTCAAAAGTTTGGCAATTGCGAATGTTGCGGGACTCGGCTGTTTAGATATGGCGGATATTACGGCAGTGGGATGTGTGGCGTTTGTCATCAAGGTAGTGCAGAACTTTTAGAAGAAATGGGGGTGACTTGGTAATGAAAATCTCAAAAAAAATACTTCAGTCTTCAATACTTAAAATCCCTAACTTGCGGGGGGTGAATGTGACCGTTGGCATTGAGGCTGGGGTCGGTGGCGCTCCACCAATTGCGATATGGATTTATTGTGGAATAAACGGCTATTCGGGAAGCCCTGTCAAGGTCAGATTAAAGCTAGCAACGGGAGAGATCTTCTGTTACCAGCATTTATACAAGAAAGATGATTCACCGCATACTCAAGAATCAATGATGAATTATGCAGCCGCTTGTCTTTTTTGTGGTGGATTAGAACCTGAAGATATTTTGAACCTTGCTGAACAAGCTGGTTATGAAGTGTGTTTGCCCATAGATGAGATTATCTTCCCAGACTATCAAAAGCCATGCCTCATCAATTAGAACTACCATTAACCCGTCGCTCTAAAATCAAATGCACTGCCCCATCGGATGCCATCATTCCAGGCTTAGACGCTAGCTTATGCCGCTGTAATTATTGCCTAGCCCGTTCTGGTGGCATTTGGTGGGTAGATGTTAACCAACGGCTTGACTGCCTTAATAAGAAAAAGCATAAAATCCCTTACTTAATTGAGGTATACCGTCGTCAAACCGTTGGTGTGGCCCATGACGACGAGACGAAAGAAACAAAGGCTCAAAATGCAAAACGTAAGCACGCACAATGGGCCGGTCAAAAGTTCAAACAACAAACTAATAAACCATGTCAGCAACAACAATTACTAGACCAGTAACAGAACCAAAGTTCAGCTCTTATCCATATCCTAAGGAGGGGGCCACAGGTGCCGAGTGGCGAGCTTGGCTAGAAGGAATGGTGGGGGATTTATGGTATGACATTGCAGTTGAATTAACCCCCCTATTAAACAATGTGCAAGTTGAACGATTCCCAGTTGAATTTATCCCAACATTTGCCGATGTGGGCGGCAGTGGTTGGTCTCGTCTTGATGAGGGCAGCTGGCAATGCATTTCCCCTGATGACCTGCCTGCAACCATGGTTCTCGATGTTGAATCCATTGAATTGCAAGCATTCACGGCCAACGCTGATATAGACGCATGGTTGCCTTGCCTATGCATTTGCTATGGGGCCGATGGTTACTGGTATGCATGGCAAGAGCAAAACCCAATGTATCGCTGGACGGAAACTAAGCAGCGTACTATTCCGTTCCCAACTGGTTGCATCGTGATCACTCAAAATGGCGCTGCCCATGATTCGCAATTTCTTAGTAGTTCTTATGCAGAGTATGGACCAGAGCGTTGTCTATTTATAGATGTGATGGCCCTGGCAATGCTTGTCAGAGGCGTGCATAAAGAACAACGATCGCAGTATGAGAAGTACAAGGTTGCGATCTCTAATGGTAAGCCTGCTCCTGATTGGGCAACCCAGGCATCCGATATGGACTTGGCCAGTTTAGCTAGTGATGTGCTGGGAATTGAGATCCTGAAAACAGTTGGTGGAGAAGGGCCACAGACATTGTTCGAATATTGCGCTCAAGATGTTTGGGTAACCCTTCGATTGTTTCAAGAACTCTGGCCGCTGGTTGCTAACATCTATTGCCCAAGCCCAGTGATTCTTTATGGCATGGCGGCAACGACTGGGCTTAGATATCCGGTTGGTGATTGGCAAGAACTTGTTTCGTATATAGAAACTGAATATGAAAAAGCCAAAAAAATCAAGCCTAGCAAACGAGATTCTAATGATATTGCTCTAGTTAATTGGGGCAAATCACATTTGCGTACATTTCGCGATGGATATAGCGTTAACGGCATCATCAATATGGGCTTTAACCCTGCTCACGATGTATCAGGGATGCCCAAAAGCACTATTTGGAGTCATCACTGGATGATTCGGCAATTTTTAATTACTGGAGTTAGTGATCAGCCGACCACTAGTTACATGCTGTTTGAAGCTAGGGTACCAATGCCGATTATCCCAGGTAATGCATTAGCTAAGACATTAGCCAGCCAGCCGAACATTAAAACGCATTTTGCTAAGCCCCCTGAGCCAGTGAAAGCCAACAAAAAAGCTAAGGCTGATTGGTTGCAATTAAGACCATTAACCGATGCTATGCACGTCATGATCTGTTTGGTTGACTGCTTTTGTGAAGAGTATGAAATTGACGGGTTTCTTGCAATCCCAGGGCTAGAAACATTATGGTATGCCGTCGACTCTGCTCAGGAAAAAGAGTTTCAAGAATGCATCGTTAAAGCTCAAAGTTTAATTTACAAATTAATGAGGGATTGATCGTGAAATTCAATCTACGCGGCAATATTGGTGATTATGTCAATATTCTCGGTCACTACTACCTTGTATTTTCTCGTGCTGATGGGTTTATCTGGGCCGTTTTTCCTGGTTATAGACCGTCAGCTTTGATGCAGGGGAACCCGTTAAGTAATAGTTGCAAAGCTTCTGAGTGCTCCTTTCCTGTCATCCCTGTCGGTTGGAGCGATGGCGGCCCTGCATTAATCCCAAGTACTTGGAAGCTGGATCAAAATAGTCCAAAAATATTTTTTTAATGATGAATAACCTAATTGTTGTTGATACGTCTGTGATCGCCTTCCAAATGTCGGCACAGATTGACAAGGCGAGTCTAACCGAAGCTAATGCTAAAGCCTACGCCTACATGGCGGCAGAATGGGTTAATTCACTAGGCTGGATTCCCGCGTTGCAATCAACTGGTAAATGCGTTTGGGCAATTGACTCTAAGCCCTACTGGCGTAATCAGCTATTCCCCGATTACAAAGCAGGCCGCAAACCTAAACCCGCATCATTCCATACTGCGATGGAGGGCATATTAAGCAGCAGTGCTTCTTTGATTGATATAAAATCACAAGAAGCCGACGACGTAGCCGCTGCTATTGTTCGGCTATGGCTAAATAGCAGCTCAGGATTGATCGATCAGATTTATTTGGCCACCGTTGATAGTGACTGGCATGGCTTAGTTCAAGAGCCTGATATTTTTTGGCTAAATACTCGCAACCATCCTCCACGGGTTCGAAGCCGAGAAGAGATATTTAATTGGTTGTGTAGCAAATGGAACCAGCAATCTAAGAAACGTCAGAAATGGTGGGCATTGCCTAGCTATCAATCATTTAGATGTGATGATGTTTGGCGATGGAAAATAGCAGTCGGCGATAAAGCCGATAACTTAAGCGATGGTTCAGCAAAATACTTAATTGATTTACTGCGACCTCCCAAACAATTTGATATCCTAGAATCAAAGGAATCTGTAAATACTATTTACAGAGGAGTAAATTTAGCAAGTAAGCCTGATTTGAGCCTTGCTTATGAATGTAAGCAGGGTATGTTGTCACTAGGGGCACTTCCCCCCATCGAAATAATTAGCCTGAAAGTTTTAGTTTCATAGTTTAACGGCCATGAGAGCATCAACGCAATATAAACAAAGATTATCAGAGCTGCTATCGAAAAAGATACTTAAAGCAGCTGGAATTGATGCAACGGTTCGAGACCTAAGCGATCGCTGCGATGGACTAGCAAGTCATCAAACAATTGCGGCTTGGCGTTCTGGCAATTATGTTAAGCAACTAGACGACTTTTCTTTTCAGGCATTAGAAAAGATTTTGGCCCATAGAGGGCTAAAGGCTCATGAAATTAGCTACTATCTTGAGCATGGTGTTTGGCTAGAGAAAAAACAGTCCAAAAGGCTAGGCAGCCTTTGGCAGAAGCGAGAGCAGATTAATCAATCAATTAAACAATTTGCGGCAATTTAGTGTTGACAGATTTGGAAGTAACATCCATAATTGGAATTGAACACTTTCCAAAAAAGGAAAATGACGTTAAAAAAGATGGGGGACGATTCCTGGTCTATTTATCTGCCAGAGAAAGGCTACCAGGGGCACATAGAACTTAATTGGAACCCTGTTATCACAAGTAAGTATTGCCTTGACTTGGGGTATTCAAACCATCAGACGTTGTATTACGGCAGTTTCGAACAGTTGTCTAAAAAGGCAGCTGAGATTCTTTGTGAGCGTACATGATTGTCTTTCAGCGCTTGCTAACCCTGGCCGACTAGAAGTGATGCAAGTGCTGAAAAGACAAGGCGTGCTCACTAGCGGTCAGGTTGCGATCGCGTTAGGGGTGCATCATCCTACGGCTTCTAGGCATTTGAGGCAGTTAGAAGCTGCGGGTCTTGTGACTGGTGTAAGACGGTCGAGTTTCGTCGATTACACCAGGAATGAACAAGGCATTAGAGAGTTTATTGAACAACTAAGAGAGGAATTGTGATGAAAAACGAATGCATTGATCTAGCTGATAACTTGCGTCAGATTAGGTTAGATATATTAGCGGCATCTATTCTAATTACTGGCATCAATAAAGCGATGTCACTAAAGCTTGCTGAATTAAGCCAGGAAGTTAATAGTGATAAAACGTTAAAAAATGCAGACGCTCGCAAAGCTGCATTAAGCCATCTAACAAGCACAAACGAAGAATATATCAATCTCGACGCTGAATTGTGTCAAAAAAATAACGAAAAAGCTCTTCTAGAAATTGAAAAACAACATCTTTCAGATTTACTGAAAATACATTTAGCTTTTTCTGATCAGTAAAACGAATAGGAATTGTAGCAGTGGATCAAGTTACATATTTCCAGTCTTCAGACGGTTTTTGGACCTAGAAGACAAAGTTTTTAGTATCTGACCGATGTTTCGCGACTCACGAGGAAGCGATCGAAGATTATAAACAACTTCTGCGGATAGGGATCGTAATCTTGGCGGCATCCCTTGTATTAACTGCTTTGTATGTTGTTCTTTGGCCAAGGATAGACGTTTATTGCGAGGAGGATGACCAATGAATTTAGACGACATGATTAAGCATCTTCAAGAAATAAGGGCAAAGCACGGGAACCTACCAGGCTTCGTCAATGGAGTGCAAGGTGTGGGGGAGATGCAGCAAGCTACGAAAAACTGTTTTAGTGTTGTTTCTTATTCCCACTGGTTTGACACTTGCCAACCAGCTTATAAAGAGTTGAAAAATTCAAATTATAATGGACCAGTTTTAGATATTGGAGGATGGAACTAATTATTCAAGAAGTAACAGAATAACCTTAGTCGCTGGACTCAATGTCCAGCCTTGCGCTCTTAGTTCAATTGGTAGAACACCCGCGATCGCCTGATTCTAGATTAAGGCATCAACACGGAAAGTTGTGGGTTCAAATCCTGCAGAGCGCTTTCCCTGAAAAAAAGGAAGTTGACAACGGAGAAAATAATATGAATATCACCGAAAAAGAGATTCAGTCTTTGCGTGAAGCTGCGACTGAGGATGATTGGAATAAAGTCTGTGACGACATCAAAAAGGCCAGGGGGCAAGAATATCCCCCAGATTGGTACGCAAAAGTGGTTATGTCTGGGTTAATGCAACGCGTTTCTAGTAATTGGGGTTGATCATGACGATTGAAGCATGGCAACCAAAAGAAAGAAGGCCAATTAATAAAAAGCTTTTGACAGCTACTAGGCCGACCCTGCCGACAGGGTTAAGCAAGCAAGAAAAAATTGATTTGTTGATGCCTGATTTAGTTGATCAACTTCAAGGTGTTGATGATGAGACAAAAATGAAAATTTTGCAAGCATTAACTAATCATGGCTAAAGTCCTTAGTTCTAAAGAATGGCGAGAATTTGTAGCTAAAACGATCGCTACAGCCACAGAGCCAACGGCGCTAAACCTGGCAATCCGTCAGTATGCAGCCATAACAAAAATGCCGGTCGAGACTCAAGAACAACGTGAGATTGTTGTCGCTATAGCGACGGGAGAATATCTTGGAACGCTGTAAACGAAGGAATTCATGGAAATATTAAGCAGTCTAATTGCAGATAGAAGCATAGATTTAGCGCTTGCGGAAGCGGCTAAAAAAGCTCAAAAACAATCAGGGGTATCACGAGAAAAATTGTTATTAGAAATGTTCGGCAAGAGTCAAGATTATGAAGCAGAAGCTACAGACGTTCAAGTTCAAGATAAATAATGGTCCAACGGTTGAATACGTTTACCAAGATTATGATCAAGCATTGAGAGAGGCAAAAGCCGATAATCCAGGGGCGACAATTACTAAGGTTTAATGCTAAAAGGCTCAGGATTTTATAAAATCCTGAGCCTTTATAATGTGTGTATGCCCGCTGCTTTCGCGATATAAGATGTCTAGGTTGGCAGCGGGTTTATTAAGGCTCAATGATTGACATGCTCCCACCGCAGAAAGCGGGGCCTTAGCCAATTCTGTTTTCCTCTGAAAACAGTGAATTTATATAAGCGTTAGCCGCACAAAGATCTGAAAACTCTTCCTGAAAAAGAGGATTTTTTGAATCCATCACACGATTACTTATATCTTGCAAGCTGTCAAATAGACAGACTACATAGCATTGATCGCCCCATTCATCGTCTTCTTTATGCGCTCTCAGCGCACTATCAGTCAGTTGTTCGTGAATCGTAAACCACTTAAAAATATTTTTTCGCCTTGACCCAACTAACCTGCCGTCACCTTCACAGTGATAATGCCTGAACTTATGCCAGTTATTTATATGTTGGGGATTTTCGTCCCGATAATCGGGAATCTTTTCATTCATCAAATACCATTGATGCTCTGACTCGTCTCTAATTATCGCTTGGATTGCCATCTTAAAAACCTCATTACTCACTTAACTTGCCCTGATTGTATACGCTACATTTTTGAGTGTCAACACTTTTATTGAGGATTTGACAAATTATCTTTAGTCGCTTATCTTTTGATAGTAATCAATAATTTTATTGAGGCACATGAGCCAAGAGATCACACCTCAGCAACTGTTAGATGCAGTCGAGAATCCATATAAATTACTAAGTAAGTGGGTTCTAATGCGGGGAGGCTGGACTGCTTTATATAAAGATTTTGGCTATGCTTCAGCACAAAGCTTTAATGAAAAAATAGCACTCTCAGTTAAAGCGATCAACTCGTCTTCATTCATTATTCATTTCACCTCTAACTGAAGTCCTGACAGCCCCTCTCGATACTCTGCGTTAGGAATGGGTCGCGATGTCCACATAACAACGTCGGCATCCTTTGAATAAACCCAGCCAGCGTGCGGACAGTCGATCCCCTGTTCATCATCCAGGAGCCGTTCACTGGTTAGCAAAATATTTGTGTCTTCTTTGTGGTGGCTGGCGTAAAGCCCTCTAAAAGACTGACCTACGCATCCTTTTTCGTACCAAGAGCCCTTAGGGCCATTTTGTCTGACAATGAAAATGCAAGGAAATGATTGATCATCAGGTAATTTTTTCATTATTCAACTGTCCTCATATACAGCAAAACTATCTTTCCATGCCTCTGGGATAATTCTGTTCTCTCTCCTAGTCAAGAATCCCGTGCTCATGGTTTCCTCCAGTGTCGTCAACCAACTAAGCGCATCCCCAGGCAGCAGACATTCGCCAATCAAGACATTGGTTTCAGTGACCTGGACCTCTACGTCAGTCCCAATCAGTTCGCTTAAACAAGACGCAAACGCCCAGGCAAGTCCCCTCTGAGTTGAGCTGGCGCTGATTGTTAGGCAGCTGTTGCTTTGACGCAACACGATCTCTAACTCAGTTGAGTTCTCAGTCGATTCAATTCTTAACTCGTTCAGTGTGTGGATCATGGATTATATTTCTGTCGATAAACGGATAAAAGACGACATAGATATATTCGCTGCCATTGCAAACTGACTAAGCTCTAGAAGCATCTTTTGCGATGGGAATACTCTGAACAATCTAGCTAATTCAGAGCTTGCGAATACAAAGCTTCCGCAGGTCCTGCTTGTTTGTTCTGAAGCTTTTTCACAGATGCCGATAGCCTTCACCGACTGGCTTTGAGTGAAACCTAGCTCGTCTCTGAAGTGTTTTAAGTAATAGTCGTAAGCGTTCATTGGTTATTCCCTCATTATGATTTACATCTTGGCCTTCCCCTAGGCCGTTTTATGCCAGTAGAGCGATCACATCTCTCTGTCGGCAACGTTGGCAACAACTCGAAAACCGATATAGAAGTTGCGGTTGCCGGGTCGATCGTCGTTGCGCGAGGCGGAGCGACAAATCCTAGGAATGAAGTACCACGAGCCGCCGCGCAGTACCCGATATGCATCTGAATCCTTTGTCAGCCAAGGGCTTCCATCCGTTGGTGCCCCCTTGTAATTCTTATGCCAATGATCCTGACACCACTCCCAGACATTGCCATGCATGTCGTACAAGCCAAAGGCATTGGGAGGACAGCTACCTACCTCCGTTGTCTGATTAGCATCGTAATTAGCTAGCTCTGACGTTAAGGTATCGCCAAAGTGATAGCGAGTGGTTGTACCAGCACGACAGGCATATTCCCACTCGGCTTCAGTAGGCAAGCGATACTCACGACCTGTGTGGGCCGATAATCGAGCACAAAATTCCATCGCCTCATACCAAGATACTTGCTCTACAGGACAGTCATCGCCCTTAAAATACGATGGATCAGCATCTAGATTGCGTTCTACTTGGGGTAGTGCTGCAACCGCCCGCCATTCGGCTTGAGTTACTGGATACTTGCCCATTAGAAACGATTCCACCGTTACCCCATGCTGTGGGCCTTCGTCCTCATAACGCTCCGGTTCATCCTCTGGCGATCCCATGAGAAAGACGCCCCCAGGGATACGCACTAGCTGTAGTGTTAAACTATCATTTTTCATGATCTAATGTCATCTCGTGGATGTGACGCTACATTATCTAAATACTTTTGATACTCGGAACTATATAAATAATTCCTGAGCAACGTGATCGCTGCTGATGTTGGCGAGTCGACCCCAGCCAACGTCATATAGGAACGAATAGCGGCTGCCATCCCTGGATCGATTATGCCCTGGATGCGAAGTGTCTTGTCAGGTTCATTGCTAACCCTTTGACAAATGAAGCTCCCCCACCTTAAAGAGGATGGGGGTGTCTTATGCTAACTTGAGGTTATCCCTAACCCACAGGTCACATAAGCAAGCCCAGCTTCCGGGCTTCCGTCTAGAACTTTTGCTAGAGCGGAACTCACGATCCTTTCGGTCAGTGAGCTTAAGAATTCCTCTAGCTGCGATGTTTTGACTCCCATTGAGGTCGCAGTTATACCGCTTGCCAGAAGAAAATTTTGCTAAAGCGTAGTTTTTAGAGTCACGCTTCACGACTCCAGAGCCATCATAAGCAAGCTTCGAAGTGTAGGCGGCAACGATATCTATGACTTTGCCACCAAGTTCCTTCCACTTCATTTCGGTATAATCGCGAATCTTGCTTTTGAGCCATCCGTGGAACCGCTGACGGAGGTTAGAGCGCTTTTTGCCGCCCTTAGGTTTCCATCCTTTTAAGTTCTCAAAGACAATAGCTTCAGAGTTGTGGTCTTTGGCTATGTTAACTATTCGCCTAGAAACGATGTGGCCAATCTGGGTGTTGATGTTCCGACATTTACGATAGGTGTTAGAGCAAAATCCTTTATGGAGTTTGCCGCCTTTCCCCATCGTCTTGTTGGCTCTCATTGATACAGACTTTAGGCGTTTGTCACGACGGTCTATGTCTCTTCCAGGGTGAATAAATTCACGATAGATTACAGTACCGCAATGGGTTACGACTGAAACTGTAGCTGTAGTATTTATTCCAAGGTCTACAGCAACCACATTTTTGTCAGGGTTCCGCTTTACTGGCTTGCAATGAAACGGAACCGATAAATGACATGACTTAGCATTGAGAATGAGTGACGGTGACAGCATTTTGTTACCTGCTATCTCATGGCGATCCCTAAGCCCTGTGATTTGAACCATCGTCCAAACCCAATCAGACCCGGTGAACACCTTGATCTCAACCTTGTCTAAGCCATGCAGCTTGTAGCACTGCCCTTTGTACAGCGCTGGATAGCACCCAGCATCAGGGTTTAGCAATGGGGGTTTAGCATCTCGACGTTTGCGAGATTGCCCGCACTGCCAGTCACGATACCGGGTCATGTAGCTACTAACCTGGCCAATCGCGAAAGTGATAGCGGCTCTACGGTAGTAGCTGGGGAACTTATGAAACACCCGGTTGATTTGCGGGTATTTCACGTCTGGGCGGTTGCTGGTTGCGTGCATTAGACGCTCAACCGCTGATGTTCTCTCATCTGCCGTGAGCGGTGCTAGCTCTGGCCAGTGCGTAAAGACAATACCCACTAAATACCGACACACACGACGATAGATCTTAATCGTTTCACCAAACAGCAGGCGCTGTTCAGTGGTTGGATTAAGCGTCCATTTGTCGGTACGGATGATTTTTGTGGGTTTTTTCATCTTCATGGCATTGTTATGGCTATACTCTCCATCCTAAAAAATTAATCACGCAACCCTTTTTCTATTGCGGCGATCGCTTGAGAGATTTCAGCATTATCACCAACCTTTTCCTTTATCACTTCTAGTGCTTCAGCCATCGCCCCTTGACGTTGAATAAGCTTTTGCTGAACTAATTGTTTGTTTTTTAGCTCTAATCCCTTCGCAATTTCAGATTTATAGATTCTTAACCCCCTAAGAATTATTTGTCTAATTAATTCAGCTGGCGATATTTCGTCGTTAGCGTCAGCCAAGTCATCTATTTCTTTCCAGGTAGATGCCATAAGAGTGACGGAACGCTTTGCTGTATCTGCCATCGCTAAACCAATAAGTTACAGCTTTAGAGTAGCAAATTATTCAAAGGATACCACAGGGTTGATGAAGGGGGGCCAACGTATCCCCATGGGGTTGTCATAGGGGCGTACAATGATTATACTTTAGTTGCACTTGTTCAGAACTTGTGCAGGGGTTGTGCAAGGTTTGTGGTTATGTCGGTTCAAGCATGTGACGCAGAGGTTTTGGAGGAGCCAGGGTTGTTTAGCGAAGAACGCTATACGCCTAGGCAATTCAGAGTAACTGTGTCTGAAGTGGTTGGCCGCCGTGTATGCCGTGACACGTTCAACTCTTGGCGTTATCGCCTCGGCATTGAGGTTGATGACGATGGATGTTATGGACGAGAGGAAGTGCTGCACCTGTTGGGATACCTGGATTTCAGGGCCAAGACGGGATGCACTCTGAAGCAATATTTACTTTGGAAAAAGGGCGAATTTACGCCCGCAATGGTTAGTTAATTTCCTAAAAGGAGACTCTACAGATGGCTATCAAAGATAAAACCACAGAAGACAGTCAAGGCAAGGGTTTTGCCCCCAAATCTGCACCGTCGTCTACCGAAACAGTCAACGCTTCTGATATGGCCTTGGCTATTCAGGGTTCCATGGGCAATGAAGCTCTATCCCTTGTCCAGCAAGTGATTACAGCCCAGGAGCAGGTTGAAGATGCAGCAGCTAGCGCGATTGTCCACAACAGGGCTCAGATGGGTGCTCGCATTTTGGATAAGGTATGTGCTGAAGTCGTTGAGATGGGCGCTACAGACCGGATTGATGAGCCTGATCAGTATGCACAGCAAGTTGGTCAAGCATTTATGGCGCTGACTGAGCAAAGCCGTTGGCGCAAGTCCAGCCCTGATCAACTAGCACGCAGCAAAAATCTGTTTTTAAGTCCTGCTCAAATGGTTCAAAAATCGTTGCCAGGAGCTTAGACAATATCCAAGATATCCAAGATGCCTTAGACAGCTAGACACCTTTATTTCCAGTATGTCTGGCTGTCTAAGAGAAATCCAAGATATCTAAGACAGCTTATTTTTGGTGAAAAAAATGGTGGTAAAAACATCTTGGATATTATTACTGCTCGGAGTGGGCCTACCTGCTGCGTTAAGTTCTCAAGAAATTTCAGAGAACTGGAATAATGCGTCTGAAATTAGAGAGCAGCGAAAAATTCAGGCTAGGCAAGACAGACAAGCCGCAATGCACGCTACTCAAGCTAGGCAAGACTCAAAAATTGCATTAACTAGGGTGAAAGCTGGTTGTGTGCCAGTGGTGGCCAAGTCAACTTTTAAGCAAACTCATCTAGCTGAAGGGGTTGAGGTAATTGCCTCACGAGATAGCACCATCCCTTTAGGGGACGGTTCGCTGATTTGCACAAAACTAGGGGATACAGCAGAAATCTGGGGCGGTCGCGTATCGCAAGTAAAACGAATTGCGCCAGATGACGTTGATTTGTATAACGATTATTTTTCTAAACAACCTGGAGCGCATTAAAGATGAAAAAAAATTCACGACAAGCAAGTGACATCGTAACTATTGTTTTTTGGTCATTAGCTTCAGCTGTACTACTGGTCGTTATATGGATGAACCTAGAGCCATGGTTTGCGCTAGGGGCTGACTTTACAGCAATGATTAATAAAAATCTTCTAATTAGGCTTGCTGATTGGCTGGTTGGCGGGAAGGCTGGCAAGGTGCTCGCGTTCGTCTTTTTCTTTATTACCTTTCAACAATGCAAGAAAAAGCCTTGGTTGGCGGTCTGGGCTGCAATGTGTGGTTTAGTTCTTTTGCTAAACCCAAACACTTTAATTTCTGCAATTGCCGAACTGGTTGGATTCATTTTTTGGAGCTGGATTCAAGTTGTTCAAGCTGCCCCATTAATTTGCAAGCACAGCATTGCAGGGACAAACCGTGAGTGGCTGAAAGAACTTAGGAATTATCGGATTGCAGCTTACTTGATCGAAGCGATCGCGTGTTTCATTAAGTATCCTCCATACGCTGGTGGTGATTTTAGTCGGCTATTAAGTGATTTAACGAATGGGTTTTTCCTAGACCCTGGCCTTTGGAGTTGGCCGAATTTCTTTTGGGCGATCGCAACAATGGCCGCTGTCGAACTAACTATTCACTTCTTACTTAAGGCTGCTGTAGCTGTACGGGTTACACGGGTTACGGGGGCAGCAGCATCATGAGCGAGATCGTCAAGTTCAAGGACTCTATTCAGTTTGAAGATGACTTAAACTCCCCAACCTTGGGGAATGTAATCAAAGACGACACGGTATTGATGGGCACATGGGCGTCTTTGGCTATTGGCTCATTCCTATATCTGCAACCTTTCGGGTTTATATCGTTGATTGCGTTGGCCTATTTAGGCTATCGAGATGTTAAAGCAACATCTAAAAAGCAAGCCGATAATGATGCCAAGAAAGAAAAGCATGAGTTAGCTCAGGAGATCATTGAGCAAGAAGAGGAAACTCTGATAAGTAAATTTGAGAAACTGAAGACAGAACCGCAATCCGCAGTAGAAACAGAGCCACAATTCGTTGCTAACCCATGGGTTAAAAAAAACTTAGGGAAGTATGAAGGGGATGTATACGCATCTCCTGAGGATAAAGCAAACGACCAGGCAGCTCAGGCTAAGTTTAGAGCCCCTAATGTTAGTGAGTTATTGCAACTTCCCATGACTGAAAGGGCTGAAAGCTTATTAGAATCACTAGCATTGTCTGGATGCGACCTGAGAGGCTTATTGCATGATCCAATTGTGGCGGTCACTGGCGAACAGCAGTCTGGAAAGTCGACACTGTTAGTTATCTTGTCGATTTTTGAGACTGCGTTGCTGGACAAAAAAGTTCACTATGCGACTACGGACAGCGATGTTTATCCGTTTAAATTTGCATCTGTTGTAGATTCGGTTGAAGGCTATCAGGATGAAGTGAAGGCGGTTTCACAGCTAACAAAAGGCAAGGCATCTGATCAGTCCTGGCTGTTTGATGAGCTAACTAAGCAAGACCGCGAAACAGTTACTCAACCATTATGGAATCAATTATTAACTGGGTTCGTTAAGACCAGAGCACATGCCCGGTTAGTTATCCACGGAAAAACTCTGTCAGCCATGGGCGTTCCTAACGGCTTCAATGAGCAAGCCAAGCAGGAGGCAACTATTTTAAGAGCTAAACGTATGTCTGAAACTGTAACCGTCAGCGAACGGCGTAAATTAGCCCATGGAGGTCGTTACCCCAGCGGGCAATATACATACTTAGAAATGGACTCAGACAAGCTTGCCGATTCAAAAGACACTTTAACCTTGCCCGATTGGTTGCAATTTGAGCTTAATGATGAAGGCTTGCCGTGCTATGTGCGCTCGGTGCTTACATACTTTCCTGAATTACAGGGGCAAGTCGAACCACGGTCTTATCAAACAGTTGCAGCGGTTCCCGTCGCTGATAACTCCATTGACTCAGCTAGACAACAGTTAACCGCCCTTTGGGAAGGGGCCACAACCATTGCGCATCCCAGCAAAGACGAGATTGACTTAGAAGAAAAAGAGATTTGTGAGAATACTGAACGATTCGCCTATGTAGTAGTAAAGTATTTAAGCGACAAGCAGCTTAATAAAACAACGTTGGCCCAGCTGCTAGCTAACTGTTATGAGCTGAAAAAGTATCTAAAGCTAAATAGCCATGATGAAGATATCAGGGCTAAAGGTCGTGAGACTGCGAAGATCCTAACCAAAAAAGCTGGCAAACTTAATCTATTAAAGATTGAAGAACGTGGCCAAAGCATTAATATCTGGCCACCAGATGAACCGCTATTTGGAGTCGCCAGATGAACCACAGATATTCTTATTACTGTCATACGTCTATTTTTTGGCGTTTTGTTTGATAGCTTTTGTTGGCGCTTTTGTAATTGCTGTTATTATTTTTTTGGTGAAATAAGATGACTCCTGAAAATTTTGTTATTGGCGTTGTGATTGGAGGGCTTTTGTGGACATTTTTCCCTGATGGCCCAGGCGGTCGCAATAATGGCGGTCAAGGCAATAAGCCCATGGGGATGGATAAGCGAGATCAGATTGAGTTAATGCGACGTATGCGAGGCGATGATTAAAATGGACTTTTTGTTATTTGTTTTGATAGCCATAGCTATCATGGCGATAGAAAATATCTTTACTTCTGGCGCTAGTAGAAGGCAAAATAAAAAAATTGCTTTCTTGCAAGAACAAGTAGATGAACTAAATAAACAAGTGAACATCCTTAAAAATCACACCAAACGATTGGAAACTTTAGAGGAGATTGTTGTTGATCATGAAGCACTTTAAGGTTCAAGGTTACGACTCAGATAACAATCGCCACGTGGTAGATGTCATTGCTAACGCGCCATTAAAAACAGATGACATATCCTGGGTGACGAGCATCAAAAATGAATTAACTAGCCAACAGAGCGATCTCTGGCTAACTCTGTTTATTAGCTCTAGCAGTCAAAAAACTTTCATTGATAAACAAATCTTTGTCAATGAAATCAAAGCAATGCAACAGTTAATGGCCGACGAAACAGGGGAGGCTATCAGCCCAGAGCAAGCACGAAGAAAGCTTTACTGGGAAATCATTCAGGCTATTTCTGATCCCATTGATGCCATTAAAGATGAAGACATTTCACACTTACCAACGGTAGAACCTTCGCTATGAAAATATTTAACTCTAACCGCACTGGCCATGTTACAGCCGCGATCTCTGTCGGTTGCGGATTGACTGGAGGAGCAATCGTTCTAAACTTGCCTTGGCAATTCTTTGTGACTGCCGCAACTATCCCACTGTGGGAACTATGGGGAACATGCGACAATGATGTAAACTCTAGAAGTCTTAAAAAAGGCCGTTGGTATCGTCGTTTTTGGGTGTGGTGGTGGAAGAGTTACGCGCTAGCCGTTGCACATCGTTCAAGGTTTAGCCATTCAATTATTCCTGGAACAATTATCAGATTGATTGTTAGTGGCTGGGTTTTCTTTCTAATTTGCAAACCTGGCCTGTTAATTGCATTGCCTGTCTTGGCTGGATGTGTGATAGCGGATTGTGTGCATATGCTTAAAGATGGATACTGGCCTCAAGAAATTTTATTCGGGAGATGAGATAATGACACCTATTTTCTTGAATTCGAATTCAATTAAGCTCATGGCTGAATGCCGTGATGCTGCTGAAAGAATCGTCTACAGAATGGACAATCGCGACTTTGCAGAACGCACCACAGAAAAAGATCAACAGGTTCATGAAGTGATGCTTGCTTTATTCAATGCGCAAATCAACAAAAACAAATAATTCACAGCAACCGCCCACGATCGCGCCGTCCGACCGTATACAAAGCCAGTCGCCACCACTGCCGACAAACCAAAATAAGTCTTTTCTGAATAGCCTGCATTGCCTGATTATCCGATGGCGATGCAGGCTACTTTTTACGGTTGCCTGTGGCATTAGGAAATTCAGTAACTATTCTGAAAAACTATTCACAATTTTGGCAGCAACATCCGGATTTGTATTTTGCTTGACAATCATTACCCGTGCCAAAATCAAAAAACTAGGCTAATATCCAAGCAACGCCGTCAATTACTATTTGGATGCAATCAGTAGTTTTCTGGAATGGGTTTATGAAAAGCGCGAGTGAGATCGTGCCCCATCTCCCACCCGGCAAAGATATATACGCTTTTGCCGAAGTCCAAGCAGGCGAAGATATAAGTTGGCTCGAAGAACTCTATAAGCTTTCCGGCAGGCACTATGAAGCATTTACCCAGCCGTGTGGTGGCCAAACACTGGCGATATATGTTGCCGACACAATTAAAGTTTTAGAGCATCAAGAACTCAATAACGTTAACTGCGACGGTAAAGGCAGGGCCAGTATTGCACTGCACTTAAAGCCTGAAGCTGGAGACGACTTCTGGATAGTTGTTGTTCATTTGCGTCGTCGCAATCGAATGGCAAGGGCTTGTGAAGCGGTCAGGCTTAGAAATTGGATGCTGACTAAGCCGCGAGTGGTTGCAATTGGTGATTTTAATTTAGATATTGAGAGCAGGGAAGGCGGCAGTCGTGATCCTGCTTTTTACAAGCTTGTTGGAGGGGATATTGATTGGATCCGTCCCCAAAATAGAGAGCAACCCACGCATTGTTCCCGGCATAGATCGTTATTGGATCTAGTTTTTGTGCGTGGGTTGCAGGGGACTGCACAAACCAGCGATATCCCGTGTAACAAGGCCGAGAATCCATCGGATCATCGATGGATCGAGTTCAAACTAGAAGGTAAGAACATGGGCAAAACGAAAAATTACGGTGGGGGTTACTCCACCAACCAGCGTATTGGCAACCTTGAAAATATGTTCGGTGAGCTTCGAGATATTCTTGAAGACTTTAAGCAAAAACCAAGTGAACAAAAGAGTGAACCAGGATTTGATTGGAAAGAACTGCCATTGTTAGCTTGGCTATATGTTCAAGCTGCTTTCGGTGCAACGATTAAAATTATCCAGTCTATCGCCGTTGCAGCACTTGAACTAGGCAGAACAGTTGCCAGCATTTTAGGTTTTACGGTTTTTTTATTAGCTGGATTGTTCGTTCTAATCACAGGAAGCAAGTACTTTCAATATGGCTTAGGTCGTTTAGGGATTATTAACCATGCAGACTCAGACCAACCAGACCCACCAAACTATGCAGCCGAAACCGCAGGAGATGCGACTGCTGCTGTTGTTGAATGGACTACTGGGCTTGGTGTTTATGGCAGTAACAGCGATCGTAGTCGAACAGCTGGGAACGATGAAAACGCAGACTCAGGAATGGCTGAGGAACCGCGTAATGTCGAAATCTCAGGACTAAAAGAAGATATTTCATAAGATTTGCCAGGGAGTCTAGATCATGGCTTGCTACTCTTATGAGTAGCAAGCTTTTTTTTGCCATAATTAGAATGGTTCGCTACTCCTGAATGTTGTCTCTCTTTTAAGAGCATGAAGAAATTTCTTTCACTTATTCCGTTAGCCTGCTTAGGCATTGCGTATGCCGCATCAAACGCCAGAGCTGCAGTAATAACACAAGCTACGGCTACCTTCGATTGTTACTATGTCGGGTTTGATACCGTTGGGTCTTTGGAGATCAGAACCGACTATCCACTGGGCCACATTGCCCGTGCAGAAGCAATTGTAAATTTCAAATTCTTTGATGACCCCCCTGTAAATATTTCAATTGGGGACGAAAGTTCAACTGTATTTTTCCGTCGTAACTATGTCAGCTTAGATATTCCCCTCGAAGGTGACGAACCGCTAGATAGAGCACAGGAAGCAGAGCTTGTTTATTCTCGTATATCTGGCATTGGCCGCGATGATCTTGGATTCCCAACGACTTATCAAGATATCCCCCTAACTCCATTTGGCTATGTCGGTGGTGTTGTCGAAAAATGCCATGAGTTAGGCCAATTGCCCAAAGCAAAAAATAAGTGTTCGTAGGTGGAACCATGAAAAAGAGATATTTTTTAAGCGCGATCGCTTTATTAAGCCTAGGTGCTCCGGTTGCAGTGAGTCAGGTTTGTGATTCATTTACACTGACTGGGCCAAACTCAGGGGTTCAAGTGTTGGGTGACTTATGCCCTGACGGAACTATCCAAAATGGTCAAGTATTGAAGCCAGACGGCTCTAACATGGCAGCTGGTGAGACCATTACTTACACCGGCCCTGGTGGAGTGGCTAGCACATCAACTCATGATGCAACGCCCAGCCTGCCAAGGCATTGGGAAGAGCTTGCAAACTTTCCACCCCCGTTAGTGTCTGAACTTTCGTTTGGAACGCCGACTCATGATCAGATTATTGGCCATGGGGATCTTAACGAATCAGCGTTTGGCGAAACCATCTTTTTTAGAAAAGACAATATTCTTTTCGCTCAAATCCTTGAAGATGTAGTTCTGCCACAGCCCACTGGGGGTCTTACTGACGGCGTTTACGTTGTCAATGATATCGGCCATGGTAGTATCGCGGCTTTCTTTAATGGTGCGCTATCCTCGGATACCCAGATTAAGGGTTTTGGAGGTGAGTTTAATGACCTGATCGCGACCTGGACCCCTAGTTCTGGTAGTTTGACGTATCACGAATTAGGAGTCGCCAGTAATAAGTGGATTGCAAATTCAGACACTACGCAATCACTAGGAACTGTCCTTCGAAAGAACGGCAGGGAAGTGAATTCGATTGACCTTGATGCGATCGGGTTTGTCGGCAACGACTTTTACCTTTTTTCTGAATCTGATAAGTACTTGGTTGTAGTTGACGACAACTACAATGTTGAGCGCATTTCGACGATTCCAGGCAAGTATTTTAATGGCCCTGGCACGTTCATGGCCATCATTCAAGGTGATTTTGATTCTGACGGTCAAGCGAACGATTTTGCATCTGTGTCCAGAATTGCCACTAGCGGCAACTCTAAGTACAGATTTGAAATGTTCGAATATGATTTAAATACAAATTCGTATTCGAATATCGCAGACATCACAACTGACCTACTGTCAGGTGCTCCCCATCCTGAAGATTCACTGTCGGGCTATGGCAACAGCATTGCTTTGTCCCGTCGTCGCAATGACGGCAACCAGCGGACGTACTACTGGAAAGTGGATGTCGTTGGCAATAGTGTCTACTCAAGAAACTATCCAGCAAATTAGATGATTTTCAAAGCCTACATCGGGCTTTTTGCTTTGTTGTCTACACTCTGCAATCCGTGGGGCACAGACGACGAAGCAATTTTTTTATGGCCCAAACTTGTAATTCTGTTTCTGATCACTGCATTAAATCAGTATTCAATCACCAAAGCTAACTCTCGCGTTATCTGGCACTGGCTAATCGGCTGGTTCCCATGGGTGGCGTGTGCATCGGTTTCAACTTGGTTCGCGATAGTGCCTCATTACAGTGTCCTTGGTTACTACGGAAAAGCTTGCGGACTTCTTTGGTGGATAACCGTGGCTGTGTTTTTTTTGTTTAACAGACTAATCCTTAAAGAACGACCCGAACTATTCCAAGCTCAGTTGACAGGTTTCCATATTGGAGGGGTAATTAATGCAGCCGCTGGCCTCACTCAATGGGTACTTCACTTTTTTGGCATTGGCTTTGAACAGTATCCCATGCATGGGCTGTTCGGAAACTTTGGCGCATATGCAGGGTTTATGCTGATGTGCTGCGCCGTTGCTGCTCAGTACAAAGCCAATAAATGGCTATTGGTTCTTTATACGGTTGCCACGCTGAATACTGGTGTGAGGATAGCCATGCTGGGGGCCGTTATCTGCAACTTGGTAGCTGTTGGCTGGAAGCGAAGTATTCCTGCTGTACTATCGGCACTAGTCTTTATTGGAGTTGTGACAAACAATAAGCAAGTTGGGGAGACAGCATCGCCCCATACTCCAGTGATGGCGCAGATCAGACGGATCAGTTCAAATCGAACCTACTATTGGGCTAGGTCATTCAGATATGCTCAGAGATCGCCTTTGATTGGCTACGGTTTCAATGGCTTGAATCTTCAAAAAGCGTTTCGACAATGCCGCGAAGTGGGAATACTTCAATATTCGCGGTGGTCGTATCAATGCTCGGATGGCGCTCTTCCTGATGAAGATACTAAGCATTCGTATAATATTTGGCTTGACAGGCTAATAGAAACAGGCTTCCTAGGCTTGCTAGCTTATATATGGCTATGGGCTTGGTTGCTCTGGACTATTCGCGGTAGGGTGCTTTTGATGTCAGGAATATTTTTGCTGTGGTCTATTTTTTGGTACGACGCAGCGGCATTCAGTTGGATAATATTTTGGATTTTTAGCAATGGCGAATCTTTCAGACATTCCAAAAGAACGGCACGAATTAGCTCGTAAGCTGGGCTATCAGTTTGATCCTGAAACAGGAGAATATCTCGGCAGATATCGAAAAGGCGTGTTTCAGTCCCCTGATGAAATGCCGTTGCCAGAGTTCCCTGAGGCAGCACTGAAAAGCGGAAAGCCAACGGGAAAGCATTTAAGAGTTTTGATTTAAATACTCAACCGCATGCCCCCAGTCTCGTCCCAAACGCCAGAGTAGCTATGGTTGCCCTGGTGGTCTCGGGAACTTTGTTCACAAGCATTCCACAACCATAAATCAGCGCCATGATGTTCACATTTGGCGCTGATCTCTTTATATATCTGTGTTTGCGCTTTTCTGACAATTGGCAGGTCCACTGTAGACAGCACTGACGTTTCAAGCGCAACCTTGAACCCAGACCATTGAAGCTCTCGCCAGAATGGGGGGAGATAGTTTAGTCGCATTAGAGAAACTGTTCCCATGGCTGATATCTTCATCCATTGCACAGGGCCAACCTGCTTAGGAATCTCAGATTTTGCCTGATACAGGCTAATATAATCAGCTCCGATAAATCCTGATACGATGCCCTGCAAATCTTCGAGCCGGGTTACGATCCCATCGCGATCGCCTTGCTGACGGATTCTATGCGATGAAATCCAAAGTTCCAGCTCTGGATATTCCGCATGGATTAACTTATAAAAATCAACTATCTCTGCCCAAAGATCGGTGTCACCACATAGGGTTAGCTCGCCTGCCAAGGTTATTTTTCTGAGCCCTCGACTGACACAGTGATTAACGATTGGGCGGGCTAGATTGTTAACATGTCCTTTTAATGTTAACGAGTCGCGGCCTTTTAGCTCAGGATAGCGACAGACAATTGGGTGAATATGAACGTCTAAGCCCGTAGCCTGGTCAAGTTGTTTGTCCAACTCACTGAAGTCTGGATTAGTGCCAAAAGCGCCAACATCAGCAACGATTGAAAGGCCATAGATCTTTCTGAGATCAGCAGAGATTACAGGCTGGATGCCGTTGTTTCTGATTACTTGTTGAGTTATTGTTTTGTCAGAAGGAAATTGAGAATAAATTTGCATAAGATTATGGTGGAAGTGGAGTGCAACTGCCGCCGTCAGAACCTTCGTCATCGTCGCATCGACTATTAAAGAAGTCATCCGGACAATTCGGACAACAAGACACTAACAACCAATCTGATTGTGTTTCCGACCAAATATAGTCACAGGGAGACGTAACACCTCCCACGACCTCATAAGTAGTAACGCGATCTCCCCTAATAAAAGAGTTCGGATCAGATGACGGAACACCCTGGAAGAAGGTTTTTGAACCGGAAGCCCGCCAGGTCGTATTAGCTAGATCATACGTCCACAAGCGATCAACCACAGTATCGTGATGCCCTTCCCCATTAACAGTGCCTGGTGGAGCTGGCGTAGGGGGTGCCCCTGCAACATAGTTAATAGTTGCGCCGCCGCCACTACTAATAGTCCGCCACACATCAGCAGCTTGGTCGTAAATAGATAAAGAATTATCAGTCGTGTTGTAGTGCAGCTGGCCATTGACTGTTCCTGACGAGATCGGGCCATTGGGTTCAAATGCGACAACTACTCCGCCGGAAGCCAGCTTTACAAACTGGCCAATTTTTTGTATCCAAACATAAGCATTAGCTTCGTTAAAGTTGCCCTGAATGCCAGTTTGCTCAAGCCACAAGTCACCGTTGGCCCCCAAATCACTGCCCTGAGTAGGCGGCCTGAGAGGATATCTGACTTGCGGTTGAGTTTGACTGACAGGCTGGTTAACCGTTTCCGTACTGCTGCCTAATAGTTCTAGCTGCCCCCCGGTCGATAACTGCCGAGACTGCCCGATCGCTGGTTGCCGTGAAAGTTTTTGAACAGTAGACCTAGGAACTGTGAGAGAACCACCTGATTCTGTTCTAAGTGTGATTCCTTCAGCGCTGCTACCCGACACCGTGCCAGTAATAGTTGCAGCACCGATTCTTGCTTCAACCATTTGAGATTGAATGCGTTGAGTCGTGCGCTGTTTATTTTTGCTGGCTAATCTTTGGGTTAGGACGGTCATGGCTAACTAGCTGGCATTACAGACGTAGCAGAAAGGAGATAATTAATCCCACTAGTAATTGATTGGGTAGCGTCTAAAGTGCCTGATCTTCTTACGGTTCCATCTTTATCTTTAATTCTATACTCAGCAGCTGTCCCAGTGGCTGATGCTGTCGCACTAATCGGCTGCCCTGTTAATTCGGCTGTTCCGGCTGTTGTGCTGCCAGCTGTAGTAAATGGGTTCGTTCCATCCAGATTCCAAACTACAAGCACAGTGCCAAAGCCAGTGGTCCCGTATTCGTAAGTGGAGTTAGCGCCCCCACCGTCATTTAGCTCAGTGTTTGCTGCTTGTAATGCAGCGTTTCGAGTATCTGTATCAATTGTTGAAGTTGGCATGACTTAACCTAAAACTATACAACTAACTTTTTGGATGTTTGGGTCTGCTCCTGCACCCCCGCTAGACTCTCGCCAAACTCGAAATGTTGTTGAACTTATCGATTGAGCGCCATGAGCATAGTTTAACGAAACCCCTGACGATGGATCCGCATTAGCAAAGCACGGATAATCAGCTGATGCTTGAGCTGAATCTAAAGTGATTAACCATCGGCCTGTCGCTTCCCTCACGATGCCCCCTGAACTGATGCCATTTAGGAAAAGTTCAGTGATGGTCGTTCCATCGTCAGTAAATACGCATGATGCTACTGCTGTTGTCGCCACAATTACCCCCAAACTGCAAAACTAACTTTTTGGATATTTGGATTTGCCCCAACTCCTGATCTTGCTTCTCGCCAAACCCTCAATGTTGTTGAGCTTATCGATTGAGCGCCATGAGCATAATTAATAGAAACCCCTGACGATGGATCGGCGCTCGCGATCGCGATAAAGTCAGCTGATGGCATTGGAGTAGCCAACGTAACCAACCATCGACCCGTTGCCTCTCTAGTAATGCCACCAGCGTTAACTCCGTCTAGGAACAGCTCAGTAATTGTCGTCCCATCGTCAGTAAATACGCCTGATGCAATAGCCGTTAAGCCTGTAGCGTTTGCATCGACAGCAACTGGGTTATCTTGAATTGCTGGTAAGTTTTCAGTGTTGGTTGTGGCTTCGGCAACTGACGGGTTATCTTGAATTGCTGGTAAATCTTCATTGTTGCTAACCGAGATAGGTGAATTATCAACAGCGACTGGATTATCTTGAATTGCTGGTAAGTCTTCATCGTTGCTAACCGGTGTTGGTGCCGTGCTTGTAGCGACCGGATTATCTTCAATTGCTGGCAATTCTTCTGCATTACTAGCAACACCACTATCTACAGCCGCAACCGGATTATCTTGAATCGCTGGCAAGTCTTCAGTGATATTAATCGGGACTGATATTTCTATTGGAGGGGCCACCACATCCGGCGTTGCCCCAACTTCGCCAATTAACCCAAAATTGCATCCAAATAGAGTCTCAGTTAAATTTGACGAGATGCTAAACCCGTTCAAAAAGTAAGCTTCAATATTTCCATCAACATTCACATCAACCCTCGATACCGGGTCAAACACAGTGAATAATTCTGTCGGGATTGCTCCAATAAATGAACGACCCAGGCTTAACCCGTGCTGCCATTTTGCCGCCCATTCTGCTAGGTCATTGCACTGGCGATCGCTCACAATAACGTCAGCATTAACCCGGATTGTTCCCTCTTTCCATTTATGGGCATTCCCTGAGACTGGTTCAATCTGCACTGAACCCGTAAATTCTTGGTGTTCTTCTGTGTAAATGCTTTCTTGATACTCGATATCCGGTGGCCGAGTTGAGCCATCACTGGCCTGCAAGGTAAAAGTAAGCTCAGGGTCAGGGTTAATTATCAGGGTCTCAGGGAATGCCCCCGTGTAATTTTTGAAGATTACGCCCCTCGGCTGCTGAGTAACTTGTTCAACACGCCACGCCTCAATGGCAGGATCTCCGCTAACGTCAAGCACTCTAGTCCAAGTGGTCGTTTGGGTTAGATAATCACGTTCTAAAAAGCGATTCAAATCATAGTTGGCAGGTGTTTTTTCGCCCCATTCCCAAAGGCACCATGGCCGACGTTCTGTGATAGTTCTCGAGCTGACTACGCCTAAAATATTGTCGTAAGTGTAGGTCGTGGTCGTTCGACTGTTGTCAAGTAGTGTCAGTGCCGAGCTATTTTCTTCCTCACTAAACGCATCGCCACCACTAAGCCCCCGTGCTTTACGAATCAGCTCAACTGTTTCAGTCAGTCGTTTAGTGATTCCGTTATATCGATGAGTGGTTGAGCTGTCTTCAGAATCCTGCAGACCATTGCTCGTATTGTCGGTGTCTGTCAGCAGCGTCGGCACAACGCCAGAATTGTCCATAGTGAGAACTCTAGGCTGTATCTGCAATTCAGCTTGGCGCTCTTCATATGTAATTACTGTCTGAGGCGCGCCCCCGACTGGCGTTATCGTTTTAGTCTCAGTGCTAGTCAGAGACGTATAGCCTGGACCGGGCACAGTACGAACGATTACGCTAGGATTTTCAATCTCTTGAGCAAGGTCGGAACCGCCCGTTACTGTTAATTCCCCCGGCGGTCGTTCTTCAAGATTGACGGGTTCCCATCCGTTCTCGCCAACTTCGTCTCCTCCAATGCCGATAGTTAGGCTAAAATCTGGTGCTGTTTTGAGTGTAAAGTCAGCTGAAGTAAGTTTTAATTCTTCAGCAGCATCAAGCCAAACAACATACTTTTGAGCTGCTGCTATTTCCCCAATCTCACGCACTGTTGACCGGGTAGATTTTTTCTGGACAGCTGTATTGACTGAATAACCGCCCGCGATCGTATCTGACGATGTTGGGATGCCTATCTGAGTCGCGATATTACGAATTAACGTTGTGGGCGTTGTGGTTGTTCCCTGGGTAATTCCTGAATAATTATTCTCTGGGGTAAATAAGTCTAGTGATTTCCCAAGATCCCCTAAGTCAATCGTAATCTGGGCTTGGGATTCACTTGTGGGAATTTCTATCCTAGGGGATGCTTCCCTCAAGATATAAAACGGTGGCCAAAATCTTTCAAAAGCTGCCCCCGTCCACATGCTCAGTGTAATCCGGTTTCCCATGGCCAACACTTCAGCCCCCGACGGGTTAGAGGCAGTATCGCGGTTATCAAGACTAACTGTTGTGCTTAATTCTGGGCTTAATACAATACTGCCTTCCCATGCCAGCCAACCGTTTAGCCTATTTCCCGATCTCAGTTCGGAAAAGTCAATATCGACGCTAATCAAAGCGTCAGAAATATCATGCGGGCCACTGATTACAGCCCGATTAGCGTCTAAAATTTCGAGGCTTGCTGTCCAGTCCCTATCTTGAGCGTCAATAGTGAAAGAGGTCATGCCACGATAACCCCCGATTCTGTGAACTGAAACTGAGCTACACGAACCCCATCAGCTTTCTCACTGTATTCAAACCCTCGTTGGTTTGTTGGTTCAGCTTGCCATTGGGGATAGTAGCAAATTGTATTAGCGTCAGCTGCTACTGTGCTATTGGGTGCGATCGCTCTGGTGTTCGTCGTCCCATTCTCAGCCCAGTAATTTGTATAGTCATAGATGACCCATGGGCTAGGGTTGCCCCAATAAGCAGCTTCCATTCGAATTAAAATTTCTTGCTGGTCAAGGGTTAGGCAACCAACAAAATTCCAAATAGCAAATCTAGTTAAAGCCCCCGTCCTAGCTGCTGCCCCCCGTTTACTACGAACAATCCCTTTATAACGACCATCAACCCGTGGGAACTGACCAGGGTAACGGCCAAACAAAGTGATAGCTAGGCTGTAATCGGCATGATTTAGAACGATTCCCCGTTCTGTAGTGGTAGGCAGGGCCATTAGATAACTCCCTCCGCAATCTGTTGTTGCCGGGTTAGATCGGCTGTAATTTGGGCGGCATCAGCGATCGGGTCAGGAGTCGATACGGTTAGATTTTCTATGCCGGTCGGGATGTTCTCAGGCAAAGCAGCAACAGCGTCTCTAACTTCCTCTAACTTGGTTGTCAGCTGTTCTATCTGAGTATCGGCCAATAAAATTTCTTGCTGAGCTTCAGCGAATGCATTAACTCCACCAAACCCTAAACTATCCAAAATGCTTTGAGCAAATGGATTTTGGCTATCTGAAAAATTAAAAGCTTCCTCTACTGTAAATCCGTCGCCGGAACGTGCTAGCCGCTGGGCCTGATTAATTCCTGACTGCAACTGTGACGCAGTTTCACTATCAATTGCGCCTGCTCGTCTGGCTGAACGTAAATTATCTTCAAGCTGGTTCAAGTCTTCTAATGCCTGCTCAGCGCCGACATCTTCTAGGCCGCTTAATGACGAAACAATCGAATCAATAGCACTCTGCCGTCGTTCCGTTTCATCGGCAATATCACTTTCTAAGTCTTTTTGCTCGTCTAGTAAATCAGTTTGGCGTTCAATTAATGATTCAATGCCCTCCAATCTCCGCTCTCTGATTGCCTCAGCTTCAGCGGTTTCAGCTAAGATGCTTTGTTCTTCTTCTTGAGCGTCTAAAATGCTCAGTTGAACATCTAAATTTGCCCTAGCAGATTCAATTCCTTGCGCCCTAAGTTCAACAATCGATTGAAGCCCATTAAGCTCCTCTGTCGATATTCCCTGGCTCGAACGGGCTCTATCTACTGCAATCTGGGCTTCATCACGGGCAATCTGAGCTAACGTTATTTGTCTCTGACCATCAAGCGTTACTATTTGCCGTTGGATAGCAATCTGTTGCTGTTGGGCTTGGGTACCTGCTCGGATTGATTGCAACTGATTAAGTAATAGCCGATCTCTGGCTTCCTCAACTGCTGCAAAGTTTTCAGTTGCCTCTGCTTGAGCCAATTGAGCACTAATTAATTGACCCGCTGAATCAATTCTCGCAGCATCAACATTAGCTAAAGCCTGGGATATTGATAATTGATTTTCTAAACCAGAATTATCAACCTCAAACTGCAAATTTGTTTGTTCGGATGCCAGGGCATTTAACCGCTCTCTGGCTGATAGCTCTTCTTCAATCCGTTCTCTAACAGCATCAGCAGCGGCTTGTTCAGCTGCGATCTGCTGCTCAATCGCCTGCACTGACAATTCGGCAGACTCCTGTTTAGCAGTGACCAACCGTTGCTCAGCTTCCTCAGCTGTAATAATGCCATCGGCTCTTAGTTGATTGATTTGATCGATTTCATCTTGAGCAATCTGGATTCGTTGCTGGGCAAAGTCAGCTTGAATATCACGAATAGCCGAATCTGCATTACTTTCGGCTGTTGGATCTTCAGGGCCAGCTGCCAATTGAGCTTGACGAATATCATTAATCTGTTCAGCTTCTTGAGCTGCTAATCTTGCCAGGGCAGCAGACTGAGTATCCTCTAATGCCTGCAACGATTCTTCTCTAAGCTGTTCTTTTCTCCGTTCAGATAATTCAACGCCATTGGCTTCAATATCTCCCAACTGGCCAGCTAATGCTTGGGCTGCTGCCAACTGTTCCTCTCTGCTATTTTGGCCAGCATTAGAAGACAATCTACTTCCGGCATTCACTAACGCCTGGACGCCCTCAGCACCAGCATCAGTGATTACAGCTGGTTGAACTGCCTCAGCTGTTAAAAACCCTAACTGTTCCCGCAATAATTGAACTGTATTAGTAACCCCGGTAAAGGCTAGACCTATCGCGCCAATAGCTGGGCCTAAGGTGCCAAACTGATTTATTAAATCACCAACCAAGGAAAAGCGATCTAAAAATTCAGTGACCGGATTTACTAAACCGGATATTGAATCTCTAACTTGAGTTGCAACCGGGACAATCCCTTCAAGAATTAATGAAAATTGCCCAATTGCCTCAGCTGGGCCATCACCTATCGTGTCAGAATATGCAGCTGATAGTACAGTAAACGCCTCAGCAGCAACGCCCGCAATTCTTAAAGTCCCACCCAGGACAGTTCCAAGATTTTCAATTGATTGACCAAATCTATCAAGATTTTCAGGATCACTCAATATATTAGATAGCGAATCAATCAGGCTGGCTGCCCCCGCATCAACTGAATCAAACAAGCTACGAAGGCTAGCTGATAAAACATCAACAACCTCAGAACCGTCAACAGCCTCCAATAATGCTTCAACCGAGGCCGCTGTGTCCCCAAAAGCATCACCGTCTTCAATGGCAGCATTAATTGACGCGGTCAATGTTCTAACGCCCGCCTCTATACCTGGTGTCAGTGCCAAACCAAGATCGGTTCCCGCAGTGGTCAGGGTTCCTTGCAATCGATTAACCGCCGCAGCAACGCCCTGATTTAGATTGTCCGCAGCTTCACCGGACGCACCGAAGCCCTGTTCAAGCTCATCGGTTTTTGCGATTACATCGTCTAAACCTTGCAATAACAATCCTATCTGTGAAGCACTTCTGCCGCCAAAAATATCTTGTAAAGCTGTAAATCGATCTTCTTCACTTAGCGGTTCAAGTGCATCCCTAAGATCTATTAATGTATCTGTAAATGCGGTCGGACCTTGATTATCAAAGAATGAAACGTTCAGCTTATCTAAGGCATCCCGTGCTGTATCAGTCCTACCTCTTAAACCATCCAGGGCGTTCCTGGTTGCAGTCGCGGCCACTTCAGGAGTGGCTGTCTCGGAGAATTTAGCAAATGTTGCCAATAATGTTGACGCGCTAACATCAGCATCGACAAACGAACCGCCCGCTTTACCAAATGCCTGCAAAATGCCTTCAGCTGATGTAACTGCTGTTGTATTGGCAAGTAGCGTGATTTTATCGGCCAAAGCATCGGCAGACTCGTTAAAAATATTTGTTCCCGCCTGAATAGCTTTAGCGGTCGCATCAATATTAGTAAAACCAGTTCCTTCTAGTGCAGCTACAACGCCTGCAACATTATCCCCAACTTCAGTGACTTCACCGCCTAATTCGACCATTCGAGTAGCGATGCGCGCCACTTCTTCAGGTGTTTTACTGGTTTCAATTCCTAATCGTCTAGATTCTTCAGTAACTGCCGCGATCGCTTCCTCAGCTCCACCCGCACGAGCGCTAAACGTAACTAATGCCTGCTCAAAGCCAACTGCATTTTGAACAGTTGAAAGCCCTGCTCTGATGCCCCCTCCAATAGCGTTAGCTAGAGTATCAAAAACTCTTTGGCCAATCCCCTGGAAAATTCCTTGAACAATTCCGCTACTATTCCGGATGCCACTAAGATCTAGATTGGGCGATATTGTGGGAGAACTTAATTGTCTTAATTCCCTGTTAATTTGCCGTAATGCCTGCCTAGCGTTCCCGCCCCCTAATGCCTCTAACCGTCTATCGAGAGTGCGAATCTGTTCAGTTGCGTTGTCGGCATCGACATTTAATCGAACTCGTTTATCGTCAAGCGTGCCGAGCTGAGTCTGAATCTGCCTAATGCGTGGTTCAGCTTGGCGTGTATCAGCCTCTAGCCGAAGTCGTCGTGATTGAATTCTGCCGATCCTATCTTCTATCTGCAGAATTTGATTCTGTAACGTGCTATCGGTTTCTAGCTTAATTCGCTCATTGCTTAATTGCTGGATTCGCTGATCCAACAAATTAAGTGCTTGGTTACTAGTGGATGGGTTTAGCTCTAAATTTATTCGAGTATTTCTGAGCCGTTCTATCGTTTGCTCGATAGTATTTATTTCTTCAGTGCGAGCATCAATCTTTAGCTGAATATCAGAACGATTACGCTGAAGTTCAGTAACTTGAGCGTCTAAATTTCGAATTGTTGCTTCAGCTGCTCTAGAATTTGCTCGAATCTGAATCTCTTTGTCACGCAGTTGTTGAATTCTGGCATCAACCGCCGCAATCTGATTTTGAATATTTCGAGCATTAACTTCTAGGTTGATCCTCTCACGACTCAATCCATCAACAGCCTGTTGAACCGTTGCAAACCCACGCCTTAACTCCTGAACATTACGCTGGGCAGCATTCGTATTGACAGTTACTGGAATATTTGATTGGGCTCTTAGCTGAGTCAGTGACTGAGCGATCGCGTCAGCCTGAGCAGCACTACGCCCAAAGTCAACACTTGCCTGAGTTCTGTTGATAGCTTCTAGCTGTTGTCTAAGCTGGGTTATCTCTCTAGTAATTGAATCGTCAAGATTAACATCCAGCCGAACATTATCAGCATTACTAAGCTGCTGTCTAATGTCGCTAATGCCACGAATAACAGTCTCATCATTCAGCCTGACATCAATAGCAAGGTCATCAACCCGGTTGAACCGTGTCCGCAAGTCAGCGATCGCAGCCGTAATACTCGACTCCGAAAATTCAACTGCGAATTCAACCGAACCAGCTTGAACCACTATTCAACTTTTCCTGCTAATAACGTCATATCGCGTTCAGACATAATCGCCCTGACCCAATCCGGCACTCGGCTTTTCTTCAGCAACTTCACATAGATTTTTGCAGCTTCAGGAGGGATAGTCTTAGCAAGCTCATTCTTACGTTGGGTTAATCCCCAACGATTAAAATCAGTCGCGCTGGCGTCTTCAGCGTTCTTAAAATTCGCCCGTGCGATTAATGCCGCAACCTCACTAGTCGCCGTGGCTTCCTCAGCTAGCTCGGCTATGCGGTCATCGCGCCAGACTCTGGCGGCATCCAAGGCGAGTTTTGACGGACAGTTTCTAAACTGGGCAGGCCTGAAATATTCGCAGCCTGGATACCAGCGCTGGAGTTGCCAACAGAGTTTTCCCCAGTCGATTGGCTCTGATTTTCGTCGTTTCCCAACTCAGTTTCAGGATCGTAAATATACTCAGTTGGATTTATTCGCTTCCCTGGCAAGCCATAGATAAATAAGCTAAACAAAGCTTCAGCCAATGGCCTGGGAGTATTTGCAATAATCTTTTCAGTAGGGACATCATCGCCAAGTACGCCACGATGTTTAAGGCAAAACGCAACTAACAGGTCCATCAATCGCTTATCGCTAATCTCTTCGTTATCCCTAAGACTCTGGAAATATTCTTCCTCTGCCACTAATAAGGACGGATAAACCGGAACAGTGACCGGGGGCATCCCAGGCACCCGAATCACGCGATCTACTGATTTAATTTCCCATAAGGTCTGAGTCACAACGAATAACCTCCAAGTCTAAGTATGTATAAATTGCTTCTAAGTCACTCGGCATCACAACAACAATTTCAGTATTGTTCTGCCGATACGGTTCAACCAGTAACGCCTCTTGCCCTGCAAAACCAGCACACATTTTAGGTTTAGTAAAGCTAAGTAATGCCCTTAGCCTTGACCCCTCAACTGTGCAGCCAAGCATGAAAATATGCTGGTTTTGCAAGGCTTGAATCTTCACTAAGCAGCAGCCTCAAGTTCGGTCACAGCGCCAGAGAACGTGCCATTAAGAGATAGGGCAAGTTTGTTCCCGTTCTGACCATCCTTAGAACCGTCCGACATTCGAGCAACACCAAACGATAACGGTGGAGTGCTAAACGTGACGGCATCAGGGTTCGGGTCTTGAACTTCGAGATAAACGTCATTCTCAGCATTCACGGCATAGCGTAAAATCCGTTGCCCGCTGGAATACTCAGATAAGTTAGCCGCGATCGTGAAAGTTCTAGTCGTATCCTGACGGGAAGATTCACCAGAACCAATGTGCTGATATGTCGAAACATTGTTCAGCGTGGTCTGGACCCCCAGGTTGTGAGACGTAATCAAATCAACCTCACCGGGCCAATTGGCAACCGCGCTGTTAGGAATATTTTCATTAGCAGTCAGTTCAATATTGCTCCCATCGTTACTATCAGCCGTGACAATGGCCATATAAGATCCAGCTGCATCGACAAACCGCAATACTGTCCCCGCAATGATCGGCACTGTAGGAGCAGCGCTCGCAGTCATCGTTGACGCGGTTCCGGTAGTTGTAGCCGTAAAAGCAGCGCCCAGTGTTAAAGTGATCGGCGCAATCCGACCGGGCACGCTTGTATTATTTGTTACTAAAGCTGCAAAGATTTTTGTCTCCCGTGAGTCGGGCATTAACAGCGGATTATTACCAGCACCTGGCATAGTGATTAACTCCTGATTTGATGGACAATTCGAAAACTCTCAGACTCAATCGTGTCGAGTCTTGAATCCCTTGGCGTCTTAACCGACACTCCAGCCTGAAACAGATAGCCCATGCCACTAATCAACGCAGCAGCAGCAGCCGCTACCGTGCCCGCTTCGTCCCACTGTTTTAGCGTGATAGTAGTCGTATATTCCAAGCCAAGCTGTTGAGAATAAAACTGTGTAAGCGTTGCTTGCTGCTGAGGCGTAATAACAACCTCCAAGCCTTCTAAACTCTTAGGTTGCCTCTGCCATTGAATGCCACCAACGTCTTGAGTTTTGCCATAGTCCAACACCAACGACGGCAATGTCTGAGTACCCGTAGCTGTAACATACGTACGAGTTCCCAGATAGGGAGTCATTAGGGTCTGAACTTGGTCTCTAATCTGGGCAATGCTAATTACAGGCATCAGAACACCTCCCGTAATTGCTGAGCCAGGACAGCAGCCAAGTCATATTGTTCTACTGTCTGTAATACTGGATTACGAGCGGGATACGTTGAGCCGCTACGAGTCGTGAACCCGTTAAATACAAATACTGAATGTTGAGCAGTCCATTCAAATAAAATAGTCAATTGGGAAGGGAAACTATATTGCTGCGAGTCCCTAAATTCTCCCAAGTCCACAATATTTCTAGGACTAAAAACTTCTTCACCAGACTTCCGTTTAGTGAACCCTGGCCATGGATACAACGGTTGCTCAATTGATTCAGTTAGCAACCTATCCATATCTACAGCAAAACCTCGTAGCCCCCTATCAAGGCCACGATTAAACGCTGTTCTGTCGAAATTTAGGACTGCCATAATTGCAGCCTACAGTCATTTTTGGCAATATGTTAAAATTTCCAAGTATCTTGGATTTTTTTTCATGGCTGGCAACTTGCCTGAAAAAACTGGCGAAATAAGAGCCGGTCATTTGTCTAGAAAAACCTTGAAGCGGTTTTCAGAGTTAAAAGATTACTTTGGGGTCAATACTCAGACCGGGACCATGGATCTTATGGTCAATATCTTGCATCTTCATTTATTAGGCAGCAGTCGTGTAGCGTTGTTTAGAAAAGCTGCCAAGTTAGTCAGTGCCAATGAGCGATTAAACCGGGAATTGCAGCCTAGTGAAGTACAACGGGTTTCTATTCAAAAAGGCTTAGTGCTTGTGTGGGCTAGGCACCAAGGCGAACCGTATAAAATCTCTGAGGAAGTTTGGGAGCAAGGAATAAATGATTAAATTAAGTACCTCAAAAATTAGCACATTAAAAATCCCATTGAATATCTGTGCAGGTCCAGACACAGTGGTCGATGGGAAAAATGTTCAATTCTATATTAATGGGGTTAGACTCCCTTTCTTAACAGGGTGGGGGCTTTATTCGACATATGGAATGTACCGATGTATAACCGGAATCTTTAATGGCGGTGCTGATCACTGTGAGCTGGACACCGATCCAAGCATTTTACTACCGAGCTATGAAATTCGACTGGCTACTAACTATGGCCCTTCTGGAGTGATGAAGGATCTTGGGCGATGTGAGGGGGATCATTTGGTGATGACGTTTGAATCTTTAACATTTGCTAGCCGATTTGCTAGCGTCCCATTGCGTGAACTAGGCCAAGAAATTTGTATGCTCAGCTAGCTGTCCATCTTGCAATAAACCGTTCGCCAATGCCAGGGGCCGCATCAGCGATCGCGAACGGTTGAATGAGCACTTCAACTTTGCCGCTAATCCCGTTTAATTCCATCGTCCCAGTCGGTGGTTCAGGCCATCCCCTAAGATTATTAGGGAATAAATACTCAGTTAGCGCAGCTTCAGTGCCGCACCAACCAAGTAGCATCACACTATTATTATTAGTGCCTTCAAACGCACTAATGTTGAACTGGCTTGCTCTATTTTGAGTCGCTACTTTAACCCGGCATGGCACCGTGACAGCAGTTAGGCCATCAGCGGAGCCACCCTCAAAATCATCAGTTATAACAGTGGGTAGTTGAAAAATAATAGAAGTTGGGTATAGACCGAAGTTACTGATTGCCATTATCGATTTTTAGCCACAATATCAACCCCCCCAAACATGCCAGACTTAACCACAGTTTGGCCAGCTTGTGTTTTGAAAACTACCAGCGATGTGCAATTACAAGTTTTATCAGAAATACTCTGAAGATTCATAGCGATTTCTTTTAACTGCAAGTCGCTTTGGGCAAACAATGCAGCAGTGCCGGTAATCGAAACCACTGGGCGCACTGTATCAACCCGGATATCCTTGATAACAAGACCATTCGGATCGACAGCTGCAACTGTTTCCCTAAAGGATTGAATCTCAGCAGCGTCAAAACCTTTTTTGTCCTGTTCCTGTTTAGTAGCTTCAACCTTAGCCGCTATCTCTGCTTGATACTGTTCAGGATTTGCTTGGCGTTCTAACCAAGCCTCATGGATTTTTTCTCGTCTAGCGTCTGCCTGGACTTTTTGTGTGACTAAGGTACCCACAGTTAAGCCAATGGCACCGACTGTGCAAGCGATCGCAATTAAAGCATTCTTATTCATCTGCTTTATTTCCTTAAAAATTAACTGAGAGTATGATTTTTCCATTCTTCTAGTTTGGCCAAAGTATCTTTAATTAATTCCAGTTTTTGGTCTTGTTTTTGATTGTAACTTTGCAAAATAATTGCCCTGACAAATGAGTTAGACAAGTGATTGTCAATATCTATGTTTACCGCTGCTTTAGCATCGTCTATAGACATTCCGCAAAGCATTAAATCTAAAGCAATCTCAGTTTTGCTTAAACCAAATTCTTGAATGAAATCATCAGCCTCACCAGGAGTACATCCAACTACTGTGATTAACTTTTGTTTAACGTACACCACCTTCCACCTCACCAAGGCTGGTGCCTGGAATTACGCTGAACGTAATATCCGTTCTACGATCCCCACGAATATATGTTACTGCAGGCAGAGATGTTAACTCTTCTACGCCTGCATATCGCAAATACGGAACTACGCGATCGCCTGGGTTAGCAGCAGTTCTCGAAAAACTAACCGTCCCAGTCGCCGTCCAATTGGCTCTATTAATGCGACGGACTTGAAAGGTAGCTTTAGGTGATTCTATGGCAGCTTCCACTGCGGGTTCAGGTGCTCGTCTAGCAGAGATCGTTACTGGCTGCTCAGATGCTGGACACATATGGGACAGGTCAGTAATGTCTCCGTCTTCAGTCATGCTGTAGCAGACGGGTAACGCGTTGGCCGTAGTGGCCATAAAAAGGTTAAAAGCGATCGCTGCTGTGATTAGTTTTTTCATTTTTCCCCTCTCAGTGTAATGTAATTATTTTTACAGTTGAAATTGTTTGAAATCAGACGATGAAGCTAGATTTTTTTGCTTCGTCTATTGATATCCCTTTAGCGTTGGGCCATTCTTCGATGAGTTCAAGCTTCAGGAATGGCCTATCAGCTGGTTGTACAGGTAACTCAGTTCCATATTGCGCTTCTAACTCAGCAACAAATTTATCTACGGCTTCTCGACCTCTGCCACAATCTAAATTAATAAACTCTGGATACTGCTCTGCTAAAACGGACTGACACCAAACAGCTCCTCTATTAAAAAAAGCAGCGTTGGTTTGCTTGTCCTGAGTTAGCCAGTCAAATAAATCAGCGCAACCGCTATAAAAGTGAATGCCTTTTGGTAGCATCATTTTCCCGCTGACGAGTGTTGTGATCGTCCGTGTTGGGAAGTATTTAGTCATTATCAAACTGCTCCATTGCTAACAGCCTCGCGGTTGTTTCCTCGACAACCTCTAACCCGTATTCACTCAGAACGTTTTTAGCCCGCCAAAGTTGATCCGGCTCAGTCAGAAACCATAAGCCTGCTTCATAAAACCTATACAAACCTAGACATCTAGGATTAGTTGTTTACTAAACGCTTCAACTACAGGCGTCGGCGCTACTGTATCCACGTTTCTTAAAGAACTCAAGCCGAGTCCTATTTTCAGAATATTTAGAGCTGCATTAAAATCTCTGTCCAGCTTTGAACCGCAATTTTTACAGTCAAATATTCTATCCTTTAGAGTTAAATCTTCTTTTTTCCATCCGCATTGAGAACATGTTTTTGAACTTGGTTCCCAGCGCGAAATAAAGACCAATTCAGACTCATAAAGCTTGCATTTGTATTCAAGTTGGCGTCTGAATTCATGCCACCCCATCAAACTAATGGCACCTGCTAATTTATGATTTGCCATCATGCCTTTAATATTCAAATCTTCTAGGCATATGACAGAAAAGTTTTTAGCTAAATAGGTTGTTGATTTATGCAAAAAATCAAGCCTTATGCACTTTGCTTTATAGTGCAATTTTTGAATTTTTTGCATAGCTTTTTGCCATCGGGTGGAACCTTTTGTTTTGTTCCTGGCTACGTATTGAAGCTTAGCTATTTTTGCCTTGATCCTTTTGTATTCAGTTATTGGAGCTTCTAAGATTTCACCATTAGACAATGTTCCAAAAGTTTTTAGCCCTAAGTCGATCCCTACAGCAAGCTTGGTTTTTGCTTGTTGAATAGGTTCAACTTCTAGCCGAAAACTAACAAACCATTTTGAACCGTCCCTAGAGATAGTTGCATTTTTAGGCTTAAACCCATTTGGCAGTTCTTCAAACGTTTTTACCCAACCAATGCGTGGTAACTTTATGGCTTTTTGCTGGCATGAAATACTGCCATCTAAGGTGAACGTATCACGGCATTTTCCTTTTTTCTTGAATTTTGGTGGACCTGAAATTTTCTTGAAACACCTATCCCATGAGACACGTAAAGATCGTATAGCGTTTTGATGAGCAGCTTTACTGCATTCGTAATACCAAGGATTAGCCTTTTTGATTTCTCTACAATGCCATTTATTTAGGTCAATTGCAGACGGGAATTTAACTTTTTGATCTGACTCTCCCAGCGACTTAGCTAATCTGTTGATATCTAAAATTAACTTTGTATGGGCTAAAGCATGGTTCCAAGCATGACGAGCAATGCCACAATGCTTTTTGAAAGCTGTGATTTGCTTGTTGTTTGGTTTTAATTCAGTCTTAAATCCAATCAGCATTGTGAACATTCTGTATAGATTTGTCTAGCTTTTCTCAGGTTTTAGGCTTCTAGAATTTCCTCCAACGTCAATGCCGCACTCAAACCCTCGCTGCTTTAGCTGGTCTAAAGCGGCGCGATCGTTTTTGTAGTCGCCTGTGGCATCAGCTTTATATTCAGTCATCGTTAAGTTCAAACGCAAAACCATCAACTGAGAATTCACCGTTACTTTCGATTGCCTTGTGCTTGATTAACACAGGCTCTCTCGCTGGCCACTGCGCCACATGAGCGTAGTAGACGTACCATTCACCATCGCTATGGATGGTGTCAATCTGCCAAGGCCGACGCTGGAAATAGGTGGCAGCTGCACGGGTGATGCGGCCTTGCAATTCAGGTGAGTTATTCATTCTTCTGCGTTATCAACATCACAGGCAGTTTAACGCCATGCCTAGGGCAAGTAAATTAATATTCCCAAGCCAAGGTTTTTAATGGATTGTCGTGATTCTCTCCATCGCCATTATCACGAACACCGTTTTTCAAGGACACAACTTGCCCATAATCGCCAACCCAAACAATGTCATTGACATCCCATCCATAAGCTTTAGCTACAATCTCGGTTTTTTCAAGTAACTCTTCATCTGTGAAATAAAATACCTTTGGAATCCAAGTGAGGCCTCCATTACACACAAATGGAAAGTTTTTAACTGCCGTATTTGTCGGCACATGAACAGGTCTAAAATATTGGCCCATGGTCTTTTCTCCGTTATCAACATCACAGGCAGTTTAACGCCATGCCTAGGGCGACTTGAAACTATTGAGGCACCGTTAATGCTGCCCAGTGGGTTATTCCCATGTCATCCAAACTTCTCATTGTATTGGCATCCTCCCAGACCCCATCAATGTAGCTGGCAACAAAGTAACCGTGGTCAAGCGAATATACTAATATTGGTGCCCATTCATCGGGCTTATGATCGCCAACACTAATCCAATTCATGATTTTTTCTCCTTTCTCGTTTTTTGAAAACAAACTACATTAAAGCTACATTTGCCGTGAAGAGAAGCAAAAGGTAGCCAATGATATAAAGATTATCCATTGATCTTCCTCAAAAAAAACTCCCCTCTGTCTTGACTAGGCTTGGGACTAGCACGCAGCTTCAGCGTGGCGACATTAGAGCGGGGCAATTGCCCCTAGTAATTAAAACTCGACTATGTAATCAGCTCCGATTACGTCAAGCTCAGGAGGTATAGCACTGCCGTAATTCTTGGCTCGATACGCCTCATAAGCCTCATGGTGAGACGCTGCAGTGATCAGCGCTAAAACCTCATCTCTACCGTAGACTGTGATCGCGAATAGCATAAATTTCTTCATCCGTTTCAACAATCCCAATATAACGAACCTCTTTTCAGATGTCAAGTGTTTTCTTGACAAAAAAGAACCCCGCTAGCCGGGGTATGGTTAGCGGGGTTAGACGTCGCTATATTTTAACGATGTCATCGGGGAAAACCTCAGTAACTTCTAAGCCATTTGCAAACTCGCCGTTATCGTCAGCAACGATTGGCGCGATTTTCATGAAGTTGCGGTTGCTGTCAACTACAACAAAAGTTGACTTAGCAAGCGTTTCTCCGTAGAAAAAGGTTGCGTCTTCGACGTCCGCAAAACGATATCTCGGCAATGGATATCCATCAGCGTTTGTCAAGGGCTTACGAGCGTTAGCGTTTTCAATTGCCTTACAAAATGCAGTGCCAGATAAAACAGCCATGAACGTTTCTCCTTAATATATTTGCTAGCGGTTGGCGACTAAGTTCTTCTAGGAAGTTTGCGCTTAGCGGTTACCCGTTTCGCTTTGTTACTAACAAGTATGCCTTTTTTTGTTTTCAGATGTCAAGTGTTTTCCTGACTATTTGCAAAATTAATTTTGCTTTGCTATAGTCCAGATGTAAGTAATAGGCTTGACTATGAAACTAAGTGAATTCCTTGAATCACTACCAAACATGCTGATTGAATGGAGGGAAATAGAATTCCCGGTTGACGCAGACGCAGCTAGAGCGCTAAACCTCACCAGGCAGGGCTTTGCCGCCAAAGAAGCCAAGCTTCCCAATGCCCGGTTTAGCTCAATATTAAAGTTTGTTCATATGCTGGAAAAGCAGTCCAATGATAGTCCAGAAGTGATTATAATGCCAGCAAAAGGCTTTACACAAAAGACTTCTAACGATGTTGATTAGTTGCCCTGGACGCAGCTAGTCAAGAAAAGAAAAATACTTAGGAGAGAAAAAATGCCTCGATATATTGGCAAAATAGAAGATAAATATTTTGAGTATTCCACTATTGCAAATGCGCCTGTGACTATACTCATGAGCCTGGAAGAATTCAAAGAATTCTATTTTGGTGAGTACGGACGAGTTGGCATGCAGGGATTGCAAGATAGATTAAAACGTGTCGATGGAAAGGGCACATCTTCATGGCTGGATAAATCCCTTAAAGAGATGATTTCCGGCAATCGATACGGTGATCAAAAAAAAGAACTAAATTTACAAGAGTTTATCGAAAAAATAAAAAAGGAAACGGCTTCAATTAGAAGCGAATGGGAGGTTAGTTCGTAACCTTAGGTTAGAGATCTCAGTTAGCCAAGAAAAAATACTCAAGAAAAAAACAATGCCTGATCCAAAAAATAAAACTGCTACAAGCAAAAAAACTCAATCCCTGATGGATTCTACTAAACCCCCTACAGCAAAAAAGTTCTTAGGGGAACTACCAGAAGCACCCGGATGGTATTACTTCGAGTTAGTCAACTGCCCTGATCACCCTACCTATATGGCGTTAAACAGTGAAACCTGCACAGTCATGATTAGGACTTGGGATAGGCAAAGTAATTATTGCCAGCATTTTACAGGCGGGGAATGGCCTCAGCTTTTAGTCCCAGCAAGGGTTATGCAGCAAGTAGTTAATTATCTCTGTTGCAGTTTTGCTGGGTGAAATCGAAAATTAGTTTACTAGGCGCGATCGCAAGGCAAAAAACACAGAAAGCCAGCTAGGTAAGCGCCGTCGACCGTATAAGCCAAACCAGAGCATCTTTTTATCTTGAAAAACCTCAAAAACCGTCAAGCTTTTAGGCTCGACGGTTTTTGTTTCTCACAAATGTCTTCTATAAACCGTGTCGTGCCATACCTAGGCCTAGGTTTACTTTGGGAGACTTGCGAGCGCTTTTGTGACTTGCTCTCGGCCTATCTGTCGCACTAAAACCAGCTAAATGAATCCACCGACCGTCAAGTCTAAAAACTTGGCGGTTTTTTAGTGGCCATTTTTTGCCGCCTTCCCCCTTCCCCCCTTTCCAGAACGACGAGCAAGGGCGGTGTGTGCCAGTTATTTCAATACATATAAGCGCTTATCTGTCAAATTTTAGCAAACTGTATCATGGTTGTTACAGAATGAAGGGGGCAAAACGCTAAAAGTACTGCCAATAAAGGATTCTTATTTTGATAAGTCCTAGACTCAGGCATGTACATTGATGTACATATCGTTTGTATCATGGGTGTTACAGAATCCAACTTACGGACATAGGACTGGCACACTATTTTTTTCAAACGGTATAATCTGATACAAAATAGGCAAAGCGCTGAAAGTACTGAAAACTCGTTAGTGGTGAATAAAAGTCATTCAAAAAATCACTGGGTTTCCCCTACTAATCCCCTGCTTTTCAGCAGTTATTTCATAGTTATTTCAAGCGCTTTTTATCGGCTGTATCCCTTGCTATATATACATTGCAGCGTTTTCTATATCTTAATATTCTATATTTTTCAATTTCAAACTTTCTGTTTTAGAAAAAAATGGAGAGTAAAAAGGGATAATTATAAAAAAGTGGCACAGTGCATATAAAGATTTTTAGGCCAGATTTTCAAAGTAAAAAATAGTTTTCAGAGCCCAAAAAATGGCTTTTTGGGCCTATCCCTTATATATCAATAGATACAGCGATTCTAGGTTGTGCATTTACAATGTATTTCTTGATTTTTTTTGTGAATAAACTGAGCTTGATTACTCGAATTAGGGGTAGTCAATTACGGACGTTCGTTTTTAGCCCTCGTTCTGTTTGTGAAGGGGGGAGGGGAAGAGTGTGCCAGTTCGCGAGTTTAGCCTTAGGTTTGCCGGTAGTTTTCGCGATGTTATGCCTTGGCCAGTGAGCGAGATCGCACTCTAAGCCATAATCAAACTGCCTCAGAAAATGTCAAGAAAAGACTTGACAGGTGAAATAAAAAAAGCAATACTGTTAGTAACACCGATTGAGGCAAGCAAAAATGAACTTCGATAATCTCTTAAACATCTTGAGCAACGCGATCGCAACCGGCAGCCAGCCTACTCAGAGCAGCCTAGAACTAATGGCCCAGCACATTGCAAACGCCCAGCTAGACGACGACCAAAGAGACTGTCTTGAGGCGATGCTGGAGCAATTAACTTTCAATCCTGAGCGAATCAGAGCGGAATTGCAGGCTACGGTTTGCGACTCTAGCAACGATACCAACACATATAAAGCTGCCCTGGCCGACTGGCAATTAGAGAACTATAAGCTAAGCTCTAACCAAGTAGAACAGATAATGAGACCAGCGGCTGCCGCTTACGACCCATTCCAATAAACCAACGCTAGGGGCCTCGGCCCCTTTTTGATTATGAATATTAACCACCGACTGTATAAAAATAACGAGTTGACCCGAGCTGGGGAGAATTTCTCAATAGATCAGCAAGAAAGACTTCAGGGCTTTTCAGATGAAGACAAAGAGACTGAACTGGCTAAAATATTTAACAATCTAATCATTGAACTTGGCGAAGATAAGGCCAAGATAGTGTTAGCAGCGATAAAGGAATTTATAGAGGATGTTGACGCTGTTATGGCCGATGGAATTTAGGCAGCATTTTGCTGTCTAGCGGCTCGCCTCTCTTTAGCAGCCTGACGAATTGAGTCTCTAACTTGCTGGCGATGCTTAGCTAGTTGAGTAGCGTTATATGCTTTGCCATCCTTTGTAGAAGGGACAAGCTTACCGTTTTTTACAACTGCATATTGAGTCTTGTCTTGGCTGGTTGCGCTAGGCAATGAAAATCCAGCTCTACTATAGAGTGCAGTCCTTGACGAACCTCTACCGTCCCCTACAGCTGCAGTAGTAGAGTACAAGAACCCGTCAGGTCTGGTGGCTGCATCGGATTTCATTATGCTGGATACTCTTGACGCGATCGCAGCACCATCCTGAGGTGATATGTTTCCCGCTGCATAATAGCGGCCATTTACTCTGAAATTAACTTCGTTTGATTTATCACCGATATAGCTTTGATTGAGTACTTCGAATTCAATAGAATTAGGACCTTGATCAAATTCATAGAAGGTATCACCATCTTCATTAACTGTTTTAGTAATTCCAGAAAGCGAACTGCCTCCACTATCAGTTGCCTTATCTTTAGCAGCAGCAGCGGCAGCAGCGGCTTGCCTTGCCTTGTAAATTCCGCCATTACCAACTTGAGTTAAAAATATTAAATTCATCGGATATTGAGTCCTAACTCTCTTAACTGCTTAGGTGTACTGGAACTAGCCTTGAGCGCTGCTGCACGGTCAGCATTGCTAGCTCCTGACCACATTTTATTTAACTTATATTTGCCTACCTCGTAGGCCTGCTTAGCAGTTGCTACAGATAGAGATCCGATACTTTCTCCACGACCACGGGCAATATCATTTTTAAGGTTGTTAGCGAAAGTTAGAGTAGCCAGAAATCCACCACCGGAAGTGTCAATCATTTGCGATCGCGTTGGCTTGGCATAGCTAGAATCCCAATCCATGCGGGCCATGGTGCCGTCGTTGTCAAATACACGCAAGTTTTGAGCTGAGACTATCTCGCTCATGGTTGTTGCGGCTGCATCGTTGGGTAGAGCAGAGGTTAAAGTTATTTCTGCATTAGCGGCAATTGGTTCTAATTTTTTTTCGGATTCAGCAGCTAAGAAAGTTGAGTCAGAAATGCCACCACTACCGGAGCCACTACCAGCAACTTTCTGGCTGCTATGATTTCCAGCCTTTACGGCAGAACCGCCATTACCAACTTGAATTACAAATATTGCTGACTCCATAATCCGTTTGCTTCAGGATTAAACACTAATATAGGATGCCCGTCTTTGTCCGTCCAACGAGACCAGCCCTTAGTCCCGTCAGACTGCCGTTCATAATCGCCAGCCCACTGGAAGCAGCCAACATTAGCAGGGCACAGGACAGAATCTAACCAATCCCATATTAAGCCTAATAATTCTTGATACGTCATTTGATTAGTAATTCCCAAGTCGCGAGTCTTAGACCAAAATCCAGGGCCAGCCACCGCACCAATATGTTGCCCAATCGGCCATACACCATCAGGAAGGCTAGGCAGCATCAGGTCTAACCAAGCCTCAAAATAAATAAGATCACCAGGTTCATGGGAATCATGACACCAATTGACGAACTCCTGCATCATTGGATATCGAGTGGGATAAGTTTCTATATAAGGCTTAAAGTACTCTGTTCGTTGCGGCTGCTGATTATCGTAAACAGCCAATCCAATCTCGTCGGCTTTAGTTCTAAGGGCTGATAATGTCTCAGCGATCGCAGGATAATTTTTATGATTCCTTGGCAGCGCCATATCAAGGATCTCATCCCCCAACCGCTTTTTGTCAGCTACAGACATTTTTGAAATTTGCTTGTGGCTTAAGTGCAAGGGCTGAATCCATATGCCCTCAACACCGATGCTGTGCAGCGTTGTGACCATCAGTTCAGGGTCAGGCAACCACTGAGGCACGACTGGATTAACGCCAACACAAACACGATGGCCATGGGCAATTAGTGTTTCAATCATCTCTAGCCGCAACGATGGCCTAGGCGCACCAGGGGCAGATACTTTCTTTCCGATGTCATCGTCCAGCGTCTCTAGTGACACATAAAAGACCGTGGGCTTAATCAGGTCCAGCGCTGAGCAGTGATATTTGTTTGGCTTTTTGAGCAGGCCATGGCCCCCTTTAGTTTGAAGAGAACAGGGGACATCTAATTCTGATAGTGTCTCTAAGATTCGTAGGCTTAGCTCATAGTTATTGCCTGCAAACGGGTCTATGTGATTACTAAATTGGATCGGGTATCCAGACCGCAGTAAATGCTTTTCTAGGGTTAGCTTGCCAGGGGAAAAAGCATTTTTGAATAGGCCGAATATCTGGCTAGTGTTAGCGACGCGATTGGGCTTGTTCAGATTGGCAAAGCAGAATGGGCAATGGTGACTGCACACATTCAGACTTAGCTCTAGCGGGCATGGGGCGTTTAGTAAAAAGCCTCCATAGTATGTGGTTAGTGATTGTCTTTCCACTGCCGCCACATCTCCTTAAATGCTTTGCTATCCGTAGCGTATCCCAACCGCTCTTTGTCTTGATTCCATTCAAACATTTCATCCTGAGTCAAGACGATTGCTAACGGCACTTTATCGCTATCGCCTAATGGCGGCATTTGCTGGGGTTCGAGGTTTTGCTGGGGTTCAGGGTTTTGTTGAGGTTCGCGATCGCTGTCGGTGGGTTCTTCGTTTTGGTCCTGACTGTCAGTATTGTCTGTATCAGAAATGAGCCAATCCCAGTCAGCATCATTTATATATTCTTTGACTTTAACCCCTTTGGTTTTATATTTTTCTAGTACTTCCGTCATCAAATCAGTGTTTTTTACCGATGCCCAATTGTCAGATACAGACAGCTCTCTAGCTCTTTGATATTCTGGGGAATCTTCAGGGGCAGATAGATCCAAGTCTTCGCGAACGGTGACCACCAATGTTTTGCCGGTGGCTTTAACATAAACTACATCTTCAGCGGCATCTAATTCCCCTGCTTTTTCGGTGGTTTTATTCCCGGCAAGTAGAGTCAGATTTTTATCAACAACGACACCACGACCTAAGCCTGTACGCTGAATGGACTTAGTTAAGACATAATTGCCAGCTTCGGTTCCTCTGTTTGCGTTGTCTGGGTCAAATTGTAATTGCTCAATGCTGCCAGACTCAATGCGGCTAAAAAGCGGGTCATGTACCGTGTCTTGTTCCATGTCTTAAACCGTTATAGGACAAAGGTTTTCACACTCCTATGTTATGTCATGTACCATAGACATGGTGCTTTTCGTTCCATGTTAAAATCTACTTAGTACATAAATGCCACGTCCCCCTGCTGGTCATATTTCTAGAAAATGCGCTGGGAAGCGAACTAATGGAAAGCCATGCAGAGCATGGGCTCAACATACGAGTGATTACTGTGTAGCCTGTGAGAGAAGAAGGCGTGGACAGTTTAAGCCTGGTCCTTTAGCGCCAAACTATAAGCATGGCATTTATGCCAAAGTAGTTCCTGCTAGGCTTCTTGAAGCGTATCAAGAAGGGTTAAGAGATCCTGAGTTATTATCCGGCAAGGATGAGGTAGCTTTACTCAGATCAAGGTTAGCAGAGTTAATAGAGAGGGTTGACACAGGGGAATCTGATACAGCATGGGATCTTTTACATGCGGCCAAATATGAATTTGAACTAAATGTAAGCCAGTCTGACCCTACAGCAAAAGCAAAAGCACAGAAAGCGCTTAATACGATTATGGAGCTGATAGACACAGGCCACACTCAAAGATTGGCATGGGCTGATGTGGAGAGGTTAACGGCATTGTTAGATAAGCTCAAGATTTCAGAACGTAGACGGTTAATGGAGCTAAAAGCGTATGTCACGATTACGGACATGCTTACAGTTTTACAAACAATAAAATTAAATTTACAAAAGGTTGTGCCTCAAGAGGTGGAGGATAAAGAGTCACAGCAACGGATATTTGATGCGATGGCTACAGCAGTAGAACAAATGCTGGCTATGAATGAGAAGAAAAATGCAGCTTAGTCATGGGATGAGTACGGTTTTATCGAGCTTTTTAGAAGAGCTTCAGCAGGTTAATGTGACTGCTGCTGGAAATTCATCTCCAAGCATAGACATATCATTGTCTCAGTTTTTCAGAGATTCTTGGGATTTTTTAGAGCCATCGACTGAGCTTGTTTGGAATTGGCATTTAGAGGCTATTTGTGAACATGTTGAGGCAATGTTGCGTGATTGGTTGCGTAGCCGCGATGACAAGGAGTATAAGCAACGAATGCAAAATTTGCTTATACATGTTCCTCCAGGTAGCTCAAAATCTAGAATTGCGAGTGTTTGCACAACACCTTGGATGTGGCTAATTGAACCATCTTGGAGGGGAATGTATCTGTCCGGCACTCCTGGGGTAGCATCACGGGATGCGCTATTAGCTAGAGATTTGATTGAATCTGAATGGTATCAAGAAACATTTAAGCCAGCGTGGCGGATCAGGGTTGATAAGCGAGCCGTTGAAAATTTTTGGAATGATGCAGGGGGGCGCAGAACATCAGGGGGTGTTGACAGTCGAATCACAGGACAGAGATCGGACGCAATTTTTTGTGACGATCTAGACGATGCGCAGGAGGTTTTTAGTGAGCCGAAGCGGCTTCATGTTCATGAGCGCTGGGACAATGCTATTGAAAACCGTGTTTCAACGCCTTCAAGACCAGTGAGGATAGGAATATGCCAAAAATTGCATGAAGACGATTGGGCGGGCCATGTTTTTAACACTGGCAAATGGGATCGTTTGCGAATCCGTCAATGCTTTGTCCCTGGAGATAAGCCAACAGCTATTGGGTGGATTGATCCTAGAACAGAACCAGGGGAATTAATGGACCCGATTCGTTTTGATGTAGAGTTTGTGGAATCAGAGAAAGCCAAAGGAAGTTATTACTTTGCTGCACAGCACCAACAAGAACCTGCGCCAATGGCTGGAGGAATGTTTAAGAGAGAGTCTTGGGGGTTGTATGCAGATCTACCTGAGACCCATCGAATAATAATGAGTGTTGATACTCCATTCAAAAAAGGACCTACCAATGATTATTGTGAAATTTTGATAATTGGGGAAATATGGCCAGAAGCATTAACTGAAATTCCACCAGCCCCAAAGGGGATTAAATGGAAAGACCACCTTAAAAATCTAGAAGCCAAACGTGCATTAAGTGTTAAGCGATATTTGATAGATGAATGGCATGGAAAGGCAGGCATCATTGAAGCGGAATCGGCTGTTAAAGAGATGAGCCTTAAACATCCTTCTGCCATTGTTAAAATTATTGAGGAAAAAGCTAACGGATCAGCATTGTCTGACCGACTAGAAGCTGTGCTAATCGGGATAGAGCGGTTCAACCCTGGGAGTGACAGCAAAGAGGCTAGGGCATTAATCATCCAACCGTACTTAGAGAATGGACTTATTTTTCTTCCGGCAGATCGGGAGTGCAGCTTATTAATAAAAGAATTAAAGCGTGAAATAACTGTTCATGAATGGTGGGATATAACGCCACCACAAATACGGAGCAATGATAGATTTGTCCCTATCGTTCAAATGTGGAAGTCAATTCAAGAGGTTGGGCAGACTCAACAAATTGATGGGATTGTAGATGAGTTTGCTAAATTCCCAGCGGCTAAACATGATGATCGCGTTGATGCCTTAAGTCAAGCTATTATTTGGAGTAGTAACAACCCTTATTCGCCATCGTCCCGAACTAAAACAGCAGTTGCACCACCGAGACCCATTAGAGAAAAAATCACTTCACTTGACTAGATATGGTCTTATCGGCAAAAACAAAATTAAATCTTATTGATACAGATCCGTATCTGGCGTTTCACATCAATGATGGGCCGCAACCTGAGGACGACTATCTAAATATTAGGCTTGGCCGTGAGTATCAACTATATGAAAAGCTTAGGCAGGATGCCCACATACATTCTAGGCTACAACGAAGACGCTTAGCGATATTAGGCCGTCGGTTAATTACTAAGCCTGCATCAGAAAAGCGACAAGATAAACGAGCGTTTGAAATTCTTGGCTTAGCGCTTAAGCGTATTAATTATGAACAGCTTTGCAATGATTTGATTGACAGTGGAATGTTGATTGGTTTCAGTGCATTAGCGGTTGAAAAGTGGGAGCAAGTAGATGAGTTATTACTGCCACAGTTAAAATTTGTTCCTCAGTATAGATTTAATTTTGCGCACTATAAAGAAGACGATTATTTTACTCCGTTAACGACTGGCGAGCGGTTGCGTCGTGGGATGCCAATTTCTGATCAGATAGTGATGCAGAACGGCTATGAGGTTAGGCTACTGACTAAGCGCAGCCCAGTGAGAGGGGAAAGAATCCCTAAAGGGCGAATGATCATGTATTCGTTTGGCAGTTCTCAGGGATTGCCATGGGGTAGGGGTTTGGGATACCAGATTTGGGCATGGAGGCAGATTAAAAAAGAGGCGCGTAATGCTTGGCTGCTGCATAGCGATCGATTGGGTTCTCCCCCAGTAATTGGAACATATGACGAGGAAGTGATCCAGCTAAATAATCCAAGTCACTTAGCGGCTTATAAAGATTTTCAAGCTTTTTTGCAGACAATAAGCCCCAACGGATATGGCGCGTTTCCGGCTGGGTTTGATGTGAGATTAGTGGAGGCTATTAATTCCAGTAGTCCAGATGTCCACGAGCGGCTAATGAATTTTGCGGATAGTCAGATTACAGAAGCTGTGTTGGGAGAATCATCTTTTGCAGAGCGCTCAACAGGGGGGAGTTTTGCGGCGAATAGCAGCCAACAAGATGAGCGGGAATCATCGTTAACTGATGCGGATTGTAATTTGTTAGACGCTCAATTAATAGAGCAATTGTGGAAGCCATTTTTTGAATTGAACGCGCCTAAGGCAGAGATCCCCGTCATTAAGCGATGGACGACGGAAGATGCTAAACAGTTAGAAGAGGAAGCCAGGGAAGAGGCTAATCGAGCAGAACGCGCTGTTGCTGATAGCACGTTAATTACTTCTGGCCTTGTTCCTACCGATGAATATGTGAAGGAAACTTATGGTCAAAACTGGTCTATCGCTGCTCCTGTTTTAGCATCTCCAACGGAACAGCAACCTACTGCATCATTTACTGAATGGACTGAGCTAAAACGTGCTCAGCTAGCTACAGGTCAAATCAAGGGGGCATTTGCTGGGCCAAGTCAAACATTGCCGATCTCTAGTGATGCAGACGTAGAAAAGGCTTGGCGACTATCTGAACATATGCCAGAAAGTATTCAGCAAAATATTATTGAGATTGCCAATCGGTTTGGATGGGGGCTGCCCAATGAAGCGGCGGCCAAAGCTGAGTTAGATTTTGCTGGTGCTGGTCGTTTCGTTACTTGGAACGGGTTTAGGATCGGCATTGAAAATGAAGTAGGGAGCTTACGGTTTCAAAAACCGATGCGCGTTGCCTATGGTTATTTCGAAGGGCATAAGGGAGATGATGACGAGGCGTTAGATGTCTATTTGGGACCTCATTTTAGTAGCAATCGTATTTTTCGTATTCGTCAATTGACTCAGACTGGTGAATTTGACAAATGCAAATATGGGATCTTTTTTGAAACAGCTGCTCAATTTGAACGAGCGTATAAACGACAAATGCCATTTCGTTTTTTTGGTGGCATTGAAGAGGTATCCATTCGAGATATTGAACAGTGTGCTAATGCACCAATGTTTGCTGAAGGCCGTTACAGCCATATTAATTTTAAGCCTCCCATGGTTGTTCGTTCAGCGTTTAAGTCTGCTATTAATAACGAAAACCTAAAGATTGGGGGCGGCATGGAGTCAGCAACCAAACGATGGGCCAGTAAGTTTGCTAATGGCGATGCGGCAACGCCAGCCAGGGCAAGGATGGGCTATCGGTTCTTTAAGCGCAATGCTCGGTTCGGCTCAGCTGCTAAAGATACGCCAGCATGGGCGGCGTGGGCTTATTGGGGCGGTCGTGCTGGGATGAGTTGGTTTAATAGCCTATGGCGGCAGATGGAAGCAGCGGATAAGGCCAAGGCCATTAATGCTAGTGAGCTTAGGTTTATTCCACCAGATGACTGTTTAGAATACTTGACGAGTGCAGACCCGAATGTACCTAGTGACCCAACAACCATGGAGGGTCTTTTAGATATCAGCCTAGGATTGTCTGATCGTCATAATTTGAAAGCATCTGAGCAAGCAGCCAAGGCGTGGGCAGAACGTGAGCTTACAAGAATCTATGCCGTTTGATCTCTTGGAACCAATCATTTTATTGGATGACGGCATTTTATCTAATGCTGATTATGATTTGATTGCGGAGTCTGAATCGACACCCAACCAAGAGAGGGATAGTTTAATTGCAGCGCTTATTGCATTGGCCGCATTGCTAGCTAGTCAAACCATCGGCACTCGCGAGTTTCAATTTAGGGCCGCCATAATTCTTCGTGACTTGCACTGGTTAAAAGCAAAAGATTTTAACGACTTACCAGACCAGCAACTAAGGCGAATGATTCAATTCGCATTAAAGGAGCAATATTATTTAGGTCTTGAGGAATTAACCGGGACAGCGTTTGGGCTTGCGTGGCTAGTTAGGGATTTATTAGCGGGCAAAAATTCATTATCCCAATTACAGAACAGGCTTAGGGCGTTTGGGGGCAGCGATCTCACCTTAGAAAATAGGTTTAAGCGAGAAGTAGCTAGACGGCAAGGCTTAACTTATGGGATTCGACAGTTAGCGCCTACCGACCATTGCCCTAGTTGCCCTATATACGCGTCATTCCCTCCGTTGCCAATAGATGAATTGGTCATGCCGACAGAAGCATGTGAGTGTCGTAATAACTGCAAGTGTTCAATTATTTATATGAGCCTTGAGGAAGCAATCAGACGTGGTGCCTCAGTCTAACCATTGCAATTTTGGATGAGCATTTGGCACTTTTCTAAATATATTTTCTTCAAATAAAACTAATGGGTTTGGCAGGTCCAGCGCTTGAGCTACCCCTGGCACTTCAGAGAAATCTAGACCGGTTGCGCCTGCTTCAATTCGGCTTACTCTATCAGCAGTGGAGCCAAAAGATTCAGCTAAGTCGCCTTGAGTCAATCCCAGGACAGAACGACGATCTCTGATATTAGACCCAATTATTTTTCTTAATTTCATAGGTTCAACCGGCAAATCTCCAAGCATTGCCAGAATTGGCAGTGAGTGACACTAATTATTTTAACTGATCAGCATCGTTGCAAGTATAACCGCGTAAGCCAGAATCCATAAAATCAAATGGAATACCCTAGGGACAGTCATTGTAGATAGTTGTCAATGCTGTCTAAAACACGTTGGATAGAAATATTTAGAAGCGGCACCCATGCGCCGTCTAGTGGTGGCACTGCGACATTTAGTGAATCTGACTTGCAAGAGTTAGCGGATTCGTTCAACGAGTCGGCTAGCGCTGGTCATCGGGTGCCGTTAGTGCTTGGCCATCCTAAAGACAATAGTCCTGCATGGGGATGGTTAGAGGCCGTTAAACGTGTGGGCAATTCATTGTTTGGCGAATTCAAAGATGTTCGTCAGGAAATGGTTGATTGGGTTGAAAATAAACATTTTCAGTCTATCAGCCCTCGCATTTATCCACGGCAGCATCCCAGCAACCCTACCCCTGGCCGATTGAACTTTGGCCACATTGGGGCACTTGGAGGACAGCAACCAGCGGTTAAAGGCATGGCCCCATTGGCATTTGCTGAAAGTGAGCCCGATGGTCTTTGGGATTTTGAATTCACTGAAGTGGCTGTAATGGAGTTTGGTGAAATGCCATTAGGGAAAGCAATAAGCCATATCGCAAAAGTATTTCAAATGCAACGCGATATGTTGATTGATTCGTCTTCTCTAGAAACTGCGGACAAGGTTTTTCCTCGCGAATTGATTGACGGGCTTAAAGAATATGCCGGTCAAATGGGCTCACTGAATGACCGGATGGAGCGCATGTCTACTGAGCTTATGGAGCTTAGAGAAGGCATGAAGAAAAAGTACGACGATGATTATTCTGAGTCTAGCTGGGATTTAGCCGCTCAAAAGTTAGGGATAACAACAGATGAACTTAGAGCTGCTTTTGAACCACAGCAAACAGATTTGTCTGAATTTGCGACAAAGCAAAATTTATCAGATGTGACGGCAGAAATTGCTAGTCTACAAAAACAGATTTCACAAATAGTAACTTTGGAGGCTTAATGGCTGACGAATTCGTAACAGTTCAGCAATTTAACGAGCTGAAAGAAACACTAACGGCGTTGACTGCTTCGGTTCAAAAAGCCGTTGCGTCAAAAACTCAAGACCACAATGAACCACCTGCGCCTGTTCCCGCACCAGCACCGGAACCTGTATCCCCTGTTATTGACCCAATGCATGCCCCTGTAACGGCGCAGGCATTTTCAGAACTGCAAGGTCAGATTACTAACCTTCTAAAGCACAATCAAGATTTAGAACGGCAACTACAGGTCCAGCGTGAGGAAAACATTAAAGCACATCGGCAACGCGAGTTAGATCGAGTAACTAACTTTGTTGAGCAGATGGCTAATGATGCTAACCGCAAGATCAAACCAGCCGACAAAAAAGCCAAGATTCAAATGATCATGGCTATGCCAGAAGGCGAGCAAGATTTTGCAGACCCAGCGACAGGCCGCACTGTCAAAAAATCGGCTCGTCAAGTGTTAATGGATCAAATCGCTGAAGGGCCTGCTCTATGGTCAAGTGGCGCTATGCCAATTGGACCTGAATTCGATCCTGATTTTGTTGAGCAATCAAACTCTTTGCGCATTGACATGAGCGAAGTTGATCATGATTCGCTGCTGCTAGACCGCAAAATTCGAGCTTATATGTCAGAACACAAGATCTCTGATTATACAGAAGCTTATGACCGTTACACCTTAGCTGCAGGAGTTACAGAATAATGCAACAAGTTGGATGTCTTGTAATAACGGTCACCCCAGCTGCGACGATCGCGGCAAAGCGTGGCGTTAACTTTTCAGCAGCTCAAGCGACTGCCGGTGAAGCTTGCATTGGTGTTGCCGATACTGAGATTCTTGCTGGTGACAATGGCCGCGTAATTGTTGGTGTGACCGGCATTTGGGAAACGGGCGCTGTCATTGACGGCACCGAAAACCGACTGATGACCGATGCCACTGGACGGGTTATTCCTTGGACAGCTGGTAACAATGTTTGCGCTCGGCTAAAGCCTGGTGTGACAGCAGCGGCAGCAGGAGAATTCATCGAAGTGTTCCCATACACGGACACTGTTAGTTAAGTCTTTTTTTTGGAAATTGAGATAGATAAAAAATGGGAACACCAAACAGTTTACGGAATGCAAGTGCTGGCGTATCGATCAGCTTAACAAATGTGGCTCAAGGCTTTAAGATGCCTCAGTTTGTTATGCGGGCACTTTTTCCACTTGTAGAAACAGGGGATTATGACGGTCGCATCATTCGCTTTGATGATGCAATCTATGAAGAAATTGACGATAACCGAGCTGATGACACGACCTATCCTGAAGTTCAGGACGGTTACCAGGGTGCTGCTTATTCGTTGAATATCAAAGGCTTTAGTTATCGCGTAGGAGATAAAAAAGCTAAGAAAATGGAACGGATGAACATCAACTGGGGGCGTCGTGCGTCTACTCGGATGATTCAACGAGCTGGGCTTAAGCATGAGATTGAGTCAGCTGCTGTAGCGGTTACACCAGCCAATTACGCAGCAGGCAATCAAATTGCTCTTGCTGGCGCGCAACAGTTTAATGATCCATCCTCCAACCCTGGTACTTACATTCGTGCTGGTCGTTCTGCTATCGCTCAACAGATTGGAGTTGATCCAAACGTGATGGTGATGGGCCGTGAAGTCTTTGATACCATTCAAGAAAATGAATTGATTAAAGACCGATTAAAGCATACAACCCGAGACAGTTTGACTACTGAAATGCTAGCTAACTTTTACGGGTTTGATGAGGTTCGGGTGTGCTCAGCTTTGGTTAAGCGGGCTAACGGGACAAAGGAATATGTCTTTGGCAAGAACCTTGTCATGGCCTATACAAACCCGTCTGCATTGCGCCAAGATCGCCTACCTTTCCGGACTACTGGGACAATTGACCAGGAGGAGCCTAGCTATGGTTACACTTATACCTATATGGGTAACCCTCAAGTGTTCTCTCCATACCGTGATGACGATCGCGGCGCAACCGTTTACAAGCTTGACTTTGATCGTTCAGTGCAGGCTGTTGGTGTGAATGACGCTAACTTAATCACTCACGGTTACTTAATTTCTAATGCTGTTGCATAAACATCATGAACTATATAGTCATCTTGGGGCAAGTCGCCTCTAATGATGGGGTCAAAAAAATAGGAGATAAAATAACATTATCTCCTGAAGAGGCTCAAGCGTTGATTAAGCTTGGCTATCTAAAGCCAGTAGCTAAACAGCCAACAATGATTAAGCCTGCCTTAAACGTATTAAATAGTATGTCTGAGGCAGAATTAGAGGGATTGCCAGGAATTGGCAAAACCAAGGCTACAGCTTTATTCAACCAAGGCTTTGAGTCATTGGAGGTGGCCCAAAATGCGGCTGGAATGAGTGATCAAAAATGGGCTGATGTAATTGAGGCTTTGACGAACAGTGTTCACAAACCTGAATGACGCGTTTAGTTTCATACAAAATTCGTTGCCCGCTACTCGACAAAAAGTTTCGAGTGCTGACTTTGTTTTCTTCAAAAACTTACTTGAATCATCAATAGGCACGGACCCGAATGGGGTTATTTACTATCGGGCCTATTATGCGGCTGCTAGGTTTCTACAATTAGACCCGTCATCGTTAGAGCGTAGCAAAAGTATAGTTGATCATTATTCAAAAACAATTGACAGTCCAGAGCAACAAATACAAGCTCTATTGGATTTACAAAATGCAGAAGATGCTATCTTGCAATTGACTGTGGATGATGCCAATAAAACTAACGTATCTAAGAGTGGCTACGAAGCGGGTAGGCAGGCTTGGACAGAAACTAGGAATACAGAAACTACTGATTCCGTAGGTTCTTTAGATGATATTTTCTTGGGGTATCTTTAATGCGTTATCAAACTGGGACGGGCGCATTATTAGTCACAGATGTTGGGGCAGCTGGTGGCGCAACACCTATTGGCACGTTTCAGGCAACGGCTAATGGAACAGGGTACAGCAATGGCGATTTAATCATTGCATTATCAGATAATACTTGGCGTAACGTCACTGCAGGCACGACTATTGGTGCTCCAAATACAGCAGACTTAGGCACGTTTGGCGGTTCAACAGATTTTGAGATATTACTTTGGCGGGCAACCGCTGCTAATGGCGGGCTAGGCTATGCCGTTGGCGATTATTTATATGAAGTATTTAATACAACGTCAGGCGGGTCTAGCTGGTATCTGAATTCTGGTGGGATTGGCGCACCCCCAACGGCAGAACGGGAACCAGCAAGCGGATCTGGGTCATCTGGGGGGACAACTCAGGTTACAAATTTTCCTGCAACAGTTGCCACAAGTTCTGGCCTTGTCGATGCAAACACGCCTCGATTTACTTTGGCGAGTGATGACATAGACCAGTTGGCCCCATCACCAACCGCAACGCCTTATCAAATTAATGGTGCTGGGCCTGTGCTGTTCGGGGTTCTTTCAAGAGATAGAACGACTCTAACTAACATCCCATCAGGGGTCGATATTACAATCGGGACTGGGCCGACAGAAGCCCAGCTAACAGCAAGCTCTTCCACTGGTGGTTTAGGCTCGCTTGAATCTGTCACTTACGATATTAGTGATGGTGCTGGTGGTACCACCAGCACGGGGAATAGTGGTTTTGCGGTCATTGGTCGAGACGATCTTGTTTATCCCACGGCGAATGACGCGTTTTCCGATGAGAACGGAATTACGATTGGAGCCGCTAATGGGAACGCGATCGTTACGGCAGTAGTTGGAGCTTCGAGCACTAACGACCCGATACTGTTAGTTTCTGAATCTGTTCTCGAAATCCCGGTCACAGGCGACACAGGGGCCACAGCGGACAGGCCAATTGCAGGCGGGCTTATTACGGGTGCAACTGGGTTCACCGTGTCGCCTGTAACGACGTTCGCGACCATCACGTTTGAAATCGCTCAAGATAGGCTTGCTCAAATCAACACTGAGAGTGAGACGACGGCAGTCGCAACAGAAAATGAGTGGCTGTTAATTTACACGACCGATGGCACCGTCCCAAACCCCACGATCGCATCAGAGTTAGGGCAATGGGCAAGCAACGGGACTACGATAACGATTAGCCGCAGTGCATTGGAGGCATTGCGAGTATTCGGCAACCAAGATATTGCGGGTGCAGCTACAGCATTTAGCCGATCTCGAATGACGATCCGTCAATATCAAGGCGCATTCCCTGGTCCTAGGATTGCTAGGAATAAGCCTGATTTATCTTGGTTCTTGACGGGTGGTACGGGGGCTAACACGGCAGTTCAACAAAGTGCATCGGTTCCGGTTGTACTTAGTGCCAATCTCAACACTGATCAACAGTTAGTGCCCGCGAATCCAAGTAGAGTAAACGTGGTCATTCGAAATAGCACGAATCAAACCGTTTACGTCCAATACGGCTCTACTGCTGCCCAAACGACCGGCGGGAATTATGTCTACACGATTCCGGCTAGTCGATTTGAAACGGATGATTTTAATGGAGAGATTCGAGTAATCGCAGAAGCGGCGGCAACTGGTGAGATTGTCGCAAGAGAGGTTGTGCAGTAATGGCTCCTATTGGTGGGAAAT
>CBDHHL010000044.1:0-11934 GCA_965263355.1 Leptolyngbyaceae cyanobacterium | reverse complement strand
CATTCAACGGAGTACCTACCAATGCTGAACGAAAAATGAGAGGAACGCCATTAACAGTATTGTTGTCATTAAAGGGAGTGCCATTAATTGTAGCCATGAGTTTTTTCCTTTAAGTCGAAGAGGTCAAAGTTTTGAATAATTGAAAATAGGCGTAGATAAAAAATGGGCAACATAAGCTCTATTGACTTATCAAGTAAACTCTTAACTTTTTTGCACTATCCCAAAATTATTTTTGGCATCTAACTGTGCAAATGTTGGATATCAATTTAAGTCGGGAAATTCGGATTTGGTATCATATGAAAATGCACCACTCGACTCCAAAAATCGGGCGATGCACCATATCTCAAGGAGCCTCTCTTCAGGAGATACATGCAACCGTTAAAGATGCTGAGAATCCCCTATGAAAACAACTCTATCTACCTTCTAAATCACAACAATATCGCTGTGGGTCAATGTGGGATTACCACTAAATGTTGCGATTCGGACAGCCGATGCCCCACCAATACCATCCCTGTCAAACGATAGGACGCCATTGTTATAGAGGAACCGATCATTCGCATCATGTGCACTAGAGCCTAAGACAAACTGATCGCTAGATAATACTCCTTTCGCCAGGCCACCTCCAAAGCCTGCAGCCACAACCTCAATCTTATCCCCTTGTCCTCTCGAAAAGTCTTTGATCTGGTCAACACCATCGGTGAATTTGAAGAATGTAAACTTATCTGCTCCCGCATCACCGATCAAGATGTCATTGCCTGCAATCCCTACTAAGGTATCATTGCCACTACCGCCGACTAATTCATCGTTGCCTCTACCACCATGTAAGTAGTCATTACCAATGCCCCCACGAACTAGATCATTGCCGCCGTTGGCAAAAATGGTATCGTTGCCAGCGGCCCCCCACAGATGGTTGGCAGAGTTGTTGCCATCAATTCTGTTGTTTAGGTTATTTCCATAGCCTAGGTATGCAGTACCCCTCAGGGTTAGTTCCTCTATATTGTTTCCTAGAGTGAATCCAACAGTCGAAAATACACGGTCATAACCTTGATTACGAGACTCAAAAACTCTATCGCCCTTGTTATCCACCATGTAAGTGTCGTTATGGGCACCACCATACATGCGATCAGCACCACGACCACCGTTCAAAAAGTCTCGGCCACCTTCACCAAAGAGGATATTGTTGCCACTATTCCCAATAATTCTATTATTCAAGCCATTACCATACCCCTGAACGGCTGAGCCTGCCAATGTAAGGTTCTCAACATTAGCTGTCAGCCTATAGGTAGGAATAAAACTCCGCACCAGGTCAGTCCCATGGCCTGAAAATTCGGTCACTTTATCATTCGAGTCAAGAACAACATAGGTGTCATTGCCCTGTTGACCGGCCATAAAATCATTGCCGCCACGACCTCCGACAAGATAATCGTTGCCAAACCCTCCTGCTATTCTATCGTTACCATCACCTCCAAAAAGCCTATCATTACCATTGCCGCCTAAGATTAGGTCATTACCATTTTGTCCATTAAGCTGGTCATTGCCAGATTCGCCCCTAAGGGTATCGTTCCCAGTACCACCATCGACAAGATCATCACCCGCTCCTGCCCAAATCGTATCATTACCGCCAAACCCACGAATAAAATCTTTACGGTTGGTGCCAGTAATATTGTTGGCATTGTTGTCCCCATTAATGCTGTTAAATGAGCCACTCATGACTTTATCCTCGTATTGTTTCACATTTTTTGAGCAACTTTGTTATTAAGGGTTTTATAAGTTGCCCTATTAACTCATCAGTTAAGGTTGGTTTTTTTTGCAATCATCTCCAATCTTTTTTGAAAGTTGGCAGTTTTTACCTATGAAAAGAGTCAATTAAAAGAAAAGGCACCCCCCTGTAAAATCAGGAGGATGCCAGCGAATCGAGGGAAAACTAGAAAACCTTATATAGAAAAAAATTTATGCGCGACTTTGAAGATAAACTTTCCCTATCTAGAGGGATTCCTGGATTCAGGAAAGCTCCAAGGAAATAGAGGCTGATGTAAGTCAAAGATATTGTAAAGATTCAGGAGGGTCAGTCTCCTTCAGGTATCAATGAAGGCACAGGAGAACCATGACGAGAAGCTTTTACGGCATCGCTCAGGAAGTCAAAAATTGAACGTTGCTGGGCCTTTAAGCTGGTGACGGTAGTCATCATCCGGGCCACAAACTGACTCCCCTCTTGGCTATTGGCTCCAAAACTCTGTTTACGCCACAAGACCGCAGGGCGCAGGGCACGCTCCGCCGCATTATTGGTGGGTTCTACCCCGTCATGCTCGACAAAGGTCCAGAAAGCTGGCTCAACGGTGAGCAGTTTCCGACAGGTGCGAACCGTCTTAGCGAACGAGGTCTTATCGCCTTTTTCAATCTCGTAATCGGCTCCTTCATTAAGCAATCGCCTGAGTTCACACCGAATCGGCTTGACCTGCTCGATAAAATCGCCTCGAGGTAGGGTTCCATCTCGGACCTGATACCAACGCTCAAACAATCGCTTTTGTTGTTTGAGCAGGGCCTTTCCCAATTTAGTGGATCGCCCTGAGCGTTCAGCGATTTTGGTGAAATCTCGTTTGAGATGAGCCCAACAGACTTGTCGTTGGGCATTGCCTAACCAACTATAGGCCCCGCATCGGTCACTGCCCACAATGCCACCGAAGGCGTCACCCAACATCTCTTTGGCTACCCCCTGTGAGCGAGACAGAAATACCGAGAAATAGCTCACTAACGGGGTCACCACAACCCACAACCACCCTTTACTTTTCTGGGGATTTTTCCCATCCCCATTCCCTTGGCGAAAGCCCGTCTCATCCATGTTCACCTGGGCTTGTTGCTGAATATACTCCCCCGCACTCTCCACGATGGCTGACAATGACTCTGACAACTCCATCCGCAGACGATTGATGCCTCCCGTTGATATCTCGATATCAAACACCTCACACAACAGGTCCTTCACCTGCCCATGGGACTGATGACCGACACTGCTAAGCCACCCCACCAATCCCGTCAGCCGTTCGCCATATCTCGGAGTGTTGATCACCCCTTCGTCCCAGCCCCGTGTCAACGCCCCACAGCACTCACACGCTAACTGGTGAAATCGATGCTCGACGACAACTGGTTTTATCTGGGGTACGTCTACTTTTTGCACTCGATAGGGACTGGGGTCCTCTCCTGATAACGCCTCCCCACAGTGATGACAGTGGCTTGGATAATAGTGGTCGATGCGGGCACACGCCTCCGGTGGATATAGCTTCGGCCCTTTCCCCGGATGTCCGAGTTGGCCTCCTCGCGAGCGACCACTGCGAGGTTTCTTCGGCTTAAATCCTTTGGCTTTATCCTCCGATGGTGGCTGAGATGAGTTCTGACTATTGCGCTGCAGCTTCTCTTTGAGCAATTCATTTTCTGCGCGTAGTTGAGTATTTTCTGCGCGTAGTTGAGTATTTTCTGCTCGCAGTTCTTCGAACTGGTTCTCCAATTCCTCGACTCTTGTCACTAGACTCAGAACCAACGTCTTAACGCTGGACGGTGTCTTTTCCCAGTCCGCTTCGCTGACTGTGGGTATCGATGGGAGAGCCTTATCTTTCATAGGCTTACTCTACCAGGTACTCGGCTTCTTGAGACCTCTCAAAACTTAGACCCGCTGAAAGCTTACAAGATATTAGCATAGTAGTAAACATCAGCAATGCTGAGCATTGTTTCTAGCTTCAGCTTTTTTAACTGGTTAGCCACTTGAACAGTAGACATTTGATTAATATGGAAAACCTTATTGTTCATCATCGTTAAATACCTGGGTCAATATCACATCCTGGCTCAACCTTATTTGGCCTTTTGAATCTGTCTATTGACCTATCAGGTAAGATTTCAATTTTTTTGCAATTATCTTGAATTTTAATATATTGCTAACGTCAGAGAGCCCCCATGTCACTTGTTAAACTGCTCATCCAAATCCCTACGCCTAAAACTGACCAACCCACGACTTCTGCAGATAGAAAAAGGCTTTTCTGGCACTGAGGCTGTTGTTGCACCCAGTAAAGGTTCAGACAATGTTGCATGTAGAGCATTGGTAATACGATCATCAATAGCCCTAACAGCGACCAAAGTCCTGGCCCTTGAGAAGAGATAATATTGCCTATAAAATAAGCAAGTAAGAAAATTTTAGGTTCAATCCCTACCTTAATCCCTTTATCGTTTGCTAATTGAAAAATATGTCTGGCAAGACCTGAAATTGTTAGGGGACTAAAGAGCGTGAAACAAACTGCACTAAATCTACGATAGCCAAAACAGTACCAATGTTTATAATGCCAATAAAGACCGTAGGTTCCACAGGTAATTGCCAACAGAAAAACAAAGCGTCCCAAGGATTGGTAAATAGGACAATAAGTGAGTTTTTTAGAGTTATTCAAGGACTGTCGTTTAGTCATTGCTGGTAAATAATATTTTTTTCTTTTATACTTCAAGGAGAATTCAACGTATTTTCTTTTTTGTAGGTAAAAGAATAAGAGCTAATAAGCCCCACAATAGCCCTAGTCCTAAGACTCCCCACATCGGATGGTAGCCTTTAGCCTTAGCTAACTCTACGCATCCCCAAGTAAAGACAACTAAAGAAGTTAGTCTTAGAAAATAACTTAGGAAAATCCCTAAATTCATTGAAATAGGCATAATAAAGGCTGCAATCAGGCCTATACCTATAATGGGAACAAAGAAACCTAGTAAAATTAAATAACGTGCCTTTTTCATCGTTTATTGCTCATTGTTCGTATTCAGTAATATTGAATGTATTAAGTAATATTGAAGCAACCATGGTTTGTATTCATCTGGGTTAGAAGCATACAGGCAACATCAATAAATTCAGCGTCTAAGCCTCCTATTGATCTATCAGGGCAAATTTCAGCTTTTTTGCAGTAGCTCAAATATTGTGCTAATCACCTGCTATGGGCTGTTTTTCATTTAATAGGTAGGAGATATGCTGATTTTTATGTATAGCGCTGCCTGATGCATGATTTTTGTGATTACCTCTGATAGGTTATGTAGAGGTCGCTAACTATTGCTCCTTGTAACGAGTGATAATTTTTGATGGACAACTTCCAGGAACATATTCAAGCCCTAATTGCTGACGCGTGTCGTCACCGAATAGGGAGTGCTCAACGCCAAAAGCGTTTGACCCAAATCATTCGGCTGGTGTCAGATAAACTTTGGAATGAAAACGTCTCCTATTATCAAGACGCTTTGCAGCAGACCTGGATTTACTTTTGTCAAAATCTATGTGAAGCCAAAACTGGCAAAGTTTACGATCCACAAAAAGCTAGTCTTATCACTTGGTTAAACGCTTACTTGAAACGTCGTTTACAAGATAAGTACATTGCTAAAACAACCGAAAACAAGCAAAAGGCAAAACCTCTATTTAATCTAATGGGAGACAATCCCCCTACTGACCCAATTGATCTATTAGAGGCTAAACCTGATATTCCACCAATGTTACAGGACGTGAAACAGTGGGCTGAGACAGACCCGCGACTTCAACAGATTCATATTTTGGGTCATCCCAATATTACTGCCCGCTTGTTGATTTTAAGACGATTGCCCCCTGAAGCGCCTTGGAAAGTATTGGCAGCAGATTTAAATGTCTCTATTGGTACTTTAGCCAGCTTTTATCAGCGTCAGTGCATGCCCCTCTTGCGAGAATTTGGCCAAAATCAAGGCTATTTATAACGAAACCAATACCGAAACACACTAAATAAGCTGTCACTGTGCAAAAGAATGGGGATTATTATGAGCAAGAGTTTAGATAAGATTTATGCCATGGCCGTGCCGTTGCCAATTACAGCAGAGGCGCATGAGCAGGCAGAGCAATTTGCGGCCAAGCAACCATCGGTAGCCAAAGCCAGACAGGTGTACGCCAATACGCTAGCCGTTTGGGCAATGAATGATTATTGCCAGATGCTAGAAATTGCAACTGATTTGGTCAGTAGTGATAGCTGGAATCCGGCGGTACAACTGATGGCTGATGTGGCCGATCTAGTCCTCCCTGGTATGGGACGATTAGAATGTCGCCCTACATACGCACCCTCAACGACTTGTGCTGTTCCGCCTGAAACATGGGCATTGCGGGTAGGCTATAGCGTAGTGGAATTGAGTGAAGATTTACAAACGGCCCGATTGTTGGGGTTTACCTCAAACGTTACCAATGAAACCCTGGCACTAAGCGATCTCAAGCCTCCAGAAGAGCTGATTGATCATCTTCATAGCTTAACGCCAGTGCCAGCTAGCCTCCAAACGGAAGCGAATCGTAGCCCCTTGGCAACCCTGAGTCATTGGTTTGATAGTATTGTCGATGCTAGTGACAATGGCTGGCAAACCCTTGAAGAACTCTTAGGTACGGTCAGCTTAACCCCCGCATTCAGTCATAGGGGCCCTGACCCTCAAAGTTCTGAATTTGATCACCAACGTCCTCTCAGTAGCCAATTGACTGAAGAGACTGGGGCGAGTGTGCATAGAGGTAAACTGCTTAACCTGGCTGTGCGACTAGGAATGCAACGGGTTTTACTGTTGATCCGCTTACAATCTCAGACGATGGATGAAATTCACATCAGCGTGCAAGCTTATCCGGTTGACCAACCTTGTTTACCTCCAGATTTAGAATTGTTGATCATAGATGGATCTGGGGAGGTGTTTATGCAAGCTCAAGCGCGGCAAGCCGATAATTACATTCAGCTACAGTTTACGGGCAAACTGGGTGAGCCCTTTACAACTCAGCTTAAATTGGAAGATATCTACCATTCGGAACAATTTATCGTCTAAGGCGGGTGAATGGATAAGCGTGTCACCTTAAAACTAAATGATGGTAGTTTAGGCACTGGCTTTTCGGTGAACCTACAAGTTGGCTATGAAAACGAGATACCCATCACTGAAGTTATAGGCCACTTACCTGCTGCACCAGACTTGCGATCGCATTATCAGCAATGGCAGGTCGCTTATCGCCAATTAAGTGGCCCTGGGCCTTTTCGGCTGGGCAAGAGTTCAACCGGGTTTGCTACTAATGTGTCCTATGTAGAAGACTGTTATGACCTGGCTGAAAAGCTGCAACGGGCCTTTAACCAATGGTTACGTGCAGAGTCATTTCGTCCTGTCCAAGACAAGCTGTTGGAGCAATTGAGTCCAAACGATACCATTCGGTTAATTGTGCAAACTCAACAGGATATTGTGCAGCGTCTCCCCTGGCATCGGTGGGATATTTGCGATCGCTATCCCCACCTGGAAATTGCCCTTAGCGCCCCTATTTATGAAAAAAGGACTCCTGCCGTTACCAAAACTCGAAATCAGGTCCGTATTTTAGCCGTATTAGGCGATAGTCAGGGGTTAGACATTGAAACAGATTTAGCATTGCTCAATCATTTACCCAACACAGACATCCATTGTTTAACAGAACCCGACCGCCAAACCCTGGATACCCATCTCTGGGACACCCAAGGCTGGGATATATTATTTTTCGCAGGCCATAGCTCTAGCCAGGCAGACTGGAAACAAGTGAGTTCATCGCCTGCAAATAAGAACAATTCAACTGGACTCTTGCACATTAGTTCAACCGATGTCATTACCATTCCTCAACTTAAAAATGCGTTACAAACGGCCTTGGCACGGGGGCTTAAGGTTGCCATTTTTAACTCTTGTGATGGGCTCGGGTTAGCCCAATCCCTGGCAGATTTACAAATTCCCCAAATTCTTGTGATGCAAGAAGTGGTGTCTGATCGAGTAGCCCACACATTTCTAAAAGCCTTTTTAGAAGCCTTTTCTCGGGGAGAGACGTTATATTTAGCAATGAGAGAAGCGCGAGAGAAGTTACAAGGGTTAGAAGATATATTCCCCTGTGCCTCTTGGCTTCCTACCATCTATCAAAATCCGGCCCATAGTCCCCCCCTGTGGCATGAATTCATCCAACTGTCACCGCAGGTGCCACCGTTGCCACCGCCACCTCCGCCTGTTCCTAGACCTGGTTTAATGTTGCTTACCCATGCTGTGTTCACTATCGCAATTATTGGTCTTCGCTACATGGGTCTATTTCAGGGGCTGGAGTTAAAAGCCTTCGACAGCTTTATAAAAATGCGTTCTAAAGAGTTGCCTGACCCTCGTCTGGTGGTGGTTAAGATTACAGAAAAAGATGTTCAGGCTCAAAAGGATGAACAGCCCCGTGGGTCTCTCTCAGATCAAGCGTTATTAGACAGTTTGAAACACTTAGAAACGATGGAACCTCGGGTAATTGGCTTAGATATTTATCGAGATTTTCCAGTCTTGTCTAGCTTCCCTGAATTAGCTGAACAGCTGACAGCCCATAATGAGCTTGTTACTATCTGCAAGAGTCGTGATGCTCAAGCCAACAGTGATGGTATTGCACCACCCCCCGAAGTGCCTGAAGACAGAATTGGGTTTAGTGATTTTATTGCCGATGCGGATGGAGTCTTGCGACGACAGCTGTTGGCCCTAACTCCAGATCCTGCTTCCTCCTGTCTAGCGACCCATAGTTTAAGTGCAAAATTGGCCTTTAGCTATCTCTCAGCAGAAAAGGTGACGATTCAGGCTTCCCCCGAAGGTTATTTACAACTGGGTAATCTTATTTTTACTCCCATCGAAACCAACGAAGGTGGCTATCGGGGTATCGAAGCCTGGGGCCATCAGCTATTATTAAATTATCGTCGGCTAGATAGTCCCGATCAAATTGCTCAACACGTTACCCTCACTGACCTACGGGAAGGGAAGGTGTCACCAGCGTTAATTCGCGATCGCATTGTCTTAATTGGCACCACCGACAAAAGTTTTGGCGATTATTGGCTCACCCCCTATAGCCAAAGCCCCAGGGTGGAACATCAAACCAGCGGGGTATTTTTGCAAGCTCAAATGATCAGTCATCTTCTCAGCGCAGTTTTAGATAATCGGCCATTATTAAAAACTTGGCCAGAATGGGGTGAGACTCTTTGGATTGTGTTGTGGGGATGTCTGGGTAGCCTGATCATTATCCTGACCATGTTCAGTCTTGGCAAAACCTACCGCCATGGCATCACTTATTGGGTATTCACCCTATTGGGAACAGAATTAGGTCTATTGGGCATCTGTGGGTTACTACTTGTCAAGTCTCATTATTGGGTGCCCTGGGTTCCTCCAGCAATTCTATTATTGACCATCGCCAGTAGCATCCCTATAACTGAACATTTGAGGTTGTCTCAAACAAACACAATGACGAAAGAGGTCCCATGAAATTATCTCATATGCTTTCTTATCTACTGAGCAGTGCCTTTGTCTGTTCGACGGCCCTGCTCTCTACAACCAGCGTACAGGCTGAATCGGCTGACGAGAATCCAGCGTCTACTCAGCAAGGGCTAGCTGAGCTAAGCGTTCTCTCGGTAGATGCAATTGGAGAAGTGGCTTACAACTACAATGCCCCTATTTTGGCGGATCGGGGAGCCCCCCCTGGACGTAGAGGTGGGGGTAGCCGAGGTTGCCTAGAAGATAACAACCATTCAGCGGGTAACGAGAGTCTAGACAATGGCAATAGCCAAGGGACTTGTGTAGTCACTCTGACTGCTCTCACACCAGCGACCCATACCCCCTTTGAAAGTAACTCAGAAGGGTTAGTTACTAATACCTACGAGTCAGTCCTAAGCCTGACTACCCAAGATAGACCGACCCTTTGGTTTTACATTCCCTATGACCTGGATGCTATTACCTTAGAATTTACCTTGAGTGATGAAGACGAAAAACAGCTTTACCAAGCCAACGTATCCATCAATAGTGCTAGTGGTATGGGTATCGTGCAGGTAACCTTACCACTAGCACTCCAAATGAATAACCGCTATAAATGGCTTTTGCTCGTTGAAGATGATGCCGATGATTTTCAGGATGTCTCTGGAACAATTGAGCGGGTCCCCTTAGATCCAGACTTACGTCTACCTCTGGCTGAAGCTAGCCCTCGGGACCAGGCTGTCATATATGCTCGCAATGGTCTTTGGCAAGAAGCCGTTACCCTATTAGGTCAGCTTTATCGAGCAGATCCTGACAATATTAACCTTGCTAACGATTGGTATAGCCTACTAGAGTCAGTTGATCTCGAAGATTTTGCCCAACTGCCATTCGTCGATTGCTGCACCTTATAGGGTGTCTTGTCGGGATATTTTATCTGAACCATGTCCAGTTAAAATCTGGCTGTGCCTTGTGCCAGCCCGATAGTACCGATCTATCAAGCAGGATTTCATATTAGACAGTTTACGGTGTCAAAAAATGGCGCTAGCATAATATCCATTAAAACCTCTTCACAATATCTCTTAGCTATATGAAACTCGATGAATAAACTTAATTTTGCATCTATCCACTGGAATTGAAGCTAGATCTTGATTTCAAGTAAGCACTTGCCAATCGTTAAAACCTTGTGAGGTATGTTCAGACCCATTGGTGCATTGCTTGTAACTACCATAGGGCTATGGTTAGCTCCCTTATCGATTTTTAGTCAATCAATGCAAACGTCTGAGTCACAAGCATTTCAGGCGTTGCCCATACGTCCAGGCCAACCCAGGTCAGTGATTCGTGTTGGGACAAAAGAACTGCCGCCCTTTGTGTCCTTGAAACCATCTACACCGCCTTATGGTTACAGTATCGACCTTTGGCAAAGTATCGCTGATGATCTAGTGATAGAAACGGAATGGGTCACCTATCCATCGGTTACGGCTCTGCTGACTGGTCTAAAAACCGGTGAAGTAGATGTCGCTATTGCCGGTATTTCAGTCACCGCGCAACGAGAAGCCGAGGGCTTAGATTTTTCATATCCGTTTTATCAATCAGGCCTGCAGTTGATGGTGGCTAAGCCTGAAACGACTATGGCCACTTTTGCTAGCAATATGCTGAATTGGCGTCATCTACGCTCTATCTGTGTAATATTTGGTAGTAGTACGCTTGTAGGTAGTTTAATCTGGCTAGCAGAACGTAAGCATAATGCTCATTTTTCAGGCAATCCGATTCAAGGAGTCAGTCAGGGAATTTGGTTTGCTGTAGTTACGTTAGGCACCTTTGGCTATGGCGATGTTACACCGACAAAATTTGCCGGTCGTTTGATTGCTACCCTATGGATGGGCCTCAGTTTCTTCATTGTAGCGGACTTTATTGCGTCATTAACTGTGTATCAGCTGAGCGAAAATGAGCTGGATTTGACCGCCCTCAGGGGGGAGCCGATAGGTGCTTTAACGGGTACTACAGGAGAAGGCTTTTTAAGGAGTCAACCTGTGGAGTTGTTAACCTATCCAACGTTTGAAACCGCCGTTACTGCATTGGAAGATGGAGTAATTAAGGGTTTAGTGCAGGATGCTCCTGTATTACGTCACTTTGTTAATCTGAATCCTGACTCGTTTAAGTTAGCCGGTACATTGTTAACGAGTGAAGGGTACGGCATCGCCGTCCGGGAAAATGACACAAATCTCTTAGAAGGCATCGATCAGTTAATTTTGGTATACCAGCAGCAGGGCTTTCTACAACAACTCAACCGTAAATGGTTTAGTGGAGAAGAAACAGAAGCTCTATCAGGCAATGGTCTGTCAAACTTGGGAAGTAAATTAAGGTTGGATACGTGAGTGTTAAGTGGTGAAATATTTTGTAACGTTTTTATGCCAATTTTTTGAATCCTATACTACGCACTAGCAATGTGAATTTACTTCACTATAAGGAATGATTTGCAGGAGCAGTTTGGTCATTTATTGAGTCAGACAGAAAGCTGATATGAGATTGGTAGAAATGTGCATAGATTTACCTGGTTCACCGTATTAAATAGTAGTAACTGACGCATCTACCCCTGTCGTTAGCCCCTTAATGGGCCTCGGATTTCTCGACTTTTTGTCCCCAAGTTTGATCATCCTGAGAGGACCATGACATCTCAAA
>CBDHHL010000043.1:7500-27500 GCA_965263355.1 Leptolyngbyaceae cyanobacterium | reverse complement strand
GGTCGCTTCGGGTATATGCTCACGCATAACCGTTATCGCAACCAATGTGTCCTCCTACTCATGAATCATTAACTTCAAATCGTTGAATGACAACTTGACAACTAAATGGAACAAGTCCAAATATGTTGAAACAAGAAGTCCGATAAGAAGATCAATTAAGGACTAGAATTAAAGAATCATCAGCTTCATCATAGAACAAGGCAACACGAATGTTACACATGAACTATTTAGGCGTCTGAGACTAAAAAACTGAGACCTAATTGTGATTCATGGTTGAGTATAGGCCACGAGCTCTAGTGCCATCCATTTTCAGGGCTAATTGATTCGGCAGGTGAGTTGTTACACACTCCTTAGCGGATTCCAACTTCCATGGCCACCGTCCTGCTGTCAATATCAATTAACACCTTTCATGGTGACTCATGAGCAAGTAGTTAGGCGCCTTAACTCAACGTTAGGTTCATCCCTCATCGCCGGTTCTGCTTACCAAAAACGGCCCACAAAAAACTCGCATTCAAATCGATTGTCATCGCATAAGCCAAAGTGCAATTAAGTCACAATGACATCTCACCGATTTAAAGTTTGAGAGTAGGTGGAGAGCACATACGTCTCCCCAAACCTCCAATCATTCGCTTTACTCGATGAAATTGCTCAAATCAACTTTAAAATTGAGTTTTTGCTATCCTGAGGGAAACTTCGGAGGAAACCAGCAACTAGATGGTTCGATTAGTCTTTCGCCCCTATGCTTAGGTCTGACGATCGATTTGCACGTCAGAATCGCTGCGGGCTTCCACCATGCTTTCGCGTGGCTTCACCCTGCCCAAGCATAGATCACCATCTTTCGGGTCGTAGGCTACCTGCTCTAGATCAGTTAAGCTTTTATTCGAGCAAAACTGTCTGTGGTTGCGAGACACCAACTTGGCGCTATCACCACTGATAGAAACGAGCGAAGCACTGCAAGCAGCACAACACTTGAATCCATTCACTTTCATTTCGCGTGTACGCTTTCAATGAGCGCAAGCACTTGCAGGTAACCTACACTCCTTGGTCCGTGTTTCAAGACGGGACGAAGAGAACATTGAATTTGCTGACAATGACCAGTATTATTAGAAAGTATCGCATTTTCGTCACAACAGCAACCTAATCACAATCACTAACCCACAGAAGCGAGAAAGCAAAAGATGATCAAGTGCCTGATGCAACTGTCAAAAATTGATCACAATCTTACTAGTCTTTTATTGACAGCACAACTCGAGCGGTTTGTCTATTTCTAGCAAACCATTGAGTCACAGTAACATTCCCTTCGTTTCGACCTCAACAGTTTCACGCACTTTTCACTCTCTCTTCAGAGTGCTTTTCAACTTTCCCTCACGGTACTTGTTCGCTATCGGTCTCGCCTTATATTTAGCTTTTGGAGAGGCTTATCTCCAACTTCAAGTTGAACTTTCAATCAACTCTACTCGCTAGATTGAGCCATGCAAATCGACTAACTATTTAGCAACAACATTGATACAGGATTGTCACCTTCTTTGATAACATTTTCCAATGTATCTACAATGCTGTTTAGTTAGCCAGGACATCAATCCAAACCGGACACCGGTTAATGTTACCATTAACCTTCCCGATGAGCTCATCCCTGTTCGCTCGCCGCTACTAAGGGAATCTCAGTTGATTTCTTTTCCTCCCCTTACTAATATGCTTAAGTTCAGGGGGTTCTCTCGCCTGATTCAGGTTATATTATAAATTTATTGATCATGAAAACAATTTTCAGATCAAAATAACCTTTATTCAAGTGAGTGCAGCCTCTTTATCCTCAAGAAGAACATTCCAAGTGTTCGACAAAACCAATGAAATATCTATGTGCATCGATTACCTAACTATCACATAAAACCTACCCTACCCTACCCTACCCTACCCTACCCTACCCTACCCACACGTTCAAAAGTCATTTCAATTCAATTCAATTCAATTCAATTCAACACTTTTTTTCGCAACCCACTGCGACTGACTGACTGACTGACTGACTGACTAGTGCTAGATCTAATTTCGTTCAATTCAGATAACCAATGCACATAAAATCCCACCGGTCCGCCTACTAATCGGACATTCAACTTTCAAAAGAGCCGGAGAGTAAGGCGTTCACACCTATCGGAACACTTCATCCTCAAGGAGAACGATGACCCAACTTTTGACAGATTAGATAAGAAAGCTGTACATTAGTGATGTTTAGCACAACCAGTGCTTTCGTTCAAAACAAAGTTTATCAGAGAGGGATTCAATTGATACACCTCAATGATGTGCCAGATCTACTATCTCTATTTATCATCACTAATGCACAAAAATTCTATCCGGTCCGCCTACTAATCAGGTTTCATTCAACTTTCAAAAGATCCGAATATTAAGGTGGTCACACCTCCCAGACCTGATTTACTCTTGACAAATTCGATCTTGTGATATTGTGTTACATGACTACGTCAACAACTATCCGAGAAGGGTATATGCCTGTGTGAAAAACGAGAGATGTGCTTTCATTTCTACTTAATCAATTCAACAATCAACCTTTTTTCAAATGAGCGATTCAATTGATACACCTCATTTGTACCGATCACAATGCTAGATCTCAACCACATAATTATGCACAATCTCACATTCACTCACAAGCACCCAACTCATCACTTAGCTGAAGGTGCCAAACCAAACCAACTGATCGTATTCGCAACCTACTCCCATCTTCGAAAGTCAAAGCCGTCAACACTAATTAGGGTGTAGACGAAATTACATCGAGGGCTGACTCACCACCAAAGCACACATTCAAAACTAATACAACTTGACACCTATGTAAAAATAATTGCTAGATCAATTATTTCACTTTCCCAAATGCTAGATCACGAGCTTTTCCGCTCCTTCAAACAACCAATTTTTTTTTCCATTCAAACGCCTATCTTTTTTGTGCTTTGACAATGAGCCTCTTCACGAAGCAATACGTCAGACTAGTGAAACGACTTGACAACCAAGGACAGTTTCGATTTAAGCAATCAGATCTACTCTCCATCGAGTAATCAACAGCAAAAAGCTGATGTTACTCTACTAACACCCACTGATTACAGGTTTGATAAATTCTACACAAAAGGAAGAACGGCTGCATCCAAGGATACAACGATCTATGCAATTTACCAGTGAACATAGCAAATGCAACTTTGAGTGGCTACCCTATTCCCCACACTGCTTTCGCAGGTGAGGAGGAATACCACACTCGCAGAAACTTAAGCATGACGCTAGTTAATCGCGGTGATCTACCATTCAACCTAATGATGTAGGGGACTCAAGCGTTCGAGTAGTCATCTACTCAAGACACCAACTAAAGAGTGATCGCCAATTTGCATCGACGCACTCAATCGATTATCATAACCCTGAATCAGACGCGATCAACAACCGAAGTTGAGACCGCCTTTTGCGTTGGAGAACTTGGTAAACAAATCTTGCGATTCATACCAAAATAGCACTTTTAACTGTGCTCTTCATCGAATAGCGAGCCTAGTGATCCCCCGTTAAGGTTTGTATTGAGACCGCGAAGGGAGTACGTGAACTGTTCTCTACGACCCGTCTATTCAACACAAGTGAGCGTTAACCAAAGCGTCTACTTACAATGAACATTGACTCAACATGGTATCTTTGTGTTACAATCACAATCACTTTGATAGGTGCGCTAACCATGAGTAAGTACTCTAGTTGATGCGATCAAAGATAACTACCTTGGAAAAAGTAGTCACAGTGATCTAGACAAATAGAGAGTTACCCCTGAGTAACAAGCACAGTCTCTATCAAGTGTGCAATAACCAAAGCATCCACACTGATTCGAACAATGCAAGAGTACCTTTGTGTGACAAACACTCACTTTTTAAGCAATCGAATCAATCGTCCAGGCGTTCGAGTTGACCCGCGTTAGCCAACTCAATACACCATTTAAAGAATGATCGCCCGCTACTACTTGTCGCATTCAATTGGCCCAGGCGTTCGAGTAGTCATCTACTCAAGACACCAATCAAAGAATGATCGCCAATGTACATTGACGCATTCAATTGGCCCAGGCGTTCGAGTTGACCCGCGTTAGCCAACTCAAGACACCAATAAAAGAATGATCGACAGTTTTCGCTGACGCATTCAATCGGTTAAAACGATTGCTTTTTTGACCATCTTTCGAGCTTTAAGCAATCGAATCAATCGTCCAGGCGTTCGAGTTGACCCGCGTTAGCCAACTCAATACACCATTTAAAGAATGATCGCCCGCTACTACTTGTCGCATTCAATTGGCCCAGGCGTTCGAGTAGTCATCTACTCAAGACACCAATCAAAGAATGATCGCCAATGTACATTGACGCATTCAATTGGCCCAGGCGTTCGAGTTGACCCGCGTTAGCCAACTCAAGACACCAATAAAAGAATGATCGACAGTTTTCGCTGACGCATTCAATCGGTTGAAACGATTGCTTTTTTGACCATCTTTCGAGCTTTAAGCAATCGAATTAATCGTCCAGGCGTTCGAGTTGACCCGCGTTAGCCAACTCAATACACCATTTAAAGAATGATCGCCTGCTACAACTTGTCGCATTCAATTGGCCCAGGCGTTCGAGTAGTCATCTACTCAAGACACCAATCAAAGAATGATCGCCAATGTACATTGACGCATTCAATTGGCCCAGGCGTTCGAGTTGACCCGCGTTAGCCAACTCAAGACACCAATAAAAGAATGATCGACAGTTTTCGCTGACGCATTCAATCGGTTAAAACGATTGCTTTTTTGACCATCTTTCGGGCTTTAGACTAATCGAAACCACTAAGTTGTGGCTTACATCCGTTCGTGATTACAGTCGAAACTGCCCCGTTTAAATAGGAAGAACGTGACTGGATTAACCAGACAGGCTCGACCCCGGGATTACACGACGCCTCGAGTAGGAGGATTTAATGAGCTTTTTCAAGACGGGATTTTTTGAGTTCAATGAACTGACTGATTTAATGAGCTTTTTCAAGACGGGTACCCGCCATTTCGTCCTCTCTCTCGAACACTCAAGATAACACTGATCATTCAAATTTTTATTACCCATTCAAATAACTGTAACCGAACTGCACCAAAGTTTCGATCACAGTTGTTTTCAATTTTATTACCCATTCATGCAACTATAACGGAACTGCACCAAGGTTCTCAATTATAGTTTTCGATCAGTTTATCTGAGCTTAACGCCCGAGAGTCGTCTGACAGACGATGGGCCAGGCACTTCTCTGAAGATGAGATGCGATCACCGTTTTACACCGTTTGAGTAAGTAGAACGTGACTGGATTATCAGCCAGGCTCAACTCCGGTACACCACTCCGCTATTCAAGCTTGTGGTTGCAAAACAGATCTCACACTATCCCCTTACGAGTTTTCGCCCCTGCTTCTCCAGGAGTCTTTCCATTCACTAGGCGAGCTCATTGCTGCTTGAAGTACCCGATTGTACTATTTTTCAAGCGTATTAAGCAGCGAGCCCTAGGCAGTGTCCCACCATTCTAGAGAACGTACTCGACCCCCCAGCTTAATTGCGCACCGTTTTGTTTCCACCCAAAAAGCACAAAACAGTGTGATCCAGCAGGTTAGTACCTCCATCAAGATCAAGCCAGAGCACCATTAGCTGACCTTTTTTTTAGGAAATACCAACTAGCTGAACCAACACCGAACTCATTACTCGTGATCAAGCCAGAGCCACCGTTAGCTGATCTTTTTTTTCCACCAATTAAATTTTTCGAGCAATGCTCCAGCCTCTCATCACTTATATCTCGCTAGACCCACCGATAAAAGATTATCTAGCATGATAAAGATCGATTAGCTGAAGACGTTCAGTGCCGCAATTTAGCCATGGTTCGAAGGCTACTCCCGAAGAGTAAGATGGATCACTGATCCTTCCGCAGGTTCCCCTACGGAAACCTTGTTACGACTTTTACTTCCTCTAGCCAGTTCAGCTTGAAACTGTTTGCCCTTCAGTTGCGACCGAAGTCACAAAAGAAAGTCTCCCAGCATCTAGCTTAACCGTCCAATCAGTAGTAGCGACGGGCGGTGTGTACAAAGGGCAGGGACGTAATCCCTAGATTTTGGTGAAATCTAAGTACCAGGAATTCCTAGTTCACAACTACTAGTTACAATAGTTGATCCCCACTATGAATACCACATACTTTAAACGATTTCCCCAAACCTCATCGGCTTAGGTTAATTAACCCATTAAAGCTATCATTGTAGCGCGCGTGCGGTCCAGAACATCTAAGGGCATCACAGACCTGTTATAACCTCACTTCACTAGCACTATTTAATTGTGCTTAGTCCCTCTAAGAAGTCTTAATGCCACATAAAGTGACATCTACTAGTTAGATGGGTGAGATCTCGTTAGTTATCGGAATTAACCAGACAGATCACTCCACTAACTAAGAACGGCCATGCACCACCGCCCATTTAATCGTGAAAGAGATTCTATCTGTCAATCCTTAAGATGTCTGGACCTGGTGGGTTTCCCCGTGTTGAGTCAAATTAAGCCGCAGGCTCCACTCCTGGTGGTGCCCCTCCGTCAATTCCTTTAAGTTTCGATTTTGCAACCATACTCCCCCCGGAACCAAATATCTTTGGTTTCCCGGTGTACTCCTAGCCAAGTATAAATACATTGGCTAAGCGTAAGACGGTATTGTTTAAGGTTAGAATTACGAGGGTATCTAATCCTCTTCAATACTCTAACTTTCGTTCTTGATTAATGAAAACATTCTTGGCAAATGCTTTCGCAGTAGGATGTCTTGCTGGGATCTACGGATTTCACCCCTCCCCCAGCAATACAAATGCCCCCGCCTGTTCCTTTTAATCATTACCTGCTGGTTCACGACCAACTGGTCCTACTCCATTATTCCATGCTTTAAAATTCAATGCCAAAACTCGCCTTGAGCACTCTAATTTTCTCAAGGTTTGGTCCTTCATTAGATCAGTTATACACAGTTAAGTGCAAACCGCCTAGTAAGGCCGAATGACAAACCGCCACCCGGTATTGATCAATAAGATCAAACCTAGTGTTGGTGACGCTGCCGTAGATCCAACTATGAGCTTTTTAAACGCAGCAACTAAAGCATACGCTTGTTCAGGCTGGTGTTACCGCGGCGGCTGGCACCAGACTTGCCCTGAACTTGAATTACCGAGGTATTTATACCTCCTCGCCAGTCCAGGGTTCGACTCGAAAGTCTAATCCTGTTATTACTAGTCACTACCTCTCCGCGCCAGAAGTGGGTAATTTCCGTGCCTGCTGCCTTCCTTGGATGTGGTAGCCATTTCTCAGGCTCCCTCTCCGGAATCGAACCCAGATTCCCCGTTAGCCGTCACAACCATGGTAGGCCGTTACCCTACCATCTTAGGTTGATGGCTCAGAAACTCGAAAGCTCCACCCCCAGGTCAGAAGACCGTCTGGGGTTATTCAGTTACGAACTCTACAGTGCGAGATGGCTGCAATAGTCTCTAATGTTACGATCTAATTGGTAAAAGTTCGGACGGCGATAATTCAAGCCTGAGCCTATTTCAGCAAGCATTAGCCATAGGGTTACCATGGTTATACTATTAGCAGTGATCAAGCAAGTAGATTGTAACTGATTTAATGAGCCTTTCGCGGTTTCTCTTTTCCAAGGTAAACTTGCACATGCATGGCTTAATCTTTAAGCTAAGCGTATGCGTCTGACGAGATCAATCAGATATACCCACTTTCAAGCGCAACTAAGCCGATTCGACAGAAAGGCATCTGTAGCCACCTGTTAATCAACTAGTGCCCGACCAACTCTATTGAAACACGATAACATCCGAAACTGACACAGTACGTGGAGGTCCACTTAATTAAGCATCATCCAGCTCACGAATGCCGTCAGCAACCGAAATTACCAACAACACTCGGAAAGCTCAATGAGCTCAACTAATTCATTCAATACCAAGTCACTGGAATACCGATGAGTACACATAATCCCTATTCAGCCAGGGGTCCAGCCCTCACCTGTCGCCGATGCGGAATTATGTTCATCGTGCTTACGATCCAAATTAACTTGATATCAAATGTGTTCAACTCCAAATTACCATGCCAAGCTTCAGGTGTACCTTGTCTCAGGCGACCTGATCGACGATTAACTGATTAGAGCCACTAGTGCAGAACTCTCACGCACAACTTCTTAAGCGAAAAACAGAAGAAGCCTGAAGACTTACATTCTATTATCACTAATGAAGTCGGAAGAGAACCACTACCAGAGGACAACTAACCAGAGTAATCTAGCTCTAGCTGAAAAACGCGAAAAACCTTGGTGAGTGACAAGCACAACACCCATGATGTAGTTCAACGAGAGATACGAATATCCCAAGCGTTCGGATAGTTACCTACCCAAGACACCAATTAAAGAGGGATCGACAGTAATCACTAACGCACTCAATTGGCCCAGGCGTTCGAGTAGTCATCTACTCAAGACACCAGTCAAAGAATGATCGCCAATGTACATTGACGCATTCAATTGGCCCAGGCGTTCGAGCTTTCTCAGCTCAATACACCAGTCAAAGAGTGATCGAAAGTGTGCCGCCCTCAGACCGTCGAACTAACACCACCCGTGTGTGTGATAACCATGAGTAAGTACTCCAGTTGATGCGATCAAGGATAACGACCGGTAGTTACAATGATCTAGACAACTGGAGAGTTACCATGAGTGACAATCACAGTCACACAAAGGTTCTCCTGGGTTTTTACAGTACCCTTTCATTGAAACGGTTAGTTTCATCGAGAGGTTTTAGGTGCTGAAAACTTCCAACACCTTATACTATCATTGTAGCATTTGCAAGGATCAAACATTGGTTCAGTTAGAACAGATACAAAGCAGGTCCTCTCTTTGAGTAACAATCGCAGTCACTGTGATAGGTGCGCTAACCATGAGTAAGTACTCTAGATGATGCGATCAAAGATAACTACCCTTCGAAAAAAGCAGTCACGATGACCTAGACATTTAGAGAGTTACCATGAGTAACAAGCCCAGTCTCTATCAAGCGTGCAATAACCAAAGTCACCGCGAAGTTTCTGATCAACTTCCCCAACTCTCCTTTTTGAGATTTATCTCACTTCACCATCTTTCGGGATTGACATTACTTAACAAACATTAATCAGTTTGTCGTAATGCCTTTAATATTTACTAGGTTCTGCTCAGAGTTAATACTATAAGACTTTCATAAGTTGCGAACAACTTAGTTCTCCACACTTAGCCTGACCGGGAACGCACTGTCTTAGTTGAACTCAGACAACACTAGGCCAGGCTAAAGCGCTGTAAACTATCCAGGCATAAGTTTTTTATAGAGGGATTCCAAGGACTGCCCTCTTTGTTTTTGTCCTCACTGAGTTACTATCCAGGCATAAGTTTTTTATAGAGGGATTCCAAGGACTGCCCTCTTTGTTTTTGTCCTCACTGAGTTACTATCCAGGCATAAGTTTTTTATAGAGGGATTCCAAGGACTGCCCTCTTTGTTTTTGTCCTCACTGAGTTACAAAGGGACCACAGCCAAAGCCATGGCCCCTCTAATTAGAACCACCAAGATCGCTTCAATTCCCATCTCCTCCGCTGGTCGCACTGGGGATTTACCCCGGAACCACAGCCGGCCAGTCACGGCCGTGGCCCCATTAATTCGAACCACCAAGATCTTACTAGCCTTACTATATCCCCAACTAGGTTGACGATAAGCAAGACTAGCTTCACCTGATCTGACAATAAGTCAGTCAGGCTTTGAGTGCTAAGCGTATGGATCTGCCCACCCCCTCCGCTGGTCTTTTTGCTAAGCGTATGCTGATCAACTAGGCTTATTCCACACCACCTGCTGATCGTGGAGCTTTTGTTGTCTGCCAGTCTCGACAACGCTCCACTTATATATGCAAAACACGTTCAAATTTTGTATTTTGCTCTCTCGCGTTTGTGAGAACTTAAGAAGATCCCACTTTCAAAACACCTTACATCTGGCCACGACAAAGTCGGATCAGATGATAACCTCCATTGATCTGATCTCGACAAAGTCGGATCAGTGGAGGACTCCAGCAAGCATTAGTTAGGATTAACCTGATCTGGCGTCACCCAAATCAGATTGTAATTGCTAAGCGTATGCAATTGCCCACCCCCTCCGCTGGTCTTTCTCAAATACCCTTGAACCACGGCCGGCCAGTCACGACCGTGGCACATTACTTTCTACTATTCCCTTGCTTGAATAGTTCCCCACACCAAGCACGACCGCGGACGCACTGTCTTAGTTGAACTCAGACAACACTGGGCCGAACTTGAATGCAGGAACCTAAACCAGCTCAGGTCTAGCAGAGAGGACTGATTTAATGAGCGATTCCCATCTCCTCCGCTGGTCTCACTGGGGAGTTACCCCCGGAACCACAGCCGGCCAGTCACGGCCATGGTCCCTTTAATTCGAACCACCAAGACTTTCCCAGGCATAAGTTTATTATAGAGGGATTCCAAGGACTGCCCTCTTTTGGTTCTGCGTTATCATGATGCCCATCACCTCCGCTGGTCTTTCTCAAATACCCTTGAACCACGGCCGGCCAGTCACGACCGTGGCACATTACTTTCTACTATCCCCTTGCTTGAATAGTTCCCCACACCAAGCACGACCGCGGACGCACTGTCTTAGTTGAACTCAGACAACACTGGGCCGAACTTGAATGCAGGAACCTAAACCAGCTCAGGTCTAGCAGAGAGGACTGATTTAATGAGCGATTCCCATCTCCTCCGCTGGTCTCACTGGGGAGTTACCCCCGGAACCACAGCCGGCCAGTCACGGCCATGGTCCCTTTAATTCGAACCACCAAGACTTTCCCAGGCATAAGTTTATTATAGAGGGATTCCAAGGACTGCCCTCTTTTGGTTCTGCGTTATCATGATGCCCATCACCTCCGCTGGTCTTTCTCAAATACCCTTGAACCACGGCCGGCCAGTCACGACCGTGGCACATTACTTTCTACTATTCCCTTGCTTGAATAGTTCCCCACACCAAGCACGACCGCGGACGCACTGTCTTAGTTGAACTCAGACAACACTGGGCCGAACTTGAATGCAGGAACCTAAACCAGCTCAGGTCTAGCAGAGCGGACTGATTTAATGAGCGATTCCCATCTCCTCCGCTGGTCTCACTGGGGAGTTACCCCCGGAACCACAGCCGGCCAGTCACGGCCATGGTCCCTTTAATTCGAACCACCAAGACTTTCCCAGGCATAAGTTTATTATAGAGGGATTCCAAGGACTGCCCTCTTTTGGTTCTGCGTTATCATGATGCCCATCACCTCCGCTGGTCTTTCTCAAATACCCTTGAACCACGGCCGGCCAGTCACGACCGTGGCACATTACTTTCTACTATTCCCTTGCTTGAATAGTTCCCCACACCAAGCACGACCGCGGACGCACTGTCTTAGTTGAACTCAGACAACACTGGGCCGAACTTGAATGCAGGAACCTAAACCAGCTCAGGTCTAGCAGAGAGGACTGATTTAATGAGCGATTCCCATCTCCTCCGCTGGTCTCACTGGGGAGTTACCCCCGGAACCACAGCCGGCCAGTCACGGCCATGGTCCCTTTAATTCGAACCACCAAGACTTTCCCAGGCATAAGTTTATTATAGAGGGATTCCAAGGACTGCCCTCTTTTGGTTCTGCGTTATCATGATGCCCATCACCTCCGCTGGTCTTTCTCAAATACCCTTGAACCACGGCCGGCCAGTCACGACCGTGGCACATTACTTTCTACTATTCCCTTGCTTGAATAGTTCCCCACACCAAGCACGACCGCGGACGCACTGTCTTAGTTGAACTCAGACAACACTGGGCCGAACTTGAATGCAGGAACCTAAACCAGCTCAGGTCTAGCAGAGAGGACTGATTTAATGAGCGATTCCCATCTCCTCCGCTGGTCTCACTGGGGAGTTACCCCCGGAACCACAGCCGGCCAGTCACGGCCATGGTCCCTTTAATTCGAACCACCAAGACTTTCCCAGGCATAAGTTTATTATAGAGGGATTCCAAGGACTGCCCTCTTTTGGTTCTGCGTTATCATGATGCCCATCACCTCCGCTGGTCTTTCTCAAATACCCTTGAACCACGGCCGGCCAGTCACGACCGTGGCACATTACTTTCTACTATTCCCTTGCTTGAATAGTTCCCCACACCAAGCACGACCGCGGACGCACTGTCTTAGTTGAACTCAGACAACACTGGGCCGAACTTGAATGCAGGAACCTAAACCAGCTCAGGTCTAGCAGAGCGGACTGATTTAATGAGCGATTCCCATCTCCTCCGCTGGTCTCACTGGGGAGTTACCCCCGGAACCACAGCCGGCCAGTCACGGCCATGGTCCCTTTAATTCGAACCACCAAGACTTTCCCAGGCATAAGTTTATTATAGAGGGATTCCAAGGACTGCCCTCTTTTGGTTCTGCGTTATCATGATGCCCATCACCTCCGCTGGTCTTTCTCAAATACCCTTGAACCACGGCCGGCCAGTCACGACCGTGGCACATTACTTTCTACTATTCCCTTGCTTGAATAGTTCCCCACACCAAGCACGACCGCGGACGCACTGTCTTAGTTGAACTCAGACAACACTGGGCCGAACTTGAATGCAGGAACCTAAACCAGCTCAGGTCTAGCAGAGAGGACTGATTTAATGAGCGATTCCCATCTCCTCCGCTGGTCTCACTGGGGAGTTACCCCCGGAACCACAGCCGGCCAGTCACGGCCATGGTCCCTTTAATTCGAACCACCAAGACTTTCCCAGGCATAAGTTTATTATAGAGGGATTCCAAGGACTGCCCTCTTTTGGTTCTGCGTTATCATGATGCCCATCACCTCCGCTGGTCTTTCTCAAATACCCTTGAACCACGGCCGGCCAGTCACGACCGTGGCACATTACTTTCTACTATTCCCTTGCTTGAATAGTTCCCCACACCAAGCACGACCGCGGACGCACTGTCTTAGTTGAACTCAGACAACACTGGGCCGAACTTGAATGCAGGAACCTAAACCAGCTCAGGTCTAGCAGAGCGGACTGATTTAATGAGCGATTCCCATCTCCTCCGCTGGTCTCACTGGGGAGTTACCCCCGGAACCACAGCCGGCCAGTCACGGCCATGGTCCCTTTAATTCGCACCACCAATATCTTACTAGCCTAACTATATCACCAACTACGTTGACGATAAGCAAGACTAGGTTCACCTGATCTGACAATAAGTCAGTCAGGCTTTGAGTGCTAAGCGTATGGATCTTCCCACCTCCTCCGCTGGTCTTTTTGCTAAGCGTATGGTGATCAGCTAGGCTTATTCTACACCACCTGCTGATCGAGGCACTTTTATTTCGCTGTCTGCCAGTCTCGACAACGGTGCCTCTTATATATGCAAAACACGTTCAAAATTTGTATTTTGCTCTCTCGCGTTTGTGAGAACTTAAGAGGATCCCACTTTCAAAACACCTTACATCTGGTCTCGACGAAATCAGATCAGGTGGAAAACTTCACTGATCTGCTCTCGACGAAATCAGATCAGAGTAGATGTCCCATTGATCTGGTCTCGACGAAATCAGATCAACTAGCTTGCAGTCTATCTAGTTGAGCCGAACTAGTTTAGTAGTTATCACCAAGCTAGCACCTTTGGGTGGCGGATACCAGACCAAGCTCAGAGTCAGGTGGAAAACTCAGGATTGAAGGTCCCACTGATCTGCACCTGGCTCTCGACGAAATCCGAGATCAGGTAGCTAGACCAGTCCCTTTACTTGAGCTGCTTTGCTTAGTAGTTATCATCTGCGCATCGCACCTGGCTGTTCGAGCCGGATACCAGACCAAGCTAGTAGGATCACCTTTGGGTGGCCGAGGTAGGTCGGCACCCCCAGGTAGCTACCTACCAGATGGATGGATTCGGCTTTACTAAGCTCAGGATTGAAGGTAGAGTCAAGCCACTTTAGCTTTGCTTAGTAGTTATCATCTGCGCATCGCACCTGGCTGTTCGAGCCGGATACCAGACCAAGCTAGTAGGATCACCTTTGGGTGGCCGAGGTAGGTCGGCACCCCCAGGTAGCTACCTACCAGATGGATGGATTCGGCTTTACTAAGCTCAGGATTGAAGGTAGAGTCAAGCCACTTTAGCTTTGCTTAGTAGTTATCATCTGCGCATCGCACCTGGCTGTTCGAGCCGGATACCAGACCAAGCTAGTAGGATCACCTTTGGGTGGCCGAGGTAGGTCGGCACCCCCAGGTAGCTACCTACCAGATGGATGGATTCGGCTTTACTAAGCTCAGGATTGAAGGTAGAGTCAAGCCACTTTAGCTTTGCTTAGTAGTTATCATCTGCGCATCGCACCTGGCTGTTCGAGCCGGATACCAGACCAAGCTAGTAGGATCACCTTTGGGTGGCCGAGGTAGGTCGGCACCCCCAGGTAGCTACCTACCAGATGGATGGATTCGGCTTTACTAAGCTCAGGATTGAAGGTAGAGTCAAGCCACTTTAGCTTTGCTTAGTAGTTATCATCTGCGCATCGCACCTGGCTGTTCGAGCCGGATACCAGACCAAGCTAGTAGGATCACCTTTGGGTGGCCGAGGTAGGTCGGCACCCCCAGGTAGCTACCTACCAGATGGATGGATTCGGCTTTACTAAGCTCAGGATTGAAGGTAGAGTCAAGCCACTTTAGCTTTGCTCAGTAGTTATCATCTGCGCATCGCACCTGGCTGTTCGAGCCGGATACCAGACCAAGCTAGTAGGATCACCTTTGGGTGGCCGAGGTAGGTCGGCACCCCCAGGTAGCTACCTACCAGATGGATGGATTCGGCTTTACTAAGCTCAGGATTGAAGGTAGAGTCAAGCCACTTTAGCTTTGCTCAGTAGTTATCATCTGCGCATCGCACCTGGCTGTTCGAGCCGGATACCAGACCAAGCTAGTAGGATCACCTTTGGGTGGCCGAGGTAGGTCGGCACCCCCAGGTAGCTACCTACCAGATGGATGGATTCGGCTTTACTAAGCTCAGGATTGAAGGTAGAGTCAAGCCACTTTAGCTTTGCTCAGTAGTTATCATCTGCGCATCGCACCTGGCTGTTCGAGCCGGATACCAGACCAAGCTAGTAGGATCACCTTTGGGTGGCCGAGGTAGGTCGGCACCCCCAGGTAGCTACCTACCAGATGGATGGATTCGGCTTTACTAAGCTCAGGATTGAAGGTAGAGTCAAGCCACTTTAGCTTTGCTTAGTAGTTATCATCTGCGCATCGCACCTGGCTGTTCGAGCCGGATACCAGACCAAGCTAGTAGGATCACCTTTGGGTGGCCGAGGTAGGTCGGCACCCCCAGGTAGCTACCTACCAGATGGATGGATTCGGCTTTACTAAGCTCAGGATTGAAGGTAGAGTCAAGCTACTTTAGCTTTGCTCAGTAGTTATCATCTGCGCATCGCACCTGGCTGTTCGAGCGGATACCAGACCAAGCTAGTAGGATCACCTTTGGGTGGCCGAGGTAGGTCGGCACCCCCAGGTAGCTACCTACCAGATGGATGGATTCGGCTTTACTAAGCTCAGGATTGAAGGTAGAGTCAAGCCACTTTAGCTTTTAGCTTTGCTTAGTAGTCAAGCTACTTTAGCTTAGCAGTTGATCTGAGATCACGGTGACTAGATCCTAACTAAACCCAGTTAACCGCAGATACAACCGGAGTTGATCGTAGGTAGGTTGGGTAGCTTGGTTACTAGCTCCCGTGAGCTTGATCAGACCACTTGCTCAAGCCAGAGGGATATACACCGATCATAGTTTTCATCCCTCTAACTTTGATCTAGTCCCGCTCTAGATCGACTAGGTTGCAAGCCTAGTCCATCCAAATAGGATGCCCGCTCATCCTATCTGGACCCCGGAGGAACGTCTGAGCCTGGCTAGCCATTCTCGACAACGTCCCTCCTATATATGCAAAACACGTTCAAAATCTGTATTTTGCTCTCTCGCGTTTGTGAGGACTTAACAGGGTCATTTTGGCCAACTTTGAGAGCTAATTTCTCAGCACTGGAAAAAGATAGAGACGTCATTTAAAAAGTGTCGTAAACTGCTGATCAAGTTGCGTTGAACGATAGGTCAACGAGACCTGTGCGACTCCAGGATGTTGAGAAATAAGCTCGCAAAGTTGGTGTGTTTAGTGAATTTTTAAGGTCAACTTCAATGTAACTTTTCTCGGGTTTGAAGCGTGCTAGCTTGATGATTTAAAAAGCAGCGTGCTCAGCATGAGCAGACGGAGCTAACGAGGGGTCAACGAACTTTCTACGACCACTAGAACACGAGAAATTAAGCAAAAACAGCAACTTTTTTCTAACGAGCTTTCCTATTGGCTGACGCTGGGCGGACCGGAACGAAATCCCGTTGAACAAAAAAAAACGTGAATTTCTCTTCGCACAGACCCGCTGAAGCTCTGAATGGACGTTTTTCGTCTTTGCCACACTCAGACGCGTAAAACGGTACCAAAACGACCTTTCTACGACGTCTAGAAGCTGAGAAATTACGAATCATTGTCAACTTTTCTAACGAGCTTTCCTATTGGTCGAGAGCAACCACCTTAGGAAAAACACTGTTTTCTCTGCGTACAGAGCAGATAGAGCTGTAATTCAAAAAGTTCTGAGCTCTGTGAAGCAATACGCGTGCAACGGTACCAAAACGACCTTTCTACGACGTCTAGAAGCTGAGAAATTACGAATCATTTGCAACTTTTTCTAACGAGCTTTCCTATTGGTCGAGAGCAACGACCAAAACTAAAAACTTAATTTCTCCGCGTACAGAGCAGCTAGAGCTGTAATTCAAAAAGTTCTGAGCTCTGTGAAGCAATACGCGTGCAACGGTACCAAAACGAGCTTTCTACGACAACTAGAAGCTGAGAAATTACAAATCATTTCCAACTTTTCTAACGAGCTTTCCTATTGGTCGAGAAGGGCGAACCGGAACGAACGAGTAACTTGGGAGTAATTTTTGACTTTTAACAACTCAGTTCAAGCTAACTAAGGTCAGTACAGCTAAGATCAAGCTGACTGAGCTTAGTACAGCTGAGATCAAGGTAACTGAGCTTAGTACAGCTAAGATCAAGCTGACTGAGCTTAGTACAGCTAAGATCAAGCTAACTGAGCTTAGTACAGCTGAGATCAAGGTAACTGAGCTTAGTACAGCTGAGATCAAGGTAACTGAGCTTAGTACAGCTGAGATCAAGGTAACTGAGCTTAGTACAGCTAAGATCAAGCTAACTAAGGTCAGTACAGCTAAGATCAAGCTAACTAAGGTTAGTACAGCTGAGATCAAGGTAACTGAGCTTAGTACAGCTAAGATCAAGCTAACTAAGCTTAGTACAGCTAAGATCAAGGTAACTGAGCTTAGTACAGCTAAGATCAAGCTAACTAAGGTTAGTACAGCTGAGATCAAGGTAACTGAGCTTAGTACAGCTAAGATCAAGCTGACTGAGCTTAGTACAGCTAAGATCAAGCTGACTGAGCTTAGTACAGCTGAGATCAAGGTAACTGAGCTTAGTACAGCTGAGATCAAGGTAACTGAGCTTAGTACAGCTAAGATCAAGCTAACTAAGGTCAGTACAGCTAAGATCAAGCTAACTAAGGTTAGTACAGCTGAGATCAAGGTAACTGAGCTTAGTACAGCTAAGATCAAGCTGACTGAGCTTAGTACAGCTAAGATCAAGCTAACTAAGGTTAGTACAGCTAAGATCAAGCTGACTGAGCTCAGTACAGCTAAGATCAAGCTAGCTAAACCAGATCCAAGATCTCACCGAGACGAATTTGTTGATCATCAAAGCAGCTGAGTATGCTAAGCTGAAGTGAGCAAGCTGAAGCTACCTTGAGCTAAAGCAAGCTACCACAAGCTAAGTTAAGCTGAAGTGAGCAAGCTGAAGCTACCTTGAGCTAAAGCAAACTACTACGAGCTAAGTTAAGCTGAAGTGAGCAAGCTAGAGCTACCTTGAGCTAAAGCAAACTACTACGAGCTAAGTTAAGCTGAAGTGAGCAAGCTAGAGCTACCTTGAGCTAAAGCAAGCTACTACGAGCTAAGTTAAGCTGAAGTGAACTAGCTACAGCTGCAAGTTAACATTGAGTTGTGAACTAGCTACAGCTGCAAGTTAACATTGAGTTGTGAACTAGCTACAGCTGCAAGTTAACATTGAGTTGTGAACTAGCTACAGCTACAAGTTAATGTTGAGTTAAACTAAGTTAACTATAGCTGAAGTGTAAACATGCTACAGCTACAAGCTATAAGTTAAACTAAGTTAACTATAGCTGAAGTGTAAACATGCTACAGCTACAAGCTATAAGTTAAACTAAGTTAACTATAGCTGAAGTGTAAACATGCTACAGCTACAAGCTATAAGTTAAACTAAGTTAACTATAGCTGAAGTGTAAACATGCTACAGCTACAAGCTATAAGTTAAACTAAGTTAACTATAGCTGAAGTGTAGACAAGCTACAGCTACAAGCTATAAGTTGAACTAAGTTAACAATAGCTGAAGTGTAGACAAGCTACAGCTACAAGCTATAAGTTGAACTAAGTTAACAATAGCTGAAGTGTAGACGAGCTACAGCTACAAGCTATAAGTTGAACTAAGTTAACTATAGCTGAAGTGTAGACAAGCTACAGCTACAAGCTATAAGTTGAACTAAGTTAACTATAGCTGAAGTGTAGACAAGCTACAGCTACAAGCTAAGTTGAACTAAGTTAACTATAGGTGAAGTGTAGACAAGCTACAGCTGCAAGCTAAGTTGAACTAAGTTAACTATAGCTGAAGTGTAGACGAGCTACAGCTACAAGCTAAGTTGAACTAAGTTAACAATAGCTGAAGTGTAGACAAGCTACAGCTGCAAGCTAAGTTGAACTAAGTTAACTATAGCTGAAGTGTAGACAAGCTACAGCTACAAGCTAAGTTGAACTAAGTTAACTATAGCTGAAGTGTAGACAAGCTACAGCTACAAGCTATAAGTTGAACTAAGTTAACAATAGCTGAAGTGTAGACAAGCTACAGCTACAAGCTATAAGTTGAACTAAGTTAACAATAGCTGAAGTGTAGACAAGCTACAGCTACAAGCTATAAGTTGAACTAAGTTAACAATAGCTGAAGTGTAGACGAGCTACAGCTACAAGCTAAGTTGAACTAAGTTAACAATAGCTGAAGTGTAGACAAGCTACAGCTACAAGCTATAAGTTGAACTAAGTTAACAATAGCTGAAGTGTAGACAAGCTACAGCTACAAGCTATAAGTTGAACTAAGTTAACTATAGCTGAAGTGTAGACGAGCTACAGCTACAAGCTAAGTTGAACTAAGTTAACTATAGCTGAAGTGTAGACAAGCTACAGCTACAAGCTAAGTTGAACTAAGTTAACAATAGCTGAAGTGTAGACAAGCTACAGCTGCAAGCTAAGTTGAACTAAGTTAACTATAGCTGAAGTGTAGACAAGCTACAGCTACAAGCTAAGTTGAACTAAGTTAACTATAGGTGAAGTGTAGACAAGCTACAGCTGCAAGCTAAGTTGAACTAAGTTAACTATAGCTGAAGTGTAGACGAGCTACAGCTACAAGCTAAGTTGAACTAAGTTAACAATAGCTGAAGTGTAGACAAGCTACAGCTGCAAGCTAAGTTGAACTAAGTTAACTATAGCTGAAGTGTAGACAAGCTACAGCTACAAGCTAAGTTGAACTAAGTTAACTATAGCTGAAGTGTAGACAAGCTACAGCTACAAGCTATAAGTTGAACTAAGTTAACAATAGCTGAAGTGTAGACAAGCTACAGCTACAAGCTATAAGTTGAACTAAGTTAACAATAGCTGAAGTGTAGACAAGCTACAGCTACAAGCTATAAGTTGAACTAAGTTAACTATAGCTGAAGTGTAGACGAGCTACAGCTACAAGCTAAGTTGAACTAAGTTAACTATAGCTGAAGTGTAGACAA
>CBDHHL010000043.1:0-2500 GCA_965263355.1 Leptolyngbyaceae cyanobacterium | reverse complement strand
CACTTTTCACTCTCTCTTCAGAGTGCTTTTCAACTTTCCCTCACGGTACTTGTTCGCTATCGGTCTCGCCTTATATTTAGCTTTTGGAGAGACTTATCTCCAACTTCAAGTTGAACTTTCAATCAACTCTACTCGCTAGATTGAGCCATGCAAATCGACTAACTATTTAGCAACAACATTGATACAGGATTGTCACCTTCTTTGATAACATTTTCCAATGTATCTACAATGCTGTTTAGTTAGCCAGGACATCAATCCAAACCGGACACCGGTTAATGTTACCATTAACCTTCCCGATGAGCTCATCCCTGTTCGCTCGCCGCTACTAAGGGAATCTCAGTTGATTTCTTTTCCTCCCCTTACTAATATGCTTAAGTTCAGGGGGTTCTCTCGCCTGATTCAGGTTATATTATAAATTTATTGATCATGAAAACAATTTTCAGATCAAAATAACCTTTATTCAAGTGAGTGCAGCCTCTTTATCCTCAAGAAGAACATTCCAAGTGTTCGACAAAACCAATGAAATATTTATGTGCATCAATTACCCAACTATCACACAAAACCTACCCTACCCTACCCTACCCTACCCACACGTTCAAAAATCATTTCAATTCAATTCAATTCAATTCAACACTTTTTTTTCGCGACCCACTGACTGACTGACTGACTGACTGACTGACTAGTGCTAGATCTAATTTCGTTCAATTCAGATAACCAATGCACATAAAATCCCACCGGTCCGCCTACTAATCGGACATTCAACTTTCAAAAGAGCCGGAGAGTAAGGCGTTCACACCTTTCGGAACACTTCATCCTCAAGAAGAACGATGACCCAACTTTTGACAGATTAGATAAGAAAGCTGTACATTAGTGATGTTTAGCACAACCAGTGCTTTCGTTCAAAACAAAGTTTATCAGAGAGGGATTCAATTGATACACCTCAATGATGTGCCAGATCTACTATCTCTTTTTATCATCACTAATGCACAAACTTTCTACCCGGTCCGCCTACTAATCAGGTTTCATTCAACTTTCAAAAGAGCCGAATATTAAGGTGGTCACACCTCCCAGACCTGATTTACTCTTGACAAATTCGATCTCGTGATATTGTGTTACATGACTACGTCAACAACTATCCGAGAAGGGTATATGCCTGTGTGAAAAACGAGAGATGTGCTTTCATTTCTACTTTATCAATTCAACAACCAACCTTTTTTCAAATGAGGGATTCAATTGATACACCTCATTTGTACCGATCACAATGCTAGATCTCAACCACATAATTATGCACAATCTCACATTCACTCACAAGCACCCAACTCATCACTTAGCTGATGAAGATGCCAAACCAAACCAACTGATCGTATTCGCAACCTACTCCCATCTTCGAAAGTCAAAGCCGTCAACACTAATTAGGGTGTAGACGAAATTACATCGAGGGCTGACTCACCACCAAAGCACACATTTAAAACTAATACAACTTGACACCTATGTAAAAATAATTGCTAGATCAAATAATTCACTTTCTCAATTGCTAGATCACGAGCTTTTTCGCTCCTTCAAATAACCAATTTTTCTTTCCATTCAAACGCCTATCTTTTTGTGCTTTGACAATGAGCCTCTTCACGAAGCAATACGTCAGACTAGTGAAACGACTTGACAACCAAGGACAGTTTCGATTTAAGCAATCAAATCTACTCTCCATCGAGTAATCAACAGCAAAAAGCTGCTGTTACTCTACTAACACCCACTGATTACAGGTTTGATAAATTCTACACAAAAGGAAGAACGGCTGCATCCAAGGATACAACGATCTATGCAATCTACCAGTGAACATAGAAAAGCAACTTTGAGTGGCTACCCTATTCCCCACACTGCTTTCGCAGGTGAGGAGGAATATCACACTCGCAGAAACTTAAGCATGACGCTAGTTAATCGCGGTGATCTACCATTCAACCCAATGATGTAGGGGACTCAAGCGTTCGAGTAGTCATCTACTCAAGACACCAACTAAAGAGTGATCGCCAATTTGCATCGACGCACTCAATCGATTATCATAACCCTGAATCAGACGCGATCAACAACCGAAGTTGAGACCGCCTTTTGCGTTGGAGAACTTGGTAAACAAATCTTGCGATTCATACCAAAATAGCACTTTTAACTGTGCTCTTCATCGAATAGCGAGCCTAGTGATCCCCCGTTAAGGTTTGTATTGAGACCGTGAAGGGAGTACGTGAACTGTTCTCTACGACCCGTCTATTCAACACAAGTGAGCGTTAACCAAAGCGTCTACTTACAATGAACATTGACTCAACATGATATCTTTGTGTTACAATCACAATCACTTTGATAGGTGCGCTAACCATGAGTAAGTACTCTAGTTGATGCGATCAAAGATAACTACCTTGGAAAAAGTAGTCACAGTGATCTAGACAAATAGAGAGTTACCCCTGAGTAACAAGCACAGTCTCTATCAAGTGTGCAAAAACCAAAGCATCCA
>CBDHHL010000042.1:0-60032 GCA_965263355.1 Leptolyngbyaceae cyanobacterium | reverse complement strand
TCATCGTCTAGCGTCTCTAAGCTCACATAGAACACTGTCGGCTTGATTAGATCCAGTGCTGAACAGTGATATTTGTTTGGTTTTTTGAGCAGGCCATGGCCCCCTTTGGTTTGAAGGGAACAGGGGATATCTAATTCTGATAGTGTCTCTAAAATCCGCAAGCTTAGTTCGTAGTTATTGCCTGCAAATGGGTCTATGTGATTACTGAATTGGATCGGGTATCCGGAACGCAGTAAATGTTTTTCTAGGGTTAGCTTGCCAGGGGAAAAAGCATTTTTGAGTAGGCCGAATATCTGGCTAGTGTTAGCGACGCGATTGGGTTTATTCAGGTTGGCAAAGCAGAATGGGCAATGGTGACTGCACACATTCAGACTTAGCTCTAGCGGGCATGGGGCGTTTAGTAAAAAACCTCCATAGTATGTGGTTAGTGATTGCTTTTCCATCGCCGCCACATTTCCTTAAATGCTTTGCCATCCGTAGCATATCCCAATCTTTCTTTATCCAAATTCCATTCAAACGCTTCATCCTGAGTCAATACGATCGCTAACGGCACTTTATCGCTATCGCCTAATGGGGGCATTTGCTCAGGTTCAGGGTTTTGTTGAGGTTCGGCGCGATTGCTGTCGGTGGGTTCTTCTATTAATTCGTCTAAATCTTCATCATTGAACCGTGAAATTAAATCACTAATTTCTTGCTCATCGTAACCAGTGTATATGTCTTCATCAATAGCTGAGATTGCCTCTAGCTCACTGATTAACGCTTCTAGTTCATAGCCTGAGTCTTGGGTTTTGTTATCAAGCAATCTAGCGGCTTTTATAGCGACATCGCCTGACAGTGACGACACATAGCAAGGTAGTTTGGGCATTCCAAGCATAAGGCCAGCTAACCGCCTGCCATGGCCTTTAACGATTAGAAACTTATCGCCATCAGGGACAACGACCAGCGGCACATCGAAGCCCGTTTGTTCAATAGAACGAGCAATTGATTTGACCTGCCAATCTGGGTGAAGCTTGGCGTTATTTTCGTAGGGGATGAGCAGATCAATATCAATATCTTGAATTTCCATTAGTAGGCAGGTTGTTTTATTGCTACTAATATAGTAGGAAAGTACCTTGGTACTTTTGTTGTACTTTCAGGTACTTTGCTGTGGGCGGACGGGCTGTAGACTGGGATTATTGGCGTAAAGAGTATGTTCAGGGGGGGTTTGACGTTACCCTGAGGAGTTTATCTGAACGTTCAAATTCGCCAGCGTTGCAGACACTTAAGAATAGATCGGCAGAGGAGGATTGGGACGACCAGCGGAAGCGATATAGGCGGGAATTAGGGAATTTAGGTGCTTATGACTTTGGCAAGCAAGAGATAAAGCCAGAGGTAGCGCATGTCATCGATCAAACGAATAAGATTATCGATGCGGCTGAAATGCTAACTCAGCATAATAAGTTAGCTAAGGCGTTGATTGCTGTTGGCGCTGCGAGCATAGCGGAATTACAGAAGAATAATTATGAAAAAGCTAAAAAGATGAAGCCGAATGAGGCGATCAATTTTATTTTGAAAGGGATCGATGTTCAGCGGACGACCGAAGGGTTAGCTACCAGTAAGACAGAGATTGATTTTGTAAATATGTCTGATACGGATTTGGACGCATTTATTAATGGTGACGCTTAAGCAACGTGCATTAGCTGAAAGGGAGAGGCGTAGGCGACGAAGAGAGCGTGAGCGTGAGGGACAAGTAACGGAGGCTCAAAGCTACTATACGACTGGCGAGCAGTTTATAGAAGCCGTTAAATCATTTGGCTGCAATGAGAACGGAGATCCGATTCGTTTAAGGCCATGGTTTATTGAATATCTAAAATGGTTGGGAGAATTACGAATTCCTAAGAAAGCTATCAGTGGCGCTCAGCAGTCTGGCAAGTCGTTAGGATGCACGTTGTTTTTAGCCTATGCGGTACAGGAACTAGGCTTAAAAATGATTTATTCTTATGATTCTCAGGCGGCTCGTAACTCTCAGGTGACTTTGAACCTTAGGCCGATTCTGAATGCTTGGGAGGAGGCCAAAGAATTGAATGGAAATAATTTAGACCGCAACACCGAGATATGGAAATCATTATCAGGCGGTTTTGCTAAATATGTTTATTCGAGTGTTAATCGCAATGTAGGGCAGAGAAAGGGCTTAGCGGCTGCTGGCGGTGTTAACGTGGGCTTCCAGGCCGATGGGTTGATTGACGAAGAACGTTCTCAGTCGCCGCCGGGTGCAAGAGATGCTTTTTATAGACGATTAGCTGAGTCTAAACTTAAGCCATATCCACCGCATATCAATCTAGGAACACCGGGGGGTGGGTTAGGGATTGAGTTAGATTTTCAGCAATACGATCATCATTTTTATCCGTTTTATAAATGTCCTGAATGTGGCGCTGTTAAACCCCTTCATCCAAAAGGATGCTTATTAAAACCGGTGACGTTGTTTGAGCGTGGGGAAGAAATACAACGGTGGTTTTCACCATCGGGCAAGCCGTTAGAATGGTGGCATTCAGACCCAGACAAAATAGAATCGTCTGCCTATATTGGATGTTCTGAATGTGGGGCTAAGTTGCCTGATGAAGTGAGGATCGGGGCTTGGTTCCAGGGAGTAAGGTTTAATATTAAATTTGATATTGAGTCAGTAAAAGATATTACGTTGTCTCAGTTTCTCCAAGGGTTACCTGATGGCGAGCCAAAAGAGCAGATTAGTAGTGCGTTGATTATTTCGCCATTGCTCAGGGATTCAGATACAGCAGCGACAATGATACGCCAATTACTTGGGTCTAAAGATATTGCTGATGCACATCAACAGGTGCTAGGTATTCCGTCAGAGGCAGGCAGCGGGGTCATTACAGAAGAGATGATCCAACGGTGCATCGAACTACCTATCCCTGAGCGTGAGCCTGATTGTGTAGTTGCAGGGGGAGACCAGGGGGTTAATCAAGACTGGCTATGGGTAGCTAGATGCTGGTTACCTAGTGGATATGGTCAGATGTTGTCGTCTGAGATTGCGGATAAGACGGTGATGGAGGTTGTTTTTTACGGACCAATCCAGCGTTCAGAGGTAGGGGCGATTATCCAAAAATATAATATTGATGCTATTGCCTATGACTCTAAGCCTGAGGTTGCTGACGGCATCGCGCTAGCCCGCAACCATGGCGTGTTCTTAGGAAAGCAAATGAGTTTGCCAGAGTATGATATTAGGTCAGAGAATAAAATTCACGATGGTGAAAATTATTGTTTGTATAGTTTTAGACAAGAAGACTTCCAAGACCAGGTAGCCGCGTCGTTTGATTTGATTGCCTTAGATGGGTATCCGTTATGGAGGCTACCAGAGAGTTTCCATAAATGGTTGCAGCTAAGGAATGATGAGCGCTCACCTGTTAGGCACCTATGCGCAATGCAAAAAGATGGGGAGCTGGGTAAATGGGTCAGACCGGATGATCATGTTGACGATCAGTTTTTCGCGGCCATGTTTTTGAAATTAGCCTTTAGGTTATGGTTGGATGAGAAGAATACAAGTGTTTTTGTTGTAGGCAGGGCTAAATGGTAAGCGATGCAGTCGGGCCAGATTGGAAGCCAGCATCCTGGATAGGAAAGTATACGATCTTATGGCAGCGCATTAATGATGTGTATCAGGCTTTATGTACTTCCGATTTAAGAAGGGCTTACTTAGAGCAAGCCAAGGCAGAGACTGACATTAGTTATCAATCTCGAGTTGAACTGGCGACTATGGATGAGTCGCTAAAAAAAGCGATTGCTGCGAATGCTGGATTGTTAAATGAATTCGAGGTAAGCGAAAATTCGCCAGACGAGTTACAAGGCGAAGCAACCAGTGTCACAATTGAGAATGACAACCTAAAAACGTATCAAGGCAAGGTTTTACATGGTGCATTCAAGTATGGAGTCGTGTTATGCGGTTGCCATATTGCGCCACAGTCTGAAGACCCAGACGGAAGGGTGCCATATTTTAGTGTGGTTTCTCCAGACGATTTGTCATCTCCATTAGTTCAGCGTCGTTATGATAGGCAATCAGGACAATACAGGAATGTATTAACTCGAATTGCGATCCGGTCGTATGAGGACAGACCTAGCGATAACGGATTCTCTGTGCAAAAGGTTGAAACCTATTGGGTATATCGGCACGGGGAAGATGATGTTGTTACAAAAGAACGCTGGGAACGCAGAAAAGCTGAAACGACGCAAAGCCAGGGCAAATTAGCCATCATGGGGCCACCTGAGGTGATCACTAATGCAGCAGGCGAGCCGTTAGGACGGTTACCGTTTATATGGTTTTCATTAGATCCAGCGGCTAAGGTAGGCCAGCCGGTTATTCCTCCATTCATGAGCTTAACCGATAAGCTGATTCGGTTATTTAATATGGAATCTGAGTTAGACGCAATTCAGCGGGCTGTTAATATTCCTATTCCTGCTCAAGGATGGCCTAACAAGATTCCAAATGAACCTCCTGAAATTCCAATGAGTCGTGATTTTGTTTGGCATTATGTGCAAGGTGGTGACGTTAAATTTGTAGAACCCGCAGGGACTGGCATGATGATTAGCGACCAGCGGATTCAAACATTGAAAAACGAGATCAGAGAAGAGAAAGAAAAGTATATAAATATTAGCCAGACAGCAACGGCGGCATTATTAGAGGCTGGTCAAACTCAAATGACGATGCAGTGGTTTGCAAATGCGATTGAATCTGGATTTGAGGAGTTGTTTAAGTTATGGGCGCTGCTAAGCGATCGCAGTTATAACCCTGAGGAATCAGCGGGTGGAATAAGGATTAGCCTTAAATTCTTAAAACCGTCGGCATCCCCTCAAGAATTGCAGTTAATCCCCTTATTGCTTGAAACGGGTGGCTTCAAGGATACATTCGAGGTTAGAGCATATTTAGAAGCGATTAATTTCTGGACTAAAGAAATGGAAATGAAAGCCGAACTTAAGCGAGAAAATTCAAATGACGATGCAACCCCTCCAATGCTGATGGACCGGGGTGACCAATTAGTTTTAGGTTAATGCTATGCCATTTTTACCTGGTGACCGCTCACGATTGGTTGATGCACTGCAGTTAGTAGTAACGCAGGATGACCCTATTAGCCTGTTAGCTACACTAATGATTGATGTTGAGCTAAGAGATACAACGAATTCGACTGACAGAGCGGGTCAAATAAGATTGCTCGTAGATAAGATTGAATCAGCTCAAGATAGCCTTGATTCGATTGACGATGCTGTTTTGACTGAGACTCAGAAAGGGCCAATCACGGAAGAAACTGTTGTTGATCACTATACCCGGCAATATGGCAGCGGCAGCGGTGGAGGCCAAACAACTGAGGGGATGAAGATTGAGCGATTAAATAATATGCGCCAACGAATAAGACGGTTATTAGACCCATATGGTTACTTGAATCGTTATAGAGGTGTGGGCCGTGCCATTGATGGATAGGTTTATTCCAGCTGAAAGCCAGGGGGAAGGGCTAAGTATTAGCCAATTGAATTTATTAACTGAGCTACGATTAATTGACTATAAGAAGTCTCGACGGCGGGCAAAAAAAGAACGCAAACAATTAATAGAGGCACCGACTCATGACGATTCAACGCAACCCATTGGATAGAGACGGCATTACCCGTAAAGGACAGCGATGGAGGTTAAACCCGCTAGTCATCCCAGACAAAAAGGTAGTCTATTGGGATCTTAGAGGGTTTACTGGAGCAGTAAAGACTAGCACTAAGCCTAATTGATTGAACTTGAAGGCGTTTATTTTGACTCAACTATTGGCCGTTATCGCTTTAGTGACGGTCGACGAATATCAACGGCTGAACTCAGGTTAGTTGTTAATGGGGAAAGATTAAAGCTCGAAGGCAGACTATTAACTATTACTGAACGATATTTATCAGGCGAGCTAACGACAGAAGAGTGGCAACGCTTGATAATGGCTGAAATAAAAGAATCTAATATCATAATTCTTATATTGGCAGCGGGCGGGCATATCGCGCTAAATGCAAACCGGCAAAACCGGCAATATTTTGAACAGCTTCGAGATGATCTGACCGGCATTGCAGCAGCCTTAGCCGCATTCACTTTAGCAATGCTGGCAGGGCAGAAAACACCAGGGCAAATAAGAGGCTGGCTTAAGCTGCAATCCAAAAAAGTATTCAGGACGTTTCATAGAACTGAACGGCTAACACAAAAAAGCATCCTTAGCCACAATGAGGCATTAAGAATGCTAGACCCGTTTGTGATTCATTGTCCAGAATGCCCAGCCTACGACACAGGAGGGCAATGGTTAGCAATAGATGATGTAGTGCCTGCTACGGTGGCCTGTACTTGCGGCCCTAACTGCAGATGTACCGTAATTACTCGATTTAATCCAGCTAGAGCGATTGGAATAATCGGGGAAGCCTCATTAGTTGATGCCGTCATTTCCCCCTGAAATGATAAAACACGGCCAAAAAACCAGCAACTAAAGCATTGATGAGAATACTACTCCGCAAAATATTTGAAGCTTCCGGCAAAAGCGCCAAACACTGCAAGCAAATAATCACACATAATAATAATTTTATACTAATCATTTTTTAGCCTTAATTTCCAGCCGAAATAATTCTCAACTCTAAACAGCATTATTGCGTCCGGCGCACCCTCACCACGTTCATACCTGCGCCATGTTTTACGACTGCATTTGGCAATTTCAGAGACAGCTTGGAGAGACACCCGTCTAGAGTCTTTCCGTCGTGTCTCCCATAAGATATTGCCAAAGCGTTTATAGTCGTCCATATTTTACCCGCAATGGGTTAATTGTTCTCATTTTCCCAATTTTAGCAATTACGGCCATTTTTGGCAGCTTATATTTGAGGATATAAGTCTTTTAGGAATAGCATTCTATGTCCGGCAATCCCCAAGGGATGGAGACTAACCTGGAATCTCAGGAAAAAGCAACTCCTCCAAACGCAACGGCTGACAATCAGCCAACTGTAGAAATCAAGAACCCTAATGCCTTGGTCAACGCTCACGAACGCGTCAAGGCAGAAAATGTAGAGCTAAAAGCCACGCTCGAAGCTTTGCAGAAGAAAGTAGGCGTAATTGAAAGTGTCTTTGGTCAGCTTGACGCGAATCAAGCTGAGCAAATTAAACAGCAGATTGCAGAGGCGGAACGCTTGAAGTCTGAGAAAGAACAGACTGAGCAACGTTTGATTACATCGACAATTGCGAAACAAGAGGAAATTTTTAAACCTCAGATTATGCAATTAGAGCAATCAAATTTAGCTCAGGCGCAAACGATCCAATCATTTTTAGAAGACCAGGCATTAAGCCAAGTTTTCTCTACAAATAATGGATCTGATTTTTACGCTTTCAAATCTTTATTCCCCCAATATTGGAAAGCTGAGTTTGTTGACATTGAAGACCGTTTTGCCCCTGGTGGAATACGTAAGCAAGTCAAACGATTTGTAAAAGTTGATGGCACTCCGGTCACTGATGAGTCAGGCGTTGAGCTATCAATCAACCAATTATTCCAACAGGCCAATAAAGGTGTTTACGGGAACCCATTGAAAGCATCTTTCAATGAATTTAATGCAGCTAGTGGTGATGGTTTTTACCAGGGTGCGACTGGCGAATCTGGCATTAAAAACCCATTCACTGAACAGCATTGGAATGTAACGGCTCAAGGAAATTTGCTAAGGCAGAATCGGGCATTAGCTCAACAAATGGCAGCACAAGCGGGAAAAAAGATCGGTTAACCCATCCTTTTGAATAATGGCATTCCTAGCGGACATAATAGTACCTGAAATCTTTGTTCCATATGCAGTTGAAAGAACAGCGCAAAAATCGTTGTTACTTTCCTCTGCCATGGTTGAACGCAACAACGAACTAGACCGATTGGCTAGTGGAGGCGGCAATAATATAAACATGCCGTTCTTCACCGATCTAACTGGTGATGATCTTGTATGGGATGAAACTGCTGAGGTTCCTGGTCGTATCCAAACGGCTCAAGACGTAGCAACCATCCTGTATCGGAAAAAAGCATGGACTTCTAGTCAATTGGCTAAATATAAGTCTGGTGATGACCCCATGGGTGAGATTGCTGACTTAGTGGCTGATTATTGGGCTAGACGGATGCAAACGGCATTAATTAGCACATTAACAGGTGTTTTTGCTAGTGCAACAATGCTGGCTCAGCATGTTAATGATCAAAATGCTACGCCAATGAGCCGAACAATTGCAGTGAATACACTGGCATTGCTAGGGGATGAAATCAACGCACTTGGTTTCATGTTCTGTCACTCCACGGTTTATTGGAACCTGGTCGCACAAGAACAAATCAACTTCATCGTCCCATCAGAAATCGATACCACACTAGGCGGGCCTGACGGTCAAATCCCAACTTACATGGGCAAGATTGTCATTGTCGATGACTCGGTACCATCCAATGGCGGAGCTGGGCCATATACAACGTATTTTGCCGGTGCTGGTGCGATTGGCTATGGTGAAGCTCGGATGGACCCAGGGGACGCAGTTAAAACAGATGAAGACATTTTGGCGGGCACTGAATTTTTAGTGAACCGTCGAATCTTCATCCTTCATCCGTTTGGTGTTCGTTGGGGTGGTACTCCTGCGGGTTCTGCCGCAACCAATGCTGAACTAGCGGTAGGCGCTAGTTGGACCCGTGTTTATGAACGCAAAAATGTACGTCTAGCGGCTGCTATTACTAGTCAGTAACCATGATTTATTCTTTGCACTATCCCCAGAAAATTGGCAAGAATGGCGCGAGGCCAACAACGCAAGCTGATCAAACAGCAGCCCGTAAAAAGGTTAATGAACCAGCGGATCGCGTTAAGGAGTTAATGGAGTCTCATACAGTTGCAGAACTGCGTGAGATCGCCAAAGGGCTTGGCTTGACAGTAGGGGGTAGGGCTAAAGAAGAGACGATCGCGACTCAAATCTATCAACACGAGGTAAAGGATCATGAGCCCAGCACAAATGCAACGGATGGCCAAAATAGCACGGATGGCAATGCGCAATCCAATGACTGAAAGGCAAGCGACCACCACCGCAACACCTTATAACCGAATTAAAAAGACTGGCGGCAACCGCCGTACAGTTGATTACTCTCGACGTTATAACGGCGGTATGTAATCAATGGTTCGTCGTGGCTACAGGAGACATAATCGGGTACTAATCGGTGGCAGTTCTCGCAACCTGGGGAACCATAACCTTTTAGTAACCCGTGGCAAATCTGTTAGTGACGAACCTAGGGTAGTTAATGGCATAGGAGAAATCCAAGCCAATGGAACGTTCAACGTCAGGGCAACATGGCTAGTCCCTAGTGATCCTGACATCATAATTACTGGTTACGAGATCGAGCATGAACAGGTTGAGGCTCCTACAGTTGCATGGACAGGCACTCAAGTTGTGACCGGCCTGACAAATACATTTATTAATTTGCCTGAGGGAGTCTATAGGGTTAGGGTTAGGACTTTACACGGGTCTGGGCCTAGTGAGTGGGTAGAAAGTTCTACTATTAATGCATTTATAAATATTTCGTTTAATTGGAACGGCCAACCATCATTCCATACAGTGGCAGCATAATAGATGGCAAATATTCAGGCTAGAGACGCTAACAATAGTATTGTCTTTCTGAGTGCGACCGGTGCCGGGACAGACCCCGATCCGTTTGTACAACAATTTGCCAGTTCGTCGTCTGGCTCGCCAACCGCAACGCCCTACCAAATTAATGGCACTGGGCCTATTCTGTTTGGCATCCTATCAGCCGATGGAACGACCCTGGCCAATATCCCATCAGGGGCAACCGTAACAATTGGCACTGGACCAACAGAAGCCCAGCTGACAGCAAGTTCTTCCACTGGCGGTTTAGGCTCGCTTGAATCTGTCACTTACGATATTAGTGATGGGGCCGGTGGCACTACTAGCACGGGGAACAGTGGCTTTGCGGTCATTGGTCGCGACGATCTTGTTTATCCAACGGCCAATGACGCGTTTGCCGATGAGAACGGAATTACGATTGGAACCGCTAATGGGAACGCGATCGTTACGGCAGTAGTTGGAGCTTCGAGCACTAACGACCCGATACTGTTAGTTTCTGAATCTGTTCTCGAAATCCCGGTCACGGGCGATACAGCAGCCACAGCAAACAGGCCAATTGCAGGCGGGCTAATCACAGACGCAACTGGGTTCACTGTGGCCCCTGTAACGACGTTCGCAACTATCACATTTGAAATCGCTCAAGATAGGCTTGCTCAAATCAACACTGAGAGTGAGACGACGGCAGTCGCGACAGAGAATGAGTGGCTAGTGATTTTCACGACCGACGGCACCATCCCGAACCCCACGATCGCAGCAGAGTTAGGGCAATGGGCAAGCAATGGAACCACGATAACGATTAGCCGTAGTGCATTGGAGGCATTGCGAGTATTCGGCAACCAAGATATTGCGGGTGCAGCTACAGCATTTAGCCGATCTCGAATGACGATCCGTCAATATCAAGGGGCGTTCCCTGGGCCTAGGGTTTCTAGGAATAAACCTGATTTATCTTGGTTCTTGACGGGTGGGGTTACGGGGGCCAATACGGCAGTCCAACAGAGCGCATCGGCTCCGGTCGTACTTAGTGCCAATCTCAACACTGATCAACAGTTAGTGCCTGCGAATCCAAGTAGAGTAAACGTAGTCATTCGAAATAGCACGAATCAAACCGTTTATGTCCAATACGGCTCTACTGCTGCCCAAACGACCGGCGGGAATTATGTCTACACGATTCCAGCTGGCCGATTTGAACCGGATGATTTTAATGGCGAGATTCGAGTAATCGCAGAAGCGGCGGCAACTGGTGAGATTGTCGCGAGGGAGGTTACACAGTAATGGCTCCTATTGGTGGGAAATTCATTTCGTCCAGGTTCCCTGATAGCATGGCTTGGCTTGCGATGCCTGCTAATGGCGCGCCAGGTTCAGCTCAGCCAACGAATATCACGTTTAGGCCAAACAGTAACGATCCTGAGGATGCAAAAGTCCCATTAGTCCGAACAACGTTTACATTTGGTACGGGCGGAGCCGCGAGAGTTTCACAGGCCAGGATTAAAGGAGCAAAAATTAAGCTACTGGACTCTAGCGGGGCTGAAATTCCTGAAGGTTCTAGTACCGTTGGCAAGGACTTCGAATTTCAAAACGGCTTTTTCTATAGGGGCCACTACAATTTTGGCTTCCAAAATTGGAGCAATGGCGAGTATATCGATATCGGGCTAATGGACGCTGATCTATTTGAGGCTCAAGTAATCGCCTCAGATCCGGGTCCGCACGCAGCGGGCCTATTGAATTATCAAGCGGACGGCACTGGGGAGAACGACAATTTGGGTACGTTGCGGCTATTGGCTGGTGAGTTTTATTTGGACTTATCAGGAGAAACAAGCCCTAAAAAGTTGTGCCTGGGGGCTTACAACGCTGACGGAGGGTCGAACACCACCAAAGGTATAGCTTGGTGGCACATGTCTTTATTCATTTATGAGGTGATGGTATGAGTACTGAAGTATTGAAGGCTATCCCTATTGGAAAGTTAGCTGCTGGTCAATCAGTGACTATTGAACTAGCTGATAAAAGCATGGTTGAACTATTTTTTGGTGCAACTAATCAGCTTGTTGTTTTCAATAAAGGCGATGACGATTTGTACTATGCCGGGGCTTATCTTGAATCAGTAGAGGAGGAAGAAGAATAATGCCAGCTATCGGTGCTTTTCTCCCAGCGGTTCAATCATCTAGCTCTACAACAACGCCTAAGAATATCTATGAAGAAACAATACGATTGAATTCTCAATTTGCTGCTGCGACCACTGCAGCAGTGAATCGTATCGCTACCAATGGTGGCCCTGGAGCTGCGACGGGAACAGACGGTAGTCAATTCACAATATCCTCTGCTGACTTTGCAAGCATTCAAGCGATATATGTTGTTCCGTCAATTGGCAACAGCAACGGTTCACAGCTTTGGTATCAGGGAATAAATTACACAACTGGGGTTAATGAATTTGGCGTTGAAGGGCCAACTCCGCAACCGGGAACGTTCGATGGGGACACGTTCACCCAAGATATAACCTGGCAAGCTGGATTTGGACTAACCGGTACAGGGACACCAGGTGAAGCGATCACAGTTACTCTGAACGCGGCTGCCTTGACCCATATAGACGGAAACAACAGCGTGACCGTTGATACTGACGGCAATTGGTTTTTCTATCCCAATGCGCCACAAGTCGATGACCCAACAGCATCACTGATAGAGGTTCGTTCAAACGGAGTCGTGATCACAACGTTCACCGTTCAACATTGTGCGTTTGAAATTAATATTCGGAGGTCCTTTTAGTGCCGTACACAGGAAAGGGTAGGGGCTCCTTCCATTCTTAGATCCCATGGAGCAGGGACGGACTTTAGTTTTTGTTGTTCAAAGAAGCTCTTAAGGAGGTTGTCGCATGACCTTACTGACTAGTGGACAAATATCAAAACCAGCTAGTACTTTGACGGCTAGCTCTGCCAATGCAACGAATCAGTTAACTCCTGTCCAGTATCAACTGAATGATGGGACGCTTGACCGTGGCTGGTTTAACCAAGGCACTCAAGCTTTATTTTTAGATGTTAATGGCACTAACTCAGTTACGATTGGGGCAGGGCCAACCGAAGCCATACTAAATAGTATCGAGGGAATATCAGGAGAAAGGGCAACAGAATTTAACCGAACAACCTTTAATCTGAGCACTCAAGACGAAATATCAACACCGGTAACCGTTCCAACGGGCAGAAAGCTTGTTTCTGTCCTAGCAGCGATCAAAGTTACTAATTATAGTTCTGCTCTTAATGGGCCACTTGTTTTCTATCCAGAAATTTCTTTTTTTGAGACAGCAGCAGCTGATGAATTTGATTTGATTGAGGCAGATTCAGCGGCACCAGCCCAGGGGGATACGGTCGGGCATACGGGTTCAGATTCAGGAGCATTGGAGGGCGCATATGCCGTCAGGTTGCGTCGAGAAGATAGCACAGCAGATATAACAGCGACAGTTGATTGTAGATTGATCCTTACTCTGAGATAGTCATGAGCGTAATTAACAGTTTTATTGCACAACTTAAACTATCTGCTCAACCTGAAGTAGGTGCGACTGAACAAATCCCAAACATTACGGATACGCAAGTTTTTCTTAGAACGGTTGGCAATGTCCCAAATGATATAACTGGGGTCACTTTTTATGTGTCGTCTGCTGTCCCTAGCAATGCGACGATATCAATTAATGATTCTACTCCATTACCACTTGGTAGCTCTATCGGATTTGGGTATGCCCCTGGCAATGCGACAGCGCTAGAGGATTTGATATCAGGGTTAGTAACGAATCCATCGTTAGTTGCTTCGACAGGATCAATCATTACAGTAGATGTGACATATTACGCTAGAGATATGTCACCTGTAACGGGCGGTCCAACTTTATCGTTAGCATCAGCCAGTGTGGAAGATGCTAATCCCGACCAGATTCTGCTTACGTTTAGCAGCGCATTAGATGGCGCTAGTGTCCCCGCAACAACTGACTTTACAGCATCAGGCGGAAAGACTGTAAATAATGTTGCCATTGCAGGCTCAGCAATCACCCTAACCGTAGATTCTGCTTATATAAACTCTGATACGATCACAATTTCTCACACGCCGGGGGGTAACCCGATTACAGGCACTAATACGGCAACGGTTGGGGCATTTAGTAATTTTGCAGTAACTAACAATATCGCTGGAGTCACAGACACTACAGCACCCACAGCTGTGTTAGTTGGAGTCCTTCCCACTGCAACAACGGGAGTTGCAGCGACGGTAGTAGTTGACTTTACTGACGAAACGGACTTTAACCCAGCGTCTGTGACTATTGGCTCATTGTCGGCTGTTGATGGCGCTAATGTGGCGACAATTGCAATTGCAAGCACTACAGCTATTGGCAACAACGGTGTAAGGGTTGATTTTGACGTGACAGCCCCTGTGGATGGCAGTTACACAGTCACAGTTCCAGTTAATAGTTATTCTGACGTGGCAGGTAATCAGGGGGCATTGGTCAACTTGGGGACAATGACAGCCAGTGGAGCCGCAGACACTACAGCACCAACAGCTGTGTTAGTTGGGGTCCTTCCCACGGCAACAACCGGATCTCCTGCAACTATCACGGTTGACTTTGATGATGAAACGGCATTTAACCCAGCATCTGTTGGTATCGCATCGCTTAGCGCTGTTGACGGTGGCAATACAGCAACTATTGCAATAGCGAACACTACAACCATTGGCAACAACGGTGTGCGTGTTGATTTTGACGTGACAGCACCTGTAGACGGCGATTACACAGTCACAGTCCCGGCTAATAGCTATACTGACGCAGCGGGGAATCAAGGAGCGCTGGTCAGTCTAGGAACAATGACATCTGCTGGATTTAATGGCACATTTGCAAGTCTAACGGCTGCAGATACTATTGTATGGACACTTGCAGGGCAATCCAACGCAATAATTGGCCCTATTGATGGGGGATCTATTGCCCAAGATTTTGGTGCATTTGGAGACAGTCAACCTTGGTCTTACAACGTCGTTAATGTTGGTCAAGGGTCTACAGGTTTTCTTAGAGGGACTGGAGCTTGGGTGCCTTCAGATACGCTTGCAAATCAGTTAGTGTCAGACATAAATGCCGCTAATGCCGCTGTAACAGATAAGGCTACTCTTAAGTGGGGTCCTATTATATGGTTCCAGTGGAATAGTGATGCTGGAGCAACTAATCAAGCACTTTATCCAGAGCAGCTTTTGAATCTAAAGACGTATATCGAGGAAAAAACAGGTCTAAATTTGCCTTGGCTAATCATTAAGCCCAATGCAACTTCAAATAACTTTAACACTGGAATTCAAACAATATTCACCGACTTGGCGGCGAATAACGCTGATATTTACATTGCAAACATTGACTCTATTGACCTTCAAGCTACGCCTGGTGGAGATGGCATTCATTATTCTGATGCCCAATATGGGCAAATAGAGGATATTCTTACGGCACAAATCAATACAGACCAACTAATCAGAGAGCACTCTGCAGTTAATGTTGGATTGCCTGTCATCACACCAGCAGGTGAAGTGTTTAGGCACTCATTCACAGGCACTTTAGGCGCAGATATCAGTACAGTTCCCCCAGATACAGGAACTATTTTTGATTATAGGAGCGGCGGAGAGTTTCAGATTACATCTGATAACAGGGCAGAGAATATTGGGACTATAACGGGTTACTATCAGCCTAAACCTTCACCGGCAAACATTTATGACGGTATTGTGAGAAGAATAGACTTTGAATTACAAGATTCTAGAGCGTCTAAACCCAGTGCAACATTCTTTTTGCAGCTATACCTTAGGTACAACGAGTCTTTAGGTACCGCTGGCAATGCCGATCTGAATCAGTCTCTTGTTTTAACTTTATTCCCTAGGACAACCAACAGCATCGTTTTAACTGACAACGATACTGGCAGTATTCTTTCGCAAGAAAATCAAAATTTGAACCTGTCTAATGCTTTTAATGTAGTAGTTGAGTTTTCGAAAAACACCATCAAATATCAGCTTAATAGTGGAACCGTGAGGGATTTACTTAATAGCACATTTACTGACCATGATGGAATTTTATTAAGACTGAGAAACAATGATGTGTTTGTAGATAATTTTGTCGTTACTGAACAAGCAAGCTTTACCTTGTAAAGCTTGCTTGTTCACTTATTAAAGATGACTAACCGAAGATTTGGCTATCTGTGGCGATTGCGGACCGTCTTAGAATGCACAGATTGCCAGTAGTTTAATCAATCTGGAAAACAATGCCTATCATCAGACGACAAACCCCAACCTCATCCACGGATACACTCGCAGCCACGGCACAAGATCGCACGGTGGTTACAGCCACGGGTAGCGCTGCTGCGATCTCTGCGATATCTGCTACCTATCCAGCGACAGCCAATAACGGCAATACGCTGATAATTGCAGCAACAGATCGAGATTATGTAGTCAGCAGTAATGGAACGATCTGGACAATTGAAGCAGACCCAACTACAGACGGACAGAGGCGTTATGTTGTAAATAATGAAAGCGTCACTACCCGAACATTTGCAAGTTGGAGCGCAGAAGATAACAGATGGCATTCTGACGCGTTTACTGCAAACGAGGTTCCTGATTCCCAAGAGGACAAACTGGCGGCACTTTTGCCAGAGATTCCTAGCGGGTATGATCCAGCTTTAGCAGGCGGCTATCTCACGGGAGATCAGGTTTTTCAAGGAGGTACGCTTTACACGGCAAATAAAGCGAGTCTTGACCCACCGGGGCCTTTTGCGGCGGCAGATTGGGACACGTTTGTTACTGAGGACGACGGAAAAGAAATCACTCAACAGCTGGACGGTGCAACGCTGGGCTATGCGTCCATTGGTTATCTGCAGAACGGGGGGACTTACCCACTGACGACAAATATAAATACAGCTAAAAAAGTTGACGCGATTATCCCTCCAAACAGCGCTGTTACCGTCGACGGAACACTTTACACAAACGCAAGCTTAACTGAATCTCAAGGGCTGAAGTTATACAACGATGGGACAGGCTGGGTTAGGGAATCGGCAGGCGCTGAAGTCCCATCGAGCAGCCTCAGCTTCCAAGGACTGACATCGTTTTTCCAGTGGACTGGGAATGTGACTTTGGGCACATCGGGGACTGAATCTCCCATTAGCATGGGTAACGGATCCCCGGTTGATTTGTCCTCAGCTACCCATGTCTTGTTTACCTATAAGGCGTTTCTATCGGCTAACAATCCCTATCTCTTTAGTGACTTTCAGGATCTTACTGCAGATCCCAGTACTCCGTATCTATCGGTGATCTATAACAACGGTCACATAGACGTAGAGTACGACCGTGCGGAAACCGATCTCTCGGTAGGGAATATTGTTTTCAGACGAGGGGATCCTTACGGGGTAATTTTAGTAAAGGCAGAGTTTTTCGCACTGGTTGAGACCGGATTAACGGCCCCTACGTCCCATATAGTCTCTTTAGATCAGGCAGGAAGTGTTAAAACGTTTCTAAATGGTCAGACCTTTGTTAATCTCCTAGATATGAAATTCGCTGAAATAGCGGTAACGTTGGATCCTGGCTTCAGATTAGCGTTAGCAAACATTAACCCGGCTCCAGGAGTGACTATACGAGACTATGATCTAGGGATAATTAGTGTTGTCACTGCCTCAGATAGAACAATTAGGCTAGAGCAGGAAGCAATATAAATGGGCATCGTTCGTTACCTTCAAGGGCTTGCGGAGTATCCTAATCTCAGTGAATCCGATGTTGCTCAAGCCCATGTCTATCATGCATTTGATCAGTCTGCAGATTCCGCTATAGAGTATAACCTACAATTAAATAACATAGGGGTTGATGTCTCGGTAACTGCTATACAGTTTAATCCAGGAGATTCTAGCGGACTTAAACCAATTATTTCTCCCTATGCGATATCGCATATTTATTCTCCGGGCACGTACTATCCGTCTTATGTGATTACGTTATCCGATGGATCTAGCTTCACTCAGCCGTTACCGGTGCTGAAGATCGAGGCCCGGACTGAGCTTTTCTTATTCGAGGCAGCCGGAAGCTTTTCCTTCACAACGCCTACCTATCCTTATAGCCATATGTCGATATACGGGGCAAGCGGAGGTGGGGGCGGCGGCGGCGGCCAGTTTAACACGTTCTCTTTTGCTATTCTCTCAGGTGGCGGAGGTGGCGGGGGTGGCGCTGCTTTTGAGCTTGTACGTTGGCCCTACGGGACTGATTTAAGGGGCCAAAGTGTTACCGGCTCTGTAGGGTCTGGGGGAAGCGCGGGAACCGGGGGCGACGGGGGTCCTACTCCAGGGGGCAGCGGGAGAAGCACTATTATTAATGCCTGGGGTAACTTTCCGAGGATCGTTGCTCGCGGTGGCTCTGGGGGGCAACATGCTGGCCTAACAAACCCTCAAGGGGGAGCCGGTGGCCAGGTCACCGAGGGGTTCGCCTCACTAGTCACTATTCCCGGTGGTAGGGGCGGCAATGGCGCTAGGGGGGTAGCTAACACTAACAACACTCCTGGCAATGGGGAGTCTTATGGGGGCACTGGCGGCGGAGGTGGCGGCGCGCACTCATCGGGAAACTTATTTCCGGCTAACGTTGCAACCGGGGGAACCGGTTTTAATAGTGCTCAGGAGATAACGCAAGACAATCCGAGAGTCTATGGTGATGGTGGCGATGGGGGCAATGCTCGGTTGTTCTTGAGGGCTCAATCAGGAGAACTAAGAGGAGCCGGGGGAGGTGGTGGCCCAGGAGCACCAGGCAATACGGGCATATCTCCCAGGGGAGGATCGGGGGCTAGAGGATATGTCTTTTTTGTTTTTGAGGATCTGAGCCTGAGTGCTCCAGCTACAGCTGATGAAGTTATACTATTTAACACTCCAGGGTCATTCAGCTTCACAGTGCCGGTCAACATTTATAGCGAATTTAGACTATATGCCTCGGCTCCCGGCGGCGGCGGTGGTGGCGGCGCTCAAAGTGACTACAGTAACGGAAAATCGGGCGGCGGCGGTGGTGGCTCAGGAGATCATATAGAACTGGTGCAGGCATTTCCGCTATCACTGCAAGGGCAAACGATAACTGGGACTATCGGCAATCCGGGAATTGGTGGATCTGCAAACTCTAACGGTTCCTCGGGAGGTCAGGTAACCATAGACGCTGTAGGGCCGTTTGAGGCTATAACACTCAGGGGCGGCATCGGTGGCGCTGCTGGCCAGATCTCCACCGTAGATACTGTAGACATAGCCGGGGGGGTAGGTGGACCAGGGGGGAACGGCAGCTCTAGTATTCCTGGCATCGTCTATCGTAATGGTTCCCGAGGGGGCGACGGTGCAAGCGCTTTACCTAATGGACAACTGGGGGCTACTCAGGCTCAAGGGGGCACAAGTAACGGGGCACATGGATCGGGCAGTGGGGGCGGGTCAGCATCCGGGGGGACTGGTCCAACGTCGTTTGGTATCCCCAGCGGCGGCGCAGGTAATGGCATCGTGATCCCTGATAAAGATAATCCTAACGCCTTTGGAACCGGGGGTAAGGGGGGTAATTTCGGAGGCACTAAGAATCCGGCTAGTGATGGCTCAGGACCAGGCTCTGGCGGAGGGGGCGGCACTGGCGGTGACGGTACAGTGGACGCCTCGGGAGGTAACGGCGGCGGTGGCTATGTCCTGATTGTTCTAGTTGCTTAATCTTCTGTAAAACACGGTGTTGTAAAAATAGAGAGACCATGGATTATTGAATTGAAAATGGTTTAATTTGATGCCTGACGCAGCGTTAGCAAGAGCTGGATTTGAATTCAATCCTGATCCCGTCATCTTTGGGAATTCACAACGCAAAATAGTCCTTGCTAACCCAGCAGCGGCTAGACTTTTTGAGTACGAAAATCCAACGGCAATGGTTGGCTTGAAAGTCTACAGTTTGGTTCCTGAATCTCTTGTATCAGAAAGCGCTCATGACAGAATGTATGACGCGTTTCTACGTGGGCAGAGAACCCGTGATATGGGTTCTGAAGCTCCGCTATTTGGCAAAACACGAATGGGACGACAGATCCCTATCTGGCTACGACTATTTATTGTCAATCACGAAGGAGAAACCTATGTAGGCGAAGTCGTTCGAGACCGCACAGAATATTTACGCCAAGAAGAACAAATAAAGGAGCAAGAGCAACAAGAGCGAGATTTGATCTTGCAATTGGAGAAATCCAATAAAGAACTGAAAGCGTCCAACAAGGATATGCAAGTTCAATTACGGCAGTCTGAGCTACAAGAACTCGTCGTTAAGTGGCTGATCTATGCGGGTGTTTTTTTCTATCTAACTCCATTTTTATTAAGTATTTTTAGGCGAGTGCCAACGGAACTGATGTCTTTTGGCAGAGACGCTACGATCCTAGTAATCGGGGCGCTCGTTAATGCAACCGGTGCAGCTGTTGGTATCGTATCAAAGGCTAAAGACATGGCTAATGAAAAGTCAATAGATAGCAAAACTCCTAATGCGAAACGATAGAGCATTGTTTCCATTCCTTAGAACACAATTGGGTCGGGCGTTCATAATCGCATCGATTGGGTTATTTTTTGGCCTAGTTCTTTTCTGGACGAGTCATACTCAGTTTAGCGAGGCTTGCTTGCAAATCAAAACGCCTGGTTCTATAGCACAGGGCATCGCTAGGGGGCTTATATATCAACAAAGCATCGAAGATGTCATAACTTCTATGGGTGATCGTTTGAACGCTCAATGGGTAGGGTCATTTTTGTACGACGAGGACCAACGTCGACGTTTTAGTTTTGCGATCGCACGAATCGGAGTGCCAGTATCAGCAACATATGGATGGCTGGACATCCAGCAAGAGGACATATATCTAGAGCAACTTGATTATCATAAGTTAGGTCAATGCTGGGTTAAGCCTACTCAGGATCTCCCAGAAGGCCTATTGAGACAGCAGCTAGAACCAAATAATATTCAGCTAACTATTTCTTGCCCCATACTGGCTCAAAATGGCGATATATTTGGGTATGTAGCCTTTGGCTTTGATAGAGTCATGGCAAACAAAGAAACTGTTGCGGAGTCTATTAGGGCAAGTCCTATCTTTGCGTTTGATGCAAGTAATGCAGGCTTTTTCGGGAGCTAATCAATGAGATACATCATCGAGACATCAGATCAATTTCAAAGTGCACTCAAAGTTGTTGAGGCGAGCGATCGTATCCTGCTAAAGTCTGGCGTTTATCAACATGAAGAATACAACACTTCATGGGAAACACGGACCCGTGGAAATGCTTTTTTTGCTAGTGGGCTAAAAGGAACAGCCGAAGCTCCAATTAGGATAATGCCGTTTGGTGATGGCCCTGTGACTATAGTCTCTGACGTGAATGGCTTAGCGATAAAAAACTCCAATCACATTTATATCAGTGATATAGAATTTGCAGGCCACAGCCAGGATTTAGACCTAGACTATGCATTGTCTTTATGGTGGCATAATGCGCCGCTTCAAATAACAGGACGGGGCATCGCATTAAACAATTGCTCAAACATCAAAATTCAGGGATGTAAAATCCATCATTTTCCAGGTGGGGGGATTACTAACAAGGATGGGCACTCTCATCTGATTAAAGGTAGTGTCATTTATCATAATTGCTGGTATTCAATTTCTGGCAGCCATGGCATTGCCAACAGTCAGCCAAAAGGGCCGACGGAAACGTTGTATGAAATCTCTGAAAATCTGGTTTTTGGAAACCAATGCAATGTAATCTCACGAGTACTTTCTAAGGGTTTCGCAACCATGGCCTTAGATGAAGGGAACGGCATTCATTTTCAAAACGATACGGGCATCTATCGGGGCAATCTACTGATTAAAGACAATCTCAGTATGTTTAATGGCAAATCTGGAGTTGGCCTGAATACTGTTAAGGGGAATGACAGCCGAATTAATACCGTAAAAAACAACACATTTGCTAGCAATGCACGCACCTGTGACGCGGGCGAGTATACAGAAAAAGACACGACTGCTCAAGTAATCCGCAATGTAATGGCTGGGGATCGCCATATAAAGACTATGGGCGATTGCGGCAGCCACTATCAAGGCAATCAATGTCTCGATAACTTCGCTTCACTGGATGAACTAATCAATGTTGAGACGGGCATAAATCCGATGGTTTATGAAGCGTTGATAAATAACTTTGATGTCAAAATTGAGCCGTGCCCCATATCTGTTGATGCTGAATTTATTGAGCAACAAGCGAAATCGATAGCGGACAGCCAGCCTGATCATATGGCTCATATTGAACTAGTTGAGCATCAGTAAAAATGCTATGATTGGCAGCAGCTCCCAATATTGGAACTATTGGCAGCTGCTTAACCACAAACTTAACGGAAGTAAGTACATGGCTAATACAGATATTACCGCATTCAATTGCGATGGAGAATTAGTAGTTGATTCTAGGCTGATTGCAGAACGGCTAGGAATTGATCATTCTAATTTCTTAGAAACTATCGAAAAGCACAGAACTATTGCTACGCAGGCGTTTGGAATTTTCAGGTTTGAAACGGAGAAATTAAATGGGCCGGGACGACGCCCCAAATACTGCCTACTCAACGAAGATCAAGCGACCTTCGTTATGACATTGAGTCGCAATACGCCAGATGTCGTAAAATGCAAAGTCGAACTAATACAAGCATTTTCAAAAGCTAAAGCTGCGCTCAAAGCTTTAGTTCAGCCTACTGAAAATTTAGCAATTGAAGCATGGGTTCTTGACCATCCTCAGCAATGGGAAGAGCACTTTTTCCCAGAATGGAGGGCTGAAGCTGAGCGATTAACCGGATGGCGCTGGAGCTACCGTTGTATGTCAGGCTTCATCAATAAAGCTGTTTACGATTGGATGCCTAAAGCTGTTCTAGACAGGCTGAATGAAGTAAACCCGCAAGATACCAAAGGACGTAGAAAGTCAAAGCAACATCAGTACCTGACAGATGACGCTGATACTCAGGTCTTAAAAGACTATATTCGCACGTCATACGAACTAATGATTGTATGTGGAGAAAAGACAGAGTTTCTTCGACTTATCCGCAATCGGCATACAAAAGTAATTCAGCCCTGGTTGTTTGCCTAATTAAAAGAAACCCCCAACAATAAGGAAAAATGAATTTTTTCAACAACAAAAAAGAGACTCGATACTCTGCCGCGTCAAAACAACATTGTGATGACATGGCAAAAAGATACGGCTGGAAACAATACAAAGAGCCTGAAAATCGTTATGAACAGACAAGAGATCCTATCTTGCCGATAGACTGTATTTTCATAGGCGATTGCCAGTTTCCAGCCAGTTCAATGGACCAAAGCCAAGGCGACATATACAGCGAAGAGGAGGAGTAATTATGAATAAGCCAGATTTAATTGTTTGCATCCCTGACATGGATCGAATCCCTGACGAGCTTTACGATGAAGCTCAAGACATGACTTGCGTTTTAGTCGATTACAGCGGCAGGGCAAAGATTAACGATCAAGAACGCATGGGGACTGAAAAGAAAATAGACCCTGACAGCGCAGATCCTAGGTTCCCCGGCGCGCCTACTCATCAACGTTTGGGGCCATGGCTAATTGATGATGAGTATGAAGAATATATTCCTGATATTCCTATGGTCAATGATGACTATGCAGAATATATTCCTGCTATCCCTACTCACGCATACAATGCAGTCTATACGTTTAAGTTTAGCTATGCCCCATTGCCAGATAAAGAGAACCCATGGGTAAAAATCGAGCGGACGCAAGACTTGAGCAATCTTCCAAGGCAAGTTTTGCTTGATATGGGCCTAACAGAAGAACAAATTGATTCGGGCGTGTTAGAGCAATACAAACTTTAGGGCTTAGCGGACATAAAACAAAAAAACTCGCTAACCTTTTCTTGATTAGCGAGGTTTTTTGTTTTATGCTGCCTTAACTTTACGTTCAGCGCGAATTTCTTTTTTATATCGCTTACAAAATGCCCCGTTAAACTTACGAAGAGAGTTAAATGCATTGCCATAAGCGATTTTAGCTTCCTGCCAACCGACCATGGCCTTTGTAGATGCAGGTGTTAACCCATTGGCTTCTCTTGGATATTCGTTAAGTTTTTTGCTAGCTGCTTTTACTTGTTCCTCTAGAACGTTTTTAGCGGCTTTGTCAATGCAATAGTTGCCAGTCAACATAATCTTTTTCTCTCTCGCTTGCTACTCTTCTAATATACCCTCACCCTTTGTCACATGTCTATAGGGTGTCATTCATCCGTACGTTTTGCTGCCCTACTTTTCCGCTGTCTAAGGGTTGCCGGTGACGGGTCATCGACTGGGGGCCTACCGCCTACGGTCTTTCCTGGGGTATGGCAGCGCTTGCATACGGTGCATTTATACTGTTGTCTGCCTGACTTCAGTACTTTGTTTTTTTGGGTCTTTCCTTGACAGTGCGGGCACTGTGGGTTAGGCGTTTTTGGTGTTGGTGACATGGCTAAAAAAATAGCCCCATTGCTGGGGCCGTGGCATCACTAAGATAAAATTGATTTACGCTGCTTGCAAAGCTTAACTAGCGTTGAAACTTCAGTCGGGATGTTTTCCCAAATTTCTTTTTTTTGCAAGATGAATTCATCATCCGAATACTGATCCGCTTCCTCTGAGTAAATTGACTCAACAACAGGAGCTTCTAAAAATTCTTTTATTTCTCGCTTCTTTTGAACTATCTTTTCGTTTAATCTCTGAAGTCTAGCAATTTCTTGGTCAGTCATAATCCTTGTCTCTCAGCTACTCTTCTAATATACCCTCACCCTTTGTCACGATGCAACCCCCTGTCATTCATCCGTACATTGGGCATGACTGCCTGGAAAAGTTTTTTCAGTAATTTCTTTTGCCAAAAACTGAACGCAGCTGAAATCCTTGAATGATAGCGATCGTTTACGAGGGGACAGCTTCACCAGTGCCAGGAACAGACCAAGGCGAGACGATGAAGACTAATACAATAACCCCGTTTATTGCACCTGGGATGAGTACGACGTTACAGCAAGCGGTTTAAGCGTCAAAAACGCTTTCTAGACTACAAGCAAAATCACGAATGGCTTCGTCGATGTCGCTCGCGGCCACTTCCCGGCTCAGCAATGTAACATTTAAGGTTGGTTCATAAAACTCAAGTAAAAATCAATCCCTTCTAATTCCACATAATAAATTTGCACTTTTCCTACTTTCTCTTTGCCTGGGATAATTCGTGGATCAATGTTGAGCTCCACCGCATCTAAAATAGCGTCCTTCAAAACGTCATCAGTAACACCATCTGCCACTGATGCAAAGACCTTGATGTGCCCGTAGATAGGGATTGTCAATAGTGTCAATAGTTCTTCTTTCATTTTTTATCAAAAACTCGGCCTACTAAATTACTTTGACTTGCTGCTGCATCCGCAACTAATCAGTCCAATAAACCCCTTATTCCTCAATGCTTTCATTGAGAGTGCTATTTTTTTGGACTAATTCTGGACTATTATTGTCTAGATGAACCAGTATGGACAAATGAGTTCTCAGCCCCTTGCCGGTCCAGCGGTTTTTAGTGGCCCTACGACTAAAAGCCTCATTAAAGCTTTGCGCCGAAACATAGCCAAAAACCTTATACAAAGCAGTCCAGCCCCCACGCATTAAAACCCATTTGCTTAGTAATTTGTATGGATTCTCGACTGCATCTAACAGTTGCTGAGGTGTAATTTCTTCGCTCATGTGCCTCAATAAAATCATTGATTGCTATCAAAAGATAAGCGACTAAAGATAATTTGTCAAGCCCTCAATAAAAGTGTTGACACTCAAAAATGTAGCGTGTAAATTAGGAGATGTCAATAGATGTTAGAAAGCAATGGCGTTTGTAACTACAAGAAAAGCTGCCCATGGTGTCATCATTGCTCAGAAAATTATCAATGATAGGCACCCTATGGAAGATTTTGATTCTTTGCGAGTTGAGGAAGGCTTTGTGCTTGCGTATTCAAATCATTCACGTCGGTTGTTTAAGGAAATGCGGTTAGCTGCATCGCTAGATGAAAGAACTAAGTTTTTAAGATTAGAAGGTGTTGAGTACAGAGAAGACTGGGCTTTTGGAAAAGGATATTATTTAGCAGGTTCATTGAAAACAAAAGGATGGAGGGTGGTTAAACGACTGCCTCAATACGCTCAATCTGCATTGCCATTAAATGCTAATTTACCTGATCGTATTTCTTATTAGAGACTTAAAAAATAAAGGATTAGCACAGCACAAAAAATGTTCAAACAATTAGAGTTTCATTCTGGTGGCCAGACCGGAGCAGATAGAGCGGGTTTAGATGCTGCTAGGTATTGCGGATTCAAAACTGGTGGATGGGCCGCCAAAGGTTACATGATTCAAACTTGGTCAGGAGAAAATATATCGGATTACTCACTTAAAATGTTCGGCCTCAAAGAATATCCTGAGGCTGGATATCCACCTAGGACAAAAGCAAATGTTTTTGACACAGACTTAACTGTATGGTTCGGTCGTCAAAATAGCCCAGGTGGAAGGCTCACAATAGGAACTGCAAAAAAACTAGAAAAATTATTGCTAATAAATCCTAGCGCCGAAGAATTAGCCGATTATATTTGTAGTAATGATGCTGAGAGGGTGAACATCGCAGGTAATCGGCTTTCGGAAAAGAATCCAGATATTTATCTCAAAACATTCAAAACTTTGGTTGAATCCATGCAAATCTTAAACGGTGCTCAAGGACTACTGCCGTCTTTTGTATGGCAAACAAAATTAGATGTGCTAGACTAGAACACATTAAACCCCCTCGCCGTCTGGCATGGTCACCACCGTCAAAAACGCTCTGAGTCTGAGAAACTTGAGCGTTTTTTGATGTTTAAGGAATAAAGTTAACTTCCATTCCGTAAAGTGTCGCCTTAAGACAGCCCGTATCTCCAGCTGACGACGGCAATTGAAAGCCCATATGAGCATAGCCAGTGTCGCCACCAGGGGGATCGATACTCACGGGTTCTACTGGGCTGCTGAATGTCGGTGAGGTAGGTTCAGGCGTGGGAACTGTAGGCTCAGGATCAGGGATGTCTTTTTCATCTTTCTTTTTCCCTCCACCTTGCGCTAAACCCGCAGCGCCACTTAACCCGGTTGTAGCTACGGCATAGCCCCCAGTCGTCTCAGCAGCGCCCATTTTGTCAGATACAGCCGATGCAACAATTGTGATCGCGCCTAAGGCTAGAGAGCCCGCAGCAATCATCAAAGCTACATAATCATCGCTATCAGTTACGTTCATCACCGCTCACAGTATATCCAAAGTTGACAGCTTAGCTCTATTCTGGCATTTTCAGGGGATAATGTCCTAGTGCGATCGTGTTGAGTTTTATCATGGAATAAGGAGGTGATCATTAGTGAAGGAAGATCTAGTTCAACTATTTCAAGGCGAATGCCTTGATGTAATGGGCCAACTAATAGCTGACAAAGTAACTGTAGACGCTATTATTACAGATCCACCTTACGGTTGAGCACGACCGCTTGCAAATGGGATAGCGTAATCCCGTTTGATGAAATGTGGATGAGATTAAAGAAACTAGTTAAGCCTAATGGGGCAATAGCTTTATTTGGAAGTGAGCCTTTTAGTAGTGCTCTTAGGATGAGTAATATTAAAGACTATAAATATGATTGGGTGTGGGATAAAAAACTAGCTGCCAATTTTGCAAATGCCCCATACCAACCTCTAAAAGTTACTGAAAATATATTGGTGTTTGGGAAGCATTGTTATTTCCCTCTAAAAAAGAAAGGGAAATTAAAAACAAAAGGGAGCGGCAATCAGTGGGTGGGAGTGTTCAATAACGGCACTCGCAATGATGGCACTCGCAATGATGAGTATTACCCCACTAATCTTATTCAAGTTAGCAATGCGAATAGGATTGACCGACTCCACCCTACCCAAAAGCCCGTTGCTCTCATGGAGTACCTAATCAAAACCTACACGCTACCAGGGGAAACCGTCCTAGACTTTACTATGGGCAGTGGCAGTACCGGAGTTGCGGCCAAAAAACTAGGTCGTAAGTTTATTGGGATTGAACTAGATACTGATTATTTTGAGATCGCTAAAAACCGTATTAATGAAGTATGGGCACCGGGGCAAACAGAGCCTAGCGACAAGAAACCTATTGCAGAAAAAGATCAGCTAGATATCTGGGATGCATTGGCAAGCTGAACGAAATCTCGCGACATATCCAAAGTTGACAGCTTAGCTCTATTCTGGCATTTTCAGGGGATAATGTCCTAGTGCGATCGTGTTGAGTTTTGCTATGGAATTAAATCAAGTCATTCAAGGCGATTGCTTGGAAGTGATGAACGACATCCCTGATAGCAGCATTGATCTAATAGCAACTGACCCGCCTTTTTTTAAGGTAAAAGGGGGCGGTTCTAAAGGTAAATTCGAATGGTGGGATCGCGCCTGGGATAATTCAGCAGAATTCTTGAGATGGATTGACCAGCTAGCCGCACAATGGCAACGCATCTTAAAGCCTAATGGCAGCCTGTATTGTTTCGCGAGCACAAAAATGTCAGCACGAGTTGAGGTGTTGTTGAGCGATCGGTTTAATGTGCTGAATAATATTCGATGGCGGAAGGAACAAGGAAGACATAAAGCATCATGCAAAGAAATTCTTAGAGGCTATTTTCCTGCATCGGAATCAATTATCTTTTGTGAACATTACGGCGCAGATAACGCAGCTAAAGGCGCAGCAGGTTATCAGGCAAAGTGTGATGAGTTGCGCGGGTTTGTTTTTGAACCGTTGCGAGCGTATTTGGATGGAGAGAGGACCAAAGCCAAAATTGCACATAGACGAATAATACATATTCTTGGGATGCGGGGGCATGACTCGCATTTTTTTAGCCCTATTCAATGGAAGTTGCCTCTAGAAGACCAGTACAAAACCCTCCAAGACTCATTCCCCGGTTACTTTCAACGCCCATACGAAGAACTACGTCAGCAATACGAAGAACTATGTCAGCAATACGAAGAACTACGTAGACCGTTTATCGTATCGTCAGACGTACCCTACACCGATATATGGGACTTTCCCACAGTGCAAAGCTACCCAGGCAAGCACCCATGCGAGAAGCCATTGACCATGATGGCGCACATAATAAACGCTAGTTCTAAGCCTAATTCAGTAGTCCTAGATTGCTTTTGTGGTTCCGGCAATACTCTAGTAGCTGCCAAAAAGCACGGACGACATTTTATCGGGATTGATATTGATCCTCATTGGGCAGATGTAGCCCGTGGCAAAGTCGGCAAAGAACAAAGCTTTGTATCGCAGCAGGCTAGATTAGACTGGCTAAAACAACAGACCGAAACGCCTGAGGAAGCACCCAAAAAGCAACAGCTAAGCTTATTAGACTTGCTTGCAAGCTAGGCCTCAATCATCAATCCCCAGATTGCGTCTTTATAACTCCAAAAGCAGTCAACGACACAATAACACCGCTAATCAATTTATTAATCAACTCAGGGTCAATCCCCAGTAGAACGACTGCAATCAACGCGATTAAAACGCCCAGCACCGTCCAAAGCTTTTTCAATTTCTGCCATGACGTGTAAAGTTGAGCAATCTTATGATTTTGCTCAACTTCTGCTAATTTCTCTTTTTGATGCTGAGCAGTTAAATATTCTACTTGTTCCTGCAACGCGATCACATCGCCCACTAGCTGAGAGTTTTCAGCATTTTTAGACTCTAACTGCGACTCCAAATATACGTTGCGAGCACCCATCGTTTTAAGGGGATCAACCTCGTTTTCCCCCTCTAACTGTTCGCTTTTCAGCCATTGAAACCGGCATTCATATTTAGCCCCTTGAAGCTGAGGAACAATCAATAATTCACGGATGCCAGGATGCAATTTTAGAGGCGTTTCAATTCGCTTCCCATCATAATAAACGCCTAGCCCGCTTTCAGTCCCGTTGCCATCTTTAATATAGTATTCTCCGTCTGAACTGTAAGTAATAGTGGCCTGACATCGACTAATGCGTTTCTGAATTAAGGCAGGAGCAATAGCACCAATCCGAATATACGAATCAGCTTCATATACCCCAGGTGATCGACCGATGCGAACCGGCACCTGAGCCAGGTTGATTTCATGCGTTAGTTCTCTGTCTCCGCATCGCTCAATTACGCGTGGGCTTAACCATGTATCCATTGGAGGTGAAAATAATGGGCCGGTCGGTAGATGACCCTAGGTAGCCGTAGAATAGGCTATGAACCGTTATACAGCCTACGTTAACACGATTTGATTTGTGTTGATACGGCAAATTGATATCACCATGCCCCCAACTGACCACCAAGGCGACTCCAAAACGACTGTGATTTTTACTCAAGCGATCGAATCGTTGATAGCTGAATATTGTAATGCAACAGGGATAACGAAAGCTGATTTTGTCAGAACAGCAGCCGTACGCTATTTGCAGGATGTCATGGGAATTGATTATGTGTGGGAGAAATTGCGCGGGCATCCCAAAAAATAAAACCCCCGTGCTCAAGCAGACACAGGGGTTATTTTGTAACTATCGAACCGACCTCGTTACTGGATATTGTATCCAATTTTGGTAGCTACAGATGAACTACCTCACCGTGTAGACGGATAGGGAATTCCGCTTATTTGTTAAAATTAGCGTGAAGCTACTGCGAGAAAAAATGACTATCGATTTTGACACATTGACCCCTATTCTTGCAGGGGCATTGGCACCTGCATTGTCCACCGTACTACTAGTGATCAACCCACGGTTAGCACGGACACTAAAAGGATTTATCCCAGGAATTAATAAATACACTGAGATCGCTAAAACGATTCTCCCCATGATTGATGCAAAGCTGGCTCAACATATTGATCTGGTTGATGGTACTGCTGATGTGCTGCGCAAAGTAGCCGCTGGTGAAGTCACTGTTCTCGGCATGACATCCCGGATGCGTCAAGTCGCCGGAAAAATCGGTGAAAACCCACGAGAGCTAAAAATTCTTCTAGATGAGATCGATGAAGAATTCAAAGCCACCGAGTTCAATAAACTGAACAAGAATGGCCCTGTGCAAACATCTGAGTTCGTTTCTGTTGACGCGCCTGGTCATTGACATGCTCCCCGTGCTGAAGCAGCGGGGATTCTATAGCTAAAGGTTCAGCCTAAGCTGCTCCCCTACTAAACGGCTAGACGGTTCAACACACCCTGCCGGAAGCCCGGTCTTACAAGTGCTCCCCTGTCCATTTTTATGCTGTCGTGGGCTATCTCCAGCCCCGACAAAGTTTATATTCTTGGCTGCATTGCGGTCTCTATCGTGTAGAGCGCCGCAACTAAGACAGCGTATTTCCCGTACAGAAAGGTCTAACTTCCCCCAATGAGAGCCACAGTCAGAGCAATACTGACTGGTAGGCTCCCATCGGTCAATGACCCTCACTTCACGGCCATACATGGCTGCTTTCGCTTCCAGCATCGTCCTGAACTCTCTCCAGCCTTGCTGGGATATTGCACGGGATAACTTACGGTTTTTCACCATACCCGATACATTCAGGTCCTCTAAGCAGATCACCTGGTTTTCTTTCACCAGCTGCGTACTGAGCTTGTGGAGGAAATCTTTACGGATATTTCGCGCCTTGGCTTTGAGCTTGGCAACACGTAACCGTGCTCGTTCTCTCCGCTTAGACCCCTTCTGCCTGCGAGACAAGACCCGTTGCGCTTTCCTAAGCTTGCGGTCTAGCTTGCTATAGTCTGGCCCTTCTATCGGCTCTCCATAGCTAGGAAAGGCAAACACCTTTATACCTAGATCGATACCGATAGAAGGATTTGTTACTGATTCCATGCTGGGCTCAGCTTCTACAACAAAGCTCAGGTAATAATGGTTCTGCCTATCTTTGATGACGGTTACAGAACTTGGCTCACTGGGTAAAGGTCGAGACCATTTGGTTTTCACAGTCCCTATCTTTGCCAGGTAAACCTTATTTCCTTTGAGGGAAAAAGCGGTCTTTGCAAACCTAGCCGTTTGCTTGTTGTCTCTTTTTTTGAACCTAGGAAACTGGATGGGTTTCCCCTTTCGCTTACCCTTGCGGCTATCGAAAAAGTTCTTAAATGCCGTCCCTAGATCAATCAATGATTGCTGTAGGGGTACAGCAGAAACATCAGACAACCAGCTACGCTCAACAGTCTTTTTGGCTTGGGTGATACATTGCTTCGATAGCTCTGTACTCGTCGGCCATTTCTCACCCCTAGGAATGGCCTTGATGGTTGCCAGTGCATCATTCCAAACGACACGGGTGCAACCGAACAACTTTGCTAAGTTGGCCTGTTGCTCCTTATTTGGATAGATTCTATACTGGTACCTGAGTTTCATTATTTAAGTATACTTGGTCTGAAGCAAAATGGGTGCAGATTTAAGGCGGGAAAGGCATAGCGTCACTAACCTGTTAATTCATTTGGTCTGTGTCACTAAATATCGTAGAAAAGTCCTAACTCCCGAAGGGCTTGATACCATAGAAGCCGCGTTTAACTCGGTCGCTAAAAGCCTTAACTTTCAGGTGACAGAGTTTAATGGTGAATCCGACCATGTACACGCCCTGATTGAGTACCCACCAAAACTGTCGGTGTCTCAACTGGTCAACTCGTTAAAAGGCGTCTCTAGTAGGCGGTATGGGCAAGCTGGGCACCTTAAGCCCTACGGTAGAAAAGCTTTGTGGAGCCCTAGTTATTTTGTTAGCTCAGTAGGCGGGGCACCTCTGGATGTACTCAAAAAGTACATCCAGGAGCAAGAAAAGCCGTCCTAGAAGGACGGGGTTTTAGACCCAAAATTTTGATAAATAGGGCAAAAAAAATGGGGCCGTTCCCATGGCCCCATAATGTTCCCGTATTGAATTCGACTTCATCTAAATATATCTACAGTTTTAATTCTAAAAATCCAGAAAAAAAATACCCCGCAATCCATGAGTTGCGAGGCAGTAGCCGATTAAGGAGAAAACAAGCTGATAAAAACCCCGCTTTCGATACAATAGTAGCATCAGGGGTCAAATTTGGAAATTGTAGAACAGGAGAAGGCCATGGTTAAAACCTTGACCGCCAAACAGGACACTTGGCTACTGAGAATAATCACCCAATCTAGCAAGTTACCTGAAGACCAAAAGATCAAACTGCATGAAGGCGATGTCCTTGAGTTAAACTGGGCCGAAGCTCAACAGGACGATGCAGGCACACCGATTGATGAGGGCAACTATGCTCAAGTTTCACTAAAAAGAAAAAAGCAAAAATTTCATAACTGGTTTTGTTTCCTAAAACACGTCGTCATCGGCGGCACTGATGCGCAGAAGAAGCAAAAGGCGGTCGGGAATACAATCACAACACTTAATGGCGGGATAGAGAGCCAACCCAAGCCAATTGTAAACGCCTACGACTTCAAATTTTCGTTGCCTGGTAGCTCTGGCACCTTTAACATGAGCGCCCCCATCCGCTATGGCAAGGGGAAAAACAAGTGGTATGAGGCGCTACATTTTGACCCAAAAACAAAATCATGGCGCAAGCCCGCTGATGCTGGCGTTGTAAGTCGAATTGTTGCCCACGATGTAACTATTGAAAAGTTCAGAGCTGTTATTGCAGATGCGTATCAAACGACGCCTGAGAAAGTCAGTATTTCATTTAACAGCTGGTATCGCGACCCTGAAACCAACCGTCATGTAGGCGGCGCGAGCCGTTCTCGTCATTGCCGTGGTGACGGGACAGACTTTCTTGTCTTTATCAACAAAAAACAAATTCCATGCCACAAAGTTAATGCTATTTTGCGGCCATGGTGCGTCAGAAACGGCGTGGCCCTAGCGTCTGCCAGTGTGTTTACGCATGGGGACAGTAGGGGCTATTTTGCAGAATGGAACTACGGATTCTAACAACATGAGAGTAACAAAAGTAACATTTTTACAGGATTCATTCCTGAAACACAGGCCGGTCCCCCCTGATCGGCTGGGGGACTACGAGAAAGAACCCGTCAGAGCGGGCGAATGGATTAATATAATTGCAGCAAGACCCGAATTAGAGCGTGACAATTTATATATCACGCTATCTCAAGACCCTGGTGAAAAATTTAAGACTGTTGACGGGCGAAACTCTGTTTATCTCGTACCCAGCCACACCGACTACGAAGTTGCGGATACTACAGATCCTAATGTGCGTGCTGCAGCAGCGACATACAACCGAATTAGTGATCAAGGTCTAGAGTTACTAAAGGCTTTCGAAGGCTGCAAGCTTACTGCTTACTATTGTGCTGCAAATGTCCTAACAATCGGTTATGGCAGCACTGGCAAGCATATTCAAGAAGGCATGACGATTAGCCAAGATGAAGCCGACGATCTGCTGCACAAGGATTTGAAACGCTTTATGCATGGGGTCCAAGAACTGGTGACAGTGCCCTTGACCCATGATCAGTTTTCGGCGTTAGTCAGCTTTGCGTTTAACTGCGGGCTTGGCGCGTTGGAGGATTCCACGCTATTAAAACGGGTTAACAACGAAGAATTCGAAGGCGTAGCCGATGCCTTCAATATGTGGGTTAAAGGCGGCAACAAAGTATTGCAAGGCTTAGTACGTCGTCGCAAGTCTGAAGCCCATCTATTTAATGAAGGAGTCTATAAATCGTTCGAGTGATACTCAGTGAAAATTGCCACTGGCATTAGCAGTAACAACGCCAGTGGCAATGCAACGTAAAATACAAAATCCATTTTCTGTTTGCCATTAACGACGAGCCTACCGTAACTGATCCCCGTCAAGAAAACCGCAACTATAGGGAAATCTGATGTCTCAAAAGCAGAAAGAACTATTCACTTCTAGCGTGGCTCTGATTGGCGCGATCTCTTTGTGGTTCGTTAAATTCTCAGTGCTGCAAGCGATCGCCACTATCTGGATGTTTGCGACTATCTCAATTGCCATTATCAACGCGGGGTTCGACTTGCATGAAGAAAGCATATTCAAAAAATGGGAAGGCGACTTCAAAGAAGAAGAAAAAGAAAGCTAAAAAGAAAAAATGATCAAGATATTTAATAGGCTCTGGCAACCTATCCTGATAGGTTTTTTGCTAATGCATATCCTAAAAGCTGTCCCACTATCTTTTCTGCTGCAAGCATTATCTTTTCTGCTGCAAGCATTTAGTCTATTAGCGGCCCTCGCGTTCACCTTAGCCGTTCTGCTATTTTTTGCAGGCGTATTAAGCATTGAAATTGCTAATTGTTTCCCGCGAAAATGAAACAAGCTAAACTTATCTACCAAGCTCGACTGGCTCACGCTTCTTATCTGCAAAACCCAGCTGGCTTTCTTGAGCACTATAAAAAAATAACGATAGAAAATAATGTTGCTTGGTATCGGTGCCTCAAAGAAAAAACAACCATTATTTTCAGGGGCACCGATACCCTATGGTCTGACTGGAAACAATCTAATCTAATTTTTTGGCCCCATAAAGAATGCAAAGATTTCAAGGCTCATGCTGGGTTCTATGATGGTGCTTTGAAGTTTATGCAGCATTGCCAGAAAGAACATTTATTAGATAGCCCGTTAGAACTGATTGGCCATAGCCTTGGAGGCGCAATCGCTTTGATGTTCGGCATGATTGCAGCTGACAATGGTTGCCCTATTGAAAGTATCAGCACGTTTGGAGCACCCAGGGGCATGGATGAAGCCGGGGCCGATAAACACCGGGCATTAGGCCTAGAAAGTAAAACTTGGCAGGTCCGCAATGGGTCAGACCCTGTGTGTAGAATTATGCTGAGCTTCGATACAACCAAAAAAGTACTAGACCTAATCGGCTTAGATGTCAGAGTCGGTGCATCACATCCATGGTGCCACGAAATAATTACGAACCATCAGACGGGAAAAATCATAGAAAGCCCTGACGAATGGCAAAATGTCAGGGCCAAAGAGCCTGACACAGTAACTCGTATCGAAAAGTTTGCCTCAGCGATCAAGGGGCTGACCGCTGAGGCTTTCATAGTTGATGACCATATGATTTGGAACTATATCAAAGGACTTGGAGGTTGATTTTGAAGGCGAATATCACAATTCCAGTGGACTCAGCTGTACTTGAAAAGGCTAGGCAGCTGGGGATCCCAGTGCAAGATTTACTAAGAGACGAAATATTAGCGGCAGCCGATAAAGTTCTACTGCCATTAATTGGAGAATATGCGGCTAATTGCGATCGTACTGATTATGTTCCGAGCTGGGTTAAGCGGCGTTCACACTGAATTTAAGAACTTAGCAATCATTTTTCTTGAATGTTCTTTCTCTTCCATGCACCATTCCCATCGGGCTTTAACCGTCTTAGCTCCAAGCAATGCATTATGATTGCCGTCAGTCTCTAAAGATTCGGGCCAATCATCCTGGGATAAGCCTAGGTCATCTTCAAGAAATTGCACTACATCTCGGCAACGCATAGGCCAGCCTTTTGGTAGTTCCATCATAGTGCCGTATAGCTGGCATAAAACAACCCAGTCATAACTGCACCATTCACCCCAAAACTTAGGTGTAGGATCATCGCCAATAAAATCAAGAATCGCTTCGCCAATTGCGCAATGCCGATACCAGCTATGATCAATCCGCTTTGTGATTGAAGGCGTGTTTAGTTCAGGTTTTGGCGGCAGACATGACAGTACATTATCTTTGACCCAATCGCTAGCCTTATCCCAATCGCAATCAAAATTTAGCGCGTAAAATTCCCGTCCATCTTCAGCAACAATGCCAATGCTGATCAAGTCAATCGGGTGAGCAGCACCACGTTCAATAAATTCCAAGTCGATAAAATAATTCATGCTACCTTCATGTGTTTTCCACGGTCATCACTGGAAACGACGCCCCTTTGCCCTATCCAGTACATTAGTTGTCCAGTCGTCACAGCTCCATTTTTATCACGGGCAAACTTAAGATGATTGTGGACGACACGAACAGCAATACCAAGCTCTTTGGCTATTTTCTTATTATGCCAGCCTTTACTAATAAGCATAATGATCTCATACTGCCTAGGCGTTAATACTACTGGTTCCACAAATTTCCCCTACGGCAAAACATTCAAACAAACAATACGACACATGCGAGATTCGCGGTTGTTATCGTCTTTGTCCCTCGGCAAACATCCATGCCCATACAAGGCGGAACAAAGCTTTATCGCCTGCATACGCTCGCCATTTTTTATTGATTTCATTTTGGCGAGCAATTATTTTAATTTCTTCTGGACAGTTCACGCTTAGTTCCTCTCAAGTATTGTTTAGCTTTATTGATTTCCCCGTTAAATAACAGGGCAAAAACATAGTCTTTCTGACTTTCCCTTAACACTTGATATTCCAAGATGTCGGCATATTCCAAGCCAGCAAACGGGGAAACTTCGCGAATTGGGTCTTGTCTAAAAATTCTTGGTCTAGAATATATCTCTGTTTGAATTGTCCGTTGCCTATTGCTTTTGAACCATAGCTTTCTGACCAGCTCAGTCGCATGAAAATCATAACGGCCTGAGCCAGACTCTATTAACTTTAGCCTTATAAGTGCATCACGGACCCGCTGATTCATAGGAGTGTGCATAGTCAAGAAACTCTCGAATTCTCTAGCCTGAATATCAGTTAGTAACTCAAACGCTGTTTCGATTAATTCAACCTCAGTAAATGGTTGAAGTTTTTTATGCTGCATCCATATTTCACGGACTCCAGGGGCAAGCTCATTGTTTTCTATGAGCAATCCAGCCCGACGAAATGCGCTTAAAACGGCACCTGATCGAGACGGCGGCAGAACATGGCCCCCACCCTGGCAAATCATATTTAAGATCTTGGTTCTAATCTTTCTGGACTGTTCGTATTTTTCAACTTCGTTCTTAATTTGTTCTAATGTCCATTCAGCCATCAAACCGCCAGCTCCAATAAACTTTTTTGCTCATATTTGCCCAACGTAAAATCACCCCCGAATTCCCAAAACCCCTCAACAAACTGATCGTCTCGACTATTGCCGTTAATCCCGTTGTTGCCCCCAGTCAAAACGCTAAGAGGTGTTAACCGCCAATCACGGCCAAATTTATTTATCCGTTCAATCGCGTCACACAATGGGTCTGAAATATAATTAGTCATCACAACCCGTTCAATTCGAGGGTTAGCCAACAGCCTTTCTAGCGTGCTAACAATCAAATCAAACAACTCAATTCCCTGTGGGTCACCATGGCAAATGTAAGACGGTGTTAATGCCCCTGTCCCCCGTCGTCCCGGTCTAGACCCTTTCGGCACCCAATAAGGTGCATCATGCAAAGCGATCGCCTTGCCAGTAAAAGAAAGTTCAAAACTATCAATACAAGCATGGGCGTCATTAGAAAAGTGAAGCCTCCAATCAGGGCCAAACCAAGGCATCTTATAACCCCAGCCATCATTCAAGGACTCAAGTAACTCTGGCGATAATTGAGGTTCATTTTTCACAAACCCAGACTTTTTTTTGAGGCTGGCTACCTTATCTCGACTCTCTTTTACGTTTAATCGCCCCTTAGTATTCGCCCTGAGGCAGCTCATAAACGTGAACTCGCGAATCAACAGAGATGCGGCAGCAAGTGTTACACAGTCGCTTGTATCCTTAGTATCAACAATAGCTTTAAGGTTTTCGTAAACAACCTTTGGCCCCTTCGAGAGCACTTCTTTAGACCAATTATTAATAGTCTTCTCTACTTGCTGCCTTAAACTGTCATCTTGCCAGCATCGATAAACTATCTGGACAACAGGATCTATATCAGCCAAGAAAGCCCGCTTAACAATTCCGTTACCGAGCATCCAATGACTGAAGTGGCCAGCACAGGCAAAAGGTTCAATGCTGGCATCATAAACATAGCGTCTGTCCCATATAGGATACTTAACGCGATCTTTTTTGCTGCCAGGGGTGGGGAATAAACCTGTTTTCATGACCATTTCAAAAAAACAAGACAGCAGAGGCCATGACGACCCCTGCATCAAACTAACTATTAAATAGCGGCTGGCTGAGGAGCCTTAGAATTCTCAGCAAGACGAGCCTTGATGCCCGCAACAAAAGAACTTTGAGAAGATTCAGGCAAACGTAAACGACAAATAACTCGCTTGTTTTTGTTCTTCATCTCTTCAATCCTATCAATAGAAAGGATCGCAGGGGCATCAATGCTTAATTGAGTAGTAGAGCCCAAAAGCACCCGTTTAATATAAGTATTGCCATTGATCGTCTTCTCAGAGCCATCAACAATGGCATAAATTTCAACCCCATCACCAAACTTGCCCTGAGTCTTTTTGTAACCAACTACCTTATATTCAGCCTCAGGGGTAAGCTCGGAAAGCTTCATGTAATTGCCTCCCGTCAGCTCAAACTCATGCCCATTGACACTAAGTTTTTTGCCTTCCTTGGAAACGGTTAGTTCTTCAGCGAACCAACCATTTTCATCAATAGAAAACTTTGCCCAATCTTCTTTATTGCCTGGTGCGTAAAAAAGCACTGGTTTTTCACCGATAGCACCTAAGATAGATCCGTAAAATTCACCTTCTTTGTCTCTCTTGGGAACCCATTTAATATGGGCAAACTCAATATCTGAACCGTCTTCTACATCCCCCCACTTGATTCTTTCCTCACCTCGCAACAAAAACCCAGTAAGTTTTTCAGGCGTATTTGCCATAGATAAACGAGCACTAACGAGTTTTCGCCCATCTTCAGAGCGATGCTCATACTGTAAGCGAACAGGGCAAACCAACGCATATCCAGATGGATCTAAAATCAGCGTGTCATCGCCTAAATTAAGCGCGTACAAATCGCTAGGAAATACAGTTTCATTAGGGATGACAAATCGCTGCTGTCCCCATCTGACACAAATCCCGTCTTCATAAGCGTAAACAGCAGGTGTGGCTAAATAACCGCCATTATCATTGTTTACAAAAACGCAAGTACAGCCATCTGGATTGTACTCAGTAAAACCCAGCTTGCTGCAAAGCTGGTTAAACGCCTCACGAATATCTTCCGGCAAACTCTGATCTGGAATGTCAATTTTATCTTCGCTAATCCCAGCACTCAATAACTCTGTCTCAAGGTCCATTAACCTTTGAGTAAGATTGATGTTTGGTGCAATCGCAGTTGCAGTAGTTTCAACAGCTTGAGTGCTAGAGCCTTTCTTTTGAAATCGAGCCATAATAATAAATTCCAATTTTTGAACATCGAGTTAGGGCAAACGTGGCATCGAACCGCCCTAAACCTTACAAGTACAACACTAAAAAATACAATCAAGTTTGTCAAGGGGCTTGACAAAAAAGAAAAAATACAGCCATGCTTGTAAAGCAATGCCATTATATAAAACGCAGCAAATATAATGGGCTTCCTGGAATTTAATAAATATGAGTGGATTAGGAGCTGATTTTGGATGGAAATCAATACGCAAGTTTATTCCCGAGCTGCCCGAGCAGCACTATCTAGAAGCCCATCACGTTAGTCATTTAGCAGAAAGCGGTATAAGTCCCAGTGCTGCCCTAGTAGCTGGCATATTTAGCGCTGATGCTGCCTTAGCTAGAACGCTCACAGGCCACGGTAGAGCCGGTCTGATATTCACTTATTTCACGATTGACGGCAAAGATGTATATCGATGGGGGGATGATAGCAGGCCATTTTTTAGACTCAGGCCAGACAACCCGCCAAGCCCAAAATGCACATATCTGTCCCCAAAAGGGGCGCCCCCACGGATTTATTTTCCGAGAGTGGCTAACAAAGTCGATTTTACTAAGCTTTCAGGCCTTAATCTAGCCTTAACAGAAGGCGAGAAAAAAAGCCTACTGGCAACACTCTGTAATATTCCATGCATAGGGATTGGAGGGGTTTACAGTTACAAAACTGGCGATAGAGACGAATGGGGCAACCGTGCTTTAGGATGCCTGGTTGATGAGATTGATCTTAGATCCGCGCAAAACTTAACCATAGTTTTTGATAGCGACATCACCCACAAACATCAGGTTGCTAGGGCCATCAAAGCATTGGCTGGAAATTTAATAGAGGCTTATCATCAGCTCGAAATAAATGAGACAGGCTCTAATGAGCGAGTGCCTGCCCGAACACTAGCATTAGCTAAAAAAATAAAATATGCGCTGCTCCCAACACGGTTAAAGCTTAGCAATGAAAAAAAGACCAAAAAACTAGGCTTAGATGACGCAATTGTGCTATTAGGCGAGTCCCCAGTAAAGGAGTTGTTAGCCCACGCATTGCCATTAGTAAAATGCAAGTGGGAGGACAAATCATTAGATACTGAGTGCCTGTTTGCGTCTGAACCGCTGGGAGACGACGCCCACAAAGATACTCCTATTAATAAACAGCATCATGTTAGGGGGTTAATCAGTTGGCTATCCTTGCATGGGATTTATGCCAATATCCCTGATTATTCAAAACGTCAATATTATCCAGAAGGCATCTGGAAAGACGTAGGCGAGGAAGCTTGGAAATTACTTTCCGAACAAATAGCTGACGCTCAATACTGGCTAAATAGGAAGCGTGCGATCGCGGCGCAAGAACTGAGGTTTGTAGAAAACAAAACCCGATTAAGTAAAGACCAATTTGACCAGCCGCATCTACTAGGATTTATTAATGGAGTACTGGAGCTTAATAAAAAAAAGCTTATTCCACACTCTCCTCAAAATTATATTACTCAGACATTAGGGTTTTCCTATGACCCTGAGGCCCAATGCATCCAGTGGCTAACTTGGCTAAATTGGATATTCGAAGATGATGAAAAGTGGCCAGAGATTATTCAAGCCCTTATTCGTTGGACGATCACGCCTAAAAAACAAGGACCTTACCCTATCCATATATGGCCTGTTCTAATTGGCCCAGCTGGCATCGGTAAAGGGACATTTTTAAGTGTGTTAACGCAGCTGGTAGGCGAGGGGAGTTATGCCGCCTGGAATTATCACAACGTAAATGATGCCCGTGGCATGAACAGTATGTCCGGTAAACGGGCTTGTTTTGCAATGGACCTTAAAGGCGAATTGGGCAGTCAGGCGGTTGGAAATATTAACTCAATCTGTGTCAACGAACCCCTGGACGTAGAAGCTAAATATAAAGATAAAAGAACCGAAGAATTTAGAACTGTCTTATGGGCAGCCATGAACCAGCCGATCAAGTCTAGGGCAGCTGACCAAGAAGGACTTAGTAGGCGAGTACTATATATCCCATTCAGCCGCAAACCTACCGAGATTGACACAGAGCTGGCCAACAAATTAAAAGCTGAGCTGCCAGGAATATTTAATTGGGCTTGGGCTATCTCCCTAGATGAAGCAGTGGAGGTACTGAAAACCCACCTCAAGTCTGAAGAGAACATAGCATTACAGCAACGCCACTTGGCAGAGTCAAATACTGTCTATGAATGGATGGAGCATTTAGAACTATCCGTTGCTCAAACTCAAATAATTAGTGTCTGGTACAACCGCTATAAAGAGTGGGTGATCGACACGGGCTGCAAACCATTAAAAATGCGAAATTGGAAAAAATACATCCTTGCCGCCGGGGCCGAAACTCAGAGGAAGACAGGAGAAGGCATACCACTAACACTGCCGCCACTAAAAGACGTTGACATTAGAAAAATGCTGGGATTATTCAACTAAACTACAAACATCGAAACAGACAACTACACAAGCGCTTCAGGCCACCAAACCTGAAGCGCTTTTACTTTGGCCAATATCGACCGCTACAACCAGTCCTAGAACCAGCAAAACAAAACTGCCGCCGCTTTCCGCTTCTAAATAACTAGACAAATGTGGTCAAGTATTACCATATCTACCTAGCCAGAAAATCCACGGTGTATTTTCAGAAAACCTACTCCTAGTGCTTTCGCTTGCGTCAGCAGCTGTGTAACTTACTGCGCTTGTCCAGGAATTCCCAGTTAGAGATAGAGTAAAAGGTATGTCGCCTTACTCGTTTGGTTTTCAGTTGTTTATTCAGTTGTGACCAGTGGCTCCAGATGTGCTTTCCAGAGTTCACCTCTAGATAGGCATTTATGGAGCTTGGGAGTCTTTCGGATAGCCTCATAGCACGTCTAGCAATTGCTAGCGCTGCTGACTCATCAGAGGCTAAACCATATTGTTTAGAGTACTTAACCAGACCTATAACTGAGGTATAAGCTGGGTTTACTCGTAGAACTCGGATACCACGGTTTTGACAAATACTATCTAGCAACTCATTAAACCGACTATAAGCCCACCCTGACAGCATCCGAGCATACTTTTTACCTTGTTCCTTGAGTGATTTTTTCTTATTACTAAAGTCTAATTTCTCAGCAACGATAGGGCATTTATAAGTTTTAGCTAGGGTGACAAGTTGCATAACTGCATCAACAATCTGAGCATCCTGTTTACCTGTGGGTAAACCCATTTGCAAGGGGATCTGGCCATGAGCTTTTAGGTTTCCATCAGTATCGGCATAAGCCCACCCTATAGAGCCTGGGTTGAGGTCAATACCGATGCACCCATACATTGAGTGCTTAGAGACCCTTTTAACAGCGCTAGGGGTGAACTGAACAGCTGCTACCCACTTGCCATCCTTACGGTAAAAATGCCAAGTCTTAGCACCATCTGAGGGCATTCGATTAATGTTGCGCTCAAACCCACCTAACCTAGTCTCAACATATTTACCAAATTTAGATTCTAGACAATAAGGAACACGAAACTTGATTATGTCACCATCCCACTGAACTGTTTGGTTACCATAGCTTTCATCCTTAGAGCCCACTACAAAGCATTGAGACCGGGGAACAGTAACCTGGATAGGCTTAGTTTTAAGGTTGTCAATCTGGCTCTCTAAAACAGCTATACGCCGTTGTTTATGGTGGATAGCAAACCGTAAGTCTTGTAATCGAGTTCTACGGGTATGTAGGTTACAGGCTGGGTAAAAGTCTTTACGCTTAATCCGTTTAAGTGACTTTTTCACCCACTGCTTAGCAGATTTAAGCTTGCCCTCAAGCTGCTTTACATGAAGTTTACGGCACTCTTTAGCGCTATCTACACTACCCTTTGCACTGGAGATCACTCCGTTAGCATGACGTTTAGAAATGCCATAGGTTTGTTGTAGGTGAGTATTCCATTTTGATTTATTGAAACTGTCTGATAGCAACTGAGCAACAGTTTCACAAACAGCCTTATGAAATATAGGTGCATAGGCTGTTAGGAACATTTCAAACTCAGTAAAGCCAATAGCATTTAGCTCATCAGCTGGAGTAGGTAAACCTTTGCAATAGGTTAGTGTAGGCATCGTATCGACCTGTAAACGACATAATTAAAATATACCCATACCTACCCAAAATGTCTATAAGCATAATGGCTTATTCTTGGGTAGCTTTGACCACAGACTCAACTACCTTTTTATTCTTGTGAGACCTTGACCCGTAAAGTTTTGCACTGAACAGTGTAATTAATTCGATCATGTCAGCTACTAGCTCAGATTCAAAATCACGTTCTTTAGGTGATTTGTTGACTATGACAACCTCAACATTAAACTCATCACACATCATAAATATGAGTTCAGCGCCAAACCTTAGAAGCCTGTCCTTATGGGTTATAACAAGACGCTCAACTTCACCATTGAGTATCATTTTGACTAACTTCTTTAGTCCTTTTTTCTTGTAATTGAGTCCCGAACCTAAATCTTGAATCGTGGTGTAATGCCATCCATGAGAGTTGCTGAACTCTTCTAGTCGGGTTACCTGACGTTCTAGGTCTTTCTTTTGGTCATGGCTTGATACTCGACCATAGTTAACCGTTACGCGGTCAGTATCAAAGGTTTTAGATTTAGCTTGAAGCTGTGAACGGTGGAAGCGTCTATGGCCACTGGGAGCACGTTCAAATGGGATTTTACCTTTATCAGCGTATCTCCTAACAGTCTTAACGCTAACACCCAGTATTTCGGCTGCTTCGCCAATACTGATAGGCATTTCTTCAGATGTCATAAAACTACCCTACTGACTACATACTGATTATGTGGACAGTCGGATAGTTTTGTCTAGTTATGGGTAGAAATTACCGAACAGTTAACCACCCCTCACCCTTTCCTAGAACGAGGGGACCTAAGAAAAGCTTAGCGATGTATCAAATAGCACTAAATAAGCTGTCTTCATAAAACCCTAGTTGAGTGTGCCAGTTGATAGTGATTCGTAGGACTAGTGGCAGTTAAGCCCAAAAAGTGATCAGTTTTTTCACAAAAATCATTAGTAAATTCCTAGGAATTTCACTAAAACTTGAATTTTGAAATCCTTTTATATCAATGGTTTCAGCGATTTTTTTATCGAAATGGCCATTTTTTGGCTCAAACTTTCTGTTTTCTATGGAAGTGCTCCTTATCTATGCCCTATTAGCCTCTATCTATTTCTAAAACAGAAAGTTTGAAATTGAAATATATAAAATATTAGAGTATAGAAATAGCTGAAATGTATGCACAGCAAGGGATACAGCCGATAAAAAGCGCTTGAAATAACTATGAAATAACTACTGAAAAGCAGTGAATTAGTAGGTGAAACCCAGTGTTTTTTTGAATGCTTTTTTGCAGAATCCAGGGGGTTAATGTCTGTTAAATAGAATCTAAGTTTTACCCAAAAACTATAGTACTGATGCACTAAAGCTAAAAAGCGCTGAAACCCGCATTCTGTCGTTAAATTTGCTTTTTAGTGTGCCAGTTGTTCTAATTTTTGCTTTTAAAGGACCTCTTGCTGGCCTGTCAGTGGCGTTTATTTTTTGTCAAGTGTCTTTACAGGTGTGGTTGTGGTTGCTATTATTGTGGTTGTAGAGATTTTGGATGATTTGTATGGTTAGCGAGTTGGTCGTTAGTCCTGTGAGAGCGACTAGTTCGCTTTCTTCTTTGCGTGTTGCTGATGAGAAAAAGGTTGGGACTGCCTTTGAACGTTACTTTTCCGATCTAAAGCCTCAACAAGCTGTGATGGTTAGAGAAGTGCTTGAGTTTATTATTGACGGTCATCAATATATGGGCCGTATTGATGGTCGAGCAGGAGCAGGCAAGAGCTATTGTGTGGGCCGCATCGTCCAAGCTTTGATCGATATGGGCGTTGTGCAAAACATAGTTGTTTGTGCTCCTACTCATCAGGCAGTAGCAGTGGCAGGGGGTTATCTAGGGGGTTTGAAAATACCGAAAGGCACGCTTCACCGGATGATGGGGCTTCGAGCGAAGCGGGTTAAATTTTTGCCTGCAGACCAACGTAAGCTCGATCTTTTAGCTTCTCAAGCTGATGACCTTAGTGAAGAAGAGGAAAAGAAGCTTAGAGACTTGCGTAGTAAACAGATAGCTGCAAGCCAGCGGATGAAGCGGTTTGAACCTAGCGGCAAGATTCCAACTGAAATAGTTAACGCCGAGTTACTTATTGTGAGTGAATGCGGCATGGTTAGCCAACAGCTATGGGATTTGTTAGGCCGATTGCGTGACTTGCCAGGGATGCAAAAAAGAGATCCTAAGATTGGCCCCTTACAAATCTTATTTGAGGGTGACTTGGCACAGTTAGCCCCAGTTGGTGAGATAGAAAGCTTGACGGGCAAGGTTAAATCATTCTCCCCGCTTACAGAGCCTGTCAGATACGACGGGAAAATCCTTGAATATGCTCATATGGTCTTAAATTCTGACGACTATATGATGGCTCATTATCGCATCCCAGAAGATGATACGTTTTTGCGGATGTCTGAGCCAGAAGTATTGGATTCTGTTGGAGATTTGCTTAAAGATGGTACTGATATTAGGTTCCTGGCATCCAGCAATAAACGAGTTGATGAGCTAAATGCCAAGGTTCGGTTTGCATTAAATGGAGAGGAGGGCTTGAAACGGTTCTACCCAGGGGATCGAATGCTAACCCGTACAGCAATTGAGCGTGGGAATTCTCCCCATTATTTAATTGCTAGTGGTGGCATGAACTCGGTCATCCAGATAGGCACTAGTACATTGCTCAATTTGAAAGACCAGATTAAGCCTGGTGATTGGGCTTGCTTAGGGTGGAAGTTTGGTGAGCCTTTATCTTTTGAACAAGCCATCAAAGGGACTGATAAAGAGGTACCTGTGGTTGAAAACTTGTTCCAATACACGTCAGTCCTAGGCACAACATATCATCGGCAATTGTTTACATATTCTATGGCTGGTGAAAGTGACGCAGCTGTAGGCGTTGTAATGCTGCTAGATCCTATCCAAAAGGTTCAATACGATGAAGAGGTTGCCTTACTTTATAAACTGGCTCAATCATCGCATTCAAGTAGTAATAAAACCACTAGAGGCAGTAACGGCAAGTACTCACAGCAAGTATTTGACCGTCTAAGGATGAAAAATTGGTTCAAGTGGGTTGATGGGTCTAACATTTCGGAGTTTCAGTTCAAAGAGATCCGAAAGCAACTATGGAAAGATTATTTTGCCCTTCATGATTTTGTAGACGACATCACCCTGGCTTTTGCTAGTACAGTTCATAAAATCCAGGGCGGATCAGCTGAGTGCATTGTGATTGACGGTAAGACGATACTGCAAAACCGTCGTTATAAAGATGATACTTGGGATCCTAAGAAAGTTTTGTATACAGCAGCTACCAGGGCAAGAGAACAACTGGTTTTCATGCTGTAGCAAAAATCACGGTGCATCAGTTTAGTTCAAGTAATTTAGTTAGCGAGTTTTAACCCATGGCATTCCAAAAACCAAAAGCAATTCAAATTTGGAAAGAAGGTGAGTCAAGCCTTAATTTTTATGCAACATTCGAAGATTTTTTGAGCATTTTACCTAAAGAGCTGGTGAGCGCTTACAAGCTGAATGATATTGATAAAGCATTATCTTATTTTGTTATTGGAGCAAGTGATGACCACGATCGCATTGTTTTTAATGATGCTTTTGAATGGGCGTTAAAACACTTGACACCCAACTCAAGGCTTTGGAATCAGCTTGTTTGGCACCTTCGCAGCAATGGGGCATATGTGTTGATTGATGGGCAGATTGTTTGCGATCGATATGCACAATTGAAGTTTAACATCAAGTATCAGCTAGATATTCATGAAGTAACTGGTATGCAAGCCGTTCAAGTACTTGCGCAATTAATTCAAGAACTCAGCATTTAACTAAAGTAAACCAAAAACAAATAAGCCAAAAGGTAAAGGATAAAGACGATGACCATAAACACTTCCAACGACAATAACGATTCTAATATCGTTCGCAGCTTTAACCAGACTGATATTTGGCAAAAGCGACAAGATGGATATATTAACCTCAATCAGATGGCTAATGCTACCGGCAAGCGAATTGATCATTGGCTAGAAAATAAATCAACTAATGAACTTTTTCAAGCCTTTAATGACAAGCAAGAACGTACGTACTTAAATACCCGGAATATTACATCCACTGAGGCGCAAGAGATTAAGCCACCTATTAGAACCATCCAAGGCCGTAATGGCTCTACATGGGCACACCCTGATATTGCTATTCAATTTGCAATGTGGTGTAGCCCAGAATTCGCACTGCAAGTTAGTGAATGGATTCGTACTTATATGACTGAAGGCCGATTGGAGGCTGAAGAGTCAATCCCAGCCCATGAACTTAAGTTCATTAAGATGGTTGAGCAAATCGAAGATGTGTTTCCAAAGGACTGCGCCCAATCTCGAGATCTTAAGCACCGAGCTGCACTAATTTGTTATCCAGAATATGCGTGCGCTCAATTGATTGCAGAAGACAATCGTAAAAAGTACCTTATCAAACGAAAGCGTGAATTACAGGCGCGTAGTGTTGAGAACTGGTTGGCTAGCTTAGCTTTGATTAGAAACCAACAAAAACCAATTTCTAAATGGTATCAAAGCTATAAAGAATGGTGCTTGCAAGAATTCGACATAGTTCCATTGGCCATGTACAAGTGGAAAGCTTATTTGATTGACAATGAATTCGCTCAAGTCCTGAAAAAAACAGGTGCAGGTATCCCACTAGAAATCTTTCCTGTATAACCATGCCTCACCAACTAGAACTACCCTTAACCCGTCGTTCTAAAACCAAATGCACTGCTTCGCCAAATGCCATCATCCCAGGCTTAGACGCTAGCTTATGCCGCTGTGATTATTGTCTAACTCGTTCTGATGGTATTTGGTGGGTAGATGTTGACCAACGGCTTGACTGCCTCAATAAGAAAAAGCATAAAATCCCTTACTTAATTGAGGTATATCGTCGTCAAGCTGTTGGTGTTGCTCACGACGACGATACAAAAGAAACAGAAGCTCAGAATGCGAAACGTAAGCACGCACAATGGGCCGGTCAAAAGTTCAAACAAACTAATAAATCATGTCAACAACAACAATTACTAGACCAGTAACAGAACCAAAGTTCAGCTCTTATCCATATCCTAAGGAGGGGGCCACGGGTGCCGAGTGGCGAGCTTGGCTAGAAGGAATGGTTGGGGACTTATGGCATGACATCGCAGTTGAATTAACCCCCCTATTAAATAATGTGCAAGTTGAGCGATTCCCAGTTGAATTTATCCCGACATTTGACCAGGTGGGCGGCAGTGGTTGGTCTCGTCTTGATGAGGGCAGCTGGCAATGCATTTCCCCTGATGACCTGCCTGCAACCATGGTTCTCGATGTTGAATCCATTGAATTGCAAGCATTCACGGCAAACGCTGATATAGACGCATGGTTGCCCTGCCTATGCATTTGCTATGGGGCCGACGGTTACTGGTACGCATGGCAAGAGCAAAACCCAATGTATTGCTGGACGGAAACTAAGCGGCGTACTATTCCGTTCCCAACTGGTTGCATCATAATCACTCAGAACGGCGCTGCCCATGATTCGCAATTTCTTAGTAGTTCTTATGCCGAGTATGGACCAGAGCGTTGTCTATTTATAGATGTGATGGCCCTGGCAATGCTTGTCAGAGGCGTGCATAAAGAACAACGATCGCAGTATGAGAAGTACAAGGTTGCGATCTCTAATGGTAAGCCTGCTCCTGATTGGGTAACTCAGGCATCCGACATGGATCTGGCCAGCTTAGCTAGTGACGTACTGGGAATTGAGATTCTGAAAACAGTTGGAGGGGAAGGGCCACAGACGCTGTTTGAATATTGTGCTCAAGATGTCTGGATAACCCTTCGATTGTTTCAAGAACTATGGCCACTGGTTGCGAATATCTATTGCCCCAGTCCAGTAATTTTGTATGGCATGGCGGCAACGACTGGGCTTAGATATCCGGTTGGCGATTGGCAAGAACTTGTTTCGTATATAGAAACTGAATACGAAAAAGCCAAAAAAATTAAGCCTAGCAAACGAGATTCTAATGATATTGCTCTAGTTAATTGGGGCAAATCACATTTGCGCACATTTCGCGATGGATATAGCGTTAACGGCATGATCAATATGGGCTTTAACCCTGCTCATGATGTATCAGGGATGCCCAAAAGCACTATTTGGAGTCATCACTGGATGATTCGGCAATTTTTAATTACTGGAGTTAGTGATCAGCCGACCACTAGTTACATGCTGTTTGAAGCTAGGGTACCAATGCCGATTATCCCAGGGAATGCATTAGCTAAGACATTAGCCAGCCAGCCGAACATTAAAACGCATTTTGCTAAGCCCCCTGAGCCAGTGAAAGCCAACAAAAAAGCTAAGGCTGATTGGCTGCAATTAAGACCATTAACCGATGCTATGCACGTCATGATCTGCCTGATTGACTGTTTTTGTGAAGAGTATGAAATTGACGGGTTTCTTGCAATCCCAGGGCTAGAAACATTGTGGTACGCCGTCGACTCTGCTCAGGAAAAAGAATTTCAAGAATGCATCGCTAAAGCTCAAAGTTTAATTTACAAACTGATGGCTGATTGAGCGAAAAATCTAAATAACCCTTTCACAGCATGGGTTTGACAGATCTTGGGAAAAAATTTGATGTTTATATTTTTGTGTGATAGTGAACAACCTAATTATTGTTGATACGTCTGTGATCGCCTTCCAAATGTCGGCCCAGATTGACAAGGCAGGCCTAACCGAAACTAATGCTAAAGTTTACGCCTACATGGCGGCAGAATGGGTTAATTCACTAGGCTGGATTCCCGCGTTGCAATCAACTGGTAAATGCGTTTGGGCAATTGACTCTAAGCCCTACTGGCGTAATCAGCTATTCCCCGATTACAAAGCAGGCCGCAAACCTAAACCCGCATCATTCCATACTGCGATGGAGGGCATATTAAGCAGCAGTGCTTCTTTGATTGATATAAAATCACAAGAAGCCGACGACGTAGCCGCTGCTATTGTTCGGCTATGGCTAGATAGCAGCTCAGGATTGATCGATCAAATCTATTTGGCTACCGTTGATAGTGACTGGCATGGGTTAGTCCAAAACCCTGATATTTTTTGGTTAAATACTCGCAACCACCCTCCACGCGTTCGAAGTCGAGAAGAGATATTTAATTGGCTTTGCAGCAAATGGAACCAGCAATCTAAGAAACGTCAGAAATGGTGGGCATTGCCTAGCTATCAATCATTTAGATGTGATGACGTTTGGCGATGGAAGATAGCAGTCGGCGATAAAGCCGATAACTTAAGCGATGGTTCAGCAAAATACTTAATTGATTTACTGCGACCGCCCAAACAATTTGATATCCTAGAATCAAAGGAATCTGTAAATACTATTTACAGAGGAGTAAATTTAGCAAGTAAGCCTGACTTGAGCCTTGCTCATGAATGTAAGCAGGGCATGCTGTCACTAGGGGCACTTCCCCCCATCGAAATGATTAGCCTGAAAGTTTTAGTTTCATAGTTTAACGGCCATGAGAGCATCAACGCAATATAAACAAAGATTATCAGAGCTGCTATCGAAAAAGATACTTAAAGCAGCTGGAATTGATGCAACGGTTCGAGACCTAAGCGATCGCTGCGATGGACTAGCAAGTCATCAAACAATTGCGGCTTGGCGTTCTGGCAATTATGTTAAGCAACTAGACGACTTTTCTTTTCAGGCATTAGAAAAGATTTTGGCCCATAGAGGGCTAAAGGCTCATGAAATTAGCTACTATCTTGAGCATGGTGTTTGGCTAGAGAAAAAACAGTCCAAAAGGCTAGGCAGCCTTTGGCAGAAGCGAGAGCAGATTAATCAATCAATTCAACAGTTTGCGGCAATTTAGTATTGACAGATTTGGAAATAACATCCATAATTGGAATTGAACACTTTCCAAAAATGGAAAATGACTTTCACTAAGATAGGCATCGACTCCTGGTCTATTTATCTGCCAGGTGAAGTTTACCAGGGCTGCATAGAACTTAACTGGACCGTTACTAAAAACCTAGACAAATCCGTACAGATGTAGTCAAACCTGCTTAGCAGGGAAGTAACGTGCAGAATCTTCAGAAATGACTGAAGTTGCGAAAGCAAGGGTTTAAGTATCCACGTTGAGAAAGTGACGCTTTAATGCGACTCACCTGCGAATGACCGCCAGTTTGTAGCTCTGAGGACTTGAGATTAAACAGTATAGACGAACGGTTTATAAGCCTGTGTCTCTTGTCTATCAACCTTTCCCAACAGTTTCGAGGCAAACTTTACAGCAATGCTTGGGAGAAGATCCCACAATTATTTAGCCTTATGACCACCATAACATTTCGCCAAACTCACAGCACTCAATGGATTGTCCTGAACGAGGCAGAGAAACTGGGCCACATCGGATTCAATCTCACAGCTATGCGCTGGGAGTATTCGCCATATGGCCAGCCAGTTGCAGCAACAGGCTCCCTGGAGGATTGCAAAGCTGCAGCCATTGCCGAGAATAAACAGCATCCAAACTATCCGCTAAGACCTATTAACGGTTATCAGTCTGGGGATATCGCTGAAGTCTTTATCGAGCCGTCAAAGCGTCGAAAACACAGCGGTTTATATGTTGGGAAACTCTCTGTTACTTGCCTAAAAACGGAAAATGAGCGTACATGATTGTCTTTCAGCGCTTGCTAACCCTGGCCGACTGGAGGTTATGCAAGTGCTGAAAAGAGAAAGCGTGCTCACTAGCGGCGAGGTTGCGATCGCGTTAGGGGTGCATCATCCTACGGCTTCTAGGCATTTGAAGCAGTTAGAAGCTGCGGGTCTTGTGACTGGTGTAAGACGGGCAAGTTTCGTTAATTACACCAGGAATGAACAGGGCATTAGGAAATTTATTGAAGAATTAAAAAAGGAATTGTAAGCAATGTTTATACTTAGCACGAAAAGAAAGACATTCAATGACCCCCACCTTAAAGAGGATGGGGGAGTGCCAGGAGTAAGACTGGCGTAACTGCGAATAGGCCATTGAGCAAGATTGCGGTTAACACTTCCAAAGGCTTCTCTACTTTGGACTCCTGTAAGCCTTTTTACTGAGGCGTAGCTAACGGCTAGACATCTGCAATCTTGTGGCTTAAGAGACCTGTAGTAACTGAGATTATCTCTCAACCAACTATGTTCAGAATTCCAACACTCAACCCAGACGGTTCACCAGCAATGCCCACTAAGCTCGCCAGAGCTAAAAAGTGGGTAGAGCAAGGTAAAGCAGTTTGGGTTAAGACCGACCTTCGGATCAAAGCTGTCAGGCTAGTATCCGAACCATCAGGTAGAGCTACCCAGCCAATAGCGGTCGGTATCGATCCGGGAAAATTATTCTCCGGCGTAGCCTGTCAGTCTGCTAAAGCAACATTGTTCACAGCTCATCTACTCTTACCCTTCAAGCGGGCAAAAGATCGGATGGAGTCACGGGCAATGATGCGACGTGGCAGGCGTGGTAGGCGCATTAACCGTAGTTTGCCTTTTGAATTGCGGGCACATCGTCAAAAGCGGTTTGACAACCGTAAGCAAACAAAAGTGCCTCCCAGTATTCGGGCTAATCGCCAACTTGAACTTAGGGTAGTAACTGAGCTTTGCAAGCTATTCCCTGTTTCAAGAATCGTCTTTGAATACGTTAAAGCTCGAACTAAGAAAGGTTGCTCGTTCAGCCCGGTACAGGTTGGGCAAAAATGGGCCATCGCTCAATTGGAAAAGCTTGCACCTGTCCGCACTCTTTACGGGTGGCAGACTGCCACCATGAGAGATCATTTGGGCTTAGAAAAGTCTAAGAACAAAGCGGAGCAATCCCCCCAATCTCATGCCGTTGACGGCATAGCTTTAGCAGCCAGTGAGTTTGTGGAATATCGCAAATATCACAGCAATGACTCAAGAGGTGCTGACTGGTTTGGCTCGGTCAATATCACGTCAGCTCACTTTGTAGTCGTTCATCGGCCACCCGTAAGCCGTCGTCAACTCCATTTAATGGTGCCCGCTAAGGGTGGATTAAGGCGGAAGTATGGGGGCACTGTGACTCGTCACGGGTTTAGAAAAGGCGATTTGGTTATTGCTGAAAAGAAAGGCATCCAATCAATCGGTTGGGTGTCTGGGGATACAAAAAATAAGGTGTCGGTGTCTGATTTCAACTGGAAGCGAATCGCCCAATTTACCGCGTCTAAAGTCCAGCTTCTCTATCGTTCTACGGGGTTGCTGGTTAATTGCCCACAGAGATTGTCAGTCAGCAACGCATCGAGCGTAGCAGCCTGACTCTCCTTTCCTCCCCCACTTGAACGAAGATGGGGGTTTCACGGAGTTTTGTGATGAAAAATAAACCAATCAAACCCCCAACCGATGGCGTAGTAGCCCAACCTACAACTGCACATCAATCAGGCGAGTTGCTTGGACTCAGGGCTCAAATATATAGTCCGTTATTGCCTAATGTTCAGCAATCTAACAATAAAAATGGCTGAAGTTTTAAGCTCTGAAGAATGGCGACAATTTGTGATCAAAACGATCGCTACAGCTACAGGGCCAACGGCGCTAAGCCTGGCAATCCGTCAGTATGCAGCCATAACAAAAATGCCGGTCGAGACTCAGAAACAACGTGAAATTGTTGTCGCTAAAGCAATGGGGGAGCATCTTGGGACGCTGTGATAGTCAACGGGTCATTCAGTGGCCTTTCAAGCATAAGGGACAAGACATTAATTTGTCTTTTGATACTGTTACAGGAGATGCATTTCTGCCGCGTGTTGGTTGGCTTAGTGTGGCGGCATTAAAGGCGCTCGGCTATGTGCAACAGTCGATCGCGAAGCCGTCAGGAAGTCATCGGAAAACATCATTTGGGGACTCTAAAGCTCATGATGGAGGTTTTTATAAAACGCAGTTTAGACAAAGAAGGAATTCATGGAAATACTAAGCAGTCTAATTGCAGATAGAAGCATAGATTTAGCGCTTGCGGAAGCGGCTAAAAAAGCTCAAAAACAATCAGGTGTATCACGAGAAAAATTGTTATTGGAAATGTTCGGCAAGAGTAGTCAAGATTATGAAGCAGAAGCTGCAGACGTTCAAGTTCAAGATAAATAATGGTCCAACGGTTGAATACGTTTACCAAGATTATGATCAAGCATTGAGAGAGGCAAAAGCCGATAATCCAGGGGCGACGGTGACTGTGGTTTGAAATCTTCCCATGTACGCGTGGGTTTGTCTCCAGGTGCAACAGTGACTGTGGTGAGTAAGATTTGAAATCTTCCCATGTACGCGTGGGTGATGTGACAGTAACATGTGCCACTTTCTTGAAAAATCCCTTGACACCCATGTGCACATGGGATATTATATACATATACCGCAAAGGGGAGCGGACATTGAGGCGATAAAAAGCCGATTGAACCTGCGGGGCACCGCTCCCCTGAGGCTATCGGGACACCAAATCTGGCAGAGGTGGATAAATTAAAACGGCCAGTCGTCAGTGCGGTTACAACTGGGGTCAACAGCGTACGGCCCATACAAACCCGCTAGAAAACCCCGTGAGGCAGTCTGAGAGGACAATGGCCCTCACGGGGTTCTCTTTTGCTTTTTGCGGCATATCGGACATGAGAAAAGACACACGATTTCAGCCAGAAGGGAAAAATGTAGCTGCAAAGGCGAGTCAGTCTGTCGGAATTCGTTTCCCGGTAGAAATCATCGAGGCTTTGCAGGCTGTTCCCGGTGGTAGGCAGGAGTATATACGAAAGGCTGTTTTGGACGCGCTAAAAGCCGATGGCTTGATCTGACCTGGCTACTATTAAAGTTTTTGATGAAACTTATATTTTGTCCAAAATGCGAAGACATCAGAGCTTTGGCCTATGAACTTCGTTATTGCTCCTGTGCCAGCTCTTGGGGTTACTATCGACGCGATGGACTAAACGCTGTTATTGGTGGTAAGGCTATCCCGTTGGGGTTAAATAATCAAAGCTTCGTTAAGGCACTCAAAAATAGGCCAGCGCAAGGTCTAGGCCAACGGTTTGAAGCATTCGTTATTCCTGAAAATTGTCCTACATTGATGGATGAAGGCTAAAGCTTTACATTCAGCCATTCGATCGCGCGATTCGCAGCCTCTTTGTCTGACGCACGGTTGCCAAACTCTTTAAGTGTTTGCTGCAGCTTCGTTCCCTGAATGATGGGGAATTTATTCAATAAATGTTCTCTACAATCTGCATCGTCATCTTTGGCCAATGCATCTAACCGGCAATAGTGTTGATGCATGAGCGCACCGCAAAGGTGGTAAATAAGTTGCTTCAGGTCGTCTTCATTCATTTGGCTAACGGCAAATCTACCAGGTTCACCCAATCACTTGGGTCAAAGTCAGCATCTTCTGCCTTAATAAGGCGAATCATCAGCGAGCCACCCTGGGTCTCTAGCACCAAAGATAGACCGTTGCCCCCAAATAATTCATCCAGCTCCCTTAGAAACGCTTTGAGCCATAGGTCTTGTATTTCTTGAGTGATTTGCTGCTTACTCATCTTTCCCATGTCTCCGAGATGATTCTGTTCTCTCTTCTAGTCAAGAAGCCCGTGCTTCTAACTTCTTCAAGCGTGGTTAACTCACTAAGCGCATCCCCAGGCAGCAGACATTCGCCAATTGAAACCTGGGTTTTAGTGACATGGGCCTCTACGTCAGTCCCAATCAGGCCACTCAAGCAAGAAGCAAACGCCCAAGCATTCCCTCTTTGCGTTGATTCAGCAGTGATAATCAACAAACTGTTTGATTTTCGTAAAACGATTTCTAGTTTGGTTGAGCATTCGGTGGATTCTGCTTTCAATTCTTTCAATACATAAGTCATGGCTTAAAAACTTGAATTAAATATCTGTTCAGCCTGTTTATTTACTTTTGCGATCGCTTGCAGCTTAACCAAATTCATCGTCTTTTTGCACGGTTTTAATTTTCTTGAGCGAACCAATGGTTTATTTTTTATCATTTTCACCCGGTAAAGACTGCTTGATCTGGCCAATAATTTGTCTTTGAGTTTTTAGCGCATCTATGATAGCGGCTTCAGTGCGCCTCTTAGCCTCATCAACAAAATCTTTTTCCACCCTAGAGAACCGATTTGAGTTCTCGAATAACTCGTCTAGCATCTTCAGCGCCATGCCAATTGTGATTTCTTCCGGCCAATCGAAAGTAGAAACGGCGAACGCATACACTCCCAACGCATTTGTTAGCTGGGCGATGGTGGCAGCGGTTAGGTCTTGGCGCAATTCTTCTAGGTTATTCATAGTTATTTTTTTCTCTTGGATGTGACGCTACATTATCTAAATATCTTTGATACTCGGAACTATACAGATAATTTCTGAGCAACGTGATCGCTGCTGACGTTGGCGAGTCGACCCCAGCCAAGGTCATATATGAACGAATAGCGGCTGCCATCCCTGGATCAATTATGCCTTGGATGCGAAGCGTCTTGTCCGATTCATTCGTTCCCATATTAGTATAGATTGAGTTAAACTAAGCTGAATTCAGTATCAATTAAGTGTATGCTAGACCAGAGACTTCAGCAACTTGGCGTCATTACGGACCTAACTAACGTAAAGCCCGAAGATGTAACGGCAATGGCTCAGTCTGCTGAGCTAGCAAAAGTACAGGCTCAGTATGCCACCGTTTACGCTAGGGCTGTTAAATCTAAGCTCAGGTCTATCTCTAAAACGGTTAAAACCCAGGCTGATTTATATAAGGCAGCTGACGAGCAACTTAGAGAAATTGACAAACAAAAATTACAAATACTGAAGTCTAGCCTAGGCCACCAAGGGCATATGACCACTATGGAGGTCAAAGCAGAGACCGTTAAGCAGCTATCTCAAGCTAAAGCGGCTAGTGATGTTGAAGTTGAGCAGGCAAAGCGTCAGAGGCTCTTAATTGAGCTAGGCAGAAAGCATCACAAGCGGTTGCAAGGCGGGAAGCAAAAAGGATTGAGGAGATTATTTAGCTAATGGATTTACAACAACAATTATTCAACGCACAACCGCCATTACAGGCGCCACAGTTAACCGTATGGGGCCGTTCCCGTCGTGCGTGCCTTTATGTAGGGATGGCATCGCTTAGCTGCTTTTTGACGCAGCTGGCTAGGACTATGCCGCCTATTGCCCCTGTGATTGGTATCGCTATGGGAGCTAGCGCGATCGCGTTATTGGCATGGGCGGCACTAACGCCAGGTGATCAACGATTGTCTATTACTTTGGCGGGCTTGGCTAAATTGTCAGGGATTGCATTAGGGTCTTGGGATGCTGCTGAAATATTGCAGTTAGTCGGGCTTAAGCACTGGGTAGCAATTGTAGTTATCGGAATTATTGGAGCATTTGTATTTTTGAGCGAGGGCCGGAACAATGGACGGAAGGATTAAAGCTGCAATCGTTGGGGCCGCGTCGATTAGCCTCACTCTTTTAGCAGGTGTAGGGCGGCTAGAACCCACGTATACCCTGCAGGATGGACAGCAGGTCAGTTCATGGGCTGTTGCTCAATCGACTAATAAACAAGTTATCGACGTTAGCCCTAGCTATGGCTGGCTAAAGATTATCGCCTCTGCAGCTGGGTTCGGTATGGCAACATGGGCATTTTTTCTGGTTGGCAAAGCTGAGGAGTTTGAAGAAACCAGGCTGGCGACTCAAGCTGTAATTTTAGACGCTGAAGTTCAACAGCAACAATTAATTACTGCGAGTGAATTAGAGGCGATGAAGCCTGTTGCCGAGTCAGCAGCCGCGACAAAAGCTGAGGCTAAATTAGCTGAATTATCAGTCAAAGGAGCTATGGCACTGCCTAAGGTTCAAGCCGAACCCGCAGCTAAACCGACTGAAAGGACGAAGCCAACCGCATTTTTAACATTATTAAAATCGCCATTCATCTCTAGAGCTATCTTTGGAGGACAGAGAACGGGCAAAAGTTACCTGGCAGCTTGTGCTTCACTCGCGTTACATCGGCTGCAGCAAACTAAAGTATTTCACATAAATCTATGCAGCTATGGCGAAGAAGAAGACGGCGTATACTGGCAGCACGCAAAATCTGTCCGCTGCGATTTATCCTCTGTCGATGCCAATACTGCCGTCAATAAAATTCAGGATGCGATCGCGTTAGTGCTGGAATGGTTTCAGGAGCCAAACAGCTTATTAATATTTGACGAACTAGCTTACACGGGTTCAGTTAGTAATATTTATTCAGACACACTAGATCAGTTGATGCATGTTGTCGCTGATAAAATTGCAACTTTAACCAGTGCAGGCGCAAAAAGACAACGGGCTATTTGGACGCTTGCACCAGAGTTCACAGCAACGACCCTGGTAGATGATGCTAAGGCAGTGAAAAAATTGAATCTTTGTTACGTCTCCGTATCGCCTACAGATTCTATCGAATGGAAAGGGCAAACCTTTACGTTTGACAAGGGACTTTATGAACAAGTTGCCAGAAACTTCAAGGGAATTACAATGCCGCCCGTCTCCGCAGATTTAGCGGGACATTCTCGCATCTGCTTTATCGATGGGGCTTGGATGCCGGTGGGTGTTGATCAGTACACATTGGCGAAGTACAGCGCTCAAAAAGTTTAACCGCATGACACAACTAAATATCTTTTGAGCCCATCTTTACCCAAAAAGATGGGCTTTTTGCTGTAAATCTACACTTTTTATCCTTAACCCTTTACGAGGACCCTTTACAGCTTAAAACCCTTTCCAGTCAAAGAATTCACCCTAAGTCAGAATAATTCCGTGAAGCATATTATACAACTAAAACGGTAGCGAATTATACAGAACAAGGCAAAGACATCGAGTGCATACCGCACGCACCAGAAATAAACCGTTGACAGGCTAGTTTTTACTGCTAAGATACTGACAGAAAGTCAAAAAGCAGTAAGATGTTGCCTTGGTTGAGTGTTCAAAAAGTTGAATCGCCTTCTAACTTACTAACGCTAAGAGAAGCGGGGCAGCTTTTTGGTCGTTCGCATTCTGCCTTGGCTCAGGATTGCAAGTATTTGAAGATTGATGTTTCTAGGGTGAATTGCTCTAACGGTTGTATTGATCGTCATGATGCTTGGATTTTGTATGCATTTCTTTGTTGGAAGCTTTGGAAGTCAAGTTGTAATCCATGCTGGCGAGGCGATCGCAAGGATTACGCGATTGATTGCCCTACT
>CBDHHL010000041.1:0-71445 GCA_965263355.1 Leptolyngbyaceae cyanobacterium | reverse complement strand
GGAAACCGATAAACACCAGCCGAAAGGCAAGATAGGAGCAAAAGGAGTCCGTAAGGCCCTTATAGATTCGCCGGATCTATGGCGAACAGTCTCAACTTTTTTTGGCAAAGCTAAGCGAGGCCAAAAGAAGAACCTTGAAAAACAGGGATTAAAGCTTTGGCAAAATTGCCATTTTCTGAGCTTTGCCAGAATCGCTCATAAAAGCCTTGCGGCTAAAGGGATGCAGCTGTTTACGCTGCCAAAGCTTTAATCCCTACCAAGGGACTGAAACCGAATCTAAATCAGTTGAAGTATTCTCTTTTATATGCTGCCAAAGCTTTAATCCCTACCAAGGGACTGAAACTACCACGATCTATTCCCGCCCGTCGCATCACTCGGGCTGCCAAAGCTTTAATCCCTACCAAGGGACTGAAACATTGAAGTCACTCCGTAATTCCCTTTAGGCCGAGCGCTGTAACTACCGCTCCAACGATTAGCGTAGACCACTCGAATATGTTCTTAATAGTTTCGTGGTCCAGGTTCAGCGCGAACGCCGCAATTGCAGCCAATGATACGCCAAGTACGAGCATTCCTAGCTTAATTTTTTTCTCAGCCTTGCGACGGGCGAGTAGTTGGGATTCTTGCTGACGGTTTAACGCTCGCTCTTGCTCCAGCGTGCTACTAAGGTCTAATAGGACACTGCTTTGTTCATTGAGCTTTTGGCCAAACTCCTCACGCTCTTTGGAGTATTGGACTTGCATGCGCCCCATGGCTTCAGTGAGCTTTTCTAGCTGATGCTTGGCCTGTGTCGCCTCCTGTTCGTAGATCCTCCGTTCCATTTGGATAGCCTGGAATTGCTGCAGCGTTGGGGGGTCAGTGTCATCCCCTGGTTCTTTTTCTGCAGGCCACTCAAGGAGACAATAGTATTTTGAGTCAATTAAATCATTTTGGAATTTAGGAAAAATAGTGATGCTTCCTGCAAGGCCAGGACGGAGCTGCATAAATCCAGTCACAGGACGATGACCAACCCATACTCGTTGTTTCGACGGCCTCCATTCGCCGTCGACTAAGTGACCATCGTGAACAAAATAATCCCAGCCCCTAGGGCTTGCCGGGTTTTCTTCTGCTAACAACGTGCATTGACGAGAGCTGATCCAATTTTGGCAGCGAGCACCGACGCCAATCTGAATGTGGCTTTCTGCAGGTTCAGCCCTGCCAATCGTAATTGGCCCACGCCTGAGTCTTTCTAGTGAGATTTCGTGTTGCTGATCACTCCCGCCTATTTCGGTTATCAGCAGATACTCTTCGGCTTTCATATTGAGCTATAGAACACTCACTAATAGGTTAGCCTATAAGAGAATCTTTCTCCTCAGTGCTATGGCCACTATCCCAGACAGTTCAGGGTTACCGACAAGCGGGACAGGTGCTGGGCGGAGACTTACTCGCGCTGATCTCCAGGCAATGATCGACAAATCGGTCACAAGCAGTATAGGCGAGGCGTTTCGACTCTCTGGACAAGCTGACGAACGGAATGCTGCTAGATTAAGAGACTTGGAAGCTAGGCTAGAGACTTTAATAAAGAAAGTCTCGGAAAGTGACTCGACGATGGCGGCACTAATAGCTGGCTACGACGAATACAGGGAATGGGGCATCAAAGTAGAACAGGCTGTAGCGGCCACTGGAGGAGATGCTAGAACGCTGCACAGGACCATGGAACGGGTTGATGGGCTTGTTGAGATTGCTCAGTTGTTATTGAGAGTGCTAGAGCCAACAAGCAGGGCGATCAACTGGATGATCGACCGACTGCATCGACTGGACAGGAGAACATACAGTCACAAAGATGGGGCAGATATCACCAACCTAGTGAATGGCCCCCGACGAAGAGCGAGTGATCGCGGGTAGTGGCGCAGGCCGACCGAACAAATAGCCCTGCGCCATGTCACAGCCGATTGCTTTCAACATGTCGGCCTGTTGCTGGGTTTCCACGCCTTCAGCGATAACTTTGATGCTGAGTTTTTGCGATAGCGCCACAATTGCGTCAACCATTACTCTGGATTCGCGAGCAGGCAGGCCACTAATAATAGATCTGTCGAGCTTTACTAGGTCAACTTGACCTTTCAGTAATCTATCGTAGCTGCAGTATCCGGTGCCGAAATCGTCCAGGGCGATCTTTACGCCTTTCCCCCTAGCTGACTGAATCCGGCTCTGAATCTCCTCAGAGACAGCCTCAGTCTCCAATATCTCCATATGCCCTCTAGCAGGCAGCTTTTGATCGTGCCAATCTGCTCTAGCTAGAGTGAATGGGCTGATATTAAAGCTGATCCACTGGCCAATCTTGCTTGAATCTGCCTGGGTTTTCTCGATTACCCAGTAGCACAATAAATGCTCACTGTTCGCTTTCCTCAGTAAAGGCAAGAAATCCCCTGGGAAGATTAATTCATTGTCTTTTGCCCATCGTGACAACGCCTCATAACCAACGGTCTCATCGGATCTTAGGTCAACTATCGGCTGATAATGCAGGGCAAAGCCATTGTTGTTGATTGCGTATTTTATTTCTGAAAGCCTTTGTGTTTCAACCTCTGTCAGCTCTTTGTCACCCAGTTTACTGACTTGGGAAAAGAAATAAAGGAATTCTCCAGACTCAGAATGGAATCCTTCACAGTGCAACGTGCAAGAGATCCATTCTGCTGTCTGCCCATGCTTGTAGCGCTTTTTCAGTGTGAAAGATTTAAGTTCTCCATTGATTACGCTGCGGAATGGGTTGACCTGAGGCGTTAGATCTTCAGGGTGGCTGATCTGCTGGAACGTTAGGCGCAGCAACGTTTCTCGTTGATAACCCAGTATTTCACACAGAGTCTCATTTACATCCCAGAACTTTCCGTCTGGCCCAACAATAGCAGCTCCAATGAGGCTGTTGCGTTTAAGTAGCTCTGGGATTCTGTGCATCATAAACTATAGGTTTGATCCGCCCCGACTGCCGGAATAGGGTTGATGTAGTGAACCCTCAAGTGATTGTGAAAGATGATTGTTCGACGACCCTAATGTCATCAATATAAGTCCCGTCCCTGAGCAGTCGGAAACCTACGTCAGAAAATTGTATTTTCTGAGAATTTGCAACGATCAGGGATGAACCGCCATTGACTTGAGCCCTTAGATAATTTTTGTCGTACTCAATGGCAATGCTGACATTGTTGACCACTAAATTTTGAGATGCGGATTGAAGCTCAGTCGGCACATTTTCTTCGTAGTAGTACCAAGAAATACTATCGCTAGTTCTGGGCCAAATCGTAAAGCTCATGTAGTTATTGTTGTCTTCCAGCCTCATCAATGTTTGAAAGCTAAATTCATTGGTTGGTTTACTTGACCTTTCGTCAATAAAGTCAATTTCTATGCGCTTGACTAGCGTGCTTTGATTATTTAAGGGGATTGGGTCAATCGTATGGAAGGTTGAAATTGTGCCAGGGTCTCTGCGCGCCCTGGTTGGCGAGGTTGTATCGATCAGGCCATCAGAGCCTGCAAGATAAACAAACCCATTCCCAGTTTCTGGTGTTAGCGTCGTTATGTTTTGCCCGGCTGTGCCCGTAAACGTGCTCCTAAATATCTCTCCGCTAGGGCTAGGTGGCGTGTATAAAATTTCTGAGTACGGTATGAGCAAGTTGTTTGCATTGATCAGGTCTCGTATCAGACCTTCTACTATGGCATACTCGCTTCCTGCATGATGAAATCCATCAACAGTATCTGCAATGGAGTCTATGTCTAATAAATAAATCTTGGGGTCATTCGCTGCCATGGATTGCTGCAAAGCTCGATAAGCATCTTTTCTTGAAGATGTGTACGAATCATGCATCTGGATGATGATCCAAAGAAAATCTAAACCCGTTACTTCTTTAACGTTGTCCTTTAGATTATTGAACTGAGTCTCATAGTTATCTAAATTGACTTGTTGGCTTAAGTCACTCCCCCCTTGCCACCAAACCACTGGAGACAAATACAATGTACTTTTATCTGCAATAGCGGCGGCAGCACTATTGATTGAGCTTTTAAGGGATTGGGCTAATAAATCACCTGGGGTCCAGTCCCCAGTCCCACTTAAGAAGCCAGTTGAGCCTACGGCAGACTTTGCCAGGTCGTATGACCAAGCTTGACTGTCTCCATAGCTAGAAAAGGTCGCCCCTATATCGCCGCCGTTTTGGCCTACTGCGTTGGACTGCCCAGCTAAGGGATAGATCACATGGTCTGTAGCGGTTAGATCATTGTAGGAAATCCCTGCTGACTGCACTAACTGGGTTAAGAGTCCTCCCAACCCACCACCAGATAGCAATGGCATTGCTTAAGCCTCCAAGAAGAACTCGATTGAATAGCCGATTTGGTTAGCGGCTGACAAGTTTAAGAGCAGGTCGGTGTCTGCCGTTAATCTCAGCTCCCGTCCTGGTGCGTATTGTCTATCAAGCCCACTGCCCGCAGTCTCTGTATAGACCCTGGCCACTGTGGTAGAGGCCCCATCTTTTATGGTGACCGTGTTGGCTGTTCCATTTTCGTTTTGGATACGGATGGCTGTGATGACGATCCTGTCTCCAGAGGTGTACCCAGTCGCAGCAGACACATCAATGGCAGTGTTGTCCCCAGAGGTGTTGAAGGTCCCGGTTGCCGCAAGGATTGTTTTAGTTGCTTCAGAACTAGGCAGTGGATTACTTGATCCAATTTCATTGCCTGCGCTATCTACGATCCCAACAACGCCAATAACGGCGTCAACATCAGCATCGCCCTCGCCAGATTGAGAATGCCTCTGAAAAAAAATTGTTGCCCCAGCTTGGTTGGTGCTGGTGTATGGAACGATTGCCATCCTCTAATACCTCGCTATACTAAATCTACCTGAATAGGCTGGGTCACTATTGTTACCAGAGACAATTGCCCCATCTGCCGTAGTTACCGTGAATCGATACAACATGTCCGTTCGCCCTTTATAGGTGACCACTGATGCTTGGGGCCAAAGCACTACAAAAACCTGGCGACTCGCTGTATTTGTTGCACGACTGATCCCATTGTTGGCTAAGGTCAGGGTCGAGATCGCAGTGGTGCCCCCATGCCGATACACTGCGAATTCTGGGATACAGTTAGTGTAATCCGTTGCTCTAGATGTCGCTGGGTCAATGTCGCCAGGATTGCGAGTGAGTGTTATTTTTAGCCTCAGATCTGCACTAGGGCTGATCACAGATCCTTGTAATTCTTTCTCTATGACTATATCTGGGGCGCAAACAAAAGAGATCCCCGCATTTTGCGCTGGGCTACCTATAGCGGGAGCCCCAATAGTTAACCCTGTAGCAGTTAATGATTGCTGCTGGGCAAAAACAGGAGAGCCTAGGATCGGTGCTCCAGAGATCAACCCATCTCCTGCACTAATAGAACTGGATAATACTGGGCTGCCTATGGTGGGCGCAGAGGCAGCCAGCCCAGTAGAAATAACACTGTGGTTTTGAGTTAAAGTTGGCAGACCTAACAATGGGTCGCCAGAGATCAGGCCGTTGGCGCTGTCAGGCTCTGGGATTGTTGCCACACTCAATTCAGGCGCGACAGCGATTAATCCTGTAGCGGACAACACATGCATCTGGGTCAGTGTTACCGTCGCTAAGGTTGGGGCACCGATCAGTAAGCCAACAGCAGACCCTTCCCCTAGTGCTGCTGGGGTGCCTAGCGTTGCTGCTCCAGCAGTCAAGCCGTTAGCAGTTAGCGAGTGATTTTGAGTTATTCCTGGATCTCCCAGTTCTGGTGCTGTCGTCACCAAGCCAACGGCGATCAGGCTCGCCGCCGTTGCTGCTTGGAAGAAAAAGAAATAACGTAAAGGCGATAGCATAATGCTTATGCACTCACTGCGTCAGGAATCCCAATAGTAAAAGCAGCTAGACTAAAAGTGTTGCCATTGGTGACCGCTTGAGAGGCGCTAAGGCTATTTGTGGCCAGCAGTCGTGTTGCGTCAATTATTGCGTAATGAGTCGCTGTTCCATCCGCAGTGACGCTGCCATCCGAAAATGATGCAATAGTCACTTCTCGCCCGCCCCCAGTACGATCCGCTGGTGCCCCTATACTCAACGAGGTTTTATTTCCTAAAGTATAGGTGGAGTTTGCTTCAGCTAAAGTTGTTGGCTCCTGAGAGCAGATATGGAGTGTGGTCGTGGCTGTGTCAAGCACGTCTAAACCTCCATCTAAAACATCATCACTAAGAAAAGGCATGATTGATTTCCCTCTATAACTTCATCAACTAAATTCTAGCTTTTTGGCATTTCATTGCCTAAACCAGTCCCCTCCCTCTGTTATACAGCCCTACTCGACTGGGCTCTGATCGGCCTCCTGGCCATACAGTATTCAGGCTGTTATTGCCTGTCTGTTGGCTTAGCGCTAGATCTCTTCGAATGCTAGAGATCAGGTATTTTTTATAGGATTCTAGTGATGCTGCCTCCCCGGTGTAGCCACTCCCCGACATCGGAGCCGCGTATGTTTCACTGAACTGGTCAGGAATGTTGATCGACTTAGCAAAACTAGAACTGGATTGAATCGCCTCTATCCAGTTCCCTTGAGATCCGTCAACAGACTCTAGACAGTCAAGAGTCTCAAGCCTCGATTGAATATCAGCGGCGATCGTAGTGCCTTCTGATTCGTCGATAGTTTCGACGTATACGAGAGCACTCCATAAGTAACTGCCTTCTCGCACTTCCTGAATAGGGAGATTGAGATAGTGTTGCAGCTTGCGTCTGTCGTCAATTGTGAAAACGTTTAACGGCATCAGCCAAACCAAATAACGCCAGATTCTTCAAGCTGGACCCAATCGACAGCTTCGGTGACCACGACAAGATCCTCAGCCGTCGAATAGGGCCGTTTTTCGATCAGCTCTTTTCCTTTTGCCAAACCGATACCCTTGATGCTAGTTAACTCAGCCAGAGGTGCTGAGTTGACATTAATTGAATCAGGCTGGGGTGGTTCTGCTGCAGCTCTTTCGGTGGCCTCGTCGTTGTCGACTTGCTGGCCTTCAGTGGTGGATGAATCCACCACCTTCACAGGCTGTCGGCGATACAGCCCACTTGCGAGAGCTGCGCTAGCGTCCCCTTTGCTATGAAAAAGAGTGGGCATATTGCCCCGGAACAAAATAATCGCCATAGAAGAGATTAATTAGGCTGATAGCAACAAAACGCCTTTCCGAAAATCGGTAGGAGTAGCCCCACATAAGCAGGCAGTACGAATGCCTTCCTTGAATTGATGGACATTATATGAGCCTTTGAAAACCTGCATCACCAAACCTGTGTCTTGGTCTGTAGAACGCTCTACAATTGCACCAGATCCAGGAGTAGGCTCTGTGAGCAGCCGCGTAGCAAAGGCCAGATGTTCAATGTGGTAGCCGACATTCACCGCACCAATCGCAGGGACAGAGAAGTTGTAAGCTGTATTCACTTCAGCGGCAGCAACTTTTTGGCCCTTGCTGTTGTAGGGGATCATCCAAACGTATTTATTAGCGCTATCAACACGAAGGATTACGCCATAATTTACGTCAGCTGCAGTAGAGCCATTAGGCCCAATCCGACCAATCGCACCAACAGCAACGCCAGCAGCCAGAGCCGCAGTCTGGTTGACTGTGACTCGCACAGCGCCCGCTTGAGTAACAGTGGATTGGTTGCCGTCGATGAACTCATCCGCACCAGTCGCAGCAGCAACAGCGCTGATAGGCTCAAATGCGACACCATCACCTAAGTCCGCAACAGCATCTTGTCCAGTAATTGCATTAGAACCACGGGTCATGAACTGCCGCATCATGAAGTCGCGGCTCATGTAGCTAGGTTCTTGTAGCAGCTGCTGACCTAACGCGATATTGCCTTCAGTTAAAGCACTGCCAGTGACAGGAGTGATTGCGCCCATCAAAGACTCAGCAGCACGAGGCGACAATCTTGCGTAACGGCCAGACTCAGGAACATCCACTTCGTTGAGTGCAGCGCCACCAGCACGGTGAAGCGCGTCGCCATACTCATCCAGGACTCCTCCACTGGTCTCAGTGAAAGCAACTTTTGTAGGAGGGTGGCCGCCTAGAGTGATGTCCCCACTAGCTGCCAATGTCCATGTACGGAACCCGGTATTGTACAGATAATTGTCAAAAGACTTTCGGACAGCGCCACCAGTAGAAAGTGAATAATCCCTTATGTAGCGTTCCCGCAGGGTATCGCTGCTGTAAGCGCGAAAACCAGAAGTGAAAAGTTTCTCTAGCGTTAGAGTAACAGGGAGATAATCAGTGTCATTGGTAGTCGCGTCGGTGTTTGTGCGAGGGTCATAATCCTGCGCCTCGCCATAGTCTTTAGCCATCAGCAGGCTAACCGACTGACCTTTCTCGAAATAAGTGTTTAGGTCTCGACCGCCAAGCGTTGTAGTTGCTGCGGTAGCAAAAGCGGAAGATCGATACAATTGAAAGAGTGAACCATCAGCCAACGCCTTTACGACTGTTGACTGCTCTGCATTGCTGAAAGTAACCATCGGAAAAAGAAGGATTGTTGATTTCCTTCCGCATCCCTAGAGCTAAATTCAAATTCTCAGGGACCGAACCCCAGACTTAAGGCGTCTGCCATGCCTTCCCAAGGTTTACGGCCCTTGCCATGCCATTTCAAGAACAATATAACAAACGCCTTAGTTTTGTGCTACTGAGCAGATGCTTTGGCCACATTTTCGGCGATCACTGCGAATGGATCGGCTGACTTTTTCAGGGTATCGATCCTGGCTTGAGCGTCCCCGCCATCTGCATAAATGCCTGATCCCCCAGGAGAGGGCGGCTGCTGTGTCCCCGGTTGAGTGCCAGTGCCAGTCCCAGGGCGAGGTTTGAATAAGTAGCCCGCTTCTTTCTCTAGACTAAGAAGCTGCTCTGACAAAGGAGTGAATGTAGGGTTTTGAAATTCGTCTTTTCCCGCAACACCATAACCGCCCTTCTCAGGATCATAAGAGACTCCCTTGCTTTCAAGGTACGCCCAGGCTAAATCTGGGTTGTGCAGCCTGTCTCTTATGGGGTCTAATGCTGCGGTGCGGGCCTGAGACATTGCAGTATTAAGCCTTTCCTGCTCAACAGCCTGTTGCATCGCCTGGATGCGCTCTTCGTATTGCTTTGTGGTCTCGCTTAGCTTTTGCTCCATCTGCTGCGTTTGGGCCTGAAGCATGGCCTGTAGACGTGCCGCAATATCGTCGCCCGCTGGAGGTTGTTCGACTTCCCCAGTTGTTGGGGGCTGTGCGATCTGCTGCTGTTGGCCGTCTCCTTCGGGGGGGATAACTTCGTCTAGTACTGTTTTGAGCTGAGCTTTGACGGTGTCGTTCAGCTTTCCTTCTAGAGACTTATGTGATTTTTGGACAGCACCTGTGACCATTTTAGAGATCTCGTCTTTGAATCCTCCAAGCACTTGCTGTAGCTGCTTCAGAGTTACGCTAGTCTGCTGCTCTGCATTTGTTGGATCTTGAGTGCCGTCTGTCATATCACGATTTTAGGATTTCAGCAACATCATAGCGAATTGCTTGCAGAATGGGCAACCTACCACTTTTCGAGATTACTCCAGTAGCTGCCGCTCATTTTCCCTTTAGCTATATTTTTAGCATGTCTCGCCTTGAAGCTCTTGCGGCGTAGTCGATCCGCCCTGGATTCTCCTTCTTTACGAGGACTGCCGCTAACTCCCTGCTGACCAAACCGAATTACTTTTGTTTGTCCTCCCTCTGAAGCCAAGACAACGTGGCTTTTCGTGGGGTGGCCAGGTGTGCGTTTTGGCTGATTGACTCCCTTCAGCCCAAGGCGTTTTAGTGTGGATTTGATTCGATCCGTGCGGGTGGTCATGATTATTGTTCGAATACTGAATAATCAAAAAACTCTTCTGTAGTTATTTTGCCAAAAACCAGATCAGGGCGCTGCTTCTGAGCGCTTTTGATTTTTTGGATCGCCGCTTCAGGCGTTTCCCCAACCCCGCAAAACATATGGGCCGTTGACGACAGTACAAAATACTGAAACCCTTGGCTTAGAGTGTGTTTAACGGTTATATTCTCGCGCCTGTCAGCTAATGCGACGGCTTTATATTTTTTTATTTGCATGATGCTAACCAGTTCTTTCTATTGTTTGATTACTGTATCAAGGATACTGGACTGTTTTTGGATAACTTTTGCTCCTGTTCCTGTGAGTTTAGCGATAAAAGCCGCCTTTGTCCCTGCCGATAGAGACGCCCTTGAATCGCCCTGATTTTCGAGTGCCACCAAGTCTTTTGGCAAGTTTGGCTCTTCTGGTTTTCGCCATGATCAACCTACGATTGCTTGACTAAAGTTTAGTGTATTAAATCCGTCGCGAACTAATCGCGTTTCGTTTCCCATCTGCATGGTCACCCCTTTGTCAGCCTGATTTGGCCCTTAGGGGTAGTAAGACAGTGCTTGACTGACCATTTGTTTGCATCAAGTCTTGACGTTAAGCATGAAAGCGTTAATCCGTATTCGTCCGCCCAATCAGACACAGCTTTGGTTTGGCCGTTATAAGTGACCATGCGGGTGCTGCGCCTGTTTCTGGCTTGACGCGACATAGTGGCCCATCGGCAATTGCTAGGACTATAATTCCCGTCATTGTTGATTCGGTCTAATGTATGTTTTCCCGATGGGGCTTTACCCATGTCTTGGAGAAAATTCTCGAATTTTAGCCAGCGGTCACATACCCTGATCCCTCGGCCTCCATAGTTTTCCCAAGAATCTCTTTTGGGATTGCTACATCTGGTCAGCATTGACGCCCAAATAATGTATTCCCTGCTCTTGGAAAGCTTATGGGTCGAATTTCTCTCTGATGTTTTTCGTGTTCTGATGCAACCGCAATTCCTGACAGCGCCACCAATTAAATTGCTGGAAGAAACTTTAGTGATTGCGCCACAATCGCATCTACACTCCCAATAATGAGTTCTACTTTTGGCATTGATTTTGCCAAGATGCTTGGTTGCAGTCAGGGTTCCAAAGCGCTTTCCTTTAAGGTCTTTAACTTTTTTTAGTCCAGCTCGCCTGTAAAACTCAGGTATTAAACACCCGCATGATTTCCGCTTGTCTTTTTTAAGAGATCTGGACGACAATTCAATGTTTTTACCGCAGTCGCATTTGCAAATCCAATGAGCACCACTTTCTGGCGTTGTCTTGGTGAATGTATCAACTAAAAGTTTGCCAAACCTTTGGCCTCTTAGGTCTATGACCCGATATGGTATTTCTGTCATAATCAGTTAATCCAGATCCTTATTGCATTAAGGGTTTGGTAGGCTCTTGGGGATGTTGACGCAAACTCAAGAGCTGCCCTAATTATAGCTAAGCTAGACGAAAATTTCTAACGTCAAATCCATCTAAGCTGTTGATGCGCCTGACTTCCAGGGTACAGGCGCAATTTGATCGGCACCGGCAATCATTACCAATAGGTGTTACTTGATCAATAGGGGACCATTCGAATACCTGCAAGTCGGGGCAGTCAGGGCAATGTCTAGGCACGTTCCCCAAGAACCGTCGCCCCTCCCATTGCTGGCCCGATTGTGCTAGCGTTACATGCCGCCCATCTTGATAGCTAGGCGCTGTATTCGCCCCATATCGCCTAGACCTGTCCCTGATCTGAGCGTCAGACAGTTCTCCTAGCCTGATTCGCTCAACATGCTGTCTTAGCCGGTTCAGGTCTCCCCGTCCTGGGCCATCGCCATACAGTTGCTCTTGTAGCCTTGCCCAGTGCCCACGGGTCATCCTGCGCCGACCGCCAGCACCTAGCTCCATCATGCGAACGTGTCCATTCACAATATCCCTGGCCATCCGTTCATGATATTCACGCAGGCTGATCCGCTTATTCAGTAAATCCCTGGCATGTTGTAGCGTGCGCTGTGATGCCTGACGTCGGTGACTGGCGACTAACTGATCGATGCGTTGTTGTGGGACAGGACGGCGGCCACGATAGTACTCTTCGCGTGGGATAAAGTAACGAACCCCTGGGCCACGAGTGTTTAGCAGTGCTAGGGCTGAAGCGATCGCAGTAGCTGCTATGAATTCTGACAATTGCCTTGGGAGCCCGTCATTTGCTTCATCTAGCAGCGCCTCTAACTCAGATTGAGATAACGAGTCGAGTGAGTCTATACCGAGAAGTTCCGCTAACTCTTCCTCGGTGTATGAGGCACTGTCTATGGTGATGGCTTCACTCATCTCCTGCCAACACTGGATTATTCGTTTGTGGTAACCCAGGTTCTAAGCCCAGGTTACTGATGAATTCTTGGCATTTCCCATCACTGAATAGGATGGTGATTTTAGATGGGTATTTGTCTCCTGGATATGCGTAGTGCAGTTCCTTAATTTGCTGTATCCTCACATGAGAAGCCTCACACTCCATAGCATCAGCCTCTGTCCATCCTGGAACGGAATGCCCGCAGATTTCGCACTGCCATTGAGTTATTTGTTTAGGCATTATTCACGGCTCCATTGCCATTAACTTCACCTGCCAACACTGGATTATCTGTCTGTGGTAGTCCAGGCTCTAACCCCAGGTTTCTCAGTAATGCCATCAAATCCATGTCAGGCGGAATGATGCCAGCTTTCTGGAATATTTGATGCAAATCACCAGGAGATATCAAGTTAGCTCCAGCCAATTGCACCAATGCATTCATACCTTCTGGCTGCAGTGTAAATGGCGAATCTTCCCCAATCTCATCAGCGATCGCCGACACAATCGTAGGCGACAGGTTGAGACTAGCCACTGCTTTATTGGCAATCGCAATCCTGCTCTCACGCTTCAGTGTATCGCTATCAATCCCAGCTTGATCCAGGGCTGTGTATTCCTGCAATGCCTCCATCAGACCAGTGGTGTTGTAGTCGGTGAATCCGTTCACCCTCCACTCAGTATCTTCATTGCGAACAATTGAGGCCGCATCCAGAATCGACTTAGCAAAGCCCCTGAGTTCTTCCCCGTAAACTTCTAGCAATATATCCAGGTCGCGCCTGCCTTCTTTTTTGGATTCACCTGACTGCATCCGCATTGCATAAGCATTGGCGGCAGTCTCTGCAATTTTATGCACCAGGTCTAGCATTTTTTGCTTTTGCCTATCCTGGTAGTCAAGGCTGAGCTGGATATCACTTCCCGGACGAACAAGCCATTTGCAGTCAACACCAAGCGGCAGTTCCCACCAGGACCCATTGCCTGCTTTTTGAAATCGTGCAGGATTGTTGTTGCCCTCTTCGTGTGGGTAGTCTACACCAGTGAACACAGGCATTGCATAATTGGTTTGAACCAGTGCCCATTCACCACCGGCAACGTGGTTATAGTGTGATTTGACCAGATCATATAGCTGATCAGCAATAACCAATGGCTTCGGGATAGAACGACAGATGACAGGGAACCGGAATAGTCCTGATGTAGTTGAAAAGATCGGTTGATCCTCCACCTTCGCGTCAATAACTGCATTGCTCTCGCTTAGCGCTAGCAAATCTTTCCAGCCAAAGCTAGGCATGCTACTGTAATCAACGGCCTTGTCATCCTGAGAGTTGCGAACGGTATAGACCGATGTCGTGATTTGTCCGTTACTCTCGCGTTGATAAATCTGGAATTCATGCAGCCGCACAGGCTTAGCGTCCCAAGACGGTCTCTCCTCTCGATAAGTATGGAGCTTGGCGTAAATTAAACCCTGGTTGTCACTTGCCCAATCCCATAATTCCTCACGCCTTCTAAGCACGACATAGGCTGAATCTCCTCCATTGGCCTGCTGTTCTGCAAGAGTTTCCCCCTCAGCGTTGACAGTATCAACCTGGGCAATCATCTTGCCCTGAACCAAGCCCTGTAGCATTTCTCTGATCAGCAGCGACTGTAGTGATTGACGTGGGTCAGATTCCTCATCACTCAGTACGCCATTAGGGAAAAACTCATCTTCCCAGAATGGATCAGTGCTGCCTTCATAACTGGCCTGATCCTGCGCAATTTGGCTAACCAGCTTCATCAGGATTGAGCCCATAATAGGCTCGTAGGGGGCTAGTCTGATCCGAGTGTTATAAACATCGGGCTCTGCATCGTCAGGATTAATGAGTAACTTCTTTTTTACGTTGTCATCGACCGCACATCCACCCTCCGCCAATGCAGACAGCAGGGTCCATTGTTCTGCATATTTTTCATGCTCAGAATGACGTCGGACAAGTTGTTTGAGGGTGGGTGGCATAGTGTTAGGAGTATCCTTTGAACGGGTTGAATTGCTCTGTCGATAAAACATTGATTATCCCAAAGCCTTCTGAATTGTCGTCACTTACGATGAATTGCACATAGTCGCACTCAAAGGCGTCGATAAGTGGGATAGTTTCGCGAATATTTAAAACCCATTGATCGATATCTAGATGGTTGAACGTGCCAATGGCAATATTGGTTTCTGCAGATTTGCCATTGGCATACCATCCGTCTGGCAATGTATTGCTATCAATATGTGTTAACTTGCCAAAAGCTGGGCAGCATTCATTTATCTTTTCTAGGATCTTTTCATTATTAAGATCATTTGCGCAAAGTCCGTATGCGCAAATCAAGTTAGTTACTGCGCTCATTAAAGTTACCTCCCCTTGATGCATTAGCTGACAATTCCTTTCAGTCGTTGACGGGCTTCGCGTGGCCTGTTGGCTTGATTGCCACGATATGGCATAAGGCTGTCCACCCAGTATCTTAATTCATCCAGCCAATGAGTACGTTTAGGATCAGACTTGTCAATCTTAGCAATACCTCCATCTTTGCCCTTGACAGTATTCAAGTCCGCTATCAACTCGGGGCAAGCCTCGCCATTGATGAAAACTTTGTCTATCTCAAACGCATACTCTAGACTCAAAACACTGTCCGCAACAGATGGATTCGAGTTTTTGTAGCGCTTAAATGCTCTTATCCCATGGGCGGCCAGCTTACTCCATACAATCTGCCAGTTCGTTTGTCTGCTGTTGGCGCTAGGATTGCGCCCAGTAGCATCTCCATAGATATAGCAGGGACCTTGGTGCCCAATGCCTTTAACCCATAGGCATACATTCTCAGCCAATTCAAAGGTATCTGAATCCCAAAAACAAAATTCGTGAATCACTCTCAACTCCGATGTATGCTGCTGGCCTACTAATGCCGTAGCCGGTGATCGGTTGAAGTCGAAAATTAAATGAAGCGGCAGCTTATTGTCATATGTACAGAGTATTGAATCAAACCCACGCAATACGTGACGGTTCTCATCAAATTTCTTGATCAACCTGCCTTCTTGAGACTTAGTGAAACTTAAGTCGTATTCTTGCTCGATTTTGGATGCTGGCATCCGCTTTTGCGTCGCCAAACCCTCCAGATAATCTGGTTTTTTTGAATAAACTGGATGGGCTCTCCAGTGCGCTAAAAACTTGCACCATCCCCCTTGATCGGTCCAATACTTTACCGGTTCACCAACCCGAGCATTTTGGCAGGCTTCAATAATGCTAATATCCCCATTTGCTTCATTCACTCGGTCCCAATAAAACCCAGATTGTCCGTTGGGAGTGCTCAAAATAATTATCCTGGCGGCATCGCCTAGCATTTCTGTTGATGGCATGGCAGCTGAATAGATGCCCTCAATCCCATCAACAAAGGCTGCTTCATCAAATAATATGTCTGAGACAGATTCTAAACTTCTTGCCGCATTGGGCGTTGCTGGCTTAAATAACAGCCGACCTCCGTCCACTAGCGTCAAGTCTTGAAGGCTGTCAGTCGCTAAGGATAGGTCAGATCTTGATGAGATCATTAAGCGGACACGCTTAGCGATGTTGGCTGTATCGCTTTGGTTTTTAGAAAAGATGACGGAGAGGTAGCCAGGGTCTCTAAAGGCCTTCCATAAAAAGTAATTAGCTATGGTCTCAGTAAATCCCATCTGCCGAGACTTGATAGCAACCGTGCCATAGTGCTTTTCTACTTGTTCAATAAAAGCTATTTGATACGGATATGGGTCAAACGGAACTAGATTGCGGCCTGATCTGATGCGAGTCTGCCTAGCGAACTCAGGCCATGGGGGCTTGATAACTCCATTCCCCGTCTCTTTTTCCCGCAGTCGCCTACGCCGTTCCTTCTCCGCTAGCGCCCGATCTCTAAGTGTCGCCATCAATAATTGCGTTTAATTCCGCGTCAGACATGCCCTTGAAATCTATTTCTGTTTTGCTGGTGGCCATGCCTTCGATAATGCGCTGCATTTCTATGCCAAACTTAGCGAATTCTAAAAGCTCTCGGGGCTTCATCTGTTTTGCCTTAGCAAAATTATTTAGCTGAAACTCTTTAATGCCCGCAGCACCTATCCCGATCAATGCTTTAGCGATCGCATTGTGTTGAGTAAGCATCTCGGCGGTGTCAATTATCTTCTCCGTCCGATCAATGGCAGCAGCAATTTCGGGCTTAATCTCGTCTTTCGCAGAATCATAAGCACCTCGACTTTCCAGCTCACGCCGATAACGCTTACGCTGTTCGTCCCAGTTCTCTTCTGCGGACTTATTCTTAAATGTCTGTAGCGCAGGTGAATGCGGACGCTTAGATAAAGCTGTCAGGGTGATCTCGTCCCCGCCTTGCACAAACTCCTTTCGCCAATGAGGCCAATTAATTGGTTTCCCGCCCACGTTGAAGTACAGATAAGGTACAAGCAAAGTACTTGCTACTATATACAGAATCCTAGCAAATCGCCGCCATGGTCACCACAGTCGCTGCTAATCCCCCTCAGCTATCCATAGAGTACTTGCTACTCTCCGAACTCTCAGAGAAGTTTCTAGAAGGCAATGCAAAACGTCACGACATTGGCGCGATCGCTACCTCGATCAGACGCTATGGCTTCCGAGACCCACTAGCCATAGATGCCACGCTGAACAATGGCAAAGGTGGAATCGCCGAGGGGAACGGCAGGTTAGAGTCGCTGTTATGGATGTACCAACAAGACCAGAATCCACCAGCCTATATCAAACTCACCGAATCAGGTGATTGGGCCGTGCCTTGCATCGTTGGGGGCAACAGTGCCACCGAAGCCGAAGGATTGGCATACAGCCTGGACCACAATAGCCTCACTATGGCGGGCGGGGATTTCACTGCGCTGGATATCTCTGGGCTATACAATCCTGCTGAGTATTTGGAATTGCTTGAGCGATTAGCCCAGGCTGATTCGTTACCCGTAACAGTGGATGGGGATGATTTGGATCTATTGCTGGAACAGATAAGCGATGAAAATGGCCAGGGTGATAGGGGCAGTGGTAGTGAAGATGACAGTGAGTCAAACTCCGACTCCGAACCCAACGACATATTCCCGTCGTCCAACGACTGGGGCATTCCTGACCTAGACCCCAACATGCAGCCTGATACGACAGATATTGACTGGCTAAAGTGGGGGGTTCAGCAGAGGACAGCCACGCACGATGGCGGCATTCACTTCTACACTGACGACTATAAATTTAATGCAGTATGGAACAATCCCGACGGCCTACTAGAGACTGGCTGCAGCGCAGTAATTGAGCCAAACTTTAGTACCTGGGCGAATATGCCACGAGCGTTGGCCATGACAGATATTTATAAAAAGCGATGGTTAGCCCGCTATTGGCAGCAGCATGGGGTTAGGGTGTGGGTGGATGTGAACACGTCACCCCATCTTCATGACCTAAATTTCCTTGGAGTGCCAAAAGAATGGCGCTACTTTGCGACTCGATATCTTGCCAGCTTCGATGATGGCAACGTTGCCGGTTACGACGCCACTATGAAGGACTGGCAGGCAATTGTTGACTACACTGGAACAGAAGATTGTGTTTTGTTAGTCTATGGGGCAAGGCCAACAACGTTCAAGGACGCGCCTAGTCAATGGATTTTACAACTAGAACACAGTGATTCTATAAGAGGGAACTACAGTGGGTAGAAGCAGTGGAGGAGGGGGTAGAAGTTCAGGCGGGGGTAGAAGCGCTGGTACGACTGCGACGACTGCGACGAGTGGGGGCGACGTGCTTTCTTCATCAATAAAGCGGAGAATTGAAGCCCAGCAGTCTATGCCTGAAATGTCGCTCGAAGATGTTCGAGTTAAACGACAGGCAGGAGAAGCAATCGCAAATGATATTCGACAATCTTTGAATGGCAGAACAGAACCTGGTATTTGGTTGAGAGATGGCGCTTTTCAGTTGGCTAGGTTTGAGGACTTTGGCGTCAGTGATGCTCAGCTGGCATCCAGGTCGACTGTGCGAGCTTTTTATAGAGAGATGAGCAATCAGTTTCACCCAGACAAAGGCGGGACAGCTGAGCAAATGGCAAACTTGAATCGGTTGCGCAGTCAGATGGATTCAATAGTCAGAATCAACAGTTAACTTTAGCGATAAAACCATTCGAGGTAGATGCCATGGGTAGAAGTTCAGGTGGTGGGGGTAGATCTGCGGGTGGTTCAACAGCTGCGGTTGTAACGGACTCTACTTTTTTGGCGGCTGAGTCAGAGCGCAGACTTGAGCCTATAGCAGCCAATTCAGAAATCACACTAAATTCAGCCCTGCCAAACGATGCGGCGGCAGCGGCGATGAGCGAGATTGTGTCTGGCCAAAACTTAAGAGTATTCGATAACGACGGAACATTTGACCGCATGGACTGGAATGCTAGCTATGCCAACCCAACACGGGCGCAAATGGTTGACTCTTCCGGCGGCGGTTTTCTGGCAACGCTGACATTTGCCAGTAATCTCAAACAAGACATTGACGCAGGCGGGGGAACGAGCATTGGATCGCATTCCCTGGCGACTGCTAGACAAGCCTACGAAGTAGGCAAGTACAAGTTAAATCGCATGTGGAACGGAGCAAGCAATGCAGATAGAGCAGCAGCGCTTAAGGCCAGTAGCAGCACTCCTAGGCAGCTGAGAGAGTTAGGGTTGAATATTCGATAACTTTCAGGGGAAGTATCACCACAGATTCACACTACTGCGAAGCTCTCGTAAAGCCTGCTGAACCTTGGCTTAGCCCCTGTATAAAGTAAGGCTGAGTCAAGGTAAGTCTATGAAATTCCGTCATCGAGGAAGCGGGCGTTAATCCCGAGATGGGTTTGCAGCCACTGAAGTATAGCTATACTGTCCTTATGAGATATCAAGCTATGCTCAAATATTTTTTGCCTACCATCCTGGCCCTTGGCGTTAGTAGTCCTGCGATCGCTAACCCTTTCTGCTACATGATCACAGCCCAGGGGGAACTAATCAACCTGGAAAGCATATGCAGCATTAGCGAGCCACAGCCGACTATCGCTGCGAATGACAGTGCCGAGACAACGCCTAATGCAGTGGAGCCAGGTGCAGCACAGTCAAGTATTGCGTCCTTTCAGGTGACAAATATCGCAAGGGATGGCAAGGCTAAGGGCAGAGTCACGTTTACTAGAGCTGCTGAAGAAGGTTCTACGGTAAGTCCTTATGTTGTTTTTGCCGATGGTAGACGGCAACCGGTGGGCAGTGTAACCAGAACTCGCGGGCAACGCAGAGTTGAGATAGAGTTTAGGCTGCCACCAGGCACCAACACTAGTGAGGTTGAGGGTGGGGTTTAGATTGAGCTTGAGCTTGAATCTTCATTAAGCCGATCCATCGCTAATAACCTCGCGGTTGTTTCAGCGACGTCGTTTTTGTAATCGCCTGTTGCGTCGGCTTTATATTCAGTCATCGTTAAGTTCAAATACGAATCCATCAACTGAAAATTCGCCGTTACTTTCGATTGCCTTATGCTTGATTAGCACGGGTTCTCTTGCTGGGCCTGGTGCCAAATGAGCGTAGTACACGTACCATTCACCATCGCTATGGATGGTGTCAATCTGCCAAGGCCGACGCTTAAAGTAAGTGGCAGCTGCACGGGTGATGACTTCTTTTAACTCAGGTATGTTATTCATGGGGTCTTAAAGCCGATAATAGCCACTACTTGTCTCAAAATCTTCTTGAGCAAACCGCTCATTGAGCTTTTGAACCAAAGCATCAGTGCGCTTTAGAACACATTCGGCTACATTGTCAGGCTCATTGAGAAACCCAGTGCACGCATACAATCCGTTAGCAACCTGACCAGCAAGGGCCAAGTATTCATCCCTAGTTACATCGTTTTTGCCCATGGTCTTTCCCGTTATCAACATCACAGGCAGTTTAACGCCATGCCTGGGGCGATTTGAAGACTCACATTAAGGCTACATTCGCTGTGAAGAGAAGCAGCAAGTAACCAATGATGAAGAGATTATCCATTGGTTTATCCTCAAAGATTCTAGGCGGCATTGATAAGGCTCAACGCCGCCAAAGCCCTTACTGATTGCATCTCAGCTCGCCAGGATGACACGCGATTGTATAGCTCGGTGTGCCCGCTAATGGGTTCCCAGTTCGCCCTAACATGTGTCGCCTATTGCACCGAAGCGCTCAACGGGTATGCTTTGGGCTTGCTGTTCTTTTAGTTAGTCATTTTGTTTGTCCTCCCACCTTCGGCTTCTTTCGAACTTTACGACCTACACCGTTTGGTGTGGTACCGCGATGAGTAGGCGGTTACTTCCGCTATATCAGGGTAAAAACCCGTCGTTTATCTTGACTAACCCCAAGAGTTAAAATGCGTATCTCCCCTCGCCAGTGGCTTTGACTGCGGGGTTGCATCCCGTCTCTTACATTTCTAATGTAGCGAATCTCTTTTTAAGTGTCAAGTATTTTCTTGACAAAAAAGAACCCCGCTAACCGGGGTGTGGTTAGCGGGGTTAGGCCGGATAAGCTTTTCTCAAAACATTAGCCCAGCTGTAGAGTGTGTCCATATTCATGCAGGCAATCGCCTTGCCGTCACCTCTAAAGGTATTACCTTGATTCATCATGTCGATTGAGTTGCCTTTATGAACGAAATCATTGGCCATCTCACGAGCGAACTCAACAGAGGTAGGCTGGATGATTTTAACCCGCTTAGCCCATGATTCCCAACCTTTCTTGGTGTAAGAATCCCTCAGCTGAGTAGCTGATTGCTTAGCTTCTTCAAGGTCAGCCGTTACGTGATAAACACCTTCAGCACCTTTTTTTAGAGGGCGATAGATAATGTATGCAGACATCGTGTAGCTCCTTTTTAGTTATACTGCTCAGGCTTTTTCCGGCTAAGACTCGTTAGAGGGGAGCCGATATGCCCTGCTTGCTTTGTTACTAACAAGTATCGCTTTTTTATTTTCAGATGTCAAGTAATTGCTTGCCTATTTGCAAGATTAATTTTGCTTTGCTATAGTCCAGATGTAAATCATAAACTTGACATGAAATTAAGCGAATTTCTTGAGGCGTTGCCAGAAATGCTGATTGAATGGAGGAAGAAAGAATTCCCGGTTTATTCAGACGCCGCGAGGGCGATAGGGTTGACCAGGCAAGGTTTTGCCGCCAAAGAAGCCAAGCTTCCCAATGCCCAATTTAGCTCAATAATAGAGTTTGCCTGTATGCTTGAAGAACAGGCCGGAACTAGTCCAGAGGTGATCATTATGCCAGTAAAAGGCTTTACACAAAAGACTTCTAGCGATGTTGATTAGTTGCCCTGGACGCAACTAATCAAGAAAAGAAAAAATACTTAGGAGAGAAAAATGGAATTCCCTAGATGCAAAACCTGCGATTATTGGACACTCGACGGTCAATCGTCAAGAGACTCATCCATGTGGGAGCCAATGAACCCCGATTTAACACCCATGGATATTGGGTACGAAGTGAGGTCTTGCCAGCATCCCGAGAAAACGTTTGCAGAGCTGCCCTTAGGTGCGTCAGGGTTCGGCTTGGTCGATGGTTCAGAGTACTATGCAGAACTGTTTACTGGAGAAAATTTTGGTTGCGTTAGGCATTCTGGGCAAGAAAAGAAAGAAGAACATTAAGGAGAGAAAATGCCTCGACATATTGGCAAAATAGAAGATAAATACTTCGAGTATTCAGAAGTTACGGACGCACCTGCGTCTATACTCATGAGCCTGGAAGAATTCCTTGAATTCTATCTTGAAGAGTATGGCAGAGGCTCTATATGGAGCCTGCAAGAAAGACTCGACCGTGCCGATCTCAAAGGCACGTCTTCAATGCTAGATGACTCTTTTGAAGACATGATTTCGGGCAATCGATACGGGGAAGGAGGGGCGTGTTTAAGCCCAGAAGCTTTTATAGCTCGCTTAGAAAAGGAAACTCAGGAGCTTTTGGACCATGGATGAAATAAATTATTCTTTCAAGTCCCCATCTAGTGAGGCTGTTGAGAACGTGAAGGCTCTGGCTGCAGAACTTCAGATTGAAATGCCTGAGGCTCTTGCTTATCAGTTCACTGGATTACTTGCAGCGCTGGGGGACGAGCAAAAGCATGAGTCAATCAACGAAGAGGTTTGGTTGGTTTCTTCGCTAAAATTAACTGAAGCTAAAGGGAGGGAGGCCTTCCCAGAAATTGAAGAAGTCTACCTCAAAGGAATAATGGAAGATAAAAGCACAGGAGTCATGATCATAGATGCGGTTATTGTCGAGCAAACACTCATTTTGTACGTTAATGGCGGTTCAGTCATCTCCATCGGTGGCATTGATTTAACTGAAGATCAAAGGAAAGAAGTGGAACAAATCCCTGGTAGCGTTATTGATGAGTTTGTTAACACAGGCAGTTTCTTTAAGCTGGTCTACACGACGGCTTTAGGGAAAGAAAAATTCTTGAGTTGCAACTACTGATGGCAATCCCACCCGAAATTACAAAGGCAATCCAAGCATACGCATCTACCCAGCACGAATACCCTAAGCAACTAATCTTAGGCTATCGAACTTATTCAGCCCTCAGATTGGAGGTGGCTGGCTCGGTTAATTACACTATCGAAGATATCGAGCTGCAATCATTCGAGAGCATACCCATTGTGGTCGACCCTGAGATTCCTGAGCGAGCGACCGCGACCGCTGGGCAACCACATATAGTTATGGAACAAATGAACAATGAACCAACTACACCCTAGTATATTGCGCCAAGGGCAAATAATCACCTTGCGAAAGGCAAGCCTAGACGACCCAGCCAACTACTCTGACAGACGGGTGAAATTTTCAGGAGATAACACTTTTAACAATCCAGTAGACGAACACGGCTTTCCTAGTTGCTGGCATCTTAATTTCAGTGCCAACCAACTGGGTGCGCGATACGCAGGGTATGAATTCACACTGTGGGAATGCCGCGATCGCTCAACACCAAAGAATGGATGGAGTTACGACCAATAAAAATAAACCAAGGATGCAAAGTACTTCACCAAGGAAAGGTTTGGAGAATCCTTAGCGATCAACCAAACGGGCTTGAACTAGGTGGATGCGCCTAGTCGACCGTATAAGCCAAGCCAGGGAATCTTTTTATCATGAAAAACCTCAAAAACCGCCGAGCCTAAAAACTTGGCGGTGTCTTTTTATCCGTACATATATACACACGCAATTAATTAGGTGTGTGTTAAATTAAAAGAGTAATTGAGGAAAACGGAGTTGCTTTGATGAATAACGATCTTGCGCAAGCTTTGATTTTTGAAACGCAGTCAGCAAAGCTTGCCGCTAAAGAACGTGCGCTGCTTAACTCAACTGACTGGGGTGGTGAGGATTGTGAGTCTTTCTCCTCGATTGTTAAGAACTGCATTGAGCAGAGCCGTGGGGCCACGCGTTGGAAGTCCTCTGTCTTTAGAGACTGTTCTTTTGAAGAGGCGATTGAGGCGGCATTTATCGAGCTGGGCTTAAGCCTAGACGATGATGCATGGAGAGCGCCGGAGTTTTATGACGGTGGAAACCAGTTTGACATTGAATATTGAATTTTAATTATATGACCACAAAACCCCGCAACCCCCGCAACGCCGGAGCAAAGCCATTGGGAGACGAGCCCAGGCAACGGACTAACATCATGTTAGACACAGGGCTAAAGACTGAGGCGGCCAATAAGGCAGCCGAGATGGGATTAAGCCTAAGCCAGCTCATTAATGACGCGATCACGGCCTATCTTTCTCCCTAGAGCAAAAACAACTGAATCAATCCAAAACCGTCGAGCCTAAAAGCTTGGCGGTTTTTGTTTCTCACAAATATCCTCTCTAATCCACCAACACCCTCCCTCAGGCTTCTCTACGAACAGATAACCAGGCATCGACCATGGGGCATGCTTCACCGTGCCATACCGTGGCTTAGGCCTACTGTTGCGTCGTGGACCTGGGGAATCGGGGAGGCGTACTTTAGTCATGATCAATGAAAACTTTGCGTAAACTTCAATTAAGTATATAGACAATTAATTCTATATATACTATATTAGTAATGTAGTTGAGCAGCTGAGCCATGAACACCGCAGCAATCGCCCGTCACTTAAATGTAGTTGAGTCTGCTATCACTCGTTGCGAGGAGTGGGCTAAGGTGCTGTTTGTTGTGGTTAAAGGGCTCGGTGCTCGTTTTGTGAGTAAGAAAGTTGTGAATGAACTAACTGAATTGCAAGGAAGCCAGAAACAGGTTGAGTGGGCCGCATCTATCCGGAGCAATGTTGTTAAGGCTATTAAGGCTCAAGCCAAAAAAGAGCTTATTAGCCCTGAACAAAAAGAAGCGTTGATGGTTACGGTTAATTCCAAAACTGATTCTAGTTGGTGGATCGATAATCGTTTTGAGTTTAGGAATCAGAATCTTTCTGTTGGGACTATTGCCGAAAGGACACACGGTTATGGCGCTCTGCCTAACGGCAAAAAGGCGAATCAATTCTTTTAATCTTTTAGCTATGGCCAAGCAAAAACAAAATAAATGTCCATTCTGTAGCGCAATCATGACAGCTTCTGAAAAATATTACTTTGGATGCTGTCGTGATTGCGAGGACAAAGGAAATTCAGTAAATCTAATTGACAAGAAAGGAAATGGCAAAAACTGAAGGATGGGACAACTATTACCTAGTCAACTACGGACGAAAAGCGCAAGGAATAGTAATTGAGGCGTTATCTCCTGATGACGCGCGAGCGGCATGGCTGAATGGAAGAAGCGACCCTTCGCTAAACGAAGAAAGGGTAAAGCTAACCCACTCTAGTCAACTAACAGAGCGCCAACGCTATTGTTTTGACTACGAAACCGAAGTCGTGCGAGCAACAGACTGGAAGATTTTAACTTACGGAGTTGACGGGGGGCATTGGGTGAATCCCCGCAACCCCCGCAACGCTGGCCGTAAGCCCATTGGAGATAATCCAAGAGAGAAAACCCTTCTCACCCTGGATTCCGATCTGAAAGCTCAGGCTAAAGCAGCGGCAACCGACAAGGGTATTAGCCTGAGCCAGTTGGTTAATGACCTACTCAGTGAGCATCTAACGACCACAGACAAATAGGCTAAAATAAAAGCACCGAGCGGGTTAGCGGCCCATGTGCTCGGTGCTTTTAATAATCAATAGGAATGCTACCTATGAATATAACACAACTTGGATATCCGGTAGGTGACGGCGGGACGGCCATAAGTAATGAGCTGATCCGACAGAAGAATCTTTCACTTAAAGCTCGGGGGATGATGGCCTACATTCTCTCTAAGCCGGACCTGCTGACAAAAACAAAGGGCGATGTCATTGACCACTTCGTCCAGTGCTCGCCTGCTGGAAAAGAGTCGTGCAAGAATGGGCTAAACGAACTAATCGCTGCAGGGCTCATCCCTGAATGGAGCAAACTTCCAAGCCCAACACTTGCCCAAAGGGGGAAGCCAGGGTTTGTTTATGTGCTAGAGGAAAGCAGAACAGGTCTTTATAAAATTGGCTCAAGCAAAAACCCAAAAAAGAGGGCGCAAGCGATAAACAATCAAAGGCGGGACAAGGTAACCTTGTTGGTCGCAATTCAGTGCGGCGATATGGGCGAACTAGAAAACTTGGCTCATGAGCAATTTAGCCAATATCGACAAGATGGTGAGTGGTTCCTGCTTCCCAAAAGTGAGGTTGTAGGCATAGAAAAAACGATATTTAATCTAGGAGCAACCAAAGCGAACCTAAAATAAAAAGCACCGTCAGGGGGGAAGCCAAACGGTGCTTTGTCAAGCAAATATCTTAAAGGAATAATAGCATGGCTAAGGCTTATCGGCATTTTGATAGGACTAGTTTGATATGGGATTCAACACTCCCTACTAGCGAAAAGTTCGTACTGCTAGCCATAAACAGCTTCGCTTCAGCTGATGGCAACGGCATATTTCCAAAGCAACAGTCATTAGCCGAGATGACAAGTATGTCAAGACGGACCGTCAACAGGGTCATTGGGAACCTTGAAGGCAAATATCGAATTCTTACCCAAATCCATAACTACAAGGATGCTGCTCATGGGGGCGGTCGTCGCAATAGTACCTACATAGTCCATTGGGAGGTGCTTGAAACCCTTGCCCAGAGCAAATGTGAAAATTTGGCGTATGGTATAGGACAAAATGACGTATCCCATGCGCCAGAGGATCACAACATAACTGTCCAATCTAAAGAATCTAATCTAACTGTCCATAAATACAGAACAGCGTTTTTTTCAAAAACCGCAGAGTGTGGGGAAGCTTTGCTTAATTCTGGCCAGGATAAGCCAGAGGGTAACTGCCCCACCCCACCCCCGAATGACCGAATCCCAAGACGTCCCGGCAAGCCAAAGAAGCTCTTTGATGGAAGCTCAAGATTGAGTGTTGACCACAATGGCTGGGTAGCACTACCTAGCGCTATTGATGTAGCGCCAAGATATCGAGAGCTGATAGGGCCAGTGGTGGCTCAGACGATGGTCTGGGCAAAAGTATGGTTCGTCGGCCATTATTCAGGCGAACTTGAGCTGACGCTGCATTACCAGGATGATGGCCTAATTTACGCCATCAGTGGCAAGGACTTCGATGTGATGGCCTACAGCGAGTTTCTAAGCAAAGATGGGCCAGTGCCTGTAAAGGTCATGCGAGACGTGGTGATGGACCGCACAGGTGGCCTTCAGGATGAATTTAATGACGTGCTGAGCTATTACTTTTGGGAGGCGTTTAGAAGGGCTTTGCAGAGGAGTGCTTAACTAAGCCCTAGTCCAGATTGCTGTGAACTTTTCCCCGATCTTCTGAGCTGCGGTTGGATTGTATAGGCCAATACTGCACTCAATTCGACCACTGCCTAGGTCAGGGAGTGTGCATTCCCCGATAGGTCGCTGCTGCTGCCTAAGTTCTTTAGGGAATTTGTAGTTTCTTTTATCGTTTATCCAGCCCCAAAACAGATAGTCATATGTATTGGCCCCAGGGAACTGGTTCTGAATGATGCTATTAACATCATTCGTGCCAGTGATTGGCACTAAACGCACTGGGATGACCAACGAACTAGAGCCAGACGGCGCGCCACCTTCGCCATCGTCAGAGATCGCCCTGGCTAATCGGAATGTGATATCGACGGCGGTTGCGCCTGTGTTTTTGGCAATCCAAGTCATGTTGCGTTTATCCTATTTAGCCGTGGCTTAATTCAACCCCTTTCCCATGCTTCATTGCTCAGCACATAGGGCTCCCCTTGCCCGAGAGTATAGACTAGCGTCTTGTTCGCATCCATAGAAACCCGCTTCACTTCTGACGGATGCATTGGGACAATCTCTTGGTTTCTGTTGGCCCACTGTGCTGTTATCAGTGTGGCTGCTTTCCGCTGGACATCTTCCCAGCGGCTAGAGAAATACAGCAGATAAACCAAGTTAACCAAGGTACTCATGGCCTTGGCGTTGGTATCCCCTCCGACCAAATCTTTCACCTTTTTCCAGCGATGCCACGTTTGGGACTCAATGCCAGTTGCCTTAATCTCGTGTTTCAAGGGAATCGTCATACTAGCTGTCTGTCGCATGCGTGACAAAGGAGTCAAGAGCGTATTCGCCCAGCTGATTTATTTTTTCCTCAAAATCATTGAACTTCCCATCCTTTGCTAAGTTCAGAAGGGCAGAAGCATGATAGGCATTAATGCTAAATCCAGTTTGCCTGGATGAACTCTCTTCAGAATCATCTGGGAAGTCATACCAGTTGGTCACAACCAAAGCATTAGATGGTACCCCTAGTTTTTTCGCAGCTGCTTCTTTGAAGCCTTCGAGTTCGTCAGGAAAGCATGAGATCAATATTTTTTTATCTGGGGGGATGCTGTCCCACCACTCTTTTGTCTGCTGTTCAAACATTGTTAGTGCGCCTGCCAGGATATCAGGCATTTTAACCCATCTCGCAAATTGTTAGCCATGCTGTACTCATGGCTACTGTACTAATCAATCAACCAGCTATTTATAACGTACTGATTAGCGGACTGCAGGACACAGCCCGCGAACTTGATCAGGCGTATACGACTGCCATCGAATCCCCTCGCTATGGATGGCCAGGAGAAACACTCCGACGGTCAGGCGAACGCGCTGGGACAACTAGAAATATCGTTGACTTGGGGGCATTCCGCGACTCTCAAGAATATCGATTCATTAATCCATTCTTAGCGGAATTTAGCTGGGGAGGGGGCAGTGTGGACTATGCCCCACAAATCTTTTTTGGCTATACAACCACTGCCGGGAACAGCTTCCCCGCCCGCAACCCAGTAGCAGAAGCCCATAAAATTACAGACCCTACTGAGTTATTTGGCGATAGCGTCAGGAGGTATGCGTGAGCGTCACTCTACAAGAACTCCGCAGCCGAATAGCAACAGCGCTGGCCAGTGAGCTAGGGACCAAAACGTATATGGTTCGAGGTGGGAAAGAGGTTACGGTCCAGGCGCTCACTGTCGATGATGGCAGTGTAAAAACTGTTGGCGGAAAAGCTTGGGAGCAAAAGCCTGTTAAGCACACTGGCCTGGAATGCGTAATTGAGCCAGAGATTGATAGCAATATTCAGCCACTGGTAACTAAAGGCGACTACTACCTTGTTCATACAACCCGTGTCACTCTCAAACAGTTTGACGTAACAGACACCGTAAAAACTGCGAGGTCTTTACTAATTAAAGAACTAACAAATTTGATTGACGTAGTAGGGCCTCGGATTGTCAGAAATACTGGGGTCCAGTCAGTTGAGCAGCAAAGTTTCGATTTATTTATTAATGCCAGTTCTTAGGAGGATAACTAATGCCAAACGCCACCCAGCCAATTTCACCGCCCCAGGCAAAAAACACGATTGTTCGGGCTGCTTTAATCCCCACTGGATCTACTGCCAGACCAACATCAGGGACAGGTACTATTAGCGGCGAAGTTGCTGTGACCACTCAGGGAACGGCTCAGTCTGTATCAGCAACACTAGACGCTGCATTGACTGGCTCTCAGATTCAGGTAGGGCAACCACTTGAGTTTGTTACCCCTGCTGGGGCCTCTGTTATCGCCATCGTTCGGACGTTGTATGCGGGGGCTGGGACAACGCTAGAGCTGACCGCGAACGAAACAATTGCAGACAACAGCACGTTTGAATTCCCGCCACGAGCACGCATCCGTCAGTCAGCGGATATTAACGAGTCTGTAGCGACTACATCGTTTAGTTCGTTTGATCACTCTACTTCTACTGTAAGCATTGGTGAAGGTACGGCTGATGGCACCTTTAATGGAGGCTACAGCTACTACGATGCGTTCTACCAGACGCTGACTTATGCCAAGGACAACACTCAAAAGCTATTTATTGAGCGTCAATTAGAAAGCCCAGACTCTACGGTGTTTTCTACTGGCCCAATCATTTGGGGTATTTGTGTTGCGACCGGGATCGCCTCTCCTGCTTCCGATGGCTCAGAGGTACAAGGCAACATTACTGTGGCGTTTGACTCAATCAACCGTATCGATCCTCAGACCTAATGCATGTTTATAGCAACCGCGATGTCTTTGTTATTGGCGAAGTTGCCCCAGGGGGGATGTACGCCAATGTAGTCTGGTTGAAGCACAAAGACATCGCAGGCACTCAACAAGAACTGTGGGACAGGCTAGCTAGTTCTATCCATGGGATGGTTGAGATTCCTCAAGAAACAGACCAGATCCACACCGATATCTTTCTGCCCTATGTCACTACCCTGGAAAATCGAGCCCAAGAAACGAATAATTGAAGCTGATGGCATCAAGATTGAGTTGCTTGATTACGGATCTTTACTGATCGGCGAAATGGACTTCTTGAGGGCATTATCGACCGACAAGAGTTTGTCGGATCAGCAATTTGCCATGCAGTTTGTTGCTTACTGCCTTCGTTTTCGCTACGAGATTGCGGAAGAAATAACAGACGAGGAAATCCTAGAAGGGATGCCTGTTGTGTTACTGACTAAGGTTTTTAACTTTTTAGTGTACGGAGATGAAAACAAAAAGCTTGCGGAGGTAAAGCCAGCCACAAAAAAGCCAAAAGCATTGATACAGGAGGACTCTACTGGAGACTGCAGCTCTACTATCCAGGACACATCTACTTTGGCCAGCACTTCGAGCGATGCCCCATTAACGTTGCCAACGCAGCAATCAGAACGTATGAAGAAAATCGCCTAAAACAACTTAATCAGGAGTCAAGGGCAATCGCAAAACTTGGAGTAATTGTTGCCAGTTTAGCTGGGGTCAAAAACCCAGATACAGCATGGATAAATGAGTATGAATTGGAGCTTAGGAAGCAAGAAATCAATGAGCTATTCTCTCCAGCCTTGGCCCAAAGATATTTAGAGTTACGAGAGCAACGCATTATCCCCGCATGGGTGGATGAGATCACTGATTTAGACAAAATGAAATTAGCTGCATTTGAGTATGGTTGACGCTGGCAGAGTTATTTTTCAGGTTGGGATTGATCGCGCATCAGCAGATCGCGCTATCTCTCAGCTTGAGCAGCGCTTTGCTGGGGTTGGCGATATTGATCTAAAGATTCCTGATGCAGGCCCAGCAGCTAGAGCGGCTAGAACTGTTCAGGATGCTTTTACGAATATCCAAATCCCCGAGTTTAATTTCAGCGCAAACACTCAGCAGTTATCTCGATCTGTTCAGTCAGCAAAAGATGAGCTGCTGACGTTGGAGCAGGCTATTGAGGGTCTGCAGAGGCAACGGATCAATGTAGAGTTCAAGGTTGCTCGTGGGGACGCTGACCTGGCGGGCATCGAGTCTAGGATTGAAAGGCTGAATCGACGAAAGCTAGAGATCCCACTTGTTACTCCAGGGGCCGCCACTGAGATCCGCAAGATTGAAGCTGACATAGCTAAGCTCGAAGCTCGTAGAATTAAGGTTGATGCTGACACAGGAGATGCGAGGGCTCAGCTAAACCAGCTAGATAGAACATTGGAGGGGCTTAGCGGCGATGATGCGGCCCAAACCCTCAAGCGCCTACAGTCCGAATTGAACAGCACAGCTAGGGCGGCCAATCAGGCAGAGAAGCCTATCGGTGACTTCAGCTTTGTACTGCAAGCGTTCCGAGGTGCAGCAGCGTTTGCAGCACTTGATAGGTTGGTTGACCTATTTGGGGAGCTAACATCAAAAGTTACTGAATTTGTTGCGGCGAGCATCCAGGCGAACAGGAGCCTGAGGGCGACAAACAATGTTTTAAGCATTGTTCTTGGGTCACAAGATGCTGCAGCTGAATCAATTGACTTTCTAAGAGAAGTTTCAGAGCGAACTGGGCAGTCTTTTCAGGCATTACAGACTGAGTATTCAGGATTAACGGCAGCTGCTGCTGAGGCTGGAGTCCCTCAACAGCAAGTGAATGATCTTTTCGCCGAGACAAGCCGAGTATTAGCGATTTTTGGCAAGGACAGTGTTTCTACAGGGTTAGCATTTAATGCTTTAACGCAGATTACGTCAAAAGGCGTGGTCTCTATGGAAGAATTGCGACAACAGCTAGGGGAGCAGTTACCTGTCGCCTTTGGGGCTGTCGCCCGTGGGCTAGGGATCACTACAGCTGAATTGAATGACCTAGTCAGTTCAGGAAATCTAACTGCCTCTGAATTTATTCCAGCATTTACACGAGGGTTGGCTGAGATTGAAGGCGAAGCCCCAGCCGCACAGCAAGCGATCGCAGCACTGGAAAATGAAATTCTTGGATTCCAACAACAGCTAGGAGCGTCACTAGAACCACTAGAAACAGCATTCAGCAATACGTTTGGGGCAATCTTCAGCAATGTTGACGCAAGCGCTTTAGACCCATTGACGCAGGCAGGGGAAAGGTTGCGTGATTCACTCGCGGATAATCCAGAATTGGCAGAGCGGTTAGGAGAGGCGCTGACCAGTTTCGCGAATAGTGGTGCTGAAGCGGTAGCGACGATTTTAGACCGAATCACTCAAACACTTGAAAACCCAGAAAATATTGAACTGTTCGCGCAAAGCATTGAGAACTTAGGGCAGGGGATTTCCGACTTTACTAGCGATGCGATCTCGTTACTAGATGCAGTGCTTTCGTTGATTGATGGCCTTGAGCGGCTGGGCTTGGCTAGTTCACTGGAAGACGTTGTCAATGGGCGAAATCAAAGCATAGGAAGTATCGCTAATCAACTTAATGACATTGAGGGCAGACGAGTAAATGTAGGATTTGACGGTCAATTTGATGGGCCACTATCTAGGCTCCTTGGTATTGCTGACACAGGGGTTGAGGTTGAAGCAAATGTCCGTGGCCTCGGGTCCGCAGCCGAGGTTGATCTAAGCTTCGTTGAAGCATTTAGGCAAGCTTCAGACCAAGTAGCCGAGAATGATGAGCGAGCGGCTAGGCGAGCAGCACAGGAGCGGGTTAAGGCCAACGAAGAAGCTGCTAAGGAATTCGAAGAAGCCCAAAAAGAAGCTTTGGCCAATATTGACATTGCCCAACAAAACCGCATTGCTGCTATACGGCAGAATCAAGCGGCTGGCAATATTTCTGAGGAGCAGGCAGACGCACAGGTCAGTGAGATTGAGTCTGATGCAATTCGGGAGAGAATCCAACTGCGTGAGGATGAAATAGCGAAAATTGAAGACTTCGCTAGTCGGCAGGTCATCTCTGAAAAAGACGCTACGGATCAGATTAGGGCAGCCAGGGAGGAGATAGCAGACCTGACACTGGAAAGCATTGAAAGCGAAATTGATGCGCAAGATGCGGCTAGAGAGGCAGCCGAGAAAAAAGCAGAGGCAGCCAAAAAAGCCGCGTTAGAACAACTGGATGCGCAACAACGGCTAAACGACCTACAGGCACAGCAAGTTTCTATTCAGTCTGGAATCGCGTCAACTGCGCTCCAAGACCAGGCCAACCTGATAGGCGCTCAGGTTTCTTTAGAGCAATCTCGACTATCACTTTCCCGTCAAACGCTCGAAGGAAAATTAGCTGAAGCGGAAGCAGCTGAAGACGTTGTGGCCGTTGAGGAAATAAGAGATCGTCTGCTTCTTAACCAGAGACGGTCGATACAAGCTGAATTCAACGCCCGCCGTCAACAGCTACAGATTCAGCAGCAGCTAACCCAGCTAGACGCAGATCGGCAGCTCAGACTAGGAGAGATTGCGGAAGCTGAGGCCAGGATTGCGGTTGAGCGTGCTAGGGCAGAGGGCGCTAGTGCCGATGAGATTCAGGCATTGCAGCAGATAGCGAGCCTGAGAGAGCAAGAAACCGAGGCGCTACAAAGTCAAGCGCAATCCAAAAAAAATATCTTATCTATTCAGTTTGAACAACTAGACGCTGATCAAGAGCTAGCCAACCAGCGGGCGATTCAGGAGAGGCGAGAACAAGCGATTCAGTCCTTCAAGGAGCAACAAAAAAAACTAGCTGACGAGCAGTTACAGATAGAAAAAGATATTGCCAGCGAGACAGAACGACGAGAGCGGGCGACTTCTAGCATTGTGTCGGCATTAGCTGGATTGTCTGACATCTCATCTGATGATGCGCTGGGGAGCCTTGATCAATTAGAAGAAAATGCTCGAACTGCGAGGAGAACTGGCGCATTAGATGCCGATCAATTCGGCCAGCTGCAGAGTGCTATCGACCAAGCCCAAAGATTTGGCCGTAGTGGCGATGAATTCAGCATTGAGGAGGCATTCAGGTTCGCTGAGAACAATGCAAACAATCCGTTTGCGGCAGGCATCCTTGACCAAGTTGGATTGGGGGGAGTCAGCTCTCTATTGGATTCGCAACAAGAAATTGCAATCGCAGACAGTCAAATAGAAAGGCTGGCCAATGGCCTAACAGAGATAAAAGAAGCCATTGAGAATAGCCCAGCAGGCATAGAAAATCTAACCGTTTCAACGCCTGATCCGGTAGCAGACGCTGCGCAAATTACAGCCGATCTAACTCGGCAACAACAGATTGCGGAGGGAGTTATCTAATGGCCGCACCAACGACTACAGGACGGGGGATTGTCCTAAACCATGCTGACTACAGCTTGAGTATCACAACATTTGGTCGTTATCCTGGCAAGTATCCACGGGTTGATGGTCGTTATAAAGGGATCGTTCGTGGCAAACGAGGGGGAGCTGCTAGGACAGGGGCACAGACCAGATTTGCTATTTGGAATTTTGTTGGGAGTTTAACTCTTGAGCAGCAAGAAACATTGACTCGGATGGAGGCTGCTTACTGGGGCACTCCTGGCCCATGGGTCATATATGACTATACAAATTATTGGTCTGAGAATGGGACGACAAACACTAGAGCGATTGCGCCCAATAGCACAACAGCAGCTGACGCTAATACGATTTGCTACTATCCACAATGGCAAGCCGAGCCAACGAATGAGAGGGGATTTGAATATACTGAGCAATCTGATGGGGTTGATAGTGTGCTTTTTCAATTTACCGAATCGGGGGTTATCGCTGCATGACCTCTTTTACTATTGATGCTCAGGATAAAGACTGGACAGCAAGCCTAGAGATTTTAGACGCTAATCGAGCTTTGATTAGTGGCCCGCATGATATTTCTGACGCTTTGATTAGCGTCGATATTGACTTTTCCGAACTGAGATCGGGAAACAGGTTAAACGGTTGGTTGGCATGGGAAGGCAGTGTTGTATTAAGCCCAGAATTAAGCACAACAGTTAGCCTTGATAACCGCGATACTGCCTCTAATCCGTCGGGGGCTGAAGTGTTGGCCATGGGGAACCGGATCACACTGAGCATGTGGACGGGGGCAAGTTATGAAAGATTTTGGCCACCGTTTTATATCCTAAGGGAAGCATCCCCTAGGATAGAAATTCCTACAAATGATTCTCAAGCTCAGATTACGATTGACTTAGGGGATCTTGGGAAATCACTAGACCTGTTTACTCCAGAAAATAATTACTCAGGAATCACTCAGGGAACAACCACAACGCCCACAACGTTAATTCGTAATATCGCGACTCAGATAGGACTAACAACATCGTCAGATACTATCGCGGGCGGTTATTCAGTCAATACAGCTGTCCAGAAAAAATCTACCCGGTCAACAGTGCGCGAGATAGGGGAAATAGCAGCGGCTCAAAAATATGTTGCTTGGCTTGATTCCAATGAAGAATTAAGACTCACCCCAGCCGACTTTACACTCAAAACAGCTCCTGATTTTAGTCTAACTATCGGCATTGGAGGAGACGCAGTTGGCGAGAACGGATGGGAACCCGTCAACCTTGAAGAACGTCCACCGGGAGAATTAACAGTAACGGGCGGTTCTGATCTTGCTCAAGAAATTGAAAATCCTAGCGTAATCGTTCGCACTGTTCCTGGCCCTGGATATACATCCCTGACCAGCACTGAAACTAAAACAATAACGCCAGCTGGGGGCGCACCTCAGACAGTAATTACGTATGTAGAACGCCAAGCTGAATTACAGATACAGCCTAGGGTGATCACCACGGATAATTCTGGCGTTGTTCCGACGTTGCTGACAGATGTCGATAATACGAATAATGGTCTGCAAGATTCTGAAGATAGTTCGATCACCCATCGATATAACGGAATCACTAAACGACTGACTGAAACGGTTGAGCTGATTCGTAAAGCACGGGGGCTTAGTGGTGGCGATGCGTTTAGTGAGGAAGAAAATAGCTCGGCACTGACACTACTTGACAACAGTCGAACGACCACGACCTATACTTACGACAATATTTTAGGCGTAGTCAGTTCAAGAACTATCACAGAACGTCGGCCATGGTGCCTCTGGGAATGGGGCGAAAAAACACCTACCAACTATGATTTGAATCGCTTTTTAGAGCGTGATTATTCAATTCAAACGACTACCTGGTCTAGAGTACTTGACGTTAGCGGAGATCCTGCGATTGAGGCATGGCGTGTTGAGCAAGTTACTCAGCAGCCGAGGGGCGTAATCTTCAAAAATTATACGGGGGCTAACCCTGAGACCCTGGTAACTAACCCTGACCCTGACCTGACCTTCACCTTGCAGGCCAGTGACGGTTCAACGAGGCCACCAGATATTGAATATCAGGAAAGCATTTACACAGAAGAGCACCAAGAATTCACGGGTTCAGTGCAGATTGAACCAGTCTCAGGGAATGCCCACAAATGGAAAGAGGGAACAATCCGGGTTAATGCTGATGTGATTGTGAGCGATCGCCAGTGCAATGATCTAGCAGAATGGGCCGCGAAATGGCAACACGGATTGAGCCTGGGCCGTTCATTTATTGGAGCAATCCCGACAGAATTATTTACTGCGTTTGACCCGGTATCGAGGGTTGATGTGACTGTCGATGGAAATATTGATGCTTACTTTTTGAATGGTTTTAGTATCTCGTCAAATTTAACTGAGACTCTATTTGGATGTAATTTTGGGTTGATTGGCGAGGTTGGGGCAACGCCGGATGTGGTGACTCCTCCAATAGAGATATCATTTCCGATTAATATCACTGAAGATTTGCCAGCGATTCAAGATAATCCGGTTGCGGCTGCAGATAGTGGCGTTGCTAGTAATGCAGAAGACTTGCCAGCTATTGAAGATAATCCGGTCGCTACAAGTACGGCACCAACGCCGGTTAGTAATGCTGAAGACTTGCCAGCTATTCAAGATAATCCAGTCGCTGTTGATAATTCGCCAATCCCGATTAGTAATGCTGAAGATTTACCAGCTGTTCAAGATAATCCGTCAGTTTCCGAAGCCACAAGCAACACTGAAAACTTACCAGCAATTCAAGATAACCCAGTTGCTGTCGATGCAAACGCTACAGGCTTAACGGCTATTGCATCAGGCGTATTTACTGACGATGGAACGACAATTACTGAGCTGTTCCTAGACGGAGTTAACGCTGGTGGGATTACCAGGGAAGCAACGGGACGATGGTTAGTTACCTTGGTATCGGCAATGCCATCAGCTGACTTTATCGCGAGCGCGAGCGCTGATCCATCGTCAGGGGCCTCTATTAATTACTCTCATGGCGCGCAGTCGATTAGCACAACAACATTGAGAGTTTGGAGAGAGGCAAGCTCAGGCGCAGGGGCAAATGCAAATATTCAAAAAGTTAGTTTTGCAGTTTGGGGATAATTATGGCGACAACAGCAGTAGCATCCTGTGTATTTACTGACGATGGAACGACCATCACTGAACTTTCCCTGGATGGCATCAGCTCAGGGGGTATCGTGAGGGAAGCAACAGGACGATGGTTGATTACTTTGGATTCGGCTCAAGCCTCGGCTGATTATCCGTGCTTTGCTAATGCCGATCCATCGTCAGGAGCTTCGTTAAACTATTCTCATGGGGCTCAGTCGATAAGCTCAACAACATTTCGAGTTTGGCGAGAGTCTAGCGGGGGTGCGGGAGCAAACCCGAACGTCCAAAAAGTTAGTTGTATAGTTTTAGGTTAAGTCATGCCAACTTCAACAATTGATACAGATACTCGAAACGCTGCATTACAAGCAGCAAACACTGAGCTAAATGACGGTGGGGGCGCAAACTCCACTTACGAATACGGAACGACTGGTTTTGGGACTGTACTTGTAGTTTGGAATCTGGATGGGACCAATCCATTTACTACAGCTGGCAGCACAACAGCCGGAACAGCCGAATTGACAGGGCAGCCGATTAGTGCGACAGCATCAGCTACCGGGACAGCTGCCGAGTACAGGATCAAAGACAAAGCGGGGACTGTACGACGCTCAGGGGTACTGTCCGCAACACAGTCAATTACTAGCGGGGTTAATTATCTCCTTTCTGCTACGTCTGTAATGCCAGCTAGTTAACCATGACCGCCCTAACCCAAAGATTAGCCAGCCGGAATAAGCAACGCACGACTCAACGCATTCAATCTCAAATGGTTGAGGCGAGAATCGGCGCTGCAACTATTACTGGCACGGTGTCGGGCAGTAGTGCCGAGGGCATCACACTTAGAACAGAATCAGGCGGGTTTCTCACAGTTCCTAGATCTACTGTTCAGAAACTTTCACGGCAACCAGCGATCGGGCAGTCTCGGCAGTTATCGACCGGGGGGCAGCTAGAGCTATTAGGCAGCAGCACAGAAACGATTAACCAGCCTGTTAGTCAAACTCAACCGCAAGTCAGATATCCTCTCAGGCCGCCTACTCAGGGCAGTGATTTTGGGGCCAACGGTGATTTGTGGCTTGAACAAACTGGCATTCAGGGCAACTATAACGAAGCTAATGCTTATGTTTGGATACAAAAGCTTGGCCAGTTTGTAAAGTTAGCATCTGGCGGCGTAGTTGTCGCGTTTGAACCCAATGGCCCGATCTCGTCAGGGACAGTAAACGGCCAGCTGCACTACAACACGACTGATAATTCTTTATCTATTTACGACCAAGCTGCTGATGTGTGGCGGCCTGTTGGTGGTGGGGGCGGCGCACCCATTAATTACGTTGCTGGGCCGCCAACTACGCCAGCTCCCCCAGGCACTGTTGATGGGCAAGGCCATTACGATACAGTTGTTGGCAGGCTGTGGAATTATGACCTAGCCAATACTACTTGGCGGGCTTCCGGTTCAAAGAATTTCTTCCAGGGTGTTCCGTCGTCCGATCCTAATTCTTTTGTTAGGGGCGACATGGTTACCGTGTATCAGGAGGATCGGACGCCTTGCGTTTATATTTGGTCGGACCAACTAAGTGATTGGTTATTGGCGACCTGTTGTCCTGGCTGTGCTGAAGACTTCTTTAATAGTCAATGCGATGACGACGAAGGCTTCAACGGGAACCTTTGCTCACCTCTGCCGCCCTAAATTATGAAACTTTATTCTCAATTTCCTCCTGACAAACTGACCACTCAAAATGTAATTAGGGCCAATGGCATCAAGCCTGTGATCTCTGCTGATTTCAGAAAGATCTATGGCCTTACTGTGTCAGAAGACAGTGTAGGTACTTTTGGTACTAACCCAGATTTAACCGAGCTTGACAAACAACTTGACCAAGCCGATGGGTTAGACGTTCATATTCACCCAGTCATCTGCCGTTATCCTGAGCTAAAAGGCCGCGATTCGTTAGCACTGAAAGGTCATGTCAACAACCTAGCCAGACCAATTGTTGATCATTGCGTCAGTCGAGGGCTCAGAAAAATAACCCTGGCAGGCGAGCTAACCCTATGTGGTGATATTGATCTTTGGGCAGAGATAATTGCCTTTTACAAGGCCATCCATGCTGACTATCCAGAGCTTGAACTTTGGATTTCATCGCATAGAATCCGCCAGCAAAGCGATCGCGATAGTATCCTAACTCGACTGGAAGACTTACAGGGCATCGTATCAGGATTTATCGGGGCTGATTATATTAGCCTGTATCGAACAAAGTCTGAGATCCCTGAGCAGATTGGGCCGGTGCAGTGGATGAAGATATCAGCCATGGGGTCAGTTTCGCTAATGCGATTGAATTATCTCCCTCCATTCTGGAGAGAATTGCAAAGCGCTGGGCTTAAGGTTGCGTTTGAAACATCGGCATTGTCTACAGTTGACCTGCCTATTATTAGAAAAGCGCAAATACAGATATATAGAGAAATCAGCGCCAGATGTTCGCATCATGGCGCTGATTTATGGCTTTGGAATATTTGTGAGCAGAGTTCCCGAGATCACCAGGGCAACCATAGTTATTCTGGGGTCTGGGATGAAGCTGGGAACATGCGGCTGAGTATTTAATTTTCTTCGTCTGACCAGCCTCTCCCTAACATGCCAGTCGCGACGACTTCTCCCTCAACAGGGATGCCGTCTTTTGTTTCGTTAGACGTCTTCAAGACTTCGCAAACATCCACATCGGTCCAGCTGATGTCTTGTAATTGCTTCTTTGCCTCGGCAATTGTTGCTACAGGAGTGGCTGCCCACTCCATATAACCTGAGCCGTTGTTGTACCTACCTACGTATCTCATTTTTTTATTAGCCCCTTTTTATCGTAAATTACTGTCATTGCCAAACCCCCGACCAGAGCTTGTGTTGCCCCTTGCGCTGCGGCAAGGGGCTTGTCTGTTTCGGCTAGCACTGCTTTAGCACTAGCCATGGTTACAGCACAGAAGGCTATGCTGCTGACTACTTGAGCTTTAGTTATTGTCATCTTTACCTTTATCTTTATCTTTCTCCGGTAAGGGCAATAAATTATCCCAGCAATGAACTGGGAGGCTGTCCATATCAGCGAATGTTACAGGGGTATACCACCCGTAATGTCCGTCACATAGCAGCCCGATTATTTCGGGCTTTGATTCAGATTCGTGCATTGCAGTACTCCTAAATTATGTGATTCCGTCGTAGTGATAACCTTTGCCTTTTTCGAACACCCCCCAGGCGTAGCAATAGGGGTCATAAGGAAAGTAACCCATAAGCATATAAACCCTGAGTTCTGCTCCTAACTGCTGAGCCTTTTCTTTTAGCTCAGGGGACGGCTCAGGCCATTCGCCTTGGCCTGTCCAAACATCTACGGTGTCCCCATCGCTGGGGTAAAATCCTAGTTTCATGACGACTACATCCCACATGAAGGGCAGTGTTCACCGTCTGCAATACTTTCATCGGGGTAGCCGCAATTCTGACAGTGCCAGGAGCTTGGCACAAAAGTGGTTTCGACGACTTCTGGTTCTGTACTTCTTCCAAATTCCCATCCTTTGTGGGGTACAGATGCACGCCAGCCCCTGACTGGCCCATCTAAAGGGTTCGTAGCGGGGAATCTTGCTGCAACGATATTGGTGCTTGAAGACACTTCCCATCCTTCAATCACCTCTGTTGTCCCGCAAGGAACAGATTTTTCTCTCCATTCGGAAAGAATCCTTTTTATTTCAGCCTGTTTCATAGCTACCTCATCAGTACCCAGCAACAACACTGGGCAGACCATCGGGGGAAGGCCCCCTAGGTTTCGGCTTATGCAGTGCGGGTCATCAGCTTGAAGCTGTAACCCATTTCCTCGATCTCAGCAGCGGACATAATGTGTCCTTCCTGAGGACGTTTGTTGAGCTTGAAAACTAAGGCCTGTTGCCCTATCTTCTGAACAAATTCTTGCCGGTTCATGGGGACGTTAACCCCCAAAAGAGTCGTCATAACATCAGCAGTGGACTGATGTCCAACTGCGCTGTCTAGTGAGTTGGACGTGATCAGGTCTTTGGCGGTGCTGAGGTCAATAGTCTTGACCTCGAAAGTTCCATCAGTGGTAGCGATTGTGGTGTTCAAAATACCTAATGCTAATGTCATCTTTTTTGCTCCTTGCCTTTACTTTTCTATGTTTTGAAAGCTTGTTTACTCCACCAAATCACATACATCTTGCTTGATGTATGCGATTGTTTTACATTTCGTACTACTCACAGGCACCACGTACGGGATGCCTTTTGACCAAGGTTGCCCTTGGTAGTCTATGTGAACTGATGGGCTTAACTGCCCAAAGAAATTTCTTTGGAAATGAGGGTTTCCAAAATTCTGAATCTCTTTTAAGCAATCTTTAAAAACTTCCATTTTTTTTTTGGCTCCTTTGCCTTAACTGTTTTGACAATAACCTCTAAAGGTTATTGTCGTCAAGGGGGATCTCGATTTTTTTTGAGACGACTAGTTCCCCTCTCCATATTTTCGTCAAGAAAACCCCTAAGCTTGGCTGCCCATTGTATAAGCAGTCAAGGCTTCTTAGTACTTCCTTGAGTTCTTCTCTAGCTTTGATTGGCAGCGAGCACCCCCACTGGGCGACGCCTATTTTCTTTCTTGGCATTGGTCTTTATCTTCTAGAGGTTAGACCCCACCCTAGCACAGTTTAACTTGCGGTTGGAAGAGGGCTCTTCCAACAAAAAACCGCCACCTGAATGAGTGACGGTCTTTGGTTCGCGCCATTACCAAAATAAAACCCCCAGCCGTAGCCGAGGGTGTAACCAAGTCCCATTCACACAAACTAAATTCGTGCAAATTACTGCTCGATCTTATCCTAAAACCCCATGGGCTGAGTCCGGCCATTGATAACCCTGTATGAGTTATCGCCGTAGTGCAACCAGAACTGACGCTGCAGCGGAAAAACAATGCCCCAGCTGTCAGCGGGGATGTCCCAGTTGCCCCCTAGTGCTTTGTTCCCGCTATGGATGAACGGGAATGGTAGATTATCTTCACGCACTCCAAGCTTATCCTTAGCCCATTGGTTGAGCCCTTTAGCAGTGTCAATATCGACGTCCTGCACTGTGGGCTGTTTGACGACCTCAGTTAGTAGGCCGAATCCGATCTGCTTGATAAGGTTGTTCATGAGTTCTTAATCAACTCTTTGAGCATGTCCGCTTCAGGTGAAGCGGAGTTTTTCTTGATCTCTTCGACGAGATCAGAAACTACGCGGCCTGGTCGTGTCGTCTGGGTGTAGCTGTACAGCAAACCTAAGGCTAGTAAAACGATGTCGTTCCCCAACCAAGTGGTCAAGTGGTCTGTGAAAAAAGAGGTATTTTCCATGGTGCCTAAAACTCTGAAGGTTCACCTCAAGGATAACAATTTGCTCAGGCGATAGTGTCAATAAGGCCATACGCGCAAAAAAGAACCCCGTCGGTCGGGACGGGGAGAACACAGGAGTATTTGTTTCGGAGATAACAAGGCCATCGTAACAAAAAAGCCAGCATTGGCGCTGGCTAAGTTAGTACTATATTTCTGATGTCACAGAGAAAGAAGTCGCCTACTTGGTCAAAGACTCCGTGGGATGCTCCAAAATTAGTGACGAGACTATTCTATCCTCCCAGTAACTCAACAGCCAACAAACCCAGTCCCATAAGACAACCCCAAGACAGCATTACCCGAATCGCATCACCTCGCCATAGTTCCAGCTTGCTAGGCACTCGCGTATCATTCCAAGTCCATGGCCGTTTGGTAAGCCGAATCAGTCTCCTTTCTGCGTCATGGATTGCATCTTTGTGCATAGTGCAGTACGCAATCCTGCACCAGGGTAGCCGCTTTGCCTGGGGGTATCGGTGGTGATTCTCCCAGCGGTTCCTCAGATCCACTGACTTGCCAACGTACCAAGTAATAAAAAGCCAACGCACGGCGTAGAGCCCAGGTTTGCTGGGGAGCCTGTCACGCTTTGTCAGTGGTATTGATGCCCAAAATAAAATCATTTTTTGGATCGAACTCTGTGTGTCGAGAGATCAAGGACTCTTGATTAACCACAATCTCCTCTAGAGTTTCTAGCCGTTGGGTGTGATTTTTCAGGATGTTCACTTGTTTATTTAATTCATCCACTTCTTCTTGCAAGAAAGCAATTTTCTTATTTTGCTTTTTATTGGTGTCAGAAGTGAAGATATTTTCTATCGCCATGATAGCCATGGCTATTAAGCCAAACAACAGAATATCCATTTTAATCCTCTCTTAATGTCAACTTCTCAACAACTACCGTGCACAAATCAGTCAGGCCGGTGCTCTTGATTCGACTTTCGTGGCCTGGGATGAGTGCAGAGTAGCCAATGGCTTTGCCAGGGTCTATCTCAGACGTTATTGGTTGAATGTCAAATTGATGAAAAATCGCCTGAGCAGCAGCTAATTTAATTGTTCCTTTCTTCCAAGTCATTTTAAGGTCACCTCATATTTATCATCAACAGATTTGAGAAAGCCAAGCTTGACCGCATTCTTCAAAAAGACCCCGACGGTCCCCCCCTTCCGATCCTTCAGCCCGCCCTCTTTCTCTACCCACCGGCTAGCCCAGCTAGACTTACCAAAATCACTAGGGCTTAACTGCTGACCGTTTTCGTAATCTTTTAAGGACTCCAGGAAATCAACAACACACTGGTACCGTGGTTCATTGGCAAACTTACGAAAGCTTTCAATTTGAGCGTCTAGTTCTGGCGTGCTGTTAACAGCTTCATCTTCAAACTCCCAAGCTGGCTGCTTAAAATCCCAGACTGACTTCAGGGGATAAGTAGGCTCAGGTTTAGGTTGCGGAATGTCACCAGCTGTTACCAACTCTCGCGTAGACTGATATACCGGGTAGGCGGGCATTGGATACCATTCACCGATGCCCGTATGATAAAAAATGGCTTGCTTAGGCGAGCCTGACAGTTCATATAGACCATCTTCAGGCCCAGGGATAGATTTATAGCTGCCCATTACCATAGATAGGTTTTCATCTTCACCAGGCTTTTGTAAGTGCAGAAACTGAAGGGATGAACGATTGCCGGTACTGATGCCAATGTCTTTAACTAAAGGGGACTGACTGACTAGCCATAGAAATCTATTGTCAGTTTCGCCACTAGATGCCTCCACTTGAACTGTTGGCACCAGAAAGTCATAGAACCATTTCTTTAAGACAGATTGAAGTTTAACCCCCTCGTCAATAATAAGAAGCTTCTTTTGTTGAGGAGCTTTGCGCCAATCCTTGATAATCTGTGTCAACTTTTTTGAAATGCGGTCAATCTCATTTGCATCGCCCAAAGCATCTTCGATCATTTCCCCCCAGAAAAAATCAACCCCATCCCAATACCCAGTTTCTTTAGGATGGGGCTTAGGCTGAATCACCCAAACAATGCTATTTGGATTTTGTAGCTTAAATTCTCGCCAAGCCTGAGCGATCACAACACCTTTTCCTGTTCTCGGCACAGCACTAATTAATGTTGGCTTAGGATTCATAGCCATATATTTGGCGATATCCATGGGCTGCTTGCCAGCTTTAACGATTTCGATAGGGGCAGCGTCAATCACCTGATCAATGTCATCAATCATTCTGGTCGCTCGATACTCATTCACAGGGATGCCCGCTTCCTCAGCTGCGCGTTGTTCTAACACAGCTTGAACCCGTTCTAAGTCAATTCCATCAGTATTCGATGACGCTACTGTCTCACGGGCTGGTAGCGGACCGCTGAATGGGTTTGGTTCATAAACCGGGTCCGCAGTGGCTTCAATGGTTTTTGTACTGACAACTTCAGTAGCATCAACATTAATTAGCGTATTGCCTTCATCAGGCTTAAGCAGCATCGCTAGGCCCATAGCAGCCGATGCCACCGAGGCAGCTACAGGAACAATAATTAACGAAATACTTGCCCATGCTCCCTGTGCAGGGATGCTAGCGGCTGCAAGAACTCCGTAAAGGATGACTTTATGACCAGAACTGACATGGGGCCAACGCTGACCAATAAAATCAATGTCGTCAACGCTGAAGTCATCCAATCTAGCGAGAGCTGATGTTGTTGTTTCCTGTAGAGAAGACATTATCCGTGACTCTTTACTAACTTGATCATGCGATCACCTGCTTCCACTCCGAAGACTCCGATCACTGCCAAAAACAATTGAAAGATTCTAAATCCTGTCCAATCAAAATCCATACTCATCAGGCCTTGGACAAAGGCCACTGTAGACGGGTAATCGTGGTGGAAAGGAAGCATTTCGTATTGCAAGCCGATCTCTACCACGTAAGTAATGCAAATGACAGCCCAGAAAACCTTGGACCGCTTATTAGCGTTCCAGAATAGGATTTCCAAGTATTGCATCATGCCAACTGCAGACGCTGCTAGTACTACAGGGAAATTAATTAAAAGGCCCTCTAGCCCTGTCAAAACGCATAATGCGCCGATGCCTGTTAGCAGCCAGTAAACCGGGTTAGTCCAGTGCTTGCCCTTCAGCATCTCGCTAACAACTACATACGTTGCGTAGGCTGAAGCACACCAGAACACAAAGGCAACTAAGCCGAAAATTGGCAACGAAAACAGATACTCAAAGATGCCTGATGCTGCAAACCGCTCGCGAGACTCGGGGGCAAAGCGGCTATATACGTTGTAGATATTGAGTCCTAAGCTTGTCAGGAGCAGAACAGCCCAGAAGAAGTAGGCAGGGAGGAGGTTAGGCGAGACGTGTTTAGACTTTCTTTTTTTGTGCTTTGCGCTTTCCTGGCCACTGGGATTGTCATTGGGATGACGATAATAATTATTGGCTGTCATAAATTTGAAATCCTTTCAAGTACTTTTCGGTGGCCATGCCCCTAACGATTAAAAGTCGATGAAATTTAGCTAAATCTTTTTCTGCTACTGCTGCATATTCCGCAAACTCGCCGTTACGTTGCTTTACGGTCGTTCCATCTGGAGCACACACAAATTGAGGCCCAGAATCTCCCTCTGACAACACCATGCCTTCAACACCTATCAAGCTGGGCATAGGCTCAGACTGGCCTGGCTCATAAACAAACTGGCAAAACCTTGCCCGCATCATTGCAGTGGCACTATCTACAAATAACTCGCCAGAATCCAGAGTCTCAGCATGTCGTTGATCAGATTGGCGTTTCACTGAATTGTGATACAGCCCATAACCAGGGCTGCCAACTAGAAAAAGGGCTAGTAATAAAGCGGGTGGTTTCATGGCGTGAGGACGGCGTGAGAATAACGTGAGAACGTGAACTGGCACAATAAACGGCTCACAAAGGCCCACGCTTTACAATTCAATGGTTTCAGTCGTTTTTAGCGCTCGTGTGTGCGTGTGTGACGTGCGTGGGTGAGGCCTCACACCATGTTTTTGAGGGGTGTATAAACCTCACACACAGATAACTGTCACATCATTTGCCAGGTAGAGCGATGGGCTTTGGCGTACTAAAAAAGTCAGCAGCATTAATAGAATGCACAGTTGGCATCTCAGGGGCTTCTATCGCGAGAAGTTCCATGTTGAGGCTTTGGGGCTGTGTTTTTTCGTTCATTCGCTGAAGCACTTTAGTAATCAGCGCTTTACCACTGATTACATCTGCAAAATAGTTAGCGACAGGTTCCGCCAATTGGTCTAACTGGCTATCCAGCTGTTGAGCGACTAAGCCCAGTTCTGAACATTGCTGAGCTGCAACATTGCGCAATCCGTTAGCTGCCATCAAACCGCCGTTTTCAATGGGCTCCTGCTTGTTCGCTGTGGAGGGTTGATGCGTCTCGGCAAAGCCTTTGCCTGAGGTGTTTTTGGCTGCTTTTGCTTGCTTAATCTCTTCGGTAACTTTCATTGTCAAATCTCCGTTAATAAATTGAAATGAACCCTTGCAAAATGCTCAATACTCCTGCCTGTACGTGTCCATGCCGACAGGCTGACTAGAGCATCAAGCTGTTTATGACTGTAGGTTCCAAACTCGCATGGGCGTATATCCAAAGCCTGCCTCCAGCGGCGGAGAGTCCTAGGCGCGACAGAACGACCAGTCTCTGACTGGATGCAAAGCCGAAGCTCTGCTGCTGTAAACCCATCATTTAAGACCTGGACATTCATTTGACGTAAACCCTTCTCCTTAGAGGCTTTCAGCGATTTGGTGACCTACCTGTGTCCGGTTGGTGACCTAGGTCTGTCCTAGGTACGTCCGCCTTGTCCTTACAATAGAAAACCCCTCAACTTAAGGTCAAGGGGTTTTGTCATTAACTATGACTAATTTATGTATTTTGATTATTGGCTGTCAATTAAGTCTGACCAATCGGTTGATGCTCGGTTCAGTATTGATGCCATGGCGCAAACCCTTTGTACCAGGTTGGGCGCTCTCCCAAAATCCTTGCCCCAATTCTGTATAGAGCCCTTGCTATATCCGGTTATCCTGGCTAATTCCTTGACGCACAAGTCCCTATATCCTGACTCGCCAGGTTGGATATCATGAAACTTCGGTACCCATTCATCGCAATATTCTTTGGGGGTCACAGCTTGGCTCATAAAGGCGTCAATACTTGAATGCCTTATCCTACGCTGTTTGGCAAGAGTGTAGACTGATAAAGTCATAGTGAGTTAGTCATTAGCTATGAGTTATTATGGATGTGTTTCAGAGGAAATTCAAGGTGATCTCCAATAAAAAACGAGGACTCCGCAGAGTCCCCGTCACCGAAGCTTATTTGTTTACTCTATCAAGCCGAACCCTTCTCCTGCTGCACAGGCTTGATCTGCGCAAACTCTGCTATTCGTCGGATCTGCCATTCAGACATGTTGGTCCGTGCGGCCACCTCAGCAGCCTGTTCTTTGCTTAATGCCATTTGATTAATTCCTTAGGGTTTACAGGCCGACCACCGAAGTGGGGTGATCGGCTATGGATTGTGATTAGCCGTTGTAGAGGGCTAGTGCTGCGTGCATCTCAGGGGTACGCTGCTGCGGGGTAGCCAGTAGGTCCTCCAGTGTGGTCCCCACATCAGCCAGGAAAGGTTCTACGCTGGCCGATGGGATGCGGTAGCTTTGGCCGGTGGTTTGGCAGTCGGCATACAACTGACCAAAGGTAGTGTTTTGCGTGAATGTGATCATGGCTAACCCCCTATGCTGCAACGACTTGACGACGGCGGACGGGTTTACGAGTCCAGCGGATGGCCACACCTGTCTGTGTGGGGAATAACTGGACAGTGGTGCCGACGGATAACTGTCTGGCAAATTCGCTAGGTGTTTTGATGGTGTAGGTTTCGTTATCTCGGGTCCTTACAGTCACTTCAGTCACATAGCCATCGCCTGCAGTACGCCAGCTGGAATTGGTAGCCAAATAAGCGGGCATAGATTTACTGGAGACATGAGTGACAACCGACTGGTTTAGCCACTCCTCATAGTCAGCCTCAGCAGCAGCCTTGCATTCCTCCAAGGTGCCGACTGCCTTTACGGATTGAGCGTATGGCGCATATTCCCAGCGCATGGCCGTGATGTTAAATGCGATGTGACCGAGGGTGCGATCTCCACGATAGATGACGTACTGCGTATCGTGGGTTTGACGAAATTCAAGCCCTTTAGTAGGGCTTTGGGTTAGAGTTTGCATAGTTCGAATTGCTATTAGTTTGAGCTGCAAGCCCTGGTGTAGTTGGTAGCTCCCCAGGGCTTTGTTATGGAATTTAGCGTTGCTGATTGAATGCGTAGGACTGAATCTGCATCATTCGGTCGGTTAGCAGCTGTTGATACTGCTCAGGGATGCTGCTGTCAAGAGTGACACGCAGCCTCGCTTCAGACAGTAGGTGTAGGCGGTTGGTGGTGACTGTGCGGCCACGCTGGTAGTCAGCGGCGGTGTTTTCCAAGGATTTTTGTAACTGAGAAAGGTTGATCATGTGGCTCCGGTGGTGTTTAATTACGCGAGCAGTATTGGAAGCTTGCTCAGAGCCTTGAGACTAAGCAGCTAACAATTTAATCAGCTGAGCCTTGCGTAAGCGGCTATAACCACGGAACCCACGACGCTTAGCCTCTGCCTTCAACTCCTTAACGGTGCTCAACTTACGCTCTAGACGCTGCAGGCAACGTTCGCCCATTTCATACTGATATGCATCCAGAGCAGCTTGAGCAGCTTCGTATGCGGCCTTACGCTTGGCCAGAGTTTTGGCATTCTTGCCGCGATAGTTGCGGTACTTACGGCTTGCGTCCTGGGCGGTGGCTTGAAGTTGAAGGAAAGTCATTGTCGTGGGCTCCGGTGGTGTTTGCTTGCTTGGTTACTAATATAGCGCCTGCCGCTATACATGTCAAACCAAGATCTGCAAACACCACTCTTGCATTGCTACATATGGTTTTAAGCGCTATGCTGTAGATGCAAATCAATAAATATAGGAGGATGAACGTGATAGATATTGCGATTACCCCTATGATCCAGTGGAAATTACGTCAAGTTATGGCTGATCGCCAAATGACAAATCGAGCGCTTGCTGAGCTTGTGGGGATGCACGAAACCTCAATCAGCAACATGAAGCGTCGTGATGACATGCCACGAATCGATGGGGTTTTATTGAATGGGTTGTGTGTTGCACTGAAATGCACTCCTTATGACTTAATTTTTTATTCAGCGGATGACGAGGGCGCTATCCGTGGGGGGAAGAAAGGCCCCGAACAAAAGGAGGGCTTATGAACTTCTCTCAAAACTTAGCCATGGTCATGGTGCAGTCTGCCGATCAATTTCCAGTAGACTTCGACAATGCCTGGAAGTGGATCGGATGGACTAGGAAGTCTAAGGCTAAAAAGACGTTGACCAACAACTTTGTTGAGGGTGTAGACTTTTGCGCCAGAGGGTGCAAAAGTTCAACTGGTGGGCGTTCCAGCGAGCTTATCCTTTTGACTGTTGATTGTTTCAAGTCATTAGGGATGATGGCAGGCACCGAAAAAGGCAAAGAAATCCGCCAGTACTTTTTGAAGTGCGAAAAGCAGGTTAAAGAGATTATCCCGGCCCAAAATGCTGAGCTAGAGAAGCTGCGTTTAGAGGTAGCTTTATCGCAATCTCGTGAACGACTCGCAGCTGCCACTCAAGCATTGGAGGGTATCTGCCCTGGGCTCTCAGCACTGGCCTTTGGTAAGCCTGAGGCAATCATTGAAAAAGAACGCCCAACCACAGTAGTCCAAGACGCATATGGGAGATCTGTTACATATGATGGAGCAACCATAACAGAGCTGAGCAAGCGTTATGGGTTTGGGAATGGCACTAAGGCCCGCAACCAATGCCGGGAATGGATTAGGTCCATGGGGATTGACGACGGGCAATGGGTTGAAGAACCTGCCGCAAGAATCACCTATAAGCTCCCTAAGGCGATGCTGCCTGTCTTGGACCAGTGCTTCAGTCAGGGTAGAGGACAGCGCCAAAAATTGTTAGGGGAGACCAACTAATGTCATTTCAACGAAACTACGACGCCGAAGGAATTTTGATCCAGAAGACAATAGGAGGAGACCAGCTAATGAAAAATGACGAAGCACTAAAAGTAGAGCTAGTGCGCATCCCTGGGGGCGTCTTTGCCATGGGCTCTCCAGAGGGTGAACCGGAGTGCTATGAGGACGAATCGCCTCAGCGTGAGGTCACTGTACAGTCGTTTCTGATGGGTAAGTATCCAGTAACGCAGGCCCAGTGGAAGGCGGTTGCAGCACTACCCCAAGTAGAACGCAATCTAGATACTGATCCATCGTATTTTAAGGGCGATGACTGTCCTGTAGAGCGAGTATCTTGGGATGATGCGGTTGAGTTTTGTGCTCGATTGTCGGCCCACACAGGGCGTGAGCATCGTTTGCCTACAGAGGCTGAATGGGAATATGCCTGTCGTGCTGGTACAACCACTCGCTATCACTTTGGCGATATCTTAACGTCAGAGCTAGCTAATTACGATGCTAATCAGACAACGCCTGTGGGAGCGTATCCAGCCAATGCTTTTGGTCTTTATGACATGCATGGCAACGTGGATGAATGGTGCTTAGATCATTCGCATAAGAATTACAAGGGAGCGCCCACGGATGGCAGCGCATGGGATGATCAAGGAGAGCGTTCAAGGCGTGTACTGCGCGGCGGCTCGTGGTTCTACGGTCCTAGGCTTTGCCGCTCCGCCTCGCGCCTCATCGCTCTACCCGGCTACCGCTACAAAGATGTCGGTTTTCGAGTTGTTGCCGACGTTGCCGACAGAGAGATGTGATCGCTCTACTGGCATAAAACGGCCTAGGGGAAGGCCAAGATGTAAATCATAATGAGGAAATATCCAATGGTGAGGCAGCAAATCACGCAACAATTGGCAGACAACCTTAAGCTAGCTAGAGAAAAGATCGGAGTGACTCAGCTAGCTATAGCCGAATCACTTGATCTAGACAGAACGGCAATTGTCAAAATAGAAGCTGGGCTGCGGCAAGTGTCAGCCTTGGAATTAAAAAAGCTGGCCACTTTGTACGAAACGACTCCAAGCTTACTTCTGGGTATGCCAGACGAATCTGATGCCATCCGTAAAACCTATGAACACATTGAACTGGTTAAGCGCCTGCTAGGCTCTGCCCAAATCGAGTTAATGCGACGTCAGTTTACTCATGATCGCAGCAAGCTGCAGTCTCCTGAATGGGAAATGTTTGCCAAAGTCACACATAAATTAGCTGGGTTGACCTATGGCAGCGATGAATACAACACCCAAATCGAAGAGATGAAGAAAGGGCCACTGGCTCACCACTATGACCACAATCGCCACCATCCAGAGTATTTCGAGGATGGCATTAATGGAATGAACTTGTTTGACGTGCTAGAGATGTTTATCGATTGGTGTGCAGCAGTTCAACGCCACAACGACGGAGATATTCATAAGTCCATTGAAATCAATCAAAAGCGGTTCGGGCTCTCTGATCAGTTGGTGGCAATCCTTGAAAATACTGTTTACTGGATTGTGGATGATTTCGCTGAACTAAACACACAGCAAGACTTAGAGGTGTAGCCTAATGCTCCACACACTGAACGAGTTAAGAATTGAATCGACTCAGTTCTCAACCGAGCTAGAGATCGTGTTGCGTCAAAGCAACAGCTGCCTAACAATCAGCGCCCGCTCAACCCAGAGGGGGTTTGCCTGGGCGTTTGCGTCTTGTTTGAGTGGCCTGATTGGGACTGACGCAGAGGTCCAGGTCACTGAAACCCAGGTTTCAATTGGCGAATGTCTGCTGCCTGGGGATGTGCTTAGTGGGTTGACGACGTTTGAAGAGACTAAGACAAAAGACACATTGTTTGAAAAAATCCGGCGTGTTTCAAAAACATTTATCCCAGAAGAAAGCGAGTGCGAAGAGGTTATTGTGTCGATGATTGATAGAAATGAATAACCAAGACGACCTAAAACAGCTTATTTACCACCTTTGCGGTGCGCTCATGCATCAACACTATTGCCGGTTAGATGCATTGGCCAAAGATGACGATGCAGATTGCAGAAAGCATCTATCTGAGCAATTCCCCATTATTCAGGGAACGAAGCTGCAGCAAACGCTTAGAAAGCTTGGCAACCGTGCGTCAAACAAAGAAGCTGCGAATCGCGCTATCGAGCGACTGACTGAGGAAGCCTCCATGCAGGAGTTGGCCGATTCAGAACAAGAATGGGTGTGGGCTACAAGTGAAAACAGGATTTCATCCAAGGGAGACCCGTCACAAGGAAATGAGTAAAACCAAACAATTCAGAAAAATGGCTCGCGAGCACTTAAAAAGCGAGTCGGCAGAATACCCCAAAAACGGGCTGGTTGAAATCCCTAAAGAAAAGTGGCCAACAACCAAGGGCAAGTCACCCTTTAGGGTACTAAGAGGTCGCAAGTTCTTTGTTCAGCTTTACCTGGAGCCCAATGGCGTTGTTAGAATTAGCGTTACCAAGGCTGAGCTAGGTATGGGCCGCACGTTTGCTGACGGGATTTCTTGGGATGAATTGCAGGAGATTAAGCGTTGGTGTGGTTATGGGGATTTGATGGCAATAGAGATATATCCAGCTGACTGCAACATCGTGAACGACGCGAATATGCGCCATCTATGGGTATTGAATGAGTCTATACCTGTTGGGTGGTGCGTTGGTTAGCAAGTCAGTTAATTGCTAGAGATATCTAATAATCGTTCCAGGCTCCCTGCTGTCTCCAGTTGAAACTCTTTAACAGGCAAGTAAGGCAGCTTCAGCGCAGAAGCGGCGATCCGGTCACTCTCCATGTCGCCAACCATTAGCGCCTTCACGTCAATCTCCATATCCCGTTCACGTATGCCGAGGGATCTTGCCTCTGCATACTCCATCTCTTCTTGGTCTCTGATGGCAAGTTCCAGCATTCCTGGCTTTGGCTTTCGATATCCTTGAGTTTGGTAATGCGGATGGTCGTCGTTATGCTCGTGAGTAACTGAATACTTTCGGAATGGGGCCAGCCAACTACCACGGGATACGCGATAAACCTCATCGCGATCGCTCATTTTACCGTTCGGGCACATATATATCCAGTCGCACCATGGGGCTATATCAAGCAAATACTTGCACTCTGCAACAGCCTGGAGATGGGTTTTATATGGCTTGCCAGTGTCAGGGTTAATATCCTCACAACCCCCTTGATTAGTAACAGCGACGATAACCCAATGCGCTGCTTTTAGTTTTTGGCAAAGATCGCCTGTCTTCATAATTAAAGCTTGGTCCTTAGGATATGCGGGGCAATGATTGCCTGATATCGTTGTGCGTGCAGTGCCGTCAAGATCAATCAGCAATAGTTTTGTCATCGGATTACTCATCTTAGAAAAGGTTCCCAGTACCCAGAAGCACCAATAAAAGAGCAGGGGTTCATTTCAAAGTCTAATGGCAAGAAATAAGAAAAAGATTGCTCGTCCAAGATGCCATCACCGCTAGGATGTGGGTCATGGACCATAACCCCGTTGCGATAAATCACCGCATGGTTAAAAACATTGTCATCAGTCGCCCTGGGGCTAAGCCCACCAGCTATATAGTACGCGTCAATCCTGAAATGGTCGTCGAGATCCAACTGCATCAAATCCCAGCCCTTCAAGAACTTTCTTAGCCAGGGAACCCAGGGTTGCACGCCATCAGGCGCAAATAGATTCTCGTAAGCAGGAACAGCATCAATAGGAATCTCAAGGATTGAAGCCAAGCAAGTCGCCATGCAATTCCCGTTTTGAGTAGCCGTCTTTTGCTTGGTTTGAAGAATGGGTTTCATTGGCTTGTTTCCCGAAAAATAGCTCAACCCTAAACCCCAATAAGCCCGCTGCCAGCCCTAGGCGTCTGATATCGCGAAAGCAGCAGGCATGGCCATTGTAGCGGAGATCTCCCAGACATAGCAAAACCGCCAGGGCATAGCTCCAGCGGCTGTTTAATTTGCTATTGACACCCCTAACTTGATTGCTTATGATGCAATCAAGTTACTGAGGAAGATTTATGAGAGTTTCGTTTGACCAAGACCGCATCTACATTGAAGACCAACAAGGGCGTTTGCTGAATGCCCTGATTCGTTTCTGCCCTATCGATAGCAAGGCGGCATTCACCGGAGAAAGTACTAAGCCCTATAAGGGCTACACATTAGAGGGGCACTTGGCGGAATACGTAGAGCCTGGTGAAATAATCGCCAATGCCTAAGAAGGGGCACGGAGGCAAGCGACAGGGGGCAGGCCGAAAGCCCTCTGGTCGCACGAGACGAGTAGGCCCCTTTATGCTGTCCCCTGAGGCGGCGGAATGGTTGAACACGCAGGTTAATAAAAGCGAAGCAGTTGATAAGTTGATATTGGAGAAAATACAGAGCCAGCAAAAACAAAGCTGTCTACACGCTGACCTATACGACGCTAACTAAGACTATTGAGATCTTGCGACAGCCAATAATCGAACTGCCGTAGCATGACCCACCCCGCCACCATACACATACATAGCCAACCGCTTGACTGTGGCCGAGAGTGCGCTCGTTACAGCTTCTTCCCAGGACTATTGCGCAGGCATAGCATCCCATATGTCGAGCTGCCTCTTTTCTACTAGCGACACATTCACGGACGGTTCACTCTGTCCTCAAGCCCTGGCGACGAACTATATCAATAGCCCAACAAAAAACGCAGTCTCGAAAGACTGCGCGATTCTATCCATCAGGTTGGCTTTATTCTAGCTTGGGGTTCCTGACTCCCAGGAAAGTATCAGCTGTAAAACAACCTGTCCTGCCCCAGCGCTGATTAGACTGTCGGGAGTGCTGCCCCCTAGTGCTCTGTGCGGGGTTTTTAGCCACTTTTCAGCGGTCTTGTCGTTGTGGCCACACTTTATTAGTTCGGCTTTGATTCGTCGTCTCATACTGCCTCCAAACTCGCAAACTGAAAATTAAGCATTGAGCCGTTGGCGAATCTCACTCTGGCTATTGTCAGGCCAACGCTAATAACAGTACCTGTCTGACCTGCGTACCGGGCTTGACACCGAGTCAGCCTTGTAGCGTCAGAGTCTATAGTCACTGTGTCGCCTGGGCTCATCGTCCTGATCCTGCGCCTAATCCAGCAAGGCTACTGGCTGTTTTTATTACTGTCCCTGTCGAGTCTTCTAGCTGCCATCGTCCCGTATCTTCGTTGTAGCAAATGAATTGAGCGTTCGCCGCATCTTTCGCTTGTTGTTTGGGGTCCTTGCGTTGCATAATAATTTATCCTTCCTTTGTGGTGGGTGCCCGGTGGCCAGCTGTCAACTCTCCACCGGGGTGAAATTAAACTTTTTCTATCGTCGAGTTTGGATAATCGGCTTTAGCTTCTCGGAAAGCTTGGCCGATATTTTCGTGTGAATATTGCACAACCAATCCGTCAATCAGAAAGCTGTACGTTGTTGTCTGTTGTCTTGCTTGACTCATAAGTCTTTCCAAAAATCTCAAGTAGCAGCGACTCCGAAGAGATTTCTTCTGGCTTTGCCTTCGCATCGACAGCGGCACGATTTAACGCCGCCTCGATGCTCCTTCCTTCCAACAAAGAGCTGAGTAGTTCCATTAAATAAACTTCCCCGTCCCCTCTTTGGACCCGCGAGTCCGAGTTGTCCTCCAACGGCCCTCATATTTGTTAGGGTCGCCGAATGGCAGGGGCTTCGGAGTAGGCAGGGGCTTGGTGATCGATTGCTGAAGAATGCCGATCTGCCTTAAAGCAACTTCGTCCCACCAGCGGCCATAGAGCAAGGTTTCGCCAGTGGTTCGGTCAAAGTTCAGGTTGATAATGTCACCTGAGCTATTTCGATAGGGTCGTTGGATGACCCTGGGTGTGTTTTGTTGTTGTTCCATAGTTCAATTGAATAGTTGTGGATAATCATTCATTGCTTGCCGGACCACTCTGCCGCGTTCCTCTAGTGTGTTTGCAGGCAGTCGAACCAGCGATGCGTATCTGTCTATTGATAGGTCCAGGATCTGTTGGTCCCCAGTTGGGTCTATGTTCTGGGCCATAGTCTGGGCCACCTGCTTCTTCCACTGCTCAGGGCTAAGAGTTTTTGCCATGCTGCCCCCCTGTTTCAGGCTGCTCTACCACCCCATCGGTTGGGGGTGTAATTGGTCCATTTTTCATATGTTCTCCTTATTCGTCAATTCTCCCTTTTCAGGGAATGCCTCATGCAGGATTCGAACCTACGACTTCCTGGCGAACGATTAAGGCAATCTCCTCAACTGAGTTATTGCGCACCAGTTACTCTGCCAACTGAGTTAATGAGGCAAGACTGGGCATCAAGCCCAGCGGTTACTTATCGAGATTACGACGTGGTTCGTTAGATGTTGTCGTCTATCTCTATTTGGCTTTCAACCCGTGGCCAGAACACCACGTACAATGCCCCAATAATTAACGGTGTGGCGAGTGCGACAGTGGCTACCAGGATTACTGCTTCAAACATTCGAGAACTCCTTCAAAATCACCCAACCGCTGAGGGCAACGGCGAGCATTAGTAGTAGCTGGGCTATAGATAGTGCGGTGTGCATGGTTATTCCTCTCCTAGATCCATTAAGCACAGCTTTTCCCCGTTGGTGGGGTCGATGAGGCTTTTGCGCTTATCAAACAACTGCTTTGTTAGCCAAACATCATTGAGACAATAACGAATCACCTCGTGATATCTGCCCTGCTGCCATAATTCAGGAGCCAATGCCCCATGGCCAGTTTTAGCCTGTCCCAGGTTTGCTAGGGCTAACGCATCCAGGCTGTAGCCTGCTCTGGTTTTCCTTGGGATGTAGAAAGGGGGCTGCCCGCTGCTCACCCTGACCTCACAAAGGAGATCGTAGGTGGAACCAACTTGAATCCCATGGGTTTGGCAAAGCTTGTCGTCAAAAGAGAGTGAGTTAAACCCAATGACATGTTCCCTTTCTCTAACCAATTGTTCAAAGTCTTGAAACACTGAACAATTGGGCAAATCAGGCACCATCTCAGAATCAATGTATGCTTTGAGCTGCCCAGTCACATAGTCATAGGCACCAATAACCGAGATGCCCATGCCCTCGTAGTCATGCCAGCCGTCGCAGTAGGCTAGGTCGTCGTTTCTGATGCCATCCCGAGGGGGGATGCATTTTATGATTTCGCAGTCGTAAACAATCGCTGATAATGTCATGATGTCCGTAATCTAGAAGGGGATTTGATCGTAGTCAGGCTCTTCATCTGCAGCTCTCTCCGCTGCCTGCTGATTGCTATACGCAGCTACAGGCTTAGCCGCAGGTGCAGGCGGGCGGCGTTGCTGCTGTCCCGAGCCATTGCCCTCGCCCTTCTTCCGTAGATAGTCAATGCGGGCGGCGTTGATGTAGATTCTGGATCTAGTCTCAGAGCCTTCCTGCCAACGATCTTGAATAAGCTCCCCTGTGACCCCTACTTGGTCTCCTTGGAATCGGTATTGGCAAAGACTCTCGGCAGGCTTGCCCCAGACTTCGCACCAGAAGAAACTGGTTTGCTTTTCTTGCCCCTGTTTCTGATAGTTCCGGTCTACCGCAATACTAAACTGGGCCTTACATGAACCCGACTCGTAAAACCGCAGCTCTGGGTCCATCGTGAGTCTGCCAATGATTGATACAGTGTTCATTCAGTTACCTCCGCTTCAACTGTTTCTGACTGCTCTGCTAATTTGGTGGCAACCTTTTCTTGCCACACTTGCCACAGAGTCACGTCGTCTGCTTCTGGCAAGTGCCCTAAGCTAGCCTTAGCGTGATTAATGTGATTAAAGCAGCCTTGAGCTAAGCCCCAATCAGCCAGCATGTGGTTACGCAGCTGGATGAACTGTTCAGGCGTCATCTGCTGCGTACTTGGTGGAATACCCAGCGCATTAGCGAAGGCGATCGCATCCTGTTTGTTGTGGCCTGTCTTGGAAGCAAGAAAGTTGAACCGCTTGGCGATTGGGTTGATGTCGGCTACTGGCTGAATCTCATTGTCAGCTTGCATCATTTCTTCTTTGGTATACAGCCCAGATAGCTCAGCAGGGAAAGCCTTGCGCAGCGCATTTGCCTCCGAACACTTGCCAATCATTACGTCTGGCATACGTGCCCACATGGCCGTTGGGCTGCTGTCTTTCTTGGTCTGGCAATAGCTATCGAATCGAGCCACACCAACAAACGGGTGGGAGCATCCGGACTTCCAAACAATTGTCTTGGCTGCAGCCGGAGCGCTGCCATCTAGCCAAATATCTTTCCATTCACCATCTTGGCCGCACCAAAACGTCTCAGAGCCTGAGTACTTGCCAGTTCGATCAGCGATTAATCGATAACCATCAATACTTGTCTGGATAGTCATCTTTTCGCGCTTAGCCAGGGAATCCCAGCGGCTAATTGCATAAATCTGACGAGCGAACGGGTCCAACCCTGTCCGCTGACACACCTGGCCAAACAGCGCTAGTTCAGCGTCAGAACACTTGGGCGCTATCTGTTGTTTGATTATACTGACTTGCTCAGGACTCCATTGAGCCATGGCAGAGCCATTGTTATTTTGCTGGACAATTGCAGAACTCATAATCACGTAATCCCTTCTACGGAAAACTTACTCTGGCCACTGCAGCCACCCAACCACTAAGGCAGGTTGCGCCATGGGGTCAACTAACTCTCCTCTTTATAGAGTGCAGCCCAGTTCTGATAATCCTCCCTGGCTTCCTCTTCGCTGGCAAACAACACATCCGACTGCACCAACGCTGTTTTCCAGCACCAAAACCCGAGATGGTTTCGCTGGAATACTGGATTATTCATTGGCCATATGCCTCATAAAACTCAGGGCACTTTTCCTGCAGAAGTTCATTACTCACTAGGATGTATTGAGCAAAAACAGGCTCACCCATTGGCTCGTCGCCTGGGAATTCTTTCTGATACTTCGCAGCAGTATTCTCGTAGAACTCGTTACTAACAATGTCTACCCATAAGCGAGGATCGTCGCTAGAAGGCATACTCAGCCTAACCTCCGCGTCACTCGGAGTATCAGGCATCTCTTTTCTGCATCGCTGCAGTACTGCGTCCTTAAACGCTTGAACATCAAACTCCACAATCTTTCTCCAAAAAACAACAACAGAAAAGCCCTGGCCGCATAGGCATTTCAACGATGGCCAGGGCAAAGCGTCATGCTACTCCTACATAACTAAACTCCGGTAAATCGCTCACATACCGAATCGCATCAGGGAACCTCACCCACACCCCTTTAATACCAACCACATACCACTCAGACGGATACGCTTTCATTAGGCTCTTAACCGTCGTCCCCGCAGACTTGGCATTGCAGCGAGTGAACCTGATCATGCCGCCCTTCCCCTCACAGTGGGACCAGCACAGAAATTTCTCTCCTGGCAACCCAGCGTTGCGACCTGGCAAATGGCTGTAACGATGCTGCCTGTACTCAGGGACTCCCCACAGCGCAGAGGCAGCCTGCCTGTAGGTGTGGATGCGGTACCTCATGACTAAAATGGCTCGTCTTCAATCTGCCAATCCGAGAGATAGCTATCCCAGTCCGCATAGTTGACCAGGGTTGCGCCTGGAATGTACTGAGACAGCCAGCATTGGATCATATTGGCCGCCAGTCCAAAACCCGCGCCAATGGTTAGCTTCATCGAGAAGTCCTCGGAAAAGCCCTCGCAATCCGCGAGGATTGCGGTAACCCAATAATCCACGACAGTATCGGCGTCTAACACCGAAGCATGAATGCCATAGGGCAACTCTCTCCAGCTGCCATTAACATCGCAGCATGGGCCACATGGGGTGAGCTGGAATACTGGCAATCCGCATCGGGGGATAACTGTAACTCGGTCGCCCAGGGGAGCTATATATTCCGCTTCGTAGGGGGCGGTGGTGGTCATAATCAATAACTATCTTGCGTTCTTATATAAGTATATAAGGTCAGATTCAAAAACGCAAGTGAGTTACGGAAAAGAAATGTATTGAGTTACGTCTATCCTCCGTCGGAGTAAATCAACTAGAGAATGTGACGTAAATCACATGTTTTGTGGTTATCTGGTCATAATGCGCTTGAGTCGAACATGTGATTCTAGTAACTGTGAACCCCTGAGAATCAATTGTGAACACTTATATAAATACGGATGATAGGGACGATAGAAGGCGATTAGATGAATATCTATCTAATCCAGATCAAATCAATTCCGCAGGGTTAAGCGATCAAGCTTGCTTAACCCTGCGGAATTCTAAAGGACTATATGCTGCATGGGACGCAGAGACTCTAGCTACAGTACTGCGTCATCGTAGTTCCCATCCATCAACCTCGCCAACGTCTTAACGTCGTTCAGTGGCAAGCCCTGAGCATCACGGATAATTCCGCAGTGCGCAATTGCTGACAACAGGAGTACGTCTTGTGCTCCTGTTTCCGCTGGGTTGTAGCTCCATCTTATATAGCGGCCCAATAAAGTTACGTAGCTTTTGTGCTTACTGGAACCTTCTGACAGCTCCTCTATGCCTGTTTCTTGAGCGAGCCAGTCCAAGAGCATTGATACAGTTAATCCTCGCTGCCGTTCCTTTACGGGGATTGATTCAAAGTACGAAACGAGCGAACCCGGCCACAACGAAGGGTTTTGCTTGAAATCATTAATTGACTGTCCAAAGTACCGCTTCCCTTTATACGTTTTCCCTTTAGTATCCACAATACAAACCATCGCTATCTTGCTCCGCTAATTGTATTTTTGAAAGCCTCAATATTGAAAGGTTTCAGCAATTTTGGACGTGACATAAACTAACGAATTCAGGATCAAAAAACAAATCTCGTTTGCGTTTTCGTAACTGAGGTTATATAATTCGATAAGTAGCGACACAAAGAAAATGCCTATTTTGACTACAGGGGAAAGATTAGAAGCGCTCTGGATTCCGAGTGATGTTCTAGACAAACTGAAGCTTCACAAAGCACAGATTCGCTCCAGGGAGTCGCTTGGGCGGATTGGCGGCCAACTATTGTTGCTCGCCCTTCAGAAAGAGGGGCACGAAGAAAGAGAAGCAGCATGAAAAACGGCTGAAGCCACTGAAGCCTTCAGCCGTCGTTTAACAAGATAGTGGACTCTAGTCATGATAAACCCCACAGAATATTTGTACGCAGTTTATCGCAAATTCACAGAAAGTACGTGTGGGGTACGTGCCCTACGCGACATCTACTACGGATATGTCGACTGCCTCGAAGCCGCCGAAGAGTGGCGGGACACCCTGGCCGTTCATCTGGACGAGCCCAGCGATTTTGAGGCGTTTAAGGTATTGACCCTGGATGACTTTTGGTTGTGCCTGGGAGCGCCTGCTGGCTTGCCCGAGTACCCCGTCCCTTGGGGCTTTTCGGCTGACATGGCCGCAATGCTCAGAAAGAATCCAGGGTTGGATCAGCAACTAGCCTGGATTCTTAAGGATCCTGAGGACAAGTCCTCAGGGTATGGTCTGGCGGTTGTTGGGAATGGACTGTTGGAATTTTTGGGAGTTGAGTGATGAGAATAAAACTAAGTAACGAAAAAACGACAAAGTGCGTCGCCCTAATTGACGAACAGCAAGTACGGTATGACGCGTGCGACCAAAGCATCAACGACGTCTACAAAACCTGGAGTTATTTGGGTCAGGGAACGATCTACTCCATTGATGGGGTAGTGCAGAAAGGCTCGGCTAAACCACTTCACTTTTGGGAGAAGCCGTGAGCGTTTACACCTTTGAGCTGATTGGCCCAATCGTCCCCAAGGCCAGGGCAAGAACAACTGCTAACGGCACCTACCACCCCCATCGGTATAACGAGTGGAAGCGTGGGGCGATAGCGGATATTTCTGGGCAGTGGAAGCAGCAGCCTTTAGAACAGGCCGAAGTCACCATCAGTTTAACAGGTCAGCACAACCGCCAAGGCGATGCTGACAACGTAGCTGGTTCGATTCTGGACGCGTTGGTTCAGGCAAAAGTGCTGGTGGACGACAACATGAAACGAGTGCCCAGTCTGACGATTGCGTTGGACTGGAAAAAGAAAGCTGCCCCTAGGGCTGTAGTTGTTTTAAGTACGTCAGAGGAGTCATGAAAATAGCGCACGATTTGCAGCCAATTGAGCTGCAATACTATTCGCTCGACGAGCGACTGAATGAGGCGAATAAAAGAATTATGAGGCTCCCCGAGCTTGGCATATTGCGCCGAGAGTTTGCGGGCAGTACCCACAGAGTGCCTGTATGTTTCGGGCTGAACAGGATGTCGGCAGCAGCAACGTCGAGCGCTACCGAAAGGCTGTATTTCGGATATACAAAGAGTTTGGGCTTGAGTTCATTGAGTTTGTGGAGGAAGAGGTATGAGTCTTACCCAGGTCTTTTCGACAGTGACTGGGGCAGTAGTCATTGGGGTGACGTTTTCGTTTTTGCCATGGCCACCGATATTGGCAGTTCTGCTTAGCTGCATCTTTGGATTCGCCTGGGGCCTTGCTGTGGCTGGGGTGTTTTCATGAATCACCCACCGACACAATGCAGTAATTTCCTGGACGAGGAAGGCAACCCCTTGGTTGTCACGTCCGACGATATTGCCAAGGCTGTTGATTGGTACGAGGCCAACTGGATGGCAGTTTCGATGGCCCTGCCAGTGACTGTGTGGGGCACTGTCTACTCGGTGCGTTGGCAAGAAAGATTTGACAACCAAACGCTGCCACTGTGGCGGAAGGGGGAGCTGCGGCTAAACCTGGCTGTTGCCTATGTCTATGCCGCATTGAGAAGGCTGTGCGCTGCGCTAAAGAGTAAAGCCAAGCCCTAGGCAAACTGCATCTACCGTTCACTTCAAGCACCTGTTAATCATCACTGAAAAATGAGCAAGTACGAGCAGGCCATAAAAGCAGGTCACAAGATTTTACGCTCTTTTGTGGGCGATGACCCTATAAATCAAGCGATTCGAGCTGATGCAGAGCGCTTATACGAAAACCTAATAATTCTGCCTTGTGGGTTGATGACGCTGGTCACTCGCAAGATTGAGAGGGGGGATCTGTGAGTATCACATGGTTTCGTCTGTATCACGACATGCCCAATGACAGGAAACTTAGAAAATTTAGTCCACAGCAAAAATGGGCGTGGGTAGTGCTTTTGTGTTTAGCCAGCGACTCCAAAGAAAGGGGGTTTGTGGATACGGGGGATGAAGAAGACCTAGCGGATTATTGCGGGTTCGAAAGTACGCAAGACTTTCAATTTTTTTTGGACAAACTTCGCCAAAAAGGAATGATCGAACCGTTCCCAGGAAGGCTAAAGATCACCCACTGGGAAGACAGGCAGTATGAAAAACCTAGCGACAAACCAGAGGCGATAAAAGCCCGTGTAGCAAAGCATAGGGCTAAGAAAAAGGCTCAAAAAGAGGGTGTAACGGTAACGCCTTGTAACGCGTTACAAACGCTAAGTAACGCGGATGAAACGCCAAAGAAACACCCTGTAACGGACAGAACAGATACAGATACAGATACAAAGAAGAAAGAAGAAATAATGTCACCTGAAGGTGACGTGTCACGCGTGACATCGGATAAGTCTAAAAAGCGGAAGGACGCAAGCTACTACCTGAAAAAGTGCTCTGAAGCCTACAGGAGTAAGTTTGAGGATTGGTGGACTTGGTACAAGTCCAGGTGCGAGGATCTTGGTTCCCACTACGGCTCAAAGGCCAGTGCAGCTCAGGTGTGGGCTCAGATGGAAAAGGGTTTTGACATCGAGCAATTCAGGCTAGGTTGCTCGACTTGGTTCAAGGAAGCCAAGGCCAAAGGCAGCAAAGCGCCTCATGGATGCATTTTTCTTAAGGGCAAGGATACGCACAAAGACCCGTACTGGGTAGCAGCGCTGGAGTCCCTGAAGCCGCAGCAAAAGTCAGACTTTCTTGCTACATCGCCAGTGCAAACACTCACGATTACTCCAGAGCAAGAGGCTGAGTTGAGGGCTAAAGACCCAATGGAACTAACCGACGAAGAGTTCGCCTTGCTAAATCCAGGATTCAAGATTTACGGCAAGGGGGCAGCATGACAAGTCCGTTCAACATACTGGACCACGTTGGCCAACTCACTCCAGTGGAAGATCGAGGCAAAAATGGGTACTACCATTGCCCGGTGTGTGGCGACGATAATTTCACGGTCTCCAAAACAGGCGCTTATCAGTGCTGGGGTAATCAGTGCAAGCCTGAGGATGTCCGCAACGCAGTTAGCCCACTGAAAAAGGCAGACAGGCTAACCTCAGTTCAGCGTGAAAAGATAAAACACAGCAAGCAATCCAAAGAAGCCGAACTTGGCACTGCTGAGGTAAAGGCTCAGGCTGAACATTACATGCTCATGGTGGGAGAAAAAGTCATCTCAGAAGCTGAGGCCTATCTGAGGCTTTCTGAGTGGTGTAAAAGCACCCGTCATGATGAGTTCAACGCTAAGCGTATTCTAAAGGGCTTCCTGGACCTGCTAGGGCCATCTGATGGAACGTTAGACCCGACAGAGGATGCTAAGGTTTTGAAGTCGCTTGTCAAGGCTTATGCTGAAGAGCGTGATTTGACTTGCAAATATGTCCTCAAGGGTCGCATTAGGACTCGCTTTAAGCTCAATGACTCTCAAATTGAGGCGCTTCTTGAGCAGGTTGCCCCATCAGCGAACTTAGATTTTCGGCACTGTTCAGAAGACTTTGAGGATCGTGATTACTTAGCCCAGCTAGAGGCGCTTTCTAGGAATGAGATTCCTGCTGGCTTAAGTGCTGGGCTGCTAGGGCTTGATCGAGTGCTGGGAGGACTTGAAGAGAAATCTCTTTACATCATTGGAGGCAAGCCGTCTCAAGGAAAATCCGCCCTTGCCCAGACTGTTACTCGTGAAATATTAAAAAAATATCGCATCCCTACGGCTGTGTTCACTCTTGAGATGCCTGCGCGGCAATGGAAGGGGAGATGGCTGTCAGCGGAGAGAAGCATTGATTACAGAAAGATTCGGCTGGGCACTTTTTCAGAGTACGAGTGGGGGCAAGTGCTTGATTGCATGGCTTATTTCTATGAACTCCCGTTGTTCCTTTCAGAGGCCAGTGGGATAACACCTGGCTACTTGCGCAGAAGTTGTCTAGCTATTTCTGAGAAATGCAAAGAGCAGTACGGTCAGGGGCTTGGCTTAGTTGTCGTCGATTACTTGAACTTAATGCGCTGCCCTGGCCATGCAAACCGGACTCAAGAGGTGTCTCAAATTGCTAGAGAACTGCAATCTTTAGCGAAAGAGATCGGGTGCCGAGTGATTGCCCTAAGTCAACTTCGGAAAGGTGATGGTGTTGCGTCATCGAAAGAGCCTGGACTTGATGATTTGCGTGAGTCTGGAGAGATTGCCCAGGTTGCTGATGGGGTTGTTTTAGTGCATCGACCAGGCCGCTATGACGAGACTGTTCCAGATAGCGTCAGTAAGTTGATTGTGGCAAAAAATCGCCATGGCAAGGTGGGTGAGTGTGAGGCAGTGTTTGAAGGTAAATATATGAGGTTTTTGGACGCAAGCGGGAGGATGGGTTAATGCAAAAGAAATTTACTTATTGGGATGTCGATGAGCTGAAATTAGGAGGCATTGGGGTGAATCAGAATTTTGTTCAGCCCCCAGGCTGTGCCGCATGGCCCCCTGACGAGGCTCGACCGACAGAGAATGAAGCTAGTAATCCGTTGTTCGACTTGAGCGACAGCAAAAATGCCCGAAAGTTAGCTAGGGCGATCGCGGCGCAGAACACCATGGATGACGCTGGCTGGTTAGTTGGGGAGTTGAGTTATGCTTTCCAAAACATGACTTTTGACGCGGCTGCCATCAAAGAATGCGTTAGAGGGACAGACGAACTTGGGCCAATTATTAATGCCTTGACTCCTTTGAAGGGGAATGCAGTCGTGGATTTATTGGTTTATGCGCTGCAAGATGCGCTGAGAGAAGAAGATCAAGAGTGCAATGATTCTTGATTCAGGAGTTCAAGCAAATTGTTCAGGGCGACAAAGATTGTTCAAATGCAGCTTAGGAGACAATTATGAAACGAGAAACATTTGACGAACATTGGATTACGGGCACTCGCTATCAGTTCTTTGAGCCCAAGCTGTGGCGATGGCATTGGCCGAAATTGAGAAAGACTGAGAACGAGATCTTATGGGTTCTGCCAACTATGAGCGTGAGGTGGTTTAGATGACTTGGGACAGGAGCTTATACCCCGGCAACTGGGAGGAAATAGCGCACGGAGTCAAGCAACAGGCTAACTGGCGCTGCGAGGAATGTGGTAGGCCATGTCGTAAGCCTGGAGAGTCATTACAGAGCATGATGCAACGCATTAACTGGAATGGCGTACTTGAGGAGTGTTGGCCCACTGAAGAGTGGGAAGATGCGGAAGAGTTTGGACTCATGAAGATTCAAAAGCCCACTCGCTTTGTGCTTACTGTGGCGCATCTCAACCATAAGCCTGAGGATTGCAGTCGAGGGAATCTAAAGGCGTTGTGCTCTGTGTGTCATTTGGAGTATGACAACTCGACTAGTTCGAGATTTCGGAAGCGACAGATTAAGGCAGAGAGAACAGGACAGTTAAATTTGTTGGAGAAAATAGCATGACGATAACATTGACCACATCGCCCGACACCGTGCCAGGGCAACTGGCTCATGAAAATCTCAGCTCAGTCGAACTGAAGTACAGCCGAGCACCGATTCAAGTAAGCCAGTATGACTTAATCCGTTGGTGGGATCAGGGGGTGATTAACACGGCTCACTTTATCCGCTTTGCCCTTATGGTTGAGCGGGTTGGTGAGGATGGGCTAGAAGATTTTGATATTGAGAAATTCTGTTCTGACTGGGTAGGCACCAAAAAGAACGGAGACGAGCGCTTTGTTACCCCTAAGCAGGTAATTGCTGAGATTCAAGCGCTGCAGCAGTGTGGAGCTGCTCACGTCGAGACAACTGTACAGATGAGTTTGGATTTGTCGTAATGAAGCAAATAACTTGGCAAAAAAGCACGGCAGACAGGGCATATCCAGTCTTTCGTGATACCCCAGCCGAGCCATGGCAGCCGCTAAATAAGCACGCGTGGGCGATTGGGTTAACTGACTTTCAGAGGTTTCAGGCTTTGCTGAAGCAAGGCTATGTAGCGGTTGTGGGGGGTGAGGGATGAGCAGAAAATATCAGATAATTTACGCAGATCCACCATGGCAGTACCGAGACAAGGCCAGTGCTGGCAATCGTGGGGCTTGCCATAAATATTCTGTGATGTCTTATCAAGATATCTGCAAGATTCCCGTCCATACCATTGCCGACGATAACTGTTTGCTTGCTATGTGGTGGGTTGGGCCGCAGCCAGAAGAAGCGTTAGCTGTTGTCAACGCTTGGGGGTTCACACTAAAAAATATGACAGGCTTTAGCTGGCATAAATTAACCAAACATGGCAAATGCTATTTCGGCATGGGACATCTAACCCGTGGCAATGTTGAGAATTGCTTGTTTGCGGTTCGTGGAAAGCCCAAGCGAGTAGATGCGAGTGTTCGGCAATTTATAGAAGCCCAGCACAGAGGCCACAGCAGAAAACCTGCTGTGGCGAGAGATCGATTAGTCCAGCTAATGGGCGATGTGCCGCGAATCGAGCTGTTTGCCAGGGAGTCTTCACCAGGGTGGGACGTATGGGGCAACGAGGTTGATTGCGTTGATCCTTTTCAAGTCGCAGGAAAGTACGAGCAAAAAAGTTTATTGGAGGCAGCATGAACCCACTTGAACTAACGCCAAGACAGCACAGCATTGTTTCAATGATGGCTCAGGGAATGCATAACAAAAAGATTGCGAGCCAACTGGGAATAACCACTATTGTTATTCGCTCTCACATCAAGCTAGCTGTTGATAAAGTAGGGGCTCAATCGACAGCCCAGCTCATGTTTTGGTACGGGCAACGGGGGGCAATCACTAAAGATTCGCGAGGCCGAAAAAAACAATTTGTCCAGCGACGACGGGAGGCAGCATGACAGTCTGGAATCAAAACGAAGAAAACCTGAAACACCCTCGCCCCGAACCTGAGCCTGATGGGGCGTCATGGCCGGAAATAATATTCGGGATAATTAGCCTGCCATTCGCTTTGGCAGCTGTCGGGATAATCACGATGGTCGTTTACTGGATATCCCTGCAAGAACAGCGGCGCACAGAGCAGTGGCGGGCAGCTGCAAAGATGGGGGCTGAGGAGCATTTAGAACGCTGTTTTAAGCTGGGAGGAAAACGGTGACAAGTGCTAAAGAGATCTTCACGCAAAGAGCCAAACAGTATTACGAGAAAAAATACCCTAACGGTAAAATTGAACCTTTACCCGTTGTTGTGGCGAAAGTTGTTTCCCATGAACAACAACCTGCTTGATTAGTGAGTCAAGAATTATCCTTAGCTCACTGGGGGCTAGTTCTTCCCAGAATTCAGGATCAGCAGCAACCGTTTCGTAAATGTCAACGTCGTTTGGATCTACGTCTTGCCCAGTGGCTTGCTCTAGCTTTGATAGTTGCTGCTGCTTAATCTGAATCACATCACTCAGTTCTGGATCAGCCATTGCCTGCAGCTGCTGGCAACTGAAAATCGGCATCCATCTTATGGCTGGGCCGATTGTTCTATCCAGCTTGGGACGTAATCGGTTCTATCGCAGTTCATTCCGTATTCCTGAATCAAAGGCAGAAGGAGCCTGTCGGCTACCCTTGATAGCTCCTCGCTCAGCAGCACTTCAATCGGAATGTTTAGCTGTTGAGCTTTAGTCAGGGTTTTTGAGCGTATGGAGATGGTGATTGAGGAGGCTTCTGTCATCATTCCGTGATTCCTCTTTTCTTGTGGTTCCTTGCGGCGTTAACATCTGCATTTTGCTTCTGTTCAAATAGGCTACAGCTCTCATTTACGCAAATAAACGTGTCTTGGGCTGGCCTGATGCCTTTTCCCCCGCAACAATGACAGCGTTGTGATGAGTATCTAGCCTCCGTCTCTATGTATAATTTCCCGGCTTCCTCTAATTTAGATTTTGTTTTAGTTCTAAGGTCGCCCATACAGGCTATTTTCAATGATCTGTTCAATCCTGCCTTAGCTGTTCTGCCGTTTTGCTCGTAATAACTTCCATCTTCAGCTAATTTAGGCGTTGTCTGCCTCCCCATGTTAGTTAACGCCGTAGCCTCCCAAGCAATGACATCATAAGTTCTGGCTAACCTGGTTGATAATTTATGATTGAAAGCATTTGAACTATTAACGGCTCGCTCATGAAGTCTGGATATTTTGCCCCTAAGTTTTTGCTCGTTATTGGAGGCTCGCCGCTGCCCTCCCTTCCATTTTTGTCCTAGCCGCTTATCATTTTTCTCAATCATAATATCAAGCTTGGATTGCAGCTTTTCAATATGATTGTGTATTCGTTGTCTGCTTTCGTTAGGATTAAATAAATGACCTTCGTCAGTCGCTACAATTGCCTTAACGCCAGGGTCAATGCCCGCCATATGCCCGGTTCGTTTAGCGCATTTTGAGTCTTCTATTAGCAAGTATGGCAGCTCATTTTCTATTGACTTTTTCTTGGCTAATGCCGCTTGATAGTCTTCACTGTTAGCTAACGCCTTGGCTTGTTCCTTTTTCCCTTTAATGCCATCAATAACTTTTTTCTTGATAGCGATTAAAACTCTTTTTTGTCGTTTAAGCTCTAATCTATTTTCTTCTTCCGCTTCACTTTGAGTAGTTAGGCATAGATAGAAGCCACTCGGTTTTAATATCAGTTTGTAAGTCTTTATTACATAGCCTTCGAGTCTTTTTGAATAGCTGCGATCGCACGGTTCTAAAACTAAGCCTTGACCGTCGAATTGTCCTTTTTTGAACGGGATGGCTTTTTGATTATTGTTCAGCGTGCTAATTTTACACTGCTTGCCGTCCTTGTACTTTGGCTGCTTTCTAGCGGGCAGTTTCCCGTCTAAATAAGCCCTCCAGGCAACCTCAAAGTCAGCTAGTAGCCCCCCAACAAAATCACTATTGCACGTTAATTCATCAAGACCCTGAGAACTTCGTGACGCATTTAGCAACGCCATATTGTCTAGTCCCCATGATTTCCCCTTTAGCTCACGTATTAATGGGACGCCTTCCTTGAAATAAGGGACTTCGATATATTTATGGGGTTCTGGCTTTATCCGCTCATATGGCTTATCCCCAGCCACTAACTCATAGCCAAGTTTTGTTTTGCCATCGCCATAGTGAATCAAAGAGGCTTTGTCTGACTTCTTAAAATACGGACCTCCTTTAGCAATCTGACAAGCTGCGCCATTCCAACCGCCACTCTTTGAAAAGCGTAACGGCGTTCTAATGCAGCCTGATAAGTCGACGCCTTTCTTTTCTGCCCAGGCATACCACTCAAGGCAATGATTATGTAAGGCTACGGCCCGTGCATAATTCCACAACCATTCAAGCTCTCTGCAAATTTTCTCGTATTTAATCAGTGTTTCAGGGGTCGGCTGGACTTTTACCTTGATCGTCTTCATTATTTTGTACGTCGTTTTGTGGCAGCTCTGGCAGCATATCAATAAAGCGTTCCAATAGGTCTGCTATCGATATATCCCAAAGTCTACAATACTGCTCTAGCTTTTGTTTACGACTTTGCTTGATGCGGGCGTAAATCCTGCCTTCTCTATTCTCTTTTCCCATTTATATTAAAAAATACTTGGCGTACAAAATATAACACGCTAATATAAGGACATCGCAGTTTGGGCGACAAGGCAGCGGAAACGTTGTTGGATGGCTTCAGCGCTAAGGTTCTCTAGGGGGCTATGGGTATCTTCTGTCGGGA
>CBDHHL010000040.1:0-9965 GCA_965263355.1 Leptolyngbyaceae cyanobacterium | reverse complement strand
GGAATCCTCGTATGGAAACATGTCGGCACACAAAAAATTTCAAATCAAAGCTCAAAATTAGTGGTTAGTTGTCGATCCCTCTATGCCTCTCCAGAGGACGGGGATGCATAATAACCAGCTAGCTACACCGAATTAATATTTGTTAGAAATATGTAGCAAAACAGATCAGCAAAATAGTCAAGTTCATCTATCTGATGTTTTAATAATTTTGATAGCCTAAAATATTTTTGTCTATATTATTAAACAATACCTTGAAATTATCATCATCTCTTGCAACCAACACCTCCACAAAAGCACTTCCATCATTCCCAATATCAACTGAAGTGATTGATGATAACTTTTTCAACTTCAATGTGACCGATGCTTGCTTGCCAACATCACTGCTGTTTATTTTCCACTTCTGGAAGGCTTGACTACTCAACAAGTTGTCAGCAGGGTGATTCTACAATTATAGAAAAAATTTAGTAGATAAATAGCCAGTTATAACTTATACTTTGGTAAATAGGATAGCTACTATAAGTACTTTTGGGATAAAATGAGAACTGCTTGAAATACCTTGCAGATTAGCTAGCTACTATTAGACACACTTTCAGAATCCTCATATGGAAACACGTCTGCACAAAACTTTCAGCTCAAAGTTCAAAATTAGGAGTTAGCTGTTGATCTCAATATGCATCCCTGGATGATTGGGATGCATAATCATTACATAGCTAATAAATTGACATGGGACAATTTAAGTAACTTGATTTGTACAGGGTGTCAAAAGAAATCTGAAAATGTGTTCAATCACATTTAATTAGTACCTTTGGTATCTAGCAAAAATTCAAGCACCATAAATTTTCAAAGTAGCGCAGTTCTATGGTAACCAGGCTTCACCATAATAATATTTGATGCGCTGGTGTGGTTCCAAAACAGATAGCTAGCTAATGGAATGTTATTTATTTAGCTAGTTCATTAAACAAGTTGGAAATTTCTCAGTAGAAAAACAAAGCATGCAAATTTTTGGAAGATCTACTGTGGTGCAGACAGGAATGCACAGCACAGGCATTAATGAAGAATAGGCAACCCACTGAACCCAGCTACCACTTGTAGCATCCACATTCCTCTATAGCCACCTCAACCGCCAATATTTTGGTGGGCAAGCAGGATTGCCACAAACTTTACAAATGATGTCATAAGTAATAAAAATAAACCAAAATTGCACCAGAGCTCATGGCAATTACAAATAAAAATAAAAAAGTCAAAATTTGATTTCCACTTCATGGGCCAATTTTTAGAAATTCTTCAGTTGCACAGTAACTTTGTTAGCTAAAATATATATAAATATATATATGCATGTCTTATTAAAAAGAATGGCACACTCGTTGTTTATTATCTTTTTCCGTGTGTTTTCGTATTTCCTAATTAGTTTTATTTTGCTTTGGTCATTCTGTAAAATTTCGATTATAGTATTAAAAGATGCGACGTTTCGATTCGCTTGAATCATCATCAGGCTTAAAAAATTGTGGATGGAAACCTAAATAGGTCTAAAATATGTGTTTATTCCATAATTAAAAGGCCTAATGTTAAAACGAGCAAAGGATAAAAATAAAATAAAAATAGTAGCCAGCGCAATGTCAGGACTTAAAAAGGAGCTGCTGCCTAATGTTGTGGCAGTTAAATGAGTGCCACTGCTCGCTACGAGGTCAGTATAACCAACGCAACGAGCAGCTGGAAGCAGAGAGAGAGCTATTGCGTGGAGGTGTCAGGTAAATAAGAGAGAGCAGGGCTGCTAGGTGTTAGCGCGGCCAAGGTTGGATGCCGAATGTGAGAGTTGGTCGCGTAACTCTGGTCTATATCATCTAGCAAGCGCAGTGTGCACCCCTTGCCGGTGGTTTGTAAGTTTATTGCAGGCTTTGTGTATTTAATATACAATGCTTCCATTATTTCTAATCGGTTGAAATCGTTTTCTTGTCTAACTAGATGTCGACCCTCGAAGGGACGACGATGCATCCCCGATGTCGTCATATAGGTGCATGTTGAGACCTACTCGAATGATTTCAGCTCTTCGGCACAAGTCAAAATTCAATTTTGAACTTAAAAAAAACAAGTCAAAATTCAATTTCGAATTTTTTTAAGTCAAATTTTTATGTTTCCAAGTTGTAGTACTCTTGAAGACCTTTCCATTGATGTATCAATTACCAATGTAGGGCTGATATTGACGAAGCTAAGGTGATTTCAGCTCTTCGTCAAAAGTCAAAATTCGAATTTCGAAATTTTTTGAAAAAAAAATCAAATTTTGGGGTTTTCCATTGATGTATGCTGATTGCAGCATAAAATAGCTCTATAACGGTTCAGACATAGCTTCCCCTAGGTAGTCTGTTAGCCTGGTGGGAATCGGTAGTTTGAACATATTACACGATTTCTTATTTATTTTCTTATCTTTTATCGTATAATTGTTTCATTAATTTCCCATGTATTTTAAAAGGTTATAGGTTATTAATTGTTTTATTTTATTTCAGAATCATTAATCTTTCATCAAATAAGTGATTCTATTGAAAATTCTTATATCCATAACCATTAATTTTGGAAGCAAGTCTGTGTGACGTCATTCCAACATCAAGCATTTCCCCGTGTGACGTCAGAGTGACGTCAGAGTGACGCCATACTATATATAGAGCTGGTCCAACCCTCCAGCCTCACTCCAGGCCCCAGCAAAACGCGAGGGCTGCGAAGAGGGCAAGGGAGGAGGAGGTATGGCTACCTAGGGGAAGCTATGTCTGAACCGTTATAGAGCTATTTTATGCTGCAATCAGCATATAACGGTCCAGACTACCGCTTCCCCTAGGTAGTCTGTTAGCCTTCCATCATAAAGCCGGAGGTCCATTTTGGGAGGAGGAAGCCCTCAAGAGAAGACCTCGCGACAAAGGCGGATAATCCGAACGTGTGAATCGGAGAGACGAGAGCCGTATGCCTCCGTGGGAAGGAAGGGCATAGGTTTTACTGGGAAATGAATGGGAACAATCCCAGGGAAAAAGGAACGAGGACGTGTAAAACAATAGGTGCGACGAGTAGTGAGTTACTCTCGTGTGGTGACCTTAGGCAGCGCCGCCATACACGTCGCAGCCGCTGGTATAGTCGTCGTTTAGGTGTTTAGTGTCCATATATATATAGAGAGACACACATACAGTCCTCATTTTGTAGCACGTGTCCCGAAAATTTTTGGGCACGATCGGCATCTCCCAGTCGCCAAATCGGGAACTCTGTTTGTAGAGAGCACGAGTGGCATTCCTCAGGCGACAAAAAGAAAATTTTTTTTTTTTTTTTTTTTTTTTTTTTTTTTTTTTTTTTTTTGGTAGCCGGTCGGGTTGGTAGCCGGCGGTAGCCGGCGGTAGCCGGCGGTAGCCGGTCGGTAGCCGGTCGGTAGCCGGTCGGTAGCCGGCGGTAGCCGGCGGTAGCCGGTCGGTAGCCGGTCGGTAGCCGGCGGTAGCCGGTCGGTAGCCGGCGGTAGCCGGTCGGTAGCCGGTCGGTAGCCGGTCGGTAGCCGGTCGGTAGCCGGCGGTAGCCGGTCGGTAGCCGGTCGGTAGCCGGTCGGTAGCCGGTCGGTAGCCGGTCGGTAGCCGGTCGGTAGCCGGTCGGTAGGTCGAAAAAACGCCGGTCGGTGGTCGAAAAAACGCCGGTCGGTGGTCGAAAAAACGCCGGCCGGCGGTTTTAAAACGATACTAAAAAGAGCGTCCGGAGATTGCGTCGAAGAATCTGAGACGTAAGTGTGAAGCACCGGTCCAGACAGGGTGTGAGGACAGGCAGGTGTCGCGTCGAACAAGGCAGAGGAGGAATCGTAGCGAGTCAAGGCAGAGTAGAGCCAAGTGTGGCTCAGAGACAATTCAGCGGAGGTCAGCAAGCTGCAAGACAAGTGCTCCGACGTGATCGCCGAAGCGTACAATTTTGTGCGCCAGTGAAGCTCGGTTGAAAACAGTGCCTGACTGAAAACACAAGCGTGTATGACCATGACAGCGACCTCGGGAGTAGTCTCGGCGAAAAACGCAGTTTTTAATGCACGAGGTTACCGTCCTATAGAAGAGCGTGTAAAAAAGGTTCGCCTAAGGCATGGCCGAGACAGAGAGCGGACGAGTGTGTGCATGGCAGCAGGCCACAGTAGAGACAATATTCTGTAGTCTGCGAGACCGATACTTGTACCCAAGGGAAAGAAAAACTACAGTCGTCAAGGGTGCGTATATTGACTGGGCACCCGAATAGACATAAGGTTACCATTTGTGATGGGGTACACACAAACACATGAAGGGTGGTCGAGGGCACAAAAACAGGTACTCAGACAGAGGCAGGCACAGAAAAATTTACATACAATATGTACATACAACAACATGTAAATGGGTATACAAAAACACATGTAGGTTGGTATAAGGTGCTAAAACAAAGAAAAAGGTACATAGACACAAGCAATTACATATGCACAGTGAAGCAATTACATACAATATGTACAGACAACATCAAAAGAGAGGGCACAGGGTACATGGTAAAACACATATATGGGAACATTGGCAGCCCACAAAAACCCCACACTCCACCACCGAGAATTGCGAGGAGGAAACCCTTAACAGAGGAAGCCCCGCCGGACCACTCAGGCCGTGCACACTAGGGACCCCGCAGCTACAAAATTGGGAAGGACGGAAGGACATGTAGTGAGGTAGTGGGAGAGAAAAGGGTGAGCTGATGCCCAGAACCCATAGGATAGGATGTGTGGCAGATCCGCACGGCGGACCCAGTTCACACTAAAAGCGCACGTCATGTGCGCGTATGACTTGAGCCCCGAACGTTTGCTGCGGAAACGGCTTGCACAACCCCATAGTTCAGGCGACCTGCAACTAGGGAGGCAGAAGAGGAGGGGTGTATGAAGACGAAGTCGCGGTGGGGAAGGTTCGCAGTATCTATGCAGTCGCTAGCAAAACGGCCGAATCGTCGGAGGGTAGAAAAACTACAGACGGACAATGTGTGCCTAACAACGGCATACAGGAACGGTATGCGGGGCGCCAAATGTGAAGGAGCACAGATTACATACACACAGAAGGTACAGGACATGGAACAAGTGACGTAAAGACTGATGCACAATAAAAAACGAGGGGCACAGGACCTACAGAGGCCCAATAGGATACAGTAATACATTGCACAAGACGACAGAAGTGCAATGTAGTGTAATCATATAACGGTATTCAGGCAAGGCCGGTGGTGTGACACAGGGCACAGTACAGTGAACGAAGGTATGTACAAATACACGTAATACAGTAGGGAACAATAGGAATTAATACGGTATGCATAAAAGAACGTTGGACATAAGCACGTGCATATTATTAATAACACATGACAGGCAGAGACGGACGGAAAAGAAAAAAGCACAGTACTTCATTACCCAAGAAGTACCACCAAAATGCAATTATATGTACCCGCAGTACTGGAACATTCCCCTTGGCTTTCTCGCAGGAGAGACCTCTGTCCCAACAGCCGGTGCCACGGAGCACGTGACGATACCAAGACATATGCGTGCATATATATAGATGGTGTGTGTGTGCACTGAATGCCAGACAGTATGCAACGTTGCCACGTCTGACGCCTACAGAGCGCCACGTCGTCATGTATGACGTGTGGGTTTTCCCAGCGCACCCCTCACTGTGTGCGGCGTTGCCAGATCTGACTGCTGCAGTGTTGTCCAATTTTGTGACTGCAGCAGTGCCAAACGGACGGTAGCAATGTTGTCAACTCTCCTGTTTAGGATGTCTGTGTCGCTGAAAAACTGTATCATTCATCGGAGAAGGGCTTGCCTGTACATGTTATCAACCACAGAGGGTGCAAGACGGGCAATGCAAGTATGAAAAGCGGACATCGTGAATAATACGAAGGCAACTCAAGTTTCGCCTTATGACGTAATCGATGTTTAAAAGGCAAGCAGGGAACGTGCGGACTCGGCCATTGGAAGGGCGGTGTCCAGGTGTGTAGTGACACAAACGAATGTGTCTACGTGTGCCTGACATCCCCGAGTCACTGGAATTCACTGAGAACACAATATCATATCGTATCGTAGTCGAAGGGACACAATCGCCAGTTTACCGAAACGGGACTCCTGTCCGAGTAATTTTGAGAGTTCGTAGAACAGACAGTAGTGTGAGCGAACGCGAAGGAAAGGGAGAAAAACAACATATTTCGTGCGTTTCGTGCCTTTTGTGCTACTTGGATGCGTTCCACGCACGTTATACTAGGAAGGTTGATATGGCATGCCTAGTGGCTCTGAATATTTCTTTGCGTTACACAACTATGTCTTCGTCGTTCTCAGAGAACAACGACTCAGTAACTATGAGTTTTAGGTCGTTCCAGAGCCTATTGAACTGCAGACGGTGTGCGACTACTTTCTTTGCGACCTGTGAATAGATCGAAATGTTGAAGTTCTGTACAACACACGTACAGCGAGGGTCACCACGTCGCGAACCCAAAACTTTCTCCTTAGACCAATATATCTTATGTTACACAAAATATGTGCATACAAGTAGAGTTTGTGATGAAAAATAAACTCTCTCGTTTCATTTAGTTTTTATAGTGGAAGAGCAATGAACACGAATGAGAAACGGGAACAAAAAACTCCCATGAAGTTTGTAGAGCTTGTGAAGACGAAAACAGAAATCATGGCCCGTTGACCCATAGTCACGCCTTGGTATTCATATGTATAATGTCGGTTTTCTGCCAGTAAGACGCAACCGAAGTGGACTGGTGAAAAATTTTCCTTAGTGTGTAGAGCATGGCGAAAAGAATCCAATGATATATGCCGATTGCAGCATAAAACAGCACTAGGCTTTGTCTCAGACGGAGTTTCTCCTGGAGAAAGCCCCGAGGACAGGAGGGAAATGTGTATAATTCCCCCGACAATGTGTAATGCGCTACTGTCGTATAGCCGACGTCTGGGAACCCAGACATGGAACATGTGAGTCAGACGAACCACGCAAGTAAAAAACATGATAATGAAGACAGTCACAAGTTTGCATGATGTAGGATGTGAGGAAAGCTGGGCACTGTTAGACGACCAGAATTGGAAGATGGTCATAGTTTTGAATGCCACGGTCTACGGGGTTATGAAGAGATGCCTTAAAAAGAAAGTACACTGTCGACAAGTTTCTTGGAACCACTGTGAACCACGACACATCCCGCACGAACGTCGCGAGTACGTGTATTGAGCAGAACGTGGTGAAGAATCAACTCAATGCCCAGTTATTGTTGGTAGCCCTGTTGTACACACTGCATGGCTTTGTAATTCTCCAAGCGTTTGCAGCAAGAGAGCCGCCGTAGCTGACATATAGGCGTGGAAGGGCGTATTTTTTATGTTAACCCCGTAAGAACCAATTTCGATCGTCACAGCCGAAGATAGGCTTTTGGCGTCTACCGACTCATAGGTGCGACGCTCACAGGAATGTTGAAGGTCCCGTTATAACAGAGAAACGAAAAAACGCCGGGGAAAGGGGACATTTGTGTCCCCCTGGTCAGGAAAAGGTTTAACATAAGTCGGAATGTCATGTCAAAATTATGTAATCATCCCTCTGGGCGAAGGAAAAACTTTCTAAGAATTAGAAATAGAAATACCATATTTTCTCAGGGAAGCCGTATCCACAACACGGGGGGCAGCTATGTTCACCCATTGAAATTATTGAGAGCCACAATGTAGGGGCACTCAGAACAGACCTTGCAAAGTCAGGGACACATTGGGGACAGAATTAGTCTGTTTCGTGTATATAGGCTATAGATGTGCGCATCCAATACTAATGAAGAACATATATATATATATAAGAATATGGAAAATAAAGACATCATCAACAAGTATACCAGCGTATGCAACGTATATGAAGACACTGCTTAGAGTCACAACGCGAGAGTGAATCTATCCTCTCTTACAAGGAAAGTATGTAAGATAGTGGGAACCAACAGAAGCACAATTATGACTCGTGAAGTTAGGTGTGGTTAGGTCAGGTTTTTGGTAAAAATATTTATTCATGCCTCACAGTGTCATTGTACATGAATTTTTAACCGCGCTCAACCACGTAAAGCACTGTTGTTATATGCCGATTGCATGACAATGTCAGGCACTCATCGAATCATTTTGTCACAGAGGCCAAACACAATCATGGTGAGGCGCACTCAGGAAACAGTCCTTTTTGTTACTGAGGACAAACACAAGCATGACTGCATGCACTCACTGAGCAACCCAATTTTTGGACTAGGGCAATCAGAATGTGGAATCACAATGCGTCACATAGGGCGAACCGCAAACTGTGATTGCGTGCATTGAGTGTCCTAGCGTACTTTGTACGCGTGGGAGCTGGGAGATTTTTCTGACAACATCACAAAGCTCAGTATACTCATGCAAAAAAGGTTTTTCTGAGGCAACTCCCCAAAATATTTTCGGCACATACCAGGAAGAATGGGCTCCCATAGGCCGATTATTTCAGCGTCGGCCCACACAAGTAGGGTTATTTTGCACCATACTGTTTTCAACTGGACTCTAAGACAAGGTTCCATTTTATTCACAATTTTCCAGTCTGTATTGCACTCGCGCTATTGTCTTTAATTTCTGTCAACCATTTGAACACCCGTGACACTTATCATAAGGCCGGTGTTTGACACAAGGGGTGCATTTTTAGCAAGGGTGGCCGGTCGGTAGCCGGTCGGCGGCCGGTGACCGGCAACAAAAACTTCCAGAGGGCAAACTTTTCAGTGTCCGCCCATATAAGCATATCAACCCCGGGAACGAGATAATTTGGCACTGTATTGTGTTTCCACGCACTCACCAAGGATCTGTTCCATTTTACCCACCGGGAACCACTGCTTTCTGTCTCAACACTATTTTCTTTAATATGTTTTAACCACTGGGAACACACTTCATAAGGGTCCGAGTCGTAGAGACGGTTCTTTATACATTTTGCACAGGCTTTGATCGTGTTTTTGTTTTTTGTAGAACGTCGAAAAACACATCTGGCCACGTGGGGACTCGAACCTGCGTCGCCGGTCTCAGTCGACAGACATGCTATGTACTAGACCATCATGCATCCTGTTTGCTGCGTCAGCAATTTAATGCGCCCCACAGCGAGCGACACTTTTCAAGCACACTGCAGCTGTTTTCTGCACACTGTTGCAGCTTGTTGCTTATTTGTGCACTCTGTACTGTTTTTTGCACTCTTTGCAGCTGCTTTTGCACACTATTGCAGCTGTTTGTTGCGCACTACTTCATGCCAGGCTGGCATGGTGGGATATGTGCTGACTCAGTGGTGTGCTGACTAATGCAGGAAGTGGTCCATCTGGGGGCAAAACAAAAATGGGGATTAATACCTGTAGGGAATTATTTTCCCTAACAGGAGGGGTGTGTCGTTTTGCCTCCCATCTCGTGTCATGACCAAAATTATTATTTAATCAAGTCTCCCCCCCCCCCCACTCTAGGGAAGGGCGTTAGAGAGTGTAAACAATGGTACCCATCAAGCACGAGATACCCCGGACTCTGTCGCACGACAGAATCGAGAACGACAAGAGGACGGGGCGAATATTGGCCTACACCCTTTTCTAATATGATCGAGGAAGTTAGTGAAGTCAACTCGAGAAAAGGTGGGAGTCTGACTCCCGGAAGGAGCCAAAAACCCTGTGTGGCCGGTCCCGGCTGCGGGCGAGAGGGCGGCCTCTCGTACACTGAAGCACGAGTGACAAACCTACCGCACGCATGCGGGAGAACAAAGGACGGCCGGACGTGTTAAGCAGCTTCGACGCCGCTCCAAGTAAACTCGGGAACGTGCCGTACTTAGACCCCTCTTCCGCAGTTCCGAGTGGCACTCGAGGAAAATCGGAGGAAGGATTAAGCATAGTGAACAAAACACGGTGCACACCAGAAGTGACGGAACGGCAAGGCACGTTCACGGCACTCTGGTCCCGTTTACACCCCACCAAGC
>CBDHHL010000039.1:0-82820 GCA_965263355.1 Leptolyngbyaceae cyanobacterium | reverse complement strand
TCAATAAAGAAATTGGCTTAAGCTTCAGTTCTGTCGGAACTGAGATAAGAAGTATTGCTGTTACAGGCCAAGCAAATTTTGTGTTAGGAGTATTTCAACCAGATGTCAACACAATTGCTTGGTACGACCCTTCGGATGTCACAACTATCACTACAAGCACAGGCAATTCCGTAAGCCAGCTAGCCGATAAGTCTGGGAATAGCAACCATATGTCGTTTGCGACACAATCACAGCAGCCCGTCTCAACTGTAGACCCAGGAATCGTCTTAAATAGGCTTGACTTTGACCATATTTCTGAACAAACACTAGAGAACACTTCTTTCAGCTTCCCTGCTACTTTTGCAATAATTAGCAGATATGTGGTTAGAGGATTTTTGGGGCCGTTTACAGGCTCAGGGGTGTACTCGTTTACAGGAGGGTCTACAAACACGTTTGAGTTAAGGTCTGGAGATCCGACAAGGTTTTTGGGCTTTTTGACTAGCAATGCAGGCGGCAATTTCGCAGAAGTCCCCGCAGATGGTTCCAACCTAATAGACAAGGTTGGAGTTTACAGCCAAGTATTCGATTTTGCCGTTAATACGGTTAGCAACCGTATTAACGGCATAACAGTGGCATCAAGAACTTATAGCACTGCATTGACCGATACTGGGACGTTTGCTATTGGCCAATTTAATCAACGATACACAACAGTCGAGCTTAGCGAGATGATTATCACTAGTGATCTTTCCCAGGTAGAAAGTATCGAAAACTATCTGGCCTGGAAATGGGTTTGAGACTACGTAAAGCTGCTTTTACTTCACAAAAACAATGCCTGTCATCAGACGACAAACCCCAACCTCATCCACGGATACACTCGCAACCATCGTACAAGATCGCACGGCGGTTGCAGCCACGGGTAGCGCTGCTGCGATCGCTGCGATATCTGCTACCTATCCAGCGACAGCCAATAACGGCAATACGCTGATAATTGCAGCAACAGATCGAGATTATGTAGTCAGCAGTAATGGAACGATCTGGACAATTGAAGCAGACCCAACTACAGACGGACAGAGGCGTTATGTTGTAAATAATGAAAGCGTCACTACCCGAACATTTGCGAGCTGGAGTACAGAGGATAACAGATGGCATTCTGACGCGTTTACTGCAAACGAGGTTCCTGATGCCCAAGAGGACAAACTGGCGGCACTTTTGCCAGAGATTCCTAGCGGATATGATCCAGCGCTAGTGGGTGGCTATCTCGCGGGTACTCAGGTTTTTCAAGGAGGCACGCTTTACACAGCAAATAAGGCGAGTCTTGATCCACCGGGGCCTTTTGTGGCGGCAGATTGGAACACGTTTGTTACCGAGGACGACGGAAAAGAGATCACTCAGCAGCTGGACGGTGCAACGCTGGGCTATGCCTCTATTGGTTATCTGTCAGCTGGTGGGACTTATACGCTAACAACAAATATAAATACAGCTAAAAAAGTTGATGCGATCATTCCTCCAAACAGCGCTGTCACTGTCGACGGAACGCTTTACACAAACGCAAGCTTGACTGAATCTCAAGGGCTGAAGTTATACAACGATGGTACAGGCTGGGTTAGAGAGTCGGCGGGCGCTGAAGAGCCATCAAGCAACCTCAGCTTCCAAGGCCTAACATCGTTTTTTCAGTGGACCGGAAATGTGACTCTGGGCAAATCAGGGACTGAGTCACCTATCAGCATGGGCAATGGGACGGCGGTTGACCTGTCTCTAGCTACCCATGTCTTGTTTACCTATAAGGCGTTTCTATCGGCTAACAATCCCTATCTCTTTAGTGACTTTCAGGATCTTACTGCAGATCCTAGCACTCCGTATCTATCGGTGATCTATAACAACGGTCACATAGACGTAGAGTACGACCGTGCGGAAACCGATCTCTCGATAGGGAATATTGTTTTCAGGCGAGGGGATCCTTACGGGGTGGTTAACTGTTCGGTAATTTCTACCCATAACTAGACAAAACTATCCGACTGTCCACATAATCAGTATGTAGTCAGTAGGGTAGTTTTATGACATCTGAAGAAATGCCTATCAGTATTGGCGAAGCAGCCGAAATACTGGGTGTTAGCGTCAAGACTGTTAGGAGATACGCCGACAAAGGTAAAATCCCTTTTGAACGTACCCCTAGTGGCCATAGGCGCTTTTACCGTTCCCAGCTTCAAGCTAAATCCAAGACCTTTGATGCTGACCGCATAACAGTTAACTATGGTCGAGTATCAAGCCATGACCAGAAAAAAGACTTAGAACGCCAGGTAGCCCGATTAGAGGAGTTCAGTAACTCTCACGGTTGGCAATACCTCACAATTCAGGACTTAGGCTCAGGACTGAATTACAGGAAACAAGGACTAAAGAAATTAGTCAAAATGATACTCAGTGGTGAAGTTGAGCGCCTTGTTATTACCCATAAAGACAGGCTTCTAAGGTTTGGCGCTGAACTCATATTCATGATGTGTGATGAGTTTAATGTTGAGGTTGTCATAGTTAATAAGTCACCCAAAGAACGTGATTTTGAGTCTGAGTTAGTAGCTGACATGATCGAATTAATCACGGTTTTTAGCGCAAAGCTTTACGGGTCAAGGTCTCACAAGAATAAAAAGATAGTTGAGTCTGTGGTCAAAGCTACCCAAGAATAGGCCATTATGCTTATAGACAGTTTGGGCAGATATGGGTATATTTTAATTATGTCGTTTGCAGGTCGATACGATGCCTACACTAACCTATTGCAAAGGTTTACCTACTCCAGCTGATGAGCTAAATGCTATTGGCTTTACTGAGTTTGAAATGTTTCTAACAGCCTATGCACCTATATTTCATAAAGCTGTTTGTGAAACTGTTACTCAGTTGCTATCAGGTAGTTTCAATAAATCAAAATGGAATACCCACCTACAGCAAACCTATGGCATTTCTAAGCGTCATGCTAATGGGGTTATATCCAGTGCAAAGGGTAGTGTAGACAGTGCGAAAGAGTGCCGTAAACTTCATATAAAGCAGCTTGAGGGCAAGCTTAAATCTGCTAAGCAGTGGGTGAAAAAGTCACTTAAACGAATTAAACGCAAAGACTTTTACTCAGCCTGTAACCTACATACCCGTAGAACCCGGTTACAAGACCTACGGTTTGCTATCCACCATAAAAAGCGACGTATAGCCGTTTTAGAAACCCAGGTTAAGCACCTTAAGGCTAAAGCTATTCAAGTTACTGTTCCCCGGTCTCAATGCTTTGTAGTGGGCTCTAAGGATGAAAGCTATGGTAACCAAACAGTTCAGTGGGCTGGCAACACAATTAAATTTCGTGTTCCCTATTGCCTAGAATCTAAATTTGGTAAACATGTTGAAACTAAGCTAGGTGGGTTTAAGCGCAACATTAACCGGATACCCTCAGATGGTGCTAAGACTTGGCATTTTTACCGTAAGGATGGCAAGTGGGTAGCAGCTGTTCAGTTCACCCCTAGCGCTGTTAAAAGGGTCTCTAAGCACTCAATGTATGGGTGCATCGGTATTGACCTCAACCCAGGCTCTATAGGGTGGGCTTATGCCGATACTGATGGAAACCTAAAAGCTCATGGCCAGATCCCCTTACAAATGGGTTTACCCACAGGTAAACAGGATGCTCAGATTGTTGATGCAGTTATGCAACTTGTCACCCTAGCTAAAACTTATAAATGCCCTATCGTTGCTGAGAAATTAGACTTTAGTAATAAGAAAACATCACTCAAGGAACAAGGTAAAAAGTATGCTCGGATGCTGTCAGGGTGGGCTTATAGTCGGTTTAATGAGTTGCTAGATAGTATTTGTCAAAACCGTGGTATCCGAGTTCTACGAGTAAACCCAGCTTATACCTCAGTTATAGGTCTGGTTAAGTACTCTAAACAATATGGTTTAGCCTCTGATGAGTCAGCAGCGCTAGCAATTGCTAGACGTGCTATGAGGCTATCCGAAAGACTCCCAAGCTCCATAAATGCCTATCTAGAGGTGAACTCTGGAAAGCACATCTGGAGCCACTGGTCACAACTGAATAAACAACTGAAAACCAAACGAGTAAGGCGACATACCTTTTACTCTATCTCTAACTGGGAATTCCTGGACAAGCGCAGTAAGTTACACAGCTGCTGACGCAAGCGAAAGCACTAGGAGTAGGTTTTCTGAAAATACACCGTGGATTTTCTGGCTAGGTAGATATGGTAATACTTGACCACATTTGTCTAGTTATTTAGAAGCGGCTATCAAGAAAAGATTGACAACAAATGGTCTGCCACCGAGAAAGGTAAACCTTACAGCGATCGCAAGCCAGTCTCAACCAATAGCAGGTCAGATAAAGACCAACTCTTTTGGTATCGCTCAATTCTGGATGTGCTAAAGAGCGATTCTGAAACATTGGAGACCGCTTAGTCATGACCAATTTAGACAGAATACAGCATTTAGTTTTTGAGTTTGACGAATGGTTGAGTGAAGCTAGCGAGAATGCCATACGCCAAAACTGTCGAGAACAGGGATCGGTTTTCTTCAAATTCATTGAAAATCGTGGCGTTTCTCGCGGGTGGGCAGCCAAGCTAATCCAAGTTGCAACTGGCTATAACGCTGCTGTTATTTGGCAAATCGCTAGTGTAGATCAAGTTCGCGAAGCATTGAACAGCTACTATCTAAGCATAAAAGGCATAGAGTACGAGGAGCTTGATTCAGGGAGAGGATTGAACGCACGACAAACCCGCGATATTGTTCGTAAGTTTTGGAATTGAAAAATGAACTTAATCACTAAATTTGATGCTGCTTATAAAGGCGTAAACCAGCCGATGCCAGACCTCGACGCCTATATTTCAGGCGATGAATCAAAACAACAAGCAACAGACTTTAGCTCATTTGAATTGCCTGAATCTGTAGCGCTAGAAATGCTGAATGCAGAAGAGACTTATTGGGGGCATTACGGCTGGTTTGATGCCTGCATGGATGCAATTTATCAGCTAGCCAGTGATGGCGAATATGCCAAAGCACAACAACATGCACAATGGATTTTTGCCCGTAAACCTCAAGGTCTTGAGAAAATGCCAAGGTATTCAAAGCTAACTGAATATATCAATGGGACATTCCCTACAGATGAATTCGAAAAACGCAATGCTATAGCACAGATGCTCAAAACACGCATATTCGAAGAGGAGGAGTAATTGTCATGAATAAGCCAGATTTAATTGTTTGCATCCCTGACATGGATCGAATCCCTGACGAGCTTTACGATGAAGCTCAAGACATGACTTGTGTTTTAGTCGATTACAGTGGCAGGGCAAAGATTAACGATCAAGAACGCATGGGGACTGAAAAGAAAATAGACCCTGACAGCGTAGATCCTAGGTTCCCCGGCGCGCCTACTCATCAACGTTTGGGGCCATGGCTAATTGATGATGAGTATGAAGAATATATTCCTGATATTCCTATGGTCAATGATGACTATGCAGAATATATTCCTGCTATCCCTACTCACGCATACAATGCAGTCTATACGTTTAAGTTTAGCTATGCCCCATTGCCAGATGAAGAAAACCCGTGGATAGAAATCGAGCGGACGCAAGACTTAAGCAATCTTCCAAGGCAAGTTTTGCTTAATATGGGCTTGTCAGAAGAACAAATTGATTCGGGCGTGTTAGAGCAGTTTAAGCTTTAGAGCTTAGCGCCATAAAACAAAAAACCTCGCTAATCAAGAAAAGGTTAGCGAGGTTTTTTGTTTTATGCTGCCTTAACTTTACGTTCAGCGCGAATTTCTTTTTTATATCGCTTACAAAATACCCCGTTAAACTTACGAAGAGAGTTAAATGCATTGCCATAAGCGATTTTAGCTTCCTGCCAGCCGACCATGGCCTTTGTAGATGCAGGTGTTAACCCATTGGCTTCTCTTGGATATTCGTTAAGTTTTTTGCTAGCTGCTTTTACTTGTTCCTCTAGAACGTTTTTAGCGGCTTTGTCAATGCAATAGTTGCCAGTTAACATAATCTTTTTCTCTCTCGCTACTCTTCTAATATACCCTCACCCTTTGTCACATGTCTAGGGAGTGTCATTCATCCGTACGTTTTGCTGCCCTACTTTTCCGCTTTCTAAGCGTTGCTGCTGACGGGTCATCGACTGGGGGCCTACCACCTACGGTTTTCCCTGGGGTATGACAGCGCTTGCAGGCGGTGCATTTATATTGCTGTCTGCCTGACTTCAGAAGTTTGTTCTTTTGTGTCTTTCCCTTACAATGTGGGCACTGTGGGTTAACTTTTTGTCTTGCTTCAATTGTTTCCATATTTTATAATCTTCTCTGCTTTCGTAATCAGATGGTCTTATCATTAAGCATCGTTGCTTGTCCTTAACGTCATAACTTGAGATCGAGAAAGGCACTAACACGCCTTTTTCTTCAAGTGAAAGAAGCGCCAAGTGATTTAATCGCCCTAGAGATCTTTTTACGCAAGGTTGTTCAGGGATAACAAGACTACTACTCAGCGCCTCTTTTAAGAGGACTAACTTTTCTCTACTTGTTAACTGAAATAATTGTCTAAGCCTGTTGTAATCATTAAGCTGCTGTTTGTAGTGATTAAACCTGTCAGCGCCTGAACATAAAACACGTTCAAGCGTTAACAGTTGTTCATCAACATTAGATTCCATGAATCGCCTCTTTGGAAAAATCTGTAATTGCGACCAAAGATTGTTGTTTGTTCCATCTAGGGGGCGCAACACCAAACTCACCCAAAAAGTTTTTAACTTTTTTTGAAAATCCTTTTTCGTGGCACTGATTAGCTAGCTGACTCGCTATTTTGCTATCAGACTGGTTTATCGTGCCCACAGCAACCGCAAAAACTTGATCATTTAGTTTAATGTCTAACGTTTTTTGCTCGTTGGACGCCACGATAATTTCATCTAGTTGCGCATAGTAGATCGTATGATCTTCCATGAATACGGTATAAACACCATCTACACATTCATCTAAGTCCACATAACCCGACTTGTCAAAAATAAATACCTTTTGCATAATCTTTTTCTCTCTCAACTACTCTTCTAATATACCCTCACCCTTTGTCACAATGCAACCCCCTGTCATTCATCCGTACATTGGACATGACTACCTGGAAAAGTTTTTGTCAGTAATTTCTTTTGCCAAAAATGACCGCAGCTGAAATCCTTGGTCTATTGCTGTCAGTATTGACTAATTGATACAATGCTGTCATCACCCTAACAGCTCATGGTCGCACCAAGCCTAAGCCTAACCCAGTTCTATCCCACGTTCACGGGTCGCACCCTGGCCAATACGATCAGGACTGATTTAGTGACGACGGGTTTTGATGTTTCGAATGATGGGGCTCGCATCGCGGGCACTGCGACCAATGGGAATAGCAATTATATTGAACTTTTATTAGATAATCCCATTAATGCAACGGGCATAATTTTCAAAGTCTTTATGCAGACGGCTTATCGGACCCAAAATATTCAGTTGGGGCTAGGGTCTGGGCCAGATATCTATCAGTTATGGCAAACGCCAACGGACCCTAGAATCTTTTTCCGTCTGCATGACCTGTTAATTGATACAAGACAGCCCCCTGTGTATCCGAGCCATTATCTGGACTAAAAGAAACTGAAGTTGAAATGATAGAGATCGTCTACCAGGGGACAGTTTCACCAGTGCCAGGGACAGACCAGGGCGAGACGATGAAGACTGATACAATAACCCCGTTTATCGCCCCTGGGATGAGTACAACGTTACAGCAAGCGATTTAACCTACCTTATCTCCAATTAACGCCTAAATTCTTCGCTTCTGTCCAATATTTAGGCAGCGTTTTAAGCGCAGTTAAACTCCCAGACTTTCCTTTACCAAGAGTCACCTTGCACAAATTAAATTCTCCAAACCGGTCCATAGAAATGAAAAAGAAAAGCGTATTGCTTTTGGAAAAGCCAGCATACAAAACGCCTTTACTGTCGCTTGCCGTTAGCTTATCGAGATCGTCTGTCCAAATGTCTGGATCAAGGCCGAAACCTAAACTCATAGTTTTTATTCCTAAATTACTTTGACTTGCTGCTGCAACCGCAACTAATCAACTACGCTACAACCCTTGTTATTCAATACTTCTGTTGAAAGCGTTTTTTGTTCTGGCCTACTTTTGGACTAGATCTGAAAGGGCTTTTACAACCTCTCTTAATCTCCACAGTTTAACACCATGGTATGAACTTTTTTCGTATCTAGAAATCGTAGTGCTGGCCGAAGACTTTGTTAAGCCTAGCTTTAAGCCTAAGTCTTCTTGAGTCAAGCCATGGGTTTCTACTTTAAGTAGTTCAGGTAAGGTGTCAAGAACTTTCTCGGCTAGCTCCAGCGTAATCTCTATGTTTACGTCTGGCATCAATTCAATATTTATGTTGACGCTCAAAAGCGTAGCGTGTAAATTAGGAGATGTCAATAAATATTAGAAAATAATGAAGCGTCTAATCCTACTCGATAAAGATTTAACACTTGTCAAGCCAACTGGTGGCAATAAATATGTCCAAACGCCCACAGGTCAAGAGCTATTGCCAGGTGTTAAGGACGCTATCTCCCGACATGAGCGTCAGGGCGACATTTGCTGTGTGGTTACCAACCAGGGCGGGGTAGCCGCTGGTTACAAAACGCTTGATAGTGCAATAGAAGAAGTCCAATATGCAATGGACATTCTTCCCTATATCTCTATGGCTTGGTTGTGCCCTGACTTTGAAGGTCAGGAATGTTATGTAGTTTGGCGCAACGCTGGTCGATCAAGTAACCCATCTGGCAACGATATTTGGCGAGTAATCAAGAACTACCCAACCGCCCCTGAATTCGTAGGATTGTATCGAAAGCCTGACTCAGGAATGCTGCTCGCAGCATGTGATGTTCATGGGTTTATTCCGTCTCCAGAAACGTGTCTGATGGTTGGAGACATGGAGAGTGACCGATTAGCCGCCGAAAATGCTAATGTGTCATTTCAATGGGCATCTGAATGGGCGCAATAAAACATCAAAAAACGCTCAAGTTTTTTGATGTTCAAGGGATAAATTTAATTTCCATTCCGTACAACGCAGCGCAAAAAAATGTTTAAGAAATTAGAGTTTCATTCTGGTGGCCAGACCGGAGCAGATAGAGCGGGCTTAGATGCTGCTAGATTTTGCGGATTCAAAACGGGTGGATGGGCCGCCAAAGGTTACATGATCCAAACTTGGTCGGGAGAGAATATATCGGATTGCTCACTGAAAATGTTCGGACTCAAAGAATACCCTGAGGCTGGATATCCACCTAGGACAAAAGCAAATGTTTTTGACACGGACTTAACTGTATGGTTCGGTCGTCAAAATAGCCCAGGTGGAAGGCTCACAATAGGAACTGCAAAAAATCTAAAAAAATTATTGCTAATAAATCCTAGCGCCGAAGAATTAGCCGATTATATTTGTAGTAATGATGTTGAAAAAGTGAACATCGCAGGTAATCGGCTTTCGGAAAAGAATCCAGATATTTATCTTAAAACATTCAAAACTTTGGTTGAATCCATGCAAATCTTAAACGGTGCTCAAGGACTACCGCCAGACTACTGTCGTCTTTTGTATGGCAAACAAAATTAGAGTGCTAGGCTAGAACACATTAAATCCCCTTGCCGTCTGGCATGGTCACCACCGTCAAAAACGCTCTGAGTCTGAGAAACTTGAGCGTTTTTTGATGTTTAAGGAATGAAGTTAACTTCCATGCCGTAAAGTGTCGCATTAAGACAGCCTGTATCCCCAGCGACTGACGGCACTTGAAAGCCCATGTGAGCATAGCCAGTATCACCAACACCACCAGGGGGATCGATACTCACGGGTTCTACTGGGCTGCTGAATGTCGGTGAGGTAGGTTCAGGCGTGGGAACTGTAGGCTCAGGATCAGGGATGTCTTTTTCATCTTTCTTTTTTCCACCACCTTGCGCTAAGCCCGCAGCGCCACTTAACCCAGTTGTAGCTACGGCATAGCCCCCAGTCGTCTCAGCAGCGCCCATTTTGTCAGATACAGCCGATGCAACAATTGTGATCGCGCCTAAGGCTAGAGAGCCCGCAGCAATCATCAAAGCTACATAATCATCACTATCAGTTATGTTCATCACTGCTCTACCCCATCAACGAAAGATCTAGACAATGCCAACTAGCTTTCAACCTTTTCAATTAAACGGAATCTCACAGTATATCCAAAGTTGACAGCTTAGGTCTATTCTGGCATTTTCAGGGGATAATGTACTGGTGCGATCGTGTTGAGTTTTGCTATGGAATTAAATCAAGTTATTCAGGGCGATTGCTTAGAAGTGATGGACAAGATCCCTGATAGCAGCATTGATCTAATAGCAACTGACCCACCTTTTTTTAAGGTAAAAGGGAGCGGTTCTAAAGGCAAATTCGAGTGGTGGGATCTCGCCTGGGATAATTCAGCAGAATTCTTGAGATGGATTGACCAGCTAGCCGCACAATGGCAACGCATCTTAAAGCCTAATGGCAGCCTGTATTGTTTCGCGAGCACAAAAATGTCAGCACGAGTTGAGGTGTTGTTGAGAGATCGGTTTAATGTGCTGAATAATATTCGGTGGAGGAAGGAACAAGGATTTCATAAAGGATCATGCAAAGAAATTCTTAGAGGCTATTTCCCTGCATCAGAATCAATTATCTTTTGTGAACATTACGGCGCAGATAACGCAGCTAAAGGCGAAGCAGGTTATCAGGCAAAGTGCGATGAGTTACGCGGGTTTGTGTTTGAGCCGTTGCGGGCATATCTAGATGGAGAGAGGGCCAAAGCCAAAATTGCACATAGACGAATAATACATATTCTTGGGATGCGGGGGCATGACTCGCATTTTTTTAGCCCTATTCAATGGAAGTTACCTCTAAAAGACCAATACAAAACCCTCCAATCATCATTCCCCGGTTACTTTCAACGCCCATACGAAGAACTACGTCAGCAATACGAAGAACTACGTCAGCAATACGAAGAACTACGTAGACCGTTTATCGTATCGTCAAACGTACCCTACACGGATATATGGGACTTCCCCACAGTGCAAAGCTACCCAGGCAAGCACCCATGCGAGAAGCCATTGACCATGATGGCGCACATAATAAACGCTAGTTCTAAGCCTAATTCAGTAGTCCTAGATTGCTTTTGTGGTTCCGGAAATACTCTAGTAGCTGCCAAAAAGCACGGACGACATTTTATTGGGATTGATATTGATCCTCATTGGGCAGATGTAGCCCGTGGCAAAGTCGGCAAAGAACAAAGCTTTGTATCGCAGCAGGCTAGATTAGACTGGCTAAAACAACAGACCGAAACGCCTGAGGAAGCACCCAAAAAGCAACAGCTAAGCTTATTGGACTTACTTGCAAGCTAATCCTCAATCATCAGATTGCGTCTTTATAACTCCAAAAGCAGTCAACGACACAATAACACCGCTAATCAATTTATTAATCAACTCAGGGTCAATCCCCAGTAGAACGACTGCAATCAACGCGATTAAAACGCCCAGCACCGTCCAAAGCTTTTTCAATTTCTGCCATGACGTGTAAAGTTGAGCAATCTTATGATTTTGCTCAACTTCTGCTAATTTCTCTTTTTGATGCTGAGCAGTTAAATATTCTACTTGTTCCTGCAACGCGATCACATCGCCCACTAGCTGCGAGTTTTCAGCATTTTTAGACTCTAACTGCGACTCCAAATATACGTTGCGAGCGCCCATCGTTTTAAGGGGATCAACCTCGTTTTCCCCCTCTAACTGTTCGCTTTTCAGCCATTGAAACCGGCATTCATATTTAGCCCCTTGAAGCTGAGGAACAATCAATAACTCACGGATGCCAGGATATAATTTTAGAGGCGTTTCAATTCGCTTCCCATCATAATAAACGCCTAGCCCGCTTTCAGTCCCGTTGCCATCTTTAATATAGTATTCTCCGTCTGAACTATACGTAATAGTGGCCTGACAGCGACTAATGCGTTTCTGAATCAATGTAGGAGCAATAGCCCCAATCCGAATATAAGAATCAGCTTCATATACCCCAGGTGATCGACCGATGCGAACCGGCACCTGAGCCAGGTTGATTTCATGCGTTAGTTCTCTGTCTCCGCATCGCTCAATTACGCGTGGGCTTAACCATGTATCCATTGGAGGTGAAAATAATGGGCCGGTCGGTAGATGCCCCTAGGTAGCCGTAAAATAGGCTATGAACCGTTATACAGCCTACGTTAACACGATTTGATTTGTGTTGATACGGCAAATTAATAGCACCATGCCCCCAACTGACCACCAAGGCGACTCTAAAACGACTGTGATTTTTACTCAAGCAATCGAATCGTTGATAGCTGAATATTGTAATGCAACAGGGATAACGAAAGCCGATTTTGTCAGAACAGCAGCCGTACGCTATTTGCAGGATGTCATGGGAATTGATTATGTGTGGGAAAAACTACGCGGATATCCCAAAAAATAAAACCCCGTGCTCAAGCAGACACAGGGGTTATTAGTTATTAACAATCGAACCACTTTATCATTGGACATTATATCCAATTTTGATAGCTACAGCTAAAATTAGCGTGAAGCTACTGCGAGAAACTATGAACATCAATTTTGACACGTTAAACCCGATTCTTGCAGGCGCGATCGCACCTGCATTGTCCACCGTACTACTAGTGATCAACCCACGGTTAGCACGGACACTAAAAGGATTTATCCCAGGAATTAATAAATACACTGAGATCGCTAAAACGATTCTCCCCATGATTGATGCAAAGCTGGCTCAACATATTGATCTGGTTGATGGGACTGCTGATGTGCTGCGCAAAGTAGCCGCTGGTGAAGTCACTGTTCTCGGCATGACATCCCGGATGCGTCAAGTCGCCGGAAAAATCGGTGAAAACCCACGAGAGCTAAAAATTCTTCTGGATGCAATCGACGATGAATTTAAGCCCACCGAGTTCAATAAACTGAACAAGAATGGCCCTGCGCAAACATCTGAGTTCGTTTCTGTTGACGCGCCTGGTCAATAAATAGGGCAAAAAAATGGGGCCGTTCCCGTGGCCCCATAATATTCCCGCATTCATTTCGATTTCATCCAAATATATCTACAACGCTAACAATTGCTAATCCTGAAAAAAGAGATCAATCAAATTTTTTCTTTCAGCTTTTCAGCTAAAACACTCACTGCAGGCGCAGAAAGTTCTATTCGATTTGTCTCAATGCCGTCTGTTGTTTCTATTAGTCTCCCTTGCTCCGTTTCAGGATCTATGTATAACGTAACTATTTGCTCTTGCGCCTCAGAACCTAAGGACGCTTGATAGGTGTGCCGAGATATAATTTCAATCATTTTGGAAGGATAGGCTCGTTAACGCAACTGGCATCCCAAGCAGCTTGGGAATAAAATCTAGAGTCCATATCGTCTCTGTACTCTTCTAATCGAGGAATCGTTGGTTCCCCCTTCCATGCCATATAAATCGGGTCACTTTCTATGGCATCCAGAAAATCTAAGATCAGTCCTGGATCAAACTCAGCTTTTGTTGCCTCAGCTATAAAACTTTGCTGTCTTAAAGCCTTTTCCACGCCTGCAGCCATGATTCCACCCCCTAATTTAGAAGCTATTTCCCTTGCTTTACCAGACAAAATCATTGTGGTCCTCTTGCCGCCTTCTTTTTTATTTTTGCCAGCAATCAAATTTTTTTCGTTTGCCAATTTAGAAAGACTCCCAATCAATTTCAGGCTCTGGTCTAATTAGGCCGAATAGCTGAATTACAGACTCAGCCGAATCTTTTGTCCTGTAGGCGGTCGGGTCTCCGTCGTCTGAAATCCGCTCGACTGCATTGTCGAGGCATAAGAATACATGCTCAACCGAACATGCCAAGGCATAAGCGGCCTCGCCCTTCAGAACCCAGCCGGTATCATCCCACTTGGCCGAATCTTTAACGCATAACGTGGCACAATGCGCGTCGGCTGGGTCTCCAGGCAACAGCCCACGCACTGCGAACGTGCCGACCTTGATGCCGACTAGACCGGCTTTATCCATCCTTTTTCTCTGCAACTCGACTAAATTCATGGCCTTTTCCTTAGCTACCTTTCTACTATATGCATAGCAGAGGGAGATGTCAACCAAAAAAAATACCCCGCAGTCCATGAGTTGCGAGGCAGTAGCCAATTAAGGAGAAAAGGAGAAAACAAGCTAATAAAAACCCCGCTTTCGATACAATAGTAGCATCAGGGGCCAAATTTGGAAATTGTAGAACAGGAGAGGGCCATGCCTAAAACCTTAACCGCTAAACGGGACACTTGGCTGCTGAGAATAATCACCCAATCTAGCAAACTGCCTGAAGACCAAAAGTTCAAGCTACATGAAGGCGACGTGCTTGAACTGAATTGGGCCGAAGCTCAACAGGACGATGCAGGCACACCGATTGATGAGGGCAACTATGCTCAAGTTTCACTAAAAAGAAAAAAGCAAAAATTTCATAACTGGTTTTGTTTCCTAAAACACGTCGTCATCGGCGGCACTGATGCGCAGAAGAAGCAAAAGGCGGTCGGGAATACAATCACAACACTTAATGGCGGGATAGAGAGCCAACCCAAGCCAATTGTAAACGCCTACGACTTCAAATTTTCGTTGCCTGGTAGTTCTGGCACCTTTAACATGAGCGCCCCCATCCGCTATGGCAAGGGAAGAAACAAGTGGTATGAGGCGCTACATTTTGACCCCAAGACAAAATCATGGCGCAAGCCCGCTGATGCTGGCGTTGTAAGTCGAATTGTTGCCCACGATGTAACTATTGAAAAGTTCAGAGCTGTTATTGCAGATGCGTATCAAACGACGCCTGAGAAAGTCAGCATTTCATTTAACAGCTGGTATCGCGACCCTGAAACCAACCGTCGTGTAGGCGGCGCAAGTCGTTCTCGTCATTGCTATGGTGACGGGACGGATTTTCTTGTGTTTATTAACAAAAAACAAATTCCATGCCACAAGATCAACACGATTTTGCGGCCATGGTGCATCAGAAACGGCGTGGCCCTAGCGTCTGCCAGTGTGTTTACGCATGGTGACTCTAGGGGTTATTTTGCAGAGTGGAACTACGGATTCTAAAGGCTATGAAAGTAACATTTTTACAGGATTCATTCCTGAAGCACAGGCCGGTCCCCCCTGACCAACTAGGGGACTACGAAAAAGAGCCAGTCAGAGCGGGCGAATGGATCAATATAATTGCAGCAAGACCCGAATTAGAGCGTGACAATTTATATATCACGCTATCTCAAGACCCTGGTGAAAAATTTAAGACTGTTGACGGGCGAAACAGTGTCTATCTGGTGCCCAGCCACACCGACTACGAAGTTGCAGATACTACAGATCCTAATGTGCGTGCTGCAGCAGCGACATACAACCGAATTAGTGATCAAGGCTTAGAGCTACTAAAGGCTTTCGAAGGCTGCAAGCTTACTGCTTACTATTGTGCTTCAAATGTCCTAACAATCGGCTACGGCAGCACTGGCAAGCATATTCAAGAAGGCATGACGATCTCCCAGGATGAAGCCGACGATCTGCTGCACAAAGACCTGAAACGCTTTATGAATGGGGTTCAAGAGCTGGTGACCGTGCCCTTAACCCATGATCAGTTTTCGGCGTTAGTCAGCTTTGCTTTTAACTGCGGGCTTGGCGCATTGGAGGATTCCACGCTATTAAAGCGGGTTAACAACGAAGAATTCGAAGGCGTAGCCGATGCCTTCAATATGTGGGTTAAAGGCGGCAACAAAGTATTGCAAGGCTTAGTACGTCGTCGCAAGTCTGAAGCCCATCTATTTAATGAAGGAGTCTATAAATCGTTCGAGTGATATTCAGTGAAAATTGCCACTGGCATTAACAGTAACAACGCCAGTGGCAATGCAACGTAAAATACAAAGTCCATTTTCTGTTTGCCATTAACGACGGAAACACCTTAGCTGATCCCCATCAATAAAACCGCAATTATAGGGAAATCTGATGTCTCAAAAGCAGAAAGAGCTATTCACTTCTAGCATGGCTCTGATTGGCGCGATCGCTTTGTGGTTCGTTAAATTCTCAGTGCTGCAAGCGATCGCCACTATCTGGATGTTTGAGACCATCTCAATTGCCATTATTAACGCGGGGTTCGACTTACATGAAGAAAGCATATTCAAAGAATGGGAAGGCGACTTCAAAGAAGAAGAAAAAGAAAGCTAAAAAGAAAAAATGATCAAGATATTTAATAGGTCCTGGCAACCTATCCTGATAGGTTTTTTGCTAATGCAGATCCTAAAAATTATCCCACTATCTTTCCTACTGCAAGCATTTGGTCTATTACTAGCCCTCGCGTTCACCTTAAGCGTTCTGCTATTTTTTGCAGGCGTATTAAGCATTGAAATTGCTAACTGTTTCCCGCGAAAATGAAGCAAACTAAACTTATCTACCAAGCTCAACTGGCCAACGCTTCTTATCTGCAAAACCCAGCTGGCTTTCTTGAGCACTATAAAAAAATAACGATAGAAAATAATGTCGCTTGGTATCTCAAAAGCAAAGAAAAAACAACCATTATTTTTAGAGGCACCGATACCCTATGGTCTGATTGGAAGCGGTCTAATCTAATTTTTTGGCCCCATAAAGAATGCAAAGATTTCAAGGCTCATACTGGGTTCTATGATGGTGCTTTGAAATTTATGCAGCATTGCCAGAAAGAACATTTATTAGATAGCCCGTTAGAACTGATTGGTCATAGCCTTGGAGGCGCGATCTCTTTGATGTTCGGCATGATTGCAGCTGACAATGGTTGTCCTATTGAAAGTATTATCACCTTTGGAGCACCCAGGGGCATGGATGAAGCCGGAGCCGATAAACACCGGGCGCTAGGCTTAGAAGATAAAACTTGGCAGGTGCGTAATGGATCTGACCCCGTGTGCCGAATTATGCTGAGCTTCGATACAACTAAAAAAGTATTAGACCTAATCGGCCTAGATGTCAGAGTCGGTGCATCTCATCCATGGTGCCACGAAATAATTACGAACCACCAAACGGGGAAAATCATAGAAAGCCCTGACGAATGGCAGAATGTTAGAGCCAAAGAGCCTGACACAGTAACTCGTATCGAAAAGTTTGCCTCAGCAATCAAGGGGCAGATTGCTGAGGCTTTCATAGTTGATGACCATATGATCTGGAACTATATCAAAGGACTTGGAGGCTAATTTTGAAGGCAAATATTACAATTCCAGTGGACTCAGCTGTACTTGAAAAGGCTAGACAGCTGGGCATCCCAGTTCAGGACTTACTAAGAGACGAAATATTAAAGGCAGCCGATAAAGTTCTACTGCCGTTAATTGGAGAATATGCGGCTAATTGCGATCGTACTGATTATGTTCCAAGCTGGACTAAACGACGCTAAGTTGCTTCATATGTTTGCCGCGATCATCACTGGAAACGACGCCTCTTTGCCCTATCCAATACATCAGTTGTCCAGTCGTCACAGCTCCATTCTTATCACGAGCAAACTTAAGATGACTACGGACAACACGAACGGTGATTTCAAGCTCTCTGGCAATTTTTTTATTATGCCAGCCTTTGCTAATGAGCATAATAATCTCATGCTGCCTAGGCGTTAATACGACTGGTTCCACAAGTTTGTACATCTTTTCCTAAGCCAGGGCTCACCCCTTGGCGTACAACGATGATGATATCATGCTTTGTGGTGTGTTAGTCAGGTACCAGGTTGTCCGCAAGCAGCAGTTTCGATCCATCTCAGGCCATTGGATATTATCGTGTTTCAACGCAGCGGCAAGAGCAAGAGGGCCATAGTCCGGAGCGTTATTTAGAGCATTTTGAATCGGTCGGCATTGCTCCTACTGATATTTATTCTGACGCTGAATCCGGCGGCACATTCGATCGCGAGGATTTACAAAAGGCATTAGCCCGGTTGCAGGATCCTAATAAAAAATACTTTGTAGTCCCGTATCACTCCAGGATCCATCGGGATATTAGAGTTTGGGGGGAAATTAGAGACACGCTGTTAGAAAATGGCTGCGAACTAATTGAGCTGGATAAGGGTTTAACACCTATCGACTTGACCAGTGCAGCTGGGAACCTGCAAGCTAATCTGGATGCCACGTTTGCCCAGCATCAACGGGACCAGGCACGAGAACACAGCGTAAAAGGGCATGCGTTCAGGCGTAGTCAAAACAGAATAGTTAATCCGCCATTTGGCTATAAAAAGGGCATTGACCAGCGGCTAGTAATTAATGATGATATTTTCCCTGGTTCTGACGGACAGACTTATCGGGAAATTGCCATTGAAATGATCGATACGTTAATTGAGCTTGGAGGATACCGGGCCACTATTCGGGCGATGTGCGATCGTTATGGTGAGCGACATTCTGACAGATGGGGAGTCGCTAAAAACTTCCCTGTCAGTACTAAGGGATTTATGCGATGGGTTAAATCTCCCGTGATTCGTGGTTATCTGGTTGACTTCCCTGGCAAGCCTAATGAGCTAGTCAGAAAGGGAGACCATGAAGCGATTATGGACCCTGACCGATGGCGAGCTGTGCAAGTAACTGTCGAAAATATTGCCTCTGCCCCTAATCCGATGAACGATGGGAAGCCCAGAAGCAGGAAGCCATTAGCTGGCAAAATTAAGTGTGGCTTATGCGGCGGCAGACACAATAATAGCACTGTCCATAGGCAGGGAAAAACGTATTCTTATCTGGTTTGCCGTGGTGGGACAGAATCAACCATTAACAGTCGAGTAAAAAGACGATGCCCCTACAAAAATTCAATCAAAACAGATGAGTTTTTTAAGGAAGTGATTTCACAGGTTTGCGCTAGAGCGATCGACATTGCTCAAGAATTTGCTGAACCGAACACTGAAGTGAGTCCAGAAATAATAAAACTCAGAAACCAGATACAGCAGCTACAGGCAATGGCTGATCCAGAACTGAGTGGAGTGATTCAGACTAAACAGCAGCAACTATCAAAGCTGGAGCAAGCCACTGGACAAGACATAGACCCGAATGACGTTGACATTTACGAGACAGTTGCTGCTGACCCTGAATTCTGGGAAGAGTTAGCACCCAGTGAGCTAAGGATTATCCTTGACTCACTGATTAAGCAGGTTGTTGTTCATGGGAAACAACTTTCACTGCAAGAGCGGGTGAGAGTTGAGTTTTACCGTTAGAATATTTTTTCTCGTAATACTGTTTGGCTCGTCGCCTGAAGATCTCTTTAGCGGTTGTCATCGTCTTTGCTCCTCAGCAAACATCCATGCCCATACAAGGTGAAATAAAGCTTTATCGCCTGCATACACTCGCCACTTTTTATTGATTTCATTTTGGCGAGCAATTATTTTAATTTCTTCTGGACAGTTCACGCTTGTTCCCTCTCAAATGTTGTTTGGCTTTATTGATTTCCCCATCACGCAGCAGGGCAAAAACATAGTCTTTCTGACTTTCCCTTAACACTTGATATTCCAAGATATCGGCATATTTCAAGCCATCAAACGGGGAAACTTCGCGGATTGGGTCTTGCCTAAAAATTCTTGGTCTAGAATATATCTCTGTTTGAATTATCCGTTGCCTATTGCTCCTGAACCATAGCTTTCTGACCAACTCAGTCGCATAAAAATCATAACAACCTGAGCCACGCTGTATTAACTTTAACCTTAGAAGTGCATCACGAACCCGCTGGTTCATAGGCAAATTCTTAGTTAAAAAATCTTCAAACTGCCTAGCCTGAATGTCAGTCAATAACTCAAACGCTGCTTCGATTAATTCAACCTCAGTAAATGGTTCAAGATTTTTGTACTTCATCCATATTTCACGGACTCCAGGGGCAAGCTCATTGTCTTCTATGAGCAATCCAGCCCGACGGAACGCGCTTAAAACAGCACCTGATCGAGACGGTGGCAGAACATGGCCCCCACCCTGGCAAATCATATTTAAGATCTTGGTTCTAATCTTTCTGGACTGTTCGTATTTTTCAACTTCGTTCTTAATTTGTTCTAATGTCCATTCAGCCATCAAACCGCCAACTCCAATAAACTTTTTTGTTCATATTTGCCCAGCGTAAAATCGCCCCCGAATTCCCAAAAACCCTCGACAAACTGATCGTCTCGACTATTGCCGTTAATCCCGTTGTTGCCCCCAGTCAAAACACTAAGAGATGTTAGCCGCCAATCACGGCCAAGCTTATCCATCCGTTCAATCGCGTCACACAATGGGTCTGAAATATAATTAGTCATCACAACCCGTTCAATTCGAGGGTTAGCCAACAGCCTTTCTAACGTGCTAACAATCAAATCAAACAAATCGCTCCCTTGCGGATCACCATGGCAGATATACGACGGTGTTAATGCACCTGTCCCCCGTCGTCCCGGCCTAGAGCCTTTCGGCACCCAATAAGGCGCATCATGCAAAGCGATCGTTTTGCCAGTAGTAGACAGTTCAAAACTATCAATGCAAGCATGAGCGTCATTAGAAAAATGAAGCTTCCAATTAGGGCTAAACCAGGGCATCTTATAACCCCAGCCATCATTCAGTGTTTCAAGTAACTCTGGCGACAGTTGAGGCTCATTTTTCACAAACCCAGACTTTTTTTTGAGACTGGCTACCTTATCACGACTCTCTTTTACGTTTAATCGCCCCTTAGTATTCGCCCTGAGGCAGCTCATAAACGTGAACTCGCGAATCAACAATGACGCGGCAGCAAGTGTTACACAGTCGCTTGTATCCTTAGTATCAACAATGACTTTAAGGTTTTCGTAAACAACCTTTGGCCCCTTCGAGAGCACTTCTTTAGACCAATTATTAATAGTCTTCTCTACTTGCTGCCTTAGACTGTTATCTTGCCAGCATTGATAAATTACCTGAACAACAGGATCTATATCAGCCAAAAAAGCCCGCTTAACAATTCCGTTGCCGAGCATCCAATGACTGAAGTGGCCAGCACAGGCAAAAGGCTCAATGCTGGCATCATAAACATAACGCCTATCCCATACAGGATACTTGACGCGATCTTTTTTGCTACCAGGGGTAGGGAATAAACCTGTTTTCATGACCATTTCAAAAAGCAAGACAGCAGAGGCCAGATGACCCCTGCATGAAACTAACTATTAAATAGCGGCTGGCTGAGGAGCCTTAGAGTTCTCAGCAATACGAGCCTTGATGCCCGCAACAAAAGAACTTTGAGAAGATTCAGGCAAACGTAAACGACAAATAACTCGCTTGTTCTTGTTCTTCATCTCTTCAATCCTATCAATAGAAAGGATTGCAGGGGCATCAATGCTTAATTGAGTAGTAGAGCCCGAAAGCACCCGTTTAATATAAGTATTGCCATTAATCGTCTTCTCAGAGCCATCAACAATGACATAAATTTCAACCCCATCACCAAACTTGCCCTGAGTCTTTTTGTAACCAACTACCTTATATTCAGCCTCAGGGCTAAGCTCGGAAAGCTTCATGTAATTGCCTCCCGTCAGCTCAAACTCATGCCCATTAACACTAAGTTTTTTGCCTTCCTTGGAAACGGTTAATTCTTCAGTGAACCAGCCGTTTTCATCAATAGAAAAATTTACCCAATCTTCTTTATTGCCTGGTGCGTAAAAAAGCACCGGTTTTTCACCGACAACACCTAAGATAGATCCGTAAAATTCACCTTCTTTGTCTCTCTTGGGAACCCATTTAATATGGGCAAACTCAATATCTGAACCGTCTTCTACATCCCCCCACTCAACCCTTTCCTCTCCTCGCAGCAAAAACTCAGTAAGTTTTTCAGGCGTATTTGCCATAGATAAACGAGCGCTAACGAGTTTTCGCCCATCTTCAGAGCGATACTCATACTGTAAGCGAACAGGGCAAACCAACGCATATCCAGATGGATCTAAAATCAGCGTGTCATCGCCTAAATTAAGCGCATACAAATCGCTAGGAAATACAGTTTCATTAGGGATAACAAATCGCTGCTGTCCCCATCTGATGCAAATCCCGTCTTCATAGGCATAAACAGCAGGTGTAGCTAAATAACCGCCATTGTCATTTTTTACAAAAACGCAAGTACAGCCATCTGGATTGTACTCAGTAAAGCCAAGTTTCGCGGCAAGCTGGTTAAACGCCCCACGAATATCTTCCGGTAAGCTCTGATCTGGGATGTCAATCTTATCTTCGTTAATCCCAGCACTCAATAACTCTGTCTCTAGATCTATTAACCTTTGAGTAAGATTGATGCTTGGTGCAGTCACAGTTGCAGTATTTTCAACAGTTTGAGCACTAGAGGCTTTCTTTTGAAATCTTGCCATAATAATAAATTCCAATTTTTGAACATCGAGTTAGGGCAAACGTGGTATCGAACCGCCCTAAACGCCTTACAAGTACAAGCCTAAAAAATACAATCAAGTTTGTCAAGGGGCTTGACAAAAAAGAAAAAATACAGCCATGCTTGTAAAGCAATGCCATTATATAAAACGCAGCAAATATAATGGGCTTCCTGGAATTTAATAAATATGAGTGGATTAAGAGCTAATTTTGGATGGAAATCAATACGCAAGTTTATTCCCGAGCTGCCCGAGCAGCACTATCTAGAAGCCCATCACATTAGTCATTTGGCAGAAAGCGGTATAAGTCCCAGTGCTGCCCTGGTAGCTGGCATATTTAGCGCTGATGCTGCCTTAGCTAGAACGCTCACAGGCCACGGTAGAGCCGGTCTGATATTCACTTATTTCACGATTGACGGCAAGGACGTATATCGATGGGGGGATGATAACAGGCCATTTTTTAGACTCAGGCCAGACAACCCGCCAAGCCCAAAATGCACATATCTGTCCCCAAAAGGGGCGCCCCCACGGATTTATTTTCCGAGAGTGGCTAACAAAGTCGATTTTACTAAGCTTTCAGGCATTAATCTAGCCTTAACAGAAGGCGAGAAAAAAAGCCTACTGGCAACACTCTGTAATATTCCATGCATAGGGATTGGAGGGGTTTACAGTTACAAGACTGGCGATAAGGACGAATGGGGTAACCGTGCTTTAGGATGCCTGGTTGATGAAATTGATGTCAGAGCCGCGCAAAATTTAACCATAGTTTTTGACAGCGACATCACCCACAAATATCAGGTTGCTAGAGCTATCAAAGCATTGGCTGGAAACTTAATAGAGGCTTATCATCAGCTCGAAATAGACGAGACATGTTCTAATGAGCGAGTGCCTACCCGAACACTAGCATTAGCTAAAAAATTAAAGTATGCGCTGCTCCCAACCCGATTAAAACTTGCTAATGAAAAAAAGACCAAAAAACTAGGCTTAGATGACGCAATTGTGTTATTAGGCGAGTCACCAGTAAAGGAATTGTTAAGACATGCATTGCCATTAGTAAAATGCAAATGGGAAGACAAGTCATTAGATACTGAGTGCCTGTTTGCGGCTGAACCACTGGGAGACGATGCCCACAAAGATACTCCTATTAATAAACAGCATCATGTTAGGGGGTTAATCAGCTGGCTATCCTTGCATGGGATTTATGCCAATATCCCTGATTATTCAAAACGTCAATATTGTCCAGAGGGCATCTGGAAAGACGTAGGCGAGGAAGCCTGGAAACTACTTTCCGAACAAATAGCCGACGCTCAATACTGGCTAAATAGGAAGCGTGCGATCGCGGCGCAAGAACTGAGGTTTGTGGAGAACAAGACCCGATTAAGCAAAGATCAATTCGATCAACCGCATCTACTAGGATTTATTAATGGAGTGCTGGAGCTTAATAAAAAAAAGCTTATTCCACACTCTCCTAAAAATTATATTACTCAGACATTAGGGTTTTCGTATGACCCTGAGGCGCAGTGCATCCAATGGCTAACCTGGCTGAATTGGCTGTTTGAAGATGATGAAAAGTGGCCAGAGATTATTCAAGCCCTTATTCGTTGGACGATCACGCCTAAAAAACAAGGCCCCTACCCTATCCATATCTGGCCTGTTCTAATTGGCCCCGCTGGCCTCGGTAAAGGGACATTTTTAAGTGTGTTAACGCAGCTGATAGGCGAGGGCAGTTATGCCGCCTGGAATTATCACAATGTAAATGATGCTCGCGGCATGAACGGGATGTCCGGCAAACGGGCTTGTTTTGCAATGGATCTCAAAGGCGAATTGAGCAGTCAGGCGGTTGGAAATATCAACTCAATCTGTGTCAACGAACCCCTGGACGTAGAAGCTAAATATAAAGATAAAAGAACCGAAGAATTCAAAACTGTCTTATGGGCAGCCATGAACCAACCGATCAAGTCCAGGGCAGCTGACCAAGAAGGCCTTAGTAGGCGAGTACTATATATCCCATTTAGCCGCAAACCTACCGAGATTGATACAGAGCTGGCCAACAAGTTAAAAGCTGAGCTACCAGGAATATTTAATTGGGCCTGGGCTATCTCCCTAGATGAAGCAGTGGAGGTACTAAAAACCCACCTCAAGTCTGAGGAGAACATAGCATTACAGCAACGTCACTTGGCAGAGTCAAATACTGTCTATGAATGGATGGAGCATTTAGAACTATCCGTTGCTCAAACTCAAATAATTAGTGTCTGGTACAACCGCTATAAAGAGTGGGTGATCGACACGGGCTGCAAACCATTAAAAATGCGAAATTGGAAAAAATACATCCTTGCCGCCGGGGCCGAAACTCAGAGGAAGACAGGAGAAGGCATACCGCTAACACTGCCTCCCCTAAAAGACGTTGACATTAGAAAAATGCTAGGACTATTCAACTAAACTACAAACATCGAAACAGACAACTACACGAGCGCTTCAGGTCACCAAACCTGAGGCGCTTTTACTTTGCCAATATCGACCGCTGCAACCAGCCCTAGAGCCAGCAAAACAAAACTGCCGCCGCTCCCCCCCTCACCCTTTCCTAGAACGAGGGGGCCTAAGAAAAGCTTAGCGATGTATCAAATGACACCAAGTAGGCTGTCTTCATAAAACCCTGGTTGAGTGTGCCAGTTGATAGTGATTTGTAGGACTAGTGGTAGTTGAACCCAAAAAGTGATCAGTTTTTTCACAAAAATCATTAGTAAATTCCTAGGAATTTCACTAAAACTTGAATTTTGAAATCCTTTTATATCAATGGTTTCAGCGATTTTTTTATCGAAATGGCCATTTTTTGGCTCAAACTTTCTGTTTTCTATGGGAGTGCTCCCTATCTATGCCCTATTAGCCTCTATCTATTTCTAAAACAGAAAGTTTGAAATTGAAATATATAAAATATTAAAGCATAGAAATAGCTGAAACGTATATATAGCAAGGGATGCAGCCGATAAAAAGCGCTTGAAATAACTATGAAATAACTACTGAAAAGCAGTGGATTAATAGGTGAAACCCAGTGATTTTTTGAATGCTTTTTTGCAGAATCCAGGGGGGTAATGTCTGTTAAATAGAATCTAAGTTTTGCCCAAAAACTATAGTACTGATGCACTAAAGCTGAAAAGCGCTGAAACCCGCATTCTGTCGTTAAATTTGCTTTTTAGTGTGCCAGTTGCTCTGATTTTTGCTTTTGAAGGACTCGCTTGCTGGCCTGTCAGTGGCGTTTATTTTTTGTCAAGTGTCTTTACAGGTATGGTTGTGGTTGCTACTATTGTGGTTGTAGAGATTTTGGGTGATTTGTATGGTTGAGGCGATTCAGTCGTCATTATTGATGGCTACTGGCGATGACGAATCGCCAAAAATAACGTTGACAGGCCAGCAAGAGGTTCTTAAAGCTGAGGTACTGGAATGGCTAAGGCTTAAGCCTTCTAAGCTTGCTCGTGTGACTGGCTTTGCTGGGACGGGAAAGACCACCGTGATTAAATATGTTGTGCAGGCTGCTATTGAAGAGGGGCTTATTAATGGTCCTGTCTGGGCTTGCGCTCCTACTCATCAAGCTAAAGGGGTGATTGAGAACTCGTTGAGGGGAAGTGCTGTCACTGAGGTGACCACCGCTCATTCATTGCTTGGTTTGCGGCCTAAGACAGTTGAGTTCAAACGAAAGGACCAAGATAAATTAGATGTCCTTTTAGGCATTAAAGAAGAGCTTAGAAGTACGGATGAATCGGCGTTAATTGATGCTTTGTTGATACGTCGCAACGCTTCAGACGCTGAAGTTCAATCGTTTGTGCCTAGCGGAAAGCTCAAGGAAGGAATAGAAAAAGTCAGGTTTTTGTTAGTTGATGAATGGTCAATGATCGACAAGCTTCTATATGGGCTTTTTTGCGAACTAGCGAATGACCCAGTGATGCACCCTGACTTTCAAATTATTTTCTTGGGGGATCCTGCTCAGCTGCCACCTATTGGCGAAACAATTAGCAAGGTTGAGTCTTTGCCGTCATTCCAAGAGTTAACAGAGGTTGTTCGCTATAAGGGCGCAATTCTTGAATACTGCAATAAGGTTCGTACTGAACGAGATTACAACTGGCTGCATCAGCGAGTGGAGGAAGATGACACTTTAATGGTTCTGCAAGAGTGGGAAGTCATGCCTCAACTTAAAGAACTGTACGCAGCTGGGGAGTCTATCCGATTTGCTGCAGCGACTAACGCTAGGGTGATGGCCCTTAATTATCAGATTCGCGGCATTCTCAAAGATGGGGATTTGTCTGGACTATTTTACGATCCAGGGGATGTTGTGTTGACGTTGAATGCTGTTAGCCGTAGCAGTTCATATGCTTATGACGTTGCTTGCGGTGGGAAAAAATCGAAGCTGGAAGAACACACCAGCACACTTTTAGAACTTGGCGACCTATGCGGACCGGGTGCATATGTAAGTCTTGGCACTTCTGGAACAATTCTTACAGACCAGTCATTTGAGATGACATCAAAGCTTGGTACTAAATTTAGCCGGATGATTTTTCGGTATCGGCGTTATGAGTCAGGGCTACCGTTCTCGGAACGAAAAGCAATATGTTTGCTCAACCCAGCTCAGTACGACCAATGGCAGCTTGAATGTAAGCAGCTAGCTAGCCGAGCAAAAGTTACTCAGACCCGCAGTCGTAAATCTACAGGTATTAGAGGACAGGAAGGGGAGCAGGCTAAGGCTGTTTGGGAAGAGTTTGGTTTAAAAAATTGGTGGGAAAAGAAGAACGGCAAACCTTTACAGCAGTATGAATATCAAAAGCTTAAAACGAGATTGTGGATAGACTACTTTGACTTGGCCAACTTTGCTGATAAGGCCAGTTACAGCTATGTGAGCACTTGCCATCGGCTGCAAGGCGTAACAGTAGATATTGTCGTGCTTGACATGAAGACTCTTATGTCGAACGCACAAGCAAAATTTGACGAAACTTGGGATCCTCGAAAGCTGCTGTACACCGCAGCTACTAGGGCACGTAAACAGTTGATTTTTATGTGCTAACTAGTCAAGTTCGTCAATTCACGGTGCATCAATTCAAGTAATTCAAATCAAACAAGAAAAGGCTAAAAACTATGACCATAAACACTTCCAACGACAATAACGATTCCAATATCGTTCGCAGCTTTAATCAAGTTGATATCTGGCAAAAGCGAGAAGATGGCTATATCAATCTCAATCAGATGGCTAATGCTACCGGCAAGCGAATTGATCATTGGCTAAAAACCGAGCCCACGAAAGAATTGTTTGATGAGTTTTTAAGACATCAAAAGTGTCCGTACTTATCTACCCCCTCAGAGGGGGAGTTTTCAGAAAATGCTAGTGATAGCAAGGATATTGAGCCACCTATTAGAACCATCCAAGGCCGTAATGGTGGGACATGGGCACACCCTGATATTGCTATTCAATTTGCAATGTGGTGCAGCCCAGCATTTGCCCTGCAAGTTAGCAAATGGGTTCGTACTTATATGACTGAAGGCCGATTGGAGGCTGAAGAGTCAATCCCAGCCCATGAGCTTAAGTTCATTAAAATGGTTGAGCAAATCGAAGATGTGTTTCCAAAGGACTGCGCTCAATCCCGAGACCTTAAGCACCGAGCTGCACTAATTTGTTATCCAGAGTATGCATGCGCTCAATTGATTGCAGAAGATAATCGCAAAAAGTACCTTATCAAACGAAAGCGTGAATTACAGGCCCGCAGTGTTGAGAACTGGTTGGCTAGCTTAGCTTTGATTAGAAACCAACAAAAACCAATTTCTAAATGGTATCAAAGCTATAAAGAATGGTGCTTGCAAGAATTCGACATGGTTCCATTGGCCATGTACAAGTGGAAAGCTTATTTGATTGACAATGAATTCGCTCAAGTCCTGAAAAAAACAGGCGCAGGTATCCCACTAGAAATCTTTCCTGTATAACCATGCCTCACCAATTAGAACTACCCTTAACCCGTCGTTCTAAAACCAAATGCACTGCCCCATCGGATGCCATCATCCCAGGCTTAGACGCTAGCCTATGTCGCTGTGATTATTGCCTAACTCGTTCTGATGGCATTTGGTGGGTAGATGTTGACCAACGGCTTGATTGCCTCAATAAGAAAAAGCATAAAATCCCTTACTTAATTGAGGTATACCGTCGCCAAGCTGTTGGTGTGGCCCATGACGACGATACAAAAGAAACAGAAGCTCAAAATGCGAAACGTAAGCACGCACAATGGGCCGGTCAAAAGTTCAAACAAACTAATAAATCATGTCAGCAACAACAATTACTAGACCAGTAACAGAACCAAAGTTCAGCTCTTATCCATATCCTAAGGAGGGGGCCACAGGTGCCGAATGGCGAGCTTGGCTAGAAGGAATGGTTGGGGATCTTTGGTATGACATTGCAGTTGAATTAACCCCCCTATTAAATAATGTGCAAGTTGAGCGATTCCCGGTTGAATTTATCCCAACATTGGACCAGTTAGGTGGGAATGGTTGGGCTCGCTTTGATGGAGGCTGGACTTGGGATTTTATAGATCCTGATGATCTGCCTACAACCATGGTGCTCGATGTTGAATCCATCGAGCTGCAAGCATTCACAGCCAACGCTGATATAGACGCATGGTTGCCCTGCCTATGCATTTGCTATGGGGCCGATGGTTACTGGTATGCATGGCAAGAGCAAAATCCAATGTATCGCTGGACGGAAACTGCGCAGCGTACTATTCCGTTCCCAACTGGTTGCATCATAATCACTCAGAACGGGGCTGCCCATGACTCGCAATTTCTTAGTAGCTCTTATGCAGAGTATGGCCCAGAACGTTGTCTATTTATAGATGTGATGGCCCTGGCAATGCTTGTCAGAGGCATTCACAAAGAACAACGATCGCAGTATGAGAAGCACAAGGTTGCGATCGCTAATGGTAAGCCTGCTCCTGATTGGGTAACTCAGGCGTCCGACATGGATCTGGCCAGTTTAGCTAGTGATGTGCTGGGAATTGAGATTCTGAAAACAGTTGGTGGAGAAGGGCCACAGACACTGTTTGAGTATTGCGCTCAAGATGTCTGGGTAACCCTTCGATTGTTTCAAGAACTATGGCCACTGGTTTCTAACATCTATTGCCCAAGCCCAGTGATTCTTTATGGCATGGCGGCAACGACTGGGCTTAGATATCCGGTTGGTGATTGGCAAGAACTTGTTTCTTATATAGAAACTGAATACGAAAAAGCCAAAAAAATCAAGCTTAGCAAACGAGATTCTAATGATATTGCTCTAGTTAATTGGGGCAAATCACATTTGCGTACATTTCGCGATGGATATAGCGTTAACGGCATGGTCAATATGGGCTTTAACCCTGCTCACGATGTATCAGGGATGCCCAAAAGCACTATTTGGAGTCATCATTGGATGATTCGGCAATTTTTAATTACTGGAGTTAGTGATCAGCCGACCACTAGTTACATGCTGTTTGAAGCTAGGGTTCCGATGCCAACGGTTCCAGGGAATGCATTAGCTAAAACACTAGCCAGCCAGCCGAACATTAAAACGCATTTTGCTAAACCGCCTGAGCCAGTGAAAGCAAACAAAAAAGCTAAGGCTGACTGGCTGCAATTAAGACCATTAACCGATGCTATGCACGTCATGATCTGCCTGATTGACTGCTTTTGTGAAGAGTACGAAATTGACGGGTTTCTTGCAATCCCAGGGCTAGAAACATTGTGGTACGCCGTCGACTCTGCTCAGGAAAAAGAGTTTCAAGAATGCATCGCTAAAGCTCAAAGTTTAATTTACAAATTAATGAGAGATTGATCGTGAAAACAAAATAGGTCAGGCCATGTATTACGACGATGGCAAATATTGGATTGATGATTATGGTCGAAAACGTCAAGCTACACCAGAAGAAATAGAGGAAACTTTTGCTCAAAATGAAATTCAATCTACACGGCAATATTGGTGATTACGTCAATATTCTCGGTCACTACTACCTTGTATTTTCTCGCGCTGATGGGTTTATCTGGGCCGTATTTCCTGGTTATAGACCGTCAGCTTTGATGCAGGGTAACCCGTTAAGTAATAGCTGCAAAGCTTCTGAGTGTTCTTTTCCTGTCATCCCTGTCGGTTGGAGCGATGGCGGTCCTGCATTAATCCCAAGTACTTGGAAGCTGGATCAAAATAGTCCAAAAATATTTTTTTAATGATGAATAATTTAATTGTTGTTGATACGTCTGTGATCGCCTTCCAAATGTCGGCACAGATTGACAAGGCAGGCCTAACCGAAACTAATGCTAAAGCTTACGCTTACATGGCGGCAGAATGGGTTAATTCACTAGGCTGGATTCCCGCGTTGCAATCAACTGGTAGATGCGTCTGGGCAATTGACTCTAAGCCCTACTGGCGTAATCAGTTATTCCCCGACTACAAAGCAGGCCGAAAACCTAAACCCGCATCATTTCATACTGCGATGGAGGGCATATTAAGCAGTAGTGCTTCTTTGATTGACATAAAATCACAAGAAGCCGACGACGTAGCCGCTGCTATTGTTCGGCTATGGCTAGATGGCAGCTCAGGATTAATCGATCAGATTTATTTGGCCACCGTTGATAGTGACTGGCATGGGTTAGTCCAAGACCCTGATATTTTTTGGCTAAATACTCGCAACCATCCACCACGGGTTCGAAGTCGAGAAGAGATATTTAATTGGCTTTGCAGCAAATGGAACCAGCAATCTAAGAAACGTCAAAAATGGTGGGCATTGCCTAGCTATCAATCATTTAGATGTGATGATGTTTGGCGATGGAAGATAGCAGTCGGCGATAAAGCCGATAACTTAAGCGATGGTTCAGCAAAATACTTAATTGATTTACTGCGACCGCCCAAACAATTTGATATCCTAGAATCAAAGGAATCTGTAAATACTATTTACAGAGGAGTAAATTTAGCAAGCAAGCCTGATTTGAGCCTTGCTCATGAATGTAAGCAGGGCATGTTGTCACTAGGGGCACTTCCCCCCATCGAAATAATTAGCCTGAAAGTTTTAGTTTCATAGTTTAACGGCCATGAGAGCATCAACGCAATATAAACAAAGATTATCAGAGCTGCTATCGAAAAAGATACTTAAAGCAGCTGGAATTGATGCAACGGTTCGAGACCTAAGCGATCGCTGCGATGGACTAGCAAGTCATCAAACAATTGCGGCTTGGCGTTCTGGCAATTATGTTAAGCAACTAGACGACTTTTCTTTTCAGGCATTAGAAAAGATTTTGGCCCATAGAGGGCTAAAGGCACATGAGATTAGCTACTATCTTGAACATGGTGTTTGGCTAGAGAAAAAACAATCTAAAAAGCTAGGCAGCCTTTGGCAGAAGCGAGAGCAGATTAATCTGTCAATTCAACAGTTTGCGGCAATTTAGTATTGACAGATTTGGAAATAACATCCATAATTGGAATTGAACACTTTCCAAAAAAGGAAAATGACACTAAAAGAAAAAGGCAGTGACTCCTGGTCTATTTTTCTGCCAGAGAAAGGCTACCAGGGGCACATAGAACTTAACTGGAACCGTTACTAAAAACCTAGACAAATCCGTACAGATGTAGTCAAACCTGCTTAGCAGGGAAGTAACGTGCAGAATCTTCAGAAATGACTGAAGTTGCGAAAGCAAGGGTTTAAGTATCTACGTTGAGAAAGTGACGCTTTAATGCGACTCACCTGCGAATGACCGCCAGTTTGTAGCTCTGAGGACTTGAGATTAAACAGTATAGACGAACGGTTTATAAGCCTGTGTCTCTTGTCTATCAACCTTTCCCAACAGTTTCGAGGCAAACTTTACAGCAATGCTTGGGAGAAGATCCCACAATTATTTAGCCTTATGACCACCATAACATTTCGCCAAACTCACAGCACTCAATGGATTGTCCTGAACGAGGCAGAGAAACTGGGCCACATCGGATTCAATCTCACAGCTATGCGCTGGGAGTATTCGCCATATGGCCAGCCAGTTGCAGCAACAGGCTCCCTGGAGGATTGCAAAGCTGCAGCCATTGCCGAGAATAAACAGCATCCAAACTATCCGTTAAGACCTATTAACGGTTATCAGTCTGGGGATATCGCTGAAGTCTTTATCGAGCCGTCAAAGCGTCGAAAACACAGCGGTTTATATGTTGGGAAACTCTCTGTTACTTGCCTAAAAACGGAAAATGAGCGTACATGATTGTCTTTCAGCGCTTGCTAACCCTGGCCGACTGGAGGTTATGCAAGTGCTGAAAAGAGAAAGCGTGCTCACTAGTGGCCAGGTTGCTATCGCCTTAGGGGTGCATCATCCTACGGCTTCTAGGCATTTGAGGCAGTTAGAAGCTGCGGGTCTTGTGACTGGTGTAAAACGGGCAAGTTTCGTCGATTACACCAGGAATGAACAGGGTGTTAGAGAGTTTATTAAACAACTAGCAGAAGAATTGTGATGAAAAACGAATGCATTGATCTAGCTGATAAGTTGCATCAGATTAAGTTAGATATATTAGCGACATCTAATTTAATTGCTGGCATTAATAAAGCGATGTCACTAAAGCTTACTGAATTAAGCCAGGAAGTTAATAGTGATAAAACGTTAAAAAATGCAGACGCTCGCAAAGCTGCATTAAGCCATCTAACAAGCACGAACGAAGAGTATATCAATCTCGACGCTGAATTGTGTCAAAAAAATAACGAAAAAGCTCTTCTCGAAATTGAAAAACAACATCTTTCAGATTTACTGAAAATACATTTAGCTTTTTCTGATCAGTAAAACGAATAGGAGTTGCAGTAGTGGATCAAGTTACATATTTCCAGTCTTCAGATGGTTTTTGGACATGGAAAACAAATATTCTAGTGTCTGACCGATGTTTCGCGACTCACGAGGAAGCGATCTACGATTATCAACAACAAAAGGCGTTGTGTACGCAGGTTTCAGTAAAATGGTAAGTCTTTTCTTGCAGGTAGGGATCGTAATCTTGGCGGCATCCCTTGTATTAACTGCTTTGTATGTTGTTCTTTGGCCAAGGATTGATGTTTATTACGAGAAAGATTATGGCGATTCAGGCATGGCAACGGGAAGAAAGAAGGCCAATTAATAAAAAGCTTTTGACAGCTACTAGGCCGACTCTGCCGACAGGGTTAAGCAAGCAAGAAAAAATTAATTTGTTGATGCCTGACTTGGTTAATCAACTTCAAGGCGTTGATAACGAAACAAAAATGAAAATCTTGCAAGCGTTAAATAACCATGGCTAAAGTCCTTAGTTCTAAAGAATGGCGACAATTTGTAGCTAAAACGATCGCTACAGCCACAGAACCAACGGCGCTAAACCTGGCAATCCGTCAGTATGCAGCCATAACAGGAATGCCGGTTAAAACTCAGAAACAACGTGAAATCGTTATTTCAAAAGCAATGGGGGAATATCTTGAAAAGTTGTAATAGTCAACGGGTCATTCAGTGGCCTTTCAAGCATAAAGGACAAGACATTAATTTGTCTTTTGATACTGTTACAGGAGATGCATTTCTGCCGCGTGTTGGTTGGCTTAGTGTGGCGGCATTAAAGGCGCTCGGCTATGTGCAACAGTCGATCGCGAAGCCGTCAGGAAGTCATCGGAAAACATCGTTTGGGGACTCTAAAGCTCATGATGGAGGATTCCATAAAACACAATTTAGGCAAAGAAGGAATTCATGGAAATACTAAGCAGTCTACTTTCAGATAGAAGTATTGAGCTGGCACTTGCAGAAGCTGCTAAAAAAGCTCAAAAACAATCAGGTGTATCACAAAAATTGCTATTGGAAATATTCGGAAAAAGTCAAGAATATGAAGCAGAAGTTACAGACGTTCAAGTTCAAGATAAATAATGGTCCAACGGTTGAATACGTTTACCAAGATTATGCTCAAGCCTTGAGAGAGGCAAGGGCCGATAATCCAGGGGCAACGGTGACTAAGGTTTAATGCTAAAAGGCTCAGGATTTTATTAAGTCCTGAGCCTTTATAATGTGTGTGTGCCCGCTGCTTTCACGATATAAGATGCCTAGGTTGGCAGCGGCTTATTGAAGTTTGTGATGAAGCTTATATTTTGCCCAAAATGCGAAGATATCAGAGCTTTGGCCTATGGGCTTCGCTATTGCTCCTGTGCCAGCTCTTGGGGTCATTATCGACGCGATGGACTAAACGCTGTTATTGGTGGTGACGCTATCCCGTTGGGATTAAATAATGAAAGCTTCGTTAAGGCACTCAAAAATAGGCCAGCGAGAGGGCCAGGCCAACGGTTTGAAGCATTTGTTATTCCTGAAAATTGCCCTACAGTAATGGATGAAAGCTAAAGATCTACATTCAGCCACTCGATCTCGCGATTCGCAGCCTATTTGTCTGAATTGGCTAACGGCAAATCCACCAGATTTACCCAATCACTTGGGTCAAAATCAGCATCTTCTGCGTTAATAAGGCGAATCATCAGCGAGCTACCTTGGGCCTCTAGCACCAAAGATAGCCCGTTGCCCTCAAATAATTCATCCAGATCCCTCAGGAACGCTTTGAACCATAGGTCTTGTATTTCTTGATTGATTTGCTGTTTACTCATTTTCCACATGCCTGACTTCAGACAGCAGTCAAGTCCATTTATGCCAGCCAATGGCGCACAATATTTTTTTAATCATTTTTATCAACCATCGACACAATAACCTCTTCGCACTCGCTTTCTTCTGGTATAAGTGTTTTTGAAACACGCCAGATTTTTTCAAACAATGCGTCTATTGTCTTAGTCTGCTCAAACGTTGATAGCTCACTAAGCACATCCCCATTTAACAGGCACTTGTCAATCAAAACATTGTTTTTAGTGACATGTGCCTCTACGTCAGTCCCAATCAGTTCGCTTAAACAAGAAGCGAATGCCCAGGCATTCCCTCTTTGCGTTGATTCAGCAGTGATAATCAACAAATTGTTTGATTTTCGTAAAACGATTTCTAGTTTGATTGAGTATTCGGTAGATTCTGTTTTTAATTCTTTCAATATATAAGTCATGGCTTAAAAACTTGAATTTAATATCTGTTCAGCCTGTTTATTTATTTTTGCGATCTCTTGCAGCTTAACCAGACTCATCGTCTTTTTGCACGGTTTTAGTTTTCTTGAGCGAACCAACGGTTTATTTTTTATCATTTTCACTCGGTAAAGACTGCTTGATCTGGCCAATAATTTGTCTTTGAGTTTTTAGCGCATCTATGATAGCGGCTTCAGTGCGCCTCTTAGCCTCATCAACAAAATCTTTTTCCACCCTAGAGAACCGATTTGAGTTCTCGAATAACTCGTCTAGCATCTTCAGCGCCATGCCAATTGTGATTTCTTCCGGCCAATCGAAAGTAGAAACGGCGAACGCATACACTCCCAACGCATTTGTTAGCTGGGCCATGGTGGCAGCGGTTAGGTCTTGGTACAATTCTTCTAGGTTATTCATAGTTATTTTTTTCTCTTGGATGTGACGCTACATTATCTAAATATCTTTGATACTCGGAACTATACAGATAATTTCTGAGCAACGTGATCGCTGCTGACGTTGGCGAGTCGACTCCAGCCAAAGTCATATATGAACGAATAGCGGCTGCCATCCCTGGATCGATTATTCCCTGGATGCGCAAAGTCTTGTCCGATTCATTCGTTCCCATATTAGTATAGATTGAGTTAAACTAAGCTGAATTCAGTATCAATTAAGTGTATGCTAGACCAGAGACTTCAGCAACTTGGCGTCATTACGGACATAACTAACGTAAAGCCCGAAGATGTAACGGCAATGGCTCAGTCTGCTGAGCTAGCAAAAGTACAGGCTCAGTATGCCATCGTTTACGCTAGGGCTGTTAAATCTAAGCTCAGGTCTATCTCTAAAACGGTTAAAACCCAGGCTGATTTATATAAGGCAGCTGACGAGCAACTTAGAGAAATTGACAAACAAAAATTGCAAATGCTGAAGTCTGTCCTAGGCCATCAAGGGCATATGACCACTATGGAGGCTAAGGCAGAAACTGTTAAGCAGCTATCCCAAGCTAAAGCGGCTAGTGATGTTGAAGTTGAGCAGACAAAGCGTCAGCGACTCTTAATTGAGCTAGGCAGAAAACATCATAAGCGGTTGCAGGGCGGGAAACAAAAAGGACTGAGGAGATTATTTAGCTAATGGATTTACAACAACAATTATTCAACGCGCAACCGCCATTACAGGCACCGCAGTTAACCGTATGGGGCCGTTCCCGTCGTGCATGCCTTTATGTAGGGATGGCATCGCTTAGCTGCTTTTTGACGCAGCTGGCTAGGACTATGCCGCCTATTGCCCCTGTGATTGGTATCGTTATGGGAGCTAGCGCGATCGCGTTATTGGCATGGGCGGCACTAACGCCAGGTGATCAGCGATTGTCTATTACTTTGGCGGGCTTGGCTAAATTGTCAGGGATTGCATTAGGGTCTTGGGATGCTGCTGAAATATTGCAGTTAGTCGGGCTTAAGCACTGGGTAGCAATTGTAGTTATCGGAATTATTGGAGCATTTGTATTTTTGAGCGAGGGCCAGAGCAATGGACGGAAGGATTAAAGCTGCAATCGTTGGGGCCGCGTCGGTTAGCCTTACTCTTTTAGCAGGTGTAGGGCGGTTAGAACCCACGTATACCTTGCAGGATGGACAGCAAGTCAATTCATGGGCTGTTGCTCAATCGACTAATAAACAAGTTATTGACGTTAGCCCTAGCTATGGCTGGCTAAAGATTATTGCCTCTGCCGCTGGGTTTAGTATGGCGACATGGGCATTTTTTTTAGTTGGCAAAGCTGAGGAGTTTGAAGAAACCAGGCTGGCAACTCAGGCTGTAATTTTAGACGCAGAAGTCCAACAGCAACAATTAATTACTGCGAGTGAATTAGAGGCGATGAAGCCTGTTGCCGAGTCAGCAGCCGCGACAAAAGCTGAAGCTAAATTAGCTGAATTATCAGTCAAAGGAGCTATGGCACTGCCTAAGGTTCAAGCCGAACCCGCAGCTAAACCGACTGAAAGGACGAAGCCAACCGCATTTTTAACATTATTAAAATCGCCATTCATCTCTAGAGCTATCTTTGGAGGACAGAGAACGGGCAAAAGTTACCTGGCAGCTTGTGCTTCACTCGCGTTACATCGGCTGCAGCAAACTAAAGTATTTCACATAAATCTATGCAGCTATGGCGAAGAAGAAGACGGCGTATACTGGCAACACGCAAAATCTGTCCGCTGCGATTTATCCTCTGTCGATGCCAATACTGCCGTCAATAAAATTCAGGATGCGATCGCGTTAGTGCTGGAATGGTTTCAGGAACCGAACAGCTTATTAATATTTGACGAACTGGCTTACACGGGTTCAGTTAGTAATATTTATTCAGACACACTAGATCAGTTGATGCATGTTGTCGCTGATAAAATTGCAACTTTAACCAGTGCAGGCGCAAAAAGACAACGGGCTATTTGGACGCTTGCACCAGAGTTCACAGCAACGACCCTGGTAGATGATGCTAAGGCAGTGAAAAAATTGAATCTTTGTTACGTCTCCGTATCGCCTACAGATTCTATCGAATGGAAAGGGCAAACCTTTACGTTTGACAAGGGACTTTATGAACAAGTTGCCAGAAACTTCAAGGGAATTACAATGCCGCCCGTCTCCGCAGATTTAGCGGGCCATTCTCGCATCTGCTTTATCGATGGGGCTTGGATGCCGGTGGGCGTCGATCAGCACACATTAGCTAAGTACAGCGCCCAAAAGGTCTAACCGCGTGACACAACTAAATATTTTTTTCAGCCCATCTTTACCCAAAAAGATGGGCTTTTTGCTGCAAATCTGATTTTTTGTCCTTAACCCCTTACGAGGACCCTTTACAGCCTAGAACCCTTTCCAGTCAAAGAATTCACCCTAAGTCAGAATAATTCTGTGAAGCATATTATACAACTAAAACGGTAGCGAATTATACAGAACAAGGCAAAGACATCGAGTGCATACCGCACGCACCAGAAATAAACCGTTGACAGGCTAGTTTTTACTGCTAAGATACTGACAGAAAGTCAAAAAGCAGTAAGATGTTGCCTTGGTTGAGTGTTCAAAAAGTTGAATCGCCTTCTAACTTACTAACGCTAAGAGAAGCGGGGCAGCTTTTTGGTCGTTCGCATTCTGCCTTGGCTCAGGATTGCAAGTATTTGAAGATTGATGTTTCTAGGGTGAACTGCTCTAGCGGTTGCATTGATCGTCATGATGCTTGGATTTTGTATGCATTCCTTTGTTGGAAGCTTTGGAAGTCAAGTTGTAATCCATGCTGGCGAGGTGATCGCAAAGACTACGCGATTGATTGCCCTACTGATGAGACAAAGCTGGGATATGTGGATCTAGTCGGTGGGTCACGCGATGATCTTGAAAGTCGCTTCGAGCAAGCATTAGTTGAAAAAAGAAAACGATTATTGGGAGAATGATGATGAGTGAATTTCAGGCAAAACCTAAAGATGGCGCGCTAGCTACTGCTAACGCCGTTCAAAACAATAAAATTGAACGGCGCACTAAAAAGCGTAGTACTGCCAAGTTGAACGGTGATCAGGCCGCAAAGAATATCAAGACTGAAGTGTCTGCTCCGGTTACGCCAGAGCAAATTGCTATTTCTAACGCAACTGCATGGAAAGCGGCTACAGCTAATGCCTACTTAAAAGAGATGAATATAGCTGCACAAGACGTTGTGCACTTTATGGAAGATGTGAATGCGCAAGTAGCAAACATGCTTATTGCCTCCGTTCAGGATGCATATGCGCCTATTGCCGAAGATCTATTAGTGGTTGAGGAAGGCTAGGAAGATGTCAAATATCGTCAGGGCTGAACAGCAGCCTATTACGACAATCAAAATTACCAGCCCTGACGGCACTTGCTTTGAGTACGAAGGGGATGCAACCGAGGCTTCACTTATCCTCAGTCAGGTGCAAAAAAAGTCTTTATTGTCCAATAGGTTAAAAGAGTATCAGTCATTGTTTATAGCGGCTATTTTTGCACTGCTGTCTATGTGGCTTTTACTTTGGACGGTTAGAGCACCAAGGCAACAGCAACCACAGCCTTACTCTCGGTTGGAGGTGGGCCATGTCAGTTGATCCGTTTAACTATGGCAATCTCCCAGGTTGGACTGCTACTACTGCTGAAAAAACTATTAATATCACTGCTCAATCCATTGCCAAGCAACCTAAATATTTTTCATTAGCTTGCGGGGTGGGGGCTTGTTTCGGAGTATTGTTTTTAGCTCAGTTATTACTAGCGATCGCATCCGGTGACCTAAAGAGCTATCGGGCTCGCAGCATTGATACAGCGTCAATGGCTAGCGGAGTAGGCGCGATCGTGTCAGGCGTAGTGGTTTGGAGAAAGCGGCAGTGAAAAGATTTTTGTTTTTAGCCTGCATGATGGGTATGTATGCATTTGGAGGATGGTCGGGATGGCAAGCACAGAAATACAAGTCAAATCCCCATCTACTAATCGTCTTGTTGATGCAACACGACAGTTGGGAACTGCCTTGGCAGAGCAACAATTAACCATCCTCAAAGATTCGTATCATCAACGGTATGAACAAGGCATAACTAATTTTTGGCAGACTCAAGTATATATGTCAGAAGAAGGCGGTGAAGAGCTAGCCGCGTTAAAACTTGAAGCTCAAAGGCAGTTCGCAATCAAAGTTTTTAGGACTGTTTTATTGTTAGGCGTCCCCTGTGGGTTAGTTGGCGCTTGGGGATTTGGGATTGTAGTAGGCGTTATTTTGTTTGTTTGTTCGATTTTTTTAGGAATTCATTTTGGCAGGGGTGTTTGAGGGAATGGATCGACGAGATCAAATTGAAATGATGCGACGTATGCGAGGCGATGATTAAAATGGATTTTTTGTTATTTGGCTTAATAGCCATGGCTATCATGGCAATAGAAAACATCGCCACTTCTGGCGTTAGCAGAAAACAAAGTAAGAAAATTGCTTTCTTGCAAGAAGAAATTGACGAACTAAACAAACAAGTGAACATCCTGAAAAATCACACCCAACGGCTAGAAACTCTAGAAGAGATTGTGGTTAATCGTGAAAATATTTAACAAATAAGCGGAATTCCCTATCCGTCTACACGGTGGGGTAGTTCATAGATGGATACTGGCCTCAAGAAATGTTATTTGGGAAACAAAAATGAAAATAGTTGTAACCAGTCAAAGTCAACACAAATTACCAGTAGTTGAAGAATGGGTTCATTCCTTTGAATGGGGGAAAGAAATTGAAGTCATAGGCTATAAAACCCCGACCACGATTGAGCAACCTGTGGGCATTCCACAGGGAACAGACCTTTGTTTTGAAAGGGCTCATTATTTAATAGAAAAAGATTTAGTTCAAGAAACAGATATTATCATCTCAATTGAAAGTGCTTTAGATATTAATTGGGACAAAAAGACTGCAGAAGATTTACCATTTATTGGGATAATGACAGGGATTGGGACAGCTTGCCTAATTAAGTCAGGCGTTAGATTACCTATTCCTAACGAGTATTTTTACTGTGTAGAAGAGGCGAGGGATCGTGGTTTTGATAGCACGACGTTTGGTCAAGTGTTAGAAGAAAAGACGGGCATTAATAAAACAGGCTGGCAAAAAGAATTAACTGGTGTATCCAGAAAAGAACAAATACTAAAATCGTTGGATGAAATCCGGCTTAACGTTCGTTCATTAGTGCTAAGGATTGGAAAATAATTATGACACCTATTTTCTTGAATTCGAATTCAATTAAGCTCATGGCTGAATGCCGTGATGCTGCTGAAAGAATCGTCTACAGACTGGATGAATGCGACATCGCAAATCGCATCAAAGAAAAAGATCAACAGGTTCATGAAGTGATGCTTGCTTTATTCAACGCGCACATCAACAAATAATTCACAGCGACCACCTACGATCGCGCCGTCCGACCGAATACAAAGCCAGTCGCCACCACTGCCGACAAACCAAAATAAGTCTTTTTTAAGAAACCTGCATTGCCTGACTATCCTGTGGCGATGCAGGTTACTTTTTACGATTACCTGTGGCATTAGAAAATTTTGCTTTTTTGCCAGTGGAGTGGTTAATCCAAAAATATCGGCTGAACAAATCCCAGCCTCCGATAGCAAACCCGTCCTGTAAAATCCCATCATCTGAATAAGCAGGCTTGCCTAGTTCAGCCAAAGCCCATAGGTTGATAGACTTTTGAGCTGGAATACTGATACGCCGATCCCGGCTAAGAACTTCGTCGACCTTGCTCAGCGCGATCGTTTTCGCAATTTTTTGAAACATCGGTAGTTATTAATGCACGACTGTTAAAGCATTCACAATTTTGACCGCAACATCCGGATTTGTATTTTGCATGACAATTATTACCAGTGCCAAAATCAAAAAACTAGGCTAATATCCAAGCAACGCCGTCAATTACTATTTGGATGCAATCAGTAGTTTTCTGGAATGGGTTTATGAAGGGTGCGAGTGAGATCGTGCCCCATCTCCCACCCGGCAAAGATATTTACGCTTTTGCCGAAGTCCAAGCAGGCGAAGATATAAGTTGGCTCGAAGAACTCTATAAGCTTTCCGGCAGGCACTATGAAGCATTTACCCAGCCGTGTGGTGGCCAAACACTGTCGATATATGTTGCCGACACAATTGCCGTTTTAGAGCATAGAGAACTTAATAACGTTAACTGTGACGGAAAAGGCAGAGCCAGTATTGCACTGCACTTAAAGCCTGAAGTTGGAGACAACTTCTGGATAGTTGTTGTTCACTTGCGTCGTCGCAATCGAATGGCAAGGGCTTGTGAAGCGGTCAGGCTTAGAAACTGGATGCTGACTAAGCCGCGAGTGATTGCAATTGGCGACTTTAATTTAGATATTGAGAGCAGGGAAGGCGGCAGTCGTGATCCTGCTTTTTACAAGCTTGTTGGAGGGGATATTGATTGGATCCGTCCCCAAAATAGAGAGCAACCCACGCATTGTTCCCGGCATAGATCATTATTGGATCTAGTTTTTGTGCGTGGGTTGCAGGGGACTGCACAAACCAGCGATATCCCGTGTAACAAGGCCGAAAATCCATCGGATCATCGATGGATTGAGTTCAAACTAGAAGGTAAGAACATGGGCAAAACTAAAAATTATGGTGGTGGTTACTCCACCAACCAGCGTATTGGCAACCTTGAAAATATGTTCGGTGAGCTTCGAGATATTCTTGAAGACTTTAAGCAAAAACCAAGTGAGCAAAAGAGTGAGCCAGGATTTGATTGGAAAGAGTTACCATTGTTGGCTTGGCTATATGTTCAAGCTGCTTTTGGCGCAACGATTAAAATTATCCAGTCTATCGTCGTTACAGCACTTGAACTAGGCCGCACAGTTGCCAGCATTTTAGGTTTTACGGTTTTTCTATTAGCTGGATTGTTCGTTTTAATCACAGGAAGTAAGTACGTTCAATATGGCCTAGGTCGTTTAGGGATTATTAACCATGCAGACTCAGACCAACCAGACCCGCCAAACTATGCAGCCGAAACCGCAGGAGATGCGACTGCTGCTGTTGTTGAATGGACTACTGGGCTTGGTGTTTATGGCAGTAACAGCGATCGTAGTCGAACAGCTGGGAACGATGAAAACGCAGGCTCAGGAATGGCTGAGGAACCGCGTAATGTCGAAATCTCAGGACTAAAAGAAGAGCTTTCCTAAGTTTTACCTAAACTACAAACATCGAAACAGACGACTACACGAGCGCTTCAGGTTTGGTGACCTGAAGCGCTCGTGTAGTCGTACATTATTAGCTACAGCAAACACCGTAAAGCCCACTGGTTTCAACCGTGGGATATAAAACGAACAATCATTTAGTTTTCTGTTCCTCAACATAGCGCTTAATCGTATCCCCTGAGACATTGCCCATAGTGCTCACAAAATAGCTCCTTGTCCATAGTGACGGGAGTTTTTGTTTTAACCAGGGTTGCTCCTTTCTCAGAACGTTGGAGCTTAACCCCTTAACCTTATGCATGATTTGATAGGGCGCTAACCGTGGGTGAGCATTCAGAAATAGATGAACGTGATCTAAATCGGTTTCTAGTGCTATCAGCTGGCAGTCAATTTCTGTAACTGCCTGACGTATCAGTTCTTTCAGGCGATTATCTAGATCCCCCTTCAATATCTTTTTGCGTCGTCTCACTATCCAAACAAAGTGATAGTTGATGAGTGAGACCGACGTATTATCATGTCGATATTTTTGCGCCATTTGTCTATTGCTATATGTCTATATCATGTTATCATAGACATATGAGAACACTGAAGTTTAAGTTATACAGTCACAAACGGAATAGGTATCTAAAGCGGTCTATCAATGCTGCTGGCGTTATCTATAACCACTGCATTGCTTTGCATAAGCGGTATTACCGCATGTTTGGCAAGCACTTGAACTGTGCCAAGCTTCAGAAGCATATCGCCAAGCTTAGAAAGCGTAACCCGTTTTGGCAGTTGGTGGGGTCTCAAGCTGTGCAGGATATCTGTCAACGGATTGAGCGGGCATATCAGTTGTTCTTTAAGCACCATGACAAGGGGGTTAAGCCACCGTCATTTAAGAAGGTTAAAAAGTATAAATCATTCACACTTAAGCAAGCTGGCTATAAGTTCCTTGGCGGCAATCGTCTGAAGATAGGGAATAAGGTCTATCAGTTCTGGAATAGTAGAGAGATTGATGGCAAGGTAAAAACGCTCACCATTAAGCGGACACCGTTAGGTGAGTTATTTATTGCCGTTGTCGTTGATTCTGTAGACGTTCGGGTCACTGCCGAGACGGGTAAAACCGCTGGTTTTGACTTTGGCCTGAAAGACTTTCTCACCTGCTCTGAAGGCTTCAAGATTCAGTCGCCATTGTTCTTTAAGCAGTCTATTAAGGAGATCAAAAAGGCATCCCGCCAGTTATCCCGAAAGAAAAAGGGATCGGCTAATCGGGAACGGGCACGATTAAACCTTGCTCGCAAGCATGAGACTATCGCTAACCGTCGTAAAGATTGGTTTTGGAAGTTGGCCCACAGATTAACCGATGAGTTCGATATTCTCTATTTTGAGACGTTGAACCTCAAGGGGATGCAACGGCTATGGGGACGCAAGGTTAACGATTTAGCTTTTGCTGAATTCCTCGGCATTCTGGAATGTGTTGCAGCTAAGAAGGGTAAGCAAGTGGTCTACATTGACCAGTGGTATCCCAGCTCTAAAACCTGCTCAGAGTGTGGTCATGTCCTCGATAGCCTAGATCTCAAGGTGCGTGAATGGCAGTGTCCAGAGTGCTTGACCATTCACGACCGGGATGATAACGCCAGCAAGAACATTAAAGCGGTCGGGGCAATGACCGCTCAACCGGAAGGCGATGTAAGACGGGCTCAGCCTGCTATCGCTGCTTGACCGGGGAATCCCACGTGATTTATCCGTGGGAGTTTGTCAAAGTGTCCTTGGTTACTACGGAAAAGCTTGCGGGCTTCTTTGGTGGATAACCGTGGCTGTGTTTTTTTTGTTTAACAGACTAATCCTTAAAGAACGACCCGAACTATTCCAAGCCCAACTAACGGGCTTCCATATTGGAGGGGTAATTAATGCAGCCGCTGGCCTCACTCAATGGGTACTTCACTTTTTTGGCATTGGCTTTGAACAGTATCCCATGCATGGGCTGTTCGGAAACTTTGGCGCATATGCAGGGTTTATGCTGATGTGCTGCGCCGTTGCTGCTCAGTACAAAGCCAATAAATGGCTATTGGTTCTTTATACGATTGCCACACTGAATACTGGCGTAAGGATAGCCATGCTGGGGGCCGTTATTTGCAACTTGGTAGCTATTGGCTGGAAGCGAAGTATCCCCGTCGTGCTATCGGCACTAGTCTTTATTGGACTTGTGACAAACAATAAGCAAGTTGGGGAGACAGCATCGCCCCATACTCCAGTGATGGCGCAGATCAGACGGATCAGTTCAAATCGAACCTACTATTGGGCTAGGGCATTCAGATATGCTCAGCGATCGCCTTTGATTGGCTACGGGTTCAATGGCTTGAATCTTCAAAAAGCGTTTCGTCAATGCCGCGAAGTGGGCATACTTCAATATTCGCGGTGGTCGTATCAATGCTCGGACGGCGCTTTCCCTGATGAAGATACTAAGCATTCGTATAATATTTGGCTCGACAGGCTAATAGAAACAGGCTTCCTAGGCTTGCTAGCTTATGGCTGGCTATGGGCTTGGTTGCTCTGGACTATTCGCGGTAGGGTGCTTTTGGTGTGGTCTATTTTTTTGCTGTGGTCTATTTTTTGGTACGACGCAGCCGCATTTAGTTGGATAATATTTTGGATTTTTAGCAATGGCGAATCTTTCAGACGTTCCAAACGAACGGCACGAATTAGCTCGTAAGCTGGGCTATCAGTTTGATCCTAAAACAGGAGAATATCTCGGCAGGCGTCGTAATGGCATGTTTCAGTCCCCTGATGAGGTATCATTGCCAGAATTCCCTGAAGCAGCACTGAAAAGCGGAAAGCCAACGGGAAAGCATCTTAGAGTTTTGACTTGATTGACAATACAAACCACGAAACCGCTGCTTTTACGAGTAGCGGTTTTTTTGTTGGAAGAGGGGTCTTCAACAACGCAAGTTAAACTGTGCTAGGGTGGGGTCTAATCAATATTGAATAGGGCCATGCCACGACCAAAGAAAAACACAAAAACGTTGCTGGCGAATATGCCCAGCATGATGCTAGACACTATCAGAAATGACGCGATCTCGAAAGGCTACATCATTAACCGTAGGGGAGTTACAGCTCCCCACTGGCAAGGATATCTTGGGGCTATTTTTAGCCAAATTATTAACGGAGAATGGACAGTCCCAAAAAAAGATTCAGAAGGGGGTTGTCAGTTATATCCAATATTGGATATAACTAAACCAGTTAAGGCGAAGGAGCCAAAAAGATGAACTACCCAAACACCATAGACCTAACCCCGATAACTCAAGCTTTGTGTGCAGATGACAACAGCCGTGCCGCCAACACAATTCGTATGTTTCAAGATGAATACAATACTCGGAAAGGGTATCTTAGGGGATACTCGAATGGAAACTACACAGATACGCTATCAAACATCCTAAGAGGAGTATATTTTGAAAACATCCAAGATCCGGATGTTGCCTTTGCATATCAGCAGGGGAAAGCAGCCCTGGACTGCCTATGCCAGCTTGCGCGCATGGGAACACATAGCGGAGTGGCGAGTGTCACCCTAGCAACGGATAAAACCATACTTGCAGAACTAACTAGATTTTCTGCGGAGTGGGGTCAAGACCTAGAGGCTAAGTGGCCGGAGTATCTAGAATGAAAAGCATCCAGCGATACGATTTTTAGATGCTTAACCGCATGTTCCCGCGATCATCCCAAACGCCAGAGTAGCTATGGTTGCCCTGGTGGTCTCGGGAGCTTTGTTCACAAATATTCCAAAGCCATAAATCAGCGCCATGATGCTCGCATTTGGCGCTGATTTCTTTATATATCTGTGTTTGCGCTTTCCTGATAATAGGCAAGTCAACTGTAGACAGCGCTGACGTTTCAAACGCGACCTTAAGCCCAGCGCTTTGCAGTTCTCTCCAGAATGGAGGGAGATAATTTAGTCGCATTAGCGAAACTGTTCCCATGGCTGATATCTTCATCCATTGCACCGGCCCAACCTGCTTAGGAATTTCAGACTTTGTTCGATACAGGCTAATATAATCAGCTCCGATAAATCCTGATACGATGCCCTGTAGGTCTTCGAGCCGAGTTAGGATACTATCGCGATCGCCTTGCTGGCGAATTCTATGCGATGAAATCCAGAGTTCTAATTCAGGATATTCAGTATGGATAGATTTATAAAAATCAACTATTTCTGCCCAAAGATCAATATCACCACATAGGGTTAATTCTCCTGCCAAGGTTATTTTTTTTATTCCTCGACTGACGCAGTGATTAATGATTGGGCGGGCTAAGCTATTGACATGACCTTTCAGCGCTAACGAATCGCGGCCTTTTAACTCAGGATAACGGCAGACGATTGGGTGAATATGAACGTCTAAGCCCGTAGCCTGGTCAAGTTGTTTGTCAAGCTCAGTTAAATCTGCCCGCCGTCCAAACGCGCCAACATCAGCAACAACTGAAAGGCCATAAACCTTTCTGAGATCAGCCGAGATCACAGGCTTGATACCGTTGTTTCTGATTACATTTTGAGTTGTTGTTTTATTAGGCGGGAATTGAGAATAAATTTGCATAAGATTATGGTGGAAGTGGTGTGCAACTGCCGCCGTCAGAACCTTCATCGTCATCGCAACGACTATTAAAAAAGTCTTCGGCACAGCCAGGACAACAGCTGACTAATAGCCAATCTGATTGTTGGTCGGACCAAATGTAATCGCACGGAGTAACGGTATTACCGCTAGTCTGATACAGAGTTACCCGATCCCCCCTGACAAAAGATGTCGGCCCCGCTGCGCTAGGCACCCCCTGGAAAAAATTCTTCGAACCAGCAGCACGCCAAGTTGTATTGGCTAGATCATAAGTCCACAAACGATCAACCACAGTATCGTGATGGCCTTCCCCATCAACGGTACCTGGTGGAGCTGGCGTAGGGGGCGGCCCTGCAACATAGTTAATAGTTGCGCCCCCACCCCCCCCACCAACAGGTCGCCATATATCAGCAGCTTGGTCATAAAAAAATACTGACGAATTAGTCGTGTTGTAGTGCAGCTGGCCGTTTACTGTCCCTGACGTGATCGGGTCGTTGGGCTCGAATGTAACAACTACTCCGCCGGAAGCCAACTTCACAAACTGGCCAATTTTTTGTATCCAAACATAAGCATTGGCTTCGTTAAAGTTGCCCTGAATGCCAGTTTGCTCAAGCCACAAATCGCCATTGGCCCCAAAGTCTGCTCCCTGAGTAGGCGGCCTAAGAGGATATCTGACTTGCGGTTGTGTTTGACTGACAGGCTGGTTAATCGTTTCTGTGCTGCTTCCTAATAGCTCTAGCTGCCCCCCGGTCGATAACTGCCGAGACTGCCCGATCGCTGGTTGCCGTGAAAGTTTTTGAGCAGTAGATCTAGGGACTGTGAGAAAACCCCCCGACTCTGTTCTAAGTGTGATTCCTTCAGCACTGCTGCCCGTAAGCGTGCCAGTAATAGTGGCAGCGCCGATTTTTGCCTCAGCCATTTGTGCTTGAAGGCGTTGAGTCGTGCGTTGCTTATTCCGGCTGGCTAGCCTTTGGGTTAGAGCGTTCATAGGATATTTATTGACGAAGTAATTATATCTGGCGTTGCCCCAACCTGACCAATCAACCCAAAGTTACACCCAAATAGAGTCTCAGTTAAATTTGACGAGATACTAAAACCATTCAAAAAGTAAGCATCAACGGCCCCATCGACAGTCACATCAACCCTCGATACCGGATCAAAGGCAGTAAATAATTCTGTTGGGATTGCTCCAATAAATGAACGACCCAGGCTCAATCCATGTTGCCATTTTGCGGCCCATGCTGCTAAGTCATTACATTGAATATCGCTCACAATCACATCAGCATTAACCCGAATTGCCCCCTCCTTCCATTTATGGGCATTCCCAGAGATTGGCTGGACCGTAACTGACCCCGTAAATTCTTGGTGTTCTTCTGTATAAATACTTTCCTGATATTCAATATCCGGCGGTCGGGTTGAACCGTCACTGGCTTGCAGTGTGAAGGTCAGATCAGGATCTGGATTGTTCACCAGGGTCTCAGGGTTAGCCCCCGTGTAATTCTTAAAAACCACCCCCCTCGGCTGCTGAGTAACTTGTTCAACACGCCACGCCTCAATCGTAGGATCTCCGCTAACGTCCAGCACTCTAGTCCAGGTAGTCGTTTGGGTTAGATAATCACGTTCTAAAAAGCGATTCAAATCATAGTTGGTAGGTGTAACTTCGCCCCATTCCCACAAGCACCATGGCCGACGTTCTGTGATAGTTCTTGAACTGACTACGCCTAAAATATTGTCGTAAGTGTAGGTCGTGGTCGTTTGACTATTGTCAAGTAGTGTCAGTGCTGAGCTATTTTCTTCCTCTCTAAACGCATCGCCACCGCTAAGCCCCCGTGCTTTACGAATCAACTCAACTGTTTCAGTCAGTCGTTTAGTGATTCCGTTATATCGATGGGTAATCGAACTATCTTCAGAATCTTGCAGACCATTGCTCGTATTGTCGGTGTCTGTCAGCAGCGTCGGCACAACGCCAGAGTTATCCATAGTGAGAACTCTGGGCTGTATCTGTAATTCAGCTTGGCGTTCTTCATACGTAATTACTGTCTGAGGCGCGCCCCCAACTGGCGTTATCGTTTTAGTCTCAGTGCTGGTCAGAGACGTATAGCCTGGACCGGGAACAGTGCGAACGATTACGCTAGGATTTTCAATCTCTTGAGCGAGGTCTGAACCGCCCGTTACTGTTAATTCTCCCGGCGGTCGTTCTTCAAGATTGACGGGTTCCCATCCGTTCTCGCCAACTTCGTCTCCTCCAATGCCGATAGTTAGGCTAAAATCTGGTGCTGTTTTGAGTGTAAAGTCAGCTGGAGTGAGCCTTAATTCTTCAGCAGCATCAAGCCAAACAACATACTTTTGAGCTGCCGCTATTTCCCCAATCTCACGCACTGTTGACCGGGTAGATTTTTTCTGGACGGCTGTATTGACTGAATAACCGCCCGAGATCGTATCTGATGATGTTGGGATGCCTATCTGAGTTGCGATATTACGAATTAACGTTGTGGGCGTTGTGGTTGTTCCCTGGGTAATTCCTGAATAATTATTCTCTGGGGTAAATAAGTCTAGTGATTTGCCAAGATCCCCTAAGTCAATCGTAATCTGAGCTTGAGAATCGCTTGTAGGAATTTCTATCCTAGGGGATGCTTCCCTCAAGATATAAAACGGTGGCCAAAATCTTTCATAATTTGCCCCCGTCCACATGCTCAGTGTGATCCGGTTTCCCATAGCCAGCACTTCAGCACCTGACGGGTTAGAGGCAGTATCGCGATTATCAAGACTAACTGTTGTGGACAATTCTGGGCTTAATACAATGCTGCCTTCCCATGCCAGCCAACCGTTTAGCCTGTTCCCCGATCTCAGTTCGGAAAAGTCAATATCGACGCTAATCAACGCATCAGAAATATCATGCGGGCCACTAATCACGGCTCGATTAGCGTCTAAAATTTCGAGGCTTGCTGTCCAGTCCCTATCTTGAGCATCAATAGTGAAAGAGGTCATGCCACGATAACCCCCGATTCTGTGAACTGAAACTGAGCTACACGAACTCCATCAGCTTTCTCACTGTATTCAAACCCTCGTTGGTTTGTTGGCTCGGCTTGCCATTGGGGATAGTAGCAAATTGTATTAGCGTCAGCTGCTACTGTGCTATTGGGCGCGATCGCTCTAGTGTTTGTCGTCCCATTTTCAGACCAATAATTTGTATAGTCATAAATAATCCATGGCCCAGGGTTGCCCCAATAAGCAGCTTCCATTCGGATTAAAATCTCTTGCTGGTCAAGGGTTAGGCAACCAACAAAATTCCAAATAGCAAATCTAGTTAAAGCCCCCGTCCTAGCTGCTGCCCCCCGTTTACTACGAACAATCCCTTTATAACGACCATCAACCCGTGGGAATTGACCAGGGTAACGGCCAAACAAAGTGATAGCTAGGCTGTAATCGGCATGATTTAGAACGATTCCCCGTTCTGTAGTGGTAGGCAGGGCCATTAGATAACTCCCTCCGCAATCTGTTGTTGCCGGGTTAGATCGGCTGTAATTTGAGCAGCATCAGCGATCGGGTCAGGAGTCGATACGGTTAGATTTTCTATGCCAGTGGGCAAGGTCTCTGGCAAAGCAGCAACAGCGTCTCTAACTTCCTCTAACTTGGTTGTCAGCTGTTCTATCTGAGTATCGGCTAATAAAATTTCTTGCTGAGCTTCAGCAAATGCATTAACTCCACCAAGCCCTAAACTATCCAAAATGCTTTGAGCAAATGGATTTTGGCTATCTGAAAAATTAAAAGCTTCCTCTACTGTGAATCCGTCGCCGGAACGTGCTAGCCGCTGGGCCTGATTAATTCCTGACTGCAACTGTGACGCAGTTTCACTATCAATTGCGCCTGCTCGTCTGGCTGAACGTAAATTATCTTCAAGCTGGTTCAAGTCTTCTAATGCCTGCTCAGCACCAACATCTTCTAAGCCGCTTAATGACGAAACAATCGAATCAATAGCACTCTGCCGTCGTTCTGTCTCATCGGCAATATCACTTTCTAAGTCTTTTTGCTCGTCTAGTAAATCAGTTTGGCGTTCAATTAATGATTCAATGCCCTCCAATCTCCGCTCTCTGATTGCCTCAGCTTCAGCGGTTTCAGCTAAGATGCTTTGTTCTTCTTCTTGAGCGTCTAAAATACTCAGTTGAACATCTAAATTTGCCCTAGCAGATTCAATTCCTTGCGCCCTAAGTTCAACAATCGACTGAAGCCCATTAAGCTCCTCTGTCGATATTCCCTGGCTCGAACGGGCTCTATCTACTGCAATCTGGGCTTCATCACGGGCAATCTGAGCTAACGTTATTTGTCTCTGACCATCAAGCGTTACTATTTGCCGTTGGATAGCAATCTGTTGCTGTTGGGCTTGAGTGCCTGCTCGAATTGATTGCAACTGATTAAGCAATAGCCGATCTCTGGCTTCCTCAACTGCTGCAAAGTTTTCAGTTGCCTCTGCTTGAGCCAATTGAGCACTAATTAATTGAGCCGCTGAATCAATTCTCGCAGCATCAACATTAGCTAACGCTTGGGATATTGATAATTGATTTTCTAAACCAGAATTATCAACCTCAAACTGCAAATTTGTTTGTTCGGATGCCAGGGCATTTAACCGCTCTCTGGCTGATAATTCCTCTTCAATCCGTTCTCTAACAGCATCAGCAGCGGCTTGTTCAGCTGCGATCTGCTGCTCAATCGCCTGCACTGACAATTCGGCAGACTCCTGTTTAGCAGTGACCAACCGTTGCTCAGCTTCCTCAGCTGTAATAATGCCATCGGCTCTTAGTTGATTAATTTGATCGATTTCATCTTGAGCAATCTGGATTCGTTGCTGGGCAAAGTCAGCTTGAATATCACGAATAGCCGAATCTGCATTGCTTTCGGCTGTTGGATCTTCAGGGCCAGCTGCCAATTGAGCCTGACGAATATCATTAATCTGTTCAGCTTCTTGAGCTGCTAATCTTGCCAGGGCAGCCGATTGAGTATCCTCTAATGCCTGCAACGATTCTTCCCTGAGCTGTTCTTTTCTCCGTTCAGATAATTCAACGCCATTGGCTTCAATATCTCCCAACTGGCCAGCCAATGCTTGTGCTGCTGCCAACTGTTCCTCTCTGCTATTTTGGCCAGCATCAGAAGACAATCTACTTCCGGCATTCGCTAACGCTTGAACACCCTCAGCACCAGCATCGGTAATTACAGCTGGCTGGACTGCCTCAGCTGTTAAAAACCCTAACTGTTCCCGCAATGACTGAACTGTATTAGTGACCCCGGTAAAGGCTAGGCCTATCGCGCCAATAGCTGGGCCTAAGGTGCCAAACTGATTTATTAAATCACCAACCAAGGAAAAGCGATCTAAAAATTCAGTGACCGGATTTACTAAACCGGATATCGAATCTCTAACCTGAGTTGCAACCGGGACAATCCCTTCAAGAATTAATGAAAATTGCCCAATTGCCTCAGCTGGGCCTTCGCCTATCGTGTCAGAATATGCTGCTGATAGTACAGTAAACGCCTCAGCAGCAACGCCCGCAATTCTTAAGGTTCCACCCAGGACAGTCCCAAGATTTTCAATTGATTGGCCAAATCTGTCGAGATTTTCAGGATCACTCAATATATTAGATAGCGAATCAATCAGGCTGGCTGCCCCCGCATCAACCGAATCAAATAAGCTACGAAGGCTAGCTGATAAAACGTCGACAACTTCAGACCCGTCAACAGCCGCCAATAATGCTTCAACCGAGGCCGCTGTGTCCCCAAAAGCATCACCGTCTTCAATGGCAGCATTAATTGACGCGGTTAATGTTCTAACGCCCGCCTCTATACCTGGTGTCAGTGCCAAACCAAGATCGGTTCCGGCAGTGGTCAGGGTTCCTTGCAGTCGATTAACCGCCGCAGCAACACCCTGATTTAGATTGTCTGCAGCTTCACCGGATGCGCCGAAACCCTGTTCAAGTTCATCAGTTTTTGCGATTACATCGTCTAAACCTTGCAATAACAATCCTATCTGTGAAGCACTTCTGCCGCCAAAAATATCTTGTAAAGCTGTAAATCGATCTTCTTCACTTAGCGGCTCAAGTGCATCTCTAAGATCTACTAATGTGTCCGTAAACGCGGTCGGGCCTTGATTATCAAAGAATGAAACGTTTAGCCTGTCTAATGCTTCTCTTGCTACATCAGTCCTACCTCTTAAACCATCCAGGGCATTCCTGGTTGCAGTCGCGGCCACTTCAGGAGTGGCTGTCTCGGAGAATTTAGCAAATGTTGCCAGTAATGTCGATGCGCTAACATCAGCATCGACAAACGAACCGCCCGCTTTACCAAATGCCTGCAAAATGCCTTCAGCCGATGTAACTGCTGTTGTATTGGCAAGTAGCGTGATTTTATCGGCCAAAGCATCGGCAGACTCGTTAAAAATATTTGTTCCTGCCTGAATAGCTTTGGCGGTCGCATCAATATTAGTAAAACCAGTTCCTTCTAGTGCAGCTACAACGCCTGCAACATTATCACCAACCTCAGTCACCTCACCGCCTAATTCGACCATTCGAGTAGCGATGCGCGCCACTTCTTCAGGCGTTTTACTGGTTTCAATTCCTAATCGTCTAGACTCTTCAGTAACTGCCGCGATCGCTTCCTCAGCTCCACCCGCACGAGCGCTAAACGTAACTAATGCCTGCTCAAAGCCAACTGCATTTTGAACAGTTGAAAGCCCTGCTCTGATGCCCCCTCCAATAGCGTTAGCTAGAGTATCAAAAACTCTTTGGCCAATCCCCTGGAAAATTCCTTGAACAATTCCGCTACTATTCCGGATGCCACTAAGATCTAGATTGGGCGATATTGTGGGAGAACTTAATTGTCTTAATTCCCTGTTAATTTGCCGTAATGCCTGCCTAGCGTTCCCGCCCCCTAATGCCTCTAACCGTCTATCAAGAGTGCGGATCTGTTCAGTTGCGTTGTCGGCATCGACATTTAATCGAACTCGCTTATCGTCAAGCGTACCGAGCTGAGTCTGAATCTGCCTAATGCGTGGTTCAGCTTGGCGTGTATCAGCCTCTAACCGAAGTCGTCGTGATTGAATTCTGCCGATCCTATCTTCTATCTGCAGAATTTGATTCTGTAACGTGCTATCGGTTTCTAGCTTAATTCGCTCGTTGCTTAATTGCTGGATTCGCTGATCCAACAAATTAAGTGCTTGGTTACTGGTGGATGGGTTTAGCTCTAAATTTATTCGAGTATTTCTAAGCCGTTCTATCGTTTGCTCGATAGTATTTATTTCTTCAGTGCGAGCATCAATCTTTAGCTGGATATCAGAACGATTGCGCTGAAGTTCAGTAACTTGAGCGTCTAAATTCCGAATTGTTGCTTCAGCTGCTCTAGAATTTGCTCGAATCTGAATCTCTTTGTCACGCAGTTGTTGAATTCTGGCATCAACCGCCGCAATCTGATTTTGAATATTTCGAGCATTAACTTCTAGGTTGATCCTCTCACGACTCAATCCATCAACAGCCTGTTGAACCGTTGCAAACCCACGCCTTAACTCCTGAACATTACGCTGGGCAGCATTCGTATTGACAGTTACTGGAATATTTGATTGGGCTCTTAACTGAGTCAGTGACTGAGCGATCGCGTCAGCTTGAGCAGCACTGCGCCCAAAGTCAACACTTGCCTGAGTTCTGTTGATAGCTTCTAGCTGTTGTCTAAGCTGGGTTATCTCTCTCGTAATTGAATCGTCAAGGTTGACATCCAGCCGAACATTATCAGCATTACTAAGCTGCTGTCTAATGTCGCTAATGCCACGAATAACAGTCTCATCATTCAGCCTGACATCAATAGCAAGGTCATCAACCCGGTTGAATCGTGTCCGCAAGTCAGCGATCGCAGCCGTAATACTCGACTCCGAAAATTCAACTGCGAATTCAACCGAACCAGCTTGAACCACTATTCAACCTTTCCTGCTAATAACGTCATATCGCGTTCAGACATAATCGCCCTGACCCAATCTGGCACTCGGCTTTTCTTCAGCAACTTCACATAGATTTTTGCGGCTTCAGGGGGGATAGTCTTAGCAAGCTCATTCCTGCGTTGGGTTAATCCCCAACGATTAAAATCAGTCGCGCTGGCGTCTTCAGCGTTCTTAAAATTCGCCCGTGCGATTAATGCCGCAACCTCACTAGTCGCCGTGGCTTCCTCGGCTAGCTCAGCTATGCGGTCATCGCGCCAGACTCTGGCGGCATCCAAGGCGAGTTTTGACGGACAGTTTCTAAACTGGGTAGGTCTGAAATATTCGCAGCCTGGATACCAGCGCTGGAGTTGCCAGCAGAGTTTCCCCCAGTCGATTGGCTCTGAGTTTCGTCGTTTCCCAACTCAGTTTCAGGATCGTAAATATACTCAGTTGGATTTACTCGCTTCCCTGGTAAGCCATAGATAAATAAGCTAAACAAAGCTTCAGCCAATGGTCTAGGAGTATTTGCAATAATCTTTTCAGTAGGGACATCATCGCCAAGTACGCCACGATGTTTAAGGCAAAACGCAACTAACAGGTCCATCAATCGCTTATCGCTAATCTCTTCGTTATCCCTAAGACTCTGGAAATATTCTTCTTCTGGCACTAATAAGGACGGATAAACCGGAACAGTAACCGGGGCCATCCCAGGCACCCGAACCACGCGATCGACTGATTTAATTTCCCATAAGGTCTGAGTCACAACGAACAACCTCCAAGTCTAAGTATGTATAAATTGCTTCTAAGTCACTCGGCATCACAACAACAATTTCAGTATTGTTCTGCCGATACGGTTCAACCAGTAACGCCTCTTGCCCTGCAAAACCAGCACACATTTTAGGCTTAGTAAAGCTAAGTAATGCCCTTAGCCTTGACCCTTCAACTGTGCAGCCAAGCATAAAAATATGCTGGTTTTGCAAGGCTTCAATCTTCACTAAGCAGCAGCCTCAAGTTCAGTCACAGCACCGGAGAACGTGCCATTAAGAGACAGTGCCAACTTGTTGCCGTTCTGGCCATCCTTAGAACCATCCGACATTCGAGCAACGCCAAACGATAACGGTGGAGTACTAAACGTCACGGCATCAGGGTTCGGGTCTTGAACTTCAAGGTAAACATCGTTCTCAGCATTCACGGCATAGCGTAAAATCCGTTGGCCGCTGGAATACTCAGATAAGTTAGCCGCGATCGTGAAAGTTCTAGTCGTATCCTGACGGGAAGATTCGCCAGAGCCAATGTGCTGATATGTCGAAACATTATTCAGCGTGGTCTGGACCCCCAGGTTATGAGACGTAATCAAATCAACCTCACCGGGCCAATTGGCAACTGCGCCGTTGGGGATATCTTCATTAGCCGTCAGCTCAATATTGCTGCCATCGTTGCTGTCAGTTGTGACAATGGCCATATAAGATCCAGCTGCATCGACAAACCGCAACACTGTTCCCGCGATAATCGGCACTGTAGGAGCAGCGCTCGCAGTCATCGTTGATGCGGTTCCCGTAGTTGTAGCCGTAAAAGCAGCACCCAGTGTTAAAGTGATCGGCGCAATCCGACTGGGCACGCTCGTATTATTTGTTACTAAGGCTGCAAAGATTTTCGTTTCCCGCGAATCGGGCATTAATAGCGGATTGTTACCAGCACCTGGCATAGTGATTAACTCCTGATTTGATGAACAATTCGAAAACTTTCAGACTCAATCGTGTCGAGCCTTGAATCCCTTGGCGTCTTAACCGACACTCCAGCTTGAAACAGATAACCCATACCACTAATCAACGCAGCAGCAGCAGCCGCTACAGTGCCCGCTTCGTCCCACTGTTTCAGCGTGATGGTGGTCGTATATTCCAGGCCAAGCTGTTGAGAATAAAACTGTGTAAGCGTTGCTTGCTGCTGAGGCGTAATAACAACCTCCAAGCCTTCTAGACTCTTAGGCTGTCTCTGCCATTGAATGCCACCAACATCTTGAGTTTTGCCATAGTCCAACACCAACGACGGCAATGTCTGAGTACCCGTAGCTGTAACATACGTACGAGTTCCCAGGTAGGGAGTCATTAGGGTCTGAACTTGGTCTCTAATCTGGGCAATGCTAATTACAGGCATCAGAACACCTCCCGTAATTGCTGAGCCAGGACAGCAGCCAAGTCATATTGTTCTACTGTCTGTAATACTGGATTACGAGCGGGATACGTTGAGCCGCTACGAGTCGTGAACCCGTTAAATACAAATACTGAATGTTGAGCAGTCCATTCAAATAAAATAGTCAATTGGGAAGGGAAACTATATTGCTGCGAGTCCCTAAATTCTCCCAAGTCCACAATATTTCTAGGACTAAAAACTTCTTCACCAGACTTCCGTTTAGTGAACCCTGGCCATGGATACAACGGTTGCTCAATTGATTCAGTTAGCAACCTATCCATATCTACAGCAAAACCTCGTAGCCCCCTATCAAGGCCACGATTAAACGCTGTTCTGTCAAAATTTAGGACTGCCATAATTGCAGCCTACAGTCATTTTTGACAATATGTTAAAATTTCCAAGTATCTTGGAATTTTTTTCATGGCTGGCAACTTGCCTGAAAAAACTGGCGAAATAAGAGCCGGTCATTTGTCTAGAAAAACCTTGAAGCGGTTTTCAGAGTTAAAAGATTACTTTGGGGTCAATACTCAGACCGGGACCATGGATCTTATGGTCAATATCTTGCATCTTCATTTATTAGGCAGCAGTCGTTTAGCGTTGTTTAGAAAAGCTGCCAAGTTAGTCAGTGCCAATGAGCGATTAAGTCGGGAATTACAGCCTAGTGAAGTGCAACGAGTTTCCATGCAAAAAGGCCTAGTCCTCGTATGGGCTAGGCATCAAGGCGAGCCGTATAAAATCTCTGAACAAGTTTGGGAGCAGGGATTCAATGATTGAATTAGGCCAAGAAATTTGTATGCTCAATTAGCCGTCCATCGTGCAATAAACCGTTCGCCAATGCCAGGGGCTGCATCAGCGATCGCGAACGGTTGAATAAGCACTTCAACTTTGCCGCTAATGCCGTTTAATTCCATCGTCCCAGTCGGTGGTTCAGGCCATCCCCTAAGATTATTAGGGAATAAATACTCAGTTGGTGCTGCTTCAGTGCCACACCAACCAAGTAGCATCACACTATTATTATTGGGTCCTTCGAACGCACTAGTGTTGAACTGGCTTGCTCTATTTTGAGTCGCTACTTTAACCCGGCATGGCACCGTGACAGCAGTTAGGCCATCAGCGGAGCCACCCTCAAAGTCATCAGTTATGCCAGTGGGTAGCTGGAAAACTATAGAAGTCGGGTACAAGCCGAAATTAGTGATTGCCATTATCGATTCTTGGCGACAATATCAACACCTCCAAACATGCCAGACTTAGCCACAGTTTGACCAGCTTGCGTTTTGAAAACTACCAGCGATGTGCAACCGCAAGTTTTATCAGAAATACTCTGAAGATTCATAGCGATTTCTTTTAACTGCAAGTCGCTTTGGGCAAACAATGCAGCAGTGCCGGTAATCGAAACCACTGGGCGCACTGTATCAACCCGGATATCCTTGATAACAAGACCATTCGGATCGACAGCTGCAACTGTTTCCCTAAAGGATTGAATCTCAGCAGCGTCAAAACCTTTTTTGTCCTGTTCCTGTTTAGTAGCTTCAACCTTAGCCGCTATCTCTGCTTGATACTGTTCAGGATTTGCTTGGCGTTCTAACCAAGCCTGATGGATTTTTTCTCGTCTAGCGTCTGCCTGGACTTTTTGTGTGACTAAGGTACCCACAGTTAAGCCAATGACACCGACTGTGCAAGCGATCGCGATTAAAGCATTCTTATTCATTTCCTTTATTTCCTTAAACATTAACTGAGAATATGCTGTCTTCATCCGACTAAATACCTTCTAGTTTCGCCAAAGCATCTTTAAGAGATTCCAGTTTTTGGTCTTGTTTTTGATTGTAACTTTGCAAAATAATTGCCCTGATAAATGAGTTAGACAAGTGATTGTCAATATCTATGTTTACCGCTGCTTTAGCATCGTCTATAGACATTCCGCAAAGCATTAAATCTAAAGCAATCTCAGTTTTGCTTAAACCAAATTCTTGAATGAAATCATCGGCCTCACCAGGAGTGCATCCAACTACTGTGATTAACTTTTGTTTAACGTACACCGCCGTCTACCTCACTAGTGCTAGTGCCAGGAACCACATTAAACGTAATCTCCGTTCTGCGGTTCCCACGCTCATATGTTACTGCGGGCAATGATGCTTCCCGCCCATCTTCATACTGTAAATACGGAACTACGCGATCGCCTGGTTCAGCAGCCCTTGAAAAATTAACCGTCCCAGTAGCTGTCCAATTGGTTCTGTTAATGCGACGGACTTGGAAGGTGGCTTTAGGCGATTCTGTGGCAACTTCCACTGCGGGTAGTTCAGGTGATCGTCTGGCCGCGATCGTTACTGGCTGCTCAGATGCTGGACACATATGGGACAGGTCAGTAATGTCTCCGTCTTCAGTCATGCTGTAGCAGACAGGTAACGCGTTGGCCGTGGTGGCCATGGACAGGGTGAAAGCGATCGCTGTGATTAGTTTTTTCATTCTTATTTGACGGTTATTTGACGGTTATTTTTACAGTTGAAATCGTCTGAAATCAGGGGAGTCTATCAAAGCCTAAAGCCGATAATAGCCACTACTTGGTTCAAAATCTTCTTGAGCAAACCGCTCATTGAGCTTTTGAACCAACGCATCAGTCCGTTCTAGAACGGATTCGGCTATGTCCTCAGGCTCATTGAGAAACCCAGTGCATGCATGCAATCCGTTGGCAACCTGACCAGCGAGGGCCAGATACTCCTCCCTGGTCACATCGTTTCTATTCATTTCATTCTCCGTTATCAACATCACAGGCAGTTTAACGCCATGCCTGGGGCAGCAAATTAATCTCCCCAAGTCAAGGTTTTTAATGGATTGTCGTGATTCTCTCCATCGCCATTATCACGAACACCGTTTTTCAAGGACACAACTTGCCCATAATCGCCAACCCAAACAATGTCATTGACATCCCATCCATAAGCTTTAGCCACAATCTCGGTTTCTTCAAGTAACTCTTCATCTGTGAAATAAAATACCTTTGGAATCCAAGTGAGGCCTCCATTGCACGCAAATGGAAAGTTTGTAACTGCCGTATTTGTCGGCACGTGAACAGGTCTAAAATACTGGCCCATGGTCTTTTCTCCGTTAATAAAACATCACAGGCAGTTTAACGCCATGCCTGGGGCGATTTGAAGGCTCACATTAAGGCTACATTTGCTGTGAAGAGAAGCAAAAGGTAGCCAATGATATAAAGATTATTCATTGGTTTTCCTCAAAGATTCTAGGCGGCATTGATAAGGCTCAACACCGCTAAAGCCCTTACTGATTGCATCTCAGCTCGCCAGGATGACACGCGATTATATAGCTCGGTGTGCCCGCTAATGGGTTCCCAGTTTGCCCTAACATGTGTCGCCTATTGCACCGAAGCGCTCAACGGGTATGAGTCGGGCTTGCTGTTCTTTTAGTTAGTCATTTTGTTTGTCCTCCCACCTTCGGCTCCTTCCGAACTTTACGACCGACACCGTCGTTTGGTGTGGTACCGCGATGAGTAGGCGGTTACTTCCGCTATATCAGGGTAAAAACCCGTCGTTTATCTTGACTAACCCCAAGAGTTAAAATGCGTATCTCCCCTCGCCAGTGGCTTTGACTGCGGGGTTGCATCCCGTCTCTCACATTTCTAATATAGCGAATCTCTTTTTAAGTGTCAAGTATTTTCTTGACAAAAAATCAGGCAAAATCAGGCTAATAAATCCATCCTGTAATCTTCGGCTTCCCTGACAAAGTAAGATAATCCATGGCGCAAACAGAAAGAATAAGCAACGTCAGCAGCCATATCATTTAGCATGATGTCTCTTCCGTCCCAACGAATTGAATATCCTTTCTTATTTTTCTTCAGCTGGTAGCCGCTTACAAGATCTCTATTTTTCTTAAGCCCAGTCATAAGGAATACATACTCGCATACGAATTCGTGCCATGTTTTTTCTTGTGCCGACTTGACAGACAGTAGGCTTTCTATGGCTTGCTGCCTTTTTGACTTCGGCTTGATGGTTGTTTCCTCCACTGAAACTATTGCTCCATACTTAGCCGCGATCGCCATGGCTTCTTTTTGGTCTTTAGCTTGGATAAGCTCTTGCGCATAGAAAAGATTTTCGGATTCTTCCCACGATCTATCGCCCACTAGACCAAGTTTCCTAGGCGGAATTTGTGTTTTGACCTTAAATACTTTTGCCATTGCTCGACCTCAATTACACTTCAAATGCTAAACGATAGCTTTTCAGGTGTCAAGTAATTTATTGACAAAAAAGAACCCCGCTAACCGGGGTGTGGTTAGCGGGGTTACTAATGAGTAAGGCCATCAAAACCCTTTGATGACATGAAAGCTACCAACCAAGAATTCCTCGCCTGTGCGAATGCATCGAGCACGGCCTTCCTCAAGATAGACTGCTGGAGTTTTCCCCAGAGTTACAATAAAATCCCCAGTGCATGGTCTCTGAGAAAAGCATTCGACATCTTCCATCCCCTCTAAAGCGGACTGGATAGTTTCAGTCTGTCGAATAACGCTAGGCATTCCGTCGTCGTCAGGACGTTCTGCATCACTAACTTGAAATTCGATTTTATCGAATCTAGTTAGTACAACAGCCAAGCAATAGCGGGAAAAGTCGCCAAATGTAGCCTGAGCAAGAATTTCAGCGGAACGACGAGTAACAACAGCCATAAACTCAAAACCTCCGAAAGGAAAAACAAATCGGTTGCCCGACATGTCTTAATACTAAGAGATCCATTTTCAAATGTCAAGTAATTTATTGACAAAAAAGAACCCCGCTAACCGGGGTGTTGTGGTTAGCGGGGTTTAGATGGTGTCGCTTAATTGCTAAACATCCAAGGGTAGTGAATTCTTGCGCACGATGTACACGTAACTAAGCTATTCGCCAAAGGGGAACCAGGCTGAATGCCTAGCAAGGTTCTAAAAGATCTGTATGTTCTGGCTACAACTTTTCCTTTCTTCTCAGGGAACATTCCATCTAGATCCTTGAAGGATGCAGCCCCTTTGGGAGTTAGCTTAAATTCAAACCTGAAATCGTTGATCAAAACTTGATTTTTGCCTGTTTTTGACTCATGCCCTAAGAACTTAATGTCCATCTTAAGTAACTCCGTTTCGCTTTGTTACTAACAAGTATGCCTTTTTTGTTTTCAGGTGTCAAGTAATTTATTGACTATTTGCAAAATTAATTTTGCTTTGCTATAGTCCAGATGTAAATACTAGACTTGACATGAAATTAAGCGAGTTTATCGAAGCGCTGCCAGACCTTTTGATTGAGTGGAGGGAGGCAGAAGTCCCTGTTAAGGCGCAAGCCGCTAGAGCACTGGGGCTAAAGAACAGACAAGGAATTGACGAGAGGGAGAAGAAACTCCCTAACGCTCAACTTGGCTCTATATTGGAGTATGTAAAAATGCTCGAAAAAGAGTCCAATAATAGTCCAGGGGTAATCATATTGCCAATAAAAAGCTTGACAGAAAAGGGCTCTAGCGACGTTGACTAGTTGCCCTGGACGCAGCTAGTCAAGAAAAAGAATATTTGGAGGTGGTTTAAGTGACTACTCAAGAAGAAGAGCTGACAATGTTAAAAGAGATTTACAGAGAAAAATTACTAGCTAATCAAAACGAGTGGCTAGTAAAACGAATTTCTCAAGCTATTCCCGATTTAGACATCCGACAACCTAGCCATGAGGTTGGATGGTCATGGACGTATCACTGTTTCGAACAGGAGTCTGATTGCTGTCCCACTGCTATGGATGCTTTGCTTGATTTTCTAAAAACTCATATGCATGGGATTGATCAGTCGCTGGGTGTTAAAGATGCTGACGGGAATAAATGACTGAAATGGGAGATCGCAGCTAGTCAAGAAAAGAAAGAAGAACATTAAGGAGAGAAAATGTCTCGACATATTGGCAAAATAGAAGATAAATATTTTGAGTATTCAGAAGTTACGGACGCACCTGCAACTATACTCATGAGCCTGGAAGAATTCAAAGAATTCTATCTTGAAGAGTACGGCAAAGACGCCATATGGAGTCTACAGGATAGACTCAACCGTGCCGATCTCAAAGGCACATCTTCAATGCTGGATGCTTCCTTTGAGGACATGATTTCGGGCAATCGATACGGGGAAGGAGGAGCGTGTTTAAGCCCAGAAGATTTTGTAGCTCGCTTAGAAAAGGAAACTCAGGAGCTTTTGGACCATGGATGAAATAACTTATTCTTTCAAGTTCCCATCTAGTGAGGCTGGTGAGAACGTGAAGGCTCTGGCCGCAGAATTTCAGATTGAAATGCCTGAGGCTCTTGCTTATCAGTTCACTGGGCTGCTTACAGCGCTGGTGGACGAGCAAAAGCATGAGTCAATCGATCAAGAGGCATGGCTAAATGTTGCCATGCAAGCTGTTGTTAGGGACGGTCTACTGGCGTTCCCGTTAATTGAAGAAATTTACATCAATGGATTCAGTCATGGAAGATAAAAGCACAGGAGTCATGATCATAGATGCGGTTATTGTCGAGCAAACACTCATTTTGTACGTTAATGGCGGTTCAGTCATCTCCATCGGTGGCATTGATTTAACTGAAGATCAAAGGAAAGAAGTGGAGCAAATCCCTGGTAGCGTTATTGATGAGTTTGTTAACACAGGCAGTTTCTTTAAGCTGGTCTACACGACAACTACAGGGAAAGAAAAGTTTTTAAGCTGTAACTACTGATGGCGATCCCACCCGAAATCACAAGGGCAATTCAAGCATACGCATCTACCCAGCATGAATATCCTAAGCAACTAATCTTAGGCTATCGAACTTATTCAGCCCTCAGATTGGAGGTGGCTGGCTCGGTTAATTGCACTATCGAAGATATCGAGCTGCAATCCTTTGAGAGCATACCCATTGTGGTCGACCCTGAGATTCCTGAAAGAGCGATCGCGACCGCTGGGCAACCACATATAGTTATGGAACAAATGAACAATGAAACAACTACACCTTAGTATCTTGCGCCAAGGGCAAATAATCACCTTGCGAATGGCAAGCCTAGACGACCCAGCCAACTACTCTGACAGACGAGTAAAATTTTCAGGCGATAGCACTTTCAACAATCCAGTAAGCGAGCACGGCATTCCTAGTTGCTGGCATCTTAATTTCAGTGCCAACCAACTGGGTACGCGATACGCAGGGCATGAGTTTACCCTATGGGAATGCCGCGATCGCTCAACGCCAAAGCATGGATGGAGTTATGAGTAATGAGGATAAACCAAAGATGCCCTGCTAGTATCGCGATCGCAAGGCAAAAAAACACGAAAGCCAGCTAGGTAAGCGCCGTCGACCGTATAAGTCAAACCAGGGAATCTTTTCATCATGAAAAACCTCAAAAACCGTCGGGCCTAAAAGCTTGGCGGTTTGTCTTTTTATCCATACATATATACACACACAATTAATTAGGTGTGTGCTAAATTAAAAAAGTAGTTGAGCGGCTAAGGTCATGAACACTGAAAAAAGCTTTTACATAAGAGAAACCTCGACAGGGGTTGAATACTCTAGGGATGGGATTGAATTCCAATCTGGCGATTATTGCCAAGTGGTTCTTACCACAGAGAATATTCGCCATGCTATTGCTCGCTTTTCCAACACAGGACACAGCCAGCTTGCATTAGACGCTGGTGGTAACGTTATCGAAACCAGCGAAGGTTGGTACGGTGGCACAAAGAAAACTGTAAAAGTGTCGCTAGCGTTACTCGAGGCGTTCTGCAGTCAATTTGCGCCAACTGAGAATGATCATGCTGGCATGATGCAGACATCAACAGGCCAATGGGTGATGGTTGATGACTGGGACGCAATTGAGGGAGGTATGTAAAGCATGAAAAGCAATCCACGCAACGCAGGCGCTAAGCCACTAGGGGACAAACGCAGAGTCCGGACCAACGTCATGTTAGACCCTGGAATCAAGGCTAGGGCAAGCAATAAGGCTACTGAGCTGGGATTAAGCCTTAGTCAGCTCATAAATAACTTGCTCTCGGCCTATCTGTCTCCCTAAAAACCAACTGAATCAATCCCAAACCGTCAAGTCTAAAAACTTGGCGGTTTTTTAGTGGCCATTTTTTTGGCCGATTCCCCCTTCCCCCTTTCTAGAACGACGAGCAAGGGCGGTGTGTGCCAGTTATTTCAATGCATATAAGCGCCTATCTGTCAAATTTTAGCAAACTGTATCATGGTTGTTACAGAATGAAGGGGGCAAAACGCTAAAAGTACCGCCAATAAAGGATTCTTATTTTGATAAGTCCTAGACTCAGGCATGTACATTGATGTACATATCGTTTGTATCATGGGTGTTACAGAATCCAACTTACGGACATAGGGCTGGCACACTATTTTTTTCAAACGGTATAATCTGATACAAAATAGGCAAAGCGCTGAAAGTACTGAAAACTCGTTAGTGGTGAATAAAAGTCATTCAAAAAATCACTGGGTTTCCCCTACTAATCCCCTGCTTTTCAGCAGTTATTTCATAGTTATTTCAAGCGCTTTTTATCGGCTGTATCCCTTGCTATATATACATTGCAGCGTTTTCTATGTCTTAATATTCTATATTTTTCAATTTCAAACTTTCTGTTTTAGAAAAAAATGGAGAGTAAAAAGGGATGATTATAAAAAAAGTGGCACAGTGCATATAAAGATTTTTAGGCCAGATTTTCAAAGTAAAAAATAGTTTTCAGAGCCCAAAAAAGCCCTTTTTCGGCCTATCCCTTATATATCAAGGGATACAGCGATTCTAGTTTGTGCATTTACAATGTATTTCTTGATTTTTTTTGTGAATAAACTGAACTTGATTACTCGAATTAGGGGTAGTCAATTACGGACGTTCGTTTTTAGCCCTCGTTCTGTTTGTGAAGGGGGAAGGGGGAGAGTGTGCCAGTTCGTGAGTTTAGCCTTGGGTTTGCCGGTAGCTTTCGCGATGTTATGCCTTGGCTAGTGAGTGAGATCGCACTCTAAGCCATAATCAAGCTGCCTCAGAAAATGTCAAGAAAAGACTTGACAGATGAAATAAAAAAAGCAATACTGTTAGTAACAGAACAGGAAAGACCCATGGCAAAGCAACCAATCACTAACGAACAACTGGCGGCACTGACCAACTACCAAGCTTCGCTTGATTGGGTCGTTGAGTATATGGACCCTCAGTGCTGGACTCTTGGTAATCTCCGTAAGGAGTCGGCAGAGTTCAAGGGCAATGCTCGCGATTGCTGGGTAAGCCTGGATGGTGAAGAACCAGACGGCACTTTTGACGGTGAGAGTCAGGAGACCTGGTTGTTCTACGCTGAAGTGATTGATTATTGCATCACCGTCCGGAAGGACTACAAGAAATTGACTGAACAGCAATTTGATTTAATTTGTCAAGAAAAGACTTGACAGATGAAATAAAAAAAAGCAATACTGTTAGTAACACCGATTGAGGCAAGCAAAAATGAACTTCGATAATCTCTTAAACATCTTGAGCAACGCAATTCAGTCCGGCGCACAACCTACAAAGGAAAGCATTCATCTAATGGCTCAGCACATCAGCAACGCAAGCCTGGACGCAGACCAGCGCGAATATCTTTGGGCGATGCTGGAGCAACTGACTTTCAATCCTGAGCGAATCAGAGTGGAATTGCAGGCTACGGTTTGCGACTCTGACAACGATACCAACACATATCAAGCTGCCCTGGCCGACTGGCAATTAGAGAACTATAAGCTAAGCTCTAACCAAGTAGAACAGATAATGAGACCAGCGGCTGTCGCTCACGACCCATTCCAATAAACTAACGCTAGGGGCTTCGGCCCCTTTTTTCATCTTTCTACTCGCGCCTTTATCTTAGTAAAGCCGAGTTCACGGAAAGCGGTTAGGCGATGTCTGCCGTCGATTACATCAAAGCCAGGGTTCAGTCCTGTTGACTTAGCTACAGACTGAGAGACAAACGATAAATCTGGAGATCTAAATGCTTTTCCTGATTCTTGCGATTCGCGGATCAGGCGTTTTTGTGTTTCAACGCGAGCCTTTGATGTGTCGGTCAAGCCGTTGCGTTGAAAATCTTGCCACACTTTATTTACATTTACGGTTTCTAATTCTGAGGCATTCCCCCCAATGTCAGGGGATGCCCAATTGACAGAATCTAATGAGGTTGCACTACCACCAGCAACTTTATCTCTAGCTGCAGCTTGAGCAGCTTTTTTCTCTTTGTAAACTGCGCCATTGCCAGCTTGACTTACAAATATTAAATTCATCGGATATTGAGACCTAGCTCTCTTAACTGCTTAGGTGTGCTGGAACTAGCCTTGAGCGCTGCTGCGCGGTCAGCATTGCTAGCTCCTGACCACATTTTATTTAACTTGTACTTATCGACCTCATAAGCTTGCTTAGCAGTTGCTACAGATAGAGATCCGATACTTTCTCCACGACCACGGGCAATATCATTTTTAAGGTTGTTAGCGAAGGTCAGAGTAGCCAAAAATCCACCGCCGGATGTATCGACCATTTGCGATCGCGTTGGCTTGGCATAGCTAGAGTTCCAATCCATGCGGGCCATGGTGCCGTCGTTGTCAAATACACGCAAGTTTTGAGCTGAGACTATCTCACTCATGGCTGTTGCGGCTGCATCGTTGGGGAGAGCAGAGGTTAGGGTTATTTCTGCATTGGCGGCAATTGGTTCTAGTTTTTTTTCGGATTCAGCAGCTAAGAAAGTTGAGTCAGAAATGCCACCACTACCGGAGCCACTACCAGTAACTTTCTGACTGCTATGATTTCCGGCCTTTACGGCAGAACCGCCATTGCCAATTTGAATTATAAATATTGCTGGCTCCATAATCCGTTTGCCTCAGGATTAAACACTAATATAGGATGCCCTTCTTTATCCGTCCAACGAGACCAGCCTACAGTCCCGTCAGACTGCCGTTCATAATCGCCAGCCCACTGGAAACAGCCAACATTAGCAGGGCACAGGACAGAATCTAACCAATCCCATATTAAGCCTAACAATTCTTGATACGTCATTTGATTAGTGATTCCCAAGTCGCGAGTCTTAGACCAAAATCCAGGGCCAGCCACGGCACCAATATGTTGCCCAATCGGCCATACACCCTCAGGAAGGCTAGGCAGCATCAGGTCTAACCAAGCCTCAAAATAAATAAGATCACCAGGTTCATGGAAATCATGGCACCAATTAACGAACTCCTGCATCATTGGATATCGAGTGGGATAAGTTTCTATATAAGGCTTAAAGTACTCTGTTCGTTGCGGCTGCTGATTATCGTAAACAGCCAATCCAATCTCGTCGGCTTTGGCTCTAAGTGCTGATAACGTCTCAGCGATCGCAGGATAATTTTTATGATTCCTTGGCAGCGCCATATCAAGGATCTCTTCGCCCAACCGCTTTTTGTCAGCTACAGACATTTTTGCAATTTGCTTGTGGCTTAAGTGTAAGGGCTGAATCCACATGCCCTCAACACCGATGCGATGCAATGTTGTGACCATCAATTCAGGATCAGGCAACCATTGAGGCACGACTGGATTAACGCCAACACAAACACGATGGCCGTGGGCGATTAGTGTTTTAATCATCTCTAGCCGTAACGATGGCCTAGGCGCACCAGGGGCAGATACTTTCTTGCCGATGTCATCGTCTAGCGTCTCTAAGCTCACATAAAAGACCGTGGGCTTAATCAGGTCTAGCGCTGAGCAGTGATATTTGCTTGGCTTTTTGAGCAGGCCATGGCCCCCTTTAGTTTGAAGGGAACAGGGGACATCTAATTCTGATAATGTCTCTAAGGTTCGTAGGCTTAGCTCATAGTTATTGCCTGCAAACGGGTCTATGTGATTACTAAATTGGATCGGGTATCCAGACCTCAGTAAATGTTTTTCTAGGGTTAGTTTGCCAGGGGAAAAAGCATTTTTGAGTAGACCGAATATCTGGCTAGTGTTAGCGACGCGATCGGGTTTGTTTAGGTTGGCAAAGCAGAATGGGCAATGGTGACTGCACACATTTAGACTTAGCTCTAGCGGGCATGGGGCGTTTAGTAAAAAACCTCCATAGTATGTGGTTAGTGATTGTCTTTCCACTGCCGCCACATCTCCTTAAATGCTTTGCTATCCGTAGCGTATCCCAACCGCTCTTTGTCTTGATTCCATTCAAACGCTTCATCCTGAGTCAATACGATCGCTAACGGCACTTTATCGCTATCGCCTAATGGGGGCATTTGCTGAGGTTCAGGGTTTTGTTGAGGTTCAGGGTTTTGTTGAGGTTCGCGATCGCTGTCGGTGGGTTCTTCACCTGTGTCTAATAAAACGGCTTGCTCAGTAGGCAACCAAAAATCATCAATATCAAGCAGTCCCGTGTTATTAGCTTCAAGCAATACTGTAGGTTCCCAGCTAAGATTCACTTCAGCAATTCGGTTGTGTGCGACTCCGAGCCTCACTGCTTTGGCATCGTCAGCAGTAGGAATATCAGTGCGCCTAAGATAAATCGGCATACTGCCATCATGATCTAAAACCAGTGCCTTACCTGAGTCTGGCAGTGTTTCTCGCCTAGCAGAACCGTGATAAATCTGATTGTTAGCAGCCATTTCACCAGCACCCGACCAACCATCCCGCGAGATAGAGTTGTCAAGCATGGTCATACCCCGGTCGGTGTGTTGGTTGGCGTTATTTTCCTGAGGTAAGATTTGATCAAGGTCCAGAATTGTAAGGCGATTTTCTAGATTTTCCATAGCAAAGTTGTTAAGATGGGCCTTGGATGGGCCTAATATCAAGGGTTCTGGGCTTCAGTTGGGCTAAGGATGGGCTGTAGATGGGCCAATTGTGGCATAGACAACCGGGGGAACCGGCAAATGCATATGAGGCGTTTAGGGCAGCCTTAGAGCGTGGTGAGCGTCGAAAGATACTAGAAGTTTATCGCGACTTTAGGGATAAGCCTAATGCGTCATGCTTGCCGGGTAGCTGGAAAACTTGGATTAGGGATTGGGCATGGGATGATCGCTTTAAGGCGTTTGATAAATTCAATATTGATGAAGAGATAGCGGCGCAACAGCAGGCTGATACAGAATTATTTAATAAAAAGCTTGAGGAATATCGCAAGGCTCACGAAGATGGTGGTAAGTCAGGCTTTAATTTGATTATTACTGGCACCAATGTTCTGAGGCGATTTATTTCTGATTACGACCATCCAAGGGATGAGAAGGGCCGGTTTTTATTAGATGAAAATGGGCAAAAATTGGCACCAAAGCGAGAGATAAAGACAGCTAGCGAAGCGCAATCACTGTCTATTGTGGTGGATAAATATACGAAAATTAGTAGTGATTGGTGGGATAAAGCGTTAGGCATTCCTGAGTTGCAGGAGCAGTTGGAGGGGATTAATGCCCCGAAAAAGTAAGAGTATTATGTCGCGGGCAGTTGCGAATACTCCGATCATGCAGGCATTGGCTAGGCATGTAGAGCAGCAGCGTGAGGTTCAGCAGATTAATGTAACTGATGCTTTGCCAAAAACGCCTCAAGAATTGCTACCAAAAACGCCAGAATGGGCCTTGGATTTCTTTGAGCCTGCACGGTTTAAGGCTGCATATGGGGGCAGAGCTTGTGGGAAAAGTCATACATTTGCAGAGCTGATGTTGGCTAGGATGATTTGCGATCCTGACTTGCAATGTGTTTGTATTCGTAAATATCGAGTAACGCTTACAAACTCAACTCAGCTGCTGTTAAAAAATAAAGTCACTGACCTTGGCTGGGGTGACTATTTTGATGTGCAACAAACGCAAATCAAGCGGAAGGGTGGGAGGGGATTTATCACTTTTGTCGGGATGCAGGACCATAACGCATCATCGATTAAAGGTTTTGAAAATTTTGGTATTGCGTGGGTTGATGAAGCGTCAGAGATTGATCAGTTTTCGTTAGATCTTCTTATCCCGACCTTGAGAAGTGAAGGTGCTGAGACTTGGTTTTCATGGAACCCGGATCAACCGACAGACCCAGTTGATTATTTTTTTAGAGGGCCGAATTTACCAAAGAATTCGATTATCAAAGGCATCAGTTTTAAGGACAATCCATTTTTAACTCAGACCAGTAAAGACGATGAAGAACGGGACCGAATAGCAGACCCAGAAAAGCATGAATGGATCTGGCTTGGAGGCTACAATGTTAAGTCTGATGCAGTTGTGTTTGCGGGCCGCTGGCGTATTGCAGAGACTGACACAGCCACTTGGGATGGGCCATATTATGGAGCAGACTGGGGTTTTGCTAATGACCCGACTGCTGCTGTTGAGATATGGGTTAGTGGCCAGCAAGTATACATTAGCCGCGAGAGCTATGCTTATCGATTAGAGACAGACAAGATTGCTAATAGATGGCTTAAAGATATTCCTGGTATGGAGAAAGCCATTTGTAGGGCTGATAATGCGCGACCTGAGAGTATAAGCTATTTAAGACGGCATGGATTCCCAAATTTGAGGCCTTGCAGTAAATGGCCAAACTGTGTGGAAGATGGGATCGACTGGCTAAGAAGCTTTGAAATTTTAGTGCATCCTAATTGTGTTAATACTCAAACGGAGCTTAAACGATATCGTTATAAAGAAAATAAGGGTGGGGATGTTTTAGCTCAAATCGTGGATAAGGATAATCATGTTCTAGACTCCGTACGCTATGGGCTAGAACCCTTGATTAGAAAGAGACACACACAATTTGGTAAAGGAAAAGCTAGGGGCGCGATTTAATGCCGAGCACTGATAAGGCATCATTTAAGCAAGAACATTTCAACAAATACTCAGCTGAATATGAGCTGATAGATGATGTTTGGTCGTTGCTAGCTGAGCAAGAAAAGCTTAGGCAATATTTACCAGCTCGTAATAATGAATCGCCTGAGAGCTATCAGCTGAGATTGCAAACTACGGTTTTGCCAAGCACGTTTAAGGACACGATAGAATCGGGAGCTGGCAGATTAGGGAAGGCAAAAGTAAGTGAAGAGTCATTGCCTCCTATAGAAGCTTTGGAACTAAATACGAACGGGAGAGGCAAAACGTTAGACCTGTTTGTATTTGAAGTATTTGTTGAGATTTTGAAGAAAGGCTGCTGTGTGATTCTGGTTGATACAACGGATGAAAGTTCCCCTGCTTTTTTGCAGTTGATTCCGGTTGATTCAATCCAGAATATTGCTATGGAGGATGACAAATTAACTCGTTTGGTCATCACTGAAAAAAAGTATGTGGCTGATGGTTATGGGGTTAAAGAGGAAAAGCGCTATAAAGAGTATTTGCCTGATGAGCTTAAAGTTTGGCATGATTTCGAAGGCGAGTTTAAATTGGCTGTTGATCCTATTCCATTGACCAATGCAGCTCAAGAGCCTAGAGGCGAAGTTTACGCTCTTTGGATTGGGACTATTGGGAGTAAGCCTTGGATGCCGACATCCCCACCATTGCTACAACTGGCTAAGTTATGCATCCAACAAATGCATAAGGTTTCTAACTTAGATAGGGCTGAAGATATACAAGCGTTGCCCCCAGTATTGCGGCTATTGCCTGAGACTGCCGATCCGAATGATAAATACGATGACATCATTTGGGATCCTGAATCTGTTGAGGAGGTACCTTTTGGTGGCGATATCAGACCAGCGGCAACTATCAGTAGTGATTTATCGCGGTTCCATGTTCGCAATCTCGACAGGCAAGCATTGATGGACAATTTTGTTAATGCGCACCTGCAAGAGCGGGTTAGGACTGATTATCAGGCTAGCAAGGCAGACGAAGCAGAAACATCACGATTAGAGCTATATATTAAAGTTATCCAGCAAGGGTTTAAGGATGCATTTCGATTTGTGATGTTGTTGAGCGATCGCACCTATGACCCAGCTGACAACCCAGGCGAGATCATCTTGTCGGCTACTGCTTACAATAAAGTGACGGACGAAGAAATCAAGCTGCTATCAGATACGTTCAACGCTGGGTTCATGCAATTAGAGATGGCCCAACAGATATCTAAGCAACAATGGGAATCACGGGGCTATGAGATTGACGAGTCATTATTAGTGAATACGCCGTTTAGCAATAATCAAAACTTGGTGATCGAGTGATGCCGTTTACAACTACGCAGAAATCACAATTGTGGGATATTTTCAGCCGAGATACTGATGATTTAGATCCTGGCTCTGGGTTTATGCAGGCTATCATGCATTTTGAAAATAAAGACACTGAATATCCTGAGTATGGGTTGGTTGCAGGCATACAGACAACGCTCGTTAAAATCACTGAGCTGAAACCGCAAGTTGAGGCAGCACAGACAGCGAGCGGGCTAACGACTGAAACCGTAGTTGATCACTATACAAGAGAGTATTCTGATAAAGCCTCCAATCAAATCCTTGGCACCGCGTTACAGCTTAAGGGTTTGATTCAGGGCATCAGGGATAAATTAAAGCTTGATGATTATATGTTCAATAAACGCAAATCACGGCTGCTAGGCGTTAGACCGATGTATGCCTATCGCCACTATGGGCGTTCGCATCTGCGATGATAGAATCATTTCAGCCTGAGATAGCTGAACCCGCATCAAGTGAAGATATTGAAACAGCATTATTAATTACGTTAGCGATTCTAGCTAGGGCGACAAATAGAGCTCCTAGCAAAATTCGTAATTTAATCAATGGAGGGCAGTTTGACCAAGAGACGCAGCGGTTTTCTGATGTGTCTAGCATTGAGATACGGAAACTGTTAGACCAGTTGCGCCGATCATTAAGTAGACGGTCATTAAGAGCAACTGAGCAACTGCTGAGTGGTGATATCTCGTTAGCTCAATGGCAATTGATTATTACTGAAGAAACTAAAAATTATTCTATTGTGGCAGCTGCTTTAGCGATTGGAGGGCTTGCGATTATTAGGAGTTTATCCAGACAGCAAAGTCGATTATTTTGGTTAGGGATAGATCGGGCATTGCGCAGACAAATAGATGGCTTATCTCGCGTTACTGCCAGGATTGGGAATGGTATCTATACGCCTGATCGGGTTCGTTGGTATGGGGATTATAAATCTTCGTCTGTTGTTGGTTCATACAACCAGGCTCGAAAACTAGGGCTGATGGTGACCGGGTTTAATGAAGGACGCCGATGGATGGACCCGGCAGCTAATCATTGTGTTGACTGCCCTGCTTATGAAACCGATTGGACAGACATTGCAAACATAGTGCCTGTGGGGGTTGCGTGTAGGTGTAATGGTCGATGCCGTTGTACTACTCAGTACAGATTCAACCCAGAACGGATATTGAATGAAACTCTAGAAGAAAAGATTAATCGAGCTGCAGCGTTTGATAGTACGGTTTTTGGGCGATTAGGCTAATATTAGGGTGCCACAACATTACACTCTTTAGGAATAGTCAGAAATGTCTGAAGTTCAACAAACTGAAAATCAAGATACCCCAGTAGTGGAAGTTAATGGGGAACCATTACCCGTCGAGAAAGAAGTTAATAATTTAGACGGAGTATTATCAACGCTTCAAAAGTATCAAAAATTTGGAAACTTAAAGGAAATAGAAAAAGCCGTTGAAGCGTCTCAACAATTGACGGCATTAAGCGCAGCCCTCCAAGAAGATGGATTTGAGCTTGCAACACTGCCATCGAAGTTAAAAGAAATCACAGCAAGATCGGCCAAAGAGGAAGCGCTGGAAAAAGAGTTGACCGAACGCTACGAAGCACGGATAAAACTTAAAGATACCGAGCATCATCAGGCATTAACTGCAGCTGAAAAACGAGCAGCGCAAGCCGAGCAAAGCTTACTAAATAGAAAGCGTTCTGACCAAGTGCGCCCATTGTTTGCGGCCAATGCTAAGGAAGGGGCTTCTCAAGAATGGGGTTTGTATTGGGAGCAAATTAGTAAATACGTTGAGTTTGAAGAGGGCACAGATAAGATTGCTAAAATCTTAAAGCCCAACGGTGATCAAGCATTCGTCACCGTGAACAATGAAACAAAAGAAGCGACATTAACTGATCTGTTCGCGGGAATTGTTCAAGGCGATTATGGATTCACCCTTGCTAATGCGATGAGACCTATCAGCAGCTCGACGGGTGGAGGGTTAGTTAACCCAGCGACAGGCACAGCGGCTACTATTAAACAATCTGACTTGGCAAGTTTGCCGCCGGACGAGTTGGCAACCGTCAAACAAAAATTAAAGCGAGGGGAAATCAGAGTAATCCAATAATGGATTCTATTGACAAAAATGAACTTTAGCGTTATTTTCGGGGAATATACCCCATCTATGTGTGGGGCATTAGAGCCAGTCTCTATCTAAAAAAATAACTCTTTGGGATCTTAAGCCAGACTTAACCCCATGCCTGCCAGACAGCGAGAGTTTGCAAGCTATGGGGTTTTGTTGTGGCAAACGACCCTAATCAATTTAAGGTTCCAAGGAAACAATGCCTAATACTGTCGCTGGTTTAACTCCCGAAGCGGAGATCCGGGTCTTAGAAGTGCTACGCGAGAGCATGGCAATGACCCGTTTAGTTACTGTAAATAAAGATGATATTCAGGTGCCCGTTCGACGGGGTTCTACTGTGGATATCAATCAAATTAATGAATTTACGACCCGTCAAGTTGTACCCGGTGTTACACCCCCGGCAACTGGCGAGAATGAGATTGATCCTAAAGTTGATCGACTGACACTAGACCAGCATGAAGAGTCTAGTTTCATTTTGACGAACCAAGAATTACTGGCTATTTCTGCCGGTGAGTCTGAAACGTTTGACGAAGCGATTCGTTCGGTTTGCTATAGCGTCAATGCGTCTTTAACCGGACTTTACACCCACGTATACAACGCAGTTGGGACGCCTGGTACGACTCCATTTGTAGCTGACACTCAGGTCTTAGGTGATGCGAACGCGTTACTTGATATTGCTAAAGCTCCCATGTCGATGCGTCGATTGACGCTAGACCCATTTAGCTACAACCAGGCTACTCAGTTGGGTATTTTCCAACGGGTAAATGAGTCTGGGACCAGCCAAGCATTGCGTGATGCGATGATCCCTAGGGCTGTTGGTTATGACTGGGGAATGGATCAGCAAGTCGCTCAACATACTTCCACGGCAGCCGGTGCTTATGCTATTGCAGCAGCTGCAACCGCAGGCGTAAATAGTCGCACGATTACCGTTGATAATGGTGCTGGCGCGTTACCGACGCCTATGGCCCCTGGTGATTTATTCACGATCGCTGGTTCGACTCAGCAATATTCAGTGGTTAGTTATACGGCTAACGCGACTGATGCGACGGTTGTTATTAGCCCTGGATTGGTTGCTGACGTGAACCCAGCTGATGCGATTACTATTTCTGCAGCATCGGCAAACCATCGGGCAAATTTAGCGTTTCACCGTAGTGCGTTTCATATCGCGACTCGGATTGAAGCGCAAGCTGATTTGTCTGTCCTGCCAGGGTATCGGTCTAATCGAGTTCGTTCTACGATTACTGATCCTCAGACTGGTGTTGCGATGACCGTTGAATTCTACGACGAATATCACCAGACTCGTTGTGAAGTCTCTGTTATGTGGGGCGTTGTTTGCGCTCGTCCACAGCTTGCCTGTCGTATTTTGGGTTAATAAATGTCTTTTCAAATCTTAGAAACCGTTGAAATCAAAAATGGCGAGGGGTTTCTACGGATTAATAAACGAGACTTTGACCCAGATAAGCATATTCTTTTAGATGCTGATAATCCAGTTATCAAAAAGAATATGCCAGACAGGGCTAGCCGTGAAGAGGAGCTAAGAACTGAATCTTGGCAAACGCTCAAGGCGTTAGCTGCAGCGTTAGATCCTCCAATTACTGAAAAACCAGATAACGGCTGGGATGAAGTGATTCCTTTTATCCTGGCTCAGGAGTTTGATTAGTGGTAAAAAATACCATTCATGGCTGGGAACGTGTCACTAATCGGGCAATCCCTGTCAATGTTGATGCAGGCGGCAATCTTTTAGTTGTTGGGACCAGTGGTGTATCTACAAATATTTACGCCACTGTTCAGGGTGCCGCAGGTGGTGGAGTTGGCTATAACGCTGGTGACGTTTTAGTCCTTAGGCAAATTGGAACAGACCCACCAGAATGGTTTAACACAACGTCTAATACAGTTTTAGCGACTGCCCCAACAAACGTTGAACCTGTTGGCGGTGTAGCTGGGACAACTCAGGTTACAAATTTTCCTGCGACTGTCGCGACGAATACCGGCATTGTTGATGCAAACACACCTAGGTTCACCTTAGCAACTGAGGATCGGAATCTTTTAGCCCCCATCCCAACCGCAACGCCTTACCAAATTAATGGCACTGGGCCTATTCTGTTTGGCATCCTATCAGCCGATGGAACGACCCTGGCCAATATCCCATCAGGGGCAACTGTAACGATTGGTACTGGGCCGACAGAAGCCCAGCTGACAGCAAGCTCTTCCACTGGCGGTTTAGGCTCGCTTGAATCTGTCACTTACGATATTAGTGATGGTGCTGGTGGCACTACTAGCACGGGGAACAGTGGCTTTGCGGTCATTGGTCGAGATGATCTTGTTTATCCAACGGCGAATGACGCGTTTGCCGATGAGAACGGAGTTACGATTGGGACCGCTAATGGGAATGCGATCGTTACGGCAGTAGTTGGAGCTTCGAGCACTAACGACCCGATACTATTAGTTTCTGAATCTGTTCTCGAAATCCCAGCAACTGGCGATGCAGCAGCCACAGCAAACAGGCCAATTGCAGGCGGGCTCGTCACAGGCGCAACTGGATTTACTGTGGCCCCTGTAACGACGTTTGCGACTATCACGTTTGAAATTGCTCAAGATAGGCTTGCTCAAATTAACACTGAAAGTGAGACGGCGGCAGTCGCAACAGAAAATGAATGGCTGTTAATTTACACGACCGATGGCACTACGCCGAACCCCACGATCGCATCAGAGTTAGGGCAATGGGCAAGCAACGGGACCACGATAACGATTAGCCGCAGTGCATTGGAGGCCTTACGAGTATTCGGCAACCAAGATATTGCGGGTGCAGCTACAGCATTTAGCCGATCTCGAATGACGATCCGTCAATATCAAGGCGCATTCCCTGGCCCTAGGATTGCTAGGAATAAGCCTGATTTATCTTGGTTCTTGACGGGTGGGGTTACGGGGGCTAACACAGCTGTTCAACAAAGTGCATCGGCTCCGGTCGTACTTAACACTAATCTCGATGTTGATCAACAGTTAGTGCCCGCGAATCCAAGTAGAGTAAACGTAGTCATCCGAAATAGCACGAATCAGACTATTTATATTCAGTACGGCTCTACTGCTGCCCAGACGACCGGAGGGAATTATGTCTATACAATTCCGGCTGGTCGATTTGAACCGGATGATTTTAACGGGGAGATTCGAGTAATCGCAGAAGCAGCGGCAACTGGTGAAATTGTTGCAAGAGAGGTTGTGCAGTAATGGCCCCTATTGGTGGAAAATTCGTTTCATCCAGATTCCCTGATAGCATGGCTTGGCTTGCGATGCCTGCTAATGGTGTTCCTGGGGCTGGGCAGCCGACGAATATCACGTTTAGGCCAAACAGCAACGACCCAGAGGATGCAAAAGTTCCATTAGTCCGAACAACGTTTACATTTGGTACGGGCGGGGCCGCGAGGGTTTCGCAAGCCAGAATTAAAGGGTCAAAAATTAAGTTGCTGGACTCTAGCGGGGTTGAAATCCCTGAGGGGTCCAATACCGTCGGCAAAGATTTTGAGTTGCAACATGGCTTTTTCTATAAGGGCAACTATCACTTTGGCTTTCAGAACTGGAGCAACGGCGAGTATATCGATATCGGGCTAATGGACTCCGATCTGTTTGAGGCTCAAGTAATTGCTTCAGACGCACCACCACATGCAGCCGGTCTATTGAATTATCAAGCGGACGGCACTGGGGAGAATGACAACACGGGTACGTTGCGACTATTGGCTGGGGACTTCTATCTGGACTTGTCAGGAGAAACAAGCCCTAAAAAGTTGTGCCTGGGAGCTTATAACGCTGATGGAGGATCGAATAGCACCAAGGGGTTGACCTGGTGGCACATGTCTTTGTTCATTTATGAGGTGATGGTATGAGCAACGAAGTATTAAAGGCTATCCCTATTGGAAAGTTGGCTGCTGGCCAATCAGTGACTATTGAGCTGGCTGATAAAAGCATGATTGAGCTGTTTTTTAATGCGACTAATCAGCTTGTTGTTTTTAATAAAGATGATAGCGATTTGTACTACGCCGGGGCCTATCTTGAATCAGTAGAGGAGGAAGAGGAATAATGCCAGCTGTCGGCGCTTTTTTGCCAAACACTTCAGCAGCAGGGAGTACAAGTAGCCCTGAAATCGATGCTGTTCAATACGAGTTGAATGACGGCACTGTTAACCGTGGTTGGTACAATCAAACCGATCAAATTCTATATGCCGACATCGATAGAGCGGTCACAGTGCCTATCGGTGCAGGGGCGACTGATGCAGTTCTTAATAGTATACAAGGCCTTTCTGGTGAGCGACCAACTGAGCAACTAAGAACAACCTTTACGTTAAGCGCTCAAAATGAAATATCAACCCCGGCAGCAATCCCAACGGGCAGAAAACTTATTTCTGTTCTAGCGGCAATCAAAGTTACTAACTATAGTTCTGCTCTTAATGGAGTGCTCACGTTTTATCCAGAGGTTTCTTTCTTTGAGACAGCGGCAGCCGATGAGTTTGAATTAATTGAATCTGATTCATCAGCACCAGCTCAGGGGGATACGGTCGGGCATACGGGTTCAGATTCAGGGGCATTAGAGGGGGCTTACGCCGTTAGGTTGCGTAGAGCGGATAACACAGCGGATATAACCGCAACAGTTGATTGTAGATTAATCCTTACTCTTAGATAACAATGGGCGTAATCAACAGTTTCATTGCTCAGCTTAAATTATCTGCTCAGCCTGTCTCAGGTGGGGCCGAACAGATTGCCAATATTACTGACACGGAAGTTTCACTAAGAACAGTTGGGACAGTCCCTAACGATGTAACCGGAGTATTATTTAGGGTCTCAGCTGCTACCCCTAGCGATGCCACAGTATCAATTAATGGGTCAATCCCTATAGGTCGGACAGAAGCGATCAGGTTTGGATATGTTCCTGGGAATGAGTCAGCCCTACAGGACTTAATAACAGGGCTTGTTACGAATCCTACGTTAGTCGCCTCAGCAGGCGGGAACATCACAGTAGATGTGACTTACTACACAAGAGATATTTCACCAATCACAGGCGGGCCAATCTTATCTCTAGTATCAGCGAGTGTAGAAGATGCTAACCCCGATCAGATTGTACTTGCCTTCAGCAGCGCTTTGGATGGCGGCAGTGTTCCCGCGACGACTGACTTTACAGCATCAGGCGGAAAGACTATAAACAATGTTGCTATTGCAGGATCGGCAATTACTTTAACCGTAGATTCTGCTTATATAAACTCTGATACGATCACAGTTTCTCACACACCGGGGGGCAACCCGATCACAGGCACTAACACGGCCACAGCTGGGGCATTTAGTAATTTTGCAGTAACTAACAATATCGCTGGAGTCACAGACACTACAGCACCAACAGCTGTGTTAGTTGGGGTTCTCCCCACAGCAACAACCGGATCGCCTGCAACTATCACGGTTGACTTTGACGATGAGACAGCATTTAATCCAGCTTCTGTGACTATCGGTTCACTGTCAGCTGTTGATGGTGCTAATGTGGCGACGATTGCGATCGCAAACACTACAACTATTAGCAATAACGGCGTGAGGGTTGATTTCGACGTGATAGCTCCAGAAGCGGACACCTACACGGTTACAGTTCCTGCGAATAGCTATGCGGATGCAGCTGGGAATCAAGGGTCTTTAGTAAACCTAGGGAGTATGATTGTCCGCAATCCAATTCAATTCCCAAGTTTGACCGCGAGCAATACGCTAAATTACATAATGACAGGTCAAAGCAATGCTGAAAACAGCATTACTAACGGGTTATTAGCCGAAACTCAAGCTCAGACTCCTGCTACAGTCATCTTGCTTGAATCGGTGCAAGGAGGGACCGGATTTAGAAACGGCGATTTGCTAGGCGAATGGGTACCCAAGAAAGATTTAACCAGAGGTCTGATAGCGGCTATAAATAGGGCTAAAGTGTCAGCAGATAGCAATACGGTATTTTCCCCTGTCTTTTGGTGGCAAATAGAAGCCGATTCTACGATACAGAGTAACGTAGATAATTACAAAGACCAGTTTTTGTTTTTCAAGTCCTACGTAGAGCGCAAAACTGCAACTCGGCTGAATTGGATATTTTTTAGGCTCAGTGTTGGCAGCAATCTAGGATTGGCGACAGAAGCTAGAGCGGTCATAGACGAGATAGCCGCTGAAAATAGCGATATTGCGCTCGTTGACATAGACGATTTCACGCCATTTGATGGTTTGCATTATTTAGATGCTGAGTATCAAACAATGAACGCGAGAGCCAGGGGGCTCGCTGATACTAATCTGTTCTACAAAACGCTAAGTGAGGCTAGCTTCACATACACACCGCCTGCCGCGACTGGGGTTATTTACGATTTGACCGTTTCAGGCGCACCTGGTGGGGCTATTAGTAGCTTAACTCCTGCGACTGGCAACCCTCCGACCGCTGATGCTGGTAGCTTTGTAATTAGCGCAGGTGGGAATGGCATTGTTGCATCCGGGGCTAGCCCTGGTGCAGCTGGTTGGCTGTTGGATTTTCCAGCGCTAGACACGTCTCCTGTCACAAGAGTAGACGTGAGTCTTTTTAATAGCTCTAACACCGAAACAGTTGGAGTAGTGGTCCGAAAAAAATCGTCAAATGAGTTTGTAGCTATTCGTGTCAAAAATGCTGCGACTGGGACAGTAGAATTTGTTAGCTTTATCAATAGTTTTACTGTAAAAAATTCTTTTGATCTAGCTACAGCTGGAGACAATTTGTTTAATCTGATATTGGAGTTTGACGAAACGGAGATCAGATTCTCTCTCAATGGCTCCAATGTTAGCAGAATAGCCA
>CBDHHL010000038.1:0-8302 GCA_965263355.1 Leptolyngbyaceae cyanobacterium | reverse complement strand
CCATTGCCAGAGTTCCCTGAGGCAGCGCTGAAAAGCGGAAAGCCAACGGGAAGGCATCTTAAGGTTTTAACTTGATTGACAATACAAACCACGAAACCGCCCAAACCAGTTAAAGTAGGGCGGTTTTGTTTTAGGTTTCTAGAATTAACTTTTTAATTAATTCATCAATAACAGCGGACCTGTTATCCTGTTCATCCAACCACTTTGCCGACTCAGGGGACAGCATGAACGGCCCTACCCGTTTTGTACGACCAGAGGGCTTGCGGCCTGCCCCCTGTCGCTTGCCTCCGTGCCCCTTCTTAGGCATTGGCGATTATTTCACCAGGCTCTACGTATTCCGCCAAGTGCCCCTCTAATGTGTAGCCGTTGTAGGGCTTCCCGCTCTCCCCGGTGAATGCTTCCTTATCATTAATAGAGCAGAAACGAATCAGGGCGTTCAGCAAACGACCTTGTTGGTCTTCGATGTAGATGCGGTCTTGGTCAAACGAAACTCTCATAAATCTTCCTCATCAACTTGATTACATCATAAACAATCAAGATGATGCCGTCAAGCGATTGCGGATTAATTTGACTTGGAAGAGGGCTCTTCCAACCGCAAGTTAAACTGTGCTAGGGTGGGGTCTAACCTCTAGAAGATAAAGACCAATGCCAAGAAAAAAATTAGATGTCGGGCAGTGGGGGTGTTCACTGCCAATTAAGGCTAGAGAAGACTTAAAAGAAGTACTTAGAAGCCTTGGCTGCCTATACAATGGGCAGCCAAGCTTAGGGGTTTTCTTGACGAAAATATGGAAAGGAGAACTAGTCATCTCAAAAAAAGTTAAAGTTCCCATTGACGACAATAACCTTTAGAGGTTATCGTTAAAACAGTTAAGGCGAAGGAGCCGGGAAATGACTACTCAATCATTAGTTTTGGAAGCAAGACAATATTTTTCTGAGGAAAAACATATAGATTCAATAATTTCCAGTATTGAACGGCTTGTGGCCGATACAGACTGGGAAAATGTACCTGATACAGACGGCGAATATGGATATGAATCCTGGGTTGAACTGTCCTATGGACAGCCAGGGGATTTAGAGCCTGAGCCGGTCGTTGTTTTTTGCATTTGCTCCAACGCGCCTGGGTGCATTACTGCAAAAACCTATAGATACCTGTAAGGATGATGGATAATACACCTGAGTTAAAAGACTGCATCACCCGTGCAGCTGCCACTTACTTCCATTGTCAATCTTGGCAGATTGACGCTATCTATAGTGATGGCGAATGGTATTTGTACGTTGCTGACGTGGCCGCAGGCACAACGGGAGAGCCCGAGCTAATCAAGTATAGGGTAAATGATGGTTTCGCGTTTGAACTTAGTGAGTTGAATTAAAAAAATAAGGAGCCGAAAAGCATGACTACTCAATCATGGGAAACAGACAAGCAAGCCTATCTCTCTCGGGCTGGGCTCGATAAGAGGTGGGTGTTTTATGAGAACTTTATGGAGCTTACGGACTCTGAGTTCGCAACTTTGGTTTCGTTCTGCGATCCAGCAGAAAGACGGCTTACAGCCGTCTACGAAGGATCACATTTCTCTGTTGGCAGCTACGAAAGCACAGCAATCCAGCGATACAATTTTTAGATATTTCTAGATACTCAGTCTCATGTTCCCGAGATCGTCCCAGACCCCAGAGCAACACTGAATCAGTTAAAGCAAGGAGCCGAAGAAAGATGGAAATGTTCACTTTAGAAGACCAAATCAGCTATCAGCTTAATGAAATTCTTGATGCCGCATCAGAAAATAGTGTTTTGCCTCAATTTATTGAATGGGAAGGGAATGGTCGCAAATATAAAATGCCAAACGGCAGCTTCTCTTTGTTGGTAACAACAGAAAACGAGGTGGAAGGAATTGCTTCGCATTTTTGGACTAAGGCGACTAACCTAGATGCTTAACCGCATGTTCCCAGCCTCGTCCCAGACCCCAGAGAAACTATGGTTGCCCTGGTGGTCGCGAGAACTTTGCTCGCAAGCATTCCAAAGCCACAAATCAGCGCCATGATGTTCGCATTTGGCGCTGATTTCTCTATATATCTGTATTTGCGCCTTTCTGACAATTGGCAAGTCAACTGTAGACAGCGCTGACGTTTCAAACGCAACCTTAAGCCCAGCGCTTTGCAGTTCTCGCCAGAATGGGGGCAAATAACTCAATCGCATTAGCGAAACTGACCCCATGGCTGATATCTTCATCCATTGCACAGGGCCAACCTGCTCAGGGATTTCAGGTTTTGCCTGATACAGGCTAATATAGTCAGCCCCGATAAATCCTGAGGCAATGCCCTGTAAGTCTTCCAGCCGAGTTAGGATACTATCGCGATCGCCTTGCTGACGGATTCTATGCGATGAAATCCAAAGTTCAAGCTCTGGATAGTCAGCATGGATGGATTTATAAAAGTCAACTATCTCTGCCCAAAGATCAGCGTCCCCGCATAGGGTTAATTCTCCTGCCAGGGTTATTTTTTTAGCGCCTCGACTGACACAGTGATTAACGATTGGTCTGGCTAGATTGTTAACATGTCCTTTTAATGCTAACGAGTCGCGGCCTTTTAGCTCAGGATAGCGACAGACAATTGGGTGAATATGAACGTCTAAGCCCGTAGCCTGGTCAAGTTGTTTGTCCAACTCACTGAAGTCTGGGTTAGTACCAAAAGCACCAAAATTGTCTCCTGACAAAGTAAGGCCATAGATCTTTCTGAAATCAGCCGAGATCACAGGCTTGATACCGTTGTTTCTGATTACATTTTGAGTTGTTGTTTTATTAGGCGGGAATTGAGAATAAAGTTGCATAATTTAGGGCGGCAGTGGAGAACAAAGATTTCCGTTAAACCCTTCGTCATCGTCGCATTGACTATTAAAGAAGTCATCAGCGCAGCCAGGACAACAGGTCGCCAATAGCCAATCACTTAATTGATCCGACCAAATATAAACGCAAGGCGTCCCATCCTCCTGATATATGGTAACCATGTCTCCCCTGATAAACGAGTTCGGGTCAGACGACGGAACCCCTTGGAAAAAGTTTTTTGAACCGGAAGCCCTCCAAGTAGTGTTGGCTAGGTCATAATTCCAAAGTCTGCCAACGACTGTATCGTAATGGCCCTCACCATCAACAGTGCCTGGTGGAGCTGGCGTAGTTGGCGGCCCTGCAACATAGTTAATAGTTGCACCGCCCCCACCACTAATAGGCCGCCACACATCAGCAGCTTGGTCATAAATAGATAAAGAATTATCAGTCGTGTTGTAGTGCAGCTGCCCATTGACTGTCCCTGACGAGATCGGGCCATTGGGTTCAAACGCGACAACTACGCCGCCGGAAGCTAACTTTACAAACTGGCCAATTTTTTGAATCCAAACATAAGCATTAGCTTCGTTATAGTTGCCTTGAATGCCAGTTTGTTCAAGCCACAAATCACCGTTGGCCCCAAAATCTGCTCCCTGAGCAGGCGGCCTGAGAGGATATCTAACTTGTGGTTGAGTTTGACTGACAGGCTGGTTAATCGTTTCTGTGCTGCTTCCTAATAGCTCTAGCTGCCCCCCGGTCGATAACTGCCGAGACTGCCCGATCGCTGGTTGCCGTGAAAGTTTTTGAACAGTAGATCTAGGGACTGTGAGAGAACCGCCTGATTCTGTTCTAAGCGTGATTCCTTCAGCGCTGCTACCCGACACCGTGCCAGTAATAGTTGCAGCGCCGATTCTTGCTTCAACCATTTGAGATTGAATGCGTTGAGTCGTGCGTTGCTTATTTTTGCTGGCTAATCTTTGGGTTAGAGCGGTCATGACTAACTATCAGAAATATTTACGGTTGAGCCTTCAGCGCCAAGTGTCAACTTAACTGTGAATGGATAAGCGACCCCATCGCTGGCCGTTTCATCTGCTGCCCATTGATATGTTCCCCATATTGCGTCGGTCCCATTATTTATAGTCACAGTGGCTTGCCTCCAAGTAAGGTTGCCGCCTGATGGGGTCAGGTTAGCTACTGCAAAAGTTGCTTCTGTGCGGTTATCTGTAGCATCCCATGTTGACGACTGATACGTTAGCGTAATCCCCCCGGCTGGATAGCCGTTGCCTGATAATTCGTTTGTTGCGACATCTCCAATTACACTAGTCGCTGAAAGCCCAGTCCCAGTACTAAGCCTTAGCCTGATTGTTGCACTGTTCAGCGCATCGCCCGTAAATTGAACGGCACCAGCTTGATTAAGAATAAAAGAATTTGGATCTGCCATGACTTAACCTAAAACTATACAACTAACTTTTTGGACGTTTGGGTCTGCTCCTGCACCCCCGCTTGACTCTCGCCAAACCCGGAATGTTGTTGAACTTATCGACTGAGCCCCATGAGAATAGTTTAACGAAACACCTGATGATGGATCGGCATTAGCAAAGCACGGATAATCAGCTGATGCTTGAGCTGAATCTAAAGTAATCAACCATCGGCCTGTCGCTTCCCTCACGATGCCCCCTGAGCTGATGCCATTTAGGAAAAGTTCAGTGATGGTCGTTCCATCGTCAGTAAATACGCATGATGCCACTGCTGTTGTTGCCATGATTAACCCCAAACTGCAAAACTAACTTTTTGGATATTTGGATTTGCCCCAGCCCCTGATCTTGCTTCTCGCCAAACCCTCAATGTTGTTGTGCTAACTGATTGAGCGCCATGAGAATAATTAATAGAAACCCCTGACGATGGATCAGCGCTCGCGATCGCGATAAAGTCAGCTGATGGCATTGGAGTAGCCAACGTAACCAACCATCGACCCGTTGCTTCCCTGATAATTCCACCAGCGTTAACCCCGTCCAGGAACAGCTCAGCAATTGTCGTTCCATCGTCAGTAAATACGCCTGATGCAATAGCCGTTAACCCAGTTCTAACGCCACTGGCCATGGCCCCACCAGCTAAAGCGCCCCCAATCAATCTAGCTGCGCCCCCACTGGCCATAACCCCACCTGCGATAGCTCCGCCAACCAATTCAGCAATGCCAGATCTCATTGTTGCCCCAGCTAAAGCACCTCCAACAGCTAAAGCCGAACCACTGCTAGCAAGTATTCCACCAACAACAACGCCACCTATCAAGCTAGCTGAAGAAATAAGACCACTTTCAAGCACGCCACCAGCAACAACGCCACCTATCAAGCTAGCTGAAGAAATAAGACCACTTTCAAGCACGCCACCAGCAACAACGCCACCCGTTAGCGATGCTGCATTTTGAGCACCACTAGCCATGGTCCCGCCAGCCCACGCGCCACCTATTAAGGTGGCGAACTGCTGCACAATGATTGGACTAGTCACCACATCCGGAGTAACCCCAACCTGACCAATCAACCCAAAATTACAACCAAATAAAGTCTCAGTTAAATTTGACGAGATGCTAAAACCGTTCAAAAAATAAGCTTCAATATTTCCATCGACAATCACATCAACCCGCGATACCGGGTCAAACGTAGTAAACAATTCTGTCGGGATTGCTCCAATAAATGAACGACCCAGGCTTAACCCGTGTTGCCATTTTGCCGCCCATTCTGCTAGATCATTGCACTGGCGATCGCTCACAATAACGTCAGCATTAACCCGGATTGTTCCCTCTTTCCATTTATGGGCATTCCCTGAGACTGGTTCAATCTGCACTGAACCCGTAAATTCTTGGTGTTCTTCTGTGTAAATACTTTCTTGATACTCGATATCCGGCGGTCGGGTTGAGCCGTCACTGGCTTGCAATGTGAAAGTTAATTCAGGGTCAGGGTTAGTTACTAGGGTCTCAGGATTGGCCCCCGTGTAATTTTTGAAGATTACGCCCCTAGGCTGTTGAGTAACTTGCTCAACACGCCACGCCTCAATGGCAGGATCTCCACTAACGTCCAGTACTCTAGTCCAAGTGGTCGTTTGAATTGAATAATCACGCTCTAAAAAGCGATTCAATTCATAGTTGGCAGGTGTAACTTCGCCCCATTCCCAAAGGCACCATGGCCGACGTTCTGTGATAGTTCTTGAACTGACTACGCCTAAAATATTGTCGTAAGCGAAAGCCGTGGTCGTTTGGCTATTGTCAAGTAATGTCAGGGCTAAATTATTTTCTTCCGCTCTGAATGCATCGCCACCGCTAAGCCCCCGTGCTTTACGAATCAGCTCAACTGTTTCAGTCAGTCGTTTAGTGATTCCGTTATATCGATGGGTAATCGAACTATCTTCAGAATCTTGCAGACCATTGCTCGTATTGTCGGTGTCTGTCAGCAGCGTCGGCACAACGCCAGAGTTATCCATAGTGAGAACTCTAGGCTGTATCTGCAATTCAGCTTGGCGCTCTTCATATGTAATTACTGTCTGAGGCGCGCCCCCAACTGGCGTTATCGTTTTAGTCTCAGTGCTAGTCAGAGACGTATAGCCTGGACCGGGCACAGTGCGAATGATTACGCTAGGATTTTCAATTTCTTGAGCGAGGTCTGAACCGCCCGTTACTGTTAATTCTCCCGGCGGTCGTTCGTCAAGATTGACGGGTTCCCATCCGTTCTCGCCAACTTCGTCTCCTCCAATGCCGATAGTTAGGCTAAAATCTGGCGCTGTTTTGAGTGTAAAGTCAGCTGGAGTGAGCCTTAATTCTTCAGCAGCATCAAGCCAAACAACATATTTTTGAGCTGCCGCTATTTCCCCAATCTCACGCACTGTTGACCGTGTAGATTTTTTCTGGACGGCTGTATTGACTGAATAACCGCCCGCGATCGTATCTGACGATGTTGGAATGCCTATCTGAGTCGCGATATTACGAATTAACGTTGTGGGCGTTGTGGTTGTTCCCTGGGTAATTCCTGAGTAATTATTCTCTGGGGTAAATAAGTCTAGTGATTTGCCAAGATCCCCTAAGTCAATCGTAATCTGAGCTTGAGAATCGCTTGTAGGAATTTCTATCCTAGGGGATGCTTCCCTCAAGATATAAAACGGTGGCCAAAATCTTTCATAATTTGCCCCCGTCCACATGCTCAGTGTGATCCGGTTTCCCATAGCCAACACTTCAGCACCTGACGGGTTAGAGGCAGTATCGCGGTTATCAAGACTAACTGTTGTGCTTAATTCTGGGCTTAATACAATACTGCCTTCCCATGCCAGCCAACCGTTTAGCCTATTTCCCGATCTCAGTTCGGAAAAGTCAATATCGACGCTAATCAACGCATCAGAAATATCATGCGGGCCACTAATCACAGCCCGATTAGCGTCTAAAATTTCGAGGCTTGCTGTCCAATCTCTATCTTGAGCGTCAATCGTAAACGAGGTCATGCCACGATAACCCCCGATTCCGTGAACTGAAACTGAGCTACACGGACTCCGTCAGATTTTTCACTGTATTCAAACCCTCGTTGGTTTGTTGGCTCGGCTTGCCATTGGGGATAGTAGCAAATTGTATTAGCGTCAGCTGCTACTGTGCTATTGGGCGAGATCGCTCTAGTGTTTGTCGTCCCATTTTCAGACCAATAATTTGTATAGTCATAGATGATCCATGGGCCAGGGTTGCCCCAATAAGCAGCTTCCATTCGGATTAAAATTTCTTGCTGGTCAAGGGTTAAGCAACCAACAAAATTCCAAATGGCAAATCTAGTTAAAGCCCCCGTCCTAGCTGCTGCCCCCCGTTTACTACGAACAATCCCTTTATAACGACCATCAACCCGTGGGAATTGACCAGGGTAACGGCCAAACAAAGTGATAGCTAGGCTATATCCGGCATGATTTAGAACGATTCCCCGTTCTGTAGTGGTAGGCAGGGCCATTAGATAACTCCCTCCGCAATCTGTTGTTGCCGGGTTAGATCGGCTGTAATTTGGGCGGCATCAGCGATCGGGTCAGGAGTCGATACGGTTAGATTTTCGATGCCAGTGGGCAAGGTCTCAGGCAAAGCAGCAACAGCGTCTCTAACTTCCTCTAACTTGGTTGTCAGCTGTTCTATCTGAGTATCGGCCAATAAAATTTCTTGCTGAGCTTCAGCGAATGCATTAACTCCACCAAGCCCTAAACTATCCAAAATGCTTTGAGCAAATGGATTTTGGCTATCTGAAAAATTAAAAGCTTCCTCTACTGTAAATCCGTCGCCGGAACGTGCTAGCCGCTGGGCCTGATTAATTCCTGACTGCAACTGTGACGCAGTTTCACTATCAATTGCGCCTGCTCGTCTGGCTGAACGTAAATTATCTTCAAGCTGGTTCAAGTCTTCTAATGCCTGCTCAGCGCCGACATCTTCTAGACCGCTTAATGACGAAACAATCGAATCAATAGCACTCTGCCGTCGTTCT
>CBDHHL010000037.1:0-49490 GCA_965263355.1 Leptolyngbyaceae cyanobacterium | reverse complement strand
GTATTCCTGTAGCTGTAGCCGAAGAAACTCATACGGCTATAGCTAACAACTTTAGTGCTGGAGCTTTAACTCTACCTGTACCGGTTGTAGATGAAAGACATCGTATATTTAGTACTTTAAATCCTACTGTAGTAGGCTTTGGTGCTAGCGTTACAGGTGGTGCAGGACAATCTACATTTACAATAACTACTTTAGCTGATTCTGGCACTGGATCATTACGTGATGCTTTATCATCTGGCTCTAGGAATATTGTTGTAGATAGTGGGTTAAGTGGAACTATCAGTCTGTTAACAGATATAACTGTTAATGGAGATGATTGGACACTTGATTTAAATGGTCAAATAGTAGTTACTGGAAATAGAATATTATGTCAAGCTGCTGATAATTGGATAATAAAGAACGGAATATTCTATAAATCTAGTGGAGATGCTATAGCAGTACAGAACGATTCTGGTGCTGCTAATTTCTCATTCGTTATAACTCAGAACAAGTTTATTGGCCCTGCTGGCGATGGTTTCATAGATGTAACTCAAAATTATGGAGCTACTGTAAGTGGTTCTATATGTTACAACTGGTTTGAGGCTGGCGATAAAGTTGGCTTAATAGACAGTAATGGTTCTAATGAGGGTGGCGATTATGATATATCTGTCCACAATAACTATTTTGTAGACTGTATATCAAGGCAATTCTTGTGTCAGAATGGTAGACTTCACTTCTTCCAGAATTACTGGTATAGGTATGGTGATTACAACGGAACACAAGCCGCTGTAACTTCTAGGGGTGTTGGTGGAGTAAGAGTAGAATATAACGCTGCTCGACCTAGAAGTATTGGTGATCAAGTAGGCTATAATAATCTGATTACTTTTGATCCTAAGGATCGGTTCTCAGAGCGTCTATTTGGTGAGACTTCTGCTGTTCATTATAGTCAAAATAACACGCTTCTTACTGGTTATGATGGTGACACTACTGCTACTGAGCTACAGCAAAACGAAGGCTCAATATTTACACCGCCCTATTCATATGATACAAGTACTCCTGATCCTGAATTAATAGCTTTAGAAGCTGGTCCTAGAAGTGGTCCGGCCGAAGCGGGTGCAGTTGAATTTGTTGCAGGCGCCCAAACTATAGCAGTAGGTGTAAGTGATGAAACTCACACAGCTTTAGCAGTTGGTTTCTCTGCTGGAGCTATAACAATAAGTGCTGATCTAGCTGAAGAAACTCACACCGCTATAAGTGTTGGTTTCTCTAGTGGCGCATCTACCATAGCTGCTAATGTTGCAGAAGAGACGCATACAGCTTTAACTACTGGTTTTGTTCCAGGGTCGATTTCTGTAGCTGCTGATTTAGCTTCTGAAACTCATGAAGCTTTATCAGTTAATTTTAGTGCCGGCGCTCAGACCATATCGGTTGGAGTAGCAGAAGAGACGCACTCAGCCATATCTATAGGGTTTGTTCCCGGATCCATAGATGTTGCTGTAAATGTTAGTGAAGAAGTTCATACCGCCCTCCCTGTGGTCTATTCTTCGGGGGCCGTTTTAATTGCTGTTGATGTAGCTGAGGAAACACATACAGCTATACCAGTATCATTTATATCGGGCGGATTATCAATATCTGTATCTGTTGCTGAGGAAACACATACAAGTCAGAGTGTAGATTTTACACCAGGCGCTTTATCTATAGCAGCAGATGTAGCATCTGAAATACATGACGCTTTAACCACTAATTTCACAGGTGGTAATACAATAGGCGTCGATGTAGCATCCGAGATACATACAGCATTGCCTGTAGCATTCTCTGGTGGAGCTATTTCTATACCTGTAGATGTAGCTTCGGAGACGCATACAGCCTTAAGTGTTGGATTCTCAGGTAGCTTATTAATAAGTGCTGGTGTAGCAGAAGAAGTACATACAGCCTTAACAGTAGGTTTTGTATCTGGTTCTTCTACTATACAAGTAGATGTAGCAGAAGAAAGTCATGAGGCTTTATCTGTAGGTTTCGGTGCTGGAGCTATAAGTGTATTAGCTTTAGTAGCTGAGGAAATACATACAGCTCTATCAGTTGGGTTTGATAGTGCATTAGGTATTTCTGTAGGAATAGCAGAAGAAACACATATTTCGCAACCAGTTGGATTTATAGCTGGTACAGCTACTATCTCAGTTGGAGTAGCTGAGGAAACTCATATAGCTTTGCCAGTTATTACTGGTGATCCGTATACTTTCCCATTCTCTTTAGTCATATATGACCAGAAATATACTCTAACTATATACGAAGGCGAATCAACTATAATTATAAAGTCTGGTCATAACGTTACTGTAACTAAAGCTGGTAGCGTGAATGTAACCGTGCCGAAAACTAGTGATGTGGTGGTGAATAAATAATGTATGTTAGTGTAGAGCGAATTCAAGCATGGTTACAAGATAGTAAGTTTGATGTTGGTGAAGTTGAAGAGACTTGGGAAAACTTACACAGATTAGTTCTATTTGGTAAATTAGAGCGTCGCTATGACACTACTTTATGGACTGATGAGGATGATACTCCTGAATTAGTCTTAAACATAATGTCCATGAAGGTAGCTGCTGACTTTTTAAGAAAAGTAGCTTCCGAAGAAGATGGACTAACAACGTATGCTGATCATTTAGATCAACGTGCAATGATGATATGTGATGGTATTGTCGCTGGCGATATAGATATAGTTGGAACTTCCGAGGATACGGATACTGTTTTAGGCGCTGGTGTATCTCATTGGCCAGATAATACTAGTACTACTCTTTATTTAGAGAATAAGAATGCGGATGGTAGTACTAGTCAAGATGGCGCAGCAGTTTTGGCTTTTGAAATGGGATTAGAGTTTTGAGCTTTTACTTTGAATGGATACCTAATCCAGCAGATTTAGCTAGAGCGTTTCAAGCTTTATCTGTTAGGTTAAGTAAATTTGAAGTACCCTTAACTAGGTCTGTCTCTAGAGTTATATCTCCATCTATATCAACTAATTTCTCTGTAGGTGGGCGTCCATCATGGCAACCTTTAGCTGCTTATACTGCTACTAAGAAAGGTAATAGTAGAATACTTCATGAGTCTGGCGATTTAGAACGTCAAGCCACTTCTATAAACTCTTGGGATATAGGTAACAATAAGGCTACCTTAGCTAATATAGATGACTATGGCGTCTTTCAAAATTTTGGATTTTGGAATGTGCAATTCCAGACTAATGTTCCTGCTAGACAATGGGCAGTTATGCAAGATTCAGACGTAGATGATGTAGTTGATGAATTCTTATTATGGATGGCCGAGGAAATAGACGATGAGCTTAACTTCTAGTAGTCGAGTAGTAGCTTTGGCTATTAAAGACTTAATAGAAGATAACCAAAGTAAATACGATATAGACCGTGTTTATTATGGAGATCAAAGAATAATTGGTGATGGTACTGTGGTATGTGTCGAGCCTTTTAAGAAAGTAGCTGGACCGGCTACGGTAGGTTACCAATTCGACTTTGATTGCGAGACGTCGGTTATTGTTTATAAAGTTGGGTCTGAGGGTGTTCAGCAAGTGCAAGAAGAAGCTGATGAATTAACCGAAAATCTAGAGATTGTAATAAACAATATCTGTAGCCCAAGTACGGCTGGATTAAATGGAACTAGTTTAGGAGGTTTAATTTCTAGAGGTTGGGTATCTGGAATTGAATATGGTTACAGAGTTCCGTCTAGCCAAACTATTAGGGCTAATAGGATGATTGTATCTACTCTAACTAGAAAGGGATTGTCGTAATGAGTATTCTTACGATTAATTTGCCTAGTGTGCCTAAAGATAATAAGGTCATGGTGCCTGGCATCAAGGGAGATTTTGAAAATGGTTACCGTTATGATGTTGGTGACCAAATACCAAATGACATGACTATTGGTGAAGATTTAGATGAAAACACCAAAGTCAGGGATTTAACTATGGAGCAATTAGAAATTGAGGAAGAGGAGGAATTGCCGGTCCCGGGACCTCATTTTCACTCTAACTTAGAAACTGGAGGTAATGATTAATGGCTGTTGGTTTAGGTGCTGCTGGTAAGCTTGGATTAGGATTTGAGGCTTTAGGTGCTGTAGGTACATATGTTGCGCCTACTAAGTGGGTTCCTATTGAGTCTGAGGATCTTAATTTCAATCAGCCTATTACTAAGCGTAGGCCAATTCAGGGCGTTGTCGATCCTGTAGATTCTAAGCTTGGTCCTGGATTCGTTGAAGGCTCAATTAAGATGGCGGCCTATCACGATATCGTTCCTTACTTCTTATATGCTGCTAGAACTACTGTAGTTAAGGCTGGCTCTGGACCTTACACATATACTTGTGAAGGTTCCCATATTGGTCAGGCTAATTACACTCTTTCTTTCTTAGTCGAGCGTAATGGCGTCCGATTTGGTTATGTCGGTTGTACTGTTGTTTCTCAGTCATGGACCGTCGAAGATGGTATTTTGATGGTTGAATGGTCAATTCTTGGCCAGGATGAGGCTACCCAAGCGGATACCGCTGCTTCTTATACGTCCACAGGGAAAGAATTCCAGTCTGGTCAGCACACTTTAGAGTTCGATGATTCTGCTACTTCTAATGCTACAGAGGTAACAATTGATATTGATGACTCTGGTTCTGCTGAGGATCGTTTAAGTGGTACCTCTGGTGCTGACTTAATTCGATTTGGTGAGCGTACTGTGAACGTTTCTATGGCTCGTGACTTTGAAAGTCGAGCTGAATACGATTTGTTCCGAGCTGCTACATCTCAGAAATTCGAGTTTGATATTAGTAATGGCACTCATTCAATTGAATGGGAAATGCCACAGTTAGTCGCTGATTCTTACGCTATTCCTCTTGAGGGTCAGGGCGAATTAGTTAGAGGCTCAGTTGAGTATACTGCTGATTATGACACGACTTTAGGATCGTCATATGAAGTTGTAATTACTACTGACGAGAATATTACTGTTCCGACCTAAGAAGTAAAAAGTCCCAACTAGAAAGGTAATTAAATGCCATTAGCAACTGTTTCACGTAAGGCTATAAAGTGTAATTTAAAGAGTAATCCAGAATTATGGGTCTCTTTACGACCAATGTCTTATGGCGACAAGTTACACAAAACTGAAATTGCTACTCAGCAATCTGCAAATATAGGTGACGGTGATATGCAGATGGCTATTCAGATTGCTCAGCGGGCATCTCAGCAATTTGAGTTTGAAATGTGTATTGTTGATCATAATCTAGAAAAAGAGATTGAAAATAATAAGGGTGAGAAGTCATTAGTTCCTATTAACTTTAGTGACCCGGATGACTTGTATGTCTTGGATCCTATTGTTGGTGAAGAGATAGCTACCCTTATTGATAATATGAATAACTTTGAACCTGATAAGGTGGATGGTTCGGGAAACTAGCTGACAGGATTCATGCAGCTATATTCTTTGAACGTAAAAAGGTCCATCAAGATGTAGCGTTTTATATAAACTTACATACTATGGCTAGTAAGTTCGGAGTATTGCCTGAATCTGGTGGTTTGTTAGACCAACATCCTAGAGTAATTCATTACTTTGGAATTATAAATGGTGCCTTAGCTGACTTAGAGAAGAAGTTAGCTAAGCGTCAAGAAGTTAGAAATAGAAATAAGCCTCAATAGATTGGTCGACAGTGGCATTATCTACAAGAGAATTAGTACTTATCCTACAAGCTAGGGACAATTTATCTGGCGTTCTTGCTCGTAGTGGTACTGCTATTAATGGTGTAGGTAATGCTGCTGTCGGCGCCAATGCTAAACTTTTAGGTTTAGGTATTGCAGCTAGCACTGTCGGATCTAGTTTAAGGGAGGCTGGATTAGATGTTATTGGTTTTGGTCAGGATGCGGTATCAGCTTTTGAAGAGGCTAATAAGGTAGCTGCGATTACTGCTACTCAGGCTCAGAATTTGGGTCTAAGTGTTGCCGAGGTTTTAGAGATTGTTAATAATACTGGCTCTAATTATGGTACATCATTAGATGGGCTACACGAATCTCTGTTTGAGATTTTATCTACAATTGAAACTGATGTTCCTGGTGCAGTAGAAGTATTAGAGGCTTTAGCTATTGCTGGAGTTGCTAGAGCCGGCACTAGCGCTGATTTTGCTGGAGTTGTTACTGCATCTATTAACGCTTTCAAGTTAGAAACAGCAGATGCTTTACCTGTTATTGACGCTTTCTTTAGGGCTGTAGAGCAGGGTCAAGGTACGTTTGAGGGTTTCTCTTCTGGTTTTGCTACTGCTATTCCAGCAGCTCAGCAGTTTGATCAAACATTCCAAGATACCTTCGGTTCTGTAGCATTCGTAACTAAGCAAACTGGTTTATCTGCTGCCGAAGCTGGTACTGCTGTTGCTCGTGCTTTTGACTTAATGAGAAAGTCAAGTGGGGAGATAAATGTAGTAGCTAATCTTGAAGCTATTGGTGTAGCAGTTAGGGACGTTGAAGGTAACTTCAGACCTATTCTCCCAATAATGAGAGACTTAGATGCTGCTTTATCAGATTTAACAGCTAACGAAAAAAGTGTTAAGTTACAGGAAATATTCGGTCCTAATGTTCGTGCATTCCGATTTTTAGGTCCTGCTTTAGAAGATTTAGATGCTTTTGAAGCTGTATTAGGTGAAGTTAATCAAGGTGTTTCGGATGCTGGTGGTATTTGGGGCGCATTCGGTTTACAGAGTGAAGAGTTACATACACAAACTCAGCTATTAAATAACCAATTTCAGATCTTTAAGCAGAGCATAGGATCTATTTTAGCTCCTGCTTTTATTGAGTTAGTTGAAACAGCCGGCGAGTTAATAGAATTTTGGCACGGCTTAAGTCCTGCCACACAAGAGAATATAGTTAAGTTTACTGCAATAGGCGCTGCTATAGCAGTTGTAGTTGGTACATTAGCTAGTATAGCTGGAGCTATATTAACGGCATCCGCTGTATTTGGATTCCTAGGTACATCTCTAACCGCTGTAGTTGCTGCAAGTCTTGGTTTTGTTGCTGCAATGGGTGGAGTTGCTGCAATAGCGATATTGATAATTAGGAATTGGGATACTGTTAAGTCTAAGCTAATGCCTATCTTTGATGCATTAGTGGATGGTTGGAATAGGTTTGTAGAAGTATTTAAGGGTGCAGATCCTAAGTTTGGTAGTGCAGGTGGTGGCGGCCCAGATGGTATTATCTCTACTATAGAGAGATTAGCTGTCGCTTTACGTACAACTTGGGACACTATAGGACCTATATTGGAGCAATTCCAGTTAGGTATTAATGCTTTATGGGCGGCCTTTAGTGGTGGTGGATTAACATCTGATGGTTTCGTCGGCTTTATGGAAGTGGTCGGCGTAGCCTTACGTTCTACTTTTGACTATATAATTGGTACAGTTGGAGTAGTTGTAGAAGGTATAACTTCATTCCTTAATGTCTTAGCCGGTGGTTCCTTAAAGGATGCTATAGCAGGCGGACCATTTGGACAAAGTGATACTGGCTTCGTAGCTTTAATGGAGCGCATCGCTTTAGTAGTTAGAACAGTTGTACCAATTGTAGTTTCTGTGTTTGCTACATTAGTCGCTTGGCTGGCTAGTACTATGTGGCCAGGAATCAAGAAGGTATTTGGAGCATTTATACAGGGTGTTGCAGGTATAGCTAGTGAGATACTACCTACTATACATGCAATAATTGATATATTCACGTTCTTAGTCAAGACTGTTATAGCTGTGATTAAGTTCTTAATGCCAATTATAAAGCCTATATTAATGGGTATAGGCGAGCTATTTAAGACAATCTTTAACCTGATTGCCGATATAGTAACTAACGTAATGAACATTATTTCCAATGTCATCCAACTTGGTTTGAATATTATCCAAGGTGATTGGTCTGGCGCGTGGGAAAACATTAAAGCTATATTTAGTTCTATATGGGAGATAATAAAGTCGCTTGTTAGTACTGGTTGGGATATCATCAAGACGGTCTTCAAGACTGGTAAAGATGTCTTAATTAACACTGTCAAACTTCTAGCAACTACTGTCATAGTCAAAGCGGCAGAGATGATGCTAGGTTTCCTTCAAAGTATTCGTAATGCTTTGAATAAGGTTAAAGAATGGTTTATGGAATTACCAGGTAAGATTAAGGGTTGGTTTGGTAATGCCAAAACAGTTCTTAAAAATACTGGTGAGGATATTATTAGAGGTCTTATAAACGGTATTAAGAATATGGCAGGCGCCGCTAAGGATGCAGCTATCGGAGCTGTTAAGGGTGCGCTTGATGGAGCTAAGAGCTTCTTAAGAATCGGCTCGCCTTCTAAGGTATTCGAGGAAGTAGGTATGAATACCATGGAAGGTATGAGGCTAGGTATCTTAGGTCAGAAGGGTAATGTTAAGAAGGCTGTTGACGCTGTCAATAGAGAGTTAGTAGCTACAACTAATCCTTCATTCACTGTTAATGGAACTAACAGAACAGATTCTATCTTACTCAGAATACTAAGAATACTTGAGGCTCAGGGCTTAGGTGGAGTTGGTGAGGTTCTTAGTGTTGGTGGCGACATTAACATTATGACCTCTGAGGGTGAAGATAGTCTATTGGATCGACTCAACTTAGCTGGTGTTTAAATGGCTTTAGGTGATTTACTTGCTGCCGACTATCAGGTAGAATTCAATGATTTGTTACTAGGTCCCAATACTAGCTATTACTTGACGGACATAGACAAGTTACTTGGGTTTAATGCTAGGTCTGGTACTACTTCTAGGTTCGGTAGGCATGGCGGTGTCCCTGGTCGACATTATGCTATGAACAAGGTAATCACTATAAAAGGTGAGATAGCTACTAACTCTGAATCTTCTTTTGATACTTTAAGAAGGAATTTCGGTGCTGCCTTTGCCCCTGTGGTCGAGTCTACTAATGCGCCGTATTTGGCTATTCGTTTGCCGGACGGTAGTTCTGGTAGGGATTTAAGAGTCAGGTGTCGGCCCATAGAGGTTGATTTTCCTCTTACTCCACAGTACGCAAGATTAAATCCAGAATTCACAGTTAGGCTTGAAGTTGTAAATCCTATAATAGAGGCTTTGACTTTAAAGTCTCAAGTATTCACTGTAGCTAGTGATACTGAAACTATAGCTAATGATGGCAATGCTCCAGCTTATTGGACTGGTACTTTAGTAGGTCCAGCAGTTAATCCTATATTGACTCATGTTGGAACTAGTCAAGTTGTCTCATTTAGTAGTTTGACACTAAGTGGATCTGACACATTAGTTTATGAGTCAATAGATTCAAGAGTTGAGTTAAATGGATCTTCTAATGCGTTGACTCTAGCTAGTGGATTCTCTTGGTTTGAGTTATCTCCTGGTAATAATTCAATTAGTATATCGGCCACAAGTGCGGGTAGTGCTACATTTACTCTCACTTGGCGAGACTCGTATTGGATACCATAATGCCCAACATATATTTAGAAGATAATCCACCAGTTAGGAAACAGTGGTCTTATCCACGTAAAGAAGAAGTATCAGGTGCTATAGTCATACATACAGCGCAGAATATGACTGACTTAGTTTTACCTGATACTGGCGCTGAGGGTGTTGCTAACTTCATACGTAATCGTAGTGACGCTGGATCGTATCTAGAAGTTTTCGACTCTGATTCATATTTGCAATTAGGTAAGTATGAATGGCAAATGTACCACGAGGGTACAGGTGGTAATAGATTCTCTTTAGGTTATTCTTTCGCTTGTAGGGCTGAGCAATGGAAAGAATTACCTGATTGGTGGGTAGATGGAGCTATGTTTATAGCTGCATCTAGGATAGCTAAAGGTATTGAATGGGTTAAAGAGACAAGAGGAATTATTGTACCTCTTAAACGAATTACTCGCAATGAGTATTTTGATCGTAAACCTGGATTCATATCTCATGCTGAATTAGACCCTGGTCGACGCTCTGACCCTGGGGAAGATTTCCCTTGGGCCTACTTATTTTCTTTGCTACAAGACAAGCATTATGTGAGTCCAGCTAGTGATACTTTACCTAGTAAAGTTGATCGAATTGCTGATAGGCTATGGAATCTAGAAGCCATAGCATTTATAACATGGGCTCACCAATTTCATTTAGATGTTACTCCAGATAGGGAAGTAATATCTTACTATCTAGATAGGGCTAAGGAAGTTGGTCTTTCAGCGGTGAGGTGGGAAATTGCCTCTGAATAATCCAGAGCCAGAAGGTTATATACCTCCAGATGAAGCATCTCAGCTTCTAGCTTATATAAAGAGGCTAGAGCGTAGGATAGAGGATTTAGAGACTGGCGAACCTCTTAGAAACTCATCGCTTTCTGGTGGCGCTATAGCTGTATTCAACGATAATAATAGACAAGTCGGACGTTTAGGTTTAGGTACTAGAGTATCTAATTCTGGAGTTATAGAACGTCCAGTGTTTGCAGTCTCCGAAGATTCTGTTGATAATAGATTCTTAATGCTTGTCGATACTGTCGAGGGTATTATACGTCCTAAGCAAATTGTTCAATTTATTGAAGATACATTTGTGATTGTTACTAGTTCATCCTTCACTAATGTATATAAGGCATTCGTAGCTATTACTTCTAAAATAGTATATGTTAAGTTAATTGTGAATTGCCCTTCTGGGACCACAGGAGAGATAAGGTTAGAGTTAGGTACTAACTTTACTGATGCTATAAGCATCCCTGAAAACTCTTCTGCTTCTTATGAATTCAAATGGGACATAAGTTCTATAATGAATTTCAATAGTGAGGTAGATTTAAGAGTAGAAGCTAGGCGAGTATCTGGATCAGGTAACTTACTTGTATTTGCTCCCGATGCTGCTTATTTTGAAACTCCATCTAGAATGGTGGATGCGACCTCAACAGGTATCCCAGCATGACAGATATTGGCCAATATAACTTTGTAGTCACTAGTCTTTTAACTGGTAACGTAATTGATACAGTAGAGCTTAGTTCGTTCTATTGGGACGAAATTAAGAATGCTCCTGGATCAGGGTTAGCTACGGCTAGGTTAGATGTTAGAAGTACTGATCTTGAGACTTTCAAAGATTGGCATCATGCTTTATGGGCTATTAAAAATGGTACAATACAGTTCGGTGGAATAATAGGTAAGACTCAGATTCGTGGCGGAACTAGGGTCTTAAACATACCTGTTCATGGTTTCTTAGATTACTATGAAAGTAGAACCCTACAAGGGTTTGCTGGTATGAGTAATGCTACCATAGAGAACAATACGGACATAACTTGGAATCAAGTTGATATGTTCGAGATAGCTAACGATTTCTTTGCTCATGCACACTCATTTGATGATGGCGATATAGGTATTGATTTAGAATGGGATAACCTATCTGGTATTCTTATATCTATGAAGTATAGCACTGTTAGCCGAAAGCGTATAGCTACTGCATTCAGGGAATTGGCTAACAGAGTTTTAGGATTTACCTTCTATCAAGTTTATAGCTTTGATGGTAATGGTAATCCAACTTGTAACATTAAGCTAGAGTATCCAGCAGAAAATAATGTTAGTTCAGAGGTTCTGTTATACCAACCAGAGCGTACTGTAACTGAAACTATTAATGCTATACGATCCATGAATCTAGATGGATCTGCTAACACTAGAGCTAACGCTGGCAATGTACTTAGTATTACTGGCGATATGGAAGTTTTCGCTGGCTTAGATTTAACAGATTGGACTCCTGGTGTAGCTGCTGCAATTGTCGCTGATACTTTAGCTGTAGGTAACCAAAGAGGTTGGTGGTTCTACCTTAATAGTAGCGGCTCATTAGTATTTGAATGGTCCGAAGATGGTGTCTCATTTGAGACAGCTATTGTCTCTGCTGCTGTTAGCTTTACAGATGGTTATCATGGTGTAGGTGTTAGCTTTGATGCTTCTATTAGACAAGCAACATTCTATGTTAATGAAGATATGGCTAGTCCTACATGGACTGTTTTATCCACTAGCAGTACAGCAGCAGCAACCTCTATATTCAATGGAACTTCTTCGCTAGAGATAGGTTCTCGAAATGGTGGCGGTAATTACTTAACAGGTGAAGTTCTCTTCGCTGTGGTCAATGAGGGATTTGGTTCTCCAGTAGCTCGATTCGATGCTAGGTTGTTAGAACCTGGAGATACTACTTATGAAGATCCTCATGGTAACACATTCACATTAACTGGTAATGCTGCTATACAAAACCATACCTCTTATACTAAAGAGTCTAAGATACCTACTGCTAAACGATCTAATATTCTAGATTACGATGATAATGGGGTAGAGCGCCCTGTTACTGGCATCTCTGTTATTGGTTCTGGTGAAGGTGCTAGCCAAAGGTCTGTTTATTTACAAGCTACTAATGGCTCTACTCCCCTGTGGGAGGAAAAGGTTAGTTACTCTGATCAAGATGATACAGACATACTAACTAGTTATGCTCAGCAAATTTTAAGAGATGGTGCTAGGTTAACTTCTAGAAGATTAAAGTTAACACTAGATAGAGAGCTAGAGCCATTCCATAATCAAATATTACCTGGTCAAGCTTTCCGTACTGTTATAGATGATCAAGTTAGAAAGATTGATGATCTATTTATAGTAGGGAAGAAGCGTACTACTCTAGCAGAAAATCAAGACAACGTAGTTACTTTAGATGTATTAGAACGAGCTAACAGGCGAGTCATATATGGCTATGGATCTTCTGTAACAGGTGGGGAAGGTCAAACAGAATACATAGTAACTAATCTAAATAATTCTGGCAGTGGTAGTTTAAGAGATGCGTTGTCAGCGGGCAACAGGAATATTGTAGCCGACCCATCCTTATCAGGTACTCTTACTTTAGACAATGATATACAAGTAGACACTCTAGATAATATAACAGTTAACCTACGTGGTAGAATTAATATAAATGCAGGTCGATTGGACTTTGCCAACTGTACTAATATACGAATACAAGATTGCCAATTCTCCGGTACGTCTGGTATTACGTTTACTAGTAAGTCTGGTTTGTCTGAATTTAAAGACTTAACATTACAGCTTATAGGCAACTCATTCATAGGGCCACTAACTGCTTATGCTGTAAGGCTAGAGGACAGTTACACTAATTATATCTATGTGACTCATGCGTACAACTTCTATAGCACTTTAGCTAACGTCATGTTAGTTGATAATCAAGGTGCTAATGAAGGTGGCTATTACTATGTTACTGGTCACAACAACTTCTACTTTGATATAACTGATAACGCTCCGAAGGTTGATAACTGTAATTATCACGAATTCAATTCGGCATATATTCGTTATGGCAATGATTCGGGCGGTGGTGGCGCAGCTCAGACTAGAGGCGATGGAGCGATGCTCATAGAGCGCTGTGTAGCCACAGCACGTAGCCTCAATGACATTGTGGGTGCCAGTGGGGCCACGGTGACCACTGTTCAAACTGAGTTCGCTGGACCAGAGCCAAGTGAAACTAGCTCTGTAAACGTCGAATTAAATAACACTAAGAAAAATGGAGCTACTGCTACAGATTCAAATACAGGAAGTATATTCACAGTACCGTATGATTACTATCCAGCTTTAGTACCTAATGAAAGTCTTATTGAATACGACGCTGGACATATTCTAGATGGTCCACGTAATACTGAGTACATAATATGGGTTAAGCCGCCAACCCGACCCAGCACAAGTCTAGAAATATCTGCTGGTACCTCTGGTTCTAGACGAGGTGGATTAATAGTTCTGAATAATCCTATTAAGGATACCGGTGGTACTATTATATTCGGTTGTATAGCTCCTGGACCTAGTGAAAGTGCGTCCGGTTCTTATACTGTACCAGATGCCGATGCTGTTCAAATATTTGATTTCGCTGGTGACTTATTCGTACCAAGAATTAGAGCTTGGTCTTTAACTGAAAACGGTAAAGAGACTTATACTGCTGGCTGGAGTGACACAGCAGATATACATACTTTCTTTGCTATAGGCTTAGATGGCTTAGCCTCAGACATTAATGTGACGGCTACACCTACTTACAGCACTGCTTCTAGTCAAGCATTCCCTACACTTACTGGTACTCAAGTTAATGATAGAATCATTAATATGAATGTTCAGCAGTCTAAGGACGAGCTGATTTCACATTCTACATACACGATATCATTGAACGATACTATTTTCTCACCCCTAGCTATAGCTATATCTTCCTATGAAGCTACCGGAACTTCTGAGACTCCTAATAATGCAACTTGGGACGGTACGGAATCCGCTAAGGTTAATTGGGTTGTTGGAGTTAGGGCATAAGATCGTGGGGTAGGTATTTCGCACCGCTGAATAAAGGTAAATCTAGTTGGGCAAACATGGTAGCCTTTATTGCGGAATACCTACTCCACTTACTTCAAATTTGAAAGGTCAATGTGGAAGGTAATCATTTCTCCCCTAACTACGACAGGCTATTGGCCCTTTCCTCTGTGGTCACCGTAGGTGGTATATTATTAACTTCTGAGGTTGGTATCAGCCTTTGGTTTATAGAGGGTGGTTTAGCCGAATCGTTTGCGCTGCTCTACATAGTAATGTTAATTACTCTATTGATAGATCCAATCAATATCAATAAGCAAAAGATATGTGGAGCTTTAGGATTAATATTCTGGTTATCTAGAGGATTAGCCTTTTTGGATTTAGTATTTTCTGGTAGAGTAGACTTAACTGGAGCTGTTTTAGAAAGAGGTCACACTGCTATTTTAGTATCTGTAATGTGGCATCTCTTTTCTATAAAGCGTATAGCTGTGGAAGAAAGTCGAATCTTACATGGAAATTGATGAACTACTTAGAATAATTGTAGATGATGGATCTAGGATAGCGTTAATAGTAGCTATAGCTTTTACTTATCTTAGAGTTACTAATAGAGCATATGAACAAGCGATGGCCCAAGCTAGAGCCACCGCTGAATTAGCAAAGCAAGATTTGAAAGAATATAGAGATGAAACAGATGCAGATATAGATAGATTAAAAGAAGAATTAGATGAAATGCATAAAGAGCTTAGAGCTTGTAGAGATGAAGCATTTGAGAATATGAGGAATTATCAGAAAACTTTACACGACATGACAGAACGTGCTCAAGCAGCAGAACTTATTGTGGCAAAGTTAGAAGCACGTATAGCAAGTCTAGAGTCAGCGGCTAGTAAGGCTAATGGAGGTTTTAGTAATGAATGATTTTATCATTGGTAGAATTCGTACTGGTGCTCAGTTAGTAGCAGGCGTATTAATTACTTGGCTCACTACGTATCTAATCAATCAAGGATTTGATACCGAATTTATTACTGACTTAGAGGGATTAACTCCTATACTAGCAGGCTTCTTAGTTATGCTATTCACTCTTCTGTGGAGGGAAATAGTAGACTATCTAGCTCGCACTAGAAATCCTCTTTATGGATGGTTGAATGGCTATCCTACTACACCTAACTATAAGTCAGGTGAAGCTGTCGATTTGCCCTAAGCATCTTGAGATAAGCTTTCTGCTTTAATTTAAAAACCAAATAAACTAGCATATGGCGCATCGCATCATTATAGTGCGGTGCGTCTGCTACGTATACGCCTAGTGATTTAAGCTTATCGTTATTAAAGAACATATTACCTTGGTTCTTAGATACAGCTTCGCTAGGCTTTTGCATTGTTAATTCTATATGCCTCATTTGGCAGTAGAGTTCAATAACACCAATATAATTGCGAGACATAAGGTTAATACCAGGCACAGCCCTATCAACTGTACCTCTGTGGTCCGAGTGTGACCAATCACCATCGGTTGTAGCGACCCTATAATCAAATGATTCACAGACTACCTTTTTTGGAGCATTAGCAGTTAAAACTGTCCACAAAGCTATATGATGTTCGCCCGGCCCTAATTGATAACCACGAAACCTAGTTGGGTGATCGGTATCTAAAACTACTACACCAGTAGTTCCACCTGGATCAAAGCACATAATTTTCATGTCGATGACCCTTCAACAAATTCTTTTATACGCATCAACACACCATGTAATTCTATACTATCTATTTTACGGTTATACTCTACAGTTACAGTAAGACCATTATCGTAACTACAAATCACTTTAGAGTATGTATCACCTATATTAGTTGCATAAGTATTCATAGTTGGCATATGAACCGCCCCCTATAGATGACCACAGGGGGAGGAACATATATCAACTATGGTGCGTATGAATAACCATCAATGGTCTTATAGCGCCAACGTCCACGCCAATCCCTCGACCGGATTTGCACTGAATTAATCTCAAAGTTGAAATCGAAATAGACAGTATCAGGTTCGCCGCCACAGTCTGACCCTACATAATACCACCAACCGTTAGACTTACGCCTAACATACATTGTCGTACAGGCCGTTACGTCGTCTTGGTCCATCCACCATGCGGCGTCGACCCATTTGTCGTCAATGCGATATTTACCAGATCCTCCAGCAGGGTAATAATGAACCGTTTCGGCGCAACCCCATGAAGCACATTCATAGGCCGCACTAGCGGGTTGTGGGCTTGCTACAGTTAGCAATCCCGCTAATATTAACATTGAAATGATGACTGATATTCTACTCTTCATTTATATCACTTTCTATAGTGGGTTTTCCTGTTATAGGATCTAATGGTACTAACTCATATGTAGAGAAGTCTAGATCAAGTTCCCCTCCCCTATATATAAGTTCTTGTATCAATACTGTTATGGGTTCGTTCGTAGATAACTCTATGGTAACAGTCTCTAGATTACGAGTTTCATGATCTATACCTAAGGCTTCTAAGATAGACCTTTTAGTTTCCCATTGTACTTTGTCTGTCATTATGCTGCGTCCTGTAAAGTACCCCATGAGTCACCATATTCTATATCAGTGGTGAAGGGTACGTAATCTCCTATTAAATCTCTTGCAGTATCTCTCATAGTCTTAGCTACAAATCGACCAACATCCTCTCTAATATCATTATGACACTCTACAACTATGGAGTCATGAACGGTAATCTTGATACTAGGAACATTAGCACCAGTACCGAACTCACGCCTAATACGCATGAGTGAATTCGTGGTTAAATCGCTAGCTGTGCTCTGTGGTAAGAATGCTAATACCTCTTTCTCAAGTTTATGCTTATTGTCTGGAGTTATAAGCATAAACCTACGCCTCCTACCGAATATAGTTTCTAAGCTATTGCCATGCTTAAGCACACTTTTAACTGTCCTAGTGCGCCATTTCATAGTATCGGGAATCATTCGGAAGAAAGCTGATTGCTCCCTAAAGGCTTGCATTTCAGTGATTCCATAATCAAGAGCGATCGAGTATGGGGAAAGGCCATATATAGATCCAAACACATAAGACTTAGCTCTAACTCTGTCCTCCTTGTCCCACTTACCGGCACCAAATAATACATCGGCTAATTCACCATGAATGTCTCTAGTAGCATCTTCAAAAACTTCCTTTAAATAGGGATCTTGAGCGAGTATGGCGATAGTTCTAAGTTCGGCTTGACCATAGTCACATTGTATGAAGGTATGGTCTGCCGTTCTAGGTACGAATAAACGTTTGATCTTAGAGTCTCTTGGAACATTATGGATATTCGGATTTCTAGCAGATAGTCGGCCAGAAGTTGTTCCATGTAAGAGATAGGTAGGGTAAACTCTGCCATCAATTAAGCGCTCTCTAGTACCTTTGACATAAGTGCCATATAGCTTTTGAGTTCTACGTTGGTGTAATATCTGTGATAAGAAATCATAAGACTCGGATTCAACAGACACTCTTTCTTTCAGTCTTTGTAGCTCATCTGCCCCTGTGGTCTCATGCGGTAATCCAAGCTCTTTAAGTGCTGCCGCTACTTGTTGCCAGGATCTAGGATTCTCTACCCACCTAGATAAGTCTTCATCTATCTGATCTAATTGTTTCGTATAGTCTATGGTGAGTTCGTCTAAATAGTCTTCATTAATAGATACTCCATCTAACTCTATGTAAATAAGCTCCGTAGCCAGTTCACACAAGTAGTCATGAAGTTCCCTACCCGTATCATCCATTTCCTCACTAAGTCGCTCCCATAGAGCCCATGTGAAAACACAGTCATACGCGTTGTACTTATAAAGGATTTTCCTAGGTACATTAGCATAGGAGGTTTGTCCTCTTGATAAGTACTTCTGAACTTCATGCTCATAATCTGGGGCTCCAAGGTGCTCGGATGATAAGTTCTTAAGGCCATGGTTTCCAGGTCTTTCATCCAACACATATGAGGCGAGCATGGTGTCAGCGTATATACTGAATGACTCTGGTCGAACGACGCCAAGGCGCAATAAGACTTGCAGGTCGTATTTTCCATTATGCCAAATGGTTCGTTTTGCTGCAATTAACTCTCCTACCATCCGTTGTATCTTATGATTCCTTAGACATCTCTCACCTAAAACTACAGCTTTGTTAGGCGCATAAGCAAAACCTATAGATAGCCATACATTTGGGTGAGTAAAGTCTCTGTCTTTTTCAACGCCAGTTTCTATATCACAAGCTAGTAAATCTGCACTGTCCATAAGTTTCTTAAGAACCATTTCGGCTTCTGGTACAGTGTCGTACCATGCGTACCTAGGTGGCTCATAATTAACATATACATTATCTGGACCGTCTGACCTTAGTCTAACTAGCTTCTTTATATCTCTTAGAAATGAAGGGAAGCTGTCAGGATTCCTTAGACATGCAGCAGGATGAATAGTAGATAATAAAGTAGGACCATCATCTTGGAAGATAGGAGGTTCTTGTCTACCCTTCATAATGCCAGTCTTATAATCTTCGGTGACAGAGCGCCTAGCCGTATTGCCCATCAACAATACTGTATCAGCTTGCTCGATCTCTGCCATTAGACGGGGCCTACAAGCCTCTATGACCCCTCTAGGCGGCTCGGTAGAGGTCATACCCTCTTCATATGGCGGATGGCAGGCTACGGCGTTGGTGAGCCTTATATCCGAGCGCTTGAGGTCGTACCTATCCATAACCATATATAAGAGGTGACCAGTAGGGCCAGTAAAAGGAATACCTGTTTTCGCTTCATGCTTTCCAGGTGACTCGCCTATAAATACAAGCTCTGCCCCCTGTGGCCCAGTTGCGTCAGCAAATCCCGCTGCCTCTATGTTCCATTCACATTCTTCACATTTAGCTAATGGATGACGTCTAGGTCTTTCTTTACGCTCTACATCTTTTATATAATCTTCAAGAAGCATATTCTTGCATTTCTTTACGCATAGATTCCTCAGCCGTTAAGCGCTCTAATATAAGTATTAAACCTTTTATTATATAGAGTACTAAAGTTCTAAATACCCATGTGTAACCTACCATCTTCAATATCTCATCCATTACTGTACCCATTCGTATCTATGGTAATTGACTATCTTAGAAATTGTTTGATGTGAGGCTCCAAATTTCTCAGCTAGTCTACGATACGTCCACCTATTTACATCATTACGTGGCAAGTTTTTAGTCCCTTCATATAACTCTCTCATCTCTTTAACTTGCTCATCTGTGAATTGATGCTGTTGATGTCGACCGGGCGGTAAGCTCATACAAACTCATCCTTGTTTAATTTACTGACAGCATAATATACAATCTTACCATTAGGTCTATTAGAGACAATCAGGTTACGTTGCTCTAGTGTACCAAATACTAGATCGGCATTTCTGCTAGTCAACCTATGTATCTGCATTACTTGTGCTCTGCTAAGCCCGGAGGATCCAGCGTTAGCTATTGTTGTATAGCATTCTGTTATCTGAGTTTCTTGATTCGATCGACCAGCATTAACTACTACTTCAAATGAATATGCTTTCCATGAATCTACATATGAGAACGCTTTAATTATATCAGGTACATCTACAACTATCTTTTCATCACCTCTACTAGCAGCTAATAGCATAGCGATCTTAAGTCCAGACATAGATAATCTAGCCATCATAGGAGTTAAGAATTCAGGTATACTAGATTTATCTGCTAGATCAACTAACATAAAATCATAATGATTGTATGCTTGCCAAGCCTCTTCGGTTAATGATACCTCAACCTTCTTAGGCAAAGCAAATGGATCTGTGCTACCGGTGTCATTGTATTGAAGATATACGTCTTCAAATTTACTTACTAGTTTGATTCGTTTCTCATTGCTATTTATAGTCCTAGGTCCTAGACCTCTTCTTCTAGAAGGATCTTGTTCAGCAGATATATAAACAAATCTAGGCGCAAAGCCAGATGATATATGTGCTGAACTTAACGCACTAAATATACCTGTCCTAGTGCCACCAGTTAACATAACAAAGACAGGATCTCTAACTTCTATTTGCTCTTTCCTAAGGATGCGGCGCATACGCTTACCATCATACAACTTAGTGAAAGCTTCTAGCATTCCCGCATTGTAATCCTTTTTATCCATCGCTAGTAGTAAACCTGATACCTCATCCCTGTGGAATAGAGATACTTTACTAGAGCGATTAGTCATAGCAGCTAATAAACCTTCTATGGTTCCGTCAGTTGCTAATAAGCACTCTGGATTTATATCATCTAAGATATCTGTACCCATTTCCATAGATGTAGATTTCCTAGATGTAGTTGTGTCACCCATTATCATTACCCACAGGTTGGGCTTTATCTCGCCATATTGAGTATACAATCTCAACGAACCAGAAAGTAATGAAGAGAGTATAATTATACCTGTAGCTACATGGTATTGTGGTGCAGCATCTGTAGCTTTACTAGCCCATTCATAGTATTCATCTACTAGCGATCTATAACTATTAGCTATTTCCCATTCTTCTTCTGTTAATATAGATCCGTCTGGTATGATTAAATCTGTATCAGGTATATCGGCTATGCTATTCTTATTAGCTTCATCTCGCTCAATTTTAGCTTTAGCCCTAAGTATATCTTTCCATAAGTGATGCGGATTAGATCCAAACTTATTGCACTTAGAGTCTCTAGCTACAATGAAGGTTTCTTCTATAGATAACTCAGCCTCAAGAAGAAGTAATATCAATTCCCATAGCGCTCTACTTCTATCTGTTATAGGTGGGTTATCGAATAGCTCCCTTATCCTAGGATTAGACTGTGCTGATAATGTATTTAAAATGCTATCAGCGGTCCTATTAGGTAGGTCCACAGGGAGAGGGATATCTTTAACACTCGCTTCTTGAGTTACATCTACCTTGCCATACTTATCTTTTAATTCTTGTATTGAGTATATAGCTTTTTGGTTAGCAGTATGTAGTCTGACTACTGGAGTTTCTGGATACTTAAAGTTTCTAGTATTAGGTATACGTAGTAATTGGCTTAGATCCCAACCGCTTCTATCGGCTCCTTGATCTGAATGTCTATAAGCTATCCGTTTATTAAGTAGCTCTGCTTCATCTGCATGTACTGATTCTTCTAATCTCCAGAAGCATTGATAATGTCCAGGTGAAGTTTCAGTAACAAGTGTAGGCGGTACAAGTAATTGATCTGGCTCACAACTATCTAAGTCAGACCATAGAACGTTTGATCTCGTTATATTATCTTTGGTTCTTCTAGGTGCATCTAATGGAGTAGGACAAAAGTAAAGGTCTGATACTAATTCATTCTGTCTAAGAAAGTTTTCAATCTTAGGTAATTCGGTTCTAGGATTAAATATACCTTCTGTCCATGCATTAGATTCTCCACCCCTAGAAGCAAGTCCTAGATAAGAGTCCTCATGCGTTCCAACTATCCACCGAATAAACGCTATTCTTTTATCATCAGACATATTAACTTTCAGTGGGTAGATGCAAGGGCCCCCCACACTTTAATAGTGTGAGGGACCGCCTGCCATTTACAGATTAATTAACCAAGATCCAGAGGATTAAATTCAGCCTCCTTCGGAGCTTCACGCTCGCTTAACTTCTTAAAGCTCTTAATGGTATTCTGGTCATCATATCCACCGGATCCCTTCTTAATACCGACTTGACCCCAAAACTCGCAGCCAACAATTCGGTCACGCTCCTCTAAGATATCAATCTCAGATTCTAATTCCTCATCGGTGAATGCGTCGGCTGCTCGATAAAGGGACTTCCAGAATCCCATAGTATTAGCATGATGCCAATAGGTTTCCCAAACCTTTCGACCATCGTAGTTTTCATCATCAATAACGGTGAATTCCCAATTAGTACCACCGGTTCCCTGCGGTAACTTTCCTCCATCCTTATTAACTTGAATGGGAGTACCATCAGACTTTTCGGTATTGTACTTACTGATAACAAACTTACGCCATCCGCTAGGCATAAGATCATAATCGGGAGTCTCGACTTCACCTAAATTAAAAACGAAAGATTCATCACTCATTATTATCTCCAATTATCTGGTTGTATATAATTTCCCAAGTTGGATCAGCTATTGTTCTATCCAAATTACCTGATCTGTCTTTTGATATAATATCCTCAGTTGAACTAGTTAGTATTCCTCGCCTTACCTCCTTTGCTTCATCATCTGTTTGGGTGAACATATAGAACACAAAGTCTAAAGAAGCTGCAATCTCATCTGCCATTGCACCATTAAGTTTAGGCTTGGCTTTAGGTTTGGATGGCCTAGAATTATCAACTTGTGCTAGTGCAGTGAATATGACATTGCATTCTAAATCCCTGAAACTTCTTACAAGTCTACGAAAAGTATTATGACTCTTAGTCCAATCTCCCCAATCAGGATGATCAGGATCTTTAGTCTCACCTTTTTCTCTAGCACGTTCTACCGTTCTGGCCATGACAGCATCGGTACCTAAGCGCTGAGCTTCTGTTAAAGAGTCTACAATAATAGTCTTGTATTGTATGCCTCCATTGGTTTGTTGCTTTTTAAGCTCTCTACCAACGTTGGCTAACTCAGTAAAGCTAGTTGGTCTAACCGTATAGATATTAGAAAAGCCTCTAGCTGAGGTTCCACCTTTTTCAATATCTATTAGCAACACTGGCGCACAGTCAGCTACTAAAGCTGCACTAGCTGCAAGCCTAGTCTTACCTACACCAGAGTCACCATAGATAAGTGTATTAGTATAGTCAATGGCACTAGGTGTAGTTAACTCTAATCCAGCAAACTTTATTGTATCTAATGTTAGTACTTCATCATCTGCCACTAATCAAATCCCTTGGTAAGTAAGCTAACATAAGCCTTTGATAAAAGAAGTTATCACCAAAGAACTCTATTAGTTCTAGTGCATCTTCTTCTATAGATGTCCATGGTCTAAACATTGGGTGTATTGGAACTATCAATCTACGTACTTCATATATCCATAGATTGTTCATTATGCATATCGAGTTAGGTTTTCTCTTTGGCAAATCCTCTAATCTAATAGCTCTGAGTTTCATATCAATAAGGGTTGTTCTCTGCGTACATTCCAGAATTGTTTAAGTACCAATACCAGTCGCCGCCCTCTTGCCTTATTTGGCATGGCTTCTTGAATTTACATCCACGACAGTTAAACATATTAGGATGAGTATATATCCTAGCGTTATACATATCCATGAATTCCATGACCAAATCATTCTGGATTTGATCTAACTCATCTGATGTTTTAGTGACCGGTTCTCTATGGAAGAATGAAGGTTCTTCAAAAGTATTTAAGAAGTCTTGATACTCAAATGGATTGAGTCCAAGTTCTGCTATAGCTTCCCTAATTAAATACTTAGTAGTACGCTGCGCCTTATTCTTAGATACCTTACCACTCTTTAATATAGCAGGTGGCTTAGGGTAATCCTTAAGCAAGAAGTTGAATACAACTCCTGATACATCCATGCCTAACATTCGACGTGTAGCCCAGTAATATGTACCGGCTTGAGTATCTAATAACAAGTGATCAAAGTTATTAGGCATCTGCCCTGTGGTCTTATGGTCCCAAGCCCAAAGACTTCCATCATCTAAATTCTTGAATAAACCATCAAGCCTACCCTGAACATAAACAGGTAAGTAATCACCATGTTCATGGCTGTAAGCCAAACAACTAGGTATACCATCTATATCTTTCATCCTAAATAAATTTGAATCATATACAGCATCTTCAAATACATTAGTTAATGGTAAGGGTACTTCAAACTCGATCTCAGTTTTAACAGGTATCCAATCAGTATTTTCTACGTCAGCCCAATAGATGTAATGAGCTAACATTTGCTTACCTAATTCTACATACTCATTCCATTCAACTTCATTCTTAGTTCCGAAGAAAGCATCTAGTTTAATTAATCTTTCTCGCCACTTATCCATACTCTCTTTGAATTTGAGTATAGCCTCAGCAGTTAATATGTCTATTGGATTTTCCCAATTGACCGAGCTATGTATAACTTCCATTCCAGCATGGATAGCTGTCCCAAACTCTAACGCTTCTGTTACTCCAATAGATCCGTAGTTCAATCTATTTCTAGATGAGCAATGCCACAAGAATCGGCAACGCTTAAATAAAGCTCTGTCAGAGTTCCTGATTATGAAGCAAGGTTCACCCTTGGAATTCGTACTTGTGAACATTTATTCCCTCATTGTCGTTGTATCTATATCCATTATATCCGTAGATTGCAAACTTTCCATCTCCATATGGTACTTTAACACTTTCAAATAGATCAGTTAGAGTTTGAGCTACACCATCTAATGGCCCACCATAATACTCAACAGCGTACTCTAACACATTTCCTCTTCATTATATATCTCCTAAGGTTTGCATAACCCATTGCTTCTTAAGTTCGATCTTCTGATTACGTATAATATCCACTGTCCCTGTGGACACCACATCAATAACGTTTACTGGTTTAGTTTGCCCACCCCTACGTAAGCGAGCTATAGCTTGATCATTCTTAGTTGGAGTCCATGATCTATCTAAGAATATAACGTTGTTGCAAACATGCTGCAAACCATCAACACCTTCGCCGCCCGCATCAATAGTAGCTAACATAACCCTAGAGTCACCCTCTATAAATCGTTTCTTAGAGTTCTCTCTTAAAGGTCCAGTCTCATCACCAGTAAACATGCAAGGGTTAATAGGTGCAGGTAATCCCTTTTGCTTTTCAAGCATAGACCTAAGTAAAAGTAAAGGGTGTTTCCATTGGGAGAATACTAGAAACTTATCGCCATCATTGTCTCTTATTCTCTCAACAACTGCATCTAATTTAGGAGATGGTGCAACCATCCTATACTTTTCAGTAGTAGGATTGTATTCTATAGTAGCCATTGCAAGCTGCTGCAATCTAGTCATTCTAGATATAATAGCGGGTGCAGCTAACGGATGGTCTTCTTCATCTTCACCCATCTCTCGTACCCAAGTAATCATTTCATCATGCATTTCAGCATATGCTTTACGCATCTTAGGTGTAAGATCAACATTAATAGTTGTGTGTACTAATTCCGGTAAATCTATACATTGGTCTATTAGTATGCGTGAATAGTATTCTTCTATATCGTCTAGCCCATTAGTTAACCAACGTTCGGAAGGTCCATGCGTTACCCAATACTGAGCTTGCATACGCTTACCTCCCTTTGTATTAATCCATGGCCTCTCGCTATTAGTCATGTTATGGAAGAACGTCCAATAGCTAGTATATTCTTTAGGCTTAAGGTGATGTAATATAGACCATATGTCCTGTGGTCTATCGGTTACAGGGGATCCAGACATATCAGTAAGTAAAGGAATCTTTAATTTCTTTACCGCTTGTGTCTGTTGAGTCTTTCTATTCTTAAGCCTATGACACTCATCAAATATACCATGGTCAAACATATGCGCTTTAAGTTCGACCCACATAATACGAACAGCTTCATAATGCATGACCCATACATCATAGTCACCCATTAAGAAAGCAGTACGATCCTTAGGATTGATTTGCTTTACTTTAATTCCTGGTAACTCTGATTCAAATGCATTCTTCCATTGTTTATGTGTAGATAATGGAGCTACAACTAGAGTCCTAAACTTTCTTCCACTATCCTTATTTCTACCTACTCTAACTGTCTCTCTTATTCTAGCGTCTCGCTCTATGGCAAATAAAGTCTTACCAGTACCCATATCCCAAGCACATAAGACTTGTTCTTGCTCAGCAAAATACTCTAATGTATCTCGCTGATGTTCCCATAAAGGAGTCTTAACTAATTGGTTCATGCAACGTGGCGCTCTGTACTTAATAAGAATTTAATTACTTCACTAGCCGTAAGCTCCAATCTAACTTCTGTGTATATATTACCTTCTTGTCTAGACTTCTTAACTTCTATGACAAGTTCATCGCCTATAAAAGTTAATTCAACATCTCTAAGCTGCTTCCTAGATCCCCAATGATAAGCACCTTGCAGTTTAGCCCACATTATATTTGATCATCTTTCCATGCTGTAGGTGTAGTATAGTTTTCTATTCCACTAAATCTAGTACGTAACCATTCACCAGATACAGCTATGTCAGTAGTGGAACGAACATCATAAGCTATTTGCTCCCATGACTTACGAACATTTCTACGCTTAGTCCAAACAAAATAGAGTAGTGAGATGTGAGCTACATCTCTAAGCGTCTCGTCTATTTGATCATATAATCTATCTGTATCAGCTCTCATCAATTACCTCTATATCTAGAACAAAGCTAGTTACTTCCTCTAGTTTAATAAATGGTTTAGGCGGATACTCATCTGATATGATACCTATATACCAATCGTAATCATCTGGATCCCACCTAACAAATATAGCTGCATAACCAGATTTGGTATCTGGAATCATATAGAAGTTATGCTCAGCATCTTTTTCTGGATCGTTAAAAAATACTTGAGGTATGTAATCTTCACTCATTCTCTAAATCAACCTTCTTCCAATCCCCAATCTCATCTTTAATCATAACAAAAGATGTTGGATCTTCCATTATCCATTCTTCTATTTCCCTAAGTGACCAATCTAAGAAGTTGATAAGCTTTAAAATATATTTAAAAGATTGATGTCTAAGCTTAGGTTCCTCACTGTCATACACGAAGATGGTATTAAGTGAATCTCCAAATGTAGCAGAAGACCAGACCATATCTTCTGGGGTGTCGGTTATTTTATTTTTAGCTAACTCAAAAAATCCATCTGTCATGACGTAGGATCATCCACTAAATAGGGGCCAATGTATTCCATGTTCTTTAACCTTTCTCCCTCAATTGGATTGAATCGTAAGCCTGTACCATTCTCGCCAGTCTGTCCTAATGAACAATTGAAAGAGCCTAAGTCGCCATTAACACAACCATCTATCCAAGCTCGTTGAGCATTATCATTCCATCCAGCAAACCAATCAGCGTGTGCAGATCCGCCAGGGAAATCAACTATATCATTCTCATAACCAAAGTCGGATGAAAGTCTCCAACGCTTAACCTCTTCGACTCCTAAGTTAGGGAACCTTATAAGGTAACTAATTTGCATCGTCCTATACGGATGAGTACTAGGACAATTAGCCTTCTGTATTCCGTAGTTACCATCAAAGTTATAAAGGATGAACGCATGATCTTGATGATTGTCAGACCGTAAGACTGGCCCATTCTCATCTACTGCTAAGCATTGTGGGAATTGTATAGTTAATTGAATGTCTTCATTATCGGCACAAGGTGTAGTACCTCTAGTACCTGGAATAATACCAGACCAACTACTACCTCTAGTCGAGCCATTAATATAACAACCCCAATGCAAGTACTCGCCAGGAGTAAAACTCTCTCTAGGCGTACCATTATCAGGATGAATATTGCCGGCTATAAACTGAGTGCCATTTACAAAAGGTTGTACTGATTCAGGCTTATGACTCTTATAGTAAAGGGTAATAACCTTTGGTAAAACTATTTGTCTGTCAGCTCCCTTCCCACCACTAAACATAGTAGGTACCCAATAGCCACTACGATTTAACAGACTAGACTGACAAGTAGATCCACCAGTATTAGTAAGTATATCCACCTCTGTAGTATCTGCATTCACAGCGCTATTACCAAAGTACATATGCATATGTGAAGCGCCAGGATCATTAGGAAATATTACTGGATCATCAAATGAGAAATGAGATGGAGCACATATAATTCTAAACTGCCCCTGTGGGTGTGATCCATTACTCACCGGATTTATCGGCTGAGTATAATCTGGATTATGAAATGCGCCATACGGTTCGGCGCCCCACCCTAGCTCTATCTCGCTTGCTGTCAGACCGTCAGAATCAAACCATGAGGCCATGCCAGCAGGGTTGTCGAGACTACCTAGCTCGATCTCGGGAGGGACCGTGATGGGCGGCCCTGTGGGTGGAGTGCCACTAGGGTCAAATATTAAAGCTGCTAAAACCACTACACTGATAGCTACAGCGAAACCAAATATAGCTAATCTTCCATCTGGTTTAACATGATCAAAGTCTTCTGGTAAATCTGACATAGTTCTCCTTAAATAGAAAAAAGCAGGACCCTATCCTTTTGTTAGCTGGAAACGGGCGTTTACAGTAACTAACAATTAGATAAGGTCCTGCCGATTGATTACACCAGGGCGATGGTAAGTATGGCTGACGAAAGCTACCTACCGGTCTTATGGATTAAGCTAGTGTGATTAGCTCACTCTATTTAATTGTGGTTCGGTGTAATCAAACCTTTAAAGAAAGATAGAATAGGGGCAGAGAGCCCTTAACTTTAGCCTAACCAAAGGGGAGGGTCTAAGCTTAAAGTTCGAGAACAACTCTCCACCCCTATTCTTTTCACCGCCGCCGCAGTGGTAAGCAAATCCACCGGAAGCTAGAGGAATTGCTCCATTTGCTTACATTCACCACTATAGACCATTGGCAAAGGTTTGGCAAGGGTTACCTTCGGGTAACTTAGGAAGGTTAGCATGGCTAAGTATTTAAATGACATGAGAAAATCCACCCCTAGTATTAGCAGGTGGATCTTCCCAAAGTTAATTATTAAGTGTTGGCTTTTAATGTTTTAGATACTTTTAAATGATTTATGTATTACTCTTCTTCATCTGAATCAGATTCAACCTCAGGCTTACCGGCCCGATACTGAATCGTAACAGATCCATTAGTAGGCAAATCCTCATGAGTATAAATGAGGGGAGACTTTTCATCGATAACGTCATCCCGCTCAATACCCAAAGCCTTAAGAATAGAATCGTATCGACCCTCATCCTCATCACAATCAATAAACACAGCCGTATAAACAAGCTCGTTATCCAGCGTGTCCTTAAGTGCGTCCATACTAGCCATTATTTTCCTCGTCTCTATTGTGTTCTTTTCCTATTGCTTCTTCTACTACAGCTCTACCCTTAGATAAAGCTTCACTACTTAGGCGTGGGAAATCTTTATCCACACCTCTAGGGCCATGATCTCTTTCGGGAACATTACCCTCTTCATCCGATTGAACAATCCAACGCCATTGATAATCTAGACACAATTCATTTCTACATTCATAAACCGCTAAGTCTACAGGCTCCCTAGTCGAAGGCGAAATACTAGGCTGACTTATAATTAATTCGCCATCATACTTACAAGTTCTGCATTTAGCAGCTTCATGAATCTTCATGTGAATCTAACTCTTCTATTTCAATTGGCGCTGCTACTCGACCATCTATTCTATTTACTCTAACTTCTAGTCTAGCTAGTCGAGCACTTAGAGCTATGATCTGTTCTTCTAATTGGCGTTCTTTCTTTTTACCTTTAGTATGTTGACCTTTAGCTCTAGTATATCTTTGATAATCAGGTGCGAAATGTAGATGGACAACGCTCGGAATAGTTCCCGAACCTCTCTCTACTAATTCAATGCAGCCCATTTCTTTAAGCCTAGTCATCAACCTAGAATAATTACCTGAATTTACATCTTTAACGTTGTAAATAATTCTAGTAATTGATCCTCGGAATACTCGATAAGGCTCAGCGTTTCCTATATCAATTCCTATTTCTTCTGGATCTGATGATTCTGCATAAAGTAATTTATAAGCTTGGACGCATTGCTCAAATAGTTTCGGATAGCTTAAGTCATCCACTATTATGAGCGGGCTAGAGCCGCCACACCCTTAGTGAGAGATCGCATACGATTAAACTCTCGCATTTCAGCAGCAGCAGCACGCTTAGCAGCTCGCTCCGCCATCTCTCCCTTACGATCGACAAGCCAAGCGATAGCCTTTTCGACATTAACAATCAAACGGCCGTCGGTATGATTAGTCGACCAGCCGTCTGGATTCTCATCGGAAATAAGCGCATCATCTCGACCAGCATAAGAATAAATAGTCTGGCCATCGATGTCATCACCTTCGCCATTCTCATCCTTAAGCTGTCCCTCATAATTAACTCGGATAGCCAAGTCAGATGGAGTTTCCCAACCGGTCGGGAGAGGATGCTTAGGACGCTTGCCCGGAGGGCGACCACGTCGCTTAGGCTTATCGTCAACTACAGGCTCAGCATTTTCCGACTCCACATCGGTATCGGCCTCATCCTCAAAATCGAAATCAAACTCATCATCAGTCATTTATTAACCTCTCTTAGGTTGATTTGCTTTAGAGCACTCTAGCAGAATTATCCTAGAGCGCAACACCTTTTCAGAAAAATAGTTCCGGCCGCCGACTAGGCTCCACAGGGCCAGCAGAGTAGGCATTTGACCTACCGAGTTCCCAACCTAATAGGCGGACGAAACTCTTTCGCTAAACGGTGGATGTTGCTTGTGGTTTAGCGTCCGATCTTTCCTTGGACTGGGCTACCGTGTGCCGGTGTCCCAAACCTAGCGACAATATAAAGACCATTTAGGTCTACAATATGAGACCAATCTTTGGGCGTATAATCTTTACTTTCATCTACTAACTCTTTAGTTATAAGTTCTGCATATCTCTTAGCATCCTCTATATCTTCAAATATAATGTCTTGATAATCGTCCCAACCACCACGAGCATAATATTGATCGCCAGCGAATATAACATACATTGTTAACTTCCGATCTTGTCTTGTCCTAAATCAGCTTCACTTCCCTTGACTCTACCTAGAGTTTCATCCGATGTAGTTTCCCCACTATTAAAGGTTCCGAAACTACCGTGGATATTAGCAGCATGTTCATAAGCTCTATCGTTAGTTGGAACCAATGCGCCTAAGCCCATATAAACTTCTTGGTTAGCAAGCTTTAATCTGTTAGCGACTTCTACAGCCCAACCCTTACTAAAAGACTTTCGACTAGATGCCTTAGCAACTACGAAATGGTACTGCATTTGACGGATAAAGAACTCTATTAAAACTGTAGCTCTATCCATTTGATCTTGTGTAGCATAGACTAGAATTTTAGATCCTTTACGTTCCCTCTTCTTGCCAGAAGCAAATAAAGTAAATCCACCATAGATATCTATGATACCTGAATAGAGAATAGCTACACCTAGAGTGAAATTACCATGCTCACTAAGATCAATTAAGAACTCTTTGATATCTGGATTATCCTCTTCTGCTAAGTCTCTATATTGTAGCTCATAAAGAGCCATTAACTCTAGAGCTTTTTTCTCAAACGTTTCTGATTCGGCTTCAAACTCAGATGATTCAGCTTTCCTTAGTAGATTCCTAATCCTATTTATAGTAGCTTCATCTACCATTATTCAAAATCCCATTCATCTACTGGCTCCCCTTTAGGTATAGGTTCCATAACCCAATCGTAACAATGATTGCAGCAACCTAATAACGTATACCCTAATTCCTCAGCAAAATCTATAATCTTTTGCCTATCTTCCTTAATTCCCATAGTACCCCGTATGGGACTCGAACCCATATGTCTTTCGACCGTTGATTTTAAGTCAACTGCGTATGCCAATTCCGCCAACGGGGCCAGTATCTAATTACTCTTCATGGAACACTCTACTGTATCCATTACAATGAATCTCAGCCTTTACAAATTCTCTGTTAATAAGTAAAAGCTCTACAGTTTCAAAGTTTCCATCCGTTTGTAAAACTCTTTCAGCCAATAGATCAGGATCATTTGACGGTTCATCACTATTTAAATACGCTTTAGGGTTAGTGATATCATATTCAAATGTAACAATGATTCTAGATTTCATTACTATACCTATTAAAGATAGCCTTAGCTACTGACTCTTCCATACCAAAATCCTCCATAATGGGTTGTACCCAATCTGTAATATCATTTGCCCATGGATGAGACTCGATAAACTCTTTGACTTCTTGATAATCTTCTTCACTGAAATGTGTCACTGATTCTGCCTTTTCATCATAAGGGCAAGGCCCCTCATTTCCATAATGAGCACATAAACCACAAGTGTTTCTTTTATTCATTGTGGGCGCACAGGGACTTGAACCCTGGACCTAGGCATTATGAGTGCCGTGCTCTAACCAACTGAGCTATACGCCCGAAACCTTATCTATGGAGCATTACGAATAGTGATCTCTAACACATCCTCGTTAGCTTCCATGGAAATCCAAACTTCACTATAATTAGGGTTAGGATCTTCACTCAACTCTTCATAAGATAGATCGCTTTTATTTTCAATTCTAACTGTCCTTACTACAAGGTCAGCATCCCACATATTAAGATCCTTACTTTTTCTGGACAAAATCCCAATGCTGTAGAACAGATTGAGCGGCCGAAACATCCGCCACCAAAACCTGCATGATGTCCTCTTTAACATCAATCATACTAGCAGCCTGCTTTACAGCTTCGTCTCGATCAGCATTACTCACAGCATTTAGAAAAGCTGCTCGTGCCCCTACAAATTCAATTATCTTGTCAGATGTAGTACTAGCGTGGACCGCATTAGTCACTACCATAAACCTAAACCTCCGTTGCTGCTGTCCTGTGGTCACTGGTTTCTACCCTAGTCTGCCTAGACTGCTATGTCAACCCTAACCCTCAGATTTTTCTGTCGGCCTAGGCTCTGGATGGGTAATAACTGTCATATGAGCACGTTCCATAAGGATATCTAGAGCTGTCCTAGTCTTAGTGAAAAATAATCTTCCTGCTCGACCAGTGGCGCAAGCGATAGAGATCTCTGTTACTGCATTGTCCGATAAATTTTGTATTTCATCTACGTATATATTCCTATCTGGCTCTCGTATTCCTCTAAACCATTCCTCTATTTTATTTGGGTCGACAAAAACGAAATTTTTAACTACCTCAAATTCTGTATTACTATGTATCTCGCTTATTAAATGGTTCTTTCTATTCTCATATGGCACAACTATGTAGAATAAACTATCTCTCATCTCGAATTCTTTCATCTTGCTTATAAGAGATCTAGTTTTGCCTGTTTGTCTAAACCCTGTTATACCTACATAAGGGAAAACAGGATTATGGTCTTCGGAATCATGAGCGAATAACATATAGCAACCGTCTAGTTTCTCCTGCCCACAAATCTTACACCTGTAATATGTATTCTCGAATATGTCTGTGATTTCTCTATCAGTATAATCAGGTAAGATAGAACAATCTCCACATACCCTAAATGAAAGTGGATTAGTCATCACGCCTACTATCATACATAGTAGCTAAATACTGATAGATTTCATTTACTTCCTCGCCAGACATATACTCTTTCATACGGTCCTCGTGGTCTTTATGTAAATATCGGGACCACCAAATGAAAAAGGCCGTCCCCCCAAATAGACCACAGGAGAGGACTCCAATTGAAATTGCTAAAACTTTAAACATCGTAAACTAGAACACCTTCCGAATTGTAACATACTAATTTCCTGTTGACTATAGGGTAAACTTTTTACTAAATCATGGTACTTAGACACATGATTGAATGAGTGTAAATAAACCTCTCGCTCTAACAAAAGAACAGAAGTCTTGCCGCATACAATACAACCTACTAATACTTGAACTAATGCAAAGTCAGTCTTCATTTGCTAATCGCTTAGCCTTATCCTCAATCCAAGTAATATCAACATGCTTATAAGTTTCTCTCTTAAGAATTTTCGATAATGTATCTCGTGCCATAGGCCACCTCTCACATATCATATTCCATGTCCATTTATCAATCAAATAGGCAACAAAGATATCCTGAATCTCGTTATCAGAAAACTTTAAATATCCTGGCTTAACTCTATCGCATACTGGGCATACACCGTTCGTATCATATGAATGTTTTAAAGTCTCTACAGTAGTGCCCACAACCTCTAAATCTCTAGATACTGTCACGCTATTCTCCAGCATAAATTATATAAGAGTAAGGCCATTCCTCATATCCTGCTTTAACTCGAACTTTAACAGTATCTAATTGCAGTTCTAAAACCTCTGCTGTTCTAGACAATAAGATATTTTCTACTAGGTCTCCTACCTCAATCTTCCTAGCAGTACGATTATAAAACCTAGCTATTACCAACGTTATTCTCCATATAAAAGTGACAAGCTTGACAAGTTACTTCTGTATCATTTGGTAGATTATCTCCAATAGGAGAAAAGAATCCATCGCACACTCTAACATAAGTAGAGTTAGCTGTGTTATATACTAACACATGAACCTTAGGTTTTCGACCATGCTTCTTGTGATATGTACTAATCTTTGGTCTTTGCTTTTGAATCCTTTTTCCGTTAATCAAATAGCTCATCGCCATTAGCCTCGCTCGCTGCGCTCAACGATGACTTCATCAATCCATAGAGCGCCATGATTACTACCATAGCACCTACAATTACAATGATTATCGTGAATAGCACTAGCGCAAGAAATGCTGCAATTACCAGTAATGATATCCTCGTAAATCCTTCTATGGCGCTCAACAATTTCATTTTTAGTTGTCTTTATTATCATTCTCAGTAACCACGAATCTAGTAAATATCATATGTGCTAAATCGAATGTCTCTTTGCTCGGATAATAGTGCTCTTGAACTTTACTTAAATCACCTACAATTGGAGCTAATAATTGCCTACTGCCATGCCTAAATGGTGTGGCTAAAGCCCTTGAAAATTCCTCGTCTGTAGGTTTTAATCTCTCTGATGTTATATCCTCTATTCTAGAACAGATGCGTAAGGCTATGATAATTCTACCCTCTGGATGATTTGCCATTATCAGCCTGCCGGAGGTTTAGACCAAACAACATACATATAAACCAATACTCCCCAAACAATTGTTAATGCGGTGAAATAAATTACCTTTAAATACGGTGGTAAATTTCTATACATTGAATAGATCCTAGTCGGATTCACTAAACGAAATCTCTACATTATAGACCATAGGATCCTCGATAAGCATAGATGAAATCTTATCAACAATTGATTCTAAAAGCTCGCTCGCTTCATCTGCACTTAATTCCTCTAGATTATCCTCTTGCAATTCCAATCCGATATCAATATTCCAAAATGCACTAGGCTCACTCATTCTAAAACTCCTGATTTTATAATCGCTTCTGCTATCATTAATGCTATAACACCGCCACCTATAATCCAAATAAGTGTCTCGGTTATAAATTGCGTTCGACTTACTGGATGCTCATTTAAACTGTAGTCTGGCTTTTCCTCTTTCTCGTTAGAGTCCATAGACTTCCTTTAATCTATTTGCTGTAGTCATAAAGTCCTTTAACATAGAGTAAAGTTGATCTACATCTAGGCCAGTACCCTCTACATAAGCTCTATTAAGTTCCTCAGCTACCCAAGAATAGTCACGCCTTAGTGTTTGATCCTCTGCCTCGCCACCATCGCAATTAACGTAACGAATATAAGGGATATCTAAGCCTTCGTACTCTGTCCTACAGAACAAATAGTTTGTAAAGGAGTCTCCAAAATCTAATAGATCACCATCCTTATTCTGAATAGCCTCAATTTCTGGACCCGATAACTCTCCAAACGAGCGAACGTAATAAACCTTAACCTGTATCATGGTATATACTTTGTCTCGCCTGTCAATTTATCCTTGATAATGTAATAGGATCCTATAACTAATAGCAGGAAAAGGCCGACAGCTCCTCTACCTAAATCGAAGATATCCTCTAGTTTAACCCTCTGAAAATAGCGCATCAAAACACTCTCCACAAGTTCCGCTCGTTAATAGCTCACGTTGGTTAGCGTCTAGATAATAGAAGATCTCTTGCACATACCTACGATTAGGATCATCGCTCGTATACTCTTTCCAATCCTCGTCACGTAAGTTAATAGGCTCCTTAGGCTTTTCACAAACACCGCATGTAACGGTAATGATTGTTCTACCCTCTAAGATAGCGGGCTCTTTAGTGAATTGTCCAGGTCCTAACATTAAATAATAACCTCCATCATCCTTAGTTGCGCTTCTAAATACATAGGCGCCACGAACCTAATTCGTCTAGCTCCATAGTGAACCTCTACCTTTACCGGTTCTTCTGACGTCTCTACTAGCGTGCGGATAGCCTCCATAATCCTCGTTAACTGTTCTCCATTGTCGCTTGAGATTTGAAACGATGCGCTTGTCAACTGTTCTTCACTCATCTATACAATCCAAACAAATCTATTAGTCTAGGGTCTCCAACAATCTCGATAGTGCTACGTGAGAATGTTAGGTTAATCTTTAATGGGGTCCACCCTTTCTCTATCAAGAGATCTGTAGAGCCTCTGTGAACGTTGTTCATAGTGTCTAGGAAACCTTGCACGTTGTCTCTACTTAACTCTACAACGGTCTCCGATCCTGTGTATCTAGCTAATCTCTCTCGCTCTGTTTCTCCATTCTCATCTACAATTATCCATATAGATTTAAGTGGCATAGATTACCTACCCAATTGTGTAAACGGTTGAGCATCATTAAGACTCAACTGATTACTAAACTCTAATAGCATATCACTTGTAACTCTTCGGATAAGGTACAAGAAATCTTCTGTATCCAATTGTAGGACTAATCCTTTTCCGTCTTCTGTCTCAGAAAATTCAAACCTCTTATCGAATGGATGAATAGTCCAAGTAGTACCGTTATTCTCATCTGTATTAACACTTACAAATGAATACATACCCTTTCCCTTTCAGTAGTCATAATGAACCCTACCAACCTTCCTAGCTTGAGGTTGATAGAGTCCCTTATGATTACTAATCAGTAGCGACCTTCACAGATGGGACCAATACCCTTAGCGATGGACTCAGGATTAGTTAGCGTGCGTCCGCAGTTGCCACACTGTCCGGTCTCAATCCCATAAGCCTTAGCGTACTTGAGCGGATCGCTAATCAGCTTGGCCACTAGGTCGGCGTACTGGCCCTTATAGAAAGCTCCGGGCCGTTGGTTACCAATCTTGTCACCTCGCTGCTCGCCATTAATAAAAGCCCATCCTGCCCACCTATTATTAGTAGGCTTATTGACCTTCATAATGACCCGCTCAACCAAGTAAGTCCCATCGGGAACGTTACTCAGATCGAGATCAATAGCGGCCCCTTCATCCGAGGGAACCACAGAGGAGGTGGGATTATCATTCTTGGGTGCAGGATTATTACGCTGTGAGCGCTGAATTTGCGATCGCCACCAATTGAGAACACCCTTAGCTTGACCAGGAGAGATATCGTAACGAGCGCAAGCGTTAGCGACAGAGATGATAAAGTCATTGTCTTTGTTCTCTGGCTTATTGGCTTCGTCCATCACGTATTTAGTAGCGATGGCCTTAAGCTCCTGAATTGCTTCGACATCTTCGGGAGTCAGCTTACGCTTAGTGTTGCCGAGCCAAATAATAAAATCCTGGTTAGGGAAGTTGACCAGAGACAGAGCCGATGGGTCGAGCTGGTCGAGATCGGAAGGCCAGGAGCGCTGCAGGGAGCCGCCGTGATGAGCGCTGGTGGAGCTTGGGCTATGGGTGGTGCCGATCGAGCTAGCGGACTGCTGTAGGGCTTGTGGGACGGTGTGCTTAGGTGGCAGGGGAATACAGCTACAGACATACGAACCACGGTCGTCGTAATTAGTTACTACGGTGGTGGCGCCTACGACCTTGTCACAGTCTGGAGTAAGGTGGCTGTTGCCCTGCTCGTCTACGAAAAGAACGGCGACAGTGAGTCCAGGAGAGTTAAAGATATCTTGTATGGTTGGTTGGTCAGTTGAATTGTTTAGTGTACCCGTTTCCATAGTGTTGCACACTAGTACGGATGGACTGGTTTGTCAACCCTATTTTTTAGATTAGTTAATTGAGCGATAGGTAACGGTCTATCTGGACTAGTTAGATGGACCGCTAAACATGAAGAGAGCCGATCCGTATGGACCGACTCCCTTCGGTAGGGTATAGGGTTTAATGTATGGTACTCTGTTAACCGGTTACGATACTTCCTAGGCTAGTATCCGGAAACATATTAAGAGTACTTAATAGTGGAGCATGTTGCTTACCTTTGCTAGTTGGTTGGGTTGGTGAAAGTGTCGATACAAGTGGTGCAAACGAACTCGATGTGATCGACGTGCGGATTGTGCGGGTCGATGTTGTTGGTTGCTGGCCTAGGATTAATGAGCCACTGCATGTTAGTGGTTCCCTTACAGCTAGCGCATCGGCCGATTCCGTTGCAATTGCTGTGGAGGATGGGAAGATTAGTGGTCGGAGCGGTCGAATTGGTCATGGCTTTAATATATCCTAGTCGGTGGGTAGTGTCAAGGATTTTTTAGATCTGATTTGTGAGTTTAAGAAACAGATAACCGGCCCCTAAGCCAGGGGGTCGCCTAGGGACCGATCATCTATCGCTTAATTACTCATCTTCATCGCTAGAGCTGTCGAGATCGATTCCAAAGGCATCAGCGAGAGAATCAGCGAGTGCGTCAAGCTCTGCCATCTGGCGATCGTCAGAGGTACCGTCGATCTGCTCAATCACATGACGAGCGAGAGCACGCTGCTTAAGGTTAAGCGTAACGCTCACACCCTTAGCAGTGATAACCCAACGGTAGCCGTCGTCAACCACCTTAGAATCATCGTCATCGGCAGTACGGACAGGTGCAGCCTGCTGGAAAGTGAGTCGGATGTCTCCACCCTTATTCTTGGGCTGACTTGAGATGAAATCGGTATCACCTTCGCCGACACGCTCCCAAGTAAAGACACCATCCTTAGTGCCCTTGACAATAACCTTGTAAAGCTGAGCGTTAACGGAGCGCTTGGTCTGAGCAGTCATTTGATTCTTCTTTCTTTGTTGATTTAGTTGATCTTGTGTTGTGTTGCTTTACTTGATTGGTTTTACTTTATCATGTTGCTGTGTTGCTGTCAACCTATTTTCTGATTTTTCTGTTTTTCTTGTTTGATAGGTTGTTAGTGCCAGCCTAGGACTCGCACCTAGGAGTTTGCTGATCTGGCGATTAGTTGATTGGTTACTTAGTGGAGCGGACCTTAAAGCTGTAACCAGACTCAAACTGGAACCTAGCACGGTGGTGAGGATCGAGTCGGTAATCTAGAACGAAATGGTGGATCGCACGAATCACGTTGGAGTTGAAGTTTCTTTCGGTTGCTGTGATCATGTCTATTACCTTAATCCAGTTGGTCTAGTTTGTCAACCCTATTTCTTGCTAATTGTTGAATATTTGGTAAGCGTAGATGTCGGAGCAAAAGTAAACCATCGGAATTTGAGAGTAACCAGTCTTGACGACCATTCCACCGTCTGAGAGTTCAAAAACGGTTGTATTGGGATCCTGTGCCAATTCGATCAATTCGTTTGGGTTGAACTCTGGATCAATGTCGAAAATGTCAGATGCCTTCTTACAGAAGCTAACGCAAGCGACGAGCGTCTCAGGATCGATTGATAGAGTGATGTCATAAGCGCTTTCCCAAATTTCGATAGCCTTAACCATTGCGAAAGCTTCGGCCCGGGAGATTCCACCCTGTCGACCCGTGTGCCAGCCGACTAGGGCTTTTTCGATGTCACCCTGTGATCTAATTTTCAGTTCCATTTGATTCCCTTTGGTTGATTTGCTAGTGCCAAAAAGGGCTTCGCACCCTATCGCAGCTTGGTTACTGATTTGGCTTTATGGCTTAGAGGTTATTAACGATGATGTACAAAGTAACATTGTCCCGGAGAGTAGGGCGGATGCGATCCCTATCCTCAATCAATTCTTCCAAATCGTCCGATCCCTTAAGGTCAACAGTAACGGTTTCGTTAGTGAGCTGGTCGTCGTAAATGGCGATCAAAGTGTAAGTGTAGTCACGCATTTGGTTTCCCCTAGTTGGTTGGTGGGTTGGTGTTCGTTTTCTTGATTGGTAATAGATTAACACAGATCGTAGGATGTGTCAACGGATTTTCTAATTTTTCTTGTTTGGGTGGTTCGTGTGTGGATTGTGTGGTTCGTTGGTTCGTGGTTAGCTGTAGTAGAAAACGATGATTGGGTCTGAGGTAGTGGGGTGGTCGACGGTTATCCAATTGACTTGGTCGTCGGTAATGATTTGGTTCGTGGTTTCGTGACTGTCATCGGTCTGATCGATGAAGTGACAGTTATTACTATCTTCGTATTGGCAAGGAGTGAAGAAAGCGATGGTGAATGCCGCTACGTGTGTAAGGAGAAGATTCATAGTGAGTATCTTAGTACGTGTGTAATTAATTGTCAAACACTATTTTTAAATTGCTAATAAAGTGATTTGCTTACGAATGATGATAGCGATAGAGATTACATATTCTCGCTCATTCTCAAAACACTTTCCTAATACAATAGAGAGTAATATATATTATACATATACTAGTGTATATAGAGATATGAGTATACTACGTATGTATACTGTAGTCTTATAACACTGTGTAATTAGATAACACTGTCCATATACGTTAGTAGACAGTACGTTTGTTGGACTGTAATAGAGTACTAGAGTGTTATGGATCATGGCTATATGACCAGAAGATACGCAGAAGCTTCGTTGGAAAAATGTGTTGGTAACACTGAATGAGTGTATGTAATGCATGAAAGGTATATGGTAATAGGCTGCGTAATGGTGTTGACCTTGCAACGCAGTTGAAGATAATGCTAATACGTTGCATGTGAGTATTACGTGTATAGAGGTCGCATATGTACGCAATGCTTAGTGGTAATCAGATGCTTATATGCAGACATGGGTACGATACGGTACGCAACTACACGCTTGTCATTCCACTGTCAAGCTACGTTATTGGACATTGCGCTATTAATCCTAATCGCTGTAAGCATTGGCTTTAATAAAGCTATTTAGGTACATACATTAGTACACTCTCCCCTGCCCTGTGGTCTGCTGCTGCTCTGGAGCCGGCGAGTTAGGTTGTCTTTATTTTCTTGATTTACTTGACTTCATTTAGTGTGTTATGTTAGATTAATTAAGAGAGTTAAGTTAGCTTTATTTACTTTATTTTATTTACTTCATATGTATTAGTAACTATATTAATTATACCATGCTAATATTGGTTTGTTTACGGTAGGTATCTCTTCCAATAAAGCACAAAATCGGGTGTAATCTCCATTTTACCATTCGCTTAGATCATTTGATAAGTCACCTCTATATAGTTGTAAGTCACCTCCATTACCTTGACTATCTCTTGACCTCTACGTATGATCGTGCTATGTCGCCCGACGACCAGGACTTTGCAGCGATAGAAGAATTGGCAGATGCAGATATTGCGTTTGCCGATCTTCATGCGATGGATGCAAAAGCACTTGCAAAGGCGCAATTTGCTCAAGCACTCCCTGCTGCTGTCTATTCAATTATTGACCTAGCTACAAACGGCTTGAATGAGCGAATTAAGTTCGATGCCTCTAAGTATATTGTGGATCGGGTCTGTGGTTCTGGTAACGGGGTCGGCGATGAAGATCCTATTGAGGCTCTTTTATCTGATATAACAAACGCTCTTGGCGGGTAGTAATATCCTATGAAAACACCAGGGAAAGCAGCTTGGTTCCAAGTAATAGGATATAAACCGCACCCTAAGCAAGCGTTATATCATAAGTCAAAGGCTAGGTTTAAGGCTCCTATATGTGGGCGCCGATTCGGCAAATCTGTGATGGCAGGCCGAGATGAAGAACCTAACTTATTGATTCCTGGCCGACGTACTTGGATTATCGGTCCTACTTATGACTTGGGAGAAAAAGAGTTCCGAGTCATATGGAATGATCTAATTATCACCAAAAAGTTAGGTCAGCACAAGAAAGTCAAGAAAGCTTATAACATCAAACAAGGGAATATGTATATCGAGTTCCCTTGGCAGGCTAGATTAGAAGTTAGAACCGCTGATCGGCCAGAAAACTTAGTTGGTGAATCACTCGACCATGTAATAATGAGTGAAGCGGCTAAGCATAAGAAAGAGACTTGGGATAGGTACGTTCGACCGGCTTTAGCTGATAGGCGTGGAACGGCTGATTTCCCTAGTACTCCAGAAGGTCAGAACTGGCTACATGACATTTACTTGTTAGGTCAGAATGATGACTACAAAGATTATGCTAGTTGGCAGTTCCCTAGCTGGGAAAATGAAGCTATCTATCCTGGCGGGATAAATGACCCTGAAATAGAGCTTCTTCGTCGAACAATGACGAAAGAGGAATTTGATCAGGAAATCGGCGCTGACTTTACTAGCTTCGTAGGCAAGATTTACGCTGAGTTCAACGAAGAAACTCACGTACAGAATTTGCGATTTAATCCTAGCTTACCGAACTATATAGCATTTGACTTTGGATTTACTAATCCGCTTGCTGCTGTAGAGTTCCAAGTGACTCCAGATGATCAAATTAGGATCTGGCGAGAGCACTACAAGAGTCATTTAACTATCGGTGAGCACATTGCAATACTTAAATCTAGAGAACAGCCGGTTGGTTACCATTTAGATTTAGGGTTCGGAGATGCAGCAGATCCAGCCGCTTGTCGACAAATCACTTTAGAATTAGTTGAATGCATAGGCGATCCTAAGGCTAAAGAGAATTGGCGAGATGGAATCGACTTAGTCAATACATTCATTAAGTCTAGGCCATCTGATGATGTTATTGATGAGTATGGGACTCCTGCAGAAGGTCAGCCTGGATTAATAGTAGATGCCAATTGCCCTAACGTTATTCGAGAGTTCAATAACTACAAAGGCAAGCCTGGTACTAAGGTAAGTAGTCCTGCTGAATTACCACAGAAGATCGATGACCATACATTAGATGCTATTCGATATGCGTTAATGCAGCTCTATAAGATAGGAGTTTATGAACCACTAGGCTCTATCTTAGATGAAATGGATGTAACTACTCCCGACATAATTATACCTACAGATCGTGAAGTAGCTGCGGTTAATAATTATGAATCGGAAGATAGCCTCTCCCCTCTGTGGTCCGTAGGTTCAGGGGACGGCGAAATTTTCGGTGACTTAGATTCTATGATGTTTTAAATCTTTGGTGCGGGCACACTAAGGATTATGCTGACTTGTTGTGATGTGCGATTAATAACTATTGGAGAGACTCTTTATTGTACCAAGTGTAACTCAACATATTGTTGTGAAACGCCTATGGTAGATATAAATAGTACTCTTTATTGTTCGGAATGCGGAGGAATAGTTGAATGGGAATCGAAGACTGGGCATTATCCAGTACAGGACAGGCCACCGATTCCACCGCCGACTCATCGGGTGTTGGCTCTGACATTGTTCTTAGCTCCTCTGACCTTCCTAAGTTCTTATCTAACCTCTCTACAACTCATGATGTAACTTTACATGAAGATGGAGTTATAGCTACTGAATTAAATGAGAGGTTAGGTCCAGAGTTAGGAACTACTAGAAGTCAATGGACTTCTTACATGCGAGAAGAGTTTAATCCTAAGCTTAGAGGTATAGAAGGATTAAAACTTTATGATCGTATGCGGAAAACTGACTCTACTGTTCGAGGTTCACTTAGGACTTTAAAAACTCCTATTACAGGTGCAACGTGGTTCGTTGAAGCGGCTAACGAGACTCCATTAGATATAGAAATAGCTGAGTTCGTGTCATGGAATTTATTCCGTGGCATGACTTATGTATGGCGCTCAATTCTCAGAGAAGCTTTAGTCAGCCTTGACTTAGGTTTCTATATGTTCGAGAAGGTATGGGATATCCGTATTGTAAACGGTGAGCCTAGAGCTGTTCTTAAGAAATTAGCTGCTAGGCATCCTATGGATGTTGAAGAATGGGCATTTGACGCTAATGGTGGGCCTTTAGGGGTACATTTATATGATGCTGAGGGTCAGTCAGATCATGTTTATATTCCTATAGATAAGTTGGCCATCTTCACTTTCGATGGTGAAGCTGGTGATATAACTGGTAATTCTGTTCTGCGTAGTGCTTATAAGCATTGGTATTTTAAGGAAAATGCTTACAAGATCGACGCTATTCAGAAAGAGCGACATGGTATAGGTATACCGATTGTCGTATTGCCTTTTGGAGCTAAGACCAAAGATAGAACAGATGCTATTAATTTAGCTAGAAATCTTAGGGTCAATGAAAAAGCTTATGCAGTTCTTCCTGCTGGTTGGGAATTAATGTTCCTTAAGCTTGAGGGAGAACCTGTAAGCGCATTAGAAACTGCTGATCATCACAATAAGATGATCTATCAGAATGTATTAGCTCAGGCTATGTGGGGAAGTAATTTCGGCGTAACATCTTCGGACGCTGAGCAAGCACAGGAAATATTTTACAAGAGCACTCGCCAGTTAGCCGAAGAAATGGCTCTTGTAATGAACAGTTTCGTTATACCTCAAATGGTCAATTTCAATTGGCTAGGGGTAGAAGAATATCCTCAGCTTAAAGTTCGCAAGCTTGGCGATGTTAGCGAGGCTAGAGACCTTAGTTTCTCGCTTAGAAATTACATTGGCGCTGGTGTTATTAAGCCAGATGATCGTTTAGAGCAATGGGCTAGAGAAACTATTGACGCTCCAGCGGCAGATACTAATACAACTAGGGAAGTTGCAGCACCGCAACAGCCTAAACAAAGTACCGCTGGTAACCAGAAAATAGGTCCAAGTAGAAAAGAAGGGGCGCCTAGTGGTAACTCACGATGAGATAGTCAAATTATCGGATACTGAGACTGTTTCAGTCCATTATCTGGTTGATTTAACTGATGAAGCTAATTTAGCTGAATGGGTTGATGATACTAGGATTTGGTTACAGGCTTTCCCGCTTGGAAACTATAAGCATCCTAGGCATGGGAAAATTCATGTCGATGAGGCTAGGGTACAGCATTACACTGAGCAAGTTAATACAGGTATTCGAGGCCAAGACTTAGATATTAATTATGATCATACAGTAGGAAAAGCTGCTGGCTGGATCGAGAAGGCTGCAAATAGAGGTAAAGATGGTTTATGGTTATTAGTTAATTTAACAGAAGCAGCAGCTAAGTCTGTCAAGAGTAGAGAATATCGCTATTTCAGTCCTGAGTTCGTTAATTTATGGGAACATCCGTTATCTAAGATAGTGTTTAATGATGTCCTTTTAGGAGGTGCATTAACTAATAGACCGTTTTTGAAAGGTATACAACCGTTAACTTTAAGTGAGGAAGGTTCCAGTATGGATCGTGAGCTTTTGGAGAAGCTTGCAAAGAAGTTAGGTATTACTTTCACTGATAAGACTTCGGATGATGATCTTCTTAAGCTGGTAAATGATGCCAGCGAAGAGGATAATTCTACCGAGGATGAGGTGGAAGAGGAAGAGACCGAAGAAGAGGCAGAGGAAGCTACTTCCGAGGAAGATAAGGAATTAGCTACTCTGGCCGAGCAGCATCCTGAAATTGCTAAGCTTCTTAGCGATAATAAGGCTCTTGCTGATCGTATGGAGAAGATTGAGTCAGTCGCTAATCGTAACCATATTAGGGTTAAGCTTAGTGAGCTTGGTGATGATCACACTAAGTATTCGCCTGCTGTTACTAAGGCTCTTGGCGATTTGATGCTTAAGCTCGATCCGGCTGCTGCTGATTTAGTTTATAAGTTTGCTGAGTCTGTCTTAACTGGCGATGATGCCATTATTAAGTTGGGTGAGACTGGTGGCAAGACTGATCCTATTGATCTCGGTGGCAAGAGTGCTACTGAGGTTTGGGACGCTGAGATTGCCAAGCTTACTAGTGGCGATAACGCTATGACTTATGGTGATGCTGCTGTCCATTTAAGTGAGACTAACTCAGAGCTTTGGCAAGCTTATGAGAATGAGTCGATTGGAGGTAATGTCTAATGGCTGGTCCCATGAACATTGGTGATATGAGCTATACTGCTGGTGAGGCTATTACCAAGCAGTATGCAGTTAAGTTGAATGGCGATAATACTCTTAATGTCGCTGATAGCCAGGGTGAGTTTTGTTTTGGTATTGCTCAGGAGGGCGCTACTGCTGGTGATGCTACTAATCAGCGTCAGCTAGCTGTTCGCTCTATTGGTTATTCTTATGCTATTGCTGGCGGTAATATTGCTGCCGGTGCTCTTTTAACAGTCACCGCTACTGGTACTTTAATGACTGCTGCGTCTGGTGATTACGTTATTGGTATGGCGACTATGGCTGCCGTTGCTAATGACCAGTTTGTTGTCTTACTGCTGCCTAACGGTAATCCGTTAGCTTAATTTAGGAGGTTATATAAATGGCAGTTTATGATACCGCTGGCGGCGGAAATACTCATATTGATAAGCTTCTGACTAACGTCTCAGTCGGTTATCAGAATGAGGATTTCGTTGGGGAAATGCTTTTCCCTTCGGTTGGAGTTAATAAGCAGTCTGACCTTTATTACATTCATGGTCGTGAGGGCTGGACTCCTGAAATCGATGCTGGTACCGATAATACTCTTAGGGCGCCGGGTGCGGTCGCTACTGAGATTGATGGTATGACAGTTTCGACTAATCCTTATTTTGCTCTTGAGCGAGCTTTGCAGGCTTTCGTTACCGATGAAGAGGTTCAGAATGTCGATTCGCCTTTGGCGCCTCGCCGTGATGCCACTGATTTAGTTACTGAAAAGCTCATGCTGGGTAAGGAACTTATTATCCATTCCCTGGCTACGACCGCTGCTAATTATGCTTCTGGTCACTCTACTACTCTTTCTGGTACTGATCAGTGGAGTGATTATGCTAATTCAGATCCTAAGGACGACATTAAGGTTGGCCGAGATAAGATCCATTCGGTTCTTTTCCGTCGTGTCAACAAGTCGGTTATGCCTTATGAGGTAATGTCTCAGCTTGAGGATCATACCGATATCATCGAGCGTATTAAGTATTCCGAGCGTGGTGTTCTCACTCGTGAGATTATCGCTGCTGTGCTTGGACTTGATGATGTAATTGTTCCTGGTGCTGGTTATAACACTGCTAATCCTGGCCAGACTGAGTCACTTGCTTATATTTGGGGTAAGGACGTTGTTTTAGCTTATGTTCCGCCTCGTGCGGGTCTTAAGACTCCTGCTTATGGCTATGAGTTTAGCTGGAATTACGGTTCGGCTTCTGGTCCAAGGCGTCAGGTTACCCGTTGGCGTGATGAGGCTCGAAAGTCGGATGTGGTTCGAGTCTCGCATCGTTTTGATATTAAGCACGTTGCTGTCGATGGAAGCGGTTTGTCCACTGCTGGCTATATTATTAAGGCCGCAGTCGCTTAAGGAGATAATTTATGGCTGATATGTATGCGTTTACAGATATTAAGCGCAATGGCGAGAGAATTCCTGCTGGTACTAAGATTAGTAGGAGTATGCTTCCCACTGAGGTTGCTAAGGAATTAGTTGCTAGTGGTGCTATTGTTGCTTTTGACCGTAATGCTGTAGAGAATCCCGAGCCTTTAGTTGTAGAGGACGAAGAGGATTCAAGCGAAGGCACTTCTACAGAGGGAGAATAGGTAAATGGCAAGGGTCGACCAGATAGACTTAATTGGTGAGAGAATCCCTCTCCGATTTATGGCTGGTCAGGCCATTGTCATTCCTGTATCCGTATTAGACCCTAGCGACGAAAGCGGCGTTAATGTTACGGGTCGAAATTACACAGCTAAAATTGGTCCCCCGGGCGGGGCATCTATAGCAGAATTTGTTGTTAATGCTGTAGACCTCGCTCAGGGGACCTTTCAGTTAACAATGTCTAATTCAGTAACGGCATTGTTGACTAAGGGACGTTATATTTGGACCTTTTGGGAGGATAATAGACTTGTCCTAGAAGGTCCTGTTGAAATTATAGCCAATAAACTCACATCATAAGGAAGAAAATGGAGTTTGTTCACGGAGCAATTTATAGGGATGATGCTACTGGCTGGCATGGAAAGTGCCTTTTGCCAGAGTATGTCCGTAAGGGATTAGTTGATGCGGACGCTGTAAAGCGTATTGATTTAATTGGTATGGGTCCTAAGGGTGTAGCTGAAAAGCGAGAAATTAAGGACCGTTCTCAGGTTTCGTTAATTGCTGCTCCCGAAGATTTAGAGGATCCTAATTACATTCCTGTTGGGTTCCCGAAGGAGGACTAAATAATGGCAGATGGAATTTTCAATATATCTAAGGGCAGAGGTATAGAGTACCATGAAAGGGTCAATGATAATGATCCTACTAACTCTGTTCTTGTAATTGTTGTTTTAAAGGCTGCTGAGGCTGACGCTACTTTAGAAGATTATGATGATCTTTCTACTTTGTTAGCTGCTGCTGGTAATACTGAGGCAGATTTTACTAACTATGCTCGTATAGTTCTTACTGATTCAGATATCGCTGCTATTACTACAGACGATACTAACAATAGGAATTATGCTGTTATAGCCGATCAGACTTTCTCTAGTGCTGGTGGTACTCTTGATAATACTACTGCTAAGCTTTTAGTCTGTTATGATTCTGATTCAACCGGCGGAACTGATTCTAATATTGTTCCGTTGAGTCATCATGATTGGGTCGGCACCACTAATGGCGGCGATGTCAATGTTGACTTTGACGCTACTAATGGATATCAGCGGAGCAGCTAAACTCTAGTATATGGCTACGCCAACAGTTAGAGAAATTAGTATAGGTACATCGGCGCAGACTATATCTTCTGCGTCGTTAACTCCTGCCGCTAATAGTCTCTGGATAATTGTTGGCACAGCTAGCTCACCTAATAATCCATATACATTTGACTGGGGCATTTCTGGTGGTGCGGAATCATATACCGCTAGAGATGGAACTGGCGGAACTGTTGATTTATCACAAAGCGATTCGTTTACTATTGGTCCTAATGATAATACTTGGGGTCAATATGTTTGGACTCAGCAATTTGGTGCGTCTCCCGCTGCTAGAACAATAACTATAGATCCTGATGATAGTGGAACAGATGTTTTTTCTGGCCTTGGTATAGTAATTATTGAGGTCACTGGACATAACACTTCTGATCCAATAGCACAGGAAATAGCAGATTATACTTTAGACCCGCCACCTACCTCTTTAACGAATCAAACTACTACATTTGGCTCTGCCCCATCCGGAGATCAAGTATATGTAGCTATTCAGGAATCTAATCCTGTAGCCGGCTTTGCTACTCCACCAACTAATTGGTCGGCTCTAGATACTGATTCAACACTTCCATATGGTATACAGGTAGGTAATTCTAGTACTAATACTGCTACTGGCGTAACTGTTACTAGGTCTGGCGGATCTACTTTCCACTTTGGTTTAACTCTATTCGAGTTTAACGATGCTCCAGCAGCACAAACCATATCGGTAGATGTAGCTACTGAAACTCATACAGCATTATCAGTTGGGTTCACTCCAGGAA
>CBDHHL010000036.1:0-18196 GCA_965263355.1 Leptolyngbyaceae cyanobacterium | reverse complement strand
CAACGCCATCAAATCCATGTCAGGCGGGATAATGCCAGCTTTCTGGAATATCTGATGCAAGTCACCAGGAGATATCAAGTTAGACCCAGCCAATTGCACCAATGCATTCATGCCCTCTGGCTGCAGCGTAAATGGCGAATCTTCCCCAATCTCATCAGCGATCTCCGACACAATCGTAGGCGATAGGTTGAGACTAGCCACTGCTTTGTTGGCAATCGCAATCCTGCTCTCACGCTTCAGTGTATCGCTATCAATCCCAGCTTGATCCAGGGCTGTGTATTCCTGCAATGCCTCCATTAGGCCAGTGGTGTTGTAGTCGGTGAATCCGTTCACACTCCACTCAGTATCTTCATTGCGAACAATTGAGGCGGCATCCAGAATCGACTTAGCAAAGCCCCTGAGTTCTTCCCCGTAAACTTCTAGCAATATATCCAGGTCGCGCCTGCCTTCTTTTTTAGATTCACCTGATTGCATCCGCATTGCATAAGCATTGGCCGCAGTTTCAGCGATCTTATGAACCAAATCCAGCATCTTTTGCTTTTGGCGGTCCTGATAATCCAGACTCAGTTGGATGTCACTCCCAGGACGAACAAACCATTTGCAGTCAACTCCAGGCGGCAGTTCCCACCAGAAACCATTGCCTGCTTTTTGAAATCGTGCAGGATTGCTGTTGCCCTCTTCGTGTGGGTAGTCTACGCCAGTAAAAACAGGCATGGCGTAATTAGTTTGGACCAATGCCCATTCACCACCGGCAACGTGGTTATAGTGAGATCTGACCAGGTCGAACAGCTGATCAGCAATAACCAATGGCTTCGGGATAGAACGACAGATGACAGGGAACCGGAATAGCCCTGATGTGGTAGAGAAGATTGGTTGATTCTCCACCTTCGCGTCAATAACTGCATTGCTCTCGCTTAGCGCTAGCAAATCTTTCCAGCCAAAGCTAGGCATACTACTGTAATCAACGACCTTGTCATCCTGAGAGTTGCGAACGGTATAGACCGATGTCGTGATTTGTCCGTTACTCTCGCGTTGATAAATCTGGAATTCATGCAGCTGCACAGGCTTAGCATCCCAGGACGGCCTCTCCTCTCGATACGTATGGAGCTTGGCGTAAATTAAACCCTGGTTGTCACTTGCCCAGTCCCATAATTCCTCCCTCCTTCTAAGCACGACATAGGCTGAGTCGCCTCCATTGGCCTGCTGTTCTGCAAGAGTTTCTCCTGCGGCTGATGCAGTGTCAACCTGGGCAATCATCTTGCCCTGCACCAAGCCCTGTAGCATTTCTCTGATTAGCAGCGACTGCAGCGATTGCCTGGGGTCCGATTCCTCATCGCTGAGTACGCCATTAGGGAAAAACTCATCTTCCCAGAATGAATCAGTACTGCCTTCATAACTAGCTTGATCCTGAGTTATTTGGCTAACCAGCTTCATCAGGATTGAACCCATAATAGGCTCGTAGGGGGCTAGTCTGATCCGAGTGTTATAAACCTCGGGCTCTGCATCGTCAGGATTAATGAGTAACTTCTTTTTTACGTTGTCATCGACCGCACATCCACCCTCCGCCAATGCAGACAGCAGCATCCATTGTTCTGCATATTTCATATGCTCAGAATGACGTCGGACAAGTTGTTTGAGGGTGGGTGGCATAGTGTTAGGAGTATCCTTTGAACGGGTTGAATTGCTCTGTCGATAAAACATTGATTATCCCAAAGCCTTCTGAATTGTCGTCACTTACGATGAATTGCAGATAGTCGCACTCAAAGGCGTCGATAAGTGGGATAGTTTCGCGAATATTTTTTACCCATTGGTCGATATCTAGATGGTTGAACGTGCCAATGGCAATATTGGTTTCTGCAGATTTGCCATTGGCATACCATCCGTTTGGCAATGTATTGCTATCAATATGCGTTAACTTGCCAAAAGCTGGGCAGCATTCATTTATCTTTTCTAGGATCTTTTCATTATTAAGATCATTTGCGCAAAGTCCGTATGTGCAAATCAAGTTAGTTACTGCGCTCATTGTTACCTCCCCTTGATGGATTAGCTGACAATTCCTTTTAGTCGTTGGCGGGCTTCGCGTGGCCTGTTGGCTTGATTGCCACGATATGGCATGAGGCTGTCCACCCAGTATCTTAATTCATCCAGCCAATGAGTACGTTTAGGATCAGACTTGTCAATCTTAGCAATACCTCCATCCTTGCCCTTGACAGTGTTTAAGTCCGCTATCAACTCGGGGCAAGCCTCGCCATTGATGAAAACTTTGTCTATCTCAAACGCATACTCTAGGCTCAAAACACTGTCCGCAACAGATGGATTTGAGTTTTTGTAGCGCTTAAATGCTCTTATCCCATGGGCGGCCAGCTTACTCCATACAATCTGCCAGTTCGTTTGTCTGCTGTTGGCGCTAGGATTGCGCCCAGTAGCGTCTCCATAGATATAGCAAGGGCCTTGATGACCTATTTCTTTAACCCATAGGCAAACATTTTCAGCCAATTCAAAGGTATCTGAATCCCAAAGACAAAATTCGTAGATTACTCTCAACTCTGATGTATGCTGCTGGCCTACTAATGCCGTAGCCGGTGATCGGTTGAAGTCGAAAATTAGATGTAGTGGCAGCTTATTGTCATATGTACAGAGTATTGAATCAAAGCCACGCAATACGTGACGGTTCTCATCAAATTTCTTGATCAACCTGCCTTCTTGAGACTTAGTGAAACTTAAGTCGTATTCTTGTTCAATTTTGGATGCTGGCATCCGCTTTTGCGTTGCCAAACCCTCCAGATAATCTGGTTTTTTTGAATAAACTGGATGGGCTCGCCAGTGCGCTAAAAACTTGCACCACCCCCCTTGGTCAGTCCAATATTTCACCGGCTCACCAACCCGAGCATTTTGGCAGGCTTCAATAATGCTAATAGACCCATTCGCTTCATTCACTCGGTCCCAATAAAACCCAGATTGTCCGTTTGGAGTGCTCAGAATAATTATTCTGGCGGCATCGCCTAGCATTTCTGTTGATGGCATGGCAGCTGAATAGATGCCCTCAATCCCATCAACAAAGGCTGCTTCATCAAATAATATGTCTGAGACAGATTCTAAACTTCTTGCCGCATTGGGCGTTGCTGGCTTAAATAACAGCCGACCTCCGTCCACTAGTGTTAAGTCTTGAAGGCTGTCAGTTGCTAAGGATAGGTCAGATCTTGATGAGATCATCAAGCGGACACGCTTAGCGATGTTGGCTGTATCGCTTTGGTTTTTAGAAAAGATGACGGAGAGGTAGCCAGGATCTCTAAAGGCCTTCCATAAAAAGTAATTAGCTATGGTCTCAGTAAATCCCATCTGCCGAGACTTGATAGCAACCGTGCCATAGTGCTTTTCTACTTGTTCAATAAAAGCTATTTGATACGGATATGGGTCAAACAGAACTAGGTTGCGGCCTGATCTGATGCGAGTCTGCCTAGCGAATTCTGGCCATGGGGGCTTGATAACTCCATTTCCCGTCTCTTTTTCCCGCAGTCGCCTACGCCGTTCCTTCTCCGCTAGCGCCCGATCTCTAAGTGTCGCCATCGATAATTGCGTTTAATTCCGCGTCAGACATGCCCTTGAAATCTATTTCTGTTTTGCTGGTGGCCATGCCTTCGATAATGCGCTGCATTTCTATGCCAAACTTAGCGAATTCTAAAAGCTCTCGGGGCTTCATCTGTTTTGCCTTAGCAAAATTATTTAGCTGAAATTCCTTAATGCCCGCAGCACCTATCCCGATCAATGCTTTAGCGATCGCATTGTGTTGAGTAAGCATCTCGGCGGTGTCAATTATCTTCTCCGTCCGATCAATGGCAGCAGCAATTTCGGGCTTAATCTCGTCTTTCGCAGAATCATAGGCACCTCGACTTTCCAGCTCACGCCGATAACGCTTACGCTGTTCGTCCCAGTTCTCTTCGGCGGACTTATTCTTAAATGTCTGTAGCGCAGGTGAATGCGGACGCTTAGATAAAGCTGTCAGGGTGATCTCGTCCCCGCCTTGCACAAACTCCTTTCGCCAATGAGGCCAATTAATTGGTTTCCCGCCCACGTTGAAGTACAGATAAGGTACAAGCAAAGTACTTGCTACTATATACTAGAATCCTAGCAAATCGCCGCCATGGTCACCACAGCAGCAGCCGACCTCCTTCAGTTATCCATAAACTATCTGCTTCTTTCTGAACTCTCAGAGAAGTTTCTGGAAGGCAATGCAAAGCGGCATGATATTGGTGCTATTTGCACCTCAATTAAGCGTTATGGTTTTCGCGATCCACTAGCTATAGACGCTGCATTGAACAATGGCAAAGGTGGAGTTGTCGAGGGGAACGGCAGGCTAGAAGCGCTGCTGTGTCTGCGTCAACAAGGTGAGGTGCCACCAGCCTATATCAAGCTCACCGAGTCAGGTGATTGGGCTGTACCTTGCATCGTTGGGGGCAACAGTGCCACCGAAGCCGAAGGATTGGCATACAGCCTGGACCATAATAGCCTCACTATGGCGGGCGGGGTTTTCACTGCGCTGGATATCTCTGGGCTATACAATCCTGCTGAGTATTTGGAATTGCTTGAGCGATTAGCCCAGGCTGATTCGTTGCCCGTAACAGTGGATGGGGATGATTTGGATCTGCTGATAGAGATGATTGGCAATGAAGAACCCGATCTAGAAGACGATGAGGATGCCCTGGCAGACAACCTTGATAAAGCTGCTGGCGGTGAAATAGAGAGTCGTGTATCGCTTGGTCAGATATGGGCGTGCGGCAGGCATAGGATTGCCTGTGGTGATAGTACGGATGAAGGCAATGTTAGGGCGTTGTTAAATGGTGCCCTTATCGACTTGATATTTACAGATCCTCCCTATGGGGTTAGTTATGCCGACAAAAATAGGAGTCTGAATGCGGTTGGACGGGGAAACAGCATTCAGACTCCTATTGAAAATGATCACCTAGAAAGTGAAGAATGCTTGGAGGATTTATGGAAGCCTTGTTTTAGTGCGCTATTCAATAATGCAAAACCTGGGTGCCCTTACTACGTCTGCTCTCCCCAGGGTGGAGAACTGATGATGATGATGATGATGGCGTTGCATGAAACAGGCTGGCTGCTAAAACCACAAGTAATCTGGGTTAAAAACAATCACGTACTTGGCAGAGGAGATTACCAGTTAAAGCATGAGCCCATTCATTACGGATGGAAGCCAGGGGGCGGCCATTACTTCACAGAAAGCCGTTCCGAAATGTCTGTGTGGGAATTCGACAAACCCCTAAAGTCTGATTTGCACCCCACGATGAAACCTGTTGAGTTAGTTGAATATGCAATAGGCAACAGCAGCAGAAGCAACGATGTCGTCTTTGACGCTTTCCTGGGTTCAGGTACCACCCTCATTGCCGCCCAACAAATGCCAGGTAATCGCACTGTTTATGGCATGGAGTTATCACCTGAGTACTGCGAGGTGATTCTGAGGCGCTATGAAAAACTGACTAATGAAACAGCTGAGTTGGTGGGAAGCCTATGAACATTCAAGACATCGATATAAACCTACTGGTCCCTTATGAGAATAACGCCAAGCTGCATCCAGACTGGCAGATAGACGCGATCTCGGAATCAATTAAGCTGTCAGGCTTTGATGTTCCATTGGTGGTTGTCCCGCAAGGCGATAAGTTCCTAATCGTCAAGGGCCACGGTAGGCGCTTGGCTGGGCTCAAGATGGGATTAACCCAGTTGCCTTGCTATATATCTCCACTGTCGGCGGATGCAGCGATAAAAGCCGCTAGAGTTTTAGACAACAAAACTAATGAGTCAGGTTATGACTTGCAATTATTAGTAGCTGAACTGGAAGAAATCGCACAGGCAGACTCCAGCTTATTCACCGGCTACGATGACCAAGAGTATGAAGAGTTAATAGAACAGTTATCTGAAAGCGCAACGAACGAACTTAATCAGCTGATAGATGGAGAGGGCGATCTCGAAGACTCCGAGTCATCCCCCGAACCCAACGACATATTCCCCTCCTCCAATGAGTGGGATATCCCAGACCTAGATCTCAACATGCAGCCTGATACGACAGATATTGACTGGCTAAAGTGGGGGGTTCAGCAGAGGACAGCCACGCACGACGGCGGCATTCACTTCTACACTGACGACTATAAATTCAGCGCAGTATGGGATAAGCCCGACGACTTATTAGAGACTGGCTGCAGCGTAGTAATTGAGCCAAACTTTTCCACCTGGGCGAATATGCCACGAGCGTTGGCCATGACAGATATTTATAAAAAGCGATGGTTAGCTCGCTATTGGCAGAAGAAAGGCGTGAGGGTGTGGGTGGATGTGAACACGTCGCCCCATCTTCATGACCTGAATTTCCTTGGAGTGCCAAAAGAATGGCGCTACTTTGCGACTCGATATCTTGCCAGCTTCGATGATGGCAACGTTGCCGGTTACGACGCAACCATGAGCGACTGGCATGCGATTGTTGACTACACTGGAACAGATGAGTGTGTTTTGTTAGTCTATGGAGCAAGGCCAACAACATTTCAGGATGCGCCTAGGCAATGGATTTTACAACTAGAACACAGTGATTTTATAAGGGGTAATTATGGGTAGAAGCAGCGGGGGAGGTGGCAGAAGTTCAGGCGGGGGTAGAAGCGCTGGTGGTGTTAATCAGGCCCCGTTGGGGGAGCCTACAGAGGAACCAAAAGAGAGAACGTCTGCGGAAAAAGAATTTATATTTGGTGCTGGCGGCCCTGGCGCATTGAGTGTTTTTGATTCAAGCGAGCTTCGCTCTCAATTCTTGCTTGGATCTGCGAGCCCTGATCCAAGGATGGTCAGAGCTTTTAGTCGTGGTGAACTCAACCAAACCCCCGCATTAGTTTCCATTAATAATCAGGGGAAGTATGAGCCTGTTGACTCTGTCAGCGCTAAAATCCTGGCGAGTGGCAGGGTGTCGGGGGCTAACAATATAAATGTACAAGTTATTGCTAGAAATGATTTATCTTCTGCGCAGGCAGCCGCATCAATTCAAGGGAAACCTAGATTTGGCCGGAATGCGCGGGGCCAGCAGTCATCATTTTCAGAGGTAGGCACTGAAAGAATAGTAAGCCCTGGCTCAATTATTGGAGGAAGAACGAAGGCATCGCAATCCAAGATAGATAAAGCGGCCAGAACGATTAGATCTAATAAGGGGTCCACATGGATCACTCAGCCTGTCGTTAGGGTTGGACCAGATAGCTACAGGCCCATTGGAGACGCGGCTGCAGTAGCCACAGCTAGGCGAGCAAATACTGAGGTTAGAGTTTATGTGGTAGGGGAGCAATTTTAAGTCAGTCCATGCAAAAGCAGTTCTTATCTACATACGATGGATCTTGCAGTTAGAACACAGTGATTTTATAAGGGGGGGCTACAGTGGGTAGAAGTTCAGGTGGTGGTGGCAGATCTGCGGGTGGCTCAACAGCTACTGGCGTAACAGACTCTACTTTTTTGGCTGCTGAGTCAGAGCGCAGACTTGAGCCTATCGCAGCCAATTCAGAAATTACACTAAATTCCGCCCTGCCAAACGATGCGGCGGCAGCGGCTATGAGCGAGATTGTGTCTGGCCAAAACTTAAGAGTATTCGATAACGACGGAACATTTGACCGCATGGACTGGAATGCTAGCTATGCCAACCCAACACGGGCGCAAATGGTTGATTCTTCCGGCGGCGGTTTCCTGGCAACGCTGACATTCGCCAGCAATCTCAAACAAGACATTGACGCAGGCGGGGGAACAAGTATCGGCTCGCATTCCCTGGCAACCGCTAGACAAGCTTACGAGGTGGGCAAGTATAAGCTGAACCGCATGTGGAACGGAGCAAGCAATGCAGATAAAGCAGCAGCGCTGAAGGCGAGTAGCAGCACTCCTAGGCAGCTAAGAGAGCTAGGCCTGAATATTCGATAACTTTCAGGGGAAGTATCACCACAGATTCACACTACTGCGAAGCTCTCGTAAAGCCTGCTGAACTTTGGCTTAGCCCCTGTATAAAGTAAGGCTGAGTCAAGGTAAGTCTATGAAATTGCGTCATCGAGGAAGTGGGCGTTAATCCCGAGATGGGTTTGCTGTCACTGAAGTATAGCTATACTGCCCTTATGAGATATCAAGCTATGCTCAAATATTTTTTGCCTGTTGCTTTAGTCCTTGGCGTTAGCACTCCTGCGATCGCTAACCCTTTCTGCTACATGGTTACAGCCCAGGGGGAACTAATAAACCTGGAAAGTATATGCAACATCAGCGAGCCACAGCCAACTATCGCAGCAAGTGGCAGTAAGCCCCCAGTCAGGGAAGAAGATCCACCCTCAACCCAGCCTATCGCATCTTTCCAGGTTGTCCGCATCGCCCAGGATGGGAAAGCAGTTGGGCGAGTTACGTTTGCCAGGGCAGCGCAGGAAGGCGCTACAGTTAATCCCTACGTAGTGCATCAAGATGGCCGTAGATGGAGTGTTGACACGGTCAGGCGCGAGCGAGGGCAGCGCAGAGTTGAGATAGAGTTTAGGCTGCCACCAGGCACCAACACTAGTGAGGTTGAGGGTGGTTTAGATTGAGCTTGGATCTTCATTAAGCCGATCCATCGCTAATAACCTCGCGGTTGTTTCGTCGACAACCTTTAGCCCGTATCTATCCAAGACTGCCTTAGCCCGCCATAGTTCAGTCGGCTCAGCCAGAAACCATAAGCCTCCAACGTCAATGCCGCACTCAAAACCTCTTTGTCTTAGCTGGCTTAAAGCGGCGACGTCGTTCTGATAGTCGCCTGTTGCGTCGGCTTTATATATCTTTTCAGATGTCATGTGTTTTCTTGACAAAAAATCAGGCTAATAAATCCATCCTATAATTTTCGGCTTCCCTCACAAAGTACGATAGTCCATGGCGCAAACAGAAAGAATAAGCAACGTCAGCAGCCATATCATTTAGCATGATGTCTCTTCCGCCCCAACGGATTGAATATCCTTTCTTATTTTTCTTCAGCTGGTAGCCACTTACAAGATCTCTATTTTTCTTAAGCCCAGTCACAAGGACTAGGTACTCACATACAAATTCGTGCCATGTTTTTTCTTGTGCCGAATTGACAGACAGTAGGCTTTCTATGGCTTGCTGCCTTTTTGATTTCGGCTTGATGGTTGTTTCCTCCACTGAAACTATCGCTCCATACTTAGCCGCGATCGCCATGGCTTCTTTTTGGTCTTTAGCCTGGATAAACTCAATCGCATAGAAAAGATTTTCGGATTCTTCCCACGATCTATCGCCCACTAGCCCAAGCTGTCTAGGTGGGATTTGTGTTTTGACTTTAAATACTTTTGCCATTGCTCGGCCTCAATTACACTTCAAATGCTAAACGATAGCTTTTCAGATGTCAAGTAATTTATTGACTATTTGCAAGATTAATTTTGCTTTGCTATAGTCCAGATGTAAATACTAGAATTGACATGAAATTAAGCGAGTTTATCGAAGCGCTGCCAGACCTTTTGATTGAATGGAGAAGGTCACAAGTCCCTGTTAAGGCGCAAGCCGCTAGGGCGCTGGGGCTAAAGAACAGGCAGGGAATTGACGAAAGGGAAAAGAACCTATCTAATGCTCAACTTGGCTCTATATTGGAATATATAAAGATGCTCGAAAAAGAGTCCAATAATAGTCCAGCGGTAATCATATTGCCAATAAAAAGCTTGACAGAAAAGGACTCTGGCGATGTTGATTAGTTGCCCTGGACGCAACTAGTCAAGAAAAGAAAAATACTTAGGAGAAAAACAACGATGAAAAGAAAATTCTACGTATTTAATAACCAGGGAGCCGTTGCAGAGCATTGTAAAGCCGTAAAAACACTCAGTGATTTACAGCAGCTTAAATACGATATCAAGGCGGCAAACTGCAACCTGACAACCTTTCTCGATGGCAACACAGGGGTTTATGCAGTGGAGCACTACGGCCATGTGTCGACTAGGTGGGTGTTTTTAACCCAAAAGGCTTATCAAAAACTTGGCGGTTTCCTGACTGACCATGAAAAAGAGCAATTAAACGGATACACCGTCTTAGACGCAGATTAAGGAGAAAAATGGAAATAAATTATTCTTTCAAGTTCCCATCTAGTGAGGCTGTTGAGAACGTGAAGGCTCTGGCTGCAACACTTCAACTTGAAATGCCTGAAGGTCTTGCTTATCAGTTCACTGGGCTGCTTACAGCGCTGGGGGACGAGCAAAAGCATGAGTCAATCGACCAAGAGGCATGGCTAAATGTTGCCATGCAAGCTGTTGCCAGAGATGGCCTGCTGGCGTTCCCAATGGTTGAAGAAGTCTACCTCAATGGTTTTTAGCCATGGAATTAACGCAGTGCAAAAACTTGGCGGTTTGTCTTTTTATCCGTACATATATACACACACAATTAATTAGGTGTGTGCTAAATTAAAAGAGTAATTGAGGAAAACGGAGTTGCTTTGATGAATAACGATCTTGCGCAAGCTTTGATTTTTGAAACGCAGTCAGCAAAGCTTGCCGCTAAAGAACGTGCGCTGCTTAACTCAACTGACTGGGGTGGTGAGGATTGTGAGTCTTTCTCCTCGATTGTTAAGAACTGCATTGAGCAGAGCCGTGGAGCCACGCGTTGGAAGTCCTCTGTCTTTAGAGACTGTTCTTTTGAAGAGGCGATTGAGGCGGCATTTATCGAGCTGGGCTTAAGCCTAGACGATGACGCATGGAGAGCGCCGGAGTTTTATGACGGTGGAAACCAGTTTGACATTGAATATTGAATTTTAATTATATGGCCACACATAATTCCCGCAATCCCCGCAACGCCGGGGCAAAGCCGATAGGAAGCGAACGCAGGCAAAGGACTAACATCATGTTAGACACTCAGCTAAAAGCCAAGGCAAATAGCAAGGCAACAGAGCTGGGATTAAGCCTAAGCCAGCTCATAAATGACGCTATTTCGGCCTATCTTTCTCCCTAGAGCAAAGTCAACTGAATCAATCCCAAACCGTCGAGCCTAAAAGCTTGGCGGTTTTTGTTTCTCGCAAATATCCTCTCTAATCCACCAGCAACCACCCTCAGGCTTCTCTACGAACAGATAACCAGGCATCGACCATGGGGGAGGCTTCACCGTGCCATACCGTGGCCTAGGCCTACTGTTGCGTCGTGGACCTGGGGAATCGGGGAGACGTACGCGATTCATCGGCAATGCAAATAGGCTAAAATAAAAGCACCGAGCGGGTTAGCGGCCCATGTGCTCGGTGCTTTTGATAATCAATAGGAATGCTACCTATGAATATAACACAACTTGGATATCCGGTAGGTGACGGCGGGACGGCCATAAGTAATGAGCTGATCCGACAGAAGAATCTTTCACTTAAAGCTCGGGGGATGATGGCCTACATTCTCTCTAAGCCGGACCTGCTGACAAAAACAAAGGGCGATGTCATTGACCACCTCGGCCAGTGCTCGCCTGCTGGGAAAGAGTCGTGCAAGAATGGGCTAAACGAACTAATCGCTGCAGGGCTAATCCCTGAATGGAGCAAACTTCCAAGACCAACACTTGCCCAAAGGGGGAAGCCAGGGTTTGTTTATGTGCTAGAGGAAAGCGGAACAGGTCTTTATAAAATTGGCTCAAGCAAAAACCCAAAAAAGAGGGCGCAAGCGATAAACAATCAAAGGCGGGACAAGGTAACCTTGTTGGTCGCAATTCAGTGCGGCGATATGGGCGAACTAGAAAACTTGGCTCATGAGCAATTTAGCCAATATCGACAAGATGGTGAGTGGTTCCTGCTTCCCAAAAGTGAGGTTGTAGGCATAGAAAAAACGATATTTAATCTAGGAGCAACCAAAGCGAATCTAAAATAAAAAGCGCCGTCAGGGGAGAAGCCAAACGGTGCTTTGTCAAGCAAATATCTTAAAGGAATAATAGCATGGCTAAGGCTTATTGGCTTGATGAGTATTAAGCCCTAGTCCAGATTGCTGTGAACTTTTCCCCGATCTTCTGAGCTGCGGTTGGATTGTATAGGCCAATACTGCACTCAATTCGACCACTGCCTAGGTCAGGGAGTGTGCATTCCCCGATAGGCCGTTGCTGCTGCCTAAGTTCTTTGGGGAATTTATAATTCCGTCTATCGTTTATCCAGCCCCAGAACAGATAGTCATAGGTATTTGCTCCAGGGAATTGGTTTTGGATGATGTTGTTAGCGTCATTCGCCCCAGTGATTGGCACTAGGCGCACTGGGATGACCAACGAACTAGAGCCAGACGGCGCGCCGCCTTCGCCATCGTCAGAGATCGCCCTGGCTAATCGGAATGTGATATCAACGGCGGTTGCGCCTGTGTTTTTGGCAATCCAGGTCATGGTTTTATCCTATTAGTCGTGACTTCAGCCCCTTTCCCATGCCTCTTTGCTCAGTACATAGGGCTCCCCTTGCCCGAGAGTATAGACCAGCGTCTTGTTCGCATCCATAGAAACGCGTTTCACTTCTGACGGATGCATTGGGACAATTTCTTGGTTTCTGTTGGCCCACTGTGCTGTTATCAGTGTGGCTGCTTTTCGCTGGACATCCTCCCATCGGCTAGAGAAATACAGCAGATAAATGAGATTAACAACAGCAGTCATCGTTGCGCTATTAGTACTCCCGCCTACGAGGTCTGATATTTGTTGCCAGCGATCACATACCGCGTCAGATAGTCCGGTCGCTCTAATCTCTTTGTTAGCCATTGCGATTTTCCAGGATATCTGGAATTTTAACTTAATGGCAGGATCTTCAGCCATGCTGTGTTCATGGCTACTGTACTCATCAACCAACCAGCTATTTACAATGCACTGATTAGCGGACTGAAGGACACAGCCCGCGAACTTGATCAGGCGTATACGACTGCCATCGAATCCCCTCGCTATGGGTGGCCAGGAGAAACACTCCGACGGTCAGGAGAACGCGCTGGGACAACTAGGAATATCGTTGATCTGGGGGCATTCCGCGACTCTCAAGAATATCGATTCATTAATCCATTCTTAGCGGAATTTAGCTGGGGAGGGGGCAGTGTGGACTATGCCCCACAAATCTTTTTTGGCTATACAACCACTGCAGGGAACAGCTTCCCCGCCCGCAACCCAGTAGCAGAAGCCCATAAAATTACAGACCCTACTGAGTTATTTGGCGATAGCGTCAGGAGGTATGCGTGAGTATTACCCTACAAGAACTCCGCAGCCGAATAGCAACAGCACTGGCCAGCGAGTTAGGGACCAAAACATATATGGTTCGGGGTGGGAGAGAGGTTACGGTCCAGGCGCTCACTGTCGATGATGGCAGTGTAAAAACTGTTGGCGGAAAAGCCTGGGAGCAAAAGCCTGTTAAGCACACTGGGCTTGAATGTGTAATTGAGCCAGAGATTGATAGCAATATTCAGCCGTTGGTGACCCCTGGCGACTATTTCCTAACTCACACTACACGGATCACGCTGAAGCAGTTTGACCTATCTAGCACGGTAAAAACTGCGCGGTCTCTTTTGCTACAGGAATTAACAAGCTTAATTGACGTTGTAGGGCCACGCATCGTTAGGAACGCTGGGATTCAGTCAGTTGAGCAACAAAGTTTCGAAATCATTCAAAACGCGAGGTCTTAGCTATGCCATCACAGCCGCAAAACAAAGAAATTACAGACCCAACCTTGGTTTTAGGATTTTTAGACCCAACTACAGGGCAACTTATCGCGACAGCTAGCATTGAGCTTTTGCCAGTATCGAACTTACTCAGAATTATTGCTCTAAAAGATATCCCTGAGGGAGCTACCGCTTGCCTGCCCTTGAATCAAGCTTCAATAGCGCAAACCCAGCCTACTCAGACTCAAACTCCAACGTTTTCTAGTTTTGACCATAAATAGGAGAAATTAATCATGCCTGCTGCTGGACAACCGTTCACTCCGCCCCAAGCAAAAAATGTTATTCCTCGATGTGCACTTATCCCAACGGGAAGCACAGCTAGACCCGTAGCTGGAACGTTCACCACATCAGGCTCAACGGATGTCACGACCGAGGGAACCGCTGAGTCAGTTACAGCTACGTTGTCAGCCGCCATCAACAGCGTTGTCCAGGTTGGGCAATGGCTTGAGTTTGTTGCTCCTGCTGGAACCTCTGTCTTAGCCCAAGTCCGTACTCTGTACAACGCAGCAGGGACTAGCCTTGAACTAACAGCTAATGAGACTATCCCAACAGGGTCTACAGCTGTATTTCCAGTCGTAGGCAGAATCAGGCAGTCAGCGGATTTAGCCGAGACTGTCGCGACTACAGCGTTTAGCTCATTCGATCACAGCACTTCTGATGTGAGCATCGGGGAGGGCTCAGGAACATTAACCGTTAATGGTGGCTACAACTACTATGACGCGTTTGTAGCTACTGCTAAGTACGCCAAAGACAACAACCAGAAGTTATATATTGAGCGAGAATTGCCATCACCCGATGGCAGCGTGTTTAGCACAGGCCCTATCGACTGGGCGATCGCAATCCTGACGGGGTTAACCTCCAACGCTCAGGATGGGTCCAATGTTGGTGCAGATACGACTTTCACCATCTCTGGTGCTGTTAACCGCATCGAGCCTCAAACTTGATGAAGATTTTTAGTAACCGTGACGTGTTTGTGCTTGGTGAGGTTCGACCTGGCGGGATTTGGGCTAATGCTGTTTGGCTGAGGCTCAAATCCATGCCAGGAACTACTCAAGAGCTATGGAATCGCTTAGAGCAAACCATCCATGGAATGGTTGAGATTCCTCAAGAAACAGACCAGATCCACACTGATATTTTTTTGCCTTATGTCCAAGCCGATTCCCTGGAAGCTAAAACCAACGTACGTCAAGATTGAGATTGATGACGCGACATCATTTGATGTGCCGATATATCCCTCTCAACTAGTAGATGAAGCGGTTCTGTGGGCTGAACTAAAGAAAGATCACGCAATCTCTTCGGTCGATGCAGCCAAGCGATACGTTATGTTTTCGCTAAAGCTCAGGGGGCTTATTGACGAATCGGTTAGTGAATCTGATGTGTCAGCTCAGCTTACTGTTGGCCTGACGACTAAGTTGTTTAACTTGTTTTTTTACGGGGCTCAAGGCAAGCCAGAGATTGTTGAATTAGAGGAGGAATCAGCCAAAAAAAAGACCCCAACTGGGGAGATATATTCTGGAAGCTCCAGCTCTACTACCCAGGGGTCAAACTATTCAGCCAAGAAAACTTTGGACGTTGCCCAGTCCACATAGTTGCAGATGCTTTAGCTGCTCATGAAGAAGAGCGACTGAAAACCTTGGAATATCAATCAAGGCCATTAGCGAACTTAGGAGTAGTGACAGCGAAACTTCATGGAGTTAAAAAACCAGAATCTACCTGGTTTAACGAGTATGAGCTTATCCAGAGAAAACGAGAGGCAAATAAATACTTTAGCCCTGAGTTAGCGAAAAAGTATGTTGAGCTGCATAACGGCTCCATCATCCCTGCCTGGGTGGATGAGATGACTGATTTAGACAAAATGAAATTAGCTGCAATTGAGTAATGGTTAACGCTGGCAGAGTTATTTTTCAGGTTGGGATTGACCGCGCATCAGCAGATCGCGCTATCTCTCAGCTTGAGCAGCGCTTTGCTGGGATTGGCGATATTGACCTAAAGATTCCTGATGCAGGCCCAGCAGCTAGAGCGGCTAGAACTGTTCAGGATGCTTTCTCGAATATCCAAATCCCTGAGTTTAATTTCAGCGCAAATACTCAGCAGTTGTCTCGTTCTGTTCAGTCAGCTAAAGATGAGCTACTGACGTTGGAGCAGGCTATTGAAGGGTTGCAGCGTCAACGGATCGACGTTGAACTCAAAGTTGCCCGTGGGGACGCTGACTTAGCTAGGCTTGACTCACAACTCCAAGGGCTCCGAGACAAAAGGATTCAGGTCGATGTTAATGCGCGGGCTGCAGCGGCTGAAGTGCAAGCTGTTGACGAACGGCTTAAGGCGTTAACTCGTGATGCAGTGCGGCTTGAGTTGGATGTTGAATCGGAGGAAGCTCAGCGCGAGCTGATAGATGTTAACGCTCGGATCGAAAAACTTGAGTCACGTCGCGTCAAAGTGCAAGCGACGATTGACAATGTTGATTCTGAAGCAGCTAAATTTGAAGCAAAGATCAATGAATTAGAAGCCCGCAGGATCAAAGTAGAGGCCAATACAGGAGATGCGAGGGCTCAGCTAAACCAGCTAGATAGAACATTGGAGGGGCTTAGCGGGGATGACGCGGCTGCGACGTTAGGCAGGCTGCAGCGAGAACTAGGCAGCACTGCCGATGCGGCCAAAAAAGCTGAGAACGAAACAAAATCTTTTAGCTCTGCTTTGTCTGGGCTTGCGGCTGGGGCTGCTTTTGCGGTGGTCGACCGGTTGGTTGATGCGTTTGGGGGCGCTGCTGAAGCAGTCGTTGGGTTCGTCTCCGAGACGCTCCAGGTCGGAGGGGCTGCACGGTCTGCAGAGTCAGCCTTGACTACGATTTTAGGCTCAGCCGAGGAAGCCCAATCGGTCCTACAGGATCTGTCAAACTTCGCTGCGACCACACCATTTGACTTGCCTGGCATTCGTTCGGCTGGCCAGCAACTTTTAGCTTTTGGATTTAATACTAATGAATTAATCCCAACGTTAGAGGCTATAGGCAATGTCGCGGCGGGGGTTAACGTCCCCTTTGATGAACTAGCTGAAATATATGGGAAGGCCAGGGTCCAGGGTCGATTGTTCGCAGAAGACATCAATCAGCTAACAGGGAGAGGCGTCCCGATTATCGCTGAGTTCGCGGCTCAATTTGGAGTGGCGGAATCTGAAGTTCGCGAGCTAGTTGAGTCTGGCCAGATAGGATTTGCTGAGCTAGAGCAGGCATTTGTTAGCCTCACGGGAGAAGGCGGAAAATTCTTCGATCTACTAGGAACCCAGTCAGGAACGGTCGTTGGCCAAATCTCCAACCTAGGGGACACGGTCACTCAGTTTCAAGAGCAATTATTCAAAGCATTCGAGCCTGCGCTGGGTGCTGGGCTCCAAACACTAACCGCAACATTAGAGGAAACCGCCAATAGCTCAGAAGCTTTAGATATTTTGAGTGCTGCTGGGGATCGACTCGCTGAATCTTTAAGTGCAAATCCAGAATTAACAGAACGACTAGGGGAAGCTTTGGCGAGCTTAGCAGATAGTGGCGCATCGGCTGTTGCTACGGTTCTTGACCGAATAGGCCAAGCACTAGAGAACCCTGAAAATATAGAAGCATTTGCGGAGGGAATTGAGACATCAGGGGAAGCGCTGGGGAATTTAGTAGAAATTGGCATAGCTGTAGCCGATGCCTTGATATTGGTAGGATCAACTTACTCGTCACTTGTTGACACTGAAGCAGTTGCCTCAGGGCTGGGAGTCTTGGCTGATGCACTGCAGGCGATAGTGTCTGTAGCCAGTAACGTTGTTGATGGGCTTGGCTCAATCGCTGATGGCGTCGAGCGAGTATCTGGCTCCGTCCCAGGGCTGCGGAATGCGGTTGAAAATGTTGGCAGATTTGGCCCAGTCATTGGGACTGCAAAGACAGCGTTTGATAGCTTTTTTGGGGGCCAGGAAGCTGTAGCCGCCCCCGAAATTGATATATCTAACGCGGTTCCACAGCAAGATGAGCTGGATAAATTTGTAAGAGCCGCGAGAAGCAGCAATGAACAGATAGCCGCCGATTCTACGCGGTCTGCCAAGGCGGCAGCACAGGAACGGGCTAAAGCCAACGAAGAAGCCGCTAAAAAATTCGAAGAAGCCCAAAAAGAAGCTCTGGCCAATATTGACATTGCCCAACAAAACCGCATTGCGGCTGTACGGCAGAATCAAGCGGCTGGCAATATTTCTGAGGAGCAGGCTGACGCACAGGTCAGTGAGATCGAATCTGATGCAATTCGGGAGAGAATCCAACTGCGTGAGGCGGAAATAGCAAAAATTGAAGACTTCGCTAGTCGGCAAGTCATTTCTGAAAAAGACGCTACGGATCAGATTAGGGCAGCCAGGGAGGAGATAGCAGACCTGACGCTGGAAAGCATTGAAAGTGAAATTGATGCGCAAGATGCGGCTAGAGAGGCAGCCGAGAAAAAAGCAGAGGCAGCCAAAAAAGCCGCGTTAGAACAACTGGATGCGCAACAACGGCTAAACGACCTGCAAGCACAGCA
>CBDHHL010000035.1:0-82254 GCA_965263355.1 Leptolyngbyaceae cyanobacterium | reverse complement strand
AGCATGGTCACGCATAATAGTCGTATCATCGATTTATCCTTCCTTTGTGGTGGGTACCCGGTGGCCAGCTGTCAACTCTCCACCGGGGTATTTTGGAAACTAGTCTTGTGGCTAGCTAAGCAGCTGAAATCTTTGCCCATGCCTTTTTAAGGCTGGTCACGTTATAGCGTCTAAAGATTCTGGCTTTTGCTGCACTGTATTGAGAGTGCGTGATATTCAGTTGTTTGCAAATGAATTCTCTTTTGCAGCCCTCATGATGCATTTTGAGTATTCTGTTTTCTTCTGTTTCAGTGATCCTCAGGGTTTGTCGAACCTTTTCGCATTCATAGCCAAAAAGCTTGCAAACTTCATACGATGAATTGAGAAAAAACTGTTTTCTCAATTCACAGAAAGTAGAGTTAACAAACCCTTGGTCCAGGCCAAGCCTGATGGCAATTTGGCTGTAAGAAAGACCGCTCGCATAAAGCTTGATCATTTTTTTTCGCGAGTCTGGAACAGCATCCTCTGGGGAGCCTTTAGGAATAGCTTTGCTATATTCGATGTCTACAACTCTCCTGCTTTGCACTCTCCCAAAAAGCACAAAATCAGATTCAGCTTGAGTGCTGTATGGCGCTGCAAATGTGCAGTGTGCATGTTCAGCAAACGCATAGTAGCCATCATAAGCGAGATTTACCGTGCCATACTCAACCAACGAGAGTGGTCTAAGGACAGCGAATCTTAAATCGTCTCCCAGCAGACTGGTTAATCTTGCCTTAGCCGAATGAAGCGCTAATTCAAGAAATCTGCTCATCGGCATATCAGTTTCGCATGCCCACTCTTTTAGAGTTTTGTCAATACTGAAATGTGCCTGACTTTTTGCTGGAGCCCCTATAGTCGAGCCCCATGGCCTTCCCTTCATTTTCTCCTACCCTTAAATAAACTTCCCCGTCCCCTCTTTTGACCCGCGAGTTCGAGTTGTCCTCCAACGGCCCTCATATTTGTTAGGGTCGCCAAATGAGAGGGGAGCCGACGTAGGCAGTGGCTTGGTGATCGATTGCTGGATGTATCCGAGAGACCTCAATACATCAGCAGAAACCCAGCCGACTCTTGGAAGAAAAGACTCTCCCGTAACAGGGTCAAAGCTCAGGTCTACGTTTGTCCCCTTGTATTTGTAGGGCCATTGGAGAACCCTAGGTGTGCTTGATTGTTGTTCCATAGTTCAGAATAGTTGTGGGTAATCGTTCATTGCTTGCCGGACCACTCTGCCGCGTTCTTCTAGTGTGTTTGCTGGCAGTTGGACCAGCAATGCGTATACGTTTATCGATTGGTCCAGTGTCTGTTGGTCTCCAGTTGGCCCTATGTTCTGGGCCATAGTCTGGGCCACCTGCTTCTTCCACTGCTCAGAGCTAAGAGTTTTTGCCATACTGCCCCCGTTGAATTTTAGGCAGCAGCGGGAGGCATAGCTGAACCCTGAGCCCAAGTAGCTCACCTCGCTGATACCCTGTTTCAGGCTTATCTACCACCCCATTGGTTGGGGGTGTAATTGGTTTGTTTTGCATATTGTTCTCCGTTGTCAATTCTCCCTTTTCAGGGGATGCCCCAGGTCCGCACTGCCCGGACGGCCACGCTGTCTGTGGTGACTGCACTGTGCTGGGGTGAAGGGTTAGTAAGTCGGCGGCTCGTCGGGGTTTAGGATTCTGTCTATTTCTTCAAGCCGCTTTTGTTCCTCAGGAGTCCATTCCTCCATATATTCCAGAGCTTCTTTTTCTTGCAAAAGCTCCCCAAACTCTGTAGGGCTTAAGCTGCCATCCGTGCTTAGATAATCTTCGTATTTTTCAAGCCAATCAAGAGGCTTATCGAACAGATCTACTCGCTCTTTGATCAACTGTCTGATATATTTTGCGGCGGCAAAAGCTAAGCTATCGCCACTAAGGACGGGGCCACCAGGTAGGGCTAAGTTCAAATCACACTCGGCTTCAGTACTTAACGTATGGGCGTGTTGAAATTCGTCAGATATTGTTTTCATCTCCGTTCCCTCCCATCAAAATCACTCCAAAACGTATCAGGATCATGTTCCTGTCCATCAGCATCAACAATCACACTTATTTCGCTAAAGGAAATACACTCTAGCTGGTTCATTACGTCGATCCGGGCCAACGCCGATGACACTTCAATATCGAATATTGGCCATTCGTTACCTCTGATCTGCGCCGTCAGCGGCTGAGGTAAGGCGTTAATCTTCGAAAGATTTAGTGCATCAATCACCGTCACTGCCTCCCATCAAAGTCACATCTTGGCCAAAGCACCACGTACAATGCCCCAATAATTAACGGTACGGCGAGGGCGACAGTGGCTACTAAAATTAAAACTTCAAACATTGCGTTTCCTCCATCGGTTTCGTCGTCTGGCTCGCTTGCCCTGATGCTTCTTTCTGTTTGAATAAAAGTTGTTCCACCAGTCCCATGTATCAACAGGGCTCAAAGGCCACCCTGGTATAAATTTCTTGGGCGTCCCGTACACCCACTCCTCGTTATTGACAGATAACGGGATTCCTCTTGATCTAAGCATTCGCAAACCTCCAAATGATCACCCAACCGCTGAGGGCAACGGCGATCATTAACAACAGCTGACCTATGGACAATAGGGTGTGCATGGTTAAAACAAATCCTCATCATTTTTATAAACTGCAGCCCAGCTCCGATAGTCCTCTCTGGCTTCCTCTTTACTGGGGAACAACGTATCCGACTGCACCAACGCTGTTTTCCAGCACCAAAACCCGAGGGAGTTTCGCTGGAACACTGGATTATTCATTGGCCATATGCCTCATAAAACTCAGGGCACTTTTCCTGCAGAAGTTCATTACTCACTAGGATGTATTGAGCAAAAACAGGCTCACCCATTGGCTCGTCGCCTGGGAATTCTTTCTGATACTTCGCAGCAGTATTCTCGTAGAACTCGTTACTAACAATGTCTACCCATAAGCGAGGATCGTCGCTAGAAGGCATGCTCAGCCTAACCTCCGCGTCACTCGGAGTATCAGGCATCTCTTTTCTGCATCGCTGCAGTACTGCGTCCTTAAACGCTTGAACATCAAACTCCACAATCTTTCTCCAAAAAAAACAACAACAGAAAAGCCCTGGCCGCATAGGCAAGTCAACGATGACCAGGGCAAAGCGTCATGCTACTCCTACATAACTAAACTCCGGTAAATCGCTCCCATACCGAATCGCATCGGGGAACACCACCCACACCCCTTTGATACCAACCACATACCACTCAGACGGATACGCCTTCATTAGGCTCTTGACCGTCGTCCCCGCAGACTTGGCATTGCAGCGAGTGAGCCTGATCAGGCTGATCTTCCTTTCGCAGTGGGACCAGCACAGGAATCTCTCTCCTGGCTTCCCAGCGTTGCGGCCTGGTAAATGGCTGTAACGATGCTGCCTGTACTCAGGGACTTCCCACAGGGTAGAGGCAGCCTGCCTGTGGGTATGGATGCGGTACCTCATAGCTTCCTAGAGTTCTGCACAGCAGTCGAGATCGAATTCAGTGCCTAGCCGCAGTTGCAGCAATGCCACACTACGCACACCTGGTGCGCAAGAATAGTGGCTGGCGCTTAGCGGGCCATTTCTTCCGCCGTAGTAGGTGCGGTGATGTTGGCCATAGCTGATCTTGTGTTCTTATATAAGTATATAAGGCCAGATTCAAAAACGCAAGTGAGTTACGGAAAAGAAATGTATTGAGTCACGTCTATCCTTCGTCGGAGTAAATCAGCTAGAGAATGTGACGTAAATCACATGTTTTGTGGTTATCTGGTCATAATGCGCTTGAGTCGAACATGTGATTCTAGTAACTGTGAACCCCTGAGAATCAATTGTGAACACTTATATAAATACGGATGATAGGGACGATAGAAGGCGATTAGATGAATATCTATCTAATCCAGATCAAATCAATTCCGCAGAGTTAAGCGATCAAACTTGCTTAACCCTGCGGAATTCTAAAGGACTATGTGCTGTGTGGGACGCGGAGGCTCTAGCTACAGTACTGCGTCATCGTAATCCCCATTCATCAACCTCGCTAACGTCTTCACGTCGTTCAGTGGCAAGCCCTGAGCATCACGGATAATTCCGCAGTGCGCAATTGCTGACAACAGGAGTACATCCTGTGCTCCTGTTTCCGCTGGGTTGTAGCTCCACCTTATATAGCGGCCCAATAAAGTTACGTAGCTTTTGTGCTTACTGGAACCTTCTGACAGCTCCTCTATGCCCGTTTCTTGAGCGAGCCAGTCCAAAAGCATTGATACAGTTAGTCCTCGCTGCCGTTCCTTTATGGGGATTGATTCAAAGTACGAAACGAGCGAACCCGGCCACAACGAAGGGTTTTGCTTGAAATCATTAATTGACTGTCCAAAGTACCGCTTCCCTTTATACGTTTTCCCTTTAGTATCCACAATACAAACCATCGCTATCTTGCTCCGCTAATTGTATTTTTGAAAGCCTCAATATTGAAAGGTTTCAGCAATTTTGGACGTGACATAAACTAACGAATTCAGGATCAAAAAACAAATCTCGTTTGCGTTTTCGTAACTGAGGTTATATAATTCGATAAGTAGCGACACAAAGAAAATGCCTACTTTAACTACAGGGGAAAGATTAGAAGCGCTCTGGATTCCAAGTGACGTTTTAGACAAACTGAAGCTTCACAAGGCACAGATTCGCTCCAGGGAATCGCTTGGGCGGATTGGCGGTCAACTATTGTTGCTCGCCCTTCGGAAAGAGGCGCACAAAGAAAGGGAAGCAGCATGAAAAACGGCTGAAGCCACTGAAGCCTTCAGCCGTCGTTTAACAAGATAGTGGACTCTAGTCATGATAAACCCCGCAGAATATTTGTACGCAGTTTATCGCAAATTTACAGAAAGTACGTGTGGGGTAAGTGCCCTACGCGACATCTACTACGGATACGTCGACTGCTGCGACGCACTCGCAGACTGGCGATATATCCTGTCTACCCAACTGGATGAGTCAGGGGATTTTGAGGCATTTAAGATATTTTCCTTGGATGGCTTTTGGCTTTGCCTAGGGTCACCTGGAGAACCGCCAGAATGCCCAGCTCCATGGCGCTTTGCGGCTGAAAGGTCTGAAGTGATTAAGCGGTTCCCAGATAGGCGTCAGCTTGCTTGGCTACCTAAGGACTCTGAGGACTTGTCCTTGGGGTATGGGTTAGCGGTTGTCGGGCCTGGTCTCTTGGAGTTTTTGGGGATTGAAGAAGAATGAGAATAAAGCTAAGTGACGAAAAAACGTCTAAGTGCACCGCACTGATTAACGGCCAGCTGGTGAGCTATGACGCGTGCGACCAAAGCATTAACGACGTCTACGAGGCCTGGAATTATTTGGGCCAGGGGACAATCTACTCGGTTGATGGGGTAGTGCAGAAAGGTTCGACTAAAGCATTTCACTTTTGGGAGAAGCCGTGAGCGTCTACACCTTTGAACTACTTGGCCCAATCGTCCCCAAGGCCAGGGCAAGAACAACTGCCAATGGCACCTACCACCCCCATCGATATAACGAGTGGAAGCGCTTGGCGATAGCGGATATCTCCAGCCAGTATCGGGGGACTCCGCTAGAGCGGGCCGAAGTAACCATCAGCTTGACAGGCAAGCATAACCGCCAAGGCGATGCTGACAACGTAGCTGGCTCGATTCTGGACGCATTGGTTCAGGCAAAAGTGCTGGTGGACGACAACATGAGACGGGTGCCCAGCCTGACGATTGCGTTGGACTGGAAAAAGAAAGTTGAGCCCAAGGCTGTAGTTGTTTTAAGTACGTCAGAGGAGTCATGAAAATAATCCATGATCTGCAGCCAATTGAGCTGCAACACCGCTCGCTCGACGAGCGACTGAATGAAGCCAACCGCAACATTATGCGACTCCCCGAACTTGGCGTATTGCGCCGAGAGTTTGCGCGCAGTGCGCACAGAGTGCCTGTATGTTTCGGGCTGAACAGGATGGTTGGTAGCAGTAATGTCGAGCTCTACCGAAAGGCTGTATTTCGGGTGTACAAAGAGTTTGGCATTGAACTGGTGGAGGGTTTCTGATGAACCACCCACCGACGCAATGTGGAAAACTTTTGGACCTATTCTGTTGCGCCGGTGGCGCAGCGATGGGCTATCACAAAGCAGGGTTTGAGGTTGTCGGCATAGATCACGAGCCTCAGCCACACTACCCCTTCGAGTTTTATCAGATGGATTGGCTTGAAGCGCTAGAAACTCTTGATATAGCTGAGTTTGATGTAATTCACGCTAGCCCGCCATGCCAGAGCTACAGTGTTACAAAAAGTCTCAGTAAATCAACTGCCCCCAAACTTATTGATTCTGTTAGAGACAAATTAAAAGCCACTGGGAAGCCGTACGTAATTGAAAACGTGTCAGGCGCAAAAAAACATTTAATCAATCCCCTTGTTTTGCGGGGGAATATGTTTGGATTGCAAGTCATTCGAGATCGTTATTTCGAAATAAATCCTTGGTTGATGAGTCCTCCAATTGTGCCAGTTGATGGGAGCACAGGTAGTCATCGAGGGATGAGCCGACTATCAGTCGGGGGCTATGTAACCGTTGCAGGGCACAACTTCAAGGTTGCCGAAGCTAGAAAGGCTATGGACATCCCATGGATGACTCAGGCAGAGCTAGCACAATCCATTCCTCCCGCATACACGGAATGGATTGGGAGACAGTTAATAAGTGTCTGCTTTCAGGAGGATTTCTGACTGGCAATGAGATTAATTCGCCCGGTTCTGGCGTGGCGTTAAACCCGGAGAAATTATCACAAAATTAATGAGGATTAAAACCAATGAAATTCGATGTTGACAGCTTTTCTTTTCTTCAAGACAACGAGTACCCCAAGGGGTACTCAACAGTTACTCGTCAGGAGCTAGAGCAAACGATAACTCACCTAATCGAAGTTGGGATCGGCTCTGATGATGCGCCAGAAGTGTTCAAGGCTATTGAAACGTACATTTATTTTTTAGACTCTGTTAAACCTGGGTGTGTTGAGGCTCAGTCTGACGATGCCTTAGTCGTCAAGTGTGACGGCGAAGGCATCATCGAGCAAGTGTATGGGCCTGCAATTTTCAAGGGAGAGAATGGCATCCCTACAATGCGAATTTGCAATGACTTTTACATGTTGCAAATCAAGGGTTCTGAAATCACATGCGGGGAAGCAGTTGGCGAGGTTGGCGTAGAAGAGCGCGAGACCAAAGACGAAAATGGCAATGATATCAAAGCTTTGGTGATTAATTTCGATGGATATTTTGATGTTGTTGATGAGTCTTTTGAGGTCCCATTCATACTTGAAACATCTATCGGCCATCAAAAAGCTAAAGTAAAATCTTGGTTCTCCAAAGGTCAGATAGATAAAGTATCTGAATTACTGAAGGCTCCCCCATCTGGTGGAAATTGGACGCCACTTAATGATCTTGAGTGTGGCGAATATCGGGTATACGACATCGAAGAGAATGATCCACACCCTGAATATGGCCGCAGTTGGTTAATCCATCTTGAAGGCATTGGTCCTGTGATGAGTAAAGGGAAGCGCTTGGAACAGGTGCTTCTCAGGAATACCAAAATTTACACCAAAACACTGGAAGCCAATAAGCCACTGACATTCAATATATCCTCCAAGGAGGAAGTTGGCGGCGGGATTCGCGTAAATTGCGGGTTCTTTTCCCGTGAGCCTAAGGCAGAGAAGTTAGTGTCTGCTGCCCAACCGAAGCAGGTTCAGGGTGAGGTTGTAGAGCAAAAACAACTAGTTGGGGCTGGCGTCCAGACGATTGCCACCAAATCCGTTGCTATGGCTGATATCCCATTGTAATCCCTCAATAAAAAGGGGGAGCCGCAACAACTCCCCTTCAAACGATAGTTAACCCTAGTAAGCCATGTATCTGAAAGAATCGCAACCAAAAACCAAAGAAGATATTCAATCAAAGCTTATCAAGTCTGCAATTTTATTTCTGTCTAATAGCTGTGATGGCGCTCACACTATAGATGGCATTGGATTTAATGGCGTTGACACAGAGTATGGGAATAGCTTAGCACAGGCTATCAAGCAGTACGGAGGGCTGACCCCTAAGCAAGAATTTCATGCATGGAGGATATGCCGGAAATATTGGCGACAATTACGCAAAGCTGATCCTGAGATAATTCTGCCTAAAAGATGGATTAATTGTTATCGCATTGATGGCAACCAAGTATGGAATGAATCTAAAGGGACTGGCCCGTATACGTTAGAGCTAATTGGAGAAGGTGTGCTTAGCTGCACCTGTGAAGCTTACAGCAATGGGAATGAATGCGGTCATATTGCGTATGCTATTGAATCAGGATATTTAGATCAAATCAATGAGAGCCAAGAATGGCTAGATGAAATAGATCATCTAGCTGATGATATTTTTGGGCCTAAACAGGTTGACAGTCTGGCGAATGATTATTTAGAGACTAAAAGACTTGCTGATAAAGACAGTGAGCCTTACGAAATGCTGCCTGGTATTTATGCCAATGATGGCCAGTTAAATGCTCTTAGCAACCTCAAAAAGTTTGCCTATGGTGAGTCGATTATGTACCTGCTTACAGGTTATGCGGGCTCCGGGAAAACCAGCTTAGTCCAGGCGTGGCTAAGAGATTTAAGAGCAGAAGGATATAAAGGGCGAATTGTATTTACAGCGCCTACCAATAAAGCTGCCAATGTTCTAAGAGGCATGGTGAATCGATGGCGATTAGACGTGGAATGCATCACCTGTGCCAAATTACTTGGGTTGAAACCTGTTATTGAATATGAGACAGGTAGGCAGCGATTCAAGAAGTCATATTCAGAAGAGTCTGTGATCCAAGACTATGACTTGGTTGTCGTGGATGAAACCTCAATGGTCAACGAGGAGCTTTGGGGATATTTGGCTGAAGAGGCAAACATGTTCACCCGCATTTTATTTATGGGTGACCCAGCACAATTGCCGCCAGTAAATGAAGCAATGTCTAAAGCCTTTTTGGAAATTAATGACAGCAGTCATCTATCAGAGGTCATGCGCTATCGAGGTTCAATCGCTGCAATGGCTGACAACATCCGTAGCAACCTTGGACGCAGAGGCGAACCATTCTTTGAATCTGAATACACAGAAGATGGATCTGAGGGGTTATTCGTTCTAACTCAAGATAGTTGGAACGAAACAATCATTAAACTGTTTCGTTCAGAGAATTATCTAGAAGATCCTAATTATTGCAGGGTTCTAGCCTATACCAACAAGCGTGTGGCGTCGCTAAATAAAATGATTAGAACTGTTATCCGTGGCACAGGTGCGCCTCGTTTTGTTGAAGGGGACAGACTAATAGCTACAGACCATTATTCTATTCTTAGCCCATTTGGGGGTGGTCATACAACTATTTTGAGTACTTCTGCTGAGATGGAAGTCAATGGGGTGTCCGTTGGGATGGAAGGACGCTGGAAGGTTTGGTTTTTAGATATTATTCGTTTTGAGGATGGGGCATCTAAGTTAATCCCTGTATTACATGAGGATTGCTGCAAAGAATTTGATCGTACTCAAAAAGAATTGAAGCAAAAGGCTGTTAATGGCCAGAAGCAATTATGGCGCGAGTGGCATGAAAATCGCGCTCAGTTTGCCTACGTTGATTATGCCTATAGCCTTACAGTTCATAAAAGTCAGGGCTCTACTTTCCGTAACGTATTTGTCGATGCTGCGAATATTTTGACAAACAAGAAAGTAAATACGGTTCAGCTACCTGGGACAGAGAAGTTTCAAAGGGTATATGAGCGCAATCAACTTTTGTATGTAGCAATGACTCGGCCATCCCATCGGCTGTTTATTGCTGAATAGTTTTCCTGAAACTCGTTAAGGAGTAGTTACATGACTAAAATCGCCCAAACGCTAGACACCGAGCTAGTGACAGAGCACTACACTCATCTACTAGAAGAAGGATTTAGCCCTGACCACATTTGGGAAATGGAGCAAGCCGGGGTTAAATCTCTTACTAAGATGCAATCCCTTAAAGAGGGATTCAAGGTTTGGGACGCGGAGAACAATCAATACATATCTTCGTCTGGGTTGAAATTTCCATTTACTAGAACCTTTGCTCAAATCAGGTGCGACAATCCACCAATGCGTGGTAGCAAACCAGCTAAATATTTGACTCCCATTAAGGCCCGTGCGGAAGCAATGTTACCTAAGGGATGCTTAGTCATCACAGAAGGTGCTAAAGACGCTTGGGCTGGAACACTGCATGGCCGCACTCCGACAGGGTGCTTGGCGGGGGTGTCCCACACTTCTAAAGCCCTTCAACCTGACAACAAACTAATCATATTATTTGATAGCGATGGCTGGAAAAACCCTAAAGTAGCTTCAGCTTTAATTAAAGGTGCTCATCACTGCAACGGCAAAATTCAATTAGTCCCTGAATTAGAAGGGTTTCCAAAGGGTGGATTGTGTGAATATTTCAAGCTGGGTCACACTGCTGAAGAATATCAGGATTTATTAAATACAGCTATGTGGCCAGATCAGTTTTTGTGGGAATGGTCAAAGCGATTTGCAAATTATCCTTCCCGTCTTCGAGCTGAGTGTATCCGAGTAGCAGCTAAGCACGCATATCTTATGGGAGATGCTGCTGCATGAAAAAAATTAGTACGGCTGAATTGCAGATGTATATGGCTGAGCTTCAGAAGATTTCTGGGCTTAACGCTACTCAATTCAAGCCAATTGATCGCGAGGCCAAAGAATTTGCCTCGCGATATCAACGACTAAAACGACAAGAAAAAGAAAAAAAGCAAGTTAGCGAAAGTGAGCATGAGTTAAAGCCGTCTATAACAATGGATATGCATTTGTATCGATGCTGTTTCGGGAAAGGGAGTTATACAGTCTTAAATGATGCGTTCTATCAGTACAACAGAGACCACGGGTACTGGTCGGCTGTACCTGATCAGGATGTTCTTAAGGCTATCACTCTAACTACAGACAAGACATTCAAGTGGATAGGGCCTAAGAATGCTCGATACAAAAGATATTGTGGGTCTATTTCAGCGGCTAGCAGCGGGTTGAAGTACGCGAGAAGTATTTTGACGAAGCTATCAAAATCACTCCCAAGCAATAAGCATTTACGGGCATTTAAGAATTGCACTGTTGACATGCGTACGGGCGCAACTACCCAGCATTCACCAGATCATTATTTAACTAGTGCTATTTCATGTGATTACGACCCTGACGCTCAATGCCCTCAGGTCTTCATGGATTTTCTTCTTAGTAGCTACGGTGAAGACATGGTGCTGATAGTGCGCGCTGCTATCAGCATGATCTTAGATCCCACTGCTCCATGGGGGAAGTTCATTCATATTGTTGGGCCATCTGGATCAGGTAAAGGAGTAATGATTCGATTGCTTCAGAAACTTTTCGGCGAAGACAGCGCCAGGTCTGGTAATTCATTTAGTGAATTTATTGACGCTGACAAACGTCATCAAAATCTACAAGGCGCAAGCCTTTACGTGATTCCAGACATTCAAGGGTACCAAAAAGGGTTAGAAGCATTTTACGAACTTGTTGATAATGGCCCCATGTCAGGCCGAGCGTTGTTCTCGTCGGCAGCTTATAGCATCCAGTGGGACGTACGATTTGCGATCGCTTCAGTTGAATACCTTCAGCTGGAAAACTCGGCTGGGGGCTGGGATCGACGAGTAATTCCATTATTAACTCAACGCAGAACGGAAAGTTCAGAGATCCCTAATTTAGAAAATCAATTAGAAGAAAACAGGGCAGGAATTATAGCGTGGGCATTGTCGATGGACAAAAAAGAGCGCAATCAAGTCATTAAAAAACCATGGGATTACTCAGACCGTATCGCTACATCAATGCACGAATCTAAAACCCATGGTGACAGTGTTGCGAGCTTTGTTGATAGATGCTTAATTCCTATTCCTTTTGGCAGTAAAGCCGCTGAGCCGATTGTCCATCCAGGGCTTATCCACGATTGGTACACGGCCTACTGCAAGGCTCATTCGCTTACCCCAAAAGGGCAACCAAAGTTTATTAGCCACTTGAAAACCATTATCCCAAAACACTACACACCTAGACGACGAGCGAAGCCGGGTGAGACTGAAGAAAGGGGCAACGACGGCAAACTAAAAAGATTGCCAGCTAAATGGTCTTGGATTCAAGCAATTTCTGGAGTCTTTGAACAAGACGAAGATCCTGCAACAGGGCTAAGTCGAAATAACCTTATCTGCAGAAAGCAATCATGCCAAGAAGGCAGCCTAGAACTTTTTTCTCAGTGGGAGCCCACAAAAGAGCATCGAACCGAAATAAAGCCAGGTGGCCAGGGTGGCCACCTGGTGGCCGAAAAGTCTATATCGCTAGAACGACCGCAGGCCGGGGGTGGCCAGGGTGGCCAGGGTGGCCAGGGTAAAAGATTAGCTTCAGACAAAGATGAAATTTTCGAGCGTTTTTAGTCAAAAAAAAAATCAAATCCTGCTACTTTGCTTTTTTACCCCGGACCCCTGGCCACCCTGGCCACCCTGGCTACAGCCCTTTAATCTCAGTACTTTCAAGTTTTTGGCCACCCCTGGCCACCCGTGATCCACCCCTGGCCACCCCCGGCCACTTAATACTCAAGGAGCTTCTGATGTTTTTTAGTACAGACAAAAACAACCTTCCGCGCATTGATGAGTTGATATGCATCCGTGGGGATTCCAGTCATGAACGCCCATATCGCGTTGTTGATCGCATGATCAATAAAGAAGACCACCAAGCTTATGTGGATCTAGTAGACATCACCACTAGCCAACAGATGCCCCGTTGCAAAGTAGAGCCATTTAGTTTCTGGCCAATGACGGGCGACACGGTTTTGATAGTGATGGGTCCGTACTTAGATTGGTTAGCCGAACAGTTAAAAATCGCTCAAGATAGCCATAAACGTAATCGAATTAAACAGATTGAAGCACGATTTAAGGCGTGTGAAGTTGCCAGCAAAACAACTGAAGAGCTTTTACAAAAACACGTTATCGAACTAACAGAAGGTGCCGGGTTAGATGCGATGGCAGCAGTCAGGAATGAGTCTAATCGTTTGTTTAAGTGCCCTGTTAAATGTTTAGCCGTGCTTGAGAAAAAAGATAGACGAACTGATTCACGAAGTGCGCAAGAACAGCAGTTAAATTTGCTGGAGGTAAGTTAATGTCAGCTACATTAAATATTAACAAATATCCTAAATTAAAAGAGTTAAAATCTAATCGCGTTGCCCCATTGCAGTCGTTCAGTAAGATGGGGAACACGAGGATAAAAACCATGCGAACAGTCAAGGCAATCGCACGGCATCAGGGAAAGCGCTTGATAGTTGCTGATGTTGAAAGCTTCAATCATCACAGTGGATGCAAGAAAGATATGTTTGGGATTTTTGATGCAATTGCTATTGAGTGTGATTATAATCCTGGCGAAATTTTTGGCAATTTAAGTTCTTATTTTGAGGGTTTCAAGAATACTAAAATCAGAGCATTACAGGCGTGTGCTACTGACTGGAATCCACATATTAATAAGCTCAAAGAAAATTCAGAGACTTGTGCATTGTGGTTGTCTGCAGGTAACACCACATTGGAGCTGTGGGGGTGGCGAAAAGTAAAAAGGAATGGTCGCTCAGTTTATAGGCCCAAAGTGCAATTAATAACTGTTGGCTTTTTATTAGGAAATGAAGATGGAAAAGTTATTGAGGTGTTTCAAGACTAAAGGATCTATTCAAATTCAAAGAAGTTAGTGAAATGACGAGGAATTATGAAACGAGAAACATTTGACGAACATTGGATTACGGGCACTCGCTATCAGTTCTTTGAGCCCAAGCTGTGGCGATGGCATTGGCCGAAATTGAGAAAGAGTGAGAACGAGATCTTATGGGTCCTGCCGACTATGAGCGTGAGGTGGCTTAGATGACTTGGGACAGGAGCTTATACCCCGACAACTGGGAGGAAATAGCGCACGGAGTCAAGCAACAGGCTAACTGGCGCTGCGAGGAGTGTGGTAGGCCATGTCGTAAGCCTGGAGAGTCATTACAGGGCATGATGCAACGCATTAACTGGAATGGCGTACTTGAGGAGTGTTGGCCCACAGAAGAGTGGGAAGATGCGGAAGAGTTTGGACTCATGAAGATTCAAAAGCCCACCCGTTTTGTTCTTACCGTGGCTCATCTCAACCATAATCCCGCTAATTGCAATCGCGCCAACCTCAAGGCGTTGTGCTCTGTGTGTCATTTGGAGTATGACAACTCGACTAGTTCGAGATTTCGGAAGCGACAGGTTAAGGCAGAGAGAACAGGACAGTTAAATTTGTTGGAGAAAATAGCATGACGATAACATTAACCACATCGCCCGACACCGTGCCAGGGCAACTGACTCATGAAGATCTGAGTGAAAAAGTCGAGCTGAAATACAGCCGAGCGCCGATCAAAGTAAGCCAGTATGACTTAATCCGTTGGTGGGACCAAGGCGTGATTAACACGGCTCACTTTATCCGCTTTGCCCTTATGGTTGAGCGAGTTGGTGAGGATGGGCTAGAGAATTTTGATATTGAAAAGTTCTGTTCTGACTGGGTAGGCACCAAAAAGAACGGAGGCGAGCGCTTTGTTACGCCTAAGCAAGTGATGGCTGAAATTCAGGCGCTGCAGCAGTGTGGAGCTGCCCATGTTGAAACAACTGTACAAATGAGTTTGGATTTGTCGTAAAAGGAGAGACCCATGGATAGCAACGAATACCAGAAACTAGCGGCGAGAACATTGATTGATGGACCTGAGCAGCCGTTAAGCAACTCAGAAATCAGCATACTGAATACTGTATTGGCGATGCATGCGCGGCTAGGAGAGCTGACCGAAAAACTCAAAAAGAATATTTTGCATAGGCATCAAAGTTACGATACCGCCGACTTTTTGGATGACGGGGAAAAGCTTCTTGATGATTTGACTGATATTTTTGAGAACGAAAAAACAACACAGTCGTTGCAGCTGACAGATCAAAACACCATGATTTTATGGAATGTCATTGGACTGCTGGGCGAATCGTCAGAGCTGGCTGAATTGCTTCAAGAATTGCCATTGAATATGGCTTTTGAAAATGCGCAAGGGTTAGAAGGCCGTATTAAGTGGAGGAAAGAGCTTGGCGATGTGGCCTGGTATCAGGCGGCTATTGCGACCAAGATAGGTCTCCTGCTTGACAACATTCAGGAAGCTAATATCGACAAGCTTAAAAAACGATTCCCTGAAGGTTTCACCACAAAAGACAGCATTAATCGTGTCGATGTTCAACCTGAGCTATGAAGCAAATAACTTGGCAAAAAAGCACGGCAGACAGGGCATATCCAGTTTTTCGTGATACTCCAACCGAGTCATGGCAGCCGCTAAATAAGCACGCGTGGGCGGTTGGGTTAACTGACTTTCAGAGATTCCAGGCTTTACTGAAGCAAGGCTATGTAGCGGTTGTGGAGGGTGAGGCATGAAGCTTAAAGCACCTTTCCCTTGGTTTGGCGGGAAAAGTCGAGCCGCCCATTTGATCTGGCAAGCGTTTGGGGACGTCCCAAACTATGTAGAACCGTTCGCGGGCAGTCTGGCCACTGTGTTGTTACGGGAAGGGTACGATCCGTTGCAACATACTGAAACAGTCAACGACTTAGATTGTTATGTCGCCAATTTTTGGCGTGCATTGCAGCATGACCCTGATAGCGTTTCCCATTGGTGCGATCAGCCAGTGAATGAAGCTGACTTGCATGCTCGGCATAATTGGCTGATCTCTCGTGCTGACTTCAGGGAAAAGATGCTAAGAGATCCTGACTTTTACGATGTCAAGGTTGCTGGCTGGTGGGTGTGGGGGCTGTGCTGCTGGATTGGCTCGGGTTGGTGCCACCTAAATGAGGTCGCTGCATTGAAGCGGCCTCATTTAGGTGACCCTGGACAGGGAGTCCATCGCAAAAGACCTCATTTAGGTGACCCTGGACAGGGGGACTTGCTTGAGTATCTTCATGCACTGGCTGACAGGCTGCGGCGTGTTCGTGTTTGTTGTGGGGACTGGCAACGGGTTTTAGGCTCATCTCCTACCCATAAATTAGGGCTTACAGCGATTTTGTTAGACCCACCCTATCGTCAGGATTTAAGAGCAGATCTTTACTCAGTAGAAACTGAAGTGAGCGAAAAAGTTCGAGAATGGGCCACGGAGAACGGGAAAAACCCTAGCCTAAGGATCGTGTTGTGCGGCTATGAAGGCGAACATGAGATGCCTGGAGACTGGCGTAAAGTGCGCTGGAAATGTGGCAAAGGATATGCAGGAAAGAACAACAACAATCGAGAACTAGAAACACTCTGGCTGTCTCCAGCTTGCTTGCCTGTGGACGGCGAGGCCTACGTAGACGGTCGAAAAACTACAAGCAAAAAACAACTGGATATTTGGGAGGTATTGACAGCATGAATCCACTTGAACTAACGCCAAGACAGCACAGCATTGTTTCAATGATGGCTCAGGGAATGCATAACAAAAAAATTGCGAGCAAACTAGGAATAACCCCTGTTGTGATTCGCTCTCACATCAAGCTAGCTGTTAATAGAGTAGGGGCTCAATCGACAGCCCAGCTCATGTTTTGGTATGGCCAAAGGGGGGCAATCACTAAAGATGCGCGAGGCCGAAACAATCAATTTGTCCAGCGACGGCGGGAGGCAGCATGACAGTCTGGAATCAAAACAAAATGAATTTACAATATCCTCGCCCTGAGCCTGAGCCTGATGGGGCGTCATGGCCGGAAATAATATTCGGGATAATTATCTTGCCATTCGCTCTGTTGGCTGTTGGGATAACGACGATGGTCGTCTACTGGATATCCCTGCAAGATCGGCGACGCACGGAGCAGTGGCGGGCAGCTGCAAAGCTGGGGACTGAGGAGCATTTAGAACGCTGTTTTAAGCTGGGAGGAAGACGGTGACAAGTGCTAAAGAGATCTTCACGCAACGCGCCAAACAGTATTACGAGAAAAAATACCCTAACGGTAAAATTGAACCTTTACCCGTTGTTGTGGCGAAAGTTGTTTCCCATGAACAACAACCTGCTTGATTAGTGAGTCAAGAATTATCCTTAGTTCACTGGGGGCTAGTTCTTCCCAGAATTCAGGATCAGCAGCAACCGTTTCGTAAATGTCAACGTCGTTTGGATCTACGTCTTGCCCAGTGGCTTGCTCTAGCTTTGATAGTTGCTGCTGCTTAACCTGGATCACTCCACTCAATTCCGGATCCGCCATTGCCTGTAGCTGTTGTATCTGGTTTCTGAGTTTTATTATTTCTGGGTTCACTTCAGTGTTCGGCTCAGCAAATTCTTGAGCAATTTCGAGCGCCCTAGCGCAAACTTGTGAAATCACTTCCTTGAAGAATTGATCCGTTTTAATTGAATTTTTATAAGGGCACTGTCTTTTCACTCGACTGTTAATGGTTGATTCTGCTCCTCCACGGCAAACCAGATATGAATACGTTTTCCCCTGCCTATGGACTGTGCTGTTATTATGCCGACCACCGCATAAGCCGCATTTAATCTTGCCAGCCAATGGCTTTCTGCTTCTGGGCTTCCCATCGTTCATCGGATTAGGGGCAGAGGCAATATTTTCGACAGTTACTTGCACAGCTCGCCATCGGTCAGGATCCATAATCGCCTCATGGCCTCCCTTCCTGACTAGCTCATTAGGCTTGCCAGGGGAATCAACCAGATAACCACGAATCACGGGAGACTGGACCCACCTCATAAATCCCTTAGTACTGACAGGGAAGTTTTTAGCGACTCCCCATCTCTCAGGATGCTTTTCGCCATAACGACCGCACATTGCCCGAATAGTGGCCCGATACCCTCCAAGCTCAATTAACGTATCGATCATTTCGATAGCGATTTCCCGATAAGTCTTTCCGTCAGAACCAGGGAAAATGTCATCATTAATTACTAGCCGCTGATCGCTGTCCTTTTTATAGCCAAATGGCGGATTAACTATCCTGTTTTGACTACGCCTGAATGCGTGCCCTTTTACACTGTGCTCCCGTGCTTGGTCTCGTTGATGCTGTGCAAATGTGGCATCCAGGTTAGCTTGCAGGTTCCCGGCTGCACTGGTCAGATCGATAGGCTTGATCCCTTTGTCCAGCTCGATTAATTGGCAGTCATTTTCTAAAAGTGCATCCCTGATTTTTACCCATACTCCAATATCTCGATGACCCCTGGAGTGATACGGGACTACAAAGTATTTCTTATTAGGATTTTTCAACCTGGCTAATGCTTTTTGTAAATCCTTGCGTTCGAATATGCCGCCGGATTCAGCATCAGAATAAATATCAGTAGGAGCAATGCCGACCGCTTCAAGACGCTCTAAATAACGCTCGGGACTATGGCCCTCTTGCTCCTGCCGTTGCGTCGAAACACGATAATACCCAATGGCCTGAGATGGGTCGAAACTACTGTTTGCGGTCAACGTTAAACCTGCTTAACACACCACAAAGCATGATATCATCATTGTTGTACGCCAAGGGTTTAGCCCTGGCTTAGGAAATAATGCACAACTAAGACGGCATAATGGTTAGATCTTTCTCGCCATTCGTGAGTTAGTGAATGCAGCTGCTGGCAACTGAAAATCGGCATCCATCTTATGGCTGGGCCGATTGCTCTATCCAGCTTGGGACGTAATCGGTTCTATCGCAGTTCATTCCGTATTCCTGAATCAAAGGCAGCAGGAGCCTGTCGGCCACCCTTGATAGCTCCTCGCTCAAAATCACTTCAACCGGGATGTTTAGCTGTTGAGCTTTAGCCAGGGTTTTTGAGCGTATGGAGATGGTGATTGAGGCTTGCATTATTCTGTAATTCCTCTTTTCTTGTGGTTCCTTGCGGCGTTAACATCTGCATTTTGCTTCTGTTCAAATAGGCTACAGCTCTCATTTACGCAAATAAACGTATCTTGGGCTGGCCTGATGCCTTTTCCCCCGCAACAATGACAGCGTTGTGATGAGTATCTAGCCTCCGTCTCTATGTATAATTTCCCGGCTTCCTCTAATTTAGATTTTGTTTTAGTTCTAAGGTCGCCCATACAGGCTATTTTCAAGGATCTGTTCAATCCTGCCTTAGCTGTTCTGCCGTTTTGCTCGTAATAACTTCCATCTTCAGCTAATTTAGGCGTTGTCTGCCTCCCCATGTTAGTTAACGCCGTAGCCTCCCAAGCAATGACATCATAAGTTCTGGCTAACCTGGTTGATAATTTATGATTGAAAGCATTTGAACTATTAACGGCTCGCTCATGAAGTCTGGATATTTTGCCCCTAAGTTTTTGCTCGTTATTGGAGGCTCGCCGCTGCCCTCCCTTCCATTTTTGTCCTAGCCGCTTATCATTTTTCTCAATCATAATATCAAGCTTGGATTGCAGCTTTTCAATATGATTGTGTATTCGTTGTCTGCTTTCGTTAGGATTAAATAAATGACCTTCGTCAGTCGCTACAATTGCCTTAACGCCAGGGTCAATGCCCGCCATATGCCCGGTTCGTTTAGCGCATTTTGAGTCTTCTATTAGCAAGTATGGCAGCTCATTTTCTATTGACTTTTTCTTGGCTAATGCCGTTTGATAGTCTTCACTGTTAGCTAACGCCTTGGCTTGCTCCTTTTCCCCTTTAATGCCATCAATAACTTTTTTCTTGATAGCGGTTAAAACTCTTTTTTGTCGTTTAAGTTCTAATCTATTTTCTTCTTCCGCTTCACTTTGAGTAGTTAGGCATAGATAGAAGCCACTCGGTTTTAATATCAGTTTGTAAGTCTTTATTACATAGCCTTCGAGTCTTTTTGAATAGCTGCGATCGCACGGTTCTAAAACTAAGCCTTGACCGTCGAATTGTCCTTTTTTGAACGGGATGGCTTTTTGATTATTGTTCAACGTGCTAATTTTACACTGCTTGCCGTCCTTATACTTTGGCTGCTTTCTGGCGGGCAGTTTCCCGTCTAAATAAGCCTTCCAAGCAACTTCAAAGTCAGCTAGTAGCCCTCCAACAAAATCGCTATGGCAAGTTAATTCATCAAGACCCTGAGAACTTCGTGACGCATTTAGTAACGCCATATTGTCTAGGCCCCAACCTTTTCCTTTTAGCTCGCGGGTTATTGAGGTGCTTTTACTGGAACGGGTCATTGAGTTGCCTTTACTTGAATAAGAGACTTCGCGATATCTATGACGCTCTGGCTTTATTGGCTCATATGGCTTATCCCCAGCTACTAATTCATAGCCTTGTTTCGTTTTGCCATCGTCATAGTGGATTAAAGGAGCTTTATCTGACTTCTTAAAATACGGACCCCCTTTAGCAATCTGACAAGTCGCTCCATTCCAACCGCCACTCTTTGAAAAGCGTAACGGCGTTCTAATGCAGCCTGACAAGTCAGCGCCTTTCCCCTCGGCCCACGCATACCATTCAAGGCAGTGATTATGTAAGGCTACGGCCCTCACATAGTTCCACAACCATTCAAGCTCTCTGCAAATTTTCTCGTATTTAATCAGTGTTTCAGGAGTCGGCTGGACTTTTACCTTGATCGTCTTCATTATTTTGTACGTCGTTTTGCGGCAGCTCTGGCAGCATATCAATAAAGCGTTCCAATAGGTCTGCTATCGATATATCCCAAAGTCTACAATACTGCTCTAGCTTTTGTTTACGGCTTTGCTTGATGCGCGCGTAAATCCTGCCTTCTCTATTCTCTTTTCCCATTTATATTAAAAAATACTTGGCGTACAAAATATAACACGCTAATATAAGGACATCGCAGTTTGGGCGACAAGGCAGCGGAAACGTTGTTGGATGGCTTCAGCGCTAAGGTTCTCTAGGGGGCTATGGGTATCTTTTGTCGGGAAACCGATAAACACCAGCCGAAAGGCAAGATAGGAGCAAAAGGAGTCCGTAAGGCCCTTATAGATTCGCCGGATCTATGGCGAACAGTCTCAACTTTTTTTGGCAAAGCTAAGCGAGGCCAAAAGAAGAACCTTGAAAAACAGGGATTAAAGCTTTGGCAAAATTGCCATTTTCTGAGCTTTGCCAGAATCGCTCATAAAAGCCTTGCGGCTAAAGGGATGCAGCTGTTTACGCTGCCAAAGCTTTAATCCCTACCAAGGGACTGAAACGCACCTGGTGGAAACGAACTATTAGCCATGAGCCAAGCTGCCAAAGCTTTAATCCCTACCAAGGGACTGAAACCTGTTATTGGCTTGAGCTGGTCTATGCGGTCCTGAGCTGCCAAAGCTTCAACCCCTACCAAGGGACTGAAACATCATCGCAGTAATGCAGTAAGTAATGATGCAGATAGCTGCCAAGGCTTCAACCCCTACCAAGGGACTGAAACTGTAACGTTCCCTGATTTGCGGGGCATGGTGCTATACGCTGCCAAGGCTTCAATCCGTTTCAAGGGGCTGAAACCAAAGAAGACATGGACTCTAGTTATTACTCTCAGCTAGCTTGGGATACTAGTTGTGTAAATGAGCCCATTCTTCCAAAATGATAGAAATTATATCTCGACATAGTTATCGTGAGTCCGTAGACTCACAATCAGTCGAGCAGATAATCACACTTTACCTAGACCCTGAGACTTCTCAGGGAAGGCTAATAGAGACGACGGACGGTCGGGTGACGAACAGGATAGAGCTATCTGCATTAGCAGTCAGTAACCTGTTTGACGCGTTAAAAAACAATGGTGATTGAGGTTTTTGCCATCATTTAGATAGAAGGGAAAAGATAATTGCTATAGCGATTCCAACCAATGCCGCGATCCATGGGTGTTGGTTGGCGAACTTAACAGCTTCAGCTTTCCAGTCACTTTGCGGCGCGCTTGCCTCGGTGGCATTGACGTTTAATGCGAGCCATGCGAATAAAACCGGCGGCTCATTATTGATGATGCGCCGCCTTAGGTTTAGCGAAATTTCTTGACCTGAGATCGTGGTGAAATTCCCCACAAACGAGCGGTCATAAACCATGGCTTCAGAGACCATTTCATTTAATTTTATTTCTTGCTCAAACAAAAATTGGTCCTGCAGGCTAATCGACCCTTCTGCGTCTTGTAATTCCCCTGGCGACGCTCCTAGGATTAATTCTGCAGTGGAGTCAATCTCTTGGATCACAGCCAAGCTTTTCTTGCTGCTAGGCACTGTTAGCAACATAGTGCCTTCGGTTTTGGCCCGCCTTGATTCCTGTCGCCACACTTCGGCGGCTGAGTATGAAACGGTCCCGGCATTGTGTCCAGTGCCGCCCGTTTCTTCAATGGTGTGGCGAATTGAATAACCAGCCAGCATTGGATATTTTAGTTCTCTGCCAAACGTTAAGAGATCGCTAACTCTAAATACAGTCCAGCCGTAGGGGGACAGTGCCTCCTGGTTTATCCAGGTCCCATAAGCGCTTTTCTTCCACGCGTTATCAGCGCCGATCTCTGGCTGGCCGTTGATAACGCCCCATTTTATCGGAGTATTAATTTCTCCCTGAAATTTCGGTCCTCCGTCTCGAACCCACAGCACTAGTCCGTCAGCGCCTTCCACTCCTGTTACAGTGACTTGGGATCGAGACAATGCCTGTGGTGGGTCGCGGAAAACGACCATTGGCATATAATCATTATCTTTTCTGCCAATTCCCAGGATATTGTATTCTCCCCAGCGATCCTTTACGGAAATCAAAGCTGGCTGGTATCCGGGTTCCGTTATTTCAAGTTTTGGCGAGTTCATTTTCAGGAATAGAATACTCACTAATAGGCTAACCTATAAAAGAATCTTTCTCCTCAGTGCTATCTATGGCCACTATCCCAGACAGTTCAGGGTTACCGACAAGCGGGACAGGCACTGGACGGAGACTTACTCGCGCTGATCTCCAGGCAATGATCGACAAATCGGTCACAAGCAGTATAGGAGAAGCGTTTCGACTCTCTGGACAAGCTGACGAGCGGAATGCTGCTAGACTCCGAGACTTGGAAGCCAGGATGGAGACTTTAATAAAGAAAGTCTCGGAAAGTGACTCGACGATGGCGGCACTAATAGCTGGCTACGACGAATACAGGGAATGGGGCATCAAAGTAGAACAGGCTGTAGCGGCCACTGGAGGAGATGCTAGAACACTGCACAGGACCATGGAACGGGTTGATGGGCTTGTTGAGATTGCTCAGTTGTTATTGAGAGTGCTAGAGCCAACAAGCAGGGCGATCAATTGGATGATTGACCGATTGCACCGGCTGGACAAAAGAACATACAGTCACAAAGATGGGGCAGATATCACCAACCTAGTGAATGGCCCCCGACGAAGAGCGAGTGATCGCGGGTAGTGGCGCAGGCCGACCGAACAAATAGCCCTGCGCCATGTCACAGCCGATTGCTTTCAACATGTCGGCCTGTTGCTGGGTTTCCACGCCTTCAGCGATAACTTTGATGCTGAGTTTTTGCGATAGCGCCACAATTGCGTCAACCATTACTCTGGATTCGCGAGCAGGCAGGCCACTAATAATAGATCTATCGAGCTTTACTAGGTCAACTTGGCCTTTCAGCAATCTATCGTAGCTGCAGTATCCGGTGCCAAAATCGTCCAGGGCGATCTTTACGCCTGTCCGCCTAGCTGACTGAATCCGGCTCTGAATCTCCTCAGAAACAGCCTCAGTCTCCAATATCTCCATATGCCCTCTAACAGGCAGCTTTTGATCGTGCCAATCTGCTCTAGCTAGAGTGAATGGGCTGATATTAAAGCTGATCCACTGGCCAATCTTGATTGAATCTGCCTGGGTTTGCTCAATTACCCAGTAGCACAGTAAGTGTTCACTGTTTGCCTTTCTCAGTAAAGGCAAGAAATCCCCTGGGAAGATTAATTCATTGTCTTTTGCCCATCGTGACAACGCCTCATAACCAACGGTCTCATCGGTTTTCAGGTCAACTATCGGCTGATAATGCAGGGCAAATCCGTTGTTGTTGATTGCGTATTTTATTTCTGAAAGCCTTTGTGTTTCAACCTCTGTCAGCTCTTTGTCGCCAAGCTTACTGACTTGGGAAAAGAAATAAAGGAATTCTCCAGACTCAGAATGGAATCCTTCGCAGTGCAACGTGCAAGAGATCCATTCTGCTGTTTGTCCATGCTTGTAGCGCTTTTTCAGCGTGAAAGATTTAAGTTCTCCATTGATTACGCTGCGGAATGGGTTGACCTGAGGCGTTAGATCTTCAGGATGGCTGATCTGCTGGAACGTTAGGCGCAGCAACGTTTCTCGTTGATAACCCAGTATTTCACACAGAGTCTCATTTACATCCCAGAACTTTCCGTCTGGCCCAACAATAGCAGCCCCTATCAGGCTGTTCCGCTTAAGTAGCTCTGGGATTCTATGCATCATTATTAGAAATATCTAATCCTGCTTCCACATTTTGGCTGCTAGTTAAATTTTAAGCTTGGTTACGCTTTCTGCCCTCGTCGTTATTGGTTTGACGTGGTTGATAGATTATTTAGATATTGTCGATGTGGTCAAGACACTAATCCCCTGATTGATGGTTGAGCCCTAGCTTGCAAGTAAATCCAATAAGTTTAGCTGCTGCTTTTTGGGGGCTTCCTCAGTCGTTGCGGTCTGTTGTTTTAGCCAGTCTAATCTAGCCTGCTGTGATACAAAGCTTTGTTCTTTGCCGACTTTGCCACGGGCTACATCTGCCCAATGAGGATCAATATCAATCCCGATAAAATGTCGTCCATGCTTTTTGGCCGCTACTAGAGTATTGCCGGAACCGCAAAAGCAATCTAGAACTACTGAATTAGGCTTAGAGCTAGCGTTTATGATGTGCGCCATCATGGCCAATGGCTTCTCGCATGGATGCTTACCTGGGTAGCCTTGCACTGTCGGAAAGTCCCATATATCGGTGTAGGGTACGTCTGACGATACGATAAACGGTCTACGCAGTTCTTCGTATTGCTGACGTAGTTCTTCGTATTGCTGACGTAGTTCTTCGTATGGGCGTTGAAAGTAACCGGGGAATGAGTCTTGGAGGGTTTTGTATTGGTCTTCTAGAGGTAACTTCCATTGAATAGGGCTAAAAAAATGCGAGTCATGCCCCCGCATCCCAAGAATATGTATTATTCGTCTATGTGCAATTTTGGCTTTGGTCCTCTCTCCATCTAGATATGCTCGCAACGGTTCAAAAACAAATCCTCTTAACTCATCACACTTTGCCTGATAACCTGCTTCGCCTTTAGCTGCGTTATCTGCGCCGTAATGTTCACAAAAGATAATTGATTCCGATGCAGGGAAATAGCCTCTAAGAATTTCTTTGCATGATGCTTTATGTCTTCCTTGTTCCTTTCGCCATCGAATATTGTTCAGCACATTAAAACGATCACTCAACAACGCCTCAACTCGTGCTGACATTTTTGTGCTCGCGAAACAATACAGGCTGCCATTAGGCTTTAAGATGCGTTGCCATTGTGCGGCTAGCTGGTCAATCCATCTCAAGAATTCTGCTGAATTATCCCAGGCGCGATCCCACCATTCGAATTTGCCTTTAGAACCGCCCCCTTTTACCTTAAAAAAAGGCGGGTCAGTTGCTATTAGATCAATGCTGCTATCAGGGATGCCGTTCATCACTTCCAAGCAATCGCCTTGAATAACTTGATTTAATTCCATATCATCAAAAATACCTAATCCTGCTTCCACCAATCGGCCCGCGTGGGAGCGCTAATAGTCCATGAGCAAGGCCCAGTCGTATCCGTTCAATTTGTTCTTGGCTGCACTTTGTGTTCATATTGTTTTGAAATCATTTGAATCACTCAATGTAGTGCAATTCACATTGAGTCCTGACAAGAACACTAGACCTCAGAAAATAAACTAATTATATTAGCGCGAGTAATCGCACTAATTTCGTGCAGTGTAGAACTGTTAATTTCAAGTGTATAAACTCCATTGAGTTCAGTAGCCCTGCTTTGGACCAATGGGACCCAATCAAATGTGGGGAATGTATCGCGCTGTGCTTGGGTAAAACAGCAACTATCTTGGGTGTTATAGGCATGGAGGTGAGACCTTCCTGATGCTGCCATTAAATACAAGTCACCAAAATCAACTAAATCACGAATTCCTGGGAGATATTGCTCAAAGTCTCGCCCAGGAACGTGTGTTGCCAACGGGAATGAGCCAGCAACATCGGCAGACCGAGATATTCTAGTTTCAATGGCCGTAGTTAAAGTTGTAACCATCCCGCCCCCAGATTTCCCTGCCATGAAATAGGCAGAAAAACTTGTAAATTCGTTGATTAACCGAATAGGTGTTTCAACAAAGTATCTTAAGTAATTTTCATCTGCTGTTGGGTCAGGCAGGGCATTGTGTTGGGCAGGATCTGCACCGAAAGGCATGTAGATATTGGCCACTGTATAGCCATCTTCTACTAAATCTCTGATTAATTCGCCGTAACCTAAGCCAATAGGGCCTAAAACAGAATCGTCATCGCTGTGCCCTACAGCCACCATTACAAATCTATTGTTGCTGGTCCCACTGGTCGGGTACCAGACATAAGGGTTTAAGGTATCCCTAAGAATGTTGTTGTTATTTCTTAGCTCAACAGTAACCTGGTCTACGCGCAAAAGATTTGACGGGCTTAAACTATGTGTTGCCAGAGGGTCCGAAACCCCTGTAGACGTTCCATTAATCCCATTAGAGGGCAGCCCAGATCCACTCCACAAGCTGGAAATAATTAAACTTCGGAGTCTTGTTACGGCTTCAGCCCCCCCCGTACCAAGTGTTCTAAATATAATCTCTGAATTAGAAAGAGCTTGCTTTGGTGCCGACAATAGAATGAAGCTTTCGTCTAGTTCAATGCCATATTTAATGGCCATCCGATAGTGTTCAGTTAGTAGTTGACCATCGGTAGCCGTTCCGATAAAGGCGGAAAATGCGCCGACCAAGCCATTGTACCAAAATGCGTTACTGTCCCCTGAATCTCTGCCATGAAACAGCAGAAATGATGTTGACAGAATACTGTCAGATGTGCTATTGCTTGCGACAAGTACCCCGTCTCGCCAGTGCTCGTACTGGTTGCCTACTTTACGGACTGAAAATACATGAGGGCTTGTGTCAGCAGCGGCTCCTGGATTAGTAAATTGGCCTTCAAAGCCTGTTGAAAAGATAACACCACCTGAATCAGTGGTGAATAACAGCAAGTAACGACCGCTTTGACCCACTCTATACTGTCCAGCGATTGCTATTAAAGACGTAGGATTGCTGATAGATCTAACAACAATTGTCACTAAGTGGTCCTGCGCACCTGAAATGAGTTGAGGCAAAGTATAGCCAATATTAGAGCCATTGCCTTGGTAAGCTGGTCTGCCATTAATTAGACCAAGGGACGGGCTGCCTACAGTGTCTCCGTGGTTATTATTTCCACTAAGATCTCGCCACCTTGAGGTGTCAGGATTGCGATCTGCCTCTAACCACGCAGCAGGTGCAATGTAGCGAGTGGCCGGTATCGCCGGAGCTGTTGTCTTTTTCTTTTTTGCTAGCCGAGCGGTTCTATTCACTTTTTTAGTCTCTCAGGATTCCGATAACTATTTCCAATCCATTTACGGTATAGGTACCGGTACCTCTGCTAATCGCGCCGATATAGATTGATGTTCCACTATTGGGTTGTATGGCTAGACTTAATCCTCCGATAGTTGCCGAAGAGTCAGAGCCATATGTTTTGTAGTCAGCAGCCTCTACTGCTACTGAATGCAGGACGTTAACCATAGCGGTGTTCCAGGTGTTATTGTTGGCGCTTAAGGTCACAGATTGATCGAAAAATATTAAATCTAGTCCTTGCGCTTGGCCGTCCAAGTCATTGATTGTTACTGATGTAATGGTCCCAGTTCCGCCAGCGGTCCGCACGGCATTTGTGATCTCTAGTAAATCAGCCAATGTGTCGCCACTGGCATATGGAGACGTATCCAGGGTTAAGGCAGCCTTGAAAACCCGCTGAGAGGGCAGTGAGATTGGCAAAGGGTTGCTCGAGCCAATCTCACTGCCTGTGCTATCTACGATCCCAACAACGCCAATAACGGCGTCGGCTGCGTCATCTCCTTCGCCAGACTGAGAATGCCTCTGGAAAAATATTGTTGCTCCAGCTTGGTTCGTGCTGGTGTATGGAACGATTGCCATGCTAATACCTCGCTATACTAAATCTACCTGAATATGCTGGATCGCTATTATTACCAGAGACAATTGCCCCATCTGCCGTGGTTACCGTGAATCGATACAACATATCCATCCTCCCTTTATAGGTGACCACTGATGCTTGGGGCCAAAGCACTACAAAAACCTGGCAACTCGCTGTATTTGTTGCACGACTGATCCCATTGTTGGCTAAGGTCAGGGTCGAAATCGCAGTGGTGCCTCCATGCCGATACACTGCGAATTCTGGGATACAGTTAGTGTAATCCGTTGCTCGCGATGTTCCTGGGTCAATGTCGCCAGGATTGCGAGTGAGTGTTATTTTTAGCCTCAGATCTGCGCTAGGGCTGATCACAGATCCTTGTAATTCTTTCTCTATGACTATATCTGGGGCGCAAACAAAAGAGATCCCCGCATTTTGCGCTGGGCTACCTATAGCGGGAGCCCCAATAGTTAACCCTGTAGCAGTTAATGATTGCTGCTGGGCAAAAACAGGAGAGCCAAGGATCGGTGCCCCAACAACTATTTTATTGCCTGTATTGACAGAACTGGATAATACTGGGCTGCCTATGGTGGGCGCAGAGGCAGCCAACCCAGTAGAGATAACACTGTGGTTTTGAGCCAAAGTGGGCAGGCTTAACAATGGGTCGCCAGAGATCAGGCCGTTGGCGCTATCAGGCTCTGGGATTGTTGCGACACTCAATTCAGGCGCGACAGCGATTAATCCTGTAGCGGACAACACATGCATCTGGGTCAGTGTTACCGTCGCTAAGGTTGGGGCACCGATCAGCAAGCCAACGGCAGACCCTTCCCCTAGTGCTGCTGGGATGCCTAGCGTTGCTGCTCCAGCAGTCAAGCCGTTAGCAGTTAGCGAGTGATTTTGAGTTATTCCTGGATCTCCCAGTTCTGGTGCTGTCGTCACCAAGCCAACGGCGATCAGGCTCGCCGCTGTTGTTGCTTGGAAGAAAAAGAAATAACGTAAAGGCGATAGCATAATGCTTATGCACTCACTGCGTCAGGAATCCCAATAGTAAAAGCAGCTAGACTAAAAGTGTTGCCATTGATGACCGCTTGAGATGCGCTAAGACTATTTGTGGCCAGCAGTCGTGTCGCGTCAATTATTGCGTAATGAGTCGCTGTTCCATCCGCAGTGACGCTGCCATCTGAAAATGAGGCAATAGTCACTTCTCGCCCGCCCCCAGTACGATCCGCTGGTGCCCCTATACTAAGCGAGGTTTTATTTCCTAAAGTATAGGTGGAGTTTGCTTCAGCTAAAGTTGTTGGCTCCTGAGAGCAGATATGGAGTGTGGTCGTGGCTGTGTCAAGCACGTCTAAACCTCCATCTAAAACATCATCACTAAGAAAAGGCATGATTGATTTCCCTCTATAACTTCATCAACTAAATTCTAGCTTTTTGGCATTTCATTTCATAGCGCAACCTCCCAAATCCACCAATACGTGTGCCACCAGGCCACTTCTTTAACATCAGTGGCATTGGCATTGTAGGCACCTAGGCAAACAACCTTATCTGTTGTGCTTTCGGATAGGTCGATTCTCCCCGCGCCAGTAGTGCTACGGAGTGAGTTGTTGTTGTCTGTTTGGCCAGTCCCGTCACTCTGATAGTTTTCTAGTGCATCTGAGTGAGGAGCTGGGTCATCATTCGTGACGTGAGCATCAAATTTATCTCGGTCCATGATTCCAATATCGATATACTCAGAATCGCCAAAATTTTGGAATGCCAAATCATACCGCATCTCGTAGATGGCCCCCGCAGCCAACCTAACGTTCTGGCCAGCTGTATTGCTCCCTTCCGCAATTACTTGGTCAGAGTTATCTAATAACTGAATTTTGTTCCCTTTTATAAAAGCGTTGCTGCGTCTTTGAATGGTCCCACTAGCAAACACGTAGGGCGTTCTAACGAAAGACAGCTTCGCGTCGGCTGGGTCTAGAGACGCTGGATTAAATCGTATTTCAAACGGGCTAGCAGGAGGAGTAAGCGAGTTAGCAGGCATATACAGATGAACCTTGCTGGTTGGGGCCGATGGCGCAGGCTGGTGAACAAAAGTCATGCCGATACCTCCGCTACTGTGCTGCCGCTCGCAACAGAGGCGAGAAATTGAATGGAATAAAATTTATAATCCAGCAATCTAAACAAAGCGAAATTAATCCCCTCGCCTGCTGCTAGAGTAGTTGGGCTGGTTGTGTTTCCAATAGAAATCAGGCTTCCTGTAGCTGGATTGGTCCAGTCTGTTGCCTGGTTGTAGGCGAGCCGGAATGTGGACGCTTCGGTCGCTTTTAAGCGAATCTCAAATGCATTGAAAGCGGTCCCTCCTTTGTTGACAACTTCAACAGCAAGGCCATTGCTTTGGATTACCCACTCCCCAATTACGGTCAGGTTCGTGTCAATAGTTTGTTCTATTGTTTTTGAACTTGAGGATGATCTATTTGCACTCATGGCTACGCAGTAAACCCGATAGCTACTTTCCTGGACTGCGCCATACTCATAAATAAACCCCACCAATAGGTGGGGGTCTGTCCCTCGGAGATCCACCCTCCTGTAGCCTCTTGAGAAACTTGAGAAAAGCTCAGAGACTGGCTACCCTGGCTAGCGCTAATACTGGTTATCTGACCAGGGATTATGCCTTTCGCTTCTCCGTCCAAGATGCCTGATTGCTTGAGTAGAGTTAGCCGATGCGCTGTTAGGTATTTGATGGCAAGATCTCGACGATTGCAGTCTGTACAAAGGGTAGCGAACCGACTTTTGGGAAGCAGGCAAGATACCTCGTCAATAATTTGTTCCACCGCGTCTTGATTGCAATCTAACTGCGCGGCGATAATTATTGGGTCAGCTGCAAATGTCGCAAAGTCCATCAGTAACCTGTATTCAACGCGTTGATTCGTTCTTGAATAACCTGGGTTAATGCGTAATCGTTGGTGTCTTTGGCGTATTGCTGCAATGCACCGATATCATCAACCTGAGCCATTAAACGCTTCAATTCTTGAGCGTCATAATCTTCGAAATTCCCAGTGAATTGCCGAGTCTCTTGAACTCGCTCATTGGGTTCAAAAACCAGGATCGCTCGTGATTGAAGTAGGCGGCTAATCTCATCAACCGCCTTGGGATTATTGTCTTCAATCTCTGCTTGATATCGTTCTGCCGATACATGGGTTGCCTTGTCCCAAGCCTGAGCTTCAACCCAGTTAAGCCCTGGCGTTAGAATTAACTCTTTGAACACAGGCTGATGAGGGACATCGTCACCCAGAGCGACTAGTTTGTCGTGGGCTAATGTCCTTTTGGCTGTCTCTTTCGCTTTTGCTGTCGCGACGGCATCAACATAGCAGAACACATATTGCCGTACCATTTCATAGCCCTTTAGAGGAGCTTGGTCGCCAAGGCGATAATCAGCCTCAGGGTTCCAGACAACAACACGCTTGCCTTGATAGTCGGCAGCCTGCCTTGTCGCAGCCTTTGTTTTAGCCGTAGCCGTTTTAGTCTCAGACATTAGTTAAGATCGTAAACGTCGTAAAACATTACATGGTCGTAGGGCCGCACCAAATGAGCCCCGCTGATTGCGCAATGGAAGTCAGTGCGCCAAGCGCCATTGGTATAAACAGGATCAGTCACCTGCCTCATCCTTTTAGGAACACAGCCTTGCAGCCGCGCAGGATCAAGGCGATAGAAGTGAATTGCGGTAGTGCTTCCAGGGCCAGCAGTGTCCATTTCAGGAGTAGAATCCAAATTCATCCGTACCCCTTGAGCGCTCTCTAGGAAGTACTTAAGGGTGCTGATGCCAGCACTCGTGTTCTTCTCCTGTTGGCTCAAATCAATAGCTAATTGATCAGGAATTAGGCCGACATCTGGCTTGGAACGCTGCCCTGAGATGCGAGAAGCAATGCGAAGCATCGCCGCAAAAATAGCGATGTTGTTGTCTGCCGTTTGATTAATGCCCATCTTGTATGGGGCTTTAACCTTGGTAACTCCAGGGTGAGTATGCAGCCCGTAAACGCCTTGACGTGTGCTGCCAAACGCCATGATCCGGTTGATTAGCTCTTGATAGCTTTCCTGGGCTGCTCTCACCTTCTCAGAGACGGTATCTACAATGACGCCCATACTGCGATGACGACGAGCAAAGTCAATGGCGTCTAGCTCGTCAACAGTAAACGTGATGTGAGCGTCGAATGAAGCAGAGCCGTAATCAACCTCATCCATCCCGATATCGATTGCAGCCTTGGAGACGTTACCATCACTAGATCGGCTCCACTTACCAATCCGCGTGATACGGGTCTTTTTGATTTGTTGAACACCAACATACTCCCGAGAGTCAAGCGGGACAAGCCCAGCTGCATATTTGTACTCTGGATACTCTTCTCGAATTAATTCAGGAGAATAATGGGTGAGATATTCTTGCAAGTGGCCTGCTGAGACTGCATCTAGTCGAGCACCAGATACGACAGGCATTGCATTTTCGCTGTCCAACCGTTGTAATTCGGCTGCAACAGCAATTGCATATTGTGCTGTGTCTTGATAATTAATCACGATTTTCAGAACCTCCGAATTAAGGCAGATTGACAGTGAGTGGAACAACTAAGCTGCCATCCTGCAGTGTGACGGATGGTCCATCTACAGCAACAGCGGTTGATAATGCGTCTAACCCAGTACCAGTCGCAGGCGCAACATAGCCAAGGTCAGTTAAAGCACCATTCGCGGTATGACGGAAATAAACGGTCGCTTCCGTCCCTGCAAATGCAGCTTCAGCGCGAGCAACGATAGAGCCTTGCTTCATAGCAGAACCATCAGTGCCAGGGAATACTCCGTCTTGGGATACGCCTAATGCTTGTGCTTCTTCATAGCTATATCGGCTACGACCATTGCCTCGTCGGCTAACGCCTAGAACCCGCTGGCCTGTTGCCGAAGGAAGAGCGCCCAGTTTTCCATCGTCATCAGCCCCAGAGTCGACAACAACAACTCCAAAGGGGATATGGCTAGATGAGTTCGCTGCTGTATTGGTCGTTACAGCGAACCCTGCCCCGCCGCCTGAGACAGTGACTGTTTTATTGACGCTGTATGGAACGGCTGTCAGCGTAACTTGGTCACTTCCGGTAGCAGCTACCGTGAAATCTGTTTGATTTTGCTGGAGCTTACTAACAATTAGGTTCTGTAAGATTGCATCGCTAATAGCAGTGCCAGGGTTGACCTCATTAAATGGATCGCCATCAGCTACGACGTAATTGACCGTAATAGTCTTGCCGCCGATATTAAACACATAGTCAGTGCTAGCGGTGGCCGTGCCATTGTCGATCAATACCGTCTGTTGAGTAGATGTCCCAGCGTTGAGGAATGCTACAGATAGCTGATCATTAAGCGCTTGTCCAGGTGCGTATTGATCAGGGGCAACGACGGACCTTTGAGTATTAAGTGCGTTGTATTCGGAATAAACCATAGTTTACTTGCTCCCAGAACGGCGAACAGCTTTAGATAGAGCGAAAAGAGATTCAGACGGCTTTTTGATCATGCTGGTGTTGGTTCGGCGGTTCCCATTTGGGCCAGCGTTGCTGTGGACCATGCCCATGTCCAGATGGAGCGCCTTGTCTAGCTGGGTTGATGAATCAACTCGTTTATGTCGATGGGCAACAACACTGAATGCACCAGAGATAGATTTAGCTGAGTCTGTTTTTAACTCCAGCCCTGGCTCTGTATGCTTGATGGCCTCTAACTGCAGCTCATGCAGCGTCTGTCCATCCAATTTGTATCCTGGGGGGAGCAAGTGACCGTAGCTGACAATAAACTCTTTCCCTTCTAGTGCAAGCAAAGCTGATGCTGGGTCTGCAGCGTCTAGCTTTTCGAGCAGTGCCTTGACATCGCCATCATCAAAACGACTGTCGTCGTTGCTGCTGTCTTCATGGTCCAGTGCGTCCACTCTGCCTTGCAAAGTGTCGATAGCCTCGACGACATCAGCTACAGTATCTGCGCTGTCAAACCTGCCAACAAGAACATTGAGGTTATAGAGAGCGTCCGTTAATGTATCTGCATCGCAACGGGCCAGTACGGCTGAAATCTGCTCAGCTGCGTCCTTGCGCATTTTCTTAGCATAATCACCGTCTTCATACTCGTTGTCATCTTCGTCGTCATCCCCCATGAAATCGTCATTCATAGAAGAAGGTTTTTTGCCTTTATGCTTTTTCTTGCCCATGTCTTTCTTGTATTCAGCCATGTCTGAACGCTCAGCATTCAAGGCTTCATACATGGCCGAATCAACATGAAATGGTTTCCCGTTGATGTCAATTTGGAATGTTTCAGGCATTGCTGGTTTTGCAATGTCGCTGATCGCCACAGTCGCGGCGGTATTGGTGCCCATAGAATCGCTCCTGGGAGAGTCAACAACATCCGAGCTAGGCTCGAATTCTTCAAAATACGCAACCGCTATATCTGTTGTGTCGTCGGTGCGTTCAAAACTTTGTATTAGTGCACCTTTCGCACGAGGCTTGGCCACAATAGCCAGATGATCCGCCTCAAACGGTGCGCACTGTTCAGCATCGTAGCGCTCACCCTTGTAGGTGCCCGCATTTTGGGAAATATTGCAAAGATATCCAAGGCTGACCCCTTGCTTCTCTCCAGACTCAATGGCCGTGATAGCGTCTTCTCGCTCAACCTCCATCTCCACCTGGATTCGCCCGTCCTTATACACCTTCACTTTGGGGCTAGTCTTGCCTACGCTGTATTGCTTGGTTTTACTGTCGTCCTTACGGAGTAGAGAAGGAGGGTGCTCAAGAGTGACGGGAAGGTCCGCTAGCTGGCCTGCGATGGGGAATCCCGACTGGTCAGGAGAGCGAAGGAAGTTGGCTGTCACTAACTCACGTCGAGGACCGTTGCTATCAAAGTAGGTTAGAATGCCGGGTGTACGGGCGATCGCGGTTACCTTGAGAGTGCCACTATCTAGCCGCTCAAATTGTTCAATATTTGCAATTGCTTCGATTAGCCGTACAGCCACAGTTCCTGAGAGATTGTTACTGCCGTTAGCCTAGCCATGGAAGCCCCTATACATCAATTAATGTCGGGTATTCCGACATCTGATAATTCAATCGATCAGAGAATGGGTAAAAAAATTGAGCAATTGAGGAAAAGAGTAAGGCTCACCCAGGGGGAATTAGGTAGGGCGGTTCATCTGAGTCGGCCTCAGGTGAGTGCAGTGGAATCTGGGAATCGTGGGCTGTATGCAAGAGAACTTGTGCTTTGGTCCAAGGTTTTGCGTTGTTCGATCAATGATTTTTTTGTTTAACCCCGAGAACTTTTCCAGCCATTCTTTAGTTCGCCAGTACTGATAAACGATTCCATGTCAGCAAATGCTCGCTCAGCATCTTCTATACTAAGAATACTGGGGTCTTTCTCTATGGCAAGTTGCGCTACGTAGGCTGCGATTCGATCATTCTCAGGAATGTTCAGTTCTTTAAGTGAGTAAAGAACTCTGTCAATCCTATCCAGGCTTAAATTATGCCAAGCCCATAAGCTTGTATCTGGCCCAAATGAGGTTAAGAGACCAGCCAGCTGGTCGTCAGCTGCATTGCCAGACGTTGGGAAAGGAAGATGCTGCGCGGTGACGGGTTCACCTGGTTTTGCTTCAAGTCGTTTTAGCTTGGGTTCGAATTTGTGATGCTCAGCTATCAGGCTTTGTCCAGATCTTGAGCGAAAAAATAACTCTTCAAATGCGATTAGATCTTTCCTGAGTAGGTCAATAGAGATCTCTAGCCCTGCCTCCGAGGGGATGATCGCCAAAACCTTACCCACCAATTGAGAGTAAGGCTGCTCAAGCATTGCCCTGGTATCGTGCCCATGGGTCAGCCATTTAACCTCAAGCTCTCTCAGTAGAACGTCAAGGATTTCTATTTGACAGGCTGAGGCTTTACCCAGCCAGCAATATTGATCAGCAATAGTGATTAACAATCGTTAGTTAGCGCATATGAGCGATAGGTATAGTCGCCATTAACAAAGAATTCAAATGTTTGGCTGTCTCCACCAAACGGAATAGACCCCGATGGATCAACTTGCACTTTTGGGAACACCCATTCAGTTACGGTTAAATCAAGGTTGATCACCTTAACTCGTGCGGACAATTCACCGTAGCCAACAGCACCAGTTTCAGCGAAATCAACACCTGTGTAAGGGATCAGTAAGTTGATGTCGGCGTTCTGAAGGTCATCGGAGAACGTTAGCGCCCCATCTGCACCAATGGCAATAGTGGTTGTGTCAGTGGGGGCTGCTGTAGCTGCGATGGTGACAGCCTCACTTAGTCCGTATTCATTCTTGCCAAATGCAGAAACGCCAACTGTTGTGCTAACATCCCCCCCAGCTAGTCCATTACCAAACACTCCAGCAGAGTTTGCAGGTAATGAGTTCCCAACAGCAGGGAGCCGAAATTTCACTTTGTAATACTCTGTGTTTCCCCCGGTAACAACACCCATTGTTCGGTCAAGCTTCAACGAATTCATTAAGGGGGTGATAATGCCGTACTCTAGCTGTAGTTTTGGCTTCTCTTCTGACTTAAAGATGGCTGCTCGAACTTGCTCACCTCGGCAGTTGGATTCTGACAATTCTGCAATATTGATGCCGGTATCCAATGTCCCTGTTGCTGCGATTGGGGTCATCAGAATGTTGCCGGTTGAATTCTGTTTAATTGCAACCGTGGCTACCGACTTACGGGCCTTATCGGTTAAAGATTTTACAAGAGCCATGTGCGTAAAGACGGGTCAGGACGCCTCTACGCTAGGCTAGCCATGCTGTAAATATCAATAAATGTCGGGGATTCCGACATTACGCAGGTTTGTTGTTTTTCTTTGGGGCCGTGGGTACGACAGCTCCAACAAAACCTTGGAATGCAGACACATCAGGGTTAATGCCAGACACGTCCATGGCAGTGGCATCAGTGTAAGGAATGGGTTCTGGCAAGGTGTAAAGCTTGTTAATAATTCTGAATGCCTGCCCAACAGGTTGTTGATGAATTTCTTGCCGAGCGACCAGGTGCCCGCTGACAACAAAGTCAATGCAAGGCATCCCATTTTGAATGGAGTACTTTTCTTGAATGTCAATCGTAACTTCAGTCGATGTTGATGCGGTAGTAGTTAGTTTCATGAGTCCTGAATCGTCAAGAATACCAGTATGTTAAGTCAAACTGAACAAAAATCACCATATACCATTTGTGGTTAGAGGTGTTTTGCTTGGCAAAAGTGCTGCCCGAAACTTGGTCTATCTCGCTTACATGAACAACGCATTCAGCAGCCTTATGTAGGAGCTTGCACAGCTCTTCTAGGTAGGCTCCTGCTTCCAATGTGGCATTGATATTGCTAGTCATCTCGAACACTCTGCCTAACGCCACAGTTCGCGTCATCATGGCTTGATTACTAGTGTTGTCAGACTTAAAGTCACGCAGCCTGAAACCAGTTGACTGAGTAGTGCTGTTACTATCGAAATTCCATGGCCTTACTTGCAGTCGACGGTAAATCCCCACAATCTCAGGGGCATTGTCCAAATACGTGATCAAGCCGTCGTCACCCGTCAAGATTTCAGAAATAGTGGCCATGGTGGGTCTCTGTGATTGCTACCTAATGATACTCATTGCCACAAAAAGCTATAGCTGACTACTCATACTCTCTTCATGCGCACGCGAAGCTTCTATAAAGCCTGCTGAGTCTTGCTTTAAGCCCTGTATAGAGTAGGGCTGAATCAAGGTGAATCTATGAAACTGCGTCATCGAGGTAGCGGACGGTAGTCCTGAGTGTAGGCTGAGGGCACTGAAGTATAGCTATAGTGTTCTTATGAGGTGCCTCATATGATTAAATATTTTTTGCCTGTTGCTTTAGCCCTTGGCGTTGGCACCCCTGCGATCGCTAACCCTTTCTGCTACATGATCACAGACCAGGGGGAACTAATTAACCTGGAAAGCATATGCAGCATCAGCGAACCACAGCCAACTATCGCAGCAAGTGGCAGTAAGCCCCCAGCCAGGGAAGCAGAGCCCCCATCAACCCAGCCTATCGCATCATTCCAGGTCGTCCGCATCGCCCAGGATGGCAAAGCAGTTGGGCGAGTTACGTTCACCAGGGCAGCAGAGGAAGGGGCAGTAGTCAACCCCTACGTAGTGCATCAAGATGGCCGTACATGGAGCGTTGGCACGGTTAGGCGCGAGCGAGGGCAGCGCAGAGTTGAGGTAGAGTTTAGGCTGCCACCAGGCACCAACACTAGTGAGGTTGAGGGTGGGGTTTAGAACCAGATCTTCTTAAGCAACGAAAATATAGCAATTTCATAGGTCAAGAAAACATGGCAAGGATGATACAAGAGTCGGGCTATCCTCATGTTGTACATGAGTGGTATTACCTGAGTGGCAATCTTTTGATAGTAGCCACTGGCGGGTTGGAATTGTTCGTCCCAGCAGCCAACCTTTCTGATGATCAGCTGAAAATACTGAGACGAATGTCTGGCGCTGTCATCAAAGAGTCGGCCTATCTTGAGCGCTGTTTCAAGATAGTGGCCGAGACAAGATCGGGGGAAGAATGCGTGCTGTGTTGCGATCTCCCTGAGTTCCCTGGTCGATAGATAGCTAAAACTCCTCAAACAACGAAAATATAGCAAGTTCAACGACGTCGGCATAACCCTCATCGTCAAAAAAGCTAGGATATTGTGATTCTCCAGACTCAAACTTTCTAGCCAATAACGTCTCTTGGTAGCTTGCATACGCCTGGTCGCTACCAATGGTTAGACTTTTGCCGTCTATCGCTGGCTCAACTAAATCGGCTACCATCCTGCCTGTATCCAGAGCATAGCCAGGGTCACTTCCTACGCCTGCTCTACTCTGCCCTGAGGGCTTCAGTCTGCCGCTATAGTTGGCGCTGTACTCTGTGGTGCGACTGATGGCATCGTAACGCACAGCTGAGGCGTCGCTGATGTCGGGCAAGGCATCCTGCAAAGCCTGAGTGATCCAGGCATCGGTGGCGATGGTGCGGAGGTCTGAGATGGTGGAATTGAGGTTGGTGATCATGGTACGGGGCTAGAGAGTTTCTTCTTTTATATAAAACCGCTGTCCGCCTAGCGTAGATTCAACTCCTTTAGATATCAATTGGTTTCTGGAGTATCGGCTAGAAGGCTCTGCAGCTCCCCCAACTAGTCGATGACTGCCGCTAGAATGGATGCCTCTCATGAACTTTGTGAAATCACTTTCGCTTACGCGATTTCCTATCGATTCTCTAAGCGCCGCAATTTCTACAAGGTCACTCCCACTGTGTTTTGCTAAATCGGATATAGCGCTCTTTGCTACTGAGCTAAATTGCTCCTGTGTCTTGATTGGCTTACCTTTACTGTATTTGGAAGCATTCCCAACCCTGTCTTTTAATGTGTTGCTCCCTTCAGGCTGCCCATTAGATAAATACTCTCCTGAATTTGCTCGCTTTATGATTTCACGCTGAGATAGCTTCTGTGGTTTTTTCTTGACTCGGGCTTTCCCCCTCTTGTCTAGCTCATCCAGTAACTCCTGTTGATTCCCGGCAACGCGTGCCAACCCCATCGCTGCACTAAATTGATTGGACCGACTCCCGGCTTCTTTAGCGAAGCCACCTGATTCAACTTGGTCTGCCAAGAATTTTACAGTTAAATCTTTTTTGGATTTCCCTTTTGTTGCTTCAAAAGAATTTATGACAGCTTTGTCAACTTGTTCGCGTGGAGACAATTTGACGTTCTTTTTGAGCTTTGCCCTTGCCACTCGGTCGTCGGGGCTAACCGCTTTGTTTTTGGACTTAGCTGCTCGCTTTGCTTTGACTCTAGCGACTCTAGCAGCCGTCCCCTTTTTGCGTTTGCATCCACGACCACCGCTTTTCTTGGTGGTCCCTACCCACCCTCGATCAGCATTGCAAGGAGTAGCATCCTGATGCTCTATATAAACCTCGGCTAGGTAGTCGATATATGGCTGGTCGGTTTCAGTTAAAAGCATGATTAGTTATGGTACGTATGGGGCTTCAAAGCCTAGGGTGTTGTCCTTGTTCACATCAGCCTTAAAAACTAATTTTACTCGGTCTCCAGCGTCTGCGTTACTGTATTGGGGCTGCCCAAAGGTTCGATATAACCTCCAACCATTCCCGTCATTGATTTGCCATAGCTGATCAGGGCCGATCTTCGTTTGCCAGTTGGAACCCAGGCATTTTCTTAGAGTTTGCTGAGGGATTGACGACTCCCATGTATCCAGCAATTCCGTATCTTCTAGCTGGAACCCAATATCAGTGCTCCCTACTTGCCCTAAGTGACTGAGCAGTGGCGATGGCCTAACCTCTTGTCCCTGGACTGTTCTCAGTCGAGTATTGCGCAGCCCAGCAGATTGGCAAATGCTGTCGAAGTAGGGGCCGGTTAGATGCTGGAAGTTCATGCAGCGTCCCCCTTAGGCCATAACACTTTACGAGACCAATAATTAGGACTCCATGGGTCATTCTTGGTCAGGTTTCCATCCTTATCTCGGATGCCTGCAGATCGGGTCAGGTAATTTGCTTTGGCTTCAGGGCTGTAATTATGTCGATAACTGTCATCCCCAAAGGCTACGAGCATCACCCGATCCCCTTTCTTGGCAAGAACCTGACGCTTTTTGCCCTTCTGAGTAGCAGGAACGTCCTTATCAATCGTCCACCACTGGCCACGATATTTCACCTTGCCATTGCGGCGAGGGAGGGTTGAGATAAGGGTGCCTTGTGCATCACTGCGTTTTTTCTTGGCCTTAGCTTTCCGTTTTGGCTGTGGCTTCTTAGTCTCGGAGCTGAGTCTGGAAATAGACTTCAGCTGACGCCTTAGGTCATTCAAGTTAGCCATTTGCTCATCACTCCCACCCCTGTCTGGATGGATCTGTCGAGCAAGATTTTTGTAGAACTTATCGACGGACTCAGTTGAGCTAATATCTTCGTCTTTAACTCCAAAGTCTTTTATGTCTGCAATTTCAAATAACCCATTCTTTAGCCAAAGCCCAGGGTCGGCTTTCCCTTTTAGCGCACTTCTGACTTCAGCGGCGATAGATTCACCTTCTTTCCTTTTCGCTGAAATATCTTCTAGCGACACCATTGGCCTGTTTTTGTGCGCAAGAAGTCGCTTTTTAATTTCTGGAGTCAATACGTCGGTCGGCTGAGCGATCTTCTTTGGCTGAGCATTTTTCTTGCTTGTACGCTTCCCCCTAACTTCTTTTACCCGTTTTGCAGTGCCTTTTTTTGCTCGTTTACAGCCTTTCCCCTCGGGCTTTTTCATCCCCACCCAGCCCCTCTGGGCATTACAAGGTGTCCCGGCTTTCTTCGCATCAACCTTAGCTAGTGCGTCGACCGCTGCGTCCCATTCACGAGAGTCGATACTAAAGTAGCTGCCATTAGGCCCACGGAATAGAGTTGATTCGCCCTGTTTTTTGCTTAGCCGAACAGGCGTATTGGCCCGCTTAGGCTGTGGGGCTTCGGTGCGCCGGAACATCTCACGGGATAAGTTAGCGGCCTTTTTGCGGATGCTGCTTAACCCCTGGTCGCGACCCCAGCGAGACTCTAGTTTTTCTGCCTCCATGGCTAACTCACGAGCTTGACGGGCTCGCTCGTCGGGGTCTTCGATAGCGCGAACCGCCTTAATCTTTTGGTTGAATTCGTTGGTTAGGTTTTTGCGTTCCCCCGCAGCAGCTTTCTTTTTGGCAGCTTCGATTATTTCTGCAGGAGGTTCTTTTATCTTCAGCGTGGCTCCACCCTGGCTCATCCGCTTAGCTGCGTTCTTCTGGGAGCTGCCGTACTTTTGGTTGTACTTTTCTGTGGCCAACCGGTATGCCGACTTCAGAGGCATCGGCTTTAAACCAAAAATCTCTACCTTGGTGACTTTCCCGTTTTTATTGGTGTCGTAACCTTTTAGTTCTGAGATAAAGAAATCGTCAGCGTTTCGATACCACTTACTGCGGTCATCAGGGTTATTTCTTATCCGTTCATGCTGAGCATTTTTACCCTCTGCCACCCAGTCCCCAAATGATTGAGGCGCGTTCGGGTCCAATGATTCCCCGCCTTCCTCTGACTTGGGTATTTTTTTGTAGGCCGATTCAAATGCCAGGTCTTTCCCTCTCGGTGCCTTTTTCTTCTGGCTGCGTACTGGCTGAGGCTTGTCGGCTGGGAATAGGCTTAGCTGTCCCCTGCGCTCTGCTTTCTCGGCAGCAGTGATGGTACGAGCTTTCGGAGGCTCGGGGTTCTTGCCCATCCGTTTACGCTCAATTCTGCGCACCCTGGTGGCTGTCCCAGGCTTAGCGCGCTTACACCCTGGCTTAGTCCCTACCCACCCCCGTTGGTTATTGCAGGGCGTGCCGGTTTTGGCGTCTAGTTTCATTGTCAACACATCTATGTGATCCTTTAACATCGCATCCAACGCATCCTTCCTAGCCTTTTGGCATGGTTCGCACTCACAGTCATCGTTACAGCCTTTCTTGCGTCGTCGGGGTTTAGCGTCAGATTTAGTCAGCATGGGCACTCGATATTCTTCTAGCTCAGCCAATGGGATTTCACGCATCCCACCAAAAAACTCTTTAGGCATGGCCTGTCCATAAATCATGCGTGCTTCAGCTGCATCATTAACGCCGATAATCATCTTTTCCTCATCAAATGCCCCATCGATCACCTGATCCACTACGAACACCAGAGGGCTAGCCAGGTTGGTCCCCACGTACACATCAACAGCCATCCCATCAGCTCCACGGGTACGACGGAAGTGACCATAAGCAGCAGGTAAAACACGGCCATGACGTTTCTCAAAGGGCAGGTACTGTATCCCAATCTCAAAGCCTTGCCATTTCAAAATGCGCTTGACAGGAGTAGCATCATCAGTGCGAGGCTTTTTTCTGTATTTTTCGTCTTCATCCTCAGCTTTGTAAGCGAATTCGTCGATGTCATCATCAGTTAGGTGAGGCGCTAACTTGATGTATTTTCTATATAATTCGATGTTTTCTTTTCTGTCTTTAATCTCTTGCTGGATTTCTGCTATATCAGCGCCCATAGCACTTTCAGCCATGCTTGGATCTTTCTTGACTAAATCCTCTAGTTCTTTTGTTGCCTGAAAGTCTTCGTCTAGCCATTTTAGGATGGTTTTAGGCTTTCCCCTGCCTTCGTTAGTATCCTGAATCCATTCACGGGCGGTCGTCTCGTCCCAATGACTATCAATAAAGTCGACGATTGCCTTTTTTCGGGTTGCTTCGTCCCGTAGATTGGGGCCTTTTTTGCGAGCCTTCGATCTCACGCAGCTACCCAATGTTCCACTCCAGCTGCCTTCGCAAGGGCGGTTGTCAGTTCTTCGTTTTGGGGCGAGCGCTGTGGTTGTCATATCAGGCCATTGAGTTATTACTTGTTTTAATTGGACGAGGGTTTGACGTTTAGCCGCTCGAACACAATGCCGCTTTTTTGGCCAAACATTTTTGATGTATGGGCCAAGCTCCCGTTAGCAATTGGGAAAGGAATGCCTTCAGGGAAGGCAGAACACTTGGATTCCCCCTTGTTTTTGTGCTTGCAAGAATTACAACCTAGCCAATTTATTTCACTCATCTAGAAAAATAGCCCCTCATCGTCCGCATCCTCGGGATTACCGTAGTCTCTTGTGTCTGTTGTCTTTAACTGTGAATATGCGGTGTCTTTGTAGAATTTCGAGACAGCATTGCTCTCTGTTTCCATGCCTCCGTTTCGAAGTTCAACCGCTCCATGTCTTGCCTCTAGCTCCTTCCCCTTTTTTGTTGTTTTTCCTACATCTTCATGCTCATAAACGACTGTCTGCCTTCCGTCGAAAGAAACCAAATAACCATGGTCTCTCAGAAAAATTGAGTCATGACCTTTGGCTCGCATATATTCTGTTAGTGCGGCACTATTGATCCCATTTGATTGCTCTGCACCGAAAGGCCCTCCAGAGAACCAGGCTGAAACTTTATCCAGCTCATTTATGGTCGTAATATAAGGGTTTTTGACTTTAGTTTTAACGGCAATCAAGCCATTCGCTGCAGTAGAATTTTCTTCCAGGCTGCCTGCATAAGTCTCTGCCGTATGCTTTAATGTCGCAAAGTATGTTCCTTGCCCATAAATACCCTTTCTGTTTAGCTCAGGTTGAGAGCCCTCATTGCGGATAGAATCAACTACAGATTGAGAATTCCCGTGATACATTGTGAGATCACCCAAAAATGAGTTCTTTGCATATGCCTCTGCTTCCGCCCTAGACAACGTTGGCTTATATCCTTCGGCTTCATCGCGTGTCATTAAAGGGTATTTAATCGCTTTGTCAGCTGCTTTGACTATTTCCCTGTCTTTTTCTAGTTGGGCTTTATTCCTCTCGTAAGCAGAAGCCTGCTTTTTACTTAAATTAACTTTAATCCAGTTCTCGTCAGGAGGGACAAACCCCTCGTCTATGGCGGATGCTACCGCTCGTCGATAAGCTGCCTTTTTAAGGCCGGACTCTGCGAACGATTTTCGCCATGCGTTAGGGTCTTCTTTCTTCTTGACAGAACTCCCGAAAAAATCTGTGGCGATCAAATCAAGTTCTGATGCCCCCTCTGCTTTTGCCGGATTGTCCTGGGCTTCAATGCGCACTCGGGCGGCCCAAACTTTTACAAAATCCTGCGGAGTTAAGTCAGGATTAGCGTAGGGGTTGAACTCCTTGGCAGACAGCGGCGCATCTTTGGGCGGCTTTTCTTGCCCTGGGGCGGCTAATTGCTGATCAACAGCATCAAGCTTCTTGTATTCCTCAACTGAAATTTCGGGTGCTTTTTCTCGGGCAGCAGTCCGCCCAGTTGAACTCTCTTCAATCACCTCCCTCGCCTCATCGGGAGTCAACTTAGTCCCTTTATCCTCAACGGCTTTCTTTAACTCAGCCTTAGTCCGCCTGACATCTTCAGGCTTTTGCAACCGCCAACGACGAGTCTCGCCGTTAAACACCATCGTCTTACCAGACTTACTTTGCTTGGTGTCTCCAGGCTGTGGCCCTTTCTTTTTGGCTTTGCTCGATGCCTTCGATTTAGCCTTAGGCTTACTCCCGCCCTTTCGCTCTAATGCCCATCTTCGATTTTCATTGAAAACGTAAGTTTTGCCGTTTTTAGTTTTGGTATCGCCAACCTGTAACTTGGATTTTTTCTTAGCATCCAAATGGGGGAATAACTCATCAGTCCCCCAGCTGTCAGTTTTATCAAAGTCAATAAATTCAGCAAACTGAGTCAAGTCAACATCGTCTTCTGTTCCCCCGTCAGCAGGGCTCAATTCAGCATCATCGCCACCTGGTCCAGGCTTTTCTGGCTCGTCTCCAGGCGGGTCTTGTTCCAATCTTGCCTCAGCTTCCAATGCTGCCTTGTACTCTTCGGTTAGCGTGATTGTATCCTGGTACTCTTGCCCGCCGTAATGACTCAAAATTGCGTTGGAAACAAAACGTTTATCAATAGCACCTAGCGTTTGGATAATTACTGCCCTATCTTTTTCTAAAGCTGCCTGCTGCTGGGCTGTTGGTTCAAATAACTTATTCGGCTTCCATCCAACATTGTCTAAAATCTCGCCTTTAGTTGGCCCCTCTTGTTGAGCCATGACAACGCCCAGGATGCCAGTAAACTCAGGGTCTAGGCTAACCATATTGGGGCTGATTTTAGCCTCGTGTTCCTGGGAAATTGTATCGTTCCATAGGGCGTGCTCTTCTTGAGATTCGCCAGATGCCCCTAACCCAGCACTGAACTCTCCAAACAATACAGCCGGGGGATATGGGGTATTGATCAACAGATACGTTTTAATTGTCTGCAGCAGTCCATCATAGCCGCCTACCTGTCGAGTGACGTGCTCAATTGCCTCTTGGTCCATATCAGCCACGTAAGACCGGAAAGCAGACCGTGTTTTGGCATTCATCGCAGCGCTGTTAGCCACCATCGACTTAGCGTTACTAGTGGCCCCATCGCAATCAGCTTGGAGCATTTCAGCCAAGCCTTTGATCTTGTGGACAATCACATCGAAGTCCTGGATCATTCTCCCAGCCCCCTTGATGCCGCCGTAATACTCCAGGAACGCTTCAACAACGAGGTCTAAAATACTGCGGTCGGTGCCGGGGAGGCTATACCGATTGCCTATAAACTCGTCGTCCTCTTCGATGCCCGTGAACCAGAAAACACGAGACCGATGAATAATAGTGCCCGACATATTGAAAACGTCGCCCTGGGTATAGAACCCCTGGGCGAACACCTGATAATGGCTATACGAAGGCCCATCATTATGGAAAAAGTACGGCACCACTTGCCATTTGCTGGCTACACGAAGGGACTTAATCTTTTTGAGATTATTTAAATCCAACGGTTCATACAAAGGTCTCCCGTCATCAGCATCCAGGATGAGAGCTCCATTGCCGGTCTTAAAGGCTAGCCCCAACGCCATACGAATGGCAGATCGAAACCCTCCCCCACCGCGTCGTCGCCTTGAGTCAATGACAGGGATATTGATCAGTGCTTTATTTATGCTCTCTATGTCATCCTGAGAACCCCCATCTAATGTCACCGTTCCCCACTTTCGGCAGCAGGCATTAGGTAGGGTATAAACAATGCGATGCATCAGCCCGATTGAAGCGAGGGCCGATTGTTGATATCGGTTCAGAGTTCGTATATTTTGCCAAGATATATCCCACGACTGGCTAGGGTCATACTTCGACAAACCTACCCCAGTCGCTTGATTGACAAGGCTATCTTCTCTATATATGGGCTCTGGGAAATAGGTGTCCATTTGGACGATGACGCTCAGGATTTATGCCTATTCTAAGCGGTTTTGTGGTATGTGCAATAGGGAATGAGGCTATGATATAAATACTGCTATTTATTTGAAGCCCCCTACAAATGCCAAAACGTATCGATAGCACTGTATGGAGCGCTATTAAATCTGCGTTTTTGCAGAGAGAACCAAAACCAGCGTATGGGGATCTTGCAAAAGAATTTGGGGTGTCTAAGTCTTCGGTCACCCAAAAAGCGGCAGCAGAAAAATGGCAAGAAGAGCGTGACCGCGTAGAGCTAACAAAGGCAACCACGTCTCGGAAGATCAGCCAAGCATCGGGGCGCAAAGTTAACTTGTCGGACGCATTGGAAGGGGCGATCGCTGATCTTTATCATGAAGCAGCGGCGCTAGAGGGCAAGTCTAAAGAAGGCTGCGCCAATGCCATGGCTAATTTAATGAAGACTCAGCGAGAACTTTACCCACCAACTTTTGCTGAATGGGTGAGCATGGTTATTAAGTTCGATATTCAGCCGAGTCCGGACGACATTGTTGAATTGACAGTACAGGCGCGCATTACCCCGGATACATTCATGGAGGCACTGAAACGGAGATGGGCTCAAGGACTCGAACCCGTAGAAGACCTAGCCAAAGTGAAATAGATGAATGGTGGGAGGGTTTAGCGCGAACGCTGGGCGTCGAAAGGGAAGACTCTCGCAATTACAATCAGCTATCTCTTGATCTCCAGCCCCGGCCAGGTGAATCGCCTAACAGTTTTCTGCAACGTCGTTTGCCAGGGGTACTTGTCCCTACTGGTACACGACATTTAGCGGTATGGGATTGGCTAGATCGAATGCAGCCAGATACCCCTATTGAATCAAGGATTGAAATCTGGGCTCGTGGCGGAGCTAAGTCAACAATTGCAGAGCAGGGTTGCGCGTATCTTGCTTGCAGTCTAAAGCGTCGCTTTGTTTTGTATGTCTGTGGCACCCAGGATCAGGCTAATTTACACGTACAGGCAGTTGCTGCACTACTAGAGCAGATGGGCGTTCCTCGTGCGCTGAATAAGTATCAAGCTAGCATTTCATGGACTGCTGACCGACTACAGACAGCCAATGGGTTTGGAGTGCTTGGTGTTGGTCTAAACAGCCGGATTCGTGGTGCTCGAATGGAACAGTTTAGGCCAGACTTAATCATCTTGGACGATGTCGATGGCGAGCACGATACTGCCAAAGGGACTCAGAAAAAACTAGACACTATCTCGAAAGCTATTCTTGCAGCTGGGGCGACCTATGCTACTGGGTTATTTGTGCAAAATAAAATCCACAAAGATAGCGCGATCGCTCAAGTCGCAGATGGTAGAGCAGGATTTCTGCTAGGCGCTTCGGTCGTTGAAGAACCAGCAGTGAATGGATTAGAAGTAGAGCATCACTTTGACGAAAAATTACAGAAAAACCAGTATCGCATCATCAAGGGAGAGGCTACTTGGCCTCAGGGGCAAAGCATTGAAGTTGCCGAGAAGCAGATTAATGATTGGGGTCTAAGTGCATTCTTGCAAGAATCCCAACACGAAGATAAACCTGACGGAGGTTTATGGAGCATGGAAAACGATATTGAGCCATACCGAAAGGCTGTTCCTCCGTCTCATTTTGTTCGCATTGTTGTAGGCGTTGATCCCCCTGGCAGCATCAATACTGAAGCTGGCATTGTAGCTGTGGGTAAAACCGCCAATGGCCATTATTATGTCTTGGCTGATGACTCACTACTTGGCAAGCCCAATCAGTGGGCAGGCGCAGCAATCGGACGATACCAATCTTTGCAGGCAGACATTATCGCAGGTGAGCGTAACTATGGGGGGGATATGGTAGAAAATACCGTCAAAAACATAAACCCTCAAGTAGGGTACAAGGACGTTCAGGCTACACGGGGAAAGCAAGTTAGGGCTGAACCTGTTCAACAGCTGTATGAGTCAGGCCGTGTCCATCATGTCGGGCATTTCCCAGACCTAGAAAAAGAGCTTTGCAAATGGAGTCCTGGGGATAAATCGCCTAACCGATTAGATGCGTTGGTATGGGCTATTACCGAATTAATGGGCTTCACAACAGCTGGCCTTATTGGTATCCAACAGTCGTCAATAGCTGATCGTTTTGAAGAACTCGGAGTGTCCTGATGCCACGATTAAGCTATGAAATTTCCTGGCACTGCAGCCTTTACGCTTCTTATGCAGGGTGGGCTACAGCACTATTCATGCAGTCCCGAAAGTTCCCCGCTCAGGCTTACCAGTATCAAGTTATTGGGATTAACAGCTCAGATATCTTGCTGCCCAACGAGCTATCTAAAGCCGTATTCGATCTCTGGTGGAGTAACTTCACTAACCCAGAGATGCGAAAAGGTGGGCTATACCCAGTAGAACGACTGTATTGCAATACTCTGCATTACAAAGATGGCATCCGTCGCCAGTTCAGCCAAGCAAAGCTGAAAGGCTATCAAGGGCACCCTAAGCCAATGGCTGGCGAGTGGCAGTATTACCAGATTCGCCATTGGAGTCATGTTACTGAGCTTTCTGGCGACGTATTAGAGAGCGCTTTGCTGAACCTGAGCGCTGCGATCAACAATGGCCAGCTGAAAGTAGATGCTGCGATCGCCCAGCAATTACGAGAAGAGATGCGAGGCGGCTACGATTGGGAGGTGGGGGTTAAGTCTATGCCTGTAACTTTGGCGGCATTTGTACAGGCATTTAGCCAGATGCCTTTGGCAGTAAAGGCGACGGCAGCACAGGCATATTTGAGGGGGAGTTGGGCTTAATACTCATCAAGCAATCCTCTGCAAAGCCCTTCCCCAAGCCTCCCCAAAGTAATAGCTCAGCACGTCATTAAATTCCTCCTGGAAGCCGCCTGTGCGGTCCATCATCACGTCTCGCATCATCCTTACAGGCACTGGGCCATCTTTGCTTAGAAACTCGCTGTAGGCCATCACATCGAAGTCCTTGCCACTGATGGCGTAAATTATCCCATCATCCTGGTAATGCAGCGTCAATTCAAGCTCGCCTGAGTAATGGCCGACGAACCATACTTTTACCCAGACCATCGTCTGAGCCACCACTGGCCCTATCAGCTCTCGATATCTTGGCGCTACATCAATAGCGCTAGGCAACACTACCCAGCCATTGTGGTCAATACTCAATCTTGAGCTTCCATCAAACAGCTTCTTTGGCTTGTTCGGCTTTTTCGGGCTTCGGCCATTCGGGGGTGGGGTGGGGCAGTTATCCTCTGGCTCCCCCTGGTCAGAATTAAGCAAAGCTTCCCCACACTCTGCGGTTTTTGAAAAAAACGCTGTTCTGTATTTATGGACAGTTAGATTAGATTCTTTAGATTGGACAGTTATGTTGTGATCCTCTGGCGCATGGGACACGTCATTTTGTCCTATACCATACGCCAAATTTTCACCTTTGCTCTGGGCAAGGGTTTCAAGCACCTCCCAATGGACTATGTAGGTACTATTGCGACGACCGCCCCATGAGCAGCATCCTTGTAGTTATGGATTTGGGTAAGAATTCGATATTTGCCTTCAAGGTTCCCAATGACCCTGTTGACGGTCCGTCTTGACATACTTGTCATCTCGGCTAATGACTGTTGCTTTGGAAATATGCCGTTGCCATCAGCTGAAGCGAAGCTGTTTATGGCTAGCAGTACAAACTTTTCGCTAGTAGGGAGTGTTGAATCCCATATCAAACTAGTCCTATCAAAATGCCGATAAGCCTTAGCCATGCTATTATTCCTTTAAGATATTTGCTTGACAAAGCACCGTTTGGCTTCCCCCCTGACGGTGCTTTTTATTTTAGGTTCGCTTTGGCTGCTCCTAAATTAAGTATCGTTTTTTCTATCCCTACAACCTCACTTTTGGGAAGCAGGAACCACTCACCATCTTGTCGATATTGGCTAAATTGCTCATGAGCCAAGTTTTCTAGTTCGCCCATATCGCCGCACTGAATTGCGACCAACAAGGTTACCTTGTCCCGCCTTTGATTGTTTATCGCTTGCGCCCTCTTTTTTGGGTTTTTGCTTGAGCCAATTTTATAAAGACCTGTTCTGCTTTCCTCTAGCACATAAACAAACCCTGGCTTCCCCCTTTGGGCAAGTGTTGGGCTTGGAAGTTTGCTCCATTCAGGGATGAGCCCTGCAGCGATTAGTTCGTTTAGCCCATTCTTGCACGACTCTTTTCCAGCAGGCGAGCACTGGACGAAGTGGTCAATGACATCGCCCTTTGTTTTTGTCAGCAGGTCCGGCTTAGAGAGAATGTAGGCCATCATCCCCCGAGCTTTAAGTGAAAGATTCTTCTGTCGGATCAGCTCATTACTTATGGCCGTCCCGCCCTCACCTACCGGATATCCAAGTTGTGTTATATTCATAGGTAGTAATTTCCATTGTTACATCAAAAGCACCGCCCAGCTCCCAAAGTCAGGCGGTGCTTTTATTTTAGCCTATTTACTGATGGGCGAAAGACTGATTACCCCATCACTCAACGCCTCAAACAACGCCCGTGGGCTGTCGATGTTTGCGTCGTTGAGTAAGGCCATAACGGCGGCATAGTCAGTGGGGGTTAGCTTAAAGCGCACTAATTTGGATTTGGGCTCGTTGTGTCGTTGGGGGGCAACTCCTTCATGAATTAGGTTGGCTTTACTGTTGGGGTGTTTGCCTCTGGCGGGTTTAGTCATTGGGTTTGTTCAGATGTAGATCAACCAATTTAGAAAGCAGGCTTAACGCTTTTTCTGTGCATTCTTTTTTTGTTTTGCCACAAACAGGCATATTGACAATGGTCTGTGATCTGTCTGTTCGCCCGAACCTCCCCGGCTTGGGGATAGTGATTAGTTCTGGGATGTATATCTCTCTGCCGTCGTTAGCGACGAGCCGCCAAGGGTTTGACGAGTAACCTAGTTTTTTGATTTCCATAACAATAAAGGGCGCTATGCGCCCATGTGGTTAGAGTTGATATTCAACTTGTAGTTGGTAAGTGTTGGGGCTTTCACATCCGGGAATTGTGGCTAGTATTAGCCCCTTATAGACAGCTCCGCCACTTTCTGCGGTATCCACAAGCAAATCACCCTGACTCGTGTCAGGCAGTGTGTCAACGTAGACAGTAGCGAACGGATGGTCAAAAGCGTCATCCCATCCAAAGAAACGACCAGCATCTACGTCAGTTAGGCGAAGTGTATATTTGCCAGTTGTTTTGATTTGGATAGTGTTGTCGTTAGCCATTGTTTTTTACTCCGTTTGTTCTGTGTCTCTACTATAGTGCCCCTATCTAGAAACGTCAACTAATTATTCATAAAGTTCTTGCATTGCCGATGAACCGCGTACGTCTCCCCGACTCCCCAGGCCCACAACGCAACAGTAAACCTAGGCCGAGATATGGCACGGTGAAGCCTCCCCCATGGTCGATGCCTGGTTATCTGTTCGTAGAGAAGCCTGAGGGTGGGTGCTGGTGGGTTAGGGAAGACATTTGTGAGAAACAAAAACCGCCAAGCTTTTAGGCCCGACGGTTTTGGGCAGCGGGTCAACTTAATGATTTATGCATTTCCGCGTATTTAAGCCAATTAAACGAATTAAAGTAATCTCTCTCGCAGTAATAGTACTCAAAATGATTGCCTTTAATCATTTTTACCTGCACATCAATGTTGCTCAGATCGGTCGCTAGCCAATCGATAAATTCTTGATAGAAAACGGCGTCTGACAGACTGTCGTTATCGAAAACTTCAAGATTTGGATGCTGGTTTTCAGTGAAAATACTTTGCTCGTCTGAGTAGAGTAGAGCGATATACTTTTCAGGTATTTTGCTTTCAAAACCTCCTTCCCAAGAAATCACGCAGTCGTCGTTTTCGACTTTAGTTTCTTCGTCGTGAGCAGCTACGTACCCAATCCCAGAGTTTACAGGCATAATCAATCTCCCTTGGTATTTACAAATTTAGCAAACGTACTATGTGGCTTTCAGAAACTCGCTGATTAGCTCATTAATGAGCTGACTAAGGCTTAATCCCAGCTCGGCTGCCTTGTCTGCCGCTTCAGCCTTTAGCCCTACGTCCAGCATGATGTTAGTCCGTTGCCTGGGCTCGCCTCCCAATGGCTTTGCCCCGGCGTTGCGGGGATTGCGGGGTTTTGTGGTCATATTAAAACTGAATGACGAATTCGTCATTCGCGTCCTTAAAACTCGGTAGTTGAATTTCGTCAGCGCTCAAACCTAGCTCGACAAGCGCTTCATCGATTGCATCGCTGAAAGAACAGTCCTTAAAAACAGAGGACTTAAAGCGAGTAGCTCCAGACCCCCGCTCAATGCAATTTTTGACAATCTGTGAAAAACTTTCGCAGCCCTCACTACCCCAGTCAGTTGAATTGAGCAATCTTTGCTCGTCAGCAGCTTTCTCTAACCATTGTCTTTCTGCAATTTTTGCTTCCCAAAAGTCGTTAGTCATTTTTAAGTAATTCCGTTTCTCAACTACCCTTTTAATTTAGCACACACCTAATTAATTGTGTGTGTATATATGTATGGATAAAAAGACAAACCGCCAAGTTTTTACACTGCGTTAATCCCATGGCTAAAAACCATTGAGGTAGACTTCTTCAACCATTGGGAACGCCAGCAGGCCATCTCTGGCAACAGCTTGCATAGCAACATTTAGCCATGCCTCTTGATCGATTGACTCATGCCTTTGCTCGTCCCCCAATGCTGTGAGCAATCCAGTGAACTGATAAGCAAGAGCCTCAGGCATTTCAATCTGAAATTCTGCAGCCAGAGCCTTCACGTTCTCAACCGCCTCACTAGATGGGAACTTGAAAGAATAATTTATTTCCATTTCTCTCCTTAATGTTCTTCTTTCTTTTCTTGACTAGCTGCGTCCAGGGCAACTAATCAACATCGCCAGAAGTCTTTTCTGTCAAGCTTTTTATTGGCAGTATGATTACCGCTGGACTATTATTGGACTCTTTTTCGAGCATTTTTACATACTCCAATATAGAGCCAAGCTGAGCGTTAGGGAGCTTCTTTTCCCTTTCATCAATCCCTTGCCTGCTATTTAACCCCAACGCTCTAGCGGCTTGCGCCTTGACAGGGACTTCTGACTTCCTCCATTCAATCAAAAGGTCTGGCAGTGCCTCAATGAATTCGCTTAATTTCATGTCAATCTTAATATTCACATCTGGACTATAGCAAAGCAAAATTCATTTTGCAAATAGTCAAGAAATTACTTGACACCTGAAAAGCTATCGTTTAGCATTTGAAGTGTAATTGAGGCCGAGCAATGGCAAAAGTATTTAAAGTCAAAACACAAATCCCACCTAGACAGCTTGGGCTAGTGGGCGATAGATCGTGGGAAGAATCCGAAAATCTTTTCTATGCGATTGAGTTTATCCAGGCTAAAGACCAAAAAGAAGCCATGGCGATCGCGGCTAAGTATGGAGCGATAGTTTCAGTGGAGGAAACAACCATCAAGCCGAAATCAAAAAGGCAGCAAGCCATAGAAAGCCTACTGTCTGTCAATTCGGCACAAGAAAAAACATGGCACGAATTTGTATGTGAGTACCTAGTCCTTGTGACTGGGCTTAAGAAAAATAGAGATCTTGTAAGTGGCTACCAGCTGAAGAAAAATAAGAAAGGATATTCAATCCGTTGGGGCGGAAGAGACATCATGCTAAATGATATGGCTGCTGACGTTGCTTATTCTTTCTGTTTGCGCCATGGACTATCGTACTTTGTGAGGGAAGCCGAAAATTACAGGATGGATTTATTAGTCTGATTTTTTGTCAAGAAAACACTTGACATCTGAAAATAAAAAAGGCATACTTGTTAGTAACAAAGCAAGCAGGGCACGCACCGGCTCACCCAAAAGGACATAGCCGAAAAAGCCTGAGCAGCATAACAAAAAGGAGAAATGATTATGCGTCCTTCTGATTTTCGTCAGTCCAACCAGTTGCTTTTTTTGCAGCAAATGCCCGAACTAAAGGCTCTTGCAGAAAATCAAAACTTTCAACTCAAGGCCGTTGGCACTAACTGCATTGAGATTGTCGGCACAAGATACGGAGTTAACTGGATTGGTCAGCCAGGATATGAGGTTTTCTTTGAAGTGGTTACAAACTACACCAAAGACAGATCATGGCAACCCCTACGAAATCAAGTCAACGGAACTCTTAAAGAGTGCTTTGATTCTGCTATTAAAAAGTACCGCTATTGGCAATCTAAGGCAGCCAACACCATCTAAACCTCGCTAACCACACCCCGGTTAGCGGGGTTCTTTTTTGTCAAGAAAACACTTGACATTTGAAAAGGGATCTCTTAGTATTAAGACATGTCGGGCAACCGATTTGTTTTCCCTTCCGGAGGTTTTTGACTTATGGCTGTTGTTACTCGTCGTTCTGCTGAAATTCTTGCTCAGGCTACATTTGGCGATTTTTCCCGCTATTGCTTGGCTGTTGTACTAACTAGATTCGATAAAATCGAATTTCAAGTTAGTGACGCAGAACGTCCTGACGACGACGGGATGCCTCGCGTTATTCGACAGACTGAAACTATCCAGTCCGCTTTAGAGGGGATGGAAGGTGTCGAATGCTTTTCTCAGAGCCCATGCACTGAGGATTTTATTGTAACTCTGGGGAAAACTCCAGCAGTCTACCTTAAGGAAGGCTACGCTCGATGCATTCGCACAGGCGAGAAATTCTTGGTTGGTAGCTTTCATGTCATCAAAGGGTTTTGATGGCCTTACTCATTAGTAACCCCGCTAACCGGGGTATGGTTAGCGGGGTTCTTTTTTGTCAAGAAATTACTTGACAACTAAAATATAGGTCGCTACTTTGGGATTGTCAGCCAGGAGAAAAGATACGGTAGAGATTATGAATTGGATTAGTGTTGACGATGACCACAAGCCCAATGAATGGGCACCAGTGCTGGCGTATTCGCCTGACCATGGCTATTTTCTTGCCAGCTACACCGACGGGCGCTGGGAAGATGCCAATACAGAACGAAGTCTGGATGACATGGGAATAACCCATTGGGCAGCATTAACGGTGCCTCAATAGTTTTCAAGTCGCCCTAGGCATGGCGTTAAACTGCCTGCGATGTTGATAGCGGAGAATGGAATGAATGGATTCGTATTTGAACTTGATGACTGAATATAAAGCCGACGCAACAGGCGATTACAAAAACGACGTCGCTGCTTTAGACCAGCTGAAGCAAAGAGGAATTGAATGCGGCATTGATGTTGGAGGCTTATGGTTTCTGGCTGAGCCGACTGAACTATGGCGGGCTGAAGCCGTCTTAAATGAATACGGTTTGCAGCTCGTCGAGGAAACAACCGCGAGGTTATTAGCGATGGATCAGTTTAGAGATAAGGATTGATAACGCAGACTTGTCTCTTTACAGGGTAGAACTCAGTCCGCAAGATGGCATCGAACTGATCGCTTATGACCCTGAGGCTTTTGAAGGAGCGATGATGTTTGGGCTTGATGTTAGATAGGTAGAGGCTACCATAGAGCCATCCTGACTTATCGCTCCTATGGTCGCTCAACGCAAGCTGCAGTTAATCATTGAGATTGTCACAAAGCAGCAAAAGAAAATTGCTGAATTAATCTCACAGCTCGAATCGCTAAACAAGGCGGCCAAAGACAGCGGGCAAATTGGTGGGGATACCAAGCAAATAGATCAGTTGCTTGGGAAGATCCAAAAACTTGAGTCAGAGCTGGCCAGTTTATCGGGGCAAGCGAAAAAGTTTAATAACGAAACAGCTAAGGGAGGCAAGCCAACAGCTCAGGCCATCACTGCTATCGCTACCTCATTCTTGGCTGTCCAGTCTGCGCTACAAGGTGCTTTTTCGTTAGCCCAAACCTTCTACTCAAAGACCATTGGTTTGAGTGAACAGCTTAACCAACAGCTGCTTAAGAATGCTGCCAATATTGCAGCGACTAGCCGAGTAGAAATTGGCGGCAATCTGGTTGAAGGCGTTGAAGCGATCAAGGCACTGCAGCCAGAACTAAGGGCGGCTCTTGTAGAACTAGAAAAACGCACCGAAAACATCGCAGGCGTTACCGATCAACAAACCGTGACAGCATTTGACGCCGTGATCGGTAAGGTGGGGATGCTCAATGGCCAAACCCAGCAATTTAGCAACACAATTGAAGCGTCTACTGAGTTAGCGGCGAGCCTAACGGCTGCACTGTCGGCCAACAATCTGAGCGATACAACGCAAATTTATCAAGAGATTGGCGATTTAATCACGGGCGACATTACGGCTGATTCCCAGTTAGCCCGAGCGTTGGCGATTGACCGTGAAACGATCCAGCGATGGCAGCAGCAAGGCGTTCTGGTTGATCAACTCATCAACCGGTTGAGCGGGTTTGAAGATGCGGCCAATTTAGCCGCTAACTCTATCAGCAATGTATCCAGTAACTTTATATCTCTAACAGAGCGTATCGCTAGGGAGTCCACAGCAGACCTGTTGGACCCAATTGCCAATGGCTTGCTTGAAATATTTAACCTGGTCAGCGAGAACGAAGGGGCTATTGTCGCTGAAATACAGGTCGCATTAGAGGCAATTAGCGACATTGCCGAGGAAATTGGAAAGATATTGTCCCCATTGGCTGATTTGGGTGACGAAGCAGAATATGTGTTGGCCCTTCTTTTGGATGGGTTCCAAGCGATAGGGCGACTGCTTGAGATATTTGGCCCTCAGATTCAATCAGTACTGGCTGGGGCGGTTGATAAGGTTGAATTACTTGTCGATACAGTCCAAGCGCTTGGGACAGCGTTTAATTTCGTTTTTGGGGGGCTGCAGAACGTTGATGATGCATTGGCAGCTTATGGCAATGCTACAGAGGTAGCGGCGGCAGGCTCACAAAAGCTGATTGATTCGATTGAAAATGCTGGAGATAAATCTGAGTCCGCTCGAAGACAGCTAAGAACATTAGCTGAGGACCAGATCGCAGCAAACGAAGCTCAAATCGAGTCACTTAGGGAACTGAGCCCTGTCACTGAAAAGCAGCGTAAGGCGATACGTTCTCAGATTGAAGCCCTTGAAGGATGGAACGATAAGTTAGACGAATCCACAGACAGTCTCCAAGACGTAGGGAATGATCTTAAAGTATTGGCTAGAGAACTCCCTGACGTTGCCGACACGTTTGAAGAAGTCGCTACTCGCACTGACAGCGCACTGAAGAATCTAGCCGATGGTTCAAACGGCACCCTTGAAAAAGTTTCTCAGAACATCAAAACACTCCAAGAGGGCATCAATCAGTTATTCGATGCTGGGGAATTGTCTGGGGAAGATGCAATTTCCAGGCTGAACAAAGCGATTGAAGCGCCTGGTTTAGAGCTGGGGCAAAAACTAGCCTTAGCGAATGAAGTACGAAAAATTCAAAAGCAGGTTAGCGATGAAAAGTTAGCCAGCATCGAAACGGAATTATCGGCGGTTGAAGCTGGTCTTTCAGAGGAAGAGAAAGGAACCGCTGATGCTATTGGGCGCACATCGGCATTAAGGCAACAGGCGCTAGAACAGCGGATCTCCCAAACTAGAGAGGCGATCGCTACAGAAAAAGAACTGCTTGCTCAGGATGCAGGCTCTCAAAGGACTCTAAATGATCTCCTTAATCAAGAAAAGCAATTAACGGCTGAACGAGAAGCGTTGAATCGTGACTCGTCCCGACAGATCCGTGAAGCTCAAGTTGCAGAACGCAAAGCAGCTATTGATAGTGAAATTTCATTAGTTCAAGCCCAGATTGACCAAGAGGAGCAGGCCACAGCTGAACAAATTACACGATTGAATCAGCTTAGACAGCAGTCTCTACAGGAGCAGATCACAGCACAGAGATCGTTGGTTGAGGAGTTAACCAGTAGCAATGCATCCGATGCCGCTATCACTCAGGCTAAAGCTCAAGCTCAGACGCTTCAGGCTGAATTAAAAACATTAGCGGTCCAAGGGCAACGCGAGATTGAGCAAGCTCGCATCGCTGAGATAGATCGAGCCCAAGACGACATTCGAGATATTGCCCTCAATGCCCGTCGCACAATTTTTCAGGAAGAGCAGCTACTACTGGCAGAACGTGCTAAAAACGCTGAAATCACAGAACAACAGATCCAAGCCCGTATCGGTCAGCTCAGGTCTGATGCTGAACGGGAAAGGATAGCACAAGAAATTCAATTACAAGAGCAACGGGTTGATGTATACGAAGAAGGCACCCGTCGCCGTCGGCAGGCCGAAATTGCATTATCTGAATTACGAATTCAGCTTTCTGAGGCCAATGCAGCAGCAGAAGAAGCCGCCCGTGCTTCAGCAGTAGCCGCTATCGATACCCAGATAGAAGACGAGCAGCGACTTCAGGGTTTGCAACAAGAACGACTGAGGCTAAGGGAGGAAGCTGAGAGTCGGGTTATCGCCTCGCTCAACCAACAAAAAGATTTATTTGAGTCCCAACTGGTGCTTATCCGTGAGCGCAATAGCCTAGCTCAGTCATTGGCTGGCGCTGATACAGCTGACGCTGAACGGGCGCTAGAGATACGTCAAGAGCTGAACAATAATGAAAACTTAAGCGCAGAACGCAGGAAGCAGCTAGAGCAAGAGTTAGAGAATTTGGGCTTTAGACGCAATGCCCAAGAGTCAGATATTGCCAATGAGATTCTTCAGCGAAAGAAAGAAGAAATTGAACTCCGTGCGCAAGCACTAGCCGCTGAACAGGCAGCTGCCCGTGCCCAACTACAATTCCAGAATCAGCTTAGAACCTTAGAAGCCCAACGAGAAACGCAGCGAGAACAAAGCAGGCTAAGAGAGCTGCAATTCCAGCGGACACTTCTAGAGCTAGAGGCTGACAAGGCCGAAGCTGCAGGGAATGCCCGTGGGGCCGAAATTGCTCGCGAGGGCGTCAGTCGAACAGATGAGGCAATTTCAGAACAGCGTCAAGCGATAGGACAAGCGCGCAATCGTGAAGCCGTTGTGCAGCAATTGAACAACGATGCCAGTCAGGCGTTAGCTGCCCAACAAGCCCGAGAATCCTTTGAGTTTGCCCGTGGCGTTGCTGCCGAAGCCCAACAACTGGCTACAGAATTGGGCGATATCAATGAAGGAGTGAGGCAAAGAGCCCAAACGTTTGCCAACCAACAGGATGATATCTCTGATGCAGCCAGGATAGAAGCAGAGCAAACATTAATTGGCCTCAGGGATGCTCGCGTTCAGTCTGCCGCCAAAGAACTCAGTTCTGCTCAGGCATTGGCACAAACAAATATAGAGCTGATTGGCTCCGCACGGGAGCAGTTGGCGCTTGAAACTCAACTCGCTAACGAAGCAGAACGACGACTGGCCGCTTATCAGTCGCTGTCTGACGCTCTTGGTAATTCAACTCAGGCTCAGACTTCTGAGATTCCTAGCCTAGATACTGGTGGCGTTCTGCCCGCTTACCGCCCCGCGTTAATTCATAGTGGGGAAATATTGGTCCCTGGCGCGCCTACCCGCAGCGCAGCAGTGAACGCGATAGCCACTGGCCAGCCAATCCATGCTGTAACTTCAGACGGGCTATATCAAGGATCTGGGGGCTATGTCTTGAACCGCAATGATGTCCAGGGATTAGTTAACGGCCCTCAGGGGAGACCATTGATTCAGCCTGCTACTATCCCGTCTGTTGTCGCTGGGGGCGCTCAGCTCCAAGCACTGGACATGGGCGAACTAATGCAACAAACTGGACTACTTGGCGAATTAGTACAACTGACCAAGGACGGGAAGCTAGGGCAGAAGACAACAACACGACTGGCAAGGCACTCAAGATATAAGTCGTAGTTGTATATACAACGGTTGCTTATGCAACTTTAGGCTAGAATGCTGACAGGCTAAGCCGTTTCCTGATGTCAGTCACACGTAAATTCACAATCTGGTCTCCTGCCGCAAAGTTAGCAGGCACTCCCGATCTGGTCATCAGTCGATCAGCTCAGGAGTTAGTCACGTATGAAGATCTTGGTCAGCTGCGTTACGAAGAGTTGACCGAAACCGGCATTCTGACGCTACAAGAAAATGCAGCAGAAGCTAGGCTCTATACGTTTCAGATGGCCGACAGTATTGAAAAGACTGCCTTATTAAATTATTTAAGAACGCTCCAAAAGCGTGGCGATAGTAGCGCAAGCATTGGAATCCAGAAGGGCGAACTCCGGTTTCGAGATGAATGGTGGCGGTTTGACACAGCGGAAATCACAAATATTAATTTCCGTACAGCTACTGGCACTCCCATTACCGTTGCTACTCGCTCGCTTACTTATTATGAAGCGCCTTGTTATCTCCTCATGGATGGACCATGGCGTTCTCGGCTGGGGGCCAGTACAACCGCTACCGAAGAGACTAGTGGTGAGGGCGCTGATTTTGCCATCCTGGAGCGCATTAACCCAATCGATAGCGACGGGATTACAGCCCAGCTGTCGGGGACTATTCGTATCGCTTACAGCACTGAATTCCAGGTTGATTTTACGATCCTCTCGAACCCGTATATTCGAGGCCCCAGCAAGTCAGTCAATATTGACTATTCTCTAAGGGAGAATCCCAACATAACTGGGGTTCGGCTAGGGACTTATAAACAAGAATGGTCGATTCAGGGAGCAGAACTAACCCTAACTGAGCTAAAAGAGTTACGTTCGCTACTGAGCCGATGGCGAGACCAGGGGGGCAATATTACGCTCACAGACCTGACGAGTGAAATCTCTGAGCCAACTCCACGGACCAGGGCAATTGCAACAGGGGTTGAAGATATCAGTAATGGACAAACCCGTTATTTCGGGTCTTTCAACGTTGGTCAGCATGAAAAACTGAGTGTATCGCCAAAAAGTGGGGATAACACTAAAGTGCTTGTGGATATTGCGTTTCGAGAACTGGGGGCCAGTGCGTAGTGACTGTAGATGTTTCTGCTAGTGATTGGCGTTGCAATATTGAAATCCTTGACGCTGACAGAAATGTCATCGATGGGCCTCACGACGTTTCCACAGTCCTGAGTAGCATCGACATCGATCTTGAAGAACTGAGATCTGGGGACAGTCTTAACGGATGGCTGACATGGACGGCTGACTTGACACTGAATCGCGGGGAAATCTCGTTGTTGCTTGACAACAGAGATACACAATCCACCCCCACAGGGGCATCATTATTAGCTATTGGTAATCGGGTCATTTTAGAAATATGGACAGGCTCAACTTATGAGCGATTCTGGCCACCTTTTTATATATTGAGGGAAGTGACGCCGTTAGATTTAGATACACGTTTTTTGACGTTGAACTTAGGGGATTTAAGCAGCCTTCAAAACCAAGAGGGGGAAATTTATCCAGAAAATAATTACTCAGGAATCACTCAGGGAATAGCCACACCCCCCACAACGTTAATTCGTAATATAGCAACCCAAATAGGGATACCAACATCGTCAGATGCGATCTCGGGTGGTTATTCAGTTAACACAGCTGTCCAGAAAAAATCTACCCGGTCAACAGTGCGTGAGATAGGGGAAATAGCATCGGCTCAAAAATATGTTGCTTGGCTTGATTCCAATGAAGAATTAAGACTCACCCCAGCCGACTTTACACTCAAAACAACTCCTGATTTTAGTCTAACCATTAGTGACGGGGGCGACGAAAGTGAGTGGAGGCCAGTCAACCTTGAAGAACGACCGCCGGGAGAATTAACAGTAACGGGCGGTTCAGACCTCGCTCAAGAGATTGAAAATCCTAGCGTAATCGATCGCACTGTTCCTGGCCCTGGCTACACATCCTTGACCAGCACTGAGACTAAAACAATAACCCCTTCGGGAGGCGCGCCGGAAACAGTTATCACGTATGTAGAACGCCAAGCTGAATTACAGATACAGCCTAGAGTTCTCACTACGGACAATTCTGGCGTTGTGCCGACGTTGCTGACAGATGCCGATAATACGAATAATGGCCTGCAAGATTCTGAAGATAGTTCGATTACCCATCGATATAACGGAATCACTAAACGATTAACTGAAACGGTTGAGCTGATTCGTAAAGCACGGGGGCTTAGCGGTGGCGATGCATTCAGAGAGGAAGAAAATAATTTAGCCCTGACACTACTTGACAACAGTCAAACGACCACGACCTACACTTACGACAATATTTTAGGCGTAGTCAGTTCAAGAACTATCACAGAACGTCGGCCATGGTGCCTCTGGGAATGGGGCGAAAAAACACCTACCAACTATGAATTAAATCGCTTTTTAGAACGTGATTATTCAATTCAAACGACTACCTGGACTAGAGTACTGGACGTTAGTGGAGATCCTGCGATTGAGGCGTGGCGTGTTGAGCAAGTTACTCAGCAGCCTAGGGGGGTGATTTTCAAAAATTATACGGGGGCCAATCCTGAGACCCTGGTGAACAATCCAGATCCTGACCTGACCTTCACCTTGCAGGCCAGTGACGGTTCAACGAGGCCACCAGATATTGAGTACCAGGAAAGTATTTATACAGAGGAGCATCAAGAATTTACGGGGTCAGTTACGGTCCAGCCAATCTCTGGGAATGCCCATAAATGGAAGGAAGGGACAATTCGGGTTAATGCTGACGTGATTGTGAGCGATCGCCAGTGCAATGATCTAGCAGAATGGGCGGCAAAATGGCAGCACGGGTTAAGTCTGGGTCGTTCATTTATTGGAGCAATCCCGACAGAATTATTCACTGCTTTTGACCCGGTATCGCGGGTCGATGTGACTGTCGATGGAAATATTGAAGCTTACTTTTTGAACGGGTTTAGCATCTCGTCAAATTTAACTGAGACTCTATTTGGATGTAACGTTGGTTTGATTGGCGAAGTTGGGGCAACGCCGGATGTGGTAACTAGTCCAATCACGACAACGACGCTATTGACCCTTAATGTTGAACTCCCTGCGCTAGATGTTGATGTGACAGCGGCGGTTGTTGCAACACCATTGACCCTAGACATTGAACTCCCTGTTTTAGATGCTGGCTTAACAATATCAACGCCGACAGTATTAACCCTAGACGTTGAATTGCCTGCTTTAGATGTTGATTTAACCGCATCAACGCCGACAGCATTAACGCTTGATGTTGAACTTCCTGCGTTAGATGCTGATTTGACGTTTATAGAGAATGATCCTGATGCAGATAATTATTTGGCTGCATTAAACGGGACATATACGACAGCGCAGGAATCGGCTATAAATCAATTCTTTGTCACGCTGAAGTCAGACAATACTTATTCAGGACTAGATAGATTGTTAATCCTAGCTGGTCAAGATGCTGCAGATGCATTGATTGATCTGAAAACTGCAACCACTGTCGCCAATGTCGTTGGCACAGGAACATTTACTGCGGGAACTGGCTACACACTAGGGGATGGGTCGGTAGGAGATGCTTACCTGGAAACTGGTTTTATTCCGTCTAGTCCTGCCAACAATTGGGCTCAAAATTCAGCCACAATTTTCTGGGGGACTGCTTCTGGGCTCAATGACTCTGGCGTAACGGTTGATATTGGCGGACGTAGCGGAAGTCTGCAAGATGCGGTATTCGTCAAGGCAGACGACAGCGCAGCGGGCACCTTTACAATTAACAATGACAATAATATTCCACTGCAAAATATATCTGGTACTACGACCATTGGAGTTCATGCCGTACAAAGGACCGCCGCAACAACAACAACCTTGTATAAAGATGGTTCTGTTGTTGGGGCTCAATCAAATACATCTACTGGCGTTCCAACCGTTGAGCTATGGCTAGGGGGCTTCAATAATGGTGGTTCGTTAAGTTTCCAGGCAAATCAAAGGACATATGAGATCGTTGCTTTTGGCGATAGTACAGTTAACGTGGCCACGTTAACTAATGCTTGGAATACACTAAAAACTGTGTTGTAAGGAGGCAAAAATGGTTTCAATTCCACTTTCTGATTCAGCAAAAGAAGCGCAAGTTATAGCCGCGTCAAACGATTTAGCCAATGGTTCCAGTCAGGCCCCTAGATGGGAATATGGCGACGGGGTTGGCTTTGCAACAACACTAATTCAGTTTGACCTGGACTTAACAAATCCCTATGCTGTCGGCAGCATTACAGCTGGGGCCACGGGTTTGACTAATAGCCCAGTGACCGGGACAGGATTGGCGAACGGGACTGCTACTCATGCCCGTGGAGTTGACCGAACAGGCACGGTTATTTGGGGGCCGCTAGCTCTGCCATCAAGTGTATCTGTAACGACTGGTCAAAGCTTTACTTTAGCTTCAACCCTCACTCAGCTGTGACTGCCCTAACCCAAAGATTAGCCAGCAAAAATAAGCAACGCACGACTCAACGCCTTCAAGCACAAATGGTTGAGGCGGGAATCGGCGCTGCAACTATTACTGGCACGGTGTCGGGCAGTAGTGCCGAGGGCATCACACTTAGAACAGAGTCGGGCGGTTCTCTCACAGTCCCTAGGTCCACTGTTCAGAAACTTTCACGGCAACCAGCGATCGGGCAGTCTCGGCAGTTATCGACCGGGGGGCAGTTAGAGCTATTAGGAAGCAGCACAGAAACGATTAACCAGCCTGTTAGTCAAACACAACCGCAAGTCAGATATCCTCTCAGGTCGCCTACTCAGGGCAGTGATTTTGGGGCCAACGGAGATCTTTGGTTAGAGCAAACTGGCATTCAAGGCAACTATAACGAAGCTAATGCTTATGTTTGGATACAAAAGTTAGGCCAGTTTGTAAAGTTAGCATCTGGCGGCGTAGTTGTCGCGTTTGAGCCCAATGGCCCGATCACGTCAGGGACAGTAAACGGCCAGCTGCACTACAACACAACCGACAATTCTTTATCTATCTACGACCAAGCTGCTGATGTGTGGCGGCCTGTTGGTGGTGGTGGCGGCGCACCCATTAATTACGTTGCAGGCCCGCCGACTACGCCAGCTCCACCAGGCACTGTTGATGGTGAGGGCCACCATGATACTGTGGTTGATCGCTTGTGGACGTATGACTTGGCCAACACTACTTGGAGGGCTTCCGGTTCAAAGAATTTCTTCCAAGGGGTTCCGTCGTCCGATCCTAATTCGTTTATCAGGGGAGATCGCGTTACTACTTACGAAGTCGTGGGTGGGGTTACGTCTCCCTGTGACTATATTTGGTCGGAAACACAATCAGATTGGTTGTTAGTGTCTTGTTGCCCGAATTGTCCGGATGAATTCTTTAATAGTCAATGCGATGACGACGAAGGCTTCAACGGAAATCTCTGTTCACCTCTGCCGCCCTAAATTATGCAACTTTATTCTCAATTCCCGCCTGACAAACTGGCCACTCAAAATGTAATTAGGGCCAATGGCATCAAGCCTGTGATCGCGGCTGATTTCAGAAAGATCTATGGCCTTACTGTGTCAAGAGACAATTTTGGCAATTTTGGCACTAACCCAGATTTAACCGAGCTTGACAAACAACTTGATCAGGCCGACGGGCTCGACATCCACATTCACCCAATTGTCTGCCGTTATCCTGAGCTAAAAGGCCGAGATTCTTTAGCCTTAAAAGGTCATGTCAACAACCTAGCCAGACCAATCGTTAATCACTGTGTCAGCCGAGGAATAAAAAAAATAACCTTGGCAGGCGAGCTAACCCTATGTGGTGACACCGATCTTTGGACAGAAATAGTTCAATTTTATAAATCCATCCATGCGGAATATCCTGAATTAGAACTTTGGATTTCATCGCATAGAATGCGTCAGCAAAGCGATCGCGATAGTATCCTAACTCGACTGGAAGACTTACAGGGCATTGCCTCAGGTTTTATCGGGGCTGATTATATTAGCCTGTATCGAACAAAGTCTGAAATTCCTAAGCAGGTTGGCCCTGTGCAGTGGATGAAGATATCAGCCATGGGGTCAGTTTCGCTAATGCGGCTAAATTATCTCCCCCCATTCTGGCGAGAACTGCAAAGAGCTGGGCTTAAGGTCGCGCTTGAGACGTCGGCATTGTCTACAGTGGACCTGTCTATTATCAGAAAAGCGCAAATACAGATATATAGAGAAATCAGCGCCAAATGCGAACATCATGGCGCTGATTTATGGTTGTGGAATATTTGTGAGCAGAGTTCCCGCGACCACCAGGGAAATCACAGTTACTCTGGCGTTTGGGATGATCTCGGGAACATGAGATTAAGCATCTAAAAATCGTATCGCTGGATGCTTTTCATTCTAGATACTCCGGCCACTTAGCCGCTAGGTCTTGACCCCACTCCGCAGAAAATCTAGTTAGTTCTGCAAGTATGGTTTTATCCGTTGCTAGGGTGACACTCGCCACTCCGCTATGTGTTCCCATGCGCGCAAGCTGGCATAGGCAGTCCAGGGCTGCTTTCCCCTGCTGATATGCAAAGGCAACATCCGGATCTTGGATGTTTTCAAAATATACTCCTCTTAGGATGTTTGATAGCGTATCTGTGTAGTTTCCATTCGAGTATCCCCTAAGATACCCTTTCCGAGTATTGTATTCATCTTGAAACATACGAATTGTGTTGGCGGCACGGCTGTTGTCATCTGCACACAAAGCTTGAGTTATCGGGGTTAGGTCTATGGTGTTTGGGTAGTTCATTTTTCGGCTCCTTTGCCTTAACTGATTCAGTGTTACTCTGGCGTTTGGGACGATCTCGGGAACATGAGACTGAGTATTTAACCTCCCCATTCCGCATATTCTATGAATGAGGCCAGTTCGACCTCAATCTGTAACATTGTGACCGATGGGTCACTTGCCTTAGCTCGTCCGGGGTCGCATGTCCACTGCTTGTCACTTGGGACATTAACAGTAACCCCGTCGACCTCTACCCAGCACCTAATGAGATAGGTGCCGTGGTACTTCCAGCAGAAGAGAAATCTTCTGCTGTCTTCGATGTATTCCTTTTGGAATACATCGAATTTGATCTTGCTAGTTTTGTCGCGAGAAGGAAAATCTCTGCTCGATAGATTCCCTGCTCCTATCTTAAAAGCTGGCATCTTTCTCCGGCTCCTTGCCTTAACTGATTCAGTTATAACTTCTAGAGGTTATCCCCGTCAAGGGGAATCTCAACTTTTCTGTAAAACAACTTGGGTTACCCAATACGACCAGCATCCTGGTTGTTTTTCCAAAGTCTCCTTGTATTGCTCTGCAGCAGCTGGAGACTCAAATGCCTTAAACACTTTCCCGTTAAAGCCATCAACAGGAAAGTCCAATTCATGAGCGTACGGATCTCGCCCATGAACAACAAAAATTTTATTCATCTGACCAACCTTTCCCTAACATTCCAACCGCGACGGCATCCCTGTTGAAGGGAAAGTCGTCTCTTGTCTCACTTGTCAGTTTCTTTCACCTTGCAAACATCCACATCGGTCCAGTCGATGTCCTGGACATGCTTCTTTGCCTCGGCAATTGTTGCTACAGGAGTGTCCGCCCACTGCATATAACCTGAGCCGTTGTTGTACCGGCCTACGTATCTTATTCTCATTTTATTAACCCTTTTTTACTGTACAAATATGTCATTGCCAAACCCCCGACCAGAGCTTGGGTTACCCCTTGCGCTGCAGCGAGAGGCTTGTCTGTTTCGGCTAGCACTGCTTTAGCACTAGCCATACTTACAGCACAGAAGGCTATGCTGCTGACTACTTGAGCTTTAGTTATTGTCATCAGCTACCTCATCAGTGCCCAGCCACAACACTGGGCAGACCATCGGGGGAAGGCCCCCTAGGTTTCGGTTATGCGGTTCTGGTCATCAGCTTAAAGCTGTAACCCATCTCTTCAATCTCCTCGGCGCTCATAATTTGCCCCTCCTGAGGACGTCCGTTGAGCTTGAAAACTAAGGCCTGTTGACCTGGCTTCTGAGCGAACATTTGACGATTCATGGGGATGTCTACCCCTAAGAGAGTAGACATCACGTCAGCAGTGGACTGATGCCCTACTGCGCTGTCTAGTGAGTTAGACGTGACTAGGGCCTTGGCAGTGTCAAGGTCAATAGTTTTGACCTCGAATACACCATCAGTGGTAGCGATGGTGGTGTTCAGAATGGCTAATGCTGTCATCTTTCTTTCGGCTCCTTGCCTTAACTGATTCAGTTATAACTTCTAGAGGTTATCCTTGTCAATAGTCATCTCAATTTTTTTTGAGACGACTAACTCACCCTTCCAGATTCTTGTAAGGAAAACCCCTAAGCTTGGCTGCCCATTGTAGAGGCAGTCAAGGTTTCTGAGTACTTCCTTGAGTTCTTTTCTAGCCTTGATTGGTAGCGAACACCCCCACTGGGCGACGCCTATTTTCTTTCTTGGCATGACTTTATCTTCTAAAGGTTAGACCCCACCCTAGCACAGTTTAACTTGCGGTTGGAAGAGCCCTCTTCCAAGTCAAATTAATCCGCAATCGCTTGACGACATCATCTTGATTGTTTATGATGCAATCAAGTTACTGAGGAAGATTTATGAGAGTTTCGTTTGACCAAGACCGCATCTACATCGAAGACCAACAAGGTCGTTTGCTGAACGCCCTGATTCGTTTCTGCTCTATTGATGATAAGGAAGCATTCACCGGGGAGAGCGGGAAGCCCTACAACGGCTACACATTAGAGGGGCACTTGGCGGAATACGTAGAGCCTGGTGAAATAATCGCCAATGCCTAAGAAGGGGCACGGAGGCAAGCGACAGGGGGCAGGCCGCAAGCCCTCTGGTCGCACAAAACGGGTAGGCCCCTTTATGCTGTCCCCTGAGGCGGCAGAGTGGCTGGATAAACAGGACAACAAGTCCGCTGCTATTGATGAATTAATTAAAAGGAGAAAGAATATGAAATACGGTGTTTTCCATCGATCCAGCAATGTTGCCGCCCAAATCGTGCGGCTAAGCGATGATAGCTATGTAATGGCTCGTGCCTATGTCCAGTTAGGCGGCAGGCTAGGGGCGTACACGGACGAGGAAGGGGAAGAATTTTATGGCGGGCAGGTCTTTGAATCAGAGGAGGCCGCACTTGAGTCTTCAGCGAAAGTTACTAACTTTTCTGAGACTGCCTGACGAAGGCTAACACTAAACGCATCTTCGCAAAAAACCGCCCTACTTTAACTGGTTTGGGCGGTTTTGTTTTATCAATCAGGCCAAAACTTTTAAATGCCTTCCCTAAAGATCGGCCATTGCTAAAAATCCAAAATAAAACCCCCAGCCGTAGCCGAGGGTTGAAAGAAGTTCCCATTCACACAAACTAAATTCGTGTAAATTACTGCTCCAGTCTAATTCAAAAACCCATGGGCTGAGTCCGGCCATTGATGACCCTGTAGGAGCTGCCCCCGTGGTGCAAACAGAACTGACGCTGCAGCGGAAAAACAATACCCCAACTGTCAGCGGGGATGTCCCAGTTGCCCCCTAGCGCTTTGTTCCCGCTATGGATGAACGGGAATGGTAGATTATCTTCACCCACCCTAAGCGTATCCTTAGCCCATTGGTTGAGCCCTTTAGCAGTGTCAATATCGACGTCCTGCACTGTGGGCTGTTTGACGACCTCAGTTAGTAGGCCGAATCCGATCTGCTTGATAAGGTTGTTCATGAGTCTTTGATCAGCTTCTTCAGCATGTCCGCTTCAGGTGAAGCGGAGTTTTCCTTGATCTCTTCAACGAGGTCAGAAACCACGCGGCCTGGTCGTGTGGTTTGGGGTAGCTGTAAACAGCCCTAGCGCAAGCAGGACAATATCGTTCCCCAACCAGGTAGCTAGGTGGTCTGTGAAAAAAGAGGCGTTATCCATGTCTGTGAAAGATGAAGGTTCACCTCAAGGATAACAATTTGCTCAGGCGATAGTGTCAATAAGGCCATACGCGCAAAAAAGAACCCCGTCGGTCGAGACGGGGAGAACACAGGAGTATTTGTTTCGGAGATAACAAGGTCATTCTAACAAAAAAGCCAGCATTGGGGCTGGCTAAGTTAGTACTATATCTCTCTGCCACCAGAGGAAGAAGTCGCCCAGTCGGTCAAAGACTCTGTGGGGTGCTCCAAAATTAGTGACGAGACTATTCTAGCCTCCCAGTAACTCAACAGCCAACAAACCCAATCCCATAAGACAAACCCAAGACAGTATTGCCCGAATCGCATCACCTCGCCATAGTTCCAGCTTGCTAGGCACTCGCGTATCATTCCAAGTCCAGGGCCGTTTGTTGAGACGAATCAGTCTCCTTTCTGCCTCATGGATTGCGTCTTTGTGCATAGTGCAGTACGCAATCCTGCACCAGGGTAGCCGCTTCGCCTGGGGATATCGGTGGTGGTCCTCCCAGCGGTTTCTCAGGTTCACTGACTTGCCAACGTACCAAGTAATAAAAAGCCAACGCACGGCGTAGAGCCCAGGTTTGCTGGGGAGCCTGTCACGTTGGCTTAGTGGCACCGATGGCCAGAATAGAATCATTGCTCAGCCCAGTAATAGATATCTTTTTCTGAATCGTACTCTTCCGTCCAAGTACGTCGAGAGACTACGGTCCTTGAAGTCGTCAAACCAATGGGCAACTCCCTTAGTTCAAGCTTAATCACGAATCCGTCTGTGGCCTCAAAATTCGGTGGTATGCCGCGTTCTTGAAAATAAGAGTCTATGGCAGCATTTGCTTCTTCTAAAGACTCAAAATAACCACAGGGGTAATAGACCTCATCATCTGTTACGTCTGCGATTTCGATCATTTTCTATAGCGTTTCACGATCAATTACAATCTCCTCTAAAGTTTCCAATCGTTTGGCTTGATTTTTGAGGATGTTCACTTGTTTATTTAGTTCGTCAATTTCTTCTTGCAAGAAAGCAATTTTTTTATTTTGCTTTCTGCTAGCGTCAGAAGTGAAGATGTTTTCTATCGCCATGATAGCCATGGCTATTAAGCCAAATAACAGAATATCCATTTTAATCCTCTCTTAATGTCAACTTCTCAACAACTACCGTGCACAAATCAGTCAGGCCGGTGCTCTTGATTCGATTTTCGTGGCCTGGGATGAGTGCAGAGTAGCCAATGGGTTTGCTAGGGTCTATCTCAGACATTATTGGTTGAATGTCAAATTGATGAAAAATCGCCTGAGCAGCAGCTAATTTGATTGTTCCTTTCTTCCAAGTCATTTTAAGGTCACCTCATATTTATCATCAACACATTTGAGAAAGCCAAGCTTGACCGCATTCTTCAAAAAGACCCCGACGGTCCCCCCCTTCCGATCCTTCAGCCCGCCCTCTTTCTCTACCCACCGGCTAGCCCAGCTAGACTTCCCAAAATCACTAGGGCTTAACTGCTGACCGTTTTCGTAATCTTTTAAGGACTCCAGGAAGTCAACAACACACTGGTACCGTGGTTCATTGGCAAACTTACGAAAGCTTTCAATTTGAGCGTCTAGTTCTGGCGTGCTGTTAACAGCTTCATCTTCAAACTCCCAAGCTGGCTGCTTAAAATCCCAGACTGACTTCAGGGGATAAGTAGGCTCAGGTTTATGTTGCGGAATGTCACCAGCTGTTACCAACTCTCGCGTAGATTGATATACCGGGTAGGCGGGCATTGGATACCATTCACCGATGCCCGTATGATAAAAAATGGCTTGCTTAGGCGAGCCTGACAGTTCATATAGACCATCTTCAGGCCCAGGGATAGATTTATAGCTGCCCATTACCATAGATAGGTTTTCATCTTCACCAGGCTTTTGTAAGTGCAGAAACTGAAGGGATGAACGATTGCCGGTACTGATGCCAATGTCTTTAACTAAAGGGGACTGACTGACTAGCCATAGAAATCTATTGTCAGTTTCGCCACTAGATGCCTCCACTTGAACTGTTGGCACCAGAAAGTCATAGAACCATTTCTTTAAGACAGATTGAAGTTTAACCCCCTCGTCAATAATAAGAAGCTTTTTTTGTTGAGGTGCTTTGCGCCAATCCTTGATAATCTGTGTCAACTTTTTTGAAATGCGGTCAATCTCATTTGCATCGCCCAAAGCATCTTCGATCATTTCCCCCCAGAAAAAATCAACCCCATCCCAATAACCAGTTTCTTTAGGATGGGGTTTAGGTTGAATCACCCAAACAATGCTATTCGGATTTTGCAACTTAAATTCTCGCCAAGCCTGAGCGATCACAACACCTTTTCCTGTTCTCGGCACAGCACTAATTAATGTTGGCTTAGGATTCATAGCCATATATTTGGCGATATCCATGGGCTGCTTGCCAGCTTTAACGATTTCGATAGGGGCAGCGTCAATCACCTGATCAATGTCATCAATCATTCTGGTCGCTCGATACTCATTCACAGGAATGCCCGCTTCCTCAGCTGCGCGTTGTTCTAACACAGCTTGAACCCGTTCTAAGTCAATTCCATCAGTATTCGATGACGCTACTGTCTCATGGGCTGGTAGCGGACCGCTGAATGGGTTTGGTTCATAAACCGGGTCCGCAGTGGCTTCAATGGTTTTTGTGCTGACAACTTCAGTAGCATCAACATTAATTGGCACGTTGCTTTCATCAGGCTTAAGCAGCATTGCTAGACCCATAGCAGCCGATGCCACTGAAGCAGCTACAGGAACAATAATTAACGAAATACTTGCCCATGCCCCCTGTGCAGGGATGCTAGCGGCTGCAAGAACTCCGTAAAGGATGACTTTATGGCCAGAACTGACATGGGGCCAACGCTGACCAATAAAATCAAGATCGTCAACGCTGAAGTCATCCAATCTAGCGAGAGCTGATGTTGTTGTTTCCTGTAGAGAAGACATTATCCGTGACTCTTTACTAACTTGATCATGCGATCGCCTGCTTCCACTCCGAAGACTCCGATCACTGCCAAAAACAATTGAAAGATTCTAAATCCTGTCCAATCAAAATCCATGCTCATCAGACCTTGGACAAAGGCCACTGTAGACGGGTAATCGTGGTGGAAAGGAAGCATTTCGTATTGCAAGCCGATCTCTACCACGTAAGTAATGCAAATGACAGTCCAGAAAACCTTGGACCGCTTATTAGCGTTCCAGAATAGGATTTCCAAGTATTGCATCATGCCAACTGCAGACGCTGCTAGTACTACAGGGAAATTAATTAAAAGGCCCTCTAGCCCTGTCAAAACGCATAATGCGCCGATGCCTGTTAGCAGCCAATAAACCGGGTTAGTCCAGTGCTTGCCCTTCAGCATCTCGCTAACAACTACATACGTTGCGTAGGCTGAAGCACACCAGAATACAAAAGCGACTAAGCCAAAAAGTGGCAGTGAGAATAAATACTCAAAGATACCTGATGCTGCGAACCGCTCGCGAGACTCGGGGGCAAAGCGGCTATATACGTTGTAGATATTGAGTCCTAAGCTTGTCAGAAGCAGGACAGCCCAAAAAAAATAAGCCGGCAGAAGATTTGGCGAGACACGTTTAGACTTTTTCTTTTTAGGCTTTGGACTTTCTTCGTCGTCGTATTGGCGATAATAATTATTGGCTGTCATAAATTTGAAATCCTTTCAAGTATTTTTCGGTGGCCATGCCCCTAACGATTAAAAGCCGATGAAATTTAGCTAAATCTTTCTCTGCTACTGCTGCATATTCCGCAAACTCGCCACCACGTTGTTTTACAGTCGTCCCATCTGGAGCACACACAAATTGAGGCCCAGAATCTCCCTCTGACAACACCATGCCTTCAACACCTATCAAGCTGGGCATAGGCTCAGACTGGCCCGACTCATAAACAAACTGGCAAAACCTTGCCCGCATCATCGCAGTGGCACTATCTACAAATAACTCGCCAGAGTCCAGAGTCTCAGCATGTCGTTGATCAGATTGGCGTTTCACTGAATTGTGATACAGCCCGTAACCAGGGCTGCCAACTAGAAAAAGGGCTAGCAATAAAGCGGGTGGTTTCATGGCGTGAGAATAACGTGAGAACGTGAACTGGCACAATAAACGGCTCACAAAGGCCCACGCTTTATAATTCAATGGTTTCAGGTGTTTTTAGCGTTCGTGTGTGCGTGTGTGACGCGCGTGGGTGAGGCCTCACATCATGTTTTTGAGGGGTGTGTAAACCTCACACACAGATAACTGTCACATCATTTGCCAGGTAGAGCGATGGGCTTTGGCGTACTAAAAAAGTCAGCAGCATTAATAGAATGCACAGTTGGCATCTCGGGGGCTTCTATCGCGAGAAGTTCCATGTTGAGGCTTTGGGGCTGTGCTTTTTCGTTCATTCGCTGAAGCACTTTAGTAATCAGCGCTTTACCGCTGATTACATCTGCAAAATAATTAGCAACAGGTTCAGCCAATTGGTCTAACTGGCCATCTAACTGTTGAGCGACTAAACCTAGCTCTGAGCATTGCTGCGCTGCGACATTGCGCAGTCCGTTAGCTGCCATCAAGCCACCATTTTCAATAGGCCCCTGGTTATTTACTGCAGGGGCTTGAGGCGTTTCGGCGAAGCCCTTGCCTGATGTGTTCTTAGCTGCTTTTAGGTCTTGTGTTGTCTTCATGGCTATAGCTCCCTAAGTAAATCAAAATGAACAGTAATAAAATGATTGATCTTTCGTCCAGAACTCAACCAGCTCGCCAAGCTGACGAGCGCGTCAAGCTGCTTATGACTGTAAGTTCCCGAATCGCATGGGCGGATGTCTAATGCTTGCCTCCAACGTCGGATTGTTCTAGCTGCAACAGAACGACCAGTTTCTGACTTAATACAAAGCCGGAGTTCTGCAGCTGTAAACCCATCATTTAAGACCTGGACATTCATTTGACGTAAACCCTTCCCCTTAGAGACTTTCAGCGATTCGGTGACCTACCTGTGTCCGGTTGGCGACCTAGGACAGACCTAGGCATGTCCGCCTTGTCCTTACAATAGAAAACCCCTCAACTTAAGGTCAAGGGGTTTTGTCATTAACTATGACTAATTGATGTATTTTGATTATTGGCTGTCAATCAAGTCTGACCAATCGGTTGATGCTCGGTTCAGTATTGATGCCATGGCGCAAACCCTTTGTACCAGGTTGGGCGCTCTCCCAAAATCCTTGCCCCAATTCTGTATAGAGCCCTTGCTATATCCGGTTATCCTGGCTAATTCTTTGACGCACAAGTCCCTATATCCTGACTCGCCAGGTTGGATATCATGAAACTTCGGTACCCATTCATCGCAATATTCTTTGGGGGTCACAGCTTGGCTCATAAAGGCGTCAATACTTGAATGCCTTATCCTACGCTGTTTGGCAAGAGTGTAGACTGATAAAGTCATAGTGAGTTAGTCATTAGCTATGAGTTATTATGGATGTGTTTCAGAGGAAATTCAAGGTGATCTCCAATAAAAAACGAGGACCCCGCAGAGCCCCCGTCACCGAAGCTTATTTGTTTACCCTATCAAGCCCAACCGCGTTCCTGGTCCCAAGCTTTCCTGGCAGCATCTTCGACCATTTGCCGGATATCGCACTGCAGCCGGATTTCGGCCCAGCCAGTAGAGTCGGCGTCTTGGGTGCGGTCACAGCACTTAAGTAAGTACTGGGCAAACTTAACGACACACCACAGGATACATAAGGTAGTGAGGCGTACTGAAAACTGAGTTAAATTAACCATTCTTTTGCTTCTCCTTCTGTGTGGGTACTTGCGCAAACTCTGCTATTCGTCGGATCTGCCATTCAGACAGGCCAGTCCGTGCGGCCACCTCAGCAGCCTGTTCTTTACTTAATGCCATTGATTTGAATTCCTTAGGGTTTACAGGCCGACCACCGAAGTGGGGTGATCGGCTATGGATGTGATTAGCCGTTGTAGAAGGCTAGTGCTGCGTGCATCTCAGGGGTACGCTGCTGCGGAGTAGCTAGTAACTCATCCAGCGTGGTCCTCAAATCAGCCAGGAAAGGTTCTACGCTGGCTTTCGGGATGCGGTAGCTTTGGCCGGTGGTTTGGCAGTCGGCGTAGAGTTGGCCAAAGCTTTGGTTTTGAGTGAATGTGATCATTGCTAAGCCCTCCCTATGCTGCAGCGACTTGACGACGGACAGGCTTACGAGTCCAGCGGATACATGGACGGCCTGTGTATTTATCTGGGAATAGCTCCACTACAGAGCCTTTAACCAGGTTGCGGGCAAAGCTGACAGGGGCTAGCACCTCATACACTTCGTCATCTACCTGCACAGTGACAGTGACCTCGTTGTGGCTGCCAGACACACGCCATGATGTGCGCCGGTGGACGTAGGCAGGCTTAGCGTCGTCTGCAATGTGGGTGACGGTGGCGGTAGCGACTTCTGGCTTAGGAGACAAATCGCGATTAGCTTCTGCCTTGCAGTGGTCCAAGCTGCCAACCGCTACGACTGCTTGACCATAAGGGTTATACTCCCAACGCATGGCCGTAATGTTGAAGGCGATAGTGCCGACATTCTCAGTGCCACGATAAATGACGTACTGGGAATCTGATGTTTGACGGAATTGAAGTTCAGTTTTTGCTAGAGTTTTCATTAGTTCGAATTGCTATTGGTTTGAGCTGCAAGCCCTGGTGTAGTTGGTAGCTCCCCAGGGCTTTGTTATTGGAATTTAGTGTTGCTGATTGAATGCGTAGGACTGAATCTGCTGCATCCGGTCGGTTAGCAGCTGTTGATATTGCTCAGGTACGCCGCTATCCAGCGTTACCTGCAAGCGAGCGCTGGATAGTAGGTGCAGGCGCTTGGTGGTGACTGGCTTGCCTTGCTGGTAATCGAAAATTGTGTTGTCTAGAGACTTCTGTAGTTGACTTAGGTTGGTCATTGGGTAGCTCCGGTGTTGTTTAATTACGCGAGCAGTATTGGAAGCTTGCTCAGAGCCTTGAGACTAAGCAGCTAACAATTTAATCAGCTGAGCCTTGCGTAAGCGGCTATAACCACGGAACCCACGACGCTTAGCCTCTGCCTTCAACTCCTTGACGGTGCTCAACTTACGCTCCAGACGCTGCAGGCAACGTTCGCCCATTTCATACTGATATGCATCCAGAGCAGCTTGAGCAGCTTCGTATGCGGCCTTACGCTTGGCCAGAGTTTTGGCATTCTTGCCGCGATAGTTGCGGTACTTACGGCTTGCGTCCTGGGCGGTGGCTTGAAGTTGGAGGAAAGTCATTGTCGTGGGCTCCGGTGTTGTTTGCTTGCTTGGTTACTATTATGCACGTTGACTTTCAACATGTCAATAGGTTGAAGTGTTGACTTTCAGTAAATCAATGCGTTAATATTCCAAAAAGTCAAGTATTTGGAGGACAATCTATGGATGTTCTGTCTATGCCTGACGCCGTGAAAGTTTACTTAGATATTTCGAAATACTGGCCCAAAGATGAAGCAGGTGAGCCCGTATCGGTTAATTCCGTGTACACAAGTCTTTTGGGTGGTCCTAACGAAGTGGGCCGTAATACTTTGAGATTGGCGTTAGATGGACGACTGGACAGGGGGCATTTCTCGAACCAAGTGAAATTGGCCCGACTGGCCTCTATCTGGTCTGGACAAGAGGTAACGATACTAGACCTGCTGAGGATAGAAGAAGATGATTAAAAGCCTTGGGTTCGAAAGTATCGTGCGGGAGGTCGTTGATGATTAACTCGATCTCCTTTGAGCAAAAGCGTCAATTACCCAGAGTTTCAGCGATTTATTTTGTGCTCGATAGTTGCGAAGGGATTTTGTACGTTGGTGAAACCCAGAGTCTGTTTTTCCGTTTTCTGAGTCATTCTCATAATTTGCACTTCAAGAAATGGAAGGCATCAGCTATCAAGTGGATGTGCGCTCAAGAGTTAACGAGCAAAAATAGAAAGCACTTAGAGCGAGCGCTAATCAAAAAGCTATTGCCACCTCTGAATAAGCAGTGTCACCCCGGCTTTCATGCCAACCCGCCCGCGCATAGGCAAGCTTTGTGCGGCGAAGTAGGCGTTAGTAGGACCTATTGGTATGACCTTGAGAAAGAGACTCTTAAGGGGACGTTGTCGATTGAAAACTTGCAGGCCATTGAGAAGGCGTTAGATGTTTCGTTCGGGGTGAAATTTGATGAGTGATATAGCAAAAACAAACGCCTTATTCGATCAGCTGCGGCAAGTAGACAGTCACGGCGTTGAGTATTGGAGTGCTAGAGAGCTAGCCGCTCCTTTGGGATACCCAAAATGGGACCGTTTTGGCAAGGTGATTGAAAAAGCAACGTTGGCCTGTGAAAACTCTGGCAATGAAGCGTTTGATCATTTTCGAGGCTCCTCGAAAATGATAGCTACAGGCAAAGGAGCGGTAAGAAAAATAGATGACTTCAGGCTGACTCGTTACGGTGCCTACCTGACTGCGATGAATGGTGATCCACGCAAGCCTGAGATCGCTGCAGCTCAAGCCTATTTCGCAGCCAAGACGAGAGAAGCAGAGACTATCATTCCTGCTCAAAATGCTGAGCTAGAAAAAATGAAGATAGAGCTAGCTCTGCTTCAGGCTAGGGAGCGTTTAGCCTCAGCTTCTCAAATGCTGGCCAACATCAACCCTGCGTTGCCTGCTATCACCTTTGGTAAGCATGATGCGGTTATTGAAGTAGAGAAGCCGGTCACAGTAATCGTGGATGCCTATGGCCGTTCTGAGAAATTTGACGGGATAACCATCACTGAGTTGTCTAAGCGTTATGGATTCGGCAGAGGCACCAAAGCTAATAAGCAGTGTCGAGAGTGGATTAAGTCTTTGGGTATTGGTGAGAACCAGTGGATTGATGAACCCGCTGCTCACGTCACCAAGAAATTACCAAGAGAGATATTGAGTGTCCTGGATCAGAATTTTCAGGGTGCTAAAGGTGAGCGTCAAAAGTTAGTGGGAGAATAACCCATGCCCCACATACTGCACGAATTAAGCATTGAATCGACTCAGTTCTCAACCGAGCTAGAGATCGTGTTGCGTCAAGGCAACAGCTGCCTAACAATCAGCGCCAGCTCAACCCAGAGGGGGCTCATCTGGGCGTTTGCGTCTTGTTTAAGCGAACTGATTGGGACTGACGTAGAGGCCCAGGTCACTGAAACCAATGTCTTGATTGGCGAATGTCTGCTGCCTGGGGATGTGCTTAGTGAGTTGACGACACTGGAGGAAACCAGGAACACGGGATTCTTGACTAGGAGAGAGAATAGAATTATCTCAGAGGTATGCAAAGATAGTTTTGCTGTATATGAGGACAGTTGAATAATGAAAAAATTACCTGATGATCAATCATTCCCCTGTATTTTCACCATCAAGCAAAATGGCCCTGAGGGTTCTTGGTACGAAAAAGGATGTGTGAACCAGTCTTTTAGAGGGCTTTACGCCAGTCACCACAAAGAAGATACAAATATTTTGCTAACCAGTACGCGGCTCCTGGATGATGAACAAGAGATCGACTGTCCGCATGCTGGCTGGGTTTATTCAAAGGATGCCGACGTTGTTATGTGGACGTCGCAACCTATTCCTAACGCAAAGTATCGAGAAGGACTGTCGGGACTTCAGTTAGAAGTAAAATGAACGAAGACGACCTAAAACAGCTCATTTACCATCTTTGCGATGCAACTGCGGCAGTATAGTTGCCGACTTGAAGCGCTGGCCAAAGGTGACAATGTTGAATGCAGAAAGCACCTATCTGAGCAATTCCCCATCATTCAGGGAACGAAGCTGCAGCAAACGCTTAGGAAGCTTGGCAACCGTGCGTCAAACAAAGAAGCCGCGAATCGCGCGATCGAGCGACTGACTGAGGAAGCCTCCATGCAGGAGTTGGCCGAATGACCAAACTATCTGACGCTGAATACGAACAATGGGGGCAGCACATCTGCCCTTGCCTTAACCCATACTGTGAGCCTAAGCAGCGGGCATTGTGCATCAGTCGAGCCTATCCGCAGCATAAGGCCAGTGTGCGGGCGTGGTTGAAAGAAAAGATAAGTTGGCTACCATAGACCTGTAGCACTTGGAGCAACATCATGATCGTAATCGGCGGGATTGCAGGCGACCCAACCAATTAAAAAATCATTGACATGTCACAAAAGGTGTGGCATATTAAGAGAGTAGCAAGCGCCCCAGGAAACAGATGACTAGCACCCTAAAGTCCCTTCAAAAAGAGTTCAAAGCATTCAAGTGTGATGGTAGGCCAAAGTCGGCAATGATTTTTGTTGTTGATGTCTATTCTGATCGTTTAATCGTCGGCGGATACAACAATGATTTTGTTGAACAGTTTTTCGAGAGACGGGGAGTAGCTTGTACGGTAGACCGTGGTGGCTGGAGTATAAACGCTTCTGACGCTCAAAAACTAGGCATTAATTTAGCCGTAGGCTCTTATAGTTTTCAATATGCAGATTGCCGCAAAAAACCCTAGGCTTATGACCACCCAGCAACCCACCCCCCATGCCCTATGCCCCCATTGCGGTGCTACTCTGCACAAAAACGGATCAACCAAGTCGGGTGCTCAGCGCTGGCGATGCCGCAATCCCGAGCACCCTGCAGACAAGCCCCGCTCATTTACGGGCAATCCTACGGGCAGGCCCACCATAGGCGACAAACCGATGACAGCAGCCCAAAGAAAGCGCAGGCAAAGAGCGAAAAGCTGAGTCAAAGAATGACCAAAACAAAACCGCCAGGGCATAGCTCCAGCGGCTGTTTAATTTGCTATAATTTTGGAAGTCAGACGTAACGCTACTTACGAATGACTAAATGACGAGAACGCAACCAAAACTTGCGAAATGTCACTACAATTCTACCAAATGAAATAGAAGATTGCACTCTGTTTGGCCAAATAGGCTGAGCGGAGTTTTGTTGTGTTTGGGGTTAATTGAATATGAGCCGATGGACAAAATGTGAAAATCCTGAATGCCGTATAGAGGAATTTACTACATGGCGTGTGAAAGGTGGTCCTATTTGTAGCCATTGCGGAACACCAGCAGTAGACCCGTACGGGCAAAAAGAACCGCTAAGCGATGCAGAGATTGTTATGCAGGGGCTTCTATTTGAAGAAAACAAAAGCTATCCATTGGAGTAAGAATGACTATCAAAAGAGGTGATATCCTAACCATTGCTGACGACAAAGGCCAAGCTGCTCAGGCTGCCGTTAGTGACATATGGCTTAATCGTCAACGACAGCCAAGGTTTGCTGTAGAGATAAACGACATCCCTGTTGTTTTTAGCGGCGAAAGCTTCGAAGACGTAAATGGATTGGGTTTGAATTGCAATAAATGACCCACCCCGCCACCATACGCATACATAGCCAGCCGCTTGACTGTGGCCAGGAGTGTGCCCGTCTGTGGCATTACCTGAGGGCAGTATCCAAGGGTAGTGGCAGGAATTGACTATCGACCTGCTCCCCCCAATGCACACTCTTCGCAGGGTTCGGGCGCCTGATCGTCGTCTGTAGGCCAGAATCCAGCCCTAGGACAAGACCGTGCACTGCAGAGCACGTCATCACTTGGCAGCCCTTGCCGGGTTTCAGCTATAGCTGGGCTTGCAGCAGT
>CBDHHL010000034.1:0-81298 GCA_965263355.1 Leptolyngbyaceae cyanobacterium | reverse complement strand
ACCGCCAGTATCTAGGCTAGGGATCTCCTCAGTTTGAGCCTGGGCTGAATTACCAATAGCGTCAGACAGCGACTGATAAGCAGCCAGCCGTCGTTCTGCTTCGTTAGCGAGTTGAGTCTCAAGGGCTAACTGCTCCTGTGCGGAGCCAATCAATTCTATATTTGTTTGGGCCAATGCCTGTGCAGAACTGAGTTCTTTGGCGGCAGACTGAACGCGAGCATCCCTGAGACCAATTAATGTTTGCTCTGCTTCTATCCTGGCTGCATCAGAGATATCATCCTGTTGATTGGCAAACGTTTGGGCTCTTTGCCTCACTCCTTCATTGACATCGCCCAATTCTGTAGCCAGTTGTTGGGCTTCGGCAGCAACGCCACGGGCAAACTCAAAGGATTCTCGGGCTTGTTGGGCAGCTAACGCCTGACTGGCATCGTTGTTCAATTGCTGCACAACGGCTTCACGATTGCGTGATTGTCCTATCGCTTGACGCTGTGCTGAAATTGCCTCATCTGTTCGACTGACGCCCTCGCGAGCAATTTCGGCCCCACGGGCATTCCCTGCAGCTTCGGCCTTGTCAGCCTCTAGCTCTAGAAGTGTCCGTTGGAATTGTAGCTCTCTTAGTCTGCTTTGTTCTCGCTGCGTTTCTCGTTGGGCTTCTAGGGTTCTAAGCTGATTCTGGAATTGTAGTTGGGCACGGGCAGCTGCCTGTTCAGCCGCTAGTGCTTGCGCACGGAGTTCAATTTCTTCCTTCTTTCGCTGAATAATCTCATTGGCAATGTCTGACTCTTGGGCACTGCGCCTAAAGCCCAAATTCTCCAACTCTTGCTCTAACTGCTTCCTGCGTTCTGCGCTTAGGTTTTCATTATTATTCAGCTCTTGACGTATCTCTAATGCCCGTTCAGCGTCAGCTGTATCAGCGCCAGCCAATGACTGAGCTAAGCTATTGCGCTCACGGATAAGCCCCAGCTGGGACTCAAATAAGTCCTTTTGTTGGTTGAGCGAGGCGATAACCCGACTCTCAGCCTCCTCCCTTAGCCTTAGTCGTTCCTGTTGCAAGCCCTGAAGTCGCTGCTCGTCTTCTATCTGGGTATCGATAGCGGCTACTGCTGAAGCACGGGCGGCTTCTTCTTCTGCTGCATTGGCCTCAGAAAGCTGAATTCGTAATTCAGATAATGCGATTTCGGCCTGTCGACGGCGACGGGAGCCTTCTTCGTATACTTCAACCCGTTGCTCTTGTAATTGAATTTCTTGTGCTATCCTGTCCCGTTCAGCGTCAGACCTGAGCTGACCGATACGGGCTTGGATCTGTTGTTCTGTGATTTCAGCGTTTTTAGCACGTTCTGCCAGCAGTAGCTGCTCTTCCTGAAAAATTGTGCGACGGGCATTGAGGGCAATATCTCGAATGTCGTCTTGGGCTCGATCTATCTCAGCGATGCGAGCTTGCTCAATCTCGCGTTGCCCTTGGACCGCTAATGTTTTTAATTCAGCCTGAAGCGTCTGAGCTTGAGCTTTAGCCTGAGCGATAGCGGCATCGGATGCATTGCTACTGGTTAACTCCTCAACCAACGATCTCTGTGCTGTGATCTGCTCCTGTAGAGACTGCTGTCTAAGCTGATTCAATCGTGTAATTTGTTCAGCTGTGGCCTGTTCCTCTTGGTCAATCTGGGCTTGAACTAATGAAATTTCACTATCAATAGCTGCTTTGCGTTCCGCAACTTGAGCTTCACGGATCTGTCGGGACGAGTCACGGTTCAACGCTTCTCGTTCAGCCGTTAATTGCTTTTCTTGATTGAGGAGTTCATTTAGAGTTCTTTGAGAGCCTGCATCCTGGGCAAGCAGTTCTTTTTCTGTAGCGATCGCCTCTCTAGTTTGGGTGATCCGCTGTTCTAGCGCCTGTTGCCTTAATGCCGATGCGCGCCCAATGGCATCAGCGGTTCCTTTCTCTTCCTCTGAAAGACCAGCTTCAACCGCCGATAATTCCGTTTCGATGCTGGCTAACTTCTCGTCGCTAACCTGCTTTTGAATTTTTCGTACTTCATTCGCTAAGGCTAATTTTTGGCCCAGCTCTAAGCCAGGTGCTTCAATCGCTTTATTAAGCCTGGAAATTGCATCTTCCCCAGACAATTCCCCAGCATCGAATAACTGATTGATGCCCTCTTGAAGCGTTTTGATGTTCTGAGAAACTTTTTCAAGGGTGCCATTAGAACCGTCGGCTAGATTCTTCAGTGCGCTGTCAGTGCGAGTAGCGACTTCTTCGAAGGTATCAGCTACGTCAGGGAGTTCTCTAGCCAATACTTTAAGATCGTTTCCTACGTCCTGAAGACTGTCTGTGGATTCGTCTAACTTATCGTTCCATCCTTCAAGGGCTTCAATCTGAGAACGTATCGCTGCACGCTGCTTTTCAGTGACAGGGCTCAGCTCCCTAAGTGACTCGATCTGCGCTTCATTTGCTGCAATCTGGTCCTCAGCCAAAGTCCTGAGCTGTCTTCGAGCGGACTCAGATTTGTCTCCAGCATTTTCAATCGAATCAATCAGCTTTTGCGAGCCCGCCGCAGCTACCTCTGTAGCATTGCCGTAAGCTGCCAATGCATCATCAACGTTTTGCAGCCCCCCAAAAACGAAATTAAACGCTGTCCCAAGTGCTTGGACTGTATCGACAAGTAATTCAACCTTATCGACCGCCCCAGCCAGAACTGATTGAATCTGAGGGCCAAATATCTCAAGCAGTCGCCCTATCGCTTGAAACCCATCCAAAAGAAGGGCCAACACGTATTCTGCTTCGTCACCCAAATCAGCCAATGGAGACAATATCTTTCCAATTTCCTCGGCAATGTCGCTAATTGCCTCTAATGCGACCTGTATTTCAGCAACAATAGCCCCTTCGTTCTCGCTGACCAGGTTAAAGATTTCAAGCAGGCCATTGGCTATTGGGTCCAATAGGTCTGCTGTGGACTCCCTGGCAATACGCTCTGTCAGGGAAATAAAGTTGCTGGATACATTGCTGATTGAGTTAGATGCTAAATTGGCCGCATCTTCAAACCCGCTTAGCCGGTTGATCAACTCATCAACCAGAACGCCTTGCTGCTGCCATCGCTGGATCGTTTCACGGTCAATTGCCAACGCTCGGGCTAACTGGGAATCAGCCGTAATGTCGCCCGTGATTAAATCGCCAATCTCTTGATAAATTTGCGTTGTATCGCTCAGATTGTTGGCCGACAGTGCAGCCGTTAGGCTGGCTGCTAACTCGGTAGACGCTTCAATCGTGTTACTAAATTGCTGGGTTTGGCCATTGAGCATCCCCACCTTACCGATCACGGCATCAAATGCTGTCACGGTTTGTTGATCGGTAACGCCTGCGATGTTTTCGGTGCGTTTTTCTAGTTCTTGTAGTGCCGTCCTTAGTTCTGGCTGGAGTGCTTTAATTGCCTCAACGCCTTCAACCAGGTTGCCGCCAATTTCTACTCGGCTAGTCGCTGCAATATTGGCAGCATTTTTAAGCAGCTGTTGGTTAAGCTGTTCACTCAAGCCAATGGTCTTTGAGTAGAAGGTTTGGGCTAACGAAAAAGCACCTTGTAGCGCAGACTGGACAGCCAAGAATGAAGTGGCGATCGCAGTGATAGCCTGAGCTGTTGGCCTCCCTCCCTTAGCTGTTTCGCTATTAAACTTTTTCGCTTGCCCCGATAAACTGGCCAGCTCTGACTCAAGTTCTTGGATTTTCCCAAGCAACTGGTCTATCTGTCTCGTGTCCCCGCCAATCTGCCCGCTGTCTTTGGCCGCCTTGTTTAGCGATTCGAGCTGTGAGATTAATTCGGCAATTTTCTTTTGCTGCTTTGTGACAATCTCAATGATTAACTGCAGCTTGCGTTGAGCGACCATAGGAGCGATAAGTCAGTATGGCTCTATGGTAGCCAATTAGGGGTTAATCTAGATGTCCCAGCTGGCTGCCTATTTACTCCACGAATAAATACTTCTTTGTAGTCGCCTGTTGCGTTGGCTTTGTATGTTTCCATGGCTAGTCATCATTGAGTTCAAACGCAAAACCATCAACTGAGAATTCACCATCACTCTCGACTACTCTGTGCTTGATTAACACAGTCTCTCTCGCTGGCCACTGCGCCACATGAGCGTAGTAGACGTACCATTCACCATCGCTATGGATGGTGTCAATCTGCCAAGGCCGACGCTTAAAGTAAGTGGCAGCTGCACGGGTGATGCGGCCTTGCAATTCAGGTGAGTTATTCATGGGGTCTTAAAGCCGATAATAGCCACTACTTGGCTCAAAATCTTCTTGAGCAAACCGCTCATTGAGCTTTTGAACCAACGCATCAGTCCGTTTTAGAACGGATTCGGCCATATCCTCAGGCTCATTGAGAAACCCAGTACATGAATGCAATCCATTGATAACCTGACCAGCAAGGGCCAAGTATTCATCCCTGGTCACATTGTTTCTATTCATTTCATTCTCCGTTATCAACATCACAGGCAGTTTGACGCCATGCCTAGGGCGATTTGAAGGCTCACATTAAGGCTACATTCGCTGTGAAGAGAAGCAAAAGGTAGCCAATGATGAAGAGATTATCCATTGATTTACCCTCAGAAAACTCCCCTCTGTCTTGACTAGGCTTGGGACTAGCACGCAGCTTCAGCGCAGCTTCAGCGTGGCGACATTAGAGCGGGGCAATTGCCCCTAGTAATTAAAACTCGACTGTATAGTCTGCACCGATAACATCAACGTCATACCCGACGCATCCATTACCAAAATTATTGGCTCGATACGCCTCGTAAGCCTCATGGTGAGACGCCGCTCTTACTAGACTCAAAACTTCATTGCTCTCATAAAGCGTGATTGCGAATAGCATAATCTTTCTCCTGGTTGACAATCCCAATGTAGCGAACTATATTTTAGTTGTCAACCGGTCGCAACTATTTCCCATGGAATCACTGAAGATGCTCATCGCTACGCTAGACAAAATCCCTGGCATACTAAAAGAGGCTAGGGAAAATCTAAATTTAACTCAAGATGAGCTAACATCTATTACTGGCGGCAATAAGTCATCCGTTTGCCGCTGGGAAAAAGGCGACTACAAGGACAAGCCGGTCAAGGAAATAATACAAATATCCGAATCTTTGTTAGAGCTAGTCCAAAAACAGTCCAAAAATAAATAGTTGCTCCCAGAACGCAACTACAGCAGGGGTTTCAGGGTATTGATTAGTTGCCCTGGACGCAACTAATCAAGAAAAAAGAGAAAATTTTTCAGGAGAAAATATGTTGTGATTAGCAAGATAGATTTTAGTGATTCACGCTTTTATGATCCTCTTTTTCTTATATCCAAAGAGGTAGAGGCCCAGCCCGCAGAAGCAAAGGCGGCATTTGGCGCTGCGCCAGTTATTGCTTTGGAAGCAATAACTGGGCATCATACAATTTATTGCTCATCTGAGTGGCGTAATCTTTGTCAGTCAACGTTTTATTTGTGTAATGGCGATAAAAGAAGGTTCATAAAAAGCTGGGAACCTATCCAGCAATACTTACGGACTAAGCCTAGATACTTTGAGCCATGCAGTGGGTCGAGGTTTTTAGCCGCATTGGCCCAATCGTGGATTGACGTAAATTGCAAGGTTCGCGATCGCAGCTAGTCAAGAAAAAGAATATTTGGAGGCGGTTTAAGTGATTACTCAAGAAGAAGAGCTGACAATGTTAAAAGAGATTTACAGAGAAGAATTACTAGCTAATCAAAACGAGTGGCTAGTGAAACGAATTTCTCAAGCTATTCCCGGTTTAGACATCCGACAACCTAGCCATGAGGTTGGATGGTCATGGACGTATCACTGTTTCGAACAGGAGTCTGATTGCTGTCCCACTGCTATGGATGCTTTGCTTGATTTTCTAAAAACTCATATGCATGGGATTGATCAGGCGCTGGGTGTTAAAGATGCTGACGGGAATAAATGACTGAAATGGGAGATCGCAGCTAGTCAAGAAAAGAAAGAAAAACATTAAGGAGAAAAATGGAAATAACTTATTCTTTCAAGTTCCCATCTAGTGAGGCTGTTGAGAACGTGAAGGCTCTGGCCGCAGAATTTCAGATTGAAATGCCTGAAGGTCTTGCTTATCAGTTCACTGGATTACTCACAGCATTGGGGGACGAGCAAAAGCATGAGTCAATCGACCAAGAGGCATGGCTAAATACTGCCATGCAAGCTGTTGTTAGGGACGGTCTACTGGCATTCCCATTAATTGAAGAAATTTACATCAATGGATTCAGTCATGGAAGATAAAAGCACAGGAGTCATGATCATAGATGCGGTTATTGTCGAGCAAACACTCATTTTGTACGTTAATGGCGGTTCAGTCATTTCCATCGGTGGCATTGATTTAACTGAAGATCAGATGGAAGAAGTAAAACAAATCCCTGGTAGCGTTATTGATGAGTTTGTTGACACAGGCAGTTTCTTTAAGCTGGTCTACACGACGACTACAGGGAAAGAAAAGTTTTTAAGCTGTAACTACTGATGGCAATCCCACCCGAAATTACAAAGGCAATCCAAGCATACGCATCTACCCAGCATGAATATCCTAAGCAGCTTATCTTAGGATATTGGACTTATTCAGCTCTCAGGTTGGAGGTGGCCAGCTCGGTTAATTACACTATCAAAGATATCGAGCTGCAATCATTCGAGAGCATACCCATTGTGGTCGACCCTGAGATTCCTGAGCGAGCGATCGCGACCGCTGGGCAACCACATATAGTTATGGAACAAATGAACAATGAACCAACTACACCCTAGTATCTTGCGCCAAGGGCAAATAATCACCTTGCGAAAGGCAAGCCTAGACGACCCAGCCAACTACTCTGACAGACGGGTAAAATTTTCAGGAGATAGCACTTTTAACAATCCAGTAGACGAACACGGCTTTCCTAGTTGCTGGCATCTTAATTTCAGTGCCAACCAACTGGGTGCGCGATACGCAGGGTATGAGTTTACCCTGTGGGAATGCCGCGATCTCTCAACACCAAAGAATGGATGGAGTTACGACCAATAAAAACAAACCAAGGATGCAAAGTACTTCACCAAGGAAAGGTTTGGAGAATCCTTAGCGTTCAAGCCTGCTTGGTTGAACTAGGTGGATGCGCCTAGTCGACCGTATAAACCAAGCCAGGGAATCTTTTATCATGAAAACCTCAAAAACCGCCGAGCCTAAAAACTTGACGGCTCTTCTCTCTCACAAATGTCTTCCCTAACCCACCAACACCCTCCCTCAGGCTTCTCTACGAACAGATAACCAGGCATTGACCATGGGGGAGGCTTCACAGTGCCATGCCGTGGCCTAGGTCTACTGTTGCGTCGTGGGCCTGGGGAGTCGGGGAGGCGGATGGTGGTCATTTCACAAAACCTTTATTCAAGTTTCAATATAATATATAGGCAATTAATTCTATATATAGAATTACTAGTAATGTAGTTGAGCAGCCAAGCCATGAAAAGCAGTTTACCCCCCGGATTCACTACGGTGCTCGTCTCCAATGTTTCAATAAGGAACAACGTAAGCGCTGGCGACTTCCATCGCTCAATCTGGGAGAACGCCAAAATAGACGAGGAGTTCACCTTTAGTCCCTCGGAGGTTGTTGTAGCCGAATCTCTAGGAAGTCCATATAAATTTGCTGACATTCTGCGGTTAAACGTAGGCGACGAAAACGCAGAAGTGTACAGGCTCGGAGAGATCTACTACGCATGGTCTGGCAAAGCCATGGATGACGAAATGGAGGCTATCCCTGTCAGTTACTACAACCCCGAAAACGCGCCAATGCGAAACCCCAGAAACGCTGGCCGTAAGTCCATTGGAGATAATCCAAGAGAGAAAACCCTTCTCACCCTGGATCCCGATCTGAAAGCTCAGGCCAAAGCAGCGGCAACCGACAAGGGTATTAGCCTGAGCCAGTTGGTTAATGACCTACTCAGTGAGCATCTAGCGCCCATCAGTAAATAGGCTAAAATAAAAGCACCGAGCGGGTTAGCGGCCCATGTGCTCGGTGCTTTTGATAATCAATAGGAATGCTACTTATGAATATAGCACAACGTCGTGCCATATCTCGGCCTAGGTTTGCTGTTGGCTGATAATTGCGCTTCTGCAATTAATTGCTACAATGCAATTATGAATTACGAGAAACTCCGTCAAGCCGTGCGGAATAAAGCAGGCGATAAAACGGCCAAGAATCTATCTCTTGCGATAAGGGTTAGCGAATCGACACTTAGCCGCCTGCTCTCTGGTGGGTCCGTCACCTTGGAGACTTACGAGCGCTTGTGTGACTGGCTAGGTTGTTCTATGGACGAATTCAGGGAAGCCCCCGTTGAGTCTATGGGTGAAAGAATGCTGAACTTAGCTGCTCGACTAGAGGGTTATTCGACTGCTGCTAAACCCATTGAGGTAATGATGCAAGCAATTATTGAGGAATTCGGAGATCATGACTGACTTACTAACTGGCCAGGTGCGTTCTGTCCGATTCAAGGCCGAGGATACAGGGTATGTAATTCTCGCTTTTGACCCACATGACGAATTCGACACCATCACCATTGTTGGCACTATGCCTGACGTTCAGCAGGGTGTTGATGTTGAGTTAAAGGGTGACTGGATAGAGCATCCAAAGTATGGGAGACAATTCAAGTTCGACCGATATAAGTTCCCCCAACCATCTTCAAAAGAAGGCGTCATCGCCTACCTGTCTACTCTCAAGGGCGTTAAGGAAAGTTTAGCTAGACGAATTTACGAGAAATTTGGAGATGCTGTTTTTGACTTGCTAGACAACAATCCTGATCGATTGATCGAAGTGAGAGGAGTTGGGCCTAAGACACTGCCAAAGATGATTAAGTCTTACCAAAACTCCAGGGAACTGAGAACTATTATCGAGTTTCTTCAGGAGTTAGGCGTGAGCGCTGGTTATGCGTCAAGAATCTGGAAAGAGTTTGGGGATGCAGCTGTTGGCGAGATTAAAAAAGACCCCTATAAACTATGCGATCGCGTTCGTGGGTTTGGGTTTAAGCGAGCTGATGAGGTAGCTCTTGGCCTGGGTATTGGTGCTGTTAGCAAAACTCGGCTAGCCGCTGGGATTAAGTATGTCTTGAAAGAAGCCGCTAGCTTTAATGGGCATTGCTATCTCCCCACTGACGAGTTACTGACCAAAGCTGCAGCATTACTGAAGTTGCCAGGGGTGGCTATCCAGTCCAGTGATGTGGCCGCAGTATGCAAAAAAATGCAGACCATTATCCAAGAAAGGGATCGAGTTTACCTTGACAAATATTGGAAGGCTGAGCACGAATTAGCTGATGCTATTGTTGCTCAGTGTGGCGCGCTGCCACACGACCAAGGACTTAATCTGTGGTTGGACAAATACGACCTAACCAATGCTTTCCCATTAGGGAGTGACCAGCGTAAAGCAGTTCAGATGGTCGCCCAAAGTCAGCTGTCAATCATCACAGGTGGTGCTGGTGTGGGTAAGTCCAGTGTGGCAAAAGCCATCATTGAATATTGGGATAGTCAGGGTAAAAAAATTGTCAGCTGTGCACCGACCGGCAAAGCTGCTCAGCGGATCAAAGAAGCGACTGGGGTAAGTGCATCGACTATCCACCGGTTACTTGGTTGGACTGGCCATGGGTTTGAGAAGGACGGTGAGAACCCAATTGAGTGCGATGCCATCCTGATCGATGAAGCCTCTATGCCCAATCTGGAGTTAATGAACTCATTGTTCAGGGCAATTCCTGCCCACGCTTCAGTGTTGATGATTGGTGACCCTAACCAGCTGCCTTGTATTGGAGCGGGCAATGTCCTAAAAGATGCGATAGAGAGTGGGCTGCTGCCAGTCAAAGAGTTAACCCAGGTATTTCGACAATCTGGCGACAGCCGGATTATTCAGGTGTCTCATGACATCAATGCAGGTCGTTTCCCCTGCTTCCAACGGGTATCGCGTAACACTGAGATTGTGACTGACGCACTGTGGGTGGCATGTGATCAAGCAAAAATACCAGTAGCTATTCAATGGTTGCTTAGAGAATGCTTGCCAACAATGGGCATCCCCAACAGCGACATCCAGCTACTTAGCCCGCAACATCGTGGTGATGTGGGCAATATTGCACTCAATCAAATGGTGCAGGACATATGGAACCCCAAGCCTGTCCAGGAGCTATCTGGATGGCGATTAAATGACCGAGTGATACAAACCAGTAACGACTATGACAAAGGCGTATTCAACGGCGACATAGGTGTCATCGAGGGCATCAACACCGAAGACAAGGAGTTTACTATTCGGTATCCCTGTTCGGAGTCACCCGACGGTAAAGCTGTAGTGTATGCCAGTGGTGAGATGTCTGATGTGATGCTGGCTTACTCAATCAGTGTCCACAAATCCCAGGGCTCTGAGTTCCCTGTGGTAGTTATCCCAGCAACGATGCAGCATTATATGATGCTCAAGCGGAACCTGTATTACACCGCCGTCACCCGTGGCAAAAAGCTGGTGATTATGGTGGGCGAGGAAAAGGCGATCCAGGTGGCCGTTAAAACCCAAACGTCCGATAGTCGGAATACGACTTTGGTGGATAGGCTTTATCAGCAGCTAAAGGGTTAGTAGAATTGCTAAAATATAAGCACCGCCTACGTTTTGGAGCCGTTGCGGTGCTTACTGGAGTTTCGAATTTTCATCATGAGTATAACAGATTTTATGCAGGGTTGGCTTCAGAGTGAAGAGTCCGCCCGTGACTGCATTAACGTCAAACGCATTTACATCGATATCAACGATGGGAACCTAAATGACGGGGTAATTTTCAGCCAAATCATGTTTTGGCATGGCAACAACCTAGAAACTGGTCAACCCCGACTAAAGATCAAAAAGCATGGCCACCTTTGGCTGGCTAAAGCCTACAAAGACTGGGTTGATGAATGCAGGATTAAGCCAAGAAGAGCTAGGACCGCAATTGAGAACATTGAGCAAAGAGGGCTAATAGAAACCAACGTCTGGAAATTTAACGGGACGCCCATGCTCCACATCAGAGTTAAGTGGGAGGCGCTGGAGTCCGCCATTAAGGACAAAAAGAGCAAAAACAGGGCTGAAACCATTGGAAACACTGGAAGTGGCAGAAATCGTCAAATCGATGTGGCAGAAAGTGGCAGATCGAAGTGGCAGAAATCGTCACTTCCATTAACAGAGACTACAAGCAAAGAACACAAGTCAGCTGCTACGCAGCTTTATACAGTAGCTCCGCTACTTTATAAAGAGACAGGCAAGCTGTCTCCGCCTAAAGTGATTCCTGAGGAATGCACTGTCACTGATTCTTCCTTTTTCGGTTTGTCTGACCAGAGTGATCAAGATCCACCACTGGCCCAAAGCGATCAAGTAGCATCACCGACCGACTACGCCACTCACCCCAATGATTCTTCTGGCCAAAAAGCAATCACCCTACCGGAGATTGAAAAGGTTCCGCAACGTTCGAAAAGACTGAACAAACGTGGAGCGCATAGGACTAAGCTTCAGTACGACAAGCACGGATGGCTGCAGCTGCCCTATGGGAAGCTTTACAAACTCCCCCGCTGGATGGCAACACGCATCATGCAGTATGAGCTAGCTTTTGACTACTTGGACTATGAGCTAGCTGGAACGGCCCCTGACGGCAGTTTAGTGGTTGAAGGTAAAGATGGGACCATGACCCTAGATACAGCCTTTGGAGGGCCTTACAGCAGCGGTAGGTTGCCTTTACAGCTGCTTAGGGATTGTGCGGCTCAAGATCGTGGTCAAAGCCGCACAATCGATCAGGAGTGGTACAACGAAGAACTGCAGCTTCGGTTTGAGCAATGCGTAGATTGGTGTCAACGTATGGGTCCTGATGCGTTGACTGTAATCAATGAAAGAGGGCTACTAAGTCTATTCACCGACTATGCAGAGGGTGCCGACAATCGACGCTATGAATGGGACGAGGTTGAGGGATAGCCTAATGACGTGCTGAGCTATTACTTTTGGGAGGCGTTTAGAAGGGCTTTGCAGAGGAGTGCTTGATGAGTATCGGATTCATCACAAACACACACTCGCAATCCCAGCCATACAGGAGGGTGCGGGTAGCTATTTGACCTGGGCCTGTTAGATATATGCCGTCAAATCCTTGAGCTAAGGCCCACTCAAAGTCTATCCCGTCGATCTTTTGGGGTGTTCCTCTCCATTGTGTATGAATCAAATCTTCATAGCCGTCGATTGTCAAAAGCTTCCCAAAGAATTCGAACTCAAAAAACGAACTTAATCGATGAATTTCGCCCTCGTGCTCACACCAACTTTTCCAAGACATATCCGAATCGACGGGTGATGCCCATAAACCACCAATGGGCTTAAAGTGATGGGGATGGTTTTTGACAGGGTTGAACTTTTGCAGGACAAAAGCTGGGCCGCAGCCATAAGTAATGAGTTTCAAGTCCAACCTTCCTTACAGTACTCGAATCCACAGGTCAGAAGTCTTTATGTCCGACCGACTAAGCCTTAAATCCTCCACCTTTGTATTTGTTTCAGTGAGACGAAGGAATAGGACTTCAGGCAATTCTATTAGCCCTTTTTTACTAGGCCCACACTCCTGATCGGCTCTCGCGATCTCAAAGCTCATCTTTTTTGCCTGAGAGTCCACCCCTGGCTTATAAAGAATGGACCCAAGCCTACACTCCTTGTAATCCGTATGGATTGTTGTATATTCAGCGCTCAATTCTTGCTTGCCCAGATCCATAATCCCACTCCTTGATACATGACTATCTCCCTCTAAGGGTTTAAGTGGCCCCTAACCTCAACTTTCACGCCCAACTCCCCTTCAAATACGCCTGTGCTGCCGTCGCCTTTACTGTTAAAGGCATCTGGCTAAATGCCTGTACAAATGCCGCCAAAGTTACAGGCATAGACTTAACCCCCACTTCCCAATCGTAGCCGCCTCGCATCTCTTCTCGTAATTGCTGGGCGATCTCAGCATCTACTTTCAGCTGACCATTATTTATCGCAGCGCTCAGGTTCAGCAAAGCGCTCTCTAGTAAGTCCCCAGAAAGCCCAGTGACATGACTCCAATGACGAATCTGGTAAAACTGCCACTCGCCAACCAATGGCTTAGGGTGTCCTTGATAGCCTTTCACTTTTGCCTGGTTGAACTGGCGACGGATACCATCTTTGTAATGCAGAGTATTGCAATACAGTCGTTCTACTGGGTATAGTCCACCTTTTCGCATCTCTGGGTCAGTGAAGTTACTCCACCACAGATCAAACACGGCATTAGATAGCTCGTTGGGCAGCAAGATATCTGAGCTGTTAATCCCAATGACTTGATACTGGTAGGCCTGAGCGGGAAACTTTCGGGACTGCATGAACAGCGCTGTGGCCCACCCTGCATAAGAAGCGTAAAGGCTGCAGTGCCAGGAAATTTCATAGCTTAATCGTGGCATCAGGATACTCCGAGTTCTTCAAAACGATCAGCTATTGACGACTGTTGGATGCCAATAAGGCCAGCTGTTGTGAAGCCCATTAATTCGGTAATAGCCCATACCAACGCATCTAATCGGTTAGGCGATTTATCCCCAGGGTTCCATTTGCAAAGCTCTTTTTCTAGGTCTGGGAAGTGCCCGACATGATGGACACGGCCTGACTCATACAGTTGTTGAACAGGTTCAGCCCTAACTTGTTTCCCCCGTGTAGCCTGAACGTCTTTGTACCCTACTTGAGGGTTTATGTTTTTGACAGTATTTTCTACCATATCCCCCCCATAGTTACGCTCACCTGCGATGGTGTCTGCCTGCAAAGATTGGTATCGTCCGATTGCTGCGCCTGCCCACTGGTTGGGCTTGCCAAGTAGTGAGTCATCAGCCAAGACATAATAATGGCCATTGGCGGTTTTACCCACAGCTACAATGCCAGCTTCAGTATTGATGCTGCCAGGGGGATCAACGCCTACAACAATGCGAACAAAATGAGACGGAGGAACAGCCTTTCGGTATGGCTCAATATCGTTTTCCATGCTCCATAAACCTCCGTCAGGTTTATCTTCGTGTTGGGATTCTTGCAAGAATGCACTTAGACCCCAATCATTAATCTGCTTCTCGGCAACTTCAATGCTTTGCCCCTGAGGCCAAGTAGCCTCTCCCTTGATGATGCGATACTGGTTTTTCTGTAATTTTTCGTCAAAGTGATGCTCTACTTCTAATCCATTCACTGCTGGTTCTTCAACGACCGAAGCGCCTAGCAGAAAACCTGCTCTACCATCTGCGACTTGAGCGATCGCGCTATCTTTGTGGATTTTATTTTGCACAAATAACCCAGTAGCATAGGTCGCCCCAGCTGCAAGAATAGCTTTCGAGATAGTGTCTAGTTTTTTCTGAGTCCCTTTGCGCGTATCGTGCTCGCCATCGACATCGTCCAAGATGATTAAGTCTGGCCTAAACTGTTCCATTCGAGCACCACGAATCCGGCTGTTTAGACCAACACCAAGCACTCCAAACCCATTGGCTGTCTGTAGGCGGTCAGCAGTCCATGAAATGCTAGCTTGATACTTATTCAGCGCACGAGGAACGCCCATCTGCTCCAACAACGCCGCAACTGCCTGCACGTGCAAATTAGCCTGATCCTGGGTGCCACAGACATACAAAACAAAGCGACGCTTTAGACTGCAAGCAAGATACGCGCAACCCTGCTCTGCAATTGTTGACTTAGCTCCGCCACGAGCCCAGATTTCAATCCTTGACTCAATAGGGGTATCTGGCTGCATTCGATCTAGCCAATCCCATACCGCCAAATGTCGTGTACCAGTAGGGACAAGTACCCCTGGCAAACGACGTTGCAAAAAACTGTGAGGCGATTCACCTGGTCGGGGCTGGAGGTCAAGGGGCAGCGAGTTATAGTTGTTCTGGCGGGCTCTCCGCCTCCGCTCCCGTTCCGCTAGCGCCCGCTCTCTAAGTGTCGCCATCAATAATTGCGTTTAATTCCGCGTCAGACATGCCCTTGAAATCTATTTCTGTTTTGCTGGTGGCCATGCCTTCGATAATGCGCTGCATTTCTATGCCAAACTTAGCGAATTCTAAAAGCTCTCGGGGCTTCATCTGTTTTGCCTTAGAAAAATTATTTCGCTGAAACTCCTTAATGCCCGCAGCGCCTATCCCGATCAATGCTTTAGCGATCGCATTGTGTTGAGTAAGCATCTCGGCGGTGTCAATTATCTTGTCCGTCCGAGCAATCGCATCTTCGACGCTTAAACTTACTCTATCTCCCCCAACAGACTCTTTAGCTAATTCTTTTCTGTACTGCTTCCTTAAGTCGGCCCAGCTCGGCTCATTGCTGTTTTTGGGGGGGCACGCTTTGTTCCTAATTGTAGAGAATGCTGGCGCGCCATCCAGCTCAGATAAAGACTGAAAAGTAACCGAGTCATCCCCGGCTACATAAAGGCCTCGCCAATGTTCCCAGTCAACGCGTTTACCCACGGAAAGTATAAGAAAAGTACAGTACGATATGTCTAGAATCCTAGCAAATCGCCGCCATGGTCACCACAGCAGCAGCCGACCTCCTTCAGTTATCCATAAACTATCTGCTTCTTTCTGAACTCTCAGAGAAGTTTCTGGAAGGTAATGCAAAGCGGCATGATATTGGTGCTATTTGCACCTCAATTAAGCGTTATGGTTTTCGCGATCCACTAGCTATAGACGCTGCATTGAACAATGGCAAAGGTGGAGTTGTCGAGGGGAACGGCAGGCTAGAAGCGCTGCTGCGCCTGCGTCAACAAGGTGAGGGGCCACCAGCCTATATCAAAATCACCGAATCAGGAGACTGGGCTGTACCGTGCATTATCGGCGGCAACAGTGCCACCGAAGCCGAAGGATTGGCATACAGCCTGGACCACAATAGCCTCACTATGACGGGCGGGGATTTCACTGCGCTGGATATCTCTGGGCTATACAATCCTGCTGAGTATTTAGAATTGCTTGAGCGATTAGCCCAGGCTGATTCGTTGCCCGTAACAGTGGATGGGGATGATTTGGATTTGCTGATAGAGATGATTGGCAATGAAGAACCCGATCTAGAAGACGATGAGGATGCCCTGGCAGACAACCTTGATAAAGCTGCTGGCGGTGAAATAGAGAGTCGTGTATCGCTTGGTCAGATATGGGCGTGCGGCAGGCATAGGATTGCCTGTGGTGATAGTACGGATGAAGGGAATGTTAGAAGCCTACTAGGGGATAGAATTGATGAAGTGAGGGTGGTGTGGGCGGATCCGCCTTATGGGATAAGTATAGTCTCCGCCAACGAATCCGTGGGAGGATCCAAGCCGTTTGGCTCTGTTGGTGGCGGGAATATCGTCCCCGCCACCAAATACGCCCCTATTATTGGGGACGACACCATAGAAACTGCTATAGATTCTTCAAGCGTGGCTTTATCACTTTTTTCAAAAGCTTTTCATGTTTGGTGGGGAGGCAACTACTATGCTCAGTCTCTTCCTAACTCAAATTGCTGGATCGTTTGGGACAAAGAAAACACTGGCAACTTTGCTGATGCCGAACTAGCCTGGACAAACTCAGACACAGCTGTAAGGATCTTCAGGCACATGTGGAATGGCTTAATGAAAGCGTCGGAGAAAGGAGAGCGCAGAGTTCACCCCACGCAAAAGCCTATAGCCCTCCCTGAATGGGTTTTTGGAAAATACGGCAAGTCTGACGATGTAATTTTTGACCCATTTCTAGGTTCAGCCCCTAGCCTCATTGCCGCCCAACAAATGCCAGGCAATCGCACTGTTTATGGCATGGAGTTATCACCTGAGTACTGCGAGGTGATTCTGAGACGCTATGAAAAACTGACTGGTGAAACAGCTGAGTTGGTGGGGAATCTTACTAGTCAGTCAGGGGCAGTTACTCATTCCCTATTGCACATACCACAAAACCGCTTAGAATAGGCATAAATCCTGAGCGTCATCGTCCAAATGGACACCTATTACCCAGAGCCCATATATAGAGAAGATAGCCTTGTCAATCAAGCGACTGGGATAGGAGTATCGAAGTATGACCCTAGCCAGTCGTGGGATATATCTTGGCAAAATATACGAACTCTGAACCGATATCAACAATCGGCCCTCGCTTCAATCGGGCTGATGCATCGCATTGTTTATACCCTGCCTAATGCCTGCTGCCGAAAGTGGGGAGCGGTGACATTAGATGGGGGTTCTCAGGATGACATAGAGAGCATAAATAAAGCACTGATCAATATCCCTGTCATTGACTCAAGACGACGGCGCAGTGGAGGAGGGTTTCGATCTGCCATTCGTATGGCGTTGGGGCTAGCCTTTAAGACCGGCAATGGAGCTGTCATCCTGGATGCTGATGACGGGAGACCTTTGTATGAACCGTTGGACTTAAATAATCTCAAAAAGATTAGGTCCCTTCGTGTAGCCAGCAAATGGCAAGTGGTGCCTTATTTTTTCCATAATGATGGCCCCAGCTATAGCCACTACCAGGTGTTCGCCCAAGGATTAAATACCCAGGGTGATGTTTTCAGTATGTCGGGCATTATTATTCATCGGTCTCGTGTTTTCTGGTTCACGGGCATCGAAGAAGATGACGAGTTTATTGGTAATCGATATAGCCTCCCCGGCACCGACCGCAGTATTTTAGACCTCGTTGTTGAGGCATTCCTGGAGTATTACGGCGGCATCAAAGGGGCTGGGAGAATGATCCAGGACTTCGATGTGATCGTCCACAAGATCAAAGGCTTGGCTGAAATGCTCCAAGCTGATTGCGATGGGGCCACTAGTAACGCTAAGTCGATGGTGGCTAACAGCGCTGCGATGAATGCCAAAACACGGTCTGCTTTTCGGTCTTACGTGGCTGATATGGACCAAGAAGCAATTGAGCACGTCACTCGACAGGTAGGCGGTTATGACGGACTGCTGCAGACAATCAAAACGTATCTGTTAATCAATACCCCATATCCCCCGGCTGTATTGTTTGGAGAGTTCAGCGCTGGATTAGGGGCGTCTGGCGAGTCTCAAGAAGAGCATACCCTATGGAATGATACGGTTTCCCAGGAGCAAGAGGCTAAAATCAGCCCCAACATGATTAGCCTAGACCCTGAGTTTATTGGCGTCCTGGGCGTTGTCATGGCTCAACAAGAGGGGCCAACTAAGGGCGAGATTTTAGACAATGTTGGGTGGAAGTGGAATAAGTTATTTGAGCCAACAGCCCAGCAGCAGGCAGCTTTAGAAAAAGATAGGGCAACAATTATCCAAACGCTAGGCGCTATTGATAAACGTTTTGTTTCCAACGCAATTTTGAGTCATTACGGCGGGCAAGAGTACCAGGATACAATCACGCTAACCGAAGAGTACAAGGCAGCATTGGAAGCTGAGGCAAGATTGGAACAGGAGCCGACTGGAGACGAGTCAGAAAAGCCTGGGCCAGATGATGATTTTTTTGACGACGAACAACCCAAAGACTCATGACAACCACAGCACTCGCCCCAAAACGAAGAACTGACAGCCGCCCTTGCAAGGGAAGCTGGAGTGGCACGTTAGGAAGCTGCGTGAGATCGAAGGCTCGCAAAAAAGGCCCCAATCTACGGGACGAAGCAACCCGGAAAAAGGCAATCGTCGACTTTATTGATAGTCATTGGGACGAGACTGCCGCCCGTGAATGGATTCGGGACACTAACGAAGGAATGTCAAAGCATATCTACAAGCAACTTGATGATGATTTTCAGGGGATGAAAGACATAGAGCGTTGGATCAAGGAGGGCCCAGACGTAGCAGAAAGTGCCATGGAGACTGACACAGAAGGAGTTCAGCAAGAGCTTAAAGACATAAAAAAAAGTATCGAATTATATAGAAAATACATCAAGTTAGCGCCTCACCTAACTGATGATGACATCGACGAATTCGCTTACAAAGCTGAGGATGAAGACGAAAAATACAGAAAAAAGCCTCGCACTGATGACGCTACTCCTGTCAAGCGTATTTTGAAATGGCAAGGCTTTGAAATTGGTCTACAGTACCTGCCTTTTGAGAAGCGTCATGGCCGTGTTTTACCTGCTGCTTATGGTCACTTTCGTCGTACCCGTGGAGCTGATGGTATGGCTGTTGATGTGTACGTGGGGACCAACCTGGCTAGTCCATTGGTGTTCGTGGTGGATCAGGTAATCGATGGCGCATTTGATGAGGAGAAGATGATTATCGGTGTTAATGATGCAGCTGAAGCACGCATGATTTATGGGCAGGCCATGCCTAAAGAGTTTTTTGGTGGGATGCGTGAAATCTCATTGGCTGAGCTAGAAGAGTATCGAGTGCCCATGCTGACTAAATCTGACGCTAAACCCCGACGACGAAAGAAAGGCTGTAACGATGACTGTGAGTGCGAACCATGCCAAAAAGCTAGGAAGGATGCGTTGGAGGCGATGCTGAAGCTAGACGCCAAAACCGGCACGCCCTGCAATAACCAACGGGGGTGGGTAGGGACTAAGCCAGGTTGCCGAAGAGCTAAGCCTGGGACGGCTGCCAGAGTGCGTCGTATCGAGCGTAAACGCAGGGGTAAGAACCCCGAACCTCCGAAAGCTCGTACCATCACTGCTGCCGAGAAAGCAGAACGCAGGGGGCAGCTAAGCCTATTCCCAGCCGATAAGCCTCAGCCAGTACGCAGCCAGAAGAAAAAGGCACCGAGAGGGAAAGACCTGGCATTTGAATCGGCCTACAAAAAAATACCCAAGTCAGAGGAAGGCGGGGAATCATTGGACCCGAACGCGCCTCAATCATTTGGGGACTGGGTGGCAGAGGGTAAAAATGCTCAGCATGAACGGATAAGAAATAACCCTGATGACCGCAGTAAGTGGTATCGAAACGCTGACGATTTCTTTATCTCAGAACTAGAAGGTTACGACACCAATAAAAACGGGAAAGTCACCAAGGTAGAGATTTTTGGCGAAAAACCGATGCCTCTTAAAGCGGCATACCGGTTGGCCACAGAAAAGTACAACCAAAAGTACGGCAGCTCCCAGAAGAACGCAGCTAAGCGGATGGGCCAGGGTGGAGCCACGCTGAAGATAAAAGAACCTCCTGCAGAAATAATCGAAGCTGCCAAAAAGAAAGCTGCTGCGGGGGAACGCAAAAACCTAACCAACGAATTCAACCAAAAGATTAAAGCGGTTCGCGCTATCGAAGACCCCGACGAGCGAGCCCGTCAAGCCCGTGAGTTAGCCATGGAAGCAGAAAAACTAGAGTCTCGCTGGGGTCGCGACCAGGGGTTAAGCAGTATCCGTAAAAAGGCCGCTAACCTATCCCGCGAGATGTTCAAGCGCACTAAAGCCCCGCAACCTAAGCGGGCTAACACACCAGTTCGGTTAAGCAAAAAACAGGGCGAATCAACTCTATTCCGTGGGCCTAATGGCAGCTACTTTAGTATCGACTCTCGTGAATGGGACGCAGCGGTCGACGCACTAGCTAAGGTTGATGCGAAGAAAGCCGGGACACCTTGTAATGCCCAGAGGGGCTGGGTGGGGATGAAAAAGCCCGAGGGGAAAGGCTGTAAACGAGCAAAAAAAGGCACTGCAAAACGGGTAAAAGAAGTTAGGGGGAAGCGTACAAGCAAGAAAAATGCTCAGCCAAAGAAGATCGCTCAGCCGACCGACGTATTGACTCCAGAAATTAAAAAGCGACTTCTTGCGCACAAAAACAGGCCAATGGTGTCGCTAGAAGATATTTCAGCGAAAAGGAAAGAAGGTGAATCTATCGCCGCTGAAGTCAGAAGTGCGCTGAAAGGGAAAGCCGACCCTGGGCTTTGGCTAAAGAATGGGTTATTTGAAATTGCAGACATAAAAGACTTTGGAGTTAAAGACGAAGATATTAGCTCAACTGAGTCTGTCGATAGCTTCTACAAAAATCTTGCTCGACAGATCCATCCAGACAGGGGTGGGAGTGATGAGCAAATGGCTAACTTGAATGACCTAAGGCGTCAGCTGAAGTCTATTTCCAGACTCAGCTCCGAGCCTAAGAAGCCACAGCCAAAACGGAAAGCTAAGGCCAAGAAAAAACGCAGTGATGCACAAGGCACTCTTATCTCAACCCTCCCTCGCCGCAATGGCAAAGTAAAATACCGTGGCCAGTGGTGGACGATTGATAAGGACGTTCCTGCTACTCAAAAAGGCAAAAAGCGTCAGGTGCTTGCCAAAAAAGGTGATCGGGTGATGCTCATCGCATTTGGAGATAAAGACTATCGCCATAATTACAGCCCTGAAGCCAAAGCAAATTACCTGAACCGATCCGCAGGCATCCGAGATAAGGATGGAAACCTGACCAAAGATGACCCATGGAGTCCTAATTATTGGTCTCGTAAAGTGTTATGGCCTAAGGGGGACGCTGCATGAACTTCCAGTATCTAACCGGCCCCTACTTCGACAGCCTCTGCCAGTCTGCTGGGCTGCGCAATACTCGACTGAGAACAGTCCAGGGACAAGAGGTTAGGCCATCGCCACTGCTCAGTCACCTAGGGCAAGTAGGGAGCACTGATATTAGGTTCCAGCTAGAAGATACGGAATTGCTAGACACATGGGAGTCGTCAATCCCTCAGCAAACTCTAAAAAAATGCCTGGGTTCCAACTGGCAAACGAAGATCGGCCCTGATCAGCTATGGCAAATCAATGACGGGAATGGCTGGAGGTTATATCGAACCTTTGGGCAGCCCCAGTACAGCAACGCAGACGCTGGAGACCGAGTAAAATTGGTTTTTAAGGCTGATGTGAACGAGGACAACACCCTAGGCTTTGAAGCTCCATACGTATCATGATCACCAACCTTAATCCCACCATCTCAGACCTCCGCACCATCGCCACCGACGCTTGGATCACTCAGGCTTTGCAGGATGCCTTACCTGATATTAGCGACGCCTCAGCTGTGCGTTACGATGCCATCAGTCGCACCACAGAGTACAGCGCCAACTATAGCGGCAGACTGAAGCCCTCAGGGCAGAGTAGAGCAGGCGTAGGAAGTGACCCTGGCTATGCTCTGGATACAGGCAGGATGGTAGCCGATTTAGTTGAGCCAGTGATAGACGGCAAAAGTCTAGCCATTGGTAGCGACCAGGCGTATGCAAGCTACCAAGAGACGTTATTGACTAGAAAGTTTGAGTCTGGAGAATCACAATATCCTAGCTTTTTTGACGATGAGGGCTACGCCGACGTCGTTGAACTTGCTATATTTTCGTTGCTTAAGAAGATCTGGTTCTAAACCCCGCCCTCAACCTCGCTAGTATTGGTCCCCGCAGGCAGCATAAACTCTATCTCAACTCTGCGCTGACCACGCTCGCGCCTGACCGTGCCAACGTCCCACCTACTGCCGTCCTGATGCACTACGTAGGCGTTGACTGTAGCGCCTTCCTCTGCTGCTCTAGCGAATGTAACTCGCCCAACTGCTTTTCCATCCTGGGCGATGCGGACGACCTGGAATGATGCAATAGGCTGGGTTGAGGGTGGATCTTCTTCCCTGGCTGGTGGCTTGCCGCTACTTGCTGCGATAGTTGGCTGTGGTTCGCTGGAACTGCATATGCTTTCCAGGTTAATCAGCTCTCCCTGGTCTGTGATCATGTAACAGAAAGGGTCAGCGATCGCAGGGGTGCCAACACCAAGGACTAAAGCAACAGGCAAAAAAGATTTGAGCATAGCTTGATATCTCATAAGGACAGTATAGCTATACTTCAGTGGAAGCAAGACTCGTTCGGGACTACCGCCCACTTCCTCGATGACGCAATTTCATAGACCTACCTTGACTCAGTCTTACTTTATACAGGGATTAAAGCAAGACTCAGTAGGCTTTACGAGAGCTTCGCAGTGGCGTGAAGAGAGTATAAGTAGTCGGCTGCAGTAATATTTAAGCAGCTAGCGCGAGAACCAACATGGCCACTATTGCCGAGATTCTAACAAGTGACAACGGCTTAATTACTTACCTGGACAATGCCCCTGAGATTGTGGGGATTTACCGTCGGCTGCAAGTAAGACCATGGAATTTTGATAGCGCCAGCACTAGCCAATCTACTGGGTTCAGGCTGCGTGACTTTAAGTCTGACAACACTAGTAATCAAGCCATGATGACGCGAACTGTGGCGTTAGGCAGAGTGTTCGAGATGACTAGCAATATCAATGCCACATTGGAAGCAGGAGCATACTTAGAAGAACTGTGCAAGCTCCTACATAAGGCTGCTGAATGCGTTGTTCATGTAAGCGAGATAGACCAAGTTTCGGGCAGCACTTTTGCCAAGCAAAACACCTCCAACCACAAATGGTATATGGTGATTTTTGTCCAGTTTGACTTAACCTACTGGTATTCTTGACGATTCAGGACCCATGAAGCTAACTACTACCGCATCAACATCGACTGAAGTTACGATTGATATTCAAGAAGAGTACTCCATCCAAAATGGGATGCCTTGCATTGACTTTGTTGTCAGCGGACACCTGGTCGCTCGCCAAATCATCGAACAGCAGCCAGTCGGGCAGGCGTTCAGGATTATCAACAAGTTGTACATCCCCTCTATCCCCCAAGAATATACAACCGCTGATAACGTGGACATTTCTGGCCTAAGCCCAGACGTAACAGCGCCTAGACCATTTATTGGGACTGTCGTACCCACGGCCCCAAAGAAAAATACCAAGCCTGCGTAATGTCGGAATCCCCGACATTTATTGATATTTACAGCATGGCTAGCCTAGCGTAGAGGCGTCCTGACCCGTCTTTACGCACATGGCTCTTGTAAAATCTTTAACCGATAAGGCCCGTAAGTCGGTGGCCACGGTTGCAATTAAACAGAATTCAACCGGCAACATTCTGATGACCCCAATCGCAGCAACTGGGACATTGGATACCGGCATCAATATTGCAGAATTGTCAGAATCCAACTGCCGAGGTGAGCAAGTTCGAGCAGCCATCTTTAAGTCAGAAGAGAAGCCAAAACTACAGCTAGAGTACGGCATTATCACCCCCTTAATGAATTCGTTGAAGCTTGACCGAACAATGGGTGTTGTTACCGGGGGAAACACAGAGTATTACAAAGTGAAATTTCGGCTCCCTGCTGTTGGGAACTCATTGCCTGCAAACTCTGCTGGAGTGTTTGGTAATGGACTAGCTGGGGGGGATGTTAGCACAACAGTTGGCGTTTCTGCATTTGGCAAGAATGAATACGGACTAAGTGAGGCTGTCACCATCGCAGCTACAGCAGCCCCCACTGACACAACCACTATTGCCATTGGTGCAGATGGGGCGCTAACGTTCTCCGATGACCTTCAGAACGCCGATATCAACTTACTGATCCCTTACACAGGTGTTGATTTCGCTGAAACTGGTGCTGTTGGCTACGGTGAATTGTCCGCACGAGTTAAGGTGATCAACCTTGATTTAACCGTAACTGAATGGGTGTTCCCAAAAGTGCAAGTTGATCCATCGGGGTCTATTCCGTTTGGTGGAGACAGCCAAACATTTGAATTCTTTGTTAATGGCGACTATACCTATCGCTCATATGCGCTAACTAACGATTGTTAATCACTATTGCTGATCAATATTGCTGGCTGGGTAAAGCCTCAGCCTGTCAAATAGAAATCCTTGACGTTCTACTGAGAGAGCTTGAGGTTAAATGGCTGACCCATGGGCACGATACCAGGGCAATGCTTGAGCAGCCTTACTCTCAATTGGTGGGTAAGGTTTTGGCGATCATCCCCTCGGAGGCAGGGCTAGAGATCTCTATTGACCTACTCAGGAAAGATCTAATCGCATTTGAAGAGTTATTTTTTCGCTCAAGATCTGGACAAAGCCTGATAGCTGAGTATCACAAATTCGAACCCAAGCTAAAACGACTTGAAGCAAAACCAGGTGAACCCGTCACCGCGCAGCATCTTCCTTTCCCAACGTCTGGCAATGCAGCTGACGACCAGCTGGCTAGTCTCTTAACCTCATTTGGGCCAGATACAAGCTTATGGGCTTGGCATAATTTAAGCCTGGATAGGATTGACAGAGTTCTTTACTCACTTAAAGAACTGAACATTCCTGAGAATGATCGAATCGCAGCCTACGTAGCGCAACTTGCCATAGAGAAAGACCCCAGTATTCTTAGTATAGAAGATGCTGAGCGAGCATTTGCTGACATGGAATCGTTTATCAGTACTGGCGAACTAAAGAATGGCTGGAAAAGTTCTCGGGGTTAAACAAAAAAATCATTGATCGAACAACGCAAAACCTTGGACCAAAGCACAAGTTCTCTTGCATACAGCCCACGATTCCCTGATTCCACTGCACTCACCTGAGGCCGACTCAGATGAACCGCCCTACCTAATTCCCCCTGGGTGAGCCTTACTCTTTTCCTCAATTGCTCAATTTTTTTACCCATTCTCTGATCGATTGAATTATCAGATGTCGGAATACCCGACATTAATTGATGTATAGGGGCTTCCATGGCTAGGCTAACGGCAGTAACAATCTCTCAGGAACTGTGGCTGTACGGCTAATCGAAGCAATTGCAAATATTGAACAATTTGAGCGGCTAGATAGTGGCACTCTCAAGGTAACCGCGATCGCCCGTACACCCGGCATTCTAACCTACTTTGATAGCAACGGTCCTCGACGTGAGTTAGTGACAGCCGACTTTCTTCGCTCTCCTGACCAGTCGGGATTCCCCATCGCAGGCCAGCTAGCGGACCTTCCCGTCACTCTTGAGCACCCTCCCTCTCTACTCCGTAAGGACGACAGTAAAACCAAACAATACAGCGTAGGCAAGACTAGCCCCAAAGTGAAGGTATATAAGGACGGACGAATCCAGGTGGAGATGGAGGTTGAGCGAGAAGACGCTATCAATGCCATTGAGTCTGGAGAGAAGCAAGGGGTCAGCCTTGGATATCTTTGCAATATTTCCCAAAATGCTGGCACTTACAAGGGTGAACGCTACGATGCTGAACAGTGCGCGCCATTTGAGGCGGATCATCTGGCTATTGTGGCCAAGCCTCGTGCGAAAGGCGCACTAATACAAAGTTTTGAACGCACCGATGACACAACAGATATAGCGGTTGCGTATTTTGAAGAATTCGAGCCTAGCTCGGATGTTGTTGACTCTCCCAGGAGCGATTCTATGGGCACCAATACCGCCGCGACTGTGGCGATCAGCGACATTGCAAAACCAGCAATGCCTGAAACATTCCAAATTGACATCAACGGGAAGCCATTTCATGTTGATTCGGCCATGTATGAAGCCTTGAATGCTGAGCGTTCAGACATGGCTGAATACAAGAAAGACATGGGCAAGAAAAAGCATAAAGGCAAAAAACCTTCTTCTATGAATGACGATTTCATGGGGGATGACGACGAAGATGACAACGAGTATGAAGACGGTGATTATGCTGCTAAGAAAATGCGCAAGGACGCAGCTGAGCAGATTTCAGCCGTACTGGCCCGTTGTGATGCAGATACATTAACGGACGCTCTCTATAACCTCAATGTTCTTGTTGGCAGGTTTGACAGCGCAGATACTGTAGCTGATGTCGTCGAGGCTATCGACACTTTGCAAGGCAGAGTGGACGCACTGGACCATGAAGACAGCAGCAACGACGACAGTCGTTTTGATGATGGCGATGTCAAAGCACTGCTCGAAAAGCTAGACGCTGCAGACCCAGCAGCAGCTTTGCTTGCACTAGAAGGGAAAGAGTTTATTGTCAGCTACGGTCACTTGCTCCCCCCAGGATACAAATTGGATGGACAGACGCTGCATGAGCTGCAGTTAGAGGCCATCAAGCATACAGAGCCAGGGCTGGAGTTAAAAACAGACTCAGCTGAATCTATCTCTGGCGCATTCAGTGTTGTTGCCAATCGACATAAGCGAGTTGATTCATCAACCCAGCTAGACAAGGCGCTCCATCTGGACATGGGCATGGTCCACAGCAACGCTGGCCCAAATGGGAACCGCCGAACCAACACCAGCATGATCAAAAAGCCGTCTGAATCTCTTTTCGCTCTATCTAAAGCTGTTCGCCGTTCTGGGAGCAAGTAAACTATGGTTTATTCCGAATACAACGCACTTAATACTCAAAGGTCCGTCGTTGCCCCTGATCAATACGCACCTGGGCAAGCGCTTAATGATCAGCTATCTGTAGCATTCCTCAACGCTGGGGCATCTACTCAACAGACGGTATTGATCGACAATGGCACGGCCACCGCTAGCACTGACTATGTGTTTAATATCGGCGGCAAGACTATTACGGTCAATTACGTCGTAGCTGATGGCGATCCATTTAATGAGGTCAACCCTGGCACTGCTATTAGCGATGCAATCTTACAGAACCTAATTGTTAGTAAGCTCCAGCAAAATCAAACAGATTTCACGGTAGCTGCTACCGGAAGTGACCAAGTTACGCTGACAGCCGTTCCATACAGCGTCAATAAAACAGTCACTGTCTCAGGTGGCGGGGCAGGGTTCGCTGTAACGACCAATACAGCGGCGAACTCATCCAGTCATATCCCCTTTGGAGTTGTTGTTGTCGACTCTGGGGCTGATGACGATGGGAAACTGGGCGCTCTTCCTTCAGCAACAGGCCAGCGGGTTCTAGGCGTTAGCCGACGAGGTAACGGTCGGAGTCGATATAGCTATGAAGAAGCACAAGCATTAGGCGTATCCCAAGACGGAGTATTCCCTGGCACTGATGGCTCTGCTATGAAGCAAGGCTCTATCGTTGCCCGTGCTGAAGCTGCATTTGCAGGGACGGAAGCGACCGTTTATTTCCGTCATACCGCGAATGGTGCATTAACTGCCCTTGGCTATGTTGCGCCTGCGACTGGCACTGGACTAGACGCATTATCAACCGCTGTTGCTGTAGATGGACCATCCGTCACACTGCAGGATGGCAGCTTAGTTGTTCCACTCACTGTCAATCTGCCTTAATTCGGAGGTTCTGAAAATCGTGATTAATTATCAAGACACAGCACAATATGCAATTGCTGTTGCAGCCGAATTACAGCGGCTGGACAGCGAAAATGCAATGCCTGTCGTATCTGGCGCTCGACTAGATGCAATCTCAGCAGGCCACTTGCAAGAATATCTCACCCATTATTCTCCTGAGTTAATTCGAGAAGAGTATCCAGAGTACAAATATGCAGCTGGGCTTGTCCCGCTTGACTCTCGGGAGTATGTAGGCGTTCAACAAATCAAAAAGACCCGTATCACGCGGATTGGTAAATGGAGCCGATCTAGTGATGGTAACGTCTCCAAGGCTGCAATCGATATCGGGATGGATGAGGTTGATTATGGCTCTGCTTCATTCGACGCTCACATCACGTTTACTGTTGACGAGCTAGACGCCATTGACTTTGCTCGTCGTCATCGCAGCATGGGGGTGATTGTCGATACTGTCTCCGAGAAAGTGCGAGCAGCCCAGGAAAGCTATCAAGAGCTAATCAACCGGATCATGGCGTTTGGCAGCACACGTCAAGGCGTTTACGGGCTGCATACTCACCCTGGAGTTACTAAGGTTAAGGCCCCATACAAAATGGGCATTAATCAAACGGCAGACAACAACATCGCTATTTTTGCGGCGATGCTTCGCATTGCTTCTCGCATCTCAGGGCAGCGTTCCAAGCCAGATGTCGGCCTAATTCCTGATCAATTAGCTATTGATTTGAGCCAACAGGAGAAGAACACGAGTGCTGGCATCAGCACCCTTAAGTACTTCCTAGAGAGCGCTCAAGGGGTGCGAATGAATATGGACTCTACTCCTGAAATGGACACTGCTGGCCCTGGAAGCACTACCGCAATTCACTTCTATCGCCTTGATCCTGCGCGGCTGCAAGGCTGTGTTCCTAAAAGGATGAGGCAGGTGACTGATCCTGTTTATACCAATGGCGCTTGGCGCACTGACTTCCATTGCGCAATCAGCGGGGCTCATTTGGGGCGGCCCTACGACCATGTATTGTTTTACGACGTTTACGACCTTAACTAATGTCTGAGACTAAAACGGCTACGGCTAAAACAAAGGCTGCGACAAGGCAGGCTGCCGACTATCAAGGCAAGCGTGTTGTTGTCTGGAACCCTGAGGCTGATTATCGCCTTGGCGACCAAGCTCCTCTAAAGGGCTATGAAATGGTACGGCAATATGTGTTTTGCTATGTTGATGCCGTCGCGACAGCAAAAGCGAAAGAGACAGCCAAAAGGACATTAGCCCACGACAAACTAGTCGCTCTGGGTGACGATGTCCCTCATCAGCCTGTGTTCAAAGAGTTAATTCTAACGCCAGGGCTTAACTGGATTGAAGCTCAGGCTTGGGACAAGGCAACCCATGTATCGGCAGAACGATATCAAGCAGAGATTGAAGACAACAATCCAAAGGCGGTTGATGAGATCAACCGCCTACTTCAATCACGAGCGATCCTGGTTTTTGAACCCAATGAGCGAGTTCAAGAGACTCGGCAATTCACTGGGAATTTCGAAGATTATGACGCTCAAGAATTGAAGCGTTTAATGGCCCAGGTTGATGATATCGGTGCATTGCAGCAATATGCCAAAGACACCAACGATTACGCATTAACCCAGGTTATTCAAGAACGAATCAACGCGTTGAATACAGGCTACTGATGGACTATGCGACCTTTGCAGCTGACCCAATAATTATCGCCGCGCAGTTAGATTGTAATCAAGATGCGGTGGAACAAATTATTGACGAGGTATCTTGCCTGCTTCCCAAAAGTCGGTTCGCTACCCTTTGCACAGACTGCAATCGTCGAGATCTTGCCATCAAATATCTAACAGCGCATCGGCTAACTCTACTCAAGCAATCAGGCATTTTGGACGGAGAAGCGAAAGGCATAATCCCTGGCCAGATAACCAGTATTAGCGCTAGCCAGGGGAGCCAATCACTTGGCTTCTCTCAGGTTTCTCAAGAGGCTACAGGAGGGTGGCTCTCTGAGGGACAAACCCCGACCTATTGGTGGGGTTTATTTATGAGTATGGTGCAGTCCAGGAAAGTAGCTATCGGATTTACTGCGTAGCCATGAGTGCAAATAGGTCGTTCTCAAGTTCAAAAACAATAGAGCAAACTATTGACACGAACCTGACCGCAATTGGGGAGTGGGTTATATACGAGTTTCAATACGACTTAGCATTCCAAAATTTTGGCGATTCTGAGTATATCGATATTGGAATCATGGACCGAGATAAATTTGACGCTCACGTCACGAATGATGACCCCTCCCCCCACTCGGATGCATTAGAAAACTACCAGAGTGACGGGACTGGCCAAACAGACAACAACAACACACTCCGCAGTACTACTGGTGCGGGGCGAATCGACCTATCTGAAAGTACAACAGACAAAGTGATTTGTTTGGGCGCTTACAACGCTAATGCCACTGACGTTAAAGAGGTGACCTGGTGGCATACTTATTGGTGGATTTGGGAGGTTGCGCTATGACTTTTGCCCAAACTGGGACTGGTGCTTCTGCTGAAATAACCCAAACAGGGACAGACACTTCTTTATCTGGGCTAGAGTCGTTAGAAGCTGTAACGAAAGAAGTCAAAGGGTTTGGGGACGTATGGATACTAGCATCTGGGGCTCAACTAATTGTCGAAGGGACATTGACGATCCCCCCTGGAGAAAGCTTGGAAATACAGCCTCCGAATGACTCAGAAATAGTTATTCAAGTTGCAACGACAGGCACCCTGAACGTAGGTGCCCAAGAGTCTAACAGCGCCGATTATCGACAGAACAGATATATCCCATCAATACTTCAAAGTACTAGCACTAGCGGTTCAGCGCTAATTAGCAGGTCAGAAAGAATAATTCGTATAGAAGGGATTCTCAATTGCTACGGCTCAGCAATAACAATCACAGGAGGCTTCCAAGCACTTGCTGGCTCAGCAGTAACCCTAGAACACTCTTTTGTCGCAGCAAGTAATTACTATTGGTACGGGGACTTTTCGCTGGATTCCTCCACTATTCTGAGTGACAGCGACTCTGTTGGTTTTTTCTTAGTTGGCAATGCGCTCCTCTGGCAAAACGTGGCTATTAAGGCTACGGCCTACTTTGGTATCTCGTCGTCTACCCCCGCAGGCTCTGTTTATAACATCCGGGATATTCCTTCGCTAGAAACTGGTATGGGGCTGATTACTTTTGGGCGCACCAGTACAATCAATAAGCCGACTCTGAATGTCACTAATGCTACGAATGGGTCTGACTATAGCTTTATTAGTACAAGTGGCCGATCCTGGATAGCAAATGTTTTCAAAGATGTAAATGTGTCTATAAGTGACGCCAGTGCAAACCCAGTAGAAAGTGCTTTTGTGGCCATAACTGGCAATACAGACTATTCAGCTACGACAGATTCTTCAGGTGAAACCCCAACCATCTCAGCACAACTAGTTAATTGGGTTCTGAATAGCGGAAGCTTGACTACTACTTACTATAGTAAAAATTCTAATAGTACCGATATTTTTGATGTTTATACTATCTCCTATGAACACTTATTTAGTGGAGGTTTAATCACTTCTGAAGCTTTTAAGGGCTCAGGGGATTTAGATATAAACTGGGTACTGCTTGATGACCCTTCTATTACAGAATCTGACAAGTCTATTGTTGATGGCTACACAGGGTTTGCTGTAGACACAGGAACTTCAACAATTACCCTGACTACAGGGTTCCCCTCTAACCCTGATGCCTTGTTTGATAAAGCTAAAGCATGGAAGCGCGACAATTTTCTTGACAAATTCCCAGCTATAAACCAGCTTTTGTTGAATGCTGTGGGTGCTAGCGTAAGCCTAGGTTCTTTAACGTTAGACATCAGCGGATACAACGGAACCTTTGCTGCGGGCACGACATTTGAAAGTATTCTTGCTCCTGCGGCTAGCACCATAAATCTAGCCGCAGGCACCTATGATCTCCAAGCATTTACTTTTGCTTCAGGCTCAACACTTAACCTAGACTCAGGCACTGCCACCGTTACCGTGGCGTCTGACCCAGGGATAATAACTACGGGGGCTGGGACAATCAATATTGTCGCTCCTACAGTTGCCGTCACAATTTCACCATTGATATCAGGTAGTCGCCTGAAAATATATGACACAGGCACTACAACGTTAGTTGATGGCGTAAACAGTTCAGGCACTAGCTTCTCGTTCAGTACGGGAACAAACAGCCAAGGATACGACATTTATATTGTCAATCCTGGGCAAAAATCAGTATTTATTAATAACTACATTTATCCGTCTAGTAGCGCTACTCTCCCAGTTGAACAAACTGCTGACATCAACTACTCAGCTACAGCGGGAGCTTACGATATTACGCTAGATGGCTCAGGCATTGGAGTTAGTGCTGACTTATGGCTGGACACTGCAAACGTAGAGATACAGCTTGCAACAGGAAATAATCTTTCACAGCCAACAGGGATTAGTCTGCAAAACCTGTATAGCTTCATTATTGAATCTCGATATGCCAATGATGAGTTGATGCCTTATCACGATCCAGTCGTGGCCATATCTGCGACAGCTGGGGAGTTTGAGCTGCGTCGTGGATGGCATCTAAAAGACAACACAACTAGAGATCTGATTCGTGATGGAGGGTTGGCGCAGTATTCAGCAGCCAATGCACTAGAAATTGAGTGGCTAAATATTACGGGCTTAGGTAACTTAGCAACAGCCGCAACGCCCTACTACTGGCAATCTGACGTAACCAATCCAACTATTGTAGAGGCCATTAATAGCGGGCTTCCTAATCAACTAGTTCAGGTTTTTGGTGATGCTAGCAATGGGAATTTTGACCTAAGAACTTTTTTGAAACTCTCTATCAGGGCTCAGGGAGAAAATACGGTCACTTACGACCTGGCAGCAGAACAAGATTTATCCAGCCTCAATCCTCAACGTTATTTTATTCCACTAACAACAACAGCAAATCCAAATATCACGATTGCGGACACAGCTATTGACGCTAACAGTGATGGGGCGGCAGATATAGCGCCTTTTGATGGGATGTCAGTCACTTATTTGGATGGCACTGGATTTACTGCATGGGCTAACAGCACTGTCTATGCAGCTAATGCAGTGGTTAGCGATGGAGGGCGATGGTATATAACAACTGCCGGAGGCACCTCGTCGGGGACAGGGGTAGGGGATGACACTGGCGTAACTTGGGCCGCGTACTCTGGAGAGCGGCAAATTGATGGAAGCTATTATGCCTTTAACATTATTTATGATGCCAATAACGGAACCCTGGAACAGATGACAGCTTATCTGTTCTGGTTGGTTCGACAGGACGTTGACATTGACGCAGGTTCCGCAAACAGGACAGGCAGGGTAGCTGACCGAATCGCTACGACAAGAGGCAGTGATTTGATAATGGCGACCGGCGGAGTAGTTGATAGTTTTGCTATCGCGGCTCAGTTGACACACATCCCTGTTGACGTTGGAGGAACAGAGCGCCCGTACCCAGCGCCACCAGTAGGGTTTAGTGCGGCAAACGTAGCTGATGGATCAAGGTTCTTTCTCGCCCATGAGCAGACGTTCACAGTCGCAGCAGCAGATATCAATACAGCTGACAACGATATTACATTGGGGAATGACAACAATGGTGACGCGGCGGCCTTTGCGAGTGCCAGTCCGTATACAACCGTTCACGTCAATCTAACGTCTGGAGCAACGATGCCCACAACATCGCCCCAGATTGTGGATGGGGGGCGATACTATGCCACAGTGTCAAGCGGAGACATGCAACTATTCTCCGCTGAATCTGACATCCCAGGCAATCCGATCTCATTCTCTGATCAAGGAACAGATAGTAGCGGCTCTGTCTTTACAGCAGCTGCTGAGACTGAGCTGTATAACGCATCAGTGAGTGGAGGTAGTGGCGTATTTCAAACACTGTCTCTTTCTAATGGTACTAGCGTGCTAAGAAAGGCTATCTATTGGGATAACAGCGGAACAACAACGGCAACCCCATTATTTATTCAGCGTTTTACTTGGAGCGCGACTGCTGGAGTGTCCGACCCTCAAGTTGTCAACGTTTCTAGCGAAGTCGATACGATTCATAACAGAATAATCAGCCTGACCAACCTGGAGTTAGATGGAGAAATCAAAAACGCAAGCGGAGTAGGCGTGACAAGCGTTACCCCTACTAACGATGGCTCCTCTTTATCCTCTGTTTATGGCCTTGTCTTGGAAGGCGGAGGAGGGAGGCTCCAAGTAAATTCAAATGACTCCGATGGTATTGCTATTTGGCAAGATCTATACGCCTGGGGAGTGTTTGTTACGTCGACCGAATCCGGGATACGGCTAGTGAACGCTGACACATTCACCGCAGTAAACCTCAGGACGTTTGATCTAAAAAACCTTCAATTTGACAACATCAGCTCTACCCCATTAGCTATCGTTGGAGGAATTGCGAGGACAATCGACGGATCGTCTCTTCTGGCCCAGCCACAAACAGGTAGTGGTGGGATTGCTTTCAATGCCCTTGCCTTAGGGACAGGCGCTACCGTCGAGACAGGAGTGAGCGGACTGACATCTGGGGAGGCCGCCACTTTGGCAAAGCTGGATGACCTGACAGAACTAGACGGAGTGATTTACCGATTCACAGCAAATGCTCTTGAGCAGGCCCCATCAGGAGGTGGGGGTGGAGATGATGCCGCCACAATCTACACTTATTTCACCAGTTCAAGCCGAGAGGACGCATTTAAAGCTACTGGCTTTAGCTCCCACAGTGCTGCTGACGTACGAGCCGAGATAGACGCCAACAGCACTCAGTTAGCCGCCATTCTTGCCGATACCGGAACAGACATCCCTGTATCGATTTCAGCACTTAACAACTTATCTCAGACAGATATCAGAACAGCCGTTGGTCTGTCGTCTGCTAATTTAGACACTCAGCTAGGAGATATTCCAACAGTATCGGAATTTAACGCCCGCACGCTGGCTTCAGCAGATTATTTTGACCCTGCTGCGGATACGGTTGCCAATGTGACCACCACCGGGTCAGTGTCGGGCGATGTAGGGGGTGTTACAGGCGTTACATTCCCGGCATCATTCAATAACCTCTCCAGCGCTGATGTTCAAACGGCTGCAACCTCCTCATTGAATGCCTATAATCCACCAACGCGAGCAGAGCTGACAACAGACATAAACAGCATTCTCACTCAAGGCAATGCCTCATGGGCCACTGCTGACGTGTCTGGGTTAAGTACGTTCAACCACGCGTCGGACCAAGTTATCGTGGCCACCAACAATGATAAATCCGGCTATAGTCTCACTCAGGCTTTCCCAAGCAACTTTGCCCTACTGGCTATTGACGGCAGCGGACAAGTAACGACCGGGGCCATGGGGGGCACGGTTACGGTTGGAGGCTATGCAGCTGGACAAGCCCCCAACGATCTGATTGATATATCAACCATCCAATCAAATGTTGGGCTTATTCTTGGGCACACGCGCCCTATGGCCAAACAACTAGGGTTGGTTTCTGGCGTAACAGCGACACACACGCCAACGGCCATCACGGTCAGTGACGGCGACGGGTCGACTACTATCACAGACAACGGGAGTGATAGTTACACAGTGCAGGGGGCATGATGCCAAACGGATTAAGTACAATCAGAAGGGGTGTTGGCTTCGGCGGGCTGAGTACTATCTCTCGGGGAATCCTGGGAGATTTTATCGCTGCCTTCGACAACCGCGTCATATGCGCTCCAAGACTGCTAGCTGCTGACGGGAGCCCGCTGTTATTCGTTTTGGACAATGGCCCTGGAATTGCTGCCATAGCAGGAGATCCGATCAGCTTTTTTGTGGGAGTTGAGCCTGCGGCATCAGCGCTTGACGCTGAACCCGATCTATTAGCGGAGGATTGTTGTTGATGGTCTGCACTACCGATAAATTGTTTAACGGATCTATCGTCAGTTGGCGATATGGCAGCAAAAAAGTTTTCCTGGTCCGCAAAACAGAAGATTCATTGCTAAATGCTGGGTTCGAATTAACCCTCACAGCTGGTTCTCAAGTTGTAACTTTAACTGAAGGCGACGGTCTGACCAAGGTTGTCGACAACGCAAACAAGCAAGAATGGTCTGCACTAATCAGCCCCACTCATAAGGCCACGCTACTCAATAACTCCACGACCGACGTGCTGGTCAGCTGGGAAGCCGCCAGCATCATTGGAGGGGTAAAAATCGCAGGCGATGATGACACTGATTTCACTGGTAACTTTACGATCACAGCCCCCACAGCAGCAGTAGAAGCGACGTTGAATATTGACTCCACTGCAGTGTTTGTCAGCGCTGCTATTGGCAACGATAGTTTTGCTGATGGGATAGCAGGGAATTACTATGCCCCTTATGCCACTATTTCAGCAGCGATTGCAGCATCGTCTGACGGCGATACTATCGTTGTTCGCAATACGGCTGATGGGAGTAACAGCACATTTAGGGAAGAGTGCGATCTTGGCGGGAAACGGCTAACAATTCGGGCTGAATCAATAGACCGTCCACTGCCGCGAATCACAACAGCTGACGTACTGACTAACGCCAACTTCAGCGATGCAAGCAGTAATGCATGGACGATCAACATCAGTCACACGATCACTGCAATTGAATCGTTCCCAATTGTTATCGAGGACGACGAACTACTGACGTACGTGGCTGATGTGGCGACATGTCAAACGACTGCGGGAAGCTACACATACACCGGTCATGACAATGTAAATGCCAACTCAGCAGCAACAATTCCACTGTATATCCACGCTTCTGACAGCTCTGATGTCCGCACTAATGGGAAAGTCTATGAGTGCGGGGTTAGGCAGTATGCGTTTCACAACGCTGGCGACGGGTCCATCGTTGATGGCTTCCAGATTGATACTGCTACTGGAGATAATGGCGCTCTGTATTTTACTGCTAGAGGGACAATTGTAAGAAATTGTCTTTTCAAGTTTGGGAACAGCCATTTTGCGCAAATCGGATCGGGCATATTCGAGAATTGCGCTTTTTACAAAGACCACATTGCTAACGACTCTCGCATCCCGTCTAGTACTCCTGCTGTCATATTCAAAAGCAGCAATGACGAGCCCGCGTTGAATGCCTATCTAGGCTGCGTTGTAGATTCGCCCAACACACTCAGCACAGGCGCTAGCTTCTTTTGCCATGCCAGCAATGGGACTGATGATCTCAAAAAACTATTGGTCAAAGATTGCTATGCACTGAACGGGACAAGAGGAGTTCAGGCTGACGACTGCGAAAAGCTGGACATCCAAGATTGCTATTTTGATGGCTACGTCCAGGTTGTGCTCTCTGGGCACGAGTCGATAGAGGTTGATGGGCTCATGGCTATCAATGGCGGCACTGACGGATACATCGTCAGGAATAATCTAAACTCAGCTACTGCAAACACAACAGTCCGCAACGCCGTTGTAGGCTCACTGACTAGCGTGGACACAGCTTTGTTTTGGGGCAGAAACGGAACCACTACAGTTAGGAATGTCACCACGACGCAGCTGGACAATGAACCTGTCGTCAAATATCACACCGGCTCTTTTGCATTTAGCTTGCCAGACATCAGGGACAGCATCCTGCAAGGCGACGGGAACCTCTACGAAGCGGTCAACACAGGCGACTTCATAACCGCCGATAACAATATTTTGTGGGACAGTACAGACAGTACTCCGAGCGTGCTAATCGACAACGTCCAATACAATGGGCTAACCAACTGGAACAGCCTGGGTAAAGCTCTGCTCGATGACAACAGCTATCAGGAAGACCCGCAGTTTTCAGGCAATATTCTTCAGGGCGATCTAAGCCGATCTGGGGGGACTGGGGTGGGCAGCATCGGAAGCAATCGGTCGATCACCCCTCCCAACTGGACTGCGATGCGAACACAATGGGATAAACGGATATTGGCACTTCCACGCGGCCCGGTTGGTGGAAGCAGGATTAGGTATTTTTGATGATATGGAATTAAATCAAGTTATTCAAGGCGATTGCTTGGAAGTGATGAACGGCATCCCTGATAGCAGCATTGATCTAATAGCAACTGACCCGCCTTTTTTTAAGGTAAAAGGGGGCGGTTCTAAAGGCAAATTCGAATGGTGGGATCGCGCCTGGGATAATTCAGCAGAATTCTTGAGATGGATTGACCAGCTAGCCGCGCAATGGCAACGCATATTAAAACCTAATGGCAGCCTGTATTGTTTCGCGAGCACAAAAATGTCAGCACGAGTTGAGGTGTTGTTGAGCGATCGGTTTAATGTGCTGAACAATATTCGATGGCGAAAGGAACAAGGAAGACATAAAGCATCATGCAAAGAAATTCTTAGAGGCTATTTCCCTGCATCGGAATCAATTATCTTTTGTGAACATTACGGCGCAGATAACGCAGCTAAAGGCGAAGCAGGTTATCAGGCAAAGTGTGATGAGTTGCGCGGGTTTGTTTTTGAACCGTTGCGAGCATATTCCAGATAGGAGAAAGGAGCCAATAAGCTAATATCTGAAACAAACAAATTACATTTAGCCTTAGGGAAGTCGGGTGGGGGCATGGCCTCGCATTCATTTTGGTATTAATTCACCAATGGGAATTGGGCCTAACTCAACGCCAATACAAAACCCTCCAAGACTCATTCCCCGGTTACTTCAACAATACGAAGAACTACGTCAACAATACGAAGAACTACGTCAGCAATACGAAGAACTACGTAGACCGTTTATCGTATCGTCAGACGTACCCTACACGGATATATGGGACTTCCCGACAGTGCAAAGCTACCCAGGTAAGCATCCATGCGAGAAGCCATTGACCATGATGGCGCACATCATAAACGCTAGCTCTAAGCCTAATTCAGTAGTTCTAGACTGCTTTTGCGGCTCCGGCAATACTCTAGTAGCTGCCAAAAAGCATGGACGACATTTTATCGGGATTGATATTGATCCTCATTGGGTAGATGTAGCCCGTGGCAAAGTCGGCAAAGAACAAAGCTTTGTATCGCAGCAGGCTAGATTAGACTGGCTAAAACAACAGACCGCAACGACTGAGGAAACCCCCAAAAAGCAACAGCTAAGCTTATTGGATTTACTTGCAAGCTAGGACTCAACCATCAATCAGGGGATTAGTGTCTTGACCACATCGACAATATCTAAATAATCTATCAACCACGTCAAACCAATAACGACGAGGACAGAAAGCGTAACCAAGCTTAAAATTTAACTAGCAGCCAAAATGTGGAAGCAGGATTAGATATTTCTAATAATGATGCATAGAATCCCAGAGCTACTTAAACGGAACAGCCTGATAGGGGCTGCTATTGTTGGGCCAGACGGAAAGTTCTGGGATGTAAATGAGACTCTGTGTGAAATACTGGGTTATCAACGAGAAACGTTGCTGCGCCTAACGTTCCAGCAGATCAGCCATCCTGAAGATCTAACGCCTCAGGTCAACCCATTCCGCAGCGTAATCAATGGAGAACTTAAATCTTTCACGCTGAAAAAGCGTTATAAGCATGGACAAACAGCAGAATGGATTTCTTGCACGTTGCACTGCGAAGGATTCCATTCTGAGTCTGGAGAATTCCTTTATTTCTTTTCCCAAGTCAGTAAACTGGGCGACAAAGAGCTGACAGAGGTTGAAACACAAAGGCTTTCAGAAATAAAATACGCAATTAACAACAACGGATTTGCCCTGCATTATCAGCCGATAGTTGACCTAAGGTCCGATGAGACCGTTGGTTATGAGGCGTTGTCAAGATGGGCAAAAGACAATGAATTAATCTTCCCAGGGGATTTCTTGCCTTTACTGAGAAAGGCAAACAGTGAGCATTTACTGTGCTACTGGGTGATCGAGAAAACCCAGGCAGATTCAAGCAAGATTGGCCAGTGGATCAGCTTTAATATCTCACCGTTCACTCTAGCTAGAGCAGATTGGCACGATCAAAAGCTGCCTACTGGAGGGCATATGGAGATATTGGAGACTGAGGCTGTTTCTGAGGAGATTCAGAGCCGGATTCAGTCAGCTAGGGGAAAGGCGTAAAGATCGCCCTGGACGACTTTGGGACCGGATACTGCAGCTACGATAGATTGCTGAAAGGCCAAGTTGACCTGGTAAAGCTCGACCGATCTATTATTAGTGGCCTGCCTGCTCGCGAATCCAGAGTAATGGTTGACGCAATTGTGGCGCTATCGCAAAAACTCAGCATCAAAGTTATCGCTGAAGGCGTGGAAACCCAGCAACAGGCCGACATGTTGAAAGCAATCGGCTGCGACATGGCCCAGGGTTACCTATTTGGTCGACCTGCGCCACTACCCGCGATCACTCGCTCTTCGTCGGGGGCCATTCACTAGGTTGGTGATATCTGCCCCATCTTTGTGACTGTATGTTCTCCTGTCCAGTCGATGCAATCGGTCGATCATCCAGTTGATCGCCCTGCTTGTTGGCTCTAGTACTCTCAATAACAACTGAGCAATCTCAACAAGCCCATCAACCCGTTCCATGGTCCTGTGCAGCGTTCTAGCGTCGCCTTCAGTGGCCGCTACAGCCTCAGCCACTTTGCTGCCCCATTCCCTGTATTCGTCGTAGCCAGCCTTTATCTCTGCTATTGTCGAGCTGCTGTCAGAGACTTTCTTTATTAAAGTCTCCATTCTGGCTTCCAAGTCTCGGAGTCTAGCAGCATTCCGCTCGTCAGCTTGCCCAGAGAGTCGAAACGCTTCGCCTATACTGCTTGTGACCGATTTGTCGATCATTGCCTGGAGATCAGCGCGAGTAAGTCTCCGTCCAGCACCTGTCCCGCTTGTCGGTAACCCTGAACTGTCTGGGATAGTGGCCATAGATAGCACTGAGGAGAAAGATTCTCTTATAGGCTAACCTATTAGTGAGTGTTCTATAGCTCAATATGAAAGCCGAAGAGTATCTGCTGATAACCGAAATAGGTGGGAGTGATCAGCAACACGAAATCTCGCTAGAAAGGCTCAGGCGCGGGCCAATTACGATTGGCAGAGCTGAACCTGCAGAAAATCACATTCAGATTGGGGTCGGTGCTCGCTGCCAAAATTGGATTAGCTCTCGTCAATGCACTTTGTTAGCAGAAGAGAACCCGGCAAGTCCCAGGGGCTGGGATTATTTTGTTCACGATGGCCACTTAGTCGACGGCGAATGGAAGCCGTCGAAACAACGAGTATGGGTTGGCCATCGTCCTGTGACTGGATTCATGCAGCTCCGTCCTGGCCTTGCAGGAAGCATCACTATTTTTCCTAAATTCCAAAATGATTTAATTGACTCAAAGTACTATTGCCTCCTTGAGTGGCCTGCAGAAAAAGAGCCGGGAGATGATACGGATCCCCCAACGCTGCAGCAATTCCAAGCTATTCAAATGGAACGGCGGATCTACGAACAGGAAGCCACGCAGGCCAAATACCAGCTAGAAAAGCTCACTGAAGCCATGGGGCGCATGCAGGTTCAATACTCCAAAGAGCGTGAGGAGTTTGGCCAAAAGCTTAATGAACAAAGCTCCGTTTTGCTAGACCTTAGTAGCACGCTGGAGCAAGAGCGTGCATTAAACCGTCAGCAAGAATCCCAGCTACTCGCACGTCGCAAGGCTGAGAAAAAAATCAAGCTTATGATGCTTGTACTTGGCGTATCATTGGCTGCAATCGCGGCGTTCGCACTGAACCTGGATCACGAAACTATTAAGAACATATTCGAGTGGTCTACGCTAATCGTGGGGTCAGTCGTAACTATACTCGGGCTAAAAGGAATTACGGAGTGACTTCAACCGCCATTGTTTTTTAACGCGTCAAACAGGTTACTGACTGCTAATGCAGATAGCTCTATTCGGTTTGTTTCAACGCCGTCTGTTGTTTCTATTAGTCTCCCTTGCTCAGTCTCAGGATCTACGTATAACGTAACTATTTGCTCTTGCGCCTCAGAATCTAAGGACTCACGATAACTATGTCGAGATATAATTTCTATCATTTTGGAAGAATGGGCTCGTTGACACAACTAGTATCCCAAGCTAGCTGAGAGTAATAACTAGAGTCCATGTCTTCTTTGGTTTCAGCCCCTTGAAACGGATTGAAGCCTTGGCAGCGTATAGCACCATGCCCCGCAAATCAGGGAACGTTACAGTTTCAGTCCCTTGGTAGGGGTTGAAGCTTTGGCAGCTCAGGACCGCATAGACCAGCTCAAGCCAATAACAGGTTTCAGTCCCTTGGTAGGGATTAAAGCTTTGGCAGCTTGGCTCATGGCTAATAGTTCGTTTCCACCAGGTGCGTTTCAGTCCCTTGGTAGGGATTAAAGCTTTGGCAGCGTAAACAGCTGCATCCCTTTAGCCGCAAGGCTTTTATGAGCGATTCTGGCAAAGCTCAGAAAATGGCAATTTTGCCAAAGCTTTAATCCCTGTTTTTCAAGGTTCTTCTTTTGGCCTCGCTTAGCTTTGCCAAAAAAAGTTGAGACTGTTCGCCATAGATCCGGCGAATCTATAAGGGCCTTACGGACTCCTTTTGCTCCTATCTTGCCTTTCGGCTGGTGTTTATCGGTTTCCCGACAAAAGATACCCATAGCCCCCTAGAGAACCTTAGCGCTGAAGCCATCCAACAACGTTTCCGCTGCCTTGTCGCCCAAACTGCGATGTCCTTATATTAGCGTGTTATATTTTGTACGCCAAGTATTTTTTAATATAAATGGGAAAAGAGAATAGAGAAGGCAGGATTTACGCCCGCATCAAGCAAAGCCGTAAACAAAAGCTAGAGCAGTATTGTAGACTTTGGGATATATCGATAGCAGACCTATTGGAACGCTTTATTGATATGCTGCCAGAGCTGCCACAAAACGACGTACAAAATAATGAAGACGATCAAGGTAAAAGTCCAGCCGACCCCTGAAACACTGATTAAATACGAGAAAATTTGCAGAGAGCTTGAATGGTTGTGGAATTATGTGCGGGCCGTAGCCTTACATAATCATTGCCTTGAGTGGTATGCCTGGGCAGAAAAGAAAGGCGTCGACTTATCAGGCTGCATTAGAACGCCGTTACGCTTTTCAAAGAGTGGCGGTTGGAATGGCGCAGCTTGTCAGATTGCTAAAGGAGGTCCGTATTTTAAGAAGTCAGATAAAGCCCCTTTGATTCACTATGGCGATGGCAAAACAAAACTTGGCTATGAGTTAGTGGCTGGGGATAAGCCATATGAGCGGATAAAGCCAGAACCCCATAAATATATCGAAGTCCCTTATTTCAAGGAAGGCGTCCCATTAATACGTGGGCTAAAGGGGAAATCATGGGGACTAGACAATATGGCGTTGCTAAATGCGTCACGAAGTTCTCAGGGTCTTGATGAATTAACGTGCAATAGTGATTTTGTTGGGGGGCTACTAGCTGACTTTGAGGTTGCCTGGAAGGCTTATTTAGACGGGAAACTGCCCGCCAGAAAGCAGCCAAAGTATAAGGACGGCAAGCAGTGTAAAATTAGCACGCTGAACAATAATCAAAAAGCCATCCCGTTCAAAAAAGGACAATTCGACGGTCAAGGCTTAGTTTTAGAACCGTGCGATCGCAGCTATTCAAAAAGACTCGAAGGCTATGTAATAAAGACTTACAAACTGATATTAAAACCGAGTGGCTTCTATCTATGCCTAACTACTCAAAGTGAAGCGGAAGAAGAAAATAGATTAGAGCTTAAACGACAAAAAAGAGTTTTAATCGCTATCAAGAAAAAAGTTATTGATGGCATTAAAGGGAAAAAGGAGCAAGCCAAGGCGTTAGCTAACAGTGAAGACTATCAAGCGGCATTAGCCAAGAAAAAGTCAATAGAAAATGAGCTGCCATACTTGCTAATAGAAGACTCAAAATGCGCTAAACGAACCGGGCATATGGCGGGCATTGACCCTGGCGTTAAGGCAATTGTAGCGACTGACGAAGGTCATTTATTTAATCCTAACGAAAGCAGACAACGAATACACAATCATATTGAAAAGCTGCAATCCAAGCTTGACATTATGACTGAAAAAAATGATAAGCGGCTAGGACAAATATGGAAGCGTGGGAAGCGTGAAGCCACTAATAACGAGCAAAAACTTAGGAATAAAATATCCAGGCTGCATGAGCGAGCTGTTAATAGTTCAAATGCTTTCAATCATAAGCTGTCAACCAGGTTAGCCAGAACTTATGATGTCATCGCCTGGGAGGCTACGGCGTTAACTAACATGGGGAGGCAGACAACGCCTAAATTAGCTGAAGATGGAAGTTATTACGAGCAAAACGGCAGAACAGCTAAGGCAGGATTGAACAGATCATTGAAAATAGCCTGTATGGGCGACCTTAGAACTAAAACAAAATCTAAATTAGAGGAAGCCGGGAAATTATACATAGAGACGGAGGCTAGATACTCATCACAACGCTGTCATTGTTGCGGGGGAAAAGGCATCAGGCCAGACCAAGACACGTTTATTTGCGTAAATGAGAGCTGTAGCCTATTTGAACAGAAGCAAAATGCAGATGTTAACGCCGCAAGGAACCACAAGAAAAGAGGAATTACGGAATGATGACAGAAGCCTCCTCAATCACCATCTCCATACGCTCAAAAACCCTGACTAAAGCTCAACAGCTAAACATTCCGATTGAAGTGCTGCTGAGCGAGGAGCTATCAAGGGTAGCCGACAGGCTCCTTCTGCCTTTGATTCAGGAATACGGAATGAACTGCGATAGAACCGATTACGTCCCAAGCTGGATAGAGCAATCGGCCCAGCCATAAGATGGATGCCGATTTTCAGTTGCCAGCAGCTGCATTCACTAACTCACGAATGGCGCGTGTTTTATTCAAAAAATCTTTTCCTGCATCAGTCAGAGAGTAATATTTTCGTCGCGCCCCTTCCCCGCTTTCTGTAGCCTCGCCCCATTCAGATGTGACAAAACCTCTATTCTCTAAGCGTTTTAATATCGGATATAAAGACCCAACAGGGATTGTGCGTTGGCCATTTGTTGCTTTATCGATTGAATCACAAATTTCTAGCCCATACAAGCGCTGATGCTCGATAACGGTCATCAATAGTTCCTGCGTGTTAGTTAGGTCTAGCTGTGCCATGGAATAGCCCTATAATTAATACCTTACAATCGTAAGGTATTTTAGCTAAATCAACTTCGATCCCTTTCAATGAGCTGGAACAATCTACTCACGACGAGAAAGATCTACCATTATGCCGTCTTAGTTGTGCATTATTTCCTAAGCCAGGGCTAAACCCTTGGCGTACAACAATGATGATATCATGCTTTGTGGTGTGTTAAGCAGGTGTCAAGTTGCCCGCAAGCAGTAGCTTCGATCCATCTCAGGCCATTGGATACTATCGTGTTTCGACGCAGCGGCAGGAGCAAGAGGGCCATAGTCCCGAGCGTTATTTAGAGCGTCTTGAAGCGGTCGGCATTGCTCCTACTGATATTTATTCTGACGCTGAATCCGGCGGCATATTCGAACGCAAGGATTTACAAAAAGCATTAGCCAGGTTGAAAAATCCTAATAAGAAATACTTTGTAGTCCCGTATCACTCCAGGGGGCATCGAGATATTGGAGTGTGGGTAAAAATCAGGGATGCACTTTTAGAAAATGACTGCGAATTAATCGAGCTGGACAAAGGGATCAAGCCTATCGACTTGACCAGTGCAGCTGGGAACCTGCAAGCTAACCTGGATGCCACATTTGCGCAGCATCAACGGGACCAGGCACGAGAACACAGCGTAAAAGGGCATGCGTTCAGGCGTAGTCAAAACAGGATAGTTAATCCGCCATTTGGCTATAAAAAGGACAGTGACCAGCGGCTAGTAATTAATGATGATATTTTCCCTGGTTCTGACGGGAAAACCTATCGGGAAATTGCTATTGAGATGATTGACACTCTAATTGAGCTTGGAGGATATCGGGCCACTATTCGGGCAATGTGCGGTCGTTATGGCGAAAAGCATCCCGATAGATGGGGTGTTGCTAAAAACTTCCCTGTCAGTACTAAGGGATTTATGCGATGGGTTAAATCTCCCGTGATTCGTGGTTATCTGGTTGATTTCCCTGGCAAGCCTAATGAGCTAGTCAGGAAGGGAGACCATGAAGCGATTATGGACCCTGACCGATGGCGAGCTGTGCAAGTAACTGTCGAAAATATTGCCTCTGCTCCTAATCCGATGAACGATGGGAAGCCCAGAAGCAGAAAGCCATTGGCTGGCAAAATTAAATGCGGCTTATGCGGTGGTCGGCATAATAATAGCACTGTCCATAGGCAGGGAAAAACGTATTCATATCTGGTTTGCCGTGGAGGATCAGAATCAACCATTAACAGCCGAGTGAAAAGACAGTGCCCTTATAAGAATTCAATTAAAACGGATCAATTCTTCAAGGAAGTGATCTCACAGGTTTGCGCTAGGGCACTCGAAATTGCTCAAGAATTTGCTGAGCCGAACACTGAAGTGAACCCAGAAATAATAAAACTCAGAAACCAGATACAGCAGCTACAGGCAATGGCTGATCCAGAACTGAGTGATGTGATTCAGATTAAGCAGCAGCAACTATCAAAGCTAGAGCAAGCCACTGGGCAAGACGTAGATCCAAACGACGTTGACATTTACGAAACGGTTGCTGCTGATCCTGAATTCTGGGAAGAACTAGCCCCCAGTGAGCTAAGGATAATTCTTGACTCACTAATCAAGCAGGTTGTTGTTCATGGGAAACAACTTTCGCCACAACAACGGGTAAAGGTTCAATTTTACCGTTAGGGTATTTTTTCTCGTAATACTGTTTGGCGCGTTGCGTGAAGATCTCTTTAGCACTTGTCACCGTTTTCCTCCCAGCTTAAAACAGCGTTCTAAATACTCCTCAGGACTCGAACGTGCGGCTGCCCGCCACTGCTCCGTGCGTCGCTGATCTTGCAGGGATATCCAATAGACGATCATCGTCGTTATCCCAACAGTCAACAGAGCGAATGGCAAGATAATTATCCCGAATATTATTTCCGGCCATGACGCCCCATCAGGCTTAGGCTCAGGCTCAGGCTTAGGGCGAGGATATTGTAAATTCATTTCGTTTTGGCGAGCAATTATTTTGATTTCTTCTGGACAGTTCATGGCGCTAGCTTTGCCTTTTTCCAGCGGTTTTCCTTGTACCATTCAGCGATCTGAGGTACCCACTCCTCAAAATGCGGCCATATCAATTCACAAAGCTGCTGAGCCTCTAGCTGGGCATCAGCCTTAGCCCTGAGATCTAAGATATGCATCAAAGACCGGACATTGGCCGACATTACCCAGTGCTGTCTTACGTCAAAAGGGATTGTTCCTCGTGCATGTTCTTCTGAATAACCATCACGAAAAACTCTGTTTCGGTAATGCCGGATGGCTTCCCAGCACCATTCGATGTCTTCTTCTCTTTGTTCAGTAGTGACTGTGTAACGCTTCCCTTGGCGATCTGTATATTCGCCTTCAGGTCTAATATAAAAAAGCTTTTGGATAATATCTCTGTCCTCACTATCAAGATCGAGCATCCCAATCTGATCGTAAGCTGACAGAAACTGCCTGCCCGTATATCGGAATGACTGAACACTAAAATGAACCCCTACTCGGTGGGTTCTCATTTGCTGCATCGTAGAATGCGGGAACCAGCCAACATTGAAGCTAATTTGCGGATTTTCGAGAGGGCCGTAATGCCCCCGACCACCTTTTAGCAAATGCTTGACAATCAATCTTCCCGCCTCTTCCTCAGAAGGCGCGTTTTGATCAGCAACAAACTCATCTGAGTAACATTGATGCATGTCGCGCCAAATCATGCGTTGAGGCAATTCATATCGGTTCAAAAGCTCAACCCTAAACAATGGGTCCATCATGCTGTCAATACCTCCCAAATATCCAGTTGTTTTTTGCTTGTAGTTTTTCGACCGTCTATATAGAACTCGCCGTCCACAGGCAAGCAAGCTGGAGACAGCCAGAGTGTTTCTAGGTCTCGATTGTTGTTCTCCGCTTTAGTGTTCTGTCCTGCGTATCCTTTTCCACATTTCCAACGCACTTTACGCCAGTCTCCAGGCATCTTATGTTCACCCTCATAGCCACACAACACGATCCTTAGGCTAGGGTTTTTCCCGTTCTCCGTCGCCCATTCTCCAACTTTTTCGCTCACTTCAGTTTCTACTGAGTAAAGATCCGCTCTTAAATCCTGACGATAGGGTGGGTCTAACAAAATTGCTGTAAGCCCTATTTTATGGGTAGGAGATGGGCCTAAAACCCGTTGCCAGTCCCCACAACAAACACGAACACGCCGCAGCCTGTCAGCCAGTGCATGAAGATACTCAAGCAAGTCTCCCTGCCCAGTGTCACCTAAATGAGGCCTTTTGCGATGAACTCCCCGACCGAAACGTAAATCGGGCCTTTTGCGATGAACTCCCCGCCCAGTGTCGTCTAGATGAGGTAGCTGTGTTGAAGCTGCCTCATCTAGACGACACCACCCTGAGCCAATCCAACAGCACAGCCCCCACACCCACCAGCCAGCAACCTTGACATCATAAAAGTCAGGATCTCTTAGCATCTTTTCCCTGAAATCAGTACGAGAGATCAGCCACTTATGTCTAGCATGTAGGTCAGCTTCATTGACTGGCTGATCGCACCAATGGGAAACGCTATCAGGGTCATGCTGCAATGCACGCCAAAAATTGGCGACATAACAATCTAAGTCGTTGACTGTTTCAGTATGTTGCAACGGATCGTACCCTTCCCGTAACAACACAGTGGCCAGACTGCCCGCGAACGGTTCTACATAGTTTGGGACGTCCCCAAACGCTTGCCAGATCAAATGGGCGGCTCGACTTTTCCCGCCAAACCAAGGGAAAGGTGCTTTAAGCTTCATTCTCCAGCCTCCAATTGTCATTTGAAAATAATTTCTCTAAAATTCCAGCTGCTTTAGTTCCTTCAAATCTAGGCAAAATCAACCCAGATTTTGCGGTCATCCAGCTATCAAAAACAATGACACCGTTTTCCCGCGCGAACTCACATTCCCTATCAGCGCCTGAGCTGATCCCTGGAAGTCTTAGAACGCAATCAGATGCAGCTACCCAGGGCATGCACCACCGCAACCACATTTCATAAGGTTGAGGATAAATCAACTCATGATAGTGAGAAAACAATGGCGCAAGTGGAGCATGACCCAGCTGCAACAACGCATTGAACGCGTCATGCTGCAGTCTCACGTTTGCGGCAGTATCCCCCAATGTATAGGGACTGCTAATAAAAACTTTTTTGCAAGTGCTCATGCTACTATCTCCAACAAATTTAACTGTCCTGTTCTCTCTGCCTTAACCTGTCGCTTCCGAAATCTCGAACTAGTCGAGTTGTCATACTCCAGATGGCACGCCGAGCACAACGCCCTTAGGTTCCCTCGACTGCAATCCTCGGGCTTATGGTTGAGATGAGCCACGGTAAGAACAAAACGGGTGGGCTTTTGAATCTTCATGAGTCCAAACTCTTCCGCATCTTCCCACTCTTCTGTGGGCCAACACTCCTCAAGTACGCCATTCCAGTTAATGCGTTGCATCATGCCCTGCAATGACTCTCCAGGCTTACGACATGGCCTACCACACTCCTCGCAGTGCCAACTAGCATCTTCCTTCACGCTTAGTGCTATTTCCTCCCAGTTGCCGGGGTATAAGCTCCTGTCCCAAGTCATCTAAACCACCTCACGCTCATAGTTGGCAGAACCCATAAGATCTCGTTCTCAGTCTTTCTCAATTTCGGCCAATGCCATCGCCACAGCTTGGGCTCAAAGAGCTGATAGCGAGTGCCCGTAATCCAATGTTCGTCAAATGTTTCTCTTCTCATGATTCCTCGTCTCCTATCCAATCGTTGGTGTCAAATTCCTAAACCTTGTAAACTCTGGCTCAAACAAGAGCTTCACCGTGCCTGTCGGGCCATCTCGGTGCTTCAAAAAAATCAGCTCAGTAATCCCTCTGTCGGGCGAATTTTCGTCGTAATAGTCGTCTCGATAAAGTCCCAAGACAATATCGGCGTCCTGTTCAATAGAGCCGCTAGAGCGAATATCACTCATGGTTGGCCTTTTGTTAGCTCTGTCTTGAACACTACGATTAACTTGAGCCAACGCAACAACAGGAACATGTCTTTCTGTTGCGAGAAACTTCAACCCTCGGCTAACTTGCCCTAATTTCGTGGCCTCACTTGCATCATCCCTAAGGGTTGAAGTCATTAACTGAAGATAGTCAACAAAAATCACCTTTGGCTGAATAGTCAACTTGTCGAGACAATTTTTTAACGCTTCAGTTGTTGGAGATCCGCCTAAATCAGAAACATCAAACAAGTGAATTGGCAAACTAGTAATAGCGTTTGTTGCATGCCCTAAGCGCTCCCATTCATTAGTACTAATCTTCCCCGCTCGAAGCCTCTGGGAAGAAATGCCAGACAAAAGAGCTAGAATTCGGTAAGATAGCCGCTTCTTATCCATTTCAAACGAGAAAAAAACTACCTCAGCCCCTGACTGCGCAACATTTGCCGCTGCATTCAGAGTCCACGCGGTTTTACCCATGGCCGCTCTGCCTATTGGGACAATCAAATCTCCCTCTTGGAACCCACCCCCCAGCATCTCATCTAAGTCCGTGAAGCCAGTAGATACGCCTAAGGGCAGCCCATTTAGGCTTCTTTCTTCAATCTCCGTAAATAACTCACACCCAACTTCGGCAATACTTGAGCCAAGGCCATTGGAATGACTGCCCGCAAAATTTACCAATGCTTGGAGTCTTTTCCCGCGAACCCCAAATTCTGAGCCAATCTTGTTCTCCTGCAACGTCTGAGCATAAGGTTTTTCAGCAAGTTGGCTGTACTTAGATACCTCAACCTCTAGCAAAACCTCTTGAGGGATTTCACCATCACCATCAGCCATGGCCTCAAATTCAGCCCAGCCAATAATCCCTATCTGCGTGTCCTTGGGTACCTCGTCAATGTCTTGGCCATGCGCGACCTGCCCCCACCAAGCAATTTTAAGCTCAGCGCCCAAAGAAACCGCCAGATCTCGATAGCGGTCTCTTACGCCCTCATGACGAGCGTCGAGCATCCCACCATCTGGATAGAGCACATAATCAACAGCCCCGTCTAAACGCGCCAGAATCGCGCAGAGGGCGGCCTTAAGCTCAGAACGACCTGAACCCCATTGAGCACCCGCAGCGCCCACTACAGGACACCCTAGACGTATTGCAGCTAACGCAGGCTTAGGACCGATACCTTCGACAAATGCGATCTGGTTCTTAGTTACCTCATTAGGCCAGTAAACCGATAGTGGCAGCTCGCCTGATGGCATGTGAGGAGTGGCCCCGTGGATATTCTTCTTACTCCGACTGGTCAACCAGTAGTATCGAGGGCCTTCATTGCCTCGGCTGCGAACCTGAGCGCCGCAAATATGCCCGTCGGCGTCATAAGCAGGGCAAAGATACCCTGGGAATGGAACATTTAAGCGCTCTCCCTTGGAGTCAACCCCTGGCAATTTCGGGTTTACAGGCTCGTCAAGGCGATGCCATTTACCAACAGACTTGAAGCCAATCTCGGCGATTTGCCTCTCCGTGAAGCCACGGTTCAAGAGGTCAGTGAGATCGCAGTCTTCAATGCTGAGCTGAGCAAACATTTTCTTATAGCTAGCATGACGGTCTTGGGCATTTAGCGCAGTTTCACGCTCTTTCTGCTCAGCCATATAGCGCTGAAGCTTTTTGCGTTCTAGCTCAGTCTGCCAAGCAGCTTTTTCCTGAGGACTCGCAAAATTCTGAGACTGAACCCAGAGACCCCAAACGTTATTTTTGGTCGTCCCCCGAAATTCAAACCCAGGAACGTCTTGTTTCGTCAAAACGCCCATGCAAAGCTGAATCCCCTCAGCAGACTCCTTGCATCTCCCGTCATCTGAATCGCAGATAGGGCAAGGATTGGAGCGCTTATTGAGAGTGAATTGGTTATGCTGCGACATAGCTATTCTCCCATGCTGGCTTTGGGTCTGGCTGCTGCCTCAGCCAATCCAGGTATCGAGTCGCTGAATCTAGGCCCAGCTGAGAAACGACCATCTGGTCAGGGCTGCCTCGGAATTGTTCAGGGACAACGCCGTTTATCCTCAGCCTGTCAATTTCTTGCCGGATAGCAGCGCCCACCCGGTCTTTTTTGACATCCTCCTGGGATTCTTTAGAGCTTTCTAGCTCTGACCACTCAATAAATCGATACTCGCCCTGCCCCCCCTTACCACGCTCAAATAGAGTCCCAAAGGTGAACTTCCCTTTCTTTTCAGTCCACCAATCCTGAGTGGACACATACCTCAAGGCACTAGAGACTATTGCCTTAGTCGCCTCAATATCTCTGCCCATCGACTGATAAGCACGATCTGCCATGTCAAGACGCTTCTCGCCAAGCACTTTCACCTCAGCCCACAATTCAGGCTTTAGTTCATGGTAGATGTCGACTAGTTCCTGGCATTGGACCTTGGTTAATTTCTTGGGAGGCTTTTTCTGAGGCTTTGGCTTCCCACCCTGGGATGCTGTAGACGCACTCGCGCTAGCGGTGCTCTTTTCTTTCTTTTCTTTCTTTTCTGGATCTGGATCTGGATCTGTATCTGAGGGCGTTACATGGCGTTTCACTAACGTTTCTTCGTCGTTACCGTCACGTTTCACTAACGTTTCTGTAACGTTACACTCACGTTTCGCCCTTTTTTCTCTATACCTCTTAACCCTTTCTGCGCTTGAGTCTGAGGCGAATTGTCGCTCATCCCAATTGCTTATTTTTATACCCCCTTCGATTGGCTCAATAAGCCCTTTTGCCCTAAACTTTGCTTTCAAAGTGAGCCAATCTTCTAACTCCATTTCCAGCTCAAAGGCCAAGTCGTCGTCATCTAAATTGATGATCGCCCCTCGCACCTTTGATCGATTGGCTATGCATAAAAGGACAATAAATGCATACCTGTGAGGTATGGGCATCCTTCTCAGCTTGGGATCGTACTGTATCTCGTCATAAAGCCTGAACCACTTCATGCCGCACCTCCTAGGATGTCAATGTCGGGCAACAATTGAACGGAGTCATCCAAAAATCTGCTTGCGGCTACATTGCTTATTGTGCGGCCAGTATTAACCGCATCCTGAATTTCCAAAGATAAAGGATGATATTGATTTGTAATATCTTGGAAGAAGCCTTGAATTGCCTCAGAAGATGACGGGGTAGTGTGGCCAATGACGTCAGGGAAAAGCAAATTAGCGATGTGATGAAGTTTCACCCATTCATCCCAGGGGCAGCCATCGTCTTTTAGTTGAAAAGAATCCCATATTTTATTGCCAGCATGGTCGTTAATATAGTTTTCTTGGGACGGGCATAATAAATAGCTTAAATCTGAATTTGTAAGCCTAAACCATTCGCCCTTACCCCTCCGATGTTCGTATTCTTCATGCAAAGTTTTTTCTGCCCATGTCATATGATTTGTTGGCCACAGCTTTACAAGCTGGCACTCAAAAGGCATGACAGGAGATATCTCTTTCCAGATTCGGCGCTTTGGGTTATTAGTTTTTCCTATTTTGAAATAAGGGCTGCCTTCTGCATAAACCAAATAAACGTAACCTGGATCGTGTGGGACCAGTCCGTCATACTTTTCCCATAGCTCATGCAGTGAATTAAACCCCTTTGGAGCAGCAATCCTAACCCAGCTCAATCTTGGTCTTCTGTTGTCATTTAGTCCAGCCGCGCAAAGCACTTGATGTACTCTTTCTGGGCTTCCCTCGTCTAGAATTTTTGCGACTTCATTAACTAGTGATGAGTCAAACAGCTTGCTCCCAGGCGTACAATCCCGCCCCCTCTCTTGGGTTATCTGTTTCATGATGATTTCAGGGTGATGTTTACTGAAGTGAACGGTAGATGCAGTTTGCCTAGGGTTTGGCTTTGCTCTTTAGCACAGCACACAGCCTTCTCAATGCGGCATAGACATAGGCAACAGCCAGGTTTAGCCGCAGCTCCCCCTTCCGCCACAGTGGCAGCGTTTGGCTGTCAAATCTTTCTTGCCAACGCACCGAGTAGACAGTGCCCCACACAGTCACTGGCAGTGCCATAGAAACGGTCATCCAGTTGGCCTCATACCAACTGACCGCCTTGGCAATATCGTCGGACGTGACAACCAAGGGGTTGCCTTTCTCGTCCAGGAAATTACTGCATTGTGTCGGTGGGTGATTCATGAAAACACCCCAGCCACAGCAAGGCCCCAGGCGAATCCAAAGATGCAGCTAAGCAGAACTGCCAATATCGGTGGCCATGGCAAAAACGAAAACGTCACCCCAATGACTACTGCCCCAGTCACTGTCGAAAAGACCTGGACAAGACTCACACCTCTTCCTCCACAAACTCAATGAACTCAAGCCCAAACTCTTTGTACACCCGGAATACAGCCTTGCGGTAGCGCTCGACGTTGTTACTGCAGATCATCCTGCGCCGCCCGAAACAGACAGGTACGCTGTGCGCACTGCCCGCAAACTCTCGGCGCAATATGCCAAGCTCGGGGAGCCTCATAATTCTTTTATTCGCCTCATTCAGCCGCTCGTCGAGCGAGCGGTGCTGCAGCTCGATTGGCTGCAAATCGTGTATTACTTCCATTAATCCCCCTTCACTCTGTTGTTTATGATCTTGGCTATCCGGTTATGCTCGTCTGCGTCACGGGCTCTATCTCCCTCTACCGGAATTACTAACCAGCCGTTTTCGGCAGCCAGTCGATGCTTCAGATTGTCTCGATTCACCCCTTTTTTTGAGTAGTGCCCAGGGCCATAGCCTTGGATCTCGATGGCTACCCGGCTGGGATAATGGCAAAAGTCAAATCTAAATCTCCGCTCAGGGATGAGCTTTTGTTCTACGTATAGGTCAAGCATTGGGAAAAGCTCCACCCACAATTGGCCGAATGCCAGCTCTAATTCAGACGCCTTTCCTGCCCAATCAGGACAGATAGCCTGGGCGAGAACATCGGTCATCACGGCTTCTCCCAAAAGTGAAATGCTTTGGTCGAACCTTTCTGCACTATCCCATCAGTCGAGAAGATTACCCCCTGGCCCAAATAATTCCAGGTTTTGTAGATGGCGCTCTTGCTTGAGCCGCACGCGTCATAGCTCACCAGCTGGCCATTAATTAGTGCGACGCACTTTGTCGTTTTTTCGTCACTTAGCTTTATTCTCATTCTGAACCTACAAACAACGACTTATACCTTTCCCCACACTCCAGCCGCTCTAGATAGGCATCCCAGGGCGCTGGATAGTCTGGCAGCTCCCCAGGCACGCCTAAGCACTGCCAGAAAGCATCCAGTCGGAGAATCTTGAAAAACTCAAAATCCCCAGGCTCGTCCAGATGAACGGCCAGGATATCCCGCCACTCTTCGGCAGCTTCGAAGCAGTCGATGTATCCGTAGTGGATGTCGCGTAGGGCACGTAGGGTGCCACGCCCTACAGACAGAATTAATGGCTTAATGTAGCCTTTGTGTATTGTGAGTATTGCTACCATGGGACTACCTAGGCTGCATCTTGCAGCGCACCTTGCAAAGCATTCCGAGCGATTGTCTTCCAGTTCGGCTCGCGGCCCTTGCGGTGCTTCTCTAGCAAAAGATCATAGAGAGCAGCTGGGAAATATATTTGGATTCTCTCACCAGGCCCAAGTGAGCTGGGTAGCTGGTACTGTGTTTTTGGGTCTGTTTTCATTAGCACACACCAAGTTCTTGGAAAGTTCTTGGTTACAGTCTAACCACAAAAGAAGTACTTGGCAAGTTCTTTATGTTAATTTCTGATACATTCATGGCGAATGTTAGGTTTGCTATGAATAAAGACAGGTTATCTGAATGGGTTGAGCGGGAGCACTCCAAGGGAAGTTCTTACGCTGAAATTGGCAGAAGGCTGGGCGTAACTGGCGCTGCTGTTATTTGGTGGCGAGACAAAAAGACTAAGCGCCTGGACACCAGGCAGCTTAGCGCGATCGCCGCATATCGAGGTGAGAGTGTGGCGGATACGTGTGATTGGCTCGAAATGGATGTGCCAGACGACGCAAGCCTAATTGCTAGAGTCGAATCGATGACTGAAGCTATTAAGTCGCTTCAGCAGTCGGTAGCTGAGATCCAGTGCATATTGACAAGCGGAGGTTTAACGCCATCGCCGCTTGCCGTCGCTCTGCAAGACGCTTTGGCCGAGTCAGGAATAGACATACGGACAAACACAGGCAGGGACGACTTCTTACAAGCCACCGCAAAATGCATGGGCGACGAAATAGAAGCAAGGCAAGCGCTGTTGATGATTATTGGAGCCGCCCAAATAACGCCTAGAGATCATCCTGTTCTGGCTGAGGCGATGCGTTGCGTTTTGGGGTCAAGCTGGAATGCCGTAAAGCTAATGAAGCTGGCGGATAAGAAGCCCAAGGCTCAGAACGACCAGATACCCAAATAGTCGCGGGGATTTGATTGTCAAAAATGTGCCGCCACTGGCGAATGGCTTCAGGAACATTTTTGGCAAAAATAAGCCTCTCTAACTCGCCATCACTATTATTTGTCATGATTTCCAGGGAATTTTAACAGGATTCTACAGGCCTAAAAGAGCAAGCTATGTGATCGCCTGGGTGTTGTCAGGTGACGAGACCCAGATCACAGCGTGATCTGGGTCTCTTTTATGATCACAGTACAGTGATGATGCTGATTCTTGATAAGCAAAATGGCTGGCCTGAACTGCAGCTTCACGAAGTCTTTGCAAAACTAAATAGAAAAGTACTTGCCAAATTCTTGCCTAGTGGTTACATTATAACCAGTTCGCAGGAATCGCAAGTATGACCACCACCGCCCCCTACGAAGCGGAATATATAGCCCCCCTGGGCGACCGAGTTACAGTTATCCCTCGATGTGGATTGCCAGTATCCCAGCTCACCCCATGCGGCCCATGCTGCGATGTTAATGGCAGCTGGCAGAGCCTCCCTCATGGCATTCATGCTTCGGTACTGGATGCTGATGCTGCCACGGAATATTGGGTTTATGCAGTTCGTGAGGATAGCCAGGGCTTTATCGAGGACTTCTCGATGAAGCTCACCATTGGCGCTGGTTTTGGACTAGCGGCCAATATGATCCAATGCTGGCTGTCTCAGTACGTGCCTGACGCAAGCTTGGTTAACTACGCCACTTGGGAGAGCTACCTTGACGACTGGCAGATCGAAGATGAGCCATTTTAGGGGAGTCATGAGGTACCGCATCCACACCTACAGGCAGGCCGCCTCTGCGCTGTGGGAAGTCCCTGAGTACAGGCAGCATCGTTACAGGTGTTTGCCAGGCCGCAACGCTGGGAGGCCAGGAGAGAAATTTCTGTGCTGGTCCCACTGTGAGGGGAAGAGCGGCACGATCAGGCTCACTCGCTGCAATGCCAAGGCTGCGGGGACGACGGTTAAGAGCCTAATGAAAGCGTATCCGTCTGAGTGGTACGTGGTTGGTATCAAAGGGGTGTGGGTGAGGTTCCCTGATCAGCGATTCGGTACCTGGAGACGGATTGCTGCAGTTTAGTTATGTAGGGGTGGCGTGACGCTTTGCCCTGGCCAATGTTGAAATGCCTATGCGGCCAGGGCTTTTCTGTTGTTGTTTTTTTGGGGAAAGATATGGAAGTTTGGGATAGTGAACGAGAAAAAAGGCTGGATTCGGTACATGTCAAGTCCGAAGACTTTATTCATTTGATTGAGCAGTTAATAGCTTAGCCTGATCTCTCTGAAACACGGCCAAAAGGGGCGAGAGAGGTAGATCCTCTGGATACTGTCCCAGGTGGTTGTTTGGCCAAAGGGTTGGTAAGTCCCTTGGGATATAAGAAGGTTCGCCATTTTGTTGAGTTCACGATAACAGAGAGTTTTAACTGATAAAAAGAGGAGCTAGCCAATGAATAATCCAGTATTCCAGAAAAACTCCCTCGGGTTTTGGGTGTGGAAGACTGCGTTAGTGCAGGCTGATGCGTTGTTCCCCAGTGAAGAGGCAGCCAGGGAGGATTACCGGAGCTGGGCTGCACTCTATAAGGAGGAGAGTTAGTTGACCCATGGCGCAACCTGCCTTAGTGGTTGGGTGGCTGCATTGGCCAGAGTTGTTTGCGAATGAACAATGAGCTATGGAAAATCTGATTAAGGCTTTGATTAAGGCCAGGAAAGGCTTTAAGCCAATAAAAAAGGATAAGGTAAATCCGCATTTCAAGAACCGTTACGCAAGCTTGGATAGCGTCAATACTGCGGTGCTGGATGCTCTGTGTGAGAACGATTTGGTTGTAACCCAGGTTACTGAGCCTATGGACTCTGGTCAGGGGGTTAAAACTACGCTCTGGCATTCATCAGGGGAAAAGCTGGAAAGTTTCCTAATGCTGCCCAACATTCAGGATATGCAGAAGCTGGGCGCAGCAATCACCTATGCCCGTCGTTATTCTCTATCGGCGATCCTTGGGATTAGCGCGGACGAGGACGACGATGGTAACGCGGCTCAACCACCAAAAAGAAACCCCAACTTAATTAGTGAGGGCCAGCGTAAACGACTGTATGCGATCGCTAATCAGAATGGGTTTGACAAGAACTCTTCTAAGGGTTTGCTCAAGTCGTTTGGATTTGAGTCTAGCGACGACGTAACCAAAGCGAAGTATGACGAAGTGATTCAGGCGTTTGAAAAGGGTGTACAGGGAGGAGCTGCGGCATGAGTATCAACACTGTGGTAGTTAGCGGGAATCTGGGGCAAGACCCAGAGATCAGGTATTTCGAATCTGGCAATAGTGTTACGACACTATCCTTGGCGGTTTCTGGTTACAGCAAGGGTGAGAAAACTACAGACTGGATTGACTGCAAACTTTGGGGAAAACCTGGGGAGACAGTGGTCAATTACTGTCGAAAAGGCTCAAAAATTGGGGTCACCGGCAAGCTGACACAGGAGAAGTGGCAGACTGCTGATGGTTCGAATAGGAGCAAACTTGTGGTTGTTGGGTTCCAGGTGGAGTTGTTGGACCCCAAAGATAGTCCACCTGCAGCTGCGGCTAAGCCTGTAGCTGCAGGTGGCACCCCTGAAGTTGACTATGACTCCATTCCATTTTGATGTCATGACTACCAAGAAGTGCACAAAGTGCGGAGAGGTAAAAAGCCTTTCCGAGTATTTCTACAAAAGCAACAAGACGCTTTGCAAAGAGTGCGTTAAGGCTAGAACCCGCAAAAACCGTGCCGCGAAGCTTGAGTACTATCAAGCCTATGACCGCCAGCGTGGCAATTTACCTTATAGGGTAGCCGCTCGCGAGGCTTACAAGAAAACAGACCAAGGTAAAGCGAGATTGGCGACGAAACCGATGGAGGAAACGCAATGTTTGAAGTTTTAATTTTAGTAGCCACTTTGGTCCTCGCCACACCGTTAATTATTGGGGCGTTGTACGTGGTGCTTTGGCCACGGGTTGAAAGCCAAATAGAGATAGACGACAACATCTAACGAACCACCCCAGCACAGTGCAGCCACCACAGACAGCGTGGCCGTCCGGGCAGTGCGGACTTGGGGCATTCCCTGGAAAGGGAGAATTGACGAATAAGGAGAACATATGAGAAATGAACCAATTACACCCCCAACCGATGGGGTGGTAGAGCAGCCTGAAACTGCATATCAATCGGGGGAGCTACTTGGGCTTAGGGCTCAGGTATGCAGCCCGCTGCTGCCTAAAATCCAACGGGGGCAGCATGGCAAAAACTCTTAGCACTGAGCAGTGGAAGAAGCAGGTTGCCCAGACTATGGCCCAGAACATAGACCCAACTGGGGACCAACAGATCCTGGACCTATCAATAGACAGATACGCAGCGCTGGTTCAACTGCCATCAGAAACACTAGAAGAACGCGGCAGAGTGGTCCGGCAAGCAATGAACGATTACCCACAACTATTCAGTGAACTATGAAACAACAGCCAAGCACACCCAGGGTCATCCAACGACCCTATCGAAATAGCTCAGGCGAAATTGTCAACCTCGACTTTGACCGAACCACTGGCGAAACCTTGCTCTATGGCCGCTGGTGGGACGAAGTTGCTTTAAGGCAAATCGGCATCTATCAACAGTCGATCACCAAGCCACTGCCTACGCCGAAGCCTCTCCCTTTTGGAGATCCTGGTAAATATGAGGGCCGTTGGAGGACAACTCGGACTCGCGGGTCCAAAGAGGGGACGGGGAAGTTTATTTAATGGAACTACTCAGCTCTTTGCTAGAAGGAAGGAGCATCGATGCGGCGTTAAATCGTGCTGCTGTCGATGCGGAGGCAAAGCCAGAAGTGATTTCTTCGGAGTCGCTACTGCTTGAACTTTTTGGAAAGACTTATGACCCAAGCAAGACAACAGACAACAACGTACAGCTTTCTGATTGACGGATTGGTTGTGCAATATTCACACGAAAATATCGGCCAAGCTTTCCGAGAAGCTAAAGCCGATTATCCAAACTCGACGATAGAAAAAGTTTAATTTCAACCCGGTGGAGAGTTGACAGCTGGCCACCGGGTACCCACCACAAAGGAAGGATAAATTATTATGCAACGCAAGGACCCCAAACAACAAGCGAAAGATGCGGCAAACGCTCAATTCATTTGCTACAACGAAGATACGGGACGATGGCAGCTAGAAGACTCGACAGGGACAGTAATAAAAACAGCCAGTAGCCTTGCTGGATTAGGCGCAGGATCAGGACGATGAGCCCAGGCGACACAGTGACTATAGACTCTGACGCTACAAGGCTGACTCAGTGGCAAGTCCCGTACGCAGGTCAGACAGGTACTGTTGTTAGCGTTGGTCTAACAATGGCCAGGGTGAGATTTGCCAACGGCTCAATGCTTAATTTTCAGTTTGCGAGTTTGGAGACAGTATGAGACAAAAAATAAAAAGCCTTCTGATTAGCTACGGATACAGCGACGATGAGGCCGAAAAGTGGCTTAAGGCCCCACACAGAGAGCTAGAGGGCAGCACTCCCGACAGCCTAATCAGCGCTGGGGCAGGGCAGGTTGTTTTAGATCTGGTCATTGCTATCGGGTCGGGAACCCCAAGTTAGAATAAAGCCAACCTGATGGATAGATAACGCAGTCTTTCGAGGCTGCGTTTTTTGTTGGCTCTGTATTTTCTCCAGTATCAACTTATCAACTGCTTCGCTTTTATTAACCTGCGTGTTCAACCATTCCGCCGCCTCAGGGGACAGCATGAACGGCCCTACCCGTTTTGTACGACCAGAGGGCTTTCGGCCTGCCCCCTGTCGCTTGCCTCCGTGGTTAGGCATTAATGTACCCCCAGGCGATCGCCGCCTCTTTTTTCATGATTCGGGTGTATCCCTCGGGTGCCTGCTCGGCGACTTCAAAGGAATAGCGAGCGCTAATCTCAACGTATGCGCCGGTAGTGATACTCTGTGCAATAAACATTTATCTTCCTCAGTAACTTGATTGCATCATAAACAATCAAGTTAGGGGTGTCAATAGCAAATTAAACAGCCGCTGGAGCTATGCCCTGGCGGTTTTGCTATGCCTGGGAGATCTCCGCTACAATGACCATGCCCGCTGCTTTCGCGATATCAGACGCCTAGGGCTGGCAGCGGGCTTATTGGGGTTTAGGGTTGAGGTTTTGTTTTGGGTGGTACCGTAACTCATTACGGTACCAGGCCATTTGATGAGTCAGCGTAATGAATTACGGAGAGATGCCCGGACGCCACCAAGGACAGGAGTTTGGCTATTTGATGGTCATTTGATTAGCCTGCTGTACTCCCGCCCAAATAACCAGTATCCCCACCAATAAGGCCGGTGTCGCCTGCAATGCCGCCGATTACGATCATGATGTTGTGCTCCAAGTGCTACAGGTCTATGGTAACCAACTCATCTTTCCCATACCTCCGAAATAATTCTGTTCTCTCTCCTAGTCAAGAATCCCGTGCTCCTGGTTTCCTCCAGTGTCGTCAACCAACTAAGCACATCCCCAGGCAGCAGACATTCGCCAATTGAAACCTGGGTTTCAGTGACATGGACCTCTACGTCAGTCCCAATCAGTTCGCTTAAACAAGACGCAAACGCCCAGGCAAGTCCCCTTTGGGTTGAGCTGGCGCTGATTGTTAGGCAGCTGTTGCTTTGACGCAACACGATCTCTAGCTCGGTTGAGAACTGAGTCGATTCAATGCTTACTTCGTGCAGTGTGTGGGGCATGGGTTATATTTCTGTCGATAAACGGATAAAAGACGACATAGATACATTCGCTGCCATTGCAAACTGACTAAGCTCTAGAAGCATCTTTTGCGATGGGAATACTCTGAACAATTTAGCTAATTCAGAACTTGCGAATACAAAGCCTCCGCAAGTTCTTCCTGTTTGTTCTGAAGCTTTTTCACAGATACCGATAGCCTTCGCCGACTGGCTTTGAGTGAAACCTAGCTCGTCTCTGAAGTGTTTTAAGTAATAGTCGTAAGCGTTCATTGGGTTATTTGCTCATTTAAATTTACAGTCTTGGCCTTTTCTTCCAGTGCCGCTTTTACGCGACCGATGTTTTCCCGCTGGGCTCTTAGTGCCTCTACGATAGCCGCCTCAGTTTGCTTTTTAGCTCCGTCGATGAACTCCTTCTCTACGCCAGAGCAAAGCTCGTCTGAGCTATCCATTAGCTCGTCTAGCAACTTCAATGTCATGCCAACAGCAGCTTCTTCCGGCCAGTCGTAAGTGGCCAACGCGAAGGCATAAACTCCCATCGCGTTGGTTAGTTGATCAATGGTTGCGGCGGTTAGGTCTTGTTTTAGTTCTTCTAGGTTCATGTTGCCTCCATGCTTTGGTCGTGTAGCTTGTCGATACTTTCTATCGCTGCATCGAGTATGTCAAACGCACCTCTAAACTTGCGCAGATTTTCCGCATCAATCTCTTTCGAACATGCGGTAAAGTCGCCTTGGTTGAACCACACAAGTATCAGCCCCATGTGGCCATTGAGTAGATTTAAGCCCATTTGGATGCCGTAGAAAGATTCTCTTTGCTCCCATCCGGTTTTTGCGTAAACACCAAGGTCAACGAGTTCGTAGCCTCTGTATTCTGCAAACTCAGAAGACTGTTGCTGTAATTTGCTTGTAAGTGGACTTTTCATTACGCCGCTACTCTCCCACTAACTTTTGACGCTCACCTTTAGCACCCTGAAAATTCTGATCCAGGACACTCAATATCTCTCTTGGTAATTTCTTGGTGACGTGAGCGGCGGGTTCATCAATCCACTGGTTCTCACCAATGCCCAAAGACTTAATCCACTCTCGGCACTGCTTATTAGCTTTGGTGCCTCTGCCGAATCCATAACGCTTAGACAACTCAGTGATGGTTATGCCGTCAAATTTCTCAGAACGGCCATAGGCGTCCACGATTACTGTGACCGGCTTCTCTACTTCAATAACCGCATCATGCTTACCAAAGGTGATAGCAGGCAACGCAGGGTTGATGTTGGCCAGCATTTGAGAAGCTGAGGCTAAACGCTCCCTAGCATGAAGCAGAGCTAACTCTATCTTCATTTTTTCTAGCTCTGCATTTTGGGCAGGAATGATAGTCTCTGCTTCTCTCGTCTTGGCTGCGAAATAGGCTTGAGCTGCAGCGATCTCAGGCTTGCGTGGATCACCATTCATCGCAGTCAGGTAGGCACCGTAACGAGTCAGCCTGAAGTCATCTATTTTTCTTACCGCTCCTTTGCCTGTAGCTATCATTTTCGAGGAGCCTCGAAAATGATCAAACGCTTCATTGCCAGAGTTTTCACAGGCCAACGTTGCTTTTTCAATCACCTTGCCAAAACGGTCCCATTTTGGGTATCCCAAAGGAGCGGCTAGCTCTCTAGCACTCCAATACTCAACGCCGTGACTGTCTACTTGCCGCAGCTGATCGAATAAGGCGTTTGTTTTTGCTATATCACTCATCAAATTTCACCCCGAACGAAACATCTAACGACTTCTCAATGGCCTGCAAGTTTTCAATCGACAACGTCCCCTTAAGAGTCTCTTTCTCAAGGTCATACCAATAGGTCCTACTAACGCCTACTTCGCCGCACAAAGCTTGCCTATGCGCGGGCGGGTTGGCATGAAAGCCGGGGTGACACTGCTTATTCAGAGGTGGCAATAGCTTTTTGATTAGCGCTCGCTCTAAGTGCTTTCTATTTTTGCTCGTTAACTCTTGAGCGCACATCCACTTGATAGCTGATGCCTTCCATTTCTTGAAGTGCAAATTATGAGAATGACTCAGAAAACGGAAAAACAGACTCTGGGTTTCACCAACGTACAAAATCCCTTCGCAACTATCGAGCACAAAATAAATCGCTGAAACTCTGGGTAATTGACGCTTTTGCTCAAAGGAGATCGAGTTAATCATCAACGACCTCCCGCACGATACTTTCGAACCCAAGGCTTTTAATCATCTTCTTCTATCCTCAGCAGGTCTAGTATCGTTACCTCTTGTCCAGACCAAATAGAGGCCAGTCGGGCCAATTTCACTTGGTTCGAGAAATGCCCCCTGTCCAGTCGTCCATCTAACGCCAATCTCAAAGTATTACGGCCCACTTCGTTAGGACCACCCAAAAGACTTGTGTACACGGAATTAACCGATACGGGCTCCCCCGCTTCATCTTTGGGCCAGTATTTCGAAATATCTAAGTAAACTTTCACGGCGTCAGGCATAGACAGAACATCCATAGATTGTCCTCCAAATACTTGACTTTTTGGAATATTAACGCATTGATTTACTGAAAGTCAACACTTCAACCTATTGACATGTTGAAAGTCAACGTGCATAATAGTAACCAACCAAGCAAACAACACCGGAGCCCACGATAATGACTTTCCTTCAACTTCAAGCCACCGCCCAGGACGCAAGCCGTAAGTACCGCAACTATCGCGGCAAGAATGCCAAAACTCTGGCCAAGCGTAAGGCTGCATACGAAGCTGCTCAAGCTGCTCTGGATGCATATCAGTATGAAATGGGCGAACGTTGCTTGCAGCGTCTGGAGCGTAAGTTGAGCACCGTTAAGGAGTTGAAGGCAGAGGCTAAGCGTCGTGGGTTCCGTGGTTATAGCCGCCTACGCAAGGCTCAGCTGATTAAATTGTTAGCTGCTTAGTCTCAAGGCTCTGAGCAAGCTTCCAATACTGCTCGCGTAATTAAACACCACCGGAGCCACATGATCAACCTTTCTCAGTTACAAAAATCCTTGGAAAACACCGCCGCTGACTACCAGCGTGGCCGCACAGTAACCACCAAGCGCCTGCACCTACTGTCCAACGCTCGCTTGCAGGTGACCCTAGATGGCAACATCCCTGCGCAGTACCAAGACTTGCTGACTGACAGGATGATGCAAATCCAGGCATACGCATTCAATCAGCAGCACTAAATTCCATAACAAAGCCCTGGGGAGCTACCAACTACACCAGGGCTTGCAGCTCAAACCAATAGCAATTCGAACTATGCAAACTCTAACCCAAAGCCCTACTAAAGGGCTTGAATTTCGTCAAACCCACGATACGCAGTACGTCATCTATCGTGGAGATCGCACCCTCGGCCACATCGCATTTAACATCACGGCCATGCGCTGGGAATATGCGCCATACGCTCAATCCGTAAAGGCAGTCGGCACCTTGGAGGAATGCAAGGCTGCTGCTGAGGCTGACTATGAGGAATGGCTAAACCAGTCGGTTGTCACTCATGTCTCCAGTAAATCTATGCCCGCTTATTTGGCTACCAATTCCAGCTGGCGTACTGCAGGCGATGGCTATGTGACTGAAGTGACTGTGAAGACCCGCGACAACGAAACCTACACCATCAAAACACCTAGCGAATTTGCCAGGCAGCTATCCATTGGTGTCACTGTCCAGCTATTCCCCACACAGACAGGTGTGGCCATCCGCTGGACTCGTAAACCCGTCCGTCGTCAAGTCGCTGCAGCATAGGGAGGGCTTAGCAATGATCACATTTACACAAAACCAAACCTTTGGCCAACTCTACGCCGACTGCAAAACCACCGGCCAGAGCTATCGCATACCAGCGGCCAGCGTAGAGTCCTTTCTGGCTGATTTGGGGGCCACGTTGGATGAGTTACTAGCTACTCCGCAGCAGCGTACCGAGGCGATGCACGCAGCACTAGCCTTCTACAACGGCTAATCACAATCCATAGCCGATCACCCCACTTCGGTGGTCGGCCTGTAAACACTAAGGAATTAATCAAATGGCATTAAGCAAAAAGCAGGCTGCAGAGGTGGCCGCACGGACTGGGCTGTCTGAATGGCAAGTCCAGCAGATAGCAAAGTTTGCGAACGTCAAGCCCACAGTCAAGCAGAAGGATAAGAAAAATGGTTAAGGTCATTCAGTTTTTTGTTCACTTGACCACTCTAAGCCTTTTGTGGCTTGCGGTTAAGGCCGTTCAGTTTTTATTGCAGTTGGCTAATCGCATCCAAGACGCCGACTCTACTGGCTGGGCCGAAATCCGGCTGCAGTGCGATATCCGGCAAATGGTCGAAGATGCTGCCAGGAAAGCTTGGGACCAGGAACGCGGTTGGGCTTGATAGGGTACTAAATGAAACGTCAAATAAGAGGAAATAAATATGAAGGACGAGGAAAAAGAAAGAATCCAAAGAGGGTCCGAGTTATTCTATCAAGCCTTTTTGAAGGCAAAAAAGACAGATCCAACGCTGACTGCCGCCGAATGGGCTACTACCAGAGAAGCGAAAACAGCGATTGATGCAATGTTGATTGACAGTGGCAAAGGAGGTCAGGAGACGAAAAAAGAATATCTATACAATGGTCGATATATTTGGATCTCGAAGCCGATAGTCATAAATGACGTGCTGGCTGCTATACCTGCAGGAACCCTACTGAGTGGGGCCGTGGCAGTAAAAATCCTTTTCAACATTGAATGGCTATCCATGGCATTGTTTTTCTTGGCGATAATCCCAGCTACCTTAGGAGCACTGACCATTGGCCTTGCTGTTGTCGTTGAAGCAGCAAGCTACCTCAAAAAACGCAGCCAATAGCTCATAAGATTGGATACGCTTCGGTGACGGGGGCTCTGCGGGGTCCTCGTTTTTTATTGGTTAGTCGGTGAGCCCTTTCTCTATGGCTGCGATCGCCTGAACTATCTCGACGTCATCGCCAGCTTTTTCCTTTATCACTTTCAGTGCTTCAGCCATAGCCTTTCGCTTAGACTGCGATTGCCTTTTGGCAACCGCTTCCCTGACTATAGCTTCCGCCAAATTAGAAAGGCTTCGAAAATCTTCGTCGGCCCATGCCTCTAGCTCCGACTTCAGTTTTTCGTCTGCAATGAAAGATATTCGCGACTTCTGGGTGGGCACTGACTCAATTGATAACGTCTAGCCAATATTAGCTTAGTGCTTCACTTATGCAATAAATCTGCTAACAGTGTTGCACTTATGAGCACTTGTGCTAAAGTATTGACTATGTTCAGGACATGTCCGAAACGTTCAGGACATGTTCAGCGGATGTTCACCCAGTGTTCATCGAAATCGCTAAAACACTGATTCTCTCGTTGACCTTTCTCTAAATGTCCATTGACACTCTCTTGAATGTGACGCAAGCCCATGAACTCGCCACCGAATTGGTGGGCGCTGAAATTTCAAGGACAGCGTTTTATAACTGGCGTGTTTTTTTGAATATTAAGAAGCGGTTTTACACGGTTGATGAGGTTGAGGCGATCGCGTTATTCGGTTCGTACACTCGCAAGGGCTTGTCCAAAAGAGAGGCGCTTGCTGCATGTAAAAAACAAGGTTCTTAGCTATGGATAATTCAGTTTTTGACAATGCTCAGTATGCTGACGAGACTCAGCAATCAGAGACCAGCACAGCATTAGTCGCCCAAGGCGTTGCTAATGCACAGATTCAAAATATTTCGACCACATTGCAGGACGCAGCAGCACAGAATGATTTAATTGCTGAGACGCTAGCTCCTCAGGTGCAAGATTTTTTCGCGCACGACTTGGAACGAAAGTTGCTAAGCAAATTGGACTTAGGCGGAGCGATTCAGCGCCCAAAGCTGGAGATCGTGAACATGGAGGAAGTAAAGGCGATGCTGCCGTCTGCTCCGAGTATCACGGTGCCAACCTTGCCCCAAAGCCTCTCCCCATCGGCGGCATTGTTGCCTGGGGTGGATTATTAGGGCTTAGCTGTATCGCTGGTGGCTTCATGGCGTTAGCTGGGTTTGGCAGTCTTCAGTCTCAGTGGTCTGCCGACAGAAGCCACCAGCGTTGGCTAGCTGAGCGAGAGCGAAAAACAGAGCGAGCTATTAAAGGTATTAATGCTCAAGGTTCGATCTCTCAAACCTATGCCGATAACAACCAAGCTCAGTACAATGCTTTGGTCATTGATGGGTATGTGTGCAGCGACTTAACTCCTCCGAGGTTTGATATTCAAGGGCAGTCAATGGTAGATGACTATGTCAAGGTTTTTGACCAAAATCGGCTAATCATTGGCACGCTGCATCCGCTCAATATTCACCCTAACGGGTACTTCCAGTTCCATCCTGTTTGTAGTAACGAAAATGACAGCATCCAGACCAATTAAAGATGACAACATTTGGGTAGCCGTTGGGGCAGCTCCTTTTAGAGCCGCTACTCGTAGCTACCGCTATTTATCTAGCGTGCCAGGGTTTGGCCTGGTAGCGCATGTGGCGACTACCTACTGTGCTCTTTTGTCTATTGAGAGTGTCATGGTAGCTGTGCCTGTCAATCACCCTCAGCGCTCTGAATTCACGACCAAGGCTGAATACAAAGAAGTCGTTGAATCCGTTAGGCGGACACGACGGTTTGTCCCTAAGTTTGCAGTGAATGATGGAGCCGATATCAGACGGTTACTGCCCATCGCTAATCTTCATAATCTGCTGGTTAACGAAGTCACAAAAGACTGGGAGTGGATGCCTGATTTTATTAGAGAAAGGGCAAAATCTGAGTTCTGGACAGTTTGGAGTAACCCCGCTTTATTTGTTCTTGCGGCTAGTACTGCCATTATGATCCAGCGGTTTGAGGCTGTTTTCATAAGAAAGAAATCAGCGGAGATCACCAAAGCTCAGTTCGAAAAAGCTAATTCCATGAAAAAGGTTAAGGCTGACCCTAGAGCGATTGCTCTAGCAGCTATCCGAGCAGAGGAGCATAACCGGCAAGGGATGGGTGAAGTAGGTGTTGGTTATGCTGGCATCTGCTTGCTGTACATCGTTGAATTCGGCGCTTTTTTGGGCTCTTTCTCAGGTGCGGGCAGCTTTATCGTTAATACGATTTATGCGTTGCTAACTGTGTTTGGGTTTGAGTTGTTTGATCGCTTCACCGGGGACGAGGTTGAGGAACAAATGATTGTCTAGAAAATTAGCTATGTCGTATCGAAACAGGTTCATCATTCAGGCCAAAAGCCTCAGGAATAAAGCGTCTCAGACAAGGCAGTTGGCCCAACTGGGGAAAGCGAGCGGATTAACAACCATAGCTGTGGGTGCGGCTGGGTTGCTAGGGTCTGCTGCGGCTGCTGTTCCTTTGGCTGTGGGCGCTGTCACTTATGCCGCCTGCATGGTGTGTGAATCGTCTAGGACAAAGCGTTTCATGCCGTTGCCCTGGAATAACTGGGATGCTTTGAGATCTGCTAATAGTCATGCTGGCATTTCAACGGGATATCCAGAGCTAGGGGTCCAAGCTCACCATTATTTAAGCCAAGAAGATAAGGCTCGATTTTACCTGACAAATTATCAGGGCCATATGTTGACAGCATTGGCTGAACAGGTAGGACCTCAAGAGTTCAACCACATCACTATCAACATGGTTGACACCTTGATTGGCGTAGCTGGGAGATGGCTGAATTACCCAGAGTTGATGTCTGAGGCAGCTGGAACGGACTTGTTAGAGATTGCTGCCTCAGCGATTCCCGACGCAGCACCCGCTATCCCCAAACGTCGTCCAAAGAAGATGCCTAAGTCAGTCAGGACAATCCCTGCCAAGGTAGAGCCTGTGTTCACACCTAATGCTGATCAATTTGAAGAAGACCCATGGCTAGAACCACTAGAACCAGTCGCTGCAACGAAAGCATCCAGCAGGCGCGCTTCAGCTCAAGAATTGATCATTGCTAGGCCGTACGTTTCTAGAGCTTTTTATGGCGCTCAACGATCTGGAAAAACATGGCTAGCTGCTGTTTGCTCTGCGGAGTTAGCGGCATCCGATCTTAAAACAAAGACTTTTTATATAAATCTTTGTCATGCCGAGGCAGATTCATTGGATATATGGAGCCATGCCAAAAAGGTAATTGCTGACTTGTCAGTCTGTGATGCATATACGGCTGAAGACGCTATTGAAGATTCAATAGAGCTAATTGACGAGGCCATGAAAAGCTCTCACAGCTTATTGATTGTGGATGAGTTTATCTATACAGCATCTACAACTAATCAATACGCTGAACAGATGAAGCCATTGGTCACTAAGCTGGCCGACAAAATCACTACACTGTCTAGTGCCGGGACTAAACGAAAGCAGGCGATATACACCATCGCCCCTAACATTGTCGCTAGCCGGTTGTCTAATGATGGGAAGGCTGTTAAGTCACTTGAACCCACGTTGGTTGGCATTGCGCCTGGATACAGTATCGACGTGGATGGCCATGCTGTGATCTGGAGTGACGAAGTGTTCACGCAGGTCTACGACAATTACAAAGGGGTTCAACATCCTGGCGATAAAGATTATCTTTCAGAGCGCATTGCTTGGGTGAACAATAAGTGGAGGCCAGTGTCATGATGGCGGTCAAGGCAATAAGCCCATGGGGATGGATAAGCGAGATCAGGTTGAGTTAATGAAGCGTATGCGAGGCGATGATTCAAATGGATATTCTGTTATTTGGCTTAATAGCCATGGCTATCATGGCGATAGAAAACATCTTCACTTCTGACGCTAGCAGAAAGCAAAATAAAAAAATTGCTTTCTTGCAAGAAGAAATTGACGAACTAAATAAACAAGTGAAAATCCTTAAAAATCAAACCAAACGATTAGAAACTTTAGAGGAGATTGTAATTGATCGTGAAGCACTTTAAGTCTCAAGGTTACGACTCAGATAACAATCGCTACGTGATAGATGTCATTGCCAAGTCGCCATTAAAAATAGATGACATAAGCTGGGTTACAAGCATAAAAAATGAATTAACTAGTCAGCAGAACGATCTCTGGCTAACTCTGTTTATTAGCTCTAGCAGTCAAAAAACTTCCATTGACAAAGATTTTTTTATCAATGAAATCAAAGCGATGCAACAGCAAATGGCAGACGAAACAGGGGAGGCTATTAGCCCAAAGCGAGCACGAAGAAAGCTTTGCCGGGAAATCATGCAGACTATTTCTGATGTCATTGATTATGAAGACATTTCACACTTACCAACGGTTGAGCCTTCACTATGATTGAAATAGCAGACGTAACAGATGATGAGGTTTATTGCCCCTGTGGTTATTTTGAGTCTTTGGAAGACGCGAATGCTGCCTTGGACGGAAGAGTACGATTCAGAAAAAGATATCTATTATTGGGCTGAGCAATGATTCTATTCTGGCCATCAGTACCACTAAGAAAGCGTGACAGTCTCCCCAGCAAGCCTGGGCTCTACGCCGTGCGTTGGCTGTTTATTACTTGGTACGTTGGCAAGTCAGTGAACCTGAGAAACCGCTGGGAGCATCACCACCGATACCCCCAGGCAAAGCGGCTACCCTGGTGTAGGATTGCGTACTGCACTATGCACAAAGATACAATCCATGGCGCAGAAAGTAGACTAATCCGGCTCAACAAACGGCCATGGACTTGGAATGATACGCGAGTGCCTAGCAGGCTGGAACTGTGGTGGGGTGATGTGATTAGGGTAATGCTGTCTTTTTGTTGTCTTATGGGACTGGGTTTGTTGGCTGTTGAGTTACTGGGAGGATAGAATAGTCTCGTCACTAATTTTGGAGCATCCCACAGAGTCTTTGACCAAGTAGGCGACTTCTTTCTCTGTGACATCAGAAATATAGTACTAACTTAGCCAGCGCCAATGCTGGCTTTTTTGTTAGAATGGCCTTGTTATCTCCGAAACAAATACTCCTGTGTTCTCCCCGTCCCGACCGACGGGGTTCTTTTTTGCGCGTATGGCCTTATTGACACTATCGCCTGAGCAAATTGTTATCCTTGAGGTGAACCTTCAGAGTTTTAGGCACCATGGAAAATACCTCTTTTTTCACAGACCACCTAGCCACCTGGCTGGGCAATGATATTGTCCTACTAGCCTTAGGCTTGCTGTACAGCTACACCCAAACGACACGACCAGGCCGCGTGGTTTCTGACCTCGTCGAAGAGATCAAGGAAAACTCCCAGTCCACTGAGGCGAACATGCTAAAAGAGCTGATCAAGAACTCATGAACAAGCTTATCAAGCGGATCGGATTCGGCCTACTAACTGAGGCCGTCAAACAGCCCACAGTGCAGGACGTCGATATTGACACTGCCATAGGGCTAAACCAATGGGCCAAGGATAAGCTTAGGGTGGGCGAAGATAATCTACCATTCCCGTTCATCCATAGCGGGAACAAATCACTAGGGGGCAACTGGGATATCCCCGCTGACAGCTGGGGCATTGTTTTACCGCTGCAGCGTCAGTTCTGGTTGCACTACAGCGATAACTCATACAGGGTTATCAATGGCCGGACTCAGCCCATGGGTTTTTAGGATAAGATCGAGCAGTAATTTACACGAGTTTAGGGCGTGTAAATGGGAACAAAGGTCAACCCTCGGCTACGGCTGGGGGTTTTATTTTGGGTTTTTAGCAATGGCGAATCTTTCAGGCATTCCAAGAGAACGACACGAACTAGCTCGCAAGCTGGGCTATCAGTTTGATCCTAAAACAGGAGAATATCTCGGCAGGCGTCGTAATGGCGTGTTTCAGTCCCCTGATGAGGTATCGTTGCCAGACTTCCCTGAAGCAGCATTGAAAAGCGGAAAGCCAACGGGAAGGCATCTTAGAGTTTTGACCTGATTGACAATACAAAAACCGCCCAAACCAGTTAAGGTAGGGCGGTTTTGTTTTAGGTTTCTAGAATTAACTTTTTAATTAATTCATCAATAGCAGCGGACTTGTTGTCAGCAGCGGACTTGTTGTCCTGTTTATCCAGCCATTCCGCCGCCTCAGGGGACAGCATGAACGGCCCTACCCGTTTTGTACGACCAGAGGGCTTTCGGCCTGCCCCCTGTCGCTTGCCTCCGTGGTTAGGCATTAATGTACCCCCAGGCGATCGCCGCCTCTTTTTTCATGATTCGGGTGTATCCCTCGGGTGCCTGCTCGGCGACTTCAAAGGAATAGCGAGCGCTAATCTCAACGTATGCGCCGGTAGTGATACTCTGTGCAATAAACATTTATCTTCCTCAGTAACTTGATTGCATCATAAACAATCAAGATGATGCCGTCAAGCGATTGCGGAATAATTTGACTTGGAAAAGGACTCTTCCAACCGCAAGTTAAACTGTGCTAGGGTGGGCTGTAACCTTTAGAGGAAAAGCCATGCCAAGAAAGAAAATAGGCGTCGCCCAGTGGGGGTGCTCGCTGCCAGAAGAAGCCAGAGAAGGTCTCAAGGAAGTACTCAGAAACCTTGACTGCCTATACAATGGGCAGCCAAGCTTAGGGGTTTTCCTAACAAGGATATGGAAAGGCGAACTAGTCATCTCAAAAAAAATTGAGATCCCCCTTGACGGGAATAACCTTTAGAAGTTATAACTGAACCAGTTAAAGGCAAGGAGCCGAAAGAAATGACTACTCAATCATTAGTTTTGGAAGCAAGACAATATTTTTCAGAAAGCCATATCGATATCGAGTCCTTGATTTCCAGTATTGAACGGCTTGTGGCCGATAAAGACTGGGAAAATGTACCTGATACAGACGGCGAATATGGATATGAATCCTGGGTTGAACTGTCCTATGGACAGCCAGGGGATTTAGAGCCTGAGCCGGTCGTTGTTTTTTGCACTTGCAGTAATGAACCAGGGGCCATTACTGCAAAAACCTATAGGTACCTGTAAGGAACATATGATTATGGATAATGAATTGCAATGCCGCATCACCCGCGCAGCTGTCACTTACTTCCATTGTCAGTCTTGGCAGATTGACGCCATCTATAGTGATGGCGAATGGTATTTGTACCTTGCCGACGTTGCAGCAGGCACAACGGGAGAGCCCGAGCTAATCAAGTACAAGGCAATCGAGAATGATGGTTTCGCGGATGGTTTCGCGTTTGAACTTACTGAGATGTGATCAAACTGGATTGTTGAATTAAAAAAATAAGGAGTGAAGAAATGAAAACGGGAAAGTGGCAGACAGATAAAAAAGCCTACCTCTCTCGGGGCGGCTTCGATGAGAGATGGATGTTTTACGAGAACCTTATGGAGCTCAGCGAATCTGAGTTCGCAACTTTGGTTGCGTTCTGCGATCCAGCAGAACGACGGCTTACGGCTGTCTACGAAGGGTCTCATTTCTCTGTTGGCAGCTACGAGGGGTCGGGAATAATGCGATACGATTTTTAGATGCTTAACCGCATGTTCCCGAGATCGTCCCAGATACCAGAGTAACTATGGTTGCCCTGGTGGTCTCGGGAACTCTGCTCACAAATATTCCACAACCATAAATCAGCGCCATGATGTTCGCATTTGGCGCTGATTTCTCTATATATCTGTGTTTGCGCTTTCCTGATAATAGGCAGGTCAACTGTAGACAGCGCTGACGTTTCAAACGCGACCTTAAGTCCAGCGCTTTGCAGTTCTCGCCAGAATGGGGGGAGATAATTCAGTCGCATTAGCGAAACTGTTCCCATGGCTGATATTGCCATCCACTGCACCGGGCCAACCTGCTTAGGAATTTCAGACTTTGTTCGATACAGGCTAATATAATCAGCCCCGATAAATCCTGATACGATGCCCTGCAAATCTTCGAGCCGAGTTAGGATACTATCGCGATCGCCTTGCTGACGGATTCTATGCGATGAAATCCAAAGTTCCAGCTCTGGATATTCCGCATGGATGGCCTTATAAAAGTCAACTATTTCTGTCCAAAGATCGGTGTCACCACATAGGGTTAGCTCGCCTGCCAGGGTTATTTTTCTGAGCCCTCGACTGACGCAATGGTCAACAATTGGTCTGGCTAAGCTGTTGATATGACCTTTCAGTGCTAACGAATCGCGGCCTTTTAGCTCAGGATAGCGACAGATGATTGGGTGAATATGAACGTCTAACCCATCGGCTTGGTCAAGTTGTTTGTCAAGCTCGGTTAAATCTGCCCGCCGTCCAAACGCGCCAACATCAGCGCTGATTGAAAGACCATAGATCTTTCTGAAATCAGCCGAGATCACAGGCTTGATGCCATTGGCCCTAATTACATTTTGAGTGGCCAGTTTGTCAGGAGGGAATTGAGAATAAAGTTGCATAAGATTATGGTGGAAGTGGTGAGCAAAGGTTCCCGTTGAAGCCTTCGTCGTCATCGCATTGACTATTAAAGAAGTCTTCAGCGCAGCCAGAACAACAGGTCGCCAATAACCAATCACTTAGTTGATCCGACCAAATATAAACGCAAGGCGTCCCATCCTCCTGATACACGGTAACCATGTCTCCCCTAACAAAAGAGTTCGGATCAGAAGACGGAACACCCTGGAAAAAATTCTTTGAACCGGAAGCCCTCCAAGTAGTGTTGGCTAGGTCATAATTCCACAGCCTGCCAACAACTGTATCGTAATGGCCCTCACCATCAACAGTGCCTGGGGGAGCGGGGGTAGTCGGTGGCCCAGCAACGTAATTAATGGGTGCGCCGCCCCCACCACCAACAGGCCGCCACACATCAGCAGCCTCATCATAGACAGACAGAGTATTGTCTGTAGTGTTGTAATGCCATTGGCCGTTGACAGTCCCTGATGGCGCTGGGGTGGTCGGCGGCCCAGCAACAAAATTAATTATCGCCCCATCGCCTGAAACTTTGGCATACCCATCAAGCGACCCTGACCAGATGTACAAATCAGACTGGAATAGCCCGCCAGCAGGATCTTTCGTGCCAATGTCAACCCAAAATGGAGTGTCAGGCGTGCCCTTGTCGTCAATGGTTGGTGGGCCAGCAGCAACAATAAATTGTTTGACGGCACGCCGCTGGGGATCGGCTGCTTTGCTTCGGCTGCTGGCCTGTATACGAGCAATCCCAGCACTAATTGAAGCCTGATAGACAGCCCCTTTGGTTGGGCTGAAATTTTGTGGATCTGTCGTTCGTCGAGGGATCGTGATTGTCCCTCCGCTTTGGGTCTGCAAAGTATATCCGTCTCGGCTAGAACTAATCAGCTTGCCACGAATGACAGATGCTTGAGGCGAATCTGCAGCAATATCTTCTCGTTCAGCTCGTTGATCAGAACGGGCGAGGTTTGCGATAGCGAGGCGAGAGGATACGTTCATATTAGCTATCAGAAATATTTACGGTTGAGCCTTCAGCGCCAAGTGTCAACTTAACTGTGAATGGATAAGCGACCCCATCGCTGGCCGTTTCATCTGCTGCCCATTGAAACGTACCCCATATTGCATCGGTCCCATTATTTATAGTCACAGTGGCTTGCCTCCAAGTAAGGTTGCCGCCTGATGGGGTCAGGTTAGCTACTGCAAAAGTTGCTTCTGTGCGGTTATCTGTAGCATCCCATGTTGCTGACTGATACGTTAGCGTAATCCCCCCGGCTGGATAGCCGTTGCCTGATAATTCGTTTGTTGCGACATCTCCAATTACACTAGTCGCTGAAAGCCCAGTCCCAGTACTAAGCCTTAGCCTGATTGTTGCACTGTTCAGCGCATCGCCCGTAAATTGAGACGCACCAGCTTGATTAAGAATGAAAGATGTTGGATTTGCCATTTTTTAACCTAAAACTATACAACTAACTTTTTGGACGTTCGGGCTCGCTCCCGCACCCCCGCTAGACTCTCGCCAAACTCGAAATGTTGTTGAGCTTATCGACTGCGCGCCATGAGCATAGTTTAACGAAGCGCCAGACGATGGATCCGCATTAGCAAAACACGGATAATCAGCCGAGGCTTGAGCCGAATCCAAAGTAATCAACCATCGTCCTGTTGCTTCCCTCACTATGCCCCCTGAGCTGATGCCATCCAGGGAAAGTTCAGTGATTGTAGTGCCATCGTCAGTGAATACGCAGGATGCTACTGCTGTTGTCGCCATAATTACCCCCAAACTGCAAAACTAACTTTTTGAATATTTGCATTTGCCCCTGCGCCTGAGCTTGACTCTCTCCAAACTCTCAATGTTGTTGTGCTAATCGATTGAGCGCCATGAGAGTAATTAATAGAGGCCCCTGACGATGGATCAGCGCTCGCGATCGCGGCAAAATCGGCTGATGGCATTGCCGACGCCAAAGTAACTAGCCATCGTCCCGTTGCTTCCCTAGTAATGCCACCAGCGTTAACCCCGTCTAGGAACAGCTCAGTAATTGTCGTTCCATCGTCAGTAAATACGCCTGACGCAATAGCAGATAGGCTAGCGCCACTACTGCCGCTTGTCATTGTGCCTCCAGCGACAGCACCCCCCGCCAAGCTAGCCGCTCCACCGAACAAGGCACCCCCGGCTAAAGCACCTCCAACCAGTTCAGTATTACCCGACCTCATTGATCCGCCGATTAAAACTCCTCCAACGACTAAAGCAGATGGGCTCCCCCCACTCACCATAGTTGCCCCAGCAACACCACCACCAATTAGCTTAGCCGAAGGATCAGGCCCACTATCAAGCACTGCCCCAGCGACAGACCCTCCAACTAATATGGCTGGGTCTTGAACCCCGCTCACCATAGTTGCCCCAGCAACACCACCACCAATGGCGATTGCAAATTGTTGCGCAGTGATCGCCTTATTCACCACGTCAGGAGTCACCCCAACCTCTCCAATCAATCCAAGGTTGCAGCCCCATAGCGTCTCTTCAGTATTGCCAATAATGCTAAATCCGTTTAGGAAGTAAGCCGATGTCACGCTGTCGATAGTCACATCGATCCGCATCCCTGGGCTAAAACTACTAAACAATTCACTTGGGACTGCGCCCACAAATGAGTAGCCCAGGCTGAGCCCATGCTGCCAATTGGCAAACGTTTCGGCCAGGGATCCGCATTGCTGGTCAGACACAATAACTGGCGCATTGATTTTCAAAAACTTAGGAGGCTGCTTAAATGCATTGCCAGCCAGTGGCGTAATCTGGACCGTGCCTTCAAATAACGTGTCGTCCTGTTCGTATAGAGACTCCTGATAAATTGTTTCGGGAGGCGCTGTTGATCCATCAGACGCACGGATAGTAAATGTCTCGTTAGGGTCAGGGTCGACAACTAGCGTCTCTGGATTACTGCCTACATAGTCAGGAAAAACTATGCCCCTAGGTCGTCTTGTAATCTGATCGATCTCCCAGGTTTCGAGCTGAGGATCACCGGTCACGCTAAGCCGCTGCGTCCAAGTAGTTGTGCGTGTTAGATAATCTCGCTCTACAAAACGATTGTTTTCGTAAAACGAAGGGAATGCGCTGTTAAACCCAAACAGGCAATAAGGCAGTCTTTCAGTGTGGGTAATTTTTTTGACTAAATTTGTTACGTTGTCATACTCGTATTCGGTCGTGAAATTGGCATCGTCATCAATCAGTGTTAAGGCTGAATTCCCCTCAACATCTCGGTAGGCGTCGCCCCCGGCAATCCCTCTTGCTTTCCGTCCCGTGCTAGTAGTGCTAGTCAGCACTCCAGTACTTCCGTTAAAACGATGAGTGACGTTCTTGGTTTGAGCACTCCGCAAAGACGTAGACGTGTTGTTGGCGAGCGCGGTCACTGTTGTCAGCCCGCCCGATGAACCCGTGGTGGCAATTCTTGGCCGAATCTGCAGCTCGGCTTGACTCTCGACGTAACTGATTGTTGTTTGTGGTGCCCCCAGCTGCGTATCAATTTCTGTGGTTTCAGTGCTGGTTAGGGCTGTATATTCGTCAGGCTGACCTTCATTGACCAACACAGTTCTAGTGATTGTTCGTGGGTTCTCCCTCTCTTTGGCAAGCCCCCCTCCCCCAATGACGGTCAACTCTCCCGGTGGTCGTTCATCAAAATTCCTGGGTTCCCAGCCGTTTATTCCAACCTCATCTTGACCTATGGTCAGTTCAATGACTGGGGTAGACTGATTAAAATCTATTGGAGTTAGTCGCAACGATTCTGTGCTATCCAACCAAGCAAAATAACCATTGCAGGCCGCTATCTCTCCAATCTGGTCTGGCCATGGGCGAGTGTCTGTTTTCTGGACAGGAACTGAGATATTCCATCCAGTGCTGATGGCATCGCCTGACGTTGGCAATCCCGCTCTGGTGGCGATGCTGTTGATTAGAGTATGAGGCGCTGTACTGTTGCCTAGAGTTATGTGTGGAGTGCTGTCCTCGGGTGTTTGTAGGTTGGACAGTTGAGAGATGTCGCCTAATTGGATCTGTATAGGCTGGTTGTCCAGCGTGATTGGATCAGGCGTGTCAATAATATAGAGATATGGCCAGAATCGCTGACCGCCAAGCTGCAGATCTACCCGGTTCCCTTTGGCTAACAATGATGCCCCAGTGGGGCTGGCGGCAGTGTCACGATTATCCAGGCTGAAGGCAACAACCCCATCTTGCAATGTTGCTGTCGCTGTCCATGCGGCCCAAGTATTAGGTGTGTTACGGGTGGCAATCTCAGGGAAAGTTAATTCAACATCTAAATGAGCATTTGAATAGTCATAAGGCCCCCCAATAACGGCCTGAGATGCGTTCAAAATAGTGATTGACAGAGACCAGACAGAAGCCTTCGCAATTACAGTCACTACGCACTAGCCCCCAGCTCTCGGAACGTGATATCCACAAGCACTTTAGTGTTATCCCCACTTTTTGGCGATACACTCAGCTTTTCATGCTGACCAACGTTGAAAGACCCGAAATAACGAGTTTGCCCATTACTAATATCTTCAACCCCTGTTGCAATTGCCCTAGTCCGTGGAGTTGGCTCAGAGATTTCACTCGTCAGGTCTGTGAGCGTAATATTGCCCCCCTGGTCTCGCCATCGGCTCAGTAGCGAACGTAACTCTTTTAGCTCAGTTAGGGTTAGCTCTGCTCCCTGAATCGACCATTCTTGTTTATAAGTCCCTAGTCGAACCCCAGTGATGCCAGGGGACTCACTTAGAGAATAGTCAATATTAACTGACTTACTGGGGCCTCGAATATATGGGTTCGAGAGGATCGTGAAATCGACCTGAAATTCAGTGCTGTAAGCGATACGAATAGTCCCCGACAGCTGGGCCGTAATCCCGTCGCTATCGATTGGATTAATGCGCTCCAGGATAGCAAAATCAGCTCCCTCACCACTGGTCTCTTCGGTAGCGGTTGTGCTAGCTCCCAGTCGAGAACGCCATGGTCCATCCATCAGGAGATAACAAGGAGCTTCATAATAAGTAAGCGGGCGAGTAGCAACGGTGATAGGACTGCCAGTAGCTGTACGGAAATTAATATTTGTGATTTCCGCTATGTCGAACCGCCACCATTCATCTCGAAACCGGAGTTCGCCCTTTTGGATTGCGATGCTTGCGCTACTATCGCCTCGCTTTTGAAGTGTTCTTAAATAATTTAATAAGGCAGTCTTTTCAATGCTGTCGGCCATCTGAAACGTATAGAGCCTGGCTTCTGCTGCATTTTCTTGTAGCGTCAGAATGCCGGTTTCGGTCAACTCTTCGTAACGCAGCTGACCAAGATCTTCATACGTGACCAACTCCTGAGCTGATCGACTGATGACCAAATCAGGAGTGCCTGCTAGCTTTGCGGCAGGAGACCAAATTGTGAATTTACGTGTGACTGACATCAGGAAACGGCTTAGCCTGTCAGCATTCTAGCCTAAAGTTGCATAAGCAACCGTTGTATATACAACTACGCCTTATATCTTGAGTGCCTTGCCAGTCGTGTTGTTGCCTTTTGCCCTAGCTTCCCGTCCTTGGTCAGTTGTACTAATTCGCCAAGTAGTCCAGTTTGTTGCATTAGTTCGCTCATGTCCAGCGGTTGAAGCTGACTGTCTCCAGCGACAACAGACGGGATAGTAGCAGGCTGAATCAATGGGTTCCCCTGAGGTCCGTTAACCAAGCCCTGGACATCATTGCGGTTCAAGACATAGCCCCCAGATCCTTGATATAGCCCGTCTGAAGTTACAGCATGGATTGGCTGGCCAGTGGCTATCGCGTTCACTGCTGCGCTGCGGGTAGGGGCACCAGGGACCAATATTTCCCCACTATGAATTAACGCGGGGCGGTAAGCGGGCAAAACACCGC
>CBDHHL010000033.1:0-74679 GCA_965263355.1 Leptolyngbyaceae cyanobacterium | reverse complement strand
GCTAGCGACCGATCTGAGCAACATTGATGTGCAGGTAAAAATGATTAAAGGCAATCATTTTGAGTACTATTACTGCGAGAGAGATTACTTTAATTCGTTTAATTGGCTTAAATACGCGGAAATGCATAAATCATTAAGTTGACCCGCTGCCCAAAACCGTCGAGCCTAAAAGCTTGGCGGTTTTTGTTTCTCACAAATGTCTTCCCTAACCCACCAGCACCCACCCTCAGGCTTCTCTACGAACAGATAACCAGGCATCGACCATGGGGGAGGCTTCACCGTGCCATACCGTGGCCTAGGTTTACTGTTGCGTCGTGGGCCTGGGGAGTCGGGGAGGCGGATGGTGGTCATTTCACAAAACCTTTGCGTAAACTTCAATTAAGTATATAGGCAATTAATTCTATATATACTATATTAGTAATGTAGTTGAGCAGCCGAGCCATGAAAAGCGGTTTACCCCCCGGATTTACTACGGTGCTCGTCTCCAATGTTGGCGACTTCCATCGCTCAATCTGGGAGAACGCCAAAATAGACGAGGAGTTCACCTTTAGTCCCCTGGAGGTTGTTGTAGCCGAATCTCTAGGAAGTCCATATAAATTTGCTGACATTCTGCGGTTAAACGTAGGCGACGAAAACGCAGAAGTGTACAGGCTCGGAGAGATCTACTACGCATGGTCTGGCAAAGCCATGGATGACGAAATGGAGTCTATCCCTGTCAGTTACTACAATCCCGAAAACGCGCCAATGCGAAACCCCCGAAACGCTGGCCGTAAGCCCATTGGAGATAATCCAAGAGAGAAAACCCTTCTCACCCTGGATTCCGATCTGAAAGCTCAGGCTAAAGCAGCGGCAACCGACAAGGGTATTAGCCTGAGCCAGTTGGTTAATGACCTACTCAGTGAGCATCTAACGCCCATCAGTAAATAGGCTAAAATAAAAGCACCGAGCGGGTTAGCGGCCCATGTGCTCGGTGCTTTTAATAATCAATAGGAATGCTACCTATGAATATAGCACAACGTCGTGCCATATCTCGGCCTAGGTTTACTGTTGGCTGATAATTGCGCTTCTGCAATTAATTGCTACAATGCAATTATGAATTACGAGAAACTCCGTCAAGCCCACTGGTTTCAACCGTGGGATATAAGGTGGTGAGTTGACGGGGCTCAACGCCCCTGAAACGAACAATCATTTAGTTTTCTGTTCCTCAACATAGCGCTTAATCGTATCCCCTGAGACATTGCCCGCAGTGCTCACAAAATAGCTCCTTGTCCATAGTGACGGGAGTTTTTGTTTTAACCAGGATTGCTCCTTTCTCAGAACGTTGGAGCTTAACCCCTTAACCTTATGCATGATTTGGTAGGGCGCTAACCGTGGGTGAGCATTCACAAATAGATGAACGTGATCTAAATCGGTTTCTAGTGCTATCACCTGGCAGTCAATTTCTGTAGCTGCCTGATGTATCAGCTCTTTCAGGCGATTATCTAGATCCCCCTTCAATATCTTTTTGCGTCGTCTCACTATCCAAACAAAGTGATAGTTGATGAGTGAAACCGACGTATTATCATGTCGATATTTTTGCGCCATTTGTCTATTGCCATATGTCTATATCATGTTACCATAGACATATGAGAACACTAAAGTTTAAGTTATACAGTCACAAGCGGAATAGGTATCTAAAGCGGTCTATCAATGCTGCTGGCGTTATCTATAACCACTGCATTGCTTTGCATAAGCGGTATTACCGCATGTTTGGCAAGCACTTGAACTGTGCCAAGCTTCAGAAGCATATCGCCAAGCTGAGAAAGCGTAACCCGTTTTGGCAGTTGGTGGGGTCTCAAGCTGTGCAGGATATCTGTCAACGGATTGAGCGGGCATATCAGTTGTTCTTTAAGCACCATGACAAGGGGGTTAAGCCACCGTCATTCAAGAAGGTTAAAAAGTATAAATCATTCACACTTAAGCAAGCTGGCTATAAGTTCCTTGGCGGCAATCGTCTGAAGATAGGGAATAAGGTCTATCAGTTCTGGAATAGTAGAGAGATTGATGGCAAGGTAAAGACGCTCACCATTAAGCGGACACCGTTAGGTGAGTTATTTATTGCCGTTGTCGTTGATTCTGTAGACGTTCGGGTCACTGCCGAGACGGGTAAAACCGCTGGTTTTGACTTTGGCCTGAAAGACTTTCTCACCTGCTCTGAAGGCTTCAAGATTCAGTCGCCATTGTTCTTTAAGCAGTCTATTAAGGAGATCAAAAAGGCATCCCGCCAGTTATCCCGAAAGAAAAAGGGATCGGCCAATCGGGAACGGGCACGGTTAAACCTTGCTCACAAGCATGAGGCCATTGCTAACCGTCGTAGAGATTGGTTTTGGAAGTTGGCCCACAGCTTAACTGATGAGTTCCATATTCTCTATTTTGAGACGTTGAACCTCAAAGGGATGCAACGGCTATGGGGACGCAAGGTTAGCGATTTAGCCTTTGCTGAATTTCTCGGCATTCTGGAATGTGTTGCGGCTAAGAAGGGTAAGCAAGTGGTCTACATTGGCCAGTGGCATCCCAGCTCTAAAACCTGCTCAGAGTGCGGTCATGTCCTCGACAGACTGGATCTCAAGGTGCGTGAATGGCAGTGTCCAAAGTGCCTGATCATTCACGACCGGGACGATAACGCCAGCAAAAACATTAAAGCGGTCGGGGCAATGACCGCTACACCGGAAGGCGATGTAAGACGGGCTCAGCCTGCTATCGCTGCTTGACCGGGGAATCCCACGCGATTTATCCGTGGGAGTTTGTCAATTTTGGGAGGCTTGGGGAATTTATTGCGCAGAGGAGTGCTTGATGAGTATTAAGCCCTTGTCCAGATTGCTGTGAACTTTTCCCCGATCTTCTGAGCTGCGGTTGGGTTGTATAGGCCAATGCTGCACTCAATTCGACCACTGCCTAGGTCAGGGAGTGTGCATTCCCCGATAGGCCGTTGCTGCTGCCTAAGTTCTTTGGGAAATTTATAATTCCGTCTATCGTTTATCCAGCCCCAGAACAGATAGTCATAGGTATTTGCTCCAGGGAATTGGTTCTGAATGATGCTATTAGCGTCATTCGTGCCAGTGATTGGCACTAAACGCACTGGGATGACCAACGAACTAGAGCCAGACGGTGCGCCACCTTCTCCATCGTCAGAGATCGCCCTGGCTAATCGGAATGTGATATCGACGGCGGTTGCGCCTGTGTTTTTGGCAATCCAGGTCATGGTTTTATCCTATTTAGTCGTGACTTCAGCCCCTTTCCCATGCTTCATTGCTCAGCACATAGGGTTCCCCTTGCCCGAGAGTATAGACTAACGTCTTGTTCGCATCCATAGAAACGCGTTTCACTTCTGACGGATGCATTGGGACAATTTCTTGGTTTCTGTTGGCCCACTGTGCTGTTATCAGTGTGGCTGCTTTCCGCTGGACATCTTCCCAGCGGCTAGAGAAATACAGCAGATAAACCAAGTTAACCAAGGTACTCATGGCCTTGGCGTTGGTGTCCCCTCCGACCAAATCTTTCACCTTTTTCCAGCGATGCCACGTTTGGGACTCAATGCCAGTCGCCTTAATCTCGTGTTTCAAGGGAATCGTCATACTAGCTGTCTGTCGCATGCGTGACAAAGGAGTCAAGAGCGTATTCGCCCAGCTGATTTATTTTTTCCTCAAAATCATTGAACTTCCCATCCTTTGCTAAGTTCAGAAGGGCAGAAGCATGATAGGCATTAATGCTAAATCCAGTTTGCCTGGATGAACTCTCTTCAGAATCATCTGGGAAGTCATACCAGTTGACCACAACCAAAGCATCAGATGGTACCCCTAGTTTTTTCGCAGCTGCTTCTTTGAAGCCTTCGAGTTCGTCAGGAAAGCCTGAGATCAATATTTTTTTATCTGGGGGGATGCTGTCCCACCACTCTTTTGTCTGCTGTTCAAACATTGTTAGTGCGCCTGCCAGGATATCAGGCATTTTAACCCATCTCGCAAATTGTTAGCCATGCTGTGTTCATGGCTACTGTACTAATCAATCAACCAGCTATTTACAATGCACTGATTAGCGGACTGAAGGACACAGCCCGCGAACTTGATCAGGCGTATACGACTGCTATCGAATCCCCTCGCTATGGATGGCCAGGAGAAACACTCCGACGGTCGGGAGAACGCGCTGGGACAACTAGAAATATCGTTGATCTGGGGGCATTCCGCGACTCTCAAGAATATCGATTCATTAATCCATTCTTAGCGGAATTTAGCTGGGGAGGGGACAGTGTGGACTATGCCCCACAAATCTTTTTTGGCTATACAACCACTGCCGGGAACAGCTTCCCCGCCCGAAACCCAGTAGCAGAAGCACATAAAATTACAGACCCCACTGAGTTATTTGGCGATAGCGTCAGGAGGTATGCGTGAGTATTACTCTACAAGAACTCCGCAGCCGAATAGCAACAGCGCTGGCCAGCGAGTTAGGGACCAAAACGTATATGGTTCGGGGTGGGAAAGAGGTTACGGTCCAGGCGCTCACTGTCGATGATGGCAGTGTAAAAACTGTTGGCGGAAAAGCTTGGGAGCAAAAGCCTGTTAAACATACTGGGCTTGAATGTGTAATTGAGCCAGAGATTGACAGCAATATTCAGCCGTTAATTACCCCTGGCGACTATCTCCTAACTCACACTACACGGATCACGCTGAAGCAGTTTGACCTATCTAGCACGGTAAAAACTGCGCGGTCTCTTTTGCTACAGGAATTAACAAGCTTAATTGACGTAGTAGGGCCTCGGATCGTTAGGAACGCTGGGGTTCAGTCGGTTGAGCAACAAAGTTTCGAAATCATTCAAAACGCGAGGTCTTAGATATGCCATCACAGCCGCAAAACAAAGAAATTACAGATCCAACCTTGGTTTTAGGTTTTTTAGACCCAACTACAGGGCAACTTATCGCGACAGCTAGCATTGAGCTTTTGCCAGCATCGAACTTACTCAGAATTATTGCTCTGAAAGATATCCCTGAGGGAGCTACCGCTTGCCTGCCTTTGAATCAAGCTTCAATAGCGCAAACCCAGCCTACTCAGACTCAAACTCCAAAGTTTTCTAGTTTTGATCATAAATAGGAGAAATTAATCATGCCTGCTGCTGGACAACCGTTCACTCCGCCACAAGCGAAAAATGTTATTCCTCGATGTGCACTTATCCCAACGGGAAGCACAGCTAGACCCGTAGCTGGGACGTTCACTACATCAGGCTCAACGGATGTAACGACCGAGGGAACCGCTGAGTCAGTTACAGCTACGTTGACAGGCGCCATCAGCAGCGTTGTCCAGGTTGGGCAATGGCTTGAGTTTGTTGCTCCTGCCGGAACCTCTGTTTTAGCTCAAGTCCGTACTCTGTACAACGCAGCAGGGACTAGCCTTGAACTAACAGCTAATGAGACTATTCCGACAGGGTCTACAGCTGTATTTCCAGTTGTAGGCAGAATCAGGCAGTCAGCTGATTTGGCTGAGACTGTCGCGACTACAGCGTTTAGCTCATTTGATCACAGCTCTTCTGACGTGAGTATCGGGGAGGGCTCAGGGACATTAACTGTCAATGGCGGTTACAACTACTATGACGCGTTTGTCGCGACTGCTAAATACGCCAAAGACAACAACCAGAAGTTGTATGTTGAGCGAGAATTGCCATCGCCCGATGGCAGCGTGTTTACTACAGGCCCTATCGACTGGGCGATCGCAATCCTGACGGGGCTAACCTCCAATGCTCAGGATGGGTCCAATGTTGGGGCAGACACGACATTCACTATCTCTGGCGCTGTTAATCGAATCGAGCCTCAAACTTGATGAAGATTTTTAGTAACCGTGACGTGTTTGTGCTTGGTGAGGTTCGCCCTGACGGGATTTGGGCTAATGCTGTTTGGCTGAGGCTCAAATCCATGCCAGGGACTACTCAAGAGCTATGGAATCGCTTAGAGCAAACCATCCATGGGATGGTTGAGATTCCTCAAGAAACAGACCAGATCCACACTGATATTTTTTTGCCTTATGTCCAAGCCGATTCCCTGGAAGCTAAAACCAACGTACGTCAAGATTGAGATTGATGACGCGACATCATTTGATGTGCCGATATATCCCTCTCAACTAGTAGATGAAGCGGTTCTGTGGGCTGAACTAAAGAAAGATCACGCAATCTCTTCGGTCGATGCAGCCAAGCGATACGTTATGTTTTCGCTAAAGCTCAGGGGGCTTATTGACGAATCGGTTAGCGAAGCTGATGTGTCAGCTCAGCTTACTGTTGGCCTGACAACCAAGTTGTTTAACTTGTTTTTTTACGGGGCTCAAGGCAAGCCAGAGATTGTTGCATCAGAGGAGGAATCAGCCAAAAAAAAGACCCCAACTGGGGAGATATATTCTGGAAGCTCCAGCTCTACTACCCAGGGGTCAAACTATTCAGCCAAGAAAACTTTGGACGTTGCCCAGTCCACATAGTTGCAGATGCTTTAGCTGCTCATGAAGAAGAGCGACTGAAAACCTTGGAATATCAATCAAGGCCATTAGCGAACTTAGGAGTAGTGACAGCGAAACTTCATGGAGTTAAAAAACCAGAAACTACCTGGTTTAACGAGTATGAGCTTATCCAGAGAAAACGAGAGGCAAATAAATACTTTAGCCCTGAGCTAGCGAAAAAGTATGTTGAGCTGCATAACGGCTCCATCATCCCTGCCTGGGTGGATGAGATGACTGATTTAGACAAAATGAAATTAGCTGCAATTGAGTAATGGTTGACGCTGGTAGAGTTATTTTTCAGGTTGGGATTGATCGCGCATCAGCAGATCGCGCTATCTCTCAGCTTGAGCAGCGCTTTGCTGGGCTTGGTGATATTGACCTAAAGATTCCTGATGCAGGCCCAGCAGCTAGAGCGGCTAGAACTGTTCAGGATGCTTTTTCGAATATCCAAATCCCCGAGTTTAATTTCAGCGCAAATACTCAGCAGTTATCTCGTTCTGTTCAGTCAGCAAAAGATGAGCTACTGACGTTGGAGCAGGCTATTGAGGGTCTGCAGAGGCAACGGATCGACGTTGAACTCAAAGTTGCCCGTGGGGACGCTGACTTAGCTAGGCTTGACTCACAACTCCAAGGGCTCCGAGACAAAAGGATTCAGGTCGACGTTAATGCGCGGGCTGCAGCGGCTGAAGTGCAAGCTGTTGACGAACGGCTTAAGGCGTTAACTCGTGATGCAGTGCGGCTTGAGTTGGATGTTGAATCGGAGGAAGCCCAGCGCGAGCTGATAGATGTTAACGCTCGGATCGAAAAACTTGAATCACGTCGCGTCAAAGTGCAAGCGACGATTGACAATGTTGATTCTGAAGCAGCTAAATTTGAAGCAAAGATCAATGAGTTAGAAGCCCGCAGCATCAAAGTAGAGGCCAATACAGGAGATGCGAGGGCTCAGCTAAACCAGCTAGATAGAACATTGGAGGGTCTTAGCGGGGATGACGCGGCTGCGACGTTAGACAGGCTGCAGCGGGAACTAGGCAGCACTGCCGACGCGGCAAAAAAAGCTGAGAACGAGACCAAAACTTTTAGCTCTACTTTATCTGGACTTGCGGCTGGCGCTGCATTTGCGTTGGTCAACCGATTGGTTGATGCATTTGGCGCATTAACAGGGAAAGTCACTGAATTTGTCGCGGCCAGCATTTCAGCCAATAGAGAACTCCGAAATACTGAAAATGCACTCACAATTTTGTTGGGCTCCAATGAAGCTGCAGCAGAATCTATAGAGTTCTTAAGACAAACGTCTGAATCCACTGGACAATCGTTTTCAGCACTGCAGGACAATTACGCAGGGATCACAGCAGCAGCCAAGGAATTTGGGCTTCCTCAGGAAGCTGTTAATGAGTTGTTCTCGGAAACGTCAAGAGTACTGGGGATTTTTGGGAAATCATCAGCAGAATCAGGACTGGCGTTTAATGCACTGACCCAAATTTTTTCAAAGGGGCAGGTTAGTCTTGAGGAATTGCGGGGCCAGCTTGGAGAGCAGCTGCCTGTAGCACTGTCCGCCACTGCGAACGGGCTGCAGGAACTAGGAATACTAAGCAATGGAACTACTAGCGAATTACTCGATTTGGTCTCTGAAGGCTTAGACGCTGCGACTTTTGCGGAAGGATTTACCCGTGGATTGCAACAGATTGAAGGAACAGCCCCAGGGGCACAGCAGGCGATAGCCTCCTTGCAAAATTCTGTGCTGGAATTCCAACAGCAGCTAGGAGCGTCTTTAGAGCCGTTAGAAACTGCATTTAGTGAAACATTTGCATCTATATTCAGCAATATAGATGCAAGTGCTTTAGATCCATTAACAGAAGCTGGCAATAGACTGCGTGAATCATTGGCAGGGAATCCAGAGCTAGCTGAAAGGCTAGGGGAGGCACTAACTAGTTTTATTGGGAGCAGCGCTGAAGCAGTTGCATCAGTATTAGACCGAGTAACTGCAGCTTTGTCAGATCCTAGCAATGTTGAGGAGTTCGCGGGCGGCATTGAAACAGCAGGGGAAGCGCTGGGGAATTTAGTAGAAATTGGCATAGCTGTAGCCGATGCCTTGATATTGCTAGGATCAACCTACTCGTTGATTGTTGACACTGAAGCAGTTGCCTCAGGGCTGGGAGTCTTGGCTGATGCACTGCAGGCGATAGTATCTGTAGCCAGTAATGTTGTTGATGGGCTTGGCTCAATCGCTGATGGCGTCGAGCGAGTATCTGGCTCCGTCCCAGGGCTGCGGAATGCGGTTGAAAATGTTGGCAGATTTGGCCCAGTCATTGGGACTGCAAAGACGGCGTTTGATAGCTTTTTTGGGGGCCAGGAAGCTGTAGCCGCCCCCGAAATTGATATATCTAACGCGGTCCCACAGCAAGATGAGCTGGATAAATTTGTAAGAGCCGCGAGAAGCAGCAATGAACAGATAGCCGCCGATTCTACGCGGTCTGCCAAGGCGGCAGCGCGGGAACGGGCTAAAGCCAACGAAGAAGCCGCCAAGGAATTTGAAGAAGCCCAAAAAGAAGCTTTGGCCAATATTGACATTGCCCAACAAAACCGCATTGCTGCTGTACGGCAGAATCAAGCGGCTGGCAATATTTCTGAGGAGCAGGCAGACGCACAGGTCAGTGAGATCGAATCTGATGCAATTCGGGAGAGAATCCAACTGCGTGAGGATGAAATAGCGAAAATTGAAGACTTCGCTAGTCGGCAGGTCATCTCTGAAAAAGACGCTACGGATCAGATTAGGGCAGCCAGGGAGGAGATAGCAGACCTGACGCTGGAAAGCATTGAAAGCGAAATTGATGCACAAGATGCGGCTAGAGAGGCAGCCGAGAAAAAGGCAGAGGCAGCCAAAAAAGCCGCGTTAGAACAACTGGATGCACAGCAACGGCTAAACGACCTGCAGGCACAGCAGGTTTCTATTCAGTCTGGAATCGCGTCAACTGCGCTCCAAGACCAGGCCAACCTGATAGGTGCTCAGGTTTCTTTAGAGCAATCTCGCCTGTCACTTTCCCGTCAAACGCTCGAAGGAAAATTAGCTGAAGCTGAAGCGGCTGAAGACGTTGTGGCCGTTGAGGAAATAAGAGATCGTCTGCTTCTTAACCAGCGGCGGTCGATACAAGCAGAATTCAACGCCCGCCGTCAACAGCTACAGATTCAGCAGCAGCTAACCCAGCTAGACGCAGATCGGCAGCTCAGACTAGGAGAGATTGCGGAAGCTGAGGCCAGGATAGCGGTTGAGCGTGCCAGGGCAGCAGGCGCTAGTGCCGATGAGATTCAGGCATTACAGCAGATAGTGAGTCTACGAGAGCAAGAAACCCAGGCACTGCAAAATCAGGCGCAAGTCAAAAAAGATATCTTATCTATTCAGTTTGAACAACTAGACGCTGATCAAGAGCTAGCCAACCAGAGGGCGACTCAGGAGAGGAGAGAGCAAGCGATTGCGTCCTCTAAGGAGCAACAGAAAAATCTAGCTGACGAGCAGTTACAGATAGAAAAAGATATTGCCAGTGAGACAGAACGACGAGAGCGGGCGACTTCTAGCATTGTGTCGGCATTAGCTGGATTGTCTGACATCTCATCTGACGATGCGCTGGGGAGTCTTGATCAATTAGAAGAAAATGCTCGAACTGCGAGGAGAACTGGCGCATTAGATACCGATCAATTCCGTCAGCTACAGGGCGCTATCGACCAAGCCCAAAGATTTGGCCGTAGTGGTGATGGATTCAGCGTCGAGGAGGCTTTTAGATTCGCAGAGAATAATGCGAATAATCCGTTTGCGGCAGGCATCCTTGACCAAGTTGGCTTGGGTGGAGTCAGCTCTCTATTGGATTCACAACAAGAAATTGCAATCGCAGACAGTCAAATAGAAAGGCTGACCAATGGCCTAACAGAGATAAAAGAAGCCATTGAGAATAGCCCAGCAGGCATAGAAAGCCTAACCGTTTCAACTCCTGATCCGGTAGCGGATGCTGCACAAATTACAGCCGATCTAACTCGGCAACAACAGATTGCGGAGGGAGTTATCTAATGGCCGCACCAACGACTACAGGACGGGGGATTGTCCTAAACCATGCTGGCTACAGCTTGAGTATCACAACATTTGGTCGTTATCCTGGCAAGTATCCACGGGTTGATGGTCGTTATAAAGGGATCGTTCGTGGCAAACGAGGGGGAGCTGCTAGGACAGGGGCACAGACCAGATTTGCTATTTGGAATTTTGTTGGGAGTTTAACTCTTGAGCAGCAAGAAACATTGACTCGGATGGAGGCTGCTTACTGGGGCGCTCCTGGGCCATGGGTCATATATGACTATACAAATTATTGGTCTGAGAATGGGACGACAAACACTAGAGCGATTGCGCCCAATAGCACAACAGCAGCTGACGCTAATACGATTTGCTACTATCCGCAATGGCAAGCCGAGCCAACGAATGAGAGGGGATTTGAATATACTGAGCAATCTGATGGGATTGATAGTGTTCAGTTTCAATTTACCGAATCGGGGGTTATCGCTGCATGACCTCTTTTACTATTGATGCTCAGGATAAAGACTGGACAGCAAGCCTAGAGATTTTAGACGCTAATCGAGCTTTGATTAGCGGCCCCTACGATATTTCTGATGCGTTAATTAGTGTCGATATTGACTTTTCCGAACTGAGATCGGGAAATAGTTTAAATGGTTGGTTGGCATGGGAATGCAGTGTTGTATTAAGCCCAGAATTAAGCACAACAGTTAGTCTTGGCAACCGTGACACTGCTTCTAATCCGTCGGGCGCTGAAGTACTGGCTATGGGGAACCGGATCACACTGAGCATGTGGACAGGGGCAAGTTATGAAAGATTTTGGCCACCGTTTTACATCTTAAGGGAAGCAGCGCCTAAAACAGACATACCCATCAATGAATCCCAGGCCCAGATTACGATTGACTTAGGGGATCTCGGAAAATCACTAGATCTGTTTACTCCAGAAAATAATTACTCAGGAATCACTCAGGGAACAACCACAACGCCCACAACGTTAATTCGTAATATCGCGACTCAGATAGGACTAACAACATCGTCAGATACTATCGCGGGCGGTTATTCAGTCAATACAGCTGTCCAGAAAAAATCTACCCGGTCACCAGTACGTGAGATTGGGGAAATAGCAGCGGCTCAAAAATATGTCGCTTGGCTTGATTCCAATGAAGAGTTAAGGCTTACTCCAGCCGACTTTACACTCAAAACAGCTCCTGATTTTAGTCTAACTATCGGCATTGGAGGAGACGCAGTTGGCGAGAACGGATGGGAACCCGTCAATCTTGACGAACGTCCACCGGGAGAATTAACAGTAACGGGCGGTTCAGACCTCGCTCAAGAGATTGAAAATCCTAGCGTAATCGATCGCACTGTTCCTGGGCCTGGCTACACATCTCTGACCAGCACTGAGACTAAAACAATAACCCCTTCGGGAGGCGCGCCGGAAACAGTTATCACATATGTAGAACGCCAAGCTGAATTACAGATACAGCCTAGAGTTCTCACTACGGATAACTCTGGCGTTGTGCCAACTTTACTGACAGATGCCGATAATACGAATAATGGCCTGCAAGATTCTGAAGATAGCTCGATTACTCATCGATATAACGGAATTACTAAACGACTGACTGAAACAGTTGAGCTGATTCGTAAAGCACGGGGGCTTAGCGGTGGCGATGCGTTTAGTGAGGAAGAAAATAGCTCGGCGCTGACACTACTTGACAACAGTCGAACGACCACGACCTACACTTACGACAATATTTTAGGCGTAGTTAGCTCGAGAACTATCACAGAACGTCGGCCATGGTGCCTCTGGGAATGGGGCGAAAAAACACCTACCAACTATGAATTAAATCGCTTTTTAGAGCGTGATTATTCAATTCAAACGACTACCTGGACTAGAGTACTTGACGTTAGCGGAGATCCTGCGATTGAGGCATGGCGTGTTGAGCAGGTTACTCAGCAGCCTAGGGGCGTAATCTTCAAAAATTATACGGGGGCCAATCCTGAGACCCTGGTGAACAATCCAGATCCTGACCTGACCTTCACCTTGCAGGCCAGTGACGGCTCAACTCGGCCACCGGATATTGAATATCAGGAAAGCATTTACACAGAAGAGCACCAAGAATTTACGGGTTCAGTTACGGTCCAGCCAATCTCAGGGAATGCCCACAAATGGAAAGAGGGAACAATCCGGGTTAATGCTGATGTGATTGTGAGCGATCGCCAGTGCAATGATCTAGCAGAATGGGCGGCAAAATGGCAACACGGATTGAGCCTGGGCCGTTCATTTATTGGAGCAATCCCGACAGAATTATTCACTGCGTTTGACCCGGTATCGCGGGTCGATGTGACTGTTGATGGGACCACCGAAGCTTATTTTCTGAACGGTTTTAGTATCTCGTCAGATTTAACTGAGACTTTATTTGGATGTAACTTTGGGTTGATTGGTGAGGTTGGGGTTACTCCGGATGTAGTGACTAGTCCAATCACGACAATAACGCTACTAACTCTCGACATTGAACTCCCTGCGCTAGATGTTGATGTGACAGCGGCGGTCGTTGCAACATCATTGACCCTAGACATTGAACTCCCTGCTTTAGATGCTGACTTAACAATATCAACACCAACAGTATTAACCCTAGACGTTGAATTGCCTGCTTTAGATGTTGATTTAACCGCATCAACGCCGACAGCATTAACGCTTGATGTTGAACTTCCTGCGTTAGATGTTGATTTGACGTTTATAGAGAATGATCCTGATGCAGATAATTATTTGGCTGCATTAAACGGGACATATACGACAGCGCAGGAAGCGGCTATAAATCAATTCTTTGTCACGTTGAAGTCAGACAGTACTTATTCAGGACTAGATAGATTGTTAATCCTAGCTGGTCAAGATGCTGCAGATGCATTGATTGATCTGAAAACTGCAACCACTGTCGCCAATGTCGTTGGCACAGGAACATTTACTGCGGGAACTGGCTACACACTAGGGGATGGGTCGGTAGGAGATGCTTACCTGGGAACTGGTTTTATTCCGTCTAGTCCTGCCAACAATTGGGCTCAAAATTCAGCCACAATTTTCTGGGGGACTGCTTCTGGCCTCAATGACTCTGGCGTAACGGTTGATATTGGCGGACGTAGCGGAAGTCTGCAAGATGCGGTATTCGTCAAGGCAGACGACAGCGCAGCGGGCACCTTTACAATTAACAATGACAATAATATTCCACTGCAAAATATATCTGGTACTACGACCATTGGAGTTCATGCCGTACAAAGGACCGCTGCAACAACAACAACCTTGTATAAAGATGGTTCTGTTGTTGGGGCTCAATCAAATACATCTACTGGCGTTCCAACCGTTGAGCTATGGCTAGGGGGCTTCAATAATGGTGGTTCGTTAAGTTTCCAGGCAAATCAAAGGACGTATGAAATCGTCGCTTTTGGCGATAGTACAGTTAACGTGGTCACGTTAACTAATGCTTGGAATACACTAAAAACTGTGTTGTAAGGAGGCAAAAATGGTTTCAATTCCACTTTCTGATTCAGCAAAAGAAGCGCAAGTTATAGCCGCGTCAAACGATTTAGCCAATGGTTCCAGTCAGCCCCCTAGATGGGAATATGGCGACGGGGTTGGCTTTGCAACAACACTAATTCAGTTTGACCTGGACCTAACAAATCCCTATGCTGTCGGCAGCATTACAGCTGGGGCTACGGGTTTGACCAATAGCCCAGTGACCGGGACAGGATTGGCGAACGGAACTGCTACTCATGCCCGTGGAGTTGACCGAACAGGCACGGTTATCTGGGGTCCGCTAGCTCTGCCATCAAGTGTATCTGTAACGACTGGTCAATCCTTTACTTTAGCTTCAACCCTCACTCAGCTGTGACTGCCCTAACCCAAAGACTAGCCAGCCGGAATAAGCAACGCACGACTCAACGCCTTCAAGCACAAATGGTTGAGGCGAGAATCGGCGCTGCAACTATTACTGGCACGGTGTCGGGCAGTAGTGCCGAGGGCATCACACTTAGAACAGAATCAGGCGGTTCTCTCACAGTCCCTAGGTCCACTGTTCAGAAACTTTCACGGCAACCAGCGATCGGGCAGTCTCGGCAGTTATCGACCGGGGGGCAGTTAGAGCTATTAGGAAGCAGCACAGAAACGATTAACCAGCCTGTCAGTCAAACTCAACCGCAAGTCAGATATCCTCTCAGGCCGCCTACTCAGGGCAGTGATTTTGGGGCCAACGGAGATCTATGGTTAGAGCAAACTGGCATTCAAGGCAACTATAACGAAGCCAATGCTTATGTTTGGATACAAAAGTTAGGCCAGTTTGTAAAGTTAGCATCTGGCGGCGTAGTTGTCGCGTTTGAGCCCAATGGCCCGATCACGTCAGGGACAGTAAACGGGCAGCTGCACTACAACACGACTGATAATTCTTTATCTATTTACGACCAGGCTGCTGATGTGTGGCGGACTATTAGTGGTGGTGGCGGCGCACCCATTAATTACGTTGCTGGCCCGCCGACTACGCCAGCTCCCCCAGGCACTGTTGATGGGGAAGGGCATCACGATACTGTGGTTGATCGCTTGTGGACGTATGACTTGGCCAATACTACTTGGCGGGCTTCCGGTTCAAAGAATTTTTTCCAGGGCGTTCCGTCATCTGATCCGAACTCTTTTATTAGGGGAGATCGCGTTACCACTTATGAGGTTGTGGGAGGCGTTACGTCTCCCTGTGACTATATTTGGTCGGAAACACAATCAGATTGGCTGTTAGTGTCTTGTTGCCCGAATTGTCCGGATGAATTCTTTAATAGTCAATGCGATGACGACGAAGGATTTAACGGGAATCTTTGCTCACCACTGCCGCCCTAAATTATGAAACTTTATTCTCAATTCCCGCCTAACAAACTGACCACTCAAAATGTGATCAGAAAAAATGGCATCAAGCCTGTGATCGCGGCTAATTTCAGAAAGATCTATGGCCTTACTGTGTCAGAAGACAGTGTAGGTACTTTTGGCGCTAACCCAGACTTCAGTGAGCTTGACAAACAACTTGATCAGGCTACGGGCTTAGCTATTCACATCCACCCAGTCATCTGCCGTTATCCTGAGCTAAAAGGCCGAGATTCTTTAGCCTTAAAAGGTCATGTCAACAACCTAGCCAGACCAATCGTTAATCACTGTGTCAGCCGAGGAATAAAAAAAATAACCTTGGCAGGCGAGCTAACCCTATGTGGTGACACCGATCTTTGGACAGAAATAGTTCAATTTTATAAATCCATCCATGCGGAATATCCTGAATTAGAACTTTGGATTTCATCGCATAGAATGCGTCAGCAAAGCGATCGCGATAGTATCCTAACTCGACTGGAAGACCTACAGGGCATCGTATCAGGATTTATCGGGGCTGATTATATTAGCCTGTATCGAACAAAGTCTGAAATTCCTAAGCAGGTTGGCCCTGTGCAGTGGATGAAGATATCAGCCATGGGGTCAGTTTCGCTAATGCGGCTAAATTATCTCCCCCCATTCTGGCGAGAACTGCAAAGAGCTGGGCTTAAGGTCGCGCTTGAGACGTCGGCATTGTCTACAGTGGACCTGCCTATTATCAGAAAAGCGCAAATACAGATATATAGAGAAATCAGCGCCAAATGCGAACATCATGGCGCTGATTTATGGTTGTGGAATATTTGTGAGCAGAGTTCCCGCGACCACCAGGGAAATCATAGTTACTCTGGCGTTTGGGACGAGGCTGGGAACATGAGATTAAGCATCTAGGTTAGTCGCTTTAGTCCAAAAATGCGAAGCAATTCCTTCCACCTCGTTTTCTGTTGTTACCAACAAAGAGAAGCTGCCGTTTGGCATTTTATATTTGCGACCATTACCTTCCCATTCAATAAATTGAGGCAAAACACTATTTTCTGATGCGGCCTCAAGAATTTCATTAAGCTGATAGCTGATTTGGTCTTCTAAAGTGAACATTTCCATCTTTCTTCGGCTCCTTTGCCTTAACTGTTTTAACAATAACCTTTAGAGGTTATTGCCGTCAAGGGGAATCTCAATTTTTTTTGATATGACTAGTTCCCCTCTCCATATTTTCGTCAAGAAAACTCCTAGACTTGGCTGCCCATTGTATAGGCAGTCAAGGTTTCTGAGTACTTCCTTGAGACTTTCTCTGGCTTCTTCTGGCAGCGAACACCCCCACTGGGCGACGCCTATTTTTTTTCTTGGCATTGGTCTTTATCTTCTAGAGGTTAGACCCACCCTAGCACAGTTTAACTTGCGGTTGGAAGAGGGCTCTTCCAATAAAACCGCCACCTGAATGAGTGACGGTCTTTGGTTCGCATCGTTGCCAAAATAAAACCCCCAGCCGTAGCCGAGGGTTGAAAGAAGTTCCCATTCACACAAACTAAATTCGTGTAAATTACTGCTCGATCTTATCCTAAAAGCCCATGGGCTGAGTCCGGCCATTAATAACCCTGTAGGAGTTGCCCCCATGATGCAACCAGAACTGACGCTGCAGCGGAAAAACAATGCCCCAACTGTCAGCGGGGATATCCCAGTTGCCCCCTAGTGATTTGTTCCCGCTATGGATGAACGGGAATGGTAGATTATCTTCACCCACCCTAAGCGTATCCTTAGCCCATTGGTTTAGCCCTTTAGCAGTGTCAATATCGACGTCCTGCACTGTGGGCTGTTTGACGGCCTCAGTTAGTAGGCCGAATCCGACCTGCTTGATAAGGTTGTCGATCTTCATGAGTTTTTGATCAGCTCTTTTAGCATGTTCGCTTCAGTGGACTGGGAGTTTTCCTTGATCTCTTCGACGAGGTCAGAAACCACGCGGCCTGGTCGTGTCGTTTGGGTGTAGCTGTACAGCAAGCCTAAGGCTAGTAGGACAATATCATTGCCCAGCCAGGTGGCTAGGTGGTCTGTGAAAAAAGAGGTATTTTCCATGGTGCCTAAAACTCTGAAGGTTCACCTCAAGGATAACAATTTGCTCAGGCGATAGTGTCAATACGTCCATACGCGCAAAAAAGAACCCCGTCGGTCGGGACGGGGAGAACACAGGAGTATTTGTTTCGGAGATAACAAGGCCATTCTAACAAAAAAGCCAGCATTGGCGCTGGCTAAGTTAGTACTATATCTCTACTGCCACCAGAGGAAGAAGTCGCCCAGTCGGTCAAAGACTCTGTGGGATGCTCCAAAATTAGTGACGAGACTATTCTATCCTCCCAGTAACTCAACAGCCAACAAACCCAATCCCATAAGACAAACCCAAGACAGTATTGCCCGAATCGCATCACCTCGCCATAGTTCCAGCTTGCTAGGCACTCGCGTATCATTCCAAGTCCATGGCCGTTTGTTGAGCCGGATCAGTCTCCTTTCTGCGCCATGGATTGCATCTTTGTGCATAGTGCAGTACGCAATCCTACACCAGGGTAGTCGTTTTACCTGGGGGTATCGGTGGTGATTCTCCCAGCGGTTCCTCAGATTCACCGACTTGCCAACGTACCAAGTAATAAAAAGCCAACGTACGGCATAGAGCCCAGGCTTACTGGGGAGCCTGGCACGTTTTCTTAGTGGCACCGATGGCCAGAATAGAATCATTGCTCAGCCCAGTAATAGATATCTTTTTCTGAATCGTACTCTTCCGTCCAAATGCGTCGAGAAACTACGCTTCTTGAAGTCGTCAAACCAATGGGCAATTCCCTTAGTTCAAGCTTGATCACGAATCCGTCTGTGACCTCAAAATTCGGTGGTATGCCGTGCTTTTGAAAATAAGAGTCTATGGCAGCATTTGCTTCTTCTAAAGACTCAAAATAACCACAGGGATAATAGACCTCATTATCTGTTGCGTCTGCGATTTCGATCATTTTCTATAGCGTTTCACGATCAATTACAATCTCCTCTAAAGTTTCCAATCGTTTGGTTTGATTTTTGAGGATGTTCACTTGTTTATTTAGTTCGTCAATTTCTTCTTGCAAGAAAGCAATTTTTTTATTTTGCTTTCTGCTAGCGTCAGAAGTGAAGATATTTTCTATTGCCATGATAGCCATGGCTATTAAACCAAATAACAGAATATCCATTTGAATCATCGCCTCGCATACGCTTCATTAACTCAACCTGATCTCGCTTATCCATCCCCATGGGCTTATTGCCTTGACCGCCATTACGACACTGGCCTCCACTTATTGTTCACCCAAGCAATGCGCTCTGAAAGATAATCTTTATCACCAGGGTGTTGAACCCCTTTGTAATTGTCGTAGACCTGCGTGAACACTTCGTCACTCCAGATCACAGCATGGCCATCCACGTCAATACTGTATCCAGGCGCAATGCCAACTAACGTGGGTTCAAGCGACTTAACAGCCTTCCCATCATTAGACAACCGGCTAGCGACAATGTTAGGGGCGATGGTGTATATCGCCTGCTTTCGTTTAGTCCCGGCACTAGACAGTGTAGTGATTTTGTCGGCCAGCTTAGTGACCAATGGCTTCATCTGTTCAGCGTATTGATTAGTTGTAGATGCTGTATAAATAAACTCATCCACAATCAATAAGCTGTGAGGGCTTTTCATAGCCTCGTCGATTAGCTCTAGTGAATCTTCAATAGCGTCTTCAGCCGTATATGCATCACAGACAGACAAGTCAGCAATTACCTTTTTGGCATGGCTCCATATATCCAATGAATCTGCCTCGGCATGACAAAGATTTATATAAAAAGTCTTTGTTTTAAGATCGGATGCTGCTAACTCCGCAGAGCAAACAGCAGCTAGCCATGTTTTTCCAGATCGTTGAGCGCCATAAAAAGCTCTAGAAACGTACGGCCTAGCAATGATCAATTCTTGAGCTGAAGCGCGCCTGCTGGATGCTTTCGTTGCAGCGACTGGTTCTAGTGGTTCTAGCCATGGGTCTTCTTCAAATTGATCAGCATTAGGTGTGGATACAGGCTCTACCTTGGCAGGGATTGTCCTGACTGACTTGGGCATTTTCTTTGGACGACGTTTGGGGATAGCGGGTGCTGCGTCGGGAATCGCTGAGGCAGCAATCTCTAACAAGTCCGTTCCAGCTGCCTCAGACATCAACTCTGGGTAATTCAGCCATCTCCCAGCTACGCCAATCAAGGTGTCAACCATGTTGATAGTGATGTGGTTGAACTCTTGAGGCCCTACCTGTTCAGCCAATGCTGTCAACATATGGCCCTGATAATTTGTCAGGTAAAATCGAGCCTTATCTTCTTGGCTTAGATAATGGTGAGCTTGAACCCCTAGCTCTGGATATCCCGTTGAAATGCCAGCATGACTATTAGCAGATCTCAAAGCATCCCAGTTATTCCAGGGCAACGGCATGAAGCGCTTTGTCCTAGACGATTCGCACACCATGCAGGCGGCATAAGTGACAGCGCCTACAGCCAAAGGAACAGCAGCTGCAGCAGACCCTAGCAACCCAGCCGCACCCACAGCTATGGTTGTCAATCCGCTTGCTTTTCCCAGTTGGGCCAACTGCCTTGTCTGAGACGCTTTATTCCTGAGGCTTTTGGCCTGAATGATGAATCTGTTTCGATACGACATAGCTAGCTTTCTAGACAATCATTTATTCCTCAACCTCGTCCCCGGTGAAGCGATCAAACAACTCAAACCCAAACACAGTTAGCAACGCATAAATCGTATTAACGATAAAGCTGCCCGCACCTGAGAAAGAGCCCAAAAAAGCGCCGAATTCAACGATGTACAGCAAGCAAATACCAGCATAACCAACGCCTACTTCACCCATCCCTTGCCGGTTATGCTCCTCTGCTCGGATAGCTGCTAGAGCGATCGCTCTAGGGTCAGCCTCAACCTTCTTCATGGAATTAGCTTTTTCGAACTGAGCTTTGGTGATCTCCGCTGATTTCTTTCTTATGAAAACAGCCTCAAACCGCTGGATCATAATGGCAGTACTAGCCGCAAGAACAAATAAAGCGGGGTTACTCCAAACTGTCCAGAACTCAGATTTTGCCCTTTCTCTTATGAAATCAGGCATCCACTCCCAGTCTTTTGTGACTTCGTTAACCAGCAGATTATGAAGATTAGCGATGGGCAGTAACCGCCTAATATCGGCTCCATCATTCACTGCAAACTTAGGGACAAACCGTCGTGTCCGCCTAACGGCTTCAACAACTTCTTTGTATTCAGCCTTGGTCGTGAATTCAGAGCGCTGAGGGTGATTGACAGGCACAGCTACCATGACACTTTCAATAGACAAAAGAGCACAGTAGGTAGTCGCCACATGCGCTACCAGGCCAAAACCTGGCACGCTAGATAAATAGCGGTAGCTACGAGTAGCGGCTCTAAAAGGAGCTGCCCCAACGGCTACCCAAATGTTGTCATCTTTAATTGGTCTGGATGCTGTCATTTTCGTTACTACAAACAGGATGGAACTGGAAGTACCCGTTAGGGTGAATATTGAGCGGATGCAGCGTGCCAATGATTAGCCGATTTTGGTCAAAAACCTTGACGTAGTCATCTACCATTGACTGCCCTTGAATATCAAACCTCGGAGGAGTTAAGTCGCTGCACACATACCCCTCAATGACCAAGGCATTGTACTGCGCTTGATTGTTATCGGCATAGGTTTGAGCGATTGAGCCTTGAGCATCAATGCCTTTAATAGCTCGCTCTGTTTTTCGCTCTCGCTCAGCTAGCCAACGCTGGTGGCTTCTGTCGGCAGACCACTGAGACTGAAGACTGCCAAACCCAGCTAACGCCATGAAACCACCAGCGATACAGCTAAGCCCTAATAATCCACCACAGGCAACAATGCCGCCGATGGGGAGAGGCTTTGGGGCAAGGTTGGCACCGTGATACTCGGAGCAGACGGCAGCATCGCCTTTACTTCCTCCATGTTCACGATCTCCAGCTTTGGGCGCTGAATCGCTCCGCTTAAGTCCAATTTGCCTAGCAACTTTCGTTCCAAGTCGTGCGCGAAAAAATCTTGCACCTGAGGAGCGAGCGTCTCAGCAATCAAATCATTCTGTGCTGCTGCGTCCTGCAATGTGGTCGAAATATTTTGAAGCTGTGCATTAGCAACGCCTTGGGCGACTAATGCTGTACTGGTCTCTGATTGCTGAGTCTCGTCAGCATACTGAGCATTGTCAAAAACTGAATTATCCATAGCTAAGAACTTTGTTGTTTACATGCAGCAAGGGCTTCTCTTTTGGACAAGCCCTTGCGAGTGTACGAACCGAATAACGCGATCGCCTCAACCTCATCAACCGTGTAAAACCGCTTCCTAATATTCAAAAAAACACGCCAGTTGTAAAACGCTGTCCTTGAAATTTCAGCGCCCACCAATTCGGTGGCGAGTTCATGGGCTTGCGTCACATTCAAGAGAGTGTCAATGGACATTTAGAGAAAGGTCAACGAGAGAATCAGTGTTTTAGCGATTTCGATGAACACTGGGTGAACATCCGCTGAACATGTCCTGAACGTTTCGGACATGTCCTGAACATAGTCAATACTTTAGCACAAGTGCTCATAAGTGCAACACTGTTAGCAGATTTATTGCATAAGTGAAGCACTAAGCTAATATTGGCTAGACGTTATCAATTGAGTCAGTGCCCACCCAGAAGTCGCGAATATCTTTCATTGCAGACGAAGAATTAAAGTCAGAGCTAGAAGCCTGGGCCGACGAAGATTTTCGAAGCCTTTCTAATTTGGCGGAAGCTATAGTCAGGGAAGCGGTTGCCAAAAGGCAGTCGCAGTCTAAGCGCAAGGCTATGGCTGAAGCACTGAAAGTGATAAAGGAAAAAGCTGGCGATGACGTCGAGATAGTTCAGGCGATCGCAGCCATAGAGAAAGGGCTTCAAGATTAGTCAATATTGGCTCAATCTATCCGCTAGAGGCATCGGTGATTTAATTTATGGAGATGAGTAATACTGAGATGCATATACAGTTTTTAGTGAGGCACTTTGAGGCACCGTTTGACTCCTCTGATGCTTTTTATATAAGTCAGAAAAACAGCAGATATATTTTGAGCGCCAGAAGCTTCAAGATAAAAATAATTACGCCCAATGATGTCCCGTGGGGGAATTCTTATGTCTGTGATATCAAGCAAGAATCACAGGCAAGCCCTATTAAACTAAGGCTGACAATACCAGAAAGCCTTTCGACCGAAGATACTGGCAGGCTTCACGAATGCGATTTAGTGTGGGTACGATACCCAGTCGGACAGGCGTTTTCTGTTTTTAATTCATTTTGGACCGGGATAATACCGCATAAATACGAAGTGGATAAGTTTTGGATTATTTCTGCCAGATCTAGTGCAATGCGTGAGATATATTCTCGGAAAGACGGGAGCAGGTGATCCCCTCACCCTATCCAGGGTCCCAAGCCCCTGCAACCGCCAACCAGAAGGTAAGGCCCCACAATAAAAAACGAGGACCCCGCAGAGTCCCCGTCACCGAAGCTTACCCAATCTTATGAGCTATTGGCTGCGTTTTTTGAGGTAGCTTGCTACTTCAACGACAACAGCTAGACCAAGGGTCAGTGCTCCTAAGGTAGCTGGGATTATCGCCAAGAAAAACAATGCCATGGATAGCCATGTGACATTGAAAAGGATCTTTACTGCCACGGCCCCACTCAGTAGGGTTCCTGCAGGCAAGATATTGAGCGCTTCATTAAGCGATTTTGGCTTTTCAAGCGAAATATATCGGCCATTGTATAGATATTCTTTTTCCTCGTCCTTCATATTTCCTCTTATTTGACGTTTTATCAGTACTCTATCAAGCCCAACCGCGTTCCTGGTCCCAAGCTTTCCTGGCAGCATCCTCAACCATTTGCCGGATATCGCACTGCAGCCGGATTTCGGCCCAGCCAGTAGAGTCGGCGTCTTGGATGCGGTCACAGCACTTAAGTAAGTACTGGGCAAACTTAACGACACACCACAGGATACATAAGGTAGTGAGGCGTACTGAAAACTGAGTTAAATTAACCATTCTTCTTCTGCTCCTGCTTGACTGTGGGCTTGACGTTCGCGAACTTTGCTATCTGCTGGACTTGCCATTCAGGCAGGCTAGTCCGTGCGGCCACCTCTGCAGCCTGCTTTTTGCTTAATGCCATTTGATTAATTCCTTAGTGTTTACAGGCCGACCACCGAAGTGGGGTGATCGGCTATGGATGGGTGAAACTTAGCCGTTGAACAGCGGACGATACTCAGGGTCAAAGTTCATTGCCAAGGAGAACGATTGAGGCACCCCCCTTCGACGAGCTTTGTCAAATGCGCTTACATGGCCCTTGGCCCAGATCAACCAGACAACATCGGAGTTGTCATGATCGATCAGCTGTACGTATTTCATGGCTAACCCCCTACGCTGCAACGACTGTCCGACGGACGGGTTTACGAGTCCAGCGGATGGCCACACCTGTCTGTGTGGGGAATAACTGGACAGTAGTGCCGACGGATAACTGTCTGGCAAATTCGCTAGGTGTTTTGATGGTGTAGGTTTCGTTGTCGCGGGTCTTCACAGTCACTTCAGTCACATAGCCATCGCCTGCAGTACGCCAGCTGGAATTGGTAGCCAAATAAGCGGGCATAGATTTACTGGAGACATGAGTGACGACCGACTGGTTTAGCCACTCCTCGTAGTCAGCCTCAGCAGCAGCATTGCATTCCTCCAAGGTGCCGACTGCCTTTACGGATTGAGCGTATGGCGCATATTCCCAGCGCATAGAGGTTGCATCAAATCCTATATGGCCATGAACGCGAGTGTCAGCGTCAATGATTAGGTATTGATTTGGATGAGTTTGACGGAATTCTAGTGCTAAAGTTTTCATTAGTTCGAATTGCTATTAGTTTGAGCTGCAAGGCCCTGGTGTAGTTGGTAGCTCCCCAGGGCTTTGTTATGGAATTTAGTGCTGCTGCTGATTGAATGCGTATGCTTGAATCTGCATCATCCTGTCAGTCAGCAAGTCTTGGTACTGCTCAGGGATATTGCCATCTAGGGTCACCCGCAAGCGAACTTCAGACAGTAGGTGTAGTCGCTTGGTGGTGACCGGCTTGTCTTGCTGGTAGGCAAGGATTGTATTGTCCAAGGATCTCTGCAGCTGAGGAAGGTTGATCATTGTCGTGGGCTCCGGCGGTGTTTAATTACGCGAGCAGTATTGGAAGCTTGCTCAGAGCCTGGAGTTAATTGACAGGAATAACTGGCGGCGTCAGCGAACCATTCAGGTATAGGTAGCCTTGACCTGTCATTCTTGGCTCTTCAAGAACATCAAACTCGCCGTACTCATGGAGCAAAGCGTCAAAATCAATATTTTTAGGAGCTTTTTCTCTCCACTGCTCGATAGTTTCAAACGCATGACGAACACGGTTAAACATCTTTAGGCTGGTGCCAAAGCGGTTTTCTACTGCATCGGCCTCATAGCGGCCACCACCACCAAACATCGCATCAGCCCTCTGCCCTTGATCCAAAAGATCGTGGGCAGAAAGAATCAATCCAACCGCCAAACGAAGTTCGGCATCAACCTTGTTAGGAAGAGTTGAGCGGATGGAAGTAGCGGCTGTAGCGATCATTGGTTTAGCTCCGTGTGAGGGGTGGTCTGCTTGCTTGGCTACTATTATGCACGTTGACTTTCAACATGTCAATAGGTTGAAGTGTTGACTTTCAGTAAATCAATGCGTTAATATTCCAAAAAGTCAAGTATTTGGAGGACAATCTATGGATGTTCTGTCTATGCCTGACGCCGTGAAAGTTTACTTAGATATTTCGAAATACTGGCCCAAAGATGAAGCGGGGGAGCCCGTATCGGTTAATTCCGTGTACACAAGTCTTTTGGGTGGTCCTAACGAAGTGGGCCGTAATACTTTGAGATTGGCGTTAGATGGACGACTGGACAGGGGGCATTTCTCGAACCAAGTGAAATTGGCACGACTGGCCTCTATCTGGTCTGGACAAGAGGTAGCGATACTAGACCTGCTGAGGATAGAAGAAGATGATTAACCCAGCTGATATCCAATTGGATAAGCTGCCATCGGTGGCTTTGGAAGAAAAGGCCCAAGGCCAAGACTATAAATTTAAGCGAGGGAATAACCCATGCTCCACACACTGCACGAATTAAGCATTGAATCGACCGAGAACTCAACTGAGTTAGAGATCGTGTTGCGTTGGTTAGCAAGTCAGTTAATTGCTAGAGATATCTAAGAGTCGTTCCAGGCTCTCTACTGTCTCCAGTTGAAACTCTTTAACAGGCAAGTAAGGCAGCTTCAGCGCAGAAGCGGCAATCCAGTCGCTTTCCATGTCACCAACCATTAGCGCCTTCACGTCAATCTCCATATCCCGTTCACGTATGCCCAGGGATCTTGCCTCGGCATACTCCATCCCTTCTTGGTCTCTGATAGCAAGTTCCAGCATCCCTGGCTTTGGCTTGCGGTAGCCTTGAGTTTGATAATGCGGATGGTCGTCGTTATGCTCGTGAACAACTGAGTACTTTCGGAATGGGGCCAGCCAACTACAACGGGATACGCGATAAACCTCATCGCGATCGCTCATTTTCCCGTTCGGACACATATATATCCAGTCGCACCATGGGGCTATATCAAGAAAATACTTGCACTCTGCAACAGCCTGGAGATGGGTTTTATATGGCTTGCCAGTGTCAGGGTTGATGTCCTCACAACCACCTTGGTTGGTAACAGCGACGATAACCCAATGAGCTGCTTTTAGTCTTTGGCAAAGGTTGGCTGTCTTCGCAATTAAAACTTGGTCCTTGGGGTATGTGGGGCACACCTGGCCTGATATCGTTCTGCGTGCAGTGCCGTCAAGATCAATCAGCAATAGTTTTGTCATAATCAAGGTTTCTCGCTACCAAGACTATAACCCAACAAAACCTCAACCCTAAACCCCAATAAGCCCGCTGCCAGCCCTAGGCGTCTGATATCGCGAAAGCAGCGGGCATGGTCATTGCAGCGGATATCTCCCAGACATAGCAAAACCGCCAGGGCATAGCTCCAGCGGCTGTTTAATTTGCTATAATTTTGGAAGTCAGACGTAACGCTACTTACGAATGACTAAATGACGAGAACGCAACCAAAACTTGCGAAATGTCACTACAATTCTACCAAATGAAATAGAAGATTGCACTCTGTTTGGCCAAATAGGCTGAGCGGAGTTTTGTTGTGTTTGGGGTTAATTGAATATGAGCCGATGGACAAAATGTGAAAATCCTGAATGCCGTGTAAAGGAATTTACTACATGGCGTGTGAAAGGTGGTCCTATTTGTAGCCATTGCGGAACACCAGCAGTAGACCCGTACGGGCAAAAAGAACCGCTAAGCGATGCAGAGGTTGTTATGCAGGGGCTTCTATTTGAAGAAAACAAAAGCTATCCATTGGAGTAAGAATGACCAAAGAACCCAAGCCCGGCCAAATCTATCGACACCGCAAGCATGATCCTACTGCGGACAAGTGGCACGAGTATCGCGTGATTGCGATTGTGCAGCCTGGGGGGGGAAGACACAGGCCATAGTTACTTTTTCAGGCCATGGCGCCAATACAGGTTACACGGCTCCGAAACTTTGCATTACCTGTATACGAGTATCGACCAGGCAATATATGCTAATCCCCCATTGGGCGCTAAGTGCGTGGCATATGAAAACACAAACCCCAGAGAATGCGAGCCTAACGGGCGATGCTGGTTACGCCCCCTCGACGAATTCACTGATGGCCGATTCACTCTACTCTCAAGCCCTGACACCGAACTATATCAATAGCCCAACAAAAAACGCAGCCTCGAAAGACTGCGTTATCTATCCATCAGGTTGGCTTTATTCTAGCTTGGGGTTCCTGACTCCCAGGAAAGTATCAGCTCCAAAACAACCTGCCCTGCCCCAGCGCTGATTAGGCTGTCGGGAGTGCTGCCCTCTAGCTCTCTGTGTGGGGCCTTAAGCCACTTTTCGGCCTCATCGTCGCTGTATCCGTAGCTAATCAGAAGGCTTTTTATTTTTTGTCTCATACTGTCTCCAAACTCGCAAACTGAAAATTAAGCATTGAGCCGTTGGCGAATTTCACCCTGGCTGTTGTCAGGCCAACGCTAACAACAGTGCCTGTCTGGCCTGCGTACGGGGCTTGCCACCGAGTCAGCCTTGTAGCATCAGAATCTATAGTCACTGTGTCGCCTGGGCTCATCGACCTGCTCCCCCCAATGCGCACTCTTCGCAGGGTTCGGGTGCTTGATCGTCGTCTGTAGGCCAGAATTCAGCCCTAGGACAAGACCGCGCACTGCAGAGCACGTCATCACTTGGTAGCCCTTGCCGGGTTTCAGCTATAGCTGGGTTTGCGGCTGTTAGCACTAGCATGGTCACGCATAATAGTCGTATCATCGATTTATCCTTCCTTTGTGGTGGGTGCCCGGTGGGGAGTTGACAGCTGACCACCGGGTTAAAATTAAACTAGCTTGCAACTGCGTCCAAGATGCTGCGGATGCCTTCGATAAAGCGTTTGTCGGTATCTTCAGGCGCTTTGACCTGGACGTAATAGAATGTTGCGTTGTTCAGAGACCCGTATGGGCCGCCGTCGTTCTCTTCGCAGCTTTCTATTGAAGTTTTGCAGTCATGCGGGAACGTGCTTTTTGCGGATTCAAGGGTTGTATGAATTTTTTGAAACCACACTCCTACAATTTCAAAATTCATCGTTTTGCGCTTTGTTGATATATAAAGCATCTTATGCCTCTCCGAATAAACTATCTAAGTACAGTGCATTAACAGCAGGGTCTTTAACCCCGTTCTGCATCAGGAACAACGAGTATGCGGCTTGGTCTAATCTCTCTTTACTCCATCGAGGGTGAGCCTCTAAATATTTCGTGATTGACTCGTCAAGAGCTTCAGGCAGTTCGACTTCCGAGCTAATAGTATTAAGTTGTCTTGTCATCTTTCTCCTGCGAATAAGTCTTTCCAAAAAGTTCAAGCAGTAGCGACTCCGACGAAATCACTTCTGGCTTTGCCTCCGCATCGACAGCAGCACGATTTAACGCCGCCTCGCTACTACTTCCTTCCAACAAAAAGCTGAGTAGTTCCATTAAATAAACTTCCCCGTCCCCTCTTTGGACCCGCGAGTTCGAGTTGTCCTCCAACGGCCCTCATATTTGTTAGGGTCGCCGAATGGGAGGGGCTTCGGAGTAGGCAGGGGCTTGGTGATCGATTGCTGAAGAACGCCGATCTGCCTTAAAGCGGCTTCATCCCACCAACGGCCATAGAGAAAGGTTTCTCCAGTGGTTCGGTCAAAGTCGAGGTTGACAATTTCACCTGAGCTATTTCGATAGGGTCGTTGGATGACCCTGGGTGTGTTTGGTTGTTGTTTCATAGTTCAATTGAATAGTTGTGGATAATCTGCGATCGCCCGTCGAACCACTCTGCCGCGTTCTTCTAGTGTTTCTGATGGCAGTTTGACCAGCGATGCGTATCTGTCTATTGATAGGTCCAGGATCTGTTGGTTTCCAGTTGGCCCTATGTTCTGGGCTATAGCCTGGGCCACCTGCTTCTTCCACTGCTCAGAGCTAAGAGTTTTTGCCATACTGCCCCCGTATTTTAGGCAGCACCACGCTGCATACCTGAGCACTGAGCCCAAGCAACTCGCCTCGCTGATACCCTGTTTCAGGCTGCTCTACCACCCCATTGGTTGGGGGTGTAATTGGTTCATTTCTCATATGTTCTCCGTTGTCAATTCTCCCTTTTCAGGGGATGCCCCAGGTCCGCACTGCCCGGACGGCCACGCTGTCTGTGGTGACTGCACTGTGCTGGGGTGAAGGGTTAGTAAGTCGGCGGCTCGTCGGGGTTTAGGATTCTGTCTATTTCTTCAAGCCGCTTTTGTTCCTCAGGAGTCCATTCCTCCATATATTCCAGAGCTTCTTTTTCTTGCAAAAGATCCCCAAACTCTGTAGGGCTTAAGCTGCCATCCGTGCTTAGATAATCTTCGTATTTTTCAAGCCAATCAAGAGGCTTATCGAACAGATCTACTCGCTCTTTGATCAACTGTCTGATATATTTTGCGGCGGCAAAAGCTAAGCTATCGCCACTAAGGACGGGGCCACCAGGCAGGGCTAAGTTCAAATCACACTCGGCTTCAGTACTTAACGTATGGGCGTGTTGAATGCCTGTTAATTCGTCAGATATTGTTTTCACCTCCGTTCCCTCCCATCAAAGTCACTCCAAAACGTATCAGGATCATGTTCCTGTCCATCAGCATCAACAATCACACTTATTTCGCTAAAGGAAATACACTCTAGCTGGTTCATTACGTCGATCCGGGCCAACGCCGATGACACTTCAATATCGAATATTGGCCATTCGTTACCTCTGATCTGCGCCGTCAGCGGCTGAGGTAAGGCGTTAATCTTCGAAAGATTTAGTGCATCAATCACCGTCACTGCCTCCCATCAAAGTCACATCTTGGCCAAAGCACCACGTACAATGCCCCAATAATTAACGGTACGGCGAGGGCGACAGTGGCTACTAAAATTAAAACTTCAAACATTGCGTTTCCTCCATCGGTTTCGTCGTCTGGCTCGCTTGCCCTGATGCTTCTTTCTGTTTGAATAAAAGTTGTTCCACCAGTCCCATGTATCAACAGGGCTCAAAGGCCACCCTGGTATAAATTTCTTGGGCGTCCCGTACACCCACTCCTCGTTATTGACAGATAACGGGATTCCTCTTGATCTAAGCATTCGCAAACCTCCAAATGATCACCCAACCGCTGAGGGCAACGGCGATCATTAACAACAGCTGACCTATGGACAATAGGGTGTGCATGGTTAAAACAAATCCTCATCATTTTTATAAACTGCAGCCCAGCTCCGATAGTCCTCTCTGGCTTCCTCTTTACTGGGGAACAACGTATCCGACTGCACCAACGCTGTTTTCCAGCACCAAAACCCGAGGGAGTTTCGCTGGAACACTGGATTATTCATTGGCCATATGCCTCATAAAACTCAGGGCACTTTTCCTGCAGAAGTTCATTACTCACTAGGATGTATTGAGCAAAAACAGGCTCACCCATTGGCTCGTCGCCTGGGAATTCTTTCTGATACTTCGCAGCAGTATTCTCGTAGAACTCGTTACTAACAATGTCTACCCATAAGCGAGGATCGTCGCTAGAAGGCATGCTCAGCCTAACCTCCGCGTCACTCGGAGTATCAGGCATCTCTTTTCTGCATCGCTGCAGTACTGCGTCCTTAAACGCTTGAACATCAAACTCCACAATCTTTCTCCAAAAAAAACAACAACAGAAAAGCCCTGGCCGCATAGGCAAGTCAACGATGGCCAGGGCAAAGCGTCATGCCACCCCTACATAACTAAACTCTCGCAAGTCGTCCCCGTACCGAATCGCATCAGGGAACGCAATCCACACGCCCTGACTACCAACCACGTACCACTCAGACGGATACGCTCTTAGCAGTGATTTAACCGTCGTCCCCGCAGACTTGGCATTGCAGCGAGTGAGCCTGATCATGCCGCCCTTCCCCTCACAGTGGGACCAGCACAGAAACTTCTCCCCTGGCTTCCCAGCGTTGCGGCCTGGTAAATGGCTGTAACGATGCTGCCTGTACTCAGGGACTTCCCACAGCGCAGAGGCGACCTGTCTGTAGGTGTGGATACGGTACTTCATAGCTTCCTAGAGTTCTGCACAGCAGTCGAGATCGAATTCAGCGCCTAGCCGCAGTTGCAGCAATGCCACACTACGCACACCTGGTGCGCAAGAATAGTGGCTGGCGCTTAGCGGGCCATTTCTTGCGCCGTAGTAGGTGCGGTGATGTTGGCCATAGCTGATCTTGCGTTCTTATATAAGTATATAAGGTCAGATTCAAAAACGCAAGTGAGTTACGGAAAAGAAATGTATTGAGTCACGTCTATCCTTCGTCGGAGTAAATCAGCTAGAGAATGTGACGTAAATCACATGTTTTGTGGTTATCTGGTCATAATGCGCTTGAGTCGAACATGTGATTCTAGTAACTGTGAACCCCTGAGAATCAATTGTGAACACTTATATAAATACGGATGATAGGGACGATAGAAGGCGATTAGATGAATATCTATCTAATCCAGATCAAATCAATTCCGCAGAGTTAAGCGATCAAACTTGCTTAACCCTGCGGAATTCTAAAGGACTATGTGCTGTGTGGGACGCGGAGGCTCTAGCTACAGTACTGCGTCATCGTAATCCCCATTCATCAACCTCGCTAACGTCTTCACGTCGTTCAGTGGCAAGCCCTGAGCATCACGGATAATTCCGCAGTGCGCAATTGCTGACAACAGGAGTACATCCTGTGCTCCTGTTTCCGCTGGGTTGTAGCTCCACCTTATATAGCGGCCCAATAAAGTTACGTAGCTTTTGTGCTTACTGGAACCTTCTGACAGCTCCTCTATGCCCGTTTCTTGAGCGAGCCAGTCCAAAAGCATTGATACAGTTAGCCCTCGCTGCCGTTCCTTTACGGGGATTGATTCAAAGTACGAAACGAGCGAACCCGGCCACAACGAAGGGTTTTGCTTGAAATCATTAATTGACTGTCCAAAGTACCGCTTCCCTTTATACGTTTTCCCTTTAGTATCCACAATACAAACCATCGCTATCTTGCTCCGCTAATTGTATTTTTGAAAGCCTCAATATTGAAAGGTTTCAGCAATTTTGGACGTGACATAAACTAACGAATTCAGGATCAAAAAACAAATCTCGTTTGCGTTTTCGTAACTGAGGTTATATAATTCGATAAGTAGCGACACAAAGAAAATGCCTACTTTAACTACAGGGGAAAGATTAGAAGCGCTCTGGATTCCAAGTGACGTTTTAGACAAACTGAAGCTTCACAAGGCACAGATTCGCTCCAGGGAATCGCTTGGGCGGATTGGCGGTCAACTATTGTTGCTCGCCCTTCGGAAAGAGGCGCACAAAGAAAGGGAAGCAGCATGAAAAACGGCTGAAGCCACTGAAGCCTTCAGCCGTCGTTTAACAAGATAGTGGACTCTAGTCATGATAAACCCCGCAGAATATTTGTACGCAGTTTATCGCAAATTTACAGAAAGTACGTGTGGGGTAAGTGCCCTACGCGACATCTACTACGGATGCATCGACTGCTGCGACTCGCTCGCAGACTGGCGATATATCCTGTCTACCCAACTGGATGAGCCAGGGGATTTTGAGGCATTTAAGATATTTTCCTTGGATGGCTTTTGGCTTTGCCTAGGGTCACCTGGAGAACCGCCAGAATGCCCAGCTCCATGGCGCTTTGCGGCTGAAAGGTCTGAAGTGATTAAGCGGTTCCCAGATAGGCGTCAGCTTGCTTGGCTACCTAAGGACTCTGAGGACTTGTCCTTGGGGTATGGGTTAGCGGTTGTCGGGCCTGGTCTCTTGGAGTTTTTGGGGATTGAAGAAGAATGAGAATAAAGCTAAGTGACGAAAAAACGTCTAAGTGCACCGCACTAATTAATGACCAGCTGGTTAACTATGACGCGTGCGGCTCAAGCAAGAGCGCCATCTACAAAACCTGGAATTATTTGGGCCAGGGGACAATCCACTCGATTGATGGGGTGATTCAGAAAGGCTCGGCTAAACCACTTCACTTTTGGGAGAAGCCGTGAGCGTCTACACCTTTGAACTGATTGGCCCAATCGTCCCCAAGGCCAGGGCAAGAACAACTGCTAACGGCACCTACCACCCCCATCGGTATAACGAGTGGAAGCGTGGGGCGATAGCGGATATCTCTGGGCAGTGGAAGCAGCAGCCTTTAGAACAGGCCGAAGTCACCATCAGCTTAACAGGTCAGCACAACCGCCAAGGCGATGCCGACAACGTAGCTGGCTCGATTCTGGACGCATTGGTTCAGGCAAAAGTGCTGGTGGACGACAACATGAGACGGGTGCCCAGCCTGACGATTGCGTTGGACTGGAAAAAGAAAGTTGAGCCCAAGGCTGTAGTTGTTTTAAGTACGTCAGAGGAGTCATGAAAATAATCCATGATCTGCAGCCAATTGAGCTGCAACACCGCTCGCTCGACGAGCGACTGAATGAAGCCAACCGCAACATTATGCGACTCCCCGAACTTGGCGTATTGCGCCGAGAGTTTGCGCGCAGTGCGCACAGAGTGCCTGTATGTTTCGGGCTGAACAGGATGGTTGGTAGCAGCAATGTCGAGCTCTACCGAAAGGCTGTATTTCGGGTGTACAAAGAGTTTGGGCTTGAGTTGGTGGAAGGTTTCTGACTGGCAATGAGATTAATTCGCCCGGTTCTGGCGTGGCGTTAAACCCGGAGAAATTATCACAAAATTAATGAGGATTAAAACCAATGAAATTCGATGTTGACAGCTTTTCTTTTCTTCAAGACAACGAGTACCCCAAGGGGTACTCAACAGTTACTCGTCAGGAGCTAGAGCAAACGATAGTTCACCTAATTGAAGTTGGGATCGGCTCTGATGATGCGCCAGAAGTGTTCAAGGCTATTGAAACGTACATTTATTTTTTAGACTCTGTTAAACCTGGGTGTGTTGAGGCTCAGTCTGACGATGCCTTAGTCGTCAAGTGTGACGGCGAAGGCATCATCGAGCAAGTGTATGGGCCTGCAATTTTCAAGGGAGAGAATGGCATCCCTACAATGCGAATTTGCAATGACTTTTACATGTTGCAAATCAAGGGTTCTGAAATCACATGCGGGGAAGCAGTTGGCGAGGTTGGCGTAGAAGAGCGCGAGACCAAAGACGAAAATGGCAATGATATCAAAGCTTTGGTGATTAATTTCGATGGATATTTTGATGTTGTTGATGAGTCTTTTGAGGTCCCATTCATACTTGAAACATCTATCGGCCATCAAAAAGCTAAAGTAAAATCTTGGTTCTCCAAAGGTCAGATAGATAAAGTATCTGAATTACTGAAGGCTCCCCCATCTGGTGGAAATTGGACGCCACTTAATGATCTTGAGTGTGGCGAATATCGGGTATACGACATCGAAGAGAATGATCCACACCCTGAATATGGCCGCAGTTGGTTAATCCATCTTGAAGGCATTGGTCCTGTGATGAGTAAAGGGAAGCGCTTGGAACAGGCGCTTCTCAGGAACACCAAAATTTACACCAAAACACTGGAAGCCAATAAGCCACTGACATTCAATATATCCTCCAAGGAGGAAGTCGGCGGCGGGATTCGCGTAAATTGCGGGTTCTTTTCCCGTGAGCCTAAGGCAGAGAAGTTAGTGTCTGCTGCCCAACCGAAGCAGGTTCAGGGTGAGGTTGTAGAGCAAAAACAACTAGTTGGGGCTGGCGTCCAGACGATTGCCACCAAATCCGTTGCTATGGCTGATATCCCATTGTAATCCCTCAATAAAAAGGGGGAGCCGCAACAACTCCCCCTTCAAACGATAGTTAACCCTAGTAAGCCATGTATCTGAAAGAATCGCAACCAAAAACCAAAGAAGATATTCAATCAAAGCTTATCAAGTCTGCAATTTTATTTCTGTCTAATAGCTGTGATGGCGCTCACACTATAGATGGCATTGGATTTAATGGCGTTGACACAGAGTATGGGAATAGCTTAGCACAGGCTATCAAGCAGTACGGAGGTCTGACCCCTAAGCAAGAATTTCATGCATGGAGGATATGCCGGAAATATTGGCGACAATTACGCAAAGCTGATCCTGAGATAATTCTGCCTAAAAGATGGATTAATTGTTATCGCATTGATGGCAACCAAGTATGGAATGAATCTAAAGGGACTGGCCCGTATACGTTAGAGCTAATTGGAGAAGGTGAGCTTAGCTGCACCTGTGAAGCTTACAGCAATGGGAATGAATGCGGTCATATTGCGTATGCTATTGAATCAGGATATTTAGATCAAATCAATGAGAGCCAAGAATGGCTAGATGAAATAGATCATCTAGCTGATGATATTTTTGGGCCTAAACAGGTTGACAGTCTGGCGAATGATTATTTAGAGACTAAAAGACTTGCTGATAAAGACAGTGAGCCTTACGAAATGCTGCCTGGTATTTATGCCAATGATGGCCAGTTAAATGCTCTTAGCAACCTCAAAAAGTTTGCCTATGGTGAGTCGATTATGTACCTGCTTACAGGTTATGCGGGCTCCGGGAAAACCAGCTTAGTCCAGGCGTGGCTAAGAGATTTAAGAGCAGAAGGATATAAAGGGCGAATTGTATTTACAGCGCCTACCAATAAAGCTGCCAATGTTCTAAGAGGCATGGTGAATCGATGGCGATTAGACGTGGAATGCATCACCTGTGCCAAATTACTTGGGTTGAAACCTGTTATTGAATATGAGACAGGTAGGCAGCGATTCAAGAAGTCATATTCAGAAGAGTCTGTGATCCAAGACTATGACTTGGTTGTCGTGGATGAAACCTCAATGGTCAACGAGGAGCTTTGGGGATATTTGGCTGAAGAGGCAAACATGTTCACCCGCATTTTATTTATGGGTGACCCAGCACAATTGCCGCCAGTAAATGAAGCAATGTCTAAAGCCTTTTTGGAAATTAATGACAGCAGTCATCTATCAGAGGTCATGCGCTATCGAGGTTCAATCGCTGCAATGGCTGACAACATCCGTAGCAACCTTGGACGCAGAGGCGAACCATTCTTTGAATCTGAATACACAGAAGATGGATCTGAGGGGTTATTCGTTCTAACTCAAGATAGTTGGAACGAAACAATCATTAAACTGTTTCGTTCAGAGAATTATCTAGAAGATCCTAATTATTGCAGGGTTCTAGCCTATACCAACAAGCGTGTGGCGTCGCTAAATAAAATGATTAGAACTGTTATCCGTGGCACAGGTGCGCCTCGTTTTGTTGAAGGGGACAGACTAATAGCTACAGACCATTATTCTATTCTTAGCCCATTTGGGGGTGGTCATACAACTATTTTGAGTACTTCTGCTGAGATGGAAGTCAATGGGGTGTCCGTTGGGATGGAAGGACGCTGGAAGGTTTGGTTTTTAGATATTATTCGTTTTGAGGATGGGGCATCTAAGTTAATCCCTGTATTACATGAGGATTGCTGCAAAGAATTTGATCGTACTCAAAAAGAATTGAAGCAAAAGGCTGTTAATGGCCAGAAGCAATTATGGCGCGAGTGGCATGAAAATCGCGCTCAGTTTGCCTACGTTGATTATGCCTATAGCCTTACAGTTCATAAAAGTCAGGGCTCTACTTTCCGTAACGTATTTGTCGATGCTGCGAATATTTTGACAAACAAGAAAGTAAATACGGTTCAGCTACCTGGGACAGAGAAGTTTCAAAGGGTATATGAGCGCAATCAACTTTTGTATGTAGCAATGACTCGGCCATCCCATCGGCTGTTTATTGCTGAATAGTTTTCCTGAAACTCGTTAAGGAGTAGTTACATGACTAAAATCGCCCAAACGCTAGACACCGAGCTAGTGACAGAGCACTACACTCATCTACTAGAAGAAGGATTTAGCCCTGACCACATTTGGGAAATGGAGCAAGCCGGGGTTAAATCTCTTACTAAGATGCAATCCCTTAAAGAGGGATTCAAGGTTTGGGACGCGGAGAACAATCAATACATATCTTCGTCTGGGTTGAAATTTCCATTTACTAGAACCTTTGCTCAAATCAGGTGCGACAATCCACCAATGCGTGGTAGCAAACCAGCTAAATATTTGACTCCCATTAAGGCCCGTGCGGAAGCAATGTTACCTAAGGGATGCTTAGTCATCACAGAAGGTGCTAAAGACGCTTGGGCTGGAACACTGCATGGCCGCACTCCGACAGGGTGCTTGGCGGGGGTGTCCCACACTTCTAAAGCCCTTCAACCTGACAACAAACTAATCATATTATTTGATAGCGATGGCTGGAAAAACCCTAAAGTAGCTTCAGCTTTAATTAAAGGTGCTCATTACTGCAACGGCAAAATTCAATTAGTCCCTGAATTAGAAGGGTTTCCAAAGGGTGGATTGTGTGAATATTTCAAGCTGGGTCACACTGCTGAAGAATATCAGGATTTATTAAATACAGCTATGTGGCCAGATCAGTTTTTGTGGGAATGGTCAAAGCGATTTGCAAATTATCCTTCCCGTCTTCGAGCTGAGTGTATCCGAGTAGCAGCTAAGCACGCATATCTTATGGGAGATGCTGCTGCATGAAAAAAATTAGTACGGCTGAATTGCAGATGTATATGGCTGAGCTTCAGAAGATTTCTGGGCTTAACGCTACTCAATTCAAGCCAATTGATCGCGAGGCCAAAGAATTTGCCTCGCGATATCAACGACTAAAACGACAAGAAAAAGAAAAAAAGCAAGTTAGCGAAAGTGAGCATGAGTTAAAGCCGTCTATAACAATGGATATGCATTTGTATCGATGCTGTTTCGGGAAAGGGAGTTATACAGTCTTAAATGATGCGTTCTATCAGTACAACAGAGACCACGGGTACTGGTCGGCTGTACCTGATCAGGATGTTCTTAAGGCTATCACTCTAACTACAGACAAGACATTCAAGTGGATAGGGCCTAAGAATGCTCGATACAAAAGATATTGTGGGTCTATTTCAGCGGCTAGCAGCGGGTTGAAGTACGCGAGAAGTATTTTGACGAAGCTATCAAAATCACTCCCAAGCAATAAGCATTTACGGGCATTTAAGAATTGCACTGTTGACATGCGTACGGGCGCAACTACCCAGCATTCACCAGATCATTATTTAACTAGTGCTATTTCATGTGATTACGACCCTGACGCTCAATGCCCTCAGGTCTTCATGGATTTTCTTCTTAGTAGCTACGGTGAAGACATGGTGCTGATAGTGCGCGCTGCTATCAGCATGATCTTAGATCCCACTGCTCCATGGGGGAAGTTCATTCATATTGTTGGGCCATCTGGATCAGGTAAAGGAGTAATGATTCGATTGCTTCAGAAACTTTTCGGCGAAGACAGCGCCAGGTCTGGTAATTCATTTAGTGAATTTATTGACGCTGACAAACGTCATCAAAATCTACAAGGCGCAAGCCTTTACGTGATTCCAGACATTCAAGGGTACCAAAAAGGGTTAGAAGCATTTTACGAACTTGTTGATAATGGCCCCATGTCAGGCCGAGCGTTGTTCTCGTCGGCAGCTTATAGCATCCAGTGGGACGTACGATTTGCGATCGCTTCAGTTGAATACCTTCAGCTGGAAAACTCGGCTGGGGGCTGGGATCGACGAGTAATTCCATTATTAACTCAACGCAGAACGGAAAGTTCAGAGATCCCTAATTTAGAAAATCAATTAGAAGAAAACAGGGCAGGAATTATAGCGTGGGCATTGTCGATGGACAAAAAAGAGCGCAATCAAGTCATTAAAAAACCATGGGATTACTCAGACCGTATCGCTACATCAATGCACGAATCTAAAACCCATGGTGACAGTGTTGCGAGCTTTGTTGATAGATGCTTAATTCCTATTCCTTTTGGCAGTAAAGCCGCTGAGCCGATTGTCCATCCAGGGCTTATCCACGATTGGTACACGGCCTACTGCAAGGCTCATTCGCTTACCCCAAAAGGGCAACCAAAGTTTATTAGCCACTTGAAAACCATTATCCCAAAACACTACACACCTAGACGACGAGCGAAGCCGGGTGAGACTGAAGAAAGGGGCAACGACGGCAAACTAAAAAGATTGCCAGCTAAATGGTCTTGGATTCAAGCAATTTCTGGAGTCTTTGAACAAGACGAAGATCCTGCAACAGGGCTAAGTCGAAATAACCTTATCTGCAGAAAGCAATCATGCCAAGAAGGCAGCCTAGAACTTTTTTCTCAGTGGGAGCCCACAAAAGAGCATCGAACCGAAATAAAGCCAGGTGGCCAGGGTGGCCACCTGGTGGCCGAAAAGTCTATATCGCCAGAACGACCGCAGGCCGGGGGTGGCCAGGGTGGCCAGGGTGGCCAGGGTAAAAGATTAGCTTCAGACAAAGATGAAATTTTCGAGCGTTTTTAGTCAAAAAAAAAATCAAATCCTGCTACTTTGCTTTTTTACCCCGGACACCTGGCCACCCTGGCCACCCTGGCTACAGCCCTTTAATCTCAGTACTTTCAAGTTTTTGGCCACCCCTGGCCACCCGTGATCCACCCCTGGCCACCCTGGCCACTTAATACTCAAGGAGCTTCTGATGTTTTTTAGTACAGACAAAAACAACCTTCCGCGCATTGATGAGTTGATATGCATCCGTGGGGATTCCAGTCATGAACGCCCATATCGCGTTGTTGATCGCATGATCAATAAAGAAAACCACCAAGCTTATGTGGATCTAGTAGACATCACCACTAGCCAACAGATGCCCCGTTGCAAAGTAGAGCCATTTAGTTTCTGGCCAATGACGGGCGACACGGTTTTGATAGTGATGGGTCCGTACTTAGATTGGTTAGCCGAACAGTTAAAAATCGCTCAAGATAGCCATAAACGTAATCGAATTAAACAGATTGAAGCACGATTTAAGGCGTGTGAAGTTGCCAGCAAAACAACTGAAGAGCTTTTACAAAAACACGTTATCGAACTAACAGAAGGTGCCGGGTTAGATGCGATGGCAGCAGTCAGGAATGAGTCTAATCGTTTGTTTAAGTGCCCTGTTAAATGTTTAGCCGTGCTTGAGAAAAAAGATAGACGAACTGATTCACGAAGTGCGCAAAAACAGCAGTTAAATTTGCTGGAGGTAAGTTAATGTCAGCTACATTAAATATTAACAAATACCCTAAATTAAAAGAGTTAAAATCTAATTGCGTTGCCCCATTGCAGTCGTTCAGTAAGATGGGGAACACGAAGATAAAAACCATGCGAACAGTCAAAGCAATCGCACGGCATCAGGGAAAGCGCTTGATAGTTGCTGATGTTGAAAGCTTCAATAATCACAGTGGATGCAAGAAAGATATGTTTGGGATTTTTGATGCAATTGCTATTGAGTGTGATTATAATCCTGGCGAAATTTTTGGCAATTTAAGTTCTTATTTTGAGGGTTTCAAGAATACTAAAATCAGAGCATTACAGGCGTGTGCTACTGACTGGAATCCACATATTAATAAGCTCAAAGAAAATTCAGAGACTTGTGCATTGTGGTTGTCTGCAGGTAACACGACATTGGAGCTGTGGGGGTGGCGAAAAGTAAAAAGGAATGGTCGCTCAGTTTATAGGCCCAAAGTGCAATTAATAACTGTTGGCTTTTTATTAGGGAATGAAGATGGAAAAGTTATTGAGGTGTTTCAAGACTAAAGGATCTATTCAAATTCAAAGAAGTTAGTGAAATGACGAGGAACCATGAGACGAGAAACATTTGACGAACATTGGATTACGGGCACTCGCTATCAGTTCTTTGAGCCCAAACTGTGGCGATGGCATTGGCCGAAGCTGGTGAAGGCTGAGAACGAGATCTTATGGGTTCTGCCAACTATGAGCGTGAGGTGGCTTAGATGACTTGGGACAGAAACTTATACCCCGACAACTGGGAGGAAATAGCGCACGGAGTCAAGCAACAGGCTAACTGGCGCTGCGAGGAATGTGGTAGGCCATGTCGTAAGCCTGGAGAGTCATTACAGGGCATGATGCAACGCATTAACTGGAATGGCGTACTTGAGGAGTGTTGGCCCACAGAAGAGTGGGAAGATGCGGAAGAGTTTGGACTCATGAAGATTCAAAAGCCCACTCGCTTTGTGCTTACTGTGGCGCATCTCAACCATAAGCCTGAGGATTGCAGTCGAGGGAATCTAAAGGCGTTGTGCTCTGTGTGTCATTTGGAGTATGACAACTCGACTAGTTCGAGATTTCGGAAGCGACAGGTTAAGGCAGAGAGAACAGGACAGTTAAATTTGTTGGAGAAAATAGCATGACGATAACATTGACCACCGAGCCCGACACCGTGCCAGGGCAACTGACTCATGAAGATCTCAGTGAAAAAGTCGAGCTGAAATACAGCCGATCACCGATCAAAGTAAGCCAGTATGACTTAATCCGCTGGTGGGATCAGGGGGTGATTAACACGGCTCACTTTATCCGCTTTGCCCTTATGGTTGAGCGAGTTGGTGAGGATGGGCTAGAGAATTTTGATATTGAAAAGTTCTGTTCTGACTGGGTAGGCACCAAAAAGAACGGAGGCGAGCGCTTTGTTACGCCTAAGCAAGTGATGGCTGAAATTCAGGCGCTGCAGCAGTGTGGAGCTGCCCATGTTGAAACAACTGTACAGATGAGCTTGGATTTGTCGTGATGAAGCAAATAACTTGGCAACAATGTGACGGGGCTAGGGCATATCCAGTTTTTCGTGACGACCCAGCCGAGCCATGGCAGCCGCTAAATAAGCACGCGTGGGCGATTGGGTTAACTGACTTTCAGAGGTTCCAGGCTTTACTGAAGCAAGGCTATGTAGCGGTTGTGGAGGGTGAGGCATGAAGCTTAAAGCACCTTTCCCTTGGTTTGGCGGGAAAAGTCGAGCCGCCCATTTGATCTGGCAAGCGTTTGGGGATGTCCCAAACTATGTAGAACCGTTCGCGGGCAGTCTGGCCACTGTGTTGTTACGGGAAGGGTACGATCCGTTGCAACATACTGAAACAGTCAACGACTTAGATTGTTATGTCGCCAATTTTTGGCGTGCATTGCAGCATGACCCTGATAGCGTTTTCCATTGGTGCGATCAGCCAGTCAATGAAGCTGACCTACATGCTCGGCATAATTGGCTGATCTCTCGTGCTGACTTCAGGGAAAAGATGCTAAGAGATCCTGACTTTTATGACGCCAAGGTTGCTGGCTGGTGGGTGTGGGGGCTGTGCTGCTGGATTGGTTCGGGTTGGTGCCACCTAAATAAGGCAGCTTCAACGCAGCTACCTCATTTAGGTGACACTGGGCGGGGAGTCCATCGCAAAAGACCCGATTTACGTTACGGGCGGGGAGTCCATCGCAAAAGACCTCATTTAGGTGGCCACGAACAGGGAGACTTGTTTGAGTATCTTCATGCACTGGCTGACAGGCTGCGGCGTGTTCGTGTTTGTTGTGGGGACTGGCAACGGGTTTTAGGCCCATCCCCTACCCATAAAATAGGGCTTACAGCGATTTTGTTGGACCCACCCTATCGTCAGGATTTAAGAGCGGATCTTTACTCAGTAGAAACTGAAGTGAGCGAAAAAGTTCGAGAATGGGCCACGGAGAACGGGGAAAACCCTAGCCTAAGGATCGTGTTGTGCGGCTATGAAGGTGAACATGAAATGCCTGGAGACTGGCGTAAAGTGCGCTGGAAATGTGGCAAAGGATATGCAGGACAGAACACTAAAGCGGAGAACAACAATCGAGAACTAGAAACACTCTGGTTGTCTCCAGCTTGCTTACCTGTGGACGGCGAGGCTTACGTAGACGGTCGAAAAACTACAAGCAAAAAACAACTGGATATTTGGGAGGTATTGACAGCATGAACCCACTTGAACTAACGCCAAGACAGCACAGCATTGTTTCAATGCTGGCTCAGGGCATGCATAACAAAAAAATTGCGAGCAAACTAGGAATAACCACTATTGTTATTCGCTCTCACATCAAGCTAGCTGTTGATAAAGTAGGGGCTCAATCGACAGCCCAACTCATGTTTTGGTATGGCCAAAGGGGGGCAATCACTAAAGATGCGCGAGGCCGAAACAATCAATTTGTCCAGCGACGGCGGGAGGCAGCATGACAGTCTGGAATCAAAACAAAATGAATTTACAATATCCTCGCCCTGAGCCTGAGCCTGATGGGGCGTCATGGCCGGAAATAATATTCGGGATAATTATCTTGCCATTCGCTCTGTTGGCTGTTGGGATAACGACGATGGTCGTCTACTGGATATCCCTGCAAGATCGGCGACGCACGGAGCAGTGGCGGGCAGCTGCAAAGCTGGGGACTGAGGAGCATTTAGAACGCTGTTTTAAGCTGGGAGGAAGACGGTGACAAGTGCTAAAGAGATCTTCACGCAACGCGCCAAACAGTATTACGAGAAAAAATACCCTAACGGTAAAATTGAACCTTTACCCGTTGTTGTGGCGAAAGTTGTTTCCCATGAACAACAACCTGCTTGATTAGTGAGTCAAGAATTATCCTTAGTTCACTGGGGGCTAGTTCTTCCCAGAATTCAGGATCAGCAGCAACCGTTTCGTAAATGTCAACGTCGTTTGGATCTACGTCTTGCCCAGTGGCTTGCTCTAGCTTTGATAGTTGCTGCTGCTTAATCTGAATCACATCACTCAGTTCTGGATCAGCCATTGCCTGCAGCTGCTGTATTTGGTTTCTGAGTTTTATTATTTCTGGGTTCACTTCAGTGTTCGGCTCAGCAAATTCTTGAGCAATGTCGAGTGCCCTAGCGCAAACCTGTGAGATCACTTCCTTGAAGAATTGATCCGTTTTAATTGAATTCTTATAAGGGCACTGCCTTTTCACTCGACTGTTAATGGTTGATTCTGCTCCTCCACGGCAAACCAGATATGAATACGTTTTGCCCTGCCTGTGGACAGTGCTATTATTATGCCTGCCGCCGCATAAGCCACACTTAATTTTGCCAGCTAATGGCTTTCTGCTTCTGGGCTTCCCATCGTTCATCGGATTAGGGGCAGAGGCAATATTTTCGACAGTTACTTTCACAGCTCGCCATCGGTCAGGGTCCATAATCGCTTCATGGTCTCCCTTCCTGACTAGCTCATTAGGCTTGCCAGGGAAGTCAACCAGATAACCACGAATCACGGGAGACTGGACCCACCTCATAAATCCCTTAGTACTGACAGGGAAGTTTTTAGCGACTCCCCATCTATCGGAATGCTTTTCGCCATAACGACCGCACATTGCCCGAATAGTGGCCCGATATCCTCCAAGCTCAATTAGAGTGTCAATCATCTCAATAGCAATTTCCCGATAGGTTTTCCCGTCAGAACCAGGGAAAATATCATCATTAATTACTAGCCGCTGGTCACTGTCCTTTTTATAGCCAAATGGCGGATTAACTATCCTGTTTTGACTACGCCTGAATGCGTGCCCTTTTACGCTGTGTTCTCGTGCCTGGTCTCGTTGATGCTGCGCAAATGTGGCATCCAGGTTAGCTTGCAGGTTCCCGGCTGCACTGGTCAGGTCGATAGGCTTGATCCCTTTGTCCAGCTCGATTAATTCGCAGTCATTTTCTAAAAGTGCATCCCTGATTTTTACCCATACTCCAATATCTCGATGACCCCTGGAGTGATACGGGACTACAAAGTATTTCTTATTAGGATTTTTCAACCTGGCTAATGCTTTTTGTAAATCCTTGCGTTCGAATATGCCGCCGGATTCAGCATCAGAATAAATATCAGTAGGAGCAATGCCGACCGCTTCAAGACGCTCTAAATAACGCTCGGGACTATGGCCCTCTTGCTCCTGCCGTTGCGTCGAAACACGATAATACCCAATGGCCTGAGATGGGTCGAAACTACTGTTTGCGGTCAACGTTAAACCTGCTTAACACACCACAAAGCATGATATCATCATTGTTGTACGCCAAGGGTTTAGCCCTGGCTTAGGAAATAATGCACAACTAAGACGGCATAATGGTTAGATCTTTCTCGTCGTGAGTAGATTGTTTCAGCCCATTGAAAGGGATCGAAGTTGATTTAGCTAAAATACCTTACAATCGTAAGGTATTAATTATAGGGCTACTCTATGAAACAGCTAGACCTAACGAACACGCAAGAACTATTGATGACTGTTATCGAACATCGTCGGCTATATGGGTTAGAAATATCTGATTCAATCGATAAAGCAACAAATGGCCAACGCACAATCCCTGTTGGGTCTTTATATCCGATATTAAAACGCTTAGAGAATAGAGGTTTTGTCACATCTGAATGGGGCGAGGCTACAGAAAGCGGGGAAGGGGCGCGACGAAAATATTACTCTCTGACTGATGCAGGAAAAGATTTTTTGCATAAAACACGCGACATTCGTGAGTTAGTGAATGCAGCTGCTGGTAACTGAAAATCGGTCTCCATCTTATGGCTGGGCCGATTGCTCTATCCAGCTTGGGACGTAATCGGTTCTATCGCAGTTCATTCCGTATTCCTGAATCAAAGGCAGAAGGAGCCTGTCGGCTACCCTTGATAGCTCCTCGCTCAGCAGCACTTCAATCGGAATGTTTAGCTGTTGAGCTTTAGTCAGGGTTTTTGAGCGTATGGAGATGGTGATTGAGGCTTGCATTATTCTGTAATTCCTTTTAGACCGAGTATATCAACGACCGGTATGAGATTCATCGACCCCCTTGACCTTTCCCTCTGCTATGCATATAGTAGAAAGGTAGCTAAGGAAAAGGTTATGAATTTAGTCGAGTTGCAGAAAAAAAGAATGGATAGGGCCATGTTGACCAATATCAAGGTTGGCACGTTCGCAGTACGTGGGCTGCTGCCTGAAGATCCAACCGACGCACGTTGCGCTGCACAGTGCGTTAAGGACTCGGTTAAATGGGATGATACCGGCTGGGTTCTGAAGGGCGAGGCCGCTTACGCCTTGGCATGTTCGGTTGAGCATGTATTCTTATGTCTTGACAATGCAGTCGAGCGGATTTCAGACGACGGAGATCCGACCGCCTACAGGACAAAAGATTCGGCTGAGTCTGTAATTCAGCTATTCGGCCTAATTAGACCAGAGCCTGAAATTGATTGGGAGTCTTTCTAAATTGGCAAACGAAAAAAACCTAATAGCTGGCAAAAATAAAAAGCCAGGTGGGGTAAGAACCACGGTTGTTATGTCTGGTAAAGCAAGGGAAATAGCTTCTGAATTAGGGGATGGGGTTATGGCCGTAGGGATAGAAAAGGCTTTAAGACAGCAAAGTTTTATAGTTGAAGCGACAAAAGCTAGGTTCGATCCAGGGCTGATTTTAGACTTTCTGGATGCCATAGAAAGAGATCCAGTTTATATGCCATGGAAAGGAGAACCAACGATTCCTCGACTAGAAGAATACAGAGACGATATGGACTCTAGATTTTATTCCCAAGCTGCTTGGGATGCCAGTTGTGTCAATGAGCCCATTCTTCCAAAATGATAGAAATCATATCTCGACATAGTTATCGTGAGTCCGTAGACTCACAATCAGTTGAGCAGATAATCACACTTTATCTAGACCTTGAGACTTCTCAGGGAAGGCTAATAGAGACGACGGACGGACGGGAAACGAACAGGATAGAGCTATCTGCGTTAGCAGTCAGTAACCTGTTTGACGCGTTAAAAAACAATGGTGATTGAGGTTTTTGCCATCATTTAGATAGAAGGAAAAAGATAATTGCTATAGCGATTCCAACCAATGCCGCGATCCATGGGTGTTGGTTGGCGAACTTAACAGCTTCAGCTTTCCAGTCACTTTGCGGCGCGCTTGCCTCGGTGGCATTGACGTTTAATGCGAGCCATGCGAATAAAACCGGCGGCTCATTATTGATGATGCGCCGCCTTAGGTTTAGCGAAATTTCTTGACCTGAGATCGTGGTGAAATTCCCCACAAACGAGCGGTCATAAACCATGGCTTCAGAGACCATTTCATTTAATTTTATTTCTTGCTCAAACAAAAATTGGTCCTGCAGGCTAATCGACCCTTCTGCGTCTTGCAATTCCCCTGGCGACGCTCCTAGGATTAATTCTGCAGTGGAGTCAATCTCTTGGATCACAGCCAAGCTTTTCTTGCTGCTAGGCACTGTTAGCAACATAGTACCTTCGGTTTTGGCCCGCCTTGATTCCTGTCGCCACACTTCGGCGGCTGAATATGAAACGGTCCCGGCATTGTGTCCAGTGCCGCCCGTTTCTTCAATGGTGTGGCGAATTGAATAACCAGCCAGCATTGGATATTTTAGTTCTCTGCCAAACGTTAAGAGATCGCTAACTCTAAATACAGTCCAGCCGTAGGGGGATAGTACCTCCTGGTTTATCCAGGTCCCATAAGCGCTTTTTTTCCACGCGGAATCAGCGCCGATCTCTGGCTGGCCGTTGATAACGCTCCATTTTATCGGAGTATTAATTTCTCCCTGAAATTTCGGTCCTCCGTCTCGAACCCACAGCACTAGTCCGTCAGCGCCTTCTACTCCTGTCACAGTGACTTGGGATCGAGACAATGCCTGTGGTGGGTCGCGGAAAACGACCATTGGCATATAATCATTATCTTTTCTGCCAATTCCCAGGATATTGTATTCTCCCCAGCGATCCTTTACGGAAATCAAAGCTGGCTGGTATCCGGGTTCCGTTATTTCAAGTTTTGGCGAGTTCATTTTCAGGAATAGAATACTCTCTTATAGGCTAACCTATAAAAGAATCTTTCTCCTCAGTGCTATGGCCACTATCCCAGACAGTTCAGGGTTACCGACAAGCGGTACAGGCACTGGCCGGAAACTTACTCGTGCTGATCTCCAGGCAATGATCGACAAATCGGTCACAAGCAGTATAGGTGAAGCGTTTCGACTCTCTGGGCAAGCTGACGAGCGGAATGCTGCTAGACTCCGAGACTTGGAAGCCAGAATGGAGACTTTAATAAAGAAAGTCTCGGAAAGCGACTCGACAATAGCAGAGATAAAGGCTGGCTACGACGAATACAGGGAATGGGGCAGCAAAGTGGCTGAGGCTGTAGCGGCCACTGAAGGAGACGCTAGAACGCTGCACAGGACCATGGAGAGGGTTGATGGTCTTGTCGAAATTGCTCAGTTGTTATTGAGAGTGCTAGAGCCAACAAGCAGGGCGATCAATTGGATGATCGACCGACTGCATCGGCTGGACAAAAGAACATACAGTCACAAAGACGGGGCGGATATCACTAACCTAGTGAATGGCCCCCGACGAAGAGCGAGTGATCGCGGGTAGTGGCGCAGGCCGACCGAACAAATAGCCCTGCGCCATGTCACAGCCGATTGCTTTCAACATGTCGGCCTGTTGCTGGGTTTCCACGCCTTCAGCGATAACTTTGATGCTGAGTTTTTGCGATAGCGCCACAATTGCGTCAACCATTACTCTGGATTCGCGAGCAGGCAGGCCACTAATAATAGATCTGTCGAGCTTTACTAGGTCAACTTGGCCTTTCAGCAATCTATCGTAGCTGCAGTATCCGGTCCCAAAGTCGTCCAGGGCGATCTTTACGCCTTTCCCCCTAGCTGACTGAATCCGGCTCTGAATCTCCTCAGAAACAGCCTCAGTCTCCAATATCTCCATATGCCCTCTAGCAGGCAGCTTTTGATCGTGCCAATCTGCTCTAGCTAGAGTGAATGGTGAGATATTAAAGCTGATCCACTGGCCAATCTTGATTGAATCTGCCTGGGTCCGCTCGATCACCCAGTAGCACAGTAAGTGTTCACTGTTTGCCTTTCTCAGTAAAGGCAAGAAATCCCCTGGGAAGATTAATTCATTGTCTTTTGCCCATCGTGACAACGCCTCATAACCAACGGTCTCATCGGTTTTCAGGTCAACTATCGGCTGATAATGCAGGGCAAATCCGTTGTTGTTGATTGCGTATTTTATTTCTGAAAGCCTTTGTGTTTCAACCTCTGTCAGCTCTTTGTCGCCCAGTTTGCTGACTTGGGAAAAGAAATAAAGAAATTCACCAGACTCAGAATGGAATCCTTCACAGTGCAACGTGCAAGAAATCCATCCTGCTGTCTGCCCATGCTTGTAGCGCTTTTTCAGCGTGAAAGATTTAAGTTCTCCATTGATTACGCTGCGGAATGGGTTGACCTGAGGCGTTAGATCTTCAGGATGGCTGATCTGCTGAAACGTTAGGCGCAGCAACGTTTCTTGTTGATAGCCCAATAATTCGCATAGAGTCTCATTTACATCCCAGAACTTTCCGTCTGGCCCAACAATAGCAGCCCCTATCAGGCTGTTCCGCTTAAGTAGCTCTGGGATTCTATGCATCATTATTAGAAATATCTAATCCTGCTTCCGCATTTTGGCTGCTAGTTAAATTTTAAGCTTGGTTACGCTTTCTGCCCTCGTCGTTATTGGTTTGACGTGGTTGATAGATTATTTAGATATTGTCGATGTGGTCAAGACACTAATCCCCTGATTGATGATTGAGGCTTAGCTTGCCAATGCATCCCAGATATCTAGCTGATCTTTTTCTGCAATAGGTTTCTTGTCGCTAGGCTCTGTTTGCCCCGGTGCCCATACTTCATTAATACGGTTTTTAGCGATCTCAAAATAATCAGTATCTAGTTCAATCCCAATAAACTTACGACCTAGTTTTTTGGCCGCAACTCCGGTGCTGCCACTGCCCATAGTAAAGTCTAGGACGGTTTCCCCTGGTAGCGTGTAGGTTTTGATTAAGTACTCCATGAGAGCAACGGGCTTTTGGGTAGGGTGGAGTGCGTTCTGGTCTTTTTTGAAAGCCTGGATAGATAACGGATGCCTAAATCCAGCATTTTCTGTTTTTATAGAATCATGCTTCATTCCGTAAACAATAGATTTCTCCCCAGGCGGGCGAACATATGCACGACTCTTTGTTAGTTGAGGGTTATATATATGTGATTTCTTTGAAAAAATAGATATTAATTCATGGCATTTGAAAGGTTGAAATTTAAGAGAAGCAAAGTTGCTACCCCTCGTCTTATCCCACACCCAATCATATTTATAGTCTTTAATATTACTCATCCTAAGAGCACTACTAAAAGGCTCACTTCCAAATAAAACTATTGCCCCATTAGGCTTAACTAGTTTCTTTAATCTCATCCACATTTCATCAAACGGGATCACACTATCCCATTTGCAAGCGGTCGTGCCATAAGGTGGATCGCAAATTATCGAATCAACAATAATGGCATCAGCGATAAGTTGATCCATCACTTCTAAGCAATCGCCTTGAATAACTTGATTTAATTCCATATCATCAAAAATACCTAATTCTGCTCCCACCAACCGGGCCGCGTGGAAGTGCCAATATCCGCTTATCCCATTGTGCTCGCATCGCAGTCCAGTTGGGAGGGGTGATGGATCGATTGCTTCCGATGCTACCCACCCCAGTCCCCCCAGATCGGCTTAGATCTCCCTGAAGAATATTGCCTGAGAATTGTGGGTCCTCCTGATAGCTATTCTCATCGAGCAGGGTTTTACCCAGGCTGTTCCAGTTGGTTAGCCCGTTGTATTGGGTGTTGTCGATCAAGACGCTCGGCGTACTGTCTGTACTGTCCCACAAAATATTGTTGTCGGCGGTTATGAAATCGCCTGTGTTGACCGCTTCGTAGATATTCCCGTCGCCTTGCAGAATACTGTCCCTGATGTCGGGCGTGCTAAATGCAAAAGAGCCGGTGTGATATTTCACTACAGGTTCGTTGTCTAGCTGTGTCGTAGTAAGGTTTCTAACTGTAGTGGTTCCGTTCCTGCCCCAAAACAAAGCTGTATCCACACTAGTCAGCGATCCTACAACGGCGTTGCGGACTGTCGTGTTTGCAGTAGCTGAGTTTAGGTTATTCCTGACGATGTATCCGTCAGTGCCGCCATTGATGGCCATGAGCCCATCAACCTCTATCGACTCGTGCCCAGAAAGCACAACCTGGACGTAACCATCAAAATAGCAATCTTGGATGTCCAGCTCTTCGCAGTCGTCAGCTTGAACTCCTCTTGTCCCGTTCAGTGCATAGCAATCTTTGACCAATAGTTTTTTGAGATCTTCAGTCCCATTACTGGCATGGCAAAAGAAGGTAGCGCCCGTACTGAGTGTATTGGGCGAATCTACAACGCAGCCTAAATAGGCATTCAACGCGGGCTCATCATTGCTGCTTTTGAATATGACAGCGGGAGTGCTGGACGGGATACGAGAGTCGTTAGCGATGTGATCTTTGTAAAAAGCGCAATTCTCGAATATGCCCGATCCGATTTGCGCAAAATGGCTGTTCCCAAACTTGAAAAGACAATTTCTTACGATTGTCCCCCTAGCCGTGAAATACAGAGCGCCATTATCTCCAGTAGCAGTATCAATCTGAAAGCCGTCAATAATGGACCCGTCGCCAGCATTGTGAAACGCATACTGCCTAACCCCGCACTCATAGACTTTCCCGTTGGTGCGGATATCAGAGCTGTCTGAAGCGTGGATATACAGTGGAATTGTTGCTGCTGAGTTGGCATTTACATTGTCATGACCGGTGTATGTATAGCTCCCCGCAGTCGTTTGACATGTCGCCACATCAGCCACGTACGTCAGTAGTTCGTCGTCCTCGATAACAATTGGGAACGATTCAATTGCAGTGATCTCGTGGCTGATGCTGATCGTCCATGCATTACTGCTGGCATCGCTGAAGTTGGCGTTAGTCAGTACGTCAGCTGTTGTGACTCGCGGCAGTGGCCTGTCAGTTGATTCAGCCCGAATTGTTAGCCGTTTCCCGCCAAGATCGCACTCTTCCCTAAAGGTGCTGTTGGTGCCATCAGCCGTATTGCGGACAATAATGGTGTCCCCGTCGGACGATGCTGCGATCGCCGCTGAAATAGTGGCATAAGGGGCATAGTAATTCCCTACTGTTCCAGCAGCAAAACTATCGTTGCCAATAGCGGCGCTAACAAACACTGCAGTAGAGTCAATATTCAACGTCGCTTCTACTGCTGCTGTGGGAGCTGTAATCGTGAAGGTGCCAGTAAAATCGGTGTCATCATCGCCTGCGATTTTTACCCCCCCAATGATACTGGCGGCTTCCCAACTGACCAGCACGTCGGTCGTGGAGTTATTGAGTAGCGTGGCCTTATGAGTGGGGCTGATTAGTGCAGACCATTCTTGTTTGTTTGCGTTGTCGACAACCTTGGTCAATCCGTCGCCTTCAGTTAATTTTACGACTTGAGTGCCAGCTGTGAGGGTTAATTCGAACCCAGCATTTAGTAATGAATCTTCTGTTTTGCGGACCAGGAAAACTTTTTTGCTGCCATATCGCCAACTGACGATAGATCCGTTAAACAATTTATCGGTATCAGTGCAGACCATCAACAACAATCCTCCGCTAATAGATCGGGTTCAGCATCAAGCGCTGATGCCGCAGGCTCAACTCCCACAAAAAAGCTGATCGATTCTCCTGCTATGGCAGCAATTCCAGGGCCATTGTCTAAGGCGAATAACAGCGGGCTTCCGTCAGCAGCTAATAGCTTTGGTGCGCAATTAATGATATCTGTGCTCCTCTCGCTCCCACCATTCGTCATTTATCTACACGTCCAACATACAACTCGATAGTCGTCTCTCCATTAGCAGACGCTAAAAATTCAACGCTGTGAAAAGCAGAAACCTCCTCAATCCGGAAAGCAGTAGAAGCCATAGGCATGGTTATAAAACTCTCAATTGATACCAGTTTATTTTGTGTGCTTGCATACGAAGGAAGAACCCGCAAGCTTTCGTGATGCTTGAAAAATCTTCAGTCACTTGCAAAACCCGTATTTCGTTCCGATAAAACGATGCATTTGTTGGGGTGATTAATGCTCGATAATACGCTCTTGTGTCTCCTATTACTCCGTTCCCAGGATCAACAGTCTCAACCGTTTCAGTCGCGATGGTAGTATTGACGCCTGATACTCTTTCCCGATACTGCAATTCTCCAGCTTGGTTATACTGGATCATCTTAAAATCGTCTTGACCTTGCCAGTCAAAAAGAAAATTAAAGCCAGTAGTTGTATTGAGCACATCATTTAGATCATAAATCTCTGCAGTTATCTCAATCGTCGAATTCGGGCTTGCTGAGTAGTCATAAATTAGCCCAGCGTTTTCCGTGGCTGCAACACCATCGCGCCTAGCATAACCATCCACAATATTTATTGTTCCGGGCAAAAAAGACCCAATTTGAGCTGACCAAGATCCCCCTAAGTTATTGTTTTGATCGGGGGTCCTAGATCCGGTGACCAAGCCAGGGTTTTGTTCAAAAGTGTCTACAAAAGCTAGCCCTGCAGGGCTTGCATATACAGCTGAGTTTGCAGGGCTCAAATCCGCTTGATATAGCCCCACCCAATAAGGATCGTCGTTGCCAGTCAAGCCAGGATTACCAGAAGATAGCGTGTACCCGATGTAGGCGTATAACGTATTGCCTACCTGGTGCAGACCCAACGGCCTCGCTATCCCCTGTTCCCAAGGCAAAGTTTCAGATAGCAATGCATCCTCTCGTCTTGAGTACTCAGTTAAATCCGAAGACACGCCTTGCACGCTTGGCCTAGCAGAAACTACAGCTGTGGAGGCATTCGAAAAACTTGCGTCTAGGTGTTGATGATGAGCGCAGATAGCAAAAATTTGATTGTTTCTTTCAAAATACAAAGTATTTGCAGCAGTAAAAAACCGTCTCGGCGTATTTGTATATGTTTTTGCATGCCCTAATCTATTGAGAACTCTTAAATTTGCCCCATTAGATTCAGATAGCAAAAAACCTCGATATGCATTTGATGCAATCCTATCCGTATTGGCCACAATATCTTCATCAGCTGCAGGGCCTAAAGACACTCCCCTTACACTTCCGTCATTGAGTAAAAAACCATTCCAGTAACCGGTATGATAGATTCTTTCTGCAGAGTTAGAATTACTGTCTGCTGGCAATAAATCGCCTATGAAAGTGAAATTAACTAAGTCGGTGGTTTCTAAGAGAGTTGTAGACTGCCTAGGGGAGACGGGGCGTGGAAACGCATGGCAATAAATTAGCCAAGTATTTTCAGCAGATAAGTAAAAAGCTCTAGGCGTCTCTACCTGTAGAGACGCAGTACTGTAAAATACTGTCCAATTTGTTACAGCACTGCCTTCAATGTCTAACGGGTCATTGACCCAGCGAAGGCGCATATCGTCTGAATCTAGGGCTACTTTATGATCCCCACTAGATAACACAACATATCTTGCAGGCGTTGTACCATCTAGATGCGTTCCGGCAGTGTCGATAATTTCAAAATTATAGAACCTGTTATCAAGTCCTTTTGTGCCGCCACAATAAATTGGATTTGGTTGAACACGCTGCCAATTTATTGCCTCTTGATTTATAGCTAAATCATTTAAGGGTTGTATTTGATTTATTTCTGGATTTGAGACACTGGCAGGAGGTGAAGTTCTCCAGCCAAAATTAGTAGTAGGGGCTAATCTAGTATCGTTTGCTTCAAAAGCAAGTGCATCATCTACAAAAACCTGTGTTAATGTCCCCCTAAATCTAATGCTAATGGCGTAGGTTTGTCCTACGACAAAATTAAAACTACCTGGATTATAAACAGCTGGATAGACGGATTGACTCTTGTTGCCATACGCCTCATCACTGTTGTCTCTGCACTGAATCCGTATCTCATTATTGTCAACGTCTAAGGTAACCACTTCTTCGGTAGCACCTCGATTGGGGTCGTCAGCGTACTGCCCAATCATCGAGGTAAACCCTCCCTTGTAGACCGCAGGAGTGTCGCCAGCTACAGGGGTCCAATCAAATGAAAATTCAGTATTTACTCTATCCGAAAATAAAGCTGTTGGATAGACAGGAGGATTGTTAGACAGATTGATCGGATACGCCAGCTGGACCTCCTGCACTCCTAAAAATGATTCGTCGCTTTGAATCGTTGCCCCGACATTTTGAACCGCTGAATCAGGTGCCTCTATATGGTAAAACCCCTCTACGCCTGATTCAGGCGTTACCGTAAATGTTGCTTGGAATCCGCCCGCAATGGCTACGGTGCCATTTAACGAAACTGTCTGGGCCACACCATCGCGATTCGTGACGACAATTGAATTATTGGTGATTGTGTTTTGATCTATTGCCATGACAGGGTTAGGATTCTACAAAATTAACAACAACCTGAAATGTGGGCAGCGCTTCAACTGGGTTTAATGCCGCCCCAAGAGATGCCGTAATAGCGCTCACTGGCGACGCGATCATGGTTCCAAGATTCACTAGTGCCCCTTGATTGCCTGCTGTATCAGAATAACTATTAACTGGGACTGTGACGGTATAGCTGCCATCTGCAGGGGCTGTTACGTCAAAGTTAACTCTAACTCCGTTGTTGCCAATAGTTGTAGTGTTTGCAATTGCAATTGTCGCCACATTTGCCCCATCGACAGCTGACAGTGAGCCGATAGTTACAGATGCTGGATTAAAGGCCGTTTCATCATCAAAGTCAACTATTACTGTCGCCGCTATCCCCGTTGTTGCTGTAGGGAGAACCCCAACCAAAGTCGCTGTTGGGGGCGTGATGTCTAACGATAATGCTGGGGCGGAGCTAATCACCTTGGCTTCTGAAACAAAACCATCGCAACTCGCATTAGGGGTTATCGTTATTGAGTGGTTGATCCGCCCCCCGTTAAGATTTGGTGACTCGTAGGGGTTTTGACTGTTACTAGCAATTGTTAGAGTCGTTTGTGGGTCCGTGTCCGTTACGATTGTGCAGCTGCCGCTGGTTAGTGAAACTGTAAAGGAATAAACAGTATTGGCTGGGATCGTTATTGCCCCTCCCGCTGTTGTTAAGGGAAGGTTCAAGACCTCTGCGTTAGGAGCAATTGATTGATGGACAAAAGTCATGCCGATACCTCCGCTACTGTGCTGCCGCTCGCAACAGAGGCGAGAAATTGAATGGAATAAAATTTATAATCCAGCAATCTAAACAAAGTGAAATTAATCCCCTCGCCTGCTGCTAGAGTAGTTGGGCTGGTCGTGTTTCCAATAGTAATCAGGCTCCCTTTAGCTGGATTGGTCCAGTCTGTTGCCTGGTTGTAGGCGAGCCGGAATGTGGACGCTTCGGTTGCTTTCAGCCGAATCTCAAATGCATTGAAAGCGGTCCCTCCTTTGTTGACAACTTCAACAGTAAGGCCATTGGATTGGATCTTCACTTCTCCAATAGCAGTTAGGCTTGTTCCAATGGTCTGCTCTACAATGGTTGCCATGTCTAAATCAGTCCCCTCCCTCTGTTATACAGCCCTACTCGATTGGGCTCTGACCGGCCTCCTGGCCATACAGTATTCAGGCTGTTATTGCCTGATTGCTGGCTAAGCGCTAGGTCTCTTCGAATGCTAGAGATCAGATATTTTTTATAGGATTCTAGTGATGCTGCCTCCCCGGTATAGCCGCTGCCCGACGGAGCCGCGTATGTTTCACTGAACTGGTCAGGAATGTTGATCGACTTAGCAAAACTAGAACTGGATTGAATCGCATCTATCCAGTTTCCTTGAGATCCGTCAACAGACTCTAGACAGTCAAGAGTCTCAAGTCGTGATTGAATATCGGCAGCGATTGTAGTGCCCTCTGATTCGTCGATAGTTTCGACGTAGCTGAGAGCACTCCATAAGTAACTGCCTTCTTGCACTTCCTGAATAGGGAGATTGAGATAGTGTTGCAGCTTGCGTCTGTCGTTAATTGTGAAAACGTTTAACGCCATCAACCAAACCAAATAACGCCAGATTCTTCAAGCTGGACCCAATCGACAGCTTCGGTAACTGCAACAAGATCCTCAGCTGCCGAATAGGGCCGTTTTTCGATCAACTCTTTTCCTTTTGCCAAACCAATCCCTTTGATGCTAGTCAACTCAGCCAGAGGCGCTGAGTTGACATTAATTGAATCAGGCTGAGGAGGTTCCGCTGCAGCTCTTTCGGCGACCTCGTCGTTGTCGGCTTGGACTTCAGTGGTGGGTTCATCCGCCACCTTCACAGGCTGTCGGCGATACAGCCCACCTGCGAGAGCTGCGCTAGCGTCCCCTTTGCTATGAAAAAGAGTGGGCATATTGCCCCGGAACAAAATAATCGCCATAGGAGAGATTAATTAGGCTGATAGCAACAAAACGCCTTTCCGAAAATCGGTAGGAGTAGCGCCGCATAAACAGGCAGTACGAATGCCTTCCTTGAATTGATGGACATTATATGAGCCTTTGAAAACCTGCATCACCAAACCTGTGTCTTGGTCGGTAGAACGCTCGACAATCGCACCAGAGCCAGGAGTAGGTTCAGTAAGCAGTCGCGTAGCAAACGCCAGATGTTCAATGTGATAGCCGACATTCACCGCGCCAATCGCAGGGACAGAGAAGTTGTAGGCTGTGTTCACTTCAGCGGCAGCAACTTTTTGGCCCTTGCTGTTGTAAGGGATCATCCAAACGTACTTATTAGCGCTATCAACACGAAGAATCACGCCATAATTTACGTCAGCTGCAGTAGAACCATTGGGGCCAATCCGACCAATCGCGCCAACAGCAACGCCAGCAGCCAGAGCCGCAGTCTGGTTGACAGTCACTCGCACAGCGCCAGCCTGGGTAACAGTGGATTGATTGCCATCGATGAACTCATCTGCACCAGTCGCAGCAGCAACAGCGCTGATAGGCTCAAATGCGACACCATCGCCTAAATCCGCAACAGCGTCTTGCCCTGTGATCGCATTAGAACCACGGGTCATGAACTGCCGCATCATGAAATCACGGCTCATGTAGCTAGGCTCTTGTAGCAGTTGTTGACCAAGCGCAATATTGCCTTCAGTTAAAGCGCTGCCAGTGACAGGAGTGATTGCGCCCATCAAAGACTCAGCAGCACGAGGCGACAATCTTGCGTAACGGCCAGACTCAGGCACATCCACTTCGTTGAGTGCAGCGCCACCAGCACGGTGAAGAGCATCACCGTATTCAGCCAGGACGCCCCCGCTGGTCTCAGTGAACGCCACTGTTGTAGGAGGGTGGCCGCCTAGAGTGATGTCCCCACTAGCTGCCAATGTCCATGTACGGAACCCGGTATTGTACAGATAATTATCGAACGACTTACGAACTGCGCCACCAGTAGAAAGTGAATAATCCCTAACGTAGCGTTCCACCTGGGTATCGCTTCCATAAACGCGAAAACCAGAAGTGAAAAGTTTCTCTAGCGTTAGAGTAACAGGGAGATAATCAGTGTCGTTGGTAGTCGCGTCAGTGTTTGTGCGAGGGTCATAATCTTGCGCCTCGCCATAGTCTTTAGCCATCAACAGGCTAACCGACTGACCCTTTTCGAAATAAGTGTTTAGGTCACGGCCACCAAGCGTTGTAGTTGCTGCTGTAGCGAAAGCCGAAGACCGATACAATTGAAAAAGTGAACCATCAGCCAACGCCTTGACGACTGTTGACTGCTCTGCATTGTTGAAAGTAACCATCGGAAAAAGAAGGATTGTTGATTTCCTTCCGCATCCCTAGAGCTAAATTCAAATTCTCAGGGACCGAACCCCAGACTTAAGGCGTCTGCCATGCCTTTCCAAGGTTTACGGCCCTTGCCATGCCATTTCAAGAACAATATAACAAACGCCTTAGTTTTGTGCTACTGAGCATTCGCTTTGGCCACATTTTCGGCGATCGCAGCGAATGGGTCCGCCGACTTCTTAAGCGCATCTATCCTGGCTTGAGCGTCCATGCCATCTGCATAAATGCCTGATCCCCCAGACGAAGCCGGTTGCTGTGTCCCTGGCTGAGTCCCAGTGCCAGTGCCAGGTCGAGGCTTAAATAAGTAGCCCGCTTCTTTCTCTAGACTAGATAACTGCTCTGACAAAGGAGTGAATGTAGGGTTTTGAAATTCGTCTTTTCCCGCGACACCATAACCGCCCTTCTCAGGATCGTAAGAGACTCCTTTGCTTTCAAGATAAGCCCAGGCTAAATCTGGGTTGTGCAGCCTATCTCTTATGGGGTCTAATGCTGCGGTGCGGGCTTGAGACTTTGCAGTATTAAGCCGTTCTTCCTCGACAGCCTTTTGCATCGCCTCAATGCGCTCTTCGTATTGCCTTGTGGTCTCGCTTAGCTTTTGCTCCATCTGCTGCGTTTGGGCCTGAAGCATAGCCTGTAGACGTGCCGTAATATCGTCGCCCGACTGGGGCTGCTGTTCGACTTCCCCAGTTGTTGGGGGCTGCGCGGCCTGCTGCTGTTGTCCGTCTCCCTCGGATGGGATAACCTCGTCTAGTACTGACGTTAGCTGAGCCTTGACAGTATCGTTTAACTTTCCTTCTAAAGACTTATGTGACTTCTGGACAGCACCTGTGACCATTTTAGAGATCTCGTCTTTGAATCCTCCAAGCACTTGCTGTAGCTGCTCCAGAGTTACACTAGTCTGCTGCTCTGCATTTGGGTCTTGAGTGCCGTCTGTCATATCACGATTTTAGGATTTCAGCAACATCATAGCGAATCCCTTGTAGAATAAGCAACTTATCTGTTTTTGCGGAATTCTTGAATAGCCTTCCATTGTTTTGAGTCAACCTTTCTTGCCTTTCCGCCAGTGATCACGCTGTTAATTCTGGCTAACGCCCATTGCTCTGGCGAAACCCCAGGTCGTCTACCAGAGCTAGCCGCAGCCCCTAACCCTTTTAGCGCGATCTGTCGCAGCGCTGATACAGGTGCATTGGACTTCTCTGCTTTATTTTTGATGGCCTTTTGGAGCCGTGCCGATAGTCTCTGTCTACGAGTTGCCATAGCGTTTATTGAATTTGCGAGTAAATCGGCTTCTCCTAGTTTTTGTTTTGTCGTCCCCAGGGAGTGTCCGAGGCATCGGTTCGCCTGACTTGCGAGCTTTAGCAATCGCAGCTAGCCGCTTGCGACGGGTGGACCCGGACAGTCCGGATACGTATTTAGAGGGAATATTGACGCCGTTGTAAGAGATTGGTTTATTCATTAGACTTACCCAGCTTTTTGGCTAACACATCTTTCCTTGATTGGTAGCGATCTCGAATCGCTCTGATTTTCTCGTAAGTTGGGTTTGCTATTGACGACAAAGGAACCCCCCAACGTGCAAATTGCAATACAGCAGGCGTAGGCAAGCCGTCGTACTTGCCACCTTTGCGGGTTAACGGTTGCCTCTGACTTAAGACTTGATTGGCTTTACGGGTGTTGAATTTAGCTTGATCGTATGCGGCTTGGTCGCTTTTGGGCTTTGACGACCTGACTGGCCTCCGAACGTTCCCGCCACTTCGATTGTATGCCGTCATATTCTTAGACGTGCGGCTACTGTATTTGTTGAATAATTCTTGCAGTAGTTCAGCGCGAGTGGCCATGATTATTGTTCGAATACTGAATAATCAAAAAACTCTTCTGTAGTTATTTTGCCAAAAACCAGATCAGGGCTCTGCTTCTGAGCGCTTTTGATTTTTTGGATCGCCGCTTCAGGCGTTTCCCCAACTCCGCAAAACATATGGGCCGTTGACGACAGTACAAAATACTGAAACCCTTGACTGAGAGTGTGTTTAACGGTTATATTCTCGCGCCTGTCAGCTAATGCGACGGCTTTATATTTTTTTATTTGCATGATGCTAACCAGTTCTTTCTATTGTTTTGATTACTGAATCAGGAATGCTGGACTGTTTTGGATAACTTTTGCTCCTGCTCCTATGGGTGTAAACATACACCCCATCTTTATCTTTGCCGATAGAAACGCCCTTGGTTTTCGCCATGATCAACCTAAGATTGCTTGACTAAATCCTACTGTACTAAATCCATTACGAGCCAGCTTGAGCCTAACTTCTAGGGTACAGGCGCAATTTGATCGGCACCGGCAATCATTACCAATAGGTGTTACTTGATCAATAGGGGTCCATTCGAGCACCTGTAAGCCAGGGCAGTCAGGGCAATGCCTAGGCACGTTCCCCAGGGATCTTCTCGCTTCCCATCGCTCTGACTGAACCATCGATACATGCCGTCCATCTTGATAACTAGGGGCTGTATTTGCCCCATATCGCCTAGACCTGTCCCGTATCTGAGCGTCAGATAATTCCCCTAGCCTGATCCGCTCAACATGCTGTCTTAGTCGATTAAGGTCTCCCCGCCCTGGGCCATCTCCATACAGTTGCTCTTGTAGCCTTGCCCAGTGCCCACGGGTCATCCGTTTGCGCCCGCCAGCACCTAGCTCCATCATGCGAACGTGTCCATTCACAATATCCCTGGCCATCCGTTCATGATACTCACGCAGGCTGATCCGGTTATTCAGTAAATCATTGGCATGTCGTAGCGTGCGCTGTGATGCCTGACGCCGATGACTGGAGACTAACTGATCGATGCGTTGTTGTGGGACAGGACGGCGACCACGGTAGTAGTCTTCGCGAGGGGTGAAGTAGCGAACCCCTGGGCCACGAGTGTTTAGCAGTGCTAAGGCTGAGGCGATCGCAGTAGCTGCTATGAATTCTGACAATTGCCTTGGAAGCCCGTCGTTTATTTCATCTAGTAGCGCATCTAGTTCAGATTGGGATAACGAGTCGAGTGAGTCTATGCCGAGGAGTTCCGCTAACTCTTCCTCGGTATATGGGGTATTGTCTATGGTGATGGCTTCACTCATTCCAAGCTATTAAGACTTCTCATTCCAAGCTATTAAGACTTCTCCACTTCGCAGGCTAGGGTCTTCAATAACTTCTATGCCATAAATTAAATCGCGACTTTGGGTGGATAAGCCTGCCGAGGATAGGTCTGCTGGGCTCAGTCGAAATTTGTATGCCAGCTCTGGATAGTGAGACTGCATGTATTGCCACCAATCAAGGCAGCTTTTGAGTACGTCAGGCTTCTCCCCTCCTCCATTAACTTCACCCGCCAACACTGGGTTATCTGTCTGTGGTAGTCCAGGCTCTAACCCCAGGTTCCTAAGTAATGCCATTAAGTCCATGTCAGGTGGAATGATGCCAGCTTTCTGGAATATCTGATGCAAGTCACCAGGAGATATCAAGTTAGACCCAGCCAATTGCACCAATGCATTCATGCCTTCTGGCTGCAGCGTAAATGGCGAATCTTCCCCAATCTCATCAGCGATCTCCGACACAATCGTAGGCGACAGATTGAGACTGGCTACTGCTTTGTTGGCGATCGCAATCCTGCTCTCACGCTTCAGTGTATCGCTATCAATCCCAGCTTGATCCAGGGCTGTGTATTCCTGCAATGCCTCCATTAGGCCAGTGGTGTTGTAGTCGGTGAATCCGTTCACACTCCACTCAGTATCTTCATTGCGGACGATTGAGGCCGCATCCAGAATCGACTTAGCAAAGCCCCTGAGTTCTTCCCCATAAACCTCAAGCAAAATGTCTAGATCCCTGCGACCTTCTTTTTTAGACTCACCTGATTGCATCCGCATTGCATAAGCATTGGCCGCAGTTTCAGCGATCTTATGAACCAAGTCCAACATTTTCTGCTTTTGTTTATCTTGATAATCGAGGCTGAGTTGGATATCATTTCCAGGACGAACAAACCATTTGCAGTCAACTCCAGGCGGCAGTTCCCACCAGAAACCATTGCCTGCTTTTTGAAATCGTGCAGGATTGCTGTTGCCCTCTTCGTGTGGGTAATCTACGCCAGTAAAAACAGGCATGGCGTAATTAGTCTGGACTAATGCCCATTCACCACCGGCAACGTGGTTGTAGTGAGATTTGACCAAGTCGAATAACTGATCAGCTATAACCAATGGTTTTGGGATAGAGCGACAGATGACAGGGAACCGGAATAGACCTGATGTGGTAGAAAAGATCGGTTGATCCTCCACCTTCGCTTCAATGACTGCATTGCTCTCACTTAGCGCTAGCAAATCTTTCCAGCCAAAGCTAGACATACTACTGTAATCAACGGCCTTGTCATCCTGAGAATTACGAACGGTATAGACCGATGTCGTGATTTGTGCGTTACTCTCGCGTTGGTAAATCTGGAATTCATGCAGCCGCACAGGCTTAGCATCCCAAGACGGTCTCTCCTCTCGATAAGTATGGAGCTTGGCGTAAATTAAACCCTGGTTGTCACTTGCCCAATCCCATAATTCCTCGCGCCTTCTAAGCACGACATAGGCTGAATCGCCTCCATTGGCCTGTTGCTCTGCCAGAGTTTCCCCCTCAGCGTTGACAGTATCGACCTGGGCAATCATCTTGCCCTGAACCAAGCCCTGTAGCATTTCTCTGATCAGCAGCGACTGTAGTGATTGACGTGGGTCAGATTCCTCATCACTCAGTACGCCATTAGGGAAAAACTCATCTTCCCAGAATGGATCAGTACTGCCCTCATAACTGGCCTGATCCTGAGTGATCTGACTAACCAGCTTCATCAGGATTGAACCCATAATAGGCTCGTAGGGGGCTAGTCTGATTCGAGTGTTATAAACATCGGGCTCTGCGTCATCTGGGTTGATAAGCAGCTTCTTTTTTACGTTGTCATCGACCGCACATCCACCCTCCGCCAATGCAGACAGCAGCATCCATTGTTCTGCATATTTTTCATGCTCAGAATGACGTCGGACAAGTTGTTTAAGGGTGGGTGGCATAGTGTTAGGAGTATCCTTTGAACGGGTTGAATTGCTCTGTCGATAAAACATTGATTATCCCAAAGCCTTCTGAATTGTCGTCACTTACGATGAATTGCACATAGTCGCACTCAAAGGCGTCGATAAGTGGGATAGTTTCGCGAATATTTTTTACCCATTGATCGATATCTAGATGGTTGAACGTGCCAATGGCAATATTGGTTTCTGCCATTTTCCCATTGGCATACCATCCGTTTGGCAATGTATTGCTATCAATATGCGTTAACCTGCCAAAAGCTGGGCAGCATTCATTTATCTTTTCTAAGATCTTTTCATTATTAAGATCATTTGCGCAAAGTCCGTATGCGCAAATCAAGTTAGTTACTGCGCTCATTAAAGTACCTCCCCTTGATGCATTAGCTGACAATTCCTTTTAGTCGTTGACGGGTTTCGCGTGGCCTGTTGGCTTGAGTGCCACGATACGGCATGAGGCTATCTACCCAGTATCTTAGTTCATCCAGCCAATGAGTACGTTTAGGATCGGACTTATCGATCTTAGCAATGCCTCCATCCTTGCCCTTGACAGTGTTTAAGTCCGCTATCAACTCGGGGCAAGTCTCGCCATTAATGAAAACTTTGTCTATTTCAAACGCATACTCTAGGCTCAAAACACTGTCCGCAACAGATGGATTTGAGTTTTTGTAGCGCTTAAATGCTCTTATCCCATGGGCGGCCAGTTTGCTCCAAACAATCTGCCAGTTCGTTTGTCTGCTGTTGGCGCTAGGATTGCGCCCAGTAGCATCTCCATAGATATAGCAGGGACCTTGGTGCCCAATGCCTTTAACCCATAGGCAAACATTTTCAGCCAATTCAAAGGTATCTGAATCCCAAAAACAAAATTCGTGAATCACTCTCAACTCCGATGTATGCTGCTGGCCAACCAATGCCGTAGCAGGTGATCGGTTGAAGTCGAAAATTAAATGTAGTGGCAGCTTATTGTCATATGTACAGAGTATTGAATCAAAGCCACGCAATACGTGGCGGTTCTCATCAAATTTCTTGATCAACCTGCCTTCTTGAGACTTAGTGAAACTGAGGTCGTACTCTTGTTCAATTTTGGATGCTGGCATCCGCTTTTGCGTTGCCAAACTCTCCAGGTAGTCTGGTTTTTTTGAATAAACTGGGTGGGCTCTCCAGTGAGCCAAAAACTTGCACCATCCCCCTTCGTCAGTCCAATATTTCACCGGTTCACCAATCCGAGCATTTTGGCAGGCTTCAATAATGCTAATATCCCCATTTGCTTCATTCACTCGGTCCCAATAAAACCCAGATTGTCCGTTGGGAGTGCTCAGGATAATTATTCTGGCGGCATCGCCTAGCATTTCTGTTGATGGCATGGCAGCTTGATAGATGCCCTCAATCCCATCAGCAAAGGCCGCTTCATCAAATAATATGTCTGAGACAGACTCTAATCCTCTTGCCGCATTGGCCGTTGCTGGCTTAAATAACAGCCGACCTCCGTCCACTAGCGTCAAGTCTTGAAGGCTGTCAGTCGCTAAGGATAGGTCAGATCTTGATGAGATCATTAAGCGGACACGCTTAGCGATGTTGGCTGTATCGTTTTGGTTTTTAGAAAAGATGACGGAGAGGTAGCCAGGGTCTCGAAATGCCTTCCATAAAAAGTAATTAGCTATGGTCTCAGTAAATCCCATCTGCCGAGACTTGATAGCAACCGTGCCATAGTGCTTTTCTACTTGTTCAATAAAAGCTATTTGATAAGGATATGGGTCAAACGGAACTAGGTTGCGGCCTGATCTGATGCGAGTCTGCCTAGCGAATTCTGGCCATGGGGGCTTGATAACTCCATTTCCCGTCTCTTTTTCCCGCAGTCGCCTACGCCGCTCCTTCTCCGCTAGCGCCCGATCTCTAAGTGTCGCCATCGATAATTGCGTTTAATTCCGCGTCAGACATGCCCTTGAAATCTATTTCTGTTTTGCTGGTGGCCATGCCTTCGATAATGCGCTGCATTTCTATGCCAAACTTAGCGAATTCTAAAAGCTCTCGGGGCTTCATCTGTTTTGCCTTAGAAAAATTATTTCGCTGAAACTCCTTAATGCCCGCAGCGCCTATCCCGATCAATGCTTTAGCGATCGCATTGTGTTGAGTAAGCATCTCGGCGGTGTCAATTATTTTGTCCGTCCGAGCAATCGCATCTTCGACGCTTAAACTTACCCTATCTCCCCCAACAGACTCTTTAGCTAATTCTTTTCTGTACTGCTTCCTTAAGTCGGCCCAGCTCGGCTCATTGCTGTCTTTGGGGGGGCACGCTTTGTTCCTAATTGTAGAGAATGCTGGCGCGCCATCCAGCTCAGATAAAGACTGAAAAGTAACCGAGTCATCCCCAGCTACATAAAGGCCTCGCCAATGTTCCCAGTCAACGCGTTTACCCACGGAAAGTATAAGAAAAGTACAGTACGATATGTCTAGAATCCTAGCAAATCGCCGTCATGGTCACCACAGCAGCAGCTGGCCTCCTTCAGCTATCCATAAACTATCTGCTTCTTTCTGAACTCTCAGAGAAGTTTCTGGAAGGCAATGCAAAGCGGCATGATATTGGCGCTATTTGCACCTCAATTAAGCGTTATGGTTTTCGCGATCCACTAGCTATAGACGCTGCATTGAACAATGGCAAAGGTGGAGTTGTCGAGGGGAACGGCAGGCTAGAAGCGCTGCTGCGTCTGCGTCAACAAGGTGAGGGGCCACCAGCCTATATCAAGCTCACCGAATCAGGAGACTGGGCCGTGCCTTGCATCGTTGGGGGCAACAGTGCCACCGAAGCCGAAGGATTGGCATACAGCCTGGACCATAATAGCCTCACTATGGCGGGCGGGGATTTCACTGCGCTGGATATCTCTGGGCTATATAATCCTGCTGAGTATTTAGAATTGCTTGAGCGATTAGCCCAGGCTGATTCGTTGCCCGTAACAGTGGATGGGGATGATTTGGATCTATTGCTGGAGCAGATAAGCGATGAAAATGGCCAGGACGATAGGGGCAGTGATGATGACGGTGAATCACACTCCGACTCCGAACCCAACGACATATTCCCGTCGTCCAACGACTGGGGTATCCCCGATCTAGATCCCAGTATGCAGCCTGATACGACAGATATTGACTGGCTAAAGTGGGGGGTTCAGCAGAGGACAGCCACGCATGACGGTGGCATTCACTTCTACACTGACGACTATAAATTCAGCGCAGTATGGGATAAGCCCGACGACTTATTAGAGACTGGCTGCAGCGTAGTAATTGAGCCAAACTTCTCTACCTGGGCGAATATGCCACGAGCGTTGGCCATGACAGATATTTATAAAAAGCGATGGTTAGCCCGCTATTGGCAGAAGCATGGGGTTCGGCTGTGGGTGGATGTGAACACGTCGCCCCATTTGCACGATCTAAACTTTATTGGAGTCCCCAAAGAATGGCGATATTTCGCTACGAGATACCTGGCTAGCTTCGATGATGGTAACGTTGCCGGTTACGACGCAACCATGAAGGACTGGCAGGCAATTGTTGACTACACTGGAACAGAAGATTGTGTTTTGTTAGTCTATGGAGCAAGGCCAACAACGTTCAAGGACGCGCCTAGCCAATGGATCTTACAACTAGAACACAGTGATTCTATAAGAGGGAACTACAGTGGGTAGAAGCAGCGGGGGAGGTGGCAGAAGTTCAGGCGGGGGTAGAAGCGCTGGTGGTGTTAATCAGGCCCCGTTGGGGGAGACTACAGAGGAACCAAAAGAGAGAACGTCTGCGGAAAAAGAATTTATATTTGGTGCTGGCGGCCCTGGCGCATTGAGTGTTTTTGATTCAAGCGAGCTTCGCTCTCAATTCTCGCTTGGATCTGCGAGCCCTGATCCAAGGATGGTCAGAGCTTTTAGTCGTGGTGAACTCAACCAAACCCCCGCATTAGTTTCCATTAATAATCAGGGGAAGTATGAGCCTGTTGACTCTGCCAGCGCTAAAATCCTGGCGAGTGGCAGGGTGTCGGGTGCTAACAATATAAATGTACAAGTTATTGCTAGAAATGATTTATCTTCTGCGCAGGCAGCCGCATCAATTCAAGGGAAACCTAGATTTGGCCGGAATGCGCGGGGTCAGCAGTCATCATTTTCAGAGATAGGCACTGAAAGAATAGTAAGCCCTGACTCAATTATTGGAGGAAGAACGAAGGCATCGCAATCCAAGATAGATAAAGCGGCCAGAACGATTAGATCTAATAAGGGGTCCACATGGATTACTCAGCCTGTCGTTAGGGTTGGACCAGATAGCTACAGGCCCATTGGAGACGCGGCTGCAGTAGCCACAGCTAGGCGAGCAAATACTGAGGTTAGAGTTTATGTGGTAGGGGAGCAATTTTAAGTCAGTCCATGCAAAAGCAGTCCTTATCTACATACGATGGATTTTGCAGTTAGAACACAGTGATTTTATAAGGGGCAATTATGGGTAGAAGCAGTGGAGGCGGGGGTAGAAGTTCAGGAGGTGGTGGTAGAAGTTCAGCAGCCTCAAGCTCACCAACAACAGTCACAAAAGCGTCAGTGGAGACCGCTTATAACAATCGCGTTCGTGGGTTAGACCCCAGGGTTGCAATTGCCGATATCAAGGATGAACTCGGCGTCGAAAGCAACACTGAGCTGCATCGCACCCTGCGAGAATTGCAGCAAGATGGGAGGGTTTCACTTCGTGGAATTGAAGATCCTGCAGAAATCACTCCTCGTATAAGGGCAGCGGGGATCGACCTCGGCGCTGATGATTTCGCTATTGGTGGACGAGATCTGAGAGTATTCGTTCTTTTTAGGTAGATTCGCTATCAGCATAACTTCACACCACTGTGAAGCCCTCGTAAAGCCTGCTGAACCCTGGCTTAGCCCCTGTATAAAGTAAGGCTGAGTCAAGGTAAGTCTATGAAATTGCGCCATCGGGGGAGCGGGCGGTAGTCCCGAACGAGTCTTGCAGCCACTGAAGTATAGCTATACTGTCCTTATGAGATATCAAGCTATGCTCAAATATTTTTTGCCTACCATCCTGGCCCTTGGCGTTAGCACTCCTGCGATCGCCAACCCTTTCTGCTACATGATCACAGACCAGGGGGAACTAATTAACCTGGAAAGTATATGCAGCATCAGCGAGCCACAGCCGACTATCGCAGCAAGTGGCAGTAAGCCCCCAGTCAGGGAAGAAGATCCACCCTCAACCCAGCCTATTGCATCTTTCCAGGTCGTCCGCATCGCCCAGGATGGTAAAGCAGTTGGGCGAGTTACGTTCACCAGGGCAGCAGAGGAAGGGGTCACAGCCAATCCCTACGTGGTCCATCAAGATGGCCGTAGATGGAGTGTTGGTACGGTCAGGCGCGAGCGTGGGCAGCGCAGAGTTGAGATAGAGTTTAGGCTGCCTGCGGGGACCAATGCTAGTGAGGTTGAGGGTGGGGTTTAGATTGAGCTTGGATCTTCATTAAGCCGATCCATCGCTAATAACCTCGCGGTTGTTTCCTCGACGAGCTGCAAACCGTATTCATTTAATACGGCTTCAGCCCGCCATAGTTCAGTCGGCTCAGCCAGAAACCATAAGCCTCCAACGTCAATGCCGCATTCAATTCCTCTTTGTTTTAGCTGGCTTAAAGCGGCGCAATCGTTTTTGTAGTTGCCTGTGGCATCGGCTTTATATTCAGTCATCGTTAAGTTCGAATGAGAATCCTCATTCCATTCTCCGTTATCAACATAAAAGGCAGTTTAACGCCATGCCTAGGGCGACTTGAAAACTATTGAGGCACCGTTAATGCTGCCCAATGGGTTATTCCCATGTCATCCAGACTTCGTTCTGTATTGGCATCTTCCCAGCGCCCGTCGGTGTAGCTGGCAAGAAAATAGCCATGGTCAGGCGAATACGCCAGCACTGGTGCCCATTCATTGGGCTTGTGGTCATCGTCAACACTAATCCAATTCATAATCTCTACCGTATCTTTTCTCCTGGTTGACAATCCCAAAGTAGCGACCTATATTTTAGTTGTCAAGTAATTTATTGACAAAAAAGAACCCCGCTAACCATACCCCGGTTAGCGGGGTTACTAATGAGTAAGGCCATCAAAACCCTTTGATGACATGAAAGCTATCAACCAAGAATTTCTCGCCTGTGCGAATGCATCGAGCGTAGCCTTCCTTAAGGTAGACTGCTGGAGTTTTCCCCAGAGTTACAATAAAATCCCCAGTGCATGGGCTCTGAGAAAAGCATTCGACACCTTCCATCCCCTCTAAAGCGGACTGGATAGTTTCAGTCTGTCGAATAACGCGAGGCATCCCGTCGTCGTCAGGACATTCTGCGTCACTAACTTGAAATTCGATTTTATCGAATCTAGTTAGTACAACAGCCAAGCAATAGCGGGAAAAATCGCCAAATGTAGCCTGAGCAAGAATTTCAGCAGAACGACGAGTAACAACAGCCATAAGTCAAAAACCTCCGGAAGGGAAAACAAATCGGTTGCCCGACATGTCTTAATACTAAGAGATCCCTTTTCAAATGTCAAGTGTTTTCTTGACAAAAAAGAACCCCGCTAACCGGGGTGTGGTTAGCGGGGTTAGATGGTGTTGAGAGTTTCAGTTGCTTTGCGAATCTTGGCTGTATTGCGGACAAGTAAATCGGAAAGTGTATGTGGGTTTACCCACCCCCTCTCACATTTCCGAAGTTCAAACCATCGCTCGGTTAGTTGTTGAACCGCATCAATGCCTTTGAATACATCGGAAGAAATATCGCCGTCGACTACGATCATCGCATCGCCTAAAACTAGCTTTGTGCAATCCTTCCTAGCCCATAGCTTGTCATGGTATGTGATGATCATTTCATCAGTACAGCCAGCATCGCGAATAGATGTGTTTTCTGCCCATTCGTCAAGCACCGCATTATTTTCATAGGCTTTCACAATTTTTAGTTGCTCAGCTTTGAGCTTCGGTAATCGCTTTGCAGCGTTAACCTTGCTGCGGAGATGCTTGATATCATGACTTTCGAACTCTTGTTTTAGCATGCAGCCAGTGCCTACAACAGCGCTAGAACCATCATCGAGAATGACAGTTGCGTGAACTTCGTGGTCACGTCCGCAAGCTTCACAACTAAGAGTTATCCCAGTCCCAGGAACCGGAATAAACCGATCATCCTTTTCAATCACATCGCGAGTATCTTCAATGGAAACGACTTCACGGATAAGCATAATCATTTCTCCTTTTTAGTTATACTGCTCAGGCTTTTTCGGCTATGTCCTTTCGGGGGAGCCGGTGCATGCCCTGCTTGCTTTGTTACTAATAAGTATGCCTTTTTTATTTTCAGATGTCAAGAAATTACTTGACAAAAAATCAGGCTAATAAATCCATCCTGTAATTTTCGGCTTCCCTCACAAAGTACGATAGTCCATGGCGCAAACAGAAAGAATAAGCAACGTCAGCAGCCATATCATTTAGCATGATGTCTCTTCCGCCCCAACGGATTGAATATCCTTTCTTATTTTTCTTCAGCTGGTAGCCACTTACAAGATCTCTATTTTTCTTAAGCCCAGTCACAAGGACTAGGTACTCACATACAAATTCGTGCCATGTTTTTTCTTGTGCCGAATTGACAGACAGTAGGCTTTCTATGGCTTGCTGCCTTTTTGATTTCGGCTTGATGGTTGTTTCCTCCACTGAAACTATCGCTCCATACTTAGCCGCGATCGCCATGGCTTCTTTTTGGTCTTTAGCCTGGATAAACTCAATCGCATAGAAAAGATTTTCGGATTCTTCCCACGATCTATCGCCCACTAGCCCAAGCTGTCTAGGTGGGATTTGTGTTTTGACTTTAAATACTTTTGCCATTGCTCGGCCTCAATTACACTTCAAATGCTAAACGATAGCTTTTCAGATGTCAAGTAATTTATTGACTATTTGCAAAATGAATTTTGCTTTGCTATAGTCCAGATGTAAATACTAGACTTGACATGAAATTAAGCGAGTTTATCGAAGCACTGCCAGACCTTTTGATTGAATGGAGAAGGTCACAAGTCCCCGTTAAGGCGCAAGCCGCTAGAGCACTGGGGCTAAAGAACAGGCAAGGGATTGACGAAAGGGAAAAGAACCTATCTAATGCTCAACTTGGCTCTATATTGGAATATATAAAGATGCTCGAAAAAGAGTCCAATAATAGTCCAGCGGTAATCATATTGCCAATAAAAAGCTTGACAGAAAAGGACTCTGGCGATGTTGATTAGTTGCCCTGGACGCAACTAATCAAGAAAAGAAAAATACTTAGGAGAAAATGTGTTGTGATTAGCAAGATAGATTTTAGTGATTCACGCTTTTATGATCCTCTTTTTCTTATATCCAAAGAGGTAGAGGCCCAGCCCGCAGAAACAAAGGCGGGATTTGGCGCTGCGCCAGTTATTGTTTTGGAAGCAAGAGATGGGCTTCATACAATTTATTGCTCATCTGAGTGGCGTAATCTTTGTCAGTCAACGTTTTATTTGTGTAATGGCGATAAAAGAAGGTTCATAAAAAGCTGGGAACCTATCCAGCAATACTTACGGACTAAGCCTAGATACTTTGAGCCATGCAGTGGGTCGAGGTTTTTAGCCGCATTGGCACAATCGTGGATTGACTTAAATTGCAAGGTTCGCGATCTCAGCTAGTCAAGAAAAGAAAAATACTTAGGAGAAAAAATGGAATTCCCTAGATGTAAAACCTGCGATTATTGGACACTTGACGGTCAACCGCCAAGAGACTCATCCATGTGGGAGCCAATGAGCCCCGATTTAACGCCTATGGATATTGGGTACGAAGTGAGATCTTGCCAGCATCCTGAAAAAACGTTTGCAGAGCTGCCCTTAGGTGCATCAGGGTTCGGCTTGGTCGATGGTTCAGAGTACTATGCAGAACTGTTTACTGCTGAAGATTTTGGCTGTGTTAGACATTCTGCATTAATTAAGAGAGAAGTTGTTCGGAGGTGGTTTAAGTATGTTTAGGCCGGAATTGCCAGAAGAAAAGCCATTATGGTCTATGCCAACAGACCATAATGGCCATGCTACACCATTAAGTAGGCGTGATTATTTTGCAATGGTGTTTATGCAAGAAGCGATTGATTCAACCCCAAGGATTACTTATAAGCAGGCTGCTAAATTGGGTGTTCGAAAAGCTGACAAGCTAATATCAGCTTTGGACGCACTGACGGCAATGAATGACTGAAGTACGCGATCTCAACTAATCAAGAAAAGAAAGAAAAATACTTAGGAGAAAAAATGGCAACTTGGAAGGAATTGATCGAAGAGGGCTTTACCGAAGGTGACACCTGGGAAGATGTAATTTATTCCACTCTAAGCGAGTTGGCAATGAATGCTGAATTCGACGATGGGGATGGGCCTGTTAAGGGTTTTCCGTTCACTTTGTGGACCAAGAATAGGGTTTACTTTCCTCTCTCCTACGATGGCGCTGAATGGGTAGGTAGCGCTCCCAGGAATCCATGTGACGAAGCAATGACCCACAACGGTGGTTACTGAGGAGAAAATTGAAGAAATTTACTGGATTCAGTCATGGAAAATAAAAGCACAGGAGTCATGATCATAGATACGACTTACGACAACCAAACACTCGCTTTATATGTTGATGACGGTTCAGTCATCTCCATCGGAGGTATTGATTTAACTGAAGATCAAAGGAAAGAAGTGGAACAAATCCCTGGTAGCGTTATTGATGAGTTTGTTAACACAGGCAGCTTCTTTAAGCTGGTCTACACAACAACTACAGGGAAAGAAAAGTTTTTAAGCTGTAACTACTGATGGCAATCCCGCCCGAAATTACAAAGGCAATCCAAGCATACGCATCTACCCAGCACGAATACCCTAAGCAGCTTATCTTAGGCTATCGGACTTATTCAGCCCTCAGATTGGAGGTGGCCAGCTCGGTTAATTACACTATCGAAGATATCGAGCTGCAATCCTTTGAAAGGATATCCATTGTGGTTGACCCTGAGATTCCTGAAAGAGCGACCGCGACCGCTGGACAACCACACATAGTTATGGAGCAGATGTACATAAACCAAGCCAGGGAATCTTTTTTAGTTTGAAAAACTCAAAAGCTGGCGAATGTAAAAGCTTGGCGCTGTCTTTTAACCCATACACATATACACACACAATTAATTAGGTGTGTGCTAAATTAAAAGAGTAGTTGAGAAACGGAATTACTTAAAAATGACTAACGACTTTTGGGAATCAAAAATTGCAGAGAGGCAGACAGAAAAGCTCTCTTCGAAGGATCAAACACTGCTCCGTTCAACTGAATGGGGCGACGAGGACTGTGAAAAACTTTCGCAGATTGTCCAAAACTGCATTGAACAGAAGAGGGGTGCCACATACTGGAAATCTTCTGTGTTCAGGGATTGCGAGTTCTACGAAGCCGTTGACATGGCTTTTAGCAATCTGGGGCTAAACCCAGATGAAAATTCCTGGCTAATACCAGAACTATATAACAGGGGTAACCAGTTTGAAATTCAGTTCTAATATGACCACAAAACCCCGCAATCCCCGCAACGCCGGGGCAAAGCCATTGGGAGACGAGCCCAGGCAACGGACTAACATCATGCTGGACGTAGGGCTAAAGGCTGAAGCGGCAGACAAGGCAGCCGAGCTGGGATTAAGCCTTAGTCAGCTCATTAATGAGCTAATCAGCGAGTTTCTAAAAGCCACATAGTACGTTTGCTAAATTTGTAAATACCAAGGGAGATTGATTATGCCTGTAAACTCTGGGATTGGGTACGTAGCTGCTCACGACGAAGAAACTAAAGTCGAAAACGACGACTGCGTGATTTCTTGGGAAGGAGGTTTTGAAAGCAAAATACCTGAAAAGTATATCGCTCTACTCTACTCAGACGAGCAAAGTATTTTCACTGAAAACCAGCATCCAAATCTTGAAGTTTTCGATAACGACAGTCTGTCAGACGCCGTTTTCTATCA